>NZ_OUNG01000006.1 GCF_900343155.1 Lactimicrobium massiliense
CGGCGATCCTGCTTCCATCGAGTTCTTCAACAAGATCGGTCTGGATTATGTTTCCTGCTCACCTTACCGTGTTCCGATTGCCCGTCTGGCTGCTGCCCAGGCTGCCATCAAGCAGGGTTGAGCTTATTCATCAAAGCATGAAAAGGGGCTGTAACCCTCAAAATGAGAATCTCATCATGAGAAATTGTGATGAGATTTTCTTTTGTTATTATGCAGATTAGCGCTAATTACCATATAATATTTAATGCATATAGAAGGATTATTTTATGAATCAGGAAGAAAAAGCAAAACGTGATTATGAGTATCAGAAGAAGTATCTGAAAAGAATTACGGTCTGGTATAACACTAAAAGTGAAAAGGACATGGAGTTGATCCACTGGCTTGAACAGTTTGCTGGATCTTCTTCCAAATCTGAGGCTGTCAAGGAATGCATTGTCAGGTGTATGCAGGCTGATCAGGCTTGTCATACAGGTGGTGAAGGAAAGGAAGCGAAATAAAAGGATGCCCCTACCACAAGGCATCAAATTGAAACTATGTACAGCCAAATTGTAAATGTAGAGATGATTTTGCAAGATGGCGAATTTGCTAAGACAACTAAATTAATTTCAAAATAGCACTTGACTTGGAGTTAACTCCAAGGGGTATAGTCCAGGTGCAGATGATAAAGTAGGCGGCAAACTGTAAAGAGTGGTGATGACGATGACGATAAAAGAGGTTTGCGAAAAATTCAATCTTTCTCCGGACACGCTGCGCTACTATGAGCGCGTAGGTGTCATTCCGGAAGTCAGAAGAACCAAAGGCGGGATTCGAGATTATTCCGATGAAGATCTGAAATGGGTTGAGAATGCTGTTTGTATGAGAAGTGCCGGGGTTCCGGTGGAAATGCTGATTGAGTATGTAAAGCTTTTCCAGCAGGGTGATTCTACGATCGCAGCAAGACGGGATCTTTTGATGGAAGCGCGTGCGGAGGTACAGAAGAATTTAGATAAGTATCAGGCCACTATGGACAGACTCAACTACAAGATCTCCCGATATGAGGAAGCAGTGAAAACCGGTGTCCTTTCATGGGATGCTGAGAACATTAAGAAAGATTGAGACAGATACTATGGCAAAGACGTTAATGGCATTCTTTTCAAGAGCGGATGAAAATTATTTTGGCGGTTCTATGAGATATATAGAGGTTGGCAACACGGAAGTTGTGGCTCGAAAAATCAAAGATATGATTGGGGCAGATCTCTTCAAAATGGAAATGAAGACACCATATGCGAAGGATTATAACACCTGCATTGCTGAGGCAAAGGAACACCAAAAGCAGGATGCAAGACCTGAACTCAAGTCTCTTCCGACAAGCATCGATGCGTATGACACGGTGATTCTCGGTTATCCGAATTACTGGGGAACAATGCCAATGGCAGTATTTACTTTCCTTGAAGCGTTTGATTTTTCAGGAAAGACGATTCTTCCTCTTTGTACAAACGAGGGGAGTGGAATGGGGTCCAGTGAATCAGATATCAGAAAGCTTTGCCCGGGCGCAGATGTGAAACGGGGACTGTCAATCAACGGAAGCAGTGCAAATAAAGCTGATGATCAGATTAAGAGCTGGCTGAAGTCCAATGGTTTAATGTAGGAGGTTAGATATGGAGAATATTATTCTGAACAACAAACTGGAATGTCCGGTCGTAGGACTCGGAACATTTATGTTATCACCTGCTGAGGCAGAAAACAGCGTCCGGGAAGCCCTGAAGATGGGTTATCGGCTGGTTGATACAGCAAACGCTTATGTCAATGAGCGTGCTGTCGGCCGCGGAATGCGCGATAGTGGTGTACCGCGTGGAGAAATCTTCCTCTCCACCAAGCTCTGGCCAAGCGAGTATGAAAATGACAACGCAGTTGATGAGACGCTTGAACGCCTTGGTGTGGACTATGTGGATCTTCTTTACATCCATCAGCCTGCAGGCAACTGGCTTGCCGGATATCATCAGCTTGAAAAAGCATACCGTGAAGGCAAAGCAAAAGCCATCGGCATCTCCAATTTTGAAGGAAAGTACATAGAAGAACTTCAGACGAAGTGGGAAGTAGTTCCTCAGTTTGTTCAGGTGGAGGCGCACCCTTATTTTACACAGAAAGAGCTGCGTAAGACGCTCGATAAATATAATATCAGGCTTATGAGCTGGTATCCGCTGGGACACGGAGATCAATCCCTCATCAATGAACCAGTTTTCGCCAAACTTGGAAAAAAGTACGGAAAGACACCCGCACAGATCATCCTTCGCTGGCATACACAGATGGGCTTTGTTGTCATCCCTGGAAGCAAAAATGTAGACCATATCAGAGACAATCTTGATATTTTTGATTTCAAACTTACGAATGATGAAATGGTGGAGATTGCAAAGCTGGATAAGGGCGAGAGATATTATCACAGGACCGATGCCCAGCTTAAGCAGTTTGCACAGTGGAAACCGGAATTTGAAAAAGCGTAAGTAATGCATTTATGGAGAATGAATATGCAGAATTTTGATTATGTTACACCAACCAGACTGATTTTTGGAAAGGGGGTAGTGGAACAGCTGCCCGAAGTAATGCGTCAATATGGGAAAAGTATTCTTCTGACCTACGGCGGCGGAAGTATCAAGAAGATTGGTCTTTATGACAAGGTAAAGACGCTTCTCAGTGATTTTGAAATTGTGGAGCTGTCCGGCATTCAGCCAAATCCCAAGTATGATCCGAGTGTCCTGGACGGCGTAAAGCTTTGCAAGGAACATGATGTGGATGTGATTCTGTCGGTTGGCGGAGGCAGCGTACTCGACTGCTCGAAGGCAATCGCAGCTGGAGCAAAGTATGACGGGGATCCATGGGATTTGATTTCTTACAAGGTAAAGGCACAGGCAGCACTTCCGATTGTAGATATTATTACGCTGGCCGCTACGGGCAGCGAGTATGACTGCGGCGGCGTGATTTCCAGAACCGAGACAAACGATAAGATCGGCTATTTGGACCCGCTTCTTTATCCTGCTGTTTCATTCCTTGATCCGACTTACACATTTACGGTATCCAGAAAACAGACGGCTGCCGGCTGTGCGGATGCGATGAATCATATTATGGAGCAGTATTTCTGCGAGGATTCCACGCTTCTTAACGATGGATTTATGGAAGCGGCGCTTAAGAGCCTTATGGTGAATACAAGAAAGTGTCTCGAGAATCCGGAAGACTATACGGCAAGAGCGGAAATGATGCTTGACTGCACATATGGATGCAACGGGATCTATTCGCTTGGAAACAGTGCGTCGGGCTGGCCATGCCATGGCATGGAGCATGCACTCTCAGCTTATTATGACATTACGCATGGGGAGGGACTTGCGATCATTACGCCGCGGTGGATGAAGCATATCTTAAGCGAGAAGACTGTAGATCGGTTTGTCAAATACGGTGTCAATGTCTTTGGAATTGATCCGAATCTGGATCGGTTTGACATCGCAGATCGGGCGATTGAAGAAACGTACCAGTTCTTCGCATCGATTGGTATCCCGATGCATCTTAAGGAAGTTGGCATTGATGAAAGCCGCATTGATGAGATGGCACATCATGTAGCAGAAAATGAAGGACTTGAAAGTGCATGGGCGCCGCTGACTGAGAAGGATATTGCAGACATTTTCAGAGCATCTTTATGAATGACAAAGGAGATTAAAAATGGCATACGGATATATTGCAAAACTGAATGAACACGTCATACGGGAACATGCTCGCTTCAATGACCGCTATGGGATTGCGATTGCGGCTGATCTTTACCGGGCAAAGGATCTGGATGAATCCGGAAAATATCCGGCGCTGATTGTCGGGGCACCCTATGGCGGCGTGAAAGAACAGGGACCCTGTGTTTATGCAAATGAACTGGCTCAGCGCGGGTTTGTGGTTCTGACGTTTGATCAGGTACATATGGGAGAATCCGCAGGAGAGCCAAGGAATGTTTCTTCGCCGGATCTGTTTGCAGAGTCGTTCAGTGCGGCGGTCGATTATCTTGGCGTGAAGGTTCCCTATGTGGACCGGGAGAAGATCGGTGTGATCGGCATCTGTGGATCGGGCGGATTTGCACTTTCTGCGGCTTCAGTTGATGTCCGTATCAAAGCAGTTGCTACAACTTCCATGTATGATATTTCCGATGTTCGCGGCATGATGAACCTGACGAAGGAACAGATCGATAAGATGAAGCATCAGCTTGCCGAACAGAGATGGTCGGACTTTGAACAAGGTCAGCCGGAATATATTCCCAGTTTTCCGGAAACGCCATATCCTTCCGTGGAAGCTCTGCCAGACACGGATCCGATCACCAATGAATGGAATCGCTTCTATGCAGTGCCGCGGGGGCATCATCCGAACGCGAGAGGCGGTTTTACTACTACCTCCGATCTGGCCATGATGCAGTTTAAGTGCCTTGATTATATTGATGAAATTTCGCCGCGTCCGATTCTCTTTGTGGCAGGCGATCATGCTCATTCTCGCTCATTCTCAGAAAAAGCGTACGAGAAGGCGGCGGAGCCGAAAGAACTCTATATTGTTCCGAATGCGGAGCATATCGATCTTTATGATCAAGTGGATAAGATTCCGTTTGATAAGCTGGAGAATTTCTTCAAAGATTCGTTAAAGTGATGAATGGCAGGCAGTCCGATTGAGTGAAAATAAGCGCACGGAAAGAAATGAACAGGTTTGTATTGGCCGGAATGCTCAGTTTCATGTTGCTGATCTCAGGGTGCGGCTTCAGAATGGATACGGAGGGAACCATCAAGGAAACAGATCCTCCATCCAAAAGCAATGCTGGAGATGAGATGGAAAATAATATGGATGAATCAATGCCAAAGGAGAATGCAACTATGAGGATGACAATAGAAAATACACCGGTACGGATTACATGGGAAGACAATGAATCCGTAACAGCTATGAGAGAACTTGCGCGGAAAGAACCAATTCAGATCCACATGTCAATGTATGGCGGCTTTGAGCAGGTAGGACCGATCGGGACATCGCTTCCAAGTGATGATGCAGAGACAACGACATCTGCCGGCGATATTGTTCTTTACTCTGGAGATCAGCTGGTAGTTTTCTATGGGTCCAATTCATGGGCTTATACAAGACTTGGCAGAATTACAGACAAAACGAAGGAAGATCTGTCTAAACTGCTTGGAAATGGTGATGTAACGATCACGATACAGACAGATTGAGAACAACATCAGAAAGGAACCAATCCATGAGTAAAATACTTGTCATTTCAACCAGTTTCAGGAGTCATAGTAATTCAGAATTTCTAACCGAAAAAATGACAGAGGGTATCCGGGAAGCTGGCCATGAAGTGGAAACAATCAGTCTCAAAGGTAAAAACCTGAAGTTCTGCACCGGCTGCCTCGTCTGTCAGAAGACGCAGAAATGCGTTCTGAATGATGATGCCATCTGGATCGCAGAAAAGGTAAAGCTGGCAGATACACTGGTATTTTCAACACCGATTTATTATTACGGCCTGAGCGGGCAGATGAAGACCCTGCTTGATCGGATGAATCCGCTGTATCCTTCCGATTATCAGTTCCGGAATGTTTATCTGTTAACCGTCGCGGCAGAAGATGAATCCAGCACACCAAAGAGGGCAGTCAGCGGTCTGCAGGGATGGATTGACTGCTTTCCTAAGGCGCGTTTTGTCGGAACTTTATTCTGTGGCGGCTTGAACGATGCGGGAGAGGCAGCGGAGAATTCTGATATTCAGCAGAAGGCTTACCAGTTTGGCAAGGCAGTTCTTTAAAGGGAGCAGAGGAGAAACGGAAGCAAGGACGGTAAGATTGTTCAGACGGCGGGAAGAGACAAACTTGCAGAAGTTTTCTAGCACCGGTTTCCGCTTCGCAGATCGGAATCCACAATGTTACCTTTGAGCCGGGCTGTCAGAACAACTGGCATATCCATCATGCCAAAAGTGGTGGTGGTCAGATTCTGATCTGTGTCGGGAGGCAGAGGATGGTATCAGGAATGGGGCAAGGAACCGGTTGCGATGAAGCCGGGTGACTGCATAAACATTCCTGTTGGCGTGAAGCATTGGCATGGCGCAGCAGAGGACGGCTGGCTCTAGCATCTGACAATAGAAGTTCCAGGCGAGGAAGCATCGAAATAATACGAAATCAGCAGCACTATTCAATAACGATATTGGAGTGATACCGGGTAACTGGCATCACTCTTTTTTAAGTGTTCGAAGGAACGCGCAGCCATCTCCGCAGGAGATGTTCAAGGGGATTGGGGTACTTCCCCAACGAGCAAAAAATGGCTTTGTATTACAAAGACACTGCTCGCACAGTAACTGATGAGTCGACTTGACAGTACTTTGCTTATTTCGAGATCTCGT
Source organism: Lactimicrobium massiliense (assembly GCF_900343155.1). Taxonomy (GTDB): domain Bacteria; phylum Bacillota_I; class Bacilli_A; order Erysipelotrichales; family Erysipelotrichaceae; genus Bulleidia; species Bulleidia massiliensis. The sequence goes on from NZ_OUNG01000006.1 coordinate 6,374, forward strand.
AAATATTGTCGTTATCTAGTGCGTCTCATGATATAATTCCGTTAGTTGCTTCATGCATAGTTCAGATATAACATCGTGTCTAATTCTGCGAGTTGAGGAAAAATTATGGGTGTTTCGTATAAGAAACTTTTCAAATTGATGATTGATCAGGGCGTGAAGAAAAAGGAACTTCATGAGAAGACTGGATTAAGTTATTCAACGCTCCTGAAATTGAAAAATGGGCAAAATGTACAGGTTAGCGTCCTTGAAAGAATCTGCAGAGCAATGAATTGCACGTTTGATGATATTGTGGAGATTGATCCGGAAACTTATACGGGAAGGTAATATCACTCATCAAAACTCAGCAGATGAAATAGCTCTGAAATAATAAGGCGATCTATATGAAGATATTTGATAATGTAACGAACATCGTTCGAGACGACATGGAAAAAACGATAAAGCGGAGTAGCAAGGTTTCCGTGGCAGCGGCTTGCTTTTCTATATATGCCTATAGTGAATTGAAGAAGCAGTTCGAAAGCATTGATGAGTTCCATTTCATCTTCACATCACCGACCTTTGTAACAGAGAAAGCGAAAAAGCAAAAGCGATTAGAGAAGAGAAAGATGTCGTTTTTCCTTATCTAAAGGCAACAGATGATATTGAAAGAAACGATGTGAAGGTAATTGTAGCGAATGATTTATTACGATGGATACGAAACAGATGGAAATCTCAGATTTGTAAAATGTCCACGCTGTGGAAACGAGGAATATTCTCCTGACGAGGAGTATTGCCGTATATGTGATTTCCAGCATACAATGAATGCGAAGGTTCTCCAGAGTATGATAAATTCGGCAATAACCAAGGGTTTCACGTACACAGAAATGCTGGGAACGCGAGATTCTGAGAGCATTGTGGAAAGCCGACGATGCTGTTTAATGAGAAACTCCTGAAACCTTATAACGAGTTTTATGAGGATCAGCATGAAGAAGAATTTGCACTTCCGCTTGAAACAAACGACGAGATTCCTTTTTGAAGAAGTAGGAAAGTGAGGCGAACTGGAATGTCAAAAAAGAATGATGACTTTTTTGCAGAGAAGAAGCCATGGTCAGAAGTAAAGGATCAGTTATTATGCTGCTACTTTGTACCGTACATGCAGAAAATATTGTATACGCGCAGGCCGTTAGTCTACATTGACTGCTTTGCTGGAAAAGGAAAATTTGATGATGGCAAAGACGGTTCACCTTTGATTGCATTGAAGATAATGAAGGATTGCTGTGACAGAACCAGATTAGACCGACTCCCTCGTATAACAGCAAGCTTTATAGACATCAATTATGCTGATGATTTGCATAAGAACTTGAGCAATTATTCGAATGTTAATATCATTTCGGGCGCATACGAAACCAGCATAGATGGGCTTTTGAAAAATGAAAATGGAAGTAACGTTTTTCTGTATATAGATCCGTATGGAATCAAGGCTTTAAGTTGTAAAAAGTTCGACGCTTTTGCAAATGGCCGTTTTAATACTATAGAGCTCCTTATCAATATGAACTCTTTTGGCTTCATCCGCGAGGGCTGCCGCGTCATGGGTAAGAATTTTGAGCTTGATGATGGAACATTTTTTGACGATTTGGTTGAGTATGATTCAACACGATTAGATAAATCAGATAAGTCTGTCGAGGCACTGAACGAAATCGCAGGGGGCGATTATTGGAAAGATATTATTGAACAGTATGCTTCTGGGAAAATCGACGGTTATAAAGCAGAAGAACATTTTTCGGAACAGTATTGTCAACGGTTAGGTAAAAGTTACAAATACGTGTTGAACATGCCTATAAGAATTCATAAAAATCAGCATCCAAAATATCGAATGATTCACGCAACAAATCATCCTGATGGGTGCGTACTTATGGCAGATAATATGTGTAATCGCTGGCAACTTCTAAAACAGATCCAGGACAGTGGCCAAATGTCCTTATTCCAGGAGGATGTCAATAATAATGTAATTGACCCGGATCAGATAAACACCTGTGTCATAGAACATTTTTCTCAGTATGACACTTTGACATCTCTCACGGAAGCATTGGCTGCATTTTATGTGAAATATGGACCTTTATGTGCGACAAAGACTATTAGACCTATACTCACGAAACTGGAGAAAAGCGGAAAACTTGCCGTTGACCGTCATCCCGCGTTTACGGAGAAAGGAAAGCCGTCTGCTTTTATGACGGAAAACAGCAAGCAGAAGGTATCAGTCAGGTGGGTGAACTAAATGAAGGTTGCTGGCTACATTGAAAGAAAGAGCATGCTCTATCAGACGGGCGTCGAGTACGGTGATTACACGATGAATCATGTGCTCGGCTGTTCGCATGGTTGTAAATACCCGTGCTATGCCTTCCTGCAGAAGAAGCGGTTCGGCCAGATAAAGGACTACGATGAATGGCGCAGGCCTTTCCTCGTATCGAATACGATCCAGCTGCTTGATAAGGAAATACCGAAACTGAAGGACAAGGTACAGTCTGTGCAGCTCTGCTTCACAACAGATCCGTTTATGGTGGACTATCCGGAAATACAGGATATGAGTCTTGCCGCTATCAGGAGGCTCAACAGAGATGGCATCAAATGCTGCGTTTTAACGAAGGGAATCCTACCTATCGAGCTAAAAGATCTTTACAGCGAGAATGAGTACGGCATTACGTTGATCTCGCTTGATGAGGAATACAGAGAGAAGATGGAGCCGGGAGCGGCGCCTTATGTAGATCGGCTTGCTGCATTGAAGGCACTACACGACGCGGGATCAAAAACATGGGTAAGCATTGAACCTTACCCTACGCCGAATTTGATCGAGCAGGATCTGAACAAGATATTGGAAGCAGTCAGCTTTACGGATCGGATTATTTTCGGGCGTACGAACTACAACAAGACGGTTACGGCGTATGCCGCCCACAAGCATTTCTATAATGAATGTGTGAAAAGCGTGATTGATTTCTGCGAAAGTAGAGGAATTGCGTATCACATAAAAAATAAGACCATAACGGAGGAATGAAAGGAGGGACGCTGTCTTAGTGGAAAAGTTAATAGATATAGGAAGCACTCCTGTAGCGCCGCTTCTCGATATTCTTCTTCAGGATAAATCGACAAGGAAGAACATCATCTGGGCGACGGATACTTACGAGGAATACGGCCACGGGTTTACGGATAAGGAACAGATAGATAGAAACCTGCTTTTGCAGCACGCAGACATCATTAAGCCGCGTATTCAAAAGTCGCAGGAAGCGCAGGCAGCCCGGACGCGAAAAAAAGCGGAAGTCTTTACTCCGGCATGGCTGTGCAATCAAATGAATAATTACTGCGATCAGGAATGGTTCGGCAGAAAAGCTGTTTTTAATCTGGAAAAAGAGGATCATACATGGGACGTGATCGAAGAACCCATCGCATTTCCGAAGAAAAAAGACTGGAAACGTTACATAGATTCAAGACGGCTGGAAATTACATGTGGAGAAGCGCCATATCTTGTATCTCGCTATGATGTTTCTACCGGAGACTTCATTGTTCCAACGAAGCGCAGAATCGGACAATTAGACCGGAAGCTGAGAGTGGTGAATGAAAATACCGCTGATTTTGACGACTGGCTGAAGTGGACGATCCGCGCATTTGAATCCTGTTATGGTTATGAATATCAGGGAGATAATCTGCTGATAGCGCGAATCAATTTGCTGCTTACATTCATGGACTACTATAAGGAACGCTGGGAAAAAGATCCGGAGGAAAAGTTGCTTCGGCAGATTACGAACAAGATTGTATGGAATATATGGCAGATGGATGGCCTGAAAGATACCGTCCCTCTTGGGAAGCCCTACGAAGAATATCATCAGATGACGTTCTTTGATATGTATCCGGACATGGTGGAAAAAGAGGACGAGCCGGAAGCTATCCTATGCAAGATCTATGACTGGAGAAAGGATAACTCCATTATTTTTAAGAAGCTGAAGGAGACCTGATTATGGCGGACAAAAACACCAATCAACTTGTATCGGATAATGCAGAATATCAAGATTTACTTCAAAACATCGGAACAGCGTTAAATAACGGCAGGCAGAAAGCGGTCAACCAGATCAACCAGGCCATTGTCGAAACAAACTGGAATATTGGCAGATATATCGTTGAGTATGAACAGGCAGGACATGAGAAGGCAGAATATGGTTCAGAAACTTTACAAATGCTGGCCAAGGACCTGACAAATCAGTATGGTACCGGATTCAGCCGCAGCAATATCAGCAGAATGCGACAGTTGTATCTTGCTTATCCAAAATGTGCGACGCTGTCGCACAAATTAAGCTGGAGCCATTATGTGGAGCTTTTGAAGATAGATGATCCACAGGAAAGATCATTTTATTTGCGAGAGTGTGAGCAGGAAAACTGGGGCGTGAGAGAGCTGAAACGGCAGATGAAAAGCATGCTGTTTCAACGATTGATACTGAGTAAAAACAAAAATGAAGTCATGCGTCTGGCGCAGCAGGGACAAATCATTGAAAAACCGGAAGATATTGTAAAAGATCCATATGTATTTGAATTTGTTGGCCTTCCGCAATTGCCGGTTTATAAGGAAGGCGATCTGGAAACAGTGTAATAGTTAAATGAAAATGTCACCCCCTTTCTGATTTTTTGAAAATGTCACCCTTTTACGGGATGGATATCAGTATTTGAGTAGAATGCCTCATTGGAGGTGTTCTATGAAGAACGATAAAGACAAGTCCGGAGCGTTGAAACTTCTGATTCAGAAGCAGAGCGATCCACATATCACTTACCAAGAGATAACTGAGAAAACTGGTTACAGTAAGAGACAGCTTATACGGCTTGCGGGGGAGCTGAATGAAAAGGATATGCAATCTATCCTTGTTCATGGTAATACCGGCAAGAAGCCAGTAACGACTGCCTCCGACCAAGAAGTCAGTTACTTAGAAGAATTCAAGAAAGCATATCCAAGCATTACCATAGCACAATTCAGAGATATCTACCGAGAGGATGTAATCTGGGGAAGAGATCCTGAGAGGAAAGGAGATGCAGCGAAATATGGACTGAAGGATAGAAGTAAATCTTGGTTCAGAGATCTTTTCGTACGAGAAGGTTGGAAGTCACCAAGTGCCAAGCCGATTCGAACAGATGGTTCGCATGTATCGCATCCAATTCGTAGGCCGAGAGACCGCCGCGGAGAGCTGATCCAGATTGACGGCACTCCATATGATTGGTTTAACGATGGCAGAGCTTACGCACTGCATCTGGCAGTAGATGATGCAGGAACCGAAGTGCTCGCAGGATGGTTCATGCCTACAGAGTGTACCAGAGGATATGCACGCATGATGCGTCTAATCCTTGAAAAGTACGGTGTTCCGATGGCAACATATTCTGACAAGGATTCTGTCTTCAGAAGTGTTAAATCCGGAAAGCCGTCACAGTTCGCGGACATGCTTGCCCGTCTTGATATCAAGATGATCTTTGCCAATTCACCACAGGCTAAAGGACGTGTAGAGCGGTACAACGGCACTGCTCAGGGACGCCTTCCGAATGATATCATTCGATTCCATATTCCACATAACTACAACACGCTGAACCGCTGGTTTAATGAGAAGTACATTCGTTATCTCAACGCAAAGTTCTCATTCCCGGTTCTGGATCCAGTCGATGCATTTCGTCCGCTTCCGACAGATTTTGATTATTCTGCCGTGTTCTATGCGGAATATCCAAGGACCATGAGAAACAATATGTTTTCGATGGGAAACTCATTATATGAAGCCTTTGACGCTGATGGAGTAATGCTCGAAATCTATCAGAAGACACCTATTACTGTGAAGATTGATGCCTTTACTGAAGAAATGTACATCAATCGATATGGCAAACACTACAAATGCGTAAAGGTGGGCGAGCGTAGAAGAGATCCGATCTATGAAGCGGACAGTCAGAAGGACGTACAGCGCATCCTCAGTGTTCTGGAAGATCATAGAAAGTAGTATTCGTGACAAAACAGTAACAATTAACAAACGGTGACAAAATCAAAAAATCTTAACAGGCGATCTGGAAACAGCTTTAATAGACAACCTGAGTCAGTTCCTTCTTGAGCTTGGCAAAGGTTTTACGTATGTCGGCAGACAACAGCGCATAAATATCGGCGGTAGAATTTTTAAAATTGATCTCGTGTTTTATCACCGTATTCTAAAATGCTTTGTTCTGATTGATCTGAAACGTGGAGAAGTACAGCATGAAGACATCGGGCAGATGAATTTATATCTCAATTACTATAGAGAAGAAATGAATACGCCTGGGGATACAGAACCAATTGGCATTGTTATGGGTGCCTATGAGGATAAACTGATGGTGAAATATGCCACACAGAATATTTCTAATCAGCTTTTTGTCAGCCGCTATCAGCTCTATCTTCCTGACAAAAACCAGTTAGAAAATGAAATTCGCAGATTTATGGATGCTGATGCTGCAAGGGAGAACTAATTATGGGGAAGAAATTATTCGATTATGTGATAGGAAATCCGCCCTATCAGGAAGAAACGCCAAACGAGGGAGATAGGAAACCGCCGGTATATAATTTATTCATGGATCAGGTGTATGAAGTTTCAGATGTAGTTGAACTAATAACACCGGCTAGGTTTTTATTTAATGCTGGTCAAACTCCAAAGGCGTGGAATGAGAAGATGCTTACGGATTCTCACTTAAAGGTGTTGCACTATGAGCCTGATGCTACCAAAGTGTTTCCTAATACCGATATTAAAGGTGGTGTAGCCGTCACTTATCGAGACGAAAGAAATAACTACGGTGAAATAGGAATTTTCACTGCCTATCCGGAGCTTAATGCAATTATTCGTAAAGTAAAAAAGACTGAGGGCGATAATCCGCGACTCAATACTATTATTGCGTCGCAAGGATTGTATAGGTTTTCTGCTCAATTATTTAAAGAACATCCGGAGATTGAAACACTTTCAGGTGACGGAACCGGGGCAAAAATTATTTCCAGCATGATGCCAAAAGCTCCGAATATTTTTAAAACGGAAAAATTTGATAATAGTATACGAATGCTTGGACGTATCGGAGGGCAACGTGAGTATAGATATATTAGTCGTGACTACATCGAAGAAAATCCGTATATTGACTGCTACAATCTATTTCTTCCAGAGGCAAATAACAGCGGGCACTTTGGGGAAACCTTAACTCTTCCAACTATTGGAATGCCAGGTGATGGGAGTTCAGATACTTTTTTAAGTGCTGGTAAATTTAAAACAAAACAGGAACCGATCAATCTTAGCTTGTATATAAAGACCAAATTCTTTAGAGCGATGCTCGGAATCAAAAAAGTTACACAACATTGCCCTCCTAAGGTATGGGAAATGATTCCCCTTCAGGATTTCACTCCCACTTCTGATATCGACTGGTCAAAATCTGTCCACGAGATTGACTTACAGCTTTACCACAAGTACGGCCTGGATGAGGACGAGATCAACTTTATCGAAACGCATGTAAAGGAGATGGCATAATGGCTGGCATCAAGATTAACACCGCCACAAAGGTCATTCCGCAATGCTATGCCTATACGACTCCTGGAGTGCCAAAGCATGATGGCTGGACCAAGATCGGTTTTACGGAGCGGGATGTCGAAACCCGTATCAATGAGCAGACACATACGGTTGGTGTGGATGCAAAGATCTGGTGGCATTTGCGCGCCGCGTACATGACAGAACCGTTCGGGACGTTTACGGACAAGGATTTCCACGCCTATCTGAAGAAGCTCGGGATTGCCCGCGAGGAAGGCACAGAGTGGTTCAGGATCACACCGGATACTGCGCGTGGGGATTTTGTGGACTTCACACAGAATCATGGTGTGGTATCAGAATGTGATGCTGATGCAGTGATCCCGTATAAGCTGCGGGATGAACAGAGTGATGCGGTGCAGTCTGCGTATGATTATTTCAAGTCCCATGAGAAGGGCGAATTCTTGTGGAACTGCAAGCCACGGTTTGGGAAAACGCTCTCCGCGTATGACCTCTGCAGACGGCTTGCGGTTACCAATGTTCTTATTGTGACCAATCGCCCGGCAATTGCCAATTCATGGTATCAGGATTATGAGACATTTTTTGGGCCGCAGTCCGGATACTTATTTGTCAGCACCGTTGACGGGATCAAAGACCGGAAATATGTCCTGAGCCGTCAGGAGTATCTGGAAAAATTGAGTGCACCTGGAGCTAATATTAAAGGCTGTATCGAATTTGTCAGCCTGCAGGATTTGAAGGGATCCATCTACTTTGGCGGGAGGTTTGACAAGCTCTCAGAAGTCAGCGCAGAAAAAGGCCTGACGTGGGATATTCTGATCATCGATGAGGCACATGAAGGGGTAGATACCTACAAGACCGATACAGCATTTAATCACATCAACCGGAAATACACGCTTCACCTTTCCGGAACGCCGTTTAAAGCTCTGGCGAATGACAAATTTCCCGAAGATGCCATCTATAACTGGACCTATGCGGATGAGCAGAAGAAAAAGCGTGACTGGAACAACTCCAGCGAACTGGAAAATCCTTATGAGAATCTGCCCCGTCTGTCGCTCTTCACTTATCAAATGTCTGACATTATCCGAGACAAGGTGCAGCAGGGAATCGAGCTTGCGGATAACGATATTGAAGAGTATGCATTCGATCTGAATGAATTTTTCAAAACAAATGAGTCCGGGAGGTTTGTCCATGACGCGGATGTAGACAAGTTTCTCGATGCACTGACGACCCAGGATAAGTTCCCATTTTCCACGCCGGAGCTTAGAGATGAGTTGAAGCACACGTTCTGGCTTTTAAATCGCGTGGCAAGTGCAAAGGCGCTTGCAAAGAAGCTGGCGCTGCATCCGGTTTTCAAAGACTATGAAGTGATTCTCGCAGCTGGCGACGGGAAGCTCGACGATGACGACGAAAATGAAAAGTCTTTTGACAAGGTGACGAAGGCCATCAAGACCTATGACAAGACCATCACCTTGTCCGTCGGACAGCTCACAACCGGTGTGACGATCCCTGAGTGGACGGCAGTTCTGATGCTTTCCAATATGGCGAGCCCAGCTCTCTATATGCAGGCGGCTTTCCGTGCGCAGAATCCGTGTCTCTTCACAGATGGCCAAGGAAACTCTTATCGGAAGAAGAATGCCTATGTCTTTGACTTTGATCCGGCGAGAACGCTGACAATATTCGAGAAATTTGCAAACGACTTGATTCCGGGAACTTCTGGAGATAAGGGAGACTTTGATCAAAAGAAGCAGCATGTCCGCGAGCTTTTGAACTTCTTCCCTGTCTACGGCGAGGATGAGAACGGTTCCATGATTGAGCTGGATGCAGAGTCTGTGCTTACGATTCCGCGTCATATCCATGCAAAAGAAGTCGTGGAGCGCGGCTTTATGTCGAACTTCCTCTTTGCCAATATTTCCGGAATTTTCGGTGCTCCGAAGGAAATCATTGACATCATCAATAATATGCAGGCAATTGAGGAACCTTCTAAGCTTGCACCAACAGGTATTGATGAGCATACGGCGGATGATCTTGATCTGAACGACGAAGGAGAGGTTGAGATTCCACATGAGCAGGTAATCGGAACAGCCAGCGAATTGTTCGGCGACAAGGTATACAGTGATGTAGATGAACGACTGGAGCAAGCTGTGGAAGGCATTACAGAAGAGCATGCGCAGAATCCTAATCCGAAGAATGATGAACTTGCGACGCTCCGTGAGAAATTTTCTAAGCCAATTGCAGATACACTGATCGAGACCGCCCGTCAGCAATATGGCAAGGATCTGAAGAAGTCTACGCAGAGTCAGCTTGAACGCAAGATACATGAGACTACAGATACCGTCGTAAACCGTGAATACGGTGATTACAAAATCCGGGATCATCAGCTTGAGAAGGAACAGAATGATAAAGTTGCCGAGGCGCAAAAATCAGGTGCTTCCATGTCGGAGATTTCCCGTTTGGATCAGGAGTACGAAAAACGCAGAAGCGAGGGCTATCAGCAGATGGTAGACAATATCCACAAGAAGCTGAACAGCAATGATACCATCAAAAAGGCCGCTGAGACAATCGTGGAAACGGTTGAAACAGAAAAGCGGAATAATGAAAAGGACTCGATTGAGGGAAGTGTCCGCGATCATCTGCGCGGCTTCTCCCGCACGATCCCGGCCTTCCTGATGGCTTATGGCGATGAAAACACAACGCTCTCCAATTTTGATTCTCTGGTTCCGGCAGATGTTTTCTGGGAAGTTACGGTGAATCCGCATGGTGTCGGGGTGTCTCTTGACCAGTTCCGGATGCTTCGCGATGGAGGTGACTATTATCAAAAAGATGAACAGGGCAATGAAATCCGGGATGAAGCGCATAAGAAGCATTTTGAGGGACATCTGTTTGATGAAGTTGTATTTAACGATGCTGTCGGAGAATTCATGAAGAAGCGTCGGGAGCTTGCAGATTATTTTGATGCATCCCACAAAGGTGACATCTTTGACTACATTCCGCCGCAGAGAACCAACCAGATCTTTACGCCAAAGCGCGTCGTGAAGGATATGGTGGATCGGCTGGAAAAAGAGAATCCTGGCTGCTTTGATGATCCGGATGCTACATTCGCCGACCTCTATATGAAGTCCGGCATGTATATAACAGAGATCGTCACACGGTTGTATCAGAGCAGGCATATGAAGGCGCTCTTCCCGGATGACATGGAAAGGCTGAATCACATCTTCGCGAAACAGGTATATGGCTGCGCACCTACAGAAATCATCTACCGTATTTGCCTGCGCTACATACTTGGATTTAACAACGAGATTCACATTGAGAAGAACAATATCAAACTCTGCGATACGCTCCAGTTTGCAAAAGATGGAACGCTGGAGACAGAACTTGAGAAGATATTCGACTTCAATTAACTATATGAAAGCAGAGTAAGAGCAATGAAAGGATCAGAAGCACAACTTTTAGGATTTATGGAAGGCGCGAATAACCGTTATGTTATTCCCGTTTACCAAAGAAAGTATGACTGGAAAATAGATAACTGCCGCCAGTTGTATGAGGATTTGAAGAAAGTTTCCCGCGACGGTAGAAGCAGCCATTTCTTTGGCAGCATTGTTTCTCAGGTTATACCAGATGGTAGTAAGATCGAATTTCACATTATCGATGGTCAGCAGCGATTGACGACTGTTACACTGCTTCTCCTTGCCATTTGCAATATGGTCAAGGCTGGGCGTGTAAAGTCGAACGAGGACGCACTTGAGGATCAGATCATGGAGCGTTTTGTAATTGCCAAGTGGGCAAAGAGCGATGACCGCATCAAACTTCGTCCTGTGAAAACAGACCGCAGTGCTTTGGAAAAGCTCGTCGCGGGTGATCCAGAAGAATACGAACCCGCTTCAAACATGACCATCAACTACCAGTTTTTTTGTGATCAGATTCTGAAAGAGGAGCTTCCTGTAGATGCTTTGTATGAGGCCATTGGCAAGCTTCAAATCATAAGCATTACGCTGGACGGCGACGACAACGCACAGCTGATCTTTGAAAGCCTGAACTCGACAGGCCTTGCTCTTACTGAAGGCGACAAAATCAGGAATTACATACTGATGGGGCTGAAACCGAAGCAACAGGATGAGCTTTACGATAAATACTGGACGAAAATTGAGGAATGCACCGGAAATGATGTCAGCAGTTTTGTCCGGGATTATCTCAGTATCAAGCAGCAGGTCACACCGACCATCAGCAATGTCTACCAGGCATTCAAAAAATATGTAGAGGCAGAAAAGATTCCGCTGGATTCCCTTCTGGAGGACATGCGGAAGTATGCTCGCATTTACCAAAAGCTGATGACCGGAAAGAGCGGACTGCATAGTCAGAAACTTGACGATTGTATGTACCGCCTGAACCGGCTGGAGATCACTGTCACAGAGCCATTCTTTATGGAAATTTTCAGGCTGAATCAGGATGGTGAAAAACTCTCCGTCGATGATTTGACGCAGATATTCCTGATCACGGAAAATTATCTGTTCCGCCGTAATATCTGTGATGTACCTACCAACGCCCTGAACAAGGTGTTCCTGAACTTGAATCGTGAAGTTATCCGCTACGACAACAGTACGAATGACTATGTACAGAAATTCATATATGCTCTGCTTTCAAAGAAGGAAAGCGGCCGCTTCCCGGATGATGAAGAGTTCTCGCAGGCGCTGGCAAACAAGGCAGTATACCAGATGCGTGGTAAATATAAGGCGTACCTGTTTGAACGTTTCGAGAACTATGGCACATTGGAAGCAAAGGATGTTTACACGCTTCTTGATAACGGAACTTATTCCATCGAGCACATTATGCCACAGCATTTAACTCCTGCATGGATTCAGGCGCTCGGACCGGAAGCGGAGGAAATTCACAGCACGTGGCTTCATCGCCTTGGAAACCTGACGCTCACTGCTTATAACTCAAATATGAGCAATGCCACGTTCCAGGAAAAACGGGATGCCGATCTTGGATATAAAAAGAGCGGATTGCGCATGAACCAGCTGATAGCAACAAAAGATCACTGGGGCCAGGAGGAAATGCAGGAACGCAGTGACGAGATGGTCAATACTGCGACAAATAAAATATGGGCAATGCCGTCTACAACATTTGTTCCGTCGGAAAAAGAATTTGATTCTTGCGCGCTGGATGATGAGGACTTTGAACTGAAGGGCCGGGATATTGTCAAGTACAGTTATCAGAATGCAGAGACACCTGTTTCAAGCTGGGCAGATATGTTTGAACATGTTGTGAAGTATCTGCATGGCGAGGACAAGTCTGTTCTCTCAACGCTTGCATATAGCACAAGCAGTGACACAGAACTTAGTGGCTACTTCAGTAATGATCCAGATAATCTTCGTGCGCCACTGAAAATTGATGAAAATGTATATGTTGAAAAGAATACCAGCACGGCATTAAAGATTTCTATATTGAGAAGGTTGTTTGTTTTCTTCCATGCTGATCCGATGGATCTTGTATTCTATTTGCGCGATTCAGAACAGGATAAGGCGGCAGACAATAACCGCTATGATCTTAGAAGAAGATTCTGGACTTATGCTCTTCCGATTATTCAGGAAGTAAACCATGGAAATGGGTGCTTTAAGAATTGTCATCCAAACACCTCCAATATGATGAACGGATATTTTGGAATAGGTGGATTCTGTGTTAGCTGTGCAGCAAATCACGATGGCGCTCGAATCGACTTCTATCTCGGGAAGGGTAGTACTGATGAGAATAAAGCCGCATTCGACTATCTGATGGCACATCAGGATGAAATTGAGGATGCTGTTGGAGACGCCCTTATTTGGAACCGGGCGGATGAAAATAAAGCTTCGTGGATTTCTTATAACCTGAAAGATGTCAGCATTGTAAACGAGGAGGACTGGCCGCGTATGGCAAAGTTCATGGCAGAATGGAGTAAGAAGTATCTTGACGTGATTCTTCCTGTTCTGGAAGAACGCTATGGCGGTTATGATCCCGATGATTCCAAGAAGGAAACAATTTCCTATCTCTCCAAGAAATGGGCAGAGAAGAAAACAGAAGAAGGCATTATTCAAGCAGACCTGGATCATAGCAGCCGAAACTGCACACGCTTCAAGACACAACAAATGTCTGCTGTACTTCCAGATATAGAGACACTGAGTTACTGGGGAACGCATAATCACTACTTTTTTGAGATTCAGAATAAAACCGGCTATTCCGCTTATATTACGATGTGCTTGAATTCCAAAGATCTGACTGTAGAGCAGAAGGCTTTATGTGATCGAATGATTGAGTTATCTCATTCTCGGACATCATTGAATGGATGGACTTGGAGAACTATATTTCGCTCAGAAACGGTCGATTTTGATGAAGGCCTGACAGAAGAAGATGTATTTGCAAAGCTCGATACGGCGCTAAAAGATGTGCTAAGCAAACAAGAAGAATTCTTGAAAAAGATGAAAATGTCAGATGATCTGTTGCAACAGATTAAGGCAGTAAAGAATTCAGAACAGTAAGAGTACATTTTAACATTTCTATAAATTTTAACGATTACCAAAATTCACAGGAAGGAGGGGTGCAAAATGCCAGGAACAGCAACAGCAGGAAGGATCTCGTTCCTTCCTTTTGCATTCGGTTCATCCACAACCTGGCGCTACAAGCTCCGGAAACCCTCTATTTCAGGATTTTTCGCCCATTCCTGTACAGGGATCTACAGACGACGATTGTATCAAAGTCGGTAGGAAGATAGACCCCATGATCAACAGCAAGGTCGGCAGGAAGGAAACGACCTCCGACGATATTGACGCATACGACCTGATCATGAAGAACAAAGAGCTGCTGCTTGACTGTGAATCAAAAAACCTGGAATTCAACGTGCAGAACGGATCATATGAAATCCGGATACCTTGGGTTTTACGATTAACTGGAGGATATTAGCAATGGGCTGGACAGAACGTGAAAAGATACTTACTTCCTACGAGGAAATCGTAAAATATCTCGAGAAAAAAGATTGCTTTCATGACTACAGAGTTGGTAATGTCTTTTACGATAGTATCAATGCGGATGTGACGATTGAAGAAATTATTCCCAGTGCAAAATCCAGAATAGTACCGGTCTTGTGTGGAATTTTCATTTCAAGAGTGTTACTTCTTTTGAGATGTCGGTCGATGTTGTTATGGGATTTTGGATTTATGAAGTAGGACGAGGAGAAAAGCCTAACGAGATAGTTTTTAATCTTGATTCAGTTTTTCTTGGCATAGCTGCTGAGCAGATTGAATTTGGAGTCCCATCTCCGGAAAAAAGCGAGTGATCATTTATGGGCGAATATTATAACTGGGTTAATGTTGATAAAAGAGAATATATTTGTCCTGGAAATTTTGACTATGGGAACAAGTTTCATGAATCCATGCATAAGGAGAGTATTCCGCTTCATGCGCTGTATACCTTGTTAAACGATGAGTGGAAAGGAGACCATGTTATTTGGCTCGGGGATGAATGCACGGTTTCAAATAAATTTCCCAATAAGATAATTCAGACTCTTTATGATCAGTCTGCAGCATTCGGATATCCGGGTTACGCTTTTGACATGATATGTGAGTCATACAGAAACGTATCGTGTCTTTTCAAGGAAGCGGAAAAGGATGTCCGTAAGGAGATAGGCTATTACATAGAGAATTTGAGAGACTACGGTGAACTGGATAGTGTTAACGAATACGGAATAGATATTGAGAATCCTTTTCAAGGACTCTTTATTAAGCAGACGAAAAGATACAAGTATACCGTTAACTGCACAAAAAAAGTGTATTATTCTCTTGATGAGACTGTTGTGCTGAATCAAGATCATACAAGAAACGATTACTCAGATCCTCTTCCAATCCTAATGGGATATGGGAGGGTTACGGAGCCGGGAGAATGGCTTGGAGATATTATCGGTGTTTCAGATCAACGACCAGAAGGATACATGCTGCTGAAAGAATTATTTGTAGATTGGTAACAGCTTTTGAAGCGAAAAACAGACATGTATATTATTCTTACGAACATGGCGATGAATCGTTGCCATTCTACAGCATAAGATTGGGGAACCAGACAGAGCCTTCACAGTCAGATTTTCCCGCAGTTGGGCCGCCAAAGAAGAAGCGATGCTGCTTCCGGTCGTGCTGTTTTTGGGCTTGTCTCTTGAACGGAAGAATCCTGAAAAGTGGTTCATATCGTTGTCTCCTTGAAAAACGGACATAAGAAAAGCACCTATCTGAGTAGGGACAGATGCTTTCCAATAGGGTAATCAGTTGATTTCGTTTGTGCCTTCAAGAATCAAGTCCAGCATTTGTCTTGGTGTTACGACGAATGGCTTTGATAGGAAATGTTTGATATTTCCGGTTACAAGATAGCTGTCTTCGTCTTTTCTTGCCTCCATGGGACTTCGTAGAAAACACGGTCCTTTGGATCTGGAAGATCAATGTCAACAGGCTTTTCTGAAATACTTACAGCATGTGCACTTATTTCGTCCAGAATGTCCTGGACAATTTCCTCTGTCAGGTGGAATTTTGGGCGAAGCAGAACGGCTTGATATTCCTTCAGGATTTCCTCGTTTACCAGTAGTACGATGATGTCATTGAAGGCAAGATCGATGATGCTTCCTGGTACGGATTTCCACTTAAGGGCAGCGGAAACCAGCACGTTCGTGTCAATGACAGCGTAATATTTCACAGACATCTCACTTTCTGGCTTCCGCTATTTCCGCATCAATTTCTTCAAGCGTCATGTCTGAAATGCCGTTTTCTTCCGCAATCCGGCTGGCTCGCTTCATTGCCTCAATTCCTTTATTCACCGGTGCCTGTTTGAGGGTCATGCTGAATGGGATTCCCTTTTCGCTGACCAGCCGGGACAGACACATCCTGAGATAGGAAGGCATATCCAACCCAAGCTGCTGAAGAATACTGGCGGCCTCGGCTCTTTCTGTTTCATCTGCACGAAACTGAATGAGTGTATTAGCCATAATAGGCACCTCCTTTTCTGAATTAATTATAGTATAAATGTAATCATATGAATACAAATGATTACAAAATAGGACTCCTCTGCTATCATAAACAAAGGCTTAATTCACCCAATTGGGTACCTGTTCCAGAACAGGTACAACAACTTCAGTGATCGTATTTATCAAAATGAGACAGAGTGAAGTGATAAAAGAATTTGCCAAATGAACTGACAGCCAGAAAGAGACAATCCGTAAAACAGTCATGGATATGATCCGGATTCATGACAATCTGGACTCATGTGTGCCTGAGGTGTGCCCTGTGTGCGGTGCAGAACACGTCAGATTTTATCGCCGCGACATTCATGGCAGGAAGCACAGATCTGCATGGATACACGTAATCTGGTTCCCATCAGGAAGACTGCAGAACGTTCTGATGTCTCTGTTCGGTGTACCTTCAACAATCGTCATCATTTTCTCAGCCTTCTGGAAAAGATTGTCGGGAATGAAAAGGAACTGATGGCAGGAACAATCAAGTGGTTTCACTGCCATATCATCAGGGAATCTTTAAAGGAGAAGTATTTATTCAGAATCAATGCGTGCTATGAAAGCACTCATACCCATGCGGGCGAACGAAGCGATACAATAATTTCACGTAATAACAGGAGGAGCAGTCTTTTTGAAGAAGTTATTGAATACAATTTTGAAGATAGTGGTTTTCTTTATAGGATGGGCTGTGTTATCCGGTATCATTGATGTTCCGAGCGACAATCCCGCAATATGGAGATTTTTCGCGGAGCTAATCCCACTTACTGTCATGATACTGTTCACTGTGGTCTTTTGGCTGATCGAGAAGAAAACCGTAAACATACCAATAAAAGAAAATTCAGGCAAAGGGACACTGGTGGGAATTGCGATAGGTATCATTTGGATTGGAGCAGCTTCATCAATTCTTATTTTTTCTAAGCAGTTGGAAATTACCGGTAAAAATGAAGTCTCGTTCTTATGGCTTTGGATTCTTTCGGCATTTCTTAATGTCATCATGCAGGAACTCCTTGTAAGAGGATACATATATCAGCTTTTGAAGGAAAGATACAATCTTCCCGCTGCCGTTATTGTTGCAACCGCGATATTTACGCTTATGCATGGTGGAGCATTCGAAGCGGGCGTCATTCCTGTCATAAATGTTGTTACGATGTGTCTTTTTACGATGGCACTATATGAGTCAGAGAAGACAATTCTTGCACCCATAATGGCGCATTCCATATGGAATATCGTTGGGGCACTCATTCTCGGAGGGGTTGGTCTGGCAGATGATTATCCGAGTGTTTTAACTATGACAGCTTCTGCAAATAAGCTCCTGTCAGGAGGAGAGTACAAAATAGAAGCAAGTATTGTCGTAACTGTTTTGAATGTGATCTTAATGGGGATATTTTATATTCGATACCGAAAGACTAAAAAACTCGGGCTGCAGGGGCAATAAATATGACACCACAAGGCTCCCACACACTGCTATCATCGGCGGGGAAGTTTGCAATAAATTCCGGATGCACAAAAGGCGTCCGGAATTTTTATTTGAAAAAACGATGATGTAACCATTGACATTACAACATTGGAATGTTATATTCTGCTCATCAGATGAAACCACAGTGGTTACAGCCGATAAAACATTAGTGAAAATCTGAGGAGGATACCATCATGACAAACAAAGAAAAGGCACTGGCTCTCATCGGCACATTCGCAAGCGGGGATACCACAAAAGCAAAGGAGCTCCTTGCTCCTGGCTACATTCAGCACAACCTCGCTTATGGCACAGGCGCTGACGCTTTCGCAGGCAGCGTTGCCTATCTTGCATCTGCTCCTGTAAAGACTACAGTCAATAACATCCGCGCTTTCGAGGACGGAGACAAGGTGTTCCTGCAGACGATCTACAACTTTGCAGGAGCCGGTGAGCAGGTTGCTTTTGACATCTTCCGTTTTGATGCTGATGGCAAGATCGCTGAGCATTGGGACAATCTCGCAGCCAAGGCAGATCCTAATCCGTCCGGTCATACACAGGTTGACGGTTACGACTCATTGGAAGACCTAGATAAGACGGAAGAGAACCGTGAGCTCATCAAGAACTTCCTTCATGATGTCATGCAGGGCAAGGCACCCGAAAAGACACCTTCCTACTTTGACGGTGATACCTATATTCAGCACAACACAGGAATTGCTGACGGTCTATCCGGTCTCGGCGCTGCTCTGGAGGCACTTGGAAAGCAGGGCATTCAGATGATCTATGACAAGGTTCATCAGGTCCTTGCACAGGGCAATTATGTGCTGGCTGTTTCCGAAGGTACCTTTGGCGGAGCTCCTACCTCGTACTACGATCTGTGGAGGATTGAGAACGGCAAGGTGGCAGAGCATTGGGATGTCATGGAAACCATTGCTGACAAAGAGACCTGGCAGAACCAGAACGGCAAATTCTAATGTAACCTTTGAAATTACAGTATGCATGATGTAGTATGGTGGCCGGAGGTGGTTTATATGCAGATATCGAGCAGATTTACCGTGGCTTTGCATATCTTCACCTGTGTGGATACGTTTAAGGATGAATATAAGGTTACGAGTGATTTTCTCGCAAGAAGCATAGGAACGAATCCGGTGATCATTCGAAAAATACTCACGCAGCTGCAAAGTGCAGGGCTTATCACAGTAGCAAGAGGAACCGGCGGAATCTCGCCAACAAGAGAACTGTCGGAGATATCCTTCTATGATGTATATCAGGCCATAGAGCCTGTAGAGGGCGGAAACTTGTTCCGGTTCCATGAGAATCCGAGTCCGCAGTGTCCGGTAGGACGAAACATCCATGCTCTTTTGGATGACAAGCTGAAAGACATTCAAAACGCTATGGAAAATGAGATGAAAAAGTACACCATAGCGGATTTAAGGACGGGACTGCAGGATATTCTCGCAAAAGAAGCCTGACAAAACGGGACTCCGGGGCAGACAGCTTCGGAGTCCTTTTCTAAGGAGGCGTTAAAATGACAGCAAAAGACTATCTTGACTATATAGTAAATGAAATACATCGAACGATTGTGGCAACCGTTGATGACGAAGGTCTTCCTGTTACGGCCGCAATCGATATGATGGACAGTGATGAAAAGAGTTTGTATTTCCTTACAGCAAAGGGCAAAGGCTTTTATGACAGGCTGAAGAAACGAGAGTTTCTTGCTCTGACTGCAATGAAGGGTGAGGATACAATGAGCAGCGTGGCTGTGTCTATCCGCGGGAAAGTTCGGGAGCTTGGATATGATAAGATCCCGGAACTGTTTGAGAAAAATCCATATATGCGCAAGATCTATCCCACCCAGGAGTCTATGCAGGCTCTGACGGTGTTCCAGATTTATGAGGGCAGCGGTGAGTGGTTCGATCTTTCAAAGAGACCGATAGAGCGTGCTTCTTTTACATTTGGAGGAGTAAAGAAAAAGGCAGAAGGATATTTCATTACTGACACATGTATTGGCTGTGGAAGCTGTTCAGCGGTTTGTCCGCAGAATTGTATCATTCATGACAAAATACCGTTTGTAATTGAACAGGAACACTGTCTGCATTGTGGCAACTGTATGACGGCTTGTCCTGTAAATGCGGTGGAAAGAAGGCAATAGCATGAATGAGAAAATGACACAGGAACAGCGGCTGGATTATCTCGTGGAGGAATTCAAGAAAGACTCCGTCCAATACAAGGATTTTCAAACGCCGAATGACACCGAAGGGAAGCGGCGCATTCTCCGGTCGCTTATGAACATCCGTATGCCGAAGGCTCTTCCAGATGATGTACTCGCTGTTCAGGATCAATATCTGACAGGCAGAGCCGAAGAAAAAGGTATCGTGCGTCTTGCAGACATCCCGGTAATCCGTGATGGTCTGTCTGTTTGGCAGGGTGATATTACAAGGCTTGCTGTGGATGTTATCGTCAATGCTGCAAATTCTCAGATGCTGGGCTGCTTTATCCCTATGCACACCTGCATTGACAACCCGATACTGAACTGAATCACACACTTTGTATAAATATTATAAAGAGAGACATACGGACCTTGGTGGAGTTAGTGATTTCAATGCCAGGACCATCCGTTCATGCAAGCCCCGGCGAAAAGCTGCGGTACTATCGCGAGTTGAAGCAGATGAGCCAGGAGGAACTGAGCCGAAAGCTCGGACATGACAATCTCTGGTATATTGTCAATCTGGAAAAGGGATTCAATCCGATTTTCTATGAGGATGCCGTGAGATTGGCCGAAGTTCTGAACATTGATCCGGAAGACCTGCTTACCGAATACACAAGATTCTGCAAGCCCGGCTACGGAGCAAGGATCAAGCGGATCCGGCATGAATATCAGGCCACGCAGGCGGAATTCTCTGAAATGGCAGATACGGAGCGTGCCCATATTGCAGTATGGGAATGTGAGTATCACAACATTCATCCGGAGTACAGCAGCTTCCTGAAACTCAAAAAACTGGCGGAAGATAAGTCAATTGACTTTCAGAAGCTGATCGATGATGAGGAATACTGCATCGATGATTATGAGCGGTTCATAAAGGCGGACATTCCGAAGAAAGTCCGGAATATCCGTTCTGCTTATGGCATGTTCCAGCATGACTTCGCAAAGATGCTCGGATGCATTGATTCCGGAAGCGCAGTCAGTCAATGGGAGTCCGGAAAAGGCAAACCATTGCGAAAGACTTTCTACAAACTCCGCGATGCGGCAGTTGCCATCGGAATTGATATGGACAAGCTCAATGAAGATCCTGATTTTTACAGAGATGAATATGCTGAGTTTATCGAAACAGACTGCGGTGATAAGATCAGGTACATCCGGCTGAAGCATGACTTATATATGGAACAGTTCGGTGAAATGCTTGGCGTCGCCGGAAGCACTGTCGGCCAATGGGAGTCCGGAAACAGTATCCCGACAAAGGTTTGGTTTCCGGAGATAAAGAAAGCTGCCGAAAAGGTTGGAATCGATCTGGACAGTCTTAACGGACATCCGGAAATCTATAAGGATCCATATACAGAACTGATCCAGAAGCAGGATTCCTCCGCATGGGTGAGAAGAATCAGAAAAGAGAGCGGTCTTACGATTGAAGACTTTGCTCGTTACATCGGCGTGAGTACAACTGCCGTATGGCAGTGGGAAACAGATAAGAAATGCCGGAAACCGGGAAGACGGTCCTTTGACAAGATCGTTGAAATAGCAGTCATGAAAGGAATTGATATCTATGACACATGGAGAACAGAGACGGTGGCTGATCCAACAGCTGCTGGCGGAGGATCCGCAGTATCAGAACATTCAGATACCAGATGATATCCAGGAACAGAAAAATCTTCTGAGAGCGCTGATGAACGTCCGCATGCCGAAGAAGATCAGCAAACAATTCCTTGACGTTCAGGACGAGTATCTGCAGGCAGAAATCGAAGCGGAAGGGATCATAGACGTGGACGACCTGAAGCCTTTCGGAAGTGATCCGAAGATCTATCTCTGGCAGGGTGACATCACAAGACTTAAAGTAGATGCCATCGTGAATCCGGCAAACAGCAAGATGTTAGGTTGCTTCCAACCTTTACATAATTGCGCGGATAACATCATCAATACCAAGGCCGGGATAGCCTTGAGGCTTGAGATGAATCGCATTATGACGATTCAGGGACATGATGAGCCGACCGGCGAGGCTAAGATCACTTCCGGTTTCAATCTGCCGGCCAAGCATATCCTTCATACGGTCGGTCCGATCTGCTATACAGGCGTACCTGGTACAAGGGAGAAGGCACAGCTGGCTTCCTGCTATCGTTCCTGCTATACACTGGCTGCGGATTCCGGATGCAAGTCTATTGCCTTCCTTTGCATTTCAACCGGTGTGTTCATGTTCCCGAATAAACCGGCTGCTGAAATAGCGGTGAAGACAGTGAAGGAATGTATGGCTGAAGATCCACGCATTGAAAAAGTGGTTTTCACAGTCATGAAGGATCTGGACAGGAACTATTACGAAAATCTGCTGAAGTAACCAGACAATTGAATATTTTGGATATAGACGGTCTCGAGCTGCAAAAGGTTCGGGGCCGTTTTTTATTGCCAAACATACTGACAAAGGAAGGAGGAATGACTCATGGCAGTCTTCCGGGTGAAGAAAAACAAAAACTTTACCACAATGTG
Organism: Lactimicrobium massiliense; assembly: GCF_900343155.1. Classification (GTDB taxonomy): domain Bacteria; phylum Bacillota_I; class Bacilli_A; order Erysipelotrichales; family Erysipelotrichaceae; genus Bulleidia; species Bulleidia massiliensis. The sequence continues at coordinate 29,065 of NZ_OUNG01000006.1, forward strand.
CAACATCCATCTCCGTGACAAGAACCTGTCCCTCAAGGCAAAAGGAATGCTCTCGATTTTCCTGAGCCTTCCGGATGAATGGCATTACTCCGTCAAGGGTCTTGCCGAGATCTGTCAGGAAGGTCCTGACTGCATCCGAAGCGTCCTGAAGGAACTGGAAGCGGCGGGGTATCTGAGACGCAGACGTACCCGCAGGGAGAACGGGCAGCTCGGCGATGCGGAGTATCTGATCTATGAGACACCGCAGCATGATGCTGATGGTGACGATACTAATGAAGCTTCTCCTGCTCAGGCTGCATCTGGGAAGGAATCACCTGTGCAGGAAAATCCAGTGCAGGCGGAACCTGTATTGGAGGACACGACAGGAATAAAGAAAGACGAAGTAAGTACAGAAAAATCAAATACTAATCCATTAAATACAGATCAATCAAAGAAAGAGAGAGGAGAAAGCGCCCGTCACAGATATGGGCAGTATGAAAATGTCCTTCTGAGTGATGATGATCTGGAAAAGCTGAAAACAGAATTCCCGAACGATTACACAGAGAGGATCGACAATCTGTCGGAATACATGGCATCGACGGGCAGGTCTTACAAAAATCACCTGGTCACGATCCGGAGATGGTCCAGGAGGGATACCGGCAGGAAGCCGGTTTATCGACAGCCATCTTCTCCTGCCTATAGTCCTGACCGATACGAAACGACGAAAAGGAGAAGCTTATGACAGAGGTAAATGCAATTCTGGGAGCGATGGCTGAACAGAACAGGATGGAGCCGGAGAAAATTCCTGAGGGCACATACAAAGCTGAAGATGGTCTGCTTCACTGCAAGGTCTGCAAGCAACCGGTGCAGCACCGGCTTGAAATCTGCGGCAAGGTCCACCTTGTCCGGTGCCTGTGCCAATGCGATGAGGAACGGATGAAACGGCAAGAGGAGGAAGAGCGCCGACAGAAGGAGCGCATGTACATTGCCTCGTTAAAGGCAAACGGGATCCAGGAACAGTATTTCTACTCCTGGACATTCCAGAATGCTGAACAGAACAACGATATCCGGATGGCACGGCGGTACGTGGATCAATGGGAACAGGTTAAAGAGAAAAACCTAGGATTGATCCTATGGGGCGGCGTCGGGACCGGCAAGACCTATATCGCAGCGTGCATTGCCAATGCTCTGATTGAGAAGAAGGTGCCGGTGCTGATGACAAACTTCTCCAAGGTACTGAATCAGATGGGGGCGCTGTACTCGGGAGAACGATACAAGTACATCTCAGACTTTTCAAAATTTCCATTGCTGATCATTGATGATCTCGGCGTGGAGAGAAGCACCGAATATGTCCGGGAACAGATCTTTGCCATCATCGATGAGCGGTATAAAGCAAACCTGCCGCTGATCGTGACGACCAACCTGACGATCGATGAGCTAAGCAATCCGAAGGATGTCCCCGATGCCAGAATCTACAGCCGGCTTCTGGAGATGTGTGCTCCGGTTCAGATCAGAGGATCGGACCGCCGGCAGAAAGTCGGGGATGCGAAGATCGATCTGGCAAAGCAGATGCTGTTTGAAAGCGAGGTGAATCGATGAAGAACAGTACGGAAATCATATCAATCGTCAATCAGAAAGGGGGAACAGCCAAAACTACGACGGCGGAGAATCTGGGAATAGGGCTTGCGAGGGAAGGCAAACGAGTCCTTCTTGTTGATACGGATCCTCAGGCGTCTTTAACCATTGCTCTAGGCCACCCGAATCCGGATGACCTGCCGGTCACTCTGACGGAGCTTATGAATTACACAATGGATGAGACGCTGATCGATCCGGGAGCCGGTATTCTTCACCACGAAGAAGGTGTTGATCTGGTTCCGGCGAATATTTCCTTGGCAGGACTGGAAGTTTCTCTGGTCAATACCATGAACCGCGAGCGGATTCTGAAGCAGCTGCTGGATCAGATTAAGTCCAATTACGACTATATCCTGCTGGACTGCATGCCGTCTTTGGGCTTGATGACAGTCAATGCCCTGGCATCTTCTACCAGTGCCCTGATACCGGTGCAGGCAAATTATCTGTCGGCCAAAGGTCTGGAGCAGCTTCTCGGAACCATCAATAAGGTCAAACGTCAGATCAATCCGAAGCTGAAGATTGAGGGTGTGCTGCTGACGATGGTGGATAACCGGACCAATTACAACAGGGAGATCAGTGCACTGATCCGGGATACCTACGGAGGACACATCAGGATCTTCCAGACAGAAATTCCCAGATCGATCAGAGCTGCTGAAATTTCAGCAGAAGGGAAAAGCATCTTTGCTTATGACCCGAAAGGCAAGGTCGCCGATGCATATGGAAAACTCACGAAGGAGGTGATGATGAATGCAGAGAAAAGGCGCAAACGTGAGCTTGAAGAGTGTCGATGACCTTTTCTCCACGCAGGAAGAAAGAGATACGACAGAGCATGTGCAGGAGATTCCGCTTTCCGAGCTGCATCCCTTCAAAGATCATCCTTTCAAAGTACTGGATGATGAGGCGATGCAGAAAACGGTTGAAAGCATCCGTGAGTACGGAGTTCTTACGCCAGCGATTGCAAGACCAAGACCGGAAGGAGGCTATGAGCTGATCTCCGGACACCGAAGGCACCATGCTTCTGAACTTGCCGGCAAAGAAACAATGCCCGTCATTGTAAGGAACATGGATGACGATGCTGCAACGATTCTCATGGTCGATTCCAACCTGCAGCGAGAGGAAATCCTGCCGAGTGAACGAGCCAAAGCCTATAAAATGAAGCTGGAAGCTTTGAAGCATCAGGGAGAACGTAGGGATTTAACTTCGGGCCAACTTGGCCCGAAGTTAGATACTAAGAGATCAAACGAAATAGTAGCGGATCAAGCTGGTCAGAGTGTGAAGCAAGTCCAGCGCTTTATCCGTCTGACAAACCTTATCCCTGAACTCCAGGACATGGTCGATGAGAAGAAGATTTCCTTCAATCCTGCCGTTGAGCTTTCTTACCTGACACCGGAGGAACAGAAGATGTTTGCGGAGGCTATGGAAGCTTCACAGATCGCTCCTTCACTTTCCCAGGCACAGCGCATGAAGAAAATGAGCCAACAGGGACAGCTGACCCAGGAATCGATGGAGGATATGCTGTCGGAGGACAAGAAAGCACCGCTGGATCGGGTGGTATTTGATCAGAGCCAGATCCGGAAGTATTTCCCTAAGTCCTATACGACGAAGCAGATGCAGGAAAAGATCATCCAGCTGCTGGAGCAATGGCAGCGCAAGCAGCAAAGAGATATGGAACGCTGAAACAAAGAGGACAAGTGAATATGATTTGAAACACGCAGCTATCTCAAAAGGGACGCTGCTTATTTTTACCCAAATCCAGAAAGGAGACCTAGAGAATGATGAACCAGAATACCAAAACCGGCATGGCGACAGAGGCTGATATTGCAGTGCAGCTTTACCGAATCGCCGAAACATTAGAGGAGCTTTTGGATGTGATGAAAGATCAGAGCATCTGTGACTACTGCAGGGATGATTCCGATATGGAAGCGTGCCTGGACAGGCTTTTATCCTCGCCGCATAAAAGACCATCGCCGGATGAAATCTTTGCAATTGCGATCGATCCGGCAAAGCAGCCGGAGAAAGTTCCGATCAGCAGGCTTGAGGAATACGAAACATTCACAGAGAGCGATGAAGTCATTTTTGAAATTCCCGATACCGATATGGCAGTTTCCTGCAGCATCGGCGATCTGATAGAGATCGGCGGCCATCAATATCTGTTCGGGCAGGGACTGGTGGTCCTGCTGGAACCGAATGCCGAGCTGCGCGCCTTTCAGGAGAAGGATTTCCAGAAACTACTCGGTTACCTGAATTGTGTTAAGAGGACGATTCTCTGCGGCTCAGCGAAGAAAGACGTATATCGGCTCAAATAAATAAGGAGGGGTCAACAGATGGAGTACGAAGAATTTCTGAAGAGGCTGAAAGATGATTTGCAGAATTATTACTCTGATGCAGGAATAACAGTTGACACTGCGGATGTTCAGAAGATGCAGGGAGAATCCTATCACGGTCTGCAATTTACAAGAGACGGAACCAATGTCGGCTTCAATATGGATATGCATAACTTCTTTGACGAGATGGAAAACGGAGTTCCTTACCATGATGTGATGCTGGATGTCAGAGATGCCGCATCCGAAGCTCTTGATCGTTCACTGTCCATGGGGATGGATATCGAAAAGCTATCGAATTACGAAGAGATGAAACACAGCCTTTCCATACAGATCGTTTCGACAGAACAGAATCAGGAAATGCTTTCCAGAGTACCGCATCAGGAAATGGCAGATATGTCCATGGTATATCGCTTTGATCTTGGGGAGACATCCAACGGCAACGCAACCATTCTGGTAACCAACCAGATGCTGCAGAATTACGGGATCACAGCAGAACAGCTCCATGATGATGCCATGACCTTTGCCCCGCTGATGCATCCGGCATCGATCCGCAGCATGGAGAGTGTCCTCTTCGGTATTCCGGAAGAAGAGAGTATCGATCCGGACGGACCTCCGAAGCTCTATGTTGTGACGAATGAGAAGGCAGTAAATGGTGCCGGCGTCATCACGTATCCGGATTTCATGGACCAGGCTGCAGAGAAGATGGGCGGAAGCTTCTATCTCCTGCCGTCATCGATCCACGAAGTTCTGATCATGAAGGATACTCCTGACGTGGATGTTGATGGACTGGTAGATATGGTCAAAACAGTCAATGCCACACAGGTAGAACCGGAGGATCGCCTTACGGATAATGCCTATCACTACGATGCGAATGCACGGGTCTTTGAAACAGCTCACGGTTATGAAGAACGTGTTGCGGCGGAACACACCGAACCGCAGAAGGCTGCTGAAACCATTGATGTGCTTCTTGTAGAACCGGGAAAATATCCGCAGCATATCCAGATCGGAACGGGACTGGAAGATCTGCAGAAAGCTGTCGGCGGTGATATCGAAGTGACTTATCCGTTTGAGTGCAACGTCGGGCTGATCTGCAATGAAGAAGGAAAGCTAAACGGGCTGGAATGGAACCGCGCACTCTACGATGACCATGGCAATATTTCGGATGTGATTGCTGGACCGTTCCTGATCGCAGGTCTCACGGAAGATGACTTCTGTTCTCTCACAGATCAGCAGCTCTCGGACTTCGAGGATAAATTCTATTCGCCGGAAGTCTTCATTCGACTTGGCCACAGCATTATGGCAGTTCAGGTACCGGAAGATGCAGTCCGTGAACGGGAAGAATCCTATAAGCCGAAAACAAAGCCGGCACCGGAGATCGATGACCGCTGAGGGAGGTGAGGTGATTGCAGGAAGAAATAGAAAACAGGACTGTGAATCTTGCCATTACGACTACGCGGCTTGGCGCCAGGGCGATCCTGAGCGGTCTGCGCATGTATCTGGCTCATCATAATCGGGTGAAGAGCATGAAACAGACAGCGAAGCCGGATCATATTCAGGGAAAGCAGACTGTAAAGGAACTGATCGGACAGAACCAGGGCGTTACCAGTATTCCTCTGGACGATGTCCGGATCAAAGACTTCAGCCGGGCAGCACAGAAGTACGGCGTAGACTTCGCAGTCGTTAAGGATAAATCTGAGATTCCGGCAAAATATACGGTCTTCTTCAAAGCAAGGGATACTGATGCATTGACGGCTATCATGAAGGATCTGACAGCAAAACAGCTAAATAAGGAGAAGACGCCAAGTCTTCTGCAGCAGCTGCATAAGCTTGTTGAAAAGGCGGCGACAATACCGGCGAAGGTCCATCACCACGAACAGGAACACAGCCTATGAGCAATAAGACAAAGAAGGCGTTGATCCTGAATCTTCCCTATGTGATTGCAGGTTTGCTTGCAACGAATTTTGGAGAAGCATGGAGACTGGCGGAAGGGGCGAATGCATCAGAGAAAGTCCTGAGCCTGATGACAACACTGCAGACGGCATTCTCGAATCCGCTTCCGAGCTTTGCCCTATTTGATCTTCTGATCGGTGCTTTGTGTGCCGCAGCATTCCGGCTGGCGGTCTATCTCAAAGGGAAGAATGCGAAGAAGTACAGGCATAACACGGAATACGGATCTGCCAGGTGGGGAACTCAGAAGGATATTGAACCGTTTGAAGATCCGGTTTTTCAGAACAACATTATTCTGACAAAGACAGAGCGCCTCATGATGTCCAACCGGCCGAAGAATCCCGGCAACGCCAGGAATAAGAACTGCCTGATCATCGGCGGATCCGGTTCCGGTAAGACAAGATTCTGGCTGAAACCTAACCTTCTTCAGATGCATTCTTCCTATGTCGTCACTGATCCGAAGGGATCTGTTCTGACAGAATGCGGCAATGCCCTGAAAAGAGGCGCTCCGAAGCTGGATGACAAGGGGAAACCGATTAGAGATAAGCAGGGGAAGATCGTCTACGAACCATACCGGATCAAGGTCTTCAATACCATCAATTTCAGGAAATCGATGCGATATAATCCCTTTGCTTATATTCACTCGGAAAAAGATATTCTGAAGATGGTTACGGCTCTGATCGCAAATACTAAGGGAGACGGGAAGGAAGGTGATGAATTCTGGACCAAGTCGGAAACACTTCTCTATTGTGCCTTGATCGGATATATCCATTATGAGGCTCCAAAGGAAGAACAGAACTTTGCGACACTGCTGGAGATGCTGAATTCCATGGAAGTTCGGGAGGACGATGAGGACTACATGAATCCAGTCGATATCCTCTTTGCCAATCTGAAAAAGAAGAACCCGAATCATTTCGCGGTGAGGCAGTACAGCAAGTTTAAGCTCGCTGCCGGCAAGACCCTGAAGTCGATCCTTGTAAGTTGCGGTGCCAGGCTGGCTCCCTTTGATATCCAGGAGGTCCGGGACATCACAATGTACGATGAACTGGAGTTGGATACGTTGGGGGATCGGAAGACAGCGCTGTTTCTCATCATGTCGGATACGGATACTACCTTTAATTTCCTGATTGCAATGATCTATACGCAGATGTTCAACCTTCTGTGTGAGAAGGCGGATGATGTTTATGGCGGAAGGCTTCCGGTCCATGTCCGGTGCCTGATTGATGAGGCAGCGAATATCGGTCAGATCCCTAATCTGGAAAAGTTGGTTGCGACGATCCGAAGTCGTGAGATCTCCGCCTGCCTCTTCCTGCAGGCGCAGTCACAGCTGAAAGCGATCTACAAGGACAATGCGGATACGATCATAGGAAATATGGACAGTAGGATCTTCCTCGGCGGTACCGAACCGACGACATTGAAGGAGCTGAATCAGTCGCTCGGCAAGGAGACGATCGACATGTACAACACTGGAGAGAGCCGGGGACGAGAAGAATCGCATTCCCTGAATTACCAGAAGCTAGGTCATGATCTTCTGTCTGTCGATGAGCTGGCAGTACTGGAAGGAAACAAGTGCATCCTGCAGCTGCGTGGTGTGCGGCCGTTCCTGTCAGATAAATATGACCTGACACAGCATCCCAATTACAAGCTGACTGGAGATTATGATAAGAAGCAGATGTTTGATATTGAGAAGTATCTGAAACATGGCTTAAAATTGCATCCGAATGATCAGTATAATGTGGTAAATGTTGGATGACATTCTAGAGTTTGCATGATAATCTTTACCTAGAAATCAACAACTTAGAATCGGCAGATCATTTGGATTGTTACAGCTGAAAGTACTTAGGGAGCGTTGGTATGTCGAAATGGGAAGAAGTAACAATTAAATGTCCGAATTGCGGAAAAGTAAGCAAGTTTAAGCTGTGGGACAGTATTAATACAACCCTTGATCCGGAAATGAAGCAAAAGGTGCGTGACGGATCTGCCTTTAGCTTTACTTGCCCACATTGTGGTTACCAGACATATATTTATCGTCGCTTCCTTTATCATCAGATGGAAGATAAGGTACTAATTCAATACTGCGAAACTGATAAAGAAGAAACTGAATTTATTCAGTTTTTCAATCAGAATAATCCGGATTTTCCAACAAATTTCAAGGCAGAAGGATATTGGATAAGAATTGTCAGATCTATGAATGATCTGAGAGAAAAGCTATTTATCCTTGATGAAGGATTGGATGATCGAGTTATTGAAATATGTAAGTTGTTTGTTTTAAGTGAGGTTTATAAGAAATATCCAGATCTTAATGTCAAAGAGGATATGTTCGTCCCGGGAAATAATGGTGAAAAATACATTCAGATTATTTATGCCGAGGAAATCGGAAAGATCTCAACATTGATGGCTATCATTCCGGATGACTTATACGAAATGGTAAAGAGTAATATTGTTGATACAATAAATGATGACAGTTTCACTGTGGATCAAAACTGGGCCGAAGCAATTCTTCAGAATCAATAGTAATTTAACGCATCGATAACAATTGAATTTGTTTTTATACAGATCTCGAACTAACAAACGGTTCGGGATCTTTTTTGCCTTAAAGGGAGGTGATGCATATCGAGAAATGACGCTTCGAATACCAGGAATGTGACATACGGCTTTGAATCAGACATTTCATGAAATCAGAAAGGATGAAAAACAATGAGCGAAGGTGTTATTACGATCAAATTTGCAAGAGGTCTTCTGGGTGATGAGTTTACTGCCAGGAACGGCAATGAACTGGTCCGGGTAAAGATCCCGAATGAGGATCCGGAGGACCGTTCTCCATGGGCAAGCTTCGTGGTGCCGGCCGGTTCTGTCTATGACAGTCAGAACGGCAAGGCAGTGTGTGTAGATCTTCCGGTGGATGGCCAGACCACAGTCACGAAATCTCACAGAACCGGTACGGGACCGGATGGAAGAAGTCTGTGGGAGAATACCCGTACCACCGTCAGTAACCATCAGCTGAAGGAGATGGTGGAATTCTACAGAAAGAAGCCCAGAGAAAACGCAAGATGAAGAACAGTACAACAGAATATTTCATGTAGAAGCAGTCGGATCAGAAAAGGTTCGGCTGCATTTTTTGTTTCCGGGCAGAAATAGCTGCCCATCAAGTTTGTCCTCAGTTCCAGCAACAGTACCGGTCACCGGACAAAACCAACAGAATGATAAGAGGTCCAAGAGACACCGGCAGAGCTGGAATTCAGGAATATATTTTATGGCCGCAGGAGACGGCAAAAGGAGGAAAACGAATATGGCATTTTTCACCAGCGCAGTAGGAGTACTGCAGACACTTGTTATCGCACTCGGGGCAGGTCTTGGTATCTGGGGTGCAGTCAACCTTATGGAAGGGTATGGCAACGACAACCCTGGCGCCAAGTCCCAGGGCATGAAGCAGCTGATGGCCGGCGGAGGTGTCGCGCTGATCGGCACTACCCTGGTACCGCTTCTCGCAGGACTGTTCTGATCGGGAGGTGATCTTCTAAGTGGACACGATCTTTCAGCAAATCACGGATTGGCTGAAAGAAATGCTCGTGGGCGGAATTATGAGCAGCCTGACCGGCATCTTCGATGCTGTGAACCAGCAGGTCGGAGATGCCGCGGCACAGGTTGGGACGACCCCGGCGAGTTTCTCGCCGGGTGTCTTTTCCTTAATCAGAGGAGTATCCGAATCAGTGATCGTGCCGATCGCCGGCATTATCCTGACGTTCATTGCCTGCTACGAGCTGATTCAGCTGATCATCGAACACAACAATCTGGCCAATTTCGAGACATGGATCTTCTTCAAATGGATCTTCAAGACGTTTGTGGCAGTCATGCTCATTACCAACTGCTTTACGATCACAATGGCAGTCTTTGATGTATCGCAGCATGTCATTTCATCCGCCGGAGGAATCATCAGCGGCAGTACGGCGGTAGACAGCACCGCGCTGGAAGGCATGCAGGACACGCTGGAAGCCATGGAAATCGGTCCGCTTCTAGGCGTCTATCTGCAGACGTTCCTGCTGAACTTCGGCATGCGGATCATGTCTCTGATCATCTTCATCATTATCTACGGGCGCATGATTGAGATCTATCTCATGACAAGTCTGGCACCGATCCCATTCTCAACATTCGGTAGCAGGGAACAGAGCCAGATCGGACAGAACTATCTGCGATCGTTATTTGCTCTGGGGTTCCAAGGGTTTCTGATCATGATCTGTGTCGGCATCTATGCGGTGCTGATCCAGGGAATCTCATTCTCAAGCGACATCGTGGCATCTATCTGGGGAGTCATGGGCTATACCGTATTGCTTTGCTTCACGTTGTTCAAAACCGGAAGCCTGGCGAAATCGGTGTTCAACGCGCATTAAGGAGGAATGAACTTGTCAGCCTATATTTCAGTACCAAGAGACCTGACCAAGGTCAAATCCAAGATCTTTTTCAACCTGACGAAGCGGCAGCTGATCTGTTTTTCCATCGCCGCGGCGATCGGCGTTCCGGCATACTTCCTGCTTCGAAAGACCGGGAACATGAGCTTTGCGGCCATGTGCATGATCCTCATCATGCTGCCGTTCTTTTTCCTGGCTATGTATGAGCGGGACGGGATGCCGCTGGAGGTCATCCTGCAGCATTTCATCGAAGCTAAGTTCGTCAGGCCCAAAGACAGACCGTATCAGACAGATAACTACTACGCAGCCCTGCAGCGCATGGCAGAGGCGGAACAGGAGGTGAACGCAATTGTTCTTCATGCAGAAGCGAAAAAGAGAAAAGGCAGCCGTAAAGCTGCCCGACAGCCTCAGCAGAAGTGAAAGGAAACAGATCGAACAGATAGCTGTCCGTGCGAAGAGAGATGACGGCGTGCCGCGTACCGCGCAGCAGACCATTCCGATCGACCGGATGTTTCAGGACGGCATCTGCCGGTGCGGGCAGAACTACTACACAAAGACCATACAGTTTCAGGACATCAATTATCAGCTGGCCCAGCAGGAAGACAAAACCGCCATCTTTGAAGAATGGTGTTCCTTCCTGAATTTCTTCGACAGCTCCGTGCATTTCCAGCTTTCCTTCATGAATATGGCGACGGACGCGGCAAGCTTTGAGAAAAGCATCCGGATTCCTCTGAAGAAAGACGGATTCGATGATGTCCGGGAAGAGTATTCCAGAATGCTGCGGACCCAGCTGGCACAGGGCAATAACGGCCTGACCAAAACAAAGTATCTGACCTTTGGCATCGAGGCAGAGTCCATGAAACAGGCAAAACCGCGTCTGATCCATATCCAGACGGATCTGCTCAACAACTTCCGCCGGCTTGGTGTGACGGCAAATGTTTTGGATGGAAAGGAACGCCTGAAGGTCATGCATGACATGTTTCATATGGGAGATAAGGACCGCTTCGCATTCGAATGGAAATGGCTCGTTGAGTCCGGGCTTTCAATCAAAGACTTCATCGCGCCGACGTCCTTCTCATTCCCGGGCGGCAGGACATTCCACATGGGGCCGCTCTACGGAGCGATGTCCTATCTCTCCATCACAGCATCGGATCTTTCCGATCAGCTGCTGAAGGATCTTCTCGACATGGAATCCAGTCAGGTTATATCCATGCATATCCGCTCGGTGGACCAGAATGAAGCAATCAAGACGGTCAAGCATACGATCACGGAACTGGACCGTTCCAAGATCGAGGAACAGAAGAAGGCAGTGCGTTCCGGCTATGACATGGACATCATCCCATCAGATCTTGCGACCTACGGCAAAGACGCAAAGGCTTTGCTGCAGGAGCTGCAGAGCCAGAACGAGCGCATGTTCCTACTCACTTTTCTGATCATGAATACCGGGATGTCAAAGCAGGAGCTGGACAATAACATTTTCCAGGCATCGTCCATTGCGCAAAAACACAACTGCAATCTGCGCCGGCTGGATTTCCAGCAGGAACAGGCATTGATGAGTTCCCTTCCGCTGGCGATGAATCAGATCGAGATCGAGCGGGGCATGACGACCAGCTCCACGGCGATCTTCGTTCCCTTTACCACACAGGAGCTCTTCCAGGATGGCAAGGAATCCCTGTATTACGGGTTGAATGCCCTGTCCAACAATCTGATCATGGTCGACCGCAAGATGCTGAAGAATCCCAATGGTCTGATCCTTGGCACACCGGGATCCGGCAAGTCATTCAGCGCCAAGCGCGAGATCACCAATGCTTTTCTGGTAACGGATGATGACATCATCATCTGCGATCCGGAAGCAGAATATTCCCCGCTGGTCAACCGTCTGAAGGGACAGGTCATCAAGATCAGTCCTTCCAGCAGTCAGTACATCAATCCCATGGATATCAACAGCAATTACTCAGAAGAGGATAATCCGCTGGCACTCAAAGCGGACTTCATTCTGTCTCTCTGCGAACTGATCGTAGGCGGTAAGGAAGGTCTGCAGCCGGTGGAGAAGACGGTCATCGACCGCTGTGTCCATCAGGTCTATCAGAAGTATTTCGATGATCCGTCACCGGAGAATATGCCGGTGCTGGAGGATCTGTATGATGTTCTGCTCCGGCAGGAAGAAAAAGAAGCGAAGCATGTAGCGACGGCACTGGAAATCTATGTCAAAGGTTCTCTGAATCTCTTCAATCATCGTACTAATGTCGATATCAATAACCGCCTGGTCTGCTACGACATCAAGGAACTGGGCAAGCAGCTGAAGAAGCTGGGCATGCTCATCGTGCAGGATCAGGTATGGGGCAGAGTCACCGCCAACCGGGAAGCAGGAAAGGCAACCCGGTACTACATGGATGAGTTCCATCTGCTGCTCAAGGAGGACCAGACAGCCAGCTATTCCGTAGAGATCTGGAAGAGATTCCGCAAGTGGGGCGGTATTCCGACCGGCATTACGCAGAACGTTAAAGACCTGCTTTCCAGCCGGGAAGTCGAGAACATCTTCGAAAATTCCGATTTCATCTACATGCTCAACCAGGCGCAGGGCGACCGGCAGATTCTGGCAAAGCAGCTGAATATCTCACCGCACCAGTTGTCTTATGTCACGCACTCCGGAGAAGGTGAAGGACTGTTGTTCTACGGAAACGTCATCCTGCCGTTTGTCGATCACTTCCCGCAGGATCTGGAGCTGTACCGGATCATGACAACCAAGCCGAATGAAATGGAAAAGGAAGGTGATGCTATTGCCGGATAAGAAGATCAATCCGGAGAATGCAGCTCCGGATCAGCCGGACATTCTTCCGAATGAATCCGGCTATACCAGAAAGAAAAGCAGGTTCAAAGGCACAGATCCCAAAGGCGATAAGCTGCGCTTCGGCAGGAAGAAAGAAACCGAGCCGAAGAAAACTTCCCATGTATCATCTGCAGTTCTGACGCAGCGCATGCATGCAGAGATCGAGAGGCAGGACCAGGACGACAACATCGGCACGGAAGCTGTCAACCGCAGCACGGAAATGGCAGAGGAGGGATCCTATGCACTCCGGAATACGGTCAGCCGTGTTCGCTACGGGCAGAAACTCCATGCTTCAAAGAAAGAAGCAGGCGCTGCAGAGATAGCAGCGGAAGAGGCTGCTGAAAAGGCAGATGTAGCGATGAACACTGTCGGTGCAACGGCAGAAGCATCTCAGAATCCGGTGAGTGGTGGATACGCTTCCCGTCTTCATGAGAGAAGAGAAGCCGTAAAACATCCCAAGGACAACACGGGCTCCAGCTGGCTTTCCCGCTGGCGGCAGAGACAGTCCATTAAGGCAGAGTATCAGGCTGCCAGCACCGGTGAGAAGACCGGATCAGCAGCCGCGGTCCAGAGTACAAAGACCTTTACGGAGAAGATTCGGGAACTGTTCGGATCCGCCGCAGAGACCATTACGGAACATCCGGGAGCGTTTCTTACCTGCGGATTGCTGGCATTGATCCTGATGTTTGTGACCAGTACGTTCTCATCTTGTACCGCGCTCTCCGGCAATCCCGGAGCGACAATCCTTGCAACCAGCTATACCGCGACGGATGAGGATATCAGAGGCGCGAATAACGATTACAAAGCAATGGAGGCAGATCTCCAGGCACAGATCGGCCGCATTGAATCGGATTATCCCGGTTATGACGAATATCAGTATGACCTGGCGGAGATCAATCACAATCCTTATGTCCTGACGTCCTATCTGACGGTGCTATTCGAGGATTACAGCAGGGAAGAAGTACAGACAAAGCTGCAGGAACTGTTCCATGCGCAGTATTTCCTGACGACCAGGGAAGAAGTGCAGATCCGCTACCGGACAGAAACCAGAACCGGAACCAGGACAAAGAAACACAGGGATCCGGAAACCGGAGAGATTACAGAAGAAGAGGAAGAGTACGAATATGAGGTACAGGTTCCGTATGAGTACAAGATCCTGCATGTCAAACTGGCAAATAACAGCCTGGAGATGGTCGTGGCAAATTCCGGTATGACGGATGATCAGATGGAACGATATCAGCTTTTACAGCAGACCAAAGGCAACCGGTCGTATCTGTTCGAAGATGATATCTACGCCAGTGATGTGCCAGGTCTGGATTACACGCTGAACACGGAAGCATTATCCGATGTGAAATTTGCCAACATGATGCGGGAGGCAACCAAGTATCTCGGTTATCCGTATGTATGGGGCGGATCATCTCCGTCTACGAGTTTTGACTGTTCCGGTTTTGTCTGCTGGGTGATCAACCACAGCGGCAACGGCTGGAATGTCGGCAGAACGACAGCGGAGGGTCTCAGGCAAATGCTGCGGATCATCCCGGCAAGCGAAGCAAAACCAGGTGACATCATCTTTTTCCAGGGTACCTACGATACACCGGGGGCCAGCCATGTCGGCATCTACGTCGGCGACGGCATGATGATCCACTGCGGCAATCCGATTCAGTACGCATCCGTCAATTCATCGTATTTCAGAGCGCACTTTTATTGTTACGGCCGTTTACCAGGTTAAGAAGGAGGAAAAAATGAGCAGAAAATTAGACAAGATCGGTGAGGATCTGGAGAAGACCAGAGCTCGCTATGAAGAATACGGCAGAAGAATTCAGGAACTGGAAGCACAGTATGCGGAACAGGAGAAATCCGAGATCAGCGATATCGTCCATGCGGCGAATCTGACACCGGACCAGCTGCAGAAATTGCTGGCAAAGATGGCGGTGGATCCGATCCCGCAGGGTGCAATTCCGGAAGATGTCATGGAGGATAAGCAGAATGAAGATTAAACGAATGCTGAGTACCTTATTGTGCTGCAGTGCATTGATGATGAGCTGCACATCGATTCCGGCCTATGCGCAGACCAATGAATCTACTGATCCCGGCACTACCGAAGAAACAGTGCAGGAAGAGACGCAGCCGGAGGAAGACGAAGACCTGCCTCCTCTGACACCGGAAGGGAATATGACGCTGGTGGACGACATTACTTCCGAGAAAACAGGGAAGCAGTTCATCACAGTTGTCAGCAAGAATGGCAACTACTTCTATATCATCATTGATCGCGACGATCAGGGTGAGAACACCGTTCACTTCCTGAATACCGTCGATGAATCCGATCTTCTGGCACTGATGGATGAAAAAGATGCCCAGGCAATCCTCGATGCGGAAGCCCAGGAGGAAGCTGAGAAGACAGCGGCAGAACAGGCGGCAAAGGAAAAGGCAGAGAAGGAGGCTGCTGAAGCGGCGAGTCAATCGGAAATTACACCGGCAGTAAAGGAAACGAAACCGATCAACTGGATCCCGGCAGCTGTCTGCGTCATGCTGGCAGGCATTGGTGTTGTCGGATTCTTTGCCATCCGGATGAAGAAGAAAACACAGAAGACAGAACAGCAGCCGGATCCAGATGCGGACTATCACGAAGACGATGATGGCTATGATCTTCCGGAGGACACGGATGATGAAACAGAGGAAGAGTCCAAAGATG
This sequence comes from Lactimicrobium massiliense, assembly GCF_900343155.1. Lineage (GTDB taxonomy): Bacteria > Bacillota_I > Bacilli_A > Erysipelotrichales > Erysipelotrichaceae > Bulleidia > Bulleidia massiliensis. The sequence continues at coordinate 44,875 of NZ_OUNG01000006.1, forward strand.
ACGAATAAGGATATGCGGGCGGTTTCGGAACTGCCCGCTGTCTTTCCTTCTAAGCAGAAAGGAGTTCCTATGAATGATGAAGAAGAACTGATCGAATTTTCGACAACCGGAACCATCCGCGATGATCTTCCCATGACTGATGAGCCTGTGATCCTCGTGATCCCGATCGGAGGTGATGCCGATGCGTTCAGCTAAGGAATACAAACTGGAACAGGTCGGGATCCGGATGGTGCAGGAACCGCCGCTGTATTCTACAGAACCGATCACCAGCCCGCAGGATGCAGTCCGGATCATCGCCGAGACGTTGAAAAAGTATGATCGGGAAGTTTTCTGCGTGGTCAATCTGCGCAATGACATGAAGCCGATCAATGTGAATGTGGTATCAGTTGGTACGCTGACTGCTTCCCTGGTTCATCCTAGGGAGATCCTGAAGAGTACGATTTTGTCCAATGCGGCGTCGGTCATGCTTTTTCATAACCATCCAAGTGGTAATCTGATGCCATCCCAGGATGATATCGATGTGACGGCCAGGCTGCAGAAGATCTGTGATCTGCTGGGGACACCGGTGCAGGATCACATCATCATCGGCAATGATGACCGGTATTTCTCCTTTATGGAACATGACATTCTGAAGATCCCGCCTGCACCGGAGAGGGTTTCTCTGGATGATATCGATCTGAAGGGAGTAGCCGAACCGCCGGCAGGCTTCACAGCTTTGAAACAGGAGTCCGCACCGGCAAAGAAAAAGCCGATCGAGGAGATTACGGATCAGCTGGAAAAGGGTGTGCAGGAGATCTTTGAGAGCGACAAGTACAAAGAGTGGCTCTCCACAATGTCCAAGTTTCATCATTATTCGCTGAACAATACGATCCTGATCGCCATGCAGAGACCGGATGCGACTTCCGTAGCCGGGTATCAGGCATGGAAGCGGAACTTCGGACGGCAGGTCCGCAAGGGAGAAAAGGGCATCAAGATCATTGCTCCGTCTCCGTACAAGATAAAGGCAGAACAGGAGAAGAAGGATCCGGCAACCGGGAAACCGATCCTCGATGCCAACGGGCAGCCGGTCAAGGAGACGGTGGAGATCGAACGTCCGGCATTCCGTGTGGCAACGGTCTTTGATGTCAGTCAGACGGATGGCAAAGAACTGCCGACACTTGGCGTAGATGAGCTTTCCGGTCAGGTGAAAGACTTTGACCTGTTCTTTGAAGCACTGAAGCGGACTTCTCCAGTTTCGATTACCTTTGAAGAAATCACCGGTGGGGCAAAGGGATATTACCAGGTCGTGGATCAGCGGATTGCGATTCAGGAAGGGATGAGTCAGACACAGACTGTAAAGACAGCGATCCATGAGATGACGCACGCTACATTGCATTCCCTGGAAAAGATGAAGGCAGACGGGAAGGAAAAGAGCAGCCAGACCAAAGAGGTTGAAGCCGAAAGTGTTGCCTATACGATCTGCCAGCACTATGGCATAGATACTTCCGATTATTCCTTTGCCTATATCGCCGGCTGGTCTTCGGGAAAGGAAACAGCAGAGCTGAAAGCGTCCTTGGAAACAATCCGCAGTACCGCCAGTGATCTGATCACAAGAATTGATGAGCAGCTGGAAACGCTGATGAAAGAGCGTGAAGCAGAGATCCAGCAAGCAGCCGAGCAGCCGTCTGTCCTAAGTGCTCTGCAGCAGTTATCTGTTGCCGAAAATACGGATAAGCCAAAAGAGTACCGCTATCAATGCAATCATCGTCCGCCGGGACCCGGTGCCGTACCTAAAGAAGGACTGGAGTACTGCGACGATGAAGGATCCGGAAGATACGGTGATGTCGTTTACAACCGTCCGCTGACAGAGAAGGAACTAAAGAGTTTTGAGCTGGATCCGGTAAAAAGCATGAAGCGGGAAGCCAGAGATCCGGAGCGCTAGAGGGAGGTGATCCGATGACGATAGACGAACTGGCACAGCGCCTGGATCAGTTTGCATATGATTTCGATCCTTACGATTACATGGATTCTATGGATAATCGGGAGGCAGGATTCGAGCAGGTCAAAGCAGATCTTCTGCATAGTGATGTAGAAGGAATCCAATCATTTCTGCAGGAAGCCATAGAGGAAATGGAACCGGACGATGAACTGCTGGAAGAAGCATCTTCCCTGTTGGATGAGCTGGAATCTTATGAACGTACAGATCGGAGAGCATCTGTTCTGGATTCCATCCGGCAGGCAGAAGAATTGAACAATGTCCGTACTTTGGATAGCAGAAGGACGGCACCCGCACCGGAACGCTGAGAGGAAGGAGGTACACAGTGTCAAAAGTATTCAAATGGGATGAGATCAACGGACATGGATCCGAGCAGGACCGTGTGGAAGCTTTTCTGACAGATTCCACGGATACCTATGCGATTCTGCAGCTGCGGCATGCGCCGGAAACGGAAGAAGAACGGTTCATGTCTTACAGTGCGCTGCATAAGCAGAAGATCGAACCGGACGTTGATCATTATGAAATGGTATATGCGGCTCCGCTGATTCCCTATGCGGATCAGCAGACAATGATGGAGGATCTGTACCGAAAGTTCAATGTTGCCAGTCCGGAAGATTTTCACGGGCACAGCCTGTCGGTCAGTGATGTGATTGCCATCAGGCAGAACGGTGTAATCTCGGCACATTACGTTGATACGATTGGATTTCAGGAACTGCCGGGTTTCTTCTCCGGCAGGAATCATATCCGCACCCTTGAGGATATGCTGGAGCAGAATGATAATCAGCTGGATGGAGTGATCAATAATCTTGCGGAGGAGACGCAGCCTTGCAAATGTGAGGTAAAAAAAGAATCTGTACTTGATCAGCTGAAGGATCTGAAGGAGTCAGCTCCGGAACCGCCGAAGGATCTGGCGGAGAAGCTGCTTGAAAAGATCAGAGAGTGAGGTGATGAGGTGAAATTCACAAAGGATGAGAAAATGCTGATGATGCTCTACAATCAGGGATCGCGCACCGGACTGGCAGATGAACTTTCGAAAATGCAGAAAACACTGACGAAGGAGGACAGGGATCTGAAGAAAATGATCGACGGTCTGGTGCCGAAGCTGGACCAGATCTCGGATGCAGAATTTGATCAGATCCTGGACACCTGCCTGTGAGTGAAAGTGCAGAAGCAAAGCGCGATACCTTTGTTTCCCTGCGGCTGGATGCAGATGAAGTAGAGCGGATCCAGCAGAAGATGGAAGAAGCCGGCATGCATAACCGCAGTGCCTATATACGGAAGATGGCACTGGACGGATATTGTATTAAGCTGGATTTTTCGGAAATGCATGAACTCGTCCGGCTGCTCGGCATCTGCAGCAACAACCTGAACCAGTATGCCAGGAGAGCCAATACGGACGGGAGCATTTATCGGGAGGATATCGAGGATCTGCGGGTCCGTTTCAATGAATTGTTTGAAGCCGGCCATACAATTGTGAATGAACTGAAAGCTCTTGCATGATTTCTCTGGAAGTAAATCGACATCCTTGCAGTCCGGATTATGATCTAATATCCTGCAGACAGAAGGAGGTGCCGCGATGTTTATGATTCGATTGATCCTGAAAGTTGTCTCTCTGCCACTGATTGCTGTGACGGCACTTGCCGGTCTGTTCCTGCGGATCGTTACAAATCTCTCGTCTTATATCACCGGTCCGTTTCTGATCTTCATTGTCATCTGCGATGTCTACAGCCTGGTCATGAGAAGCTGGCGGGATGTTTTCCTGTTGACGCTGATCGGTGCAGGTTGTTTTGCCATTTATCTTTGCGCCGGCATACTGATCGCACTGATTGAAGATGCCAGGGACGGACTCAGAGGTTTCCTGCATTCATAAAAACACAACAACGAAATCAAATTTCCGGAGGCTGCCTGATCTTCAGACGGTCTCCGGATTTTTCTATATGGAGGTACTATGGCAGCGACCAAATTGATTTCCATGCACCAGACAAAAGGGAAGACAGCTGTGCAAAGTCTGAAAGGCCGGCTCGATTATTCCGAGAATCCGGATAAAACAGAAGACGGTAAATATATTTCTTCCTATGCCTGCAGCCCGGAGACAGCAGCGGAAGAATTCGCACTTTCCAAGGAAGAATATCTGCGGATCACCGGCAGAGTCTATAAGGGAGATATCCTGGCTTACCAGATCCGACAGTCATTCAAGCCTGGTGAGATCACACCGGAAGAAGCAAACAAGATCGGTTATGAAACTGCGATGCGTTTCACCAAGGGCGAGCATGCCTTTGTTGTATCAACACATACAGACCGTGCCCATATACACAATCACATCATCTTTAACTCTGTTGCACTGGACTGTACGCGGAAGTTCAAGAATTTTTTCTTCTGTGGTCTGGCGTTGCAGACGCTGAGCGATATCATCTGCCTGGAACACGGAAAATCTATCATTCAGAAATTGCCGCCATCTCAGCGAAAGAAGCGGGAGACATATCCCAAGCGTCATGCATTCCGGGATGAACTTCGAGGACAGATCAGCAGTGAGCTGCAGAAGAAACCAAAATCCATGGATGCATTTGTCTCTTCCTTGGAGAAATCCGGGTATGAGATCAAGCGGGGAAAGCACATTTCGGTTAAGGGGCATGGACAGAAACGATTCATCCGTCTGGATTCTCTCGGTGAAGGATTCGCTCAGCAGGACATCGAACAATTCATCCAAGGCAATACAAAGAAACGACCGGCCCGGAAAAGAGATGAACAGATGGATCTGCTCATCAACCTGCAGGATAAGGTCCTGTCGGGTAAAGGCAGCGGCTATCAGCGCTGGGCAGAGAAGTTCAATGTCAAACAGATGGCGAAGGTCTTGCTCTTTCTGCAGCAAAACAATATCCATGATATGAAGCAACTGCGCAGGCTTGCTTCGGAAGCATCCAGAGGTGCAGACAATCTGCATGAAACGATCCGTTCCATGGATGATCGTCTGGAAGAGATCCGCCAGCTGAAGAACCACATCTTCAATTACTCCCGGACAAAGAATATATATGAGGAATACAGGAAATCCGGATATGATCCTGCCTTTCTTACAGAGCATGAAGAAGACATCCGCAAGCATGAAGCCGCTAAGGATGCCTTCGATCAGTTGCCGGACAAGAAGATCCCGAAGGTAAAAGAACTTAATGAAGAATACAGCCGCATCGTAGAAGAGAAGAAAAAGGCTTATGCGGAATACCGCACAGCCAGGAACAAAGCCAAGGAACTTCAGATTGCATTGAAGAATGCGGAGATCATCCTGGAGAACGAGCAAGAACGAAAACGCGAAAGAAAATTTGGTAAAAGCCAAGCTCGTTGAAATACAGGGAGACTTAAATGGCGTTCATCTTTATCAGAAAATCTGTGAAAAGAATCGCATTCAAAGCTGTCTTCTTGCTTGGATATTGGCTAAACCAACTATGCGCCATCTGGTGTCTTCCTGGCAGATCCTGTTTAATTTCTTCTACGGAGTTACAGTCGTAGAAAATACAACTTGTGCTGAACTCAGCATATATTTGGGGATAATCATTATTAAGGATCAATTCTTCTGATTCAGTTCTTATTGCTTTTATACTTTGTCGTTCATTGCCATGACCAGTCTTGTCTTTTATGATACCTTCCCAGAAAGATACTAACACAATTGCAGTAATGGCATATTCTCCTCTGTGGTACGCATAGACAGCTTGGTTTAATATACGTATTTGAAAGCTTGCGAGATCACAATATCTCCATGATTTTCGAATACTCTCAATTCTGCTTTTCGTATACTGATCATAAATCAACCGGTTAATTCTCTTCTCACGGCTTTTGGACCCGGCATTTGTATGAATAAGAGTATTCATTAAGCTTTTGTGAAATTCTCTATCTTCCAGACTGATGATATAAGGAAACCAGTTCTCACTTAATAAAACCTGATTCAGCCCGTTTAAATATGATGATAAGATTGATTTCCCAATCTCGCTCAGGTGAGTATAAAATGGCTGATAAATTTCTGTTATCTTAGCGATGGATGATAATAGAGCTTGGTTTTGTGCAGCAATCGTCTGTGCTAATGATTCTTGTTCCAATTTCCACGCGGATGTGTCAATTAGTGATCCAATATTAAGTTTGAATGATTGCAGTGCAGCATCAGTTACTAAGCTTGTATTCAGATTTGATAACGGTTGAAAAGACCGGAGAATAGAAGCCATAGAATCCATATATGCTGTCTGTAATGGTTTCGTAGATTCAACGACAGATTGAAGGGCAGACGATATCCCTTCCATTGAAACTGTAGCTGCTGTAATAGATAGCCGATCCATTACAGGTGTCAATATTTCTGAAAAGCGCAGATTTTGCCTCTGAATTGAGTTGAGCGTTTCCTGTAATGCCGGAGAAATAATCGATGCCTGGATTGAATTTGATAAGTTCGTAATATTAGCAATGGACGCAGCTAAAGAATCATAAGCCGCTGTTCTGGTTCTGGAATCTAAATCGTTTTTTGATGATTCATTCGGGATTTCTGTATCTTTTTCGTCTTTATCCATTCGATTTTCCTTATTGGTAAAAATAGATCTTTGCCGCAGGCAAAGTTCAAGGGGATTGGGGTGCTTCCCCAACAAGCATCTGGTCTTCGTGACACGAAGACACTGCTTGCCCATCTATTTTTCCATTACTACCGTGCTTGTTAACACGGTTCGATCTATAAACAATTAAACTCCACGAAAATATAATTGGCAATAAGAAATTGGCTATTTACAGCATCTGGTCCTCGCAACAGGATGCGAAAAAGTCATTGTAGATGAATACAGCTTACGATATACTGATAAGTAGTAGGATTTTCACGGATTTCTAATTATCCTTGGTGGGATGGAGGCTCTATGGCTTACTCGTATAACAAGCTTTGGAAATTACTAATCGACAAGAAGATGAGCAAAGCAGATCTGCGGAAAGCAGCCAATGTTGCTCCTAATACAATGACCAGACTTTCTCGCGATGAAGAAGTGACCATGGCAGTCCTTTCAAGGATATGTGATGTTCTTGGCGTGGACTTTGGAGATATCGTTTCTTATATTCCGGATCAAGATCAAGAAGAAAAACAGCAATGAGGGGGCGAGAATGTGGGCGTAATAACTCGTATTGATAAACTTGCTGATGACAAGTATATGAAGCCGGTAATATATACTGCTCGTAATTATGCTTCAGGCATAGAACAGATTTCTATGAACCGTCCTCTTGCCGAGAGGTTAATAAAGCTCACTACACCTAGGCAGCGTGGAATGCGGATGGGAAAAGTGTTGTTGGATTGTCTAAAGGATCAGCCGGATGATGTTGTGATAACAGATATCGATGTAATGTTTAACCCGGATTATCCGATCGATGTTCTGCAGGTTTTAATCGATACCTGTAGAGTGAAAGCTTTCCAGGTCCTATGGCCCGGAAGCTATGAGTCTGGAGCGCTTATATATTCTGTTCCGGATAGACCAGATTATAAGAAGTATTTGATTGAAAACTATGATGTAACAGTCATCATTTAACGACGGAGGGGAAATATGAAGTATTCAGAATTGATCAGCTTTCATCCTATAGAAGATATTATTCAGCTGACTACTGCAAACGATGATAACAGAGCCAAAGAATATGTAAAAAGCTATGTGATGAGTGATCAGATGGCGGAGAATCTGAAGGCACCGGTTATCGACCAACTTCAGATGGACGAAGTAGTAGACAATCACGGTGTATTGATCGTTGGTAATTATGGTACAGGTAAATCTCACTTGATGAGTGTTATTTCGGCAATCGCATCGAACGCAGATGATCTGCAGTATCTGCAGAATAAGAAATTTGCAAATGAGATGCAGTGTGTTGCGGGTAAGTTTGAAATACTTCGCATGGAAATTGGCGGGGTTACGATGAGCTTACGCGATATTATCTTCGGTTACATCGAAGATGATTTTGCAGATAGGGGAATTGATTTCACAGTTCCGGATTTGGATAAGGTTCGTGATAACAAAAAGCTTATTACGGATATGATGCTTGCCTTCAACGAGAAATATCCTGGCAAAGGGTATTTAATTGTGGTTGATGAGCTTCTTGGCTACCTCTCTTCAAGAAATGAAAAGCAGATTGTGCTGGATCTGGAATTCCTTCGTGCACTTGGTGAGATGTGCAGTAAGAGCAGACTGCGTATTATTTGCGGCCTTCAGGAGAAAATCTTTGATAATCCTCGCTTCAGTTTCGTATCGGATACACTGAAGCATGTCAGTGACCGGTTTACGCAGCTTTTGATCACAAAAGAAGATACAGCGTATGTTGTATCTGAGAGAATTCTGAAGAAAACACCGGAGCAGAAGGCATGGATCCGTCAGCATCTTGAGAAATTCTCAAATCTGTATGGTGGAATGTCATCTAAGATGGATCAGTTTGTCGATCTCTTCCCAATCCATCCAGCCTATATTGACGTTTTCAATCAGGTTTATCTCGTTGAAAACCGGCAGATTTTGAAGAATATTTCTATAACAATCCGAGATATTTTCGATGAGCAGGTTCCGGAAGATAGACCTGGAATTTATTCCTTTGACACATATTGGCCGGCAATTAAATCAAATGGACTGCTGAAGAGTGATGTGACAATCCGCAGAGTCGTTGATGCAAGCTCGCAGCTTGAAGATATCATTGACAGAGCTTTCCCGAAACCGTTTTATAAACCGCTGGCAATACAGATCATTTATGCTCTTAGTGTGCACAGATTGACGACGAACGGACTTGATGTTCAGTTCGGATTGTCTGCTGAAACACTGAAGGATGATCTGTGCTTATTCCTGCCAATGCCAGAACAAGATCCAGAATTCCTCTTGGGCATTATCCGCACCACGCTCAAGGATATCATGATGACTGTATCTGGCCAGTTTATCGTTTACAACGACAGCAATGGTCAGTATTACATCGATGTAAATAAAGTTGTTGACTATGATGAGAAGATCAAGCAGAAAGCATCCATCATGGCTCCAAGTGAATGGAACCGCTACTTTTATGAAGTGGTTTATGGATGCATGGAGTGGTCAGAGAAGCAGTATGTTCCAGGCTTTGAGATTTATCAGTATGACCTGAACTGGGAAAGCCATAACATTTTCCGTGAAGGTTATCTCTTTATGGGAATTCCGGAAGAGCGCAGTACTGCTCAGCCGGAGCGTGATTTCTATATTCATTTCATGCCTCCGTATGATGCGAAGGAAGATCATGTTCGGAATTTAGATGACGAAGTGTATTTCTACTTCAAACCATCGGCAGAGTTTAATGACAACATGCAGCTATATGCTGCTGCCAGCGCCATGGCAAATGAGAGTGAGGGCAAGGATAAGGATGCTTATCTGACAAAGAAGTCCACTCTTAAGAAGAAGCTGATCCGTTATCTCAGTGAGAACAGGAATACCTGCTTCGATGTAAGCTACCATCAGCATCGGAGACAGCTGATTGAGATCCTGCGCGGAAAACATATTGTTGACAGCACATTTAAGGGGTCAATCGATCTTGCAGCGTCTTTGTGCTTTGACGAGTATTTTGATAATAAATATCCTGAGTTCCCGGTGTTCAGAACCAAAATCACCAGAAAGAACATGGCGGAGAATGTCCGAGCAGCGTTTGACTATTTTGCCGGTCGTAAGAATAGCCAGGTTGCGGTAGCATTGCTCAAAACCTTTGGCGTGCTTGATGACCATGATCGCATCAAACCGGAAGGATCTAAGTATGCCGGCTATTATATCGATCTGCTGAAGAAGCTTCCTCAGCAAGGGGTTCTGAATTACAGCGATCTATTTGAATATCAGTACGGATGGCAGGATTCCGTCGAGTTTGTTGATAAACACTTTAAGATCAGCATGCTCTTCACACCGATTATCTTCCTCTCGATGGTATATGGCGGATATGCAGTTATCACACTGAGAGATGGAAAGACGCAGGTGACAGCATCTTCACTGGACCAGATTCCTAAGACAGGTGCACTGGATTTATATGAATTCAAATATCTGTCAAAACCTGCAGAAGTGTCTCTTGCTGAATTGAAGAAGTTATTCGAGATACTGGACATCAACCCGGTTTATCTGGATAACCCAAATGATCGAGAGAAAGGCATCAGCCTGTTGCTGAAGAAGGCACAGGATCTTAGCAATACAGCAGTATTGAGCAGCTCGAAAATTGAGAACAGCTTTGATCTGTGGGGCGAGCCGATGGCAAGTACGCTCTTGATTGCGCAGATGCGGAATGCCTGCAAGGTCATTAGAGACGAGTTTGCGAACTACGGTGCAAAGTATAATACGCCGGCAAAGCTCAACAACTTCTCACATACGATGGAAGAAGTGGAAGAGTTAGAAAAACAGATCAAGATCCTGATGGCTGTTCCGGAATATCTGACATTTAAAAATGAATGCTCCGACATTATCAACTACATGTCAAAGATTGAATACTTTGATCTGGGAGATGATCTCAAGAAGCAAATTTCAGATGGCAAAGAGCAGTTCCGCCAGATTCGTGACAGTATTGCGGACGGAACAAAAGGCGATGCTGCAGCACATCAGGTAGAGGCTGCTCTTGATAAGGTTAAGGATGCGTATATCAACCTGTATTTTGAGGAACATAAGAGAAAGCGTCTGGATATAAATGAAGCGAAGAAACGCGGCAAACTACAGGAAAGCCAGGCTCTTGCTAACCTGAAGAAGCTTCGTAATGCAGATGAAAATAAGAACGTTCTTTCACTTGCAAAATTGCAGGCTATTGAACAGGATCTGGCAGAGCTTGTTACATGTTATGAACTGACACCGGAAGAACTGAAGCATGATCCTGTTTGTCCTCATTGCCATTACCAGATTGGCAGCAAGGCCAAGAATGTGTATGGACAGCTCGATAATCTGGAGCAGAGAATTGATGATCTTGTGACTGAATGGACCGGAATGCTACTGAATACAATTACTGATCCTATCGTTCTTAGTCAGAAGAAATATCTTAAGAAAAAACAGGCAGATGTAATTGATGAATTTGTGGCAACAAAGACTCTTCCGCGGAAGGTAGATGACTTCTTTGTGCAGAGCATTAAAGATCTGCTGAAGGGTTTTGATCCGGTTGTGATTGATACAGATGAGTTGGTTTCCAAGCTGGACGAAATTGGACCATGCGATGTCACAACATTTGAGGCAAAAATCAAGTCACTCATTGACGGATATATTAAAGACAAAGATCCGAGCAAGCTGCGCATTGTAGTGAAACGGAAAGACAGTGAGGCATGATTATGGAAAAGAGGAAATTAACAAAAGAGGACATCGATAAAGTCAGAGATATTGATGGTTTCCCGATCGGAACGGATGAAGATATTATTGCTCTCTCAGATGCACCATACTATACTGCATGCCCAAATCCATTCATTGGAGAGTTTATCGAAGAAAATGGACACCCTTACGATGAAAAAACAGATGACTATCATAGAGAACCATTCGCAAGTGATGTAAGTGAAGGAAAGAGTGATGCAATTTATACCGCTCATTCTTATCATACTAAAGTGCCTTATAAAGCTATTATGCGGTATATCCTTCATTATACTGAGCCAGGGGATATTGTTTTCGATGGATTCGCGGGAAGTGGTATGACTGGGATTGCTGCACAGATGTGCGGTCAAGAAAGTGCCGTAAAGCAGCTAATGCCTAAAGCCAAGGTTGGAGAACGACTTTCAATTCTTTCAGATCTTTCTCCTGCGGCACAATATATAACATATAGCTATAATACGAAAATCAATCCATATGAATTCCATAAGGAAGCATCTGAAATTATAGCGTCATGTGAAAAGGAATGTGGGTGGGTATATAAAACTAGACATCCAATTGAGAACAATTCATTTTTTAAAGGTGACTTATATGGTGAAATAAATTATGTAGTCTGGTCTGATGTTTTCATTTGCCCACATTGCGGAAAAGAAATAGTTTTTTATAAGGCTGCATACGATCCTGTTCAATCTAAGGTCCTTGATAAATTCAAATGTGACAATTGCGGAGCTGTTTTAGAAAAAAAAGAATGTGAGCATGCTAAAGAGTATATACAATCGTCAATAAGTTCGGATATAAAATGGATTGGTAAGCAGGTTCCGGTTCTTATCAATTATACTTATGGTGGAAAAAAATATACAAAAATACCCGATGCTGAGGACCTGGAGAATATAGAAAAAATAAACTCGATGGCAATCCCTTATTGGTATCCAAAAAACAAAATGCCTAATGGGGATAATACGCAACAACCGTTGATGTCACATAATTTGCAATATGTAGAAGAGTTTTATACAAAAAGGAACCTTTATGTACTTTCATATTTGAATAAAGCTATTGGTTCATCAAGGGTTCGAATAGCATTTCAGGCAATGAACCCCACGCTGAGCTCAAAATTAGTGCGGTACAACATGGGAAACAGAGGCAATGGGCCACTAAATGGAACGTTATATGTGGCCTCTCTTGTTGCAGAATCAAATGTAATACGTGCATTCAAGGGGAAAGTAGAAGATTTCACAAAAGTTTATGCTTCTACGTCAAGTTTTAATGGAGCTATGTGCAATACAGCATCATCAACTTCGCTGAAAAATATTCCCAATAATAGCATTGATTACATTTTTACTGATCCACCATTCGGAGCGAACATCAATTATTCTGAGTTGAGCTATATTTGGGAAGCATGGTTAAAGGTTACAACTAATAATAGTGATGAGGCAATAATCAATAAAACCCAGCAGAAGGAATTGAGTGATTATCAAGAATTGATGACCGATTGCTTCGTGGAATTTCAAAGAATTTTAAAACCTGGCCGATGGATGACAGTTGAATTTCATAATTCAAAAAATGCTGTTTGGAACAGTATCCAAGAGGGATTGCAAAGAGCTGGTTTTATTATTGCAGATGTAAGGACACTTGATAAGAAGCAAGGAAGTTTCAAACAAGTGACAACTACTACTGCAGTCAAGCAGGACTTGATTATTTCAGCATATAAACCTGTAGAAACTTTTACTGAAGAGTTTAAGTTAAAAGCCGGTAGTGATGAAGCAGTATGGGCGTTTGTGACCCAACACTTGCGTAATTTACCAGTAGCTCCGGATGGAGACCATGATGGCAAAATAGATATAGTGCCAGAACGACAAGGATATTTGTTATATGATCGAATGGTTGCATGGCATGTCATGAATGGGGTTGCGGTACCGATGGATGCAAATGCCTTCTATTTAGGATTAAATGATCATTATTTAATGCGAGATGGAATGTACTTTTTGCCAGATCAAGTAAATGAGTATGATCAAAAAAGATCATTTATGGAACTCGAAAATGTTCAAGAGGCGTTTGCAATCCAAGATGAAAGAGGAGCTATTCAGTGGCTTAATTATGAATTGAACGATCCAAAAACATATGCAGAACTTCAACCTAAGTATCTACAAGAGCTTCATCAGCTCCGCACTGAGAAAATGCCGGAACTAATTGATTTGTTAAATGAAAACTTTCTTCAGGACGAGGAAGGTAAGTGGTATATTCCGGATATTCGTAAAGCTGGTGATGTTGAGAAGCTCCGTCAGAAGAGCTTGCTGAAGGAATTTGAATCTTATTTGGGAGGTAAAGGTAAGCTGAAAGTATTCCGTTCCGAGGCGATAAGAGCAGGTTTCTCAAAGCTTTGGAAGGAAAAGGATTATAAGAACATCGTTGCAATAGCGGAGCGGCTTCCGGAGGCAACGATTCAGGAAGACCCAAATCTCTTGATGTACTATGACATCAGTTTAAGTAGGGTATAAGACATTGAGCGATAGTGTTAAAGAGACAAGTGATTTATCCGATGCTGAGGCGGAGAATGTTCGGCTGGCTGAGCAAGAAAAGCAAGCTGTGTCGTTGTACAAACATGTAAAAGAGTTAGCTCAGTTGAAATATGATGGAGAGTTGAGAAGAGAAGATTCTCTCATTCAGCAGTCCAGTCATATGCAGACTGCATTCTCTTTCATGACGGCTGCCGTTTTCATGGCGCTTCCAATTGTAATTGAACACAGAGGTGTGTTGACCATGAATTTTCTCTTCATCTCTGTGTCAATTATGGTGGGTTTGCTTCTGGTAAGCTTGGTGATGGCTTCAATCGCTCAACGCAGGATAAAGAAGAAGGCTCCTCAAAATGTTTCGGATCTAGAAAAGTTCGTATCGGATAATTGGCAAGATACACTTAAAGAATCGCAGCAGCTGAAACAATGGGTAGATGTGGTTGGCGAAATACAGGAAAGTACTGCAAAAGCCAACGATGAAAGAGTAATTTTTATCCGCTTATCAATGGGATTTTTCCTAGCCTCTGTAGCGGCAATCGTAATTTGTTACATTGTGGCACTCTGTAAAATATTATGAGGACTAATTATGTCAGAAAACCAAACGACAAATGCTGGCAATTCGGAGCCACATTCTCAGAATCCAATGAGTTCCGTTCATACTCCACCGGTTCCTACAACAGAGCAGCGATCCGGAGATAACAGTGAAAATATATCGAGAGGTATAACAGATGTCAGAAGAAAAAAATAAGAATGGAGAATCTCAAGGAGCAGATAATAATCCGATGAAATCTGTTCATACTCCTTCGGTGCCTACAAAAGCGGAAAATGAAATAAATAAGAAGCCGAAGAACTAATAAAACGATATGGAGAGGTGACGATGAATGTTCGATATAGGAGATGTGGTTTATGACCGAACCGCCGCAGCTAATGTGCGGATACTCGAAAAAAATGAAATCTGGGGCTATGTCTCCTATAAAGTATTCAATTCATCAACCGGCAAGGTGTATCGGGCATCAGAGGATCAGTTATCGAAAACTGGAGATTCAGTGCGTTATGACGAAAACTATCTCCGGTATGTAACATTATTGTCGAAAATAAAGAATGAAACCGCCGGGGGAATTCTTTCATCTCTTTCTAGCGGAATCATTCCCTTGCCTCATCAGCTTCATGTATTAAACCGTGCCATGTCAACTAACAACGTTCGCTATATTCTTGCAGACGAAGTTGGTCTTGGAAAGACGATTGAAGCCGGCATGGTTATTAAGGAAATGAAGACGAGAGGGCTGATCAACCGGATTTTAGTTGTCTGCCCGACCGGCTTGGTTACACAATGGTCGACCGAGATGCAGGAGAAGTTTCATGAGAAGTTCAATGTGATACTTCCCTCGGACTATGACACAATTCGCAGACTCACAGATAACGATGACGTATATGGTCAGTTTGATCAGGTGATATCTCCTATGGATTCCATCAAGCCAATTGAAAAGAGAGCTGGATGGACGGATGAACGTGTTGAGAAGTATAACGAGGAACGCATTTACTCGATCATTAACAGTGGCTGGGATCTGATTATCATTGATGAGGCTCATAGAGTTGCTGGATCCAGCGGTGAAGTCGCCAGGTATAAACTTGGGTATTTGCTATCCCAGGCAAGCCCGTATTTGCTTTTGTTGACGGCCACGCCGCATAATGGCAAAACTGAACCGTTTCTGCGGTTGGTCCGTTTGCTGGATGAAGATGCCTTCCCGAATGCGAAATCTGTTGTAAAAGAACAGGTTGCACCGTTCTTAATTCGCACCGAGAAGCGTGAAGCTATCGATAACAACGGAAATCGCCTCTTTAAGAACCGTGAGACGCATCTGGTCGTCCTGAATTGGGATGAAAGGCATACTTGTCAGAGAGAATTATATGAACGTGTAACGGCATATGTCCGTCAGACATATAATAAAGCGCTCCGCAACAGAAAGAAGAACATGACACTCATCTTCCTGCTGATTATTATGCAGAGGATGGTGACAAGCTCAACGACTGCGGTGAAAAAGAGCCTGATGCGCCGGCTGCAGGTCTTGCTGAACCAGGAAACGAAACTCAGCAATATGACCGAGGAAGATTTTGCAGAACTTGATATAGAAGATGGATCTGAAGATGCTCTTCAGGCTGTTTCACTGGACGTGAAAGAAGAGATCAGCGAGCTTGAAGAGATAATTGAAATTGCAAAGCAGGCGGAATATCAGTATCCAGATGTAAAAATTGAAGAACTGACGGAATTGATTGATAAACTTTTAACGCAAGATGCAAACCAGAAGATCATCATTTTTACAGAATTTGTTGCGACGCAGGAGTATCTGAAAGGTATCCTGGAAAAGCGTGGGTATACAGTATCGATCTTGAATGGTCAGATGAGCATAGAAGACCGGAATCTGGCTCTGCAGGAGTTCCGTGAGAAAACAAATATTTTCATTTCAACCGATGCGGGCGGTGAAGGCCTTAACCTGCAGTTTTCGAATATTGTCATCAACTATGATCTCCCATGGAATCCGATGAAGATTGAGCAGAGATGCGGTCGTGTAGATCGTATCGGACAGAAACGAGATGTTGAAATTTATAACTTCATTATTGAGGATACAGTGGAGAATCGTGTCCGCCAGGTACTTGAAGAAAAGCTCTCAGTTATCCTGGAAGAGATGGGTGTCAATAAATACTCAGATGTTCTTGACAGCGAAGTGGCTGAAGTAGACTACACCGATGTATACATGCACTCGATTGCAAAACCGTACAACATCGATAAGAATCTGTATCCGGTTGAGCATGAGGTAAAAGAGCAGGTTGCCAATGCACAGAAATATAAGGACATCATAAAAGAAGATAAGGATCTGTCGCAGCTTGTCGGCAAAGAGTCCAACTTCGATGTGGAAGCAGCACTCCGGATGACGATTACATACTATGATGCATGGCGCGGCGAAGATCCTAAACTGATCTTGGATCGTCTTTCAATCAATGATGATGTTTTCACAGAGCATATCCGAAAGAATATCCGACAGAATCACTTCTCGGAGCTGATGTCAGTGTCGATCAAGGATTTTCCGAATGAGGAAGGTTATTTCATGCTTTGGGAGTTATCTGTCACCGATGCTGAAGATGCGCAGAGGATCCTGCCGATATTTGTGAATGATGATTTTGTGCTGCGGCCGATGGCTGGCCAGCGAATCATGGATGTTTTCCTGAACCCAAGCTCCAGGCTGACGGTCAAACAAGTGCCTAATGTATCTGAAGAAGTATATGGGCAGCTGCAGAAATTGAGCATGAATTTTGCTTATGAAAGCTTCTTGGCATTGAAGGATAAGCAGATTAAGCGGGAGGAAGAGAATTACAGAAAATATAAATATGCTCTGTCACTTCGCACAGAAGCAGCGCAGCATATCGGGATCGATAATATTCGCATTGCTCGTCTGAAAAAACTGCACGAAGAAGGGCAGGATATTGAACGTAAGCATCAAGAAGGACAGCGATTATATCCGGAGTTCAACCTGATGCTGCTTGTTAGATTGGAGGCGTAATCCGTGTTTGGAGACTATGTGTATGAGCAGTCGGCGGCAAACTGGGATCATAAATTGTTAATAGAAGATTATTCCGGCATCGGCTTTGCTGCTTCATGCACGGATGTCTTTCTGAGAAATGGGTTCCATATTATTCCTTATTTGGATGATCTATCTTTCCGACTGAATTCATATGATGAGCTGTTAGATCAGGATAAGAAGATTGTAGTTCTATTGGAAGAACGAAAATACGTGCCATATGACGTAAGCAGACGCCTACACTGCTATCAGCTGTCCTTTGAAAAACTGTTTCCGAAGCTTAACAGCGATGCATTGCGCGATCAGAAATCATTGGATCTGAATTTGCTTTCAGAAGCTTATGTGAAAAATTATGAGGACCAGCGCAGCAAGAGCAGAACCGAGGATTTTTTGAGTAAGAAAGTATATGTAGCGGATAATGCCATAAATGTAGTCCGTGAGTCCTATGCGCAGCTTCTCTCATTAGCCAAACGTGGCTGCAACTATAAAGACTGGATGAAGATAGCGGAAGGCAAAGCAAGGATTGACATACTTTCCTGCCAATATCAGCTGGATTTTGATTCGTCGGAACTGAACCGGATTTTTGAGACATTTGTTATTCAGAATTTTGGAAAGCTGTCCGGCGAAATTGACTGGCATACACCAGTCCTTGTCAGCAAGGCCATGGATTACATGAGCGCGAAAAGTAAGAAGTTCGCACTGGTGGTAATGGACGGAATGAGTGAGTTTGACTGGGATGTGCTGTCAGAATCTTTTGAAGGTATTCATTACTCAAGATCCGCAGCAATGGCTATGGTGCCGACAATTACTTCTGTTTCCAGACAATGCTTGGTTGCCGGAAAGTATCCGCGTGAACTTATCAATCCATGGAAACAGGAGAAGGAGAAGCAGGAATTCACACAATGTGTGAAGAATTTGGGGTATAAAGACCAGCAGATTCAGTATGGCAGAGGTTATGACTTTGAACCGGAAACATTCTCAAAGTGCTGTTGCGTAATCATAAATGACTGTGATGATATGGTGCATGGTCAGAAACAAGGAATGCCCGGCATGTATCAGGATATGAAGCTTTTAGCCGGACAAGGAAAACTTGCGGAATTGACGAGAAGACTGATTCGCAAAGGATTTGATGTATATATTTCGGCAGATCATGGAAACACGGAATGCATTGGCGCAGGGCTTTTGAAAGGCACAGGTGTTGAAACTGAGACAAAAAGTCATCGCATGATTGTCTTGAAGGATTATGCAAACCAGGATCAGTTAAAAGAGAAATATTCTCTAATCGAATTTCCCAAATATTATCTGAACAAAGAGCTGAATTATCTGATCTGTGAATGTGGAGAATCCCTAGATGCGAAGGGCATGCGTGTCATGAGTCACGGGGGAATTACGCTAGACGAAGTAGTTGTCCCTTTTATCGAGATCAAGGCAGGTGAAAACAATGGCTAAAATGGTAGGTTTATCAAGAAATATTAAGTTGCCTTGGCTAAATAAGACGTACGAACTTATGCAGCAAGGTTTGGTATATGAGGATTTAAAAAATCAGCTTAATGAATATTTGAGCTTTGAAATAACAAGTCCAATAAACATTCGGAAGACGAGGGAAATTCTTCTCCACATTCTTTACTATGAGAATCCGACATCAGAGAAAATCCGCGAGGATGGTTTGGAGCTTCTTGCAAAATATCCAGAAGATCGAACCGCGATCTATTGGGCTTTGATGTTAAGCGTGTATCCGGTATTTAAGGATATAACGTTTATTATCGGAAAACTGGCTGAATTTCAAGATGAATTTACTTTGACTCAGGTAAAGCAGAAGATGTACGACGAATGGGGTGAAAGGTCCGCAATCTTTCATTCCACGGATAAAATTTTTGCAACGATGAAGGCGATGGGGGCCTTAAAATCTACCAAAGGCCAGTACGAGATCATTCGTCAGGATGTTAAGCAGCCTGACATTAGTAGCTTTATGCTTTACACAATGATGAGTATAGAGGAGAGCGCATACAGATCTGCTGAGGAACTGAACAATATATATAGTTACTTTCCATTCAAATATACAATCACTCGAGAGCAATTGCTACAAAACGAGAATTTTACATTGAGCACATTCGGAAATGAGATCGCGGTCGGTATTAAATAATTTGAAAAATATCGATGTCGTGACAATGGAAACAAAAAGTGTCTATTGATTAGGAGGAGATACATGAACATGAGGAGTAAAAATTTTTAAGACCATTCTTCGCATATGAATGGGCGTTACATAGCTCGAAGCGTCGGTGCAGAAAGCCTACGCTCCGGGCTTTTTCTTTGGAAAAGATTAAAATTCAATTACTTCAAGTAGAAGTAAAATTGGGGATCATCACGGTAGTCCCGCCAACGAGGCGTAAATTCTATACTCCTAGTAGACGAACAGGCGGGAGGTGATCGACATGCATGCAGAATCTGAAATTGATTTTAAAGCAGTCGGTCAGCGTGTGCTTATGATTCGAAACAATGCACGTTTATCCCGCGATGACTTCGGATCACGTATTGGTGTTGGAGGCAAGCACGTCAGAAACATCGAAAAAGGTGTAAGACGTTTATCTCCGGAAGTGGCCTTCAATATCTGTCGCGAGTTTCCTGAATATTCAATGGATTATCTATTCAGAGGAGTACCAGTCGACAGAACAGACAATCTCTATGTTCGGATATCTCGTCTTCCAGAAGCAAAAAGGGATTTTGCGTTGAATATATTGGACAGCATAGAAAAACAAGACATGGACTAAGTGTTCGAATCAGCATACGGCAGACCGCAATGAGGCGGCCTAATACAAAATTCAAGCGCAGGACCGCCATAATCAGCGGCTCTGCGCTTTTTCCGTTACATATAAATCGGAGGAAAGTATTATGAAAATTAACGGAAAATCAGATCAGTCCATGATGGTGCTTGAAATGCACCGGGACAAATTCAAAAGCGATGAAGAATTTATCGCTTATCTGCGTGACTCCAGTACTGCGTTGGAATCGGTTCAGACAATTTTGCTGGAAGACGGATATCCGGAGAGAGTATTGGAGAAATGCATGCGGATGCTGCTCACGTATTATGATGCGGACTGGTGTGGTGCGATCAATGCAGACCTGGAAGTTGGCATCTGGACGCCGGTATGGTGGGTAGATGCAACAGCGGGATTCCAAGCACCGACGCTTTTCCATGAATTTGAGCTGCCGTCTAATTACGTACACTGGGTGGAAGCATTAACCAGCAATCATCCGGTGATTGTAGAAGATGTCGAGGCAGTGAAAGACCAGGATCCGGAGGAATATGTAAATTATAAACGGCTTGAAGTGCAAAGTGTTCTGGGTGTGCCATATTACAAGGGATCGACAGGTTTCCTGATTGTCCGTAATCCGAAGCGGTATTTCTTCCAGCTGACGCCACTGGTCATGACATCTTACATTGTTGCGGCCGAAACGAATGATATTCGACTGATGCTGGCAAATCAGAACCAGATCATGAGTGAAGGAATCCGTGAGAAGAATGATGTCATCATCACTATGCTGGGCGACATGACTATCTCCAGTTATTACGGAACAATCAGCGAAGAAAAAATCAGTAAGACGGGAATCGAGAGAATCCTTGCCTATATGGCACTGCACCCGAAGAAAGCTGTTACATCAACCAGACTTGCCCAGGAACTTTATCCAAATGAAAATTCTGTGGATGGTGCCAATAAGATCAAGCACTTGATTTATCATTTCCGCAAGAGTTTCGGTGGTCTCTTCGATCAGGGCAGCAAGCTGATTGTTACAACATCCTCTGGCTATCGACTGGATCCCGCTCTGCATGTTTCAACAGACTGCATGTTCTTTGATTCCTTGTTGAAAGAAGCAAGAAGCGAGAAGGATATAACGAGGAAGACATTCCTGCTCCGCCAGGCAGCAAAGTTATACAAAGGATACATGCTTCCGGAAATTTCATCGGAGATGTGGCTTCTACCAACAGCGATGCACTATACAAAGAAATACCTGGATGTTTCGATTCAGCTCTGCAAGCTTCTCTATGATCAGAAGGATTACTGTCGATGCGAGGAGCAGGCACTTCTTGCATTGAAATACATCCCGGATTCCAGATGGCTTTATTACTGGCTGATCCGTTCGCTTAAGGCCAGAGATTTGACAACGCTGGCTTCTCGCAACCAGAAGAATGCAGAAAAGGTTTTGGAGGAAGATGATTATCAGATGCTCCTGAAGGATCTTCAGGAAGGCAAAAAGTAGCCGTAAGGACTGCGTTTCTTCTTGCGACCTGAATGCGACCGGTTTTGCGACCTTGCAGTGACCCAATATCTGCATGCGACTTTTATGCGACCGGCTAAGCGACCATAGATGCGACTCCCCTGGAGTAGGCTTGTAATCGTAATCGCGATTGCAATCTGAATCCAAGGGAGTTTTTATTATGAATTTCAATCAAAAAGAGATAGGCCAAAGAGTCCATGAACTCCGTATCGGCCGTCAGCTCAGCCTGGATCAACTGGCTGATGCTGTCAACTGCAGCCGCGATCATCTATATAGGGCAGAGCGTGGAGAACCCAGGCACGGCTTCTCTATCGATATTCTCATTGAAATTGCTCAGTACTTTGACGTCAGTCTGGATTATCTGATTCTCGGAGAAGCGGGGAATAATCAAGCCATCCGGCAAGAATTGATGCGCATCTCAGTAGAATTGAAGATGCTTTGCGGTAAGATTCGCTGAATGGCGCACGGCACCATAATCTTAGGCAGGTCGCGCCGATGAACCAAAAGAAAGCAGAACTTAGAATTTGAGCATAAGCAGACAGTATCACATCGTGTCACTGCTGCTTAATGCTCCTTGACAAATACCGCTTCAGAACCAGTTGCGGTCAGAGCAGACCCGAAACGTTACGCTGAGGATGAGCCGGCAGGCTGATGGCGCCATGACCCCGTAAGGGCGAGCGATCAACATCAGGTTCCTGCAGCAGTTTCCTGCAAAAACTGCAGCGATGATCCCTCAGCCCACAATGATACTCCCGTATGGCTATGGCTTGTGTGAAAGGAATAACTCCGAAAGCTGTGGGTGCGGCCGGTGACGAACCGCCGGAGGCTGAGATGCCTGTGATGCTGCGGCAGCAGCATATTCTGCAAAAAGAGATCAAAAAGTATTCAAACCAAAAGATTCTAGAGTTTGGATCCGTGCTGTTTCTTTGACACGGATCCGGACACTTTATACGAAACAGGAGGATCCCAATGGGAAACGTAGTTGAGATGAAACAGCGAATATCCTCCGGCTGGGTATGCCACAGGGGCGATATTTACATAGCGAACTTGAATCCTTATCAAGGAGCAGAACAGGGCGGGATCCGTCCGGTCCTGGTTCTGCAGAATAACCTTGGAAATCTGTACAGTCCGACGCTGATTGTTGCGCCGATGACCAAGGAGATCAAACGGATCGATCTTCCTACTCACATCTATATTCGACATGCCGGTGATCTGAAAAGACCATCGATTGTTGCTCTGGAGCAGATCCGGACCATCGATAAGTCCCGTCTGCATCGCTATATCGGAAAGTTATCACCCTTACAGATGAACCTGGTAGACAAGGGTATTAAGAGAAGTCTCGGCATTGAGAACGGTCCGGAATATGATGATGCTTCCTGAAAGAGACATCCCGAATTTCCGGATCGACATCCTCAACAAATCAATCAATACGAAATAAACTGGCGGCAGGTAGGCAATCATACCTCCGCCTGTTCTGTTGAATGGAGGTATGAAATGCAGGCCATTATACACACAGGAGCAGAAAGCGAACCGTACATCAGGCTCCTTGTTCAGAAAAGAGCTGATCTTGCGACAAAGATCATTGAAGACTGGCAGCCGGCACAGCTGAAGGCCCTTCTCGCTGAATGGCAGAAGGATAGCCCTTCAGGAAAGAAAGCCGCCTGACAGCTGCGGAGGCGTTCATGCCTCTAGTCGAAGGAGGTAATGCGAAATGAGAAGACGACGGACTGCCATCATGGGTGAAGATACCCGAAAGGTAGCCATCTACACCAGAAAATCAGTCATCACAAATAAAGGTGACAGTATCGGCGTTCAGATGAAGCAGAGCGCTGATTTTGCAATCAATCAGCTGAAGCTGCCGGAGGATTATGAATTTGCTCAGTACAGTGACAAAGGTTTAAGCGGCTATTATGCCGATCGACCGGATTTTCAGAGAATGCTGCATGATATCGATGCCGGCAAGATCAGAGCGGTTGCCTGTTATAAGCTGGATCGTATCAGCCGTAAGACTTCCGATCTGATGAGATTACTGGAGTATCTTGAGAAGAATGATGTCATTCTTCTTGTCTGCTCCAATAACATCAATACACAGATCAGCACATCCAAGATTATCATTCAGGTCCTTGCGATCATCGCGGAATTTGAACGTGACATCCTGACGGAACGTATCCAGGACAACCTGATGGAGCTTTCCAAGGATGGACGCTGGATGGGAGGTCAGACACCGACCGGATTTGATAAAGAGCGGGTCGCCATCGGCAGCGGCAAAAACAAAAGCGCCATCAGCTTTCTTGTCACGATCCCGGAACAGAAAGAACTGATTCAGCTGATCTTTAAGAAGTTCCTGGAGACACGGTCCTATAACCAGACTAAGGATTATCTGAATGAGAACGGCTACACGACAAAGAACGGACTACCATACCGGTTGCGGGCAATCAGCGATATCCTGCATAATCCGGTATACTGCACCGCCGATCAGAATTCCTATCAATATTTCCTAGATAACGGAGCAAATGTTGCGGGAAACATCGAGGATTTCGATGGCAAACACGGGCTGAGCGGTTATAATAAAACCGATCACGTAAAAGATGAACGTGAAGACTCAACGTTCTTCAACCCCAAGTTCACGCAGCTCTGTTTCCGGAAACCTTTGAATGAGTGGATCGTATCGGTTGGAAAGCATGAGCCTTTTATTTCATCGGAAGACTGGATCGCCGCACAGGATCTGATGCTGGCCATTGAGGAACAGTACAATCGTCCGCACCGCAAGACAAATGCCTTGCTTGCCGGATTGATGATCTGCCCGAAATGCGGTAAGAGACTGAATGTCGTATCAGAGCCCGGACGTTGGACCAGAGGAAGGCCGCGCTTCAAATATGTCTGCCCCGGATTCCGGAAAAAGGAATGCGACTTTCTGGCTGTGGACGGCGTAAAGCTGGACGATCAGGTCGTTAGACAGCTTTCTTCTCTGGTTGACGAGCAGAAGGATACCTACTTCAAGATGATTGAAGCAAGGATTCGGGAGCTTTCCAGATCAGATGCCGCGGAACGCGAGTATCAGGAGACAAAGAAGGATGTCGAGAAGATCAAAGCAGACATTGCAGCGCAGGTCCGGAACCTGCGTGGTGCGGATGATGTTCTGAAGAAATTCATTCAGGAAGATGTGACAGCGATGTCCGCTGACCTTCGTCGTAAAGAAGAAATACTGGCACGGCTGGAAGCAGAGCGCGATGACAATTCCCAGAGCATCGAGGACCTCTCACAGGTCAAAAAGAAACTGCTAGAGTTCAAAGAATCGTGGAAGACGGCTACACCGGAAGAACTGGTATCGATGATTCAGGCAGTCGTTGAGAGAGTCTATGTCGTCTACGAAGACGAAGAACCGGTTGCCCACATATTTCTGAAAGGTTGTATCAAAGAAGACTACACCAGCTTCTTTGATACAGCTGGTTACATACCGTTTACTGGCACAGGGGTTCTGAAGGTCGATTTATGTATGAATCAGGAGCAGATAAATCCTGCTCAGGAAACCATACATACACATCTGTCGACCTCCGACAAGAGCCGGGAACTGCATTCACACCTTTGCCGGAGTCCAGCTCCGGGCGGAGTGCAACCGGCAGATGGATCAGCTGCGCAGCAGGTATGGACAGGATTACGAGCAGCCGACGGCTGTTCCAATGCTGACGGATGCCTATAATCTTCCTGCGAAAAAGGTAATTCATATCGTAGGCCCGATTGTGCAAAATGAGCTGACGCCGGAACTTGAAAAGAATCTGGCGGACTGCTACCTGAATACCTTGGATATGTGTCTTGATCAGGATTTGAAAAGCGTGGCGTTCTGCTGCATCTCCACTGGAGTATTCCATTTTCCAAACAAGCGTGCAGCTCAGATTGCCGTCAGCACCGTGGACAGATGGCTCTTGCAGCATCCGGGCAGTATGGAAAGAGTGATCTTTAATGTTTTTAAAGATGAGGACAAAAAATACTATGACGAACTTATACGATGAAATGCCGAATGGATATCAGGAGAGCATTCAGAAGGGACTCAGTGCGGTGCGGCATTTCAGCAGAAACATGTCATTGTCAACAGGTTCCAAGGAGGAACAAATTGCCAGATTAAAGAAAGAGATCGAAGCAGCAGATGCAGTCGTGATCGGAGCGGGGGCTGGCCTTTCCACGTCTGCCGGACTGACCTATAGTGGAGAGCGATTTGAAAGATACTTCTTTGACTTTGCAAGGAAATATCACATCCGTGATATGTATTCCGGCGGGTTCTATCCCTTTCCTGACGAAGAAACACGCTGGGCATGGTGGGCAAGGCATATCTATTTCAACCGATATATTGATGCGCCGAAGCCTGTCTATCAGCAACTGCTCTCACTTGTGAAAGATAAGGATTATTTTGTTGTTACAACAAATGTAGATCATCAGTTTCAGAGAGCAGGCTTTGATAAAAAGCGTCTGTTCTACACCCAGGGAGACTATGGACTTTTCCAGAGCGTTAACTCATCCATGCAGAAAACCTATGATAATGAAGAATGGGTAATGAAAGCAATGGAGGTCCAGGGGTTCATAAGGGACGAGAATGGATTGTTTCAGGTTCCTGAAAGTGGTGAACTGAAAATGAAGATTCCATCATCACTCATTCCGAAATGTCCGGATGAAGGATCTGATGTGACCATGAATCTTCGCGCAGATGATTCCTTTGTCGAGGATGAAGGGTGGCACAGAGCGTCTGCTGCATATGCGGACTTCCTGCGCAGACATGAGCACCTTCAAGTGCTTTACCTGGAACTTGGCGTGGGGGCCAACACACCCGTCATTGTGAAGTATCCATTCTGGCAAATGACACTTGCAAATGAAAAGTCAGTGTATGCTTGTATCAATTATGGCGAGGCGTTTTGTCCGGGCGAAATTGCAAACAGGAGCATCTGTATCAATGGGGATATTGGTGATGTGTTTGCAAAAATAAAATAATAACAGGGATTTAAAAGGAAAATCCGGCTTCCAAACTGCCGTCATCGGTAGTAAGGGAGCCTTGTTTTATGCTTCGATATCGATCATGATGCCGGATTTGAATTCCACGGTGAAGTGGCTGGAGAAAACGGTGATCTGACTGATGAGCTTTCTAACCAGGCGATCATCAAATTCTGTGTTATTAAGAGTGACATCATGCATGCTGCGGAAGAATACTTCATAAACGAGCTCATTTTCCAATGCCCGGATTATTCTGGTGATACCGGATCGCGTATCATGCAAGGCTTCAGCTGCGGTACTGCGGCTTTGGCTATTTGCGATTCCGAAAATGATTTGACACAGATTCCATTCACGCCTAAACTCAGAATAGTTAGCTATGGCAAACATTTCGCGTATGAGCAGCAATTAACTGTGCAGAATGAATATTTAAATCGGATGGATATCTGATATCGCAGGGAAACAGAGCATAAGAGGATACGAAAGATGAAGGTTCTGGTATATGGCGTCGGTGTCATTGGATCGCTGACGGTGCATGAGCTGTGCAAGGCAGGAAATGATGTCACCGTCATTGCAAGAGGGCACTGGAGGCAGGTGCTGCAGGAAAAGGGACTGCGGATCCGCTGCGGCAGAAAGGAATGGACAGAGCATCCCAGGGTACTGTCCCAGTATGATGGCGCTTTTTATGATGTTGTCTTTTCGATCATGCAGAACCAGCAGCAGGAGAAAATGCTGGAAACACTGGCTGGTATCCGTTGTGCATACCTGGTGCTGACGGGAAATAATCTGCAGAGTGCACAAATGCAGGAAAAGCTGCAGGAGCTGGGAGTGGAGGCAGAGAAGATTCTGTTTGGCTTTCAGATCAGTGCCGGCCGGCGGCATGAGGATGATACGGAAGCTGTCACTTTTGGCAAACCACAGATGACGGTCGGACATCTGAAAAAGGAAATGGATAACCGGGAGAAGAACTTTTTCCTGTTGCTGTTTCAGGATTCGGATATGAAGCTTGTCTTCATGGATGATATGGAGAGCTGGTATGCCTGTCATGCTGCTTTTGTGCTTCCGATTGCATATCTTGCCTATTCCTTTCACTGCGATCTGTGCCATAGCAGTTTGGCTGATATCAGAGATTACCTGCAGGCAGGCAAAGAAGCCTATGGCTTTCAGAAGTCCATCGGTATGCAGATCCGGCCGGAAGGGGATGAGAAGAACCTGGAAGGCATACGGGGAGCGATGCTGACCTTATGCATGTGGATTGCCGCCAGAACAAAGCTGGGAGAACTGGCTGTGACGGATCACTGCCGCAATGCTGTGGGTGAAATGCAGTATCTGGATGAATGCTTTCAGGAGATGCGCAAACAGAATTCTGCTTTCAGAATGCCATGTTTTGATGCACTGCGCAGCCGGATGCCATCGTGGAGTGAACTCCATCTTCTCTGTGATCAGAAAAAAGATACTGTATGAAATACAGAGTATCGGGAGAACTGTGCATGCTCTGAACGATGTGCTATATTTTCTGACAGATGAGGAGGCTTGATGATGACCAGAGAAGAAGCTATTGATGAAGTCAGAAAATTGGTGGCAGCACCATCCTGCTGCAAGGAGGCAAAGGCTGCGGGTGAGGCATATCTCAGGGCAATCGGTACAGCTCAACAGAAAGCTGCAGCAAAGGAACTGCTGAAGGAACTTGAGGAAGATGTTACATCTATTGAAGATTTGATCGCACTTGCCAGGTCTGAACAAGGGATAAAGATCTTTGGTGCAGACAGAGTCGGGGCGCTGCTGTAACAGGCAGAAAAAGCAAAGGCAGCCGGCGGCAGATACTGTGTCTGCCCGGCTTGCCAGGCCGGCGGTAAGCTGTTGGAACACCCTGAGGCGCTGCTGTAAAGCTATACAGAGCAAAACAGGAGAATAGGAGAATATCAGCTGATGAAATACAGAATCGAAGAAAACCAATTTACGGCAGTGCATACAAGAGCTTCATATTTTCCGGAAGGAATAGCTGAGCTCTGTAAAGCCGATAAGCAGCTGCCTGATGAAAATACATATCTGAAGGTGAATAACCTTGTGTTTCATAACGGTACTATTGATGTGGATGTCTGCGGAAAACTGCTGCCAGATGCACCGGAATATGCAAGAGGCTTTATTGGAATTGTGTTCCGTGCCAATGAAAACAACAGTGAGTTTGAATCTTTCTATATCCGGCCGACAAACGGGAGGGACTGTACGGATCCCATCAGAAAGAAACATGGCTGCCAGTATTTCTCTTATCCTGGCTATACATTTTCTTATTTCCGTGAGTTTGAAATCACGGCCTATGAAGGCCGGGTGGATACAATTGCTCTGGGAAAATGGAGCCATATCAGAGCAGAGATTGCTGATGAAAAAGGAACATTCTTTGTTGATGGCATCAAAGTGCTGGAAGTGAATGGATTGAAACATGGCGCAGATGCAAAAGGCACCGTCGGATTATATGTTGATGTTGGCACTGACGGCTTTTTCAGAAATCTCGAAATCAATTGTTCTGACTGAGAGGTTAACAACCCGCAGCTAGAACTGCAGGCTTGTAAAAGCCTTGGTTGACTAGCCTGAGTACCGTTGTACACGCTATGTACGCTAACAGTACTACGTTGTCTTGGTCATCAGACCCGTGGACGTAATGCCTAATCTGCGGCTCTCTGGCCTGTCAATAAAGTTCTAAGGGTAGGAACGGTGTGACAGGTGTAAAAAGCTTTGACAACATTGGCTGTGGCATATGTACGACCCGCTGCCGCTTTGATGCCATCCATCTGGTGTTGGAGCATCCGGAAGCCAGAAAGATGGTGCCTGCAGAAGATACAATGAAGGAAGTACTGCCGTATGCGGTCCGCAGAGCAGGCAGGATTGTCATCCATAAGATGAAATCAGCTGTAAAGTCATAATTATACGCTAACTGGAAATCTCATCACGCAGCACGCTGTGATGGGATTTTTTGTCCGCAAAGCACGATGGTCTGCCAGTTCTGCGAGAGAACATGCCAGGTTCATTCTGCCTGTTCCTTTCAGAACACAGTGCTTGTGATCATACTTTTGCAAAGATAATATATTCTGCAGGACAGCCAGATGCCGGATGATGATGCGTATTCTTCCTTTTCTATCAGGCTGTCTGCAAAGCATTGATGAAAGGAGCAAACGATGACAGCAGGTGATGAAAAACAGAAAAAACTTCCTGATCATATCGAAGTGAGAGGAGCAGACGTACATAATCTGAAGCATGTTGATGTGGATATTCCGCTGCAAAAGATTACTGCGATTGCAGGGGTCTCCGGTTCAGGGAAATCTTCTCTTGCACTTGGTACCCTGTATGCGGAGGGATCCCGGCGCTATCTGGAATCATTGTCAACGTATACGCGACGGAGGATGACCCAGGCACAGCGGGCAGATGCAGAGGAAGTACGATATGTGCCGGCTGCTCTGGCACTTCGTCAGCGTCCGGGTGTTCCCGGCATTCGCAGTACCTTCGGTACCATGTCCGAACTGCTGAACAGCCTGCGTCTCATGTTCTCCCGTCTGGCAAGCCACCGGTGTCCGAACGGGCATTACTGTCCGCCATCCCTGGCAGTTGCCGCAATGCAGGAAATTACCTGCCCGGTATGCGGCGCAAAATTCTATGGCCCTGGTGCGGAAGATCTTGCTTTCAACAGTACTGGTGCATGTGGAACCTGCAATGGCACCGGTGTTGTTCAGAAAGTAAATGAGGCTGCACTTGTCCCGGATGATTCAAAGACAATTGATGAAGGTGCAGTAGTGGTCTGGGGAACACTGATGTGGTCATTGATGAAGGATATTGTCCGCACCATGGGTGTCAGAACAAATGTGCCGTTCCGTGATCTGACTCCTGCAGAAAAAGAGATTGTCTATCATGGCGAGATGAAAAAGCATCATATTCATTATGTCAACCCAAATACGCTGGAACCTGCAGAGATGGATTTTACGTATTATTCGGCCGTGAATTCTGTGAAGAACGCTCTTGCCAAGGTCAAGGATGAAAAAGGCATGAAGCGCCTTGAGAAGTATCTGACAGAGGATGTCTGTCCGGACTGCCATGGCACCCGTCTTTCTGAGGCTGCCCGGGCACCGCGGCTGCGGGGAATTTCTCTGGCTGAGGCATCTGCCATGACGCTGTCAGAACTGATTCCCTGGGTTGAGGGTGTTCCTTCTTCCCTGCCGGAAGAGATGCGTCCTATGGCTGCAGATATCTGTGAATCTTTCCTGGATGCTTCAAAGCGGCTGATGGACCTTGGCCTTGGCTATCTTTCTCTCGACCGTGCTGCCTCGACACTGTCTACCGGTGAAAGACAGCGGGTACAGCTTGCAAGAGCTGTGCGCAACCGCACAACCGGTGTGCTCTATGTTCTTGATGAACCGTCCATTGGTCTGCATCCCTTCAATCTTAAAGGACTGCTCGGCGTCATGGATGACCTGCAGGCAGACGGCAATTCGGTTGTCATCGTCGATCATGACACGCAGGTTCTGAAACACGCTGACTGGATGATTGAGATGGGAAAGGGTGCGGGTGCCGATGGCGGAACGGTGATCTGTCAGGGCACAGTAAGCGATGTTGCTGACAATCCCTCATCTGTAATCGGACCATATCTGCGTGATGGGTATGAAGCAAGAATACGTCCTGTCACAGACAGGGACAGGATGTTTGCCAAAGGCACGATTCATCTGGAAACAAGTGAAATCCATACGGTTCATCCTTTGGATATCCAGATTCCTGAAGGAAGGCTGACCGTTGTGACAGGCGTATCCGGCTCAGGCAAGACAACAATGGTTCTTGAGAGTCTTGTGCCTGCTCTGAAGGCTAAAATCAGCGGGCAGAAGCTGCCTGACCATGTGAAGAATATTGAGGCAGAGGGAATCAGCCAGGTCAAGTTGATTGATGCCACACCGATCGGCATCAATGTCAGATCAACTGTCGCAACATATGCCAATGTGCATGATGAACTGAGAAAGATTTATGCAAAAACGGAAGACGCAAAGAAACAATCCTGCCGGGCAGCGGATTTTTCCTACAACACAGGCAGTTTGCGCTGTCCGACATGCGATGGAACAGGAGAAATTTCTCTGGATGTACAGTTTCTTCCGGATGTGAAAATCCCGTGCCCGGACTGTCATGGCTCCCGGTACAGCCGGAAGGCCTATGCGATCCGCCGCCGGGCAGCAGATGGAAAAGAATACAGTCTGCCTGAACTGATGAATATGAGTGTCGATCAGGTGCTGCATGCACTGGGCGGTCTCAGAATACTGCAGAAGAGGCTTCAGGTTCTGCATGATCTTGGCCTTGGCTATCTGACTCTCGGTGAGGAGACACCGGGACTTTCCGGCGGAGAAGCACAAAGACTCAAGCTTGCCAGTGAAATGGGAAAAGGACAGAGTGATTCTGTATTCGTGTTTGATGAACCAACGATCGGCCTTCATCCGCAGGATGTCAGAACGCTTCTGCAGGTTTTCCAGACACTGATCAACCATGGTGCTACCGTAATTGTCATTGAACATGACCTGGATGTGATCAGAAATGCGGACTATATTATTGATCTTGGACCGGGAGGAGGCAAAGAAGGCGGCCGCCTGACTGCATGCGGTACACCCGAAGAAATCCGTCAGTGTCCGCAAAGCCTGACCGGAAGATTTATCTGATCAGCAATCGGCAAAGAATGCCGGTGTTTCTGGATGTGCATCCAGTCATGCCGGCATCCTTTTTGCGTGATGACAGAAATGAACTTGCTGATCCGCTGGTGGAAGATGGAAAAAAGATGCCGCACTGCTTTGTGACCGGGGAAAGAACAGATCCTGTTGCCAGGAAAGCATTCCTGAGACTGACTGCTTTTCTGGATCAGCATTGTTCCTGATTTCAGGAAGACAGAGATATGCAGCAGCAGGCAGAAAAGGAACATGTTGAGATGGAAAAAATGAAGGCTGCGGGAAAGGAAAAGACATCTGCTTACCGACAGTATTTCAGCAATCACCTGTTTAATCAGATGATATTCAGATAATACAGGGAGCATGGACTGGTACAATCATTCTTGTAAGGAGGCTGTATGCCTGCCAGACATGGCAGAAATACAGCAGGGAGGAAAGTATGGAGACATTGAAATGGAAATGGATAAGGAAGCCTGCAGATTTCAGTATTGATTCCGGCCGCATTGAAATTACGACGCAGCCGCATACGGATCTTTGGCAGAGAACGTACTATCATTTTCAAAATGATAATGCGCCTGTGCTGCAGACGGAGACAGAAGAAAAGTATTTTTCGTTTGTGGTGAAGACGGATTTCCATGGCAGCCATCACCGCTTTGACCAGTGTGGGATTGTTATGTACCTGGATGCAGAAAACTGGCTGAAGGGCTCGGTGGAGTATGAAAACGAGCACTTTCAGCATCTTGGCTCAGTTGTAACAAACCATGGTTATTCAGACTGGGCAACAACAGAAATTCCCTCAGATATCAAAACAATGTGGTACCGTTTCAGCAG
Source organism: Lactimicrobium massiliense (assembly GCF_900343155.1). GTDB lineage: Bacteria > Bacillota_I > Bacilli_A > Erysipelotrichales > Erysipelotrichaceae > Bulleidia > Bulleidia massiliensis. Next base: position 78,007 of record NZ_OUNG01000006.1, read on the forward strand.
GCGGGAAGATGACTATTGCATTGAATGTTCGCAGGATGGTTTGCATTTTTCACAGATGCGCATATGCCACATGTGGGAAGGTGCAGGCAGAATCCGTTTTGGCATTTATGCCTGCAGTCCGGAGGAGTCAAGCTTTACCGCTGTGTTTACGGATATGAAGCTGATGGATTGCGTCTGGAAAGCACATGATGGTCAGCAGCCGGACTGAAAAGAAGATATTGAGTGGGAATGAAATGAAAACGATCGTATTGAATGCGAGTCCACGTAAAACATGGAATACAGCAAAACTGTTGAAATCGGCTGCAAAGGGAGCAGAAGATGCTGGTGCCCAGGTGACTTATATTGATCTGTATGATCTGAATTTTACAGGATGCCGCAGCTGCATGCTCTGCAAGAGAAAAGGTGTTCAGAGATGCCACTGTTACTGGCCGGACGATCTTTCACCAGTCATTGATCAGATCTTTGCTTCGGATGTGCTGCTTATTGGCACATGCATCTATCTTGGCAGGCCGGCAAGCAGGTATTTTGAACTGATGGAGCGTCTGCATTTCTGCGCATTGTCATACGATGATTATCACTGCTATTTCACCGGAAAGGTAAATGTTGGCATGTTTGTAGCCATGAATGCAACCAAGCCTTTTTATGACCGGATGTACAAGGATGCTTTTGAGGGGTATGCTGCGGAGCTGAAGATGCTGAATGGGACAGTGGAGCTGCATCCATGCTATAACACACTTCAGGTTGCGGATTATTCAAAATTTGACATGGCTTCTTTTGATGAAACTGCCAAACGATATGCTCACGAGCATGAATTTCCAAAAGATCTTGAAAATGCATATCAGGTGGGAAAGCATCTGAGTAGTCCTGCAACACATTGACGGTTATAAATGTGAGAGCTATTATATCAGTGTGATGAAAAGAGTGAATCGTATGGGATGCAGGGAAGATGCCAGAAAAATAAAGGCTCTGGCGGATGAAAACCGTCTTGCCATCATGCTTGTTCTTCAGCATGGCGAAATGTGCGGCTGCGATCTGCTGGCCAGACTGAAGATCAGTCAGCCTACGCTTTCTCATCACATGATAATTCTGGCTGACAGCGGGCTTGTGAATTGCTGCAGACAGGGAAAGTGGATGTATTATTCTATTTCCGAAAAGGGCGTCAGAGCGTTTCGGGAAATGATTGGCATGTATGCCAGATGTGATTGTGAAACGGACAGCAGCGTATCCTGCGGATGCGGAAAATAAAAGAAGTGAGGGCGGGCAGTCTGGAATGACTGCCTGTATATTATGCTTCATAAATTGATGCATTTAAATATATCAAATTAAGGGGGAATTGTAATGACAGCACAAAATAAAGGAATCAGTACATTTCAGAGGTATCTTACCGTGTGGGTGCTATTGTGCATGATCACAGGCGTACTCATTGGGCATTTTATTCCGGGTGTTCCGGCTGTCCTTGGAAAACTGCAGATCGCAGGCATTTCTATTCCGATTGCCATTCTGATCTGGATCATGATTTATCCAATGATGATGAAAGTAGATTTTCAAAGCATCAGGCAGGTTGGCAGAAATCCAAAGGGACTGTTCGTTACATGGATCACGAACTGGCTGGTAAAGCCATTTACCATGTATGGCATCTCCTGGCTGTTTCTGTTTGTGATCTTCCGCGCATTCATTTCTTCTGAACTTGCAAAGCAGTATCTTGCCGGTGCCGTTCTTCTTGGCGCGGCTCCCTGCACAGCCATGGTTTTTGTCTGGAGTACACTGACCAATGGCAATCCCGCCTATACGGTTGTTCAGGTTGCCACAAATGATCTCATCATTCTGGTGGCCTTTGTTCCGATCGTGAAATTCCTGCTTGGGGTTTCGCATGTTCAGGTGCCCTACAGCATTCTGTTTGTCAGTATTTTCCTGTTTGTCGTGATCCCGCTTGCCGGCGGCATTCTGACCAGAGTGATCGTTACAAAGAAAAAAGGAACAGCGTATTTTAACAATACATTTATCCACAAGTTTGACAATGCGACAACAGCCGGTCTTTTGCTGACGCTGATCATCATCTTCAGCTGCCAGGCAGATGTGATCCTGTCCAATCCACTTCATATTCTTCTGATTGCGGTACCGCTTACTATCCAGACCTTCCTGATCTTCTTCCTTGCCTATGGTGCCGCCAGAATGCTGAAACTGCCGCATGACATTGCAGCACCGGCGGGACTGATCGGCGCTTCGAATTTTTTTGAACTGGCAGTAGCCGTTGCCGTTGCTCTGTTTGGAACGGCGAGCCCGGCTGCTCTTGCAACAACAGTTGGTGTTCTTACTGAGGTGCCGGTCATGCTGATGCTGGTGCGGATCGCAAATAAGACAAAGTCATCTTTTGATGCGGAACATTGAAGGAGAAAGCTGACGTATGAATCCATTAAAAAAAGTTGCGTTTATCTGTGTTCATAATTCCTGCCGCTCCCAGATCGCCGAAGCACTTGGCAGATACCTTGCCAGTGATGTCTTTGTCAGTTATTCCGCCGGTACCAGTCTGAAGGCTGACCTGAATCCGGATGCAGTGCGGATCATGAAGAAACTCTATGGTATTGACATGGAAAAGGCGCAGTATCCCAAGCTGATTGCGGATATTCCAGATCCGGATATAGTCATTTCCATGGGCTGCACAGATGGATGCCCCTATATTGGCAGAGCATTTGATGAAGACTGGCATCTGCCGGATCCAACCGGAAAATCTGATGCATTTTTCCGGGAAGTGATCAGGGAAATCGAAACGAATATTCTCCGGCTGAAGAAGATACTGCAGGCCTGAACTGCCGTATCTTTTTTCTTTTGCAGCAAATGGTTGACGCAGTAAAACAGGCATGATAATGTATCCGTGCCTGATACAGGTACATTATGAATATTTACAGCCTTTTAAGCTGGAAAGGGGAAAAATGAATACAGAGACGATTGAAAATAGAAAAAGTGTAAGAACATTCAATGGGGAACCAGTTCCTGCAGAGCTGATGGCACAGGTCAGAGATTTTCTGCAGCATGATGAAAATCCATTCGGCGTACCAATTGAATATTTTGTTCTGGATGCGAAGAAGGATTGGGTGAGCAGTCCGGTCATTGTTGGTGCAGATACATATGTGGCAGGAAAGTGCAGACGGCAGAAGAATGCAGAAATTGCATTTGGCTATTCCTTTGAGAAGTTTATCCTGTCTGCCACGTCACTTGGCCTTGGTACAGTCTGGCTTGCCGGTACTATTGACCGCAAGGCATTTGAACGTGCCATTGATTTGAAAGAGGATGAGAGGATGCCGGCGGTGTCACCGCTTGGCTTTGCGGCAGCGAAGCGTTCACTTCGCGACAGCATGATGCGCAAAGGACTGCGGTCTGACAGCCGCATGCCATTTGCGGAATTGTTTTTCCGTGACAGCTTTCAGCAGCCGCTTGAAGAAAAGGATGCCGGTATCTGGAAGACGGGACTGGATATGGTCAGACTGGCACCATCCGCAACCAATAAACAGCCCTGGCGTGTGATTGTCGCAAAAGACAGCGTTCACTTCTATGAAAAGAAAACAAAGGGCTATGCCAATCAGTCTGGTGATATCCAGAAGGTTGATCTTGGCATTGCCATGTGCCACTTTGAAATCGGTGCTGACCAGAGCGGTTTGAAAGGAAGATGGATTCAGGAAGATCCCGGTATTCAGACAGCGCAGGATACAGAGTATATTGCAACATTTGTACGGGAGAAGAACTGATGGATACGAAGTTTTCATCCGCTATCCACGCACTGATCCTGATCAGTGAATCACAGGAGCCAATGAATTCTGATCAGATTGCAGAAAGTGTCGGTACCAATCCAAGCTATATCAGAAAGCTTACTACCCGTCTTGCCAAGGCAGGAATTATCGAAGGACGCCGTGGGGTCAGCGGCTTTCGCATGAACAGAAAACCGGAAGAGATCACCATGCTGGATATTTATCGTGCGGTTAATGAAACAGAAAGTGTCCATCTGTTTGATGTGCATCAGAATCCCAGTGATGCCTGCATTGTCGGCCATCATATCCGTCCGGTTCTGAACAGCATGTTCCGTCAGACGGAAAAGAGCTTGGAAGACAGGCTTGCCGGGATGACACTTGCGGACTGCATTAATCATATGCGGGCATATATCAGAAATGAAGAGAAAGAAGAAGGAAAAACAAGATGAAAGCAGCAATTCTGACAAAGTATGATAAAAAAGGGAAGGATCTTCTGATTCAGGATATTCCGGTTCCTATAGTAGGAAATGATGAAGTGCTCGTAAAGATCATGGCAGCGGCTGTCAATCCGGTGGATAATATGATTGTCCGCGGCGAGGTAAAACTGATTGTTCCCTACCGGATGCCGCTGGTAATGGGAAATGAGTTTGCGGGTGTTGTGGAAAAAACAGGATCATCTGTTTCCGGATTCAGAAAGGGTGACCGTGTCTATGGCAGGATGCCTCTGAAGAAGATCGGCGCTTTTGCAGAGTATGCAGCAGTCAGTGCGTCTGCCCTTGCTATCATTCCGGATTATCTGTCATTTGAGCAGGCTGCCTGCGTCCCGCTGACAGCTCTGACTGCAATGCAGGCATTTGAAATCATGCATGTCAAAGCAGGCGAATCCGTCTTTATTTCCGGAGGAACCGGAAGTCTTGGCGCCATGGCCATTCCGGTTGCCAGAAGCCTTGGCCTGCATGTCTATACCAATGGCAGCGGTGAGAATGAAGAACGTGTCAGAGAGCTTGGCGTCGAGAAATTCATCGATTACAGGAAAGAAAACTATGTAAACGTTCTTGCCAATGTCGATCATGTTCTGGATACACTTGGCGATCGTGAACTGTCTAATGAGTTCAAGGTGCTGAAAGAAGGGGGCAGTCTGGTGTCACTGCGCGGACTGCCCAATGGCAGATTTGCCCGCAGAAGCGGTATGCCGTTTTATAAGCGTTTCCTGTTCCAGGCTGCGGGAAGAAAATATGATAAGATGGCAGCTGCGAAAGGACAGACATATGATTTCCTGTTCGTGCATGAAAATGGCAGACAGCTGGAAGAAATTGGCAGACTGTTTGACAGGGATCATCCGCTGCAGACATCCATTGATACCATCTATACACTGGATCAGATCAATGAGGCAATGGACAAGGTCAGAAATGGAAGATCCAGAGGAAAGACGATTGTCAGAATCGGCGCATAGGCGTGATACAGGAGCAGGTTTGTTCAGCCTGCTCTTTTTTACATACTGTATGCATGATTCCTGTTCTTGCAAAATGTGACTTGAGAGAACAGAATTGTCATATCAATTTACAGGGAGGTATGACGATGAGTGTATCTTATGGAAAACTTGTGATTGTCGGTGCCGGAAAGGTTGGCTCTGCTGTGCTGAATTCAGTGCTGCGCATGAATATTATCGATGATATTGTCATGATCAACCGGCACAGAGAAAAAGCGCTGGGAGAAGTGCTGGATGCCAGTCATACGACCGCCTTTGCCTATAGTTCCAATGCAAGTATCCGTGTCGGTGACTACAGTGACTGCAGGGATGCACATATTATTGTGATCACGGCCGGACCTTCCATTCAGCCTGGCAATCATGACCGCAACACGCTGCTGAAGAAAAATGTGGAAGTGATGGATGAGGTCATGAAGCAGATTACGACATATACCAAAGAAGCGATCATCATCATGATCTCAAACCCGCTGGATGTTCTGACGTACTATTTACAGCGGAAATACGATTATCCTGCCGGCCGCATCATGGGTACCGGAACCCTGCTGGATACTGCCCGCTTTAACAAGATGCTTGGCGATCTGTGCGGTGTGGATGCCAAGAATGTCGTTGGCTTTGTGCTGGGCGAACATGGCTCTACATCCTTCATTCCCTGGAATACCGTGAATATTGTCGGGGTTCCGTTTGATGATCTTGCCAGGGAATTCGGTCTGAAAGCACCGATTGACAAGGATGCTCTGCTCAGTGAGACCAAGAGCATCGGACCGCATATCGTTGATCTGAAGGGGTATACAAGTTCCGGTGTTTCTCTTGCGGCTTGCCGCATCATCGGTGCGATTGTGCGCAATGAGCACTGCATTGTACCGGTATCTGCCGTTATGCAGGGGAAGTATGGCTATGATGATGTGGCAATGAGTCTTCCCTGCATTCTGTCCAAAACAGGAATTGACCGTATCATTGAACTTCCCCTTGATGCGCAGGGCATGCATGATCTGCGTGTCTCTCATGATCATCTGCGGGAACTGATTGAGATGATCTGAGAACAGAATCAGCCCGGATTCTGTAAAGGTATATTTCCCCTTTGCAGAGTCTTTTTTTGGCAAATCCTGATCACTGTTGTCTGCGGATGCAGAAAATGACATCAGGCCGGATCGAAATACTGCTGAGGATGTATGCAGGCTGTCTGCATAAAATAGTATTATATGCGTTAAGGGAGGCAACATATGAAAGTGCAGTTTGGCTTTGGCCGGGGCTATCAGGAAGTTGATATCAGTGAGAAAAACCTTCTGTCTGTACTGGAACCGGGAAGACTTCCGTCTTTTCCGGATGAACAAAAAATCCTGCAGGAGGCACTGTCTGCTCCCATTGGCACGAAGAGACTGCGGGATATTGTGCATTCCGGTGAGAAGATTGCCATTGTCACAAGTGATATTTCCCGGCCGTGTCCGTCTATGAAAATCCTGCCGGCTGTCATAGCAGAGCTTTCTGCAGCCGGTATTCCGGATCAGGATATTACGATTACGTTTGCGCTTGGAAGTCACCGGCATATGACGGATCAGGAAAGAGAGCATCTTGCCGGAAAAGAAATCTTCAGCCGGATTGTCTGTCGGGACAGCAGCCCTGATGATACGGTTAGAATCGGCTGTACAGGCCGCGGTACGGATGTTTCGATTGACCGCACGGTGATGGAGGCAGACAGGCGTATCTGCATCGGCAATGTGGAGTACCATTACTTTGCCGGTTTCTCCGGCGGTGCCAAGGCCATTTTTCCCGGCTGCAGCACACCTGCTTCCATTGCCATGAATCACAGGTGGATGATTGATCCGGAATCCTTTGCCGGCAGCCTGGATGACAATCCTGTCCGTCAGGATCTTGAGGAGGCGGCCGGTCTTGCCGATGTTGATTTTATTGTCAATGTCGTTTTGAATCCGGAAAAAAAGATTGTATATGCGGCATGCGGTGAGATGCGAAAAGCACACCGCGATGCGTGCCGGTATCTTGCCGGTGCCTATGCATGCAGAATTCCCAGGGAAGCAGATATTGTCATTGTTTCTCAAGGTGGTTATCCCAAGGATCTGAATCTTTATCAGCTGCAGAAAGCGCTGGATAATGCCAGACATGCGGTCAGAAAGGGTGGTACGGTCATCCTGGTGGGATCGGCGAAGGAAGGCTTTGGCAATGCAGTGTTTCAGGATTGGATGCTTTCATCCAGAACGCCGCAGGAAATGCTGCGGGATCTTCATCAGCACTTTGTTTTAGGTGGGCATAAGGCAGCAGCGATTGCCAGGGTGAGAGAAAAAGCGGATATTTTCTTTGTGTCGGAAATGGATCCAGAGATACTTGGAAATACGATGCTGAAACCGTATGAATCTCTTGGAACCGCATACAGGGATGCCCTTGCTGAATATGGCAGAAATGCGTCTGTGATTGCGATGCCGTATGGGGGCAGTACACTGCCCGTGCCTGATAAGGTGTAAATAGCATTGAATGCCCGTCACAGTGTGAACAGGCATGTGAGATGCAGCAATACACGAAGGAGGATATGAAATGACGATAGAGGAACGTGCTGAGAAGGCTGCTGCTTTGAAAGCGGAAGGAAAGTGCAATTGTGCCCAGGCGGTTATCAGTGTGTTTGCAGACAGGATTCCTGTGGATCATAATACGCTGATGAAATTGACATCGGGATTTGCAGCGGGCATGGGGTGCATGGAGAGTACCTGTGGTGCACTGACAGGCGCAGTGATGGCTGCCGGTATTCTGACGGACGGGCACAGGACGCCTGCATATGCGGCACAGATTCTGAGGGAATTTGAACAAAGGAGCGGCGCACTCATATGCAGGGACCTCAAGGGCATCAACACTGGAAAACCGGTCTGTCCGTGTCCTGACTGTGTGCGCAATGCGGTTCTTGCGGCCGGGGCGGCATTGAATATCAGGGATTAGGATGGATCAGAAAAGCAGAAACAGAGCAGCATGCAGGGAAAAGCTGATCTTCGCTTTGGTGAAAAGAGGGTTTCCGGCGGAATTTGGACAGGTGATCGCAGACCAGCTTGGCACGGAAATGACAATGAAACGCATGATTTCCTATCTGCATCATGATGGTGTGTATTCTGCAGAGGAAATTGTGGATGAGATGCTGGCAATTCTGGCGGAGAGAGATAGCTGGCAGCGCAAGCATATTGCAGAATACAACAATAGAAAATACAATGATCTTCTGAATTTCGGGCTTGGCAGCGAGGATGAAGATGAGCAGTAACAGGCAGGGATATTCATTGGCATGATGGTGTCACTGCCTGTTATGCTTTATCAGAATGAGTAAAACTTTCAGCCAGTTTATTGTCATTTTTTTGGTATCCTGTTAACAGGAGGACTATTGTATTTATGGCATTTCCAAATGGATTCTTGTGGGGCGGCGCTGTTGCTGCCAATCAGTGGGAAGGCGGCTGGAATTTAGGCGGCCGCGGTCCGGCAATGACGGATGTGACAACCGGCGGAACGGTAACAGAGCATCGCAAAGTTACGTATATTGATAAGGATGGCAATCACTGCACCATGCTGCAGCATGAGAAGCTGCCGGAAGGGGCACACTATGCTGTTCTGGATGAGTACCATTATCCAAACCATGAGGCCGTAGATGGTTATCATCATTACAAGGAGGATATTGCACTGTTTGCTGAGATGGGATTCAAACAGTTCCGGATGTCGATTTCCTGGAGCAGACTGTATCCGACTGGTCTTGAAAAAGAGCCAAACAGAGAAGGTGTCGAATTCTACCGCAGTGTTTTTGAAGAGTGCAGAAAGTATGACATTGAGCCGTTAGTCACGATCTGGCACTTTGATACACCGCTGTATCTTGAGGAGCACTGCGGAGGATGGCTGAATCGTGAAACGATTGATCTGTATGTTCGCTTTGCCACAACCTGCTTCACAGAGTACAAGGGACTTGTGCATCACTGGCTGACCTTTAATGAAATCAATAATACGATCATGTTCCTGGATTTCGCCGGAGGTGAGCATGCTGATCAGGAGTATCAGGATGCGTATCAGCATCTGCATTACCAGTTTGTGGCAAGTGCCAAAGCGGTGATGATCGGTCATGCGATTGATCCTGACAATATGATCGGCTGCATGATCTGCGGCATCACCAACTATCCGGCAACGTGCGATCCAAAGGATATTCTTGCCTGCCAGCATCAGTGGGAGAAGAACATCTACTACTGCGGCGATGTGCAGGTGCTTGGTGCCTATGGCAGCTATGCGACACGTCTTTGGAAAGAGCACAATGTCAGCCTGGATATCACGGATGAGGATCTCGAACTGCTTTCTGCAGGTACTGTGGACATGTACACATTCTCTTACTACATGTCTTCGCTTGTCACCACGCACAAGGTGACAGATCAGGTTGCCGGCAACTTCTCCAAGGGACAGAAGAACGAGTATCTGGAATATTCTGACTGGGGATGGGCTGTGGATCCGGATGGCCTGCAGTATTATCTGGAAATGATGTACCAGCGCTATAACGTACCGATGATGGTTGTGGAGAACGGACTTGGTGCGTATGACAAAGTCGAAGAAGATGGTTCCATCCATGATCCATACCGCATTGATTACTTCCGCAAGCATATCAAGGCCATGGAAAAGGCAATTGAAAACGGTGTGGATGTGATTGGCTATACTACATGGGGCTGCATTGATGTCGTTTCGGCCGGCACTGGCGAAATGAGGAAGAGATATGGCTTCATCTATGTAGATATGGATGATGAAGGAAAGGGAACCATGAAGCGTTCCCGCAAGGATTCCTTCTATTGGTACAAGAAAGTCATTGCGTCCAACGGCGCGGATCTTGACTGAGGAATAAGAAAAACATGGCATCAGCCATTCTGTTTGTCTGGATATTCAATCCAGGCAGGCAGTCTGATTCTTGCCATGTTTTTTTGCTTCATACATTGCTTTGTCCGCCTGCTGTATCATTTTCGGAAGATCTGTGCAGATGGGCGTATATCCGATGGATGCAGTCAGAGAAATATCACTGCTGCCATGATGCACTTTGAAAGCAGAGAGCTGTTTCAGCAGTTCCTGTGCCAGCATGGAAACAGCTTCTTTCCCGGCATGGCAGATACCAACAATTTCTTCACTTCCGTAGCGATAGAAGGTGATGTTATTCTGGAGGCTGAATGCGGCAGCAAGCTGTCCGATTGCTTTCAGACATTCATCACCGGCATCATGTCCCCATGTATCATTGATATGCTTGAAATTGTCAATATCGATGAACATGACATCACTGACCTGCCGGCAAGGATCCCCCTGCAGTACATAAAAACTGCATGAGATTTCACAATCCTGTGGTGCTTTTCTGGATGCGTGCCTGCTACAATGGCACATGGAAGGTGAAGACAATGACAAATACGATTGAAGCAGATCAGCCTCTCTGGGAAGTGCTGGATATCTATCCACAGCTGAAAAAGATTCTGAAGGAAGCAGGGTTCAAAGAAGCGGAAAATCCGTACAAACTGAAAATTGCAGCTAAGTCGGCATCACTTGCATATCTGATGGCAAGAAACCATGTGTCATATGAACAGATGGATGCGATCCTGAAGGAAAATGGACTTGCATTAACCGGACAGCAGGAGGAAGAAACAGCAGATGCCAGCCAGAACGAAAGACCGCTGCTGTACCAGTCTTTTGATCAGGCACAGAAAGAGATCCAGGTGGAACATCAGGATCCTTCCAGCATGGAGGATGGTCATCCGCTGCAGACACTGCAGAAGGAAAATGAATGCCTGCGGAATCTTCTGCAAAAGATCAGGGCAGATCTGAATGATGGCAAAGAGCCATCAGCGGCATTGCTGCCATTAAAGCCGCTGCCAAAGCTGTACAGTTTCATTGAAGAAGTGATCATGCCGATGCTGTACCGGTATGGATTCTATGAATATACAGATGAGCTCTGGAAACAGGAAGAGGATGCCCGCCATACAATGTCTCGCATTGTCCACAATCTGATGAGACCGGGCAGTGATGTTCCCGAAGAAACAAGCAGACTGCTGGATAAGATCGAAGAGATTGCGGATCAGCAGGACAATGCATTGTATCCGCTTGCCCTTGATCATTTTACACAGGATGAGTGGGTACAGATTTATCTGGATCTGAAAAGGGAAGGATCTGCGTTTCTTCCTTCCGTGCCGGTATGGCATACAGGTGAAGAACTGGCATCTGTTTTTCAGCGGCCGCAGGGTATTGATGCTGCCACAGGCACAATTCGTCTGGAAAGGGGTACACTGACATACCCACAGCTCAAAGCCATCCTGGACAAGCTGCCTGTTGATCTGACCTTTATTGACGAGAATGATATGAACCGGTATTTCCTGGATAATGGCAGAATTTTCATGCGTCCTTCTACTGCCCTTGACCGGCCGGTGAAAGACTGTCACCCGCCCCGTGTGCAGATTGCCCTTTCCAATCTTCTGAAAGACTTCAAATCCGGCAAGCGGGACCACATGGAAATCTGGAGTGAACATCCGTTCCCTGTCCATGTTCACTATCTGGCTCTGCATGACGACAATGGCAGATATATCGGTGCACTTGAAATCGTGCAGAAGTGTGATGAGATTGCGTCTCACTTCTGTAAAACAAAATAATGATTGAAATGTTTTGATCAGGATCACAGCAGATGCTGCGATCAATGGCATCTTTCATTGGCAGACAGAAGCAGGGCATGTCTCTGGAAATGCTGGTGGAGGATTTTTGAACGGAACGGATGCTTTCATGACATCTCTGGCATCCAATATTATGGTGTAGTATAGTTGTAACCATGCAGAAGGATATTGGGATGAAGCTGCTGTCAGTCGTTGTGCCATGCTTCAATGAAGAGGAAAACATTGATTATTTCTATACGGAAATGGCAAAGAATGATGCTTTTTTCCAGTCTCATAATATGCAGAAAGAGATCATTTTCGTGGATGATGGTTCCCGTGATCATACTGTGGAAAAGGTCAAGGCACTGCATGAAAAGGATCCTGCAGTTGTGCTGATTTCCTTCTCCCGCAACTTTGGCAAGGAAGCGGCGATGTATGCCGGCCTGCAGGCCGCAAAGGGTGACTATGTAGCGGTCATGGATGCGGATCTGCAGGATCCGCCATCCTTACTGCCGGAAATGTTTGGCTATCTGGATCAGGGCTATGATCAGGTCGCAACCCGCCGGGCAACCAGAAAAGGAGAACCAAAGGTACGTTCCTGGTTTGCCAGACGCTTCTATGCTCTGATTAACCGGTTTTCAGCGACCAGAATTGTGGATGGATCACGTGACTACCGTCTGATGACAAGACAGGTCGTCGATGCCATTCTGCAGGTGACCGAATACAACCGTTTTTCCAAAGGACTGTTTTCCTGGGTGGGATTTCAGACAAAATGGATCTCCTATGACAATGTGGAAAGAAAGTACGGTAAAACCAAGTGGTCTTTCTTTTCCTTGTTCCGCTATGCCCTGGATGGCATTGCGGCCTATTCGACCGTCCCGCTTGCCATTGCAAGTTTCTTTGGCATATTCTTCTGTATCCTTGCCATCCTGATGATCATCTTCATCATTATCCGCAAACTGATCTTCGGCGATCCAACCCCGGGCTGGCCAAGCCTTGTCTGCATCATCCTGCTGATCGGCGGCATTCAGCTGCTGTGCATCGGCATCATCGGACAATATCTGTCCAAAACCTATCTGGAAGTTAAGAACCGGCCGATCTATCTTGTTCGTGAAAAAGTAGGACAGGGGATCGATCTTGAAAGGCCGAGGCCGGATGATGAAAATAAGTAAATATTTTCATGAAAAATAAGTGTTGACTTACAGCAAACTGAAAACTATACTTTCAGTACATTCAAGGAACGGAAGAGTAGCTGTCAGATATCTTCAAGCGAGCCGGAACAGAGTGGAAGTCCGGTAAGAGAGGGGACAGTGAAGCGCATCCGGGAGAAGTTCTTCTGAAGTCAATAGGAAGAAACGTGATTCTGCGTTAAGGAGAAGAGTGGTCAGCGTATGCTGGCAACCAGTGTGGTACCGCGGATAGATCAGCCGTCTCTGGATTTTTCCAGAAGACGGCTTTTTTGCATAAGGGGAGGTGAGCACATGACAGAGCGACGAAGATACAGCAGATTGTATGAACAAACATCGATGACAACAAATCAAATGGGAGGAAAAGATTATGAAAACATCAAAAATTGTCAAAACAGCTTTGTCCGGACTGCTCGCCTGCAGTCTTGCCGCATGTGGTTCTAGTTCTTCAGCATCCGCATCTGCTTCATCCGGATCTGCATCATCTGATGAATACAGTTATCTGCTGGATACATCCGATCTGGAAAAGCCAACCCTGGATCTGAGCAATCCAACAGGTGTTCTCAAGGACATCATTGACAGCGGCACCCTTTCCGTCGCAACGTCCCCGGATTTTCCGCCGAATGAGTGGGTGGATGATTCCGGCAAGGTCTATGGTTCCGAAATGATGTTTGCCAAATATATCGCCGACTGTCTGGGGGTCAGCCTGAATATTGAAACCATGGATTTCAGCGGCACGCTGGTTGCCGTCGATACGGGTAAGACGGATCTTGCCATGAGCGGCTATGGCTGGAAGAAAGACAGAGAAGAAAGCTATGAGCTCTCCAAAGGATATATCGGTGATCCGGATTCAGACGCCGGCCAGACTTTGATTACAACCAAAGCCAATGAAGGCAAATACAATTCACTGCAGGACTTTGTAGGATCCACGATCATGGCGCAGGCAACCTCGCTGCAGGAAATGTATGTGCAGGATGAAATTCTGTCGCTGGATAAGGATGATACGACTAAATATGAAGCGGTCAAGACATTGGATCAGGCCATTCTCGGGCTGGCTTCCGGCAAGTGTGATGCCGTTGCGCTGGCACAGGCTACTGCTGAAAACTATGTGGAACAGTCTGATGGGCAGTTTGTGATGACTGGCGTCATGTTTGATCTGACGCCGTATGGTGATTATCAGGGCAACGTTCTGGCTGCCAAGAAGGGCGAGACCGCACTGATTGACGTCATGAATCAGATTGTCGATTTCGTGAACGAAAAAGGCTATTACCAGACCTGGTATGCACAGGCCAAAGAAGCGTCCAAGGCTGAATAAGTTGTTAGGAAGGAAATGACACTGCATGGGAGAAGGAATTGTTGAAGTTTTTCTGAAATACTGGCCGATCTTTCTGAGAGGTCTTGGCGGAACGCTGGAATATGCATTCATTGCCGTCTTCTTTGGATCGATTCTGGGCACACTGATTGCGATGGCGCATCTGGCCAAGAATAAGGTTTTATCTGCCATTGCGGCGGTCTATGTCAATGTGCTCAGAGGCACGCCTCTGCTTGTGCAGATGTATATTTCCTACTATTTTCTGCCGATGGCTTTTCCGGCATTGAACAAAATTGACAAAGTTTACTTCGTGCTGCTGGCACTGACGCTGAACTCCAGCGCCTATGTTTCTGAGATCTTCAGAAGCGGCATTATGTCCGTGGACAAAGGTCAGACAGAAGCGGCCAGATCACTTGGCATGACATCCGGCCACTGCATGCGCTACATCATCCTGCCCCAGGCAATCAAGAATATCTTGCCGGCACTTGGCAATGAATATATTTCCATGATCAAAGAAACATCTCTTGCCGGCAGCTTCATGCTGTATGAACTGATGTACACGCAGACACTGCTTGCCAATAAGTATCTGATCTGGCAGCCGCTGTTTATCATCGCCGGTATTTATCTGCTTGTTACGTTGTCCCTTTCCTGGGTCGTCAGAAAGATGGAAAAGAGGTTGAGTGTCAGTGACTGAGAAGAATGATGTGTTGATCGAAACGGTCGACCTGCATAAAAATTTTGGCTCCCTGCAGGTGCTCAAGGGCATCTCTGAGAAGATTCATAAAGGTGAAGTTGTCACCATCATCGGACCTTCAGGCGGCGGCAAGAGCACGTTCCTGCGCTGTCTGAATATGCTGGAAGAGCCGACCTCTGGCAAAGTGCTGTTTGAAGGCCATGAGCTGGATCCCAAAAGCACGAATCTGAACCTGCACCGTCAGAAGATCGGTATGGTATTCCAGCAGTTCAATGTGTTTCCGAACCTGACTGTGCTGGATAACATCACGATTACACCGAAGCTGGAAAAGCATGTCAAAAAGGAAGATGCTGAAAAAGAGGCATTGGAACTGCTGAAGACAGTTGGTCTTGAAGATAAGGCCAATGTCTATCCGCGTAAATTATCCGGCGGTCAGAAACAGCGGCTTGCCATTGTGCGGGCCATGGCCATGCATCCGGATGTGATGCTGTTTGATGAGCCGACCAGTGCGCTGGATCCGGAAATGGTCAAAGGTGTTCTCCGGGTTATTCAGAATCTTGCAGAAAGCGGCATGACCTGTGTCATTGTCACCCATGAGATGGGCTTTGCAAGAGAAGTCAGCGACCGGGTACTGTTCATCGATGGCGGCGTTGTTGCGGAAGAAGGTACCCCGGAACAACTGTTTGACCATCCGCAGAATGAAAGAACAAAGGCATTCCTGTCTGAAGTGCTTTAGAAAGGATCATGATGAAGACAACATTTTCCTACGATCATTATTACAAGTATGCAGAGCTGCAGAGCAATCTGCAGTACTTTGCAGAAAAATACAGCAATCTCTGCACACTTGACGTTAACATGGTCACACCAGAAGGCCGCAGTCAGTATGTTGTGACGCTGACCAACAAGGATACCGGTGATGCTTTAAGCAAACCCGGCTGGTATCTGGATGGCAATATCCACGCTGGTGAAGTGACATCCAGCATGTGTGCCATGCATACTATTGATACACTGCTGACCAACTATGAAACGGATGCCGGCATGCACCGCATCCTGGATACCATGACGATCTACGTCATCCCCAGAGTGAGTCCGGATGGTGCTGAGAAGTATCTGACTTCACCGTATAATCTGCGCTCTGTTGACCGTGCATATCTGCCGGAAAAGGGCGGTATCAAGCCGGAAGATCTTGATGGTGACGGCGTCATCCGGATGATGCTGATACCTTCCGCCTATGGGGCATGGAAGAAGGATCCTTCTTCTGCTGCAGGCGTTGTGCTGCGCTCTCCGTCTGATGCAGCCGGTGAATTCTATGACTTGTATCCGGAGGGAAATCTCGAAGAGCCTGCCGGTGACAATCTGAAACAGATGAAGCCTGACTGGGGTCTTGACTTCAACCGTAACTTTCCGTTTGGCTGGTTTCCGGATGCAAGACAGGGCGGAGCCGGCAAGTATCCGTTAAGCAATCCGGAATGTAAAGCCATTGTTGACTTTGTGCTTGCCCATGACAACATCGGTGGAGCTGCGATCGGCCACACATCGGGCGGTCTGGTTCTGATCCCGCCTGGAACAAAGCCGGAAAAGAATGCTCCAAAACAGGATATGAAGGCAATGCATGCTATTGCGGATATGGGCAAAGAAGAGCTCGGTTATTTACCGATGAATATCTTTGATTCCTTCATGGATGATCAGGTGAACTATGATTCCGGTGCTCTGGATGACTGGTTCTATCAGGCCCAGGGCATTCCTGCCTATACGATGGAGTTCTGGGATGTTTCGACCAAAGCCGGTGTGCCGATGAACTGGGGGTCCCGCAAGGATGAGGGCGAAGAAAAACGTCTGGAACGGTTTGTGGCGATCATGAAATGGGTCAAAGAGAATGCAACACAGTATTACAAAGACTGGCAGCCGTTTGATCATCCAGCCTTTGGCAAAGTTGAGATCGGTGGCTTCAATACCAAATTCACGATTCAGAATCCACCGGAGAAGTTTCTTCTGACAGAATGCGAACATGATACAAACTTCAATCTGCGCTTTGTACAGGCAATGCCGCACCTTGCCATTGATTCTTTTACAGCCGAAAAAAAGGCAGAAGGAGTCTATGAAGTGAGTGCTGTCATTGGCAATCATGGCTACCTGCCAACCAACCTTACTGAAAATGCACTGTTGATGAAGAACGCAAAACCTGTTGAGGCAAAGCTGGATGGTGCTGACATTCTTGGCGCGGAAAGTACGGTGGATCTTGGTCATCTGGAAGGCTATGCCAATACGAGTACCAGCTCTGTGTATGGCAATCTGACCACCTTTGCCAGCGGCAAGGCACGCAAAAAGGCTGTCTGGATCGTGAAGGGTGAACCAGGCACAAAACTGACATTAACAGTATCTTCCTGCAAGGCGGGAAGCGTACATGATTCCATTGTTCTGTAATCTTGCGAACATATCTTGACTTCCCGGCTGTGTCACTCTATGGTTAACATGAAGCAGGAGGAGAGAAAATGCTTGATCAGAAAGTAAAAGAACTCATTAATACACAGGTGAACAAAGAGCTTTATTCTGCGTATCTGTATCTTGATTTTGCGGATTATTACCAGGATCTCGGCCTGGATGGCTTTGCCCATTACTATGATGTACAGGCTCAGGAAGAGCGTGATCATGCCATGTTGATGAGACAGTATCTCATTAACAATGGTGAACATGTCACCCTGACTGCTGTGGATGCACCGGCTTATACATACAAGACACCGATGGATCCGCTCAAGTATGGCCTTGCACATGAGCAGTATGTCACGAGCCTGATCAATACGATCTACGGTGCTGCCAATGATGTGCATGATTACCGTACGATGCAGTTCTATGACTGGTTTGTCAAGGAACAGGGCGAAGAAGAAAAGAATGCGGATGATCTGATCAAGAAGTATCAGCTGTTTGGTTCAGATCCGAAAGGTCTGTATGCTTTGAATCAGGAACTGCTGGCCAGAGTCTATACCGCACCAACACTTGTGATCTGAGTATCTCCGGGCTGTCGGAAGACAGCCCTTTTTTCGTCATTCATGACAGGCTGGCATAAATCAAGTATCATGTTCAAAGAGGGAAATACGATGCAGACATTGAGAGAGATTCTTTCACAGAGACAGCTTCACTTTGCTGAGGAACTTTCCGAAAGCGATATTGCAGATATTGAGGCATTTTATCAGCAGACTGCCAGAGACCGCGGCGGAAAACTGAATGAAGAAGAACTGAATGCTGTGATCAGTGCCTATCAGAATCTGGATATGATCGCAGCCGGGGCAGATCAGACCAGGTCAGAGAAGACAGAGGACGCAGAGAAGAAAGAGGAAGAACCACATGCGAAACTGCAGACATATGACTGTTTTGCCAAACAACCTGCTGCAGATTTTCCGCTGATGCGTATTGCGTGCAGGCAGAATGTACTGCATGGTGTCTTCCTGTCGCCAGATGATGACGCCTATGTCTTTTCTTATTATGATAACCAGGTTCAGAACGACGTTATGGCAATTGACAGCCGTTTTGAAAAGGTACTTTCCTACCTTGTGCGCAGCCATGTCTATTGTGAGTTGAAAGGCATTGTGCAGACTAACTGTCTGTGTGTTCTTTCTTTGCATGCCTGGGATCCCAACCACAATATGACTCTGCAGTCTGCCAATGACAGTTTTCTGCAGCTGGTGTTGCAGCGGCTGTATACATGTGATTATCAGAAAGACAGTGAAGAAAATGAGGAACAGCCGCAGATGGTATTGTCTGATCTGCCGGCAATTCTGGATTTTCTGGACTGTGCTGAGAATACACTTCCCGCTGGCATCCGCAGCTGGGCACACCGCAATGTTGCTTTGATCAAAACCGATACCGTGCCGCAGGAAGAAAAGCGTCATGCCCAGAGAGCGCTTGGATTAATGCTCAACATTCAGTGGAAGGGCAGGAAGTTTGATCCCATTGATCCCGTGGCAGCCCGCCGCATTCTGGATGAGGAACTGTATGGCCTGGATGCCGTAAAGCAGCGTGTCATGGAAACAATCATCCAGATCAACCGCACCCATACACTGCCTGCGTATGGCTTGCTGCTATGCGGACCTGCCGGAACCGGCAAATCACAGATTGCCTATGCCGTTGCCCGTATCCTCGGCTTGCCATGGACTTCGCTGGATATGAGCACCATACATGATGCCGAGGCATTGACCGGTTCACCGCGTGTCTATTCCAATGCAAAGCCTGGCCGTATCATGGAAGCTTTTGAAAAAGCTGGATCAAGCAATCTTGTCTTCATCATCAATGAGCTTGACAAAGCGGACCAGGGTAAAAATGGTTCCAATCCTGCGGATGCACTTCTGACACTGCTGGATAATCTTGGCTTCATGGACAACTACATTGAGTGCAGAGTGCCAACTTCTGGTGTTTATCCAATTGCAACGGCCAATGACAAGACAAGAATTTCCGATCCTCTGTTAACCAGGTTCGCACTGATTGAGATTCCGGATTATACAATGGAAGAAAAGAAGATTATCTTCACGGATTATTCACTGCCGCGTGTATTGAAACGCATAGGAATGCACAGAGAAGAAATCATGATCACGGATGAGGCAGTGGATGCCATTATACACAAATATGAAAAGATGCCAGGTGTCAGAGATCTGGAACAGGCAGCGGAGCATCTTTGCGCCAATGCATTGTTCCGGATTGAAACCGGACATCAGAAACAGATTGTCTTTACGAAACAGTTAGTTGAGGAAGTGCTGGCCTGAGATCAGGAATACGGATTTCAGGCTTTTTGTGCACCCATGGTGATCATGCGGCCGCCGCTCTTTTCAAACAGACGGTGTGAGATGGAAATGACTGTGCGGTTTTTGGATACATTGATCAGTGTATCCAGGATAATGCGCTCGGTTTCGGCATCCAGATTTGCCGTGATCTCATCCAGCAGCAGAATCTCAGGATTCTTGATGATGGAGCGGGCAATGGAAAGCAATTGTTTCTGGCCCTGTGAAAACAGGCTGTCAGAATAGGGCGTATCCAGACCTTCCGGCATATTGGCAATGGTTCCGGCAATGCCAACGGTATTCACTGCCTGCTGGATTTCTGCATCTGTTATTGTATCATCATGCAGGGTGATCTGATCACGAATCGTACCATCCACTGGTTTGAAGGACTGCTCCACATAACCAAACAGGCTGCGCTTGTCCGTATCTTTGATGCAGCAGGCGTCATTGCCAAAGATTGAGATCGTTCCTGCATCCGGCTGATACAATCCCAGAATCAGCTTGAACAGCGTACTCTTGCCCGCACCTGTCCGTCCTGTCAGCGTGACATGTTCACCTGGCTGGATTGTAAAAGACACATCCTGCAGAATGGGGTGAGACGGATCATAGGCAAAGCTGACATGGGAAATGGCGATGGCAGGCGCCGCATTCTTGCAAAAGGCGAGATCTGGTATCTGTCTTTCCGGCTGGGCAAGGAATTCATTGATACGGTGAATGCCGGCTGAGGCAGACTGTACGGTCTGGATCTCCATGCCAATGCTTTCAATTGGTGAAAATACCTGTGATATGTAGTTGATGATCGCAACTGAAGTGCCTGGTGTCATACCAAAGAAAGACAGGATGATGGGGCTGCCGGATGCACTCAGAATATAGACAAGAGCAGTGACAGCCGCATTGAGAATCAGAATGACAGGGGAATAAACGGCATCGAAGAAGTTGGTTTTTTCAATGGCGCGATAGCTGTCATCCAGACTGTCATCATAACGTTCCGCCATGAATTTCTCTGCCTGCAGTGTATGAATTGTGCGGATGTTATGAAGCGTTTCCGGAATGGCACTGCTCACGCTGGCAACTGCCTTGCGGTTGTCGATCTGCGCCTTTAATGTTGCCTTCTGCACATGCCTTGTATACAGCGCAACCAGCGGCAGCACGCATAACAGCAGAATCGCAAGCCCTTTGTTCTTGATAAACAGGATGACAAAGATGGATACCATCCGGCAGCAGTCCGCAAACATGGAGATGATGCCGTCTGTAAACAGGTCTTCAATCGTATCCACATCATAGATGAAGCGGGAAACAATGGCACCCGGCTGTGTTTTTGTAAAGAAATCAGCCGGCAGCTTTGACATTTTCTCACGCAGAGCAGAGCGCATGGCATGGGTCATCTTCTGGCCAAAGACAACAAGGATTGCTTCCTGGCCGCTGGAAAGCAGTGAGGACAGGATGAGCAGAGCAAAATACGCCGCAAACAGCATTGGTGATACATCAACACTGGTGCTCATGCCATCAATGATCTTCTCAAGAACAAGCGGCGGCAGCAGTGATGTGATGATGGCGCCTGCCACAATCAGACATACCGTGACTGACAGCAGAATGTGCTGGCGGATGGCAAGCTTTAAAAGACTGGCAACCGTTTTATTTCTGTTCATGATCAGAGCCTCCTGCCTGCACTTCATACAGACGCTTGTATTCAGGATTGTTCTGCACAAGTGCATCATGCACAGATGCCTGTGCACTGCCGTTTTCCAGCCAGATTACCTGATCCATCTCTGGGAAAACATAGAGACGGTGGCTGATGAGGAAGATGATGCGGTCTTTACGGTATGCCTGCAGATTGGCAAAGATTTCAAGCTCCGTTGAACGGTCAAGTGCGGAGAAAGGATCGTCAAGGATCAGAATGGGGCGCGGATGTGCCAGCGTTCTTGCTAAGGCCAGGCGCTGTCCCTGTCCGCCGGACAGACGCATGCCGCTGCTGCCAACCATGGTGTTGACACCATCTGGCATGGCAAGTACCTCCTGATCCAGACAAACCAGTTTCAGGTATTTCATGACATCAATACTTTCATCGCCAAGCTGGATATTGTCGGCAATGGATGCAGAGAACAGTTCCGGATCGTGGCCCAGATAACCGCTGAGAGAATGAATCTCATCAACAGACATATCCCGCAGTTCCCGGTTCCCGTAACGCAGTGATCCTTCATATGGAAATTCATTGAGGAACAATCTTCCAAAGGTGGATTTGCCTGAGGCAATCTGCCCGGTGATGCCAATCATCTGACCAGGTTCTGCCTGCAGTGAAATATCATGCAGAAGCACGGGAGCACCAGGATAGGCAAAGGAAAGATCATGAATCCGGATGGAATGTGTATCGGCAGTGCTCTGCGGTTCTGGACTGGTTCTTTTCAGCAGAGGCTTGATACGGTGCCAGGATACCTGCGCTTTCTGGACACTGTTGAACAGGGCAGCAGCCTTGGATGACTTCAGTGCCATTTTTGCATAGCAGGAAAGAAAGGTTGTAAATGCAGCAATGTTCCAGATGCCTGCATGAATGAGCCTTGATCCATCAAAGAGGATAAACAGAACAGAAACGGCAGTGATGCACTGATACAGGGGCGGCAGGGCATTGACGAGCACATCTGCTTTGGTATTGGCTGCTTCATAAGCCTGCAGGCTCTGCTCATAGCGGATATTCATGTTTCCTTCCTGGCCGGCAATACGGTACGTCATGGCATTGACAGAACGGTCCATGGTAGCTGCTGACAGCTGATCGGCACTTTCTCTTGCCCTGGCATTCCATTTCTGCACAACGGTTTTCATCTTCTGGGCAAGCAGATAGGAAACAGGCGGTGTGATCAGGCACAGCAGTGCCAGCTGCCAGCGGTATACGGCAAGCATGACGACATAACTGATCAGAGCAACACCGGTATCAAATACTTCCGTCGTGAATTTGCGCATGCCTTCCGCACACGCATCCACATCGGATACTGCCCGGGTAATCATGCCGCCGGTATCTTCCGTACCGGCCTTTGCTTTAGGTGTTTTCAAAAGATTTCCATACAGAATATGCTTCATCTGCCGGTTGATGGCATTGGCAAACTTACGTACATACAGACGCTTGAAGAAGCGGGAAATCTGTACGATGGCAGTGACCGCAAGATATGTGATGGCAAGCGAGACCATCGCCATGCCTGTTTCATTGCCCTTGAGGATTTCAAGCAGTGTCTGGGCAAGCTGGCCTTCATAATATGGCCCGGCGAGCAGGCCGATGTTATAGATCAGACCTGTGATGGTAATGATCATCAGAAGCTTTTTCTCATGCTGAAAGTAACTGGAAATTTTCTGCGGGTCAAATTGTTCTTTTCGTTTCATGATTTCATTATTACACGGTAAACGCATACGGTATATATGATTCGCGTTTCTGCAGCTGTAAGAAAAAAACCAATGCTGCCATAAAAGCGGCATTCGTTTCATCATTTAATGTAATTTCGAACATGTTGTCATTCTCCTCTCTTTCCAGACAGGAATTTCAACAAAAAACTCCTGCCCGTCTTTGTGACAAGCAGAAGTCATCAGCGTCTTGCAGTTCAAGAGAATCTCTCAGGAAGACTTCATTTTCTGCTTCATGTATACAGCTATGCAGCGGTTCAGATGTAAAAGCAAAGGGATTTTTTAAAAGATCAGCGCATCAGGTATTTCTGCAGCAGGGTATACGCTGCCTGCACGCCGTCAATGTGGGCACGCTCATAGTTATGAGAGGCGTAGACACCTGGCCCGATCAAACCGTGGCGGATATCATAGCCAGCCCGCATGGTTGTTTCTACATCGCTGCCATAGCGTGGGTAGATATCAATTGCATAGGGCAGACCCTCTGCTTTGCAGATGAGGGCAAGCTCTGTGATCATGTCATAATTGTAGGGACCGCCGGAATCCTTGGCACAGATGGATACCATATGCTCATTGCAGCCAAGATCACTGCCGACGCATCCCATATCAACGGAAATCATATCTTCGGTATCAATTGGCACACAGGATCCGCCAAAGCCGACTTCTTCGTAAACCGTAAATAGCAGAGTGACTTTGCGGGGCAGGGTGATTTTCTGCTCTTTGACCCATCTGGCAATGCCAAGCAAAATCGAAGCGGAAAGCTTATCATCCAGGAAGCGTGACTTGATATAGCCGCTGTCTGTAATGACAGTTCTTGGATCCATGGCAATCATGTCGCCGGTTTCGACGCCAAGTGCTTCAACTTCCTGACGGGATGACACATTTTCATCCAGAAGAATCTCCATGTTTTCCTCTGTATCTTCCAGCTCTTTCTCACGAACGTGGACACTTGGCTCCTTGTTCAGGACAACACCGGTATACATTCTTCCGCTGCGGGTAAAGACCATGCAGTTTTCACCATCGGCGGTGCGCCACTGGTGGCCGCCGATCGTCGTCGGACGGAGTCTGCCATTGTCCTTGATTGCACGCACCATGGCACCAAGTGTATCCACGTGGGCGGCCAGAACCAGTGGATTTTTTTCACCGCCCAATACACACTCCACATTGCCCTTGCGGGTAATGATGGGCATATATCCCATCTCTGCCAGCGTCTTGCGCACATATTCTGCAGCCCGTGCTGTAAAACCGCTTGGTGAAGGAATTGCCGTCAAAGCACACAGCTGCTGTGTTATATAATTCAGATCGTCATTCATGATATCTCCACCTCACTTTGATATTCATATCAAATGGTAAAAGGAAACTGTTTATTTGGCAAGCGGCGCACAAAGCATCCACAGCTTTTCAAAAAACAGATACATGTTAAAATGCCACATATGACAAACAAACTGCTTACACTTTTAGTTATCAGTTCTCTTGCACTGTCAGGATGCTCCCTGATGCCGCTGCCTTCTGCATCATCTGCTACTTCCGCAAGCAGCGCCGCATCCTCTGCCGTACCGCAGGAAGCTGTATCATCTGCTTTTTACTATGATCAGCTGAACCAGAATGCCAGAGAAGCCTACGGGGAATTGCTGCAGGGGGCAAATGACGGCCAGAGCTCTGTATCCTTTTCCAAACCGGTCAGCCAGGATGATTTTCTGTGTGCAATGACGGCATTTTCCAGGGATCATCCGGAGGTGCCCGGTACCAGCAGCTGGACCTGGACAGGCTATCAGAATGGCAGTGTGATCACACAGGTAAGCTGGAATGCAGGTGATGATGCTGCCGCACAGATGGAAGCAGTCTCACAGGCAGCAGATCAGGTAGTGGCTGCCAATCCTGATCCTTCTGATCCAGTGGCATCAATCCAGTATTTCTATGAGTGGATCATCCAGAATACAGACTATGGCAGAAGTACATATGATCAGGATATCCGCAGTGTCTTTCTGGATCATGTCTCGGTATGCAGCGGCTATGCCCGGGCATTCAAATATCTGTGTGATAAAGCAGGTATTGAATGTGTGGTTGTGGAAGGTGAGGCTAATGATGCGCGCCATGCATGGAATCTGGTAACAATCAATGGCAATACTTACTGGGTGGATGTAACCTGGGGAGATCCTCTTTATCAGCAGGATTCCTCCGGCCAGTCACTGACCTACCGTTACTTCTGCGTACCGGATGATCTGATGCTGAATACACATACGATTGACTATGGTGCCGGTGATCCGGACTCAGACAGCTATGTATCCAATGTATTTCAGTATCCATCATGTTCAGATCTGTCATTGGATTACTATGTACGCGACGGCAGCTACTTTACAAGCTATGACCGCATGAGTGTGTATCAGTATTTCATGAACCGGTTTGCGGCAGGCCAGTATCAATGTGCGCTGCAGTTTTCAAAAGATATTTGCCAGCAGGCATTTGATGATTTGCTTTCTGGTGATGTACCATACATGCAGACGATTATGGCTGGATGGTTTACAGGCAGAGTGACATGCCAGTACAGCACGGATCCCGATACTGGTGTTCTGGAAATTTCGTTCTCATCATAAGTAAGGAGGATGTGCAATGAAAAAAGGTCTTGTGTTGGAAGGCGGTGCGATGCGCGGCTTGTTTACCGCTGGCGTACTGGATGTTCTGATGGAAAATGATGTTGTTTTTGACGGGGTTATTGGGGTATCTGCCGGAGCGGCTTTTGGCTGCAACTATAAGTCAAAGCAGATTGGCAGATGCATCCGCTACAATAAGCGCTTTGCCCATGAACGCAATTACTGCAGCCTGTACTCGCTGCTGAAAACAGGCAATCTGTACAATGCGGAGTTCTGCTATCACCGCCTTCCGGATGAACTGGATGTCATGGACAATGATACGTATGTCAAAAATCCTTGTGAATTCTGGTGCGTTGCAACGGATATTGAAACTGGAAAGCCCGTGTATCACGAGATCAAGACGATGGATGAAGAGGGACTGGAATGGGAACGTGCATCGGCATCAATGCCGATTGTTTCTCGACCGGTCATCATGCATGGTCAGAAGCTTCTGGACGGCGGCCTTTCAGATTCCATACCGCTTGCTTTCTTTGAAAAGATCGGCTATGACCGCAATGTTGTGGTACTGACGCAGCCAGATGGCTATACCAAGCATCCGCAGAAGGGCATGGCTTTGATGCGGCCGCTTCTGCATCAGTATCCGGCGGTGCTGGATCTGCTGGCTCACAGGCATGAGGCATACAATGCACAGCTGCAGCAGGTGCACCGTGCCCAACGGGAAGGCAGAGCATTTGTGATTCAGCCGCAGCTTCCTTTGGAAATTGGAAAGACGGAACATGATCCTGACAAGATGGAAGAAATCTATCAGATCGGCAGACAGGAAGCGTCCCGTCAGCTCGCTGATCTGAAGAAGTTTCTTATGACAAAATAATTAAAATGTCGTAAAATGTGACATTACTCCATTCTGACACATTTTCTGTGGCATGATCATCCCGTACTATGTGAGTGGGGAAATACCGCATGATCATAGAGGAAAAGGGAGCGTGCCGCCGCCTGTGTGGGCATTTTGTGCTTGTGCATACGGAGACACAGAAGCAGATCGGAGAAAGGTTTCGGGGGCAGTGGCTGTGCTATTGTCATCAGGGATGTATGGGGGAAATACTGTTCTTTCACATGGGGATGCTGACAGAGCAGGGAATTATATCCTGTGCTGCAGTGCAGTATACAGCAGGTTATCTTTCAGGCGCCAAAGCCGAGATTTATCAAGGACAGGTACCGGAAAAATTCTATGTTTATGCCGAAAAGATTGCTGGCCGCTTCAGAATTGAAGCAGGACGCCAGCGCATCCGGCGCTGTCATCTTTTTGATTCGCTGCGGGATGCAAAGTACCCGGATATCCTGCATGTGCTGCATCCAGGCAGCCTGAAACGGATTCCGTTTCTTGGTGAAGAATTTGATGGCAGAATGCTGAAAGGAAAGATCACTTCCGGTATCAACCAGCCAGAACTGCATCCAGGCATGAGGGCATCCTGCCTGATGGTGGAAGACTGTCAGGGTTTGGATCTTGTCATGATTCCTGAGCATATGCAGAAATAGTATGTTTAACTGTAATAATCATTCAACTTGAAATAAAACAGAGGCAGATCATTCCGGATGATCTGCCTCTGTCTGCCTGTCAGCACAATTGTCTGATCTATTGCAATGATCGTTTTGATGCTGTCTTATTTTTCTGCATATTTGCCTGGATCTGCTGCTTTACCTTTTCAAACGTGATATCGCTGATATCATGCTCAATGCGGCAGGCATCTTTACGGGCTGTCTCTGGATCTACGCCAATTGAAACAAAATATTCTGAGAAAAGCTTATGGCGCTCATAAATGTGCTCAGCAATTTTTCTGCCCGGGGGAAGCAGCGAGATTTCCCCATCTTTGGCCATTTCGATATAGCCGTTTTCTCTCAGCTTTTTCATGGCAACGCTGATGCTTGCCTTTGAATAGCCGAGTTCCTGTGCGATATCCACAGAGTGGACGCTGCCATTTCTTTCCTTCAGCATCAAAATCGCTTCCAGGTAATCTTCTGCGGATTCATATATCTGCATGATCTCTTACCTCCGATACAATACGAATATTGTAACATTGCTGGCCAAAATGAAAAGAGATGTGCCCCGGCGGGACCTATGCTAAAATATACGAATGTAAGGATGCGATCAGGAGGATCACCAATGAGCTGCATTTGTGTAATTGGCGGAGCCAATATTGATATCTGTGGATCAAGCATTGGCCCGTTACGTTCGTTTGATTCCAATCCAGGTATGATTTCCGTTTCCTATGGCGGCGTCGGCCGCAATATCGCCCAGATCTGTGCACTGCTGCGGAAAAATACACGCTTTGTAACATGTTTTTCCAGTGACAGCTATGGCCAGATGATGAAGGCAGACTGTGAAATGCTGGGAATGGATACTTCTGGTTCCGTGACAATTGAAGGACTGCCAAGTTCCATGTACATTGCTATTCTGGATCATAACAGAGATATGAAGGTCGGCATGAGTGACATGCGAATCCTGCGGTGCATGGATTCGGCAATGCTGGAGCCTGTGTTAAAAAGCCTTAACAGCGATGATATAATCATCATAGATGCCAATCTGGATATGTCATGTATTCAGTATGTGCTTGCCAATGCGCCGTGTCATGTTGCGGCAGACCCTGTCAGCACAAGCAAGGCCGGCAGGCTTAGAAATGTGCTTGGCCAGCTTTCCATCTTCAAGCCAAATCAGTTTGAAGCAAAGGAACTGACTGGTATCTCCATTGAAAATGAGGAGGATGCCCGCCGCAGCCTGGACTGGTTTCTGCAGGCTGGCGTAAAAGAAGTGATTATTTCCATGGCTGAGCGCGGACTGCTGCTGGGTACTGAACATGAAAAGCTGTGGCTGACACACCGCCGTATCTCTCTGGAGAATGCAACCGGCGGCGGTGATACGCTGCTTGGTGCATATGTTGCCGCAAGGCTGGAACACCAGAGTCCGGATCAGGCGATCCGCTATGGTATATCTGCCTCCGTGACGGCAATCGAACAGGATGCTGTCAAGCGGCGCAGCCTCAGTCCTGAAATGATTGAAAAGAGTCTTGATACGATGGATATAAAGGAGAAAAAGTTATGAGTGAAATGGTAAGAGTCAATCCTGAAGTTGCAAAGGCATTACAGGAGAACAAGCCTGTCATTGCCCTGGAAAGCACGATTATTTCCCATGGTATGCCGTATCCGCAGAATGTTGAAACGGCAATGCATGTGGAACAGATCATCCGTGATCACGGAGCTGTGCCAGCAACAGTTGGTATCGTTGATGGCGTTGGTGTTGTTGGCCTGACAAAGGATGAGATTGAAGAAATGGGCAAGCGCGGCCATTCGATTCCGAAGGTATCCAGACGCGATCTGCCGATTGTCATGGCAGAAAAGTCATGGGGTGCTACTACTGTTGCGACAACAATGATTCTGGCTGCCAAGGCAGGTGTTGAATTCTTTGTGACAGGCGGTATCGGCGGTGTTCACAGAGGCGCACAGGAAACATTCGATATTTCGGCTGACCTGGAAGAGCTTGGCAGAACAAATGTGACCGTGATCTGTGCAGGTGCCAAGGCAATCCTGGATCTGAAACTGACTCTGGAAGTACTGGAGACAAAGGGTGTTCCGGTGCTTGGCTATCAGACAAATGATCTGCCTGCTTTCTACTGCCGTGATAATGGCATGGGCCTGAAAGTTGACTATGCGATTAAAGATGCAGCTGATGCAGCAAGAATCGTCAAGGCGAAGAGAGATCTCAAGCTCAATGGCGGCATTCTGATTACTAATCCGATCCCGGAAGAGTATTCAATGCCTACCGATGTGATTAACAAGGCTATTGATGAAGCAATTGCAGAGATGGATGAAAAGGGTATTCATGGCAAGGAGTGCACACCATTCCTGCTTGCCAAGATTGCAGATATTACTGCCGGCAAGTCTCTGGATGCCAACATTCATCTTGTATATAACAACGCGGCAGTTGGTTCGGAAATTGCCAAGGAGTACAGTAAACTCTGATGTCATATGCGCCGGACCATATTGTCAATGATCCCGTAACCAGGGAAACACTGACAGCCGGGCTGAAAAAGCTTGGCCTGCGGGACGGCATGATTGTGGAAGTTCATGCCCGTCTGTCATCTTTTGACTGTGTGATTGGCGGTGCAAGGACGGTTGTGGATGCATTAATGGATATTGCTGGTGAAAATGGAACGATTGTCATGCCAGTAAACTGCCATGATAATGCGGAGCCTTCCACATGGAAACATCCGGTGCTTCAGCCGCAGTCCTATGCATCTGTGCGCAGCGCAATCCCGCCGTACGATCCCCAGCTGAGTGATATTCCTGATATGGGAGAGGTGGCTGAGAATTTCCGCCGCCGCAAAGGTGTCATTTTTTCCCAGCATCCACGTGTTTCCTATGCAGCGTGGGGCAGATATGCCAAGCTGCTGTGCAACCGGCAGTCTCTGCATTTTCCGCTGGCTGAAGAAAGCCCGGCAGCCCGCATGTATGAGATGAAGGGTTTTGTGCTGTTGATGGGATGTGATTTTGACAGTACGACAAGCATGCATCTGGCGGAATACCGCACAGATGACAGGCCGATCCGCATTGAAGGCTGCTGCATGCAGACAGATCAGGGACCACAGTGGAAGAATTATCTGGATCTTGATCTGGACAGCAGTGACTTCACACGGGTGCGCAGTGAACTGGTCAAAAAAAAGGCGGTCCGCGAAACAGTGATCGGCGGATCCCGCATTCAGTTTTTCCCACTGGCATATGCCGTGGATGAGGCAACACGCTACTTTGAATCCAATTCGGTATTTGAACTGTACCGGTAATCAGATTTTCCAGGAATGTTTGAGGTATGCTGCAGAAATTGCTGCAGCTGCTTCAAGCATTTCTTTTTCTTCGGTTTCGTGGAAACGATCTTTGACTGGGGCATCCAGGTCAATTTCCATGATTACTTCATCATTGACAATGACCGGAACACATAATTCACTGCGGCTGTCACTGTCGCAGGCAATATGGCCATGGAAAGACAGCACATCCGCAATCCGCTGCGGCTTCTTTGTCTGCCAGCAGGTACCACAGACACCTTTGCCAAAGCCAATGTGCGTGCAGGCAGTCTTGCCCTGAAAAGGACCAAGGACGAGTTCACTGTTTTTCACGAAATAAAATCCTGCCCAATTGAGATTGGCATAGTTCATATTGATGCAGGCAGAGACATTGCTTAATGCAGCGATCATATCAGGCTCTTCCAGCAGGGCTGCAATCTGCTGGCTGATCAGACTTTTATTTTCCATGTAAAAGATCATAGCACATATTCCTGTGGTAGAATGAATTCGTGAACAGGGGTGCATTTGCTGAGAATTACCCTTATCACCTGATCTAGGTAATACTAGCGTAGGGAGTTCCGAACACTCTTTGCGCCTTCAGAAACGGGGGTGTTTTTTTGTGAAGAACAATAAGATCAGAATCATTTCGTACATGGCATTGTATGCAGCACTGTATGTCGTCCTGAAATTTGCAGGACAGTACATTCCATTCCTGCAGATGCCGCAGGGAGGCTCAATCGAACTTGAGCTGGCTGCGGTATTCATTGCTTCCTACCACATGGGCTGGAAGTATGGCATTCTGACAGCAATGATCGGCTTTCTGCTGACATTTATCTGCGGCTTCCCGATTTACTGGCTGAACTTAGGGCAGTTTATGCTGGATTACATTCTGCCTCTGCTGTTTGTTGGTGCATCAAGTCTGCTTGGCCGCAATGGTTCAGTACGTCAGATCATCGGCATCTCACTGGCAATGATTCTGAAATATATCAGCCAGCTGTTATCAGGCGTGTACTACTGGCCGCCGGAGGGCAGTGTTGCCGGCAGCAAGGCTGCCTGGATATATTCTGCCGGATACAATCTCTGGTATAATCTTGCCACATTGGTGGTATGCATCATTCTGGTGCCGCTGCTGCTGAAAAGACTGGAAAAAACAAGCGCCTGGAAGCAGTTTGCAAAGTAAGCAGAAACAAAAAACATTCAAATGGGTGGATGAGAATGCAAATCATCCACTTTTTATTTTTGCTGTCGGCGAGTAGAATAACAAATGCTATGTCGAAAATATTCATTCCACATCCTGGACAAATGGTATATATCCAGTCTTTCAAGCATGACGGCAGCCTGCACCGCACATGGTGCAAGGGATTTGTGCTTGAAGCCGATAAAAAACATATCGTAGCCGTTACCAACCGCGCCTGGGTAATTGAGGCAGATGGAAGACGGTGGCTGACAAGAGAACCGGCAATCTGTTTTTTCTATGATGACCGCTGGTGGAATATTATTTCCATGATCCGCCATTCCGGTGTGTATTACTACTGCAATCTGGCTTCTCCGAGTGTATATGATGGCGAGGCAATAAAGAACATTGATTATGATCTGGATGTCAAGCTGTATCC
The DNA here is from genome assembly GCF_900343155.1 of Lactimicrobium massiliense. Taxonomy (GTDB): domain Bacteria; phylum Bacillota_I; class Bacilli_A; order Erysipelotrichales; family Erysipelotrichaceae; genus Bulleidia; species Bulleidia massiliensis. The sequence continues at coordinate 110,247 of NZ_OUNG01000006.1, forward strand.
GGATGGCGGCTACCAGATCCTGGACGAAGATGAGTTTGCCCAGCACGCCAGGCAGATGCACTATCCGGAAGAAGTGAAAAAGATCGTAGAAGAACAGATGCAAATGCTGATTCATGCGATGGAAAAAGGTGAAGATCCCTTCAATCAGGCGTGCATAGACTACTATTACAGCAAATATCTGCATATGAACAGATAATGGAAATGATGCCGCTATGCGGTATTTTTTTTACGGCTCGAAATACTGAAAATACAGGAATGCAAAAAACCAGTTGACAGAGAGGGAGGAGAGAGGGTAAGATCATGAAGCTTCTTCAGCAGGGGTTCAGGCATCAGGAAATGATCATGGATCAGGTTGGCAATGAGGAAAAAAAGTTGTTGACAAAATAAACTGAAGAGGTAAGATAAACAAGCTGCTTCTGAGAAGGAAGTAAGCACAGATCTTTGAAAACTGAACAGAAAGATTAGAACACAAACAACGTCAATGAGTTTATAAGAAATCCTGGTTAGTAAGTAATCAGGTGAGCACAAGTCAAATGAAGAGTTTGATCCTGGCTCAGGATAAACGCTGGCGGCGTGCCTAATACATGCAAGTCGAACGAGGAAGACCCAGCTTGCTGGGTTGACCGAGTGGCGAACGGGTGAGTAATACATAAGCAACCTGCCCACGGAGACCGGGATAATCTCTGGAAACGGGGACTAAAACCGGATAGGCAGCAATGAGGCATCTCAATGCTGTTAAAGGTGAGAGACACTGGTGGATGGGCTTATGGCGCATTAGTTAGTTGGTGAGGTAAGGGCCCACCAAGACGATGATGCGTAGCCGGCCTGAGAGGGTGAACGGCCACATTGGGACTGAGACACGGCCCAGACTCCTACGGGAGGCAGCAGTAGGGAATTTTCGGCAATGGGGGGAACCCTGACCGAGCAACGCCGCGTGAGTGAAGAAGGTCTTCGGATTGTAAAGCTCTGTTGTAAGGGAAGAACGTCAGGCAGAGGATGCTTGAGTGACGGTACCTTACCAGAAAGCCACGGCTAACTACGTGCCAGCAGCCGCGGTAATACGTAGGTGGCGAGCGTTATCCGGAATTATTGGGCGTAAAGGGTGCGTAGGCGGCTGATTAAGTTCGTGGTTAAAGCGTGGGGCTCAACCCCATAAAGCCACGGATACTGGTCAGCTAGAGTACTGGAGAGGGCAGTGGAATTCCATGTGTAGCGGTAAAATGCGTAGATATATGGAGGAACACCGGTGGCGAAGGCGGCTGCCTGGACAGAGACTGACGCTGAGGCACGAAAGCGTGGGGAGCAAATAGGATTAGATACCCTAGTAGTCCACGCCGTAAACGATGAATGCTTGGTATCGGGGCAACCCGGTGCCGAAACTAACGCGCTAAGCATTCCGCCTGTGGAGTATGCACGCAAGTGTGAAACATAAAGGAATTGACGGGGGCCCGCACAAGCGGTGGAGTATGTGGTTTAATTCGACGCAACGCGAAGAACCTTACCAGGCCTTGACATCCCTTGCAAAGCTGTAGAGATACAGTAGAGGTTATCAAGGTGACAGGTGGTGCATGGTTGTCGTCAGCTCGTGTCGTGAGATGTTGGGTTAAGTCCCGCAACGAGCGCAACCCTTGTCTTCAGTTACCAATATCAAGTTAGGGACTCTGGAGAGACTGCCGGTGATAAACCGGAGGAAGGTGGGGATGACGTCAAATCATCATGCCCCTTATGGCCTGGGCTACACACGTACTACAATGGCTGTTACAACGTGAAGCAACACTGTGAAGTGAAGCGGAACACTGAAAGACAGTCTCAGTTCGGATTGAAGTCTGCAACCCGACTTCATGAAGCTGGAATCGCTAGTAATCGCGGATCAGCATGCCGCGGTGAATACGTTCTCGGGCCTTGTACACACCGCCCGTCATACCATGAGAGCCGGTAATGCCCGAAGCCGGTGGCCTAACCGCAAGGAAGGAGCCGTCGAAGGCAGGACTGGTGATTGGGGTCAAGTCGTAACAAGGTATCCCTACGAGAACGTGGGGATGGATCACCTCCTTTCTAAGGAGAAAGAGTACAAGCAAGTTGTAAGTGCAATAATCGATTTCTGTTCGGTTTTGAGAGATCTGAAAAGATTTCTCAGAAAAACCTCATCGAGGTAAAGTTCTTTGAAAACTGAATAACAGAAGAAAGACAGATAGGTCTTTCTGAAAAGTTGTAGAAAAGATTAACTGAAAGTTGAAACAGACAGTTAACAGTTCTCAGAAAAGTGCTATTTATGAACTCGTCATAGATAGCAGGCATGATTAAATGAAGCAGAGCGTACGGCGGATGTCTTGGCATACAGAGCGGAAGAAGGACGCAGAAAACGGCGAAACGCCACGAGGAGACGTACACAGTCAACGAATCGTGGGTATCCGAATGGGGCAACCCGTCTGAGGGGAAATCCTCAGACATCCGCGGATGAATAGATAGTCCGTGAGAAGGCAACCCAGGGAATTGAAACATCTTAGTACCTGGAGGAGAAGAAAACAACAGTGATTCCGGGAGTAGTGGCGAGCGAAACCGGAGGAGCCTAAACCGGTCTTAGGACCGGGGTTGAAGGACCGCAGGAAGTCACTTTGGAATGTAGTCGAATGAGATTGAAAGCTCAGTCACAGAGGGTGCAAACCCCGTAGACGAAACACGAAGAAGGACAAGCGGTATCCTGAGTACGACGGGGCACGTGGAACCCTGTCGGAATCCGCCTGGACCATCAGGCAAGGCTAAATACTCCTGTATGACCGATAGTGCACCAGTACCATGAGGGAAAGATGAAAAGAACCGCGGGAGCGGAGTGAAACAGATCCTGAAACCGTATGCTTACAAAAAGCCAGAGCACATTAAGGTGTGATGGCGTGCCTTTTGTAGAATGAACCGGCGAGTTATCCTTGCATGCGAGGTTAAGCTGACAAAGCGGAGCCGCAGCGAAAGCGAATCTGAACAGGGTGAAAGTATGCAGGGATAGACCCGAAGCCGTAGTGATCTAGTCATGAGCAGGTTGAAGGATGGGTAACACCATCTGGAGGACCGAACCGACCCTCGTTGAAAAGCTGGCGGATGACTTGTGATTAGCGGAGAAATTCCAATCGAACACGGCGATAGCTGGTTCTCCCCGAAATAGCTTTAGGGCTAGCGTTGAAGGAAGACATATGGAGGTAGAGCACTGAATTGTCGCGGGTGGCACCTAGCCATACCAACATAAATCAAACTCCGAATGCCATGTGTTAATATTCAGCAGTCAGACTGTGGGTGATAAGGTCCATGGTCAAAAGGGAAACAGCCCAGATCATCAGATAAGGTCCCAGAATCTGCGCCAAGTGGAAAAGGATGTGGAGACGCGTAAACAGCTAGGAGGTTGGCTCAGAAGCAGCCATCCTTAAAAGAGTGCGTAACAGCTCACTAGTCGAGTATCTCTGCGCCGAAAATTAACCGGGGCTAAGCGCAGTACCGAATCTATGGATTTGTGCAGCAATGTATAAGTGGTAGGGGAGCGTTCCATACAGCGTTGAAGGCATACCGTAAGGAGTGTTGGAGCGTATGGAAGTGAGAATGCCGGTGTGAGTAGCGAGATGCAGGTGAGAATCCTGCACACCGATAGACCAAGGATTCCAGGGGAAGGTTCGTCCGCCCTGGGTAAGTCGGGACCTAAGGCGAGGCCGAAAGGCGTAGTCGATGGACAGCAGGTTGATATTCCTGCACCCGCAGGTCAAATGATGGAGTGACGGAAGCGTAAAGTACCAGCCCTTAATGGATTGGGCAGGGCATAATGAGAGGGCCGACAGTGAAATGCGTTGGCGGAAATCGAGTTATGAACCGAGAGAAAGAGCGATCAAGTATCGAAGGGTATGGAGCGATTCCCAGGAAAAGCTTCTAGTGTTAATTGACCAGCGGCCCGTACCAAAACCGACACAGGTGGTCAAGGCGAATAGCCTGAGGTGAGCGAGAGAACTGTTGCCAAGGAACTCGGCAAATTGGTCCCGTACGTTAGCTATAAGGGACGCTCGAAAGAGCCGCAGTGAAAAGGCCCTAGCAACTGTTTAACTAAAACATAGCTCTCTGCGAAGTCGCAAGACGAAGTATAGGGGGTGACACCTGCCCGGTGCTGGAAGGTCAAGGGGATCCGTTAGCCGCAAGGCGAAGCAGTGAACCGAAGCCCCAGTGAACGGCGGCCGTAACTATAACGGTCCTAAGGTAGCGAAATTCCTTGTCAGGTAAGTTCTGACCCGCACGAAAGGTGTAATGATTTGGGCACTGTCTCGGCAGCAGACTCGGTGAAATCTTAGTACCTGTGAAGATGCAGGTTACCCGCAACTAGACGGAAAGACCCCATGGAGCTTTACTGCAGTCTGCTATTGAGTTTCGGTTGGATATGCACAGGATAGGTGGGAGACAAAGAGACAGGTCTTTAGGGATCTGAGGAGTCAATGTTGGGATACCACTCTTATTCAATTGAAATTCTAACTCAGGACAGTGAACCTGACTGAGGACCGTGGCAGATGGGCAGTTTGACTGGGGCGGTCGCCTCCCAAAGAGTAACGGAGGCGCTCAAAGGTACTCTCAGAATGGTTGGAAATCATTCAGCGAGCGCAAACGCAGAAGAGTGCTTGACTGCGAGACAGACAAGTCGAGCAGGGACGAAAGTCGGAGTTAGTGATCCGGCGGTGCAGAATGGAATGGCCGTCGCTTAACGGATAAAAGCTACCCTGGGGATAACAGGCTGATCTCGCCCAAGAGTTCACATCGACGGCGAGGTTTGGCACCTCGATGTCGGCTCATCGCATCCTGGAGGTGAATTCGCTTCCAAGGGTTGGGCTGTCCGCCCATTAAAGCGGTACGCGAGCTGGGTTCAGAACGTCGTGAGACAGTTCGGTCCCTATCTGTTGTGGGCGTTGGAAATTTGAGGAGAGCTGCCCCTAGTACGAGAGGACCAGGGTGGACGTTCCTACGGTGCACCAGTTATCACGCCAGTGGTACAGCTGGATAGCTGAGAACGGATTGGATAAACGCTGAAGGCATCTAAGCGCGAAACCAACTCCAAGATAAGATTTCCCATTGATTCAATCAAATAAGACCCCTTGAAGACGACGAGGTAGATAGGTCAGGGATGTAAGTGAAGTGATTCATTGAGTTGACTGATACTAATAGGTCGAAGGTTTAATCAAGCTAAGAGAACGCCAAATGAAGTAAGAAAGACAACTGTCAAAGAACTGTTATTCAGTTTTCAGGGAATGAAACCTGATGAGATCTGGCGGCAATGGCGAAGTGGTCACACCTGTTCCCATCCCGAACACAGAAGTTAAGCACTTCAGCGGCGAAGATAGCCTTACGGGCAAAAAGAGCACGCTGCCAGGTTAGCAAGGATCCTTACGGATCCTTTTCTTTTTTCCCTTCAGCATGCATGTACTGTTTGTAAGCGCTCGATAATTCGTACCTGTTAAAAAGAGAGACACTCTGACAAGATGAGTCCGTAAAGTCCAGGGATTTTCGGGACTCGACAAAGGAGAGTGATGTCTTTATGGAGCGGGTTACCCATGCTATGCGGGCACAGTATTGGGCTGGCGTTATCAAGGAATGCAACGAAAGCGGAATGAAGAAGAAGGTGTGGCTTGCCCAGCACAATATCAGTGAAAAAGCTTTCTACCGATGGCAGCAGAAGCTCAGAATGCAGGTAGGCACAGATCTTCTTCTTTCTGAAGTAAACAAACCTGTTCAAGCGAACAGACCTGCTCTGGATATAGCTGAGCTGAAATGCTCGGTTCCGGTAAAGCCGCATTCTGTCGCCCAGATTGAAAAAGATGGCATGACGGTTAACCTGAATGAAGACATATCGGATGCTATGCTTGTCCGGATCATGAGGGCGCTGTCCAATGTTTAAAGACGGGAATTCGTTTAAGAAGATCTATATTGCCTGCGGCTATACGGATCTGAGATATGGAGTTGATGGACTGGCCTGCACGATCCAGGAAGTATTCAAGCTGGATCCATATGACGAAGGAACACTCTTTCTCTTCTGTGGAAGGAGAACCGACCGGCTGAAGGGCCTGCTCTGGGATGGAGACGGCTTTCTGCTTTTGTACAAACGCCTGGCGAATGGCAGGTTTCAGTGGCCAAGATCAAGCAGCGAGCTGAAAGCGATGACACCAGAGCAGTATCACAACCTGATGACCGGATTCGCTATCGAATCATCCATTCATCCTTCTCATCCTAAGTACACAGGATAAAAATTTTCTTTTCCACAGTTTTTCTGGAGAACGGCCTGATTAGAAGCCATTTAAGGCTCGCTTTCAGGCAGGACTGTTTGTATTCAGCTACTGCCTGTGCTGCTTTACAGCGGCTCGAAAACTGCCTGATAATACGTGATAAAAAGGCAGGCGCACGTCTTCATAACCACTGAACATTGCGGAAGTTTTCCACAATTTCGGCTGGTTGAAACGTGCATTTTATTCGTGTATACCTATGGCATGAGCACACCGAAGATGAGTCAGGAAGAACTTGAAGCCATGCCAGTTTCCATTCTGGTAAAGCTGATTATGAATCAGCAGGAAACTATTGAAACCCTGACACGTCACATTGATGAACTTACCGAGCAAATCCGCCTGATGAATCAGAGATCATTTGGAAGAAAGACAGAGTCATCCCAATTTGTTCAGCAGCTGCAGTTTGATCTCGGCCTGAATGAGGCAGAAGAGATTTCTGATGAAAAGGCAGCTGATCCTGTACTGGATGAAGCTGCACCAAAGAAGAAAAAGGCTAAAGGTAAAAAGCAGGAAGACTGGCAGAAGATTACCAATCACAGAGATGAATATCTTGAGCTTACGGAAGACGAACTTAACAAGCAGTACGGCAAAGGAAAGTGGAAAAGACTGTCTGAAGAACTGATCTATAAGCTGGAACACAGACCAGCTTCTTTTGAAGCAGTCACCTATCATATCGCTGTCTATGCCAAAGATGACAATCAGACAATTGTCAGAGCACCTAAGCCGGCAGAAATGTTTCCAAAAAGTATTGCCACCCCATCTCTGGTTTCTTCCATCATAACTGCAAAATACGTGAATGCCATTCCTCTGTACAGACTGGAAGCTGCCTATGCGCAGAATGACATTCATATCAGCAGAGCAGTGATGGCAAACTGGGTCATCCGCGCCTACGATCAATATCTGAGATATGTGTGTGAAGCCCTGAAGCAGGAAATGACAAAACAGAGAATTCTTCACGCCGATGAAACACCATTCGAAGTAATCCGGGATGGCCGGGAAGCAGGTTCCAAATCCTACATGTGGGTCTACCGGACCAATGCAAAGATTCCTGGGCATAAAGTGATTCTCTATCAGTACTGTCCAACCAGAGGACATGAGAATCCAAAGAATTACCTGAAGGATTTTAAAGGTACTCTGGTGACAGATGGATACGGAGCCTACCACAAGCTGGAGAAAGAGGATCCGGCAAAGTTCAAAGTGGCAGGATGCTGGGTACATTTGAAACGAAAATTTTCAACAATCGTGAAGGCAAATGGCAGGAAGTATAACAATCCAATTGCCACAGAGGCGGTACGGAGAATTCAAAGAATCTACCATGAAGAACATCTGATCCAGGATCTTCCACCAGAAGAGCACCTGCAGAAGAGACAGGAAAAGATCAAACCTCTGGTAGATGAGTTTTTCGCGTGGGTAAAGGACAAATCAGCAGCAGAAAGCACGGATAAGTCATCAGAAACAGGAAAGAGCCTTCAATATGCACTGAATCAGGAGAAATATCTTCGGATATTTCTGGAGGATGCACAAGTGCCTCTGGACAACAATGCGGCAGAAATCGCAATCCGCCCATTCACAGTAGGAAGGAAGAACTGGGTTCTGATCGACACACCAAGAGGAGCAGAAGCCAGTGCAGGCATCTATTCCATCGTCGAAACAGCAAAAGCAAATGGATTAAAACTGTATCCATACTTCACCTACCTGCTTGAAGAACTTCCAAAGATCATCAATGAAGGCTGTACAACAATACCTGATAGACTTCTGCCATGGTCAGAAGAAGTCCATCAAAAGCTTGGTATGTAAAACCATTCCCATTGACACCGTTAAGTGTACCTGGAAATGGTTTTTATCATAGGTACGGATTATCGAGCGCTTACTACTGTTTGTGCTTTTTCTCTGGAAACAAACGGGAAACGTTATATAATAGGGCACGCGTGAGGCTATTTATATGAAAGAATTAACGATTGAAACATATTCCAGAGACGAAACACATGACCTTGGCCGCCGCATTGCACAGGCAGCCAAACCTGGTATGGTCTTTTTACTGGATGGTGATCTTGGCGCCGGCAAGACAACGCTGACACAGGGCATTGCAATGGGACTGGGGATTAAGCGCAATGTCACTAGTCCTACATTTAATATTCTGAAAATTTATCATGGCACAATGCCGCTTTACCACATTGATGCATATCGTCTTGAGGGGGTTCATCAGGATCTCGGATTTGATGAATTCCTGGATGACGGCGGGCTGACCGTGATTGAATGGAGTGAGTACGTTCCGCAGCTTGTACCGCCATGTCACATGACGATTACAATTGAATTGCTGGAAGAAAATTCACGCCGGTTTACATTCCACGCAGAAGGCGAGGAATACGAAAAACTGCTGGAGGAATTGAAATGATTACATTATGTATGGATACTAGCCACATTTTCCTGGCTCTTGCTCTGATCAAGGATGATCAGCTCCTTGATTCAGTACAGAAGAAATGCTGGAAGCAGCAGTCCGAAGAAATTTTTCCGGAACTGATGGCAATGATGGAACGTCAGCATCTTGCAACAGAAGATATTGATCAGATTGTGGTGACCGAAGGACCAGGTTCCTATACTGGTGTGCGTATTGCCATGACTATTGGCAAAGTATTCTGCGTTATGCGTGATCTTCCACTGTATACGATTGGCACACTGCAGCTGTACTGCGGAAGCCGCCATGCAAGATGCGTTCTGGATGCCCGCGGCGGCCGTGTTTATACAGCAGTGCTGAAAGATGGGGAATACGAAGAAAAGCCGCACATTGTGATGGTTGATGATCTGAAAGATCAGATTGATTCACTTGAACTTGTCGGTGATGGCCATTTGTTTGGACGCGAAGACTATTATCCGGATCTTGCTCAGAATTTCCTTGCTCTGAAAGACCGCTGGGTCAAAGCAGCCAATACAAATTTGGTCAAACCGGAGTACCTGAAGCCTTCCACAGCATATCTGGTCAAATGATCAGGCCGATGGTTGATGCGGATGTTGATGCAGTCAGCATTCTGGAAGAACAATTGTTTCCCGGAGACTGCTGGGACCGCAGACAGTTTCTGTACGAGCTTCATGAAAATCCTTTTGCCAAATTGTTTGTGATTGAAAAGGATGGCATCGTAAAAGGTTATTGTGACTTATGGATCATGTATGAGCAGGCACAGATTGCCAATATTGCTGTATCTGCTTCCTGTCAGAGGCAGGGCTTCGGGCAGATGCTCATGGATCATATGTGCGCACAGTCCGCGGAACAAGGATGCGAATATCTGAGTCTGGAAGTACGTCTGTCCAATCAGGCGGCAGTACACTTATACGAAAAAAATGGTTTTATCAAAGCATCAAAAAGAAAAGGCTACTATTCAGACGGGGAAGATGCCTGGCTGATGGTAAAGCCGGTAGGAGGTTCAAATGACACTGATTCTCGCAATTGAAACAAGCTGTGATGAGACAGCCTGTGCCGTCGTCAGAGACGGCCGTGAGATCCTTTCGAGCATCGTCTCGAGTCAGATTAATGTACATACATTGTATGGCGGCGTTGTGCCTGAAGTAGCAAGCCGCATTCATGTTGAAAACATCTCAGCGGTGATCCATGAAGCTGTCCGCAGAAGCGGTGTGACGATGGATGACATCGATGCCATCGCCTATACACAAGGACCAGGTCTGATCGGCTCTCTGCATGTCGGTGTGCAGGCTGCCAAGACACTTGCCTGGGAGTTCCATAAACCGCTGGTGCCGATCAATCATATGACCGGACATATCTATGCCAATCGGTTTGTCGATACACTGGAATTTCCGCTGCTGGCCCTGGTTATTTCCGGCGGCCACTCCCAGCTTGTCTGGATGAAGAATGACTGGGATTTCAAAGTCATCGGTACAACCTGGGACGATGCCATTGGCGAAGCTTATGACAAAGTATCCCGCGTATTGGGCACCGGATATCCGGGCGGCCCGGTCATTGACAAAATGGCAAAACTTGGCCATCCGCACTATACACTTCCGACACCCCGCGTACAGGGGAAATATGATTTTTCTTTCTCTGGTCTGAAGACAGCTGTGTCCCAGCTCATTCAGCGCGAAGAAAAGAAGGGAAACCCGATTGTCAAGGAAGATGTTGCCTATGCATTCCAGGAAGCAGCTCTTGGCTCTATGGTAGAGAAGACATTGAATGCCGTCGCCGACCTGCATCCAAAAACAGTTGTTCTGGCTGGCGGTGTCGCTGCTAATTCCCGTCTGCGTGAGCTGATGAAAGAAAAGATGACAAAGTTCCCGGAAGTCAAACTGATTATTCCGGGCATCAAGTACTGCACAGATAATGCGGCGATGATTGGTGCAGCAGGGTATGTTGCTTATCAGCACCATTTGTTTGGTGATTTCACGGCTTCGGCTGATCCAAGTCTGGAGATGCCTGGTGAAGGCGAGTGAAAAACGATAATAAATTCACAAAGTCGTAAATTTATGTTATGATATCGACGGTGATATTATGACAGACTATGTAGTACCAAAAGCAACACTGCAGCGCTATCCCGTCTATCTGAAAGCCCTGCGCAAGCTGAAAAATAATGGCTATGACCGTATTATGTCAAAAGAGCTTGCGGACTATGTCGGAATTGAATCAACGACAATCCGTCGTGATTTCAGCTTTCTCGGCAAGCTTGGCAAACAGGGATACGGATACGATGTGGATAAACTCATCAGTATCTTTTCTGAACAGCTCGGTGTGAACTTTGATGAAAAAATTATTCTGATCGGTGCAGGTAACCTCGGCAAGGCACTGCTGAACTATAATAACTGGAACCATGTCGTTGGTGAGATTGTGTGCGCATTTGATATTGCACCGCAGAATATCAAGGCGTCGGTTCCGGTTTATGATATTAAGGATCTTCATGAGAAGATGCCAAAAGGGTGCCGGATTGCCATTCTGTGTATTTCACAGAGCGTACAGGAGACGGTTGATCTGCTGGTAGCCAATGGAATCCGTGGCATTGTATCCTTTGCCATGGATCACTTCTCGGTGCCTGCCGGCGTATTTGTAAAACAGGTGGATGTTGTCTCATCAATTCAGGAACTGGTTTTTGAGGCAAATTTGATGGAAAAATAAGAGGAATAAATTATGCCAACTGAAATGAGTGTGCGTGAGCTCTATGAGCTGACTGCTGAGGGATCACAGCTTGAAAAAGATCAGGTTGAATATGTCCAGCTTCAGGGGTGGATCCGTTCCAACCGCAGCGGTAAGGCCGTTTCGTTCATTGCTCTGAATGACGGTACATATCTGGCCAATGCCCAGGTTGTATACAGTGCAGACAGTCTTTCCAACTATGAGGAAGTTTCTCATTATCTGACTGGTACGGCTGTTTCTGTGATCGGCCGCTATGTGCTGACACCAGACAACCGTCAGCCATTTGAAGTGCAGGCAACTGAAATTGATCTGGAAGGTGCCTGCGATGCGACTTATCCGCTGCAGAAGAAGCGCCACAGCTTTGAATATCTGCGTGAAATCGGACATCTGCGTCCCCGCACAAATACATTTGAAGCCGTCTTCAGAGTCAGAAGCTGCCTTGCGATGGCCATTCATGAATTCTTCCAGAACCAGGGATTTGTCTATGTCAACACACCGCTGATTACCGGCAATGATGCCGAAGGTGCCGGCGAAACATTTACGGTTACAACCCGCACAGATGGCAACTGGGAGAAAGATTTCTTTGGCAAGCATGCCTCTTTGACTGTCTCTGGACAGCTGCACGCCGAAGCCTATGCAATGGCATTCCGCGATGTCTATACATTCGGTCCTACCTTCCGTGCTGAAAACTCCAACACAACAACCCATGCGGCTGAATTCTGGATGATTGAGCCGGAAATGGCATTTGCGGATCTGGACTACGATATGGCTGTGATCGAAGACATGGTAAAGTACTGCATTAACTATGTTTTTGATAACTGCAAAGAAGAGATGAAGTTCTTCAATGAGCGTATTGATAAGACACTGATCGAACGTCTTGAACATGTGCGTTCTTCCCAGTTCCGTCAGATGCCTTATACAGAGGCCATTGAAATCCTTGAAAAGCACAAGGATGAATTTGAAAACAAGAATATATTCTGGGGCATGGACCTCAATACGGAACATGAGCGCTACCTGTGCGAAAAGGTTGTCAAGGGACCGGTGTTCCTGACCAACTATCCAAAGGATATCAAAGCGTTCTATATGCGCCAGAATGACGATGGCAAGACCGTTGCTGCGGTAGATCTGCTTGTACCGGGAGTCGGCGAACTGGTCGGCGGCAGCCAGAGAGAAGAACGTCTGGATGTTCTTGTCAACCGTATGAAGGAACTTGGCATGAACCTGGACAACTACCAGTGGTATCTGGATCTGCGCCGGTATGGCGGCTGCCAGCATGCTGGTTTCGGTCTTGGCTTTGAAAGACTGATCATGTATATCACAGGCATGGAAAACATCCGTGATGTCATTCCGTTTGCCCGTACACCGCGCAATCTGATGTATTAATACCGAAAGGAGCAGAAATGGAACAGTACGTTGTCAAGAAAAATCCGGATGGCTCAGAAATTACCGTTGCCGATGTACAGAAGGTACTGCTGGTAATTCTGAAAGATATTGATGCCATCTGCCGGCGCCATTCCATTTCTTACTGGCTCAATGGCGGCAGTGCACTCGGTGCTGTGCGCCATCAGGGTTTCATTCCCTGGGATGATGATGCGGATATTGCCATGATGCGTTCTGATTTTGAGCGCTTCATTGAAATCATGAAGAAGGAATGCCCGGAAAAATATGTCTTCCAGTGCTTTGCGACCGATGACCGTTACAATGTGCTGATCCCTGGCATGAAGATCCGCATGAAAGGTACCTATCTGCAGGAAGTCAATACACTGCTGGATAACCGCTGCAAAGGATATGAAGGCTGTGACGGTATCTTTGTGGATGTCTTTGTCTATGACTATGTTTCTATAAACATGTTTGAAGACCTGCCGCGCCGTTTGCTCAATGATGTGCTGATGGTGCCGGAAGTTGTCGCAGATAATGTGCTGCATATCAACCCGATCGGCATTAAAAAAGCGATCATGAACAATGCGCATGCCTATGGCAGACACTGTGAGAAGAAGCACAGCGACTATATCGGCTTTGATCTGACATGGGTATGGAAGAGCCCTTTCAAGCCTTTTATCTTCCGGTATGATGATATTTTCCCGGTGCAGTATGTTCCCTTTGAGGATACACAGCTGCCCATTGCGGCCCACCCCCATGAATTCTTAACCATGGGAATCGGCCCCGGATATATGCAGCTCCCGCCTGAAAACAAGCGCTATGCCAAGCATATCCGTGATATCCGCCTGCCAAAGGAGGATGATTGATGCTTTACCAGGTAAGTCATGGCGCCAAAGATTTTGGCGCCAATACTGTTTTTGAGGATGTACAGTTTGAAATACGCGGCAATGAGAAGATTGCCATTGTCGGCCGCAATGGCTGCGGTAAAACAACCTTTCTGCGCTGTATGTGCGGAGAGGACCATTTTGACAAAGGAAATATCTCCCGTCCCAACAGCCTGACTATTGGTTATCTGTCCCAGAAGGTTCTTGACCATGATGAAAATACAGTGGAGCAGGAACTGAAAGCTGTCTATGCGCCATTATTTGCTCTGCAGAAGCAGCTGGAAGCACTGGAAGCACAGATGGCAGAAAATCCTGACGAAAAAGTCATGAACCAGTATGCGGATCTGCAGGAGAAATTTGAGCGGAGCGGCGGTTACAACTGGGAAGCCGAAATGAAGACGGTCTTTACGAAATTCGGCTTTCAGCTCGAAGATCTGCACCGCAGAATCGGTGAATTCTCCGGCGGTCAGAAGACCAGAATTGCCTTTGTCCGTCTGCTTCTGTCAAAACCGGATATTCTTCTGCTGGATGAGCCAACCAACCATCTGGATCTGGCTGCTATTGAATGGCTGGAAGGATATGTCAAAAACTATCCGAGTGCCGTTGTCGTCGTCTCTCATGACCGGATGTTTCTGGATCATGTTGTTTCCGTTGTTTATGATATGGAATTTGGCAGGATGAAGCGGTATGCAGGCAACTACACTTCATATGTGGAACAGAAGAAGAATGATCAGGAACGCCAGCAGGCAGCCTATGTCCGCCAGCAGAAAGATATCCAGCGTCTGGAAGCACTGATTGAAAAATTCCGCTATAAGAAAAACAAAGCTGCTTTTGCCCAGTCCAAAATGAAGTACCTGGACCGCATGGAGAGGGTAGAAGAAGTACAGCACAATGACAAGCAATTCCATGCCGACTTCTCACCGCGCCTGAAGGGTGGGGAAGAGGTGCTGGAAACAGAAAAGCTGGTCATTGGCTATGACCACCCGCTTGCCCAGGTGACAATGAAAATACGGCGCGGTGACAGGGTTGCGATCATTGGTGACAATGGCACCGGCAAATCAACTCTGGTCAAGACTCTGATGAATCTGGTGCCAAAACTTGGGGGATCATTCCTGTTTGGCCATCAGATCGAGATCGGCTATTTTGACCAGCAGCTTGCCCAGTTCTCCAGCGGTAAAACCGTGCTGGAAGAAATCTGGGATGAACATCCGGATATGGACCGCACTGCCATACGATCTGTACTGGGCCGCTTCCTGTTTTCGGCAGATGATGTTTTCAAGCTGGTGGATGTACTGTCTGGCGGAGAGAAGGTCAGGCTTTCCCTTGCTAAGCTCATGCTACAGCATGCCAATCTGCTCATTCTGGATGAACCGACCAACCATCTTGATATTCCCGGTAAAGAAGCACTGGAAGATGCCCTGCGCGGATTTACCGGTACGATTCTGTTTGTTTCCCACGACCGTTATTTCATCTCGCAGCTTGCCACCAAGATGCTTGTACTCCATGATGGCAAAGCTGATTTCCTGAATGAAACCTATCAGGAATATATGGAAGGAAAACAGGTTCAGGAAGAAAAGCCTGTGGAAAATAAGGAAGTTACGCGTCCAAGAACACAGAAAGCCAAGAATCCAGAAGCAATCCGGCGGCAGATTGCCCAGTTGGAAAAAGCCATTACTGCCAAGGAACAGGAACTGGAAGAAAGCAGGGCACTGCGCTTTGAACCGGAGTATTATCAGGATCAGGCAAAAATGGATGAGCTGGATGCCCACATTGATGACATCCACAATGAACTTGCCCATATGTATGCGGACTGGGAGGAGCTCTCTGAAGAATGAGAGCTTCTTTTTTTATCGGGATTGCCGCTATAATGATGACAGTAAAAAGGAGAATTGCATATGTCGAATTGCATCATTGCCCAATCAGGCGGACCTAGTTCTGTCATTAATGCCACGGTGGCAGGCATTGTCAAAGCCAATCAGCTGAATCCGCTGTATGAACATGTTTATGGCGGCCTGAATGGCATTGAGGGCATTCTGCAGGAACGTTTTGTGGATCTGACCAATATGAGTGATCTGGAAAACAGGCTGCTGCAGCAGACACCTTCCTGTGCCCTTGGCTCCTGCCGCTATAAGCTGAAAAGAGACAATGAGGCAGATTTCCAGAAGATTATTTCAATCATGGACCATTACCAGATTGAAACCATGTTTTATATCGGCGGCAATGATTCCATGGATACGGTGGCTGCTCTGAGTGAATACACAGCCAGTCATCAGATTGCCAATCACCGCTTTGTCGGCTGTCCCAAGACGGTTGACAATGATCTGGTGGAAACAGACCACTGCCCCGGCTTTGGGTCTGCTGCAAAATTTATTGCGGCAACTGCGCTGCAGTGCTGGTATGACATCAATGCATATCCTTCCAGCCGCACCGAAGTCTTCATCCTGGAAACAATGGGCAGAGATGCCGGCTGGCTCGCCGCGTCTGCCTGCCTCAGCAACAAAGTGGATATCCTGATCGTGCCAGAAGAACCGTTTAACAAAGAGCATTTTCTCAGCAGAGTCAAAGATGTGATTGCATTGCGGTCCAAATGCTTTGTAGCAGTTTCGGAAGGGGCACGCTACATCGATGGCACGTATCTTTCCTGCGGAGAAGCGCGCAGTGAACTGTTTGGACATACAGTCTTAGGCGGAGCAGGCAGGGCACTGGAACAGATGATTCTGGATGCAGGGATCGCCAGCCGATGCAAGGTGCAGGATCTGTCTATTGCCCAGCGCTGCCATGCCACGGAACAGTCATTGACAGATGTAACAGAGAGCTTTCAGCTTGGCATGTCTGCCCACATGCATACGGCAGATCCTTCGTTCACAGGCAGAATGGTGGGTCTGAAACGGCTGCCCACAGAGCAGTATGCTGTATCATGCTTTGATGTTGATGCTGAAAAAGTTGCCAATTTCGTAAAGAATTTTCCATCGCAGTGGCTGCTGCCGGATTATGGCGGGATCAGTGAGGAAGCCAGACAATACATGCTGCCTTTGATCAAAGGAACACCGGAAATCATCTATGATGAAACCGGTCTGCCTGCCTATATAAAACCGTATTATCTGGTAAGATAGGTGAGCGAGGTAGGAATACAATGAAAAATACAGGCATGATTGCTGCAGTGGAAATTGATGCAGTAAAAGAAAAATACGGGGAACCTGCAGAAATGCTGCAGGCAGGAGGATTTCCGGTCTATCATTATGTAACAGACAGCGGGAACCTTTATATTCTCCATTCCGGACCAGGTGAAATCTCAGCAGCTGCCGGGACACAGGCACTGATCTCAGAGTTTCATGTCTTTTTGATTACAAATTTCGGTGTCGTCGGCGGATTGAGTGAGGAAATGAGCAAGGTGCGTCTTTGCATCGTAGACAAGGTTGTACATTATCAGTTTGATACATCCGAAGTAGACCATTGTGAACCGGGTCTTTATCTCAATGAATACCCGACTATATATATGCCTGCAGACAGAAATCTGCTTGCCAGGGCAAAGCAGATGTATCCGGATCTGAAACCAGTCATCTGCGCTTCTGGTGATAAGTTTGTCGGCAGTGTGCAGGAGAAAACAAAGATTCATGAGCAGTTCCATGCCGATATCTGTGAAATGGAAAGTGCCGGCATCGTCAAGACAGCCAACCGCAACAAGGTCCCCTGTGTGCTGATCAAGATGGTCGCAGACAGTATTACCGGCGGAGAAAAAGAATATTTCAGTGCTTTTAATGAAAGCAGCAGGAAAGCACTGGATGTGCTGGATATACTGATTCAGTCACTGTAACAAAAGGAAACAGGAAAGAAAAACAAGACTGCCGGGATCATTGACAGTCTTGTTTTATGATGGCGGAGAATGAGGGATTTGAACCCCCGCACGCTTGCACGCCTAACGGTTTTCGAAACCGTCCCCTTCAGCCTCTTGGGTAATTCTCCAAATGCATTCATTAGTATATCATAGGCATTCCATCTGTTGAAAGAAAAAGATTCGTCTGTACGATATGGTATGATGGTAGGCATCAGGGAGAAGACGATATGATAACATTTGATGAAATGAAGTATGAACGTCCTGATCTTGATCAGGTACAGGATGAGCTTTCTGGCTATGTAAAAGACCTGAAGAAGGCTGAGAACTATAGTCAGGCACGTGATGTTTTTCTCGCCCAGGACAAGGCACTGCGCCATGTGGCGACATTGAGCACGCTTGCGCAGATCCGTCACGATATCAATACCAATGATGGGTACTACAAGGCAGAAAACGAGTTCTGGCTTGCAGCAGCTCCGCATCTGCAGGAGCAGGAACAGGCATTTACAGATGCACTGCTTGTCAGTCCGTTCCGCTCTGACTTTGAAAAGGAATTTGGCAGGATCGTATTTCTGAATGCAGAAATTGCCAGAAAAGCATTCTCTGCTGACAATATTCCGGATATGCAGAAGGAGAACCAGCTTGCCCAGGACTATGAAAACCTGCTGGCTTCTGCCCAGGTGCCGTTTGAAGGAAAAACATATACGCTTTCACAGATGACACCGTTCAAGAATGATCCGGATGATGCCAGACGTCTTGCTGCATGGAAGGCAGAAGGACAGTGGTACAAGGATCATCAGCCGCAGATGGATGAAATCTATGATCAGCTTGTTCATCTGCGTGATGCCATGGGCCGCCGTATGGGCTATGAAGGCTATACGACGCTTGGCTATTACCGTATGGACCGCAACTGCTATACAAAAGAGGATCTGGCAAAGTTCCGCGATGCTGTGGCAAAGTATGTTGTTCCGGTGGCAGAGCGTGTCTACAAGGCACAAGCAGAGCGTCTTGGTGTCAGTTATCCGATGAACTTTGCGGATGCTGCCCTGGAATTCCGTTCGGGCAATGCAAAGCCCGCTGGCAGTGCGGATGATATTATTGCGGCAGGCACAAAGTTCTATGATGAACTTTCCCCGGAAACAAGTGAATTCTTCCATGCAATGAAGGATATGAAGCTGATGAACCTGCTTTCTACAGAAGGCAAGGCAGGCGGTGGTTACTGCACAGACCTGGGTGATTATCATATGCCGTTCATTTTCGCCAACTTCAACGGAACACAGGGAGATGTCGAAGTAATCACGCATGAAGCAGGTCACGCCTTTGAAGCATACCTGAATCGCAGCAGGGTGCCGATGCGTACCATGTGGCCCACTATGGAAGCATGTGAGTGCCATTCCATGTCCATGGAATTCTTTGGTCAGGAATGGGCAGATGATTTCTTTGGCAAAGATGCGCGCAAGTACCGGTATTCTCATGTGGCAGGGGCAATCCGCTTCATTCCCTACGGCACGGCAGTGGATGAATTCCAGCACGAGATCTATGCACATCCTGAACTGACTCCCCGCCAGCGCCATGACGTCTGGAAGAAACTGTGCGGCAAATACATGCCATGGTACCGTCTGGATGGTGAAATTCCTTTCTACAGTGACGGCGAGCACTGGCAGCTGAAGCACCATATTTACAGCAGCCCGTTCTACTACATTGATTACTGCCTGGCACAGACGGTTTCACTGCAATTCTGGGCGATGATCCAGAAAGATGAAAAGACAGCCTGGAACACATATATGGCTTATACAGAGCAGGGCGGCTCTGATACCTGGACGAATATGTTGAAAAAGGCAGGTCTGGCATCACCGTTTGATGGCAGCACGCTGAAGGATATCTGTGAAAAGGCTGGACAGTATCTGGATGCATATGATCTGAGCGGCATCGAATAAGTAAAAAACGCATTTGGAAGGAATCTTACCAGATGCGTTTTTCATGCGCGTTATTCTGCTTTGACAGTGCCATCAGCCGGTCCATCAGTCTCCTGGCGGCCGGACTGATTGGTCTATGGCGGTCATACACAAGGGCAATCTGACGGCGGGGAATTTCTTCCTGCAGATGAAGCTGCACAATGCTGCCATTGGCAAGATCTTCTCTTGCCATGATCTCTGGCAGAAAAGCAATGCCAAGTTCATGCTTGACCATCGGCAGAATCTGGTCTGCTGTTGCCACTTCCGTATCAGGATGATACAAAGCGCCATGACTGGCAAACAAATCACTGTGAAACTGATAGCTCAGAGTCTCACGGGACATGGAAATCATGGAGTAGCTCTCAAGGTCATGCAGGGACAGACTCTGAAATGACAGGGCTGTAAAAGATTTTCCGCCAACCAGAATTTCCTGATAGGACAGCAGCGGCACACTGACAAAACCCGGATGTTTCCGGTGTGGTGTCGTCAAAACCGCAAAGTCCGCTTCGCCATCCTCGACGGACCGTAATGCCAGTGGATTGGCATGATTCAGAATGCGCAGGCTGATATGTGGATAGTCATAATGAAACTGCTTCAGCACATCCAGCAGCAACAGGTTCAGTGCCGTTTCAGAAGCACCGATGGTAATAATGCCCTGTTCCAGCTGCATATCTCCATTGAGCTCTTTCTGGGCATCATCAAACTGGCGCATGGCACGGTCCACGTGGGCAAACAGTTTACGGCCCTCTGCAGTCAGCACGATGCCGCGGTTAGAGCGGATCATCAGCCGGCATGACAGATTCTGTTCCAGCTTGTTCATTGTCCTGGTAACATTTGGCTGATTGGCGTGCAGGGCATTAGCTGCTTTGGTAAGACTGCCATATTTGGCAACATAATAGAAGGTACGATAATAATCCAGCGGAATGTTCATGGTCATATTTTACCATATCATTCTGATATGCCGGCAATCTCAAAAATACTTTTTACACATTTCCGTAAGGTCCTTATAATAGGCATGTTTTGGGAAAGGAGGAGCATATTGAATAAATCAGGATCACAGATGTCTGAGGCAAAGCGGACCATGGTCTTTCTTGCTTTGTCAGGCGGCCTGATGGACGCTTACTCCTATTTTGGCAGGGGCAAGGTCTTTGCCAATGCACAGACTGGCAATATTGTGCTGATGAGCGCAAAAATTGCAGATGGCGAATTTGCGGCCAGTCTCCGCTACCTGCTGCCATTATGTGCATTTGCGCTTGGCGTCATTGCCGCCCAGGAGATCCATACCCGCTTTCCAGGTGACCAGGGACTGCACTGGCGGCAGATCGTCATCGCTATGGAAATGGTTATGCTTGGTATCGTAGGCCTGATCCCTGCGGATATCAATCCGATTGCCAATGCGCTGCTTTCCTTTGCCTGTGCGATGCAGGTACAGGCATTCCGGACAGTGCGCGGCTCACCATATGCCAGCACGATGTGCATCGGCAATCTGCGCTCTGCCATGGACCATCTTGACCGGTCCATCCATGAAAGAAGCAGACGGGAGCTGCATCTGTGCGGAAAGTATCTGCTGGTTGTATTCGCCTTTGCCTTTGGCGCTGTAACAGGCTATCAGATGATCCGCCTGCTGGGACTGCATACGATCTGGATCAGCTGTGGATTACTGCTGGTCAGCTTCGTGATGATGATCCCAAAGGAGGCAGAACATGAAGCTGATTGATCTGCAGAATCTTCCTGGGGTACAACAGCTTTCCCCTGAAGACAGGGTACTGATGCCATGGGATATGGCGTGCATGCAGCTGCGGGGACAGATCGGTGATGACCCGGATTACTTCAGTGTCAAAGACCTGCTGTCCATTGAAAACGCAGATGTGCAGAACAAGGTGAAGCGGATGACGGAAGCTTACAACGAGATGCTTGAAAAAGAGTATCATCAGGCACCGATGTCATGGCCTGCACTGCTTGCCTATCTGCAGGATAAGAGCAGGATACTCAATAAGCAGGGAACTATAAACGACATGCATTCAGTCTCCGGTTGCAATTCTGAAAAAGCGGGCATAAGATAACAGACGTTGTGCATACCGGAATGGTATAGAATATTCACGATTAAGGAAGTGATGAGATGGAAATTGATGCGATCCAGAAGTTGATTGATACGGATGAGAAAGTTCGCAAAGAGATCAAAGATGTGTATGACCGCAGGGCACAGTTGAAACAGGCCATTGTGGATGAAAAGAAGAAAATGTCTGATGATGCCTGGGCAGCTGTCAATGCACAGGTGGAAAGTACCAAGGCGCAGCTGGAGGCAAAGGTGAAGGCTGACGATGCCCAGAACCAGGCATATTACAGCAAGGCAAGTGCTGACCTGCAGAAACAGTTTGATGCCAGCCATGACAAGTGGCGCAAAGAACTGTATGAACGGATTGTGGAGGATCATGCATGAGTTCTGATGGCGCAATGGCTGCCAAGGCCAGAGCGATGTTCGGGGAACGTCTGAATGCGGATGCCTATGCGGCTTTGCTGCAGAAGAAATCACTGGCGGAAATCGTTGCCTATCTGAAGACGAATACGCTGTACAGGCATGCGCTGGAAGGTGTTAACGAGAAGGCAATTCACCGCGGTCAGCTCGAAGTCCTGCTGCGGCGGAGCATGTATGAACGCCTGCAGAAACTGCTGCGCTATGGCAGTGATGCGGACGGCAGATTCCTGGTAGCCGCGGTCATGACCACGGAGATCGAGATGATCCTGCGCTGCATCCGTGTGCTGATGAATCCGGAAAGTGATGAAAGGGCAGAGATGATTGCCGAGATGCCGATGTATATCTCGCATTACATGTCATTTGACATCGGCAAGCTTGCTGAGATCACCAGCTATGATGATCTGCTCGCGTTCCTCAAGAATACCCGCTACTATGACATTCTGCGCAGATACCGGAAGGATAACCTGATGGAAATTGATGCGGTATCGCTGGAACATGATCTGCGCGATGCGTATTACCAGCATATGATTGTGCTTGCCAACAGTGATACACGCGGTGATGAGCGCCAGCAGGTGCTGAAGCTTGTCTCCATGCGTGCAGAGCTTGAGGCAGTCTCAATCATCTACCGATTGAAGAAGTACTTCCAGGCTGCACCGGCAGTGATTGAACGCACTGTTGTGATCCGCAGCTGCCTGTTCAAGGAGGCTGAGATCCGCCGCATGATCAAAGAAGATACAGCGGATGAAGTGCTTGCAGCACTGCAGCGGAAATACCACTTCTATACCAAAGGTGCGAATCCTCAGAATATAGACCGCTATATCGAGAAGATCGTATACAACATCTACTACACGATGATTGAGACAGACACAAGGTCCAATCTGATTCTGCTGAGTTATATGAATCTGTCCCAGATCGAGATCCACAATGTGATCAACATCTGCGAAGGTGTCAGATATCATATCTCCAATGACCGGATTCGGGCATTGCTTGTGTACTAGGAAAGGAGCCAGCGGATGGCAATTGTAAAAATGAAGTTCGTTGAGGCATCCACGGACCGTGATCATCTGGATTCAATGCTGCTGAAGGGCATTGGATCCGGCATGCTTGATGTCGAACCGGCCAGCAATATTGTGACCGAAGACAACGGCGGCAAGATGATCAGCGAGGAAAATCCGTATGCCGATTACAGGCAGACACTGCAGAACTTCGCCCATGCGGTTGGCTTCTCATTTGATCCTGACCGGAAACCTTCCAGAACATATTCCAAGGAAGAAATCGAAAAGTTTCTGGGCGAACTGAATGAGAAGTTTGGCATTACCAGTGATGCCGGGGAGGTAATTCTTACTCCTGATGATGAAAAGGCACTGGATGCCCTGAGTGTGTGCGGGTTTGAGAGAATCCATGCCTGCAATTATCTGAATTTTGGCTTTGGCAGAATGCCACGGGAGAGTTTCCCCAAGCTTTCAGCCTATCGGGATGTGAACTTTGTTCACCATCGTCTGCATGAAAACAAGCAGTACATCTGGATGGTCTATGTCACATCCGATTCCTACGCGGAAGAGGTTGCCAAAATCTTCCAGTCTCTGTATTTTGAACCAATGGAAATTCCGCCGGTGGATGTACACAGACTGCTGCATCAGTATGAAGACCAGCTGAATGATATCTTTGCCTACTGTTCACAGCGCAATGAAATCATCTCCCAGTACAAGTATGTTTCAATCTTTGATGAGAAGTACCTGCTGTCTGGCTTTGTACAGGCTTCACAGGTACAGGCATACGAGGATGCATTCAATGGGGAACCGGTCACTTTCACAGTGAAGGAGCCAGAGGATGTACCGCAGTTCAAGTGCCCGACACTGCTGAAGAACAACTGGTTTGCAAAACCGTTTGAACTGTTTGTGGATATGTACTCGACACCTGCCTATGGTGATTTCGATCCAACATTCTTCCTGGCAGTTACTTACTGTATTCTGTTTGGCATCATGTTTGGCGATATGGGCCAGGGCATCATCCTGATGATCATTGGCTTCCTGTTTGAGAAGAAGGGCAAGCTGTTTGGCATTATCGGCAGAGTCGGCATCACAAGTTCCATCATGGGATTCCTGTTTGGATCTGTGTTCGGCTATGAAGATCTGCTGAATCCGATTCATCAGAAACTGTTCCATGTACGTGAGAAGCTGTTCGATGTCATGGCAAAGTCCAACACGATGACACTGCTGATCGGTGCACTGATCATCGGTGTTGTGCTGATTGTCTGCTCCATGACCATTAATATCGTGAACAACCTCCGCCATAAGAAACCTGGTGAAGTGCTGTTCTCACAGAATGGCATTGCCGGTCTGGTGTTCTACCTGTATGTCATTATTGCCGCAGGCCTGAAACTGACGGGCGGTGCAAATCTGTTCCATGTTCAGTTTGTGATTCCATTCATTCTGGTGCCGGTGTTCTGCTTCCTGATGAAGGAGCCGCTGACCAATCTGGTGACAGGCCATGGTTTCAGAGCTTCCCAGTCATGGGGTGCATACATTCTCCAGAACTTCTTCGAAGTATTTGAAATCCTGCTGTCATTCGTTACCAACTCCATGTCTTATCTGCGTGTCGGAGGATTCGTTCTCTCCCATGCCGGCATGATGCTGGTAGTCATGACACTGGTCAAGATGACAGGCAATGCCGGACCGCTTGTTCTGGTATTCGGCAACATCTTCGTTATGGCGCTGGAGGGTCTGGTTGTTGGTATTCAGGCTCTGCGTCTTGAGTATTATGAAATGTTCTCCCGTTACTACACTGGTGGCGGCAGAAAATATAAAGCATTAACTGCACAAGCAGAATAAGGACGATTGTCCAGGAGGAAAAAATGATGTTATCTCTTAGTGAAGTATTGGTACCGCTGATTGCTGTTGCTCTTGTAATTGGTCCGCTGTGGCTCATTGTCAGAGGCGGTCTGAACCGTAAGAATGCCAAGCAGAGACTGCTCGGCCAGGTTGCTCTGTTTGCCGGTGTCTTTGCCATCTGCCTGATTGTCGGCGGCGCTAAGTTCGCTGCTATGGCTGAAGATGCTACGACAGCTTCTGCTGCTTCCAGCGCTACAGGTCTTGGCTACATCGCTGCTGCTCTTTCTGTTGGCTGTGCATGTATCGGTGCCGGCTGGGCTGTTGCAAAAGCATCCCCGGCTGCAATCGGTGCCATTTCTGAGAATCCTGATAACTTTGGTAAAGCCATCATCTTCGTCGCTCTTGGTGAAGGTATTGCCATTTATGGTCTTCTGATTTCCATTCTCATCATCAACAATCTCTGATCCTGAGGTGTGAGTTTTGAAAGCATACTGCATCAGTGACAATACAGACACAAAGACCGGCATGAGACTTGCCGGGATTGAGGGCGGTGTCTTTCACGACCGTGAAGCGATTGTCAAGAAACTGGATGAGCTCATCCATGATCCGGAGATTGCCATTATTCTGATGACAACCAAATGCGTGGAGATGGCTGGCGATGTGGTTTCTGACTATAAGCTGAACCTGCCCAAGCCGCTGATCGTCGAGATTGCGGACCGGCACGGATCAGGCAATATTGGCGAAACCATTGATGCCTACATCAGTGAAGCCATCGGCATTAAACTGTGAGGTGAAGTGAGTGGAAAATTATGAAGAGAAAATCCTGAAGACGATTGACGAGGATGTCAGCTCCAACGCCGAACTTGTGCGTAATCAGGTTGAGCAGGAGACAGAAGCACTGCGTCAGGATCAGCTCTCTTTTTACAAGGAAGGTCTGAAGAAGGAAACAGATACATACCTGGAAAAGGAACTGAGCGAGCTGCGTTTCTATGCGGCAACCAAATCGTCCAAGGATAAGATGGATACAAAGAAGAAACTTCTGCAGCTGCGGCAGTCTCTGACCGGCCAGCTGTTTGATGAAGTCAGCAGCGATCTGCACAGGTTTACTTCTTCTGGCGATTATGAAAAATGGCTGCAGAAACATCTTGAGGAAGTACATATTTCTGAAGATGGTGTCTTTGCGGCCAGAGAGCAGGATAAAAAGCTGTTGGAAAAACTGCTGGCAGCCAGAGGACTGCATAACAAAATAGAAACTGCCTATCTTGAAATCGGCGGTTTTCTGTACCGTGACGATGCAGCAGGAATTGAGTACAGCTGCACACTCGATGACAAGCTGAAAGAAGCCAGAGACTGGTTCCGCAACCATTCCGGCTTCCGGGTAGAGGAAAGTGAGGATGCGGCATGAGTGATGTCATTTATTCTATAAATGGGTCCGTCATTTCGGTCCGCAATTCTTTGACACTTGCCATGAGTGAGATGGTCTATGTCGGTGAAAAGAAATTGCTTGGTGAAGTCATCCGTATTGATGATGATCGAGTCATGATTCAGGTATATGAATCCACGACAGGCCTGAAGCCAGGTGAGGAAGTTGTCGGTACCGGCAATCTGCTGAATGCAGTACTGGGACCTGGCATTCTGCGCAATATCTATGATGGTATTGAGCGTCCGCTGCAGCAGATCGCTGATGAACAGGGCGCCTTCATTTCCGAAGGCCGCAGCATTCCGTCTCTGGATGCAGACAAGAAATGGGATGTTACCATGAAGATTAAGGTGGGCGACAAGGTCAAAGAAGGCGAAATCTTTGCGACCTGCCCTGAAACCAGTCTGATTGAACATCGTTCCATGATTCCGATCGGCGTCAATGGCACCGTTGTCAAAGCTGTTGAAAATGGCAGCTACACCGTCAATGACGTCCTGGCTGTTGTGCAGAATGACAATACCGGCAGACAGACAGAGGTTACGCTGCATCAGCAGTGGCCGATCCGTAAACCCCGTCCGATTCTCAAGCGTGAACCGATTTCCATGCCGCTGGTTACCGGGCAGCGTGTTGTAGACACAATGTTCCCGATTGCCAAGGGTGGATCCAGTGCCCTGCCGGGAGGATTCGGTGCCGGCAAGACCATGATGCAGCATCAGATTGCAAAGTGGTGTGATGCCGATATCATCATTTACGTAGGCTGTGGTGAACGTGGCAACGAGATGACCCAGGCCCTGGAAGAGTTCAGTGAACTGACCGATCCGAAGAGCGGCAAGCCGCTGCTGGACCGTACCGTATTGATTGCCAATACATCCAACATGCCGGTGGCTGCCCGTGAGGCAAGTATCTACACTGGGGTTACGATTGCGGAATATTACCGTGATATGGGCTACCATGTTGCCCTGATGGCTGACTCGACTTCCCGTTGGGCAGAGGCTCTGCGTGAAATCTCCGGCCGTCTGGAAGAAATGCCGGCAGAAGAGGGCTTCCCGGCCTATCTGCCAAGCCGTATTGCCCAGTTCTATGAGCGTGCCGGCTATGTGGATACACTGTCCGGATCCAAAGGATCCGTTACACTGATTGGTGCTGTTTCTCCGCAGGGCGGCGATTTCTCTGAACCGGTTACGGCAAATACCAAGCGTTTTGTCAGATGTTTCTGGGCACTGGACAAATCACTTGCCTATGCAAGACATTTCCCGGCTATGAACTGGACAGACAGTTATTCCGAATATGTGGATGATCTGTCCCACTGGTACAACCAGAATGTTGCCCATGACTTCCTGGATCTGCGTGCTGAGATGCAGGAGATTCTGCATGAAGAGTCCAATCTGATGGAAGTCGTCAAGCTGATTGGCTCAGATGTTCTGCCGGAAGATCAGAAACTGACACTTGAGATTGCCCGTGTGATCCGTGTCGGCTTCCTGCAGCAGAATGCCTTCCACAAGGATGACACATCTGTTTCTCTGCAGAAGCAGTACAAGATGCTGAAGACGATTGATTACCTGAAGCGTGCCTGCAGCCAGTATGTGGCCAAGAAGATTCCGGTATCGCTGATGGTCGAGACAGGTATTTTCGAAAAGGTGATTCAGATCAAGTACGAAGTACCGAATGACAAAATTGAGATGCTGGATGAATATCCGGCCAAGATTGATGCCGCACTGGCATCGATCGCTTAGAAAGGGGGCTTTGTGTGAGCCTGCAGTTATTAGGACTGAGTGATGTCAGAGGTTCTCTGATTGCCCTCGATCATGTCAAGAATGTTTCCAACGAAGAAATGGTTTCCATTGAGCTCGCTGATGGCAGCACCCGTATCGGCCGTGTCACAGAGATCGAAGGTGAAAGAGCAGTCATTCAGGTGTTTGAAGGCACTGATGGCATGTCCAAGACCAATGTCAAGACAAAGCTGCTCGGTCATCCAATGGAACTTGGTCTTTCCAGAGAAATCCTCGGCCGCACCTTCAATGGTGTCGGTGAGCCGATTGACGGCCTGGGAGAGGTTTATCCGGAAAAGTTTGAGGATGTCAACGGCAAGCCGCTGAACCCGGTTTCCCGTGTGTACCCACGTAACTATATCCAGACTGGTATCTCTGCCATTGATGGCCTGAATACACTGATCCGCGGCCAGAAACTGCCGATTTTCTCCGGCAGCGGCCTGCCGCATGACCAGCTTGCCATTCAGATTGTCCGTCAGGCACATCTGACTGGTGAAGACAGTGAAAACTTCTGTATTGTGTTCGGTGCCATGGGTGTCAAGAACGATGTCGCCGACATGTTCCGCAGATCCTTCGAAGAGACTGGTGTCATGGAGAAGGTTGTCATGTATGTCAACCTGTCTGATGATCCGATCGTCGAAAGAATGTTAACCCCGCGCTGTGCACTGACCGCAGCGGAATATCTGGCCTATGAATGCGGCATGAACGTGCTTGTCATTCTGACCGATATGACTTCCTATTGCGAAGCTGTACGTGAAATCTCTTCCAGTAAGGGTGAAATTCCTTCCCGTAAAGGCTATCCGGGCTATCTGTACTCCGATCTTGCATCGCTGTATGAAAGAGCCGGCATCATCAAAGGCGGCAAGGGCAGTGTGACCCAGATTCCGATCCTGACCATGCCGAATGATGATATTACCCATCCGGTACCGGATCTGACCGGTTATATTACCGAAGGCCAGATTGTACTGGACCGTGATCTGTATCTCAAGGGAATCAATCCGCCGATCGGTGTTCTGCAGTCATTGTCACGTCTGATGAAAGATGGTATCGGTGAAGGATATACACGCGGCGACCATCAGGATGTTGCCAATCAGCTGTTTGCGTCTTATGCCAAGGTCCAGGACGCCCGTTCGCTGGCAAGCGTCATCGGTGAGGACGAACTCTCAGATCTGGATAAGAAGTACATGGAGTTTGGACGCCGTTTTGAGTCGATCTTTATCGGCCAGGGCACCCATACCAACCGCTCCATTCAGGAGACGCTGAACCTGGGCTGGGCACTTCTTTCGACACTGCCTGCAAGTGCTCTTGACCGTCTGGATCCGAAGCTGATCAAGCAGAACTATGATCCGGAACATGCTGAGCGCACGATTGCTCTTGCTCTTGAGCAGGAGGAAAAATAAATGGCGGGCGTACCTGCAACAAAAGGAAATCTGATCAAAGCGAAGAAGTCGCTGGCTCTGGCTGAGAATGGCTATGAGCTGATGGACCGCAAGCGCAATATCCTTGTCAAGGAAATGATGAGTGAAGTTGAGAAGGTAAAAGCACTGCGTGAACAGATCAGTGATGCATATGCGACCGGATATTTCCTTCTGCAGCAGGCAAATGTCTATTCCGGCGTTATTGACCGGGTTGCCAGGCGCACCAAGGTAGAGGATTCGATCCATGTTACATATCGGAGTGTCATGGGTGTTGAAGTCCCCAAGGTGAGCTATCACAAACCGGATTCCTACGATATTCCATATGGTATGGAAGATACCAATGCGACCATCGATGAAGCGTACATACAGTTTCAGAAGGTAAAGGAGATCACGATGGTGCTGGCGGAGGTAGACAATACGGTCTACCGTCTTGCCCACGCTATTTCTACAACGCAGAAACGTGCCAATGCGCTTCGCAACATTGTGATTCCCCGCTATAAGGAAGAAATTCGCGTCATGAGTGCAGACCTTGAAGAGAAGGAACGTGAGGAATTCTCACGTATGAAGGTGATCAAGGCAAACAAGGAAAAGAAGGAAAGTACAGCAGATGAATCAAATTGAACGTATTGAGAAGCTTTCTGATGTATTCGGTGCATCCGGTTTTGAGGATGACGCCGCTGAATTTGTAAGATCCCAGCTGCCTGAGTATGATACCGTACAGGATCATATGCGCAATGTCCGCTGTGAGAAGGATGCACACAGTGACAAGCCAAGAGTCATGCTGGATTCCCATCTGGATGAAGTCGGCCTGATTGTACAGGCAATCCGTCCGGATGGCACCATGAAGTTCCTGCGCCTTGGCGGTATTTCGCCGTCTTCCCTGCCTGCCAATTCCTTTCTGATCAAGACGGATAAGGGTACCTTTGTTCCTGCAGTTGTTGCTGCCAAGCCGCCTCATTTCATGAGTGCAGCAGACCGCAATAAGCCGCTGGACCCTGATGATATGATTCTGGACTGCGGCAGTACAAGTGCCCAGGAAACAATGGCACTTGGCATTCATATCGGCTCTCCGGCTGTACCGGATGTCGTATGCCGCTATGATCAAAAGCGTGATCTGTTCTTTGGCAAGGCATTTGACTGCCGGATCGGCGTCGCTGCTGAAATTGAAACGCTGAAGAGAATGTATCAGAAGGAACTGCCGTGTGCACTGAGTGCCTGTTTCTCTGCCCAGGAAGAGGTAGGGGAAAGAGGTGTTCGTGCCAATGCGGCTGCGCTGAAGCCAGATGTCATGATCTGCTTTGAAGGATGTCCTGCAGATGATACCTTCTCACCGGATTACATGATCCAGGCGGCTATTGGCAAAGGACCAATGCTGCGGCATATGGATGTCTCCATGATCACCAACTGGAGATTCCAGAAGTTTGCCCTGGATACAGCCAGAAACCTTGGCATTCCGGTGCAGGAATCAGTGCGCAGCGGCGGCGGTACCAATGGTGCTGCAGTCAATACACAGTTCGGTGTACCGGCAATTGTCATCGGCATCCCGGTCCGCTACATTCACAGTTCCAACTGCTTTGTGAAGTACTGTGATTATGAAAATGCAGTCAGACTGGCATGTGCACTGCTGGAAAGACTGGACAAAGCTGCGGTGGAATCGTTCTGAAAGAGCCTGAGCAAGGCTCTTTTTCTGTATGATTCGTACGTTGAATGAGCAACCTTACATGCTATAATGATAGACGTGATTGGAGGTACCAGACGTGGCTTTAGAAAAACTGAAAAATTTTATTGCACCGGTCGAAGATGATGACGACGATGAAGAAGGTGCAGATGAAGAACTGGAATACAGACAGAGTGAGGCAAAGCCGCTGAGCTCCTATGAAAAGAAACGGACAGAAGTAACCGGTGTGCCGACAAATGCTGCCATGGTTCTGTTTGAGCCGCGTTCTTTTGAAGAGGCTGAGGAAATTGCCAGACATCTGAAGGACAGAAGAGCATGTGTTGTCAATCTGCATCGTCTGCAGAGAGACTATGCGCAGCGCACCATTGATTTCCTGACAGGTGTTGTCTTTGCACTGGATGGCACGATTCAGAAGATCGGCCATAATGTGATTCTGTGCGCACCGCGCAATGTTGCCGTTGATGGGGAAATCAAGCTCGACGGCGATGATGACTGAGAAGGCTGACTATTCATCTCTGGAAGCACATCTGCAT
This sequence comes from Lactimicrobium massiliense, assembly GCF_900343155.1. GTDB lineage: Bacteria > Bacillota_I > Bacilli_A > Erysipelotrichales > Erysipelotrichaceae > Bulleidia > Bulleidia massiliensis. The sequence continues at coordinate 141,847 of NZ_OUNG01000006.1, forward strand.
GATCTGCAGGATAAAAGTGAGCGCTGGCATACACATACATGCTCGTCTTTTCTGAATGAAGAAGAGACAGCGGCTATGCAGAAAATCTTTATGCCATCTGCTCATGTCCGCTGGTTTGGCGGCTATCCGCAGGCAAGAAAGCAAAAAGTCATTTTTCTCTTTGATGAGGAAGATGACTTTTCTGATATTGTCTGTCTGCAGGCAAAAGCAGATCAGCGCTTCCGGAAGATTTCCCATCGTGATATTCTCGGGGCACTCATGTCACTGCAGATCGATCGGCATGCCTTCGGTGATTTCTGGATCAGTGATGACTGCATCTATCTGTATACATCCACTTCCATGGCACCGTTTTTGATTGACAATCTGACCAGGATCAACCAGCTCAGTGTCCAGTTTGAACAGATTGATGATTATCCTGCTCAGGTGTTTCAGATGCGCAGCTTTACAGCCGTGGCTGCCAGTGAAAGGGCTGATGCCATCATTGCGGCAATTACGCATGTTTCCCGCTCAAAAGCGAAGGAAATGATTCATGCTGGAATGGTGCAGTTCGATCATGTTGCGCTTGATGTACCTGATGAAGTGTGCCATAATAACGTTACGATTTCGATCCGAGGGTTCGGTCGTTTTCTGTATGAAGGATACGACCGTAAGACACATTCGGACCGGATCGTGGCAAAGTTTCAGCAGTATATCTGAGAGGTGACGATTTTGACAGCAAAAAGGCCGACATTCCGTGTGATGAAGAATGGATATGATCGTTTTGCGGTGGATGATGCTGTCGAGAAGTATGCTGCCCAGGTAGATGAGCTGGAAAAAAGAATTGCTTTGTACCAGCAGCAGGCAGCTGAGGATGCTGCCCGTCTGGATGACATGCAGAAAAAGTACAACGCAGTGCTGCAGAATATGCAGGCAAAACAGGCAGCGGCGGATGATATCGCCAGACTGTCCCTGCGGGAAGCCAATGAGATTATCTCAACTGCACAGAACAATGCGGATGAGATCATCCGTGAAGCACTTGGCACCGCCCGTCTGATTCTGATGGACCTGTCAAGACTGTACAATTCTGCCGGTGATGTCAAGACGGACATGAAGAAGGAGCTCAGTGATCTGCAGGCAGAGCTGGATAAATTCCAGCTGCCAAAGATGCCGGATCTGCGCTGGCTGGATGAAGCAGAGAAGAAAATGCGTTGATCAGGACGCGCTTGCCTTTAGCAGCACTCTAGAGAGTCTGTGGATGGTGGAAACAGACATGTGGAAAAGAGCAAGACATCACCTGTGAGCAATCGTGCATTCCGCGTTAAGGAATAAGTGAGGGCATGGCATTCTGCCATGAACTAAGGTGGTACCGCGCTGACAGCGTCCTTAGAGAATGGGACGCTTTTTTTATTGGCGTCCTCTGGAAAGGAAAGGCAAAGAATGGATTACAAAAGCACATTGAACATGCCGAACACCGACTTTGAGATGAGAGGCAATCTGGCCAGGAAAGAGCCGGTTATTCTGAAACAGTGGGAGGAAAATAACTATTACCAGGATCTGCTTGCTCATCATAAAGGGCAGAAAGCATTTGTTCTGCATGATGGTCCGCCATATGCCAATGGCAACCTGCATGCCGGTACAGCCATGAACCGTGTCATCAAGGACTTCATCAACCGCTCCCATGCGATGAGCGGCTACTATACACCGTATTTCCCAGGCTGGGATACACATGGACTGCCGATCGAGAATGCCATTCAGAAGCTTGGTGTTGACCGCAAGAAGCTTTCTCCGGCAGAATTCCGCTCCAAGTGTGAGGAATATGCTCATCAGCAGATTGCCCAGCAGATGGCAACCGAAAAGCGTCTGGGTCAGATTGCTGACTATGAGCATCGTTACATCACTCTGAAGAAGGGATTTGAAGCCAGACAGATCCGCTGCTTCGAAAAGATGGCACTGGATGGCCTGATTTTCCAGGGACTCAAACCTGTTTACTGGTCACCATTTAATGAGACTGCTGTTGCGGATTCTGAAATCGTGTACCGTGATGTCAAGGACGCCACCATTTATCTGGCTTTCCAGATTGCGGATGGCAAGGGTGTTCTCGATCAGGATGACTACTATGTCATCTGGACAACCACACCGTGGACCATTCCTTCCAACGAAGCAGTCTGCTTAAATGCCGATCTGGTCTATGCCGAGGTAAAGACAGAAAAGGGCAAGCTGATCATGCTGGCAGACTTCGTTGATAAGCTGCTGGCCAAGTTCCAGTTGGAAAACCAGGGTATTCTGCGTACCTTCAAGGGGAGAGAACTGGAAGGCATTACGTATCATCACGTTGTCTTTGACAAGGAATGTCCGACACTGCTTGGTGCCCATGTCACAGCTGATGATGGTACCGGTGTTGTCCATACCGCCGGCGGCCATGGCCTGGATGACTTCAATGTATGCATGAAATACGGCATCGGCCCGATCAATACGGTCGATTCTGTCGGTAAGATGAATGAGAATGCCGGCAAGTACCAGGGCATGTTCTTCGAGGACTGCTCCAAAGCTGTCATCCATGATATGAATGAGAAGGGCTGCCTGCTGGCTATTGAAAACATTGTCCATGCGTATCCGCATGATGACCGTCTCAAGAAGAAGGTCATCTTCAGAGCTGTGAAGCAGTGGTTCTGCTCCATTGACAAGATCAAGCCGCAGCTGCTCGACCAGATTGACAACCATGTTGTCTGGCACAATTCCTTTGGTCAGAAGAGAATGCATAATATGATCCATGACCGCGGCGACTGGTGCATTTCCCGTCAGCGCCTGTGGGGTGTGCCGATTCCGATCTTCTATTGCGAAGACGGCTCTCCGATCATGGAAAAGGAAGTCTTCGAACACGTTGCAGATTTGTTCGGCCAGTATGGATCCAATGTCTGGTTTGAGCGTGAGCCAAAGGATCTTCTGCCGGAAGGCTATACAAATCCGAAGTCTCCTAATGGTATCTTCACCAAGGAAAAAGATATCATGGATGTCTGGTTTGACTCCGGATCGTCCTGGACAGAACTGGAAGACAGGGGACTGGAATTCCCTTGCGACATGTATTTTGAGGGATCAGATCAGTACCGCGGCTGGTTCAACTCTTCACTGATTGTGGCAACAGCAGTAAAGGGACGGGCACCTTACCGTGAAGTGCTCTCTCATGGCTATGTTGTTGACTCCAAGGGTGAAAAGATGTCCAAGTCTCAGGGCAATGTCGTGAATCCGATGGACATCATCAATAAGAACGGTGCTGATGTCTTCCGTCTGTGGGCAATGGTTTCCGACTTCAAGCAGGACCTTAAGCTTGGTCCAAGCAACATCAAGCAGGTATCTGAGCAGTACCGCAAGATCAGAAATACATTCCGTTTCCTGCTCGGCAATGTGAATCCGGCTGACTTTGATCCAAAGAAGGATATGGTCGCATACCAGGATCTGGAACCTGTTGACAAGTATATCCTCGTTCTGCTGGATGATGTTGTCAGCACTGTCAGAAAAGATGTCATGGAATACGACTATGTCGCATGTTCCAAGGCACTGACCAATTTCATGGTCAATGAACTGTCCTCTTACTACTGTGACTTTACAAAGGATATCCTGTACTGTGAGGCTAAGGACAGCAAACGCAGAAGACAGGTACAGTCTGTATACTGGCTCTGTGTTGACAAGCTTGTCCGCCTGTGGGCACCATTCCTTGTCTATACAGCTGAGGAAGTATGGCAGCACTTCAACGATGACAGTGAGAAGTCTGTGCACAACACAGAGTTCCCGGCTGTTGAAAACTACGCAGATGCTGAACAGGTGAAGGCTGATGGTGCCAGAATCATGGAGCTGCGTTCCGTTGTTCTCAAGGCGCTGGAAGATGCCCGCAATGAGAAGCTGATCAAGTCCAGCCAGGAAGCAGACATTTCTTTGACAGCACCGGAAGATCTGTGCAGCCTGCTGAACCAGCAGCTGCCAGATCAGGTATCGCAGTGGCTGATTGTTTCGGCAGCTGATGTCAAGCCTGCAGATCAGGTGAGTGCAAAGGTGCAGAAAGCACAGGGTACAAAGTGCCCGCGCTGCTGGAATTACAGTCTGAATCCGGATGAAGACGGACTGTGCCCGCGCTGCCATAAGGTATTGAAGGGTTAATGAACAGGGGATGGCTGAACAACCATCCTCTTTTTCAACTATGGAAATGAATGCACAGATGTATCTGAAGAGGGCACTTGATCTGTTGAAATCATCACTGGAACATCCTGCCTCATGGTATATGGATCTGTATGAAAAAGATCCTTCTCTGTATTCCTTTGAGACAGATGACAGGTATGCCTATATCCTGTTTGCCATTCCGGAAGAAAACTGGAAGAATCTGATCCTGCTTGTCTTTGATGGCGCACAGGTCATTGCGGATGCCAGCGGGTATCTGACAGGTTTGGATGTATTGATGCAGGATGAAGGCTTTCTGGATGCATGCAGCAAGGAAAGTGACTGGATGTACCTGGAAAGGCAGATCGCTGCACAAATGCTGCAGGAAAACGGCATGGAACACAGACAAGGCATGGCCTTTCTGACGGGCAGCACCTATGTCACCAGAGCATACCGGCATAAAAATATCTTTGTACAGATGCTGGATATGATTCATGCATATGCCATGGATGATCAAACAGGCAATGCATGCTATCTCCATATCCTTTCTCTGGACCCGGATATCCCATGCTATGGGCCCGATGCACTGGACCACCCATATTACTATCAATATGACAGAGATGAGCCTGTACGCAGGCAGAACGGGGCAGTTATGAGACATCTTGGCTATGAGGTGCTGCAGCTTGAAACAGAACACCCGGAAGAAAATACGGATGGTACCAAGATCTGGTTTGCCATCCGCATGGAAGAAGATCATATTGAAGATCTGCCGGCAGGAAAACAGGCTCTTGCCTGAGTACAAAAAAGGACTTCGACGGAAGTCCTTTTTCAAATTGTCTTAGAAATCCAGCTTCTTGTATGCTTCCCAAGGCAGGCCCTTTCTTCCGAAGTGGCCATAGTTGGTTGTGGAAGCGTAGATCGGACGGCGCAGATTCAGTTCAGAAATGATGTTTGCAACAGAGAAGTCGAAGTTCTTGTTGATGATGTCAAGCAGCTGCTCATCTGTGTACTTGGAAGTACCAAATGTATCAACTGTAACAGACAGCGGCTTCGGCTCGCCGATTGCATAGGAGAGCTCAAGCTGGCACTTGTGAGCCAGACCGTTGGCAACAACGTTGCGGCAGACATAACGTGCATAGTATGCAGCAGAACGGTCAACCTTGGTAGGATCCTTGGAAGAGAAGCAGCCGCCGCCAATTGGCGCATATCCGCCATATGTATCAACGACAATCTTACGGCCGGTTGTGCCGGAGTCACCCCAGGAACCACCGACAATGAAGGATCCGGAAGGGTTGATCAGATACTTGGTATTTTCATCAACCAGCTTCGGATCAACAACCGGCTTGATGACCTTCTCAATGATCAGATCACGGAGCTCAGCCTGTGTAATCTTTTCTGTATGCTGGGTGGAAACCAGAATCGTATCAACTCTCTTCAGTTTGCCATCATCATACTCAGCTGTGACCTGCGTCTTTCCATCCGGTCTCAGTCTGTCATCCTGACGGCGTACTTCCTCAAGCTTTGCTGCAAGCTTATGCGCACAGTCAATTGCAAACGGCATCAGGTCTTCGGTTTCATCATCCGCATAACCGAACATGATACCCTGGTCACCTGCAGAAATTTCATCATGTGCAACAGCATTGTTGATCTCAGGAGACTGCTTGTTGACCTTGGTCAGCACATGGTACTCTTCGTTATAGCCAATCTTCTTCATGACGCCAAGAGCAATCTTTTCATAATCGATCTTGGCAGTTGTGCCGGCTTCACCATAGACCAGAATCAGGTCATCCTTGATGGTAGCCTCAACAGCCATGTGCGCATACGGATCCTGACGAATTGCCTCATCAAGAATCGAATCTGCAATCAGATCGCAGACTTTGTCAGGATGTCCGCTTGTAACGGACTCAGAAGTAAAATAACGTTTTGCCATAAAAAAACTCCCTTTCTTTTGTTTGTCTTTTCAACGAGCTGCGGAAAGAGGATTCAGTTCTCTCTTTCTTTATCGCTGTCAGCTTTACCACCTTACCGGTGTGTCACGGCAGGCTGGTATGGGATCACAGAGCTGACTCTCTCACCCATTCTTGATAAAAGACGAGTATATTAAAGCATTCAGACTTTTGGATTTCAATGAATCTTCGTCCATATGCCTATACACATTGCCCGCTCTGTAAATCTTATGCAATAAAAACGTTCTTTTTTACGGTGAACAAATCTTAACAATAGGTTTTTCATCTGGATGGTATAATGCCATATTGACAGGAGAGTATTATGAGCTGGAAGAAACTGGATCCCAATCTCAAGGCAAATATATCTGCATTTACGATCTCGGGTATTTTGATCGTTCTGTTTTATCTGATTATCAAGAATCTGCCTGCCATCGGCAATGGCATTGGCGTCATGCTCAAAGCACTGATGCCATTCCTTATTGGCATGCTGCTGGCATTGATTATGACACCTCTGCGGCGATGGATTGAAAAGAAAGTGATGAAGAATGTGCACTGGCGGGCACGCACAAAACGCAGGGCGGCAACACTTTTGTGCCTCATTGTTGTTCTGCTTGTACTGGCCGCATTCTTTGCCATCATCATGCCGCAGCTCATCAGCAGCCTGAAGTCCTTTGCAGAGAACCTGCAGAGCTATATCGACTCGATTGAAAAAGCACTGGCTAAGCTCTCCGTATCCGATCCGGAACTGCTGGATAATATCCAGAAAATGATCCGCACTGGTTCTGATCAGCTGACATCATGGCTGACCGGGGCACAGGGCGGCCTTACCAAGATCATTTCGTTCTCTGTATCAGTCGTGAAAAACATCATCAACTTCTTCATCGGCCTGATCATCATGTTCTACCTTCTGCTGGATGAAGAAAAGTTCAAGCACCAGGTTAAGAAGCTGGCATATGGGGCATTCCCTGAAAAGGCAGGAGATGAAATCATGTATGTCGGCCGTCTGAGCGTCAGAATGTTCAACAGCTTCATTGCCGGCAAAGCCGTGGATTCACTGATCATCGGCATTGTCTGCTGGCTGGTTGTCACAATCCTGCAGATGCCATATGCACCAATGATCGGCTTTATCGTCGGTATTACTAATATGATCCCGGTATTCGGTCCTTTCATCGGTGCCATTCCATGCCTGATCATCCTGCTGATCATCAACCCATGGCAGAGCCTGGAATTCTTGATCTTCATCATCATTCTGCAGCAGGTCGATGGCAATATCATTGGACCCCATATCCTGGGAGATTCGATGGGCCTGCCAACTCTGTGGGTCATGTTTGCGATCATCGTCGGCGGCGCGCTGTTCGGTGTGGTGGGCATGTTCCTGGGCGTCCCGATCTTCTCAGTCATCTATACACTTGTGGCCAATGCCCTCAACCGCCGCATGATGGAGAATCAGATCGATCTGAATACAAAGTAACGAAAATAAATGCTCTGCGGCATCTGAAGACTTCTTCGGATACCGCAGAGTTTTTTGTGCGATTTGCGCAATCAAAAAGACCGTCGGACAGGACGGTCTTGTTTGAATGCAATTGCTCAGAGTGAGAACAGCATGTCCTGATACAGCGGCAGTTTGTAGTAGCGCGGAGAAGCAATCTTCTCATATGTATCAATAGACTTGCGCAGGTCAATCATCATCGGATTGACTTCATAATACAGTGCATAGCCGATATCGTAGGTAGAACCTTTCTTCGATACCTCATCATACTTTGCCTCAAGTGCCTTGAGCTTGCCATAGACATCATCAATCAGGCCGCCAATGGTTTCAACTCTTGTTGTAAGGTACTTCGGAGCAGCTTTGCCGCAGGCATTCAGACCTTCGGCATAAGCCTTAATCTCTTCTGCCATTGCCGGCAGAACATCTTTTCTGGTCATTTCCATCAATGTTCTGACCTCAATGCCTTCGATCTGAACATACTGCTCTTCCATGATGTTGCGGTTGGCATCAATTTCCTTCTCTGTGAAGACACCGGTCTTTGTAAACAGATCAACAACGTTCGGATCATCCAGTACTCTGGTGGATTCAATGTAGGATCTGACATTCGGCAGACCGCGTCTTGCGGCTTCCTTGATCCACTCAGCGGAATAGCCGTCGCCAGAGAACAGAATACGCTTATGATCGTGAATGATCTGACGGCAGATACCAAGTGCCTTGTCACGGATATCCTGCACATACTTCAGGCCTTCCAGCTGATCCGCAATCTCATTGATGGCCTGGGCATTGATCGTGTTGAGCACAATGTTCGGCAGAGATGCACTCATGGAAGAACCAAGCATTCTGAATTCGAACTTATTGCCAGTGAAGGCAACAGGGGAAGTACGGTTGCGGTCGGTGTTGTCATGCGGTACATAGGCAAGGCCGTTGACCGGGTTGAAATCCGGCCTGGCTTCGTTCTTGCCTTTCTGAGAAGGATGTTCCTGATAAATGCTGTACAGGATGTCCTCAATGTAGCTGCCCAGATAAATGGAAATGATTGCAGGAGGAGCCTCGTTGGCACCCAGACGGAAGTCGTTGCCAGCCGAGGATGCACTCATGCGCAGCAGCACCGGATACGTATCAACTGCCTTGATGAAGGCACAGATGAAGGTCAAAAAGCGGATGTTCTCAGCAGGCTTGTCACCTGGAGAATACAGGTTCTGGCCATTGTCAGTCACAATAGAATAGTTGTTATGCTTGCCGGAACCATTGATGCCATCAAACGGCTTTTCATGCAGCAGGCAGGCAAGACCGTGCTTCTTGGCGGTGCGGCGCAGGATATCCATGGTCAGCAGGTTCTGATCAATGGCAATGTTGCACTCGGAGAAAACCGGGGCCAGCTCGAACTGTGACGGAGCAACTTCGTTATGTTCTGTCTTGGCATAAATACCAAGCTTCCAGAGCTCCTGGTTGACGTCCTTCATGAAGGCTGCCACACGGTCCGGAATGGCACCGAAATAGTGATCGGAAAGTTCCTGACGCTTCGGTGCAGCAATGCCAAACAGCGTACGGCCGGTCAGCTTGAGATCAAGACGCTTCTCAAAGTATTCACGGTCAATCAGGAAATATTCCTGCTCAAGACCAATAGAAGGCTTGCAGAACTTGACTTCCTTGTCACCAAAGATATTAACAAGTCTTGTTGCGGCATCAGAAACTGCCTTGACTGACTTCAGCAGCGGCTCCTTGCGGTCCAGTGCCTCGCCTGTGTAAGATACAAACACAGTCGGAATACACAGTACCTTGTCGCGGATAAATACCGGAGAGGAAACATCCCAGTAGGTGTAGCCTCTTGCTTCAAAGGTGGCACGCAGGCCGCCGGAAGGGAAGGAGGACGCATCAGGTTCTCCCTTGATCAGCATCTTGCCGGAGAATCTTGCAATCGGAAGATTATCCTTGCCTGGCTCCACAAAAGCATCATGCTTTTCAGCGGTGCCGCCGGTCAGCGGCTGAAACCAGTGGGTGAAATGCGTGCAGCCTTTTTCCATTGCCCAGCGCTTCATCGCATGAGCAATTGCATCAGCGGTTGCTCTGTCCAGAACACCTTCTGAAGCAACTGTCTTCTTCCATGCCTCATAGACAGGACGCGGCAGACGCTCTTCCATCTGCGTTTCGCCAAATACCATTGAACCAAATTCTTCGAATGGATGTTCCATAATCTCTCTCTCCTTTTTACTTGTACAAGCTTAATCCATAGAAAAAAGACAGACAAGAAAAAATCAGAGAAAATGGCATATAAAATTGAAAACAATCAAGAAAAAATGAAAAAATATTGCAGAACAGCAAAAAAATTCAAACATTTCGCAAAAATATCAGAATTTATATCTTGCAATTCTGCAAATACTAAAAAAGAGCACTTCTGTGCTCCCATCCTGTATCAATAATAAGAAGTCGGTGCAAGTTTGACAGCCTGTACTTCCGGCACTTCATCAACCACAAGTGCCTGTACACCCTGTGAGATATCAACCGTGGCCATCATGCAGCCGGCACATGCACCAATCATGGATACATAAGCAATACCATTGCTGTAATCCAGCAGACGCAGATCGCCGCCTTCAGCCTGAATGTATGGACGGATCTTGTTCAGTGTATGCTCGATGCGTCCCATGACATCCTTCTTCTTAGCTTCTTCTTCCGGAGTCAGCGGACTGACTTCACCATTCTCAGCGCGGACATAAGCAGCCTGCTTTTCTTCCTCGCTCATTTGTTCTTCCTTTTTCTCCTCACTCATATTGCATCCTTTCAATCAGCTGATCGCCACCAGATGGAAGATCAACGCTGTCAGACAGCCCAGCAGTACGCCGCCAAAGCATTCAACCCATTTGTGGCCAAGCACTTCCTTGACCTTTGTCTGGTAGATCGGATCAATGAACCGGACATGCAGGTTATCCTGAACGTCCTTTACTAATTGTTGCGTAATCCGGATGTTTTGTCCACTGTAATACCTCACGTTGGCTGCATCATAGACAACGATGCAGGCAAAGGACAGTGTGACGGCAAAAATCGTAGAGCTGAAGTGCTCACGGATACCAACTGCCAGGGCAAGTGCCGAAACAAGTGCACTGTGTGAAGAAGGAAAGCCGCCGGAATCCTTGCAGAGTCCCCAGCGCCATTCATGATGAATGAGCCAGTAGAACAGTGGCTTTAACAATTGTGCAAGCAGTGCCGCAACGATAGCGGACCAGAAGGGATACAGCGCCGTTACTCCATATGGTTTATACATAACATCACCCGGTCTTAAGTATATCATATCTGCCCATGGTGTATAATCACTGCTGGAGAATGATATGACAGTATACAGAACAGGACAGATCGTGGAAGGCAGAGTGACCGGCATACAGCCGTATGGTGCCTTTGTAGCACTTGATTCCCATACCAGCGGTTTGATCCATATTTCCGAAATCTCAGAAGGATATGTCAGAGATGTTGAACAGTACGTTCATGTTGGTGAGACAGTGCGGGTGAAAATCATTGATTTTGATCCCCGTCAGAACCAGGCAAGATTGTCTCTGAAGGCACTTCATAAAGGAAGAGTGCGCAACCGGAAAAAGCCTGGCCTGCCCAAGGCACAGCTGCCTGTGGCCAGACTTGGCTTTACAACGATTGAGGCAAATATGCCGCGCTGGATCAAAGAAGCACAGGAATTCCACCAGGAAGAACACTCTTAAGATTTTCGCCAGGCATTGACCGCCGGTCAGGCAAGTGCTATAAATAGTTGCGTAAACAAAGGAGGCAGCAGAAAATGATTGGCTGGCTGATTCGAACAGTTATTGTAGGTATTCTGGCAGGTTATCTTGCCAATAGGATTATGCAGAAGGACAGCTCTGATGCGGGCAAGAATCTGGTTCTTGGCCTGATTGGCTCGTTTGTAGGTGCCTTGATCGGCTGGCTGATCGGACTGCGTGATACAAACATCATCGGTTCCATTATTATGGCAGTGGTTGGTGCGTGTGTGGCAACCTGGGCTGCCAGCAAGATTTCCTGATATTCAGGAAACAGGAATTGCCGCATGCTATAATATCGATGACAAGGAGGAAATATGGAAAAACTGGAGTTTAAGTTTGATACCCAGCTTCTCATCGATGGTGAAGATCTTGATGAAGATGAAATCCATGATTATATTCTGAATCACTTCAAAGGAGACTGCCTGTTGGCTGTTGGCGGCGATGGCGATCCCGTCAAGATTCACTTTCATACTAATGAGCCCTGGAAAATCCTGGAATATGGACAGTCCATCGGTGACATCTATGATGTTGTCGTTGAAAACATGCAGCGCCAGGAAGAAGGCCTCAAGGGCTGATTTCCATCACATGAAAAGACCACTCCAAAGTGGCCTTTTTTGAATGCTTAATGATGTTGGTCAAAATCATCAATGTCATCCATCAGAAACAGAAAATCTTCTTCCTTCTTCTGTTCATCTGTCAAACGATCATATCCTGAAAGCTCTTCAGCCTTCACTTTGCATGCAGCTGCTTTTCTCTGCAGCTCTTTTTCTCTGTCTGCACGCGTTTTTCTCTTCTTCCCAAACATGTCAGTGCCTTCTTCCTATCAGATCAGAAACCATGGCGGAAATACAGACTGTCAGCCAAAGCAGGGAAGCGGCTGAGATCCAGCATGTTGGCAGCGTGGTCCTTTGTGCCTTCTTCCGCCAGATAACCATGGAGCCAGACAGCCATGCATACAGCCTGAAATACATCATTGTTCATCGTCAGTAAACCAGCAATCATGCCAGTCAGAAGATCACCGCTGCCAGCCTGGGCAAGACCGCTGCAGCCGGACTGGTTGATATAAAGATCACCAGTTGGCGAAGCTACAATCGTGTGCGGGCCCTTTAACACAAGGAACACCTTATAGTCTTTTGCAAACTGCAGGGCAAGATGAATCCGGTCATGCTGGATCACATCCACAGGCCGGTTGATCAGGGAAGATAATTCACCAATATGCGGTGTCAGAATAACAGGCTCATGTACAAAGCGCAGAATGTAATAATTATGGTTCAGCAGGCGGATTGCTTCGGCATCCAGCACCACCGGACAATCAGCCGCCTGCAAAACAAGATCCAGAATTTCTTCCTTTTTCGGCATATTGACAGCGCCGGACCCAAAGGCAATTGCCCTTGTATCGTAAAGCAGCGGTTCAATGACCCTGTACATATCCTGATCGCCAAAAGGATGAAAGACCGGTGTCAGAAAACGGGAAGCCACAACAGGGTAGATCTCATGCGGACATACGGCATTCAGATAGGAAACACCAACCGTCTTTGCCCCAATGATATTCATGCCCAGAGCGCCGGCCATGCCATAACTGCCGCCAATGACTGTCGTCTTGCCAAAGGTCCCTTTATAGGCATTCTCTTTTTTCCGGGGATACCCAGCGAAGAAGCTGTCCTCGTTCATTTCCAGAAAAGCAGAATGGTCAGGATGAGGAATGCCAAGTGACACCATGTATGCATGCTTGAACAGCTGATGATCCTTGCGCAGCATATGAAAAGGTTTATAGCAGTCAAGGGCAATGGTCACATCAGAACGGATCGCATCCGGATCATAACGGCCGCTGTCACTCTCAGCACCGCTGTTGATGTCAATGCTGCATACATGCAGGTGCATATTGTTAATCGATGAGAACAGCTTTTTCATGCGAGCGGAAAGGGCGCCATGGAACCCAACGCCATACACACAGTCTACCAGCAGATCCGTGTGCTGTGCCGCCTGCAGGATGGCATCCGGATCCTGAAGAACATCACATGATAACAAGGTGAAGGCATCCTGCGCTTCTTTGGTGGCAGGGGCACCATCCACGCAGGCAGCCGTGACATGGAAGGCAGACCCCAGTATGCGTCCGATGACAAAACCATCACCGCCATTATTGCCTTTGCCGCATAGAAGCAGAATATTCCGGCAGGCGGAAAAATGGCTGCTGATCCAGTCTGCACATGCTTTTCCAGCTGTTTCCATCAATTGTGCATTGGTAAAGCCAGATGAAGCTTCCAGCTGCCGCATTCCCTTGCTGTCGATGATCATAAATACCCCTGCCTTTTCTGCACTCATGGTAGCACGAAAAAGTAATGTTTGGCTGTATTATGTGTGATATGACCGCCTGCATGCGCGTAAAAGGGCATAAATAGTGGTAGAAAAGGGATTGCATGCAAAAAATTATGCTATAATGCAAATGGCAAGTAGTCCATAGGGAGGTGCTCATATGCCAGCGAAGAAAACAGGAGTAAAAGAAGCATCAGCAGCCGCAAAAGTTGCAGTGAAAGAACCTGCTAAAGCTGAAACGAAGACTGAAACTAAAGCTGCTGCAAAGAAGACTGCCGTGAAGAAGACTGCTGCGAAGAAGCCAGCTGCCAGAAAAACAACTGCTAAGAAGACAGTGAAGAAGGAAACGGCCGTCCGCAAGGAAGAGGTTAAGAAGGAAGAAGTCAAGAAGACAGAACCAGTCAAGGAAGCTAAGCCTGCTGTTAACATGAAGTCTGTAAAAGATTATGAAGACATCATTAACTGGAAGAAGGGCGAAGCCAATGGTATGGACTGGCTTTATATCGAGATCAAGGCTGATGATCTTCTGACTGAAGTGGAAGCAGGACTTGATAACCTTGCTACAGTATGCCAGGCAATCCGCAACTGCATGCTGGAGGGCGATACATTCATTGTTGAGCCGAAGGGTGATACAGACGCAAACATGACAGTGCGTTATTATTGCGATAACCTGAGCCCTGAGCGTAAAAAGTATTTCCAGAACTAAGACGAACCTATGCTGGCTGTGATCAGTCAGCTTTTTTATTTTGCAAAGCAGATGGCAAAGAAGCCGCATACGCCAAAACATAAGCATAGCTCTGCCAGACCCGTGATGGCATCATATGTCACGATCAGCAGTACTGCTGCAAACAGGCAGGCAAGATACCACATCCATGCATTCCTGTTGAGATCACGCAATGCATACAGAAAATACTGCAGCAGGATAAATGCAGCCAGAGCGAGCAGAATATGCATCTGTGCTGAAAGAGACGCAGAATGCGAATATGGCATGCAGATGGCACTGACCATCAGCACTGCCAATAGGATGATCAGAAACCTTTCGTGTTTTATGACACTGTTCTTCTGCAGCATATGGATTGCATGCAGGCACAGCAGCCCGTCAAGACAGGTAATCATCAGGATTGCCGGACGCCAGGAAGGCATCTGCAGCAGTCCGGTCCAGTTGTATCTGATGGGATTGCTGAGCAGCAGAGGAAGAGCAGTGATCACAGGGGCGATGATCCCGCAGAGAATCATATTTGCTTTTTTTGGTGCTGGCAGAAACAGTTTTGTCATACTATCATTCATTATATCCATTCAAAGGAGACATTATGAAGACAGTTGGCATGCAGGGAGCACATGGTACTTTCAGTGAAATGGCCGTGTATCAGTACTTTGGCAAAGACGGCATTGCGGCAAAGGGATATCGAAACTTCGTGGAAATCATGCAGGATCTGGAAAACCATGCGATTGATGATGCTGTTCTGCCGGTAGAAAATACAACGACCGGCATCATTGCGCGCACCTATGATCTGTTCAAGTACTATCACGTCCATGCCGTTGGCGAAGTACTTGTCCCGATTGTGCAGGATCTGATCACATTACCAGGTGCCTCTTTGTCTGATATCAAAGAAGTCTATTCTCATCCGGAGGCACTCTCTCAATGCCAGGGGTTCTTTGAGGCACATCCTGACATTCGCTCTGTTCCTTACCAGGATACGGCAAAATCCGTGGAATATATTAAAGCCTGCAAAGATATCTCCAAGGCCGCAATCGGCTCTTCTGCTGCTTCTGCGTATTACCATCTGCCGGCATTATGCCATGCTATTCAGGATTCCAAAACAAATACGACCCGCTTTCTTGTTGTGACATGGAAGGACGATATCCCGGCAGATGCCAACAAGACGAGCCTGATGCTTGTTATCAATCATGAACCAGGCTCTTTGTACCGTGCACTTGCCTCACTGGCAGATAAACAGATCAACATGGTAAAGCTGGAAAGCAGACCGATCCCAGGCAAGATGTTCGAATATCTGTTTTATGTCGATATCATGGGGACACCGGCGGATCCTGTGGTCAAAGAGGCACTGGCGCAGATGAAGAAGTACTGCGTGGAACTCCGCAGTTTTGGCTCTTACCGTGCCGCATCTTTGTAACATTCTTTCAGAAATATCTGATTGCCTTTTCAGAAAGCCGGACTTATAATTGGCCCATGAGCAAAACATACAGAACTTGCTTTTATTACTTTAGATAGCCCGGGCGATTGAAAGATATTGCCCGTTTCGTGATGAATCCGGCATTATCTGATGGAAAGCAAGATCTTACGAGCCATACGGATGATGCCGTATGGCTTTTTTTGTTCAAGGAGGAACAATGGAAATCGAGGTAAAGACAAAACAGAAACAGTATACTGTCATGCTGGAACGCGGTCTGCTGCAGAAGGCATCCACCCTGATCGGCCGTCATGGCCATGTCTATCTTGTTTCAGAAGACGGTGTGCCTGCTGCCTTCCGCAATACGCTGCAGCAGCAGTACCCGGAGGCTGCCATGTATGTGTTTCCGCATGGTGAACAATCCAAGAATCTGACAACCTGGCAGCAGATTCTCAAAGATATGTTGGAGCATGATCTCGGCCGAAAAGATACCGTGATTGCATTAGGAGGCGGCGTCACCGGCGATATGGCAGGTTTTGCGGCCGCAGCCTACATGCGCGGGATTCCGTATATCAATATCCCGACGACCTCACTTGCCATGATTGATTCTTCCATCGGCGGCAAGACTGCCGTTGACTTCAATGGCGTCAAAAACAGCATCGGTGCGTTCTGGCAGCCTGATCTGGTTCTGGTAGATCCCGATCTGCTTGCCCCACTGCCTGTGCGTCATCTGCACAATGGCCTGGTGGAAGCAGTCAAAGAAGGACTGACCTTTGATCCACAGCTGTTTGCCATCTTTGAACACGATGACTATCTGGATCATATTGATGAAATCATTGCACGCTGTCTGCAGATCAAAAGAGATGTCGTGGAGCAGGATGAACGGGAAGGCGGCATCCGCAAACTGCTGAATTTCGGTCATACATACGGCCATGCCCTGGAATCCTACTTTGGCCTGAACGGTTATTACCATGGAGAATGTGTCGGCATGGGCATGATGATGATCATGAATAACCCAGAGCTGAAAATACGCTTGCAGGCAGTGCTGGAACGGATGAACTGCCCGGTTTCCTGCACATATGATCCTGAAGCTGTCTATCAGCTGTTATGCCATGACAAGAAGGCAGACCATGATCATGTCACAATTGTGCAGGTAGATGAGATTGGCAAAGGCCATCTGGAAGACTGGCCGCTGCCAAAACTGAAAGAGAGGCTGTACCATGAGTAATACTTTCGGCAGACATTTGAAAATCACGTTGTTTGGAGAAAGCCACGGACCATCCATTGGCGCCATACTGGATGGCCTGCCAGGCGGTGTGAAGATTGATGAGGAATACATTGCCTCACGCATGCAGCTGCGCAGGGCAGTCGGTACAATCTCCACCGCACGGCAGGAAGCCGATCAGGTTCATATTCTGTCCGGTGTCAAAGACGGATACAGCGAGGGAACACCCATTGCCCTTGTGATCGACAACAGCAATGTACATTCCAAAGACTATTCATCCCTGGCAGATCTTGCCCGTCCAGGCCATGCGGACTATACCGGCCACATCAAGTACGATGGCTTCGAAGATCCCCGCGGCGGCGGTCATTTCTCCGGCCGTCTCACCGCACCGATCACAGCCTGCGGAGCAATTGTCCAGCATATGCTTGCTGAAAAAGGAATTCTCTGCGGCAGCCATATCAGACAGCTTCATGGCATTGATGATCTGCCATTTGACAGCGAACATCTCAAAGAGCAGATCAGCCAGCTGAACCAGAAACAGTTTGCCGTGCTGGATGATATGGCTGCCAAAGCCATGCAGGCAGAGATTGAAGCAGCCAGAAAACAGCTGGATTCTGTCGGCGGCATCCTGGAAACAGCCGTCATCGGGCTGCCGGCAGGACTTGGCGAGCCGGAGTTTGACTCTATTGAAAGTCAGCTTGCCCATGGTATTTTCTCCATTCCGGCTGTCAAAGGCATCAGCTTTGGTGAAGGCTTTGGCTTTGCAGGCATGAAAGGCTCGCAGGCAAATGATGCCTTCTGCATCAGAAACGGAAAGATTGAAACGGTGACCAATCACAATGGCGGCATCAATGGCGGTATCACCAACGGCATGCCTGTTCTGTTTCAGACTGTCATCAAGCCAACACCGTCCATTGCGCAGATTCAGGATACCGTTAACTTTGTAACGAAAGAAGAAACGAAGATTGCCATTCATGGCCGCCACGATCCAGCCATCATCCACCGGGCAAGAGTGGTTGTCGACAGTGTAGCCTGTCTTGTCATGGCAGACTTCATGATGGAACGATTTGGCAGGGAGTATTTTCACGGATGAAACTGGGACTGATTGGTAAAACGCTTGGCCATTCATGGTCATGGCAGATTCATGATATGCTGATCCATGAACACTACCAGAACTGGGAACTGTCAGAAGATGAAGTGATTCCGTTTCTGGAAAAGAAAGATTTTACGGGTATCAATGTCACGATTCCATATAAAGAAAAAGTGATGACGGTGCTGGATGAAATCAGCCCCACGGCCGAAAAGATCGGTGCCGTCAACTGCATCATCAACCGTGATGGCAGGCTGTATGGCTATAACACAGACTGTGATGGATTTATGGAACTCGTTAAAACAGCCGGCATGCATATGGAAGGAAAGCATGCGGCGGTGCTTGGCAGCGGCGGTGCTGCCAAGGCCGTCATGACCGGTGTATCACAGCTTGGCGGCATACCGGTGATGGTATCCAGGCATCCCCATGATGACATGATCAGCTACCAGCAGATGTATGCCATGCAGAACCGTTTTTCCTTCCTGGTCAATGCAACACCGGTTGGCATGTTTCCGCATATGGATGAAACACCGGCGGATCTGGATGTCTTTGAACATCTGGAAGGGGTTGTGGATGTCGTTGCCAACCCGCTGCGTACAAAGCTCTGCTTTCAGGCATCCTGCAAAGGCATTCCCTCGACGGGCGGGCTTGGCATGCTAGTATATCAGGCAGCCGCAGCTGATGCCCTGTTTACCGGGCAGAAAGTCCCGCAGGAGCGTATCGATGCCTGCCTTGGCACACTGCTGAAAGAGCGCCGCAATATCGTGCTGATCGGCATGCCGACATCTGGCAAAAGCAGCGTGGCACAGATGCTTGGCAAGCAGAGCGGCCAGCAGGTATACGACATGGATACACTGCTGGAACAGCAGCTTGGCACCAGTATCCGCACATGTTTTGAAACCCATGGTGAAGCATATTTCCGTGCAAAGGAAACCAGACTTGCCAGAGAACTTGCAAACAAAGAAGGCGTGATCATCTCCTGCGGCGGCGGCATTATCAAAAATCCGGAAAATATGCAGGTGTTATCACAGCATGGCGTGGTTGTGTGGCTGCAGAGAAACAGTTTGTTTCCAAGCAGTGACCGGCCGTTAAGTGCTGATGAGGCTTCGCTGAAAAAGCTTTATGAACAGCGCAGAGGGCTGTACGAAATGTACAGTGATATCCAGGTGGAAAACAATGGCACTCTGGAAGATACAGCAGAACAGATACTGAAGAAGATTGGAGAACGAAAATGATCATCACATTAAAGAAAGATGCACCTGAACAGGAAGTTGCGAAGATCCGCGCCAATTTCGAGAGTAAAGGCCTGCGGGTCAATATGATTCTTGGCGAAGACTTCAACGTCTTCGGCCTGGTAGGTGATACCGCCCACCTGGATGAACGTGACATTCTGGCCAATGAATGGGTTGAGAATGTCCAGAGAGTTTCCGCACCGTATAAGCTGGCCAACCGCATGTTCCATCCCCAGGATACAATTGTCAATGTTGCCGGCATTCCAATCGGCGGCAAAGAACCGGTTGTGATTATGGGCGGCCCGTGTTCTGTAGAAGGAGAAGAGCAGGTTGTCCGTATTGCAAAGGAAGTCAGGGATGCCGGCGGATGCATCCTGCGCGGCGGTGCATACAAGCCTCGTACTTCACCATACTCTTTCCAGGGACTTGGCTATGAAGGCATCCTGGACATGGTCAAGGCACGTGAAAAGACAGGCATGCCGATCGTTTCTGAACTGATGAGCGCTGAGCACATTCCGGAATTCGAAGAAAATGTCGATCTTGTCCAGATCGGGGCCAGAAACATGCAGAACTTTGATCTGCTTAAGGCTGTGGGCAGAATGAAGAAACCGGTGCTGTTAAAGCGAGGGATGTCCGCAACAATTGAAGACTGGATCATGAGCGCTGAATATATCATGGCTTCCGGTAATCCCAATGTCATACTGTGTGAAAGAGGTATCCGCACATTTGAGAAATATACCCGCAACACCATGGATCTTGCCGTCATTCCAATCATCAAGGAAAAGACACATCTGCCGATTGTCATCGATCCTTCCCATTCCACCGGCGACTGGAAGTATGTGGAAGCCGTATCACTGGCTGCGGTGGCAGCCGGTGCAGATGGCCTGATCATTGAAGTACATGATCATCCTGAATGTGCATGGAGCGATGGTGCCCAGTCACTCAAGCCGGAAAAGTTTGCCCATCTTGTGAAGCGCTGCCGCAGAGTGGCAGAAGCGGTTGACCGTGAAGTCAGATGAACGTCACTGTCTCAAAAGGAAACCTGCATGACTTTTCTGTCTGTCTTCCTGCCAGCAAGTCCCTGTCCCACCGGGCACTGATTGCGGCTGGATTAAGCAGCACGGCATGCCGCCTTCATCATGTGGCCGACAACAACGATACTTCGGCAACCATGCACGCACTAAAGATGCGCGGCGCCTCCTTTGCAAAAGATGGAGAAGACTGGCTTGTACATGGCTGCAGTCATGGTGCAATTCCTGCGCAGCCCATTGACTGCGGTGAGTCCGGCAGCACACTTCGTTTTCTGATTCCTCTGTTTGCTGCCCAGCCCGGTACCGCAGCGTTTACAGGACATGGCCGGCTGATGCAGCGGCCTCAGTCTGTTTATGCAGATCTTTTTGCAAAACAGGGTCTGCGCTTTGAAAAACAAGGTGACATTCTATATGCAGAAGGACCATTGTCCTGCGGTACGTATCAGGCGGCAGGAGATGTTTCCAGCCAGTTTATCAGCGGCCTGCTGTTTGCACTGCCGCTGCTGCCTGGTGAAAGCCGGATTATCGTTTCAGAACCCTTTGAATCAGAAAGCTATGTCGGTCTGACACTGGATATCCTGCATAAAGCAGGCATCCGTGTGAACCGGCAGGGCAATACCTTTACAGTCCCGGGGAATCAGGCCTATCACATGCCCGCGTATACGGTGCCGGGTGATGACAGCCAGGCAGCGTTCTTTGCGGCTCTGGCTTTGATCAGCGGCAAAGACGGTGACATCCTCAACATGGACCATGACTCTCACCAGGGTGATCATGTCATACTGGATCATATGCGTGCCTTTGGCGCCGAAGTGAGCGAAATTCCCAATGGCTACCATATCCATGCCGCTGATCCACATGGGGCTGTGATTGATCTGGGGGATTGTCCGGATCTAGGCCCGATGGAATTTGCCATGGCCGCCTGTGTCAAGGGTGACAGTACATTTCTGCATGCAGGCAGACTGCGCATCAAGGAAAGTGATCGGATTGCCTGTATGAAGGAAGAAATGGCAAAGCTTGGCTGTATGCTGGAAGACGATGGTGATACAGTATACGTACACGGCGGGAAGGGCGCCCTGCGGCCATCAGCAGTGCTTGGCCATAACGATCATCGCATTGTCATGGCATTAAGCATTCTGGCAGCCTGCAGTGAGCAGCCCATCACGATTGAAGATGCCCAGGCAGTAAACAAAAGCTACCCGGACTTCTATCAGGACCTCGCCCGTACAGGAGCGAAGATTTCATATGATCACTGACACAACCGTATTTGGCATCATCGGTTTAGGTGTTCTTGGCGGCAGCTATGCCAAGGCACTTTCCGCAAAACACTACAAAGTGCTTGCTGTTGATATTAATACATCCGCTCTGCAGGAAGCTGAAAAAAACGGCTGGATTACGGAAGGCAGCACGGATCCATCTCTTCTGTCTGCCTGCGATATTGTCGTTTCCTGTCTGTATCCACATACATTCATCAACTGGCTCAAAGAGCATCAGGATGTATTGAAATCCGGGTGTCTGCTCAGTGATGTGACAGGCGTCAAGCGTGAGGTCATGCAGGCAGTCAATCAGCAGCTGCGCAAAGACGTTGAGTATATTGCCTGCCATCCTATGGCGGGAAGGGAAAGCCGCGGTCTTGCCTATGCAGATGAAAAGCGATTCCTTGGTGCCAACTTCATCATCGTTCCTGGCGAAAACAATACGGCTGCTGCGATTGCCACAGCCCATCAGCTGGCAGAAATTCTTGGCTTTTCACGCATCGCAGAACTCAGCCCGGAAGAACATGACCGCATGATCGGCTTTCTGTCACAGTTAACACATGTCATTGCTGTTTCCCTTATGAATGTGGCAGACAATACACATCTGGCTGCCTATACAGGTGATTCCTTCCGTGATCTGACCCGTATCGCCAACATCAATGAAGAACTGTGGCCGGAGCTGTTTGTGCTGAACAAGGATAATCTGAGCCGTGAAATTGATGCCTTTGTGGCAGAGATGAAGTCGTTTGAAAAGCTGATTCAGGATGAGGATTATGACCGCATGAAACAGAAGCTCATACTGGCAACAAAGCGGCGTAAAGCTTTTAACAAGGATCAGGAAAAAGGAGAAGAAAAGAAATGAAGCTGATGGTGCTGAACGGACCGAATCTGAATATGGTCGGCATCCGTGAAAAGGGTATTTATGGGACGGTGTCTTATCAGTGCATGATCGAGATGATCAAGCAGGAAGCAGAGAAGAGAAAGATTGAAGTAGACTGCCGCCAGTCCAACCATGAGGGAGATCTGGTAGACTGGATTCAGGAAGCGTACTTCAATGGCTATGACGGCGTGGTCATGAATCCGGGTGCTTATACGCATACAAGCATTGCCATTGCCGATGCCGTAAAAGCCATTGCACCGATTCCGGTTGTGGAGGTTCATATCAGTGATATCAACAGCCGCGAAGAATTCCGCCATCACAGTTATGCTGCTCCATACTGTCTTACCCAGATTAAGGGCCATGGCCTTGCAGGTTATGTAGACGCAATGGATGCGATTGCAGCAGCCAAAGCAGGGAAGTAAGATTCTCTGTTTTTTTTCGGGCGGTAAAAGGTACAATAAACACGAGAGGCAAGTGAAGAAGAATGAAATACAAAGTCTGCAGAGGGTGCGGCACCCGTGTTCCTATGTCCAAAGAGAAATGCCCGGTTTGCGGCACCACAGATTTTACGATTGTCGATGAGCCGGAGGAAGAAACCCAGACACTGGACTGGGCACCGGATGGCAGTGACAATACAACCAAGCTGTTTCCCTTGACAGGAAACCATCATACTGTGCAGCGTGATCCAGAAGATGATGCAGCGCAAAAACCATCAAAGAAACAGATGCCGAAGAAGAAAAAGACACCGAAAAAGAAAGCGGAAACAAGGAAAGCATCTGAAAAGGGGGAACATACCGGTGTGAACTTCGAACATCTGCTGAAGCGTTTTCCGCCTGTCACGCGGGTGCTGATCATGATCCTGAGCGCACTTGTCGTGATTGTGCTGGTTGTCGGTATCGTGGCAGCTGTATCCAGAAAACCGGCAAAGACGGCTGTTGCTTCAGCTTCTCCAACTGCAGGTGCTACGGCATCCGCAAGTGCCCAGGCTGCCGGAGAAACTGCCAGAGCCGATGGCCAGCCGATTGGTAAAGCTGTCATTACTGCGGATACGATCAAGATCAGAACCGAGCCCAATACGGATGCCGGTGTGCTTGGCATTGTGCAGAAGGATGATCAGTATGATGTTTATGAGATTGAAACAGATGGCAGCTATACATGGTACTGTATCGGCAGTGAGAAATGGATTGCGGATGATGGCGGTGAATGGGTGACATATACAGCTGGTGAATAAGCTGGAAATTTGGAAAGACTGACTGAAAATGCTAGAATATGGTCCATGTCGGGCTGTATGTCTGATGTTGGGATATTTAGCAGAATATGAAGAAGAAAGAAATTAAGATTTTAATTGTGCTGGTGGTGGCGGCTGTGGCTGCCCTGGGCATCATCAAACTGATACAGAAGAAAAATGCTGGATCTGGGGTGACGGTTGCGATCTATTACCGCGATCAGATTGTGAAAGAGTTTGATCCTGCCAAGGATGCGGTTTATACCGTTAAAGGTGACTATGGGACCCTGGATGTAGAGGTAAAGGATGACAAGTGGCATGTGACCAATGAAGAGTGCCCGAATCATATCTGCCATCAGATGGGCTGGGTTGGACCTGGCGAATATCTGCCGATCACCTGCCTGCCAAACAACATTGTGGTTGTGCAGGAGGGTTCATCCAGCAAATGAGAAATAACAAGACAAAACACTTTGTCTGGCTGGCACTGCTTTCCGCCATGGCAATCACACTTTCTCTGGTAGAGTCCATCTTCATCGGACCGCTGCTGTTTGGCATTCTGCGCATCGGCCTTGCCAATATCATTGCTCTGATTACCATCAAGCTGCTTGGCGTCAGGGATATGATTATCGTCAATACCATGCGGGTTGTCATATCCACACTGATGCAGGGCACGATCTTTGGCTCGGTATTCTGGATCTCGCTGGGAGGCGTTGTCTTATCCAGCATTGTCCTGATCATCCTGGATCATTTCCATGCGTCTCTGCTGTTTACATCGATTCTGTGTGCCGTTGCCCATTCCTGTGGGCAGGTGATTATTGTGGCTCTGTTCTACATGCAGCCTGGTATTGCCGTTTTACTGCCATATCTGCTGCTGGCATCCATTCCAATGGGAATCATCACCGGCATCATTGCAAAAATGGTACTGGCGAGAATTCATCCCCTGCGCAAAGAAACACTGGCATGAACAGGTGCTTTGACAGCCCTGTTTTTTCTTTTGCAGCCATGGTAAAATACCATCGGCTTGCAAGAAGGGGAGTTAACCATGCGTGATTATGTGATTGCAACTGCATCAACCTGTGATCTGGACCGCACCTGGCTTGATGAACATCAGGTTCCATTTATTTCATATACATTTATTATCGATGATCATTCCTACAATGATGACTGCACAGAGAAAACAAAGGAATTTATTCTGGATCAGATGAAACAGGATAAGCCGGTTTCTACAGCTGCCATTTCTGTATATGCCTATGAGCAGTTCTTTGAGAAGATCCTGCAGCAGGGCAGGGATATTATTTTTCTTGATATGACAAAAGCACTGTCTTCTTCTTTTTCCAATGCTGTCATGGCATCCCGTGATCTGCAGGAAAAATATCCGGACAGAAAGATTGCCGTGATTGATACAAACGCAGTGACACTGATTCTTGGTTTACTTCTGAAAGAGGCAGTTGCCATGCATGAAAGCGGCAGTGATTTTGATGAAGTTGTCAGTTGGATTGAAACAAACAAGAACAACTTTGTCGGCCGTTTCATGGTCAATGATCTCAAGTGGCTGCGCCACGGCGGCAGGCTTTCCAATGCGTCTGCCATTGTTGGATCTCTGCTTTCCATCAAGCCGCTGATCATCGTGGATGATGATGGTAAACTTGTTGCTTATAACAAGATCAGAGGCAGACAGAAATGCCTGCACACCCTGATTGAGGATGTCGCAAAATCTATGACAGATGAGACGCCAAAGCATGAAACGGCATTGATCTTCTCTGGTGAAAAGGAAGACGGTGAGGCATTCCGTCAGGAATTCATGGCTGCTTATCCGGATCTGCACAATGTTGGACTGTACAGACTTGGCCCGGTGATCATGGGACATATCGGACCTGGCTTTCTGGCTGTTGTCATCTATGGAAAGGGCAGAGAACCGAAAGCCTGAGCTGTGGCTGCACAGCTTTTTATTTTTGTATATGATGCAGACATTTGCACATAGATGGCTGATTGAAAACAATACGTCTGCCCGCTATGATTATTTCGAAGACAGATGTCTTGAAGGAGGACGCAAAGGTGAAGATTATTATTGATGCAGTCAGCGAACTGGCCAAGATCAGCTGGAACAAACTGAAGCCTACCGAAAAGGCACTGTTGGCCGCAACTTCTGCAACACTGGTTCTGGCGATGGTCAGCTATGGGATGTCATCCCGCCAGCAGAAAAAACAACGGCTGATGCATCCATGAAGAGAAACCGCAGATGCGGTTTTTTAAGTTGAACGCTATTTTCAAAGATTTAGTTGATGAGGCTGTAAACACCAAAATATCATGAGCTATATGCCTCATAGAGGTTAATTGGCATTTTAAGCTTTGGGATCTCCGCACAGGTAAATGGAATCTGTTCAAACATTGTTTCCATGTATGCTTCTGATTTCCATTTGCGCATGTCCAGCCTGTACTTTAAATATTTCTTCATGACGATCCAATTCAAATAACCCTGGAGATGTCTTGTGCTGATACCATGTTTCTGCCTGATCATGTTTTTTAGCTCAGAGTGAAGCTCGTTTACTTCAGATACTGTATTGCCCTTTGGTGTTAAATAACCGTTAGATGGAATAATGTCACTGTTGAAGTGATTATCGCCCACGAAAGTTTGAATGCTATGGCTGTCATCACTGATAATTGTTGAATGCGCTGCGAAGTGAGAGCTGTATTGATTCAGAATTTCTGCACTCTCTCTGCCTAATCCTCCAATTTTAAAGAGAATATTGTCATGCTCATCAATAGCTGTTACCAGGCAGATCTTGTGATGGCTGGTGCCAGGTAAAGCACGCTTGGTTGAATGACGGCGATGCTTTCCACGCTGTTTGCTGAATCTTGGCATTTTATCCTTCCTGGTCCCTTTCAGGTTGATTTTGGTATAAGTAGGATCCAATTCAACATTTCCACTTAAGACCACATTATTCTGAATCTTTGCTGCAGCCTGATATAACTTGTGACGCATGTTGAAGCAGGTAGTAACTGATAAGCCTGTAGCTACACTCTGCTGAGTCAGAGTCATTCCGTTAAGCTCGCCAGAGATAAAAGTAGTCCAGATATCAAAGCTTGTTCTGGAATGAGTAAACATCGTACCTGTTGTTGCCATAAAAACAGATTTGCATTTTTTACATCTGTATTTCTGACGATTATGTGGGTTAAAGCCATTCTTAACAAAGTGAGTTGAACCACAATGAGGACATTTCTCAACATGCAAAGAGAGATTCTCGTAATTTGTTGTCGTACAGTTTACTTTCTCTCTGAATAGCTTTTCTAAACCAACACGAATGAATTCAATTTCGACAGGAGATAAAGAATTCAGGAAATTCTGATTAACGAGCATATCATCACCTCAACTGAAGTCATGATAAGTTATAGATATTAACTTGATGTACTTGTTCGGGTACATCAACTATTTATTTGAAAATAGCGAAGTTGAAAAAAAAGAAAAACCGGATCATGAGATCTGTCACCATCCGGTATTCTATGGAGCAGACGACGGGAATCGGACCCGCGTATTCAGCTTGGGAAGCTGACATTCTACCATTGAATTACGTCTGCGTATATATTGATTATAGCGAAAAGCACCGTACTTGGAAACATGAAGTTTTCTGACGGGATTTGCTACAATAGAGCCATGTTTGAAATGAAACTAACAGATGCCGTCAATCTGGCAGACTGGTATCAGACACATAAGCGGAATCTGCCATGGCGTGATACAGGAAATCCTTATCATGTATGGGTAAGTGAGATCATGCTGCAGCAGACCCGCATTGAAGCAGTAAAGCCAAAGTATGAGCACTTCATGCAGGAACTGCCGGATATTGCTTCGCTGGCTGCATGTCCTGAAGACAGACTGATGAAACTGTGGGAAGGACTTGGCTATTATGCCAGAGCCAGAAATCTGCAGAAATGCGCGATTGTATTGATGAGGGATTTTCATGGCGAACTTCCTGCGGATGAGGATGCTTTGAAGCATCTGCCTGGCATCGGCCCCTATACAGCAGGGGCCATTGCTTCGATCAGCTTTGGCATTGGTGTTCCCGCGGTGGATGGCAACGTGCTGCGTGTTTTATCGCGCTATGTTGAAAACGAAGAAGATGTCCGCCTGCCATCTGTCCGCCAGGAAGCTGAAAAAGCCATCAGGACGGTCTTTGAACAGGATCATGATCCATCCTTTGTCAAAGCATTCAATCAGGGATTGATGGAGCTTGGTGAAACGATATGCACACCCAATGGCACACCATCCTGTTCCCATTGCCCGCTTTGTATGTCCTGCCTTGCCAGCAGCCATGGCAGCTGGGATCGTATTCCGTACCGTTCTTCATTAAAAGACAGAAGGATTGTGGAACGGACACTGTATATCATCAAAGACGGCCAGCGCTTTCTGCTGCATAAGCGCCCCAAAAGAGGACTGCTGGCAGGTCTGTATGAGTTCCCGGCCATGGATGGCTTTGCGGATGAAAAGAAGATCCTGCACCAGGTGGAGACACTTGGCTTTGCGCCCGTCCATATCCGTGCACTGCCTGAGGCCAGGCATGTCTTTACCCATCTGGAATGGCATATGCATGCCTGGGAAATTCAATGCGCACAGGCGGATCTTGCTTTGCCATCTGACTGGATTCTGGTTACAAAAAAGGAACTGGCAAACTGTGCCGTTCCTTCCGCATTCAAAACATATCTTGACTGGTATTCACTGCACGGCTAGTCAGCTGCCCTGACCGGCAAACCGGGTGATCGCAACTGTCTGCTTTTCACTGAGAGAATGTGCAGACTGCGGGGCAAAGCCGCGGTTGTTCCGGCGGCGGGAAGAAGAACGAT
The DNA here is from genome assembly GCF_900343155.1 of Lactimicrobium massiliense. Classification (GTDB taxonomy): domain Bacteria; phylum Bacillota_I; class Bacilli_A; order Erysipelotrichales; family Erysipelotrichaceae; genus Bulleidia; species Bulleidia massiliensis. The sequence continues at coordinate 170,388 of NZ_OUNG01000006.1, forward strand.
TCCCAGCTTTTCCTGAAACCCGATGGTTTGCCTGTGCACCTGGCTTTTTAGAAGAAGCTGCTTTCACAGATGCAGATCTGTGCTTTGTGTTCCCTGCATGGGTGCCGGTCTTTGCCTTTGTGTTTGTATGGGCATGTCCAGACGCATTTTGATGTGCGGCTTTCTTTACCGGCTTTGCATCTGCAGGCCGGCTTTTCTTTTCACCATGTGCATGTTTACCGTGTGCATCCGCTGTATGTGTACTGCGGTGATGCACCGGTTTTCTGTTCTGTTTGTGTTCCTGTTTTTCAGGATTTGTTTTCTTCTGTATATCTTCCGTATTAAATGCCTCCTTTTTTCGTTTGACTGCTTCGGCAAGCTCCTTGCTTGTGCCGCCGATCCTTCTGCCATCCTCATAGGTCCATGCGGATGTATTTTCGCCGCCTCGATGCATCAGAAACTGCGCTGCTTCATTCAGGCTGGCAAATTCTGCATTCTGTACAAAGTGCGCCATACCGCTGTCATCTTCACTGACGATGCCTCTTGCCAGGAAATCATCATACATTCTGTGCATGCGGCGCATATCCCGCTGGCCATAGGCTTTGAACACAGTACCAGGCAGCACTTCAATATTCATGCTGTGATGAAAGATTGCCCGGGCATTGGCACTGGGTGAGGAGAGCACCAGGACATCATCCTCGGTACGCTCATCCTGACGTACATTTTCCTCCTCATACGGATAAATCGCAATGATGCGTTCAGCCAGTTCATCACACCGTTTCAGAATCGTATCCTTATTCCAGACAGGAGACTGCAGGATCTCCGTATTCATACGGATATGCATTGTCTTTCCAAGAATTTTCTTCTTGTAGGCAAAGTCTTCATTGCCCATGCGGGTATTGTCATCCTGGGCACACAGAGTCAGATTGCCGATCAGATTGGCATAGAACGCATATTCATCCTCATTTGCCGTACCCGCATGTTTTTTCCACCAGGCATTAGGATGCTGCGGCATGATATGCTCAATATTCAGGCTGGATGTATCGACCTTCACACTGGCACCATCCTGTTCAATGCGTTCAAGCACCGGCCGCAGGACCATCAGAGAATAGGCATTGATTTCTCTCAACTGTACCCTGAGCTGTTCGTCAGTAGGCATCACATTGGCATTGGAACGGTTATAAGTCACAAGATCATTGACCGTAATAGCATGGAAGTCACCATGTGTTTTTGTAAATGTGCGCATCACACTGCGCAGCAGGATCGGAAAATAGCGGCCAAGCTGTGAGTTGTCCATGCCGCATAATGCTCTTCTGGTCAGATAAGAGTCTATCAGGCGTACCGTTCTGGCAAAAGCAGATTCCGGAATCTGATTCTGCAGATACAGGCGTGCTGCTTCCATCAGAAAGGGAGCAGGCAGACGGGAGGCAGAAACGCGGAATGCAGCACAGGCCGCCTCTGCTTCCTTTCCTTCCATTTCGCCGTGATAAATCCGATCATAGTAGCCTGCATAGCGGTTGATCTCCTGCAGCAGATTTTCTGTGGATTCCTTTCTGCTGTGCCAGTACTGCTTGAACCCTTCATAGACATCTTTCCTGGACAGCAGGCTGTATGTCTTGATGGCAAGATAATAGCGGAAGAACTCTTCCAGACGTCTGGAATCCGTAAACTGCTGCTCCAGCGGCTGCCAGTACATCCTGTACAGCCGTTCCTGCAGGTCATCCGGATGATTCATCAGAATATAATTGCGGATCAGATCGGCAGATGTCAGCGGGGCACCAGCCGCATTGATGGACTCAAAGATCTGCTGGGCATTGTCTCCGGCAGAAAGGGGAAACTCCAGAATGTCGACACGGGACAGCGTATCCAGAATCTGCTGCAGAGAATATATCTCGGCAAGTTTTCTGATCCGCCGGCAGATATATTCATAGTTGCGGTATACATACGTGTCTTTATCGTGCTGGCTGAAAGAGTCCACATTGCCATAGACAAGCCTGGCATACACATCATCACTTGATACTGCCGGCTTCAGCCGCAGTGCTGCATTCTGCGGTGCATGCTTGTTAAACAGATAGTAGTCATCAATGATGCCGGCTGTCTCTTCATCGTTCTTTTCCAGAGCGGTTTTCTTTAGAGCCAGCAGAAAGATAAACGCAGTTGTCAGACGCTGCTGGCCGTCCACAATCTGCAATTGCCGGAATACACCGGAAAGACTTGTTTCCATGTAGATGATGATGCCAAGAAAATGGGATGCATTTGTCTGCACCAGAAGATCCTGGATATCATCCATAAAGCGTGCTGTTTCCTTTTCAGGATTCCACGCATAATTGCGCTGATACACAGGAATCACAAACTGTGAACCCATGTTCGCTTTAATAAAGTCAGAGAGATTGCCTCTGACAGGCTGTTTTTGCATTGTTGAAATTACCTCGCGATCAGAGTATTCAAATGGCAGTATAGCGAAGTGAATCTCTGTCTTTTCTTATTTATCAAACAGATTGCATGATGCCGTGGTACATCTGCAATCGTATCTTACATACTAAAATGAGAAGGCACCACTACAATGCCTTCTCATTAGCAGGGGTAGAGAGAATCGAACTCCCATCAACGGTTTTGGAGACCGATGTACTACCATTGTACGATACCCCTATTAAAAATGGTGACGAGTACGGGATTCGGACCCGTGAATGCCGCCGTGAAAGGGCGGTGTGTTAAGCCGCTTCACCAACTCGCCACACAAATGGTGCTCATTGATAGTAACATACGCTCCGATCAGATGCAAGATTTATTTTTTCATCCCGATCACGGATTGCACAGCGCACATGGCGTATAGCCCATCTGGATCAATTCATCCCGGCTCTGCCTGCTTTCCTGCCTGTTCTTCTCTTTCATCTTTTTGACAGCAGAACAGCCCGGACGGTGAAACTCCTTTGTGGAAGTGTTCAGGATATAGTAAGTCTCAGCATTTGTGGACGTATCAGTCTGCGCAGCCTGTGTACTCTGTGTTTGCTGTTCTTCGGTCTGACCTGGTGTCCAGTTGGTATCCGGATCACATGAGAACCAATAGTTTGTACCATTGCTGTAAACCGTTACTTCACCCTGATCATCTGTACGGAAGATCTGGGCACCGTGATCTTTGAATACCTGCAGTGCCTGGGCAGAAGGGTGGCCATAGCTGTTGCCCTTGCCGCAGCTGATCCAGACATAGGAAGGAGAAACCGCACTGACAAAGGCATCAGAGCTGGAAGTGGAGGAGCCATGGTGGCCTGCTGCATACACATCCGATTTCAGGGTATAGCCAGATGAAACCATATCTGCTTCCTCTTCTGCTTCGGCATCACCGGTGATGATCATGGAAAAGCCGCCATAGGCAATGCGGATGGCAATGGATTTGTTGTTGTCCGATGGCAGGGACATGTCGATCGGGCCAACGACTTGAAAGCTTGCATTGCCAAGTGCATAGGCCTGCCCGGGTTCCGGATGAACGGTGTTGATGCCCTGGGATGCCTGCACAAAGGAATTGTAGATTTTGGAATCCGAGGTTGTATCCGGACACAGAATCGTATTCACGGAAGCGGTATGAAGAACGCCTACCAGGCCGGCAATATGATCCTCATCGTAGTGTGAAGCAATCATATAATCCAGCGAAGTGATATTGTGCTGTTTCAGCCAGGCGACCACATAGGATGAGCGGCTGCGCGGGCCGCCGTCAAACAGCATGGTATGTCCATCAGCCTGAATCAGGATGGACAAGCCCTGATGTACATCCAGCATCACTGCTTCAAACCCGGCATCATCCGTACTTTCCAAGGCAATAGCCGCAGAGGCTTGTGCAGATGATGAAGAAACAGGGACAGATGCGGAAGGAACTGCTGAGGAAGCAGATGGTGCAGAAACAGCTGATGTACCTGCGGCAGTACAGCCGAACAAGAAAAGAGAAAGTGTACAGAAGACACCGACAAGTTTCTGATATAGATTACGCATGACGTGACAGAATCCTCTCTTGACACTGCCATGATAACATTGCTGGTTTCCAACTTCAGGCAATCTTCACTTGTCCAACAGACAGTTAACAAAAACTTTACGTATATTTTCTTTGTCCAGGAGGAAGAAAGATGATGAAAGAAACAGAAACATTCCTGCGTACAGAAGAAAAATTTGATCTGACAGAGGAGCAGGCCGCAATATTTCTTGATGAAATCAAGTCACACATCGTGCCGGATGTCTATCCCAGCTATACACTGCATTCTCTGTATTATGACACGGAAAATTATGCGATGATTTCCCACTGCCTGAATCATCCCCTGTACCGCGAGAAGCTGCGCCTGCGCAGCTATGGCGATCCCACAGAAGGAGGGGCTGTCTATGTGGAAATCAAGAAGAAGTACCATGGTCTTGGCCAGAAACGGCGGATTGCCGTTCCGTATCACAAAGGCATGGAACATGAGAATCTCTTTGAACATCTGCCATCTTCACAGATTTCCAGAGAAATTGCCAGCACGGCATCAAGATATGATCTTTCTCCAGCTGTCTTTGTTGCCTATGACCGACAGGCCTTTGCGGACCAGACCGGCATGATCCGACTGACCCTTGACCGCAATCTGACTTTCCGTACAAACCAGCTTTCTCTGTATAACGAAGGCACATCACACCATCTGCTGCATGCTCCGGAAGTGCTGATGGAAATCAAGCTGGCATGCAGCTATCCGATCTGGCTTGTCGAAGCCCTGACGTCTATGCACATCTACCCATCCAGCTTTTCAAAATATGGTGAAATCTTTACCCAGCTCAATCAGTACCATACACCGCTGCATGCCCAGAAAGGCAGCTATCACAGCAAGGAGGAAACCGTATGTTCAGTTCAGTATTGATCGGTGCCGTATCCGGCATGACATTTGCCCAGATTGCCATGTGTGCCTCTGGTGCACTTGCCTGCGGATTACTGATTGGTATTCTCTATCATCACTATGCCAGAGTTACCCGTGCCTTTACCACTACCGTGATTCTGATGCCGCTATTGGTCATGGCTGTCATCATCCTGGTCAATGGAAACCTCGGTGTCGGCGTTGCCGTCGCGGGCAGCTTCTCGCTGGTGCGTTTCCGTTCTGTACCCGGCAAGGCAAGCGATATTGGTGTGATCTTTCTGACCGTGGCGGCAGGACTTGCCTGCGGCATGGGTTACATCACCTTTGCATTCATGATCACAGCAATTGCCTGTACAGCAGGTATGATTGCCATTCACTTCCCATTCCTGCAGCCGGATGCCCAGATGCGCTATATCACAATTCAGATTCCGGAAGATCTTAACTATGGATCTGCTTTTCAGGATATCTTTGACACCTATACATCCTCTGCCACTTTGCAGGATGTCAGAACTGTCCGCATGGGCATGCTGTATGAGCTGCATTACACCGCCATTCTGAAAGATCCAGCCAAGGAGCAGGAAATGATCAATGCCATCCGCACCCGCAATGGCAATCTGACCGTGCGTGTCAGCCTGCAGTCTGACAATGCCAATGAGCTGTGATATGAAGAAAGAGAAAATCTGGATGATTGGTGCAGCCGGCATTCTGGCGGGCTGCTCTGCTTCTTCTGCTGTTTCTGCATCTTCGGCATCTGCCGGCATCCAGGCAGAAATAGTTCTGTCAGATGACGGCTGCACCACCACGGCATCTGCCGGTGTATCTATTGCCGGATCCACCATTACGATCTCTGTGCCGGGAACGTACACAGTCTCAGGCTCTTTGCAAGATGGCCAGATCGTTGTCAATACAGTTTCCAAAGGTGAAGTTGTGCTGGTGCTGGAAGGTATTTCTCTGACATCATCTGATGGCCCTGCCATCATTGTGACCCAGGCAGATGAGACCGTGATTACGGCAAGCGAAGGCAGTGAGAATATGATTGCGTCTACCGGAACTGACAGTGAGGACCATGATGCCGCAATCTATGCCAAAGATGACCTGGTGCTTGACGGCAGTGGCTCGTTGAATATCAGTGCTGACGGAGATGCCATTCACGGCAATGATACGGTGACTGTTTCTGATGTGACCTTGAATCTTCATGTCGGAGATGATGGCATTCAGGGACATGAGCTGGTGGAGGCTGACAATGCCGTGATAACAGTAGATGCGGGATCAGATGGCATCAAGGCTGGCAATGATGAAGGTGAAGGCGATATTGTCCTGACAGATGATACCGTATCGATCACTGCCGATGATGATGGTATGCAGGCTGAAAAGGATATCACGCTCAGCGGCGGGACACTGACTGTATCTGCCGGCAGTACGCTGTCTTTGACAGCATCTTCCGATGATGCGTCATCCTCAAACCATGGCATGAATGCAAATGGAGATATAACCGTATCTTCGGCATCAGTGAATCTGAATGCAAAAGATGACGCGATTCATGCCGCTGGCAGTATCACGCTGGACAGTGAGATACAGATATCCTGTCAGGATGATGGTGTTCACAGTGACAGTGATCTGACCATCAATGGCGGTGCGATCAATATCACATCCAGCTATGAGGGTCTTGAAGCAAAGAATCTGGTGATTACAGACGGTACGATTCAGATTGTGTCATCAGATGATGGAATCAATACATCTGCAGGTACATCCGATGGCATGCAGGCAGATGACAGCTGGCTCTCGATCCAGGGCGGCACGACAACCATCGATGCCGGAGGTGATGGCATCGATCTCAATGGCAGCGGTGAAATGACAGGCGGCACAGTGACCGTCTATGGACCGCAGGATGATGGCAATGGCGCTCTGGATTATGCAGGCACTTTTGAAGTCAGCAGCGGCAATCTGATCGCTGGCGGCTCATCAGGCATGATGCAGATACCTTCGGATGATTCAAGCCTTGCCACACTGGTGGCAGGCGCTTCCTCAAACGGCGAAGACATCATTGTCAAAGATGCATCCGGCAATGAGATCCTGCGCTATTCATCTACAAAGACTTATGCCGCTGTCAGCTTCACAAGCGATCAGTTGACAGTTGGCAATACATACAGCGTCTATCAGGGTGATGAGCTGCTTGGCAGTGTCACGCTGGCATCTGGAGAAAACATGGTCGGCACGATCAACAGCCGCGGTATGGGCGGCGGCAATCCAAGCGGTGGTGGCGGCATGATGCCGGGAAACCGTCCTGATCAGAATCAGTCTTCAGATTCCTCTGGAGTTTAACAGAGCATGTTCTGCACATGCTCTTTTTTCGATGGAGACATGCAGGCAGATGGTGGAAACAATCCATGCTGCAAGACTGACCAGAATTCCCGGCAGCAGTTTCGCGAGGCTTTCAGTGTTGGCGCACATGATGATGGTATCCATGCCATACATGATCATGGTTGGGGAATGTCCGGTTTTTCTCCAGACGATGGTGCCAAGTACATCAAAGCCGCAGGAGCTTGCGTTGGCCGCAAGGATCATTGCTGAGCCAAGGCCCAGCAGGATACCGCCATTGATGGCGTTCAGCCAGTCTGAAAGAACAATCGGAAAATAAGAGAACAGAGTCAGAAATGGCGTGAAGCAGATGACGGACAGAAGGGTGCGCATGGCAAAAGATCTGCCCAGGACAATTCTGCCGATCAGAAAGAATGTCACATTGACGATCAGCACCAGCGTGTGCAGGGGCAGTGATGTCAGGTTTGCTATTACCAGAGCAAGACCGGTCATGCCACCGCATGCAATACCGGCAGGCAGAATAAACATTCCGAATGCCATTGCTGTCAAAGCTGTTCCTGTTACTGTCATTACAATCCGTTTCATGTCGTCTTCCTCCTTTTGACAGGATGCATTGTGACAAAAAGATTAGATGTTAACTGTAGCCTGTGCTACATTTTAAGCATGGATACTTTGATCGATGAAGATTACTTTGATGATCTGCGCAGATGCGGAAATGTTCGATTGTTTCATGAGAATGAGCCAGTCTATCTGCAGCAGGAAAAAGCAGATCATATCTATGTCATCATTTCAGGCAGAGTCAGAATCTATGCAGTCTCGGCAAATGGCAGTGAAGTGAATCTGGAAGTGCTGCGCAAAGGAAGGATCTTCACAGATGCCTCCTTTATGACCAATGCGGTATACATGGTGTCTGCCCGGGCAGTGGTGCCAAGTGAGATTCTGGTGACAAATGCCGCAGAGATGGTGCCGGCACTGATGCAGAATGCAAAGCTGCTGCAGCAGGTGCTTTCTTATCTCAGCAGTACCTGCAAAGTACTGACCAGAAAGATTCTGCGTTCCACATTCCTGGATGCACCGCACAGCCTTGCGGATCTTCTGCTGGAACTGTCTGAAAACAGTCTTTCTATCCCGTATACCCATGAACATCTGGCGGCTGAATCCGGCATGAACCGGGTGACCATCAGCCGGATTCTTGCTGATTTCCGGAGCCGGGGCTGGATCAATTACAGCTATGGCGTGATCACGATAAAACAAAGAAAGATCCTGCAGGACTATGTGGATGCCGTTACAAAATAAGTGGACAAGCCGGGCTAAAATACTATGATTATATAGGTAATCCTAAAGGAGGAGCATAAGATGGTTAACTGGAAAAATCTCGATGAGCTGGCATCTTTCAAAGCACTGAAAGAGCTGCCGGCTGTTGATCTGAAGACAGAAATGACAGGTGAAAAGGGCGCCGAAAGAGTCAAGGCATACACAGTGCCGATGGCAGAAGGACTGTCCTATAATTTTGCTGCAAAGGCTGTCAATGATGATGTTCTTGCTGCACTGCAGAAGCTTGCGGATGAGGCACAGCTGGAAGACAAGTTTGCCGAACTTTACAATGGCGGCATGGTTAATACCGGTGAAAAGAGATATGTTCTGCATCATCTGTGCAGAGGCCAGCTTGGCAATGATGTCATTGCGGATGGTCAGAACAAGAGAGAGTTCTATGTAGAACAGCAGAACCGTATCGCTGCTTTTGCAAAGAAGGTATACAGCGGCGAGATTGCCAATGAGAAGGGTGAGAAGTTCACAACCGTTGTGCAGATCGGCATCGGCGGATCTGACCTTGGTCCAAGAGCCATGTATCTGGCATTGGAGAACTGGGCAAAGGCAAATGGAAAGCTCAAGATGAATGCAAAGTTCATCTCCAATGTTGACCCGGATGATGCAGCAGCTGTTTTGAACAGCACCGATGTTGCCCATGCTCTGTTCATCCTTGTTTCCAAGAGCGGCACAACGCTTGAGACACTGACAAACGAGACCTTTGTCAAGAATGCGCTCAAAAAAGAGGGACTGGATCCTTCCAAGCATATGATTGCCGTCACTTCCGAGGCTTCTCCGCTTGCCCATAACGAAGGCTATCTGGATGCATTCTATATGGATAATTATATTGGCGGCAGATATTCTTCTTCCAGTGCCGTCGGCGGTGCTGTTCTTTCCCTCGCCTTTGGCCCGGAAACCTTCGCTGAATTCCTGGAAGGTATGGCAGCAGAAGACAAGACCGCAAAGGAAACAGATATCCGCAAGAACCCGGCAATGCTCGATGCTTTGATCGGTGTCTATGAAAGAAATGTGCTGAACTATGAATGCACAGCTGTTCTGCCGTATTCACAGGCACTGAGCAGATTCCCGGCTCATCTGCAGCAGCTTGACATGGAATCCAATGGCAAGTCTGTCAACCGTTTTGGTGAACCGATGAATTACAAGACCGGCCCGATCCTCTTTGGTGAGCCAGGCACAAACGGCCAGCATTCTTTCTACCAGCTGCTTCATCAGGGAACCAACATCGTTCCGCTGCAGTTTGTCGGCTTCCGCAAGAACCAGTGCGGTATGGATGATGTTATTGAGGGCTCCACTTCCCAGGCAAAGCTGTGCGCCAATGTGGCTGCTCAGATCGTTGCCTTCGCAACCGGCAAGGATGATGAAAATCCGAACAAGAGATTTGCCGGCAACAGACCTTCTTCCATCATTATCGGCGATCAGCTGACACCAAGAACACTTGGCGCTCTGCTTGCCCACTTTGAAAACAAGGTCATGTTCCAGGGATTTGCCTGGAATGTCAATTCCTTCGATCAGGAAGGCGTCCAGCTTGGCAAAGTGCTTGCCAAGAAGGTGCTTGCCCACCAGACAGATGGTGCGCTTGCTGCCTACAGCGATCTGCTGAACATCTAACGAAATCAGCCCGGAATTCCGGGCTTTTTTGTTGGAAACCAAATGTATAAAAGGACAGTTTTGCTATAATATTATACTATCGTATAAAAAGCTGTTTTCATGTTCATTCAGGACACTGATGGTGAACACAGGCCTTTTTATGCGGTTTGATTTGGGAAAATTGAAGATGGAAGAAAAGAAGAGAAGTTCATTTACAGGAAAACTTGGCTATGTCCTGTCAGCGGCAGGTGCTTCGGTGGGACTTGGTAATATCTGGCGTTTTCCTTACCTTGCAGCAAAATATGGCGGCGGCATCTTCCTGCTGGTCTATATCTGTCTGGCATTAACATTTGGCTATACCATGATTATTTCGGAAACAGCCATCGGCAGAATCAGCGGCAAGAGTCCGGTGTCCGCTTTCCAGCATTTTGGAAAAAGCCTTGCCATTAAATTCGGCGGCTGGATCAATGCCATTATTCCGATGCTGATTGTGCCGTATTACAGCGTTATTGGCGGCTGGGTATGCAAGTACCTGTTCAACTATCTCATCGGCAAAGATGCTGTGCTGGCAGATTCAGGCTATTTCAGCAGTTTCATCACCAATGGCACGGAAGTCACATTCTGGTTTGTACTGTTCTCTGCCATGACACTGCTTGTGATCTTTATGGGTGTACAGAACGGCATCGAGAAAGTATCCAAGATCATGATGCCGGTATTGGTCATCCTGGCCGTGCTTGTTGCCATCTATTCGATGACAAGACCAGGTGCACTTGCAGGTGTGAAGTATCTTCTGGTACCGGATTTTTCACGCTTTTCATGGATGACTGTTGTCGCTGCTCTTGGCCAGATGTTCTACTCACTTTCCATTGCTATGGGCATTCTGATCACCTTTGGCTCTTATATGAAGAAAGATACAGATATGGAAGTTTCCTCTTTACAGGTGGAACTGACAGATACCGTTGTTGCCGTATTGGCAGGTCTGATGGTTATTCCGGCTGTGTTTGCCTTCTCCGGCGGCAATACAAAGGAAATTCTGCAGTCCGGTCCATCACTCATGTTTGTGACACTGCCGCAGGTGTTTGCCAGCATGAAGGCTGGACGCCTGATCGGTTTCATGTTCTTTCTGCTTGTATTGTTTGCGGCACTGACAAGTTCCATTGCTCTGACAGAATCTGTTGTGTCAACTTTTGAGGATGAAGCAGGCTGGAGCCGCAAAAAGGGCACCGTTATCATGGCATTCATTCAGTTTGGACTTGGCATTCTGTCATGTCTTGGCTTTGGGCCGCTGGCAAACATTCAGATTCTGCATATGGACCTCCTCGATTTCTTTGATTTCCTGACAAATTCCATCATGATGCCGGTAGCCGCGATCTGCACATGCGTACTTGTGCTGCGCCATGTCGGCCTGAAAGCAATTGAACAGGAAGTCATATACATTGGATCATCCAGATTCAGACTGCGCAGAATCTATGCATTCGTCCTGAAATATCTTTCTATCATCTTTGTCGTGATTATTCTGCTGTCCTCGATTCTGAGTGCACTTGGTGTCATCAGGATCTGATTGTTTTAATACATAAGTTAGCATTATATTGCTAATCATCATCAAAAAACAGTATTAATCGATATAAATAGCAGGGTACTTAGCACCTATAAGCATAAGGTATGCGCTTACATAGCCGGATTTTTCTTTTTCTTTTCTTTTTCTTGATGCTTTATGGTAAAACCTTGTGGCGGAGGAACTAAAGAAGATGAAGTATACAGAAACATATTGCGGACCGATGTGCTATGTGAAGTTTGATGATGCCATTGTGTCTGGAGATTCACTGGAAGAGAAGGCAGCGGCTGCAGCTTCCTGGCTGAGCAGCCTGATTGCCAATGAAGATATTGGTGCCAAGAGTGTTCATGTTTATACCGGCAGCAAACGTTCAGATGTACGTATGGTTGTCCCTGGATCCACGGTGTCCCTGCAGGATATGAAGGGCATGGATGATCCCGAATTGTCCATGATTGTGATGATCGCAGCACCGGAAGTGCTGAATGGAGAAGAGATCTGCGTCTCTGTCAGTATGGATGATATGCGTCCGGAGATTATCTTGAACCAGGAAGCCTGCGGTAAATATGCCAAGCAGCGCTTTGTGCAGGAAGTTCTGGAGGACTGAAAAAATTAAATTTGTGGTTGACCAGATAACGTACCGGGAGTAGGATAAATCCCGGTAAAGAAAAGACATGCTTTTAAGATAGTACAGAGAGACTATGAAGGCTTGTTGTGATCCTGGACGGGATTGTATGCATGGGTGACCTGCAGCTGACATGTGCTCTCTGACATGTCAGCTGTTTTTTCTTCCGGTAAGGAGACAGAAGGAAAATGAAAAAGGGAACTGAGAAGCTTACGAAACGTATGATGGCTGCCCTGGCAGCCGGCCTGCTCTTCGGCATTGCGATGATTGCCCTGCGTGAAACACTGAAGGGAAATGGCCACGAAGCCATCTGGAATGTTCTGAACAAAGTTCTGTTTGCGGATATTTCAGCAGAAGGCAACGAACATGCCATTGGTCTGTTATACATCATTGGACAGTTGTTTGTCAGATCACTGCAGCTGGTCATCGTACCGATGGTATTCACAAGCATCGTGCTGGCCATGATCCGCATCAAGGATGCCAGCAAGCTTGGCCGCATATCCCGCCGTACCATTGGCTACTTCCTGTTAACAACTGTCATTGCCATTCTGCTTGCGTCCACAGTCGGCATGGGGGCATACAATGCCGGCCTGTTCAACCAGAGCGCCGCAGCGGCTATAGACAGTACGCAGGGTACAGAGGCTGCTAATCCGCTGATGATCATCATCAATGCTGTGCCGAACAACCTCGCATCTGCCTTCACCAATAACGGCGGCGTGCTTGCCATCGTTGTAGTAGCCGTCATGTGCGGCCTTGCTGTCAACAAGCTGCGTGACAAAGTCACAGCACTGCCCAAGCTCTGTGAAGAAGTCAGTGACATCATCACAGTTGTACTGACCTTCATCGTGAACCGCCTCGGTCCGGTTGCCATCTTCTGCCTGATTTCCAGAACATGCGCATCCTACGGCATTTCCTACCTCAAACCGGCTATGGCCTATGTCCTGCTCACCGTCGCGCTCCTGCTGATTGTGCTGCTGTTTGGCTACGGACTGTTTGTACGCATCACAACCGGCGTCAAAGCATCCGTCTTCCAGAAACGCATTGCCAAGGTTGCACTGTTCGGCTTCTCCACATCTTCCTCAGCCGCAACACTGCCGCTGAACATGAAGACAGCCACGGAAGAGCTTGGCGTACCGTCTGAAATCGCAAGCTTCGTACTGCCGCTTGGCATGACCGTCAATATGGACGGCACCGCGGTCATGCAGGTTATTGCCACACTGTTCATCGCCGGTGTCAGCGGCTACCACATCACGATGCCGACTCTGATTCTGATCGGCCTGTTGGCCATTGTTGCAAGCGTCGGCACACCGGCTGCCCCGGGTGCTGGTGCCGTGATCCTGTTCACCATCCTCTCCGGTGTCGGCATCAACAACGACATGGCGCTGATGACATACTCCCTCATCCTGGCAATCAACAGACCGATTGAAATGCTGGTTACATCACTGAATGTCGTCAGTGATACAGCCTGCGCAATGGCAGTAGCCAAGAATGAAAATTGCCTGGATACAGAATCTCTGATGGATACAGAAGAGATGCCTGCTGCCCAGACACATGAGCCGAAGTAATAGAAAAAAGCTATTGCTGAAAACAAAATAATCATATTAGATGCCTCATCAACACTTCGCTACAATGGCTGAGAAAGATGAGGCGTTTTTATATGACAAATACGATTCGGGCACCATGGCGGTACGATTTTGTCGGCAGTTTTCTAAGACCGGCATATCTCAAGGAAGCCAGAGAACAGAAAGCAAAAGGGCAGATCAGTGAAGAACAACTGACAGAAGCAGAAAACAAAGCAATTGAGGATCTGATTGCCAAAGAAAAGAAAGCAGGATTCCACATTCTGACGGATGGTGAATTCCGCCGTTCGGCATGGCATCTTGACTTCATGTGGGGGTTTGACGGCATCACGCATGCGCCAACCAAGACCGGTCTTCCTTTTGCCGGCGAGGCAGCGATGATTGATGATACCTGGGTAACGGGGAAGATTGCTTACAAGGGACATCATCCATTTCTGGATCATTTCCGTTTTGTGGATGAGCGCACTGATGAAAATACAGCAGCCAAGCTGACCATTCCGGCACCGGCACAGTTTCTGGAACAGTTTGATATGCCTTTTGCAAAGAAAACAACAAGCCGTGTTTATCCGGATGAGAAAGATCTGATCCATGATATCGTGGAAGCATATGCAGCATTCATTGGAGATCTGTACAAAGAAGGCTGCCGCAATCTGCAGCTGGATGACTGTTCATGGGGACTGCTGGCAGATCCAAGACGTTATCAGTTCTTTGATACGGATGATGCAGGCATTGAAGAAATCAAGGAGCGCTATCTGGATATTAATAATGCTGTCATTGCCAGAGCACCAGAGGATCTGACCATTAATACTCATGTATGCCGCGGCAACTTCCATTCCACATATGCTGCCGCCGGAGGCTATGACAGCATCGCATCCTTCCTGTTTGCCCGTGAGAACGTCAATGCCTTCTATCTGGAATATGATACAGAAAGAGCAGGCGGTTTTGAGCCATTGCGCCAGGTACCGAAAGATAAAAAGGTCGTGCTTGGCCTGATCACAACAAAGTCCGGTGAACTGGAAGATCCGGATCTGATCAAGCGCAGAATCCGCCAGGCCTCAGCCTTCATTGATCTGGACCGTCTGTGCCTGTCTCCACAGTGCGGCTTTGCGTCCTGTGAGATTGGCAACAAACTTTCTGAACAGCAGGAGTGGGACAAGCTTGCTCTGGTGAAAAAGATTGCTGAGGATGTCTGGAAGGACGCCTGAAGATAAAATAAAACGATCTGGCACAGATGGTTTGCATCAATTGACCGCTGTGCAACAGATCGCTTTTTTTCTTTTACTTCCAGCCTTTTTCCTTGATGTAATGATCGAACATATAGTGACCGACACCGCCGTCTTCACAGTCATATTCCGTCACTGCATCCGCACATGCCTTGGTGCCATCGGAGCCATTCTTTAAGCAGACACCCCAGCCGGCATCCTTCAGCATGGCATCATCATTCTCATTGTCACCAAACGCAATGATTTCACCCATGTCGAAATTGTTCCAGCTGGCATAGCGCTGCAGGCCTTTGCCTTTATCAATACCCTTGTGCATGATCTCCACCGTTCCTGGATAGGTGCCGAAGATCTGATAATTATCACCAAACTTTTCCAGAAAGCGGCTGCGGATGAGATGGTCATAGGCAGGTTCAGCACGGAACAGGAACTTGAATGTCGGCTTTTCACAGAAGCCATCAATATCATCGGTCTTATCAATGAAGTGGAAGCCGTGGCGCTGGGCAGATTCCATCAGCTCACCGCCGATGTACATGGCATTGTGATTGCCGCCGCCTTCCGCATTGACGGCAATCTTGTACTTGTCAATCAGCGGCAGCATCCAGTGCAGGATGGCCTTCATCTCATCGATGCTGAGATAATCTGTCTGCCAGCTCTTGTTCTGCAGGCGGTCAAATACCATGCCGCCATTCATGCCGACAATATAATCAAACTCAAAGCCAAGTCCCCAGTTTCTGCCGGTGTTTTTCAGCTTTTCATCAATTTCTCTTCCTGTTGCCAGGCCAAGCTTTACACCATGCTTGTGGAGAATCTGAAATGCTTCAATAGTAACTTCCGGAAGATCACCGCCCTTGGCAGTCAGGGTCATATCAATGTCTGCTGCCAGTGCCTTGATATTGTTAATCATACTCTCAATCCACCTCTTTTTAACTATATTAACTGCCATCAATCATATCATTTTTCCCATTGCTTTGCGGGGAAAAGCATGGACACTTATACGCTTCTGTAATGTTCAATCCAACTCTTTTCAACGTCTTAATGCAATCTTAATGCCGTCGGTGTGATCATTAATCCCGTCTTAATTCCATCCAGACGATAATACAAGTGCAAAGAGGGGGGATTGTATGAAACAACTGCGTGAAAGGCTGGAACATTTCTCCACCTTCCAGGTGATTCTTGCCGGCTTTGCCATTGTGATTCTGATCGGCAGCTTTCTTCTCTGCCTGCCGGTATCCAGCATCCAGCATGTCTGGACACCCTATATCGATTCTCTGTTCACATCGACTTCAGCAGTCTGTGTCACCGGCCTGATCGTCCATGATACCGCAACGTACTGGTCGCTGTTTGGCCGTATCGTTATTCTGTGTCTGATTCAGATCGGCGGTCTTGGCGTTGTGACCATCGCCGTTACGCTGGCGATCATGTCAGGACGCCGGATCGGTCTGATGCAGCGCAGCCTGATGCAGAGTTCTATCTCTGCACCAAGCATCGGCGGTATTGTCAGACTGACCAAGTTCATCGTCAGAAGCACACTTAGCATTGAGCTGATCGGTGCTGCCATGATGAGTCCGGTCTTCATCAGGGACTTTGGCGTGATGCGCGGCATCGGCTATGCGGTATTCCATTCTGTATCTGCATTCTGCAATGCCGGGTTTGATCTGATGGGTGTGCGCCAACCATATTCTTCCCTGACCAGCTACAGTGACAACTCTGTCATCTGCATCACGATCATGGCACTGATCATTGTCGGCGGCCTTGGTTTCCTGACCTGGTCAGACATTGTCCATAACGGCATCCATTTCCGCCGCATGCACCTGCAGACAAAGGTGATACTTGTCACCACACTGTGTCTGATCCTGATCCCGTTCCTGTATTTCTTCTTCGTGGAATACAGGGATGGATCAATTGGCAGCCGCATCCTGCTGGCACTGTTTCAGAGTGTGACACCGCGTACTGCCGGCTTTAATACAGCGGATTACAGCAAGATGAGTGATACTGGCTTAATGATCACGACGATCCTGATGCTGATCGGCGGCGCACCTGGTTCTACTGCCGGCGGCATGAAAGTCACAACGGCAGCCGTGCTGCTTGTGTTTGTGGCCGGTGCATTGCGCAGACATGATCAGGCGACAATGTTCAAGCGCGGCATTGATACCAGCGTCATCCATGATGCCGCTGCGCTGTGCGGCACATATCTGCTGCTGTTTCTGATCGGATCCATGATCCTGTCCGCAACAGAAAATATTGGGATCATGAAGTGCATGTTCGAGTGTGCATCCGCACTTGGCACGGTTGGTCTGACAACCGGCATCACACCGACACTGCATGTGTGGTCGCATCTGATTCTGATTGCATTTATGTATTTTGGCCGGGTAGGTGCACTGACGATGGCATATGCCACAGTGACCAGAAAGCCAAAGAAAAAAGGCACTTTGCCTTGTGAAAGGTTGATGGTGGGTTGATATGAAAAATGTTTTGTTGATTGGTCTTGGCAGATTCGGCCGTTATACGGCAAGCAAACTGTATGATCTTGGCCATCAGGTGATGGCAGTAGATAAAGATGAAGAACGTGTTTCCAAAGTGCTGAACTATGTGACCAATGCGGTCATTGGGGATGGTACAGACAAGGACTTCATTGCCAGCCTTGGTGTACCTAACTATGATCTGTGCATTGTTGCCATTGGCGATGATTTCCTGAGTTCCCTGGAGACAACATCGCTGCTGAAAGATTATGGTGCCAAAAAGGTAGTGTCCCGGGCAACCATGGCATCCCAGGAGAAATTCCTTTTGCGCAATGGAGCCGATTACGTGGTGTTCCCAGAACGCCAGCTAGGTACCTGGACAGCCATCCGGTACAGTTCCGATAATATCGAAAACTTCTTTGAACTGATGGATGGCTATGCCGTGTTTGAAGTCAGGGTGCCGGACAGCTGGGATGGCCGCAAGATCGGCGAGCTTGATGTCCGCAAGAAATATGGCGTCAATATTCTTGGCATCCGCAGACCGCAGGAAAAGATTGATATGAACATTGCCTACGATACTGTCCTGCGGGCAGGGCAGACAATGCTGATCCTTGGCAAACAGGATGATATGCAGAAGATCCTGAAACTGTAAGAAAAGGAAAAGGTGGAGATTATGATTGGATTGGTATTATTCAGTGCATGTGCACTTCTGCTGTACTTTCTGATTGAGAAGATTTTCAAGATGGTGTCAAAGGCAAATACGGAAGTGCCGGTGACCCGCTATATGGAGCCGCGCCATACATACCGCATTGCCATTGATAATCCAAGCTATTATGGTATTGCTTCCCGTATCTCCAAGGAATTTTCTGAGAATACAGAAGTCATCATGTTTACCGGTACAGCTGGTGAAATTGCAAATGCCCTTGAGGATCGCACGATCGATGTGGCAATTGTCTCCAGCACAGCCGATATGCCGCAGCTTGGCGATTATGATGTCATGTATACAGAAAGCAGCGGCGAGCCGATTACCATTGCCGGCAGCGATGTCCGCCTGGAACCGCTGTCCAATCAGGTTCGTTCCTTCCGCATCATCTACCGCTCACCGCTTGTGCAGGTGGTAGAAAAAGCCGGTATCGTTCCTGCAGCGCATAAGCTCGCTGTATAATAGAGTCATGCTTGCAGAGAAATCCAGCAAAGAACGTCATATACTTGTCTGCCTGTCATCATCACCCAGCAGTCTGAGCGTGATCCGGGCAGCATCATCAGCGGCAGAAGTCTATCACTGCCGCTTTACTGCGCTTTGCGTACTGCGTCATCTCAATGAGGAAAATCCAGGCCAGGCCGCTAACATTGCCGCAGCAGAGCATGCTGGTGCCCAGGTAACACAGATCCAGGGCAGCGATATCATTTCTTCCATTGCCGACTTTGCCGTCGTTAATCATGTCACAGATGTTTACATCGGCAAGTCAGGCCCATCCCGCTTTCATAAACCGCCATATGCACGGCTGATGAAGGCACTGCCGCATACGGATATCCATGTGATTCCGGATGCCGAAGTCATTCTGAAACCATCCCATCTCCACCAGTCCAGCCACATCCGTCTTTCCCTTGCTGAAACCGGCAAGATGGCTGCCATCATGGGCATCGCTACGATCATCTGTGCATTCTTCTTTCATTCAAAATATTCCAACGACAATATCATCACGATCTATCTGCTGGCAGTTCTTGTCACTTCCGTTGTCACTGCCGAAAGAATCTACGGCGTAGCCAGTGCACTGCTGTTTGTCTTCCTGTTTAACTATCTGTTTATTGAGCCGCGCTTTACGCTTATGGTCTATGATCCATATTACATTGTGACCTATGCTGTCAGTATCATTGCGGCTTTAATTACTTCCACAGTTGCAGCCAGACTGAAACAGAGCACGCGGGTTGCCATGGAAAGTGCGGATCAGTCACAGGTACTGCTGGATGCGTCCGAGCTTCTCCAGCATGCCGTGGATGCTTCTGATATCATCCGGATCACATCCAATCAGCTTGTCCAGCTCATGGGACGCTCCGTGATCTTTTATCCTGTTCAGGACGGCAAGCTGGCAAAGCCGCTGTATTTTCCAGCTTCCCAGCAGGAAGAAGTACTGCCGGATGAAAGTGATGCCGCCAACTGGACACTTGCCAACAACCACCGCTCAGGTGCTTTTACATCCAAATTCCCGCAATATGAATGCCAGTATCTTGCTGTACGGGTATCGGAGCAGATGTATGGCGTCATTGGCATCCGTATGCAGGGACGGCCATTTACGGAGTTTGAAAAAAACATCCTGCTGTCGTTGATCGGCGAGTGCGGACTGTCACTGGAAAACAATGAAAATAACAGGAAACGAGAGAAAATGGAAATTGTAGCAGAAAATGAACGTTTCCGTGCCAATCTGCTGCGTTCCGTTTCCCATGATCTGCGCACCCCGCTGACATCCATCTCCGGCAATGCCAGCAACCTTGTCCATCATGCAGATATTCTGAGTGAACAGCAGAAACAGGGAATCTATACAGATATTTATGATGATTCCATGTGGCTGATTGAGCTTGTTGAAAATATGCTTTCCGTGACGCGGCTGGAAGAGGGCAGCTGTCTGCATCCTTCAGTAGAAGTCGTACAGGATGTGATTGATGAATCATTGAAGCATGTGGACCGTCACATCAAAGAGCACCATCTCAAGGTCGTGCGGGATACAGACTTCACAATGGCAGAAATGGATGTGCATCTGATTTCGCAGGTCATCATCAACCTCGTAAACAATGCCGTCAAATATTCCCAGAAGGGATCGGCTATTACCATTGAAACAGAGCGCGACCATGGCCTGCTCTGGGTGCGTGTCAAAGACAATGGCCCTGGTGTTGCCAAAGAAGATCAGCCGCATCTTTTTGAGCGCTTCTATACCGGCCATCACAAGATTGCGGACTCCCAGCGCAGTCTGGGCCTGGGACTGAACCTTTGCCAGTCAATTATGCGTGCCCATGGCCAGCAGCTTGTCTATAGCGATAATGTACCTCATGGGGCATGTTTCAGTTTTTCTCTTCATGTAAAGGAGCTTACAGATGAACTCGTTTAAAATCCTGATTGTAGAAGATGATCAGCCGGTCATGAACCTGATTGCGACCACGCTGAAAGTGCATGACTATACATATCTGATGGCACACAATGGCAAAGAGGCAATATCCATGGCTGCCAGCAGCCAGCCGGATCTTGTGCTTCTGGATCTGGGCCTGCCGGATATTGATGGCATGGATGTCATTGCCAGCATCCGCTCCTGGTCACAGATGCCGATCATCGTCATCAGTGCCAGAGGTGAAGATGCGGATAAGATCGCTGCTCTGGATGCCGGTGCCGATGACTATCTGACCAAGCCGTTTTCTGTGGAGGAACTGCTTGCCAGAATCCGGACTACCCAGAGAAGGCTGAACTATGTGCCTAATACACATGAGGATAGTGTATTCCTAGACGGTGCATTGCGCATTGACTATGCGGCGGCCAGCGTCACCCTGCATGGAAGTCCGGTTCATCTGACACCGATTGAATACAAGCTGCTTGTTCTTTTGAGCAAGAATGTCGGCAAGGTGCTAACCCATGCCTATATCATCCGTCATATCTGGGGCACCGGTGTCGATACCGATATCATTTCTCTGCGTGTATACATGGCATCTTTGCGCAAGAAACTGAATGATCCGGATCTCAGTGAACCGTATATTCAGACACATATTGGCATTGGATACAGCATGACAAGAGTAGAATAAGGTTGGAAAGAAGGAGACAGATGAAGATTGTAACGTTGGGAGAAATCATGATGCGGCTTACGCCGCATGATCACAGGCGGTTTGTGCAGGCAGACGACTATGGTGCCAACTTCGGCGGCTCAGAAGCCAATGCGGCGGCTTCCCTTGCCTGCTTTGGTGAAGATGCCTGGTTTGTGACAAAACTGCCAGCCAATCCAATTGGTGATGCAGCGGAAGCAGCTTTGAAGAAAACAGGTGTTCATACCGACGGTATCGTACATGGCGGCAGCCGTCTCGGCCTGTATTTTGAAGAAGAAGCCTGCGGCAGCCGCCCATCCCAGGTTGTCTATGACCGGGCCGGATCCGCCATTGCCCA
Organism: Lactimicrobium massiliense; assembly: GCF_900343155.1. Taxonomy (GTDB): domain Bacteria; phylum Bacillota_I; class Bacilli_A; order Erysipelotrichales; family Erysipelotrichaceae; genus Bulleidia; species Bulleidia massiliensis. The sequence continues at coordinate 192,047 of NZ_OUNG01000006.1, forward strand.
GGCAGATCTTTCTGACTTTGACTTTGATGCCATCATGAAAGGCAAAGACTGGTTCCACTGGTCCGGCATCACACCTGCTGTTTCCGACAAGGCTGCTGCCCTGACGGAGAAGGCCTGCCAGGCCGCAAAGCGCAATGGTCTGAAGATATCCTGTGATCTGAACTACCGCAGCCGTCTGTGGACGCCTCAAAAAGCTGCAAGCATCATGATTCCTTTGATGCAGTATGTGGATGTCGTGATTGCCAATGAAGCAGATGCCGTCAACTGCCTGAACTTCTTCTATGATGTGACCGGGGCAGATGAGAATGTGGATATGCATGAGATCCAGGTGCTGGAAGCGATGCGGCAGCACTTCCACTTTGATGTGGCAGCCTCCGCATGGCGCCAGGGCGCTCATGGCCTGAGCGATCAAAGCGTGCAGGCAGTGATCCTCAAAGAGGGCAGGACCTATCTGTCCCATCAGTACAACATTGTGCCGGTGGTAGAAAAGATCGGCTGCGGCGATACCTTTACAGGCGGCCTGATCCACGGCCTGCTTCACTTTGATGATCTGCAGAAAACGGTGGAATTCGGTGCTGCGGCCGCTGCCCTCAAGCATTCCATACCAGGTGATCTGCCGCTGTTGTCAGAGGCAGAAGTACTTGCCTGTGTACAGAAGGGCGGACAGGGCGGCATGGTCCGTTAATGCAGAAAAGACAGATATGCTTTCAAAGCTGCTGACTGATATGCCAGCGGCCGGAAATAGAAATATACATCACGTACAGCCAGGGGGTCATCGATCCGATAGAAGACCACCTGGCTTTTTTCTGGCTTTGGCACCGTCTTGAGTGTGTTGTCCCGAATCAAAGCATAGCCATAGCCATACAGAGACAGAAAATACGTTGTCGGCATCTGGTCGGCATACATCTGGATATGCGGATGGCTTCCAAGACGTCCAAACATCCCCATCACTCTGCCATACAGTTCAGAATCGTGGCGCAGGGAAATATAGGGCAGATCCGCAAAGGCAGAAAGCGAAACCGAAGGACAGTCTTTCTGGCGGTGGCTGCCATTCATGATATCTTCATAGCTTAATACCGCATCCTGCAGTGTGCTGTTAATGGGCCAGGAGGCCGGTACACTGAGGATCAGATATTCCTTCTCAAAGAACTGACGCTGGAAGGCCTCAAAGCCATGCGGATTAACGCTCAGGGCAAGATCCAGCGTCCCGTTTTTTAACATTGCAAGCAGCTGCTGGTTGGAAGTCTGCTCAATCAGATTAATCTGCAGACCGGGATGCAGACGGGAAAAAGGCTGCAGGCTGCGGGGCAGGGAATAGCAGCAGTAAAACGACGTGGTGCCGATGGAAAGTGTTCCTGCTTCCAGATTGCGCAGGGAATTGAAATAGTCATGAATGCTGTTTTCCGTATCCGCAATCTGCTTGGCACACTGCAGATAGAACAGGCAGGCCTCGGTTGGCTGCAGATCATTGGTACTGCGGTCAAACAGGACAGCACCAAGCTCTTTTTCCAGTGAAGAGATCGCCTTGGATAAAGCAGGCTGGGAGATATACAGACTCTTTGCTGCTTTGGAGAAACTGCGCTTCTGACACAGTGCCATGACATAGAGATAATCGTTTTTCATTCTGCATCCTCCGTCTTATAACTTTTGGTTATGAGATTCATGAATTCTATATATTTGTAATTATAGTATATCCGCCGTACGCTTGTTTCAAAGAAAATCCAGGAAGGAGAGATGCATATGGACAAACTGTATGAAACAGGCTGGGAACATGATGCCTGCGGTATTGGCACAATCGTCAATATTGACGGTCATCAGGACCATGCCGTGCTGGATGATGCCTTGAAGATTGTAGAGAAACTGGATCACAGAGCTGGCCGTGATGCCAGCGGAAAGGTTGGCGATGGTGTCGGTATTCTGATACAGATCAGCCACAGTTTCTTTGCGGATGCCTGTGCAAAGGAAGAAATCCATCTGAAGGAAAGAGGAGATTACGGCATCGGTATGTTCTTTCTGCCTGCTGACCAGCTCAAGGCAACCTTTGCGGAGAGAATGTTTGCGGTCATTGCCCGCAAAAACGGCCTGAAGGTACTGGGCTGGCGGAGTGTGCCGGTATGTCCGGAAATTCTTGGTGAAGCAGCCCGCAGCTGCATGCCCCGCATCCGTCAGGTATTCCTGGAAAGGCCAAAAGAGGTGGAAAGAGGCATCGCCTTTGACCGCCTGCTGTATATCACCAGACGTGAATTTGAGCAGGGCTCAGAAGATACCTACGTATGCTCTTTGTCATCCCGCACGATTGTTTACAAGGGGATGTTCCTGGTGAATCAGCTGCGCCAGTTCTATCCGGATCTGCAGAGCAGCCTGTATGAGACCGCAATTGCCATTGTGCATTCCCGTTTTTCTACCAATACACGGCCAAGCTGGCAGCGTGCCCATCCATACCGTATGATCGCCCATAATGGTGAGATCAACACGATCCGCGGCAACGTTGACCGCATGCTGGCCAGAGAAGAGACGATGTCCTCTGATCTGCTGGCGAATGATCTTGACAAGATTTATCCGGTCATCAATGCCGGCGGCAGTGATTCTGCCATGGTCGACAACACGCTGGAATTTCTTTACTATGCCGGCATGGATCTGCCTCTGGCCATGATGCTAATGGTGCCGGAGCCATGGAAAAACCAGAAAAACATGGACCCGCAGAAACGTGATTTCTATCATTACTATGCCACGATGATGGAGCCGTGGGATGGTCCGGCAGCAGTATTGTTCTCAGATGGCGATCTGGTTGGTGCCACATTGGACCGCAATGGCCTGCGTCCTGCACGATATTACATTACGGATGACGGCAGGGTGATTCTTGCGTCCGAAGTTGGTGTACTGGATCTCAATCCAGCCCATATTGTTACCAAGTCCAGACTGATGCCAGGAAAGATGCTGCTGGTAGACACAAAGAAAAAGAAGGTCATTTCAGATGCAGAGCTGAAACAGTATTATGCCAGCCGCAAGCCCTATGGCGAGTGGATTGACCTCAACCTGCTGCACCTGCATGATCTCAAAATTCCGAATCATAAAGTAGAGATGTACCCGCAGGAAGAACGTGACCGCCTGTATAAAGTCTTCGGCTATTCCTATGAGGATGTCAAGGAACAGATCCTGCCGATGGCTGCCAATGGCAATGAGCCAACCATGTCGATGGGCCATGATATCCCACTGGCAGTTCTCTCTGACAAGCCGGAATCTTTGTTCAATTATATCCAGCAGCAGTTTGCCCAGGTCACCAATCCGCCGATTGACTGTCTGCGTGAGAAGGTTGTGACAGATACCACTGTATATATCGGTTCCGATGGCAACCTGCTCCATGATGAGGCAGAAAACTGCCGTGTCTTGGAAATCACCCAGCCGATTCTGAGTGAAGTGCAGATGATGCAGATCAGAACACTGCACCGTCCCGGCTTTCAGACCGCCGATATCTCTTTGCTGTACTACAAGCACACATCATTAAAGAAAGCACTGGATGCACTTTGTGTATCGTGTGACCGTGCCTATAACAATGGTGCCAACATCCTGATTCTCAGTGACCGCGGCGTCGATGAAAACCATGTTCCAATTCCATCATTGCTGGCTGTATCTGCGGTCGAAACACACCTGGTCACCACTAAGAAGCGCACCAAGGTGTCGCTGATCCTGGAATCCGGTGAGCCGCGTGACGTGCATCAGTGTGCGGCCATCCTTGGCTTTGGTGCCAGAGCCATCAATCCATACCTGGCTCATGAATGCGTCACGGAACTGATTGACAAGCACCTGCTGGATAAAGATTATCACACAGCCCTGCAGGACTATGACAATGCACTGCTTGCAGGTATCGTCAAAACAGCAGCCAAGATGGGAATCTCGGTTCTGCAGTCCTACCAGTCTGCCAAGATTTTTGAAGCCATCGGTCTGAGCGAAGATGTTGTACACACCTACTTCCCAGGCATCTCCTGCCGGGTCGGCGGTGTCGGTCTGGATGAGATTGAAGCCGATGTGCTTGCCCGTCATGACCATGCCTTTGATCCCCTGGGCCTGGGCGTTGATACAACGCTGGATGCGATCGGCTACCACCGCCTGCGTTCCAACGAGCGTGCCTATGACCATCTGTATTCACCGGATGTCATTGTGACACTGCAGAAGGCAGTCAGAGAGAACAGCTATGAGACCTTCTGTGCCTATACAGATCTGCTGGAGAAGAAAAAGCCCCACCGTCTGCGTGATGAGCTTGTCCTGGTGCCAAAACAGAAGCCGGTCAAGCTGGAAGAAGTGGAACCGGTATCGTCTATTGTCAAACGCTTCAAGACCGGTGCCATGTCCTTTGGCTCCATCTCCAGGGAAGCACATGAGTGCATGGCCATCGCCATGAACACCATCGGCGGCAGATCCAATACCGGTGAGGGAGGAGAGGATCCAGAACGTTTCGGGACAATCCGCAACTCTGCCATCAAGCAGGTTGCTTCCGGAAGATTCGGCGTTACCTCTGCCTATCTCAACAGTGCCAATGAAATTCAGATCAAGATGGCACAGGGCGCAAAACCAGGTGAAGGCGGCAATCTGCCAGGCAGAAAAGTCTACCCATGGGTCGCAAAGACCAGATTTGCGACGCCAGGTGTTTCCCTGATTTCACCGCCGCCGCATCATGATATTTATTCCATTGAGGATCTTGCCCAGCTGATCTTCGATCTCAAGAATGCCAACCGCAAAGCACGTATTTCCGTCAAGCTTGTCTCTGAGGCAGGCGTTGGCACGGTTGCCTGTGGTGTTGCCAAGGCAGGTGCCCAGGTTATCCTGATCTCCGGCTTTGACGGCGGTACTGGTGCTGCTCCATGGTCTTCCATCCATCATGCCGGCATGCCATGGGAACTTGGCATTGCCGAAGCACAGGAGGCTCTGATTGACAACGGGCTGCGTACAAGAGTACGTCTGGAGACAGACGGCAAGCTGATGAGCGGCCGGGATGTTGCCGTGGCTGCACTGCTTGGTGCAGAGGAATTCGGCTTTGCGACCGGACCGCTTGTCGCTATGGGCTGCACAATGATGCGGGTCTGTGCCAAGGATACCTGTCCATTCGGCATTGCTACCCAGAATACAAAGCTGCGCAGCTGCTTCCGCGGCAGACCGGAAGATGTCATCCATTACATGGAATTCATCGCGCAGCAGCTGCGTGAAGAAATGGCAAAGCTTGGCTTCAAGACAGTCGATGAAATGGTCGGCCGCAGTGACTGCCTCGCCTTTGCGAATGCAGGCAGAGAGCAGGCGGGCTGGCTGCCGGATCCTTGCTATGCAAGTGCAAAAGAGCGTCACTATAATGCACATGATGTCTATGATTTCCATCTGGAAAACACTGTTGATGAAGCAGTGCTTCTGCCAGCATTCGAGAAGGCATTCAAGCAGAAAAAGCCGCATGCCGAAAGCATTGAAGTATCCAGTGTCAACCGTGCAACCGGCACGATCCTTGGCTCCGTGATTACTGAAAAGTTTGGCGACAGCCTGAAAGATGATACTTATGTTGTCAACTGCACGGGCGGGGGCGGACAGTCCTTTGGCGCCTTTATTCCAAAAGGACTGACTCTGCGGCTGACAGGTGATGCCAATGACCATGTCGGCAAGGGACTCTCCGGCGGCAAGATCGTTGTTGTACCGCCTGAAAACATCAGCTTTGATCCGGCAGTCAATATCATTATCGGCAATGTTGCCCTGTATGGCGCAACATCCGGCAAGGCATATTTTGCCGGCGTTGCCGGTGAGCGTTTCTGTGTCAGAAACTCCGGCGCAACAGCCGTAGCAGAAGGATGCGGCGACCATGGCCTGGAGTACATGACCGGCGGCCGTGCAGTCATCCTTGGCAAAGTCGGCAAGAACTTTGCGGCCGGCATGTCCGGCGGCATCGCCTATGTCCTGGACCGTGACCATGATCTGTATCAGAACCTGAACAAGGAAATGGTGCGGCTGAATGAAGTCACAGACAAGTACGATATCCAGGAGCTACGGCAGATCCTGGAAGATTATGTCAGAGAAACAGGATCTGCACATGGCCGCATGATCCTGGATCACTTTGAAAGCTGGGTTCCTCAGTTCAAGAAGGTTGTCCCGATTGACTATCAGAAGATGATGGCCGTGACAGGGCGCTATGAAGAACAGGGCATCAAACATGAGAATGCGGTGCTGGAAGCGTTCTATGCAATGCAGAAAGAAGGTTGATGAAGATGGGAAAAGACAATGGATTTCTGCTGTATCAGCGCAGAGAAAACGGTATTGAAGATCCTTTGCGCAGAATCAAAAACTATCAGGAATTTCACCAGCCGCTGACAAAGGAGCAGCGCCGCCTGCAGGGTGCCCGCTGCATGAACTGCGGCGTACCGTTCTGTCAGTCCTCACTTTTCCTGCATGGCATGACAACCGGCTGCCCGCTGCACAATCTCATTCCGGAATGGAATGATGAAATCTACCGGGGCAATCCTGCCCATGCTTTGGCCAGACTGATCAAGACAAACCCATTCCCGGAGTTCACTTCCAGAGTATGCCCGGCACTTTGCGAAAAGGCGTGCCTGTGCGGCGTCAATGGAGAACCAGTGTCGATCAGAGACAATGAATATGCTGTGATTGAAGATGGTTTTGCACTTGGCTTGATGCAGCCGCGCATTCCACAGGTGCGCTCCGGCCGCGCAGTGGCTGTCGTCGGTTCCGGCCCTTCCGGTCTGGCTGCTGCAGACAGACTGAACCAGCGCGGCCACCACGTGGAAGTGTTTGAGCGGGATGACAAACCGGGCGGACTGCTGATGTATGGCATTCCTAATATGAAACTGGATAAAAAGGTTGTCGAAAGACGCATTGAACTCATGGAAAAGGAAGGTGTCATCTTCCATACCAACAGTGATGTAGGCAGAACCATCAGTGCAGCTGATCTGCAGAAAGACTTTGATGCTGTTATTCTCTGCTGCGGTGCCAAGCAGGCACGCTCTTTGAAGCTGGAAGGCAGTGAAAAAGCAGAAGGTATTCTGTTTGCCGTTGACTTCCTGAAGAACGCAACCAAGGCAGTGCTGGCAGAGAAGAAGGCTGAAGGTGCTGTCTCAGCGGAAGGAAAGCATGTGGTCATTGTCGGCGGCGGTGATACCGGCAATGACTGTGTGGCAACCTGCCTGCGCCAGAACTGTGCCAGTGTGACCCAGTTGGAAATGATGCCATGCCCGCCTGAGAAGAGGGCAAAGGACAAACCATGGCCGGAGTGGCCCCGTGTTCTCAAGACAGATTATGGGCAGGAAGAAGCCATTGCCGTCTTTGGACATGATCCGCGCATCTATCAGACAACGGTTACTGGCATTGAGACAGAAAAAGGAAAGCTCAAGGCTGTGCACACAGTCAAAGTTCACTTTGAAAATGGAAAGATGGTGCAGGAAGAGGGCAGTGAACAGGTGCTGCCATGTGAGCTGCTGATCATTGCGGCCGGCTTCCTTGGCTGTGAAGCCTACACATCCAAGGCATTCAATCTGGAACTCAACCGCGGCAGAGCGGTCACAGAAAAAGACAGTTACCGCATTAAAGACCATCTGTTCTCTGCTGGTGATATGCACCGCGGCCAGTCACTGGTCGTCTGGGCAATTGAAGAAGGAAGAGCCTGTGCCAGAGAAGTGGATGAAGATCTGATGGGTTATACGAATCTGTAATCAAAGCAATGAAAAGAAAAAGCAGTTTATGTCCGCAGAGAATTCTCTTCTGACATGAACTGCTTTTTATCGTGCCAAAGAACGCTGACATGATTTCCAAAAAGTCTGCTTCATTTGACAGTATCATATTTTTACAATTTAGAAATCATCTGCGTATTAACAACTGTGATATGTCGCTCTTCAGACCCCAGAAAAAAACTCCCTGCAGCAGATATCTCTGCCACAGGGAGTACATTCTCTCTAGATGCAATTACCACAGACGGTGAATGATCATGTTGCCATTGGTGATCCAGCCGATCGGACATTCTCTGATACCCATGCTTGGATTCATGGCATTGATAACCATACCGTTGCCGGCATAGATGCCGCAGTGTCCTGTCCATGTGATCAGATCACCCGGCTGTGCATCGGCATAGGAGACTGCATAGCCAGCAGTTTCCTGTACATAAGATGTACGGCCAAGGACGATGCCGAAGTGGGCATAGACATACTTGGTCAAACCAGAGCAGTCAAAGTAGTTCGGACCATTGCCGCCCCATACATATGGCAGGCCAAGGAACTGTCTGGCATAGGCAACAACCGCATAGCCGTCGATGGCAGCATCACTGGATTGGGAACCATTTGTAGAAGAACCGCTGCCGGAATTACCGGATCCGCCAGAATTGTTGGCAGCTTCCTGGGCAGCTGCGGCTGCAGCCGCTTCGGCCTCAGCCTTTGCCTGCTGCTCGGCAATCTGTCTTTCCTGTTCTTCCTTCTGTGCTTCCGTAATTGTATCCGATGCATCCTGCAGGGAAGAGATCAGTGTCAATGTATCATTGGACTGATTCTCCAGATTTGCTTTCTGGTTTTCATAATCCTGTTCGGTCAGCTGTGCTTCATACTGCTTGGCAAGGATATCATCCTGCGCAGTCTGCAGCTCAGTCTGCTTGCTGGACAGCTCCTGCTGGGAAGCAGTCAGCTGATCAATGGCATCATTCAGTGAAACAAGCGTACTGTGATTATGCTCAGTCAGGTCAGTCAGACCCGCCGCAATCTTCAGGAAGTCTCCGAAGGTCTTGGCTCCCATCAGAATATCCACATACTTGGAAAGACGCATTGTCGACTGTGAATTTTCAATCTGTGTATTGACCTTGGCACGCAGATCCGCAACCTTATCCTGCTGATCTGCAATCTGATCATTCAGATCATCAATCTGTGCATTCAGATCTGAAATCTGTGAGTTCAGTGTATCAATCTGACTCTGATAATCCGCAATCTTAGCCTGATAATCATCAATATTTGTCTGTACATCAGAACGCTGTGCATCAATGGCAAGCAGCTGATCCTTCAATGTAGAAGACTGCGTAGCAGCATACTGCAGGAATGCCTGGCATGCATTTGTTTCATCACTGGTCAAAGAAGAAACATTGGAACACTTTGTAGTCCAGTAATTGATATCGGAATAATCCTCATCTGCCTTTGCCTGCACTGGAAACAGGCAGGCAGTAACAGCGGCAGCGGCGAGAAGGGCGCCATATCGCTTAAATTTCATTCGTAGCTCCTTTCATCATGATTGAACGCATGATACATCGTGCAGGACCCATTATAACAAAGAAGCGTGAAGATCGTATGAAAGTGCATCCGAATTTATTGGATGAAAAATACGGGCAAAATTTACAATCGTGTCATACATTTTCTGTAAGCTTGCGAAATTTATTTCCGCAGTCTTTGCCTTTTGTACTAAAATGGCCCATAAGGGGGATCAGGAGATGACTATGCACCGTGTATTCAACTTTGCGGCTGGACCGTCCCAGCTGCCGCTGCCCGTATTGGAAAGAGCACAGAAAGAACTGCTGGACTATGAAGGTACCGGCATGTCTGTGATGGAAATGAGCCATCGTTCTGCTGCTTTTTCAAAGATCATGGGTCATACCGAACAGGGAGTCAGGGATGTCATGAACATTCCGGATGACTATGCTGTTCTGTTTCTGGCAGGCGGCGCATCCAGTCAGTTCACGATGATTCCACTCAACCTGCTCAAAGAAAACCGTCAGGCAGATTATGCGGTGACGGGACACTTTGCAAATCTTGCTTATGAAGAAGGAAACCGCTATGGCCAGATGCATGTTTCCTATGATGGCAGCGGAAATGAATACCGCCATATTCCTCAGCAGAAGGAACTGGACATCCATCCGGATGCGTCCTATTTCCATTATTGTGCCAATAACACAATCTATGGCACCGAATGGCACTATGTACCAGAGACCAATGGTGTTCCCATTGTGGCAGATATGTCCAGTGACATTGCGTCCTGTCCCGTGGATGTTTCAAAATTCGGATTGATCTATGCCGGTGCACAGAAGAATCTTGCTCCGGCAGGCGTGACGCTGGTCATTGTGCGCAAAGATCTTGCCAGAGAACCTGACAGGCTTACTCCGGTCATGTATTCTTATCCACGTGAGATTGCTCATGACAGTATGTACAACACGCCGCCATGCTGGCAGATCTATATGCTCGGTCTGGTCATGGACTGGCTCAAAGACCAGGGTGGCATGGAAGAAATCGGCAGAAGAAACCAGGAAAAGGCAGATCTTCTCTATGGCACCCTGGAGCAGTATGCGCTGTTTCATCTGTATGCTGAAAAGGAGAGCCGTTCCCGCATGAATGTGACATTCTCAACCGGTGATGCTGATCTGGATGCCCGCTTTATTCAGGGCGCAGCAGAACATGGTCTGGTGAATGTGAAGGGACACCGTCTGCTTGGCGGCATGCGTGCTTCCATTTACAATGCCATGGATCTGGATGGCGTCAAAGCACTGTGCCAGTGGATTGAACAGTTTGCAAGTGAGAACAGGAAAGGATAAGACATGTACAAAGTTAAACTATTGAATAATATTTCGCCCAGTGCCAGGACCATTCTGACTGCTGACCGCTATGAACTGTCCGAAACGGTGGAACATCCGGACGCATTGTTTGTGCGTGCTTCGGACCTTCACAAGTATCCGTTTGAAAAGAATTTGCTGTGCATCGGCAGGGCAGGTATTGGTGTCAATACCATTCCGCTGGATGAATGTGCTGAAAAGGGAATCGTTGTCTTCAATACACCCGGCGGCAATGCCAACGGTGTCAAGGAGCTCTTCCTGTTTGCCCTGGCTATGGCATCCCGTGAAATCCTACCGGCTATGGAATGGGTTAAAACATACGACGGTTCTCAGGGACCGATAGAGCAGCGCATGGAAAAGGTCAAGAAACAGTATGCCGGACCGGAGTTTGCCGGCAAGACGCTTGGCGTCATCGGAGCCGGCAACGTTGGATCCAGAGTTGCCAATATTGCCCTTGCCTGCAACATGAAGGTATATGCCTATGATCCATACCTGAGTGCGGATGCCGCCTGGGCCATTTCCCGCCACGTTTTCCGCGTTTCTGATCTGCGCGATATCTTCCGCTACAGTGATTACATCACGATTCATACCCCTTTGACCGATGAAACCAGAAATATGATTGATGACAAAGCCATTGCCCTGATGAAAAATGGTGTGCGGATCATCAACTATGCCCGTGGGGAAGTCGTCAATGAAGATGCTATGATCAAAGGATTGAATGATGGCAAGGTTGCCAGATATGTGGCAGATTTTCCGACCAAACGGCTGATTGAAACAAAGAATACCGTACTGACACCGCATCTGGGCGGCACGACATTTGAATCAGAGTCCAACTGTGCCCGCATGGCAGCCAAGGAAATGGACGACTATTTGACCAATGGCAATATCCGCAATTCTGTCAATCTGCCGGATGTGCAGTTGGAACGCAGCGGTGCATCCCGCATTTGCATCATCCACCGCAACCTGCCCGGCATGCTGGCAAACATGATGCCGCTGTTTGCACGTGACGGCATCAACATTGAAAACATGACCAACAAGTCCAGAGGCAGCTACGCGTATTCCGTCTTTGACGTCAATACGGATGTCCCTGAAAAAGCCATCCAGGAACTGAATGATCTGGATGGCGTCATCCGTGTGCGCGTACTCTGATCAGGAAGCAGAAGGAAGATAGGCACCGCTGAGCAGATCTGTAATGACAGCCGCAAGCTCTTCTTCATTCAGGCTGTCCTCATTTTCCAGATAAATCCGCACAATGCCCAGCAGGCCGCTGGCAATATACGATGCGGCATACTGACGGTATAAGCCATCATGATCGGGCAGAAAATCAGGACAGTCCAGGAAATGCCGCATCTGCATGTTCTGGACCAGTCCCAGCAGGTGATTTTCATACAGGATCGCAAGCATTTCCCTCTCCTGCATGATATAGCGGCTGTAATCCAGACATACATTTTTAAAGAAATGGTCCTGACAGCGGGATGGCACATACTGTTGATCTCTGCCAAGCTGATAGGCAATCACATTCTCCTTGGAGGAAAACAGGGAATAGAATGTCTGCCTGGACACATTTGCCTTCGTACAGATCTCCGTAATGGAGATCTTTTCATAACGCTCCTGTGCAAGCAGATCAAACAGAGCATCCGCAATTACCTGCTGGGAATGACATGCTGTTTTATTGTTTCCGTTATACATACCAGAAATGTATCATAAAACTTGACAAGTGTCCAACATAGTGTCATCCTATTAGTACATTGACAGATGTCAGTGTTCGGGGATTATCCCCATTTATTTTACAAATGAGTTAGCACTCTATTGGTAAGAGTGCGAAAGGAGGCTTATGTTAATCGTTCCTGTATACAACCAGCTTGTACTGCCAGATGCCAATCTGTTCTTCCCGTCAGACAGTTTCCAGGCCGCCGCCGGCAGCCATCTGTCCGCAGGTGAAAAGATCATCTTTGTCATCGCCCGTGAGAACATTCCGCGTACCCAGTATACCGAAGACAGCTTCTACCCGATCGGTGTCACCGGCTACATTCAGGAAGAAAACATGTCCGGCTTCATCGTTGTTCATACTGACCAGCGCGTCAATATCGAAAACATTACGGTCCGGGCAGACCATACACTGATGGCCAATATCTCACGCCGTGCTGATATCGAAGACCTGGATCCTCAGGAAGAGGCAGAGCACCTGGTCAATCTGAAAAAGCTTGTCAAAGACTACATGTCACACTTCCAGTGGGGCAAGTTTGTGGATGGCTTTGTGGATCAGTGGACCAATGAAGGCGAGATCATTGCGGCTCTTGGCATGTGGCTGCCGCTGAAACCGGAAGAAAAGTATGCACTGCTGGCAGAGGACAGCCGCAAAGCACGCAACCGCCGTTATGAAGAAATCCTGTACAGCTATCTGGAAGTTGCCCGCGTGAATGCGGATGCCCAGACTGCCACTGCCCAGGAATATGAGCAGGCGTATAAAGAGCAGGCTATCAAGAAACAGATGGAATATCTGCAGAATGAGCTTGATAAGATGCATCCGGAAAATGTATCTGATGCTGCCCGTTTCCAGAAGAAAATCGAAGAGTCCGGCATGAACCCTACGGCCCGTGAAGAAGCAGACAAGATGCTGAACAGACTCAAGCAGGAGGGTAAGAATTCACCAGAGTACGGCAATATCTATGAATACCTGGATTTTGTCACATCTCTGAACTGGAAGACGCCTTCTGCGAAAAAGATTTCTCTGTCAGAGGCACAGAAAGTTCTCGATGAAGATCATTTCGGCCTTGAGAAGGTGAAGAAGAGAATCATCCAGCAGATTGCTGTGATGAATCTGAAACATTCCCAGTCCGGTTCGATCCTGCTGTTTGTTGGTGCACCTGGCACCGGCAAGACATCCATTGCTGCATCGATTGCACGAGCACTGCACCGCAAATATGTACGTGTATCGCTTGGCGGTGTGCGGGATGAGGCAGATATCCGCGGCCACAGAAGAACCTACATCGGGGCAATGCCAGGCCGCATCATGGACGGGATCCAGAAGAGCGGTGCCAGCAATCCTGTGATGGTATTGGATGAAGTAGACAAACTTGGTGCCTCCTACAATGGCGATCCAGCCAGTGCACTGCTGGAAGTGCTGGATCCGGAACAGAACGCCACCTTTACAGATCACTACATGAACGTGCCATATGATCTGAGCCATGTCTTCTTCATCTGCACAGCCAACAGCATCGACAACATTCCGGAACCGCTGCTGAACCGTATGGAAGTCATCCAGTTCAATGGCTATACGGCATCCGACAAGTTCCAGATTGCCAGAAAGCATCTGCTGCCAAAGGCTATGTCTGCCATGGGCATCAAGGACAAGGATCTTGAGGTGACGGATGATGCCATCCGGGCAATGGTCGCTTCCTATACGATGGAAGGCGGTGTCCGCGGCCTCAAGAAAGTACTGGATACGTTATGCCGCAGCTGCGCTGTTGAAATTGCCAATGGCCGCAAAGATACGCTTGTGATCAATCAGGATAATCTCAAAGGTTATCTCGATGCCAGACCCATTCACCATGATCGTGTTCTGAAGAATGATCAGCCCGGTATTGTGACAGGGCTTGCCTGGACAGCAGCCGGCGGTGAAATCCTGTTCATTGAATCACTGATGATGAAGGGAACCGGCAAGGTGACAGTCACCGGCCAGCTGGGCGATGTCATGAAAGAATCTGTTTCTATCGCCATGTCTTTGGTCAGACACAGATTCCCGGACAAAGCAGATGTGTTTGCCAATCATGACATTCATATCCATGTGCCGGAAGGTGCAGTCAAGAAAGACGGACCTTCTGCGGGTGTCACACTGACGACGGCACTGGCATCCCTTGTCACCGGCCATCCGGTAGATCCTTCCATTGGTATGACTGGTGAGGTATCGCTGCGCGGCAAAGTCATGGAAATCGGCGGTCTGCCTGAAAAACTCATGGCCGCTGCCAGAGCGGGCGTCAAGACCGTTCTGATCCCGAAGGATAATGTCGATGATCTCAAAGATGTACCACAGGAAGCCAGAGACGCATTGAAGATTGTCCCGGTTGACACCGTGGAAGATGTTCTGAAGTACACCGGCATCATTGCATAACTTACAAAACACACAAAAGACCTCCCGGACAGAGCAGAAGAATCTTCTCTGTCCACGGAGGCCTTTTTTCTATATGCATGATTACTGTGGATATACCATATGGGCATCATCAATATTTTGCAGTGTCTTTTCCAGATACCGCTTTGCCCACCATTTTGCACTGGCAAGATTCTGATCCAGATAGTTGCCGCATTCGGCCGGCTTTGCACCAGGAATTTCACCCTCAAAGGAAACAATAAACGAAAACATGCGGGTAATGACATCCACAATATCCTTTGATTCCAGATCACCGGCAAAGATGACATAGAAACCTGTCCGGCATCCCATCGGCCCGAAGTAGACCGTCTGGTCTTTCCATCTGGCATCATTGCGCAGAAAGGTAGCACCCAGATGTTCAATCGTATGCACCTCAGCTGTATTCATGACAGGCTCTCTGTTAGGGGCAGTCAGCCGCAGATCAAACGTTGTCAGCACTTCACTGCCGACTTTATCTTTTCTGGATACATAGACTCCCGGTTCCAGCTTCAGGTGGTTGATCGTAAAACTTGCAATCTTTTCCATATTCTGTATTCTCCTTTATCTCATGATTTACATTTCTGATGACAGCAGTTTTCCCATGCTCTGGCACACTGGCTGCGCAGCTGTTTCTTCAACTGTACATAGGCTTTGATCTCTGATGCCACTGGCTTTCTTCCTTCATTCAATGCATCATACACACGGATTGATGGTTCAATCAATTCTTCCTGCACAGATAGCGCTTCATCCCCTGGCAGTGAGATCTTGGAAACTTCCATCTGATACAGACCGGAGGGCGGATTGCCATTGCGGTCGAGAATGTCTTTTTCATTTTCATCCATCTGCTTTTCAGCCATCTTGACGCCAAGCCAGGGTGCCAGCAGAATTTCTGCTTCTTCTGCTTTGGCATAATGGGGAAGAACAGCCGACAGGTCAATGGCATATGTGCCTTTTGGAAGATCTGCTTCCAGCAGCACAATGCCATCCTTGTCGCCATAGGCTTTCAGAAACTGTCTGGCCGTTGAGGTGGAAGTAAAGGCGATGGTATGACCTGCCTGAGAAATCTGCTCAAAGTCATACAGACGCTCTACCCTGCGCACATGGCATGGCCGGGAAAGAGGATGGGACTGCATCAGACAGAACAGGGCAGCACATGCGCCGTCCTGTCCAAAGACTTCCTGCCATCTTGACAGCAGGGCAGGATTGAGATGCTTGTTCTCTTTTGCCTTGATCATTTCATTTTCGATCCCATCAAAGAAGATGGCATTCAATGTGACATAGGCTTTGGAATCTGCCCACAGCGGATCATTTCCTGTTACATCACCTTCATACCACCGCAATGCACGCAGCTCATCCATACACATGCCTCCAGCTTGCATACATTTTATCCGGAAACCAATCTTTTTTCAGGGAATCCGCGTTTTTTGCGGGCATAGAGAGAAGGAAGCACAGCAAGGAGGACAAAAGATGAATTCCAATCACACAACATTGATGCATTTGAAACACGAGTGCGGGCAGTACAGCAGCTATGTCGTGCAGCTGCAGATTCTGCGTGACAGAATCAGAATGGCCCGTTCCAATGGCAGTCCGTGCAGTACGGAGGTTGAAGCACTAAACAAAGTAGATGAGAAGATTGCCTCCATTGAAAACATGCTGGACAGGATTGAAAAGGAAAATGGCATTGAAAGCCGGATTCTGCTGTGGCGCACTGTCATCGGCCATGAGGATCTGCGCCATGTGGCAGTTGAAAAAGGCATGGATCCCATAGAACTGAATACCTGCATTGAAGATCTGCTGTTTCATGATCTGATCTCACAGACACACCTGTCGATGGAGACAGCTTATGCATAAGCCGCTGCTGCTCGGCGTTTTCATCGGGGCTGCCATCTGGCAGCTGGACAAACAGCCCGCACTGATTGAGACACGGCTGTTAACAGATACAAAGCCGGCTGCCAATGTCCGCCTGCTTGTCAGCCAGCAGAAAGACTTCATGGAAGAATCGGTATGCATCACAGATGACAGCGGCACGTTTCAAGTGCCGGCGGGATCTTTCATCCGCCTTGAAAAGCCGCTGACTGGCTATTATGACCTTGCAGAACCTGTGGAAATGACACAGAAGAAAGAGATCACACTGCAGCCAATCCAGGTTTCTGTGAGTCTGGAAGATGCCACTGAGACAAATGCAGTCACAGATCCGGTTTTTATCCTGCAGGATGATGAGAAGGAAACAGAACTGCTGGTGAAAGATGGAACACTGGAGATTGGCAGCCTGATTCTTCCTGATCATTCCTATACATTGCGCCAGAAAGAGAAAATCCCGAATGTGTCTGCTTTTCCTGACACGGAAATCTATATGGATTCCCGTCATCCCGAAAAAAAGGAAATTACGCATCGGTATGAAGATACAGCAGTGATTGAGGTTCCACAGATCCCGGGGCTGTCCGTTTCCTTCTTTGCGGATGAAAAAGGAGAGCATCCCATTGATACAGACAGCGGGCTTGCCAAAGGTACATGGTATTACCGCAGCTCCATAGATGATCCATCATACTACCAGGACGATACCCTGCATGCCATTACCGTTGATCCATCCCGGCACGAAACTGTCCGGCTGGAAATCTCATTGGAAAAACCGGTACTGTCCATTTCCATTGACAGCGGACAGTACCATCTCTGGCTGGAAAATGAGCAGAAGGAAAAAGTGGCAGAGTGGGACAGTGATGAGCAGATTCATGATATCCCTGTTCACAGGGACAGCACATATACCCTGTATTCTTCACCGCTTTCTGACTGCTATGCAATCGATCCTATACAGGTATCTGTTCCGCTGCATAAAGAAAAAGATCTGCATCTTGCCATGGCAGGAAAACCATTTTCCTTTGCCGTTTCTGTGCGCAATCAGACAACGCGCCAGCTGCTGGACAAGTGCGACATCCGCGTGGAAAACCTCAGCCAGCACAGTGAAACCATTCTTCCGGCAAAGCCGCGTGTATTTCTTAGCGGCCTGAAAGAACATGACCTTCTGCGATTGACACCGGTCAATCTGCCTTCTGGCTATGTCTCTGCAGGCAGCACAGAAATCAAGGCAGAAAAGCTGGAAAGCTTCGATGTCATGCTGGATGTGATCCCGTATGTTCTGACCGACTTTCAGCTGCCGCAGTCGGCAGGGTATGAACTGTTTGCAGACAAAGAATGTACGCTGCCCGCCTTCGATGTGCTGCGCCATCCGCTGATGGGATGGGAAAATTTGATGCTGAAAGACGGGACATATTACCTGAAACAGACAGACTGCGGACTGGATCAGTATCCGGATCAGGAAATCCATCCAATTGTGATCGATTCCCAGAAGGCAAGTGCACGCACAATTGCCATAGCCGCACAGCCAGTCATCGCCAGCCTTGCCGTCAAAGATTCTGACAGTGATGTACACGAGGCACAAGTACAGCTGCTGGATGAAAACGGCGATATCGTATTTGAAGGTGCTCCCGGACAGATACAGCTGCAGCGCGGCAGGGTGTACTCCCTGCAGTTAAAAACATTGCCGGCAGGCTATACAGGCGGCCGTGCCATCCGTTTCCGCATGCCTTTACAGAAACCGGAAACAGATATAGAGCCAGTGCTGAAACTGCAGTCTTTTGCGTCTGTTTCGCTCAAAATGGAAGCAGCGCCTGGCGGTGCTGCAGTGGCTTTGTGCACCAGAAAGAATTTATCCAGTATGGCCAAAGATATCTATGGCCAGTATGCAAGAGGGCACACAGATGACAATGGCATGATTCACTTTGAGATGCCTCAGGGTACGTACTATGTCATGATGGAACAGCCAGGCAGATATCATTACCGTACAAAGAAAACGGTGTCTGTTGAGGCACAGGCAAAACAGACTGTGCAGGTCTTTCTGCAGCTGCAGCAGGCATCCCTGCAGGTAGAACGGGTGGATGAACAGGGAAGACATGTTTCCGGCGCTGAGATGGCTTTGCTTGATCTTGCCGGTAATCAGCTTGTCAGCTGGACAAGCAGTGAGCAGGCAGATCGCATTGGCATGGGCATCGTTTCACCAGGAGAAAGCTATCAGATTGCAGAGCTTTCTGCCCCGGATGGCTATCACCCATACACAAAGCCGGTTCTCTATACCGTTCCCATTGATGAACCGGAGCAGGAAGAAACCATTACGATCCAAACAAAGCTCCAGACAGGAAAACAGGAAAAACAGAAGCAGGCTGAACCAGTGAAAGACATGGAACAGATTGTAAAGGAACAGAAGCAGAATAAAGGAATCATGGCAGCTGCGGCACTGGCAGGTGTTACAGGCATCCTGTTTGCATGTAAAAAGTTTCATTAAAAATGCGTTGACATACATTTTTGCTGAAACTACAATGAAAGCACAAAAGCAGGGAAGAGAAAAAGTAACACAGACTGAAGCTGCAAGAGAGTTTCCGCTTTGGTGAAAGGAAATACGGAGGTCTTTGTGAAAACACATCTTGGAGCTGTTCTTCTGAAAAAAGTAAGAAGGTCCGTGAGTGCACGTTACAGCACAGGAGTATGATAGTACTTCATGAGGCTGTTGATCGTGAGATGACAGTGAAATTGGGTGGAACAACGTTGCGGACGTCCCTTGCGTGGGATGTCCTTTTTGTTTACAGGAGAGATGAGAAAGATGAAGATGATTGAAGCACCGTCCGGTCTGCGGGATCTGACATCGGCACAGGCTCAGAAACGCCAGCGGCTGCAGCAGAAAGTAGAAGCTGTGTTTGCCAATGCCGGCTATCAGCAGATTGTCACGCCGGATATTGAGTTTTATCAGACGTATGCAAGGGCATATGCCAGTCTGAAAGACACGGAAATCTATAAGTTCTTTGACCAGGACGGTCAGATTCTGACCCTGCGGACAGATATGACCGTGCCGATTGCACGTGTTGCGGCCAGCAAGTACCGTGATGAAAAACCGCCGTTTCGTTTCTTTTATGGTGAGAATGTGTATAAGGTACGCCAGTCCTTTGCAGGCAAGCGCAATGAAGTGCGTGACTGCGGTGTGGAACTGATCGGAGAGGACAGCCAGAGTGATCCGGAAATTCTCAGCCTCGCCGATGAAGTTCTCAAACAGCTTGGATTGAAAAACTATATTCTTGAAATCGGCAATTCTGATTTCTTCCGCCTTGCGGCAAGACTCTGCAGGATCTCCAAAGAAGATACTGCCGCGATGGCAGACCTGGTCGACCGCAAGGCAATGCCTGATCTGGAAACGTTTGTAAGCTCGCTGTCACTGTCAGAGCCGGAAACCTCTTTCTTCACGCAGCTGCCGCTGCTTTCCGGAACAGAAGAATGTCTGGAAAAAGCTCGGACACTTTGCTTTGACAGCCGTCTGGAAGCAGAAGTGAAGCGCATGAAGGAACTTGGCGAAATGATGAAACGCCTGGATCCGGAAAGCCATATCGCATATGACCTTGGCAAAGTCCCGCATCTTGACTATTACACCGGTATCATCTTTGAAGCCTATGCCGATGGCGCTGCCACCGCGATTCTCTCTGGCGGCCGTTATGATGACCTGCTTAAGAAGTTCGGCCGTGACCTGCCAGCATGCGGCTTTGGCATCAAACTGGACTACCTGCTGGACCTTTTCGACGATGAGAATACAGAGGTACGGCGTCTGCGCTATCCAAAAGGACAGATTGAGGCTGCTCTGCAGAAAGCAAAACAGCTGCGCAAAGACGGCCCGGTTGTTCTGGAAGCCGCGGATGTAGAAAAGATGGAGGTGGTATTGTGAGTCTCTCGATTGCACTGACCAAGGGAAGACTGGAACAGCAGACAACCGCGATGCTGGCCAAGGCCGGATATGGTGTTGAAAAACTGCAAAACAAAGGACGCACTCTTGTCTTTCCAGATACACGCAAAGATATCCGCTATTTCCTGGTGAAAGCCAATGACTGCATCACCTATGTTGAACATGGGGTGGCAGATATTGGCATCGTAGGCAAGGATACCCTGATGGAAGGCGGCAGTGATTACTATGAAATGCTGGATCTTGGCATTGGCAGATGCCGCTTCATCTGTGCATCACTGCCGGATCACAATCCCCTGACCAAAAGCGGCCACATCAAGATCGGCTCCAAATATCCTGAAGTAACCAGGCAGTATTTTCTGAACAAAGGCAAAGATGTAGAAATTATCAAGATTGATGGCTCAGTGGAACTGGCTCCGATCCTGGGACTGTGCGATGGCATTGTCGATATCATGGAAACCGGTACAACACTCAGGGAAAACGGGCTGATAGTCTATGATACCGTCTGTCCCATCAGCGCAAGGGCAATCGTAAACAAAGCCGCATTCAAACTGAAGCGGCCGGAAGTCGCGGCATTTCTGAAAGATCTGGAAACCGTGAAGGAGGCAGAAAATGTTAAGTGAAATCAAAGCAGACAATCCAAAGCAGCTGCGTGCGTATCTGGACAGCCGCACAAGTGATATCTCCAGTGACATTCTTCTGAAAGTCAATGAAATCATCAAACGTGTCAAACAGGAAGGCGACGCTGCCCTGAAGGACTATACCCGTCAGTTTGATGGTGTCGAGATTGAGAATTTCCGTGTCTCTGAAAAAGAAATCGATGATGCATGTGCTCTGACAGACAAGAAATTCCGTGAAGCTTTGACAAGAGCCAAAGACAATATCACTGCTTTCCACATGGCGCAGAAGACAAACTCCTATCTGATGGAACGGGAGCCTGGTGTTTATCTGGGTCAGCGGGTATTGCCGCTGGCATCGGTTGGCATCTATGTCCCAGGCGGCCGTGCCCAGTATCCTTCCTCCGTACTCATGAACGTCATCCCCGCCAAAGTGGCAGGCGTCAAGCGTATTGTCATGGTAACTCCTCCAGGAAAAGACGGCCGTCTGAATCCCGATATTGCCTTTGCGGCAAGACTGGCCGGCGTCTGTGAAATCTATAAGGTCGGCGGTGCTCAGGCCATTGCCGCACTTGCCTGGGGAACAGAAAGCATTGCCCCGGTAGATAAGATCACAGGTCCTGGCAATATCTTTGTCGCCGCAGCCAAGAAACTTGTCTTTGGCAGAGTTGATATCGATATGATTGCCGGCCCCAGTGAAATCCTTGTTATTGCGGATGATGGCGCTGATCCTGCCTGCTGTGCTGCAGATCTTCTTTCCCAGGCGGAACACGATCCGATGGCATCAGCCATTCTGCTGACGACATCCCGCTCTTTCCTGGATCATGTCAACAAAGAACTTGAAAGACAGCTGGAAACACTGCCAAAGAAAGAAATAGCCAGTGCTTCGATCCGTGATTATGGCAGATCGATTGTTGCGGAATCACTGGAACAGTGCATTGCCTATGCAAATGCCATTGCCCCGGAACATCTGGAACTGATGATCAAGGACCCGATGCCGTATCTCTCTCAGGTCAAAAATGCAGGCTCCGTATTCCTTGGCTATGATACTTGTGAGCCAATCGGTGACTACTATGGCGGAACCAACCATGTGCTGCCAACCGGCGGCACAGCACGCTTTGCCAGTGCCCTTGGCGTCGATGCCTTTGTCCACCGCTCCTGTTTCCTGCACTATTCAAAAAAGGCTCTGCAGCAGGATGGAGACGATATCATGATTCTGGCAAAAGAGGAACAGCTGGAAGCCCATGCCAGGGCAGTGGAGGTGCGCAATGGGAAAAACTAATGCCTATACAGCCGCAAAGCGGGATGGCAGAATCCTGCTCAATGCGAATGAAAGCAGCCTGAATCTTTCTGCACAGCTGCTGCAGAAAGCAGCTGACATTGTCACAAAGATTTCCTACAACCGCTATCCGGATCCTGCTGAAACAGAATTGCTTTCTGCCTTTGGCAAAAAGATGGGTATTTCAGAAGACTGCCTGCTGGCTGGCAATGGCAGCGATCAGATGCTTGGCTATCTGATTACGACATATCTTGGCAAAGGAAAGACTTTACTGACATTGAATCCGGATTTCTCCATGTATCAGTACTATGCCAGCTCCATTGATGCAAAGACGGTTGGATACAGGCAGGACGAAGGCGGCGGCGTCAAGATCGATGATCTGATCGCTTTTGGAAAAAAAGAAAATGCTGACATGATCCTTTTCTCCAATCCCAATAATCCAACCGGATCCCTGATTCCCCGTACGGATATCGAAAAACTTGTGCAGAACTTCAAAGATATTCCGGTCGTCATCGATGAGGCGTATATGGACTTTGCGGATGATGAATCGGTACTGCCATTGATTGATCAGCATGACAATCTGTTTGTAACAAGAACGCTGTCCAAGGCATATGGACTGGCCGCAATGCGGGTAGGTTTTCTGGTTGGAAATGCCGACAGGATGTCAGCTTTGAAGGCAGACTTTGTACCATATGCAATGAACTCTTTGTCAATGGCGATTGCGGCTGCTCTGATTCCTGAAATTGATGTGGCAGGTTTTGTCAAAGACATCAGGATACAGCGGCAATGGCTTTATCAAAGACTTTCCGGTTGTAAACGGCTGAAAGTCTGGCCATCCCAGGCAAACTTCATCTATGGAAAAGCAGAGGATCTGGATGGACTGCTTGCCTGCCTGCAGGCAGAAGGCATTGTGATCCGCACATACAATGGGACATCGTATTTCCGTATTTCCATTGGCACCCAGGAAGAAAATCAGCTTGTCTGGAAAGCCATTCAGTCATATGAAGGAGAAAAGTCATGAGAAAAGCAGAATATCACCGTGTGACCAAAGAAACAGACGTCTTTGCCAGCATTAACCTGGATGGCACAGGAAAAACAGATATTGATACCGGCATCGGTTTTCTCAATCATATGCTTACCCTGTTTGCCTTCCATGGCGGCTTTGATCTGGCCGTGAAAGCAAAAGGGGATCTTGACGTGGATGATCATCACACCATTGAAGATATCGGAATTGTGCTTGGCATCATTGTCAAAGAAGCACTTGGCAGCAAGGCGGGTATTGCCAGATACGGATCCTTTTCCTGCGTCATGGATGAAGCACTGGCAAGAGTGGACCTGGACTGTTCCGGACGGCCTTTTATTGTTTTTCATGGCAATTTCGACCGTGAAACAGTCGGTGCCATGTCAACAGAAATGGTACCGGAATTCCTGCGTGCCTTTGCCTTCAATTCCCTGATCACTCTCCATGTCAATATCCTGTATGGTGAAAATGACCACCATAAGATTGAGGCAGTCTTCAAGGCACTTGGACATGCTCTTAAGGCTGCTGTGACAACAACCGGCGGCGGTGTCTTCAGCACGAAGGGAAGTCTGGCATGATCGGCATCATCGATTATGGAGCAGGCAACCTGTTTTCTTTGAAACATGCCCTGGCTGATCTTGCTGCCAAAACTGTTGTATCCGGCGACCCAGCAGTCCTTTCTGCCTGTGACAAACTCATTCTGCCAGGCGTTGGTGCCTTCGGTGACGGTATGGCCATGCTGAAAGAAAACGGTCTGGATCAGATGATTCTTGCACAGACCGCCAAAGGAAAGCCGCTGCTTGGAATCTGCCTGGGTATGCAGATGCTGTATGAAAGCAGTGAAGAAGACGGCTTTCACAAAGGACTCGGCCTGCTGAAAGGAAACATTATCCGCCTGCAGGGCGATGATATCCGTATCCCGGAAGTCGGCTGGAACCTGCTGGAACGAGTGAATCCACACCCCATCTTCTCTCTGCTGTCCGGGCATCCGTATATGTACTATGTGCATAGTTACTTCGCTTCCGGTACGGATCCTGCCCAGGTATTCGGCATCTCAGTGGATGGAAAAAACAACGTGCCAGGCCTGGTTGGCAGAGATCATATTCTTGGCTGTCAGTTCCATCCTGAAAAAAGCAGTGATGACGGCAGAGCAGTACTGCGCTATTTTGCGGAGGCAGACATATGATCATCCTTCCGGCTATTGACATCATCGACGGGGTACCGGTCCGTCTTGTCCAGGGTGACTACAGCAGAAAGACAAAAGTTGCCAGTTCCATCAAAGATACGGCGGTTACATTTGCGCATCAGGGCGCTTCCTGGCTGCATATGGTGGATCTTGATGGGGCAAAGGCCCAGCATCCGGTAAACTCAGGTGCCATTCTCGATGCCGCCATCGCAGCCGGCATTCATACAGAAGTCGGCGGCGGAATCCGTACCATGTCTGATATCCGCCTGTATCTGGAAGGCGGTATTTCCAGAGTCATCCTTGGCACCGCTGCCCTGGAGAATGAAGAGCTGCTGAAAGAAGCACTTGCCCGTTATGGCAGCCGCATTGCTGTTGGCATCGATGCAAGAAATGGCATCGTGGCACTCAATGGCTGGCTGCAGTCATCAGATCAAACCTATCAGTCGGTGGCTGAAAAGATGGCGGAACTTGGCGTACAGACAATCATCGCCACCGATATCAGCCGGGATGGCACGATGCGCGGCATCAACACGGCAATGTACAGCGAACTGTGTCAATTGAAACATGTAAATGTGATTGCCAGCGGCGGCGTTGGCAGTATGGATGACCTGCAGGCACTGACGCATACGGGAGTGGCAGGCGTGATCTGCGGCAAGGCATTGTATGAAGGCAGAATCAACCTGTTTGAGGCAATTGCCAGATATGAGAAAAAGGAGGGGACATGCTGACAAAAAGAATCATTCCATGCCTGGATGTCAAAGATGGAAAAACAGTCAAAGGCATTCACTTCCAGGGATTGAAAGAAGTTGGTGATCCGGTTGAAATGGCAGATGGCTATAACAGACAGGGTGCTGATGAACTGGTTTTTCTCGATATTGCGGCAACCCAGGAAGGCAGAAAAACAATGGCAGACATGGTGGAAAAAGTAGCTTCCCGCATTGCCATTCCCTTTACGGTCGGCGGCGGTATTGGTTCTTTGGAAGATGTACACCGCATGCTGTGGTCTGGTGCAGATAAAGTGTCCCTCAACAGTGCTGCAGTCCGTAATCCCAATCTGCTGCAGGAAGGTGCACGCCGCTATGGCAGTCAGTGCATGGTTCTGGCTCTGGATGCCCGCCGCAGAAAAGATGACACTGGCTGGAATGTTGTGATTGAAGGCGGCACGCTGGATACCGGGATCGATGCCATTCAGTGGGCAAAGGATGCCGTTGCCATGGGGGCAGGTGAAATTCTGTTAACATCCATGGATGCCGATGGCACAAAGAAAGGCTATGATCTGCCATTGTGCCAGGCAGTGCGGAAAACAGTCAGAGTACCGATCATTGCCAGCGGCGGCTGTGGCTGTCTGGAAGACTTTGGCAGCCTGTTCAAGGCGGATGCTGCCGATGCCGCATTGGCCGCTTCGCTTTTCCACTATGGCACATTGACGGTAAAACAGGTCAAGCAGTATCTGCAGAAAGAAGGGATTCCGGTACGCCTATGATGAAAATTGACTTTGAAAAAGGCAATGGCCTTGTGCCCTGCATTGTGCAGGATGCCACAAGCAAAAAGGTGCTGATGCTTGCCTACATGAATCAGGAAAGCCTGAAGAAAACAATGGAAACCGGGCTTGCTGTATTCTACAGCCGCAGCCGGAAGGAACTGTGGACAAAAGGAGAAACAAGCGGCAATTTCCAGCATGTGAAAAAGATTATGGTAGACTGTGATGAGGATACCATCTTATTACTCGTAGACCCGGATGGACCGGCATGTCATACCGGCCATACAAGCTGTTTTTACCGCAATATGGAAGGAGGAGAAGTGGATGAGTGAGCTTGAGAAGATGTATGAAGTCATTCTGGACCGCAAAGAGAATCCGGAAGAGGGCAGCTATACCAATTATCTGTTTGACAAAGGACTGGAGAAAATTCTGAAAAAAGTAGGAGAAGAAAGCACCGAAACAGTGATCGCAGCTTTGTCACAGAGCAATGAGGATCTGATCAATGAACTGAATGATCTTGCCTACCATCTGCTGGTGCTGATGGCTGCCAAAGGTATTACGCCGGCAGATTTTGACCGTGTAGCAAAAGAGCGTGAGGCAAAGCAGCATAATCTGAAACCAGAACGCCGCAAAATCGAAAAGTATTAGCGCAATGAGCCTCCTTCCCGTACAATAGGGAAGAAGGTTTTTTCATATGGAAGATTTTCTGACTGTATTCCAAATGATTGGTACGGCTGCCTTTGCCATCAGCGGTGCCATTACAGCTGTCCATGCCGGCCTTGATCTGTTCGGCATCATTGCCCTTGGCGTGATGACTGCCACTGCCGGCGGTGTCATCCGTGACATCATCCTTGGCATCTTTCCGCCGATTGCGTTCGTCAACTCCATGTATGTCCTCACGGCGGCATTGATTTCTGTTGTTGTATTTCTGATTGCCAGAGATGAAATCCGCTCCGGCACCTCCATGAACAACCATTCTTTCCGGGTAATCCTTCTGTTAGGAGATTCGATCGGCCTTGGCGTGTTCACAACCGCAGGCATGTATACTGCCATCACCAGATTTTCCGCAGACAATGGATTCCTGGTCATTTTCTCCGGTGTTGTCACTGGTGTAGGCGGCGGCTTTCTCAGAGATGTATCCATCCATATCCTGCCGGAGATTTTCTCCAAGCATGTTTATGCCGTGGCTTCTATTGCCGGGGCACTGATTTCTTTGTATCTTTTCCGCCACAGTGATCCCTATACAGCGATCTATATTGGCACCGGCATCATCGTGCTCATCCGCCTGCTGGCAGCCCGCTACCGCTGGTCACTTCCAAGAGTGCAGTCATAAACAGCACAATAAAAGACAGCCGTAGCTGTCTCCTTTTTTGTATCAGTCACCAAAGCTGATGCCGATCGACTTGGCTTCCTTGATGATCTCTGCATTAGGATCTACATATTTCAGCTTGCCAGCGACCTCTGCCAGCGGAACGGTTGTCATCTCACGGTTCTTATAGGCAACCATGACACCATACTTCTTCTTCAGAATCAGTCTTGCAGCCTCTGCACCAAGCCTTGATGCAAAGACACGGTCATACGCAACCGGCGTGCCGCCGCGCTGAATGTGGCCGAGAATCGTCACACGCACTTCTCGGCCGGTCTTCTTGGTAATCTGATCTGCCAGTTCATACGAAACAGAAGGGAATGTATACTTTTCCAGCTTCTTGCGGTAATCTTTCTTGCTCAGCCGTGCATCCTGCTTGGAAATAGCACCCTCTGCAACAGCCATGATCGTAAACCGCTTGCCCTGACGGTCACGTGTTTCAATCACATCAATAATCTTATCCAGATCATACGGGATCTCCGGCAGCAGAATGATATCAGCACCACCGGCAATGCCCGCATTCAACGGCAGCCATCCAACTTTGTGGCCCATCACTTCAACAATGAACACACGGCCATGTGAGGATGCAGTTGTATGAATCTCATCAATGCAGCGTGTCGCAATATCCACAGCGGACTGGAAACCAAATGTCATATCTGTGCCCCACAGATCATTATCGATTGTCTTCGGCAGGGTGATCACATTCAGTCCTTCTTCAGAAAGAAGGTTGGCAGTCTTGGCAGAGCCATTGCCGCCCAGCATAACCAGGCAGTCAAGCTGCAGCTTATAATACGTCTGCTTCATGCACTCCACTTTGTCACGGCCATCCGGCAGGGGATTGTGAATCTCCTTGAACGGTGTTCTGGAAGTGCCAAGAATCGTACCGCCGACAGTCAGAATATTCGAGAAATCATCCTCTGTCAGAAGGCGGAAACGGGAATTGATCATTCCCTTGTAGCCATCCTCAAAGCCATAAAACTCTACTGGTTCCTTGGCATTGTTCATCACACCCTTGAACACGCCGCGCATCGCAGCATTCAGTGCCTGACAGTCACCGCCGCTGGTAAGCATTCCAATTCGTAACATGATTACCTCCCGGTCCCCAATAGACCATTTTTTCCTCTGCTCTTATTGTAGTGTTGTACAGTCAGCATCACAAGCTCTGATCTGCAGCAGCTTCCAGCGCTACCTGCATCATCCTTGTAAAACTTTCTTCTCTCTCCTGCGGGGTTGTTTCCTGATGTGTCACAAAAGAATCTGACACCGTCAGAATTGTCGCCGCATTCTTATGCAGAACTGCCGCATTGGCAAACAGGGCAAAGCTTTCCATTTCCACAACCTTGCAGTGATGATTTAAAATCACATCCTGCAGATAGCCATCATTGGCACGGTAGAACACATCCGAAGAATGGGTCGTGCCTTCATGCAGTTCAATGCCAAGCTTTGCGGCTGCCTTTTCCAGCTTTGCATTCAATGCAGCAGAAGGATACAGCGTATGGGCGGTATTGCCGCCCTGCACAAGGGCATAGGTGCTTTCCGAATAAGCTGCATCTGCCAGGAAGACATCAAACAGGTTCAGATCAGCAGTATAAGCACCGGCAGAACCAACCCGGATGATGTTGTCGACATCATAAAACTTGAACAATTCCCAGGAATAGATGCCAATTGAAGGCATGCCCATTCCACTGGCCATGACGGTAACCGGTACGTCATGATAGCTGCCGGTATACCCCTGTACACCGCGCACATTGTTAACCAGCACAGGATTGTCGAGAAAGTGCTCAGCAATGAATTTAGAACGAAGCGGATCACCCGGCATCAGAACGGTTTTAGCGATCTGGCCAGGCGCTGCACTGTTATGAGGTGTTGACATTTCACAAAACTCCTTTTTCTCAATTATAGCAGAAATCATGCATGCAAAAGACAAACCTTTGCCACACATCCGGAGGCACATAGTATCATGATAGGGAAAGGAAGTGTGCACCATGGAAGAAATGAATATACGGGAACAGGCAGCCAGAGCAGTGGAAGAGATTCTTGCCCAGGCCCATCTGAAACCAGGGGATATCTTTGTGGTCGGCTGCTCAACAAGTGAGGTGCTTGGTGAAAAGATCGGCACCCACAGTTCGATGGATACAGCCGCGCAGCTGTATGAAGGCATTGCCAGCGTCCTGAAGAAACATGAACTCTACCTGGCTGCCCAGTGCTGCGAACATCTCAACCGGGCACTTGTTGTAGAAGCAGAATGCATGGAAAAATATGATCTTGAACAGGTCAATGCGATCCCTCAGCCAAACCATGCCGGCGGTGCTTTTGGCACCCAGGCATATGCGCATATGCATCATCCGGTACTTGTTGAAAGCCTCAATGCCAGAGCATCTGCCGGCATTGATATCGGCGGCACCCTGATCGGCATGCATATCCATCCGGTCGTGGTACCAGTCAGAATTTCATTTGACCATATCGGCGCCGCGCATATCATCTGTGCCCGCAGAAGACCAAAGTATGTTGGCGGCCAGCGCGCCATCTATGACGAAAATCTGATGTAAAAAAAGGTGCTGCTGCAGCAATTATGCTGTGACAGCATCTTTTCAGAAATCTGTTTACTTTACGCCCTTGGCACCCTTGACACCCTGAGCAGAATAGTTTGCCAGCAGGTTTGTCTCATATGAGAAGGTCATACGGGATCTTCTTCTTTCTCTGTCCAGTGCCTGCTGCACAAGTCTGTCCATCAGCTGCGGGAAAGATACACCGCCTGCTTCCCAGAGATAGAAGGCAAGGGAACCTGGAATGGTATTGATCTCATTGACATAGATATGCTTTGTTTCCGCATCCATCATGAAGTCGATGCGGCATACACCAGAAGCACCCAGCACTTCAAATGTCTGTCTGGCATACTTCTGAATCATCTCGGTTTCTTCTTTGCTTAACGGCGCCGGCACTCTGCGGGCTGTGCTTGCCATACCCTTGGAAGCACCGGACTTGACGCCGCCCTTGGCAGAACCCTTGGCGTTGCCCATATACTTGTCCTTGAAATCAAGCATATTGTCCTCAGCAGACTGCTTGGTAACCTCTTCCAGCACAGAAGCCTCACAATGATGGCCATCACCCAATACAGAGCAGTTGATCTCACGCATCGGCTTGACAACCTTTTCCGTAATGACTTTCTCATCATACTGGCGGGCATCTTCAAAGCAGGACAGATACTCTTCATCATTATGGGCAATGGCAATGCCTACCGAAGAGCCTGTTCTTGCCGGCTTCAGAATCACCGGATAAATCAGCTGATGCACCTTTTTCAGGATTTCATCCTGATTCGTATCCATCTCAGAGCCATAGACCCAGAACCAGTCAGTCATCGGCAGACCGGCATCGTGGAGAATATGCTTCATGAGAACCTTATCCTGACCGACTGCAGCCCCATACAGATCGCAGCCTGCATACGGCACTTTCAGCATTTCAAAGAAACCCTGAATGGTGCCGTCTTCACCATTGGTGCCATGCATCACCGGGATGGCGACATCAATCGTGCCAAGATTCTTCGGTCCGAACATCGAATGCTTGACCGGCAGAATCTGTACCTGATTGTCTACATTGGCAAGCATGACCTGTGTGCACTTGGACACAAGGGCATTCAGGTCACGGAAATTGCTGATGTCGTTCAGCAGATCAGACACATACAGCTTTCTGTTTTTGGCAACATAAACGGGAATTACATTGTATTTTTCCGGGTCCAGGGCAGCCATGGCCTGATGGCCGGAAATCACGGAGACTTCATGCTCGACGGACTCGCCGCCGAAGAAGACACCAACATTCAGTTTCATAGTCAAAACCTCCGGAAGATATTATATCCTGAATTGCACATTTTGCAGGATGGAATCAGAAATGAGGGCACAGGATGCTAAAATGTCAGTGAGAGAATACAAGAAAGGACTGCAGATATGAAGAAAGCACTCGTAATGGCGGGCGGCGGCACCAGAGGCGCCTATCAGGCCGGCGCCATCAAAGCCCTGATTGAAATGGGACGGAATGACTGGAATATTGTGACCGGCACATCGGTCGGGGCCCTGAATGCATGCCTGGTCGTGCAGAAAGACTACGATAAACTGTTTGCCCTGTATGACAACCTGTCTGTGGATATGATCCTCAACGGCATGTCACCGGCAGACATGAACCTGCGCACAATCTTCAATGAACGCGATGCATTCATCAAGGAACTGCGCAAATATGTCAAGGACCAGGGACTGGATATTTCACCATTCCTGAGCCGCGTGCATGAACTGTACAATCCGGATAGATTCTTCTCTTCACCAATCGATTTTGGCTGCATCGCTGCCACAGCAAAAGGGCATGAAGGCGTTTATGTAACCAAAGACATGATGAAAGAACATGGCGAAGACTGGCTGGTCGCTACCGCTAGTGCCTACCCGGCTTTTCCAATGCGCAATATTGACGGCACTGACTATGTGGACGGCGGCTATTTTGATAACTGTCCGATCGACTTTGCATTGCGGTTAGGCGCAGATGAAGTACTGGTCATGGACCTCAACCATTCACCAAACCATCCCGGCTATGTTGGCAGGGCAAACATCCGCTACATGTTTCCCAAGAGTGAAACCGGTGACTTCCTGGACTTCTCCCGGGAACGTCTGAACCGTCTGTTCACACTTGGCTACAATGATGCCGGCAAAATGTTTGACCGCTATAAGGGATACAAGTATACATTCACACTGTATCACCGGCCGCATTTCTTTGACCGCTGGTATGTCAATGTCGAAC
The DNA here is from genome assembly GCF_900343155.1 of Lactimicrobium massiliense. GTDB lineage: Bacteria > Bacillota_I > Bacilli_A > Erysipelotrichales > Erysipelotrichaceae > Bulleidia > Bulleidia massiliensis. The sequence goes on from NZ_OUNG01000006.1 coordinate 224,232, forward strand.
TGCTGGAAGCACGCATCAAGCAGGCGGGTATGATCAATGACCGTCTGCGTTCAGATACCTTTATCACCGATACATTGAAAAGCAGGATGCAGCTGCCGTATCTCAAGCCGCAGAATTACTTTGAAGGCATGATGGACTTCCTGCTGGATCTGATCCAGGCTGAGGAAACAAAGGTGTATACACTGAAGGAAGCACGCAATCTGATCTTTGCATCATTTGCGGATTGTGCAAAAGAAGATTTTTCCTATAAGCCAAACGGATTCAGTCAGCTTGGCACGATGCTGGATCAGAAGGAAACCATCGCCCGGCTGCTGCATGCGGATTTTTATCCGGATCATGTCTTTGCCAATGAGAATACCGTTCTGACCCTGTATCCGTTTGAAAAGGCAGCTGCCGATTTTATCTATATGTGGATGAAGGAGTTTTCACAGGAATGAGACAGGCAGTAGGAAAATTCGAAAAGGTCAGTTTCGGCCAGTTTGTCAAAGGTGCAGAAAAAGCCGGCTTTACCGGTGATGTCCAGGCAGCATATGAAGCCATTGTATTGCCGGAAAGGGCAACCGCCGGTTCAGCAGGCTATGATTTCTGCATGCCGTATGATATCCGGATCGCCCCGGGGCAGAGTGTTCTGGTGGCGACCGGGATCCGTGTTAAAATGGATCCGGCCTACGTATTTCTGCTGTTTCCGCGCAGTTCGCTTGGCTTTAAATACAGACTGCGGCTCGATAACACGGTCGGAGTGATTGACAGTGACTATTATCAGGCTGACAATGAAGGCCACATCTTTGCCAGAATGACCAATGAATCTGATGGCAAGATGCTGGAACTGTCAGCAGGACAGGCCTTTATGCAGGGGATCTTTGTGCCATTTGGCATCAGCGAAGATGATGATGTCAGCACAAAGCGCACCGGCGGATTCGGCAGTACAGATAGAAAAGAGTGAGATATATCAATGACAGATGAGGAATTAAAAGAAAGTTATTTTAAGAGTGAACCAATTCCGGAACATATTCTGGAACATATGGAGCATTGCCGTCAGCAGCATATGGAAGTGCCGGATGAGAAGCTGATCAAGCGGCCTTCCCAGATTGCCGGCATCCGTGAAGCAGGCCGCATCAATACGCTGGTACTCGATGCCGTCGCAAAAGAGATTCATGACGGCATGAGCACCCAGGAGATCGATGATATTGTCGCCAAAGTGACCAAAGACAATGATGCCATCTGTGCATGCCTTGGCTTTGAGGGCTATCCGAAGAATGTCTGCACATCCATCAATGATGAAGTATGCCATGGCATCCCGGCCCGCCACCGCAAGATTCATGACGGCGATATTATCAACGTGGACTGCACGACAATCTATCATTCCTATTATGGCGATGCCAGCCGCATGTTCATGATCGGTAAGGTTTCTCCAGCAAGGGAAAGACTTGTTGCTGAGACAAAGAAGTGTCTTGAGATCGGCATGGAAGCAGCCAAGCCTTGGAACACCGTCGGTGATATCGGTGCTGCCATTGCCAAATATGCACATCATCAGGGATACAGCGTCGTCCGTGAACTGGGCGGACATGGCGTTGGCAACGGCTTCCATGAGGATCCGTTTGTTGCCCACATTGCCAAAGCCCACACCGGCATGGTGCTGGTACCGGGCATGGTGATCACGATTGAGCCAATGATCAATGCCGGCAAAGCCGCAGTTGTCATTGACCCCTATAACGACTGGACAATTTACACAAAGGATGGCAGCGATTCTGCACAGTGGGAACACACCATTCTGATTACGGAAACCGGCAATGAAATCCTCTCGTACTGAGATCTGTCTGGATCTGATCAGAAACCGCCGCAGCATCCGCCGCTTTCAGCCAGTCCCAGTCACATCACAGCAGCTGGCACTGCTGCAGGAAGCAGCCGAGCTTTCTCCCAGTGCCCGCAACGAGCAGCCGTGGTTCTTCTGTGCCATTGAAAATCAACAGATTATTCACCAGATCGAGCAGCTTCATGAACCAGCAGGAAACTGCTACAATGCGCCGCTGCTGTTATGTGCCTTTGCCGACAAAAAGGCATTGGAGCCAGTCAGGGATACAATCTTTGCCCTGGCAAATATCATGTATGCATGCGAAGCCATCGGACTTGGGTCATGCTACATCAACTTTGTCTCGGAAGTATTCAACTGCCCGGCCTATGACAAGCTGGCAGGAGCACTTGGTGTACCGGATGACTATTTTGCTGTTGGGGCTCTGGCTATCGGCGTACCGGATGAAAAACGGCCTGTTCCCACAAACCGCAAAAAGAATATCTTTTCCATCGTGCAGGAGGATGCACAATGAATGACAATATCTATGTAATCGGCCACAAACATCCTGATTCGGATTCCATCTGCGCTTCCCTGACGTACAGCAATCTGCTCAACCGGCTTGGCCATCATGCCATTGCCTGCCGGCAGGGACCGCTCAATGAAGAAACCAAGTTTATTCTGCGCCGTTTTCATCAGGAAAATCCGCTGTTATTGACAGATGCCAGAGCAATGCTGAAGGATATTGATCTGGATGCACCGACAATGATTCCCCACGATGCGACGGTGCATCATGCCTGGCACGTGATGCTGCGGACACAAAACCGCTCCCTGTATGTCACAGATGATCAGGGCGGCCTTGCCGGCATCTGTACAACCACGGATCTCTCCCGGGTTCGCATTCATCCGGAGGCAGATCTGGATTCTTTGATGAGCACATGTTCTTTGAAGAATATTGCCCATACAGTGGGCGGCACCATTGTGCTGGATATGCCTGATTTTCATTCCAATGGCAGAGTGCACATCATCACCCTGGAGGGCAGGGAAGCAAGTATGTATTCCCTTGCGGATGGTATCTGTGTACTGTCCAGCGGTGAAGACAAGCAGAAGATGGTCATTGAGGCAGGAGCAGCTTGTCTGGTCATCACCTGTGGGCAGAAGGTAAGCCAGGATGTCAGGAATCTTGCAGAGAAACACCATACTGCCATCATTGAAACCGATGCCGATACGATGAATACAGCAAGAGTCATCACCGAAAGCTACAGTGTCGAGCAGGTCATGACAACAAAGATCATCACTTTCCGTGATACAGAATACGTGGAAGATGTAGCTGCCAAGATGATGAATTCCAGAGTCCGCTCTTATCCGGTGCTCGATGAAAATGGAAAAGTCATCGGTGGCATTTCCCGCTACCATACCCGCAACTATCATCACCGTAATTTTGTTCTGGTTGACCATTCTGCACTGAACCAGACGATCAATCACATTGAAAACGCCAATTTGCTGGCGATCATCGACCATCACCACATCGGCGGCATCACGACTGATCATCCGATTCTCTACAGAAACCAGAAAGTAGGCTGTACATGCACGATCATTGCGTCCATGTATCAGGAAAACGGCATGCTGCCGGATCATGACATGGCTGGCCTGTTACTCTCGGCCATTCTGTCAGACACACTCCATTTCAAGAGTGCAACCACAACCGATCAGGACCGTTTTGCTGTATCCTGGCTGGCTCCGATTGCCGGCATTGATGATGTGCCTGCCTATGCAAGAGAAATGCTTGGTGCTTCAGTTGCTCTGAAGGATTCCACACCGCATGAGATCCTCAACCGTGACCTGAAGACCTACCAGATCGGCCGCTTTCAGTTTGCCATTGGCCAGACAAACTACTCCCACATGGAAGAAGTCCAGAAGATTCTGCCTGCCTTCAAGGAAAATCTGCAGAAGGAGCAGGCTGCCAATGGTCTTGATCTGATGGTCATGCTGTTTACGGATGTGATGGGTGAAGGCTCCTTGTTTGTCTACTATGGACCGCTGAGCTATGTACTCAGCGACATGCTGCAGACAACCTTTGATGCGCACAGCGGATTTGATGCCAACATCATCTCCCGCAAGCAGCAGCTGATGCCGCGCCTGTCGCAGATACTGAAAGGAATCTGACATGCTGGATGTATGTCTGTTGGGAACGGGTGGAACCGTTCCGCTGCCCCAGCGATGGCTGACATCGTGCCTGCTGCGGTGTGATGGCAAGATGATACTGATTGACTGTGGGGAAGGCACCCAGATTGCGCTGCATGGCATGGGCTTCTCCGTTAAGCATATCGATACGATCCTGCTGACCCATTATCATGCCGATCACACAGCCGGCCTGCCAGGTCTGCTGCTGTCCATGGCAAAGGCGGACCGCACCGATCCGATCACAATCTATGGACCAAAAGGTCTGCCGGATCTATTGCAGGGCATTTCCATGATTGCCCGCTATGTTCCTTTTCCCATCCATTATCATGAGATCAGAGAACGCCAGGAACAATTCAAAGAAGCAGGCCTGCAGATCACAGCATTTGCTGTGCGCCACTCTGTGCCATGCTATTCGTATCAGTTTATTCTCCGGCGCAGCCCGCGCTTTGATAAAGCCAAAGCGGAAAGCAACCATGTGCCGCTCAAAGCATGGAATCAGCTGCAGAAGGGGAATACGGTGGAAATGGACGGTGTCACCTATACCCCGGATATGGTCTGCGGCAAGGCAAGAAGGGGACTCAAAGTTGTCTACAGTACCGATACAAGGCCTGTAGAAGCACTTGAAACCTATTGCAGAGATGCGGATCTTTACATTGGGGAAGGTATGTATGGCGACCCCGAAAAAGCCGATAAAGCCAAACTCAACCAGCACAGCATGATGTATGAGACAGCTGCCATTGCCGCAAAGGCAAATGTCAGACAGCTCTGGCTGACCCATTATTCACCCAGCATGATAGATCCCGACCAGTATGCAGATCAGGTAAAGGCGATCTTCGCCAACACTGTCATTGCTCATGATGGCCAGCGCACAGATCTGAATTTTATTGATGAAGAGGAAGCACACTGAGTGCTTTTTCTTTTGAAAAGCAGAAAAACTGTGTGCGAATTGCGCGAAAAACTGTGCATAAACTATTTCACAAATGAAAAAACCGCTTTAATAAACGGTTTTCTTCAAATACTTATGGTGCGCCCGATGGGGCTCGAACCCACAACCTTTTGATTCGGAATCAAATACGCTATCCAGTTGCGCCACGGGCACGTAACGTTAAAATAATACCATTGAATGAAGGAGATTACAAAGCAATGAGAGAAAATGTTCGTAACATCCGGCTGATCGTATGTGACATTGATAATACCCTTTTACCTGCTGGTCATGATGCTTTGTCCAGATATACCGTCAAGGCTTTGCACAAGGCAATGGACAATGGCTATCAGCTGATGATCTGCACAGGCAGACATTATACGTTCATACCGCCGAGCTTCTTTGATGATCTGCCAATGGATATCATCGGCACGATCAATGGAGCCTGCCTGGTGGACCGGTCTGGCAAAGTCATTGATAAACACCCGATGTCTCTGGAAGATATGAATGCCATTACCAATCTGTGTATTGCCCATGACATCGGTCTTGGCTTCAAGTTTGAGGATGCCATCGTGACCTATGCCAACTATGACAAGTTCATGAAGGGTTATGTCCGCAACCCCAGAGAATGGAAACTGGTTATCAATGATGATGAGAAAAGAACACATCATCTGACTGCCGGTACACCGCTTGGTACATTTATCATTGGTGATGAATCTGTCATTGAGCCATTTTCCCACACACTGCCCGATCTGATCTTTGCCTGGTCGCAGCGGGATGGCTATGATGTCTTCTCACGCAATGTGACAAAAGCAACTGCCGTGCAGCGGGTACTGGATGATGAAGGCCTTTCGTGGGACAATGTACTGGCATTTGGTGATGCCGGCAATGATATTCCATTTATCGAAAAAGCAGGCATCGGCGTTGCCCTTGGCAATGCCAAGGATGGGGTAAAAGAACATGCTGATCTGAGTGCAGATCTTTGTGAGAACGATGGCGTTGCAAAGATGGTGGAACAGCTCGGCATCATCTGAAGGAGGATATGAGATGAAAGTTTACAGTGGACTGGATCAGCTGCCAAAGGGAAGGGCAGCCGGAGGTCTTTTTCATGGCTGCATGGTGCTGGAAGGCGGTGCCTGGCGCGGCCTGTATACCCAGGGGGCACTGGATGCCCTGATGGAAAACGGCATCAATATGGACTGCACGATTGGTGTTTCCGCCGGTGCCATGTCAGGTCTTGCCTACGTAAGCGGACAGATCGGCTTTTCCGGCAGGCTGAATCTGACCTATCGCAATGATCAGAATTATTGCGGTATCGGGGCAATGAAAAATGACCATGGCATCACCGGCTTCAGCTATGCATTTGATACACTGTTTCATCAGGGCGAGGGATTTGATCAGGCTGCCTTTGAAAATCCCGACAGAAGATTTGTCGCTGTTGCAACAAACCTGGAAACAGGAAAGCCAGTCTATTTTGAGAAGGGAAAATGTACAGATATCTTCAAGGCTGTACAGGCATCCGCAACGGTACCATATATCTCAAAACCTGTTGAAATCGATGGCGATCAGTATCTCGATGGCGGTCTCAGCGTGCGCGTCCCTTATGAATGGGCACTGGCCGAGGGTTATGAAAAGATCGTTGTCATCCGCACCCGTGACCGTGCATACCGCAAGAAGATTGCCGGTCCGCTTGCCATCAACAAGATGTACCGCAAACTGCCGGAAGCCGTCTATGATCTGGATGAACAGAATGCCAGATACAACATCTCATTGAATGGACTAGATCAGTTGGAAAGGTCAGGAAGAATCTTTGTGCTGGCACCAGAGAAGCCAATTACGATCCGCCGCTTTGAAAGCGATATGGACAAGCTTGGAGAATTGTACTGGCGCGGCTATCATGAAACAAAGGAAAGACTTTCTGATCTGCAGCAGTATTTGTCAGTAAAGCCGTATTAATGACAGGGAGAATACATGGAAGAACTGCACCGCATCAGTGAAACTGCTTATCTGACTGCTGATAACGCTGAACGCTATCGGGCGATTATGCGTGTTTTTTATCATGCTTATGAGCGTGTTGAAATCCGGCTGAATACGGATGATGTCATGCAGTTGCTCAAGACAGAATTCCCGGTCTACAATGATTTAAGCATCGATCAGCTGAAACTGGATCTGAATCAGCTCAGTGAATGGAAAAGCCTTGATGCCGTACAGGAGCCCCGAAATGTTTACACAATTGCGGAATACCGTAATAAGCAGTTTTCTTACTCCATGAGTGATGCAGCCATAGAGGTGGAAAGACTGACCGTGCGGCTGCAGAAACTGTCACTGAATTCCGCATCTTTAACTACGAATTATTTCAGGCGTATTGAGGAATCCCTGAGCCGGATGGATTCACTGGTTTCCGCTCCTTTAAAAGACGTGGACGCATGGTGGAATGATCTGATGATCAACTTCGAGGCAATGAGCCATAATGCCAATGATTATCTGCATGAATTCTATTCGGCCAAGAGTGAAAAGATTCTGAAAAGCATGGCGTTTCTCATGCATAAGGATCGCTTTATTTCCTATCTGCGTGATTTTATCATGGAATTGCAGAGTCATGCGTCGGCAATTGCCCGTCTGCTGCAGAGTATTGATGAGACGATCTGTCATCAGGTACTGCAACTGACCGTACAGAGTGAGCTGGATATTCCCAGACCAATGGAAGAGATGAATGACCATCTGGAACATGACCTGCATACGGAGATCTATCAGAAGTGGGACAGTCTGGAACGCTGGTTTCTGAGAAAAGACGGCCGTCAGCCGGAAGCCATGCATATTCTGGATATTACCAATGACATCATTCAGAAGATTATCCAGAATGCTGCATTGATTGTGCAACTGCAGAACTGGGGCATCAATCGCCGTAATGAATATGCCCGCTGGATCGGGATGTTTGATGCCTGCGATGATATGCTTCATGCCCATCAGCTTTCTGCAGTTCTGTTCGGGGCAATGCAGGTGCGCCATTTCAGCGTGGATCAGCAGCGCAGCACTGACAGCCTGTCAAGCGCTACGCAGGAAGAAGATCCCTTTGTCTATACGCTTTCTTCTCATTCCCGCACCTATAAACCCAGAATGGAACGGGCTGCCTACAGTACCAGTGAACTGCAGAAAGCAGCCAGAAGACAGGCCTATCTGGAAGAACTGGGGAGCAGGCGCAGGGAAGTCAGTAAATACATTCATCAGGGCAGACTGTCTTTTGCAGAAATCCATGATGTGATATCGCCGGAACTTCGGATGATGCTGTTAAGCTGGATCGCGCAGGCCAATATGACTGCCAGCAGAGTCGGCCGAACTGAATATGGCAGCCGCTATCGCCTTCAGAAAGAAGATGGACAATGCGTACTGCAGTGTCGTGATGGGAATCTTACCATGCCTTGCTATGTCATTGTGTTTGAGGATGAATGATGAACAGTTTGCAGATACTTTTGGACAAATTCTGGGTGGTTAAGGAAAAGGACAGAGACCTCTATTACAAGGTGAGGCGTGATGTTGATGCCATCCGCCGTTTTGCGGCTGATCTGCCGGGGTGGCGGCTTGTATGCAATGAACGTCTGATTCGTCTGGAAAAGATTCCTGCTCATCCGCAGAGCTTTATGGGCGTCACATCTTTTACAAGTAAACTGGATTATATGATGTTTTGTGCACTGCTGATCTTTCTGGAAGATCTGCAGGACAGACAGCCGTTTCTATTGTCTGAGCTGACCGACAATATTGAAGTGCATTTGAAGCCGTGGAGTGAAATAGACTGGACAAGCTTTTCGACCCGCCGCAGCCTGATCCGTGTCATGCAGTTTGCTGAAAATACCGGTCTTGTCATTCTACATGAAGGTTCTCTGGATGCCTTGAACGATTCCCGGAACACCGAAATGCTGTATGAAAATACGGGTATATCACGCTATTTTGCCGTGTATTATCCTTATGATACATCCTCTTTTAACACACCGGAAGATTATGAAAACCATGTGCAGGCCGGCTCTGATGCCAACCGGGGAAATGAGCGTGTCAAACGCATTTACCGCAATCTGCTGCTAAACCCGGCCGTCTATTGGCACAGCAATGATGATCAGGATGCCTTGTATCTGAAAAATTACCGGCGCAGTGTTGCCGCGAACCTGTATAACAACGTTACTTCCCGTCTTGATCTGCATCGTGGTGCTGCTTTCCTTGTAAATGACAATTCCGAAACCAGTTATGGTGTCCAGTTTCCGGATGGCTCCATGCGCAGTGATATTATCCTGCTGGTATGCAGTCAGCTGCGTGATCATGCCAGTATTGAAACGGATGGAACGGCACACATCTCAGAAAAAACTTTTTTATCAGTTGTCTCAGCCTGTGCCGACAAATACCGTGCTGCCTGGAGTAAAACCTATCGCGAAATGCCGAAAGAAAAGCTGGCAGATGATGTTCTGCAGGGCATGATGGACTGGATGATGGCAGAAAAAGAGGAAGGGAGAATCAGATTGCTGCCGGCGGTATGGAAATTCAATGGCCGCTATCCCTCTGACTTTCATCCTGAACAGGCAGTTGAGCAAAAGAAAAAAGGACGCAGAAAAAAGGAGGCAGAGGACAGGCAGACCTCCCTGTTCTAAAAAGATATGGAAGAAAACAGTGTGAACCGCTGGCAGATGAATCGGCTTGGCTTTGTCAATTTCTGGCTGTATGACAATCAGGTTTTCAATCTGGATCATGGCCACATTCTCCTGCGTGGACAGAATGGATCAGGAAAATCCATTACCACCCAGAGCTTTATCCCTTTTATTCTTGATGGCGACCGTACCCCAAGCCGCCTGGATCCTTTTGGCTCCAATGACCGCCGTATGGAGTACTATTTCCTTGGCGTCCATGACAAAGATGAATCAACAGGCTATCTGTATCTTGAATTTGTCAGACCGCAGACCAATGAATACCGTACCATTGGCATTGGCCAGCGGGCTGTACGTGGTCATCAGGGACTCTATTTCTGGGGGTTTGTTCTGATGGATGGCAGACGTATTGGTCAGCAGGGGTGCGAACTCTGTAAAAACCTTGGCGGCGGTACGTATGTTCCTTTATCCAAGCGGGAATGCAAAGAGATGATCGGTACCAATAACTTCTTCTGCGAGTCACAGAAGGAATACAAGGAAGCCGTTAACAAATATTTATTTGGCTTTGAACGCATCGATCAGTATGACCAGTTAACTTCTCTGCTGATCAAGATCCGCGGCTCAAAGCTGTCCAAAGAATTCAAACCATCCCGTGTTTATGACATCCTCAATGATTCTCTGCAGACATTGAGTGACAATGATCTTGCCCCTATGGTAACAGCAATGGAAAACATGGATAACATTGCTGCAAAGCTGGCGGATCTGCGCAATACGGCTGCTCAGCTGCGTTATATTCTGGAGGAATACAACCGTTACAATCGCTACATTGCTGCCCGCAAGGGACAGAACTATCTGCAGGCTCAAAACAGTCTGCAGCAGTATACAAGTACCATTGATGCACATCAGGAAAAAATCAAAGAATATACTTTGCAACAGCAGGAAAAGAACCAGAAGCTTGCAAGCATGGAAGAAGAGCTGAAAATCATCAATGACCGTCTTGCGGCATATCGTGAAACGGCCGGAGAGATTCAACGGGCGAGGGAACAGCGTGAAAATGACAGAAATGATGTCAGCAGCCTTCAGGCCGGGATTGAAAAACGCCATGAAAAGATTGATTCCCTGCAGGGAGAGATTCATCAGCTTGATAATGATATTCGCAGCAGCCGCTATGAAATTGACCGCATTGATGCACAGATGACTAAAACTTTGCAGCAGATGGATGAGCTTGACAAGGAGGTTCATTTCCCACACGCCGACATATTTCCCCAATTTGCAAATAGTGAAAAGGTTCGTGCTTTATATGAACAGGCACACAGGGAAATCATTGATCTGCAAAGACAGATTGAACAGATTCTTGCCAGACTGAAAGAAAAGGATCAGGCCTTTGCGCAGGCAGATGAAGCAGAAAAAAACTGGACAGATCTGCAGCAGGTTTATCAAAAGCAGACAAAAGCAGCGGTCCAGGCAGAAAATGACTGTGATCTTGCCCGTGATCAGCTGATTGAGGCATGGCATGAGGCTGCCCGGACGAATCAGGAATACCTGATCAGTGAGCAGTATCTGCAGCAGCTGCAGTCTTTGATACGCCAGTATGATGAAACAGATCTTCTCCGCTATCTTCAGCTGACCGGGCAGATCTATACAACTCAGGCAGGCATCCTGAACAAACAGGAAACAAGCCTGCAGGCAGATCTGAAAAATCAGAAAACCAGTCTGAAAAAATTACAGGATGAGCTTGAGGTTCTGCAGCAGCAGAAAGAAGCCGTTCCGCCCCGCCGGGATCAGGTTGTCCGCTCTCGCAGGAAGCTGCAGGAAGCCGGGATCGACTGCATTCCAATGTATGAAGCTATTGATTTTGCGATTGAGGATATCCATCGGCAGGCAATGCTGGAAAAGCAGCTGCAGGCAGCCGGACTGCTGGATGCTTTGATTGTGCCTCACGATCAGTATGAAAAGGCCGGACGTCTGGTTGAGGAAGATACCTTTATCAAAGCAGAAAGTCCTGGCGATCCATGCACTTTGTTTAACATCGCTGATACCGGGATGTCATCATCTCTGCGTCAGGAAACAGTCAGGGTGCTGTCCTGTATCTCACAGACAAACGGTCAGTTTATCGTTCGGGAAGACGGCTATTTCCGCAATGGCATTCTGGAAGGCAAGGTGCAGACAGATGACACGGATGAAGCCGTATACATCGGTGCAGCCAGACGCCGGCATGTCCATCAGATGCAGATTGAAGCAAAGCAGGCAGAGATTGATGCAGCAAAGCAAAAGTACAATGACATACTGAAGCAGCTTGATCAGCTTCATCAAAGACAAACCATTCTGCAGCAGGAAAAAGACCACGCTCCGGAGATTGATGATCTCAACACGGCCATTCGTACAGCAAAAGAAGCTGAAAAAGAAGTGTCACAGGCACGGATCCGAATGGATCAGGCAGATGATATCCGCCATCAGAAGCAGGATGCGTATAAGCGTATTGAACTGGAAGTGAATGCTTTGATGCGTCCGTATCCGTATGTACATACCGTCAGCGGCTATCAGAATGCCCTCGATGCATGCCGGAATTTCAGTGATGCTGCAGACAGCCTTCATATGGCCGCCACAGACCGTGCCAAGGAAGAAGAGAGAAGATCTCTTTTGCAGGCAAACAGTGAAAGCCGGCAGGAAATGCTTGACATTGAGCTTGACCATCAGGGGAAAGATCAGGCTGAAGTCAGAAGACTCATGGACAGGATCGAGACCCAGGATCGTATTCTGCAGGATCCTGATCGTCAGAAGGCAGCCCGTAAAATTGATGAATTATATCGTCATCAGGGTGAAATCAAGAAGGAAAGTGATGATACCGGCAAAGAGCTTGTCCGTCTGGAAGAATGGCTGAAAAATGAACGGCAGGCGCTGGCAGAAGCCAGTCTGCAGGTGGAGGATGCCAGAACAAAGTTTGATCTGGCCAGAAAATATTATCTAGAAGAGATGCGATTGAATCTGCTGGAAGATGAAAGAGAAATGGATGATGATACCATCCTGTCCCAGGCAGGCAGGATGGTCAGTTCTGTTGATAAGGCAGAACTGCAGCGTGAACCAGCTGAAGTCAATACCCGGCTGAGCAATTCCTTCAGCCGTCATATCGAAAATCTTTCCTCCACAGGTATCGAATCTGCCGAATGCTTTGGCCCGACGGAGCGTACAGACCTGATCCGCAGCCGTACCATTATTACCGCAGTGCTTGGTGCTATAAAAATGGATATTACGGACTTCAGCCGTGAAATTAAACAGGATATTGCTGAAAACGAGGAAATCATCCGGCAGAAGGACAGGGAACTGTTTGAAAACATTCTTTCCGATACGCTCAGCCGTAAACTGACGATGAAGATCTCTGAAAGCCGAACCTGGATCCGTGATATGTCCAAACTGATGAAAAACATGGATTCATCCATGGGCCTTTCCTTTTCACTGCGCTGGCTTCCCAGAACAAACCTGGAAGAAGGAGAACTGTCCGCTGATCAGTTGGAATCCATCCTGAGCCGTGATCATGCTTTACTGACAGAGGAAGATATTCAGAAGGTCGCAGACCATTTCCGCCATGATATTCAGGAAAGAAAGCAGGAAGCGGCTGATGCAGGCATTCCCATAAATTATCAGGAAATGGTTCGGGATGCGCTTGATTACCGCCAGTGGTTTGAATTCCGCATGATGTATACCCGTGTTAACGAACAACAAAAAGAGCTGACCGATCACGCATTCAATACATTTTCCGGTGGTGAAAAGGCAATGGCAATGTATATTCCTCTTTTTGCGGCGGTCAATGCCCAGTATCAGAAATCACTCCGCCCTGATCATCCCCGCCTCATAGCGCTTGATGAAGCGTTTGCCGGTGTTGATGACAAGAACATCAGCAGTATGTTCCATCTTGTCTCAGAACTGGACTTTGATTACATCATGAATTCCCAGTATCTATGGGGCTGCTATGAAACGGTCAGTGCACTGCGCATTGCCGAACTGCTGCGGCCTGAAAACGCAGATTACATCACCGTAATTTTCTACCACTGGAATGGCAGAAAGAAGGTGCTGGATGAATAATGATGCAGTAAATTACTTCCGCAGTCATCATGGCTTTGACAGAGCCATGGCACAGATGAAGGAGAAGTGGCAGTCCTATGGACAAAGCAGCGGCAGAGTTATCCTGAAAAAACCATCTGAAGAAGAACGTTATGATCTTGGCGGCTTTTTCGGGCAAACATTTCTGTCTGAAAAGGAAATTCGCTTTTCACTGTCCCAATTTGAATCTGCACTCCAGAAAACCAAGTACGTACCGCTTTCTTTATATGATCTTCTTTGCGGCTACTATCAGGAAGACCTGATTACCAACCGGACAAGAAAACAGCAGAAAAAGGAACAACAGCAGGCAGTCTATGAAGATACCCTGAGGAAGGTATCCTTCTGTCAGGATGCTTATCAGTGGTTGGAAGCAATGCCGATGGCTGCTTTCCGTACTGTCAGTAATCCACAGGTCTATGTATCCTGTGCCAGGGCACTTGCGCTTCTGCAGCAGCAGAAAAATGACATCCGGCTCTCTGTACTTGCCATGAATGCTCTAGGTGATCCCCACAGCCTTGATGCAGAAAACGAAACCGGGAAGACCTTCCTGCACCTGCTGCAGCACTGCCTGCATGATGAAACAGAAAAACTGAATGGTGAGACGAAGCTTGACCTGTATATACGCATGGGCATTCGTCCCGATGCCATTTCCAGCTTTACAACCATGCAGGGATTCCATCTGATGACAGTCGATGGATGCCATCCTGCTTATGAAGGATTTCTGCGGAAGCAGGAATACTATCTTGTATCCTTGTCACAGCTGCAAGGCATCACTTCCGTGATACCCGTGCATAAACCTATCTTTCTGCTGGAAAACCAGATGGTTTTCAGTGAGATTGCCTGCCGCCTGCCGCAGGCGTCCATGATCTGCACATCAGGACAAATGAAAACAGCTTCCCTGCTGGTGATCGATATGCTTGCAAAAGAAAAAGCTGAGATGTACTACAGCTCTGATCTTGATCCGGAAGGCGTACTGATGACAGAACGTCTGCTGCAGCGCCATCCTGATGTTATCCATGCCTGGCACATGGACGCATCAGATTATGAAAAATCGATTTCTGAAATTGAGATCTCAGAGCGCCGCCTGCATGAGCTGGACGGGATAAAAAGCCCATCACTGAAACAGGCATGCCAGTACATTCGGACAAAGAAGAGGGCAGGCTATCAGGAAAGACTGATCGATGATATGATTGATGACATGCAGAGGATGATGAAATGACGATGTCAAATGCATTTATGGGCGGTGTGTTCGGGGTGATCGGCATCCTGCTGTATATCGCTGCGCCATTCCTTTCCGAAGAGAAAAGGGCATATCAGTCAAGGCTGCTGGCAGAAGCATTGTTTGCCTTGATGTTCTTCTATCAGAGTGCTTTTGCAGGTACTGTATACTTCCTGATGATGCTGGCCAGTGCCCTGCTGCAGAAACAGATTGAACATAACAAATGGGTGTCAATCTGTTACGGTATTGCAGCATGTGTGCTTACGATTCTTTTCAATAACAGAGGAACTGCCGGTATTGTGCTGGCCCTGTCATTATTGCTTGTCTTTCTGCCGATCAATGAAGATAAGATGCTGACAACATCCAGCTATGTCGATCTGCTGATCGCTCTTGCACAACTGTACTACACCATTGCTGTACGGGCCTGGGCAGGCACTGCCTTCAGTATCCTGGAGATGATCATGGCCATTGCCGGTCTTGTCTCGGCAGTTCATCTGGTCAGAGGCGGGGGACTTGCGGCAGCTGCCAAAGAGCAGCGTGATTATCTGCAGAAAAAGGAAGCACAGAAAAAGCAGCGCAAGGCTGCTTCCAAAGCAAAGAAAATACATTAAATTCAGATCCCATCCGGGATCTTTTTTCAGCAGATCTTACCGCCGGTTTCCTTGATATCTGTCTCGTTTTTGACAATGGCTTCAATGGCCGCCGTCAAACCCTTGACGATATCGTCAAGACTCATCGAAGGCACACCGCGCTTGCCGACTGCCTGGCTTGTCATATACGGGATATGGACAAATCCGGACCGCTTGCCAGGATACTTGTGCTCACAGATATAGCGGACACCATACAAGACATGGTTGCAGATGAATGTGCCTGCTGTATCAGAAACAGATGCCGGAATACCAGCTGCATTGACAGCCTTGACCATTGCCTTGATCGGCAGCTTGGAGAAATAGGCATCCGGTCCATCCGCATAGATCGGCTCATCAATCGGCTGATTGCCTTCATTATCAGGAATACGGCAGTCATTGCAGTTGATGCCGACACGCTCAACCGTAATATCCGGCCTGCCGCCAGCCTGTCCTACCGACAGAATGACATCCGGATCACACTCCGCAATCTTGGCATCAATCTTTTCCAGGGATTTGTAAATAACCGTTGGAATCTCCAGCTTGATAATCTGGGCACCGGCAATCTCATCCGGCAGACGCTTGACAGATTCGATGGCAGGGTTGACTGGCTCGCCGCCAAATGGATCAAATCCAGTTACAAGAATTTTCATAAAATACACCTCCACATGAAATTATAGCGCAAATAAGACTTTACAATTCTTTGAAAGCCTGAAACAAGATGCTATATTATTCTTATCAGTGCTTTCATTTTCGTAAATTCGTTTTATTTTTACGAAAATGATTGGAAAGGGGATAAATTATGGGTCTTTTAAAACTGATCGGTGTTCTCATCGTCATTATTGGCTTTGCCCTGCGGTGGGACACAATTGCTACGGTTGTGGCTGCTGGCATTGCGACAGGTCTTGTTGCAGTGGCAGAAGGCTCCATGACCTTCATGGGAATTTTTGAAACATTCGGAAGTTCCTTCATCACCAACCGTACAGCAACACTGTTTGCTTTGACAGTTGGCGTCATTGGTATCTGTGAGCGGTATGGTCTGCGTGACAAAGCAAAGGATTTCATCAAGAAGATGAAGTCTATGACCGTAGGCAGACTGCTGGCAGTATGGACCGTCATCCGTACATTGTCTGCAGCTTTCTCACTGCGTCTGGGCGGCCATGTACAGTTCATCCGTCCGATCATTCTCCCGATGTCCGAAGGTGCCATTGCCAACCGCTATGGTGACCAGGTACTCGAAGATGATGCAGAGGAGGACCGCCTCAAAGGTATTGCGGCTGGTACTGAAAACTTCGGCAACTTCTATGGTCAGAACTGCTTCATGGGCGCTTCCGGCACACTGCTGATCGTCAACACACTGACAACGCAGGGGCTGAACGTGGATGCGCTGCAGATTGCCATCAATTCCTGGCCGATTGCGATTATCTGCATGGTTGTTTGCGCCGGCTATTATCTGTGGTATGACAAGTCACTCGATAAGAAATATGCAAAGGAGGCAGGAAAATGATTCAACAGGCAATTACACTGGTTCCTGCTGAGATCTCAGCAAAATATAATCCTGTTCTGCAGGAAATCTTCTATATCATCATTGGTTTGATCTTCATCAGCAATGGTGTCAAGGCATTCCGTGACACATCCGTCAAAAAGCATACAACAACCGGTATCTTCTGGTGCATCATGGGTGTCTGCTTCATCGTAGGACCGTATGTACCGCCAGCCCTGATCGGCTTCCTGCTTGTCGCTACAGCTGTCATCACAGCCACAGGCGGCGTCGTAGAAACACACAACGATGTGCCAACCCGTGAAGAAACACGTGCCAATGCCGACAAGGTCGGATACAAGGTATTCATTCCGGCATTGATCCTGGCTCTGGTATCTGTGGTGCTTTCCTTCCTTGGCATCGTCTCTGCCAATAACTCCATTGGTGTCTCGGCTGTCTGCGGTGTCATTGCTGTTCTGGCCATTACAAAAGCACCGGCAAAGTCCATCATCACCGAAGGCAACAGACTGCTGGACAACATGGGAGCCGTGGCATTCCTGCCGCAGCTGCTGTCTGCCCTTGGCGCACTGTTTACCGCAGCTGGTGTAGGTGATGTCATTGCCAGCGGTGTCGCTGCCATCATTCCAGCCCATGCCCATCTGATTGCCTGCATCGTCTACTGCGTTGGCATGGCATTATTCACCATGATCATGGGCAATGGCTTTGCAGCATTCTCTGTCATCACCGTCGGTATCGGTATTCCTTTCCTGATCAACGAGGGCGCAAACCCGGCTGTGGTTGGTGCACTTGGACTGACAGCAGGCTATTGCGGTACATTGATGACACCGATGGCTGCCAACTTCAACATCATGCCGGCGGCACTGCTGGAAACCAAAAACAAGTATGCCATTATCAAGTCACAGATTCCGGTTGCTCTGATCATGCTGGCAGCACACATTCTGCTGATGTATTTCTGGGCATTCTGAAAACTCATTCTGGCAGTGGAGAAATCCACTGCTTTTTTTCATGCGTCGCTATTTTCAAATAAATAGTTGATGTACCCGAACAAGTACATCAAGTTAATATCTATAACTTATCATGACTTCAGTTGAGGTGATGATATGCTCGTTAATCAGAATTTCCTGAATTCTTTATCTCCTGTCGAAATTGAATTCATTCGTGTTGGTTTAGAAAAGCTATTCAGAGAGAAAGTAAACTGTACGACAACAAATTACGAGAATCTCTCTTTGCATGTTGAGAAATGTCCTCATTGTGGTTCAACTCACTTTGTTAAGAATGGCTTTAACCCACATAATCGTCAGAAATACAGATGTAAAAAATGCAAATCTGTTTTTATGGCAACAACAGGTACGATGTTTACTCATTCCAGAACAAGCTTTGATATCTGGACTACTTTTATCTCTGGCGAGCTTAACGGAATGACTCTGACTCAGCAGAGTGTAGCTACAGGCTTATCAGTTACTACCTGCTTCAACATGCGTCACAAGTTATATCAGGCTGCAGCAAAGATTCAGAATAATGTGGTCTTAAGTGGAAATGTTGAATTGGATCCTACTTATACCAAAATCAACCTGAAAGGGACCAGGAAGGATAAAATGCCAAGATTCAGCAAACAGCGTGGAAAGCATCGCCGTCATTCAACCAAGCGTGCTTTACCTGGCACCAGCCATCACAAGATCTGCCTGGTAACAGCTATTGATGAGCATGACAATATTCTCTTTAAAATTGGAGGATTAGGCAGAGAGAGTGCAGAAATTCTGAATCAATATAGCTCTCACTTCGCAGCGCATTCAACAATTATCAGTGATGACAGCCATAGCATTCAAACTTTCGTGGGCGATAATCACTTCAACAGTGACATTATTCCATCTAACGGTTATTTAACACCAAAGGGCAATACAGTATCTGAAGTAAACGAGCTTCACTCTGAGCTAAAAAACATGATCAGGCAGAAACATGGTATCAGCACAAGACATCTCCAGGGTTATTTGAATTGGATCGTCATGAAGAAATATTTAAAGTACAGGCTGGACATGCGCAAATGGAAATCAGAAGCATACATGGAAACAATGTTTGAACAGATTCCATTTACCTGTGCGGAGATCCCAAAGCTTAAAATGCCAATTAACCTCTATGAGGCATATAGCTCATGATATTTTGGTGTTTACAGCCTCATCAACTAAATCTTTGAAAATAGCGTTTTTTTTTTCTTCAGGGAAATGTGGTTTTGCAGGGGCATAGAGAGATGAAGGAGGAAGAGACATGGAAGACAGACTGCAGGACCTGCTGAGAATTGCACTGGCTTATCAGGTAACAGATATACATTTTTCTTTGCTGAGCCAGAAGGAGGAAGTAGCGATCGAGATGCGTGTGCATGGCACCATGGAACAACTGAAGCCGCAGGAAGATGATCTGCGCCTCTTTCATTATCTGATGTACCGTGCCAACCTTGATCTGTCCCGGATTTCTGTACCGCAGACGGGCTCCTTTGAGGAAGAAGTGGATGGGACCGTACTGTCACTGCGCTTTGCACTTGTGACAAGTTACAGGCTGACCAGCGGTGTATTGCGCATCCTGAATCATTCTTCCAGATTGCAGATTGATGATCTGACCCGGGACAGACAGGCACAGGGCTTTCTGCATGATATTCTTCAACACCGCACCGGATTGTTTGTTTTATCAGGACCTACCGGATCTGGTAAGACAACCTCGCTCTATACCCTGCTGAACAGTGTTTCCGGAAGAAAAATCTATACCCTGGAAGATCCCGTGGAAGTGATTAATCCTGCGTATGTACAGCTGCAGATCAATGACAAGCAGCACATGTCCTATGCCGAAGGCATCAAGCAGCTGATGCGCCATGATCCCGACATTATCATGATTGGTGAAATCAGAGATTCTGAGGCAGCAGTGATGGCAGTGCGCTGTGCCTTGACGGGGCATCTGGTACTGACCTCACTGCATGCTTCAAGCTGCACTTCGGCAATACTGCGGTTATTGGATCTTGGCGTCAAAGATTACCAGCTGAAGGATGTGCTTGGCGGCATATCCAACCAGCGGCTGTATCCATGCAGCCAGGGTATGACCGGCATTTATGAAATTATGGACAGAAAGGAGGTGGACTACTGGTTTGCCAACAAAGAAACAAGTGAAGACTTCATCCCGTTGTCTGCCAAAGCATCCTTTGCGGCCGCAAACGGCATTATTGAAAAAATGGCTGCGGCGGCGGATTTCACTTTCTGAGCAGGATATCAAGGCTGCTGCCGTTCTGATGGACAGCGGCTTTTCCCTGGAAGAAACAATGCATATTCTGCAGACACCTGCCAACAAATCATGTTTTGATGCCATCCGTTCTCACCTGGACAATGGCGAGCTGGCTGAGACGTTTCTCGGGCAGTATATGCCATCCAGCTATCAAAGCTTCCTGCGTGATTTCCTGGCATATCTTCCTTTTCTGGACAGTCTGCAGCTTGCCATTGCCATCACTGCCCAGGAGAAGGAACATCTTGCCATCATCGAAAAAGGACTGCTGTATCCGTGCATGTTAATGGCAGGAATGGCAGGCGGCATCTTCCTGTTTGAAAGAACTGTGCTGCCCACCATGCTCAATATGATAACAGCTGTCAATGTTTCATCCGGCAATGTGGCTGTGCTGGCAGCACTGATGGCATGGTTTGCAAGAGGCCTGTTTGCGGCGGTTCTTGTTTTCACAGCCATCCTGTGGCTGTGCACCAGACAAACAAATATCGTCAAAGCATATCGTTTTGCAGCCCTGCACGTTCCCAACAGTCTGCCTGTGCAGCTGGCATCGACGCAGTTTACCCGTTTCTTTCAGGAATGTGTGCGAAGACAGATCAGTACCAGGCAGTCACTTCAGATTCTTTCACGAATGAATCAGCGGCCTTTGATTGCATTTCTTGCCAGTGAGCTGGACCATTCTTTCCAGAAGGGAGAATCACTGAGCCGGGCCGTCGTGTCTCCGTATCTTGAAAGCGCACTGGCCGCCTTTTTCCAGACAGCAGTTTATGCTGAAGATACTGCCGGCATCCTGACCGGCTATCTGCAGATGAGTCTGATGCGCACCAGGCATCAGATTGACCATTTCACCCATGGAGTTCAGGCAGTCTGTTACCTGGCAGTGGGACTTGTCATCATCTTTGCTTACCGTATATTGCTGATGCCGATGGCAATGATGCAGCAGATCGGCATCTGAAAGGAAAGACTATGAAAAAGAACAACCACAAAGGATTCACACTTCTGGAAATGACAGTTGTCATTGTCATCATTTCCGTTTTATTTCTGCTGACTGTTCCCAATATCAAAACAACTCTTGGCATTGTCAATGACAAGGGCTGCCGTGCAATTGAAAAGGTGGCAGATGCCGCCATACTGGAATACAAAATGAAATTTGACCAGTACCCGGGAAGCGTATCTGATCTTGTTTCTGCCGGCCTATTAAGCGAAAATCAGACAACATGCGATCATAACGAAAAGAGCCTGACGATCTATGATGGTACCGCGCACATTGAATAAACATGGCTTTACACTGCTTGAAATGATGATTGTGATTCTGTGTCTTGGCGTGTTTGCCAGTATGAGTCTGCCCGTTCTTTCTGAACAGGAAATGATCCAGCGCTTTTTGTGGCCAGGCGGCTATCTGCAGATGCAGGCAAGGGCAATGGCTCTGGCAGAGAATCAGGAGTATGTTGATTCATCTGGAAAACTTCCCGTGATTTACTTCAATGAAAAAGGTAATGTCAAAAGGGCACAGACTGTATATCCGGGTGGAAAGAAGATCATCATTGAGCTGGGAGGCGGCCGTCTTGTTACACCGTAATGGCTTTCTGCTAAGTGAGGCGCTGATTGCCGTTCTGATTACTGCAATGCTTTGTCTTGTTGTGTATGGTGCTGCTGCACTGCACACAGCAGGCAGTCAGGATATTAAGCAGAAACGGCAGCAGATGGCCGAGCACTTCGAGGATGCCCTGGGACAGATGAAAGGATGTGAAGAAACGTGTCAAGCCACGGCTTCGCCTTAGGGGATGTATTGATGACGATCCTGATCAGTGTGATGCTGCTGCCTGCGGTGACGGCATGTCTTTGGATACTGCCTCAGCTGACCGCATTTGATGAAAGTATCCAGGATGAGATTGCCCTGCAGCAGTTGCGAAGAATTCTGATGCTTTCCTATGATCTGGAATGCCGCAATGATACATTGTATTTTCAATACCAGGGAAGAGACTGTCAGCTTGTGCTGCGCAATCACCGCATGATCCTGCAGCCTGGCACCCAGATCTTTCTCAATGACATTGATGCACTCTCATTTGGCATGGAGCAGGAGGTGATCTATGTATACTACCAGCGCGGAAATGAAACATATCAGGCTGCGGCTGCATACAGTGAACGGTAATGTCTCGGCGTATTTTCTGAGTGTTTTTCTGCTTGCCGTCACGGTTTGCGCTGCTTTTGCTGCCATGATGCAGCAGCGCTTTGCGTCCATTCTTTTCCTGGAAAAAGCACAAAAATACCAGATTGCGGAAATGCAGGTCATCCAGGCACTGAAATGTGCCCTCTGTACAGATGCAGTATCCATTTCTTCTTCTGAAAATACGATTTTTGACATGGAACTGGCATCTGGAACTGCCTATGCCACAATTTCCTGGCCGGTGCGTGAGGCAATGACAATTGTGTATGATGAACAGACGGGAAGAGTGTTTGATTTTCATGCAGAACGGATGGATGCAGACAGTTGATAAAGATCCTGGTTTGCGGTTGACAGGCTATGCCAATCAAATAAAATTAAGATGATTCACACGTCAGGCTGTTTTCCTGGCACACTTTTGATTGACATGAAAATATAAAATGTGCTGATATAGCACATTTTTGATACAAAGGAGACTATCGTGAAACCATCTCTTCGCTACTATCACAAAAGAACCGCTCTGCCTTCCGACCGTTTTCATCATGCCCCGGCTGCCCGCCATATCCCATACCATTCCAAAACCAGAAATACGGTTTCGGTGCTTGTCAAAGATACACTGCATGTAAGTGAACAGGCACCAGAGGTAAAAACGATGCAGGCAGATGCCTCCGTCAAGCATGAGAATTTCGATATTCTGACGGAACATGCAAAGCTTGAAAAGAAAGAAAAGCCTTCTTTCAAAGAGAAAATGGCAGCCCGCCATGCACGGGTGGAACAGGCCCGCGATGCAGAGGTCAGTGCCATTGTCAGACGGCATCATTATTCTTTCTCGGAACTGCTGCTGCATCCATATGCTTGTATGGAGAATGAAGCCTATGAGGAGATTCCTTCGCCATTTCTGGCAAGTCTTGGCAGAATGATCATCAAATGGCTGATTGCGTCCGCATTCCTTGCCATTGGTTTCAAGAAGATTGTGGATACACAGAATTTCAGCTATCTGCGCCTGAACTTTACACATACAGCAGAGATTGCTTTCAGGCTGCTGGTGATCTTTGTACTGGCAGAAAGCATCGGTTATCTGATCAATGTCTTTGTCTCTATCTTCCGCCATGAAAAGATTACGGTAACCCGGATCTTTGCCATTGGTACAATGGGCTGGCTTTCTGAATCAGCCGCGTTCCTCGTGGCGGGGCTGATTTCTTTGAAGAGTCCGGAAGTCGGCATCATCATCATGATCGGCGTTGTTCTGTACGGTGTTTTCCTGAAAAATCATGTCATTGCCGAAAGCACCAGTGCAAGGGTAGAGACACAGTCCATTGTGACAACAGTCTGTATGATGATTGCCCTGTATATGATTTACAAGTGGTTCGGTGCTGCTGAGCATTCTTTGATTGAACTGCTGCTGGAAATCTATGCGTGAGGAAAATTTGTTGCATTCTCTTTGCATTCCGTTATAATTTGGTTGATAAAACTCAGGGCAAGGTGAAATTCCTGACCGGCGGTAAACCCCGCGACTTCCTGCTGAGGCAGGAACCGAATCGGTGAAATTCCGATGGCGACAGTAAAGTCTGGATGAAAGAGTGAACATCTTTTATAGGTATACCCGGAGGTTTTTATCTGAAAGACCCCCTTTTTTAGTGGGGCAGAGGAGGAAAACCATGTCAGTATCAAAAACAAGTACCAGTGAAAAAGCATCCGCACGGTCCGTTCTGACCACTAAGAACATTGCCAAGATCGCCATTCTGAGCGCGATTGCAACTGTTCTTATGCTGTTTGAATTCCCGCTGCCATTTGCACCATCATTCTACAAGTTTGATTTTTCTGAGATTGCAGTCCTGCTGGGCGCATTTGCCATGGGACCGGTCGCCGGTGCATTGATTGAAGCTGTTAAAATTGTGCTGAATCTGCTGTTCAACGGTACCATTACAATGGGTGTTGGTGAACTTGCCAACTTCCTGATCGGCAGTGCACTCTGCGTACCTGCAGCAATCATCTACAAGCGCCATAAGACAAAGAAAAATGCCATCATCGGCATGGCTGTTGGTACCGTATGCATGGCTGTGGCCGGTGCTGTACTAAACTATTTTGTACTGATTCCGGCTTATGTGACACTGGCAAATTTCCCGCTGGATGCCATCCTGCAGATGGGTGCTGCCGTCAATCCTGCAATTAACAGCCTTGGCACATTGATCATCTTCAGTGTTGTGCCATTCAACCTGTTTAAGGGTGCTGTGATCAGCGTGATCACAGGCGTGCTCTATAAGCACGTTTCACCACTGCTGCACCGCTGATAAACCATCACGTACAGACACTGCGGCCTTATGAAAAGACCGCTTTTTTATTGGAAAGATCGGCATATATGATCGGATCCCTGCACAATGACAGCAGGGGTCTATGCTATAATGGTTAGCGGTGTAATTTGTGGAGAAAGTATATGGCAAAATTATCACGGACAGAAAAATATAAAGATCTGCGGGAAAGTCTGCAGAATGATGTTGGACAGGAGATCGAGACGAGGGATCTTCATCGTTTTCAGGATCGTCTGAACCAGATTGACAGCAATAATTTTGCCCCGCCGTCGGATGTGCCGGATACAGCCAATGATCATGATCCGATTCATGTCAGAAGGACTGCCTACCAGAGTCCGCGAGTGGACGATCAGCGCACACAGGTGCAGACGAATGAAAGTGACAGCCTGCATTTTGAGCATGATGATTCTCAGGATGAACCGGCTTTTGCCAATGACTATCTGGACCGCTATATCAATGAAGTCAAACAGTACAACATTGCCCAGGGCAATGCGGTATCTGAAAATACGGAAGTTAATATTCTTGACCGTCTGAAGAAGGAACAGCCTGCACCAGCTGTGGACCGTCCCTTTCAGGATCGTGAAACTTCCCGCAATGCCAGAAGAACAACGCAGGTGCCGTTCATCAATCAGAATGTGACACCGAATGCCTACCGGGAGGAAGATGAAGCACCCAGTGCGCCGGACAACGCCCGTGATATTGCCTCGACAGTCAGGGGACTGGTGGATGATGATACACCGTCAAAGAAACAGAAGGTACGCCAGAAGGCACCATCCTATCAGCAACAGGAACAGGTGAATAATGAAGAAGTGCCGGATCTTGATCAGGATGGGCATCATGTCATGAGCACGGGTGAATTCAACCGCCGTATGGAACTGGAGCGGACAACCCGCCAGCAGCTGCTGAATGAAACAACCCAGATGCGTGCACAGCTGGATGATTATGAAGACAACCTGTCTGAAGTTTCTGACAAGATGCGCCATACCAACCAGATTCTCAATATTGTGCTGGTTGTATTGATCATTGCTTTGATCATTGTGCTGCTGATTGTCATTTATTGGATTTTTCTGAGCAGGAAAGGAGCGTAAACATGGAGAAAATCAATATCGCTATCGATGGGCCGAGTGCTGCCGGCAAGAGTACCATTGCCAATACACTTGCCGCAAAACTACATTATGTGCATCTCGATACCGGAGCAATGTACCGCTGCACTGCCTGCAAAGCCCTGCAGCAGCACCTCAATCTGGATGATGAAAACCAGATTGCCGATATGCTTGCCCATACAGAGATTGTTCTGACACCGGAAGGAAAGGTTTTTCTGGATGGTAAGGATGTGAGTGAAGAAATCCGCCATGAGGATATTTCCCTTGCTGCCAGCCGCGTTTCCAAGCTGAAGAGAGTTCGTCAGGATCTGGTCAAACGCCAGCAGGTCATGGCAGCTGCCAAGGGGTTCATCATGGATGGCAGAGATATCGGTACCGTGGTCCTGCCTGATGCCGAAGTCAAGGTGTTCCTGACAGCCAGCCCGATGGCAAGAGCCCGCCGGCGCTATCTGCAGGACAAAGAAAAGGGACTGCAGGTAGAAAGCGTTGAGCAGATTGCGGCTGAGATTGCGGAACGCGACAAGCAGGATACAACCCGCAAAGAATCACCGCTTGTCAAAGCAGCAGATGCTGTGGAAATTGATACTTCTGATCTGTCCTTTGATGAGAGTGCTGATGCTGTATACCGTCTGGTAAAAGCATACTTTGCAAAGGAGAAGCAGGCATGAGCGGCGTGATCGCAATTGTCGGAAGACCAAATGTCGGTAAGTCGACGATCTTCAACCGGATTGCCGGCAACAGGGTATCCATTGTAGAAGATGTTCCGGGTGTTACCAGAGACAGGATTTATGCCACAGGTGACTGGACCGGCCATCATTTCCAGCTGATTGATACCGGCGGGATCCAGATGGAAGACCAGCCGTATCAGACAGAAATCCGTGCACAGGTACAGATTGCTATTGAAGAAGCAGATGTCATTATCATGGTTACTGATGGCAAACATGGCATCACGGATGATGACCGCTACATTGCCGGTATCCTGCAGCGCAGCCACAAACCGGTTGTACTGGCTGTCAACCAGATTGATGATGAGTCACGTCTGCTCAATATCTATGAATTCTATGAGCTGGGCCTGGGTGACCCGATTGCTGTATCCGGTGTTCATGGCATTGGCATCGGCGATCTGCTGGATGCCTGCATGGCCAAGATGCCGACTGAAAAGGAAAAGGAAGATCTTCCCGGCATCCGTATTGCAGTCATCGGCCAGCCTAATGTCGGCAAATCATCTCTCGTCAACCGTCTGCTCCACCAGGAACGCTCCATTGTTTCCAACGTGCAGGGAACAACCCGCGATGCCGTTGATACCCCATTTGTCTTTGACGGCAGACCGTATGTCATCGTTGATACTGCAGGTATCCGCAAGCGCGGCAAAGTATGGGAGTCCGTTGAGAAGTACAGTGTCATGCGGGCGATGAAAGCTATTGAGAACTGTGATGTTGCCCTGTTTCTGATCGATGGAGAAGCTGGTATCCGTGAGCAGGACAAACATGTGGCTGGCTATGCAAGCGAAGCCGGCAAGCCGGTCATTATCGTCGTCAACAAGTGGGATGCCGTTGAGAAAGATGACAAGTCCATGAATGCATTCACAGAAAAAGTACGCAAAGAATTTGTGTATCTCGCGTATGCACCAATCATTTTTGTCTCTGCAAAAACCGGCCAGCGTACAAACCAGATTATCCCGATTGTTGATCATGTTTATGAAAACGCCAACCGCCGTATTGCTACCAATGTTCTCAACCAGGTCATTGCCGATACGCAGGTAACCAATCCTGCTCCGGCCCGCAACGGCAAGCGTTTCCGTATCTACTATGCCACCCAGGTGGCGGCTGCACCGCCAACCTTTGTGCTTAGCTGCAACGACCCGAAACTCATGCACTTCACATACCAGAGATTCCTGGAGAATGCGCTGCGGCATGCCTTTGATCTGGAAGGAACGCCGATCAGAATCATCGCCAGAAAGAAGGTCAGTGAATGAAAGCCGCTGTACTTGGTACTGGCAGCTGGGGAACCGCTCTGGCTCAGGTACTGGCTGACAACGGAAATGAAACAGTGCTGTGGGGCAGAAATCAGCAGGAAACAGATGACATCAATCTCAATCATCATAACATGAAGGCATTTCCGGATCCTTTGAATCCGAGTCTGACGGCCAGTACGGATATGCATTGCATACAGGATGCAGATCTGCTGTTAGCAGCTGTGCCAACAAGTGCCATTGAAACCGTGCTGAACCAGGCAATTGCCTGTCTGGATCATCCAGTGATCGTAATCAATGTGGCCAAGGGTTTCCATCCGGTTACGCATGAGCGCATGAGCGTCTTCATCCGCCGTATCATGCCTGCACAGTATGTCAAAGCCATCGTATCATTGATCGGACCAAGCCATGCCGAAGAAGTGATTCAGCGCAAGTTGACAGCCATCAATGCCGTCAGTGAAGACGAAGAAGCGGCCAGAACCATCCAGCAGCTGTTTTCCAATGATTATTTCCGTGTATACCGCAATACAGATGTCATTGGCACGGAAATCGGTGCTGCCTTAAAGAACATCATGGCCATTGCGTCTGGTATTCTGGAAGGTATTGGACAGGGAGACAATGCCAGGGCTGCCCTGATGACAAGAGGACTGGCTGAGATGGAGCGCTATGGAGTTGCCTTCGGTGCGCATCCTGAGACTTTCCTTGGTCTGGATGGGGTAGGGGATCTGATTGTCACATGCACATCCAGACTTTCCCGCAATTTCATGGCTGGCTATCAGATCGGCACCGAAAATAGTGCTGATTACTTCATGAAGACCAATACCAAAACTGTGGAAGGCCTGTCAGCGTGCCGTATTGTCTATGAAGAGGCAAAAGAAAGACACATCGATATGCCGATCACCACAGCGGTCTACCATGTCCTGTATGAAAATAGTATTCCTGACCAGGAAATCACAGCATTGATGCATCGGGATCTCAAATCCGAAGAGCAAAGATAATCAAGTCAGCAAGTGGAAGATGAAATATCTTCCATTTTTATTATGCGTAGGAGCGCTGTTGAGCACCGAAGAGGTGCGAAACAGAAAACCTCCCGCTATGCGGGAGGAAGGCCGGTGCTTCTTATAGAAAGAAGCCCCCCATCTATCTAGAATGGTGATTGTCCAAGTCACGATTCTAGAAAGATGAGGTGCCAAATACGGCTAACAAATATGATTCATTAGCTCACACGAAATATTACTGCGTATATCATGTCGTGTTCACTCCGAAGTATAGAAGAAAAGTAATTTATAATCAACTGCGCCCAGATATCCGGGATATCATAAAACGGTTGTGCAAATACAAAGGAGTGGAGATTCTGGAAGGGCATCTGATGCCCGACCACGTACATCTTCTTTTGAGTATCCCTCCAAAGTACTCTGTATCACAGATCATGGGATACATCAAAGGAAAGTCCTCGCTTGAAATATTTGATAAGCATGCGAACCTGAAATACAAATATGGGAGCAGACATTTTTGGGCGGAAGGATACTATGTGAGCACAGTAGGGATCAATGAATCCACAATACGCAAATATATCCGTGAACAGGAAAGCGCAGATATCGCAAAAGATAAGTTAAGCGTAAAGGAATATGAAGATCCATTCGGAGAGGATAAAGAAAACAGAAAGCCGAATCCGAATCGGAAGACAGTAAGCGCTCAATAATCCGTACCTTTAAAGTGAGCCAATGATCTGGCACAGTTATCTCAGTCCATTCGGAAGGACTGGGAGGCGTTCCATGTGGTGTTACTTTTTGAGAGAAGCCGGGATCTTTAATGACCAAGGTAAAAGTTCCTCTGGGATTGTTGTGATTCCTTCATTTGCTCTTTGAGCTATTTTCTCCAGCAGCCATGTCAGGTAAGGGTATGTCTTCAGGTTGTTTGCTTTTGCTGTTTCGACGATGCTGTAAATAATAGCGCTGGCCTCTGCGCCTTTCGGTGTATCGATCAGGACCCAGTTCTTTCTCCCGATCGTAAATGGACGAATGGCGATTTCTGCCGCATTATTATCCAGCGGCACGGTTGGATCATCCAGGAATACTCGCAGGTACCTTTCCTGATTCAGGGCATAGGTAAAAGCCTCCCCGATGGCGGAGGATGAGTCAACCAGATTACGTTTGCTGCGAATCCATTGGAAAAAGTCATCTACCAGCGGTTGGATGATCTCCTGCCTCTTCTGCAGATGTTCATCGGCCGGCAGATTTTCCAGCTGATGCTCTTCATGGTAGATCTTTTGAATTTTCTTGACTGCCTTGTCAGCCAGAGTCCCTTTGTACTTCTTCTCGTCGGTTTTCAGGATCGTAGAGAACTTTCTCTTGCAATGTACCTTATTCGAGATGTAAGATAAGGTCCATTATCTTAGAAAAATGATTATTCAAGGAGTTTCAGATTATGGCGATCGTTTCACATACTGTTAGTAACTTCTCGAATAACATTTTTTACACTT
>NZ_OUNG01000005.1 GCF_900343155.1 Lactimicrobium massiliense
AGAAGCTTGTGGCACTTCCAATTGAAAATCTCAGTATGAATCGTGAAATAGATATTGTTTATCCAAATGGTTTTGAACATATGGATATTCTAAAAAAAATTTCTGCAATTTATCATGAACAATGAAATGGCTTAATTTACAGCAATTATGAACTTGTTATTTGAACAGTGTCAAAAATAGCAGTTGCATTTCCATAATGAAAGCGCTTAAATAGGCCTAGTAGGATTAGACATTGAGTTATCTCTCTCAGAAATATAAAGAAACTTAGACATAAATACACGGGGGGGAAGAAAATGAGCAAAATGAATCAGAAAGATGACAGTCCTGTTTTCAGCAAGCTGCAGTTAATCGCAAATCTGATGATTTTAAATGTGCTGTGGCTGCTCTGCTCACTTCCGATTGTGACAATAGGCGCCAGTACGGCAGCATTGAATTATACATGCATTAAAATGCGTAGAGACGAAGGGGAGAGCATTGTCAGAATGTTCTTTCACAGCTTCAAGACAAATATTCGTCCTGCTCTGATTCTGGGGACCGGCTTTCTGGCCGTATTGATTATTCTGACTGCCGGTTTCATCCAGACCCTTGGTGCCATCAATGCCGGAAAAACAGTATCTGTCGTATTTGCAGTATTAATTGTTGTGCTGTTATTCTGCTGGCTGGTCTACTTCACATATGTATTCATGACCTTAAGCAGATTTGACAACACGATCTTCCGTACATTAACCAACAGCATGTACTTTGCTCTACATAACTTCATCTCAACATTGAAAATACTCGGCATAGAATCATTCGGATTAATCATTATTCCTCTGTTTCTGTGGCGCTTCATACCAGCATTATTTGTCATCGTTCTGATGATAGGCGTACCAGTTACAGCCTACATCATTTCCAAAGAATTCAATGACGTGATATTTGCTGAATATATCCCGGAGCCTTTCGATCAGGCAGTACCATCACAAATGTGATGATCCATATGCAATGCTTTAATCATTTAGGAGGAAAGTTTATGAAAGGCATTATCAAAAAGACGCTGGCAGTTGCTCTGCCGGCCGCCATGCTCATGTGCGGCTGCAGCAGCGGCAGCACATCCGCTTCATCCGGATCCTCATCAACGGAAACGACAAAAGTTGAAATCCCGAAATCCGATGTCGTAAAAGGTGAAACCGATCAGGAGACCTATCCGATCAGCGATGAAAAGATCACGCTGACAATGTGGTATCCGATGGCCGGATCCATGGGCAACCTCGCCGACTTCAACGATGGTGAATTCTGGCAGTGGCTGGAAGACAAGACCAACATTCACATTGAATTCATTGTTCCGCCGGCTGGATCCGAAGCTGAATCATTCAATCTCCTGTTCACATCTGACAATCTGCCTGACATTATTTACAACCAGGTAGACCAGCAGTCCTACCGTGACGGTATGGATGCCTGCATTGATGACGGCTACGTTGTCGATATGTCACAGTACCTTGATATCGCACCTAACTACGTCAGCTGGCTCAACAGTATTGACGGCGTCGATAAGAACGTATTCACCGACTCCGGCAAGATGTATGGCATGTGGGGATTCTGGGACAATATGGAAAACGGCTATGCTGACCAGGGCCTCTCCATCCGCAAGGACTTCCTTGATAAAGTAGGCATGGATGTTCCTAAAACATATGATGATTGGGAAAAGGTTCTGACCGCATTCAAAGATCAGCTTGGCATTGAAGCACCGCTCTATACTTCCAAGTATGGTATCGATAATGGTGAATTCATGGCCGGCTATGGCGTAGCTCCATACTTCTACCAGCATGATGGCCAAATCAAGTACGGACCAATGGAAGACGGCTATAAAGATTATCTGACCATGATGCATGACTGGTATGAAAAGGGACTGCTTGATCCTGACTTCTCTACCAGACAGTCCAGTGGCATTACAGCTGATAGCGATATGATTTTGAACGACAAGGTCGGCGCACTGGTAGACTATGGCACACGTATGACGGATGCCTATATTTCCAGAGGTGCAACAAATCCTGATTTCTGGGCAGTCGCAGCTCCACAGCCGAAGAAGAGTGCTGATTCTGCAGATCCTGCATGGCGCATGGTTTCCGGCAACTACATGAATATGCTGAATGTCTGCACATTGGTCAATGCCAAGAGCGAACATATCAAGGAAGCCATCAAGTGGCTGGATACATTCTATGCAAAGGATGTTTATCTGAATGCAAACTATGGTATCGACAGTGAAGAGGGTGTTGTCTGGAATGCTGATCCTAAAGATGGTCACCGCATCGGCAACTATGACTTCCGTTACCACAACCCGGATGGACTTGATTCTGCAACAGTTGCTGTGAAGTACTGGGCAAAGAATCCTAACATCCGTGTAGAAGCAGCTCAGATTGAGCAGATGCCTAAGGAAAGATCTGCTGCATATCCGATCTGGTCCAAGTATGAACCAACCGATTTCATTCCGACAACCTGCACAATGACGGCTGATGAGAATACAGAATATTCCAATCTGTATGTTGAAATTGAATCGTATGTTCAGGAAAACAATGTCAAGTTCATCAATGGTGAGCGATCCCTCGATGAATATGATGATTACAGAAATACTCTGAAAGACATGGGTATTGACCGCTGCATTGAGCTCCGTCAGGCAGCATTAGACCGTTATAACGCTAGATAAATTCGCTTCATCCTAGGAGCAGTGAGGTGATCTCTCTGCTCCTTCCATTTTTATATAAGGGTTTCCATTATGACAAAAGATATAACTAAAACAAAAAAGAAAAGTTTTGGCCAGAGACTGAAGAAAGATTTCAAGGATCACTGGGAACTGTATCTGATGGCTCTGCCAGTCGTTATTTATTTCCTTTTATTCAACTATCTGCCAATGGCCGGAATTGTCATGGCCTTTCAGAAGTACAGCATGCGCAAGGGCATTTTTGGAAGTGGGTGGGTCGGCCTGCAGAACTTCCAGCGCTTCTTCTCTTCTCCTAACTTCTGGAGATTACTGAGAAACACTCTTCTGATCAGCTTCTACGGCCTTCTGTTCTCATTCCCGCTGCCGATTGTATTTGCATTATGCCTGAATGAAGTCAGAAAT
The DNA here is from genome assembly GCF_900343155.1 of Lactimicrobium massiliense. Lineage (GTDB taxonomy): Bacteria > Bacillota_I > Bacilli_A > Erysipelotrichales > Erysipelotrichaceae > Bulleidia > Bulleidia massiliensis. The sequence continues at coordinate 3,098 of NZ_OUNG01000005.1, forward strand.
GCCAAGTTCAAGAAGTTTGTCCAGACAGTATCCTATCTTCCATACTTCATTTCTGTCGTCGTTGTCGTTTCCATTCTCTTTGATTTTGGTAAATCAAATGGCTTGTTTACAATCATTGCTGAAAAATTCGGATGGACTGGCGACGCAGTCATTTCTTCACCAAAGTGGTTCCGTACATTGTATATCGGATCAAACCTCTGGCAGCATCTTGGCTATAATTCCATTATTTTCATTTCAGCTCTTGCGGCCATTGATCCTACCTTATACGAAGCAGCCCGCATTGACGGTGCCAACCGCTGGCAGCAGACGCTTCATGTGACCCTGCCGGGCATTTCTTCAACAATTGTCGTATTACTGATACTGCGTCTTGGTCAGATCATGGGAGTGGGCTATGAAAAGATCATCCTGATGTATGGTCCATCCACCTATGAAACAGGTGATGTTATTGCAAGTTACGTTTATCGTATGGGTCTTCTGAATTCAGACTATTCATACTCCACGGCAGTCAACCTGTTCAATTCTGTCATCAATCTGATCGTGCTTACAGTTGCCAACTTGATCAGCCGCAAGGTCAATGAGACCAGCATCTGGTAAAGGAGGCTGTTATGAATAAGCGCACTAAAGGTGAAAAAATATTTTCCATATTCAATACCATTATTCTGTCATTACTATGTGTGATATTCCTGCTGCCGATCTGGCATGTTGCCATGGGATCCATCAGCGATCCGCTTCAGGTTGCTGCTCACAGCGGACTGTTTCTGAAACCATTGGGAACACCAACTCTTGGCGGATACAAGCTGGTCATGCAGAATTCAAACATTCTGCGCTCCTATGGAAATACCATCCTCTATGTTGTTGTTTCGACATTTATCGGATTGGTTCTGAATATTCTGGCTGCCTATATTATGTCCAGAAAGAATCTGATGTTCGGCAAGGCATTCTCCAAGATGGTTGTATTCACCATGATCTTCAACGGAGGACTTGTTCCAACCTTCATCGTCATGAATAAGCTCGGCCTTTACAATACACGCTGGGCAGTCATTCTTCCTGGTGCCTTAACGGCATTCAATATCATTATCATGCGTACATCCTTTATGGATATACCAGAAGAAATGATTGAGTCAGCCCGCATTGACGGGGCAGATGATGCCAAGATTCTGACCAGAATTATTCTGCCGGTCAGTAAGGAAATCGTTGCAGTTATCGTATTGTTCTATGCTGTTCAGCATTGGAATGAATGGTTCAACGCATCGATTTACCTGCAGGACAGAAGCTTATGGCCGCTGCAGCTTGTACTTCGTGAAATCGTTCTTCAGTCAACTGAAAACAGTATTGTTGCTGATGCAAGTGGTGAAGATGTCATGATCTACCGACCGCTCATCAAATATGCAACAATTATGATTTCCATCATTCCTATGATGATTCTGTATCCATTTGTACAGAAATACTTCGTAACCGGTGTCATGGTCGGCTCTGTAAAAGGTTAATTTAGTTAAATAAAGCCAGTAGACCATTTCATGGTCTCATAATCCGCAGACATGCGGGGCAAAAGGAGAAAATAATATGGCTTCAGTAGAATTAAAACATATCACCAAGGTTTATCCAAATACGGAAAAGACCAGTAAGAGAAAACGCAGAAAAGAAGAAAAAGAAGAGAAAAAGCATAATCTGAAAGTCACCGAAGAAGGTGTGCTTGCTGTTGATGACTTCAATCTTTCCATTCAGGATAAGGAATTCATTGTTCTGGTAGGACCTTCCGGATGTGGCAAATCCACAACCCTGCGCATGGTCGCAGGACTTGAGGAAATCACAAGAGGTGATCTCTATATCGATAAAAAACGCATGAATGATGTTGCGCCGAAGGACAGAGATATTGCGATGGTATTCCAGTCCTATGCCCTCTATCCGCATATGACGGTCAGAGGAAACATGGAATTCCCGCTGAAATTAAGAAAGGTACCGAAAGATGAAATCAACCGCAAGGTAAATGAAGCAGCGGAAATACTGGGCATCACAGAATACCTTGACCGCAAGCCGAAGGCACTGTCAGGCGGGCAGAGACAGAGAGTTGCCATCGGACGGGCAATTGTCAGAAATCCGAAAGTTCTCTTGATGGATGAGCCATTATCCAATCTTGACGCGAAGCTGAGAAACCAGATGCGTGCAGAGATCATCAAATTAAGACAGAAGATCAATACGACCTTCATTTATGTTACGCATGACCAGACGGAAGCAATGACACTGGGTGACCGTATTGTTGTCATGAAAGACGGCGTCATCCAGCAGGTAGGAACACCACAAGAAGTTTACAGCCATCCGTTAAATATTTTCGTGGCCGGCTTTATTGGTGTACCACAGATGAACTTCTATGATGCAAGGCTTATCAAAGACGGAGACAAATACTCCGTACAGGTTGAAAATGCCATGATTGAACTTTCCAAAGACAAAGAGGAAAGATTAGCAAGCGAGCATGTTGAATCACAGAATGTTACCGTTGGTGTGCGTCCGGAACATATTGAACTCAAAGGCGATCCGGATAAGATGATCAAGGCAACCGTTGATGTCAGTGAGATGATGGGATCTCAGATTCATCTTCATGTCAATGCCATGGGCAAGGATGGCATCATCATCGTAGATACGATGGGCCTGAATGAAAGACAATTCTCCATCGGTGAGGAAATTGATTTCACTTTCCCGGGCGAAGTAGCTCATGTATTTGGAAAAGACGGAAGAAACCTCGAGTTTCCTGCCGCAACAAATAACTGAAGGCTGAGGAATACTTATGATGGTTCTTCTGACCATACTGCTTGCCGCTTTGATCGCAGCTAAAATCATTTGTGCAGTCTGGTATCAGAAGAATGAAAAGGAAGTGAATCATTCTGAATGAGGCAGACGCAGGATGCTGTATATCAACAGCATCTTTTTCTTTTGTATTATAAGAATTTCAATTCGGGTTTTTGAATATGTGAAATCAACAGAAAAGATCACAAGCATATCAAGGCATAATAAAAGAGTCATAAATATAGTGATGGAATGAATATTATTGTTTTTTGAAATGATAGGAATCTTTGCGATACATATTGCTTAGGCAGAAAGGGCAGAGATGATGATCTTCATAATGATCTGGATCGTCATCCAAATAACGATATAAGTCCAAATCTTCTTGAGTGACTTCCTTTCTAAAGAAAAGCGCCCATCTCTGGACGCTTGATTATTTTGGTTCAGTCCTAATTCCTGTTGATAGATGTACCCAGAGGTCATGAGAATTTCCTGCTGGCATCAATGATCTTCAGGAAGAAATATTCATCATCTGGATAGCCGTATCCTTTGCGTCTCAATGTTTTTATCATCTGGTTGGTTCCTTCAACTTTGCCGGATGAGATATGGACTCTTGCATGAGAGATAATTCCTTTCATGTGTTCCTCAAGCAGCTTGGCAAACCATATGAAATGCTTGTTCTCTGTTGCTTTGCAGGTGCGTATGATCCGGTTAATATGAATCTTCATGCCTCTTTCGCTATTTGCTCTGTATGCTTTATCAAGCTGTTCCTTTACCAGATCCATGGTGAAGAACAGCTTGTTTTCATCCAATAGCTTCTTGTATTCTTCTTCAATGCCTGCTTTCTGCTTCACCTCCGGCTTCTTGAACAGATCGCTTCCACGGGCAATGGTTTTGCCCGCTTTGGCATCTTTTTCCTTCTGCTTTCTTGTTTCAGCACTTGTCATCAGAACATACTTAGAGCCTTTGAGAGCTTTGGCAGCTTCTGTATTGCCTTCTTCTATCAGGCGCTTCTGTTCCTCTTTACGGACTTCTGATACCACCTTGTCATTGAAGTTTTTGATCAGATGGAAATGGTCATAGACAATATCCAGCCATTCACAGCGATCTTTAAAGGCTTCTTCAAAGTCACTGTTCATATCACAGGCCACTGCCTTCACGTTCTTCATCCAGTCGATGCCGACCCAGTCAATAAAGTCATATACAGTCTGTTTCTTCTTGCCATAGGCAAGGTACAGCACATGTCCGCTCTTCAGGTCCATGATCAGCGTAGCGTATTTATGGCCTTTATGAAGAAGAAATTCATCAATGCCAAGATACTCCAGGCATTCTGCAGGCTTCTTCAGTTCCTTGCCTTCACCATTAACGGTATACAGTTCCTGAAGGCGCTTCTTATCGATCTCCTTGACTGTATTCTTGCTTAAACCGGTAATGATGGATATTTCCTTCATTGTCAGTCCAAAGCGAAGCAGATCGCGTGTATAGTTCTCAAGAGCAGCTGTAATCAGATGTCCCTGAGCCTTGAAATCTAATGGTTCTGTATAAGTACTGACCGGACAGTTCTTATTCTGGCAGAGTGCTCTCTGCTTGGATACAACAATATGAGTATAGATACCTCCCATAGGAATGTGTTTCAAGTCAACCTCAGTTGTGCCGTTATACACCGTTTCCTGGCCACAGCAACTGCAGTAGATCGGCTGTCCGTTCAGACGATTCAGCTTTCCCTTAAAGAAGTATTCAGTGACACTGCGCCTGGCAGTTCTGGATGATGTGCCCACAGAGATCTCTTTAACGGCCGTTTCCGGCATACCAACCTGGGTAAAGGATGGCAGACCTGATGAGAATGTTAAAATGCCACTCTGGAGTTGCACATCAGAAATTGAATCAATCAGATCATGTGCATCAGAGCGCAGATCGTCTGATCTTGTATCAATTAATTCTCCCTGAATAAGCGGCTGTGTGTTAACATTCATATGGATCTCCTATCTTGTATGTTTGGGTACACACAATTATACGAGATCCATTTTTATATTCGTACTATATCTCCATCCCACATGGCGTCATATCAACAGGTTTTGGGATTGAGCCAAAAAAATTCGCAGTTATCGGGCGTGGTTGGGGTAGGGTGCGGATATAGGGGACATGCCCCCCATATAGGAGACAAAGAAAAAGAACAGCTGCCAACCACATGGGAACTTAATCCAAGCATGGGACAGTTGTTCTTTCTAACTTTCTAACTTAGATATAGCAGAATCATGGTGAAAGCCAAGCACTCATAAGATTGCTTTTCTTGTGGTCAGGTGATCAGACCTTAAACAGTGATGAGCATTGCAGCCGTTTCACATGAGCATGTCGTCTTAATGTGTATCACTAGGGTATACTCAATTGATTCATACAAAGTTGTGTTTCACAATATGGTTTAATATAATTCATATGATACATATATGTTTCATGTAATATTTATACTCTATTGAAATATACGGGGGTCTCTGAAATGAAGATAGGATATTGCCGATGCAGTACCATTGATCAAAACACGGCAAGACAAGAGAAGATATTGAAGGATTTAGGCTGCGAAAAGATCTATACAGATATGGTTTCTGGCAAAAGCAGAGATCGGCCAGGCTTACAGGAAATGTTAAGCTTCATTCGTGAAGGTGACATCCTTTATGTTGAATCAATTTCACGTCTTGCAAGATCGACGCATGACCTTCTGGATATCATTGATGAGTTGCAACAGAAAAAGGTATCTTTTGTGTCAGAGAAGGAAAGGATTGATACTAATACTCCACAGGGGCAGTTTATGCTAACTGTTTTTGCTGCAATGGCAGAACTGGAGCGGTCTCAAATCCGACAGCGCCAAGCTGAGGGAATTGCGATTGCCAAAAAGGAAGGAAAATATAAAGGTAGGCAACCAAAAGCTATCGATTATATTCTTTTAGAAGAATTGTATGAGAAATGGAAGAGAGGCGAAATCACTCAGAAATATATGTGTTCAAAGCTAAATGTAAGCAGAGCAACATTGTTCAGAATCATTAAGAAAAGGTATCGCTCTTCTATCAGCTCTTTCAAGTGATGTGTTCCTAAGTTGAACATATGCTCTTAAAGCTCTATGAGCTGATTTTTAAAAGCCCTCCATTAACTTGTGTGTTCGAGGATCATCCCGCATACTTGTTATTGGCCTTGAATTTACAATCTAAACGCAACAGATAAGAAAGGCAGCTCAGAGTGTCTTGATACAATGAAGTTTGTAAAGATGACATTGAGAAAAGAGACTATTATGTACTGCCATCATCATCTTACACTGGAAGAACGTGAACAGATCATGAAATATTTAGTTCTCAGGAAAACTGTCACAGAAATAGCGACAGAGCTTCACCGGTCCAAATCAACGATCTCACGGGAAATAAAGCGAAACAGCAGTGATTCGGAATACCGCCCATCAGTGGCTGAATATTCCGGTCATCCTAGGGCCAGTGTTCCGGATCTTCAAGGCCGTTTGTCCGGAGTGTCAAGGCCGGGCAAAAATTACCAGTCAATTTCGGCACCGAAGTCCTGCGTTCCGGAGTTGTAAGGCCACCCTCATGCATGTGAAACCCGGCTTGTTTTATTCCAAGTCGGGTTTCGCCGTCTATCCGGGTTGGTGAATGTCAGTCATTTCTGGTTCGCATTGACTTGTCTCCAAGGATCATGATCCGCTCTGCGCATGCTGTGAGTCGGTCCATGATTGCTTCGGCAACTGCGCCACTTCCGAGACGTTCTCTCCAGCCGTCCTCTGTGTACTGAGAGCCGACAATCGTTGCACTATGCCGGTATCTTCCTTCAAGGACTTCAAGGATCTGTTCACATTGTCCTTCTTTGACAGGATAGAGGAGCCAGTCGTCAATGATTAGAAGGTCTCTGGAGTGGTATTTCTTCAGTAGCTTTTCATATTCTCCTTCCATCTTTGCACGCTCAATTTCATTGAACAGTTCCGGCATTCGAATATACAGAACTTTATAGTTCTGCTGACAGGCTCTGTTTCCTAACGCTGCCAAAATATAAGTCTTGCCTGCGCCGGTGGCACCAGTTACCAGAATGTTTTTGGGTTTATGAATATACTGGTTCGTTGCCAGAGCCGTGATTTGATTGCGGTTAAGATTACGGTCCTGGTAATATTTAATACCTTCGATTACCGCATTTGAATCAGGAAAATGTGCTTCCTTTATCCTTCTGCTCAGTCGCCGGTTATCTCTGGAATCCATCTCTGCATCCACAAGGAAAGATAAGCGTTCATCGAACGTCATATCCATGATACCGGGCACTGAATCCTGTGTTTCATAGGCAGCAGCCATAGTCTTCAGATGAAGCTTTCTGAGTTTATCAAGAGTTGACTGGTCCATTAGTGTTTGCCTCCGTAGTACTCGTTTCCACGGACAATGGCATGAGATTCCGGATGCACAGCTTCCTGGTCAGGCTCGCCTTGATAGTGCTCAAGGATTAACTTAATATCCTTGTAGCGGGGAACAGTGATAACAGATAAGGCCTTGGCACAGGTCTTTTCTAACCGCTCAGGGGTGTATTTGTCTGCGAATTTCAGGATGGACATGCAGGCGTTATATCCCTGTTCTTCAACTTTGTAGGATTTCAGAAGCTGATCGATTACCTCGTATACAGATGGGCCGATAGATTCTGCCCACTTGCGGAAGCGGTCTCCGCTCCAGTCCAGAGCCTTTTTGTGGTTTGCGGGCATGTGCTCCGGATTTGTTGAATACTGGCCAGGATGACCGTATAAACGTGGATGAGAAGCGATTCTGGAATCGTCCAAATAGATATCGACCTTATATTTCGAAATGCGTGCGCGTACCTTCTGATGAATATAACGGAACGGAACGCTGTAGTACATACGATCAACGGCGATGTGATAATTCAGCTGAACAGTGGCAGTTTTCCATATCCCATACTCATACGGCTCACGTGGCAGGCTGTGAAGAAGGGGCTTCTCAATTGTCATGAATTCTTCAAGCCGAGAACCTTCCCGTTTTTCGAACTTATCCGCATTGAATTGGTTCAGATATTCCCGGCATAATTTGCCTGCTTCGGAGAAGCTTCCGGGTTTCTGCTTATATAATCGTGCAATGATCTTTGAAGTGAGTTTACCTACCGTTCCTTCCACGGATGCCTTGGCTTTCGGAGTCCTCACCGGCGCAGCCAGGATGGCGGTGTCATAGTAATCTGCCATTTCCCGGTAGCTGGGGTTTTCAACCCAGTCGCCCATTTCCGGGTGAGAAAGAATACCAGTCTTGAGATTGTCACAAAAGAGGATAGGAGTAACACCGCGGAAGAACTCATACATATTCACATGAGCCCCGATCCAGTTCTCCAACTTCATATCCGGAAGGATCTCCGCATAAGCGTACTGACTATAAGGAAGAACCGCAACGAACATATACCCGTAAGTAACTTCCCCGGTATCCGGATCTGTGATAGGTACTTTCGTCCCCGCCCAGTCAACTTCGATCCGCTCTCCTGGCTTATGCTGTTTATGCATAGTGGCATTATTGACCGTGGCTTCCCGCGCAAACAATTCACAGAACTGAGAGTACTGATAGGGAATTCCTCCTGTCGCCTGCACCTCTTTGACGTAGTCTTCCCAGAGGACCTTCTTAGTCATGCCGGGAATACGATCATAGTCCTTGAGCATTTCGTTAAAGTCCGGCTTTACCTGAATAGACTCCTGTTTCTTCCTTGGAAAAAGCGTTTGGTGAATCTCGTCTTCACTCTTGTCTTTCACCTCCTCCCATTGCAATTTCAGTGAAGACGACGCTTGTCGGACAGCAGCCACAGAATCCCTGCCAACGTGAAGCTGGCTGGCGATCTGTCTGCCCGATAGTCCTGTGGTTGATAGAAGCCGCAGGATCTCCTTGTACTTTGACATAAAAAACCTCCTTTCGTACAAGTGAGGCAATCAGCCTCATCGTCATTATAGAAAGAAGGTTTCTTAAGGAATCCTGACAAATCTGCGTGGCCTTAGAGGTCCGGAATCACATCAAATCAGTCTTTGAAAAAGTGGCCTTGGTTTCACCGGAAACCCGGCTTCGCCACATCGGTATATTCAAGTGGCACAGGTAAATTATGTGCAAAGGCTAAAGAGAAGGCACTCAACGTTGCTCTCAACAAGATCACAGGCCGCTGGGATGATACAAAGCTTGCTGATCTGTTTGATCAGAGGGATCCGGATGACCTGAAGCTCACCGGTTTCGATGATGATGAGCTGTCTGATCTGTTTGACAGCAGCAAGCACATCGAGACCGTCTGTCTACTAACACATTCTTGAAGAAAAAGGGCTGAAAAAGCCTGATTTACTGGGGTTTCTGTCACCGGGAGCAGAGCGTGCTCGGTGTGATGGAAGCCCTCTTTTTATGTCTGAGGGAACTGGTCAGGAGCAGTGGCGTGGCTACGATTTTACTATTTCAGAAAACGAGTAAACGATTTTACTATTTGGGGTTGGTCGAGACTATGAGTTTATTGATGAAAAGAAAGAAAGCGGCGGCAGCGGAGTGATGCGTTCAATGCCATGTTGAACGGCATCAAGAATATCTGCGGAAATATATTGACGGATATCAAGTGAAGCTGGTCAGTGCTACAAGCTAAGGGAGGTTGTGGGAGGTGAGCTTTGTGCTGAAGAAATTTTAGATTTCGCAACCAGCTTTAACATTTCAGAGGTATAAATGTTCGGTTTGATTGGTAGACATGGGTATACCTTGCAATTAAAATAATGTTAAAATAAATTGCAAAAGTGAGAAATACATGAGGAAATACTACTTAGACAATATCAGATGGGTAACTGTAGTTTTGGTTGTCATTTATCATGTGATTTACATGTATAATGGCGAAGGCATTCTCGGAGGAGCTGGAAAGATTACTTCTCTTGATATGCAGTATTATGACATTTTCCTATATGCGGTCTATCCATGGTTTATGCTTCTGTTATTCCTTGTATCGGGAATATGCTCCAGATATTATCTGGACAGTCACACCGCAAAGGAATTTGCGAAAAACAGGACAAGGAAGCTGCTTATTCCCTCTACCGTAGGACTATTTGCGTTTCAGTTCATCCAGGGATATGTCAGCATGTCAATAAGCAACGCTTTTGATTCCATGCACGAAGTGCCTGCCGTGATCAAGTATTTCATTATGGTGTTAAGCGGAACGGGAGTTCTGTGGTACATACAGCTGCTTTGGCTATTTTCGATGGTTCTTCTTCTCGTCATAAAAATAGATAAGGACAGGCTGTGGAAATTGGGTGGAAAGGCTAACTTCATAGCGATACTTTTGATGGCTCTTGTAATATGGGGAGCAGCGCAGATTCTTAACACGCCGATTGTTGTGGTTTATCGGTTTGGATATTACGGAGCTGCTTTCTTGCTTGGCTACTTTGTGTTTTCACATGATGAGGTAATTGCGACACTGAAAAAATATTTTGTATTGCTGCTTGTTCTTGGTGTAGGTGTTGGAACAGCCTTCTGCATCATGTACTTTGGTGACAACTATGCGGAAGCCCCTATCAACAGATCGATCCTGTTTACAGTTTTCGGATGGTTTGCAAGCATGGCGATTCTTAGCGGTGCAGCAAAGTATGCTGATAAGCAAAACGCTTTTACGATATGGATGAGTAAAAACAATTTTGGGTTATATGTATTTCATTACCTTGGGATATCAACAGCAGCCCTGCTTCTTGGAAAACCAGGTAATCTTCCGACAACTATGATTTATATTATCAGCTTGATTGCAGGCTTTGTGGTGGCATATGCCTTGAATGCCGTAATCTCCAGAATACCATTCTTCAGATGGGCGGTGCTCGGAATAAAGAAAGAGAGAAAAAACGATGTTTCATGACAATCTGATAACACTTAGAAAAATGAAAAATATGACGCAGGAAGATATAGCTGATATAGTTGGCGTTTCCCGGCAGTCTGTAGCAAAGTGGGAAACCGGAGAAACTGTTCCTGATTTGGACAAGTGTAAAAAACTTGCGGAAATATTTGAAGTGTCGCTTGATGATCTGGCCAATTATAAATCGGAGGATAGCATGGGGATGCCGCTTCCACCAAAAGGAAAACATCTCTTCGGAATGGTAACTGTAGGTGATAAAGGGCAGATTGTGATTCCTGCTAAAGCAAGAAAGATATTTGAGATTTCACCTGGAGATCAGTTGGTGGTACTTGGCGATGAAAGACAAGGACTTGCTATCATGAAATCAGAAAGCATCTTAGCCTTTGCCGATGCAGTCAGGAACGGAACGGTAGTACAGGAATAGATAACGAGGCAATGGATATGTTCCTGACCGCGTTTATGTGAACAGGCGCAGGGAATGATTATCTATTTCGTTGACTCGTGCCAGCCGTTTTCATCAACTGACAGGATGGTAAAACACCTTAACGAGCTTGCTGGATCACTTAAGGATCATGAGAAGGCTGTTTTTCTGCAGGTTTTCCAGTATCGTATAAAAGAAAAGATGGAACGTCTGAGGTCAATGCACTATGAGGAGGTGTCACAAACCTTCAGGAATGCTGCGAAGGCAGGCGTTGAATTTTGGGAGTTCAGCTGGATTTCAGACCGGAGGGGGTAGCGGCATTTCTTTGAGGCGCTTCCGCTATTTTTTAGGACAATAAATGTAAAAATCGGTAGCAGTCAAGATGAAAGGTAAAAGGCAATGAGACATAGCAAATTATCTGAGCATACCTTTAAAAAGGGGAAATTTATAGCTCCAATAAATACATTGCCATTGATGCATGAACTTGAAGACGAGAAGTCATGGACCTATGGTCGTATGCCAGAGTATCTTTGGATTGGCTTAATTTTGAAATATTACGGACGAGATGAAGGACTGAAAAAGTCTTATGGAATAATTTCTACATTACATAAATTGGCTCCCGATCTATATACCGCACGATTGTCTCAGATACTAAAACTTAACATAGATATTCAAAAGAGATTTTTTGATTACATCATTGACATCGGGGCTAAAGAAGCACTTGTACCATTAACTATTTTCCTTACGGCAAGCAAGGCACCTATTTTTGCTGAGTGTTTTTACTGTTCCGATCAGAGCGTTGAGGATAGGTGCGAATCGCTAATTCAAACAATGCGTGACATAATGGATCATCAATCCGATGAATCAACTGATATTAGGTTTGTGGCCCTCTATTTCAATTTGCTTTCGGGAAAAGTGCATCTTCTAAAAGAGCAGGTGGATTTGTTGGCTGTTTATCCAACATCTCAACACACTGATGAAATAATGCGAATGGCTCGTCCCTTGGTACGTTCTCTTGAGATGATGATTTTGACTTTTGAGAAAGTTGACTCTATATATTTAAAGGAATTTTGGAGGTGTGTAAGCGAAATGACAGATTGCAGTGTATTTGCTATTGAATTTCCAGAGGAAAAAAGAAATATTACTGCATATATGGAAAAACTGTATGAAGTTTTTGCGTATCTTTCAGAATTATTTATAACAACTAATCCGCTTGACGAAAAAATGAGTGTTTTACTTGGCATTGCTACATATTCGTATAAGCGGCTAAAAGAAATTTATGAGCATCAATTGTTTAATTCTATCTCTGGTAGAAGTTGTGTACGTGTCCTGATAGAAGACTATATTATGATGAAATATCTCGTTAAAAACGAAACGTCTCACGATAATATATGGCGTGATTACCAGCTGTACGGCATTGGCTTGTATAAGTTGGTTTTAGAAAGGCATAGAGAAAGTGACGTTTCAGACGAATCGCACTTTGATGAAAAATTTGTCGAAGCGTTAGTTAATGAATTCAAAGGTGAAGAATTCATTGATATGGACACCAAATACTTCGATAAGCAAAACATAAGGATCAAGGCAGAAAGTGTTGATGAAAAAAATCTTTATGGCCTATATTATGACTACGATTCTTCTTTTGAACATGGATTGTGGGGAGCCATTCGTGAATCTTCCCTGTTGAAATGTAACAATCCGGCGCACAAATATCATTGTGTCCCGGATATTGATGATAAAACAAGGTTGAAAACAGTTTTACCAGATTGTGTTATGGTTATGAACAAAACCATATCTTTTTTGAACGAGCTTTATGGTATCCCAGAACAGTTGTTAAATGAGGTAGTAAATTTTGAAATCGAACCTATTATTGAATAAAATTCAATTGATCCAATCTGAATATAAGACACTACTCGCAGCTTTGCTGCCGAAATTAAAAAGCCACCATGCTCCGGAAGCGTTAGATGAAATCAATCTGTTTTGGCTTCGTCATATTGAGGAAGTACAACTATATCTAAAGTCTTGGTTTCCGGGTAAAAACAGTTATGTATTTACGGCCGCAACCTATATGGATTTTGATGATAATGAGCATTTACCCTTTTTGATAATTGGAGAAAAGCATGTTCTTGATGATCCATTGATCAGATATTCAACAATGCAAACCAAAATGCCAGAAGGAAAAAATGCAGAATTTCTGTATAAGCAAATTGGAGTGACGGCGGAAGATAATCTGAAGCTGTTAGAAAATGTTCGTGAAGAAATTCTCATATTGCCATTGAGGCTTCTTAACCAGTCAAATGACCATAATTCACTCTATAAGGCTGGTGAACAAGCATTCATAAGTCTTTTTAATGGAATCAATAGTCTAAATGACTATTTTGTAAAGTGTAACAGCATCGAAGATATTGTTCGCTTTGCTCGTGAAGACATTGGAAGATTGATAATGTTTTCCGAAGATGATGATTCCACACTTCCGTTGGAAGAGCGATTTAGAATAGCATCATCACAGACACAATACATGATTGATGCGAATAAATCAGACTCGTATAATTTCTTTATACTTGTATTTGGATGTATACAACAAGCGATAGATGTTATTGTGTCATGCGTAGAATATGGGTGTATTCCATATATTAGATATCCTGTTTCGCTTCATTATATTTCTTTGCTGTCGGAAAGTATGTCAGATATAGAGCAAATAACATTACTTCGATTCAAAATGAGTGTGGCTTTTGCTGTTCATCATCTTTGTGATAAGGATAGGCTTGGAGAGGTTTGCTTAGAAGAGTTTTTAAAAAAGAACCGGATGTATAACTTTAATGAAAAGCTGATCAGCACTCTAACCGTACATAATATTAATGAGAGCAATTTCTTAGGACATTCAATTGGCCAATTGGTAATTGATGAGTTGGAAAAATTCTATGACTTTCTGAGTAAAGAAGATAGTGTTGTTTTGGCAGAAAATCAGCCGAGCAATTAACAACTGCCCGGCTGATCGTGTACCCTATATTTTGTTATTCTTCCATAACCTCTAACATCATCTTGGCACCCAGCTTAAAGCTAATATCCAGCTGTTTTTCTGTATCAATTGATGATTTGTTGTTAGAGCCGGGCGGAATGGGCCATTTTACGCAGGGAGAAAACGGCCAATTTCAGTCGAAAGAAAAGGGCCAATACTGAAGTGAACCCCCTAAGTTGGACAACAACCAGAGAATACCTTGCCGGTGGGACAACGACCAGCATTGCAGCGGGCTTAGAACGAGATGGAATTCTCAACGGTGCCAAGAACAAGAAATGGCATGGAACCAATATTGAGCAGATCCTGAAGAATGAGAAATACATGGGTGATGCTCTACTGCAGGAAACATATACTGTTGATCTTCTCGAGAAGAAAAGAGCAGCAAATCATGGCGAAGTTCCACAATACTATGTCAAAGATAGCCATGAGGCGATCATACCAGAACAGACCTTCCTGGAAGTTCAGGCGGAAATTGCGAGACGCGCAGCAATGAGAAAGGAAACAAACGGAAAATGCTGCTATACATACAAGAATGCACTGAAGAATGTTCTGGTTTGCGGAAGCTGCGGCAGTCCATACCGGAGGCTTACCTGGAAAGCACATGGCCAGCTGCTTTACAGATGGAAATGCAGAACAAGAGTGCAAAATGGGTTGAAGGCTTGTGATGGGCCGATCCTTCATGAGGATGATCTTCAGAATGCTGTGGTGCAGGCCATCAAACAGACCATCTGCAATCCGGATGAAGAATATGAAAAACTACAAAATGATATCCTTACTGAAATAAGTGATGGAAATTCCAAGGAGCTCAAAGAGATTGATGCTGAATTGACGGAGCTTCAGCAGCAGGTGGTTAAGAAGGTAAACAACAACGATGAATTCAACAATCTGGTTGAACGAATTCAGGAGTTGAGAGATCGCAAAGCTCAGCTGACTCAGCAGCAAGCATTGAATGATGGCAACCTGGACCGCATCAAAAAGCTCCGGGAGAAGTTGAAATTAGAAAAAGATAATACACTGGCTTATGATGACCTGCTGGTGCGTGACTTCATTGAGAAGATTGAGGTGTTTCCAGATAAGCTGATCTTTACGATGAAAGCCGGGATGAAAACTGAAGTGGAGATCTGAAGAAAATTGCGACTATTCTGCGGGGAACGGTCTCTTTTTCTTGTGGTAGCAGGTTATTGATAATGATAGAATTTATCTAATTAATCAGTTGCGCAAGCAGCTAATATCAGTTCCTGATAATAGGGGAGAAAAGAAACTTATGAATGAGATTGAAAAGGCTGACGCTGATGTTGAATTAGTGGATATAACTGAAGATGAGATTCCTAAGAATTACTACAAAGTTTCTGTCAATGATTTATCATCACTCGGATTAGCAGGCGATTCATTACAAAAGTTTATTCAAACCGGAGTTAAGCCGGGTGGTGAAGGAATCTATAAAGTTACATTTCCAGAAGGTTTTGACGGATCATTATCTCATTTTAAGAATGAAGATGCTTATCTGGGATCAGGAATAAAAGATGGAAAAATGGCACAAGCGCGTTTACGTCAGGTGACATTTGATCCAATGGAAACTTTTATGGCTTTTGCCTTAATGAATATTCAACATAAGCTAAATGAAATATCCGAAGTGCAACACGAGATACTTGATTTTCTCTATGCGGAAAAAGAATCGGAACTGTCAGGCGATTTGAAACTTCTGGATCAGGTGCTAGATGACTATAAATATAATTGGAACGATGACGAGTCTGTTAAGCATGATCTGATGCAAGTCGCTGCGGTAAAAAAAGATGCATTATCAAGTGTTGATTTATATAAGTCACAAATAAATGAAATAAAAAATGCTCCCATCCTGCCTCATCCAATGATTGCTGCAAATAAACAAATTGTAAAAATGCAGAGATTTATGCAGAATTACCATTCTGCAATTTACATACACGCATACTCAATTTATATAGAAGATCTTTTACTAAAGAAATTTGATGCTGCAAATATTTCTAATGTTAGAGATCGCATAGAAAATGAAGCAGAAGATTACAGAGAGTTTATTCAGGAATGCTTCGACTGGATTGACAAGTATCTTTCCTCATCGATCGACTATGCTATCGGCCCGGCTTATAGAGGATTTGACAAAGTATATGAGAGTGTTCTCAAGCGCATCCCATCTCAATTTGATTTTGATAAATTATTTGCAGGAGATCATGACAGATTTCTTTCCGTTGACGAGCGATTAAAAAAATCTGAGCACGATAAAAATAGTGGCGTTAATGTATTTGCTGACGCCTTGAGTGAAATAGATTACGTAAAACAAAATCAGCTGCAAATGTATATTAAGGGAAACAATATGTATATTCCTTACGAGCTGGTAGAAAACACTCATACTGATGACAAAGATGATTGATGGAGGTTGACATATGCTTGGAATGATAACGACTGCAATTCTTGTTTTTATCATATGGGCTATAGTGAAATTCATTAAAAGCAAGCTTAATTTATAAGCCCAGCAAAGGATATTTTCCCGCAGACAGTGGTACCCATAGATTTGTTTCCTTGAACTACCAAGATGCAAAAAGTGAGCAGTTAAGAGGTCTCGGGGCACGTTGAGACAGTGGTTCTGCTCACCAGGCAGTAATACAGAAGTATCGGATTTTGGCTTAAATAAAGGCTTTTTTGAGATCCCCATTTTTCTCATCATTGAGAAAAATAGAGGTCTTTTTTGATTGCGAAGGAATTGCGGTCGGTACTGTAATGGCAGAACTGCGATTTCGGGCAAAAACAGGGTCGCAGAATAGCTAAACTGCGATTTTTCCGGGTTGTGACAACTTAACTGCGACTATGACAAAAAAGGGTATTTTCACCAGAAACATCATCCGGTATACTCAAATTATCAAAACTCCTCCGTGGGATCATCATTGCTTCAGACTAATTATTATATGAAGGAGGAGAGTTGAAATGTCAGAAACACGCAAAGTGAAAGTTTATTCGGCATTATCGGTACGTGGTAAAAAAGACTACTGGTATAACAACAGATATGTCTATGTCCCGCAGATCCGACTACAGGGTGATTGGTTGAAGCAATATGGCTTTAATGAAAACACTCCGCTCAATGTCCAGTGTGATGATGGAAAACTGACAATCACAGTGAGACAGGACTAAAGAAAGAGCAGTAGATGGGTAATGATCCCAGTCTGCTGCTCACTTTGTGTTTATGAGAATTATTCTTCTCCTTCATACTTTTTGATGATTTCATTAATCCGGTCAACTGATCTGCTGACAGTGGACTGCGACATACCGAGCTCTTCAGCAATTTCGGTTACCGTATCCATCCAGATAAAGTAACGAACGAAGATGTCAACGTGTCGAGTTGTCTTCTGGACAGCCTTCGGATGGAGCTTGTTGTACTGAATATTAACAAAATCCATCCGATGAAGCTCATCTTTGATATCTTCTTGCTCAATATAGCCCATGGCTTCTCTTTCAGTGTCATTTGATCCAGGCGAGTCGAAGTCGATGATTTCGCCGTCGTCATCTGTTGTGCAGAGATCGGAAAAGTTGCTTGTGTCTTTTGCACGCCGCTCATTATATGAAATCTCTTTCTTTATGGCCTTGATATTCTGCTCTGACTTTCCTGATTCTTCGATAAAGAAGAAGCTGAGAATGGTTGTACCGCTGAACTTGTGCTTCATCACAAATCTTGGATCAAGATGCAGCTGCTTGATGGATTCTTTTGAATACAGCGGATAAGGGGTGAAGGAGAAACCTTCAGGTGCTGAATTCAGGTCTACTTTACCGTTCTTCTTGAAGTTGAATTTATAATCATCATTTGCTGTTGCTAAGAAACCGTTGTCGTTAAGCTGTGCATTAATTTTGTCTTTCATGTTGTCCTCCAGTGCGGTGCTCCGGACTGAAGGAGTGGCAATGAAAAAGAGCATGACTGACCAGATCAGAACGGAATTAACCGCTTTGAAATCGGCCAGCCATGCTCGTTGACTGGACACTTGTTTTATTCAGTTGTGAACCATCAATTTATTCGAGCCATCGCTGTGCACCGGGATGAATGGGTTGATGATTGAGTAGTTTTACGCCGTGCTCAGGGCAAATTTGTAGAAACAAAAAGACGGCCGGACACACCTCAAGAGAGATGTGATGCCGGCCGTCTAGCAGCTCTGAATGGCTATATAATGATTACGGTAGATGATGAACCGTTGTTTTAATATTTGTGTGAAACGGCGATAACTGTTCCATTGGAAGAGTTGAACATAAATTTTGTTTCTAAACGAGTATGAGGGTTTCGAATTGTGATGCAATGATGCTCGGGATACCAGATCCCTTCAAGTTTTCCGCGTCGAATGCCGTCGGGTGATGCTGATCTAAGTTCTACAGATTTTTCAATATTTTCCATCTTCACCTCCGTGTAATTTAATCGAAATACTTTTATGAACATAATTTCATTTTATATAGTTAAGCAGTTCTGTCGATGGCTTGAAACTGTAATTTAATCAAAATACATAAATGTTTGAAAAAGTTTATGCTAAAATGGTCTTGACGGAGGAGTAAATATGCTGATATCAGAACTCTGCGAGAGCATAAGGGCTGGGGGGCAAACCGCAAGATTAGCCACGGCCGATGAAGGTGATGCTCCAGGGTACTATGTATATAATATGGATCATTTAGAATCTGACTTATTTCAGTCTGATGAACCAGAAGACCTAACAAAAATAAATCGTATATGTACTCCAGATGAAGTGCTGACGACAAATACCGGTGACTTGATTTATTGCTTGATGAATCAAACTGCAGTGATTGTGCAAGAAAAACATAGTGGGTTCCTTCTAACCCCCAACTACATAAAATTGACCACAAGCTGGATGATCAATAAAAAATATCTGCTGTTCGTTTTGAATTGCAGTGAGGACATAAAGAATCAAATCGGTAAAGGCAGCGGAGTTTCCGTTGCAAAAAGAACATCTATGAAGTCTTTGCTTGATGTGCAGATTGATCATCTGCCGGATTTAAAAATGCAGGAAACAATCGGCAATACATATTATCAACAACTGCATGTTTCATATTTGAGGGAGAAATCAAAGCAATTAAAGGAACAGTTTGTTATTGGGGCCTTAAGAAAAGCTGCTGGCATTAACTGACAAAGAAGGTAAACATAATGGCAAAAACGAGTGAAAGTACGAAAAAGGAAGCGGAATTTGAGCAAGACTTAATCAATTCTCTATGCTCTGGAAAGACCGGACCAACTGCATATGGCGGCTACCGCAAAAAACTCTGGACATATCGTGACGATCTGAAAACAACAGCAGATTTATGGCAGAACTTTGCTGATATTCTTTATCGGAACAATCAGGACAAGTTGGATCATCCACTTAGCATCACAGAGTTTGATCAGGTTAAGAAGATCATCAATGGGCTAACTACCCCATTCAAAGCGGGACAATTTCTATATGGCTACAATGGTGTATCCCAGGTGGAAGTTGATCTGGATGATGGCAGGCATGTGTTTCTTACCGTTTTTGACCAGAGTCAGGTTGGAGCAGGAAATACAGTTTATGAAGTTGCAAATCAGATCGAACGCCCTGCAATAATTCCTGGTAAGAAAGACAGACGCTTTGATGTAACGCTTTTAATCAATGGCTTACCAATTGTGCAGATTGAACTTAAGGCCGAGAAAATTGATGTAAATGATGCTCTGAACCAAATGCATAACTATATGGATGAGCTGCAGTATACGGATATTTATTCAACGATACAGATCCTTGTGGCTATGACACCATATGACTGCAAATACATGGCCAATACAACATCTGATAGATTTAATAAGGACTTTGCCTTCAGATGGCAGCGCCGTAGTGATAACGGCAATGTTTATAAATGGCAGGAGTTTGCAGACCTGTTCCTTTCAATCCCGGCGGCACACCGGATGTCCACTACCTATATGATTCTGGATGGAACCAGAAACGAGGAAGGGCTGAAGGTTATGCGGCCGTATCAGGTTTACGCAACTGAGGCTGTCATTGAATCCATCAAACAAAAGGTCTCCCTAGATATGGGAGTTGAGAAGCTCGGCTATATTTGGCATACGACTGGATCAGGAAAGACCATCACCAGCTTTAAAACAGCATGGCTTGCAACCAGACTTCCGGGTGTAGACAAGGTGGTCTTTGTTGTTGATCGTAAACAGTTAACCCGTCAGACATTTGAAAAGTATCGGGCTTATGATCCGGAGTACGTAAATGATGATGATGTCGGCAAGATCTCTGATGTACATAACACAACAGAATTAGCTAATAGACTGAAATCAAAGAGAAACGACATAGTGGTGACCACAACCCAGAAGCTTTACAATCTTGTGAAGCGTAAGACATTCAAGTCACCTGAGAAGAACATAATATTTATCGTTGATGAGGCACACCGTTCTACGAATAGTGATAAGTTTGCTGAAATTCAGAATGCATTTAAGCGCTCTGGATGGATCGGGTACACGGGAACACCGACCTTTGATACAGAAGACGGCGGCAGACCAACTAAGGATGTTTTTGGTGAGCCATTACATGAATATACAATTCGTGAGGCAATAGAAGACAGTAATGTTTTAGGCTTTAAGGTCGACTTTGAAGATACCATTCCTGAAACAGTTCTGTATGATGAGATCCTCCCGAAAATGTATAAGGATCAGCATCCCGACTGGACAGAAGAACAGATCTCATATGCAATTGGTCATCTGACTCCAGATCAAGTCGAGAATGATAAACTTTCGCATGTTTACGATAATTATCAGCCGCATGTTGAAGCAGTCGTTAAAGACATATTTTCAAAATGGAAGAACCGCTCCAATGATGGCGAATACAATGCTCTCTTAACTACACACGTATCTGTTGGTTCAAGTATCAAGATGGCCTTGATGTACTATGACGAAATTCAGAAGGTTAACCATGAACATGAGAAAACAGGGGAGACTGTGCTCAAGACGGCCATCCTTGTAACAGAGGACGATACAAATAGCGATGATATGATGAGTAACAACAAGGGACTGGAAGAGGCCGTCACTGATTACTCACAGTTGTTTGGTACGCATTTTGATATGAGAAATTACAACGGTTATAAAGAAGATGTAGTTTCTCGTCTTGATAAGAGTGCGGATGATGGCAATTATCTGGATCTGTGTATTGTGGTCAATCAGCTGCTGACCGGTTTTGACGCACCTGGTTTAAATACAATTTATGTAGATAGAGTTCTTCACGGGGCTGGTCTGATTCAGGCATACTCTCGTACTAACCGTATTGAAAATATGCAGGATAAACCATGGGGACAGGTTGTTAATTACCGTTGGCCGAAGCAGAGTGAGAATGAAATGAATCTGGCACTGACCAAGTATTCTAATAAGGAAAATGCTCATATCACTTATGGCGATCAAGGAAAATTAATCGATGATAACATTCTGGCTAAGCCTTTCAAAGAAGTACTGAATGAAACAAAATTGCTTGCATCAGAGCTTCGTGTATTGACGAAGAATTTTGATCATATTCCGACAGATGATGAAGATAGAAATATCATGCTGGAGAAGCTGCAGAAATATAATTCGAATCTTTCAAAGCTGAAACAGTACCCGTTAAAGGAAAATGAAGATGGCACAGTGGAAGGATATGATTATGAGCATCCGGAGAAGCTCATCCATGATATTGGTTTGACCGAGGATGAGAGCAAGATTCTTTCAACTTCCCTTACAAATGAACTGAAGAGGGTAATTGGTAAAAAGCAGAACATACCGCCGTCTGACGTTGATCTGACAGTTGTCCATCTCAAAGAAGTGCACGTTGATTATAAATACCTGACTGAGCTCATCGAAAAGCTGATGAAAGAAGTTCACAACGATGAGATGAAGAAGGCACAAGAGACCAGAGATAAGATTCGTGAATTTGCGTCCAGTCTGGAGAATCCAGAATTTGCAAAGGCAGTTAGGCAGGCAGCTGATGCTATTTACGAAAAGCTGTATCCTTCTAACAATGCTCTAGTAGTGATTAATAACAATAATGGTACAGATGTAAATAAGGTGATTCAGGAAGCACAGACAGCGTCCGTTCATAAGATGGTTCTTGATTTCCGTAATAAGTGGGGAATCACAGATGTTATTTCCAGTGATGATTTCTTGCGGCTGATTGCAAATCATGATTATGGAGAGCAGGATCTTGATGAAGCAGGGAAGATGAATGACATCATTTATCGGGGGTCGCTTGTTTATCAGGAAATGTCTACTGATGATGAAGTAAAGGCACTCAGACGTTTAAAGTATAGAAATGCTCTGCGTCAGGCAATTTATGATTTTGCAAATGAATATGTAATGGAGTAATGGCATGAGTGAAGGCAAAGAAAAAAGAAAAATTCCGAAAGTTAGATTTCCTAGCTTCACTGATGATTGGGAACAGCGTAAGTTCTCTGAAATAGCGCAGAGAGAGTCCACTGCTAAGAAATCATCGACAGATTTTCCGAGCGTAGAATATGAAGACGTTGTATCAGAGGTTGGCATTTTAAATAAGGATGTCAGGCTCAAAGAAACTCAAAAAACAGGTATCGGTTTTGACGGAAGTCAGGTTCTATATGGAAAGCTCCGTCCCTATCTACACAACTGGTTAAGCCCCGATTTTTGTGGCGTTGCAGTAGGTGATTGGTGGGTTTTGAAGCCTGTTAATGTTGATAAGAGTTTCCTTTTTCGGCTGATTCAAACAGAAAAATTTGATGACATTGCAAACCAGTCATCGGGGTCAAAAATGCCTCGCGCGGATTGGAATCTTTTATCAAATACTGAGTTTATGGTACCAGCAGAAATAGAGGAAGAGAGGAAAATTGGTCAGTATTTCTCTGAACTCGACCACCTTATTACCCTTCATCAGCGTAAGTTGGATGATCTGAAAGAGCTGAAAAAAGGTATGCGACAAAGGCTTTTTCCAAAGGATGGCAAGAATATTCCTGATCTCAGGTTTCCTGGCTTTAATGGTGCATGGGAAAGACATACGCTCAATGATGTTGCTAAATACCGAAATGGTAAAGCTCATGAAAATGATATAGATGCCGCAGGAGCTTATGTCGTTGTGAATTCTAAGTTTGTATCTACAAATGGTGCTGTTCAAAAATTTTCGAATAAACAAATAGAACCATTATTTAAAAATGAAATTGCATTCGTTTTAAGTGATGTTCCTAATGGAAGAGCAATAGCAAGAACATTTCTAGTGGATAAAGATAATACTTATACACTCAATCAGCGTATAGCTGGAATTACACCATTGAAAAATGCAGATCCATATTTCTTGTATATTCTGATGAACCGCAATCCGTATTTTTTGAAATTTGATGATGGTGTTAAACAGACAAATTTGTCAGTAAAAGATGTGATGCAGTTTGTATCATTTTATCCTACTTATGAAGAACAAAAGATCATTGGTAAATATTTTGAAAATTTAGATAATCTTTTATTACTTCAGCAAAAGAAAATTAATGACTTGCTGGAGCTGAAAAAGGGGCTATTACAGCAAATGTTTGTTTAATCGGAAAGGCGAGAAATAATGTCAAAAGTTGAAATAAAAAATCATCGCATTCCGAATATCAGGTTTCCTGATTACCACGACGAATGGAAATCATATGCGATGAAGGAACTCTATATTCAAAGAAATGAGCAGGGAAATAGTTTGCTTCCTATTCTGTCAGTTTCAATTCATACGGGTGTTTCTGACGGTGAGCTAGATCCTGATTCGTTGGGAAAGCAAGTTAGGCGAAGTGAAGACAAGTCAAAATACAAGCACGTATATTCAGGTGACCTAATTTTCAATATGATGCGAGCATGGCAAGGCGCCATTGGCGTTGCTAAAAACGAGGGGATGGTAAGTCCAGCGTATATATCAGCGATTCCAAATGATGAAGTGTATCCGCCATTTATGAATTATCTCTTTCAGCGGAAAGACATGATAGATCAAATAAATAATTTGTCATATGGAGTGACAGACTTCAGAAAGAGGCTTTATTGGGACTCTTTTGAGAAGGTAAAGTGTATGCTGCCATCCATAAATGAACAAAAGGATATTACTGATTTCTTTGAAAAACTTGATCACAGTATTTCAATAAATGAGAAAGACATAGAAGACTGGAAGGTACTGAAAAAATGCTTATTACAGAGAATGTTTCCTAAAGAAGAAAAAACGGTACCTGAAATCCGATTCCCTGGCTTCACTGATGATTGGGAACAGCGTAAGTGTGGAGATGTTTTGACAGAACGAAACATTCAGCATCCTCAAAGCAATGAATATCCTTTGGTGTCATTTACTGTTGAAAACGGTGTAACACCCAAGACAGACAGATATGAGAGGGAACAGTTAGTAACAGGCGATAAAGCAGCAAAAAAGTATAAAGAGACTCGCCTTAATGATATTGTTTATAATCCAGCAAATTTGAAGTTTGGAGCTATAGCGCGTAATAAGTATGGAAATGCTGTTTTTAGCCCGATTTACGTTACTTATGAAGTTGATGAGCAAATCGCACTTCCAGCCTTTGTTGAAATGTTTGTGACTAGAGAAAGCTTTATTCAAAATGCACTTCAGTATCAGCAAGGCACTGTTTATGAAAGAATGTCTGTCAACACAGATGACTTTGCAAACTTGGAAATAATGTTGCCATCGAAAGAAGAACAGTATCAAATTGGTGAATTGTTTGCTTCTCTTGACAACACAATTACTCTTCATCAACGTAAGTTGAATGACCTGAAAGAATTGAAAAAAGGATTACTGCAACAGATGTTTATATAACGAAAAGGAGACATTATGAAAATAAACGAAATAGAAAATAATTTGTGGAGCATGGCTAATAACCTGCGCGGAAACATGGATGCTTCAGAATATAAGAATTATATTCTAGGTTTTATGTTCTACCGGTTTCTTTCTGAAAAGGAAGAAAAATATCTGGTTGATCAGAAACTTGTACAGCCAGTTGGAGATGAGTCTATTGCGGAAGCTTTCAAAACAGCAATCATTGAAGAAGGCGGCGGTGACTCTGAAGAAAAAATGGAAGAGGGCTGGAGTGATTTTGAAGAAGATCTTCTTTCAGGTCTTGGCTATGCCATCAAGCCTCAATATTTATGGGCAACAATTATCAAGGGCGTAAATGATAAAACCATTGAGCCGAGTACTTATCAGGATGCCATCACGAGCTTTGACCAGATTGCAAAGAAGAATACCAAGGCAGAATCCGACTTCCGCGGAATCTTTAATGAGATGAATCTTGGTGCAGATCGCCTCGGCCCGACAACTGTTGAGCGCGCTAAATCACTGAGCAGAATTGTTGATTTGGTAGACAAGACACAATATGTCGGTGACAGCGGAGAAGATATCCTCGGTGAAATCTATGAATATCTCATCGGACAGTTTGCTGCAAATGCTGGAAAGAAAGGCGGTGAATTCTATACACCACATAAAGTTTCAGAACTCATTGCTAGAATTGTTACCGATGGAAAAGAAGAAGACGGGAGTGAATTTTCTGTTTTCGATCCTGCATGCGGATCTGGATCCTTGCTGCTGACAGTCGGATCTCGACTTAATAAAGATAACAAGGTTGGTGCTGTTCAGTATTATGGCCAGGAATTAAATACCGGAACATATAACATTGGTCGAATGAACCTTCTGATGCATAACGTTATTTATCAGGATATGCATCTTCATAATGCAGATACCCTTGGAAGAGACTGGCCGGATGGGCCAGATGCGGCGGGTGTTGATCATCCTAGAATGTTTGATGCAGTCGTTGAAAATCCACCATACTCTGCAAAATGGTCCGCTGACGAAAGTTATACCAAGGATCCAAGGTATAAGGATTTCAACGGTGCTCTTGCTCCAAAGTCAAAAGCGGACTATGCCTTCTTGCTGGATGGCCTCTACCATCTGAATAAGAAGACTGGTGTAATGGGAATCGTACTCCCACACGGTGTTCTGTTCAGAGGTGGCACTGAAGGGGAGATTCGCAAGACACTGATTGATAAAAACAATATTGATACCATCATTGGATTACCGGCAAACTTGTTCTATGGAACCAGCATTCCGACGATCATCATGATTCTCAAGAAGGATCTGAAGAATGATAGAAACATTCTGTTCATTGATGCAAGTCAAGGATTCGAGAAGGTTAAGAACAAGAATGAACTGCGTGACCAAGACATTGATAAGATTGTAGAGACATATCGTGCTAGAAAAGATGTGGATAAGTACGCACATCTGGCAACCTATGATGAAATTGAATCGAATGACTTTAATCTGAATATTCCTCGCTATGTGGATATTACAGAAAAGGAACCGCCTGTAGATCTGGATGCTGTCCTCGCAAAGATTAAACAGGATGATATAGAAATAGATGCAGCCAGCAAGAGGATCGACGAACAGTTACGAATTCTGAAAGTTATCAAATAATCCATCACAGACTGATTTAAAAAGGTATTTGCATGAAAACCAATGACAGAGATTTAGTGGAATTAATGAAAGAAGTAGATAGTGGAGCAGCACAACTCCCTGATTTTCAAAGAGGCTGGGTATGGGATGATGGACGAATAAAAGCATTGATTCTCAGTGTGATCCATAATTTTCCTGTTGGAGCAGCAATGTTTCTGGAATATGGAAATGAAAGTGTTCATTTTAAACATAAGCCGATTGAAGGTTCACCAGCTGATCCAAGTAAGGATCCTGAAGAACTGATTCTTGATGGTCAGCAGCGTTTGACTTCTCTTTACAATGCTCTTTACAGCAGAAAGCCAGTTCATACCAGAACGGATAAGGGAAAGCCGATAGAAAGATATTATTACTTGGATATCGAGAAAGCCTTAGATCCGAAGGCAGATGATGATGAAGTTGTGCATTCCATTCCTGAAACAAGACAGCTTACTTCAGATTTTGGCCGGCATGTCGATCTTGATCTTTCTACCAGAGATCTTGAGTTCCAACATAAAATGTTCCCGCTGAATATTATTCTTGATACATCAGAACAACAGAAATGGCAGAACGAATATTACAAGTATTATCACTATGATGGATCAGTCATTGAGCAATTTACGAATCTGTTCTCAAAGGTCATTAATCCAACCCAACAGTATAAGATGCCCGTCATCAGTCTGGATAAAGATACACCGAAAGAAGCAGTTTGCCAGGTATTTGAAAATGTGAATACCGGAGGAGTTTCACTTACCGTTTTTGAATTGGTAACTGCAATTTTTGCCATGGACGATTTCCAACTTCGGAAGGATTGGGAAGAGCGTAAAGAGACCTGGTTCAATGATGATCTGCTTTCCATTGTTACATCTACGGATTTCCTTACTGCCTTAACGCTTTATTCATCATTCAAGGCAGGAGGCACTGTCAGCTGTAAGAAGAAAGATGTTCTTGCACTGACGTTGGATTCCTATAAGAAATATGCTGATGACTTGTGCCAGGGATTCTCAATTGCCGGAAAGCTTCTGAAAGAAGAGAGAATCTTTTCAAGCCGTGATCTTCCATATAGCACACAGTTAATCCCGCTTGCTGCTATCTGCACAGCATTGATGGATGGAAATAAGATCAATACGGCAACGGTGAAGAATAAGGTTAAACAGTGGTATTGGTGCGGCGTATTCGGAGAACTTTATGGATCCGCAAATGAAACCAGATATGCCAACGATATCGTGCAGGTGATGAAGTGGATCAATGAAGATGGGGATCTGCCAAAGACAGTGACAGATTTTTACTTCAATCCAATGCGTCTGCTCAGCCTGCAGTCCAGACAGTCCGCAGCATATAAGGGCGTGATGGCTTTGATTCTGAAGAACCATGCTAAGGATTTTATCTCTGGCGCAGAAATGGATTTCTCTACTTATTCTTATTCGGATGAGAAGATTGATATCCATCATATCTTCCCGAAGGATTACTGCGTTGCACAGCATTATGACAAGCTGAAGTGGAACAGCGTTGTAAACAAGACACCAATCTCTGCCAGTAGTAATCGTGAGATCGGTGGCGTTGCACCATCTATTTATCTGACCAAGCTGGAGAAGAAGGGATCTGTATCACCGGCTGATCTGGATAGCTATGTTGAAACACACTGGATTGATCATAATCTTTTGAGAAATGATGACTTCCAAGATTTCATCATTGAACGTGCAAAGAAACTTCTGACAGCCATTGAAAAGGCGACTGGAAGAACAATCTCTGGCAAGGATTCTGACGAAGTACAGCAGGCATTCGGCGCTTCATTAATTTGAACAGAAAGCCGGCGACATCAACTAATCAAATGTAGCAGGGGAACGCAAAATCATTATTTCTTTGAAATTCAGAATAGGACAGGGCATTCTGCTTTCATTCAAATGTGCTTAAATTCAAAGAATCTGCCAGCAGATCAGAAGGCTCTCTGCGACAGAATGATTGAGATTTCTAAATCAAAGACGGCAGTGAATGGCTGGACCTGGAGAACGATCTTTAGATCTGACACAGTAGAATTTGATCCTTCTCTTTCTGAAGAGGACGTGTTTAATAAGCTTGATGGAGCATTGCAGGATGTATTACAAAAGCAAGATACATTCCTGAAAAAAATGAAGCTTTCGGATAACTTGCTTAATCAATTAAAATCGATTCAAGAAAAAGACAAATAAAAGCAAAACAGCAGCAGGCTCATCACCCGCTGCTGAGCTTGATGACATGGAAGAAGGATTCGTAACGGATATGATTATTGAATCTGGTAATGATTTCTGTGAGGATGATTATTGTGAGCTGGCAACACAGGATGATTTTGATAGCTTCTGATTATTTTTTATAATATGTTATCTTTATAACGGCATCCTTATCAAAATTATCGTATTTTCTAGCAGAATGTCCGTTTATAGTAACATCTAACACTTTTCCGTCATATATATGATCAGAATATATTTTATCCACTTCAGAAACAGGCACTTCAACAAAATTAGTAAATCCTTGAATCCTTAAATCGGCTTCTAAATCCAAATAATTTTCACTCGATGTCATATTATTCGTTGGTTCTGTCAGAGTGATTTGACCAGGTTTTCGAGTGATATCGCTCTTTATATGTCTGATGCCAGAGCCAATATCAGCAATAATAAGAACAACGATTATAATTGCAACAAAAATACCATAGGCAATCCCAACTGTTTTCATGTCTCGTTTTTCTTTTCGCTCACTTATCGCTTGATCAACGTATTTTCTTCTCGTTTCTTCTTGGCTTCTTTTAGTGCTTTCTTGTTCCTGCTTGGTATGCTCTTTTTCGATAAGGAGATCATCAATGTTGTCAACATCAATCATCAACTTAGCTCCGCAATATTGACAGTAAAGTTGAAGATTATCTAGATCAACAGTTAGGTCTGCACCACAATTAGGACACTTTGTTTTTATAAGACGCATAAACATAATCCTCCTTAAGCGTTTGTTTTAGTATATAGTAAAGCCGCTAAAGTGAAAAAAATGAATCCAATGAGAAATGTAGTTCTATATACTAACTTTCTGTGCTTAACTTTAATTAGCCCAAAGCCAATAACTAATGTTAATACATTGTTGAAAGCCCCAAAGGTTTCTAAAACAATAATTGTGATAGGATATTTTGCTTTTATTGAAAGAAGCACAAACAGAAAAGCGAATATGGTCAAAATTTTATATTTCTTCGATTTCCTTTTGAAATGTTGAATTGTAATTTGATCTTCTCTATTTTCTATTTCTTCATCGGTTATTGGATTGTTAAAAAGATATTCATTTTCAGACTCAATTAAATTATCGATATCAACTTTATTATCTAATTCATCTTCTTCTTTATCTATCGATGAATTTGTTTCATTATAAATTTTATCTAAATTAACTATTTCTTGTCCGCAAAACGGGCAAAATTTAGCATCAGAACTAATTTTTCTTCCACAATGAGGACAATACATAACAGAATTATATCTTAAACGAATATAATATTGTATAGTATTGTAATCAATGAGACGATGAAAATTTATCGGATAATCTTAGAACTGAGAATATGAATTGATAAATAGGGGATGAGGAAATATGGGACTTGTTGGCGATTATGTAAAAAAGCAAATGGCACTGAAAATTGCTAATAGCGCACTTAAAACAGCAAGTAATGCTGAGGATCTAAATCATAAAAAGAAAAAAATAGATGATAATGAAAATAAACTTACAATGAAAGGCTGGGAAGGATCATACGAATTTTATAAGAACGCCTTTGAACGGTCTTTTTATTCAAATGGAAGCAAAAAAAAGAGCAAACTATATGACTCTCATAATCGGTATCTTGGGATAGTTATTATTGATAAGCCATTCCTATCAAAATCTATGACTGCTGATATTACTATCGGTGAGGAAACTATTGGAATGTCATATGATAATGACGAAAGAAGAATTTCATTTGATAATAAAAAATATTCTTTGTCTCAGGATAAAAGAGGGTTTAATTTTGAAATATATGAAAATAAGAGATTGATTGGCTCAGTGAACCGCGGTTTTGTTTCTTCTAATGATGTGATTCATTTCATTGAAGACAATAATTCAGTTTTGGTTGCATTAGTTGCCATGGCAATTGATATGATCAATGAATTATCCAGATAATAAATATGTTCAAAAAGAAAATCAATGGATCAATCAAGAACAATATGAAGACATTCTGCGGCAATAAGCAGGCTTAGGGTTTATGATGCAATAAAGAACAGGCATAACAGAGCATCTGTCAGAAATGGCAGGTGCCTTTTTGTTGTGTGCTGACAGCACACATAGACAAGGAGGTGGAGAACCATGGCAGATCGAATCAAGGGAATCACGATTGAACTGGATGGAGATACGACGTAAGCGCTCGATAATCCGTACCTTCTTATTATCATGCTTTGTGGCTTATCTATGATAAATTGCTTGACCGTAATAAGAGACTACTAATGATTAATAGCGGATTTCTGCAATCACTTCATCTATTTCGTCAAGACTTAAAGGTGTGGTTGATTTATTATCCCGGTTCTCTTCATCCTTCTGTTTATCTTCCTGTTTATCTTCCATAATGCTCACCTTCCCACAGTAGTGCTTTGATTGTCTAACAGCATCTTATGGTAATAAGAAACAAAGAAAATGAAATTCTTGTATTTTTATGGTGTCTCGTTCATCCCTTAAATATTAGGATTTTTTGATAAACGTGTACTGGCAGACCACTATATGGGCTACCAACACATTCCGCTGAGGACTTCATTTTCTTATAGTTGAATTATCAGAAGATAAAGGAGGTTGAAGAAGATGAAGCAAAACTCAGACTCTTTGCTGTTTGATGCTGATGATGCATACATTGGTCGCCGGATCAAGGATGCAAGAGAAGAGTTTGGCTTGACGCAGGAGAAACTGGGAGATGTCGTTGGAGTAGAGGCTAACTATATCAATAGGCTTGAGAATGGGAAAAAGCATGCGTCCGATCAATTGCTTCGGAGGATTGGGAAGGTCACATGTAAACCAATGAGTTTTTTCTATGGAGATGCTCCATTGCTCAAAGATTTCTCAGAAAGAGAAAAGAGGATTGTGCTGATGTTTCGCAGCGGGTCTTTATATGAGAAAGATTTGATAGAGGCTATCATGAATGATGTACTCAGTATTTCCCATTAGCTGATATTACTCATCTCAGATTTCTTGTTTAACGTTCGATGCTATGAAAGATTGTGAATTTTTCAATTGAATTGATCTAAATCAAAGGAATCTACTTAAGACTATAGTTACCAGGATATCCTAGATAGATCTTTGAAAACTTAATAAAACACATCAGATACATCCCTGCACGGGCTATTGCAGCCAGCCAAAGGAACCATACGCGAGGACCTTTATGTGAAGAACTATATCAAAAAGAGAGCGATTAATTTGCCGTTCTAAAATGTCGGATCGTTTCCGGCAAGGCGATGAAACGTGCAGCAATAATGGTACTTCTGTCCAGTCACAGCCCTGGGTAACCGGGATAAAGCAATGAGGGCAGTTCGGAGAGATCCTCGGGAGGGTGAGAT
Source organism: Lactimicrobium massiliense (assembly GCF_900343155.1). Lineage (GTDB taxonomy): Bacteria > Bacillota_I > Bacilli_A > Erysipelotrichales > Erysipelotrichaceae > Bulleidia > Bulleidia massiliensis. The sequence goes on from NZ_OUNG01000005.1 coordinate 35,228, forward strand.
GCCCATGGAGCGGTAAACGGTCCGCCATCTGATGAGTAGTTGAAATAAGGTTATTCATGAGATTGTAGAATGAAAGTTTATATAAGGGAGCTGTTGTACTAATGACAGTTCCTTTTTTCTAGTCAATGGAAGAATGAAGGTTTATATGAAAGCAAAAAATGAAAAATTAATTCGTTACTCAATTCAGCTTATTTATCTTGCAAGATTGTTGGAATCTAAGCTGATCAATGATACAGAATTTTCGCTCATAAAGAAACAGCTAATGAGAGATTACAGTATTACATCCGACATCCTTGCTAGAAATGATAGTGTCCCTTAAGGTTTCATTGAAAGGAAGATATTTATGTCAGGAAAAGTTGATATTATTAAGGCCGATCCTTCTAATTCTATTAGAAGAAGTGGAAAGACAATTAATCGAAAAAAGGTAGCAGCATATTGCCGTGTTAGCACTGATCACGAAGATCAGAAAACAAGCTATCGTTCTCAAGTTGAATACTATACGGATTTAATTGAAAAGAATCCAGAATGGACACTGGCTGGTATATATGCGGATGAGGGAATTACTGGTACTCAGGTTACTAAGCGTGAGGAATTTCTGAGAATGATACAAGCGTGTTGTGAGGGAGAGATTGATATGGTAATCACTAAATCAATTTCCCGCTTCGCACGAAATACACTTGATACTCTGAAATATGTGCGAATGCTAAAAACCAAAAATATCGCTGTTTATTTTGAGGATGAGAAAATCAACACCCTATCAATGGATGGGGAACTTTTGCTGGTTGTTCTTAGTTCAGTTGCACAGCAAGAGGTTGAAAATATTTCTGCTAATGTAAGAAAAGGTCTTGCAATGAAGATGTCACGAGGTGAGCTCGTTGGAACCCCAAAAGCATTCGGATATGATTACGATGAAGAAACGAAGCAAATTTCTATTAATCCGGAAGAAGCAGAAATTGTAAAATATATTTTTCAGCGATATGTAGAGGGGGCTGGAAGTAGAGTAATATCGCATGAGCTCGCCGATAAAGGCGTTAAGGCACCATATGGGTCTACAAGATGGTCTGAATCAACAATTCTCAGAATGATTAGAAATGAAAAATATACAGGGGATTTGTTGCAAGGAAAGACATTTACCTTTGACCCAATTACAAAACGTCGCTTACTAAATCAAGGAGAAGCTGATCAGTATTATCTAAAAGATCATCATGAAGCAATTATTTCAAGGGAGTTATTTGACCAGGCACAGTATGTTCTGAAGAGAAGAGCTGAACCGCTGCATAATCCAATGGTAAACCAACGTGATTACCGTACACTCTATTCTAGGAAACATGCTCTAAGTGGAATGATTCGATGTGGCTTTTGTGGAGCTACATTTTCGCGCAGACAATGGCATTCAAATACCAAATACGAAAAAATAATGTGGTCTTGCTCGACTTTGGCAAGATTTGGTAGAGTTTATTGCCCTGAAACAAAACAAATTGAGGAGGCAGCTATAACATCTGCTTTTGTGGAATCATATAAGATTATTACTCAGGATAATCAAGATGTTTTACAAGAATTCCTTGATCGAACTGAGCATGTTCTGAACACCAAACATTCTGACAAGAGTAATGTGGCCTTACAACAGCAAATTTCGAACTTGAAAACAAAAATGAACAAACTGGTTGATTTGCGCTTAGAAAATAATGTTGATAATGACACCTACCTGAAAAAGAAAAAAGAGATTGAATATCGTATAAAGCGTGCTGAAGCACAGTTAACATCAGCAGAGGATGCGAAGATAGAAAGACAAGCTTTAAAAAAACGTATTTCTTCTATGAGGAAAATGCTTAAAGATGGCTGTATCATAAAGGAATTTGATCGTCAAGTATTTGAAAGTATTGTTGATTATGTAATTATCGGCGGTTATGATGATCAAGGAAATGCTGATCCGTTCAAGATCACATTTGTCTATAAAACTGGTATTGAGGACAACAAGGATATTCAGCAATTTAAGCCAAAGAGAATGAACGTGGCAAAAAGATTGCAATCAAAAGTTCAATTTGAGAGTAATGAATTGCCGTCGTCTCTAAGCTCTGACAGTCGCGAGTTATGAATCACTGGAATCTGCCATTGCTTCAAATGCACAGAACATGCAGCAGTAAACTGACCGTTTTGCTTTGTACCGCATTGCTGGCAGCAGGATGCCAGCGTGCAGGGATCAAGACGATGACCATCGGGGAATGGATGCATGAAATTTCACAGCAGGCAGGCCTATCTGCAAGTGCGGAAGAAACACCATATTTTGTAAACGTAACAGTAGATTCAGCCTATTTTGCGCCCATCCAGTCAGCAGCTGATTTCGGCATTCTGCAGACAGAATATGGCATTGATCCTGATGCCGACTTATCCCGGCAGTGGGCTGCCTATACGATGGTGAATCTTCTTGGCGAATCCCTTGCAGATACATCACAGCTGCGGGATGTTTCCGCATCTCCATTTGCGCAGCATTGCGAAACTGCTGTGCAGCTTGGTCTGATGAATGCCGATGCAAAACACCGCTTCTATCCAGATCGGGTCATGTCGCAGCAGGAAGCACTCGCACTGCTGGCGGATGTCGTGCAGAAGATCAATGATCCATCTTTGACCGCAAAGGAAAAGATTGTGACTGCCGCAGATGCACAGGTGGCAAGAATTGATCCGCTTTCTTTTGATGAACAGAGCGGCATCATCCTTTTAGCCCCAACGGACGGTATCGCGCCAGGCAGTATGGTGTCATGGGTGGATGAAGATGGACAGGAATATGTATATGAAGTTCATGATGTCTCCATAGATGGTCCGCAGATGGCACTGCACGCGGCACCGGCAGATCCGGGCTGTTACAGTGATGAGGTACAGCTGGAAGGGGAAGATACCATTGACTTTTCCAAGGCAGAAATACTGGAGGATCCGGATGATGATACAGCATCCATCCAGGATCCTTTTCTTTCTCCGGTATCCATCCATCAACTGCAGCGGCAGAAGACAATCCATGGCTATACCGTTGTATGGTCGGCCACTTCCAGCGGCATTACCGCTTCTGTTTCCAAAGCTCTTGGCCCTGGTGCAGAGGCAAGTGCAAGGCTGCGGCTGAATGGCATTAAGGTCAAATACAAATGGTACAGCCAAAAGGATGATGTCAAGAATGCCTTCTTCCGTCTGTCAGCCCATACAGAAGAATCCCTGCAGGTCAAAGCAGGCAGCTATAAAACGCTATATGGTGACTTCAGTACTCTGAAAGCAGCTGACTTTCCGTCTGCACTTTCCGGCTTTCTGAAGGAAAAGAAAGAAATGGTGGAAACCGAGATTCCGATCTGCACCATTCGGGTTCCTGTCAGCGGCTCCTCCACAGTAACCATCAAGGCAAAGCTCTTTCTGCGGCTTTTTACCAGTGGCAAGGTTCAGCTGACATTAAGCCAGAATCATGTCATGGGCATGGAAGCACGCAATGGTAGCGTCCGCGCCATCCGTGAATTTGATCATGATCAGAATGCTTTGATAAAAGCGGATTCCGGACTGACTGGCAATGTGCGTTTCTCTCTGGATTTCATGAAACAGCAGCTGATGGATATCAGTATGGAAGCAGGGGCAAAGGCACTTGTTTCAGCAACCATGCATCTGTTTGACGAAGAAGGAAAAATGGAAAGTACTACTTCACAATACGATGCGGATGTAACAGAGGAGCTTGCCCAGGGCAATCCAGATGTCCTGGTATGCACGGATATCAATGCCTACTGGCTTCTGAAACTGCATCTGAATTCATCCTCTTCACTGCTTGGCAGACTTGGCTTCGGCAAAGATCTGTCGATTCTGGATGGAGAGAATGCATCCATATTCCCTCATGGCAGAAAGCATATGGAAAACTGGCAGTTTGTTGATCGATGCTCACGCACCAGCCGCAAAGAAGTAATTCAGAAAGACAGTATTGCCGTCAGAGAACGGATCCAGCTGGCTTCTTATGCCAGAGCCGTCGGTGTTGGTGAAACGGTACCAATTGAGATTACAGGCCTGCCAAAGGGATATGCAAAGAAAGATCTTGTTTATTCATGTGCAGATTCCGCAATTGCAGCAGTTTCCAAGGATGGCATCATTACCGGGATACAGCCTGGCAGCACAGAAGTGACAGTATCCACCAGTGATGGCAAATACAAGGTACAGCTTTCTGTGCTTGTGCCATCTTCATCCGCACTATGATCATCCTGCAGGAAGAAAACGGCCGTCTTTCTGCGATGCACAGTGAAGGACGCAGCCATCCTCTGCAGTTGTTTGGCAGATGGGTTCTGCTCTGGCAGCTGCAGGATGAAGAAGCCATGCGCCTGCCTGCAGATATCAATGAAGTCATACACGAAAAGCTTCTGCACAGAAGACATCTGGTCTTTCAGTACAAAGAACAGACATCCTCGCTTTCTCTGTATGAGGGAAATGGATATGGCAGCTATGTCAAATATGCCCTGGATAACAGCATTGTGACGATTGGCTCAGCCGTGGAAAATGATGTTTATCTGCAGGATGAGCATCTTCTTCCTTCGCAGTTTCAGATTCATCTGCTCACACGCAGGATTTATGCTGCGGATGGCACGCAGAAGGCATTTCTCAATGGCAGACAGATGGAAAGAGAAGAATCTTTTACAGACGGGATGGTGATGCAGATTCTGAATCTAAGGATCATCCTGTCTGCCTCTTTCCTGATGATCAATCAGGGGCCGAATATTTTCTGTTCCCTGGATGCTTACCATCCGGATTGTCACGTGCATATGATCCGTGATCTGCAGCCGCTGCATTTTGTACGCAGTGTGTTTCCAGATACCGGAATGATGTGTGAAGGGATCGAAGCACCAAGGAAACAGGAGATTGCAGCAGAAGAGGGAAGGCCTTTGTTTTTGATGATGGGACCGCCGCTGATGATGGCAGTTGGTGCGTTCACCATGGGCAGTCTGAGTGCTTGGAACAGTTATCTTGACGGACGTTCCTGGCAGCAGGTTCTGCCAATGATATTGCTGCCAGGACTGATGGCAGTCAGCACACTGCTGTTTACACCATTAAACCGGCTGTATGAGATCAGAAAACGGAAAAAACAGCTCAAAAGATGTGAAGAAGCGTATCAAAGCAGCTGCCTCACCATGATTGCACAATGGGAAGACCAGGCGCAGAAATATCAGGACATGTGTGATGCTCTGTGGCCATCTCCCTGCTATCTGCATAAAGATATTGATCAGCTGCGCCATCTTTCGTGCCTTGATCCGCTGGATCAAAGATTCTGGCTTGTGCACTGCGGTATGAGAGAGAATCACGTCCAGTGCTCTGAAGCTGCCATCCAAACTGCACTGCGGCAGAGGATTCCGAATATTCCTTTTGTTTTTTCAATAGACGAAGGAATGACACATATCCAAGATGAAAGTCCGGAAAAGACAATTCAGAACAGTATTCTGCTGCAGCTGCTGTGCCGCCACAGTCCCAAAGATCTTTCCCTGATCTTTGTTCTTCAACATCCCGATGATTTTCCATCTGCCATGATGATTCCACATGCCCGTTACAATGGCAGACGGATGATCATGTCATTGGAAACCTATGAAAGCAAAGGCATTCAGATTGAAGACAACAGAACTGCTTTGCTCATATGCTTTGCACAATGCGAAGTGTCCATGCAGGGAAAGCGCATGCTTGTCTTTTCAAATGTATTTCAGCCTGAGGCAGACCGTGTGCTACAGTATGATAACTGCCGCGGCCAGCTGATTGAGCGTTGTCATCAGCAGGTGATTCCATTTGTATCACCAGCCTGGAATGGGCTTGATCTGCTGAGAATGAGCAGTGCCATGGCATGGGGAAACCTGACAGACAATCTTCAGGAGAAAAAGACATTTCTGGAAATTCATGGCATGCAGGAAGTACGTGAAGCAGACATCGTTGCACGCTGGCAGAACAATCACGCTTCACGAAATCTGAAAGCTGTGATCGGATCAAAAGGACAGCGGCGCATTATTCTGGATCTGCATGAACACCAGGATGGGCCGCATGGCCTCATTGCCGGAACAACCGGGTCCGGCAAGAGTGAACTGATCCTGACAATGTTATTGTCGCTGGCCGTAACCTATTCCCCGCAGGATGTGCAGATAGGCATCATCGATTTTAAAGGAAATACGATCGCACAGGCACTGACGATGCCGGATGGCAGGCTGATTCCGCATGTGGCAGGTGTTCTTTCCAATCTCGAAGCACATCATGCCCAAAGAGCCATTGTCTCGCTGCAGAATGAATGCCTGAACAGGCAGAAACTGTTTGTTAGACTGCATGAGAAAACAGGTGAAAATATCAATGACCTGGATGCCTACCGCATGGCATGGAAACCGGAAACAAACCTGCCGTATCTTGGCCATCTGGTTGTGGTCATTGATGAGTTTGCCCAGCTTAAACAGGAGATGCCGGCTTTTATGGATGACCTGATCGCCATGGCACGAATCGGCAGATCACTTGGTATTCATCTGATTCTGTCAACCCAGAAACCAGCTGGTGTCATCAATGATCAGATCTGGGCAAATACCCGCTTTAAAATCTGTCTGCGTGTCATGGATGAACAGGATTCAAGGGAAATCATCAAAGATCCCTGTGCGATCAGTCTGGGTTTACCTGGCGGCTTCTATCTGAAACGGGATCAGAAGCTTGTCAAGGGTCAGGCAGGCTATGTCAACGGCCCATGTGCCAATACAAAAGATGGGATCCAGCAGCTTTCCATCTTTGGCAATGCAGTGGCAGAAAGCCGGCACCATCCAATTGTCTCCGAGCGTATGCTGGTCCTGAGTGCGCTTGCAAAAGCAAAGAAAGAAACCGGGATGCAGGCAGAGCAGCTTTGGCTGGATGAGCCTGGAAAACTGACAGCCCGTGATATTAAAGGCAGACATGTCATTGGGATCCTGGATGATTACTGGCACCGTGTCCACCGTCCGTATCTGCGTCAGGAAATGATGGCAGTCTTCAGCGAACAGGCGAAAAGTACAGATGCCTTCTTCGAACTGCTTGTTTACAAATGCTGTCTGGATGCAGGCACAGAAGAAATCTATGTCATTGCCGGCAAGCAGGATACAGGCCGCTATGACAAGTGCAGACGCCTTTCTGGCGTAATTGACTGCCAGGATGAAGACCGCCTGCTTCTTCTGCACCATCATCTGGAACAAAACAAGACAAAGGCAGTTCTGTTGATCAAAGATTACCGCATGTTAGCTGCCGGCAGTATCAAAACACAGGAACTGCTGCACCGCTGGATCCAGCACCATGCCCAGATGCATCTGTCACTATGCATCTTTGCATCGAATGCATCCATCGTGCAGTATCAGGATCTGCTTTGCTTTTCACAAAGAATTGTACTTGGCTGTTCCAGCCGCCAGGAAGCAGCCACAATCTTTGAAATGCCGGTTGGTGAACTGCCGGCAAAAGAAGGCAGGGCGTGGGTGATCGACGAGGATCACCTGCTGCAGATCAGCTGGCCGCAGGTGGACGAACACCTGCATTCAGATCGAAACGCACCATGGCTTCTGCCATCCATGCCTGCGCATATCAAACCGTCACTCTGTCATGAAAAGGGAATTGCCATTGGCATTTCCTGCAAAGACTATCAATGGAAACTTTCACCAGAAGATAAACTTTTGATCGTAACAGCACTGTCACCAGACAATGCACAGAATTTTCTGCGTGCACTGCAGCAGCAGAAACTGCCAGTGGCCTTTGGCTATAAGCAGTTAGGCGGCATGATCCATGGCATTGTTTTTGTGACGCTGCCTGAGATTGTCAGATGTGTGCCGGACATGTACACCATCCTGTTTGTCGGTCCTGGTCTGAAACATCAGTACACACTGCATGCAAAGATTGAAGAGGATCTGCGCAAAGAGGAAGGCATGCTGTTTCGCAATGGAAGCTATGAAAAAATCCGCCTGATTGAAGCGGATGATGAAGAACAAAAGGAGGAAGCCGATGCCACAGCAGATTACCGTGTTTCTCTTTGTTGCAATCATGCAGAAATGGTATGAATGCAGGGTGAACCGTTCCATGAATTTTCAGAGTGTATTTACGGCTTTGATTGAGATGAATGCCAGGGAAGATGGCTGGCAGTTTGCACAGAGCAGACCGCTTGCCGTTTATGAATATGCCAGCGGCCGAGAATGTGATACAGATATATCGCTGTCAGCCTGCGGGGTAATGGACGGCATGTCATTTCTGCTTTTCTAATCAAAGCGGTGATGAAAGGAACAATGCTGGCAATATGACTCAGTCAGCATATTGCGCCGGATCCCGTTCACCATATTCACATAGCGCTTTGAAGCAAGCAGCGCATCAAGAGAAGCATCATGCAGATTGCCAAAAGCAATATTGCCATCATAGTCAAGACAGCAGGGAACAAGCGTGCCATCAGCCAGAACGCCAATCTGATCCACTGCACCATGACAGCGGCCCTTTATACTGCTTTCAGCGTTCTGCTGTCCCGGCCAGGTAAATGCATTGTCAAAATCAACGTACACATGCGGCATGATCTGATAGTTCGCATTGCGCACAGATGGCACAAAGGAATAGTGATCCTGCAGATACTGCAGGATCTTTTGGGCATTGTCATGATGCAGTGCATCATCCCGCCAGAACCGGATTTCAACAGTTGGATGGCCCTCAGTACTTGCCTGATTCATGACTCTTCGTATCTGCTGGATCAGATCTGACGGATCTGTATTCTGATACGGTACCGACTGCAGGGATATGGACAGTTTGCGCAGTGAAGAATGCGATAAAAGATCCGGATGCATGTACAGCAGACTGCCATTGGTCACAACCTGCACCTTCATTGCATGATCATCACAGATCGCCATGATCTGATCAAAATCTGGATGCAGCAAAGGCTCACCCTGGACATGCAGGTAAATATAATCGGTATATTTCTTCACCTGCGGAAGAAGGGAGGCAAAAAAGTCAGGTGACATTCTTGCAGGGCGACGGTGATGATGGGCACAGAATGCACAGGATAAATTACATTGATTGGTAATCTCAAGATAGACGCGTTTGATCATGAGCACCATTATAACAGCGGAAACAGACAAAAAAAGAGGCACATGCCTCTTGTTGAATCAGTTGTGGATAAAGCTGCGCAGGAAGTTCTTTGTAATTTCACTGTCAGGATTCTGGAACAGCTTTTCAGGCGTTCCCTGTTCCTCAATAATACCGTTGTTCATGAACACAACCCGGTCAGAAACATCTCTGGCAAAGGACATCTCATGCGTTACCACAATCATCGTGAGTCCTTCCTTGGCAAGATCCTTCATAACATTGAGAACCTCACCAACCATTTCCGGATCCAGAGCACTTGTCGGCTCATCAAAAAGCATCAGCTTGGGATCCTGACACAGAGCACGGGCAATTGCCACACGCTGCTTCTGACCGCCGGAAATCTGTCTGACATCTGCCTTGGCAAAGTCGGCCATGCCAACTTTGTCCAGCAGTGCCATTGCTTTTTCCTCAGCCTCTTTGCGGGATCTGTGCAGCACCTTCATCTGCGGCTTGACACAGTTTTCCAGTACATTCATGTTGTTGAACAGATTGAACTGCTGGAAGCACATGCCGACCTTGGCGCGGTAGGCATTGACATTCTTTGTCTTGAGAATATCATTGCCAAACACTTTGATCACGCCGCTGTCCGGCTTCTCCAGCAGATTGATACAGCGCAACAGGGTAGACTTACCAGAACCGGAACGGCCGATCAGGCAGACAACTTCACCTTCATTGACATTGAAATCAATGCCCTTCAATACTTCCAGACTGCCGAAGCTCTTATGAATATCCTGGATTTCAACTAACGGTTCACTCATTTCAGGGCTCCTTTTTCTGTTGTCTTGCGTCTTGCCAGTTTGATGCTTTCAGGTGAAGTATCACTCATTGGCAGTGTCATTTTGCTGCCTTTGTTCATATGCTTTTCAATTGCATTGAGAATTACGGTCGCAATCAGGTTGAGGATGAGATAGATCATTGCCTCAATGAAGTACGTTTCTGTAAAGTGGAAGGTTGTTCCGGCAATAGACTTCGCCTGGAACATCAGCTCGGTGATGGAGATAATCATCAGGACCGAAGAATCCTTGATGTTGACAATCAGCTCATTGCCAATGGCAGGGAAGGCATTGCGTACTGCCTGGGGAAGCACAACCGAAATCATGGTCTGTGCATTGGACATACCCAGTGATCTTGCTGCTTCTGTTTGACCGGGATCCACGGCCTGAATGCCAGAACGGATGATTTCTGCCATATAGGCACCGGTATTGATCGAAATAACCGTTAATGCTGCCTGCAGTGCTGTCCAGTTGAAGACATGCAGCAGGGCATAATAGAAGAACAGAGCCTGAACCATCATTGGTGTTCCACGGAAGATGGTGATGTAGATGTTGGCCAGAATATCGAAGAATTTTTTGACGAAACGGGCAGGTTTTGGTGTTGTGTAATCCGGTTTCACTGCCCGCAGGCCGCCAACAAGCAGACCAAGAAGATAACCGCATACTGTACCAACGATGGCTACTAACAACGTAGTGCGGATGCCAAGCAGCAGGCTGGACCAGTAAGTCCTCAGAATATCAATGACGTTTTGAATAAACATGAATACTTCCTGCTAACTTTTAGTCCTGGGATGCCGGCTGGTTCTTGACAGCCGTCTCCATCATCTGTTCACGCTCATCATCGGAAATGGTATCCAGAGCACTCTGCAGAGAATCCAGCAGATCCTTGTCATCCTTGCGTACAGCAACAGATACGGACGCATCCTTATCAGCACCCGTAAAGCCCTTGCCATCTTCGAAGGTAATGTATGTCAGATCCGGATTTGCCTCAACAACACCCTTGGCAACCGGCAGCTCAGATGTCACGGCATCCACAGCACCAGACTGCAGTGCCTGAATAGCAGCCGGGAAGGTCTCAGCACCAGGCTGATGCTGAACATTCGGAATCTGATCAATGATTGTATCGTACAGTGTGTTCAGCTGGCCAATGACCTTCTTGCCAGAGAAGTCTTCCAGCGATGTGGCATTGGCAAGATAGGAATCCTTCTCAACAATGATCACTTCAGTAGAAACATAATACGGTGTTGTGAAGGCAACTTCCTGTTCACGCTCCTCAGTATCTGTCATACCAGCGATGATGGCATCAATCTGATTGTTCTGCAGAGACAGAATCAGGTTGTCCCAGTCAAGCTTGACGATCTTGACCTGCTTGTTGGTCTTTTCCGCAAGCTTTTCCGCCATCATGACATCATAGCCATCGCAATAGTCAACACTTGTAATCTGCTGGGAAGTATCGGTCTTCTCAGTGGTTGTCCAGTTATACGGTGCATAGTTGCACTCCATGCCTACGCGGAGTGTATTCGCATCAGCACTTGCAGAAGCAGATGCAGCCGCAGCGGAACCAGAACCGCAGCCGGCCAGCATGACGGCACATAATGCAGAAACAGAAACAGAGCGAATTGCGTTTTTCATTTTTTTCCTCCCGAATAAGAAAACCGTATGCTATTACACACACGGTTTATTTACATCCGGTAAGTAATAGCGCCTCTTCTTGCGAAGGAGTGGCTGAGATGTTTTCCCAGCCCCCACGCTGCATGCCTGCCAGCATACACGTTCGGCGGTGATTGCCTTTCACTCCATTCACAGCCCGCCGGCTCCCGGAGTTACTCATCTGCACCGCAACCTCTATTCAGTTTTCTTGTGTAAAATGTAACACTGTGAAAAAAATTGTCAACTGTCAGTTGTTATCATTTTCAGCCAAATTGGAAATCATGACATATGCACAAATGCACCCGAGGCCGGATGAATACCTGCGGATATGTTATAATGGGCCCGCTATGGATGCTGTACTATTGCTCAACAAACCAGCTGGAATGACCAGCTTTGCGGCAGTCCGCAGATGCCGCAGTCTCCTGCAGGAAAAAAAGGCCGGACATACCGGCACGCTGGACCCCAATGCCACAGGACTCATGATTGTGCTGCTTGGCAGATATACAAAACTTGCACCTTACTGTATATCGAATCATAAACATTACATTGCCTCTTTTTCCTTCGGAAAAGAAACCGATACCCAGGATATCTGGGGAAACGTTCTGCAGGAGGATATACCGCAGCCTGTTTCCGATGCGCAGCTGCAAAGTGCCTGCCTTCCTTTTCTGGGCGACATTCTGCAGGTACCCCCTATGTACTCTGCAATTAAGATCAATGGTCAGAAACTGGTGGATCTGGCCCGCAAAGGACGGGAAGTAGAACGCAAGGCAAGGCCGGTGCATATCAGTTCTCTGGCCGTGACAAAAAAGGGTGACAACCTGTATCAGATGGATGCAGTTGTCTCTTCCGGTACCTATATCCGCACCCTGATTCAGGATTACTGTCATGCACTGGGACAGATCGGGACAATGACATCGCTGCAAAGGATATCCATCGAGAATGTAAATCTGTCACAGGCAGCTGATTTTGACTGTCTGGAAAAAAGTATTGTCTCACCCAGGATGGTCATTGATCCAATGTGGCTCCAGGTGGATGGAAATCCGTATGAAAAAGAAATCCGCTGCGGTAAGCCGCTGGCGCTGGATGTGCCTTCATCCACTATTGTCCTGTGCAGCCATGATGATGTCCTGGCTGCCTATGAAAAAAAAGAAGATGGCTTGTACCACTGTCAAAGGGGGTTGTTCTGATGCGCATTATCCGCGTAAGTCTATCAAATCTGAAGAGAAGCAGGACGCCGATGTGTGCCTGCATCGGTTATTTTGACGGCCTGCACAAAGGCCACCAGAAACTGCTGTCAGAAACAGTTGCCATGGCAAAGCGCCACAATTGTGAAACCGGCATGATCACCTTTGATCCGGATCCCTGGGTCGTCATTAAAGGTATGCAGCACGTCCGCCATATCTCCACGATGCGCCAGCGCATGAACCTGGCTGTCAAGCTGGGCATGGACAATATCATCCTGCTGGAATTCACCCGTGAAATGAGCGAACTGTCTCCACAGGATTTCATTGACAAAGTGCTTGGCTCTTTGAATCTGCAGGGGCTTGTATGCGGCTTTGATTTTCACTTTGCCTACAAGGGCACCGGTGATACCGAATTTCTGAAAGCACATGTCCCATATGAAGTGGAAGTGGTACCGCCGGTAGAGGATGAACATGGCAAGATTTCCTCGACCCGCATTTCACAATGCATCACAGAAGGCAGAATGGAAGAAGCCAAACGCATGCTTGGCTATCCGTTTGCCATAGAAGGCAAAGTTGTCCATGGCCGCCACCGCGGCACCGGCATGGGCTTTCCGACTGCCAACGTGGAATTTGACGATGAATACCTGCTGCCCAAGACCGGTGTCTATGCTGGCATTGCAACGGTTGGCCGCAAATCCTATGAAGCCATGATCAACCTTGGCCGCAATCCTACCTTCAATGATATCGACCATCTTTCACTGGAAGCGTATCTGCTTGATTTTTCCGGAGATCTCTATGACCGGCACATCAGTCTTGCCTTTTTGAAATACATCCGGCCCGAGGTCCGCTTTCAGAATAAAAACAATCTGATCATGCAGCTGGAACAGGACTTAAGGGATATCAGAGATTATTTTGACCATGAATGAAGAATATAGAAAACGCATGCAGTCACTTCTGGGAGAGAAAGACTGCCAGCGCTATTTTGCATTGCTGGATACTGCCCCAAGGAGAGGGTTCCGTGTCAATACACTCAAGATTGACGATGACAGCCTGTTTGCATTAACACATCTTGAAAAAGAAAAGACCCCGTTTGCGAAAAATGGGTATTATCTGCACGGGGAAACCGGCCTTGGTGCTACCCCGGCAGCTGTAGCAGGACTGTTTTATATGCAGGAGCCAAGTGCTTCCGCAGCCGTCACCATTCTGCATCCTGAAAAAGGCATGAAAGTATTGGATCTTTGCGCAGCACCTGGCTCCAAAAGCACCCAGATCGCCGAGATGCTGGACAACACAGGCTTGCTTGTCTCCAATGAAATCAATACCAAAAGAGCCGGCATTCTGCTGGAAAACATCGAGCGCAGCGGCACTGCCAATACCATGGTGCTGAACAGCGATACAAAACATACAGCCAATGCCTTTCCTGCTTTTTTTGATGCTGTGCTCTGTGATGCACCATGCTCTGGGGAAGGGATGATGCGTAAAAACGAAGAAGCGCGCAGACAATGGAGTGAGAAGCTCGTCTATGACTGTGCTTCTTTGCAAAAAGAGATCCTTGACAATGCCTATGCATGTCTGAAACCAGGAGGAAGAATGGTCTACTCGACATGCACCTTTGCACCTGAAGAAAATGAGATGCAGATTTCTGCTTTCCTGCAGCGCCACCCTGATATGCATACAATTCCCATTGATGTACCGTTCGGCCGGCCGGCACTTGCGTGCAGCGGTCATACAGAATATGCACGCCGCATTTATCCAATGGATGGCGGCGAGGGACATTTCATCTGCCTGATGGAAAAACACGATGGTACAGAAATCTCGTCATCCACAGGACTCATCAAATCCGAGCAGCTGCCTGTCTGTGCGGCAAAATTCCTGCAGGAAAATCTGGAGAAGCCATACCCGTATATGCTTTCAGCCAGAGGCAGAATCTATGGCGGTGTCTCACCGTTTTATCAGGCGGATGGATGCCGCCTGATGCGCCATCAGGTTTTCCTTGGTGAAGAACGCAATGGGCGCTTTGAGCCTGCCCATAATCTGTTCACCTCTGCCTGGGGAAGCTTTAAGAACAAAGTGGAACTCAGCGATGATGAGGTATGCCACTACCTGCGCGGAGAGGTTATTCCCCGTGCCATGAACAGGGGATGGTACGCTGTCTGTTTCAAAGGATATGTGCTGGGCGGTGCCCACAGTGACGGCAAAATGCTGAAGAACAAATATCCCAAAGCACTGCGGCTGAGGTGATGCAGACATGGAAATGAAGTTGTTTGATTTTATTGACGATACCATCCGGTATTACAACCTGCACAAAGCAGGCTATGAATATGTCATGGGACAATTGCAGCAGTTCTGCAAGCTGCTGTGCCAGGATGACAAAGATGCCGTTGTCTCTCTGCAGAGCCGCATCAAGGCAGAGGATTCTCTCAAGGAAAAACTCATCCGCAATCAGTTCTATCTGCAGTGCAAAGACGGCGAAGATGCCATTGCCCATCTGTCTGATCTGATCGGCATTACCATACAGTGCCGTTTTATCCGCAATGAAAATGAGATCTATCAGCATCTGTTCCGTCATTTTGATCAGCCGCAAACCGGTTATGCCCACGCAAAAGAGAATGAAAACTGCTGGCTGAATCTGCGCATGCCGCAGCCCCAGTACCAGCGCAATGGCTTTACCATCTATCGTCTGGATGGCTATTATCTGTTTAATGGCACAAAGGTGAACTATGAGCTGCAGATCAAGTCCATGGTGCACAATTTCTGGAGTGATATCGAACATCAGGTTGTTTACAAGAATCCAGATTTTGTTGTATATGACCGCTTCAATAAATCCATGCTTGGCGCCATCCGGGATAATCTGGATGTTGTCGACAGACAGCTGGAAATCATGTACAACGAGATTTCGGATGAATCAAGCCGCAAGCAGATCGGCATGGATGAGAAGGGCTTCAAGGTCTTTACTGCCCAGAGCATCAACGAACTGGTCAACCGGAAAATGATTGAGTCCGTCGGCTTCACAACGGATTTTAAAAAGTGCAGTGCCATTCTTGCGCAGTACATCTATATCCGCGACTTTGTCAACGGCACGCACAACCGTGAGATGATGGTGGACTATCTGGAACACCTCAATTACCTGGCACAGTCAGAAATTGACTTCAAACAGGAAATCTTCCTGGAAAAACCGTATGTCAGCGAAGATGTTTTCTGCAGTAAACTCGGCACATTCTGGCAGTCTGTGATCAATACCGATTTCCAGTGGCATATCTTCTTTGCCATGCTGTTTTCCATTCAGCCCGGCAATAACTTTGAGGATATGGATGATTTTGTCCATGTGATTGAAAGGCTGCTTGTACAGCCGGGCTGGTTTGCATCGACGTTCACTAACTATCGAGACAGAGAAAGACAGCAGACCCATGATGTGCTTCTTTCTGTACTTGCGGAAGGACTGATCAGCTGCGGTAAGGTAGACATTGTGCATGAGGACAATCTGCACAAAGTCATGGAAATCTTCCGGAAGTTTGTGAGCTTCTGTGAAGAGAAATATCCGGATTATCAAAGCTTTGCGACCAGTGAGAAAGCAGTGCGGACAACACTTTTGCATCAGATCGGCATTATTTTCCAATAGGTGCCTGCTGGGAAGATGCTATAATAAACAACAGAAAAAGGAGCAGTAATATGGCGCAGGATTATGTAATTCTTGACAAGAAAAATGAGAATGGAATGATTGCCATCAATAAATCGGTCTTTGAGTCGATTGCTGAGATCAGCATTGGTGATATTGAAAACGCTGTGGCAGTAAAGGAGACACGTTTCTCCAAGCCTGTATCTGTCAGAATTGATAAGGGTGAGCTGCTGGTCACGGCGGATATTAAGGTGAAGTATGGTGCCAATGTGAATGCCACGGCAGAACTGCTGCAGAATAAGATCTATGAGAATATTCTGTTTATGACCGGGTATAAGGCATCAGATGTCACTGTGAATGTCACAGGATTCGAGATTTAACTTGACAAAGAGGCAGTTAACAGGTTTAATAGACAGGTAATCTGAAAGACGGAAAGAAGAAGCACCGCTTCTCACCCGAGTATCCCATGGGATCTGGGTAGAAATGCCGAAGAAACGATTTAGGAATCCAAGGCAGGTGCGTGTATCCGTACCTGTTTTTCAGTTATATGAGGAGGTTTGCTTGGCAAAGTACAGAAGAAGTAACAGTAACGGTAAAAAAGGACCGGAAGACCTGGTTAACGAAGCAATTCGTTTCCGGGAAGTTCTCGTCATTGGACCGGATGGTGAACAGCTCGGCACAATGACGCGTCGCGAGGCACTCGATAAAGCATATGACATGAATCTGGATCTTCTTTGTGTTGCACCGAATGCCAAAGTCCCGGTCTGCAAGATCCTCGACTATGGCAAGTATCACTTTGAAGCACAGAAGAAAGCCAGAGAAGCGAAGAAGAATCAGCATGTTACGGAAGTGAAGGCACTGCGTGTCTCACCGGTAATTGACCAGCATGATTTTGATACCAAGCTGGAACGTTCCAGGGCCTGGATCGAAGATGGACAGAAAGTCCGTATCGATATGAAGTTCAGAGGAAGAATGATTACCCGTCAGGAAGTCGGCCGTGAAATTATGCATAAGTTCATGGACGGTATTTCTGAT
The DNA here is from genome assembly GCF_900343155.1 of Lactimicrobium massiliense. Classification (GTDB taxonomy): domain Bacteria; phylum Bacillota_I; class Bacilli_A; order Erysipelotrichales; family Erysipelotrichaceae; genus Bulleidia; species Bulleidia massiliensis. Next base: position 52,585 of record NZ_OUNG01000005.1, read on the forward strand.
ATTGCAAACGTTGAGAAAGCCCCCAGCATGGAAGGCAACACAATGTCTGTTGTGTTTGCACCAAAGAAGAAATAAGGAAAAGGAGAAGTCACTATGAAAGCAAAAGCAAGAAAGCCCAAGAAGATCAGAATGAAGACAAAGAAGACCTTCGCAAAGCGTTCTAAGATTACCGGCAGCGGCAAGCTCGCTACAAGCCACAACTACATTTCGCATTTTGCAGCTAACAAGACTCACAAGCAGAAGATGCATCTGAGAAAGCGTACAACTGCAAATAAGACAGATTTCAAGCGTGACAAGCAGCTGCTGCAGGGTTAATTGGAGGATAGGTAAAGATGAGAGTTAAAGGATCAACACCTACACGTAATAGACGTAAGAAGGTTTTAAAGCTTGCCAAGGGTTATTTTGGCAGCAAGCATCTGCTCTACAGAACAGCCAATGAGCAGGTCATGCGTTCCCAGCGTTATGCATTTGCTGGCAGAAAGCAGACGAAGAGAGACATGCGCAAGCTCTGGATTGCCAGAATCAACGCAGCTGTCCGTCCTTATGATCTGTCCTACAGCAAGTTCATGCATGGTCTGAAGCTGGCCAACATCAACATCAACAGAAAGATGCTGTCCGAGATCGCCATTCATGATGAGAAGGGATTCAAGGATCTGGTTGACGCATCCAAAAATGCGCTGAACGCATAAAAAAAAGATTGCTTTCAATTTCTGTCTGTAGTAATATAGGCAGGCACGAGGGAAACCTCGTATGGCGAGTTGGTGAAGCGGCTTAACACACCGCCCTCTCAAGGCGGCATTTCACGGGTCCGAATCCCGTACTCGTCACTGAATAGATTCCGCAAGGAATCTTTTTTTGTATTCTCTGTTATTATGCATAAGCAAAAAAACCGGCTTTTCAGAGGGTGCTGAAAAAGTGCGGTTATCAAATAGCCGATTATGCATCACTCATTAACCTATGAGCTGCTTGGACACAGACATTCAATCCAAAATGATAAGCGCGTAATCCTAATCAATGATTATGCGCTTTTTCTTCACATTTTGGTTGAAATACATGCATGCATGGTATACAATGTGTCTATACTCCGGAGGTGTCTTTATGCTCAGAATGATTGATATGCCCCAGTTGGATCTTGGCTCTTATAACGAGCTCTATGATATTCTGATCCCTGGAGATAACTTCTGGCGTCAGATGAACGAAACGATTGACTTCTCTTTTGTTGCTAAAGAAGTTCAGAACAACTACAGCGACTGTATGGGCAGAACTGCAGCTGATCCGGTACTGCTGTTCAAATATCTGCTTCTTAAGACCGCACGCAAACTCAGTGATCGTGATCTGATTGAAAGAGTCCGATATGACATGGAAATGAAATACTTTCTGGGCTACAGGCCTGAAGAAACTGAATTCATTGATCCGAGCCTGCTTACCAAATTTCGCAGAACCAGACTCAAGGATACCGATCTGCTGAATGTGCTGATTGGCAAGACTGTTGAAATCGGGAAGAAGAAAGGAATTATTCACGATCACGAAAAGATCATCGTTGATTCCACTCATACCAATGCACTCTACCAGCATATTTCTCCGCGTGAGGAACTGATCAGGCGGGCAAAGGAACTGAGAAAGTCTGTATATGCAGCGGATGAAACCATGAAGGACAGAATGCCGAAGAAGCGGGAAAGCAGCGGTCTTCTGGAGGATGAAATCGAATACTGCAAGGAACTGCTGGATCTGATCGCTTCAGATGAGCGGCTTCAGAAGATACCGGATATCCAGGAACGTCTCAATTACCTGAAAGAAGGAGTTGAAGACACGAGAGAACAGCTGGAATTTTCCAGAGATCCGGATGCGAAAGTGGGACATAAGACTGCAGACACTTCCTTCTTCGGGTATAAGACGCATATTGCCATGACCACGGACAGAGTCATTGTGAGTGCAGCAGTGACAACCGGAGAGAAACATGACGGAAAGCAGGCGGCAGATCTGATTGAGAAAGCAGAAAACGCAGGAGTAACCGTAGACGCTCTGATTGGTGATGGCGCATATTCCGAGAAAGACAATATTGAATACACCTCAGAAAAAGGAATTAAGCTGGCATCAAAGCTGAGTGAGAATGTTCTGCATGGAAGCCGGGAGAAAGAGTTTGAGTTCAACAAGGATGCCGGGATGTATGTATGCCCGGCAGGACATATGGCAGTCAGAAAAAGCAAAGGCGGTCAGGAGAAAGCAGCGAATGGTTCTGATACAAAAGTAGTTACCTATTTCTTCGATGTAGAGAAATGCAGAAACTGTCCTTTGCGAAACGGCTGTTACAAGGAAGGTGCGAAGTCTAAAATCTACTCGGTAAAGATCAAATCAGATACGCATATTGCTCAGATGGATTACATGAAATCAGATGAATTCAGAGAACTATATGCTGAGCGATACAAGATCGAGGCTAAGAATGCGGAACTGAAGCAGACCCTCGATTATGGAAATGCCCATGCGTGCGGAATGAGCGGAATGACGATACAGGCAGCAGTATCGATTTTTCTTGTGAACCTGAAGAGGATAAAAACACTGGAAACCAGCGTTAAGGGAGCACCAGATAAGGAATAATCCTTTATGACCGCACGATATTCCATTGAAAAGAAGAAAATCCCGGCCAGTATCAAAACCGGTCAGGATTTTCATCCAAAATTCCGTTTACAACCCCACTTTGTCAGCAGCCTCGCTTTTCAGCCAGTTTTACTAACTCATTAAGCCTGTTCAGCCGTTTCCTTTTCCAACTGTGCAATGGAAAGATCCAGACGGCGCAGCGTTTCTTTCTTACCAAGAATCTCGGCAATTTCAATCGCACCGCCAGGAGTAAACTGTTTGCCTGAAATGGCAAGACGCAGCGGGAACAGCACCTGTCCATTCTTCAGACCCATCTGCTTTGGCAATGCAAGCAGTACTTCGTGCAGATGATCCTGTGTCCAGTCTTTCTCATCAATCTTCTCCAGAGCCTCTTTTGCGGCTTTCAGAGAAGTCAGAGATACCGGCAGTGTTGTCTTCATCTTCTTGTTCACATACAGATCTGTACTGAAGGAAGGGAAGACATCAAAGAAATCGACCATCTCCGGAATCTCAGTCAGTGTGTTGGCACGCTGCTGCAGAATTGCCGCAATTTTCTTACCGTCAAAGTTACCCTTGACACCCTGTTCAATATACGGCTTGACCAGCTTGTAATAGCTGTCCAGATCCATATTGCGCAGCCACATGCCATTGATCCACTTCAGCTTTTCCGGATCAAAGATGGCGCCAACCTTACCAATACGCTTCACATTGAATGCTTTGGCAAGCTCATCCAGTGTGAAGATTTCACGGTCATCCTCTGGCGACCAGCCAAGCAGGGCAATATAGTTCAGAATTGCCTCAGGCAGATATCCCTTGGCAACCAGATCCTGGAAGGACGCATCACCATTACGCTTGGAAAGCTTATGATGCTCATCCTTCATAACCGGCGGGCAGTGAATATAGCGGGGAATATCCCAGCCGAAGGCATTGTAAATCAGATTGTACTTCGGCGTCGAAGACAGATACTCCATACCTCTGACAACATCTGTAATACCCATCAGATGGTCATCGACAACGTTGGCAAAATTATAGGTAGGGAAGCCATCACTCTTGATCAGAATCTGCTCATCCAGTGTCTCATTGTCAACTGTGATGCGGCCGAACACTTCATCATCAAAGGATGTTGTGCCTGTTTCCGGAATGGTCTGACGAATGGTGAAAGGCTCACCAGCCGCAATCCGCTTCTCTGCTTCTTCAACGGTCAGCTTCTTGCACGGATCATCATACTTGAAGGACTCACCGCGTGCTTCCTGCAGCTCTCTCTGGGCATTGATCATGTCCTCATCACAGAAACAATAATGTGCACCGCCCAGGCGGATCAGTTCCTTTGCATACTTCATGTACAGACCGCTCTTGACACGCTCAGACTGTACATACGGACCAACCGGACCGCCGACATCCGGTCCCTCATCATGATCCAGATGGCACTGCTTCAATGTCTCATAAATAATATCCGTTGCGCCTTCCACAAGTCTGCCCTGATCCGTATCCTCAATACGCAGAATGAAGACACCATTCGGATCCTTGCGTGCAACAAGATATGCATAAAGCGCAGTCCGCAGGTTGCCAATGTGCATGTACCCGGTAGGGGACGGCGCAAATCTCGTTCTAACTGTCATTTTTATACTCCTTTACCAACACGTATTTTACCGCAAACAGGCATAGATACAATCACAAAGACACTGCGTAGCTTGCGTGTTCCTGACAAACTTGTTAGAATCCTGATATCAGTACAGCGTTGGATTCATTATGTAATTTCCAAAATGCATATCATAATTAAGAGGCATATCAATGCCGGAAAGGATATCTATGAGCAGAGACACAGAAAAGATCATGAAAGAACTCTTCGGGTATATTGAGAAAAACGGCGGTGCTGAAACGGATGAGGATTTCAGGCGCATGGCAGATCAGTTCATCATGAATTACAACGCATCCATTCACGTTCAGCCAGGCTTGAATGAAGATACAGCCCAAACAAGTGATGACTGGATGGAGCTTGCGGAAGAGACGGATGATAAAGATGATGCGATCCGGTATGCGCGCAATGCGCTTTCACTGGATCCGGACAATCTGGATGCCGAAACAATGATTGCATTCAATACAGATCACGAAGATGTTCTCGATAATCTTCTTGCCATGCGTAAAGTCTGTGATCATGGCGAAAAGCTGATGAAACAGCATGGCTATCTGGACAAGGATGCAGGTGAGTTCTGGATGGTTCTGGAAACACGTCCTTATATCCGTGCTTTGAATATGCGGATGGAGCTGGAAATCTCCTGCGGTATGTATAAGCTGGCAGAGGCAACCGGTGAAGAAATCATCAGGCTCAATAACAATGACAATACCGGTGTACGTCTGGCCCTGATGAGTTTGTATGCCACAACATTGGATCAAAAACCGGCAGAAGAACTGATTGGAAAATTCAGTGAGTATGGTCCCGACAGCGGGATGCTGTTAGCACTGTCAGCTCTGTATTTCCGCCTTGGCAATTTTGTCAAAGCAGAAGAAACACTGAGAGAACTGCAGCACAGAAACAAAGATACCCGCCGCTTCTTCAAAGCAATCACAGACCAGAAGCTTGATGATTACCGTACGGATGAAATGTCGTGGGGATATGAACCTGGCACTATATCAGAATTGATCACCATATATGATGAATCATCGTTCTTATGGCAGTCAGAAGGGATCATCTCCTATTATCTATGGGCAGCACAGGAACTTAAGCCGCATAGGAAGACAAAGAAAAAAAGAAACTATAGATGACAGAGAATGATTTCTGCAATGATGGAACTGGGGAAGATGCTTGTATGCAGTATCTTCCTTTCTTTATGTATCAGTGACGGTCTGCCTAGATTTTTGTGAGAATGTAAAATACAGCATTGCATTTTCGAAAACCGATGGTACAATAATATCTGCTGTTGGGATATAGCCAAGCGGTAAGGCAACTGGCTCTGAACCAGTCATTTCGGGAGTTCGAATCTCTCTATCCCAGCCTGAAGATTCCTGAGTTATTGCTCAGGAATTTTTATTTTGCAAAAAAGGCTTAAATAAAGTCTTTTTCAGCTGTTTTGGTGTGAACGTGCTACAGGCGGATTTTGGAAAATTTGCTATTATTTTCTATATTTTGCCGAAAAATTTTGACTTTTTTTGTTTCTCTTTTTTTGCGTTTTGGTTTTTTTTGCTTTTTGTTTAAATAGATTGTCAGCACAAAACACGCATCAAAAAAGGCATCCGTCCGGGATTTCGCCCTGGATCAGATGTCTGATTTTCGTTACTTCCACGCCTGCGCGCAATTTATTCTGATCGGAACCGATGTATTGCTGGCAAGCCCTGCTGACCTCAATCATGTTTCATTCGTCTTCATTGAGCAAGATACCGAAGATGCCAGCCAGTTTCATCATTGGATTGTAAACAGTGTGACATGGATCCGCAGAATCGGAAATTTGACACGGTTCTTTTGGTATGGTATAATCTTCGCCCGTAGAAAGGCCTGAGCAATCAGGAAGTGATAGGCATGCGCAATTAAGTTCTGCTGGTAAATGAATTGACTCCTGGCATTTGCCCGCGTAATCTGCTGTGTTTTCAGCTTATTGTGGGAGTAGAACGGAGTGTGCATGTTACAAATCAATCATCTTACAATTATATGCCGCAGTGATCTGCGCAGTCTGGTCACTGACTTTTCTCTTACCCTGAATGAGGGTGATGTATGTGCCCTGATTGGTGAGGAGGGCAATGGCAAATCAACGCTGCTGAAATGGATGTATGATCCTTCGCTTGTGAAGGATTATGCGGATGTATCAGGATCTTTTTCCTGCTCGTTAAAGAAAGGATATCTGACCCAGATTCGAGAACATGATCCTGGCACTGTGTATGAATATCTGTGTGAGGAACCCCTGTTCTGCTATGCAGCTTCTGATGAGATTGCCTCTGTTGCATCCAGTGTGAATCTGCCGGTAGAGATGTTCTATTCTGATCAGATGATGGATAGCTTATCCGGTGGCGAAAGTATCAAGATCCGCATGAGCCGGCTCTTATTTTCAAAAGCACAGTTATTACTGCTGGATGAGCCTTCCAATGATTTGGACCTTGAAACATTAAACTGGCTGCAGAAATTTCTGGTTTCCTGTCCGGATCGTATCATTGTGTATGTATCGCATGATGAGGTTCTGTTGCGCCATACGGCCAACAAGATCGTGCATATGGAACTGTTAAAGGCAAAGCAGACAGCACGGATCACCGTGGCAGGATGCGGTTATGAAGACTATCTGCAGCAGCGTGCATTGAATCTGCATCATCAGGATGCTCTGGCTGTCAGTGATCAGAAGAACTATACAAAAAAGATGGAGAAGTACCAGCGGGTCCGCCAGCAGGTGGAACATGATCTGCGCAATGTGTCTCGCCAGGATCCCCATACCGGTCAATTGCTGAAAAAGAAGATGCACAGTATCAAGGCACAGGGAAAACGGCTGGATCAGGTAAAAGAGAATATGCATCAGAAGGTGGAAACAGAAGAGGCAATTCTGTTCTGTTTTCCTGCAGACACTGCCATTCCCAATGGCCGCATGGTACTGGATCTGCATCTTTCCCAATTATGCATTGATGGACATGTGCTGGCTCAGGATATCTCTTTGACAGTGCGCGGTCCTGCTCACCTTGCCATCATTGGCCGCAATGGCTGCGGCAAGACAACCCTGATGAAAGAGATTTATACTCAGTTGAAAGCAGATCACCGTCTGCGGATTGGCTGGATGCCGCAGAACTATGATGAGGTTTTAAACGAAGACGACACTGCCATTTCCTTTTTGTGTCCTTCTGGCAAAAAAGAGGAAGTGACACATGCCCGGCAGATGCTTGGAGCGATACGGTATACAAGTGAAGAGATGGAACGTCCGATTCGTACTCTCAGCGGCGGCCAGAAGGGTAAAATCCTTCTGCTGAAGATGCAGCTGGAACATGACAATGTCCTTCTGCTGGATGAGCCTACCCGGAACTTTTCGCCGCTTTCAGCACCTGTGATTGCCTCCACAGTGGCATCCTTTCCCGGCACGGTCATCATGGTCTCTCATGACCGCTCCTTCCTTGCCAAAACAGCCAGTCAGCTGTTCAAGCTGGATCTACATGGTCTGCACCCATGTGATCTGGCGGTACTGGCGGACAGTGACGATTGAAATCTCTTTTGGAATACGTATGATGTAGACATGAGGAATCGGAGAAATACCGGTTCCTTTTCTTGTTGTAGGAAAAAGGAGGGAAGTATGCACAAGAAGTGTAAGGGAATGCTGAAAATGCTTGGTGCATTCCTGCTGCTGGGCAGTGGGATGGCACCCATCCAGGCAGAGGAGAGTCCTGATCCCATCAGCTCTTTTCCAGCTGAGCAAAGTCAGGAACAGACACTAGAACAGAACGAACATATGCTCATCCGTGCGGATGGCATCGGTACGATCCGCATTGTCAGAAGTGATGGCTCTGAAGAAGTTCTTTCTGTTTCGGACGAAGTGCCGCTGGATACTGAAATTGCCGGTGCCATGGATGAGGAAATCACAATTTATGCTGAGGGAGATGAAGGTCTTGTGACTGCCATGTGGGGCATGTTCAATAGCGATGGCAGTACAAAGACCATTGGTGATGGCATGGCTGTCAGTGAAGAGGCATCTGTTGTCTTTGGACATACAAAGATGATGCAGCTTAGCTTTGCCACCAAAGAACAATCGCAGGCATTTCACTATGGCACTTTGCCCAGGCGAAGAAGACTGGCAAGAGCATTAGCACCATCATCGTTTGCCAATGCAAAGCAGGGTGATACCTTCACCGGCAGACTCACACTGTCCAATGAAGATATCTATGCCAACCGCTTCCATGTCAGCTGGCTTGATGGCGGCCTGGCAGAGATTTCTCATCTGTTTACAAACGGCGAAATCATGCTGCACTGTCTGAATCCCGGCGGCATTGGACCAACTAAAGATATTTCCGTCTATGGCATGTATGCACCAGTCTATCACACCTACCATGCCGAGATTACCCGACTGGACCGCAGCACCGGTACCATTGCCATCTCCATGTACACGGATCCGCTGCTCTCTCCGCGCGGCCGTCCGCTTACCGGATACAACAATGGTGTCACCGTAAACTATCAGACCGTTGGCCGTACCGTGCAGTATGGCGGCGAGATTGAGCTGACCATGCCGGAAGGAAGTGCAGAAGTTGTGAAAAAAGATCCTTCTGGTGCCGGTGTTGCCGGGGCAAGACTTGGTCTGTTTCAGAAAGATCGCCTGATAGAAGAATGGATCAGCGATGGCAGTGTGCATGTTGTCAAAACCGCACCCGGGACATATGAACTGCGTGAGCTGGAAGTACCCAGAGGCTACATCAAGGCAAAGCCTGTTACGGTTGTGGTCAATGCTGGTCAGACAGCATCCTGCCAGATGAAAGACGGCCGTTTGAAAGTTGTGAAAACGGATGCTGTGACCGGTGAGCCGTTGATTGGGGCTGTCTTTGAAGTGCGCAGGCAAGATGGCAGTGTGGCAGACAGATGGACTTCCGATGGCAGTGACCACTGGGTGGAAAATCTGGAAGAAGGGAACAGATATACACTTGTGGAGACCAGTGCGCCGCAAGGCTATCAGAGTGCACCACCGGTCACTTTTACAGCTGCTTGTGACAAAGAAATTGTGATTCCCGTTGCCAATCAGCCAAAGCGGATCCGTGTTTCCTTTTCCAAACAGGACCGCTATGATTCATCTGTCAAGCTTGCCGGGGCAGAGTTCACACTGTTCCATGAAAATGGCACGGTTGCCACCATGACAAATGGTCAGCCGGCAAGAGCGCTGACTGATGAAAATGGAAACTGTTCATTTGAACTGTATTACCACCCATCCTATACAAGCTTCTACGCTATGGAAACCAGGGCACCGGATGGCTATCTTGGCGACAATGGTGCCAGGATTGAACTGGGCAGTGCTTTGGAGCGGATTGATCATCCTGTGCACAAAGTGCTGACAAATACAGCAGACACATCCATCCAGATTCATAAGGTGGATGCCATTGCCGGCAGGGCACAGGGAGATGCCACCCTTGCCGGAGCCATCTATGATGTGTATGATGCAAAGACCAATCAGAAAATTGATGCACGCATTACTGGTACCAATCAGTTTGTAATCAAAGCGGATGGCTCATCCAACATCATCCGCGGTCTGCCGTTTGACCGTGACTACTATGCCATTGAGGCAAAAGCACCGGAAGGATATCTGCTTTCCCAAGAAAAGATCATGCTTTCTCTTTCCAAGACGGTGAAAGTTGGCAATCGTCGGTCCATTGATGCCCAGGCCAAAGAGAATCCGGTATCTGGAAAACTTGGCATCTATAAGCATTACAATAAGAAACCGGGTTCTGAGATTGATGACAAACCGGAAGAAGGCGCCGTCTTTGCAGTCGTGCTGAAAAAGTATGTCGAGCAGTATGGTTCAGTGTCAGAAGCGATCCAGCACAAGGATCAGTTTGCAGCGATGGAATATGACATCATGACAACAGGTAAAGACGGCCGTGCCGCTTCAAAGGACCTTGCCTATGGCACCTATCTTGCCGCACAGATTCATGCCGTGGATCAGGAAGCAGAAATCTGCCGGGATGTGTATGAATTCCGTATTTCCGGCACCCAGAACAATCCGATTCAGCATGTATCCTTTACCAATGATGAAAAGGAATATGCCCTGCAATTGATCAAGACAGATGGGAAAACCGGCAGGTATATCACGTACCGTTCGGCTGCCTTCAAGATCAAGCAGATCCAGGATGGCTCCGGCAAACCTATGAATGTCTATGTGACCCAGAAAGTCGGCCTGCGCAATGTGGATACATTCCGAACAGCATCATCGCAGCTGTTTCTGCCAACCGGTACCATCTATGCAAGTTATGAAGAAAAGGGCACAGTCACGACGCCACTGAAAGTCAAAGCAGGCATCTATCTGATTGAGGAAGTGGAAACACCGGCAGGTTTTGTGAAAACCAGCCCGCTGCGCATTGAAGTCAAAGCATCCGGCATCAGTGAAATCAAAGAGGATGGAACCCAGATTGTACGCAGAGAGATTGTCAATCAACCGGTCTATGGTCGTCTGCATCTGCGGAAGAAAATCGAAGAGATCAAGTCGGATGTATCTCTTGTCAAGCCGCAGGATCTTTCCAAAGTCAGATTCGGCATGTACGCTGCAGATACGATCATTGATCCGGCAGATGGCAGTATCCTGCTGCACAAGGGCGAACTGTTCTCTTCGTTCTATCTGAACAGTGATGGCACATACCTTCTGGATCAGATCCCGCTGGGCAGCTACGATCTGAAGGAACTGGAAGCACCGGCAGGCATTCTGCTGGAGAAGAAGTCATTTCCCATTGTCATTTCACAGACGGATGAAACCACAGAGATCTATGATGTGCAGCTCCAGGTAACCAATCAGCTGACATATCTGGAAATTGTCAAAGAAGATATGAATGGCCAGGTCTTAACTGGAGCAAAACTGTCACTGCGGCGGGCATCAGATCATCAGGAGGTTGCTGCATGGGTATCGGGCAGGGATCCCTTTGTCATCACCGGTCTTGATCCTCAGGAAACCTACATCCTGTATGAGCTGGAAGCACCAGAAGGCTATGTCCGCCTGAAAGAATTTGATGTCAGCCAGCCAGGTACGCCAGGCCGTCATCGGCTTGCGGTCAAAAACACACAGGTGACAATCTCCAAGGAAGATCTCGGCGGCCAGGAAGTCAAAGATGCCCATATGAGCGTCATTGAAAAAGATACAGGAAAAACAGTTGATGCATGGATCAGTGACGGCTCTTCCCATGCCATCATCAACCTGGAAGAAGGAAAAGAGTATATTCTGCATGAAAATCTGGCCCCGGCAGGATATGCAAAGGCAAATGACATTCCTTTTACGCCTTGCAAAGAGAATCTGCATCTTTCCATGAAGGATGTAGAGACAACGATTGAGAAGATCGATGATGAAGGCAGTCCTTTGTCTGGCGTCACTTTTGAAATCATGGATGAAGAAGGCAATGTCGTTGATACATTCATCTCGGATGGCACAGAGCAAAAACTTTCCAATCTTATCGTTGGCAAAACCTATACGCTGAAGGAAACAGCAGGCCTGAACGGATACTATGGCATCAAAGAAAAAGTGTTTACGGTTGAAAAAGACAAAGATCTGCATCTGGAGATCGTCAATGCAAAGATCCGGTATGACGTTGAAAAGATTGATGATGAAGGCAGACCGGTCATTGGCGCTGTGCTGCAATTGTATGAACAGGAAACAGGAGAACTGCTGGAAAGCTGGCAAACGGCAAATGAGAACCACCGGATCCAGACCGCACTGCAGGCTGACAAAGATTACCGGATTCATGAAGAGAAGATCATCAATGGTGTGTACCGCGCATCTGACCTTTTGTTCCATGTTGAAACGGAAGGTACGGGTGAGCCAATCTGTCTGCAGATGGTAGATGCAATGGCACCAGTTGAAATCCGTAAATGCGATGAGAATGGAAATCTGCTTGCTGGGGCAAAACTGGCAGTGATGGAAATTGATGATGATGGCAGTGAAAAAGAAGCTGTCCGTTTTGAAACTGACGTGCACAACGCATTCGATCTGACATCCTATGTAAGCACGGAAAAGAAGTATGTGCTGCGGGAACTGGAAGCACCAAAGGGATATCTGAAAGCACAGGATATTCCGTTTGTAGTAATGGGAACAAAGGAGAATCCACAGGTGATTGTCATGACAGATGCCTTGGAACCACGTATTCCGGTGACCACAGGCATTTCTTCCCATACGGCATGGCGGATCCTGATGGCAGGGGCATGTGCAGTGCTTGCCGTGGTATTTGTTACAAAACGCCTACATTAATGCAGTACTTTTCTGAAAATGAAGATGTGATTTTCTTGTGAACAGTGGCATGAATGCTATAATACTTGTGTCCTGCATATCGTATATGCTTTCGGATTGGCGAAAGTGTTTCTACCTGGCTGCCATAACAGCCGGACTACGATGTTCACAAGAAACATGAGCTGCGTTATGGGGATAATAGCGCAGCTTTTTTGTTTTTCACGGTATGTCGGGCAAGGAAAGAGGGGCTATATGCTAGAAAAAATCTTCAAACTCCGTGAGAACAACACAACAGTCCGTACAGAACTCATTGCTGGTCTTACAACCTTCATGACGATGGTTTACATCCTGGCACTCAATCCAACCATTCTGAGTGCTTCAGGCATGGATGCCGGTTCTGTTCTGACTGCTACAGCAGTCGCATCTGCCATTGCCTGCTTCTGCATGGCAGCATTCTCCAACAAGCCGTTTGCACTGTCTGCCGGCCTTGGCCTGAATGCTTACTTTGCGTACACCATCTGCGGCACAATGGGCTATTCCTGGCAGGCTGCATTAACAGCAGTATTGATTGAAGGCATCATCTTCATCATCCTGTCACTGACGAACATCCGTGAGGCAATCTTCAATGCCATCCCTGGTCCGCTGAAGGTCGCTGTCTCTGTTGGTATCGGTATGTTCATCACGTTCATCGGCCTGCAGAATGCACATGTCATTGTAAACAATGATTCCACACTGGTCGGTCTGTTCTCTTTCAAGAGTGCACTGGCTGATGGTACCTTCTCCAGCGAAGGCATCACGATTCTGCTGATGCTGATCGGCACAATCCTGATCTTCTATCTGCTGAAGAAGAACGTCAAAGGCTATATGCTCTGGGGCATTCTTGTCACATGGCTGCTTGGCATCATCTGCCAGCTGTGCGGTCTGTACAAGCCGAATCCGGATGCTGGTTTCTATTCTGTTCTGCCGACTGCAATTGTTTCCGCACCAGCTTCCATGGCACCGACAATGTTCAAGTTTGACTTTGCCTTCATTGCCGAACATCCGATGGATTTCTTTGTTATGATGTTCTCCTTCCTGTTTGTCGATGTATTCGATACGCTGGGAACTGTCATCGGCTGTGCTTCCAAGAGCGGCATGCTCGATGAAAACGGCAAGCTGCCTGGCATCAAGGGCGTTCTGCTGGCAGATGCCGTTGGTACAGTTGTTGGTGCCTGCTGCGGTACTTCTACCATCACAACATTCGTTGAATCTTCCTCCGGTATTGCCGAAGGCGGCCGTACAGGGCTGACATCCGTTACAACCGGTGTTCTCTTCCTGCTGGCACTCTTCCTGAGCCCGCTGTTCCTGACCGTCCCGTCCTTTGCAACAGCACCGGCTCTGATCGTTGTCGGCTTCCTGATGATGCAGCAGGTATCCAAGATTGACTGGAGTGATCTGGTTGATGCAATCCCGTGCTTCATCTGCATCACCATGATGGCCTTTGCGTACAGCATCTCTGAAGGTATTTCCTTCGGTGTCATCTCCTGGGTCATTCTGCACCTGCTTAGCAAGAAGACAGATGAGACATCCGTACTGATGTATGTACTGGCTGTCATCTTCGTGATCAAGTACTTCCTGATCTGAGCGGACAAAACATCTGATTATCCAACAGCGGTGGGACAAAATCCTGCCGCTGTTTTATAATGGTCACACGATGGACGAACTGCTTTCTCTATATGCAAACGTGATGCCGGAAGATCTTTATGAACTGGCGGGAACAAATGCCATGCGCAGACTGCAGCGCATTGATATGAACTGCGGTATGAACTACACATCTTATCCGCTGTTTCAGCATATGCATGCATATTCTCGCTATACCCACAGCCTTGGCACCGCACTGCTCGCAATCCGCTTTCATCAAAGCAAAGAAGCCGTATGTGCCTGTCTGTTTCATGACATCTCTACACCGGTATTTTCTCATGTCATCGACTTTGTCCATCAGGACTATCTGAAGCAGGAATACACCGAACAGGCAGGAGAACGGATCATCCGCAGCGATCCTGACATTCCAGCAATTCTTTCCAGATATGGCATTGCTCTTTCAGGAACACTGGACTATCACCGCTATCCGATCTGCGACAATCCAACCGGCCGTCTCAGCATTGACCGGCTGGAATATACACTTGGCAACATGATCAACTATGGCTTTGGCACCCTGTCTGAGGCACAGTGGATTCTGTCTGATCTTGCGATGGAGAAAGATGAGCTTGTCTTTATCCACAGCCTGCCAGCTATTCTGTTTGCAAAGCGCAGCCTGCAGTGCGGTCAGATCTATGCGTCCGATTTTGACCGCTATGCCATGCAGATCCTGGCCGAAATTGTCCATGACGCTCTGCAGGATGGCATTGTCAAAGAAGAGGATCTGTATACAGATGAGCCGGCATTTATTCAGCTGCTGTGCAAAGATGAAACATACCACCAGCGCTGGATCAATTTCTGCCATCTGTCCGCAGTCTATCCATCTTGTGCAGATGATCCCCATGCCCGGTGCATCCCTGCCAAAAAGCGCTGGATTGATCCCATGGTAAAAAACACGGGAAGAGTCAGTCAGATCGATGCAGGTATCAAGAAGGAGATTGCTGCATTTATGGCAGCAGATCAGAACAAATATTTCAGTGACAGAAAGGAACGAACTCATGAGTGAAGAAAAAGTAATTGTTGTCGCAAGTACAAACAAAGGAAAAATCCGTGAATTTGAACAGATGCTGAATCCAAGAGGCTATATTGTCAAGAGTCTTGCTGATTTTCCGGATATGCCTGAAATCGAAGAAAACGGCACGACTTTTGAAGAAAATGCTGTAATCAAGGCAGATGCTGTAACCAGGCGCTATGGCATCATGGCCATTGCGGATGACAGCGGTCTGTGCATTGATGCCTTTGGCGGTGAACCAGGTGTCCACAGTGCCCGGTATCTTGGCCATGATACGCCCTATGACTATAAGAACAAAGTCATCCTGGAACGCATGGCCAATGAAACCAACCGCGGCTGCCACTATACATGTGCCATTGCCGTGACAAGACCAAACCAGAAGCCGGTTGTCTTCTCAGAAATCTGTGAATGCGAGATTGCCAGAGAGCCGAAGGGTGAAAACGGTTTTGGGTATGATCCGATCGTTTACTATCCGCCGCTCCACAAGACGATGGCAGAAATGACCAAAGAAGAAAAGAATTCCATCTCTCACCGCGGCAAAGCAGTTAGCAAGCTGGAAAAGTGGCTTGATGAAGAAAAACTGTAATATCTTTTGCGGTCTGCTGTTCTTTCTGCTTTCTGTTGTTCTCATCCTGAGTGCTGTGCAGATGTGCTGTTTCAGCAGAAGCTTTTATGCCAAAGAGCTGAACAGCGAAGAAGTGGAAGAGAATACAGGCATGGCCAGCAAAGATGTCATTGCCGCTGCTGATGTTCTTCTGGACTATCTTCAAAACAAGCGGGATGACATCATCATTGAAGCACAGGTTAATGGCAGTACGCAGGAAGTCTTTAACGATCGGGAAACAGCCCACATGGTCGATGTGAAAGACCTGTATCAGAAAACACTGCTGGTGCGCAATATCCTTGCTCTCGGTACTGCCGCAGGCTTTGCCATCCTGCTGATCAAGGCAAAGAATGGCCGTCAGAAACTGCTGCAGAAAGGTTATCAGGCAGGCATTTCCCTGACATTGCTTGTGATTGTCTTCCTTGCGATCTGGATCATGGGTGACTTTTCAGATTTCTGGTATGATTTCCATGAACTGCTGTTTACAAAGAATGATTACTGGCTGCTGAATCCCAATTCTTCCATCATGATCAATATGTTTCCGCAGGACTTCTTTGAACACCTTGTCCTGCGCATCTGCGTCTTCAGCAGCGGTCTGCTGGCGCTGCTTGGCATTCTGCTGTGGATGCCATGGCACACACTGTATACAAAGAAGGTGAAAGCATGATCCACGTCGTCCTCTATGAACCGGAAATCCCGCAGAACACAGGCAATATCATGCGTACATGCAGTGCTTTTGGCATCTGCCTGCACCTGATCGAACCGCTTGGCTTCTATATGGATGACAAGCATCTGAAAAGAGCAGGCATGGATTACATCAAAGATCTGCAGTGGGATATCTGGCATGACTGGCCATCGTTTATCCAAAGCCATCAAGGTGCCATGTACTATGTCACCCGCTATGGCTCTCACAGGCCTGACAGTTTTGATTATCGGAAAGATCAGGCGGATGGAAAAGATATTTATCTTGTCTTTGGCAAAGAAAGCACTGGTATCGACAAGCAGATTCTGAGAGAAAATCTGGATCACTGCATCCGCATTCCGATGGTCCCCAATGCGAGAAGCCTGAATCTTGCCAATTGTGTTGCTCTGATGGTATATGCGGTAGAGGAGCAGCTGGATTTCCCGGGCTGTTCACAGACGGAAGTTATCAAGGGAGCAGATTTCCTTGAAAAGCACTCTGATGGACAGCATCACAGTGGTTGGCTATGATGGAAAGGCAGTGAAGGAAATATGCTGGAATCGCTGAATGACTATTTGTCGCTTGCCGTCATGGTGATATTCTGTGTGATCGGCTTTGTACTTCTGGTTTCTTTCCTGCATGGCAGTCATACAAGCAAGTCTAAGAAAAAGAAAGACCGCTATTATGCATTCTGGAAAGATATCAGTGATGGCCGGAATGAGAACGATGACGATCTTTTCTTCTTCTGATCAGGAGGAAACCTATGATATTTGAAACGCTGCAGACCCAGGAGGCACCGCATGTTCAGGGAGCCTATTCACCGGCTCTTTCTGTCTGTGATTACATCTTTCTTTCCGGGCAGCTGCCGCTGGACAATGATGGCGCGATGAGCACGGGTGATATCAGCAGCCAGACCAGACGCTGTATCGAAAACCTGCAGCATCTTCTCGCCCTGCGGGGGCTGGATCTTTCCTATACCGTACAGGTACGTGTGTATCTTGCGGATATGAATGACTATGCTGCGATGGATCAGGTTTACCAGCAGATGTTTAAGGATCCCTATCCTGCCCGTACCGTGATCGGCGTCAATGCGCTGCCCATGGGCGCAAAGATTCAGATTGACGCCAGCGCAATGGACACAAGAGCCATGGAGATTCTGTGTGCGCAGGATGAACAGGAGACCAGCTGTCATGATGGCTATTGCAGCTGCAGGGAGAAGTAATATGGGACTTCCGGTCATGATGCAGTATGATCCTGAGACACAGCGGACATCGTTATTGTTTGAAGATGGAAACAAAGAGACAGTCACTGACAAGCCTCAGGTTTTTTTAGACCATCTGTGCATTCAGTATGGCAGCACCCGCAAGGGCAGGGAAGATGCCTACCGGGCATTGACAGGCTTTCATTGCAAAGCACCGGTTCTGCTGTCAGAGCGCCTCAATACCATTTATTTTCCAACTACATCTCCATCCAATCCGGACTGCGTCTGGCTGGATGCCTCCCGGCTCATTTCCGTCCACACCAAAAATCAGATATCTTCTCTTGTCCTTTTTTCATCAGGACTTAAAATAGAAGTCGGCGTTGATGTCAGAGTGATCCGGAACCAGGTAAAACGATGTGAAATCTTCCTGTCCAGCCTCTATCAGAAACGCTGAAGAATCTGGAAA
Organism: Lactimicrobium massiliense; assembly: GCF_900343155.1. GTDB lineage: Bacteria > Bacillota_I > Bacilli_A > Erysipelotrichales > Erysipelotrichaceae > Bulleidia > Bulleidia massiliensis. The sequence goes on from NZ_OUNG01000005.1 coordinate 70,688, forward strand.
GGAACCACTATGCGTCAAAATCCGATCGCTGCCGAAATTGACAGAATGCACTTTACCAAGAAGGATATCCAGTACATCGCTGTGATTATTGCCTCCAGCCTGCTGTATGCCTTTGGCATGAATTCCTTCGTCAAAAGCGGCAATCTGTTCCCAGGCGGCTTTGCCGGACTGTCTCGTCTCTTGTCTGCCGTATGCAATACATTTCTGCATATCAATATCAGTTTCTCTGTATTCTACTTCGTACTGAACTTCCTTGTTACCATTCTTGTCTTCCGCAGGATTGGCCACAAGTTCATTCTGTACTCCGTCATCTGGTATACACTGACATCTTTTTTCACCAGTGTACTCAAGCTGCCAGTCATCACCCATGAAATCCTGCTGATTGCGGTGTTTGGCGGACTGATCAACGGTTTTGCCATCGGCCTTGCCCTGCAGTCAAATGCCTCCAGCGGCGGCACTGACTTCATCGCGATCTGGCTGTCCATGAAATTCAACAAGGAAACATGGAACTACATGCTGGCAGCCAATGCGGTGATTCTGGTCATTGCAGGATGTCTGTATGGATGGTCGGTTGCCCTATATTCCATCATCTTCCAGTATGTTTCCACACAGGTCGTCAATATCATGCACCAGCGCTATAAGCTGACCACACTGGATATTGTGACCAATATGCCGGATGAAGTCTGCACTGCGATCTTCCATACATGCCGCCATGGCATCACCAAGATCAAGTGCGAAGGCGGCTTTACCGATCAGGTACACTGGATGCTGATCACGACGATCAATACCTATCAGCTCAAGGAAGTTGTCGAGAATGTACGCAAGGCGGATGAACATGCCTTCATTGCCATCAACAGTGTGGAAAAGATCTACGGCAACTACTACCAGAAGCCAATCGATTGATATTTACCGGCACTGCCGGTTTTTATTTACAAACGCTATTTTCAAAGATTTAGTTGATGAGGCTGTAAACACCAAAATATCATGAGCTATATGCCTCATAGAGGTTAATTGGCATTTTAAGCTTTGGGATCTCCGCACAGGTAAATGGAATCTGTTCAAACATTGTTTCCATGTATGCTTCTGATTTCCATTTGCGCATGTCCAGCCTGTACTTTAAATATTTCTTCATGACGATCCAATTCAAATAACCCTGGAGATGTCTTGTGCTGATACCATGTTTCTGCCTGATCATGTTTTTTAGCTCAGAGTGAAGCTCGTTTACTTCAGATACTGTATTGCCCTTTGGTGTTAAATAACCGTTAGATGGAATAATGTCACTGTTGAAGTGATTATCGCCCACGAAAGTTTGAATGCTATGGCTGTCATCACTGATAATTGTTGAATGCGCTGCGAAGTGAGAGCTGTATTGATTCAGAATTTCTGCACTCTCTCTGCCTAATCCTCCAATTTTAAAGAGAATATTGTCATGCTCATCAATAGCTGTTACCAGGCAGATCTTGTGATGGCTGGTGCCAGGTAAAGCACGCTTGGTTGAATGACGGCGATGCTTTCCACGCTGTTTGCTGAATCTTGGCATTTTATCCTTCCTGGTCCCTTTCAGGTTGATTTTGGTATAAGTAGGATCCAATTCAACATTTCCACTTAAGACCACATTATTCTGAATCTTTGCTGCAGCCTGATATAACTTGTGACGCATGTTGAAGCAGGTAGTAACTGATAAGCCTGTAGCTACACTCTGCTGAGTCAGAGTCATTCCGTTAAGCTCGCCAGAGATAAAAGTAGTCCAGATATCAAAGCTTGTTCTGGAATGAGTAAACATCGTACCTGTTGTTGCCATAAAAACAGATTTGCATTTTTTACATCTGTATTTCTGACGATTATGTGGGTTAAAGCCATTCTTAACAAAGTGAGTTGAACCACAATGAGGACATTTCTCAACATGCAAAGAGAGATTCTCGTAATTTGTTGTCGTACAGTTTACTTTCTCTCTGAATAGCTTTTCTAAACCAACACGAATGAATTCAATTTCGACAGGAGATAAAGAATTCAGGAAATTCTGATTAACGAGCATATCATCACCTCAACTGAAGTCATGATAAGTTATAGATATTAACTTGATGTACTTGTTCGGGTACATCAACTATTTATTTGAAAATAGCGTTTACAAAAAAAAGATCCCCGCAGGGATCTCAGTATGATTACTTGTCAATGATTTCCATGCCGATGGCACGCTGTACCTGATCCAGCTTCTTATTGGCAATCACATTTGCCTTGGCAGCGCCATCACGCAGGGTTGTCTCCAGAATATCCGAAGAAATGATGTCATTGTACTTTGCCTGAATGTTTTCCAGCAGGGCACATACATCATCCGCTACCGCACGCTTGAAGTCGCCATAGCCTTTGCCTTCAAACTGTGCCTCAATCTCACCAAACGGCCTGTCATTTTCCAACGATGACATAATCTGCATCAAGTTGGAGATACCTGGCTGATAGTCCGGATCATAGTGGACATGGGCCTCATTGTCTGTAACAGCACCCATGATCTTCTTTCTGGCTTTCTTGGGATCATCCAGCAGATAGACACAGCCCTTGGCGTTATTGTCTGACTTGGACATCTTCTTGCTTGGATCGTTCAGTGACATGATGCGGGCACCAACCTTACCGATCAGCGGTTCCGGAAGCTTGAACAGCTCGCCATAGCGGTGATTCATTCTGGCAGCCACATCACGGGTCAGCTCGACATGCTGTTTCTGGTCATCGCCAACCGGTACATAGTCAGGATCATACAGCAGGATATCCGCAGCCATCAAAGCAGGGTAGGTATACAGACCGCCGGACAGGTTCTTTTCACCCTTGGCCTGCTTGTCCTTGAACTGGGTCATACGGGAAAGCTCACCCATGTATGTATGGCAGCACATGATATAGCCAAGCTGGGCATGGGCTTTGACATCTGTCTGCAGGAAGATCGTTGCTTTCTTCGGATCCAGACCACACGCCAGATACAGGGCAACACAATCCTTCAGGTTCTTCTGCAGGGTCTTTGGATCCTGCGGAACCGTAATGCAGTGCAGATTGGCAATGAATGCATACATATCATAGTCATCCTGATAATCCACAAAGTGCTTCAATGCACCGATATACGAGCCCAGATGCAGCTGGCCTGTCGGCTTAATGCCGGAAAGCATTCTTTTCTTCATATGATTTACCTCTTTTCCAAAAGAAAAACGTCTCTTCAATGAAGGGACGCAGGAGACTTCTGATGCGCGGTACCACCCGTTCTTATCCACACAATCTGGATCACTCTTGGGATAACGGAACCGCCGTGTCAATATGACAATGCTCCAAGGCTCCAATGTCCGTATGATTGCCATGGCAGCTTTCACCAGTTCTGCCTCGCTGAACAAGGTTCCTATACGGACTGCACCTTTTCATAGCTCCTCAATTATTTCATATTTTTCAACTGTTTTCAATGGGCACGGATTTTCTTGACGCTCATGCTATAATACACGCATAGGGAGAAATGCCATGATTGTTGTATATACATCTCCGGGATGCGCCAGCTGCCGCAAGGTCAAGCAGTGGCTGAAAGACCGCAATATCCCGTTCATAGAAAAGAATATCTTCAAGATCCTGCTGAATGACAGCGAGATCAAGCATTTGTTGATGCGCAGTGAAAATGGAACGGATGATCTGATTTCCAAACGCTCCAAGATTATTCAGGAACAGCGCATCGACGTTGATTCGATGACGCTGGATGAACTGGTACAGTTTGTCCGGAAGAATCCAAGTGTTATGAAGCGGCCGATCATCATTTCCGAGAATAACTTCCAGGTTGGCTATGACGATGAAGAGATCGGTGTCTTTCTGCCGAAGGAGCTTCGTTCGATTGCCGCGCATCAATGTACACCGGACTGCCCGAATTACAAAGCATGCGGACAGGTCAGAGAGGGGAAGGAGTGCGAAAAGAGGCCGTGATGGCTTCTTTTGTTTTTGGATATGAAGAAAGTACTTGTTGGCCTTTCAGGCGGCGTAGACAGTGCCGTTGCTGCCTATCTTCTGCAGCAGCAGGGCTATGATGTCACCTGTGCCTTTATGCGCAACTGGGATTCTGCAGCCGAGGATGACTTTGCCGGCAATCCCACCATCAATGATCCCGTATGCCCGCAGGAAAGCGACTATAAAGATGCCCAGAGTGTCGCCGATGCCCTGGGACTGCCGCTGTTAAGAATTGATTTCATCAAAGAATACTGGGATGATGTCTTCAAGGAATTTCTCTCAGAATACCGTAAAGGCAGAACGCCCAATCCTGATATCCTGTGCAACCGCTATATCAAGTTTGACAGCTTTATGAAATTCGGCCAGAAACAGGGTTTTGATACCGTCGCTACAGGCCATTACGCAAAAAACGGCATCGAAAACGGACACGGCGTCATCCTGAAAGCCGATGACCGCAACAAGGACCAGTCCTACTTTCTCTGTGAAGTACACAGAGAAGTACTGGACCATGTTCTGTTCCCGCTTGGTGGCATTACCAAGCCGGAAGTGCGTGAGATCGCCGCAAAACTGAACCTGTCGATTGCCAAAAAGAAGGACAGCACCGGCATCTGCTTTATCGGAGAACGCCATTTCCGCCAGTTTCTGTCCAATTACCTGCCGATGAAACCAGGTCCGATTATCAATATTGTGACGGGTGAAAAGGTCGGTACTCATCAGGGTGTCCTGTATTACACGATTGGCCAGCGCAAGGGATTGGATATCGGCGGCATCGGTCCGTTCTATGTCATTGGCAAAAATGTTACTACCAATGAACTGTATGTCACAGATGAAGAACATCAGGACTGGCTGTACAGCGATGCCTGCATCGTCACCGGTGTCAATGTGCTGGCTGATCGCACACTGCCAATGGACTGTACTGCCAAGTTCCGCTACAGGCAGAGTGATAACGATGTCCATATCGAATGGCTTGATGACAGCACATTGAAAGTAACCTACCCGGAAACGATCCGTTCTGTTACGCCAGGTCAGGAAGCTGTCTTCTATGATCATGATGTCATGATCATGGGCGGCAAGATTGATGCAGTGTACCGGAATCAAGAAGACCTGATGGCAAAGATCCAGCAGAAGGCTGCAGGATACCACCATGGATGATTCCCTTGAAAAACTCAACGGGAAGCCCGTGCGCATCCTGTTCCGCAACAGTTCCAACTTCTATACGGTCATGCTGTTTCGCACCAGTGATGAAGAAGACAGAACATTGACGGTTACCGGTATCTGTCCCTCGATCCAGACCGATGTCATGTACAACATCTATGGCCGCTATGTCGAGCATCCCCGCTATGGCATCCAGTTTGCCCTGGAACATTACGAAGTCTCTTTGCCAAGTGAAGAGGAAGGGGTGATCCGCTTTCTGAGCGGGCCGTCGTTTCCTGGTATCGGCAAAAAGACCGCTGCTTCCATTGTTGAAGCACTTGGCCCTGACTGTCTGGAAGAAATCCGCCGGAATCCGGAAATTCTGCATCTCAAGACAAATCTCAATGACAAACAGATCAGTGCCATTGAAAGCGGGATGTCACAGTCTGATGAAGGGCTGTCTGAACTGTCACGTTTCCTGAATGTCTATGGCATTGGCTCCCGCAGCATCATCCGCCTCAACCAGGCATATGGCAAAGAAGCACTGCAAGTATTGAAAAATAATCCCTATCAGGCAGCGGAGGAATGCGACGGCTTTGGCTTTGCCACAGCGGATAAGATCGCAGCCTATCTTGGCTTTGCGCAGAATGATGACAGACGTCTGGAAGCACTGCTGATTGCATTAACGATGGATCTGTGTGTACGCAGCGGTGACAGCTATGTCGACAGTGATGATCTTGAACAGGCATTTGCAAAGAGTACAAAAGGGTTTGATGCAGACTATCCCAAATACCTGGATGCGGCAGTGGCACGTCATAAACTGGTCAATGCGGATGGCCATATCTATCCCATCACCCAGTATGAAGCTGAAACCGGCATCACCAATTTTCTCAATCATTTCCCGCTGGAAAATATCGATCCCGCAGATCCGCATACCGTAGAATCCGATCTGCAGTCGATCCAGGATAACTTCGGTATCGAATATGATGCAGTCCAGAAAGAAGCGATTCTTTCCATTCTTGACCATCCGGTACAAATTGTGACCGGCGGTCCAGGCACTGGCAAGACAACAGTGGTACGGGCAATGGTGAAGCTGTTTCATCTGCTGTATCCCGATGCCGCCATTGTCTGTGCCGCCCCAACCGGCAGGGCAGCCAAGCGGCTTTCTGAGCTTACCGGCACACCTGCGGCAACCATCCATTCCCTTTTGCAATGGGATCTCGATTCCAATACCTTTGGCAAAGATGAAGATGATCCCATCCAGGCAGATCTGCTTGTCATTGATGAGTTTTCCATGGTTGATGCATGGCTGTTCTATCATCTGCTCAAAGCAAGTGCACATGTGAAAAGGCTGTGCATCATCGGTGATGAAGACCAGCTGCCAAGTGTCGGACCAGGCTGTGTGCTGCGTGATCTGATTGCCAGTGAACGTTTTCCTTTGCTGCGGCTGGATCACATCTACCGTCAGAAGGAAGGCTCGGATGTGATTGCCCTGGCGCATCAGATCAAGACGGGCCATCCGGATTTCTCATCCCTGCAGCATGATATCGTCTTTTATCCATGCCGGGATGAAGAGATCAAAGACAATGTACTGGCAGTCGTGCGCAATGCCCTGGAGAAAAACTATACGGTCAATGATATTCAGGTGCTTTCACCAATGTACAAAGGAGCAGCCGGCATCAGCACATTAAATAATGCGCTGCAGATGGAACTGAATCCATATGCCCCTGAGAAAAAGGAACTGCGCCATGGCTACCAGATCTTCCGGGTAGGTGACAAGATCCTGCAGCTTAAAAATCAGCCGGATGACAATGTCTACAATGGCGATATCGGTATTCTTACGGATATCCTGGATGCAAAGCAGGTGGAAAGCCACCGCACTACGGTAGTGGTCAGCTTTGGTGATCATGAAGTGGAATACAGTGAAGAAAGTCTGGACCATATCACACTAGCCTACTGTATCTCTGTGCATAAGGCACAGGGCTCCGAATATCCGATTGTGATCCTGCCGATCAGCCGTCAGCATCAGTTCATGCTGCAAAGAAAGCTCATCTATACAGCGGTCACCCGTGCCAGAAGAAGCCTGGTCATCCTGGGTGATGAGGATGCCTTCATGAAAGGAGCGGCGACGCTGGAATACCATCCCCGTAAGACAGGCCTTGCCCAAAGACTGAAAAATGATGAAACAAGTGATGACAATCCATTTTTCACAGATGGCGATGGGGATGATCCCTTTGCAGGTGAGGATATTGCATAGTAATTAAAACAAATGAACGCATCAAAAAAACAGCGGTGAGACAAAGCTCATCGCTGTTTTCATTATGAAGAATTACTGCTGTGTTAACAATGCTTCATCACTGGCAAAGACCGTACCGGAAACTTCCTCAAACTTGGCCAGCAGTGTTTCGACGGTCAGTTTTTTCTTCTCTTCACCGGCAATATCGACAATGATATGACCCTCATGCATCATGATCAGACGGTTGCCGTTCTTGATGGCATCCATCATGTTGTGGGTGACCATCATCGCAGTCAGATGATCCTTTTCAATGACACTGTTTGTCAAAGCCAGGACCTTCTCAGCCGTCTTTGGATCCAGGGCAGCAGTATGTTCATCCAGCAGCAGAATCTTTGGCTTCTGCAAAGATGCCATCAGCAGGGTAACGGCCTGTCTCTGGCCGCCGGACAATAAGCCAACCTTGGAAGTCAGCCGGTCTTCCAGACCAAGATTCAGCGGCTTCAGCAGCTTCTGGTATTCATTCTGTTCCTGCTTGGTAACACCCCAGGAAAGCCCGCGGCGCTTGCCGCGTCTTGCTGCCAGGGCCAGGTTTTCATCAATCTGCATGGTCGCGGCAGTACCGGTCATGGGATCCTGGAATACACGGCCGACATAGGCAGCACGCTTGAAATCCGGCAGACCTGTCACATCATGGCCATCGATCACGATCTGGCCGTCATCAATCGGCCACACACCGGCAACCGCATTCAGCAGGGTGGATTTGCCGGCACCATTGGAGCCGATCACGGTCACAAAATCACCATCGTGCAGCGTAAGACTGACATCAATCAATGCTTTCTTCTCATTGATCGTGCCTTTGTTAAAGGTTTTGGAAATATGTCTGAGAACAAGAGAGTCCATTATTTGTCCTCCTTCTGAAAGCGGGCAGCATTGCGTCCTGCTCTGGCAAAGGAATTACGCTGCTTTGCCTGCAGGTAAGGAACAGCAAGGAAGATGGCAACGATGATGGCTGTAAACATCTTGAGCCAGTTGGAATCCAGCTTGAGCCACAGCACAATCGTCACAACGATATAGTAGATGACACCACCCAGTACGACAAAGACCAGCCGGCCGGCAAAGTTGAGATGTCTGCCGCACAGGGCATTGCCAATCACTTCGCCAATGATGACAGCAGCCAGGCCGATGACGATGGAGCCGCGTCCCATATTGATATCAGAGAAGCCCTGCAGCTGTGCCATCAGGGCGCCGGAGAAGGCAACAATACCATTGGAGAAGGCAAGCCCGAGTACGGTCATGCGGTCAATGTTAATGCCCTGTGCCTTGGCCATTGTCGGGTTGCAGCCGGTAGCACGCATGGCGGATCCGGCTTCAGTACCAAAGTACCAGTACATGATGGCAATCAGAACGGCAGCAATGACCGCTCCGATGGCAATGGTTGGCGGAATGACACGGGATGTCACAACCAGTGCGTATTTATCAGCGGACACTGCTTTGTTGGCTGCCATTCCCATGATAGCAAGGTTAATGGAATACAGTGAGAACTGAGTCAGAATGCCTGCCAGAATGGTCGGAATGCCCAGCTTTGTATGTAATAAACCTGTTACTGCCCCGGCAGCCATGCCGGCAAGGAAGGCGACCAGCATTGCCAGCCATGGATTCCATCCTGCCAGAATTAACATAACGCATGTCGCACCTCCGGTTGTGAAGGTACCGTCTACGGTCAGATCTGCTACATCAAGAAGACGGAAAGTAATATAAACTCCCAGGGCCATAATGCCCCAAATGATGCCCTGGGCAATACCGCCCGGCAGAGCACCAATCAGATTTCCAATACTCATTTTAATTTTGCTCCCAATTGATAAACGCATGACATGGGTGCAGTTGTCTGCACCCATGTAGTTGTCTGCTGTGCTTAATCAGTTTTCAGCAGTATATGCCTGATAGCCATCAGGAACTGTAATGCCAAGCTTTGCGCACCTGTCCGCATCATATTCTTTGACCGGATTATCATAGTATTCAACAGGCATATCACTGATCTTTTCTTCTCCGGTCAGAATCTTCACAGCCATCTTCCCGGTTGTCTGACCAAGTTTGTAATAGTCAATGGACATGGTTGCGATGCCACAGCCGCTCATGATACCTTCCTCACCGGTAATGATCGGTACCCCAGCAGGCTCAGCCACGTTATTGATCGCTTCGGCGCAGCTTGCTGCTGTATTATCGGTCGGAATATAAAGCGCATCACAGTCATTGCAGGCACTCTGGGTAACACTTGCCACATCGTTTGAATCGGAGAAGGTGTATACCTTTACAGTCTTGCCTTCATCTTCCAGATATTTCTGTACCTGCTGAGCCTGATAAACACTGTTGGCTTCGGCGGAGCAATAGAGAATGCCGATGGTTTTTGCATCTGGCAGCAGCTCATCAAACATAGCAGCCTGCTGATCCAGCGGAGCAAGATCAGAAGTTCCGGAAATATTGCCTCCTACTGTGCCGTTGAAATCATCCAGTGAAAGGGCAACACCATATTCTGTAATAGCTGTGCCCAGAATCGGGATTGTGCTTGTAGCAGAAGCCGCAGCCTGCAGAGATGGCGTTGCATTGGCCAGAATCAGGTCCACGCCCTGGGTGACAAACTGATTGGCAATTGTTGTACACTGGGCAGAATCATTTGAGGCATTCTTCAGTGTGACGGTCACTTTGTCACCAAGCTCCGCCTTCAGCTCATCCTCAAAACCCTGACTGGCAGCATCCAGAGCCGGATGCTGGACCAGCTGGATGATGCCAACTGTGTAAGTGCCATCATCAGAGGCTTTGGCATCGGCTGAGGATACAGAGGCAGATGCAGTCGGACTGGATGCACAGCCTGCCAGGGCTGCAGCAAGAACACCTGCTGTCATCATTTTGCAAATATTTTTCATAGTTTTCATCTCCCTGAAATATATTACAGTATGGATGAATTTTATTACAATTAGGGGAAACAGGCAATACCATCCGCTATCGATTTGACTTCAAACCGTATTTTTTTTACGTTAAAGGCAACATTGTGCTAACATAATAAAGAAATCGCTGAAGGGGAAAAGTAGCATTTCTGTTCAGGCTGAAAGAGAGTAGACGGCAGGTGCAAGTCTATAGCCGGCAATGTGTGAAGCTGCCCGTGAGAGCATGTTAATCCATGCCGTATCCTGCGTTAAAGGATGAATTAAGGTGCACACACATGTGTGAACCAGGATGGTACCGCGTTGACAGCGTTCCTGGAAATCTGGAACGCTTTTTTATATTCATCAGGAGGTCCCGTCTTTAGAGCATAGCACCATGAATCTTTAGGAGTCCTTATTAGTCAAATCATTCATTCAGCCCTATTTCATGGGATTTTTTTGATGCGTGAAAATTTGACAAATTTATTTTTTAACTATTCTATATATGGTGTTATGGTGCTATAATATAAGAGGGTGCTTTATGGCCTACTTTCTTAAGAAATCTAACCTGAAAAAAGGTGTCTATCTGCAGATCTACGAGTCTTTCTACAACCCGGAAAGGAGACAGACCTGCCATCGTTCTTACAAGGCTTTGGGCTATGTAAATGATTTGAAGACTGATGAAATTCCGGATCCTGTCACTCACTACAAACAAGTTGTTGAAGAGATGAATCAGGAACGCAAGAAAGAGAAAGTCAAACGCATCTCTACTTCTTCTCCGATGCGCTCTTTAGGCTACTTTCCCCTGCATGCAATTCTCGAAAAGCTGCAGGTGAAAAGATTTATCGATCTGTATCAGCTTACTAATGACTTTCAGTTCAAGATTACGGATGTTCTCTTTTCGTTGATCTATGCGCGTGCTATCAATCCATGCAGTAAATTACGCACTTTCCACGAGGTGCTGCCATTCCTGTTTCAGGAATATGATTACTCCTATAATCAGATGCTCAAAGGAATAGAGTTTCTTGGAAGTAATTATGAAAAAATTGTTGAATTATTTACTGCTCAGGTTTCCGAAAAGTACAGTCTTTCCACTTCGACAACATATTTTGACTGCACAAACTTCTATTTTGAAATTGACCGTGAAGACGATTTCAGAAGAAAAGGGCCAAGTAAGGAAAACAGGAAAGATCCTATCATTGGGCTTGGCCTTCTGCTGGATGCCAACCAGATTCCGATTGGGATGAGAATGTATCCAGGGAACGAATCCGAGAAACCAGTTCTCAGGGATATTATTGCCTCTATGAAAAACAGACAAGGCATTAAAGGGAAAACCATACAGGTAGCTGACAAGGGACTCAACTGCTCTGAAAATATCATTAACGCGGTAAGCAATGGTGATGGCTATCTCTTTTCTAAATCTGTAAAGACACTTCCTGAAAAGGAAAAAGTATGGGTTCTTCTGGAAAACGGATATCAGAATGTTACGAACCCAGATGGAAGCCTTAAATACAAATGGAAGGCATGTGTCGACAAATTCCCATATACCTATACAGACAAAGACGGCAAAAAGCATACAGTCAATTTAAAAGAAAAACGGGTTGTAACATACAATCCGCAGCTGGCTAAAAAGAAGAAATTTGAAATCATGAAAATGGTTGATAAAGCCACCAGATTATCTCAGTCTATGGCCAAGAAAAATGAATATGGTGAATCTTCAAAATACGTCACATTCAAGTCAACCAGTAAAGGCGAAAAGACAGATGACAAGGTGGTTACAGAGATAAATGAAGCGCAAATCGAGAAAGACCTTAAGCTGGCAGGTTATAACCTGCTGGTAACTTCAGAAGTTAATATGGCTCCCAAAGACATCTACAGCACCTATCACAATCTCTGGCGTATTGAAGAATCCTTCCGGATCATGAAATCCGACCTGGATGCACGCCCTGTATTCTTGCAGAAAGAGGACACAATCAAAGGACATTTTCTGGTCTGTTATCTGACAGTTCTTCTGGGCAGGATCCTTCAATTTAAGATTTTGGAAAATAAATACTCTTCATCAGAAATATTCAATTTCATGAAGGAATTCAATGTAGTAGAAGCAGATGGAAAATACATCAATCTGGCAACCAACAGTCCCTTTATAAAGGAGTTTGCAGAGATGACAAAGCTGCCTCTGGATCACTATATATTGAACTCCAGAAAAATAGAAAAAATGCTGAACTTCCGATTCTGATATCGGAGGTTTAGCACCATTTTTTAACGTTAACTTCTAAAGTCAGGTACAATTATGGGAAACAGGCAATACCATCCGCTATCGATTTGACTTCAAACCGTATTTTTTTTACGTTAAAGGCAACATTGTGATAACATAATAAAGAAATCGCTGAAGGGGAAAAGTAGCATTTCTGTTCAGGCTGAAAGAGAGTAGACGGCAGGTGCAAGTCTATAGCCGGCAATGATGTGAAGCTGCCCGTGAGAGCATGTTAATCCATGCCGTATCCTGCGTTAAAGGATGAATTAAGGTGCACACACATGTGTGAACCAGGATGGTACCGCGTTGACAGCGTTCCTGGAAATCTGGAACGCTTTTTTATATTCATCAGGAGGTCATCATGACAAACAAACAGCTGACTGGCAATCAGGTACGCCAGATGTTCCTGGACTTCTTTGCGTCCAAAGGATGCATGGTAGAGCCAAGTGCCAGCCTCATTCCTCACAACGATCCAACTCTGCTTTGGATCAATGCCGGTGTTTCTGCTTTGAAGAAGTACTTCGATGGCAGTGAAAAGCCGGCTTCCAACCGCATCTGCAATGCCCAGAAGTCCATCCGGACAAACGACATTGAAAATGTCGGCAAGACAGCCAGACACCACACCTTCTTTGAGATGCTTGGCAATTTCTCAATCGGCGACTACTTCAAGACCGAAGCCATCACCTGGGCATGGGAGTTTCTGACCAGCCCGAAATGGATCGGCTTTGATCCCAAGCGCCTGTATGTCACCGTTTATCCAGATGATACCGACGCCTACAATCTGTGGGTAAAGGTCGGCATGGATCCCAAGCATATCCACAAGACGATGGATAACTTCTGGGAAATCGGCAGAGGCCCGGGCGGACCGGATACCGAGATCTATTATGACCGTGGTGAAAAGTATGATCCGCAGCACCTGGGCGAGAAACTGTTCTTTGAAGACATGGAGAATGACCGCTACATCGAAGTCTGGAATATCGTCTTCTCCCAGTACGACTGCCGTCCGGGTGAAGTGCCGCGCAGTGAGTATAAGGAACTGCCGCAGAAGAACATTGATACCGGCATGGGTCTGGAAAGGCTTGTCGCTCTGATTCAGGATGGTGAGACTAACTTCGATACCGATCTCTTCCTGCCGATCATTCATGCCACAGAGAAGTATGCTGCTCATCCGTATTCTGATCCTGAATACAAGATGGCATACCGTGTCATTGCCGATCATATACGTACCGTGACATTTGCCATTGCCGATGGCGCCATGTTCTCCAATGAGGGCAGAGGCTATGTCCTGCGCAGAGTATTGCGCAGAGCGGTGCGCTATGGCCGCAAGCTGGGCATTAACGGAGCTTTCATGTATAAGCTTGTCCAGGTTGTCGCTGACAATATGAAAGACTACTATCCGTATCTGGAAGACAAGGTGACCCTGATCAGCCGCCTGGTCAAGCAGGAGGAAGAATCCTTTGCCAGGACGCTGGACAAGGGTGAGGATCTGCTCAATGCTGCCATGAAGGAACATGAAAAGGAAAAGGCACTGCCTGGTGATGTCGTGTTCCGTCTGTATGATACGTATGGCTTCCCGAAGGAACTGACGACTGAAATTGCCCAGGATGCCGGCTATACGGTGGATGAAAAGGGCTTTGAGAAGGAAATGGAGCTGCAGAAGCAGAGAGCCAGAGATGCCCGTGCCAATGTGCAGTCCATGCATGGCCAGTCCAAGGATCTGATGGACTTTACAAAGGAAAGTGTGTTCACCGGCTATACCGATAAGACCTGCAAGGGTGAAGTCATCGGCCTGTTCCATGATGGCGTGGCTGTCAATGAACTGTCTGATGAAGGTGATGTGATTCTTTCCAGCACCTGCTTCTATGCCGAAAGCGGCGGTCAGTGCGCAGATACCGGCAAGCTGTGGAATGATACATTCAAGGCAGATGTCGTTGACGTGCAGAAAGCACCGCACAAGCAGCATATGCATCATATCGACCATGTCGAGGGTATTGTCCACATCGGCGATGTACTGGAAGGTGCTTATGACTATGCAGCAAGACAGAGAACCCGTGCCAACCATTCTTCCCTGCATCTTTTACAGGCAGCTCTGCGTCAGGTACTGGGCGATCACATTGCCCAGGCAGGTTCCTACAATGGACCTGACTACGGCCGTTTCGACTTCACGCATTTTGAAAAGCCGACGGCTGAGCAGCTCAAGGAAGTAGAGCGCATTGTCAACGAGAAGATCAATGAAGATCTGCCTGTTACAACCCAGGTTCTGCCGATTGAAGAAGCAAAGAAGACAGGTGCTACAGCCCTGTTTGATGAAAAGTACGGCGATACGGTCAGAGTCGTATCCATGGGTGATTTCTCCAAGGAATTCTGCGCCGGTACACATGTCAATAACACAGGTGATCTGGGCAGCTTCCATATCCTGTCCGAAGAGTCTGTCGGTTCCGGTGTACGCCGTATTACTTCTGTCACCAAGATGAAGTCGTATGACAGCTTCAAGCAGGAAGAAGAAACACTGAATGACCTGGCTGCTCTGCTGAAGCTGAAGAAGGCAGACGGCCTGCATGAGCGGATTGCAAAGCTTCTGGAAGAAAATAATGAACTCAAGAAGGAAGTCGCAGCTGCCAATGAGAAGGCACTGCAGTCTGATGCAGAAAGCAAGCTGGCTGTGGCAGTGGAAGTCAATGGCCTGCATGTCCTTGTGCTCAAGCTCAAAGACTTTGAGGCTGGTGAGCTCAAGAAGTATGCCGAACTGCTGCGCAACAAAATGAAGGATGGCTTTGTGTTTATGGCTGATGAGACAAATGGAAAAGTTGTCTTTGTGGCCGCAAGTTCCAAGGCGGCAATTGCCAAGGGTCTCAAAGCTGGCGATATCGTCAAGAAGGCAGCCCAGATCTGCGGCGGCAATGGCGGCGGCAGACCGGATATGGCTCAGGCCGGCGGCCGTGATGTAGCCAAGATTGATGAAGCAATCGCTGCTGTCAAACAAACCATTGAGCAGTTATCATGACAAACAGAGAAAACCGGGAAACCGGTTTTTCTTTTTGGCTTCAAATGTGAAAATTCACTAAAGTTTGGCATAGCCTGCATGCACACTTATATACTTTTTTTGCATTTTGTCCTAAAATATGAAAAAGGAGGCTCGTATGAATAAGAATAATCAGGATGTTACGGAAACTGTCAGCTTTAATGCCGAAGAGATCCGCCGTTCTAATATCTGTGAGATTTTAAAGCATGTTTCACAGGCACTTGAGGAAAGAGGCTATAACTCGATCAATCAGCTTGCGGGCTATCTGATTTCCAATGACCCGGCTTACATTTCCAGTCATAATAATGCCAGAAGCATCATTCAGTCTGTTGAGCGTCATGAGATCATTGAGGAGCTTGTCAGATTTTACCTTGAGGAGCACAAGTGAAGTATTTAGGCCTGGACCTTGGCAGTGTGACCTGCGGCGTTTCGATCAGCCAGACCGGTCTGATTGCCGGTACGTATGAAACAATCCGCTTTAAGCCGGATGATTATGATTCCGCCCTGGATCAGGTGCTGGAAGTGATCGCCAAAGAGAAGCCAGATGAGATTGTGCTTGGCATGCCGTATATGCTCAATGATGATATTGGACCGCGTGCACAGATCTGTCTGGAGTTTGGCAGACAGCTTGAGAAGGAGAGCGGTCTGCCGGTGCATATGCAGGATGAGAGGATGACGACGGTGGAGTCGGAGGATATTCTTCTGCAGGCGGATGTTTCCAGGAAAAAGAGAAAGAAAGTCATCGATCAGATGGCTGCTGTTGCCATCCTGCAGAGATGGCTTGATAGTGGCAGAAGGGGCTGAGGCCGCCTTTTGCTTTTAGGGGAAAGGAATACTTGTATGACTGATGACAACCGCATGACGATCACCGACGACAATGGCCAGGAACGGGAGGTGCATATCCTCTCCAACTTCGATGCCCCGGATGGACGCCACTTTGTGCTGTTTGAGGATCCTGCTAATCCGGATGCCGGCGTGTATGCCTACCAGTACGATGGTGATGGCAACATGGATGTCGTAACGGATGAGAAGGATCTAGAAATGTGCGAAGAAGTGCTTGGTGCAATCAGCGATCAGCTGGAAGGAGGATGCGATGGCAACTGAAGATACTGCCAGCCTGAACAATGAGGAAGAAGCGCAGCCAAAGAAAAAGAAGAAGCACAGCATTGTCTTTCGGATTGTTTCAGTCATTGTGCTGCTTGGCATCGTGATTCTGGTGTCTGAGGGATACTACTATTATCGATGCACACAGCCGATGTCTTCCCAGAGTGAAACGGTGGAATTCGCCGTTCCGGATGGGGCTACGATTGCGTCTGTATCAGAAGATCTGCAGTCAGCAGGCCTGATCCGCAATGCAAAAATCGGCTATTACTTTGCCAAGCTGAATGGCTACAGCAATCTGTATGCCGGTAAATTCAACCTGGACAAGTCTATGACCTTGGATACGATCTACCAGACATTGAATGACCAGAGTGCTGCCATTTCGGATGCCTCGGTCACCATCATTGAAGGTGACTGGGCCAAGGATGTGGCTGCCAAGATTGCAGCAGTTACAGATGTATCTGCGGATGATCTGATGAATCTCTGGAACAATGCGGACTGGATCCGATCCGAAATGAGCAAATATCCATTCCTGACAGAAGATATGTTTGCGGATGGTGTCAGATGTTATCTGGAAGGCTATCTTGCCCCGGATACATATTCTTTCAAGCAGGACAGCACAGCAGAAGAAATCACGGAGAAGATCCTGGATCAGACCAATGCCGTCTACAACCAGTACAAAGATCAGTTTGCCGCATCAGGCTATACGATTCATCAGATCTATACGCTGGCTTCCATTGTGCAGTATGAGGGCGGCTCTCAGGATGAGGAAGTACTCAAGAATATTGCCTCGGTATTCTACAACCGTCTCAATGCAGATATGCCGCTGCAGTCATCGGTCACGGTCTGCTATGCTATTGACTATGACAAGCAGACTGACAACTGGCAGTCCTGTGAGGTCAACAGTGATTTTGATTCACCATACAATACCTATCAGCATGATGGCCTGCCTCCCGGGGCAATTGAAAATGCCGGTACAGCAGCACTGGAAGCGGTCCTGAATCCGAATCAGACTGATTATTACTACTTCATGGCAGATGTCTACGGTGATGGCACGGTTTATTTTGCCAGAACACTGGATGAGCACAATGCCAATGTAAACAAGTATCTCTACGGCAACTCATGATCCATTCTGTCTGTGTCTATCTGCATGATGGCAGTGCATGGCTGCTGATGTACCGCAACAAAAAACCACATGATGTCAATCATGGCAAATGGATCGGCGTTGGCGGCAAGATGGAAAAGGATGAAACACCACTTACGTGTGCCATCCGTGAAACGCGGGAAGAAACCGGTTATGAATTGGTACCAGATTCTTTACAGCTGCAGGGAGAAGTCCTGTTTGATTCGCCGCTTGCAGAAACAGAGAAGATCTGGATCTATACAGCACAAGTGCAAAAGCATGATCTGTCTATATGCAATGAAGGCACGCTTGCATGGGTGAAGGAAGAGGATATCTTTTCACTGTCTATGTGGGATGCGGACAGAATCTTTCTGAAAGAAGTACTTGCAGGGATCCAGCAGCCGTTTTACTATCGTGCACGGTATGATGAGGCAGGCCGGCTGACAGGCTTGTCAAAGGGAGATGAATGATGAGTAAACCAATCATTATTGGCATTGCCGGAGGCAGTGCATCTGGAAAGACAACGATTGCAGAAGAAATCCGCAATGCATTCTCAGATGAAAAGAGTGTATTGATCATCCGTCAGGATGACTATTACAAGGATCAGTCAGATATGCCGATGGAAGAGCGCCGCAAAACAAACTACGACCATCCGCTTGCATTTGACAATGACCTGCTGATCTCCCAGATTCATGATCTTCAGCATGGCAAGCCGATTGAAAAGCCAAACTATGACTTTGTCAATCACACCAGGGCAAAGGAAACAACAACCCTCTATCCATGCGACGTGCTGATTCTGGAAGGTCTGTTTGTACTGGAAGTCAAAGAGATTCGTGATCTTCTGGACATCAAGGTATTTGTGGATACGGAACCAGATATCCGGTTTATCCGCCGTTTGATCCGTGATGTCAAGGAAAGAGGCAGAACCCTGGATTCAGTTGTGAGCCAGTATGTGACAACGGTCAGAGTCATGCATGATTCCTTTGTGGAGCCAAGCAAGAAATATGCCAATATCATCATTCCGGAAGGTGGTTCCAACACAGTTGCAGTCGACCTTCTGATCACAAAAATCAGTAGCATCATCCACCATGGAATGCTATAATTACCGCGCAAATTTAATCAAATAAAAGGAGTCGTTCATGTCTGAAGATAAAATTTATGTCACTGAAGAAGGCTTGAAAAAGTTACAGGATGAGTATGATAATCTTGTCCATGTTGTTCGTGAAGAAGTAAAAGCAGAACTGGCAGAAGCACGTTCCCTTGGCGACTTGTCCGAAAACGCCGACTATGATGCCGCACGTGACAAGCAGTCTCAGGTTGAAAGCAGAATCGCACAGCTGGAACAGATGCTGCAGCCGGGTCACTATGAGATCATCAATAAGAAGACCGGCCGTTCCAAGACCGTATCCATCGGTTCTACGGTTACCATCCGTTTCCTGGATACCAAGGAAGAAGGAACTTACACCATTGTTGGTTCCACCGAAGCAGACCCGCTCAATGGCAAACTCTCCAATGAAACAGCACTGGCAAAGGCCATCCTGGATCACAAGGTTGGAGAAACAGTGGATGTCAATGCCAAGCAGCCATACTCTGTTGAGATCCTGAAGACCAAGTAATCACTACATCATATTTCAACTTAAAACAGGTGATATGTTTCGCATCGAAACGCATCACCTGTTTTTATTCCTGCATTGTCCAAAGGCAGATCATCAGGAGACAATGGCAGCATCCACCACCACACCATTGGAAACGGTGATGGAAAGCCCAGGCCGGAATCCATATGATGCTGGGGCTGCAGTTGGTGTAACAGCAGGAAAGGTGCTTATTACAGCAGAAGATGGGGAAGCGGCTGCCGTACCGGAAGCATATGCCGCTGCCAGAGCGGCCCAGCAGCAGGCAGAAAATGAAGCATAGGATTATCTGGGCGTAATTGATGATGACATCAAACAACTCCAGAACCGTGTCCAGGAGCTGACCCGTGTCAATGAATCCCTGCAGGCAGAAAACCAGGGACTGCGGGAAAACTGAACAGTCAGGACGTACAGCCGGTGTTATTCCTTGGTGATGAAGAGGAATTCTTCCCGGATGAAATCAAGGAGATCATCCTGAGCATCCTTGATGAGGCATTGTCCAGCTGTAAAGAACAATCAAGAAGAAATGATGTCGTGAAAGATCTGCTGGATCATAACAGCTATGGACATGAATGCCAGAAACATCAGAAACAGATCATGGAACTGATGACCGGCTATTCCGTGATGTCTTCTGCATTACGTGGGGCCTTGATGGATCTGGGCATCCATATCCAGGACGATGGCAAACATTACAAGCTTGTCTATTATGGCGACCATCGCTACCAGACCACCATGTCCAAGACCGGCAGTGATGTCCGGGAAGGCAGAAATATCGCCAGCAAGATTATCAAGACGATGTTTTAAACAGGGAATTCATCATTTTCAAGGACATAAGATCAGTGGAGGTTTCCTGTATGAAACAGACACTGATTTTGATTGCCATGATTGCCCTGGCCCTGTGCATCGATCTTTCTCCTGTGGATCTTGCCAATCTGCAGAATGAAAGCATTCATGTTTCGATTGATGGTGAAGTACAGAATCCTGGTGAGTATGAACTCCCGTTGTATTCGCAATTGACATCTTTGCTGGAAATGGCGGGAACAAAGGAAAGTTCTGATCTTTCCAGCCTGAATCCTGATACGATCCTGAAAGATCATGACCGCATTATCATACCGGCAGTTTCCGCACAATCCAAAGCCAAAGTATCCATCAATGCGGCAAGCCAGGAGGATCTGACAGCACTGCCTGGCATCGGACCTTCCACCGCTGCCCGCATCATTGCTTACCGGGAAGAAAATGGCTTCTTCCAGCAGCTGGAAGATCTGATGAACGTCAAAGGCATTGGGCCAGCCAAGTTTGACAAGGTGAAAGATCACATTTCTCTATGAAGACAATCTGGAACAGAATCCTGCTGCTGGCACTATGTGTTTTTGTGTTTCGATGTCTCTCATCAAGGTGGCCGTATCTTTTCCTTGTCCTGCTTTGTGCATATTGGTTTTTACGAAACAGAGATTACTCGTTTGTACTTGCCGGCATGATTCTTCTATGCACCATGATTCCCATCTATTCATCATCCATGCCATCGTTTTCTCAAGGCAGGGTAGTTTCTGTTTCTTCAGGCTATGGCATCATCCAGAACGGCAGAGAACGCATTGTACTGTACAGCCAGGAAGAACTGCCGTTTGATGCCGTGGTTTCCTTTACGGGTGAATACAAGGAGCTTGTCTCTTCACCAGCGTTTTACCGCAGTGATTTTGCCAAAACCATGCAGGCAAAAGGAATTCATTATTCTTTGTCCTGTAAAGATTTCCAGATCCTCACTCAGTATCCATCTTTCCGCCGCTTTCTGCAGAAACAGTGTGCTGCCATTGAAGATCCTGTAATCTCTGCCTTTGCCAGGAAAGTACTGCTTGGCATATCTGACAAAGAGCAGGACAGCTATCTTTTTCGGCATGGCTTTTCTTTAACCGGTCTGCTTGCTTTCTGCAATCTCATCCTGAAATATATCCTGGATCAAAAACAAAGAGAGAAGGTGCTTCTAAGCATTGGCGGTTTACTGTTTCTGCTGTATGGCTTTCCGCTTGTGCTTGCCCAGTATCTGCTTGTCCATCTTTTCAAACGATCCAGTATGCGCAAGGATCAGGCACTTGGCCTGAGCTTTCTGATCCTGCTGTTTGTTTACCCGGAAAGCTGCATCTCTGTCTCGTTTCTGATTCCGGCTGCGTTCCGTCTCTGCTTCCATTTCTATCCGCGCAGAAAATCTGTTTCTTTACTGACATCTTTGTTGCTGCAGGGATGGTTCTTTCATGGCATGGATCCCATTGTTTCCCTGGTCTATCTGTTTGTCAGGCCATTGCTTGGCTTTGTCTATGTTCTGTGCTTTCTGTATGTATTTGTCCAGTCTTCTTTTCCTGCTTTGCTGGTAATCCATATTGACCGCTTTTTATCTTTGTTTTCGCTGTTTCATCTGCCGGGATCGATCCTTGGCTTTGGCCTGTTTTTCTATGTCCTGATGGCAGTATGCATGATGCATCTCAAACATGCCTCCCTCTGGCTGCTCGGTTCTTTATTGCTGTTTCAGCTGACTGGCCTGTTTCATCCATTTGCGTCTGTTTCGTTTATCAATGTCGGCCAGGGCGATGCCATTTTGATCAAAGGACCGTTACGCTCGTTCAGTATTCTTGTCGATACAGGCAAGCCAGAGCAGTGGCGTACATTGTCGGCGTTTCTGGAAGGAGAGGGGATACGGAAACTGGATGGTTTGATCATTACCCATGGTGACAACGACCATTCCGGCAATATAGATTCTGTCATTGCAAAGTATCAGCCGGATACGGTATTGACTTCACATGTGAAAAGCATATGTGCCGGAAAGCTGTGTCTGTATGATCTTAATGATCTTGAAACAGAGGATGAAAATGAGAGCTCTCTCTGCATGTATTTCCAGATCAACGGGCTGAGGTATCTTCTGACAGGTGATATCAATGCCAATGCAGAGGAACGCATTGCCCGCCGCTATGGGCAGCTGAAAGTGGATGTATTGAAGCTGAGCCATCATGGCTCTGCCACTGGTTCCAGTGCCATCTTTCTTGACACCGTGCAGCCTTCTCTGGCTGTGGTCTCAGCCGGTGCCTACTCTTTGTACCACCATCCATCCCAGGAAGTTCTGCAGCGTCTTTTGCAAAGGCACATTGCCTGGTTCAATACCAGAGAGGAAGGAGATATTCAGATCCAGGCCATCGGCCCATGGAATTGTGTGCTGACGGCTGGTGACAGGATTGGTATAATACGGACTGATGAGTGAATATGCAGTATATGGTAAAAATGAATACCGGGAAACGGTCCAGATCCAGCGGATTCTGAAGGAAGAGCGCGTAGAAAAGGCGCAGGTTGTAGAGATCGATGCTTCCAATGCTTCACAGTTTCGCATGGAGGATGCTTTGACCCAGTGCAATATGATGACATTGTTTTCTGATGAAGGCCGCAGAGCAGTGATTTTGAAAAACCCATATTTTCTGAAAAGCTCTGACAAAACAAAGGTAGATGGCAAAACCAAGGACACAAAGCGGGAACGCATGCTCTCTCTTTTGGCCGAATATCTTGCCCATCCCAATCCCGATACGGCATTGATCTTTGATTTGCAGGGAAATGATCTTGATACCCGCCGCAAAGAGACAAAACTGCTGGAGAAATACCATGTGAAGATGATTGCCTGCAATCTGATCAAGCCATGGGAATTTCCTGACCATATTGCAGAGCTGTTAAAGCAGGGCGGCTTCGTGCTGACACCAAAGGCCAGAGCAGAGTTTGACCTGCGGGTAGGTACGGATGAATTCCAGCTGCATCATGCGATTGAGAAACTTTCTCTGTATGGAGAAAAAAACTACGATGAAGATACGATCCGCCAGCTGATTCCGGAAAATGCCAATCTGGATATGTGGCAGCTTGGCAATGCCTTTATGAAAGGGGATATGGCCGGGGTTGTACGGGCCAAGGAACAGATGTTCGCCAAAGGCATGGATGTCAATGCCATGATTCCTTTGCTTGCCAGCCAGCTGCGGCGTGCCTATGATATAGCTGCTTTGCGGGATCTTGGCTATGACGCTGCCCGGATTGCCATCCGCCTGCATGCCAAGGAAAGCGGCATCCGCATGACGCTGAAGAACATTTCAAACCGCTCGGCCAGAACACTCTTGCATCTGGAAAGTGAGCTTGCCAGTGTGGAACAGGGCATCAAAGCCGGGACACTTGTACCCAAAGATGCCTTTGAGACATATCTTCTCAAATACGGAGGCAGACATGGCTGAGACACAGAAAGTTGTCCATCCCTTTGCCCCAATTGTTGATGCCAACAGCAGGGTATTGATTCTTGGCTCGTTTCCTTCCGTGATTTCCAGACAGCAGTCTTTTTACTATGCCAATCCGCATAACCGCTTCTGGCCGGTGCTGTTTGCGTTGTTTGAAGAACAGCCTTGTGAGCGCACAGAGTTCTGCCACCGGCATCATATCGCCTTATGGGATGTAATCCACAGCTGCACGATTACCGGTTCTTCAGATGCCTCGATCAAAGATGTCAAAGTCAATGATATTAACGGCCTGCTGAAAGACAGTGAGGTCCGCGCTGTATTTACCACGGGTACAAGGGCATCTTCTTTGTATGAAAAGTACATTGACTGTAAGCTTGTGCATATTGCATTGCCAAGTACGTCCAGTGCCAATGCAAGAATGAAGATGGATGATCTTTTGAATGCCTACAGGATCATCAGGGAGTATTGCGATGAAAAAGATTGAACTGCTGGCTCCGGCCGGCAATATGGAAAGCCTGAAGGCTGCCGTGCAGGCAGGCTGTGATGCCGTCTATCTAGGCATGACAAACTATTCTGCCCGTGCCTTTGCCGGAAATTTTGACAGGGAGCAGCTTGTGGAAGCGGTGCACTATTGCCATGTGCGCAATGTGCGTGTCTATGTGACGATGAACACGATGCTGTATGAAACCGAGATCGAGCGGGCTAAAGAAACTGTCGATTTCCTGTATCACAGCGACGTCGATGCACTGTTAATCCAGGACCTTGGCCTGTTCCATCTTGTCCATACCATGTATCCTGACTTTGAGATTCACTGCTCCACCCAGATGCATATTCATAATCTGGCTGGTGTACAGGTGATGAAAAACGAAGGCGCATCCCGGGTTGTCATGGCAAGGGAATCCCCAATTGAACTGATTGAGAAGGCATGCCAGATGGGCATTGATATTGAAGTGTTTGTCTATGGTGCCATCTGTATCTCTTATTCCGGTCAGTGCCTGTTTTCTGCATCGATGAAAAACCGCAGTGCCAACCGCGGCATGTGTGCCCAGTGCTGCCGGCTGAAATACTTCCCGGATGGCACCCATCACTTCCAGGAAGGTGACTATATCCTTTCCCCGCGTGATCTCAATGTCATCGATGAAATCCCCCAGCTGATCAAAGCGGGTGTTGCTTCCCTGAAGATTGAAGGCCGCATGAAGCGCCCTGAATACGTGTATCTTGTCATCAGGACATTCCGGGAAGCCATTGATGCCTGCCAGCAGGGCAGAGAATATCATGTTTCAAGAAAGAGACAGGAAGAACTGCTGGAAATGTTCAACCGCGGCTTTTCCAAAGGACATCTGTTCCATGATGATGTCAAAGAACGCATGAGCCAGTACCGCCCGAATCACCGCGGCATCCAGATCGGCACCGTCGAATCCTTTAACCATGGCGAAGTTACGGTAAAGCTGTCTGCACCGCTCCATCAGCATGACGGCCTGCGCATCCTGCATACACCTGCCGACATTGGCCTGACCGCAGTCAAAATCTTCCGCAAAGGAAAACTTGTCAGCTCTGCTGACAAAGGAGACATTGTCTCGCTGCCACTGCATGGCAAAGACAGACCAAAGCCCGGTGAGCCTCTGCAGAAGACTAGTGATACGGTTCTGCTGGCAGAGATTGATGAAGAAATTGCCCATAACAGCCGCAAGGTTCCTCTTTCTGCAGAGTATCATGCCATGCCTGGTGAACCGATGAAACTATGCTTGAAAGATGCGGATAGTCATGAAGTAACGGTCGAGACGGATACGGCCCTGGAAATGGCAAAGAAGGCACCGATGCAGAAAGCACAGATCGAGAGCTCTCTTGCTAAAACCGGTGATACCTGCTTTGTGATCGATTCCTTCAGTGGTGAGGCAGGCAATGTGTTTATTGCGGTATCACAGCTCAATGCCTTGCGGCGAAATGCACTTGCCAAGATGGAAGCAGCGCGTGCCGTCCTGCACAAGCGCACGCAGGCAAGACCGTACGATTTCCATCTGGATCCCTCACCGGCACCAAAGCAGCGCATCCTGATTGAAGAAGATGATTTTGCCAGAGAGAGTAAACCATACGATGATGCCTGCTTCATCACCCAGGGCCATGGCCTGACACCGGTCATCAACCAGGAACAGATGCCTGGCGGTTTCCTTGCCGATACCGTCATTTCCCAGATGGGGGATTTCTCCTGTGAGATGAAAGACTGCATTGCCGGCATGACACTGAATCTTGCCAACAGCTATGCACTTGCCTTTGTATTGTCGCATCCTGGCATTGTGGGGGCAGTGTTCTCCAGTGAATGCTCCAATGAACAGATTCATCAGACACTGACTGCCTTTGCATCGCGCTATGGCTTTGTGCCATATACGTATGCACTTGTTTATGGCCGCCGTGTATTGATGCATATCAAAGACCGCTTTACATCTGAAAAAATCACATCGATGCAGGATTTGCATGGCTCTGTGTATCCGGTGCGCTATAATGGTTCCAGCACAGAAATCGTGGAAAATGAGCCGGTTCACCGTGCCAATCCATACTGCTATGGCAGCTATGTGATTCTGGATGAATGGACAAAGGATCCATCGTCTGTACAGGAGGAAGTCAATGAAGAAATTTTGGGAAGAATTTAAGGCTTTTGCATTAAAGGGAAATGTCATGGATATGGCCATTGGTGTCATCATGGCATCTGCATTCGGCACTGTTGTATCATCTCTGACTGACAACATCATCAATCCGATCATCGGTCTGCTGTTCCAGCTGGATTTCAGCAATGTTGTCATTCACATGGGAAGTGTGGATCTCAAGATCGGTGCCTTCATTTCATCCGTCATCAATTTCCTGTTGATGGCACTGGTGCTGTTCATCATGGTCAAAGCCGTCAACAAAGCTGTCAACCTGCATCCCAAGAAGGAAGAAGAACCGGCAGCACCTGCCAAGAGCCCGGAACTGCTTGAATTGGAAAAGATTACAGCTCTGCTGGAAAAGCAGAACGAAAACAAGTAAGCTTTTGGCTTTTCGCAATCTGAAAATGGACTGTTCTCCTGTGAGAGAGCAGTCTTTTTGCTATAATAGCAAAGCGTTTAAGGAGAAATAAATGTTTCTGAAACAAATCCAAATGCAGGGATTCAAGTCCTTTGCCGACAGGACGGTCATCAACTTCTCTGACCCGATTACCGGCATCGTGGGTCCCAACGGCTGCGGAAAGTCAAATATATCAGATGCGGTGCGCTGGGTGCTTGGTGAGCAGAGTGCCAAAAGCATGCGCGGCGACAAGATGAATGATGTCATTTTCGCCGGCAGTGCCGACCGGCGTAAACTCAACATGGCAGAAGTCACCCTCATCTTTGACAATACCAGCCGGGTACTCAACATGGATCAGGATGAAATTGAAGTCACCAGAAGACTTTACCGTGACTCCGGTGATGCTGCATACCTCATCAATAACCAGAATGTCCGCCTCAAGGATGTCGTTGACCTGTTCCTTGACACAGGTCTTGGCCGTGATTCTTTAAGCATCATTTCACAGGGCAACGTTGTCAGCTTTGCCCAGGCCAAGCCGACAGAGCGCCGCGGCGTGTTTGAAGAAGCCGCCGGTGTCTCCAAATACAAAAAAAGAAGAATGGAATCACTGTCCCGCCTGGAGCGCACCAAGGACAATCTCGACCGTTCCACTGACATCCTCAATGAGCTGGAAAAACAGGTCTCCCCATTAAAGCGGCAGGCACATAAAGCTGAAATCTACCGGCAGAAGAAAGCACGTCTGGAAGAGATTGAAATCTCTGTGCTTGTCTCGGAGATTGATGAGATCAATGCCGGCATTGAATCTGCCCGCAAGACATTATTTGATATTGATGCAAAGACGACGATGCTGCAGACAAATATCCAGGTTGCAGAAAACCAGATCCAGCAGGACCGCTCAGCTGCTTCCAGGCTGGATCAGGAAGTCAACAGCATGCAGGAAGAGCTCATGTCTTTGCTCAACAGCATTCAGGCTTTGGAAGCACGGCGTACAGAGCTGGATGAAAAGGCCAAGTACCTGATTGAAAGCGGCAATACCCAGCAGAAGATTGAACAGACGCGGCAGCTGCTTTCGGCGGCCAAAGCGGAATATGAAGACCGTAAGGCACGTGTGGATGCTTTGCACAATGAGATATCACTGTTGCGTGAAAAGCTGACTCTGGCAGCCACAAAGATTGCGGATACAAGCGGTGCCTATGAAGCAGCCCAGGGTATGCTACGGTCATTGGAAAACCGGCATAACGTCATTGAACAATTGATGCGCAATCCTTTCAATAACCAGGCCGGCATCCGTTCCATCATGGATCACCAGCATGATCTGCGCGGCATTCTTGGTGTCATCGGGCAGGTGCTCAAAGCCAAAAGCGGCTATGAAGAAGCGATCTCCACAGCCCTTGGCGGTGCCTTGAACAACATCGTTACGGCTGATGATGCCTGTGCCAGAGAAGCCATCCGCTTTCTGACCAGAAACCAGAGCGGCCGGGCAACCTTCCTGCCTATTACGGTATGCACACCGCGCTATGTCTCACGTGATGCACAGATCATCTGCAACAACACCAAAGGCTACCTTGGCAATGCCAGTGCCTTTGTCGAATGTGATGCCCGCTTTGATCCGATCGTTGCCTCACTGCTCAATAACGTCCTTGTATGTGACACGATGGAATCCGGCAATAATCTGTCTGCGTTAACCAACCGCCAGTACAAGATCGTTACGCTGGATGGTGAAGTCATCCACCGCGGCGGATCCATGACCGGCGGCAAGACACGCCACAATGCCAACATCATGACGATGCAGAAAGAGGCCAATCAGATTCAGCACTCACTCGATGCGCAGAGGGCCAGAGCCCAGCTGGCAAAGAAGGCGCTGGATGAAGCCAATACGCAAAGAGAACAGATCGGCCGCCAGCTGCGTGAAAAGCAGATTGCCCTGGCAGGTTTGGAACCGGTGCTGGATGCCAAGCAGGCAAAGTATGAAAAGCTGCGCAATGAAATGGCACTGCTTTCTCCCCGGCAGGATGAGACTTCTGAAACAAAGCCTGAGGATGATCTGATTGCCAGATTGAATCAGGCTTACCAGCGGCGGGATACGCTGACCGGCATGATCAAGACCAAACGGGAAGAGCGCATGTCAATCGGGCAGAATGCAGACCGCAGAGAGAACCAGCTGCGCCAGATGCGCAAAGATTTATCGACGGCACAGGCAAGTGCCAGTGCGATAAAGGTTGATCAGGGCAAGCTGGAAACAAAACTGGAAGCCAATCTTTCAAGACTTGTGTCTGAGTATCAATTGACTTATGAATCGGCTTCCCAGCGCAAAGAGGAAGCGGAGATTGAGGATCTGGTGAAGGCACGTGAGGAAGTTGCACAGCTGCGTTCTGAGATTCAGCGGCTTGGCAATGTCAATATGAATGCACCGGAAGAATATGCCGAGGTCAACCAGCGCTATGAAACCATGAAGAAGCAGATTGAAGATCTGACAGCTTCCCGTGACAAGATTCTGGCTGCCATTGATGAGATGGATGAAGTCATGAAGAAACAGTTCCGGGAAACCTTTGATCAGATCAATCTGGCTTTCAATGATATCTTTGTCTCTCTCTATGGCGGCGGCAAGGCCAACCTGTATCTGCTGGATCCCGATGACATTCTCAATACCGGCATTGATATCGATGCCCAGCCGCCGGGCAAGGCAGTCCAGAACAACATGCTGTTCTCCGGCGGTGAAAAGAGTCTGATTGCACTGTGCGTGCTGTTTGCCATCCTGAAGGTCAAACCGGTTCCGCTGGTCATCCTGGATGAGGTGGAAGCAGCCCTGGATCCGGGCAACGTGGAGCGTTTTGCCCAGTATCTGCACCGCTATACAGACAAGACACAGTTCATTGTTGTCACGCACAGAGTCGGCACCATGGAAAACTGTGATGTGCTGTATGGCGTCACCATGCAGCATCAGGGTGTTTCCCAGATGCTGAAAGTCACACTCAAAGATGCGGTATCATTAGCCGATACAAGCAAGGAGGCTGTATGAGTTTTTTCTCAAAACTGAAAGAAAAATTTGCCGGCAAACAGGATAAAGCCGTCTATCTCAGCGGCTTTGAAAAGTCCAAGAACACATTCTCGGATGCCCTCAACCAGATGGGATCCAGCTTCCATGGCGTCGATGATGACTTCCTGGAACAGCTGACCATTGTCTTATTGGAAAGTGATGTCGGCATTGAACTGGCTGATCTGATCTGTGAGCGGCTGAAGAAGAAATGCGATGAATATCCCGGTATCACATTCCACTGGGCCATGAACTTCCTTCTGGAAATCATGAAAGAAATCTATGATGAAATCCCGGATGCACCGATTGTCTTTAATGACAATGGTCCTACGGTGATTCTTCTTGAAGGTGTCAATGGTTCTGGCAAGACAACAACGGCTGCCAAGCTGGCCAGCATGTATACTGACCAGGGCAAGAAGGTTGCTCTTGTAGCAGCGGATACGTTCCGGGCTGGTGCCATTGATCAGCTGGCGGAATGGGGTGAGCGGCTGAACTGCCCGGTCATCAAGGGCAGAGAGAATGGGGATCCCAGTGCTGCTATCGTCGATGGCTGCCGCTTTGCCAAGGAAAAGGGTGCTGACATTCTGCTTTGCGATACGGCTGGCAGACTGCAGAACAAGGCAAACCTGATGCAGGAACTTGCCAAAATGAACCGTGTGTCTTCCAGAGAGATCGAAGGGGCCCCGCATGATACATGGCTGGTTCTGGATGCGACAACCGGCCAGAACGGTCTGACCCAGGCACAGGTGTTTGCCGAAAGCACCAAGCTGACCGGCATTATCCTGTCCAAGATGGATGGCACTGCCAAGGGCGGCATCATCCTGGCCATCAAGTACAAACTGCATCTGCCGGTGTACTTCATTGGTCTTGGTGAACATCCTGAAGACCTGCGTCCATTTGATCTGGACAGCTATCTCTACAGTATTTCCGAAGGTCTCAAAGATGTCCAGTGAGCGTGAAACGTACAACCGTCTGTATGACTTCTATGGTGTCCTGCTGACCAACCGGCAGCAGAATATCTTCACACTGTATTACCAGGAAGATCTTTCACTGATGGAGATTGCTGAGAATGAAGGCATCTCGCGGGCAGCGGTGAGTGATACGCTGCGCCACTGCCGTGATGAGCTCAATGGCTATGAAGATCAACTGCATCTTCTTTCCTCTTTTGAGAAAAGAATGCAATACTATGAACAGATTCGTAAACTCTCGTCCAAAGAGGTAAGCAAGCTTCTGGACGCATGTATTAATACTGAAATCGAAGGAGGAAAAAATGAGTAAGATTATTTCAGTCAATTCCGGCTCCTCATCTTTAAAGTTCCAACTGTATGAAATGCCGCAGGAAAAGGTACTGTGCTCTGGCCAGGCAGAACGCATCGGCCAGCAGCTTGGTACGTTTACCATCAAGTACAATGGTGAAAAGAAAGTCACCAACATGCCGATTCCGGACCACAAGACCGCTGTCCAGAAACTGCTGTCTTCTCTGACAGAATGCGGCATCATCAAATCTCTGGATGAGATTGACGCAGCCGGACACCGCATTGTCCAGGGCGGCCCGTATTTCGGCAAGTCTGTGATCGTCGATCAGGATGTTGTCGACAAGGTACAGGAACTGGCAGAGCTGGCTCCGCTGCACAACCCGGCCCATCTTGTCTGCTATGAAGCATTCAAGGAAGCACTGCCGAAGATCGGCCATGTCTTTGTCTTTGATACTGCGTTCCATCAGACCATGGGACCAGAATCTTATCTTTTCCCGGTGCCTTACAACTGGTACAAGGAATACAAGATCAGAAGATACGGTGCTCACGGCACATCTCACAAATATGTCAACAGACGTGCTGCCGAACTGATGAACAAGGACTATCACAAGCTGAACATGATTACCTGTCATCTTGGCAATGGTGCTTCCATCACCGCCATCCGCAATGGCATGGTGATCAATACATCCATGGGTCTGACACCGCTGGGCGGCATCATGATGGGCACCAGATGCGGTGATATTGATCCTACGGTTGTCTTCTATATGATGAAGAAGCTGAATCTGACTCCGGATCAGATGGATGTTATCCTGAACAAGGAAAGCGGCATGCTTGGCGTTTCCGGCATTTCCTCTGATGCAAGAGATATCCAGAATGCTGTAAACAAAGGTGATGAAAGAGCAATTCTTACTGTCAATCTGTATGCCAACAGAGCCATCAATGTCATTGGAGGCTACTTCATGCAGTTAGGCCACTGCGATGCCATGGTATTTACTGCCGGACTTGGAGAAAATGACTGGCACACAAGAGAGAGAATCCTGAAGGGACTGGAAGAGGGTATGCATCTGGATATCGACTACGACCTCAACATGCAGGCTGTAGGAAAGGAATGCTGCATCTCCAGACCGGATTCTGCTGTGCAGGTATGGGTCATCCCGACAGATGAGGAGCTCATGATTGCCAGGGATACTGCAGCACTGCTGCACCTTTGATATGCACTTCGATTTTCAGAATCTGCGGTCTGTCATTGCGGACAGTCCCATCATCACCGTCTTCCGCCATGAGCACCCGGACTGTGATGCCATGGGATCACAGAGTGCCCTGGTGACCTGGCTCAAAGAAAACTTCCCGGACAAGAAAGTCTATGCCTTGGGCTATGAGACATGCGACCAGGCGCCATTCCCGGCCAGTGACCGTGTCAATGATGATACGATTGCAAAGTCCACGGCCATTGTCCTGGATACGGCCAATCAGGACCGTGTCGATGACAAGCGTTTCAAGGATGCCCGCTTCCTGATCAAGATTGACCACCATCCCAACCGGGAACCCTTTGGCAATCTGTGCCTGGTGTTTGATCAGGCAGCCGCAACCTGTGAGATCCTGACTGCCTTCTTTGAACAGAACAGTGATCTGTTGATCTCCGGAAAGACAGCCAGATATCTGTATGAAGGCTTACTGACGGATACGCTTTGTTTCAGAACAAGCAATACGACTGCTCACACGCTGCATACAGCCAGCTTTCTGGCATCGTTCCAACTGGATATTCCAAGCCTCAACAGAATGCTGTTCGATACGGATCTGGAAGGGTTCCGGTTTGCAACGTATCTGCGTTCCAGAGTGCAGCTGATTGATGGGCATCTGGCCTATGTGATTCTGCGCCGCAAGGATTTGCAGGAGTGGCACCTTTCCGCATCAAGTGCAAGAAACCGGATTGATGAACTCGGCCATGTCAAGGAATTTGCCGTATGGGCACTGTTTACCCAGCATGATGACGGCCAGGAACTGTTTGACGGGTCATTGCGCTCCAAGACCGTGACGATCAATGACATAGCCGAGAAGTATCACGGCGGCGGTCATAAAAATGCTTCTGGCGTCAAGAATCTCAGCGAAGCAGATATCAATCAGATCCTGCAGGATCTGGATGCACGCATCCAGGAAGAGCATCACTGAAAACAATTTCGGATGTAAGTAAGCGGACAGGCAGAATACCTGTCCGCTTTCATGCGTTTCTT
This sequence comes from Lactimicrobium massiliense, assembly GCF_900343155.1. Lineage (GTDB taxonomy): Bacteria > Bacillota_I > Bacilli_A > Erysipelotrichales > Erysipelotrichaceae > Bulleidia > Bulleidia massiliensis. The sequence goes on from NZ_OUNG01000005.1 coordinate 103,874, forward strand.
CTCTGAAACCTTGTAAAATCCTTTGATTCTGCCATCATTCTTTCAATAAATCTTTCCAAAGATTCATCTTCCGTTTCCTGTTTACATGATTAATACTGATGATGAAAGGGGAGGTATAGAAACATGATGACCGAACTTAATCGCAATCTTCCGAAGGATCATTTTGATGCAAACATGCTCGGTGCCTTCAGTACTTCGGATGAACCGCACCGCCTGATCAAGGACGACAAGGTAGAATTCCGCTGGCTGCGGCGCAAAGAGACAAACGATGTGCTGCTGTCCATGGCACCATTCATGCATTAAGAAACAGGAGTAATCATACTCCTTTTCTTTATGCGTACACCCGACATGGGTGATAACGCGAGGGTGAAAGTGCCTTGCGCATGTATAGCGGCATGATTCAAAGCGCTAGCCAAAGGCAACGTGGACATCGTGAGGTGTCAACGGAAGGATGCCGGATGAAGGAACATACTAACCGTGTGGCAAAATCCCGGGGCGACACACAGAAACCGGATATAAGGCTGTCAGCCTGGACGATCTTCCACAACAAAGAGAAGTCCAAGCTGCTGAATATGGCGAAGCAGTAAATCCGGAGGCTGGATGGGAGGAAAGTTATCACGCCTTCTTCGGGGAGGTCTCATCGACGAAAGCCGAGGTGAAGAACATCATGCAGGTAAGTAGCAGTAACAACGAACGATGAGAAGCCCATGCATTCATGAAGATTCACCTACCATGAGTACAGAAGAGCCAAGATTTCTTAGGCTTGAATTATTATTCAATCATATAAGCTTCACATAGATGGTAAAAAAATAATCATTCCATTTGATAATTTGAATGATATCATCTGAATGTCAGAAAAATATGTAGCAGGAAATACATTCAAAGATTATCAGACAATTTAGGAGGCACATAATGACTAACGATCAGTATAACGCTGCTTCATCCTTCTGGATCAAGAAGGATGCTGAATCAAAACATATGGATGATCAGGAACTGTATCAACGAATTGATCATTTTCTGTCTGCGCATAAGGTGCTTGCATTAGCTTGTGGTGATGCTTCCTTTATCCGTTGTACTCCACTGGAATATACATGGCATGATGGTGCTTTATGGATCTTTAGTGAAGGTGGATTAAAGTTTCGTGCTTTGCAGAATCATCTTCATGTTTCTGCAGCAGTGTTTGAAAGCAACATGTCGTTTGGTTCTCTGTTATCTTGTCAGATTCAAGGAAATGCAGAGATTGTGGATCTGTATAGCAGGGAGTATATTGCGGAAGCTTCTTTCCGTCATATTCCTGCTGAAATGCTGCAGAAGCTGCCTTCGCCTATGTGGCTGATACGAATTGTTCCTGATGAGATGACCTTGCTTGATTCTTCACTGAAGAAAGAAGGATATGGGTCACGACAGACCTGGAAAAGATAAGAGATATTTGTATGTTAGGACGCAACTCTTGCAGCATCGTGGCCAAAGGCACCACAGCCCCATGCACCGGTACATTTTGCAAAGACAATTCCGATGCTGACATCATTGATGCCAACACAGAACTGCTTGCCAGAGTTGAGACAATGGATAACGGCAAGCCGATCCGTGAGACGATGGCAGTAGACATTCCGTTATCTGCCAAGCACTTCCGTTACTTTGCAAGTGCAGTCAGAACCCAGAAGGGATCTGCAACCGTATTGGATGGCGGCATGCTCTCCATTGAGCTGCGTGAGCCGATTGGTGTTGTCGGACAGATTGTGCCCTGGAACTTCCCATTCCTGATGGCAGCCTGGAAGCTGGCACCGGTATTGGCTGCTGGTGACTGCACTGTCTTCAAGACATCGTCTTCCACACCGTTATCCGTCAATGTCCTGATGGATCTGATCAAGGATGTTGTCCCGGCTGGTGTCATCAATGTCATCTCCGGCAAGGGCAGCAAGGCTGGTCAGTACCTGCTGGATCATCCGGATCTCAGAAAGCTTGCCTTCACAGGTTCTACCGAAGTTGGCTACAGCGTTGCCAAGGCAGCCGCTGACAAGCTCATTCCGGCAACCCTGGAACTGGGCGGCAAGAGTGCCAACATCTTCTTCGATGACATGAACTGGGATCAGGCACTCGATGGCGCAATGCTTGGCATTCTGTTCAACCAGGGCCAGGTATGCTGCGCAGGATCCAGAATCTTCGTTCAGGATACCATCTATGACAAGTTCGTCGCTGCCCTGGCTGATCAGTTCAGCAAGGTAAAGCAGGGTGATCCTCTCGATCCGGAAACACAGATCGGTTCTCAGATCAACGCCGGCCAGGTCAAGAAGATTCTCTCCTACATTGACATTGCCAAGGAAGAAGGGGCAGTCATTGCTGCAGGCGGCGTCAAGAACAACGACGGCGATCTTGCCAAGGGTAACTTCGTTAAGCCTACGCTGATTACCAATGTCACCAATGACATGCGTGTTGCCAGAGAAGAAATCTTCGGACCGGTGGCTGTTGTCATTAAGTTCCATGATGAAGACGAAGTCATTGCGATGGCAAATGACAGTGAATACGGCCTTGGCGGCGGTGTCTTCACAAAGGATATCACCAAGGCACTCAGAGTTTCCCGCAAGGTAGAAACCGGCAGAATGTGGGTCAATACCTACAACCAGATTCCGGAAGGTGCACCATTCGGCGGTGTCAAGAAGTCCGGTATCGGCAGAGAGACAGATCTTGCCATCCTCGATGCTTACACAGCCAAGAAGAACATCATGATCAATCTCTCTGATGCGCCATCCGGATTCTTCCCGACAAAGTAACACATTAACTTATTAACTAACTTCATGACTCGTTCATAAATATCTCTTATCCCATTGAAAGCAGCTTCTGCATGGCCAGCCAACTGGCAGCAGGGGCTGTTTTCGTTTGCATGCAATAAAGACTAAGTTGTTTTCAGGTTATCAAAAGTAAGAATAGATTCTGTGCCTGACAGGAAAGCTGTGGGATAATTAAGGCATAGAGATGCGATCATCAACTTTCTAAAAGAAATGAGGTTAATTCTGATGAAACATGAAAATGATTTAATTGATTTGTTTGTAAAATGCAAAGATGTAGAAACGAAAAAAAAGGTATTAGAAGCTATAAAAAAATATGCAAAATGGGAAAATTATACTTCTGTTGCACTGAGAGGTTGGAGTTCTTTAAATAGAGAGCAACTAGAAAATGTACTTTATGATGAAAATAACTTTTCAAAAAATGAAGTACAAGTCATTAACGCAAATTTGGGATTGTTTAGGATAAGTTTATGATTAGGATTTGAATGATTCACATCATTGCATGCAATAAGTAAAACCAGCAGATATCTGATGATATCCGCCGGTACGCTTTATATATACATATTCGCATAATGTATGTTATACGACATTTCTAATTATAGAAAAATTCTTTGTAAAGTTATCTTAATTGAGTTCTTCTTCTGCCGGGATCCTGCTGAGCTGTTCGATCAGTCTTGTGAAGTATCCTGATTTCAAGGCATCAATCAGATCATCGTTGAATGACAGACTGTCGATCAGATATAACAATGCTGCACGGATCGCTTGTTCATCCATATCTTCTGGTTTGAAATCTTTCTGCAGATTTTCCGGCTGCTTGTTCTGCTGGCTGAACCAGTCCTCCCAGGACTCTCCATTCTGCAGATCAGCACCGATCGTCTCACACATCTCATTGCATTCCTGTGAGATCACCAGATGATTGCCATGTTCATCCTCAGCATCATATTCATCATAGAATGCATCTGCAGGTTCACCATAGTATGCAAACTTGTCAGCGTGGTCCTGTAAGCCCGGCAGATATGCCAGAATTTCCTGTAGTGTTTTTTTATTCATTTCAAATCCTCAATGAATGTCTTTGTTGTCATCATGATCTTTTTGAGGTTATCCAGATCTGTTTCAAGATTTCCGGTTTCCAGTGAGTGGTTGCCATCCTGGATCAGATGCAGATCAATATCTGCTTTTTTCGCTGCTGTCTCAATTTCGTTTACATCAATCCAGCTGTCATTTGTGCCATTAAATGCAATACATCTGCCAATCAGTTCCTGATTATCTTTGAAGAGATCCAAAGCTTGAGGAAACGGCGTATACAGGATCTGATCAACGCAGGCAGATGTCATTGTAGCAGCCTGAGTAGCAATGAAAGAACCAATGGATTTAGAGATAAACAACAGCCGGTCATACTGAGCGAGATTGTTTTCTTCCAGCTGGATAGCTGCCTGATGAAGGCATTCTTTCAGTGTATCCTGCATCTTTTCAGGCGATCCCTTGACACTCTTTGGATCCTGGCTGTATTGGACCTTCAGCAGGTCATACCCCTCTTTTCTTGCTAGTTTGCCGGCATAATACAGCAGCGGCCTGTCATTGGTATAGCCAATACCTGGAAACAGCACAGCAGCTTTTTTCATCGTCATCCCTCCTCACTTTATCAGTGGTTGTGTTTCGTCTTATTGTTATTGTGCAGCTTTGTCACATCAATATCAATCTGCTGATCCAGCTCACCTGGATGAAATTTCTGATAGGCATCAAAAATCTGCTTGTTCTGCACATGCGTGTAGATCTCTGTTGTCGCTAAGTCCGCATGGCCAAGCATCTCCTGGATGCTTCTGAGGTCCGCACCGCCCATCATCATATGAGTCGCATAGCTGTGGCGCAGCTTGTGCGGCGTAATATGCTTCGTAAAGCCAAGCTCCAGACACTTCTGATGCAGTAAGCGCTGGATATATCTTGCATTATACGGCCTGCCAAAGTGATTGACAAAGAAGTATGGCGAACTGCCTTTGACAAACAATGGCCGCACCGTTGTAAAGTATTTCTTCAAGACGGCACAGGAACCTGAAGCAATTGGTACAATCCGCTCTTTGTTGCCTTTGCCTAATACTCTTACCTTTTCACTTTCCAGATCCACCCGGTTGACTTCCATATTGACGGCTTCGGAAATTCTCAAGCCGCAGGCATAGATCATTTCCAGCATGGCATGATCAGCGAGCTGTGATGGCATTGTATCATCAAAGGATCCCATCAGACGGTCAATTTCTTCTTTGCTGCAATAGATGGGCAGACGTTTCTCATTGCGGTGCACCTGCAGGTTGAGGCTGGGATCTTTCTCACTGTGCATGAAGGCAAGATAGTGATGAAAAGAATGAATGGCGGCTGCCATCCGTGTCAAAGACGAGGATGCTTTGCTTTCAGCCTGCACATTCATAAAGTCATCAATAGTGCTGTAGGTGATCTCGGTTGTATCTGCGATCCCCTCTTCTTTCACAAAGGCAAGATACTGCTTTAAATCTTCCTTGTAGGAAGTCACCGTATGCATGCTTTTGCCTTCATTGATCATCTGATTGCTCAGATACTCCTGCAATGCCTCAGTGAGTTCCATTTGCCTTATCCTTCAAAAGATCACTTGCCCGCACAAACAGATGCGAACTGTTTGCCATCTTGTTCAGATCATACAGGATCGCACTGGTTGCTTCCTTATTGGCCGCATCCTGATTAAACAGATCCAGCTGGGATACCATCTCATCCGCACGTTTCAGATCGGAAAGAGAAATACCAACCAGACGTACCGGCTGAGAATCCCAGTTGGCATCAAACAGCGTCATGGCATAGTGGAAGATATCCTCACTCTTCCAGATCGGCCTGGCAATCTTCATCGAACGGTCTGCGTTGCGGAAATCAAAGTACTTGATCCGGATCGAAACACTCGTGCCAAGCTTGCGTTCTTCCTTCATCCGCTGCGACAGCCTTCTGCTCAAAGAACGGAACAAACCTCTGATCTCATCATAGTCTGTCACATCTTCCAGCATGGTCTCGGAAACACCCATGGACCTGGCATCCCATGCCTTGACGATCGTACGGTCATCATAGCCATGCGTCCTTGCCAGCATGGCATCCGTATTCCTGCCAAAGATCGGCACCAGCGCATTCTTATTGGGATATCTGGCAAGATCACCAATAGTCATAATACCAAGCTCTTTTAACAATGGTTCTGTCTTCTTGCCAACCCCGCGCATATCACCAATCGGCAATGGCCACATCTTCTGCTCAACATCCCGGATGCGCAATACCGTAATTCCCATCGGCTTTTTCATATCCGATGCCATCTTGGCCAGAAACATATTTGGCGCAACACCAATCGAACAAGGCAGTCCTGTTTCCTTTAAGATTCTCTGCTGCAGCTGCACAGCCAGATCCAGAGGATGCTGGAAATGAGAGATCGGTTCTGTCATGTCCACATAGCATTCATCAATACTGGCCTGCTCTACTTCATCCGTATAGCTGCGCACAATAGACATAAACTGAGATGATAACTGTTCATAGAAGGCATAATGCCCCGGCAGCACCAGCAGATCCGGGCACAGCTTGATCGCTTCCTGGATAGGCATGGCAGAGTGGACACCATAGGCTCTTGCCTCATAGGATGCCGTTGATACCACACTGCGCCTTGTATTGCCGCTGACAGCAGCCGGTTTGCCTTTGATGCTGGGATCCAGCAGAATCTCAGCATTGATGAAGAAGGCATTCAGATCAACATGAAAATATACATGAGCCATTTATGCATGGCTCCTTTCCAGCAGCTCCTTTGCGGCCTGCCGCGATGCATCACTCAGGGAACCGCTGGCAATCAATGCAAGCTGATCAATGCGCTGAGCTTCATCCAGCAAAGATACCGTCGTACGTGTCACATCATTCTTCACATGCTTGGCAACAAGGTACTGACGATCTGCCCAGGCAGCTACCGGGGCAAGATGGGTCACAGCAAATACCTGGCAGTCATTTGACAATGCTTTCATCTCTTTGCCGATACTGCCTGCTACCTTGCCGGATACACCAGTATCAATCTCATCAAAGATCACTGTTTCAATGCCCTGCAGGTGTGTAAAAATGACCTTCAGGCCCAGCATCAAACGGGCAAGTTCACCACCGGATGCCGTCTTGGCAAGCGGCTTGAGATCCTCACCGGCATTCATGGCAACCATGAACTGCACATGGTCGCTGCCAATGTTAGTGGGTGCACCTGTGATCATCTCCACCTGGAAGCGTGCATTTGGCAGCATCAGCTCCTTCAGTCTGGCATTGACCTGTGCATTCAGATGCGGGATACCCTTGAGTCGGATATCATGCAGAATATGATCTTCTTTGTCGTAGGCCTGCTTTGCTTTCCTGATCTTTGCATTGATCTCTTCCAGGAATTCCTGTCTGTGCTCAAAGCGGTCCACCTGTTTCTGCAGCTCATCCTTCTTTGCAAGAATGGCAGGGATGTCATGGCCGTATTTGCGCTTGAGCTTCTGTATCGTAAACAGACGCTCCTCCATGGCATTGATGTCATCCTCAGACATGTTCATCTCATCCTTCATCTGGCGCAAAGACTCCAAAGCATCCGTCATGCTGTAATACGCATCCGAAAACTGGTTCTGGATCTCATCCAGATGCTGATCATCACCAGGCAGAGCGCTGATCCACTTACGCATGTCATAAAGATTGTTTGAAACGCTGTCATCATACAGCGTGAAAATCTGATTCAGCTTCTCAAAGGAATCCTGGATGGCATGGTACTGCTTTTCCTTTGCCTCCAGCTCTTCCTCTTCCCCCTCTTTCAGATCCGCCTCTTCAATCTCCTGAATCTCATAGCGGAAATATTCAAGATCATTCTCATTGTAGGTATCTGATAAAGCCTGCTCTTTTTCAGTTTCCAGCGCTTTCCAGGCATCCCATGCCTGCATGACTTTCTGCAGCTGTGCATCATCCTGAAGGAAACGATCCAGCAGATGAATATGCAGACTCGTATTGAGCAGATAGGCGTTGTCACGCTGGCCATGAATATCGATCTCATTTGCCAGCACATCCTTTAACAAGGCTAATGTTACGATACGGTGGTCAATGCGGGCAGTGCTTTTGCCATTTGCGGCAATATCACGTGTAAACGTCACATCATGATCGCTGTCAAAGCCGGCTTCCTGCAGCACGCGGCAGGCATGCTCGTCATGGCTTAGATCAAACGTGCCTTCCACAATTGCCTTATCTTTTCCTTTCATAACCAGCGAAGCACTGGCACGCTCTGCTTTCAGCAAAGAGATCGCATCAATCAGGATCGATTTGCCAGCACCGGTTTCACCAGTAAAAGCACTGAATCCGGATGTGAAATCCAGATTCAGCTCATCGATGAGAACAAAGTTTTGAATATAGAGGTTTTTAATCATAAAAGTTTGTTCAGTCTGTCAAGAAATGCATTCAGGTCAATGCCAAGATCATGGCGCAGCCGTGTCTCTGCACCCTGCGGCACATAGACATCACCAATGCCCATCTGCTCAATATGAACGTCCAGATCATGATCCACAAACCAGGCAATGATGCTTTCTCCCAGTCCTCCTGCCTTCATATCCGTCTCATAGACCAATACCGGCAGATGACTGTCCGCAATCTTTTGCAGCATGTCCTCATCCATCGGCTTGAAGAAGCGGCAGTTGACAACAGTAGCAGGAATCTGGTTGACCCTGAGCTTGTCAAAGATGACATCTACACTTGTTCCATAGGTCAATACCCATGCTTTGTCATGGTCCGTTGCCGAAAAACTGGTCCAGCTGCCAATGGCAATCGGCGGCACATTTTCCTGCTTTTCTTCTTTGACAACACCCTTTGGATAGCGAATGGCAAATGGATGGTTCTGGCCAAATGCCAGCCGGATCAAGGCTCTGGATTCCGGGGCATCCTTGCCCTGGGCATAAATCAGATGCGGCAGGGATTTCAGAATCGAGATGTCATAGATACCATGATGGGTTTCACCATCTGAGCCAACAAGACCCGCATGATCAATACCGATCACTACCGGCAGATCCATGCGGCAGATATCGTGGTTGATCTGGTCGTAGGCTCTTTGCAGAAAGGAACTGTAAATGGCAAGATAAGGCCGCTTGCCTGAGATGGCCAGACCTGCCGCAAAGGTTGCTGCATGTTCTTCGGCAATGCCGCAGTCAAAGGCACGGTCCGGATGGCGGGCAAAAAACCTCTGCAAAAAGCTCCCCTGTATCATAGCAGGTGTGATGGCTACAATGCGATCGTCACTGTCCGCCAGATCACATACCGTATCAGAGAACAGCCTGCCCCACGGCACCCAGCCAGCCGGTACATCATGCAGTGGCTTGCCGGTATCCGGATTGAACGGGCCGACACCATGCCATTTGCCTTCATGGTCATTCTCACAGGGCAGATAGCCTTTGCCCTTTTTGGTAATGACATGAACGACTACCGGCCCGTCATATTTCTTAGCCACATTGAGCACCTGAATCAGATCATGAATGTTGTGGCCGTCCACCGGACCCATATATTCCAGATTGAACTGACCGAAGATACCCGCATCGACAATGTTCTCTTTGATCGAGTTCTTCATGTTCTTCAAAGAGCGGTAAATGCCGCGGCCGAATTCATTCCTGTTCAGGTTTTCCTTGAGGGAATCCTTGAAGTTGTTATAGCCATCGCTGGCTCTGAGTCTGGCAAAGTTATACGTCATGGCACCGACATTGCGGGAGATCGACATGTTGTTGTCATTGAAAACAATGACCATCTTGCGCTTCTCATAGCCGATCTCATTCAGCGCTTCAAAAGCCATGCCGGATCCCATCGAGCCATCACCGATCACCGGCACCACAGCATAGTCGTCATGATTCAGATCACGGGCAACAGCCATGCCAAGGGCAGCAGACAGCGATGTCGAGCTGTGTCCTGCTTCCCAGACATCATGAATGCTTTCTGAGCGCTTCTGGAAGCCGGAAAGGCCATTGTACTGCCGCAGGGTTGCAAACTGCGATGCCCGCCCGGTCAGGATTTTATGCGTATAGGACTGATGGCCGACATCAAAGAATACCTTGTCGCGCGGTGTATTGAACACATAATCCAGGGCAATGGTCAGTTCCACGACGCCCAGATTGCTGGCCAGATGGCCGCCGGTATGCGAAATGCTCTCAATCAGGAAGCGGCGTATTTGGGCCGCAAGCTCATTGAGCTCATCAATTGACATGTCTTTAATATCAGCAGGACTTTTAATATCGTACAGATTCATTGATTACTCCAATATGTTCAATGCGATGTTACTTGTTCCGCTTTTGAACTGAATGAATCAGTGTGATCAGTTCCTTGGCGTCAAACCCCTTAAATGTTTCTGCCTTTTTGCAGCTGTCATCATACAGCATATTCATCACTTCTTCTGCTTTCTCAATGCCAAGCAGCGTCACGCTTGTAACCTTGTCATTGCGCGCATCCGAATTGGATTTGCCAAGCTGTTCACTGGTCAGCTCAACATCGAAGATGTCATCCTGAATCTGGAAGGCAAGCCCCATCTCATCTCCCAGATCATGCCAGGATGCGACAACCTCTTCACTTTGGTCGGCTAAAACAGCCGCAATCATCAGCGGTGCTGACAGCAGGCATCCTGTTTTCTTGTGATGAATGTTCTGCAGCGCTTCCCAATCCGGCTTGGCAATGGGCTCTTCTGTATCCAGACACTGGCCCAGCACCATGCCGGCAGGTCCGGCCATCTTGGCAAGAATGGAAATGCTGCGCTGCACTTTCTCAGCCGATACCGGTGCACCGGCTGCCACTTCAAAGGCATAAGTCAGAAGACCATCACCGGCCAGAATGGCTGTTGCTTCATCAAACTGCTTGTGGCAGGTTGGTCTGCCCCTTCGCAGATCATCATTGTCCATTGCCGGCAGATCATCATGAATCAAAGAATAGGTATGAATCATCTCCAGCGCAGCCGCAAATGCCTGTGCATCTTTTTCCGGCACATCATATCCTTTTGCTGCAGCAAACAATAATCTCGGACGGATCCGCTTGCCGCCAGCAAGCAGAGAATAGCGCATCGCTTCCTGCACACGGGAAGCAGGCAGCGCATTCATGTATCTGTTTAACACATCATCAAACGATTCATTCATTCTGCTCACCGCCATTCTCTTTGACAATCTCATTCACTTTGCTTTCAAACTGCTTCAAAGACGCGTCACAGGACTTCACCAGCTTGAGACCTTCCTCAAACATGGCAACCGTCTGATCCAGTGGTGCATCATTCTGCTCCAGAGCACTCACAATTTCCTCAAGTCTTGCCATGCTCTCTTCAAAAGTTAATTTCTTCGCTGCCATATCAAGGCTCCTTTCGTGTATCACGGATCGCGGCAGATGCACTGCCCACGCCAAACCGTATCTTGACCATATCACCAGTCTGCAATTGTGAAACATCATGCACGGCACTGCCATCTTTACTGACAACCGCATAGCCCCTGTCCAGTATCTTCAATGGAGAATAGGCATCCAGCAGCCGCATCTGTTTCTCCAGATCACTGCGTCTGCGCTCCAGCGCCATTTTCTCATCTGTTGACAGACGTGTATGCAGATTGCGCAGTTCGGACTGTTCCTGATGAATGCGGCCAAGGCAGGCCATCATCATACGGCTGCGGTAATCCATGCTCTTCTGCATCAGCAGACTCTCTTTGGTATGAATCTGCTGTGACAAGCTATGTGATAACTGTTCAAAGCGATTCCGCTCTTCCTTGAGCACAGATGTATAGCCAAGAATTCTCTCCCGCAGATAATCCAGCTTCATCTGTCTCTGGTTATACAGATTCTCCGGCCTGCTTAATACCGGCGAAGAAGAAAGATGCACAAGCTGTTTCTCTGCATTGTCCAGCCGCACCTGCATCTGATGAATCATGCGGGTCTGATACGTATGCAGCAGATCTTCCACTTCGTGAATATCCGGTGTCGCTGCTTCCACGGCACCGGTTGGCGTATTGGCACGGTGATCAGATACATAATCTACCAGTGTTGTATCAATCTCATGGCCGACACCGGTCACAACCGGTGTATGCATGGCAAAGACGACACGGGCAAGCTGTTCATCATTGAAACACCAAAGATCTTCCAGAGATCCACCGCCACGTACCAGCAGGATGATATCATGACCTGCTGCATCTGCTTTGTGCAAAGCATCTATGATCTGAGCAGCAGCGCCTTCTCCCTGCACCGCGGCTGGATACACAACTGCTTTGGCAATCGGCCAGCGCTTCTTCAATGTAATCAATACATCAGAAAGCGCAGCGGTATGATTGCCGGTCACAATACCAATTGACATCGGATACAGCGGCAATGGCTTTTTATAGATGTCCTGAAACAGTCCCTCAGCAGAGAGCTTTTTCTTTAATGCTTCCAGCTGCAGATACAAATCACCGATGCCGCTTGGCTTCATGGCATCGACCATCATCTGCATCCGGCCTTCACTCTCATACACCGTCACATCTGCCCGAACGATAACCTTGTCACCATTTTTGGGATCAAATCTGACATTGCGGTTGCGTGAGGAAAACATCACACAAGCCATGGAAGCTGTATCATCTTTCAAAGAAAAGTACCAGTGTCCGCTGTAAGGTTTTCTCAGATTGGAAATCTCGCCTTCAATCAGAACACCATGCAGGACGGGATTTCCTTCCAGCTGGCCCTTGAGATAGCGGACCAGAGTGCTGACCGGAACAATCCTTCTCCCGCTCATATGACATCAAGTACCCGGTTAATCAGCTTATAGGCATCCTTGTCACAGTATTTGCGTGCCATTTCCACCGATTCATCAATGATGACGGCAGCAGAGAGCTGCTTGAGATCAAACTCTGCACAGCCATTCAGCAGAATAGCCTTTTCAATCATGCCAAGACGGTCAAACGTCCAGTCATTGAGCACTTCATTGATATAGCCCGCATAGCGGTCCTTGTTCTTGATGGCAGTGCGAATCACATCCACAAAATATGGATCCACCTCTTCCACTTTCATCTGATACGTATCTTCAATCAGCTCATCCAGATCCCGCTCGGCAAGCAGATCCTCATAGACGGTGATCATCGCCTTTTCTCGTTCTTCATGTCGGTTCATATTGCAATCTCCTGCGTCCTATTTTAGCATCGTTTCCTACTGAATAACAGGCAACTTGACCAGCGCGGCATTTGCTTTAAAATCGTATCTATGCAAACCAATCCCGCACAGAAATCACTTGCCTGGCGTTTCATCCACCACCTGCATACCATTGACAGCCACCGCTTCCAGGTCATGAAGAACTGCTTTGCCTGCGGCCTGTACCATCAGGGCCTCACCCATGATCTTTCCAAGTATTCCCCCAGTGAATTCTGGGTATCCGTCAAGTACTTCCAGGGTGATAAGTCCCCTTACATGAAGGAAAAGCAGATCAAAGGCTATTCGCTTGGCTGGCTGCACCACAAGGGCAGAAACAGACACCATTGGGAATATTGGTACGATATGATTGATGGCAGATGGCAGCCGATCAGGATGCCTTACAACTATGTTGTTGAAATGGTATGCGACCGTGTGGCGGCCTGCAAGGTATATCAGAAGGAAAAGTATACGGATGCCAGCCCCCTTGCCTATTACCTTTCCCGCAATGATCAGAAGTATATGCATCCGGAAACAGCAAAGGCTCTGGAAGAGGCTTTGACAATGATACAGAACAAGGGCGAAAAAGCAACCTTTGCCGCATTGAAAAAGAGAATCAAAGAACATTACACATACTAGGAGAGAAGATATGGAAAACAAGCGTCTGCAGAAACAACTGTCATTCATTCTGGAACTGGACAAAGAGAAGAATATTCTCAGACAAACCCATCTGAGTAATCATGGCAGAAGAGAAGATGATGCCGAGCATGCCTGGCATATGGCTGTGATGGCTTATCTTCTGCAGGAATACAGCAATGAGCCGGTTGATATCGCCCATGTCATGATCATGTGTTTACTGCATGATGTCGTGGAAATTGATGCCGGTGATACATATGCCTATGACGATCAGGGCAAAAAGACCCAGCATGAGCGGGAAGAAAAGGCAGCTGAAAGAATCTATGGCATTCTGCCGGAAGATCAGAAGATCCAGCTGCGTGCTCTGTTTGAAGAGTTTGAGGAAAACAGGACACCCGAGGCAAAGTTTGCCCATGCCATGGACAATCTGCAGCCCCTTCTGCTCAATGACAGCAACGGCGGCGGTGACTGGAAAGAACATCATGTTTCCTATAACACCGTCATGCAGAGACAGGGCAGGACCAAAGAAGGATCGACTGCCCTGTTTGAAGTCATCAAGGAAAAGATGGACAAGCACGCAGATGCAGGCAATCTCATTGATGACAGAGAAAAAGAAGATCAGTAATTGCCAGCCGGTTCATTGGCGATTGCCAGTGAACCGCTTTTTTGCGCAAAAAAACACTGCCGCAGCGGACAGTGTTTCAATCGAACATTACTTGTTGTAGCTCTTGTCTTCGTTCTTGACGATGACGTCGTGTGCGCCGCCTTCGACGATGGATGTGGAAGAGACAAGTGTCAGGCGTGCCTTATCCTGCAGTTCCTTGATGGTCAGAGCACCGCAGTTGCACATGGTGGAGCGGATCTTGTAGGTAGTCATATAGACGTTGTCATGCAGGAAGCCGGCATATGGTACATAGGAGTCGACACCCTCTTCAAATGACAGCTTGCCTTTGCCGCCAAGATCATATCTCTGCCAGTTCTTGGCACGGTTGGAACCTTCACCCCAGTATTCCTTGACATAGGCACCATTGACAGTGAGCTTTTCACCCGGTGCTTCTTCAAAGCGTGAGAAGTATCTGCCAAGCATCACAAAGTCTGCACCCATGGCCAGTGCCAGGACGATGTGATAGTCATAGACGATGCCGCCATCGGAGCAGATCGGAATGTATTCACCGGTTCTTTCAAACCATTCATCACGTGCCTTGGCAACTTCAATGACAGCCGTTGCCTGTCCTCTGCCGATACCCTTTGTCTCACGGGTAATGCAGATGGAACCGCCGCCGATGCCGACTTTGACAAAGTCAGCACCATGTTCTGCCAGGTAGTTGAAGCCGTCTCTGTCAACGACATTGCCAGCGCCAACCTTGACCGTATCACCATACTTTTCTCTGATCCATTCCAGGGCATCTGCCTGCCACTCAGAGAAACCATCAGAGGAATCCAGGACCAGGCAGTCTGCCCCGGCATTGACCAGCGCCGGAACCCGCTCCTTGTAGTCACGTGTATTGATGCCGGCACCTACCATGAAGCGCTTTTCATCATCCAGCAGTTCCAGCGGATTTTCCTTGTGGGAGGCATAGTCCTTACGGAAGACCAGATAGCACAGATGATCCGCATCATCGACGATCGGCAGTGTATTGAGCTTATGTTCCCAGATGAGGTCATTGCACTCAGACAGCGTTGCACTGGCATTGGCTGTAACCAGCTTTTCACGCGGTGTCATGAAGCTGGAAGCCTTCTCGCTTCCATTCATGCGGGAGACACGGTAGTCACGGCTTGTGACAAGACCTACCAGCTTACCATTCGGTGTGCCGTCTTCCGTGACCGGCATCGTGCTGTGTCCTGTCTTTTTGACAAGCTCGAGAACCTCAGACAGGGTTGTGTCCGGGGTGATATTGGAATCACTGACGACAAAGCCAGCCTTGGCATTTTTGACCTTGGCGACCATAGCGGCCTCTGAGGCGATCGACTGCGACTGGAAGATGAAGGACATGCCGCCTTCCTTGGCCAGTGCAACACCAAGACGGTCACCGGATACGGACTGCATAACGGCAGAAACCATCGGGATGTTCAAAGACAGAGCAGGCTCTTCTCCCTTCTTGAACTTTACAAGCGGGGTGCGCAGGCTTACCTTATCCGGAACATTCTCTTTTCTTGTCAGTCCCGGTACCAGAAGATACTCACTGAACGTATGACTCACACTGTCATAGTATGTTGCCATGAATGAATTTTCCTCCTTAAATTGTACCTATTATACAATGCAAAAATGCAAAGTAAACAGGCCGTCCGGATAACCTTGAACGGCCTGGAGTAACAGATCTTACGTATTCATGCCGGAGAACTGTGTCTCGTAGAGTTTCCAGTACTCCTTCTTTGCGGCGAGCAGCTGTTCATGGCTGCCTCTTTCCACGATCCTGCCATCGCGCATGACAATAATCTGATCGACATTGCGGATAGTTGAAAGACGGTGGGCAATCACAAAGCTTGTCCGGTTCTCCATCAGGCTGATCATGGCATTCTGAATGCGCATCTCGGTTCTTGTATCCACAGATGAAGTCGCCTCATCCAGAATCAGAATCTCTGGATCTGAAAGCCTTGCCCTGGCAATGGCAAGCAATTGCCGCTGTCCCTGTGACAAAGAACCGCCCGAGGCATCAATCACGGTATCATAGCCATCCTTGAGGGCTGTGATCATCGTATCCGCATTGGCAAAGGCAGCAGCCTGCTTGATTCTGGCATCATCGGCACTGCCGTCCGCATAGGTCAGATTGTTACGGATCGTATCGGTGAACAAAGATGTATCCTGCAGCACAATGCCGATCGTGCGGCGCAGATCATACAGATTCAATTTGCGGATATCTCTGCCATCCAGCAGGATTTCACCACTGTCAATCGGATAAAAGCGCAGCAGCAGATTGATGATCGTCGTCTTGCCTGAACCGGTTGCGCCAACCAGAGCAATCTTACTGCCGGCAGGCACATCCAGCGAAAAGTCAGTGATAACCTGCTTGCCAGGCAGATATGAGAAGTTGACATGACGGAACTCGACATGTCCCTGAATGTCTGTAACGGCTTCTCCTTCCGGATTTTCAACCTGCTGATCCAGTACGGCAAAGATTCTTTCCGCACCGGCAATGGCTGTCTGCACCTGCCCGATCAGTTCGGAAAGCTCGGTGATCGGCCGTGAGAACTGCTTGGAGTAGACAATAAAGGCAGAGATGATGCCGACTGTGATCTGTCCTTTGATGGCCAGCCAGGCACCTGCCACCGCGACAATCAGAAAGCCGATATTGTTCAGCACATTCATGCACGGTCCCATGGATCCGGAGATATTATCCGCGGTAATGCAGGCAGCAGTCAGATCATCCGCCGTCTTGATAAACTGTGCATCCAGGTCATCTTCCAGCTGGAAAGCTGCAATCGTCTGGCTGTTGGAAATATACTCCTCGGTTTTGCCAGACAGCTCACCAAGCAGATTCTGGCGCAGCAGGTAGTACTTAGCCATATAGCGGGACAGAAATGCGGTCAGCAGGATTGTACCGATGACCGTACATGAAGAAAGCAGAGCCAGCGGTACGCTGCATATAAACATCATGACAAGCGTTCCTGCCAGCATCAGGACACCTGAGAAGATCGAAGATGTCGATGTCGAAATTACCGTAGAAATCTGATCGGCATCATTGGTCATGCGGCTCATCAGATCACCATGGGACGTGCGATCAAAGTATGGCACCGGCAGATGAATCATATGGGCAAACAGATCCGCACGAATCCTCTGTACGACTTTCTGTGACAGTCTGGTCGAGAGATATCCCTGCAGCAGCAGGGAAAAGCCATAGATGACATACAGAACTGCCATGATGGCAAGATACGGATTGACGCTGCCAAAGCTGCCAGCCACGATCTGGTCAATAGCTTTGCTTTGATACGATGGTGCCAGAACTGCAGCCACCACACCAATGCCGGAAACAATCGTCATGAGCAGTACCGAAGGCATTTCTGCCTTGAAATAGTGCAGCAGACGATGCAGTGTTCCGCGTGCATCCTTCGCCTTTTCAACTGGTGCACCACGCTCTGGACGGCGGCTGAACCCCTTCTCAGCAACCTGCGAACGATAACTTTCAGCCATTGCGCGCATCTCCTTTCATACGCTGGGAACTGCAGATATCTGCATATACCGGACAGCCTGCCAGCAGATCCTCATGTCTGCCAACGCCCACAAGGCAGCCATGATCCAGCACGACAATACGGTCACAGCGTCTTGCAGTCGCAATACGCTGGGTAATGACGAGCGTTGTCATTTCATGCATCTGTTTGCGCAGGGCATTGTAAAGTGCAGCCTCTGTTTCCAGATCCAGCGCACTGGTCGCATCATCCAGAATCAGAATCTCAGCTTTCTTCACAAGCGCTCTGGCAATGGAAAGACGCTGCTTCTGGCCGCCGGACAGCGATGTACCGCCCTCTGCCACCATCGTGTCATAGCCATCCCTCTGGGCACGGATATAGTCATCAGCCTGGGCTGTCTTTGCGGCTTCCATGATGTCCTGTTCACTTGCGGCAGGATTGCCCATGGCAATGTTCTGGCGCAGTGATACAGAGAACAGTTCACTCTTCTGCATGACCACCGATATCCTCTTTCGCAAAGCAGTAAGATCCCAATCCCGCACATCGACGCCGTCCACTTTCACCGTACCATGGGTGACATCATAGAAACGCGGAATCAGATTGATCATTGAGGACTTGCCGCTGCCGGTAGATCCAATGATGGCAATTGACTCACCAGCATGAATCTCCAGACTCAGATCAGAAAGCACATCAGAGCTCATCTTCTGATAGCGGAAACAAACATGGTCAAAGGCAATGGTGCCTTTGCTGGTGCCCTGGGTCACTGTGCCTGAGACCACATCCGGTCTGGTATCAAGAATCTCTTTGAGGCGGGTTGAAGATGAGATGCCGCGGGAGAGATTCTGGAAGATCGTTGCCAGCATGCGCAGGCCATTGAGAATTAAACTGATGTAGGTGACTGCTGCCATGACGGTACCAGGCTCAATAGAGCCGGCCTGCACATCAATGGCACCGGTACGGATGATAGCCGCTGCTGCCAGGTTGAACACCAGATTCATAACCGGCTGCAGATACGAGATCCGCAGCAGTACTTCAAACTGGTTCTTTGCAAGATCATGATTGGCTTTCTGGAAGCGGGCGTTTTCACGCTCTTCCTGGGCAAATGCCTTGACGACACGCACACCGCTGATGTTTTCACGCATCACCGTATTCACACGGTCCAGCTTTTCCTGCAGGCTCATGAACATCGGGTTAGTCTTCCAGACAGTCCAGATGATTTCAAGCAGTACCAGGACAATCGCAATCGTCAGGATTGTACGGAAATTGAGATCCAGAGACAGCAGGAACCACGTGCCTGCTACCAGGAAGACAAGGGAGCGCATGCAGCCGCGCACCATGTCGGAAAGCATCAGCTGCACCTGTGTGACATCTGAACTGACTCTTGTAATCAAGGAGCCTGGCGTAAATCTGTCCACCTGCGAAAATGAGAAGTGCAGCACTTTCTGGAAACAGTCCTTGCGGATATCATTGCCGGAGCGCTGGCCATAGTTGTTTGAGAAAACGCCGCCGATCCAGCCGGCAAAGCCGCCTGCCGCAATGATCACAAGCATCTTGAGACCGAGTGATTTGACAATGGAGAGATCTGCCGTACCGCCATTGCCAATGCCAAGGATGCCTTCATCGACAATACTGGCCATTAAGGCAGGCTGCACAAGATCAGCCATTACTTCCAGCCCCTTGCACAGCATTGCCAGCAAGGCAAGCCACCAATAGCGCAGATAGTATTTCTTCATCTCTTTTTCATCTGCCAATGATCCTCCGGGAATGCGTCCGGATGTTTTTCTTTCCAATCTGTAATCAATGCATTCAGCATTCGTTCCAGCTCCTTCTGTTCCTGTTTACTGAGCACGGAAAACATTTCATTGTTCTCGGCCATCACCTGATCATGATTGGCATGCTCAACGGCAATGCCCTTCTCACTGAGCTGCAGGATGACCTGCCGTTTGTCTTTGGGATCACGGGATCTGGTAATCAGGCCGCTGGCTTCCATCTTGCCAAGCAGCTCAGACAGCGATCCCTGCTGGATCTGCATGTGCTGCTGAAGCTGCTTCTGGGTAATGGCACCATAGCGGTGCAGCAGAAACAATACCCGGTTCTGAGCCGGCCGCTGACCGCGCCGATCGTTCAGGATACCAGCGTACATCCGGATCTCATGAATCAGCCGATGTGCCTGTTCATCGATACACGGGTGAACGTCTTTTTCCTTTTCTTCTTTCATATATCCTCCTTATTCATAGGTACCTATCAATTGACAAGGCAGATCATACAGCAAGCATCTTGATAATTCAATAGGTACCTAATGATTATTTTGATTTCCTATGGACCGCATGTGCCATAAAGCGCCAAACGCAGGCCAAAGAATGCAGTGTCTATGCTATAATTGCCGAGGTTATAAGAGGATAAGAATTATGCGTTTAAAGAACAGTTATTTTTTTACTCTGCGTGAAGATGCCAAGGATGAAGATTCGATCTCTTCGAATCTGCTTGTCCGCGGCGGCTTCATCAAGAAGAGCTCGGCTGGCATTTATATGATGCTGCCGATGGGATGGCGGATCATGCAGAAGATCATGAACATCATCCGGGATGAAATGGACAAGACCGGCTGTCAGGAACTGCTGATGCCGGCGCTGATCCCGGAAGATATCTATATTGCCTCCGGCAGACGTGCAGGCTTTGGCCATGACATGTTCTCGCTGAAAGACCGCAAGGGGCAGAACTACGTATTGGGTCCGACCCATGAAGAGCTGTTTGCCATTGCTGCCAAGATGCAGATCCGCTCCTATAAGGACATGCCCTTCTCCCTGTATCAGTTTGAGACAAAGTTCCGTGATGAGCCAAGACCGCGCTATGGCCTGATCCGTGTGCGTGAATTCATCATGAAGGATGCCTATACATTCGACAAGGATGAAGCAGGTCTGGATGTGGCATATCAGAAACAGTTCAATGCATACAAGAACATCATGAACCGTCTGCATCTCAACTATGTCATTGTCCGTGCTGACACCGGCGTCATGGGCGGCCTGCTCTCCGAAGAATTCCAGGCCCTTGCACCGATGGGTGAAGATACACTGGTGCTGTGTGATTCCTGTGACTTTGCGTCCAACATTGAAGTGGCTCCATGCAAGCCAGAAATTCCTGCGGAAAGAGAAGAAGAAAAAGAGCTTGTACTGGAAGCCACACCGCATTCCCGCACAATTGAAGAAGTTGCGGACCACTTCCATCTGCCGGCCAAGAAGTTTGTCAAGACACTGATCTATTCAGTGGATGGCAAGCCGGTGGCTGTGATGGTACGCGGTGACCGTGATGTCAATGAGACCAAGCTGAGAAAGTTCCTGAAAGCCACAGAAGTAGAACTGGCCTCCCCTTCTGTTGTGGAAGAAGTCACACATGCGGAAGTTGGCTTTGCCGGCCCGATCGGCATTGACTGCCCGGTCTATGCTGATGAAGAAGTCAAATACATGCAGAACTTCATCGTTGGTGCTAACAAGACCGGCTATCATTACTGCAATGTCAATCTCAAGGACTTCAAGGCAGAAGCCTTTGCGGATCTGCGCAATATCATGGAAGGTGACATCTGCCCGAACTGCGGCGGCCGTATCCACTTCGCCCACGGCATTGAAGTCGGCAATACCTTCAAGCTTGGTACCAAATATTCCAAGGCCCTGGATCTGCAGTATCTGGATGCCAATAACCAGCTGCAGTATGTCTGGATGGGATCCTATGGCATCGGTCCGGCCCGTGCCATGGCTGCCCTGGCTGAACAGAATTCGGATGAAAACGGCATTAACTGGCCGAAGGATCTTGCCCCTTATCAGGCAGCAATCATCATCATCTCAACCAAGGATGAAGCTCAGAATGAGGCTGCTGAAAAGCTTTATGAGCAGTTGGAAAAAGCCGGTGTGGAAGTACTGCTGGATGACCGTGACACAAGACCCGGTGTCAAGTTCAAGGACATGGATCTGATCGGTATTCCTTACCGCATCACGGTTGGCCGCGGCATCAAGGACGGCATGGTTGAGCTCAAGCCAAGAACCGGTGAAAAGGTCGATGTACCGGTAGACAAGGCTGCCGAGATGCTGATCGAAGAGCTCAAGAAGTAAACATCATGATCAAAAAGAAAAACTTCAGGAGATTGGTTTCCTGAAGTTTTCTTATACAGCGGTTGTACGATTTCTGCTGTCATTTGCAGAATGCTTTTCACTGGTATTGTGCTGAGCAGTCAGACTTTCTTCTTCATGATATATGCAAGTATAAATTCACCAAATCCTGCAGCTTGAATTCACCAGTTTATGTACCTGGCTTATCATTCATTTGAGACTGCTTTTTTACCAGATACGGATGATTGTGCGCTTACTATGCAAGTTAAAAAAACATGCACTCTTTCGAATGCATGTCTGATCCTCAGTGCTTCTTTGTCTTGATCTCTTCATCCAGATCCGCAATGAACTGATCCAGAGACTTCTTGACTTCTTCCTTGGAGCCATAGCGTCTGACGGTGACACCATGATCCTTGATCTCACCATCACCGACAACAACTTCCACCGGAATGCGGCTTGTCTGTGCTTCACGGATACGATAGCCAAGCTTCTCATTGCGGTCATCCAGCTCTGCATGGATGCCATGGCTGCGCAGTGTCTTGACAATCTCTGCAGCATAGTCGCCATGTGCCTCTGGAGATACCGGGATCACAACAACCTGTCTTGGTGCCAGCCACAGAGGCAGGTTGCCCTTTGTCTCTTCCAGCAGGAAGGCAATGAAACGATCCAGGGAACCAAGGATGGCACGGTGGATGACAACCGGTCTCTTTCTGGAGCCGTCCTTATCGACATACTCCAGCTCAAAGCGCTCCGGCAGCTGGTAGTCCAGCTGAATCGTAGAAAGCGTGACCTCATGGCCGATGGCACTGTGTACCTGAACATCAATCTTCGGTCCATAGAAGGCAGCCTCGCCAATGGCTTCATAGTACTTGACGCCCATTTCCTTCAGCACTTCTCTCAGCTGGGCTTCACTCTTCTCCCAGAGCTCGTCATTGCCGAAGTACTTATCCTTGTTATTGACATCGCGCAGGGACAGACGGAAGGAATAGTCATCAAAGCCGAAGTCCTTGTATACATCCAGAATCAGGTGGGTGATGTTCTTGATTTCATCAGCGATCTGATCCGGACGGCAGAAGATATGGGAGTCATTCTGGGTGAAGGATCTTGCTCTTTCAATACCTGTCAAAGCACCGGAGGCCTCATAGCGGAAATCATCCGCAATCTCAGCAATTCTGACCGGCAGCTCACGATAGGAATGCAGGGTGCTCTTATAGATGATCATGTGCTCCGGGCAGTTCATCGGACGCAGCACATACTCATCACCATCTCTGGACATGATCGGGAACATATCATCCTTGTAGTGTGCCAGATGGCCGGAGATCTTATACAGCTTCGTGCTGGCAACAGACGGCGTCTTGACATGGATATAACCCTGAGCGAGCTCCTTGTCCATGATGTAGTCAGACAGCGTTCTTCTGACCGTGAAGCCATTTGGCAGCCACATCGGCATGCCGGCACCAACAGTCTCGGAGAACATGAACATCTGCAGTTCCTTGCCAAGCTTTCTGTGATCACGCTGCTTGGCATCTTCCAGCTGGGCCAGATAGTCATCCAGCTCTTCCTGCGTCGGGAAGCAGACACCATAGATACGCTGCAGAACCTTGTTGTTCTTATCGCCCTTCCAATAGGCACCGCTGTGCTTGATCAGCTTGAAATAGCGGCACTGCTTGGTGCTCTTGACATGCGGCCCACGGCACAGATCCGTATAGTCACCCTGGGTATACATCGAGATGTTGGTACCCTGCGGCATTCTCTTGATCAGATCGATCTTGTACGGATCATCCTTGAACTGCTCTAGAGCTTCTTCTCTTGTGATCTCATGACGCACAATGAGCTTGTCAGCCTTGCAGCACTTCTTCATTTCCTTTTCGATCTTAGGCAGATCCTCATCACGGATGACATCATTGCCCAGATCCATATCATAGTAGAAGCCCTCTTCCACAACCGGTCCTACCCAGAACTTGGCCTGCGGATACAGGTGCTTGACAGCCTGTGCCATCACATGGGCACAGGAATGGTTCAATGTGTTCAGCTCTTCATTTTCCTTGAAATTGATCATATTCTCCTCCTGCATAAAAAAACAGCATCCCAATGAAAGGACGCTGTGATCTGCGCGGTACCACCTAACTTCCCGTGTTGTACACGGACTCTTTGTATAGCGTTAACGCCGCTGTACGGCCTCCCCTTTCGGGTGCTGCTTGCAGGTAGTAATCACACCAGCTCTGCACTGCCTTGCACCAGATGGCAGCTCTCTTTGGCAGAACGTTTGATGCGACCATGTCCTGGTCATCACATTTCGCGACTATTATCGGCCGCACCTGTTTGTTTGTCAAGCTTAGAACAAGGACATCTGATTGGACTCAGACAGATCGCCGACGGCCCCAAGCTGTTCCAGCTTCTTCAGCATGGTCGCTGACAGCTGGGTGCGCTTGAGAATATCTTCCTTGGACAAAAACGGATTTTCTTCCCTGGCTTCCACAATACTTTTGGCAACGTTGGCACCAAGGCCATCCACGACGGTAAACGGCGGAATGATCGTATGCTTGTCTTCCGGCTGCACACTGAAGTGCGTTGCCTGTGACTTATTGATATCGACATTGGAAATACGATACCCGCGCGCATACATCTCTTCACATACTTCCAGCGTGGAATACAGTGCCTTCTCCTTGTTGGAAACCGGCGGATCCGCAAACTTGTCATTGGAGCGGTCCATGATATCTTTCATTCTGGCCTGGATCGCCTCAAAGCCTTTCGTCATTGTTTCAATCTCATAGGCATCGCAGCGCAGTGAGAGATACTGGATATAGAACGACCATGGCTCATGGACCTTATACCAGGCAATGCGAAGTGCCATCATAACGTAGGCAACCGCATGTGCCTTCGGGAACATGTACTTGATCTTCTTGCAGGAATCGATATACCACTGCGGCACATTATGTGCCTTCATATTCTCTTCCTGATCTGGCCGCAGCCCGCGCCCTTTACGCACATCCTCCATCGTCTTGAATGCATCGATCGGCTTGAGATTCTTCTCCAGCAGATACGTCATGATATCATCACGGCATCCAATGACTTCAGACAGCGGATGGCCAGCCCGGACAAGATCCTGGGCATTGCCCGCCCAGACATCGGTACCATGGGACAGACCGGAGATGATGACCAGATCAGAGAACTTCTTGGGACGTGTCTCTTCCAGTACTTTTCGGGTTGTCCGGGTACCAAACTCCGGCAGGCCCAATGCACCGGTTTCACGCGTATAGATACGCGGGTCTGCTTTTAAAGCTTTGTCAGAAGAAAACAGTGACAGTGTTTCCGGATCATTCATCGGCAGCGTCAATGGCTTGCGGTCGGCAATTGTCTGCAGCAGTCTCATGGCAGTCGGATCGACGTGGCCGAGAATATCAAATTTCAGTACGTTATCATGAATATCATGGAAGTCGTAGTGGGTCGTCATCCAGGATGAGTTTGGATCATTGGCCGGATACTGGACAGGTGTGAAGTCTTCGGCTTCATGGTCTTCCGGAATGATGATAATGCCGCCTGGATGCTGGCCGGTGGTGCGCTTAACGTTCTGACAGTGCGCCGCCAGATATTCCTTCATCGGCCGGCGCATCGTGATATTCATCTTCTCACAATAGCCTGACACATAGCCAAAGGCTGTCTTTTCCGCCACGGTGCCAATCGTACCGGCACGGAAGGCATGGTCTTCACCAAAGATTTCACGGATAAAGGCATGGGCACGCCACTGGTACTCGTTCGAGAAGTTCAGATCGATATCAGGGACCTTGTCGGCATTGAAGCCAAGGAAGGTCTGGAACGGAATGTTATGGCCATTGCCCTTCATTATGTGACCGCACTTTGGACATGTCTTGTCCGGCAGATCAAAGCCGGATTTGACTTCCGGATCATCGATCCACTCGGAATAGTGGCAGTGCGGGCACAGGTAATGGGGCTCCAGGGCATTGACTTCGGTGATGCCGGCCATGGTCGCTGTAAAGGAAGAACCAACGGAACCACGGGATCCTACGACATAGCCGTCCTCATTGCTCTTTTTAACAAGCAGATGGGCGATGTAATAGTGCACGCCGAAACCATTGCGGATGATATTGTCCAGCTCACCATCCAGCCGGTCTGTGACGATTTTGGGAATCTTGCCATCGTATTCATACATCTTCTTTGCCGTGGCATGACAGATCTGACGCAGTTTCTCATCGGATCCCTCAATGCTTGGCGGGAACGTGCCATCCGGCACCGGCCGGAAGTCTTCCAGTGTATCAAACAGTTTGTTTGGATTCTGCACGACGATTTCATCGATCAGCTCTGGATCTTCGAGCCATGCAAATTCATCCTTCATCTCCTGGGTCATGCGGATATGCTGCTCAGGATTGGGCGTTCTTCTGCGCAGCGCATCATCACGGATATACAGCGGATGGGCGACACCGCCGACTCCCTGGGCCATGATATACACATCCCGGAAGATCTTCTGGTCCTTTGTGCAGTAGTGGGCATCACTGTCCGCAATGACCGGTTTGCCAAGCTTCTTTGCCATTTTGATGATACGGCGGATGACATCCTTGAGACGGTCTTTGCTGGGCACATTGCCCATGGCAAGAAATACCGAGAAGTTGGAAAGCGGCTGTACTTCCACATAGTCATAGAAGGACATTGCTTCTTCCAATCGCTTGTCATCGCCATTGCAGGCAAGCTCAAAGACATCGCTGTTGTAGCAGGCGGTGCCAAACAGCAGATTCTTGTGGCGTTTCTCCAGAGAAGAGCGCAGAATGCGCGGCTCAGCAGCGACATCGCCGCCGCCTTCCTTACCGCCCTTGCCCATCACAGCAAGCGTCTTGATGTTGGATTCGGTAATCAGCTTGTACAGATCCTTGATGCCGGCATGATTTTTGGCAACAACACAGATGTGGCTGCGGCGCATCTTCTTGAAATCCTCGGGTCCGGCAAGTTTGTCCTGCAGGTCGCGGATCGTGGCACAGCCATGCTTTTCACGGGCATCGGTCATCAGACACATGAAGACACCAGCCAGTGCCTCGGCATCATAGTCCGCGCGGTGGGCCACTTCTTCATCGTATTCCACGTGATAGTAGCGTGAAATATTGCCAAGCTTATAGGCTCTTCTTTCACGCAGGATGGCACGGGCCATATCCAAAGTATCAATGACGGGATTCATTAGCGGCGGCTGGCCGATGCGGCGCAGTTCTTCATTCAGGAAGTAGTAGTCGAAAGTCGCATTATGGGCAACCATCACATCATCACCGATCCAGTCAATGATCTTCTTCCAGCATTCTTTAAATGGCAGTGCATCAGCGACCATGCCATTGGTGATGTTGGTTTTCGCCGTGATATAGGCAGGAATCGGATGCGGCGGCTTGACAAACATCTGCAGGCGGTCCACAACCGTACTGTTTTTCAGCTTGACCGCGCCAAATTCAATGATCGAATCATAATAGCAGGAAAGACCTGTTGTCTCCAGGTCAAAGGAGACATATTCGACATCATCGATCGGGGCATCAATGGCATTGCGCACAATGGTCAGCCGGTCCGCTGCCATGTTGAACTCACAGCCAAAGCCGATGCGGAAATTGCGGTCAGGATCCTTCTTGCGGTTGTCCAGCACCTGATCATATGCCTTCTTGAAAGACTGGCAGTCCGCATGGTCAGTGATGACAATACCATCCTGGCCGATGTCAAACACATATTTGACGATGGACTTGGGATCACAGACACCATCCATTTCGGACATGTTGGTATGCATATGCCATTCGATTCTCTTCTTCGGGGCATCATCCACGGCCATCTTCGGCTTTTCCAGCTTGGTGATATTGGATGCCATCACACAAAGATCTCTGGCAAAGTTATCCATTTCGATGCGGCCATAGATGCGCACCCGGTCGCCATTGGCTATTTCATGCATCTCATCACGGTCCAGACCGCGGCCTTCAAACCGCTTGACCAGAATCGCATCTGTGCCGTCATACACCTTCATTGTCTGGATCAGTTTCTTGGTCTTGGTTTCAATTTCTTCCAGAGAGAAGATATCCGCATCAAACTGGATATCCTGCATCGGCCCTTCCACATCCTTCAGCGCAATGTGATCATAGTTTTCCGGCTTGACATGGTAATACTTCTTCTTTGGCACAACAGCCGGCTTAGGCGCTTCCGGAATGATATCCAGGTTGACCTTTTTGATCTCTTCGGCCTCGGCATGATGCACATCACAGGACAGATCCAGAGACGGCAGTCCGCATGTTTCCAGAAAGTCATGCAGAGGTGTCAGATAGGAAGACACCAGTTTTCTTTCATTTTCGCTTGCACACAAAAACGACACTCTGCCTGCGTCTTTGTCATACGTCATGTTGGATAAAGATATGACTGCACTGCAGTGCTGGCAGTACCAGTCGATATAGCTGCTCACACAGCTGCGGTCGGCTTCATGGCTGTCCGCATGGATGGTAAGTGTAATGGCGGATCCGGTCAGCTCTTGCAGCTGGTGAATCAGCCGGTCATAAGACTCTTCTTTCAAAATTGCACTCGTATGCAGGACAACTTCCACCCTGTTTTCAGCCCGGTAAAAACGTACATTGGTAACACCGGCATCCGCCAGTACAGGATCATCCTGTACCAGGAAGCCGTGATCGATTTCATTCAGCTTTTCTGACATTCGTATTTCCTTTGCGCCCATTATGATAGCACACACTCACGCTGCAAAGAAAAACACTTCCCATCTGGAAGTGCTTTTCAAAACAATGATCCTTACTCACTCAGCCAATCTGACAGCCGCCGATGCTGCGGATGCGCAATACATGGGCACTGCCTTTACCAAACACACCATCCAGTGTTTCCAGATACTTACCTGTCAGATGCTTTGGCACAAAGGCCTGAATCGTACCGGCAAAACCGCCGCCATGGACACGGAAGGCACCTTCCTTCCCCAGTACTTCCTCACTTAAAGCAAGACCGACAGCCAGTGCCTGATGCTTTGCATCGCCGTTGACTTTGACATTCTGCAGATACATGAAACTGGAACGGCCGGATTCATTGACAAGATCCAGGAATCTCTGCACATCCTTTGCCTGCAGTGCTTCCTTTTCTTCTTTGGCACGCGCAGTTTCATTCAGGAAGTGATACGCACGCAGGAAGGCACGGTCACCGCATTTTTCACGGATTTCAACGGCATGAGACAAAAGATCTGCCATACTGACACGGCTGAGCACTTCCTGTCCCATGACGGCAGCAGCTTTTTTCATCTCAGCCGGGATCAAAGAATACTCATCGGAAAGATCGGCATGGGATGCCTTGCAGTCTGTGATGACAAGATCATATCCCATGGCATCCAGATCCAGGTCCAGATGTTCAATGACCGGATTTTCTCTGTCATAGAAGTCAATCGCAACAAAGCCGCCGGTTGCACATGCCATCTGGTCCATCAGACCGCTGGCTTTCATAAAATATGTATTTTCTGCATACTGACCATACTTGGCAACCTCTGTGGAGCCGATGGCTCCGTCATTAAACAGGTCGGAGAAAATGGTGCCGATCAGCACTTCAAAGGCAGCCGAGGATGACATGCCGGATCCTGGCAGAACATCACTTTCGGCATAGCAGCCAAAGCCGGATACCTTGTGGCCATGATTGACAAAGGCAGCCGCAATGCCGCGGATCAAAGACTCGGTTGTGTTCTTTTCTTCCGGATGAATGGCAAGATCCGAGATATCAACCGGCTTGGCCTTGAATTCATCAGCAGTATACGTGACAACATTGTCATGACTCGGTACAACAACAGCCGCAATATCGAGGTTGAGGCTGGCCGCCAGTACACGGCCAAGCTGGTGGTCGGTATGGTTGCCGCCGATTTCGGTTCTGCCCGGTGCCGAGAAAAATACAGCTTCTTTGTCACCGAAGCGGGCTTTGCCTTCATCGCACAGATGGCTGTACCGGTTTCTTGCATACATGATTCCTTCGGTGCCATACAGCTTTGCAAAGCTTTCATCAAATACGCCATTGATTACATCTTGTTTGAGCTCACTGATTGCTTTCATCTTTTCCTCCAATTATTTATCTGCTCAGTTTTTCAAATGCATTGCGGGCAGCATTCTGCTCCGCCTGCTTTTTGCTTGATCCTTTTCCTGTCCCCATGACAAGATCATCGACCATACAGTTCATTTCAAACACAGGATTATTCGGTGTGCCGCTTTCATGCACCAGCACATAGTGCACCTGCCGGCTGCTGTCAGCCTGCACATATTCCTGTAATTTTGTCTTATAGTCATGAATCACGCCGACATCTTCCGGATGGGCAAGGCGCGGTGTAATCACTTCATTGAGAATGTTGTCTACAGCAGGCATGCCCTGATCCAGAAACAAAGCACCAAGAAATGCTTCCATCATATCGGCAATAATCGCATCCTTGTCACGGCCGCCGCTCTTCTCTTCACCACTGCCCAGCAGCAGGAAATCATTCAGATGCAATTGTCTTGCATAGATCGCCAGCGCCTTTTCACATACAAGCTGGGCACGCAGCCGTGTCATCTGCCCTTCGGAAATATTCAATGGCCAGATGGCATTGGAACTCCAAAGCTGCAGTACCGCATCACCCATGAATTCCAGACGCTCATTATCATGATGACTGCGATGTTCATGGGCATAGGAAGAATGCATAAACGCCTGATGAATCATCTCTGTATTCTTCACGGTAATGCCTCTGTTTTTCAGCCAGTCAATAATATCCATGTGTGTACCCCCTCCTAATCCGCAACAGATGAATTCTGATTTTCTGCATATGCCAGCAGCCTTGCAAAGTCAGGATCATCCTGATGTTCCATGACATAGGCTGCATCTTTGCGGGCTGTTTCAATCACCGCCTGATCGGTAACCGGATTGCCAAGAATGAAATCCGGCACGCCGCTCTGTCTTGTTCCAAGTATATCACCTGGTCCGCGCAGCCGTAAATCTTCCCAGGAGATCTCAAAGCCGTTGTTGGAATGAACAAGGACATTGAGCCGTTTCGCCACTTCCGGATCCTTTGATCCCGACAGCAGATAGAAATAGCCCTGTGCTGAGCCCCGCTGCACACGGCCGCGCAGCTGATGCAATTGCGACAGGCCGAAGCGGTCGGCATCATACACAATCATGCCGGTCGCATTGACCACATTCATGCCAACCTCCACCACCGTCGTAGAAACAAGCACCTGGATCTTGTTGCTGGCAAAATCATGCATCACATCCTGCTTTTCCTGCGAAGACATGCGGCCATGCAGGATACCAACCTGATAGTCTTTGAATAACTTTGTGAGATTCTTTGCCACATCCATCACATTGCGGGCATCATAGCCATCTGTCTTTTCCACGGCTGCACAGATGACATACAGCTGATGTCCGCTCTTTAAAAGTGACATAATCTGCGGCAGCACAGAACGGAAACTGTTTTCCTGGATGTATACCGTCTTTGGAATCTTACGGCCGGCAGGCATCGTTTCAATCGTAGAGATCGACATATCACCAAACAGCGTTGCGGCAAGTGTGCGCGGGATCGGTGTGGCACTCATCAACAGGAAATCACACTTGTCTCCCTTTTCAAACAAAGCACGCCGCTGCCGCACCCCAAAGCGCTGCTGTTCATCCGCCACGACCATGCCAAGACGATGGAATGATACATTTTCCTGCAGAATGGCATGGGTGCCGATCAGGATATCGATCCTTCCATCCGCTGTATCTTCCAGCACCTGCTGCTTTTCCTTTGGCTCCATGCCGCTGTAGATGACAGCAATGCGGGTGCCTGTTCCTTTTAGCAGTTCCCCAATGGAAGAAAGATGCTGGCGGGCAAGGATTTCCGTCGGGGCAAGCAGTGCTGCCTGATAGCCGCTTGTCACACATGCATACATACCCAGGGCTGCCACTGCTGTCTTGCCGCAGCCTACATCTCCCTGCACCAGCCGGTACATCAGGTGATCACTGGAGAGATCTTCCAGGATCTCATGGAGTACTTTATCCTGATCCGGTGTCAAAGCATATGGCAGACGTGAAATCACCTGCTTCAGTTTCGTTTCATCATAGAACCGAGGCTGCTTGAATACACCGTTTGCATTTTTGTTATGCAGCATGGCCACAGCTGTCAGATACTTCAGGAATTCTTCGTACTTCAAAGTGCGCACCGCACTTTGTACATCATGCATGCTTTCTGGAAAATGAATGCGCTGCAGAGCATCATAGCGCCGCAGCAGACGATAGCGCGTCATAAACTGCTGGGGCACATCATCCTGGATCTCATTCTCCACAGCCTCAAACACATGACGCACAAGCGTGCGCACACTTCTCTGCTGGATGCCTGCATGCAGCGCATAAACCGGCACAAGAGCAGGATGGGCAGACAATGGCTTTGTATCATAGCTCATCGCGGTTACCTTGCCGCTTCCCATATAGATGCCCTGAATGGTCAATACCTGTTCCAAAGCAAGCCTGGATGCCCAAGGCCGGTTGAAGATCGTAATCTTTAACAACTGTTCCCCCATCATCACCTGAAAGTTTGTTGTGACAAGATGGCCATGACGCCAAGAGCGCGGCAAAGAGGCAACCCGTGCCTCAAAAGTCACATGTTCCTTGATGGCCCAGGAAGTAAAGGGTGTCTCCTGAAAAGAATCATAGCGGATCGGATAATAGGAAAGCACCGCATCGGTATCATCCAGTCCCAGTGCCTCACATAATTCAATCTGTTTTTTACTCAGCCGGAGGCTGTGATCATGCAGGTCCATAACAAAGAAATTATACCATTGAATGCAGATACGATACACGTACACAGCCTTTGTACTTTTTCTTAGAAGCAATGATTTTTTTCGCAAATTCACGCATGTCAGGATATATCAAACGAAAAGGCAGCAGTATATTGCTGCACTGCCTTATTTGCCTTATTGAGTCTATACATATGCTGCACATGTGTGCGCCATTTGTATGAACTGGCTCAATTACAAAAGCCGCCTATTTCCAGTACTGCTGCACTTGCTTTTTCAATATTAAAAACATTTGAAGTAAACCAGACAGGATAATCTTTACTATGCAGAGCATCGATATCCAGTTCTGTATCTGCATTGCTTAAATCCAGTTCATATGATGATAACGGCGCTTCTATATCTTTACCATGGATTCGATAAACTTCCACATGCAGATAAGGATCATCATAAATGATATTGGAAGTGTCAGGAATCTGGCAGCTGCCGTCATCACTTGAACAGCCTGCACACATAAAAATAAGAGAATAGAGCAAAGACCAAGAATCATTGTTTTTTTGTTCAATCTAAATGTCTTCTGGTTGAATTTCATAGCTTATCCTCAACTTCTGCTAAAACTTCAATAAGGAAAGTCCTGTCCTTCAAGGGTGTTATGGCGGTGCTTTACAGGTGCGGAAAAGCAAGCCCACAGTGGGTGCTGTGCGATTGTGATCATGAAAGGAAATATATGAAAAAACTGGCTCAGGTACTGCCTGAAGCCAGTCAGATTCATACGAAGTTTATCTTCCCTTTACTGAGACATTCATGACGGTTGGGCTGCCATCCACGAGCAGATTGGCTGTGATTTCATCTTTGCCTGTGGCAAGGGAGATGATCTTTGCCTCACTGAGCTGGCGCAGCTGCTGATACTGCTGCTGCATTTCCGGTGTGTAAGAAGATGGATTGTCACTGGTGAGGAAGACGCCGCCATAGATGGCATTGATCCTTGCCAGGTCCATCTTCTGTTTTTCATTCATTTTGATGTTGTCTTTTCTTAACAGGAAGACATCCGGATCATTGCGCCATGCTCTGCCGTCAATGCCATGGCGTACCACCGTATTGATAATGGTATGCGCTGAGGAAATTCTTTCTTTGTGCAGCGGCTTCATGTACCACACATCATCCCATGACAAAGACATATCCGGGCCGATCCGGCAATAGTCAACAAGTCCAAAGGCAGGAAACAGCGGTACGCCGCAGCCAAGGATCAGATGATCTTTACATAAAGAGCGCAGATAGATCATGGCCCTGTGCATGCGGGCAGCTCTTGTTTCATTGGCTGTCGGCTTCATTGCAGCCGCAAACAGGAAATCCAGCTTAACAAGATCAAAGCCCCATTCATTGAAGATCCTGTCAAAGACCTGTTTCAGATAGGCTCTGACTTCCTGGTTGTCAAAATCCAGGGCATAGTAGCCCGACCAGTTGCTGCCGGCAGACAGCGGATGGCCGTCTTCCTGCAGGAACCAGTCAGGATGGTTCTGATACAGGCTGGATTTGGTCTCAGCCACATATGGCGCCAGCCACAGACCGGCAAGATAGCCATCTTTATGAATCCGGTCAGCCTGGTCCTTCATGCCGCCTGGAAATTTGTTCTTATCTGCTTCCAGCCAGTCCCCAACATACGGCTCCCAGCCATCATCAATCTGGAACAGATCGCCCTGTTTCAAAATCGTATTGCAGCCGGCAAGATCATTCTGGATTGCATCCGCATTGATATCCTGATAGCGGTTGTACCAGGAAGAGTAGCCATACAGCTTTGCTGCTGCCCGGCTGGTAATGCCAAGCTCCTTGAACCAGCCGTCAAACACTTCCTTCTCACTGCCGGATGCCTGGAAAAGATCCAGCACATGATAGCGGCCATCCATCGTGACACCGCTGACATCCCGCTCCATGGTCAAAACCTGCTTGTTGGCATCATAGATGAATCTTGTATAGCCAGGATCCTCATCCAGTGAGCCAAACAGATGGTAGACATTGTTCAGCCGGAAATATGCCCAGCTGTAACCCGTAAAGATGCCGTGCTTATGGCCATAGTGTGTAAATGCTTCATCACCGGACTTGTCCAGTCCATACTTGCGGATAACAAAGGACGGTACACCCTGCATACTGCGGTCTAAGTCATGGGGATCATGCTCAGGACAGTACGTCCATGACTGAAAGCCATTGACAAAAATCTTCTCACCTGTCTGCAGCGGAAAGTTCACACGGCAGACGCATGACGCAATGGTTTCATGGCTTAAATTGACGGCAATCTCGGTCTTTTCCTGCGCTTCCACTTCACCTTGATACGTATTCTGCTCTGTTTTCAAATACCAGCTGATTTTCATTTTGTCTCTTCTTTCTTCGCAGCAAGAACAGCCGCAATTTCAGCGACCTTCTCATCTGTAAGAATAAATTTTCTGGCAAACAGAATCAAGGCAATGATCAGTCCTGCCATCGGCATGATGGTCATTAACAGACGCAGACCCGTAATGGTAGAAGCAGACTGCACAGCCGGTACTGCGGCATCAGAATTCCCCTTGAGATGAATCAGATCCAGACCAACGCCAGTTACAAATACAGCCAGGCCGCTGGCCAGCTTATAGACAAATGTCTGCATGGAGAAGATCACCGATTCCTGGCGCAGACCGCTCTTGACTTCACCATAGTCCACCGAGTTGGCCAGGAAGACAGTTGTCAGCACGGTCATCATGCCATTGGCACAGAATACCAGTAAGCCGATTGCACACAGCAGAATCATGTTATGGGCAACATTGGCCATGCATACAGTCAGCAGTAAGGCATAACCTGTGATTGCCATGACAAGACATGTCCGGAAGATGCCGGTGTTTGTCATCTTCTTGCGCAGCAATGGATACAGCACCATCATGCCAAGAATCTGGGCAACGCCGCCTACCATCGTAAAGATCGTATAGCTGTTCTGCCAGGAAGCACCGCCAAGATCATACTTGAAGAAGTAGATGATCAGATTGGACGTGATATACAAGGCAAAGTTGACAAGCACAATGACAAGCACGGTAATCATTGCCTGATCATTGTTAAATAATGCCTTGAACATCTCTTTAACGGAGCTTGTCTTCATCTCCTGCTTGGTGCGTGTTTCCTTTAATGCCACGCATAACAGGATTTCATTGATGGCAAACAATACGGCAACAATCAGCGCAATGATAGCAAAGCCTGTTCTTTCCACGCCATGGCCCAGCATAGAAACAGCCTTGACGGTAAAGACGGTGATGATCGCACTGCCGATACCCGAGCAGGTTCTGCCGATGACAGACAGCTTTTCTCTGTCTTTTGGCTGGGTGGTGACAGCCGGGATCATACTCCAGAATGGAATATCCATCATGGTATAGGTCACACCCCAGAGGATATAGATGATCGGGAAGTAAACCATCAGGCCTGCTTTGGATAATGATGG
This sequence comes from Lactimicrobium massiliense, assembly GCF_900343155.1. GTDB lineage: Bacteria > Bacillota_I > Bacilli_A > Erysipelotrichales > Erysipelotrichaceae > Bulleidia > Bulleidia massiliensis. Next base: position 139,851 of record NZ_OUNG01000005.1, read on the forward strand.
TGCCGCAAACAGTGCATACAGAACAAAGGCATTCAGTACGCTGCCGCTAAAGATCCAGGGACGGAATCTGCCCCAGCGGCTGTTTGTCTTGGCGACAATGACACCCATGAACGGATCATTGGCAGCGTCAAACACTCTGGCAATCAGCAGGATCAAACCGACAAAGGATGCCGATAGACCAAGTACATCCTGATAGTAATACATCACGTAGCTGGAACTCAGGGCATATACCATGTCCTTGCCAATGGCACCAAAGCCATAGGCAGCAGCCTGCTTCTTCTCAAATTGTTTCATGTGTTTCAGTTCCCCTTTTCACAAATTGTAAAATTGATTTCCACCGGTTCACACTGCTCACATACAATGCGCAGCTTTGCATTTCCTGTTTGCCCGGTTGTCTTGACATAGGTGCCGCTCATGCCGCCTTCCAGGGTGGCAAGGTGCGGTCCCACAATTTCCAGCGGTCCTTCTGTGGATAGTGCAATGGGCAGCTGGATATAAGAAGCGATGTCATCACAGGCATCCATCAGTTGAATGCGAACAGAAGCCATATCATACACGTCACCTTCATACAATGTATTGGCAGAGACGGTTGTATGCAGGTGCAGCTTTGTTCCCGGTGCACGCTTCACACGGATCACGGCTTTGCCATCCTTGATGCCATCTGCCCGCCAGACAACCGTACTGCCGCCCCAGCCGCCAACGTACTTAGAGAACAGCTTCACGCCATCCTGAAAGCTCATGTGATAGCGCATCATCACCCAGACAAGCTTTGCTTTGATATGCGCTGGAAGATGGTCATACCCATCATGCTGCGCTGCCAGCAGACAGTCATGAATCAGTTCCTCCTGCTTTGGTGCAAAATGTTCCTGCTTTAAAAGATCACCGATAAAGTCATCCATGCGGATCGGCGGATGTTCCAGTGCTTCATACTCTGTCGGTTTGAATTCTTTCACAAACACATCATTCTGGTACAGACGCACACTGTCACAGTTGGTAAAGGCATAGACATGATCGATGCGGCCAGCCGGATAGTCACCGATATCCATGGAAGAAGACAGTGCCAGCACTGGATGGTCATCCTGTTGTGAAGCATACAGCCAGGCAGCCGTCTTAGGATTGCGGAAGGCATCCATCACACCGTGATAGCAGATGCGGTCTCCTGAGCCAAAGTCTTTATGGGTCGCATAGTCAAACATGCACCACTGGAACACACCGGCATGCTGGTGATCTGCCTTGGCATCATTCAATACCCGCGCATGGCGCAGGGCCTGCTCTTCCCGCCTGCTTTGAGGATCAAAGGCCTTCGTTGGAAACATGTGGCCATTGGCCTCAGAAATAAGCAAGGCATGATCTGCATGCTTGGTAACATCCTTCTTCTTACAGCAGCCGGCATCACTGCCATCATGTGAGAAATCATTGAATGCATACACATCTTCCAACAGCGAGCTGTTCTGCAGATAGCGCACACCGGATGTCGGCCGGTAAGGATCCAGCGCATGGGCAGCCGCATTGGTGCGCTGATAGAAGTCATCATCATCCTGGGATTCATTGATGCGCACACCCCACAGGAAAATCGACGGATGATTGCGGTACTGTACAACCATGTCTTCTGTATTGGTGATGGCCTGCTGCTTCCACTTCTCATCACCAATGTGCTGCCAGCCCGGTATTTCCGTAAATACCAGCAGGCCAAGCCGGTCACAGGCATCCATGAAATCCTGACTCTGGGGATAATGCGAAGTACGCACAGCATTGCAGCCAAGCTCTTCTTTCAGAATTCTGGCATCTTCCTTCTGCAGGGAAGCTGTACCGGCATAGCCAAGATACGGCCAGCACTGATGACGGTTCAATCCGCGCAGGAAGACTTTTTCGCCATTGAGATAGAAGCTGTCAGAATCAAAATGTACGGTGCGGAAACCAACTGAGATGCATTTGGTATCAATGATATCTTCCCCTTTGATCAAAGAGAATACAGCTGTATACAGATTGGGATGGTCTAAATCCCATGGCTTTACCGGCAGATCTTCATAGCGGAAATGTCCATTTCCTGCCGGTGCTTTCTTTGCAAAGATTTCTTCATCTTTGTCATTGCGCAAAGACAAAGACAGCTCCATATCCTGCGTATTGCCATCAATCTGTACCAGTGCATCCATGCTTGTCAGATCCGGTGTGGCGCAATAGATATCCTTGAGATATGTCTTTGCACGCACATCCAGCCACACATCACGATAGATACCGCCATAGGTCAGATAATCAATGACAAAACCAAACGGCGGCACAGATGGATTTTCTGTGGCATCCAGCTTTACCGTCAGTGTATTCTCGCTGCCATAGTGCAGGACATCTGTCAGTTCAATGCAGAAGGCAGTATAGCCGCAGGCATGATGGCCGACGGGTTTGCCATTGCAGTACACATCCGCAATATGGGCAGCCCCGTCAAACTGTACAAAGACACGCTGCTTCTGCCAGCTTTCTTCTGCCATAAATGTTTTCTGATAGCCATAGATGCCTTCATAGTCATCCGGACTGGCATCATGCAGCGGAATCTGTTTTGGACAGTGCGGCAGGCGTACCTTGATGCCATCCCGCTCAAAAGCATCTTCATCATCCTGCCACGGGTTCAAAAACAGCCAGTCATTGTCAATGCGTTCCATCATCTTGTACCTGCATTCCTTTCATCAGAATATCCATCATTTCTGCCAGTGCATCATCATACGCGATCTGGTTCTGGCTGAGATAGTCATTGGATAAGAAAGATTCAATGGATGCTGTCACGATATTTTTGAGAATAGATATATTGATGGGACGGATCACCCCATCAGAAATTCCTTCTTCAATCAGATCGATCGTTGGCTCCCAGTTTTTCTCCAGATGTTCCTTCAGATGCTGGGCAACCCTGGGATACATCGCATCCAGGCCATCCAGCTGTGACCAGTCAACACCGAGAAAATCAGATGGCAGTGCAACCATTTCCTGCTGCAGCTTTTCAGGAATCGTCAGATTTTCATTGGCTATAATCTCCTGCTTATGCGCATGAATCTTCTCAAATCCGGCATCAATCAAGGCAATCAGAAGTGCTTCCTTGCCATCGTAACTCTTATAGATTGTCTTTTTCGCAATATGCATCGTATCCGCAATATCCTGCATCGTAAAATGCAGTCCTTTTCTGGAGAACTGAACAATGGCAGCCTGCAGAATGCGGTCCTGTAAATGATCTTCCATAAGAAACCGTTCCTTTCTTTACGGTTTCCATTATAGATTTATGAAAGCGTTTGCACAAGTGCCAGATCCAAAAAAAATGAGACTCTTCAGTCTCATTCCTGTTCCATATGACGTTTGATAATGACACGGATAATATCTGCAGCCAGACGTGGATCATCGTTGCACACAACATACTTGTACTCACCGATCATATCCATCTCACGGCTGGCCTTGGCCAGACGCTGCTGGACAATCTCCTCCGGTTCCGTGCCTCTGCCCCGGATTCTTCTTTCCAGCTCTTCCATGCTGGGCGGCACAATGAAGATCGTTAACGCATCCGGACACTTCTGCCGGATCTGCCGTGCACCCTGCACTTCAATCTCCAGCAAGACATTTCTGCCCTTGTTGCGCAGCTCTTCCACACCGGCAACCGGTGTTCCATAATAATTTCCTACAAATTCAGCACTTTCCAGCAGACCGCCGGCATCACGCACCTTCAGGAATTCTTCCTTGCTCACAAAGTGATAATTGACGCCGTCCTTTTCACCCGGCCGCATCTTGCGTGTGGTCAGGGAAACACTGTAAGAAAGCTTCAGATCCGGATCATTGATGAACTCTTTCAGTACTGTTCCTTTGCCTACCCCGGAAGGTCCGCTCAGAACAATCAGCAATCCCTTTTTCATTTCAAGTCTCCTTAGCCATAAAGGTACTCAAAAAAGATGGTTTCGTCAATGTGATATAATCGCTTGCGAAAGGAATTATGTTATGGCATTAGATGGCATTCTTTTAAGCAGGATTGTCAGTCAGATCGCACCCGTCCTGCCCGCACGCATTCAGAAAATCTACCAGATTTCCAATACCGAAGTTCTGTTTCAGATTCATGGGAAAAGCGGCAAACAGCAGCTGCTTGTCAGCTGCCATTCTGTCTACAATCGGCTGCTGATCACAAAGCGCAGCTATCCGACCCCATCCGAGCCGGATAATTTTGTCATGGTGCTGCGCAAATACCTTGAAGGTGCTTCCATGGAAAGCATTACACAGGCCGGCCTTGACCGCTGGTGCACACTGATGATCAAGCGGCGCAACAATCTTGGTGACCTGGAAAGTGTCAGGCTTGTCATTGAACTGATGGGCAAGTATGCCAATCTGATCCTGGTTGGGTCTGATGGCCGCATTATTGATGCTCTCAAGCGCATTCCGCCTTTTGAAAACAGCAAGCGCATCATCATGGCATCTGCCCCCTTTACCCCGATGCCGCCCCAGGACAAAAAAGATCCTTTTGTTACAGAATGCGTCGATCCCGATATTCCCTTAACAAAGCAGTTTGCCGGCTTCTCTCCTTTTTTAAGCAAAGAAGTTGAATACCGTATGGCCCATGGCCAGTCCTTTTCGGCCATCATGAAAGAAGTAGCCGCCAGCAATGATCTTTACATTGCCAGCAATGGCGACAATCCCGAATTCCACTGTATAGCCCTCACCCATCTGTCAGATTGCCGGAAGTATCCGCTGTTTGACGGCTTTGATGTGCTCTATTATCACCGTGAAGAAAAAGAACGGATCAAACAGATTACCGGTGATTTGTATCATTTTGTGCGCCGTGAGCTGAAACATCAGAAGACAAAGCTTCCCCGCTTGTTAAATGAATATGATCAGGCACTGGATTGTGATAAGTGGAAGAAATGGGGTGATCTGCTGTATACATTGAATATCAGTGATACCAAGGGCAAAAAGCAGATTCAGCTGCAGGATTATGAATCGGATGATGTCATTACGGTGCCGCTGGATGAAAAGCTGGATGGCCGCGGCAATGCCCGCCGCTGCTTTAACAAGTACAGCAAGCTGAAGAAAGGACAGGTATATCTGCAGGAACAGATTGCCATCTGTGAAAATGAGATCAGCTACTTTGAAGGACTGCTGGAACAGCTGGATCAGGCAGATTTTGAGACAGCTGGCGAGATCAAGAAAGAACTGATCAAGCTTGGCTATATGAAAGAAAAAAAGAATGTCCGGAAAAAGAAGAAACAGGATGATACACCCAGAGTATCGACGATTGTCTCTCCTTCCGGCATCTCCATTTCCTATGGCCGCAACAACCTCCAGAATGATGCTTTGACATGGCATATGGCCAGAAAGAATGAGATCTGGCTGCATGCCAAGGATTATCATGGTGCCCATGTGATCATCCATTCAGACAGCCCGGATGAAGAGACGATTCGGCTGGCTGCGATGATTGCGGCATATTTCTCCGGAGGAAGGCAGTCTTCCTCTGTGCCGGTCAACTGGTGTCCAGTCAAAAACCTCAAAAAAATACCAGGCGCAAAGCCTGGTATGGTGCAGCTTGGCAGCTACCGTACGATTTACATTGATCCAGATCCGGATGTACTGTCTTCTGCCGGCATTCCACTTTGAGCCATGTGCATCAGTTTGCGCACCTCATAGCGGCGCAGACGCCGGTACTGCCCCTGGCGCAATGAACCAAGGTCAAGAAAACCATAGCCAATCCGGTTCAGCCTTGTCACCTCACAGTGGAAGTACTCCATCATGCGGCGGATTTCTCTGTTTCTGCCCTCAAAGATCGTGATCAAAAACACGGTCTTTTTCTTTCCTTCTAACCTGGAAAGCAATTGCACCTGGGCAGGCAGGGTCATGCCGTCATCCAGCTGGATCCCCCTTTCCAGCATATGAATCATCTGATCCGTTAAGATCCCATTGATGGCAACCTCATAGGTCTTGGGCAGATGATATCTTGGATGCATGAGACAGTTGGCAAATTCCCCATCATTGGTCATGATCAAAAGACCTGTGGATTCATAGTCCAGCCGTCCAACCGGAAAAATGCGTTCCTTTACATCCGGCAGACAGTCCACGACCGTCTGTCTGCCGCGGTCATCTGATACGGCACAAATCACCTGCTTTGGCTTATTCAGCAGGAAATACACCTTCTCTTCCTGATTCAGAATCACGCCATCCACACTGACTTCATCCTGCGGTCCTACCTGCACACCCATTTCCGTAACGACTTTGCCATTGACCTTGACATGGCCATCCGCAATCAGCTGTTCTGCCTTGCGGCGGGAGGCCACCCCGGCTGCCGCAATTACTTTCTGCAATCTTTCCATATTCTTTTCCTCAATGTAGATTCTGTGTATTTCCCCAGAAACTGCTGCCAGCTCTGGAATAATCGTTCATCAGCACAACCGGAATCCGGCTGAACTTTGGATCCTGCTTTGCCAGAATCGCACAAGCACTTAAGCGTCTTCTGCCATCCACACATACATAGCCGTGTTCTGTCACATTGACCTGCACGGCAATGGCCATCCCATGCATTCGGATACTCTCTGTCAGATTTCCGGGATCCTGATATTCATACTGGATTTCATCCAGATTCACAATCGTATTAATCATTTTCTGCTTTCCATCAAAAACTGTGCATAAGGCACATCCTTCCTGCTGACATACAGCAGTGCCGCAAGAGGCAGGATACTGGCCCGCCTGAAGAATGCATCGGCAGCAGTGATATCATTCCTTCTGCCATAGATATCATTGTAAAAGTGATACTGCCCATTGCCAAGGGCAATATAGAACGCATAATGGGTGCCTGCCTGATGGGCATACAGGATGATGCCGGCACCGCTACCAGCCATTCTGTTTTGGATCATACCCGTTGTACCAGGACACCATCTGGCAGAAATCTTTTTGCTTTTCAGAAAGCTTTGCAGTGCAAACAGATTTTCACCATAGCGCTCATGAAACAGATTGGCACGGGCAAGGGTATCGGCCGTTTCCTGCATGAACTGCTCTTTGCCGCAGGCTTTGCACAGGTTGTACGCCGCGATCCAGCCGCAGCCTTTCTCACTTGTTGGATAATTGCCAAAGGGCAGATCCTGCATGCGTCCCTGGCTGATAATAAAGCCGTACGGATCAAAGATACTGCTGGCACATGCACGCCGCCAGTCTTCCATCATCCACTGCATGCCCTGTCCTTTGGGAAAGAACAGGTTGGCAGCCAGTGCCTTTCTTTCCAGCCTGTTAACATGTTTTACTTCAATATAGGCAGGGCTGTTGAGAGAAATGATACAGTGCACAGCATAGGCTGTCAGACAAATCGCCTGCGGCAGCGGCATGGGATCCAGTTCCAGCATCATCTCTGCTTTGTCCTTTTCCCTGTTCCAGGCAAAATGTCCCACTGTCCCGCCATGAAATAAAATGGCTCTGCCGCTGGCAAAGCCATCAATTGGCACAATTTTCAGAATCAGTTCAGAGGCCATCTTACTCCATCCGGATCTTCTTTACGCAAAAAGGCAATGGCCTTGTGAAACAGTTCCGCATCATTCGGATAGGAAAGCAGTGCCTCGGTATCAATCACCGATGCCCAGTGCATCTCCAGCAGTTCTTCTTCCTGGATCTTTTCGCTGCCTCCGGTCATCTCAGCAAGGAAGTAGACAACCTTCTTTTCAACACCTGGTTCCGGGGAATAATACGTGCATTCCCGGAAGCCATCCAGAAAGCGCACATCTAGCCCGGTTTCCTCCTTGATCTCACGGGTGGCAGTTTCATGTTCTGTCTCACTGCCTTCCACATGTCCCTTTGGAAAGCACCAGTGTCCCTGCTTCTGACGGATCACGAGCACCTGCAGCTTCCCATGATTGACTCGGATGATCACAGCACCGCATGATATTTCTTTTCTGGTTTCGGTCATGATGTTCATATCCTCCATCCAGTTGTAGATTATACCAGCGAAAAGAAAAACCGGAGAATCCGGTTTCTCATGCGTCTACTTTTTCAGCGAACTGTCTGCCCCAGTCTTCTGCCTGCTTCAAAGCATCCTCATCCGGGATCCAGATCTGCTTGAGGCCAGCCTCATCCACAACATCAAAGCCGGAAGCCTTCAGTTCTTCACCGATCTTCTTCGGTGCTTCACCGCTCCAGCCATAGCTGCCAAAGCCGGCTGCCTTCTTGTTCTTGAAGCCAGAACCCTTGATCAGCTCAAGAATACCGCCGATGGAATACAGCACGCCATGGTTATAGGTCGGTGAACCAACCAGAATTGCCTTGGAGCGGAATACATCGGTAATGATGTCACTCTTGTCACGCTTGGAGGCATTCAGCAGAACAACCTCGGTTTCCGGATCATGATCACGAATGCCGGCTGCCAGTGCCTCGGCCATCTTGCGGGTAGAATCCCACATGGTGTCATAGATGATGGAAATACGGTTTTCCTGATAGTCAGCGGCCCACTTTGCGTATGTCTCCACGATCTTTTCAGGATGTTCACGCCAGATGACGCCATGGCTCGGTGCAATCATGCGGATATCCAGGTTCATCGCAGCCAGATCCTTGATCTTCTTGGTCACGAATGTGCTGTAAGGCACGATGATATTGGCATAGTACTTGATTGCCTCATCAAAGATTGCCTTTTCGCAGTTCTTGTCATTGAACAATGACTCGGTCGCATAATGCTGACCAAAGGCATCGTTGGAGAACAGAATGTGATCTGTATCCAGATATGTGAACATCGTATCCGGCCAATGCAGGAACGGTGCCTGAATGAACGTCAGGGTGGACTTGCCGATGTTCAGGGTATCACCTGTTTTCACATTGACAAAGTTCCAGTTCTGATGATAGTGTCCGCGCAGGATCTTCTCACCTGCCACCGTGCAGTAAATCGGTGTATCCGGAATTTCACGCATCAGTTCCGGCAGTGCACCGGAATGATCGATTTCGTTATGATTCATGACAATGTAATCAATGTCATGCAGATCAATCTCCTGCTTCAGTCTCGCTACAAATTCCTTGTCATACGGCTGCCATACCGTATCAATCAATACTGTCTTCTCATCTCTGATTAGATAGCTGTTATAGGAAGAGCCATCGAATGTGGAAAGCTCATCGCCGTGAAATGTCTTCAGCTGCCAGTCGACTTTGCCAACCCAGTCGACCCGTTCAGAAATCTTCTTGCCCATGCTTGAGATATCTCCTTTTTCCATGTGATATTTTTGCATAATATGCCGTCATGTCAACTCAGACACACCAATTTTGACCATGCAGAGAAGAACTTGTTCAGTTTTTCTCATTTTTTGCCAAAAAAAGCCGTAATGCTTTTTCTTCCGCTTTCGTCATAGGCTTTTTTGCGATCAGATCCGGCCGCATCTGTGCCGTGCGCAGATAAGCTTTGGCAAGCCGCCAGTTTTTGATCATCGCATGATTGCCGCTCAGCAGCACATCCGGTACCTTTCTGCCTTCAAAGTCAACCGGCCGGGTGTACTGCGGATATTCCAGCCGGTCTGTTTCAAAAGATTCCTCAACCGTACTGTCATTGGCAAGCACCCCTTCCTGCAGGCGGATGATGCTGTCAATGATGACCTGGGCAGCCAGTTCACCGCCGGAAAGAATATAGTCACCAATTGAGAGACAGCCGTCACATTCTTCATAGATGCGCTCATCCAGTCCCTCATAGTGTCCGGCCAGCAGTAAAAGATCATCCTCTTTGGAAAGATCATGGACAAGTTTCTGGCTCAGCGTCTGTCCGCCCGGATCCATGATATAGCTTCTTGTCTGTTCTGTTTTGTTTGCCCGCAGTGCCGCAATGACCGGCTCACACTTCATGATCATGCCCGGTCCCCCGCCGCATGGGGAATCATCCAGATGACGGTAGCTGCCATCTGCATAGTCACGGATATCAACCACCCTGATCTGGCAGATGCCCTTGGTCCTGGCCCGCTGGACAAGCACGCCATTGAGAAAACTGTCAAAATATTCCGGAAACATTGTCAGTACGGTAATCTGTTTCATCTTTTATCCTCTTTTGTTCATTGTGGCAATGTGTAAAAGTATACACTTTTTCAGATTCGCAATATGGATGAAATATAAAATTCTTTGTTCATAAACATGTACTGTATTTCTCTGCCTGCAGAAACTGCTATAATAAAAGCAGATATTTACCCGGGGGATTTCTGATGAGAGCAGAAGAACTGATACCATACCTGACAAAATTTGTGACTGTCACACTGGATGATTTTTCTGAAGTCTCCGGGTATATTTCCAATCCGAATGACTTCAAAACACTGGATGATTCGATCAATATGGTGCTGGTTAATGGTCTGCAGAATTCGCAGGTGCCGATTTCACGCATCATTGATATCTGTGAAGCAGTGCGTGAAGATACAACCCAGATTCCGATTGTGCAGGAATCCAGTGATCTTGTCAGCCGCACGAACAAAAAGAAAAAGGCAGCTGCCTTCAATGACCGGCTGGATGAGCTCCTTGACAAGAGTCTGTCCGATACATTGGAAGTACGGCTGCCAAATGGCAAAGTGATTGATAACTCAGGCAGAGACGGGAAGTGATTTTCCCGTTTTTCTTCTGGCTAGATGGCAAGTGTGATGAGATGGGTAATGAAGCTTGCTGCCCAGGCAATGGCACAGGTACCTCCTACCATCGCCAGTGCCCATTTCATGCCTAGCTCCTTGCGCACGGATGTAATGGCGGCAATGCATGGTGTATACAGCAGGCAGAAGATCAGCAGTGCAAAGGCATTGCCTGGTGTAAGAATGGAGGTAATGGCTGCGGTAGAGCCAAACAGGACGGACAGTGTTGCGGCAACACTCTCTTTTGCCATGAAGCCGACAATCAATGCCGTTGCGACACGCCAGTCGCCAAAGCCGCACGGCTTGAAGATCGGGGCAATCAGACCGCCGATCGCTGCCAGCATGGAATTTTCCTCTTCGACAAGATTGAACGAGAAATCAAAGGAGCGAAGGAACCAGACGATGATGGTCGCAATCAGAATGATGGAGAATGCTCTCTGCAGGAAGTCTTTTGCCTTGTCCCACATCAGCTGCAGTACGTTCTTCATGGCCGGCATGCGGTAGTTCGGCAGTTCCATGACAAACGGAACAGCTTCCCCTTTGAACAAAGTATTCTTGAATACCAATGCGGCCAGAATGCCAATGGCAATATCAATGACGTACAGTGCAACCATGATCAAGCCAGCCTGTTTCGGGAAAAAGGCATTGCAGAAATAGCCATAGATCGGCAGTTTTGCGGAGCATGACATAAACGGCAGCAGGATCACGGTCATGCGGCGGTCACGCTCAGATGGCAGTGTACGGCTGGACATGACAGCAGGCACTGTGCAGCCAAAGCCTATCAGCATGGGGACAATACTGCGTCCAGACAAGCCGATCCTTCTGAGAAGCTTATCCATGACAAAGGCAACTCTTGCCATATAGCCGGAATCTTCCAGCAGTGACAGGAAGAAGAACAGTGTGACAATGATCGGCACAAAGCTCAATACCGAACCGACACCGGTGAAGATGCCATCAATGACAAGTGAGCGGATGACCGGGTTGACATTCGCTGCCACAAGGCCATTGGAGACAACAATCGTCAGGGCATCAATTCCCTTCTGCAAAAGATCCTGCAGGAACGCGCCGATGACATTGAAGGTCAGATAGAAAACCAGGCCCATGATGACAATGAAGGCCGGAATACCGGTATATTTGCCTGTTAAGAAGCGGTCAATCTTGTTTGAGCGCATCGATTCTTTGGATTGTTTTGGCTTGATGACAGTGGCATCACAGACGCGCTGGATGAAGCTGTAGCGCATATCGGCAATGGCTGCGGCATGGTCAAGGCCGCGCTCCTCTTCCATCTGTTTGATGATGTGGCCAAGCATCTCCTTCTCATTCTCTTCCAGCTTCAATGCGTCAAGAACGTGGGGATCTCCTTCTACCACTTTGGTGGCCGCAAAACGCAGCGGGATGCCTGCCTTGGCCGCATGGTCCTCAATCAGATGCATTATGCCATGCAGTGCTCTGTGTACAGCACCATTGTGATCCTGGGGACGGCAGAAGTCCTGTACCATTGGTGTTTCCTGATAGCGCGCCACATGGATGGCATGATCGATCAGTTCCTGAATGCCTTCACCCTTGGCAGCGGAGATGGCGACTACCGGAATGCCGAGCATCTTCTCCATCTCATTGATGCGGATGGAGCCGCCGTTATTGCGCATTTCATCCATCATGTTCAACGCAAGCACCATCGGCCTGCCCAGCTCCATCAGCTGCAGGGTCAGATACAGATTGCGCTCAATATTGGTCGCATCCACGATATTGATGATCGCACGCGGCTTGGCTTCCAGAATAAACTGGCGGGACACAATCTCCTCAGAGCTGTAGGGAGACAATGAATAAATACCAGGCAGATCTGTTACTTCCGTCTCCGGATGTCCCTTGATCTTACCGGTTTTACCTTCCACTGTGACGCCCGGGAAGTTGCCGACATGCTGGTTGGAACCTGTCAGGGCATTAAACAAGGTCGTCTTGCCGCAGTTCTGATTGCCGGCAAGAGCAAAGGTCAGTGTGGTGCCTTCCGGCAGCGGATGTTCCGTGCTTTTATCGTGATATCGGCCGCCTTCACCAAGACCCGGATGGTCAACCAGCTCATCATCATCACGCTCAATGTTCTGCTTTTCAGACGCCACATGTTTGACCGTATGGCATGTAATGTTGGCAGCATCCGCCACCCGCAGAGTCAGCTGATAGCCATGAATCACAAAATCAATGGGATCCCCCATTGGTGCAAACTTCTCCAGTGTAATCTCAGCGCCAGGAATCAGGCCCATATCCAGGAAATGCTGGCGCAGTTCACCACTGCCTCCGACAATCTCAATCTGTCCTGTCTGTCCCGGCTTCAATTCATTCAGTTTCATGATAGTCCCTCAATCCGGCTCCATTATACCTGCTGCCAGATAGGATTTGTTGCGATCACAGTACAATTTAAACCATGTGTCACAATGACAGCGGTTTCAGGGCAAAAAATGACATGTTATTCATGACATGTTAGGATGTGAAAGTTTTCCTCACATACTCTCCATGTAATTCTGAGTATAATAACAGCCATCAGGAGGTAACAAATGAAGAAAACAATCATTGGCTGTGCCCTGCTGGCATCTCTTGTGCTGACAGGCTGCGGCCAGAGTAAAACCATACAGGCATCTGCCTCTGCATCCGCCTCTGGCAACAACGCAGGTGCCATCAACCTGAATGCATCCAAGCCAGATCTTTCAGCCTATGTGTTTCTGAAGGATGATGATCCTGCCTTCCTTGAAATCTCAACGGAAGAAAGCCTGAAGCTGTTTGAAAATGGCACCGGCATCGTCTTCTACAGTTATGAGACATGTCCCTGGTGCAACCGTGTGATTCCGGTGCTGGATGAAGCAGCCAAGGAAGCCGGCATTACTGTTTTATATGTCAATATCTACTCGGATGATTTCATGTCAAAGCCAGATACAGAAAAGAGTGACATCATTCAGTCACTCTATACATGTCTGGATCCGATTCTGAAAAAGGAAAAAGATTCTGAAACAGGCGAAGAAAAACCGGTCATGGAGGTACCGGAGGTTGTTGCTGTCAAGGATGGCAAGATTGTCGGCCATCATCTTGGCGTTGTGGATGATTTTACGCTGGATACCAATAACCTTTCGGAATATCAGGTTACCGATGACCAGGTGAAAGAGCTGAAAAATATCTATCTTGACTTGTTCAAGGAGATTCAATGACCGGTGAATACCGGTTTTTTTATAAGATGCTGGAAAGCAGAATCTTCAGACCAATCGCAATCAGCAGGAAACCTCCGAAGATGGTTGCCTTGTCGGCCAGCCTGAGGCCAAACTTCTTGCCCAGCTGAACGCCGGCTGCACAGATCGCGAATGTCACGATCCCAATCAAAGTACTGGCAAACAGCGCAGATCCGATGCCATAGGAGGCAATCGTAAAGCCGACGGACAGGGCATCAATCGATGTGGCAAGCCCCTGCACCATCAGTTTGCCGGAAGATACTTCCTTTTCCGCATCTGTTTCTTCCTTTTTTGAGAACCCTTCTTTCAGCATTCCGCCGCCGATGTACATCAGCAGAATAAAGCCGATCCATGGCACCATGACCTGGAAGGAAGAAAATAATTGTACGATGGTATGGACACAGATCCAGCCGATCATTGGCATGACAAACTGGAACGCGCCGAATGTGCCGGCAATCTTCAGCATCTTTTTCTTCTGCATATGCGGCTCTTTGAGCCCATTGGCAAGTGAGACAGAAAAGGCATCCATGGCCAGGCCGATGCCAAGCAGGATGTTATCCAGGATAAAGTGCATATGTGTGTCCTCCCAAACAAAAAAGCTGCAGGCGATTGCTGCAGCATATTTGTGTCATGTATGACATTACGCACAGCAAAAAGCCAGTGCGTAAGTCTCGCGTATTAAAGCAGGCCAGGCAAATTGCCAGTATGTTGGCAGGCTGCGCATATGCGCTCGCTACTCCCTTACGGCTCTGCGATTGTCACACATCACTTCTGTGTTAGTCAAGGCTATTTCCGTGTCACAAGCGTATCAACAGACAGCTTCGGCACATGGTAGTTCCCCTGGGCATCCACCCAGTATGCAAGATCCTCACCAGCCTCTTCCACTGTGCTTTCAAGAAGCGGATAGCCAAGTGAAACAACCAGCCGTGCACTTAAGGAAGGAGCCACACCAAGCAGCGCATTCATCGCATCACGCCTGAAATTCATCAGAATACAGGCACCAATGCCCTTTTCCGCCGCACTTGCGGTGATCACTTCCGCGGCAATGCCGGCATCAATGTCAGCTGTGGCGGCATTTTCAACCGGTACAAGGATGACAATATACGCCATTGGCTCTTCATCCTTCTTTGGCTGTCCTGCGCCCTTGAGTAAAGCCGCATAGTGCAGCTGCGCGGCAACCTGATCACACAGATCACGGCTGGTAACCAGGACATACCGCAGCCGCTGCTTGTTATTGCCGCAATGGGCAAGACGCACATTTTCCAGAATCTCATTCAGATCATTATCCGGAATCGCTTTCTGCTGAAACTTGCGGATCGAACGGTCCTTGCGCATCAATGCATGCATATTCATTTGTTCTTATCCTCCTCAGCATGGAAATGTCTGCCAATATAGGCAAACCACTTGCGCAGACGGCTTTCATAGCCGATATCTGACACATAATAGAATCCTTCGTTTTTCACACCATCCGGCAGATACTGCTGGTCAACATAATGGCGTGGATAATCATGGGCATACTTGTAGCCAATGCCCCTCTCCAGCTTTGAAGCAGATTTATAATGGGCATCCTGCAGATAGGGCGGAATCTTAAGATTGCCGGTTTTCTTCACGACATCCATCGCCTTGAAGATGCCCTGGCTTGCCGCATTGCTCTTGGGTGCTGTAGCAATATAGACAGCTGCCTCAGCCAGAATGATCTGTCCCTCCGGCATGCCGACTCTTTCAACAGCCAATGCACAGTCAGTCGCAATCTCAATAGCTCTTGGATCGGCAAGACCGACGTCCTCAGCAGCACAGATCATGATGCGTCTGGCAATAAAGCGCACATCTTCCCCTGCTTCCAGCATGCGGGCAAGATAGTACAATGCAGCATCAGGATCAGACCCCCGCATCGATTTGATGAAAGCAGAGATCGTATCGTAATGATTGTCGCCATCTTTGTCATAGCGGATGGATTTCTTCTGGATGCATTCCTGCATGATGGGCAGCGTGATATGAAGATACCCATCATCACTGCGCTCGGTTGTTAATACCGCAATCTCCAGTCCATTCAATGCTGCCCGGGCATCCCCGTCCGCTGCCTCGGCCAGAAAGTCACAGGCATCCTCATCCATCTGCACCATGTCGGCAGCAACACCTTTGAAAGGATCCTGCAGGGCGCGGTGAATCAGGACAAGAAGATCATCTTTTGACAACGGCTTGAGCTCCAGTACGGTCGAGCGTGATAACAGCGCACTGTTGACCTCAAAGTAAGGATTCTCCGTTGTGGCACCAATCAGGATGACAGTGCCGCTTTCCACAAAAGGCAGCAGATAATCCTGCTGTGCCTTGTTAAAACGGTGAATCTCATCGATAAACAGGATTGTCTTCTTATGTTCAGCTTTCAGCCGGTACTGGGCTTCCTGGACAACGGCTTCCAGATCCTTTTTGCCGGCTGTGGTTGCATTGACCTGGGCAAAGTACGCACTGGTTGTATTGGCAATGACTTCTGCCAGGGTTGTCTTGCCAGTGCCTGGCGGCCCATAGAAAATCAAAGAACTGAGCCTGTCAGCCTGGATGGCACGGTACAGGATACGGCCTTTGCCAATGATGTGCTGCTGACCGACAACTTCCTTCAGTTTTTCAGGACGCATTCTGGCTGCCAGCGGCTGTCGCGTTCTGGCATCATCGCTGCCAGCTGCTTCAAACAGGTCCATGCCATCACCTCCTGCGTATTATTTTACAATGTTATAACCAGCTGCCAAACTTCCTGATATAGAATTTTTTGACAACTTCAATCGTGGCACTGTAAAGAATGAGAATGATCACCAGATAGATATAGTACTGATATGGCAGTGCGACAAAGACGGAATTCGGAAGCGAACAGAACATGTATGGAATCAGAATCGCGGCAATGACGCCAAGAATGCTGGCAAAGGCAAGCCGCACGTCGCAATGGGAGTCAATGATCGGCCGCTTGGCAGTACGGATAAACTGCACGATCATGATCTGTGAAATCAAACCTTCCACAAACCAGCCGGTCTGGAAGTATGACTGCATGGAGATGGAATTGAAGCCAAGCACAAACCACAAGCACAGGAATGTCAGCACATCAAAGCAGGATGAAACACCGCCCATGACATTCATGAACGAAGTCAAAGAGCGCATCGTCCACTGATGGGGCTGTTTCAGGAATTCCGGATCCACGTTATCCCATGGAATGGCAATCTGGGTGAAATCATAAACAAGATTCTGAATCAGGATCTGCAATGGCATCATCGGCAGAAATGGCAGGAATAAAGAAGCAATCAGCACTGAGAAGACATTGCCGAAGTTGGAGGACAGTGCCATCTTGATGTATTTGATGATGTTGCCGGAAATTCTTCTGCCTTCCTTGACGCCGTCCAGGATGACATCCAGACTCTTTTCCAGCAGGATGATATCGCTGCTGGCCTTGGCAACATCGGTGGCATTATCCACGGAAATGCCAACATCCGCACTGTGCAGGCTTGGGGCATCATTGACGCCATCTCCCATGTAGCCGACCACGTGCCCGTTTTTCCGCAGCATATCGACAACCCGCTTCTTCTGCATCGGAGAAAGACGGGCGAAGATATTCGTATTCTCCACGGCTTTGGAAAGACCTGCATCATCCATGCCATCCAGCATGGTGCCGTCAATGACATCCCCCTCTTTCTTCAGACCTACCTCATGACAGATATGCTGGACAACCACCGGTGCATCACCGGAGATGACCTTGACATCCACACCGGCTTCATACAGTCCTTCAATAGCATCCTTTGCGTCTGGCTTGGGCGGATCAAGGAACGCTACCGTGCCAAGGAACGTCATGTTATGTTCATCCTCAGCGGTAAACTGATCATCATCCGTGACGCCCGGCACCGACTTTCTTGCCGCAACAGCAATGATATGCAGACCGTCTTTGTTCAGCTCTTCGGCCTGCTGCTTGATCTTTTCAATATCCACATCATCAATGTCGATGTACTGCTTGTCAATGCGCACCTTATCACAGCATGCCAGCACCGATTCCAATGCCCCTTTGGTAATCAATACACGCTCACCATGATGGGGCAGCACACCCTCATCACCATGCGATACCTGGGATCCGCCCGGATTATAGACAAGCACGGACATTCTGCGGCGCTCAAAATCATATGGAATCTCGTCAATCTTCTCATAGCCGCCGGCAAACTCAGGCACATCATGACTCTTGCCATATTCCAGAATGGCTCGGTCAATCAGGTTTTTGACACCGGTGGAATAATAGGAATTCATCCAGGCATAGTTCAGCACAAGATGGCTGTTTTTGCCGTTGATATCCAGATACCGCTGCAGCACGATATGATCTGCTGTCAGTGTACCGGTTTTATCGGTACACAGCGTATCCATGGCACCAAAGTTCTGGATCGCCGACATATTCTTGACGATTGTTTTCTTCTTTGCCAGGAACTGGGCACCTTTGGCAAGTGTGCCATTGACGATCATCGGCAGCATATTCGGTGTGATGCCAACTGCAACTGAGATGGCAAACAGGAATGCCTCCAGCCAATTGTGTTTGATCATGCCGTTGACAAACAGGACAAAGATGACAACGACCACCATGTATGTGATCAGAATCTTCGTGATCTTCTGCAAAGAGCGGTCAAACTCGGTCATCTGTTTGCCGGTATCCACGGTGGCAGAGATGTGGCCAAGGTAGGAATTGCGGCCGGTTTTGATGATGACGCCAAAGCCGGTGCCGGAAGCTACGGTACTGCCGGAAAGACAGATATTGTCAAGCTGCGCTGCATTGACGTTCCTTGCATCTGTGCCTGCTTTCTTTTCTACCGGCACTGCTTCGCCGGTAAAAGCAGCCTCTGATAAAAAGAGATCCTTGCTTGCCAGAAGATACAGATCGCCAGAGACAATGTCACCGGAGCCGATCATTTCAATATCACCCGGTACCAGTTCTTCAACCGGCATTTCGGTTTCCTTCCAGCTGGAGCCATCCGGTACGCGTACACGGACGGTATCATGTTCCATATTCCTCAGCTTCTCAACATCGAGATAAGAACGATAGTCCTGCACAAAGCGGATCCCCGCACTCATGCATGCAAGCAGATAGATGATGCCGGCTGAAAGTGCATCATGTTCGACGATCACGGTTACCGTGCCAAGAAGCAAAAGGACGATAATAAACGCATCCGTAAATGACTGCAGCAGAAAGTTCCACCAGTGCATCTTTGTCGAGGCATGCAGGTCATTGGATCCGTAGGTATCCAGACGTTCTTCACGTGCATCCTGGCTGATGCCATTTTCATCTGCTTTCAATTCCTGCAGCACATCCGATGCCTGCCGGCGTGCATAAGCCTGATATTCTTCTTCCAGGGACTGCACCTTTGCTTTGGTAATCTTTTTCTCCATCACTGCATCTCCCGTTTCCAACTCACTAGTATAGTTTCCAAAAGAAAAATCCGCATCAAAATCTGAAGAAATTCAGAGATGCGGATACCATAGCGGCCTCGTCAATAAAGGCGTCCATGTTTTAAACATCATGATGACAACATATGGCACAATCATCTGCACAAGACACAGCACAACTGTATACGATTTACCAAGAATTTTGTACACCGTATCGAGGAAGGTGCCATGAAATGGTGCCGAGATAAACATCAGATTGCAGCCGCGGCGGTGGTTGATGATCAGCGCAATGATGCAGAACATCAGGACATACAGCGCATAATACCATAGATCATGCCAGGTCAGATTGACCAGGCCTGTGCGGTTCATCAGAATGCCAAGATACGTCATGGTACCGTGGTAGATGAAGCTGTGCACGGAAAGAAAATGGAATGTGGGATAGATCAGCAGTGAGCTGGATGGATACAGCATGAAGCAGATGCCAGCAATCAGTCCGCCGGAAGCAAGAAATACATCGCCGATATGCTGGATGATGCCCCTGCCAAAGCCGCTGGCAATGCCGGCATATAAGGTGATGGAGCAGAAATACAGCGGCACCCATGTATCATAGTCTGCTTCTGAACCAGTCCGGATGCGGAAATGAATCTTGATGCATTCCAGCCCCCAGAGCACAATGATGATTTTGCGAATCAGACTGCGCAGGGCCGCTTCTGGCAGCAGCAGTGTATGCGTCAGACCTTCATAGATGCCAAATACTGCCATACCTGCCAGCAGAAAATGTCCCGGGCTTAAAATACCAGCTGGCTTGTACTCACCAGGGTCTGCAAAGAAATAATGCATGAATTTCCTGCCAAACTGCTTCATTTCTTCATATCCTCGATCCTGACATTACGATTATGTTCAATGGGCTTCCAGGCCACATTCTTTTTAAACAGACACACGATCATCAGAGGTATCCAGATGCACATGAAGATCGGAAATAAAAAGCCCTGCACAGTGCAGTGTGCAATCTCTGCCTTATAGAGGCATCCCTGCAGCAGAGCATCAAAGCAGATATATAAAAGCAGAATCAGCACAAGCATCAAAAGCAGTGCTTTATGGAGCGGCATCGTTGCAAAGGACAGCACCAGGCCGATTCCACCGATCATGACTGCCGCGGGCATGGCAAATACCATCGCCAGATCCTGTGCCGCTGCACTGTGTGCAGCAACCCACTTCTTCAAAAGTTTTCCTGTATAGACACGCATGCACTGCACCTGGCCAAAGATCCACCGGAATAACTGGCGCAGTGACATCTTTGCATTCATCGGATACTCGTCATAACATCTGGCATCATGTACATAGGTGATCGAAACACCCCACAGGGCGCACTGGGCACTGAGTTCAAGATCTTCCGTGATTGTGACCGTATCAAAAGGATGCGCCTGCAGTATGGAAGATCTGATTACCCAGCCGGTGCCGTTGAGCACAGCCGAGCGGCTGTTATGCTGGGCACCATTGTTAAAGAGCACGTTCTGCATCTGGTAGAACACTTCGTAAAAGCCACAGAGAAACGCATCATACGTATTCTTGCCGATCCGCCTGCCCTGTGCCACCTGCACGCCGTGCTGCAAAGCGCTGTTCATAGCCGTAAAAAAACCGGCATCGACAAGATTGTCGGCATCAAAAATGGCAAAGGCATCCAGTTCCTTGTGCTTTGTCAGCTCAGCAAACGCATGGCCGAGCACATCGCCTTTGCTGTGGACCGTATTGCCATAATCGATCACATGCGCACCATAGGAACGGGCAATATCCGGCGTATGATCGATTGTGTTATTGACAAGCACATACACATCCAGAAGATCATGGGGATAATCGGCTTTGCCAATGCTGTCCAGCAGACTGCCAATCACATGTTCTTCATTGCGGACCGGAATCAAAATGGCAAAATGATGTTTTTTCTCTGTATCATGATACCGGGCAAAAGGCTTGATTAAGCCGCCGAATGCAATCAAAGCAAAATGCATTGTATATAAACCGGCAAAAACAAGCAGGACCCATCTCAGGACAGTCAGAAAAGCATTCCCCATCACGAACCACCTTTCGCATTAATGATACGTGTTTTTTCACGATCGGGGATTTACATATTTCAGAATCTGTCGTGATTCATCATCAGTCCAGGCGTTCCGCCTTCATCTGTACCTTCATCTCATACATTCTGGCATCAGCCATACTCTCCAGCATTTCCATCGTGACAGGCTTTTCCTTTCTGGAGATGGCAAAGCCCCAGGAAAGAGAGACAGGCGGCTTTTTGGCATCAGGTGTCTGCTTTGCCAGCAGATCCAGCAGTGCCAGTTCACCCTTATCATAATCCGCAAAGACATCCTCTCCATCCAGCACCGCCATGAACTCATCACCACCCAGACGGAACAGTCTGCCATAGCGGCCAAAAGAATCCTGCAGCATATGTGCACAGCGGATAATATAATCATCCCCTGCCTGATGGCCATAGTGGTCATTGACCCGCTTGAGAAAATTCAAATCTGCATAGACAATGATCAGATCTCTGACTTTGCCGGATGTCATTTCCTTATCAAGATTTTCCTGCACTTCCAATAATGCAGAGCGGTTGTAGAAACCCGTCATGACATCCTTGTATGCCATCATATGATACACATCGGCTTCCAGGGATTTCTTCATGTGGATGATCATTTCACTCTTGTACACCATGATTAATACAAGCATGAGCATCAAAAAGCCGATCCGCGAATAGCGGGCGGCATCTTCAGGCGCCCCATAGCCGGCATAGCGGACAAGGTCAACAACCATGCATGCAAAGTCAAGCAGAATGATCACCCAGAGTATTTCTCTTCTCGGGTTATGAATATGATTGCGCTTATATTGCACGATCTGATCAACACTCATGATGCACATGACAGCAATGGACAGTATCAGTGCTGCATGAATCAGCAGCCTGCACTGCCAGAGATCCAGATGGAACAGGATATAAGCACCTGTACAGACAACAACATTAAAGATCACAACTGCAAGAAAGAAATGGTCAATCTTCGGATTTGGCCTGATCATCCAGGCATTGGCTGCCCTGACGGCAGGATAAGGCACAATCATCAGCATCGTAAAGGTAAAGCAGCGCCCTAGATCCGGGCATGGGGTCAGGACAATGGGAACCCGGGATTCCACCAGGCTCCACGTACCAAAAAGGATTGCTGTCAGCGAAAACATGCGGAATGAATCCACCAGCGGCGTTTTGAGATTACTGGTGCCATAAGAGATATACAGCATTGTCACACCAAGCGTAATGATCAGAATACTGGTCAGAAAAGCCGGCAGAAATCTGGCAACCAGGTGGGTCATATACGTACCGAAGCTGCCGACACTGATCTCACTGATTCCACCGGCACCCTTATAGGCAGGATATACGGTAATTTCAACACGCACCCCAGATTGCCTTCTGCTTAAGCCAATGTTATGAAACGCATAGCCATAGCTGCGCCCGGCCAGTACAAACGGTTTCTCTGTGTAGTTATACACTTCATCACCGCCAATCTTCACTTTAAAGAAGATGTTGTCACTTTCAAAGATCAGGTTTTCACCATAGCTCAGCGTATCCGGAAGATAATTGTAAATCTTCACTTCTCCATGCAGCCAGACTTCCTGACCATGCATAACATGCTAGCACAATCACGACATAGACAGTGAGGCATACTGCAAGAAAAAGAGGTCCAGACGATCTCAGTCTGCTCGCCTTATTTTGTTTCACACTTTTTTTCATCGCGTGTCCTATTATGCACATGTTTGTCAGATGGAAAAGTAAAACAATTGAGTATTCATAATATTACGAATGATATTCACAATAATATGACACAAAATGCAGCTTTCAGCGTACGATCCTGCCATTTCCAGTGCCCTGTGCAAGAGTGAGAGCTTCCTGCTCTGAAACACAGTTGAAATCGCCAGGAAGCGTATGTTTCAGCGCACTGGCCGCAATCGCAAAATCAAGAGACTTCTGCAGACTGTCATAATGCAGGATGCCATGAATCAAGCCTGCCGAGAAACTGTCACCTGCCCCGGTCCTGTCTACAATCGGATCAATTTCATAGTGGCGGGATACGTAGAACTGTTTTCCATCATAAAGCAGTGCCTTCCAGCCATTGTCTGAGGCACTGTGAGATTCACGCAGCGTTGTGGCAATCATCTTGAAATGGTATTCTGCCTCCATCTGCCTGAAGATGGCCTTATATGCCTCAACATCGGTATTGCCGCTTTCAATGTCACAATCCGGCACAAAGCCAAGCATCTTAGCCGCATCTTCTTCATTGCCAATGCAAACGTCCACATGCTGCATCAGCGGCTTCATGACAATCTGGGCCTGCTCTGGTGTCCAGAGCTTTTTGCGATAGTTCAGATCGCAGGATACCGTCACACCATGGCGCTTTGCGGCCTGACATGCAAGCAAAGTCAGCTTCGCAGCTTTGTCAGACAGAGCTGGTGTGATGCCGGACCAATGGAACCAGATGGCATCTTCAAAAATGGCATCAAAGTCAAAGTCAGCTGGATCCGCGGTGGCAATGGCAGAACCAGCACGGTCATAGATCACTTTGCCCCCACGTACAGAAGCACCTGTTTCAGCATAATAGATGCCAAGGCGGTCTCCGCCTCTTGCAATCTTGTCAGTATGGACACCATAGCGGCGCAGTGCATTGACAGCAGCCTGGCCGATTTCATGGGTTGGAACCTTGGTGACAAACCAGGCATCATCGCCATAGTTGGCAAGGGATACGGCCACATTAGCCTCAGCCCCGCCAAAGATGATGTCAAACTGGCTGGCCTGCAGAAAACGGGTATGATCACCAGATGGCGTCAGGCGCATCATGATCTCACCAAACGTTACAATCTTTTTGCTCATGTTATGCCTCCTGTACAAGATGAATAGCAAAACCGGCAATGCACTCTTTGAAGTAGATCAGCCTGATTCTGCCCTTTTCATCTTTCACAATAGAACTTTCATCAAAGTCATAGCCCTTTCTTTGGAAAAAGGCAATAGCACGGGAAACAGAAGATACACCAATGGCGATATGTCCATAGGTGCCTCTGGCTCTGGCAGTGGTCATCACTTCCACAAGTTCAGAGCCAAAATAACTGATCTTTGCATCACGAACACTGCCATCCAGCAGGTCTGCAAAGGCAGTGGCGATCTCTTTGCCATGTGCAGTATCACTGTTGATGCCAATATGGACAATATGAATCTGCAGCATCTTTCTGAGGGCATCATGTGCCATCTCAGAAATCTTGTCATACTGCCCGCTTTCAAGCAGTTCCTTCTTCACCATCCATGTTCCGCTGATTGCAAAGATCCTTTCATCATGAAGATATGCCTGCATGTTATGATCATCGATACCGCCGCTGGGCAGAAAATACATATCATTCCAGACCGCAGATAACGCATGAATGGTGCGCAGCCCTCCCAAAGGTTCTGCAGGGAAAAACTTAACGACATGCAGGCCAAGTCTTCTGGCCAGATCCAGCTCTGATGCCGAAGAGATGCCAGGGATGACTGGCATATTTTCCTGCTGGCAGAATCTGACCACATCCGGGTTGAGTCCCGGGGTCACAATAAACGATGCACCGGCATTTCTGGCATCAATGACCTGCTGGATGCTGAATACCGTTCCGGCACCTAATAACATTTCCGGACACGCTTTATGCATTGCCGATAAGCAGGCAAGCGCAGCTGGTGTGCGCAGCATCACTTCTGCCAGCGGCAATGATCCTTTGCATAATGCTCCGGCAAGCGGCCCCGCATGAGATGCATCGTCCAGCACAACCGCGGGTAATAAGCCGATATCATGGATCGACTGCATGATTTCCTGGTGATTCATAGATAATCCTTCTTTCCTGCGTAAACGATAGACATATACAGGCAGTTTCGTCAATACCTCCAGGAAAATGAAAAACTCTGGCATACACCAGAGATCATCTAGACGATTTCTTCAGGAAATCCTCTTTCATCGCTTCCTTTTCATGGATAAATACAAAGAACACACCGCCATAGGAAGAATCTTCGACAAGTCTGCCAACATCTATGACCGGGATCACTTTGCCGCCTTTGACAATGATGCTGTATTCAACATAGTCTTCATAGTATGGTCTCTTTGTCGTTTCAATTTCCTTCTGGTGGTTGATCTGTTCCCAGATGGAATCTTCCACTCTCTGCCGGTCTTCCGGCACGATGATATTCGTAAACCTGCCGCCGGTATAGGCGCAGAAATCATCATAGTTGTCACAGCCCAGCAAATGAACCAAAGAGTCATTGGCAAACAGAATTTCTTCATCTTCAGGATCCGACTTATAGATCAGGAAGGAGCCCGGGATGCCGGAGGCCAGTGCCTTGGTGCTGAAGCCAAGCTGTTCCTGCTTGATATCCGCCATGGAAGGATCATAATGTCTGGCTTCATGCTTGCCGGAAATCTTGGCCGCATAGAGTGCTTCATCTGCCAGAATCATCAAAGCAGAACGGCTCTGGGCCTGCTCCGGTGCATCCACGTAACCTGCAGAGATCGTATAGCGGATGGATATGCAAACAAGCATTGCCAAGAACCAGCAGAACAAATGATTCATGCGGTTTTTGATCATACATGCAATCCCCCACCACGATCATCAGCACATACTGATGATGCCTATGGTTCAGCAGATACGTTAACAGCTGCGTTCTCTGAGATACTGATGGATGAGACCATTCCAGCTTTGACAGAGAACTGCCTGTTTTTGCTGCAGTAGATCTGATAGACAGATGCAGCAATCATGAATGCAGCACAGATGGCACAGAGAATCATAATTGCCCTTGTGCGGTCAATCTGACGGATTCCAGATGTGTACGTGTCTGCCTTTTTTCCATTTTTGTTATACCCCCTCATAGATTCTTTCTCAATGCCTCCCTTATCTATGCGGGTATACCTTACATCAATGCCTTGAAGCTGCTGTGCCTGTTCACGTACAGCAAGTGATTTATCCAGAATATTGATGTTCTTCTTACATCATTTACTGATTTTGCTTTCCACCAGCATATGAAACAGAATACCTGTGGCATAGGATTTCCCTTCCCTGGCATGTCCTGTTATGCAATACATGATCTGCTGTTATTTTCGAACAATCAAGGCAATAGTTTCAATGTTTGGCGTAAATGGGAACTGATCAACCGGAATCATGGTACGGATCCTGTAGCCATACCTGCGCAGGATCTTTGTATCTCTGGCCTGTGTTTCCGGGTTGCAGGAGACATAGATCATCCTGTCCGGCTGCAGACTGCCCAGTGTGTGCAGGAAGTTTTCGGAAAGTCCCGCTCTGACCGGATCCAGAAAGACAACATCCGGTCTTTCTCCCAGATGGCGGATGAATTCTTCGGCATCCATCGCGATGAACTCGACATTGCTGATATGGTTGATCTTCGCATTTCTCTTTGCATCACGGATAGCCTGCGGATTGATCTCCACGCCCAGGACAAAAGATGCCTGTCTGGCAGCTAACAGTGAAATGGTCCCAATGCCGCAGCAGGCATCCAGTACTGTTTCATTCTTTTTCAGATCTGCCAGATCCAGAGCTGTCTGATACAACACTGCTGTCATGACAGGATTGACCTGGAAAAAGGACTTTGAGGAGATGGAGAAGGTCAGGCCGTCTATGGTATCCGTGATGGATCCTGGGCCATAGATCACCTTCTCATTTGGTCCCAGCACCATGGAATCTGTACCATGGTTATAGTTGAGAATGACAGTCTTGATTTCCGGATGTGCTTTGCGCAGCAATGAGAGAAATGCCTTTTCTCTGGGCAGGAAGTGAGATCCGATGATAATGGTCAGCAGGACATCACCGCTTTGATGAGAAACTCTGAGATAGCCATAGCGCAGAACACCCGTGCCGGCATCTTCATCATAGGGTTCAATGTGCAGCTGATCGGCAATCCTGCACAAATCATGAATGATGGCATTTGCCCTGCTGTTTTGGATCAGGCAGGCATCTGTATAAACAATCTTATGGCTGTGTTCCTGATACAGACCTGCTTTGACATGACCATTGCGGTCATAGCCAAAGGCACAGTAAATCTTGCAGCGGTAATGGTAAGGATCCTCCATGCCCAGCACAGGTTCCACATTGACGCCAGGAAACAATTCCCGCACCCTATTTCTTTTCTGAATCAGCTGCTGGCTGTAAGGTATTGCAAGATAGCGGCATGCGCCGCACTTTTGATCGACTTTGCAGCGCTTCATCACAGCTCTACCTCCATCAAAGAATCTGCCACATGGTCACAGCCGCTTTCCAGCACACTTCTGGACTGATGACCCTGGGCAACCAGAACGACATCATTGATGCCGATTGCATTGGCACATTCCTGATCATGCAGAGTGTCACCAATGAAGCGGCAGTTTGTAGGATCAATCTTCTGTTTCTGCATAAATGCTATGGCCATATCGATCTTGGAGCCGCCATAGAGATTATCCGTACCAAGCAGATAGGAAAAGTACTGATCAATGCCAAGCTCCCGGCACTGCTGTTTGAGATTGTCTTTCTGCGATGCGGAGAGAATGATATTCTCATACCCCTTCTGAATTGCTTCCTGAATCTTTGTAAGAAATCCCGGCATCAGACGGCAGGAAGAGAATCCTCTGGCATAGGCATCATTGAATTCCACGGAAACATCATCATATGTTTCGTTCTCAAACGTATAACCCATCCTGTAGTAGTAATTAATCACCGGAAAGCAGAACATGTCTTTGTATTCTTCCAGTGTGTAAGTGCGCATATGGCGCTCCTGCAGCATCCTTGTTTCAATCTGCCATGTCAGATGCACATCATCCAGAATGGTGCCGTTGAAGTCCCAGAACAGGATCGGCTTCATTGTGCATCACCCCGGTATTTGTCCATCATGGACGCAAACAGCTGTGCGGTGCTTGGCGGTGTATATGTAATGGCATTGGCACCTGCCTCCACGGTTGCAATGATCGTTTCCGGCTTACTGCCTCCGCTGGCAATGATCGGGACATCCGGAAAATACTCACGAATATGCCGGATCACTTCCGGTGTCTTTGGCCCACAGGCCACATTGAGAATCGATGCACCGGCCTCCAGGCGTTTCTGAATATCCGTATCCATGCTGGTAACGGTGATCACAACCGGAATATCTACTGCTTTGGCAACCGCAGCCAGGTTCAGGTTTGTGATCGGACTGTTGAGGACAACGCCCATGGCACCACTGCTTTCCATATCCCTGGCCAGGCCGATGGTTCTGACACCATGCGTGGTACCGCCGCCTACCCCGCAGAAAACCGGAATGTAGGAATACTTGATGACGGAATCGCCAATGGCAGTCTGGGGTGTAAAAGGATACACCGCAAAGACGGCATCAGCATCACAGTTGCGGATAATCGCCACATCGGTTGTAAATACGAGTGTCTTGATTCTTCTGCCAAAGACGACAATACCGGAGGCTCTTCGGGCCTCTTCGGGAATACTGAGAATATTGTGCCGCAGCTTTGTTTCAATCACCGGGCGTGTTGTTGTTTTCTTTTCACTCATCCGATTAACTCCATCAGTTCTTCCGCAGACAGCGATGCAAGACTTGCCGTCTCACCATTCAGGATCGCATCTGCCAGATCTTTCTTTGTATTCTGCAGTTCCATGATACGCTCTTCAATCGTCCCCTGGGCAATCAGCTTATACACAGTCACGTTATGTTCCTGGCCAATCCGGTGGGCACGGTCAGTTGCCTGATTCTGGGCTGCCAGATTCCACCATGGATCATAGTGGATGACCACATCTGCCCCGGTCAGATTCAAACCTGTTCCGCCTGCTTTTAAGGAAATCAGGAAGACCGGCGTATCATCATTGTTAAAGCTGTGGCACAGACGCTGCCGTTCCAGCTTTGGCGTTGCTCCAGTGATCAGATCATAGGTAATTTGTCTGCTCTGCAGCTCTTCCTCAATCAATGCAAGCATGCTTGTAAACTGCGAGAATACAAGCATCTTGTGGCCGCCATCCATCGCACTTTCAATGAGTTCCATGCATGTATCAAGCTTGGCAGAGCCCTTGGTATAATCCGTGGCAATCAGTCTTGGATCACAGCAGATCTCCCGCAGCTTTGTCAGCTCGGCAAGAATCTGCAGCTTGTTCTTACTGTCACCATTCTGTAATGCCAGCAAAGAATGCTTCATATGCACCGTCTGGGCATCATATAATTTCTGCTGGTCCGCATCAAACTTTGCAAAGACCGTCTCTTCCATCTTATCCGGCAGATCCTTGAGCACATCTTTCTTCAGACGCCGCAGGATCAGCGGCGATACCATTCGGCGCAGATGCTGGGTCACTGCTTCATCCTTATTGCGGGCAATCGGCGTTTCAAAGCGTGACTTGAACGTATCATACGTAAACAGGAAGCCTGGCATCAGATAATCAAAGATACTCCAGAGCTCTGACAGCCGGTTTTCAATCGGTGTACCAGTCAAAGCAAAGCGGTGGTCACTCGGGATGATCTTGACACTCTTGGCAGCTGCAGAGCCAGGATTCTTGATATTCTGCGCCTCATCAATCACTTCCACATCAAAGCTGTACTGCTGGTAGCTCTTGATATCGTGCTTGAGCAGATCATAGCTTGTCACAAACACATCTGCCTTCTGGTTCAGCAGCTGGTTTCTTGTTTTTGCGGTACCAACTACCGGAAGCACCTTCATCTGCGGTGCAAAACGCTTGAACTCTTCCATCCAGTTATAGACAACAGATGCCGGTGTGATCACCAGGGAAGGCTTTTGGATCCCTTCTTCCCTGCGTGATAGCAGTAAGGCAATGGTTTCCAGTGTTTTGCCAAGGCCCATGTCATCGGCCAGAATGCCGCCAAATCCGCATGTCAAAAGGGTATGCATCCACTCGGTGCCATAGATCTGATAGGAGCGCATCGTATCCTGCAGACTGGATGGCACTTCATAGTCGGAATTACGCACATTTTCAAAGTTGCGGATCAGATTGCGGAATGTGCGGTCACGGTCTGCCGCGACGCTGTCATGTTCCTCCAGAAGCTTATTGATATACAGGGCACGGTACAGCGGCAGCTGCATCTTGCCATT
The DNA here is from genome assembly GCF_900343155.1 of Lactimicrobium massiliense. Classification (GTDB taxonomy): domain Bacteria; phylum Bacillota_I; class Bacilli_A; order Erysipelotrichales; family Erysipelotrichaceae; genus Bulleidia; species Bulleidia massiliensis. Next base: position 170,142 of record NZ_OUNG01000005.1, read on the forward strand.
GGTGAATTCATCCAGTGAGATGTTCATCGTATCAAACAAGGCAGACAGCACATCCAGAGAATCATTCTGGTCCAGTTCAATGAAATCACCATTGCTTAGCCGGTGATACTTTTTCTTCTGCTTATAGCTGTCAAGCAGAGCCAGCAGATCTTCCTCACTCATGTCATGGGTGGCAATGGAAAGATCCAGCAGGTTGTTTTCGGTGCGAACACCGATGGAGACAACTGGTGTTCTGCGGATGCGCAGTTTGTCAAAGGCATCTGTCACATGTACTTCACCAAGCATCATCAGTGCTTTGATGCCTTCACTGAGAATGCTGTAGACCGTATCATCATCCGCATCAGCCGTAAACTGATGATGATCTCTGTCATAATCAGGATAATACAGCTGTACGGTATCCAGGATCTCACGCTCATACGTATGATCACGCAGCGGTGAGTTTTCATAATCATTCCAATGATCATCGATGATCCGATAGCTGACATCCCCAAAGGATACCTGCGCTGACAGGGTCAGCACATCATCATGGCGGTCCAGATAGAAATCATAGGTACCTTCCTGCGGGACAATCTCTGCCACTTTGTCATCTTCCTGGATATCAAAATAGCCGGACTGCTGCAGAATCGGCAGGATGTGATAATAGAATTCGGAAAGACGGCGCATGCCGATGCGGATCGAATCCGCGCCATTGCTGCCAAGCCCCATCGTATCCAGCATTTCTGCTTCTTTTTCCGGCAGACGGTATAGTGTGGAGCCGCTGATCGCATAGTAATAGCGTGAGCCATGGAAGACCTCGCTTCTTGGCAGATACAGCTGCACGGACTGGACATTGCGGTCGGCATCAATATCTGTCTCAATGGATAGTTTCAGCTTTGCCTGGCCGTCCTTCAGCTGCAATGAGCTGGCAGAACTGCCGTTTTTCCGCTTGTCTGCAAATTCAATAACATCCCCTTCTGCTGTATCAAAAAAGACATCCAGCGTATGATCAGACAGCTCCATTCTGTTTTTGATGCCTGGAAACGCCGGCCGTGAGTATGTATAGGCATCATAGTACCGCCGTGTAAAACGGGCAAATTCTGCCCTGGATTCCTGGATCTGGGTGCGCAGGAAATTGAAATACTTCTCATCTTCGCTGACAAAATCCTGCATGCCGAAATTAATTTCATTGTTCTTGCCCAGTTTGACCGTCTCGCCGCTGTCTTTCTGATCCAGCAGTGCCGACATATCCTTGACAAGATACAGTTTGCCCGTACCGATCTTCATGCCAAGTTCCAGATTGCCATCTTCTGTGACAGTCAGTCTTGGCTTAAACTGGATCACATTGTTCTTTGTACCGATTTCCTTGAGGCGGCGTGATGTACGCTTCTCGGCAAAGGCAGTCAGAAACTGATCAGCACCATAGTCGGTCGCATCGCCAAGATTGAAATGCTGGATCGTTTCCTCCGCCAGTAACAGCAGGGCAAGCTGATGGGCACATATACGGCTGGCATATGTTGAATAAATGTAATCCTCATCACATGTACCACCCACATAATGATCATGCGTCACAACGACCTGAATTTTTCTGGGATAATCATCAGTACCGATGTGGCCGTCAATGATCAGCGACTGCTCACTGCTGTCACGCAGGCCATAATGACTCCAGTAGGAAGTTTGAACACCGTCAAAAATGACCGTCTTATCCATGACCAGGATGCGGGCCTGACGGACCATCTCGGATGGAAACCGAACATCTTTGAAAATACGTGCAAGATCAAAGTAGCACCTGGCATCCTTTCTGGCATCAAACAGAGGCTTATGCACATCAATCTGCTTATGTAACTGGGCATCGCGGGCATACAGCAGCGCTGCCATATGGGCACAGCGCATCCCCATTGCGGCATTGCGGCAGGAGCAGGACGCATGAAAACCCTCACTCAAATTGACAGAGGTCATATAGACCCTGCCGGATTCTTTGACTCTGCCGGTCACAAGATCTCCCGTCGCATTGCAGCTGATGACAGACTTTGCTTTCCATAAAGCAAGGCCCTTATGCAGACTGCGCTCATTAAAATATGTCTTCCATTCCATTGTCACACCTCATTGTCCCATTATATCTGTCAAAACATCATTCGAAAACAAATGATTCCCTAGGGAACAAAAAAGCACAGGTCAAGCCCAATGTCATTAAGTTAGGGCTTGATGATTGAAACGCTTTGTATTTTGTAAGAATACAAGGCGTTTTTTTTGATGGCCAAAAGGTCCGTATTTTTTTGGATGATTTTCTAAAAAACACTTGACAGCCAAAAATCAGCCTTTTTTACACAATCCGAAGGAAATTGTAGGAGGAAAAATTCACTATGATTTCCATTGATTCTGTTAAGTGCGTAGATGACATTTTAGCCAAGGCCATTGATATGGTCGAGCAAAATATAAGCTGCTATTGTACGCAGCCAGGTGTTGACTTCACTCGGATACGTGCACTGCCCGCTGGTATTCTGATTCGCTTCCTTATCCAGAAACAGGCCAAGGCATTAAACCAGGAACTCTCTGATTTCTTTGTTTCCAAAGTCCCGCCGTCTGCTTCGGCTTTCTGCCAGCAGCGTTCAAAGCTCGATCCCGAAGCTCTTGAAAGAGTAATGCACTTAATGACTGAAAACATTCCTGGAACCAGATTCTTCAAAGGCTATCGTGTATTCGCTTGTGATGGATCAGATGTACGTATCCCTTATAACCCTGATGATCCAGAGACATTTCTGAAGAATGATGAGAACAGCCAGGGCTATAATCAGCTTCATCTCAATGCTCTGTATGACGTTCTGAATCGCGTATATACAGACGCTATGATAGATACGAAACAGAAGTCTCATGAGAAAGGCGCTCTGCTTGATATGCTTAAAGCCCATGATCTGCCAGCCAAAACGATTATTACTGCTGACCGCGGCTACGAAAGCTATGAGCTGCTTGCCTATATGCTTGAAAACAGCATTCACTTCGCCATTCGTATAAAGGATATATTCAGCAGCGGGATCTTATCTGCCATTGATCTGCCAGATGAAGAATTCGATCGAGATATCACTCGTATATTGACAAGAAGCCAGACGAAAGAGATCAAGCAAAACAAGCAGAAATACGTATTCCTGCCATCAAACGTAAATTTCAGTTATCTGGATTTTGATCATCCGTTCTACAATATGACTTTCCGTGTCGCCCGTTTCAAAATCACGGACGGTACTTATGAGTGCCTGGTTACGAATCTGCCCAAAGATGAATTTTCCATCACTGAGCTTAAGGAACTTTACCATATGCGCTGGGAGATTGAAGGTGCATTCCGCCACTTGAAATACGATACAAACATGGTTTACTTCAATTCAATCAAGCAGAAAAACGCAAGACAGGAAATCTATGCCGCTCTCATCATGTACAACTACACCCAGCTTCTGATCAATGCTGTGCCGGTAGAAAAGGATGGCAGAAAATGGACGTATCAGATTGCTTTTAAGCCTGCCGTTACGAATGCGCGATTATTCCTGAAGAAGCTTATTACGACAAAAGCATTCATAGACAGAATAAAAAACTTCCTGAGTCCCGTACGACCAGGAAGAAAGTTCAAGCGCAATATAAAGTCACAACCAGCAAGACTGTCACTCTATAGAGCTGCCTAAGCAACTTCATTATACGAGGTCAGCCTTTGGATTCAATGATAAAGTGACAGATTGCTCAAAAGATGTTTTCGTCATGCCTTCTTTTCGAGAACCTCTGGATTGTCCTCTAAGAGCTGAGCAAAAAAGAAGCTGAGTCCTGAAGAATAACATTATTATTCTTCATCCAGCTTCTTAACTTAACGGGTCAAAATCTCAATATCACTTTCATGAGCTTATCTTAATGACATTGAGGTCAAGCCTGTACTTTCTCTCTTACAAAATGGAAATGCGTATCATCAGATCTGACATCATCAAAGTGATAGTGCATATGGTCATACTGCTTCACCTGATCCACATCATGGATCTGCTTTTCCGCCAGCCATGCGGTCATGTCCCCTCTTGCCATCTTGGCATAGACGCCTTTGATGGCATAGCGGCCATTCTCTTTCTCTTCAAAGAAGACATTCACAAACCTGTCATTCTTTGTGAAGTATGGTTCAATGGCTTTGCTGTATTCTTTTGAGGCAAGATTCAGGATCACTCTGTCATCATCCAGGCAGTTCTGATACAGACTGTCTTTCCAGAATGCATAGAGGTCTTTTGACTGGCCGACTGCCAGCGGTGATTTCATCTCCAGCCGGTATGGCACAACGCCATCCATCGGTTTCAAAATGCCATAATACCCGGAGAGGATGCGCACATGGTCCTGTACCCAGGCAAACTGTTCATCCGTGAAGGCAGATGGTCCAAGGTACTGGTAGGCAATGCCGGCAAAACTCAGGATCGCAGGTGTTGGCTCCCGGTCTTTGGGGCCTTCCAGATATGCTCTTTGATACTTCTGGACCGCCTTGTCAGAGCACAGCCAGACTTCTGCCAGCTGGGCAGGTGTCTGTTGATGCAGCGCTGCATCAATCTCTTTCGACTTGTCAAGAAAGATGGGTGCAGACAATGGTGCCATGCCGTCATCCTTGACCATACGCATAGCTGGTGAAAGAATGACGATCAAGCAAGTGCCTCCAGCATCTGTGATGGATTCTCAGCAGGCTTGACATTGCCCATGGCTTTGATGATCATGCCGTTTTCATCAATGAGATATGTGCTGCGCACAATGCCCATATATGTACGGCCGTAGTTCTTCTTTTCCTTCCAGACATCATAGGCTTCAATGACGGTATGATCCGGATCAGAAAGCAGTGTGAACGGCAGATGATACTTCTCTGCAAAGTTCTTGTGTGATTTCACGCTGTCCTTACTGATGCCAAGCACAATGGCACCCTTTTCTGTGATCTGCGGAAAGAGATCGCCAAAACTGCAGGCTTCTTTTGTGCAGCCAGGTGTGTTGTCCTTGGGATAGAAGTACAGAATGATTTTTTTACCAGCATATTCATGCAGGGAATGCGTTTCTCCATTTTGATCCATGAGTGTGAAGTCCGGTGCTTTTGTGCCAATTGCAAGCATAGTTATTCTCCTTATGTTGCCATCATGATAGCAGAGTCAAACAGCTGCTGAAAGCCGGATGCCCGATGCTATTCCAGATACATTTCCATACGTTTGCTTGGCTGCCAGCCTTCATGCACGAAGAACGAAGCACATGCCTGGCTGATGGCAGGAACATACAGCAGGCATGGCTTATCTGCTTCCCTGGCAAGCTGCTTTACCTGGTTGACAAGCAGATGACCGACACCGTTTCTGCGCTGGTCTTTCATGACATACAGATCATGCAGCACAATGGCATCCACTGTATTCTCACAGATGGCAATGCCAATCAGACGGCCATGGTCACTGACCGCATACACGTTTTCTCCTGCAGAAAGGATATGGTAAAGATCTTCTTCGGCTGCCTGCAGATCAGAAGGCAGACGCAGTACTTCATGACGGTAATCATCATAGACAACCAGTGCATTCTGCAGGTTCTTTTCCTGCAGGGCTACAACATGAAACGGGACAGAAGGCACCGGCTCTTCTTCCTCTTCTTCCACAGGCTGCAAAAAATCCTCCTGCAGGAAATCAGAGACATCATCAGCTTCTTCATCTTCATCACTGTCACGATCCAGACGGTACACAATGCCATGGACTTCACACCAGTCAATGGCAAGATCTCTGTGGCAGGCATCCTGAAAATCATACCAGTCATTCAGGATATGAAACTTTGTGCAGGCTGCCTTGAAGCGTCGGAATGCCCCCTGGCCGGTAATAGCGTTGTACAGCCAGTCTTTCTCGTCCTCATCATCCAGTCCGGCAATAAACCGTTTCATATTGAGATAGTCATTGCGGTCATATTTGTCCGGCAGACGGATGAAGCGTTCCATTTCCCGCTCATCCGGACTATCCCACATAATCTGTCCATTGGCAGGATCATACCAGGCAGAATCCTCATCCTGCATCTGTTCAATCGCATCAATCACATCATTTAATCTGACTTCCATTACGATTCACTTCCTTTTTACTTCGTATGTGCTTCCATGTATTTTCCATCCGGCACAATCTCAATCCAATAGCCATCTGGATCTTCCAGGAAATAGATGCCCATAGCTTCATTCTCAAAGCAGATCCAGTTATGGCTCTTGTGATATGCATGGGCTTTTTCAAAGTCTGATGCGGTCATTGCCAGATGGAATTCCTGTTCACCAAGATCATATTTCTGGGGATGGTTCTTCATCCAGGTCAGCTCCAGGCGGAACCCGGTATGGCCATCACCGAGAAAAACGATCGTAAAGTCTTCATTTTCCGTTCTTGAGATTTCCTGCAGTCCTAAGGCATCATGATAAAACTGCAGGCTTTTCTCAAGATTAGAGACATTGAAATTAAAGTGGTTAAATGTAAACATTGCGTACTCCTTTCATGACGGGATCTGTTTCGATCCGCTGCATGACTTCCTGTTTTGATGCATTCCAGTGCATTGGATAAATCCGATCTGCGCTGCAGTATTCCAGAAAATCACGGATGCCAAAGCCTGGCTCCTTGATGCGCAGATCATACGGAATCATCGCGCACACAAAGTGCTTTCCTTTGATGCGGGACAATTCTTTGTGATAGAAATCCGCATTTCTCTGATCCTCGGCGTCGCCATCCCACCACCAGTTGTTCAAGTCACCGGCATGATGGATACTACCTTGTTTTGTATCAATCACAAAGGCGCAGCCCAGATCATTAGAGGCTAAAGATGTGATGTGCATACCATCAAGTTCGATGCTTTGATGGGCGGCGATATGAATCACATCTTCACGCTGTGTTTGTTTCTCCTGTATTTCATCTGAAAGAATAAACTTTTTCGCAGGCAGAGAAAAGATTCTGGGATTGTAGTGATCACTGTGGCTGTGGCTGACAAAGACGTACAGCGGTTTGCCAGAATCAAGAGATGGCAGTGTGCCCATGGCCCAGTCAAACAGCAGATTACAGTCCTGCGTTTCGATGAGGAATGCACTGTGTGCAATTGGTGTTATGATCATCCATATCACTTCTTTTCTGTGATCAGGATCGCATCCAGTGGTTTGCCTTTAGCAAGCTCATCCACCAGTTTATCCAGCTGGCGGATATGCCGGTACAGAGGATCCTGAATTTCTTCTACTTTGATGCCGCAGATGCGCCCATGAATGCTTTCCGCATTTTTGTTATAGCACGGTGCCTGCAGAAAGAAAGTTTGGTAATCGGGATCATGATCCAGCATTGTGTGCAGACCTGTTTCATCATAGCCAAGCAGCCAGCAGATCACAGCATCCACTTCTGCTTTCGTTCTGCCTTTGCGCAGCGCCTTGTTAACAAGCGCAGGATAGATCTTTGACAGCTTCATTGTATACAGCTTTTCCTGTGGACTCATCTTGCTTTCTCCTTTTGAAAATAGGAACGGTAATGATCCAGCGGCAATACGGCACCTGCAGTTTCACAGACTTCTTTTGCAGTCAGATTGGCAATGCATACAGCTTCTTTCAGATCCATCCCCATGCAAAGAGCTGTCATCCATGCAGAGCAATGAGCATCCCCTGCTCCAATTGTATCCACAACAGCAGCCTTGTTTGTGCCTGCATGCACTGCCTGTCCTGTCTGATCGATATAGTACGTTCCTTTTTCACCCATAGTAACAATCACTGCCTGATGGCTCATCTGCCATACATGTATGGCTGCTTCGGCAACAGATAACCCTTGACACCCAGGAAAGGAAACGATCTCATGTTCATTGCAGTGAACCATCGCATGCATGGCAAGCAGTGCCTCCGTTCTTTCCTGGGCAATCGAGGCAATGCGCGGTCCTGGCGCATAGATGACATTCCAGATATCAGCTTTCTTCAGCCAGTGGATGATCCTGTCTCCGTCCTTTTCTTCCAACTGCAGGCCGGAAACATAGACATAATCGTAGTGTTTCTGTTTGATGGCAGAGGGATCAAAGCCGTATTCCACTCCATGCAGTGACAGAAAGGTGCGCTCACCGCTTTGTTCCACAAGACAGTAGGTGCAGCCGTTTTCCCCTTCTGCTTTATAGGGACCGTGCATGCCAAGATCCTTCAGTTTGTTTTTGACAAAACTGCTGTAGATGCCGCTTGTGCCAACCGGAGAAAGTAAGGTGACATCGATGCCGTTGGCAAAGGCACACATGGCAGCATTATAGCCGCAGCCGCCCATGGCAATGTCCTGTGCCTGCAGGTTGATGTCCTCACCGGTAATGGGCAGATGGTCCAGCCGCAGCATGACATCTGCGCAGGCAGCACCAATGACAAGCAGATTTTTCATATGTGTCATCCTTTCGGTTTACTGTCTATATTGTAGCAGAAAACAAAAACAGCCTCTGCATTGCAGAAGCTGTCATGTTGGAACGTGTGATTACTCACCCTTTTCCAGAGCAAGTGTTCTGGTTGTCAGATCGCAGACATCAGAAGGTCCGTAGTACTGAATCGCACCCGGATACAGGTAGTCTGTCTCAACAGCCCACTTTGCTCTGTGAGCAGCGAAGTACTGGAACGGCTTGCCATCCAGATCCACAAGAGCCTTGCGGATAACCGGCTTGTCTTCGCCGTTTCTTCTCTCCATGTTCATCATCTTGGTGATCGGCATACCACCGGCAACCCACTGATCAGCCGGCTTGGAGAGGTTGGAAATCTTGGACAGATATCCTGTGTATCCATACTGAATCAGCATGCAGGCATTGTAGCCCAGGCTGTAGCAGTAGTCAGCGTCAAAATTGGACGGGAATGCGCATCTGCCTTCATAGCCGAAGAAATGATGCTGCGCAGAGAACTTGCCATTGTATTCACCCTTGGCACGTCTTTCTTCCAGCTTCTTGGCAACCATCTGGGAGAACAGCTTCTCAGACTCAATCAGGGAAACCTGTACATTGCCGTGCGGATCTCTTTCCAGGAAGAGCTGCTGCTGGATGTTTTCCGGCAGAATGTCGAAGACATTCCAGGAAGCTTCTGTCAGGCCCTTCTTGATATAAGCCTTCTTGTCTTCCCAGGTCGGCAGTGCATTGAACTCAGCTGTCTTTTCACCAGCCAGGAGTTCATTGATCTCAGAGATCAGGGTGCCGAATTCCGGAACGAATTCGACGATGCCTTCCGGTACAATGACAACACCGAAGTTGCCTTCTGTCTTGGATCTTGCCACAACAGAATCAGCAATCTGGTCAGCAATCTGGGACAGGGACATCTTCTTGGCAGCGACTTCCTCACCGATCAGGCAGATGTTCGGCTGTGTTTCCAGAGCGCACTCCAGAGCAACATGGGAAGCAGAACGGCCCATTACCTTGATGAAGTGCCAGTACTTCTTGGCAGAGTTGGCATCTCTTTCGATGTTGCCGATCAGCTCAGAATATGTCTTGGTAGCTGTATCGAAACCGAAAGAGCACTCGATGTCATCGTTCTTCAGGTCGCCATCGATGGTCTTCGGGCAGCCGATGACCTGTACGCCGCTCTTGTGTGCTGCAAAGTATTCAGCCAGTACAGCTGCGTTTGTGTTGGAATCATCACCGCCGATGATGACAACAGCTGTCAGGCCATGGCGCTTTGCCGTAGCCTCTGCTGCTGCGAACTGCTCCGGTGTTTCAATCTTTGTACGGCCGGATCCGATGATATCAAATCCGCCGGTGTTTCTGTAAGCATTGATGAAAGCATCATCAAACTCAACAAACTTATCGTCTGTCAGTCCGGAAGGACCGCCCTTGAAGCCAAGCAGGACATTGTCCTTATTGGCAGCCTTCAGGGCATCATACAAACCGCAGATGACATTGTGTCCGCCAGGTGCCTGGCCGCCGGACAGAATGACACCGACAACCTGCTTCTTTGCCGGGGCAGTATTCTGTCCCTTGACAAACGTAATCTCTCTCTTGCCATAGGTCAGTGGGAAAAGAGACTTGATCTTTTCCTGATCGGCAACACTCTGTGTCTCCTCACCTTCCTGAACACTGATATTGGCAATACCGCCTCTCAGCATTCCAGGCAGCTTCGGCTGATACTGAAGTCTTTCTTTCTGAAGTGGTGAAATTTCCATATTTACTTTTTCAGCTCCTTTACCGTTTCAATTATAGCCAGTAACCGGCATGGCCTCCACCTTTTTTGTATCAGAAAGATGGAAGGAACCGTATGACAGGAAAGAAAAAGCAGATCACAGAAGCTATCTGTAATCTGCAGCATATGCGTATTGAAAACGCTAATCAGTTTTCATTCTGTGCATCCAGCACACATCCGCCATTAGCTGCAATCACGTTTTGATATTAGCAAAAGGATTCTTTCAGGTATCTCTTCATGGGTGGATGGGCTGCTTTTTCATCATCCTCATTGCGATCGACATAGATAAAGCCATACAGCTTGGAAAAAACCTTCCCGGGGTTGATACATGATCAATGCCAAAGGCAGCCTGACTACATTAAAAGGCGTATTGCAAAAGGCAGAAAGACCCATCTGATCCAACCGCAGCTACATAAAAAGCCCTTTGTTTCCAAAGAGCTTTTTGTAAAGAAGTCTTCGCTATGCTTCCTCATAGCCAAAGGCCATCAGATCCTGCAGCGGGATATGCCTGCGGATCCACGTGGAGACATTGACATCCCCGGCATAGACCTGATCAATCATCGAGCCGTTAAGAGTAAGTGCTGGCCGATCATCATAGCGTATCGTCAGTGTCCAGTTCCCTGTGTCGCGGGCACAAAGATCTGATGAATGTCTGCTGTATTCTGCAAGGTAAGCAAACAAAGTGCTGACACGATCTTCGGCAATCTTTGCATACTCCCTTTTTAACAGGATATGGCCGGATGACAGGGAAAAGCCGAATCTGCTCAGCCAGACTCTGCCGGAAGAGGAAACTGTCAGGTGCTGCTCGATTTCCTGATTTTCCTGTGGCATGAGGAATGTGCTTTCCTCTGACTTGATCTGAATACTTTTGATCATCGTTTCTGGTCACCTGGCTTCGCTGACTCTTGCCAGCCACAAAGCGGCACTGGCATCGGATGGCATCCGCCAGTCGCCTCTTGGACTTAATGTCACTGAACCAACCTTTGGTCCATCCGGCAGGCAGCTGCGCTTGAACTGCTGCTGGAAGAAGCGCTTATAGAAGCGCTGGGCTGCGGTTTGAATCGCCGAAAGATCCAGTTCAGGATACGCACACATGGCAAAGGCAATCAACTTCTGGGGATCCATGCCATAGCGCAGTGTATAGAACAGGAAGAAATCATTCAGATCATATTTGCCGATCTTTTCTTCTGTCTTCTGGGCAATCTTTCCGTTATCACTTGGTGTTAATTCCGGTGTGATCGGCGTATCACAGATACTGTAAAGCACATCAGCCAGTTCCTTGTTTCCGCACGTATCTGCATAGCTTCTGCAGATATACTGCACCAGTGTCTTAGGCACCGAAGTATTGACAGCATACATGGACATGTGATCGCCATTGTACGTGCACCATCCTAAGGCAAGCTCAGACAGATCACCGGTGCCTACCACAAGTCCGTTTTCCATGTTGGCCGCATCCATCAGAATATAGGTGCGCATGCGTGCCTGGGCATTTTCATAGGCCGTATCGCCATTACCCTGATATTGCAGAGAATGGCCAATATCCTTGAGATGGCTTTCGACACCAGCATTGATGGCAACTTCCCTGCTTTCATCTGCCAGCAGCTTCATCAGTGCTCTGGCATTGTTGTAAGTATGTGAGGTCGTATTGCCATGATTGGGCAGTGTGTAGGCAATAATATGAATCTCGGGGCACTTCTTCTTTGCCTCATGGCAGACAAGCAGTGCCAGCGTGGAATCCAGGCCGCCGGAAATACCGATGACAAGATTGTGAATGCCGGTATTTCTGACTCTTGTGGCAAGACCGGCTGCCTGAATGGCAAGAATCGATCTGCTTCTTTCGCCACGCTCCTTTGCATCTGAAGGTACAAAGGGACTGCGGCTGATGCCGTAGTGCTCCTTGTGCAATGCCTGGGCAAGTGCTGAAGAACTGATCTCTGCTTTCGCTGCCAACGGCTGTAAGGCAATCCTGACATGCCGGTATCCATCCTGCGCAAAGCCAAATGTATTCTGATGCCTTCTGTTATAGGCAGTTTCATCCAGATCAATCACCGCTGTATTGATATTAGGCCTGGCCTGATCAAACTGTTCAGAGAGCAGTCTGCCATTTTCCACAATCAGACAATGACCGGAAAACACCAGATCCGTGCTGGATTCATCATTGCCGCTGGAGGCATAGGCATAGGCGCAATAGCAGGCAGCACTCTGCTGTGCGATCATCTGTCTGCGGTAATCCGCCTTCCCAATGATTTCATCCGATGCGGAAAGATTCAAAATGATATTGGCACCAGCCAGTACGGCGTGCGTGGATGGCTTGTCTGCCACCCAGAGATCCTCACAGATCTCCATGCCGATGATGGCACCGGTATCATCATCTTCCCCCAGCACATCCCAGCCAAAAGGAATCTCCTGTCCATCGATCGTGATCATTGCATTCCGGATGTCTCTGCCAGAGGCAAACCAGCGGGATTCATAGAATTCGCTGTAGGTAGGAATATTGATCTTGGGGATGACGGCCTTGATTTCTCCATCCGCGCAAAGAGCAGCGCAGTTATACAGACAATTCCCAAAGGAGATGGGCAGTCCGACTGCAGCGGCACTGTGATCTCTGGTGCTTTTTGCAATCTGGCACAATCCTTCTTTTGCCTGGTGCAGAAGTGCATCAGAGCCAAACAGGTCCGCGCATGTGTACCCGGTAATGCAAAGCTCCGGGAACACGAGCAGACTGCAGTCAGATGCCTGGATCATTGCACAGATTTCCTCGGTATTGGCTTTGACATTGCCAACGCTGAGTTTCGGCACACATGTGCCAATTTTGATCATGTGATTCTGTATCATAAATAGTTCCTCAATCCATGCAATTCTTCCGGCAGGATTCTGGTCAATTCATCTGCCTCATCATAGTGGCTGCCCGGTTCCTGCAGAATCAGAAACAGCTGGCGGGCTTTGGTGCTGGAAATATCCTTATACGCAGTATCCACCGTCACCACCTGAATGCCATCAGCCAGGGAAGAAAGATACGGATCGTTTTGAATCAGATTTCTGGCATCATCATGACTGCGTGACATGCACACAATGCCAAACTGATGCACAATCTCCGGTACATGTTTCCAGCCGGTCTGCAGTTCTTTCAGCTTGTCAGAGCCCATTAACAGATGGGCATGGTATCCCCGCTGGTCAAGTGAACAAAGCGTATCGTAAGTGCGGGGCTGATGGTCACAGGAAAGCTCCTCATCATCCACCATCATCCATGATCTGTTCTTTGCAATGGCCTGCAGCATATCCAGCCGCTGTTTGTTGGAAAAGGAAAAGCTTTTCTTCTGGACCGTGCGGACATAGCTGTCCTGGCTTGGCACAAAGATCACTTTTTCCAGATGGCACTTGTCCATTGCCTCCCTGGCAAGGTTGATGTGGGCGATGGTTGGCGGGTTAAAGGCGCCAAAGAATGCCAGCACTTCCATCAAAGTTCACCGCCGTGCAGCTTCTCATACATGTCAGATCTTACCTTGGCAACTTTCAGGGTCAGATCGACATAATGCTTATGCGGCATCTCAGGACGCAGCTCGGATTCCCAGACTCTGTTTTCCAACTGCTCACGGATATAGTTCTTCTTCTGGGCAATGGTCGGCAGATCAATCGCCAGTTCACCATTGATGATATGCGGTACCAGAATTCTCTCGACATGGCATGGCGTAATAATCTTATGACGGTCAAGCTCATCCGGATCGAGGTTGATGACTTCCAGCGGCTTGCCTGCTTCAATCACCTCATCGTCCATGGAGATGATATCGCACTGGCCCTTGCCCTCTTCATCAAACACACGCCAAGCCATCAGCTTACCCGGGATAATGGCTTTGGAGGCAGAATCAGAGCACTTCATCTTAGGTGTATAGGTGCCATCTGCATTCTTGACAGCTACCAGCTTGTAGACACCGCCAAAGACCGGATCGGTGGAAGATGTAATCAGATTTTCACCGACGCCATAGGAATCAAAGTGGGCATCTTCATACAGCTCCATATCGCTCATCTTCTTCTCATCCAGGGCATTGGAAGCAACCAGCTTGATGTATGGTTTGCCAGCCTTGTCCAGGGCCTTGCGCAGCTTCTTGTAGCCGCGGGCCAGGTCACCGGAGTCAATACGGGCACTCTTGACGCGCTTGTTAGGGTCATTTGGATATTTGCGGATCATTTCATCATCAATCTTAATCAGGTTCGGCAGGCCGGATTCAAAGATGGAATATGTATCCAGCAGCAGTGAAACATTCTCCGGGTATGTTTCGGCATATGCCTTGAATGCCTCATACTCAGATGGATAGAACTCGATGAAGGAATGGGCAATGGTACCTACAGCTTTGACATCCGGTCCATACTTCATCTCCGCCAGGCAGTTGGCTGTACCGACACAGCCGCCCAGAATGGCAGCATAGGCACCATCATTGCCGGCACTTTCACCCTGGGCACGTCTGGTACCGAATTCCATGACATTGCGGGGTCTGTGCAGGTTGAGACCCGTGATTCTGGTTGCCTTGGTGGCAATCAGAGAGTGGAAGTTCATTGTCTGCAGCAGGTATGTTTCAATCAGGATGGCACCGGCCATGTCGCACTCGATGCGGACCATCGGCACCTGCGGATAGGCAACCGTGCCTTCCCGCAGCATATATACGCTGCCCTTCCAGCGGTATGTGCGCAGGTATTCACAGAATTCCTCGCTCATACCCTTGGTGCGCAGCCATGTGATATCTTTTTCGGTAAAGTGATAGTTCAGCAGGAACTTAACAAGCTTATCCTGGCCGCAGCTGATCGAATAGCCAAGGTTATCCGGATTCTCCCGGAAGAACATGTCAAAGACCATGACAGTGTCCTTGAAGCCATGCAGGTACAGGCAGTTTGCCATCGTAAATTCATAAAAGTCAGTTACCATTGCCGGATTGTCATAATCTTCATCCGGTACATACGGTTCAACATGAATGCTCATTTCTCTTCTCCCTCATTGATCATCTGAATCTGACAGGATGCCATCGCATCCAGTGCACTTCTCTTCTTTTCAGGTGTTACCCCTGCAGTTGCATCAACCAGCACATACACATCTTTCTGATACAGTGCTGTCTTGATCAGCATCGCATTGCTCAATACGCAGATATCTGTACACAGTCCGCACAGCGTTACATCTTCCGGCTGCTCTTTGGATAACAGCTCCATCAGTGTCAGGCTGCCAAAGGTCGGCTTTTCAATCACCTTTGCATGGCGATTGTCCAGTGCTTCCTTTACTTCTTTGACAAGCTGCCAGCCATCGGTTTCCTTGATGCAGTGGGCAACCGGCAGATACTTTCCTTCCTGGCTGTGCAGGTAGTTTTCATCATGGGTATCCAGCGTCGCAATCACGGTATCATACTTTGGATCGTTGATCGCTTTGACAACGGAAGGCACAATCTGCTGGGTCTCTTTGGTGCCAAGTGATCCATCCACGAAATCCTTCTGCATGTCGATCACAACAAGTACATGCTTCATAAGTTCTCCTTCAGGTAGGTGTACATGGGATTGAATGTATACAGCTCACACATTCTTCCATTCACCTTCTTTTTGCGGCCGGTGTCATTCAGCATCTTCCGGATATCCCGCCGGAAATTGCCGGTATCGGTCTTTTTGCCAATCATGGCTTCATAGGTTGTCTGCATTTCACGCAATGTGCATTCCTGCGGCAATAGATTAAACATGATGCCAGTCGAGGCAGCTCTGTGCTGCACCTGGTCCATTGCCATATTAATGACTTTGATATGGTCAAAGGCAAGTGCGCTGTTGGACTGTCCCAGCTTCCGGGAACGTGTTTCCACATAGTTGTGCATCGCCTTGTCCTTGATCTCATAGCGCATCACAATCTGACGGTCTTCCTGGGACAATGTCAGAATACTGGTGCGGCCGCCATCAGACAGATCCTGGATAGTCTTACTGATATCAAACCAGGCCATCTGTTCACTGTCATCCTCAGGACTGTTTTTTCTGAGATTTTCCTGCGGCGTCAAAGACAGATAGGCCGTTGTCATAATGCGCTGATCATGGCCATGCCTGGATGCATTGCCCAGTGTATACAGCTGGCGGAAATACGCATATCTGGAAATATGCGTCTGTGCCCGCAGCGCGCGCACCACAGCATCATCCATGTCTTCATCCATCGCGACTCTGCCTTCCGGCAGTGCCCAATCACCTTTGCAGGGGTCTTTCGTCCTTCTGACAAGCAGAATCTTCAGACTGCCCTGGGCAACGGTCATCAGGATCATTGCCACATTGATAGCAGGCACATAGTCAGATGCACATTGTGTCTGACCAAGTTTTTCCACAATACCTCCTTGTAGTCATTTTGACTATTCCATCGTATCCATTGCACATACGGTTGTCAATGTTTGCATACGTAAAAAACAAGTAAGCATCACTGCTTACTTGCGCTTCATACGGGTATATTTTCTGGCCAGATTGACCTGCAGGAACTTTTTGACCTGCTCTTTATTAGCAGGATCATAGTCAATTTCAATCGTACTGTACTTATCGGGCTTCTTTGGATTCGTGGATTCGATCGTATAATAGACTTCATAGCGCTTCTTGGTATCTTCATAGTCCCAGGCCCGCACCAGCTGCCATGGAATGAGCTTGCCATTGTGCACCAGGCCATTTTCGCCCATGCCATCACGGACAACCATATAGCCTGAGCATGCCAGCACCATGGCGAAGACACGCAGATAATCAAGTATTGTATTATTGGTTGAAAACAGAGATACCAGTGCGAGAATCTCGATCATACCAAAGCCGATCCGGATGCCATTCCACATTTTGTCCTGAACAATCACCTGTTTCCGGATCCTGGAATAGCGGACCAGCATGGCAATGCCAAGACCGCCGAAACCGACAATGAAAATAATGTTTAATACGTTTCCCATAAAAGACTCCTTTGATACGTGGAACATTATACCATTTCATGCTTGTCTTACGCACTGTCCCATACTAAAATCTCATCCATGAATCAAATACGTCTTGTCGCACTGGATCTTGACGGTACCCTGCTGTCTTTATCCGGTCATATATCCAAGCAAGGAAAAGAAGTACTGGGCAGGCTTCATGATCAGGGGACTGCCATCATGATCTGCTCAGGACGGCCATTATATTCGATACAGCGCATCATGGAAGGCATCCCGTTTGACTATGCCGGCTGTCTCAATGGTCAGATCACCTGCACATCAGACGGCACCATCCTGCAGCATCTGCCTGATCTTGATCATCAGGAAACATCCCATCTGTTTGTCTTGATGAAGCACTATCCGATGGTATGTTCTTTCTCAAAGGGCATAGAATTCCTGCACACATGTCCAACCTGGTTTCTACCGTTTGGCAGGCTGTATCAGGGACTTTACTGGCTGTATCACAAGATCACGCACAAGCCGCACTATCCCCATCATCTGCAGCGGTTGAAAGACATTGCCCCGGACCATATCAACAAGCTCTGCTTTGCGTCTTTTCCATGGATTCTCAAAGCCTTTGCCAGACATCTGGATCCCAAAACCTATGCAATCTATTTTGTCAATGCGACCTGGCTGGAAATCCAGCCAAATGGTGTTTCCAAGGGAGCGGCCATTACAGCAGTGCAGAAATACATGCACATATCCAGAGAAGCGATTGTGGCAATCGGTGATGGTGAAAATGATATTCCAATGCTGCAGGAAGCCGGGATTGGAGTTGCTATGGGCAATGCCATGCCAAAAGTAAAACAGCAGGCGGATCAGCTTGCCCCCAGCTGCCATGAAGATGGCGCGGTGGTATGGCTGAAGGAAAACCTGCTGTAAGAATCAGATGTCAAGATCCAGCGTGATCCGGAACGTATAGTCCGGGAATGCATTCTCGACATCTTTTTTCATGTGTTCGTACAATGCCTGCCGGTCAGGTACATTCCAGTTGAGAATCATATCGAAGCTGCAGTACTTCTTCTGCTCATCGACATAGAAGCCATGCATCTGCATGAAGCCTTCATGATCAGAAAGAATCTGCTGCACCTGCTGTCTCATCTTGGCAGCCGCATCATCCTTGGTATTGCATGAATAGATGCCGACGCCTACCAGCAATACACCAAATTTCTGATACACGGCATCGGTAATCTTTCTGGTCAGGCTGTCAATCTGTTCCGCATTCATCGTATCCGGAATGGAAATGTGAATGGATCCCACAAAGTGGGATGGACCATAGTTATGCAGAATCAGATCATGCGCGCCATGAATGGCCGGATCCAGTGTTCTGACATACTGCTTGATGGCATGTGCCATGTTCTTGTCGATGCTCATGCCAAGGATGTCATCCAGTGTTCCCTGCAGCATCTCCAGACCGCTCTTGATGATCAAGATGGCAATGGCGGCACCAACCCATGCTTCAATGGCGATATGGGTAGTGACATACAGCAGTGCACTGATCAAAACAGACAGAGACACAAGGGCATCAAAGGATGCATCGGATCCCGAAGCAACAAGCGCTGCGCTGTCCGCCTTTTTCCCCTGCGCACTGACATAACGGCCCAGCAGGAATTTGACAATGACGGCAGCACCGATGATGATCAGTGAGACTAGTGAATAATCCACGGCATCTGGGTGAATGATCTTCTTGATGGATTCTATCAGTGAGGTAATGCCGGCATACAGTACCAGGGCAGATACAATGAGTGCAGAAAGATATTCAACACGTCCATATCCCATGGGGTGCTTCGCATCTGGTTTTTTGGCGGCCAGCCGGATGCCGATGATGGTGATAATGGAACTCAGGGCATCCGAAAGGTTATTGATGGCATCCAGGATGACAGCGATGGATCCTGACACAAAGCCAACGGCCATCTTGAAGCCAACCAGGAACAGATTGGCAATGATGCCGGTCAATGAAGTATGGATGATGACTTTTTCTCTTGTTTTTTCATCTGACATAAACGATTCCCCTTTCCGTTTTCATCTGCCCATTCTAGCGCATTCCTGGTTTCAAGCAAACAAAAAGGACTGCATGCATTCATGCAATCCCTTCATTTTGTCAATGAACCGAAACCAGATACTTGCTGTCGTCTGCATCGACCTTGATGGTCTTGCCGGCAATATCCGGATTGGCCAGGACGACCTTTGCGACTTCCGTCTCAATTTCACGCTGGATATGACGGCGCATCGGACGGGCACCAAACTGTGGATCGACACCACAGGCAACGATTCTGTCCTTTGCCTTGTCGGTTACTTCCAGGTGAATGTCCTTCTGGGCAAGACGATTGGCGAGAATGCCAAGGAACTTGTCGGCAATCTGCTTCTGCACGTCCTTGCCGAGGGCATTGAAGACAATGATCTCATCAATACGGTTGATCAGTTCCGGCTTAAAGAACTTGTGAACCGCATTGAGATAATGTTCCTTGCGTGCCTCTGGATCTGATTCAAATGCATACTCAGCACCAAGGTTGGAAGTCATGATGATGATCGTGTTCTTGAAGTCCACAACCACACCCTTGGAATCGGTCAGTCTGCCTTCATCCAGAATCTGCAGCAGGATGTTGAACACATCCGGATGTGCCTTTTCAATCTCATCCAGCAATACAATGCTGTAAGGATTGCGGCGCACTGCCTCGGTCAGCTGGCCGCCTTCATCATAGCCGACATATCCCGGAGGCGCACCGATTAATCTGGATACACTGAATTTCTCCATGTATTCGGACATATCGATGCGGACAATCTTGCTTTCATCATCAAACAACTGCTCGGCAAGTGCCTTGGCAACCTCTGTCTTACCAACGCCGGTAGGACCAAGGAACAGGAAGGAACCAAGCGGTCTGTTTTCATCCTGAATGCCTGCCTTGGAACGCATGATGGCATCTGATACAAGGGTCAGAGCTTCATCCTGACCCATGACTCTTTTACGCAGAGCATCCGGCAGATGCAGGATCTTCTCGCGCTCGGTAGACTGCAGCCGGGAAACATCGATGTGTGTCCAGCGGGAAACGATCTTGGCAATCATATTCTGATCGACAACCTGCTGCAGCATCTTGGAACCATCGTTCTTCTCGGCATCCGCAATCTTCTTCTGCAGAGAAGGAATTGTACCATACTGCAGCTTGGCAGCTGTATCATAGTCAGCATTGTTCTGTGCCTGCTCAAGATCCAGCTTTGCTCTTTCCAACTGCTCCTTGGCATCCTTGACGGCATCCATCTGCTTCTTCTCAGACTTCCACTGGCTTGTGCCGGCTTCCATCTTCTCATTCAGATCGGCAAGTTCCTTGTCAATCTGGGCAAGACGCTCCTTTGCCTTCGGATCGGTTTCATTCTTCAAAGAAGTCTGTTCGATCTGCAGAGTCATGATCTTGCGGTGCAGCTCATCCAGTTCCACCGGCATGGAATCCATCTCCGTACGGATGCAGGCACATGCCTCATCCACCAGGTCAATGGCCTTATCCGGCAGGAAACGATCCGTGATGTAGCGGTCAGAAAGCTTGGCCGCTGCAACCAGAGCCTCATCCTTGATCTGTACGCCGTGATAAGACTCAAAGCGGTCCTTCAGACCACGCAGAATCGCGATGGTATCCTCAACGGTAGGCTCGGATACCTGAATCTTCTGGAATCTTCTTTCCAGTGCCTTATCCTTTTCGATGTACTTGCGGTACTCATCATAGGTTGTGGCACCAATGCACTTCAGCTCTCCTCTTGCCAGCATCGGCTTTAACAGGTTAGCCGCATCCATGGAGCCTTCGGTCTTGCCGGCACCAACAAGGTTATGAATCTCATCGATAAACAGGATGATGTTGCCGTTAGCCTTCTGCACAGCCTTGAGAACGCCCTTGAGACGCTCCTCGAATTCACCTCTGTACTTAGCACCGGCAATCAGGGCACCCATGTCCAGTTCAATCAGCTGCTTGTTGCGTAATCCCAGCGGGACATCGCCGCGCATGATCCGCCATGCAAGACCTTCTACAATAGCAGTCTTACCAACACCAGGCTCACCGATCAGAATCGGGTTGTTCTTGGTTTTGCGGGAAAGTATTTCAATGACCCGGCGGATTTCATCATCTCTGCCAATGACAGGATCAATCTTGCCGTCACGGACATCCTGGACCAGATCATGGCCGTATTTCTTCAAAGCATCCAGCTGTGCTTCATTTGATTTGTCATCCATCTTGACGCCTCCTCTGCGATCCTCTTCGGCTTTCTCGATCTGTGAGACCGTGAAGCCGAACTGCCGCATCAGCTGTTTGGCAATCGGGGCACTGGACTGGAAGATACCAATCAGCAGTGCTGCCTCGCTCATGTAAGTATCACCCTGCTTCTTCATCCAGGCATTGGCTTTGGCATCCGCTTCTGCCAGATACCTGCTCAAAGAGGGCTGTGTTCCTTCCGCACTTGGAAGGTGTGAGATTTCATCATTGACTCTTTCCAGCATCTTAGTCTTGTCAACGCCAAGACGCTCAAAGATGCCATCCAGACCATTGTCTGACAGCATCGCTGCCAGGACATGCTCACAGCACAGTTCACTGTTATTCTTCTGCTGAGCCAGTGTAACCGCATTGGAAATAATAGTCTGCAACTGTTCTGTCATCTGATCGATATTCATATGCACTCACCTCCCTGCTAAATATTGAAGAGATGTTATAGATCAGGAGAAGTTTTTCTTGAACCGCTGCCACATGGTTTCACCCTGGCCGCTGTCCTGAATGTCTTTCAGTTCCTGATAGAGTTCTTTTTCGCGCTTTGTCAGCGTGCGGTCAATCTGTACTTTGACAGTGCAGATCTGATCGCCATTGCGTCCGGTGCGCAGATCCGGCACACCTTCCCCACGCAGTCTCAGCTGGGCGCCATTCTGCGTGCCGGCCGGAATCTTCATGGTCACTTCACCACGGATGGTCGGTACATCCAGTGTGCAGCCCAGTGTGGCATCAACGGCACTGACCGGAATGTCCAGATAGATGGTCTTGCCATCACGGACAAACTTGTCATGCGGCAGTACATTGATCTCGATGTACAGGTCGCCATTCGGGCCGCCGTTGGTACCGCGCTCGCCCTTGCCGGCAATGCGCAGCTGCTGGCCGCTGTTGATGCCTGCAGGAATCTTGACATCAACAGATACACGCTTGTGAAGATAGCCGGCACCCTTGCACTTCGGGCAGTAGCGGCGGATCTTCTTGCCGGTGCCATGGCATTCCGGGCATTCGGATTCTGTCTGCATGATGCCCAGCATCGTTCTCTGCTGGGTAATCACACGGCCCGAGCCATGGCAGCGGGGACAGGTATCGATGTCGCTGGGACTGGCAGCGCCAGTGCCGCCGCAGGCATCACACTTTTCATCCACGGAAATATTGATCGTCTCGGTCTTGCCAAAGCATGCGTCCATGAACGAAATGTTCATGCGCATGAACTTGTCTTCACCCTTGCGCGGTCCCTGGGAGGCACGTCTTGAGGATGAGAAGCCAGAGCCCATGCCGCCGCCAAAGAAGCTGGAGAAGATATCGTTGAGGTCATCAAAGGAGCCGCTGCTGAAACCGCCCATGTTGCCAAAACCACCGCCTGCTGCGGCCTGCGGGTCTACACCTGCAAAGCCGAACTGGTCATACTTGGCACGCTTGTCGGCATCGCCGAGCACCTCATATGCTTCATTGACTTCCTTGAACTTCTCTGCGGCATCCGGTGCCTTGTTCAGATCCGGATGATATTTCTTGGCGAGCTTACGATACGCGCTCTTGATCTCGTCTGCACTTGCATTCCTGGAGACGCCAAGTACATCGTAATAATCTCTCTTCTCAGCCATTAAACCAGCCTCCTTATATTCCTTTCATGCAACAGGATGCGGAGCGTATGCTGCCCCGCATCCTGTTTGCGTGTTTATCTTTTAGCTTACTTCTTTTCCTTGAAATCGGCATCCACAACATCATCATTGTTGTGATTGTCATTGTTGCTGCCGGCATTGCCGCTGGTCTGCTGGCCAGCCTGTGCATTACCCTGCTGCTGATACATAGCCTGGGCCATGTCGTTGGCTGCCTTTTCCAGAGCATCCAGCTTCGTCTTCAGGGTATCCATATCGTTCTTATCGATGGCTGCCTGCAGTTCATCTCTCAGCTTCTTAACTTCAGCCTTCTGTGCTTCCGTCACATTCGGATTGTTAGCCTTGAGGGTCTCATCAATCTGGCTGATGTAAGCTTCAGCCTTGTTCTTGGTTTCGATGTCAGCCTTACGCTTGTCATCTTCAGCCTTATGAGCCTCAGCATCCTTGACCATTCTGTCGATCTCTTCATCAGACAGACCGGAAGAGTTCTGGATGGTGATGGACTGCTTCTTGCCAGTAGCCTTATCTACAGCAGAGACATTGACGATACCGTTGACATCGATATCGAAGGTAACTTCAATCTGCGGCACGCCTCTTCTTGCCGGTGCGATACCGGACAACTGGAAGTTGCCCAGTGTCTTGTTATCAGCTGCCATCGGACGCTCACCCTGCAGCACGTGGATATCTACAGCCGGCTGGTTATCAGCAGCGGTAGAGAAGATCTGGCTCTTGGATGTCGGGATGGTTGTGTTGCGCGGAATCAGTACGGTCATCACGCCGCCGAGTGTTTCAATACCAAGTGACAGCGGTGTGACATCCAGCAGCAATACATCCTTTGTATCACCGGAAATGACAGAACCCTGAATGGCAGCACCAATGGCGACGCACTCATCCGGGTTAACGGACTTGTTAGGCTCTTTGCCAAGCTCTCTCTTGACAGCAGCCTGGACAGCCGGGATTCTTGTGGAACCACCAACCAGCAGAACCTCATCGAGGTCGCCTGCGGACAGCTTTGCATCAGACAGTGCCTGACGAACCGGTCCCATGGTTCTTTCAACCAGGTCTCTGGTCATATCATCAAACTGTGCACGTGTCAGCGTCGCTTCCAGATGCAGCGGGCCTTCCGGACCGGCACTGATAAACGGCAGGGAAATCTGTGTCTGGACCATGCCGGACAGATCCTTCTTAGCCTTTTCAGCAGCTTCCTTCAGTCTCTGCAGAGCCATCTTGTCGGCCTTGAGGTCGATGTTGTGCTCCTTCTTGAAGTTGTCAGCCAGCCAGTCAATGATCTTGTTATCGAAGTCATCGCCTCCCAGATGAGTATCACCAGCTGTGGCAAGTACTTCGTATGTGCCATCGGCAATATCCAGGATGGAAACATCGAAGGTGCCGCCGCCAAGGTCATACACAAGGACTTTCTTTTCTTTGGATGTATCTTTGCCTAGTCCGAATGCCAGAGCAGATGCAGTCGGCTCATTGATAATACGCTTGACATCAAGGCCTGCGATCTTGCCGGCATCCTTGGTTGCCTGACGCTGAGCATCATTGAAGTATGCAGGTACGGTGATGACAGCTTCTGTCACCTTCTCACCCAGGTAACCTTCCGCATAATCCTTCAGATAGCTCAGGATCATTGCGGAGATTTCCTGCGGTGTGTACTTCTTGCCTTCCAGCTCAACGGTCTCATTTGTGCCCATCTTTCTCTTGATGGAGTAAACCGTGTTCTTGTTGGTGATCATCTGTCTCTTGGCAGCATCACCAACAATGATTTCACCATTCTTGAATGCGACCACGGACGGTGTTGTTCTATTGCCTTCCGGGTTTGTAATAACTTTCGGCTCTTTGCCTTCCATGACAGCTACACAGCTGTTCGTTGTACCCAAATCAATACCAATGATCTTGCTCATATTTCTCCTCCTAATGATCAGTTACTCACTGACCTTCACCATCGCTGCTCTCAGCAGCCGATCCTTCAGTTTGTATCCCTTTTGTAACACTTCGACAACCATGCCAGGTTCAACGCCATCGACATGTTCACTCATGATCGCCTGGTGCCAGTTGGCATCAAACGGTTGATTCAGACACGCAATCTCACTGACTCCCTCAGCCGCAAGTGCCGCGGCAAGTTTGTCATGGATCATCTGCACACCCTTGCGGTATGCTTCATCTTTGGTTTCCTGCGCCAGGGCACGCTCACAGTCATCCAGCACCGGTAATACCTGCAATGCAAAATCCTGAATCTTGTACTTGCTGAGCTGTTCAAATTCCTTGTTCAGCCGCTTGCGGGTATTTTCCGTATCTGCATATGCTTTTGCATACGCATTCTTGAGCTGGGCAACCTGTGTCTCAAGCTCGGCATTCTTTTTCTTCAGCTCTTCAATCTCCTTGTTCTTGTGATCAAAGATTGATTTGCTTTCCGCCTTTTTCTCTTCCTTCTTACCGGTTTCCGGTTTATTCTCGTTCTTCTCTTTTTCAGGCTTCTTTACTTCTTCCTGAGAAGAATGCTTTTCGTTCTTTACTTCTTCACTCATTTTTGATGACTGCTGCCTCCTTCATCTGAATCGTCATACATCTTTTCTATCAGCTTGGCCGCATACTGAATCATGGCCACAACCTTGTCATAATTCATCCGGCTCGGTCCTACGACCACCAGTCTGCCATGCTCACCGTCATGTACCTTGAATGGACTGGAGACCACGGCAACATCATCGATCCATGTCAGATGAGCGCCCTGCTGGGTAGTAACAGCAACGGCGTTTTTCTCATGGGGAAGCTGCCGCCAGGCATCTGAGGAAGAATCCTCAAGAAGCCCCATCAGCTTCTTCAGCTTGTCGATATCTTCGAACTCCGGCTGATACAGGATCCGGTCTTTGCCGCTGAAGTAGACGTTGTCACTGGCGAACTTCACAAATGCCTTGACGAATGCTGCGAACAGAATATCGTGCTTCTGGACATTGGAATTCAGCTCCGGTCTGACTTCCTTCATCCGCTCAGGAAGCTCATCGATCGGCACCCCGTGCAGTTCCCTGTTCAGGATGTCGGTGCAGCTTTCCATATCGGAGAATGGAATGTCATCGTCGAAGTGGAAATTCTTTGTCTCGGTATGACCTGTGTTGGTAATGAATACTCCGACGCAGTTGCGCGGATCCACCTGGAACAGCTTGATATGTTCAAGCTGCTGTTGTGAGGAATCCGGGCCAATGGCACCGGCGGTCATATTGGTCATCTCGGACAGGATCCGGCATGACTGATGTACTGCTTCTTCGATGTTCATATTGGAGACATCGAAGGCACTGCTGATGGCAACTTCCATCTTCTTGTCCATCTGGGCTTCGTTGAGCAGATTCTCACAGTAGAACTTGTAGCCAAGCGTACTGGGGATTCTTCCGGAAGAAGTATGGGTCTTTTCCAGATACCCCATCTCTTCCAGAGCCTGCATATCATTGCGAATCGTCGCTGATGAATACGAGAGATGATACTTCTGCTGCAGCGCCTTGGAACCAACTGGCTCAGCCGTCTTGATATATTCATCTACAATCGCTTTGAATATTTCAATTCTTCTTGGCGTCAGCACCTTGCATCCCTCCTTTAGCACTCTTTCCTGTTGCCTGCTAGTATGGTACATCCACCTGTTAGCACTGTCAAGGATAAAGTGCTAATTCTTTCCAGTTTTTCATTTTTCTTCCTTGTATATGAAAAGCAGGACCGGAATCCCTTCATTCCTATCCTGCCTGTTCACTGCGTTCTTCTGGATGACTGTGTTCAAACCGGTAATATGTGATCTTCATGATCCCATATACTTTTTCTTTCTGATACTGCAGCGGTCCAAATGCCTGCGTATAGTTTTCTTCTTTCTTTGCCTCGATGACCACCCTGGCGCCATTCTTCAGCATCCCATGTTCAACAAGGTACGTCATGACTTCCTCATTGTGCTGTTTTTCATAGGGTGGATCCAGATAGACAAGGTCAAACTGCACGCCCTCTTTTGCCAGCAGGGAAAGTGCCTTGCGGTCATTCATGGCAAGAAGTCTTGTCTGTTTCTGACAGCCAAGCAAGGCAATGTTCTTTCTGATGATTTCTGCTGCCGCATGGCTCTGGTCCACCAGGACTGCCTGGTTCATGCCTCTGGAAACTGCCTCCAGACCGATGGCACCGCTGCCTGCGTATAAATCAAGCATTGTGCCGCCGTCAAACATGCCGCCAAGCGCTGAAAAAACAGCTTCCTTGACTTTATCAAGGGTGGGCCGGGTCGCCTGTCCTTTTAATGTCTCCAGGCGGCGGCTGGCATAGGTGCCGGCAATGATTCTCATTGCAGATCACCTCTGCGGTAGGATGCGATGACTGATTGAGAAAGGCCGATGGAAAGCATGAAGGACATTGCGGAGGAGCCGCCGGCAGACACCAGCGGCAGCGGAATGCCTGTCAAAGGAATCAAACCGGAAACACCGCCGACATTCAGGAATATATGCAGCATGAAATACATAGCCGTGCCCACTAAGACAATGCGGCCGGCTTCGGACTTCATCTGTTTGGCATACCAGAGCAGACGGTAAATGATGATGGCATAGATTGCCATCAGAATAACAAAGCCGGCAAAGCCAAGCTCCTCAACAATAATACCGAGGATATAGTCATTATTGGCTTCCGGAAAGTTCATGTATTTGCGCACAGACCGGCCAAGCCCCCTGCCAAACAGGCCGCCGCCTGACATGGCAACCAGTGACTGAATGAGCTGATAGCCGCTGCCATAGACATCCGCAAACGGATTGATGGCAGACAGGAACCGATTTTTCTGATAGGTCTTAAACGGCAGTGCTTCCACCAGATGTTCTCCCTGGGGAGAAAGGACAAAAACAGCCAGAACAATAAGACCATAGAAGAGCCAGCGCAGAATATTCTGTGCTTTTTTCAGCTTTGGATTGCGGGGAATCAGGAAGCAGATGCAGAAGATCATGAACTGCACGGACATGGTGCCGAAGTCTTTCTGAATCATGAGGATAATGAAGCTCATGATGAAGCAGATGATCACCGGCCGTTTGACCAGTTCCCAGAATTTTTCATTCCGGGTACGCCGGTCACCCAGATGTCCTGCGACAACAAGGAAAGTTGCGATCTTGGCAAATTCGGATGGCTGAATGGTGATGCCGACGCCCGGAATACGGATCCAGGCATAGGAGCCGTTGGCACCTGTAAAAGCACGGGTAGACATCAGCAGAATATACAGCGTGATGATGCATACGGAAAAACCGTTGCCATGGAGCTGGGAAAGGCGGAAATTCCGTGAGGCAAATGCCATCAGAAAGTACCCCATCATCACAAAGATGAGCTGCTTGGCAATGGTGAGCATCAATGTCTTGGGTGCTCCAACGGTTTCACCCATTGTGGCACTGCCGATCATCACAACGCCGAAAAAGGCCAGCAGCATTAATGTGACATGGATGACGGGGTCATGCCCTTTTGCCATCCGGAATGGATTGCTCAGCCGCTTTGTCTTGTGGATATCCTGTGTCTGTACTGTCATGGATACGATTTTAGCATATTTTGTCCCTTTCGAAAAAAAAGCCAGATGGTTAAGCGGTTTCAGCACTGCTTTCAGCTTTACAAGAAGGCTTTGGTTCACTATCATAACAACCGAGGTAAACAAGATGCTTATTAATAATGATACGATCATCAAGGATGATAATCCTTTGATCCGCCAGAAGAGTGAGCCTGTAGAGCTGCCTCTTTCTGACGAGAACAAAGCGATTCTGCGCGACATGCTCAAGTATGTCGAAGATTCTACCAATGAAGAACTGGCTGAGAAGGAAAACCTGCGGCCGGCGGTTGGCATTTCCGCGATTCAGATCGGTATTCCCCGCCAGTTGACAGCGGTGGTTGTGCCGGATGTTGACAAAGATGGCAATGAGATCCAGTGGAAATTCATGCTGGCCAATCCAAAGATTGTTTCTTCCAGTGTGCAGCAGGCCTTCCTGCGCTCAGGTGAAGGCTGCCTTTCCGTTGAGAAAGAACATGATGGTTTTGTCTACCGCAGTGCCAGATGCACCATTGAGGCATATGACCTGTACAGTGAGAAGAATATCCGCATCCGGGTCAGAGGCTATCTTGCCATCGTTCTCCAGCATGAAATTGATCATTTCAGCGGTATTCTCTTCTATGACAAGATCGACAAGAAGAATCCGTTCCATCGCATTGAAGATGCCATTGCGATCTGACAATTCTGCAGTTTTATCAATATCAATCGTGCTATAATGCAGACAGAGAGTTATTTGTCTGCCATCATACAGAAACAGAGGAAATCATACATGAAAGAAACGAAAACGGCGAAAAGACCTTCGCATCCGGTTCGTTACTCCCAGATCTCTGAAGAGACAGCCAAGTCTATCAATCATCAGACTGATACGCTTGTGTATGCTCTGGGCGGTCTTGGCGAAATCGGCAAGAACATGTACTGCTTCGAACACAATGACGAGATTATCATTGTCGACTGCGGCATTCTGTTCCCCGAAGACGACCTGCTGGGAGTAGACTATGTCATTCCGGACTATTCCTACCTTGTCAAAAACCGTGAAAAGATCAAGGCTCTGATTATTACCCATGGCCATGAAGACCATATCGGCGGCATCCCTTTCTTCCTGCAGTCCGTGCATCTCAGAGAGATCTATGCTGCTCCGTTTGCCAAGGCTTTGATTGAAAAGAAGCTGGAAGAACATCATCAGCTGCGCAGTGTTACCATCCGTGACATCAATCCGGATACGCGCATTGATACCAAGTACTTCCACATCGGCTTCTTCAATGTTGTCCACTCTATTCCGGACAGTTATGGTGTCCTGATCAATACGCCAAACGGCCGCATTGTCGAGACCGGTGACTTCAAGTTTGACCTGACGCCGATTGGTGTCAATTCTGACTATCAGAAGATGGCATATATCGGCCAGATCGGTGTGACACTGCTGATGAGTGATTCCACCAACTCCGGTGTACCGGGCTTCTCCATTTCCGAAAAGAAGGTTGCCCAGGCGATCAATGAACAGATGCGCAAGACACCGGGCAGACTGCTGGTATCCACTTTTGCCTCCAACGTGCTGCGTCTGAACCAGATTCTGGAAGCAGCCGTCAGCTGCGGACGCAAGGTTGCGGTATTTGGCCGCTCCATGGAAAACGTTTGTGAGATCGGCAAGAAGCTTGGCACGATTAAAATTCCGGATTCTGCCTTCATTACCGGCAACGAGCTCAATACCCTGCCGGCTAACAAGATCTGTATTGTATGCACAGGTTCCCAGGGTGAGCCGATGGCTGCTCTGTCGCGTATTGCCAATGGCACTCACCGCTTCATCAAGATTATTCCGGGTGATACAGTGCTGTTCTCCAGCAATCCGATTCCGGGCAATGGCACCAGTGTCTCGGCAGTTGTCAATCAGCTGACCAGAGTCGGTGCCAATGTCGTCGTGAATTCCCCGCTGACATCGTTCCATACAACTGGTCATGCGCCGCAGGAAGAGCAGAAGCTGATGCTCAATCTGATCAAGCCGAAGTACTTCATGCCGATGCATGGTGAATACAAGATGCTTGTTCAGCATTCCCGCACTGCCCAGGAGACGGGTGTCCCCAAGGATCATTGTCTGATCTGTGCAAACGGCGATATTGTGGTATTGCGCAATGAGGAATGCTTCATCGCCAATGAACGTGTGCAGACCGATGCCATCTATGTGGATGGCAATGACGCATCCGGCCTTTCCACTTCTGTAATCAAGGACAGAAGGATTCTGGCAGAGAATGGTCTTGTTGCTGTCATTGTGGCGATTGACAGCCGCTATAACAAGATCCTGTGCCGTCCATCGATTGTCTCCAGAGGCTTTGTGTATATCAAGGATTCACAGCCTCTGCTCAAGGAAGCAGAGGTCATTGTATACAATGCTTTGACCAAGAAGATGCAGCAGCGCACCACCTTCCAGGAATTAAAGAACTGCATCCGCTCTTCTTTGGAGCCGTATCTGTTCCAGAAGACACACCGCAATCCGATTGTCATTCCGGTCATTCTGAATCAGAAGGCTGCGATTGCGGAAATCAAAGAGAAGACAGCCGGCAGAAGGAATGTGAAACGCACAGGCGGCAGAACAGCCAGAAGTGCACAGCATTCTGAAAAGAAGGAAAACGAAAAGACAGCTGAGACCAGAAAGTGAGAAATCACTTTCAAGACGCTCAGCCGTCTTTTTTATAGTGTGTCGGGCATGGCACACATCTAGCCTGCAATAGAGGCAGGCCGCGGGTATTTGTCGCCAAGCGAAGTGAACTACCAGCCGAGGGTGAATAACCCAGAGCGAAAGCAGTAGCTAGCATATTTCTGAGCTTACGTACAGAAACCTGATTGAGGCCATAAGGCGGATAAGGCTGCTATGCAAGCTGAAGTCCAAAAGACAAACGTAAAGCCGACCGGTAAATCAGGAAGCTATGGAAATTACAGATGTGTGTCTTACCCCGAGAGATCCTGCGGACAGATGAACCTAAACACAGGGAAACCGAGACGCTTTTAAACAGCTATCGTTATCATCTGGTCGGATAAAGGTCTATCGCAGGAAGTCAGCTGAGGTCATAGTAGTGATGAAGCTTCTGTAACGGAAGTGGAGCGAAGGACCTAATGTTTGTATAGTGTGCCCCACTATACGCAATGTTCGGATAGTCCGAAAGGGAGGATAAGCCTACAGCAGAGGATCGTAACCTCTGACGGCAAAGGGCCCCGGGATGATTCTGAATAATCTACAGATAGAAAGGAATGGCACAGCGGTATGGAATTAATTGAAGTGATTCTGAGTGACGAAAACTTGGAAGAAGCGATCAGAAGGGTTAAGAGAAACCGTGGCGCGGCCGGCGTGGACGGCATGAAAACCAGTGAGCTGGATGAGTATTTCTCTAAACATAAAGAAATAATCAAACAGCAGATCCGGAACATGCAGTACAGACCGAAACCAGTCCGCAGGGTCTATATACCCAAGCCCAATGGCAAGCAAAGGCCATTAGGTATTCCGTCAGTCGCAGACCGGGTGGTACAGCAGGCAGCAGCCCAGGTACTCAGCGGCATCTACGACAGCACATTCAGTGACCATAGTTATGGATTCAGGCCAAACAGAAGCGCACATGATGCGATGAAGGATGTCCTGAATAATCTGAACAGCGGATACGACTGGGTGATTGATCTCGACATCGAAAAGTATTTCGATACGGTGAATCATGACAAATTAATCTCCATTTTGAGAGAAAAGGTAAACGACAAGAGAACGTTACACCTGATCCGGTCCTTTCTGAAGGCTGGCGTCATGGTGAACGGACTCGTATCACCAACTGAACTAGGCGTTCCGCAAGGCGGACCCCTCAGTCCGATACTTAGCCTTATTTATCTCGATAAATTTGACAAAGAACTGGAGAGCAGAGGACTGCATTTTGTGCGGTACGCAGATGACTGCGACATCTTCGTGAAGAGCGAAATGGCGGCAGACAGAGTGATGAAGTCGGTAGCCTCATGGCTGGAACGAAAGCTGTTTCTGAAGGTCAGTCCAACCAAGACAAAGGTGGTCAGGCCAACACACAGCGAGTTCCTAGGCTTTACGTACTGGAAGGCAAAAGACGGATGGCACTGCAAACCGAGTGATGACAGAAAGAAACGGCTGATGGCGAAAACCAAGGCTGTCCTGCAACGCAAGGAAGCAATATCCAGACCTCTGGCCGTCACATTCACAAAACTGAATCAGATCGTCAGAGGATGGATCAATTATTTCATCATCGGAGATATGAAGGCTTTCCTCGATGAATATGGACAGTGGATGCGGCACAAAGTCAGAGTCATCATCATCAAGCAATGGAAGAAACCGAAGCGTATAGACACAAATCTCCAAAGGCTTAACGCTATGTTCCATTGTAATTTCACCGATGAAGATACATACAAGGTAGCCAACTCACGCCTAGGATGGTATCGGAGGAGTGGAATGGATGTGGTAAATTACGCTCTCAGCCCGAAAGTACTGGCCCTGCCAAGTAGGAAAACAGGTCGACCAGGACTGGTCAACCCGTTGGAATACTACCTCAATAATCGTAAGTAAATACAAACGTAGCGCCGTATACGGAAAACCGTACGTACGGTGCAACGGGAGGGTCGAGCCGCTAACGCGGCTCACTCTACCCTATTTACTGCTGCGGTTTCAGGATCAATACGCCTTCTGGTACATGATCCTCATCAAACGTGATCGTGCTTTTTTCCCTGTCTTCTGCTTCCGTGAAAACAGCCTTGACTGCATCGACATCTGCTGTGACCGGATAACCGGTATTGCCGCGGCGGAAATGCATCAGAATGGTCAGCTTTGGCTTGATCTGTTCGATCACCTTCCGTGCCTGCTGTGCATCAATCGTAAAGTAACCGCCGCACGGGATCATCAGCACATCACATCCCTGCAGAAATGTCTGCTCTTTGTCAGTTAACAGACGGCCAAGGTCACCAAGATGTTCAATGGTGCAGCTGCCGGCATGAAGTTTGATGGCTTCACACATACCTCTTTTCGCACCTTCTGCATCATCATGGGGGACCATGATGCCTTCATAGGATATCTGTTTCTCACATGGCACAATCTTCACCAGATCAGCCGCATTGTGGTCACTGTGCTGGTGAGAGCAGTGTACCTGCCCTGCTGTGACAGAGGGCAATGCTAAGCCTGGTACAGAATCATCTGCATACGGATCAAGTACGATGGTGTCCTGCTGGTAGGAAACCTTGAAGCAGGAATGGCCAAGATACTGAATCGAAATCTTACTCATGACTTCTGCCTCCTTTTCCTTTAGTTTAGCAAAATCTTCCCATATGAAAAGAGAGCCGAAGCTCTCTCTTGTTATTCATGGCGCAGTGCTTCAATCGGATCCAGGTTGGCAGCCTTGTAGCTTGGCAGCATGCCAAACAGGATGCCGATTGCCATGGAGAATAATACGGCAAAGATTGATGCCGGTATACTGATGGCAACTGGAATACTCATAAACTTGCCGATGAGAAAGGCAAGCAGAATACCGGTGATGACACCAAGAATACCGCCGATGGAAGTCAATACAACCGCTTCCGTCAGGAACTGGGTCATGATTGCTTTTTTGCGGGCTCCCAGTGCTTTCTTCAAGCCGATTTCACTTGTGCGTTCCGTAACGGAAACAAGCATGATATTCATGACGCCAATGCCGCCAACAAGCAGTGAGATGGCAGCAATCCAGATCAGCATGCGGTTGGTTGCACTGGAGAGCTGCTGGATCTGTTTTGCCTGTTCCAGCAAATCCTTGGCTGCATATTGAATCGACGTATCTGAGGACATGACGCTGGCATTGAGAATGTCCGCGGCTGCTTTGCCTGCTTTGGTCATCTGTTTGACATTGTCCACCCGCAACATGACACTTTCCGGTTCATCATACTGATACAGCACCGGCCACTGTGCGGATGGCACATAGACCCTGGCACTCGTACTGTCATTCTGGCTGTAGGTATAATAATCCGCTGCCGAATTGATGACCGGTTCATATGTCTGCTTGGATGTGACGATTCCGACAACCGTAAATGGGGTACTCTGGATTTCAATCGTCTCACCAATCGCATTCTGCCCTTTGAACAGGCTCTTGTAAGCCTGGCTGTCAAGCAGAGCCACGCGTGCTTTGTTCTTGTTGTCAGCGGCGGTTATACCGCGGCCCTGGCTGACCGTCAGATCCGCCGTGCCAAGATAGCTTTCATCGATGCCCATGACATAGCCGCTCTGGATGCCATTATCATTGTGATAAATGCCTGTGTAGTCCTGACGGGAATGAAACAGTGACACCTGGCTGACATGGTCAATCGCCGCAAGCTGCTGCTTTGTATCCTCACTGACCGGATAAAAGCCGGAAGGAATTCCCTGGGAGAAATCATATTCCCAGTCTGACTGCTGCACCTGAACAGTGATGGCATTGGTACCAGAACCGACCAGATTTTTCTGAATCTGGTCATTTGTCCCCTTGATCGTGGATACAATGGCAATAATGGCGGCAATACCGATGATGATGCCAAGCATGGTCAGGAAGGAACGCATCTTATGCGATAAGATGCCGCGCAGAGAAAGACGAATATTTTCAATCATTGCCATACCTCCGAAGCATCACCATGTTTGGTCAGGCTGCCCTGTTTTGCACTGGATCCATATGGGAAGGCAATCCAGTCATCTTCACCCAGACCATCGGTAATTTCCATCATGTCATACATGGTATCGCCAACGGTCACTGTCTGTTTGACCAGACGGCCGTTATCTTCTTTCATGACGTAATAGACGCCATTGTCATCACGGATAAACATGGCTTCCAGCCACATTGCCTGTGCGTTTCCAGCATCATTCAAAGCAACAGAAACACCGCTGCCGGCATCATTTGGCATCTGCTCATCCACCTGAATATAGAAGTTATAGTAGGAAACATTGGGATTGCCCATGCCGGAATAGGAATTGCTGTCAGTTGGATCTATATCGATCGAGGCAACAGCACCCATATAGACGGAGCCGGTATTCCAGTCAGTCACTGTCACAGTATCGCCGATTTTTACCTTGTCCAGCTGCAATTCAGAAAGTGCGGACTGAATATACGTACCGCTGCTGGTGGACAGAGTCAGAAAGGCTGTGCCATCCTGCGGCGGATCAGCCGGATCACTGACTTTTGTCACAATGCCATCACGCTTGGCATACACAACACCATCATCCAGACTCTCCTGGGCAGTCTTGAGATCCAACTGTGCACGTCTTACATTCAGATCTGCATCTTTGACTGCTTTTACCTGAGAGCGGATTGCCTTGGCAAGCTCACTGGCCGTATAACCATCCTGTACAGCTTCCGCATCTGTTTCTGAAGAAACGGTTTCCTCTTCCTGTACCGGTTCAGCAGACTGTGTTTCCACCATCTGATGCGTCAGTACATACCACTGGTCTGTATCACTGCATTCTGGTAAAAGATCCGTGCGTACCAGCCATTGTGACAAAGGCTGCTTACCCTTCTCTACCGTGTTGTCTTCCCAGATTTCAAAAGACAGATAGACAGCAGGATCTTTGGTGCGGTATTGATTGAACAAAGAACCAGCAATGGTGCCGTCTTTCTGCACGATGAAACGGATCGGATTGTCTGCCGCTAGGCCTTCTGGCACAGCGGATGCAGATGGAGACGGTGAAGCCGATGTAACTGAAGATGGTGAAGCAGACGGAACGGAAGAAGCGGATGAAGATGGTGATGGTTCTGGAGACGTTGAAGCCGAAGCTGTTGGAGAAGGTTCAGAGACAGGATGATATATGCACTTATCATCGTCGGTGATAATATTCCAGGCATCGTGATCCTGCTGTGGTTCAGGCAGCGGTGTCGGCGTCGGCACTGGCGCTAGAGTTGGTTCAGGCGTCGGCGTGACAACCGGTTCCACAATCGGCTGCGTGTTTTTCAAAACATTGAGTTTCTGCTGTTCCCCTGCCAGTGTGTTCTGTGCCTGCTGTACAGCAAGCTTTTTCATTTCGACAGAAAGCTGCAGTGAAGTCAGATCATAGGCAAGCAGTTTATCACCGGCATGGACCTGCTGTCCCTGTGATACATAGACTTCTGCGATCTGGGCAGTGCCGTCGTTATAGACTGACTGATTGTCTGCTTCATAGATGATGCCATACAGACTGCTGTCATTGCTGAGACCTGTGCTGGCGATATCACCTGCGCGGACCACCGTGGTTTTTGTATTGTTTCGGCGATAAAGCAGCAGTCCGCCAATAGACCCGGTAATGGCGGCTGCAATACAGACAGTGATGATCATTCCTTTTTTCTTCATCTTGCCGCCTCCAATGGGCCAAGGCGCCCGTCTACCAGGGATAGAATGCGGTGGGCATGGGCAGCGACCTTGGCATCGTGGGTAATCATGATGATGGTGACACCCTGCTGGTTAAGCTGTCCAAACAGCTGCATCACCTGCTCGCCGCTTGCCTGATCCAGGGCACCGGTAGGTTCATCTGCCAATAGAATCCGGGGATGGTTGATCATTGCTCTGGCAATGGCAACCCGCTGTTTCTGACCGCCGGACAGCTGACCTGGTGTAAAGGAAGCACGGGAACCAAGACCTACGCTTTCCAGCTGTACCATTGCCCGCTTTGTGCGTTCCACCTTGGGAACATTGGCATAGATCAATGGCAGTGCCACATTTTCCAGTGCTGTTTCTCTGGGCAGAAGATTAAATGTCTGAAAGACAAAACCGATCTTATTGAGACGGATATCGGACAGTTCATTATCATTCAGCGTACTGATATCTTCCCCATCCAGGATATATCTGCCGCTGGTCATACGGTCAAGGCATCCGATCAGGTTCATCAATGTGGACTTGCCGGAACCGGAAGGACCCATGATGGCGAGATACTCACCCTCTTCCACATCCAGGCAGATATCCTTCAGAACCGGTACGATGACAGGTTCCTGTCCATAGTTTTTATAGACATGTGAAAGAGACAGGATCATGACATGCCTCCTGTCATTGTAACATAGGCAGTCTTCTGACCTTCCTGCAGCGTATCATCCGGATAGGCAATACCATCTTCCTGCTTCAGTCCTGATACGATTTCCACCGTGCCGTCGCTGTCATCCGTCTGACCGATTTCTACTTTCTGCTTAACAAGCCTGCCATTATGATCTGCCCAGACATAGGATGTGCCATCCTCATCGGCAACAATGAATGCCTGATTGATCCAGATCCCGTCCCTGGCAACCGCAGCAGAGCCGGCAGGTTCAATATAGACATGCTGGCCGAGCATCAGGCCGGTGCCATTGTCCAAAGAGGCATAGAACGTATAGCGGGATGCCTGATTGTCACCGGAAGAGCTGTATCCATACATGATTGTGCTGCTGTCAGAAGAGGCCGGTTCACTGTCCACACTGGTGATGGTTCCCTGCCAGATTTCATTTTCATCCACACGGGATCTGACAATGACACTGAGTCCTTCATAGAGTATACCGATGGACTGTTCATCCACTGTACCCTTGATGCGCAGGTCGCCGGTCTTGGCGATTGTCATCAGCGGCTTTGTGGATCCATCAGAATTGGTCGAACTGGTATCATTGATCGCTTTGACAACACCATCAATCGTCGATTTCACAACAGACTGATCGATTTCCTGCTGGGTATGCTTGATTTCATTCTGTTTTGTCTGAATATCCAGCTGATCCTGACGGATCTGCATCTGCTTGGCCTGAATCTGCGTTGTGTACTGGAACTTGTCATTCTGCGCAGCACTCTGCATCTGGCTGTTGAGGTCAGCAATTTCCTCATTCAGCGCGCTGATATCATTGCTCAGACTTTCAATGGACAGATTGTCATTGTCAATTGTGTTCTGCAGATCATCTGTCTGGTAGGAAAACAGCTGATCATCCTTCTTGACGCTCTGTCCTTCACTGACAAAGATCTGGTCGATCTTGCGGGAAGAATCGGCCTTGATATCCACGCTCTCCTGGGCCTGGGCAACACCGGAGAAGCGCTGGCCGGGGTTGAGCGATGATGTCATGCCGGTCAGATCGGATACCTTCTGCACATAGACCACATTGCCGCCGTCACTGGAGGATCCCGAAGAAAAACCACGCACCAGTACAGCGATGACCGCTGCGGCCGCAACCGCTGCCACTGCAAAAATGATGCCCCTTTTCTTTTTTCCCATCTTTTTCATATAAAACTCTCCCTAGGGTATTTCTAACAACATGATAGCATTTACAGACATCAGAAATT
The DNA here is from genome assembly GCF_900343155.1 of Lactimicrobium massiliense. Taxonomy (GTDB): domain Bacteria; phylum Bacillota_I; class Bacilli_A; order Erysipelotrichales; family Erysipelotrichaceae; genus Bulleidia; species Bulleidia massiliensis. The sequence goes on from NZ_OUNG01000005.1 coordinate 208,829, forward strand.
ATTAAGAATCATAAGGGTAAGAAAAAAGATCAGTCATGCATCCTGATCTTTGCAAAGTCTGTCATATGTTTCTTTGTCCAGCTTGCCAAGCTCGTACAGCCGCTGATCAATCATATGCAGGACTGTCCGGCGGTCATCATTATTATTGACAAAGTCATAGCGGTCTCCATCAATGATCATCTTGCTGGAGGCATTGTACTGCCTGTACCATGGCTCATAGTGGGCATTGAGATCCTTATAGTAATTCAGCAGGCCGGGATCTGCCGAAAGCTGTTCATATGGACGGCCGCGCCTGGCAATGCGAGCCAGCATTGTATCAAGCGATACGCGGATATAGATCAAAAGATCCGGTGCTTTCTTGGCAGCTGCATAAGGCAGCTCCTCCATCATATTGTCCAGCAGGTCATCATAGACTTCGACCTCCTGCTTTGTCACATTGCCCTTTTCTGCATTCATATGGAAGAACAGTGCGTCTTCATAGATCGAACGGTCCAGTACATTGTTGTCCTGGCGCATCGCTTCCTTGATCAGCCGGAAACGCTTGTTCAGAAAGTAAATCTGCAGAAGAAATGCATACTTCTTTGGATCGGCATAGTACAGCGGCAGGATCGGATTGTCTTCTACCGGTTCATAAAACGCTTTGGTGCCAAGATGGCGGGAAAGAATTTCGGTCAGATTGGATTTACCAGCACCAATCGTACCAGACATGATAATCATCATTGTTACTCCTTTAGTGCCTGTCTATTGAACCACATTATCAAACAGGTTGCACATAAAGGTAATCAAAAGATCTGAAAAAATATTTATTGACCGGTTGGTCAATTGTGATATCATCAGAAACTGACCGATCAGTCAATATTTTGGAGGTGAAAAAATGAAAAGAGAAATCAAGACGGCACTGACAAAGCAGAAAATTCTGGAAAGTGCCTTTCATATCTTTGCAAAAGATGGCTATAAGACAGCTTCGATGCAGGATATTGCCAGTGATGCAGGAACCTCCAAAGGGATCATCTACCACTATTTCAAAGATAAAGATGATCTGTATCTGACCTGTGCATCAATTGTGTTTGATGAGCTGGCCGAAGAACTTGGCAGAACAGCAGGTGGCAGTATTGATGCCTATTTTGCAGCCCGCTCTGCCTGGTTTGGAAAGAATCCTGACAAAGCAGCAATGTTCTGTGAGGCGCTGCTGTTTTATCCGATACAACTGCAGGAGCAGATGGAAGCCTGCCGGAAAAAGTATGATGAAGTCAATGCGGCTGTATTAAGAGCCGTGCTGGCTGATCAGACGGTGCGCAGCGGGTATCAGGAAGCTGATGTACAGCGGATCTTCCGTGCATTCCAGAATTTTCTGAATGCGGAATATCGGAATTCTCTGATCAAGCATGACGAAAAAGCCATTCTGCAGCATGATGCGGACTGCCGCAAGGCACTGCAGATCTTCCTGTATGGCATTATTGAAGAAAAGAGGTAAATAACATGATAGTGAATATCCTGCGATGGATTCTGACACTGATTCTGGCAGTGTTTGCCGGTAAGGCAATGCAGAAACTGAAGATGCCGGCCATTCTGGGCTGGCTGATTGCAGGCATGGCACTTGGTCCCCATGCACTGAATCTATTGCCGCAGAAGCTGTTAGATACAGCGCTGTATCAGACGGTCATCATCTGGATGCAGTGCTCGTTTGGTCTGATGCTTGGTACCGAGCTTGTTTGGCGGCGTGTGAAAAAGTATGGCAGAGCACTGATGATCACAACACTGACCCAGTCGCTTGGCACTTTCCTGTTTGTTTCCGCAATGTTTGCCATTCTGTTTGTCTTCATGCACATTCCGATCTATCTTGCCTTTGCATTTGGCGGCATTGCCCTGGCAACAGCCCCTGCTCCAGCTCTTGCCATCGTGCAGGAATTTCATACCAAAGGACCGGTGACCAGCACGCTGCTGCCAATGGCAGTACTCGATGATATCGTTGGCATTGCCGTCTTTTTCACAGTAGATTCCTGCATTGCCAGAGCCGTATCCGGCGGTGCTCTGCCGCTGTATATGATCCCGGTCATGATCTTCCTGCCGATTCTAATCGGTATCTGCACTGGTCTTGCGACAGGGAAAATCCTGAAACAACCCCATGACAAAAAGTCCACACTCGCGATTCTGCTGATTGGTGTCACAGCCACCGCAGCAATCGGCCTGCTGTTCAACAAGCTTGTCTTTACGACAATCACACTGAACTATATGTTAATGGGCGTATCATTCTCTGCCACCTTCTCCAACATGGCAGATGATGAAACGCTGGATCATATCACAGCATGGTATAACAACATTCTGTCTGTGAGTCTGGTCACTGCCATTGTCGATCTTGGTGCACCGCTGGATTACCATCTGATCATTGGTGCCGGTGTCACAACATTCCTGTATATCGCTTCCCGTGCGTTTGGCAAGTACTTTGGTGCCCGTATCGGTGCCACCGCAACCCACATGCCAAAGACCGTACAGAAGTATCTTGGCCTGACATTACTGCCGCATTCTGGTGTTTCCCTTGTGTTTACCGGCATCATCTGTGCCACCCTGCAGGCATCCCGTCCGGATCTTGCATCGCTTGTGAAAGGAACAATTGCGGCTGCTGCTGTCATCAATGAAATCATTGCTGTATTTGCGGCAAGAAAAGGATTTCAGCTTGCCGGCGAAATGCATAAAGCATAAGCTTGCGTTACAAAAAGGGCATCTGCTCAGTATTGAGCAGATGTCCTTTGTTTTGGTATATTTGAAGACTTACTTGACTTCGACAATCTTCATCATGTTTGCGGAACCTTCGCCTGTCGGATAGCCGGCGGAGATAATGATCAGCTGGCCCGGCTTGACACCGTAGTCCTTGGCGAACAGAGATGCCAGATCATCATCGTTGGTGAGCTGGTTCTGTACATCAGAGAACAGCGGAACAACACCCCAGTAGCTCAGCAGCTTTCTCTGGGTATCCTTCGTGAAGGTAACTGCCAGGATCGGAACACACGGTCTGAACTTGGAGATTCTTCTTGCTGTTGTGCCGCCCTGTGTGAAGACAACGATGGCACCAATGTTATCCAGTGTCAGTGTTGCATCAGAAATGGCAATGGAAACAGCATCCTGCACAGTCTTGTTGGATGTTGTCTTGAGCCAGTCAAGTCTGCTGCGGTAGTCGATGATCTTCTCAGCTTCCTCAGCAATCTCACTCATGGTCTCGCAGGCTTCAACCGGATAATCACCGGCGGCAGACTCAGCCGACAGCATGACACCATCAGAACCATCCAGCACAGCATTGCAGACATCGGATGCCTCAGCACGTGTGCATCTCGGGTTATGTGTCATGGAATCCAGCATATGAGTAGCTGTGATAGCCGGCTTGCCAATGATGTTAGCCTCACGGATGATGTGCTTCTGGTAAACAGGAACCATCATGGTCGGGATCTCAACACCCAGGTCGCCACGGGCAACCATGACGCCATCTGCAGCTTCCAGGATGGAATCGACATTGTCATAGCCTTCCTGGTTCTCGATCTTGGCAATGATGTTGATGTGCGGCTTGCCCATCTCAATGCAGATCTTACGGATTGCATTGACATCGCTTGCTCTTCTGACAAAGGAAGCGAAGATAAAATCAACATTCATTTCACAGCCGAACTTGATATCATCGATATCTTTTTCGGACAGGAACGGCATGGAGAGCTTGACACCTGGCACATTGCAGCCCTTATGGGAGCTGATCGGACCAGCAACCTCAACTCTGCACTTCATCTCAGAGCCATCGTTCTCAAGAACGGTCAGTCTCATCTTGCCATCGTTGACAAGGATATAATTGCCAGCCTTCAGATCATCGAACAGTTCCGGGCACTGGATCCAGAAACGCTCATGTGTACCTTCACATTCAGCCTTGGTCAGATAAACAATCTCACCGATCTGATAGTTCTCGGTATCATTCTTGAAGTTGCCAAGTCTGATTTCCGGTCCCTTTGTATCCAGAGCAACTGCCAGTGTAATGCCAGTTGTATCAGATACATGTCTGACTGCTTCAATTCTTGCCTTATGTTCTTCATGTGTGCCATGAGAGAAGTTCATGCGGGCAATGTTCATACCTGCATAGGCAAGTTTTGTCAGTACTTCAACACTTTCCGAAGCAGGGCCAATGGTGCAGACAACTCTTGTCTTCTTGAAGATGTGCTTGTCGTTAGCCATAAAATTCAATTTCCTCTTTTCCTTAAACCAGACGGTCAAACAAACGGTACAGGGCTTTGCGGCTCTGAGACGGACGGTTCAGTGCTTCGTCGATCGGCATTGATGTAATCTGATTATCAATGATACCGACACAATGTCCGCCGATGCCTTCCATCAGCAGATCCACTGCCTTTTCACCCATACGGCTTGCCAGCATACGATCGGTCGGAGTTGGCGAACCGCCGCGCTGGATATGACCGAGAACCGTTGCTCTTCCAGAGAAATCTGTTGTTGCACTGACCTTCTTGGCAAGTGCATCCACATCACAGATCTTTTCCGAAATGATCACAATGGCATGGTTTTTCTTGACAGCCTCGCCAAGATATCTGAGCTTTTCGATGACCTCAAGCTCATCATATCCTGTTTCCGGTGTAATCACCATCTCTGCACCGCAGCTGATTGCCGTATACAGAGCAAGATCGCCGCAATGGTTTCCCATGACTTCCACGATCGAGCAGCGGTGGTGAGAACTGGACGTATCACGCAGCTTATCGACATTCTCTACACATGTATGCAGAGCAGTATCAAAGCCGATTGTGAAATCCGTACCCGGAATGTCATTGTCAATCGTACCCGGAAGGCCGATGCAGTTGATTCCCTTCTTTGTCATGGCAAGAGCACCCCGGTAGGAGCCATCGCCGCCAATAACAACAAGTGCATCAATGCCAGCCCTCTTCAGGTTCTTAATGCATGTGTCCTGAACCGCTTCTTCCTTGAATTCAGGAAGACGGGCAGACCCAAGAACAGTGCCGCCGCGGTCCATGATGTCGGACACGCTGGTACGTCCAAGATCCTCAAATGTTTCTTCGAGAAGTCCCCGGTAGCCATTGTGAACACCTACGACCTCAACACCATTATTCAGTGCAATTCTGGTAACGGCACGGATCGCCGCATTCATGCCCGGTGCGTCGCCGCCCGAGGTCAATACACCAATCTTCCTGACCATTGTTTAGCCTCCGATTTCGCCTTTAATTCTAGCATCGTAAACGGTTCCGTCAACCATTTGACGGCGATCTTTTCCCTCAAGCGCTTTCACAGAACACATTGCCTGAATGCGCTCAATAATGCGGTTTGCCTTCATCGCTTCTTCCTTCCCGCGGCTGGAAATTGCAAAGTGTGCACGCAGAGAAGCAATGTCTTCATTGGAGGTAAACCAGGTCGGTAAATGCGCTTCATATCTGGCATTGAGAACCGGCAGTAAGATCTGGTCCCGGTTCCATTGGGTCACTGCTTCGGCGCCGATATCATCAATGACCAGAAACGGCACAAACTTGAGACGTTCCAGCTCAATCCGGTACTCTCCTGAGTCAATGCCGGTGACCATTCTCTGCACGCAGTCCGGCCAGTACACAAAGGCACATTTCTGCTTTCTTCGGGCCACATCATTGCAGGCTGCTGCCGCAAGATAGGTCTTGCCGGTTCCCATATGTCCATACAGATACACGCCTGTCTGACCGCGGAACGCTTCCATGCATGCGGCCAGCACACTGACATAGGCGCCATCCTCACCGTCTGCCGCAATCGAAGCAAAGCCAACAGTGCGCAGCTGCTTTGGCATATCATTGATCAGAAAGTACTGCAGATGTTCTTCCTGTTTAAGCTTTTCCTTCATAAACCGGCATGGGGATACCACCTTCTGCAGGATGCCATCGTACATCAGATCATCATAGTACCCTGTTTTCTTCTGCCTGCAGTGATCGAGTCCCTTGCAGTTATGGCATGCGGCAATGCCCTGACACCAGTCATGAATCCGCCATGGATACTGCTGGATGAGACTGGCCGGCACACCTTTGTGCTGGATCAGATATGCCACATCCGGATCTTTTTGCAGCTGTGCGCAAAGCTCTCTGGTCTTTTCTTTCTGCGCATCACTCAGTGATATATCAAAATTCATTTTCTGGAATCCATCACGCATCGTGTTTCTTCATCTCCTGCTGCATTGCTTTGACTTTCTGTACGAGCTGCTCGCTGGCCGGCTTGCTTTCCGGCAGCGGTTTATTCATGTATGCCGGCAGTTCCACCTTCTGATAGCTGCGGCTGCTGTGCAGATTCTTCTTCGCTTCCAGAAGTGCCTGTTCCTTCGTTTCAATGCCATCACGTGCCCACTGCGCAGCAACAGAGCTGACAAAGCGGGCAGACAGCCGGTTGTCCGAGATCTTGAGGACATAGGCAATCAGGACATTGATCACCTCATTGGAAAAGTGCATCTGGGTAGAAAGATTCTCCAGAATCTTCTTCTCTGCAAGCGGTACTTCACGGCCATTCATCAGCGACTGCAGGAACGATACCGGCGGCAGGCTGTAAGGGTCGTGTGTATTCTTTGTCTGCACCTTTTCCTTTTCGCACATCAGTTTCAGCTTATCTGCATTGAAAAAGGCTGGATCTGGAACGGTACAATTGGCGATCAGCTGCCGCATGCGGTCTGCGGAAATGCCATAGACAGTGCCGAGTCTGCCGATCAGTGCCATATTTTCCTGGGTGCGCAGCACGATTGGAAAAACAGCGGCACTGGTTGTGGCAAGGAAACGCTCATAATCAAAATCGATCGTTTCATTGCCCGAAGAAAACTGATAGCGCGGCCGCACCGTTGTCCAGGCGGATTCCGGCATTGTTCTTTCCACTGGTGTTGTCCGGATCTGTCTGGTGACATCCTTGTATCCCTGCAGAGAGAGACCGACATTGCCAAGACGGGCAACAATCTCATCCGTATCTTTGGCACCGACTTCATTGCGGAACCGGGAAAGATAGATCTGATTGGAAAGAAAATCCATAGTAGGAAGCGGTGTATTGAGATGATAAATCCAGGCATCATGGCCGCTGCCCTGGCGCATATAGGCGCGCAGCAGATTGTATTCTTCTAACCGCAGTCTTGCCCGTTCCAGTGTATCCAGGGAGATATTGTTCATGATCCGGCACAGGTGCTTATGCGTAGCCTGGGCACGCTGGTGTCTTGCCTCGGCATGCAGGGTCAGATACAGCAGCAGGCCGTCTCCGCCGATCAGCGGCTGATACAGATTGGCAAGCGAAACAATACTGTCTTCGGAAATGCTGTTGACGCATTCCACCCGGAACGTATCTTCATTTCTAAGCATGATGTCTCTCCTTTGCGCGCAGCTGCTTCATCAGATTGTTTACTGCATGGTTCAGATCATCTGTCGTACCGTTGTTTTCAATGACAATATCTGCCTTCTGCTTCTGAATCTGTGGATCGATCTGGCTTGCATAGCGGGCCAGCGCCTCTTCTTTGGAATAGCCGCGGTCATGCATCATCCGCATGATGGCTGTATCTTTGTCACAGGTGATCAGGACGATGCAGTCAAAATGATCTTCAATACCTGCCTCAAACAGAAGCGGGACTTCAGCAAACAGAAGCCTGCCGTTCTGGCTGGAAAAGAAATGCTCCATGCCGGCAATGACATAGGGATGGACGATGGCATTGAGCCGTTTTCGTTTTGTTTCATCATGAAAGACAGCAGCAGCAAGCTTCTTGTGGTCAATGTCGCCATTGGGCATGCATACATCACCAAATTCACTGGCAATCACTTTTGCACATGGGTGGCTGCCATACAGGCAGATGGCAGCATACTGATCCGCGTTGAATACGGGCATGCCGCGCTGGCGCAGCATCTTGCTGAAAGTTGTCTTGCCTGAAGCAATGGTTCCGGTAATCCCGATTCTCATGTGTCGTCCTCCTGTTCTTTTTATTTCTGGCAGTGCGGGCAGTAGTAGCTGCTGCGGCCGCCGATATATTTGACTTTGATTGGTCCGTGGCAGCGCGGACAGATCTTCTGCATATGCACCGTGCAGTCTGTCTGGAAACGGCCGGTCACGCCAAGGGAAGAAGTATAACTGCGGATCGTGGTGCCTCCTGCCGCAATGGCTGCCTTCATGATCCGTCTGGTGTTATCAACGATGTTCTGGTCGTCTTTTCTGGTAATGCGGCTGCAGCTTCTGCCTGGACGCAGATGACATGCAGCAAGGATTTCATCCGCATAAATATTGCCAATGCCGGCCACAAAACTCTGGTCAAGCAATAATGACTTCAATGGTTCCTTTCTGCCTTTGCGGTACTGATGTACATAATCCGCATTGAACGATGGATCAAATGGTTCCGGGCCAAGGCCATGGAAGGATGAAAAGTCATAGTCCAGCGGCAGGATACACATGCGGCCGAATTTGCGGGTGTCGTGATAGCGCAGTGATCTGCCGCTGGCCATCTGAAAGATGACATGCATGTGCCGGTTGACAGGATCTGATGGTGACATGAGATAGAACTTGCCTTCCATGCGCAGATGGACAACAAGAGTCACATGGTCCATGCGGAAGATCAGATACTTGCCGCGCCGCTGAAAGATGCGGAAATGTTCATGCCGCAAAGCATTGGCAAATGATCCTGGATCACCATCGACCGTCTTTGCATAGCGCACCTGTACATCCAGAATCTCATCATCTTTGATCTGATGTTCCAGTGTGCGCACAACCGTTTCAACTTCTGGCAGTTCCGGCATTATTTAGCCTCATACCAGTCTTTGCCAACGGCACATTCTGCTGTCAGCGGCACTTTCAGGCTCATGGCATTGACCATGCCGTCGTTGATCAGTGCCTTCATCATGTCAATTTCATCCTGAGGCACTTCAAAGATCAGTTCATCATGCACCTGCAGAATCATGCGGGATTTTACCTTCTTCTCTTTCATTGCCTTGTCAATGCGGATCATGGCCAGCTTGATCAGATCCGCCGCACTGCCCTGAATCGGTGCATTCATTGCTGCCCGCTTGCCAAATTCCCGGATCATCCGGTTCTTGTCATGAATCTCCGGAATCTCTCTTCTTCTGCCAAGCAGTGTTGTCACATAGCCGTTTTTCTCACAGTCTTTGACAACCTGATCCATATAGGTACGGATGCGGGGATACTTCCTGTAGTATGTTTCAATGAAATCACGTGCCTGGGCCACACTGGTGCCAAGCTGCTCACTCAGACCAAAGTCAGAAATACCGTAGACAATGCCGAAATTCACCGTCTTTGCCTGGCGGCGCATCTGCGGCGTCACTTCTTCCTTGGAAACGCCAAACACATCCATGGCCGTCTTGGTATGAATATCAATGCCGTCACGAAAAGCCTGAATCATGCTTGTCTCATCGGCCATATGAGCCAGCATCCGCAGCTCAATCTGGTGATAGTCGCACGAGATCAATACACAGCCTGGGTCGGCCGGGAATGCCTTGCGCACCTCTTTGCCCTGTTCATCGCGCACAGATATGTTCTGCAGGTTAGGCTCGGATGAGGACAGACGGCCAGTGGTTGTAGCTGCCTGGTTGTAAATCGTATGGATGCGTCCATCTTTGCAGATGTACTTCTTAAGGCCTTCCGCATACGTGCTTAAGATTTTGGCAAGTTTGCGGTAGGCAAGAATATCGTCAATGATCGGATCGGCACCGCGCAGCTTCTCCAGCCGGTCAGCCGATGTGGAACGTTTCGTTCCGCCATACAGTCCCAGATCATCATACAGCACCGATGCCAGCTGTTTGGGAGAGTTGATATTGAACTGTTTATTGGCACGGGTATAGATTCTCTTCTGCAGTTCATCAATCTGGGCCTGCGTCTTGTCAGAAATGGCATCCAGCACCTTTTCATCGCAGCGAATGCCATCACGTTCCATTTCACACAGAATTTCTGTCAGAGGCATTTCCACATCACGGTAGAGATGCGTCATGTTGCAGGAAGTGATGACAGGTTCTGCCTGTTCCACAATTTTGAGGATATTGGCAGCATTCTCCCCGGCAAAGCGGGCTTCTTTCTCTTCATCCACAGAAACAGGCCTGCCTGGTTTGCCAAAGACATCTTCATAGCTGTCCGTGGTATGCAGATCATACTTCTCTGTAATCTTCTCATTGCTTGTCAGTGTGGAATCCGCCAGAGAGGCTATGATCATGGCATCATCCCTGAAATGAATCTCGATATGGATATTGTGCATGACATGCATGAGACGCTTGACATCATAGCCAGCCGCTTCATATGCCGCCAGATGCTTCAGCAGCTGTGCATCATGAGGAAGATCCTTTGCATTGATATAATACAGGCCTGCCTGGCTGGCAATGCCAAGTCCATAGAGGGATGCCCCCATGAACTGCTGATGGTCATCACAGCCAAATACCGCATAGCGGCCTGTATATACGTTTTCCGGGATCACAGATACACGCTGTACCTGAATCGTTTCTTCTGCTTTTTGTTCCTGATTACCAAGCAGTCTGCTTTGATAGCGGGATGCCAGCATCTTCATGCCAAGTGTTTCAAGGAAATGGACAAGGGATGCATAGTCCGGCATAAAGGTACAGTCTTCCAGCTTGATATCCAGATCGACATCGCGGCGGATGGTTGCCAGCTTTTTGGACAGTGCGGCAAGTTCATGGTTTGCCTGGATCTTTTTGCCAAGGGCGCCTTTGATCTCCTGATCATGGGCAAGCACATTTTCCAGTGTGTCATACTGGTTCAGCAGCTTGACGGCAGTCTTTTCACCAACACCGGGAATACCCGGGATGTTGTCACTGTGATCACCCATCAGTCCCTTGAGATCAATAATCTGCAATGGCCGGATGCCAAGTTCAGTCTGCATGGATTCCGGCGTCATGATATCCATATCTGTCATGCCCTTTTTCATCAGCAGCACCGACGTTGTATCATCGACAAGCTGCAGCAGATCGTGGTCACTTGTGAAGATAATGGTCTGACAGTCAGGATATTTCTTTGACATGGTGCCAATCAGATCATCGGCTTCTATATCAGGCATCTCCACCCATTTTATGTGGGCTGCGTCCAGAAAGTCACGGACCATCTGAAACTGTGGAACAAGATCATCCGGTGCCGGCTTGCGTCCTCCCTTGTAATCGGCATACAGATCATGCCGGAACGTATGCTTGCCGGCATCAAAAGCAACCAGAACGGCATCTGGCTTCTGCTCATCCAGAGCTTTCTGCAGCATCTGGCAGAAACCAAACACAGCATTGGTCGGCACGCCCTGTGCCGTCGTCATTTTCTTGCCATAGGCAGTGGCGTAGTAAGCCCGAAACAGCATGGAATTGCCATCCACCAGCATTAACTTTTTCATCTTTTCGCTACCTCTTCTACTTTCATCCTGCCTGATCTTTCTGTTCCACGATGCTCTGCAGCACAGCCAGGTTCTCGTACATGATGGAAAGGTAGTCCTTGCCATCTTCTTCCTGCTGTGGCGTCAGGCTGCTCAGATTGGAAAGATCAATGCGGGTCAGTCCGCAGTCATTCATAACTCTGTTAAACAGACCCTTCATATCATCCGGCATACTGTCTTCATAAACAATATACTGTACACCATCCGTCTTAATGCGTTGTTCCATCACAGCCAGCTCCTCTTCATCCGGCAGTACACCATAGCGGCTTAACACAAGCGGGTATACCTGAAAGCCATATGTTTTCTGCCAGTTGCCAAAGCTTGGCGTCACTGTCACAAACCGCAGCGTGATGGACTGGTCCGCCGCCTGGGTGGCCAGAGCCTGATACTGTGCATCCAGATCAACCAGATCTGCTTCCAGCTTTTTGAAGTTTGTTTCGTACAGGTCTGTATTCTCCGGATAGGTCTTCTCCAGCCAGCTCAGGATATCTTTTGCCATCGAGAGCATCAGTACCGGATCATTCCACAAAGAAACATCTTTTTCATACATATCTGTCTGATCAAACAAAGCAGAATCATACCAGGCAGATTCCTGATAATCTGAGGCACTGCTGCTGTCATCAGGCGTATAGCGCGCAAAGTCATAAACCGCATTGTGGGCAGACAGATCCAGCACCAGCGTACCGCTGGACGCGATCTCATTCTGGTACACGGAAAGATATGGCTCCAGGTCGCCAATATGCATAAAGACAGCACTCTTGGCAAGGATATCCTGATAATTGCTCTGGATCTGTGCTCTCTGGGCAGTCTGCCCATCCTGCAGGGATACAGTGGTAACGGTATTCTGGGCAAGTGCGCTCACAAGCCAGCCAATGGGGTAAATACTGTAGGCAATCTGGGTGCGCACAGAAACACAGCCTGGCAGACAGCCAAGCAGGCAGACACAAAGCACGCAGGCAAGCAGAATCCGGGTGCAGTGCCCCAGACCATGTTTTCTGCTGCGGGATATCTGCTGTATTCTGTTTTTCCTGCCGGCCTTGTTTCTGATCAATGTGCACCTTCCTCTGTCATATCATTTTACCATCAGGCACAAGTCTCATCCATGGCATCTTTCAGCAGACCTTCTGCCGCAAAGGAATAATACCCGTTTGCGGTCACAATGATGTGATCAATGACCGCAACTCCCATCATTCTGCCGGTTTCACACATCAGTTTGGTCAATGACAGGTCTGCGCCGCTTGGAACAAGTGAGCCGCTGGGATGGTTATGCACCATCATGAAGGCAGAACTATTGGCCAACAGTGCTTCCTTGAAAACTTCCCGGGGATACACGCGGGCATCATTCAGTGAGCCGGTGAACAAGACACGGTAACTGATCAGGTGCAGACCGGCGTCCAGGTACACAACCAGAAAGTTTTCCTGCATGGATGAGCCGATTTCTTTCTGCAGCCAGTGAAACAGCCGTTCCGGTGTATCCAGGATGCTGCCCTGCGAAACACGCTCCAAAGCGACTCTTCGTGACAGTTCCATGGCTGCCACGATTTCCAGCGCCTTGACTTTGCCAATGCCTGAGATTCTGGTCAGCTCAGGTACGCTCATTGCAGAAACACCGGCAACGCTGCCTGCTTTCTTTAAAAGATCACCAGCCGTGTCGACAGCACTTCTGCCTTTGGTGCCGGTACGAATTAAGATGGCCAGCAGCTCAGGTGTGCTTAAAGCACGCATGCCAAACTGCAGGCCTTTCTCCCGCGGTTTCTCAGCCGCAGGAAGATCTTTGATCATTGCCATAACGATACCTCCACCTGTATATAGGCATCCAATATGGCAGATTCCCTGAAAAATATGATGAAATTGGTATCTGCACAAAGCAGTACACATTCATTTGTCTTTACTTACTGTCATTTCCCTGCGCAGATAATGATCCACAATATATTGATCCGCAGGCAGCCAGGCAACACTGTCCAGCTCGCCTGGGGACAGCCATCGTGCTGCTTCATGTTCCAGCAGTTCAAGAGATCCATGCTGTACACTGACAGAAAACACCTGCATGGAAAGATGAAACTGTGGATAATCATATTCCACACTGCCGATAAAATTTCCAACGATAATGTCAGTATTCAGTTCTTCCTTGATTTCCCGCACAAGTGCCTGTCGGGCACTCTCCCCTGCTTCAATCTTTCCGCCAGGAAACTCCCAGCCGTCTTTGAATTCCCCATAGCCGCGCTGCGTTGCAAAGATCTTGTCATCTTTGCAAATCACGGCAGCCGCCACATGGATCTGCTTCAATTCTTTTTTCATAACTACAATCATACGTCCTTTCTGCCGAAAAAAAAGAGATGCACTTCCTGTGCATCTCAAAGCATGCCAATGACAAATCCTACTGCGATCAGAAGGATGGCACATTTCCACATGGACCAGTTTTTCCTGGTTAGCAGCCAGTATGTCACCAGAGCTGCACACAGACCAATCAGGCCTGGTACTACCTGGCTGGCAAGAACCAACGGCTGCAGGAATGCATTGGAAGCACGCATACCATGTACACCAACCTGGCCGGTGAGCAATGAGCCAAAGCCAATGATGGCACCTGTCATAAACAGACCGGAGATGCGGGCTGCCTTACTCCATGAATCCTTTTTAGCAATCAGTTTCTCTGCGGATGCAGTGCCGCCTTTGTAGCCGACGTTGATCAATACAAAGCGCAGAATCACATGCAGGAGGAAGGAAACAGCTGCCACAATTACAACACCCCAGGCATTGCCGCTGCTGACCATACTGTAAACAGCACCAAGCATAATGGGCAGCCAGAGTCCATAGACAAGAGCACGCTCCAGTCCGCTTGCGGCAAGTGCCAGCGTCGTGCGCAAAGAGCGGATCACAGATGGATCTGCCTTCTGTGCTTCCAGTGAGAGAACCACGCCCATCACATAAGACGAAAAGAGATAGGATGGATCATTGAATTCCAGATTGTGGCCAAGCGATATGGCAAGATCCTGCGGATTGGAATGAGTCTTTTTCAGGCCTGGTTCCATTGCCCATGTCCAGCCTGTGGAAGCAGCCGTTTCTGCATTTTCACCGGCGTGGGTAAAGAATGAACGGAACGCAATTTTCCGCAGTGTTTTCTTATCCAGCGGAAATGCTTCCTTTGTATCCGTATACGGCGTTGTTCCTACCACCATTTTTCAGCCTTTCCTTTCTTTTCTACAGTACTGTTCTTTACCGGAGCAGCAGTTTCCTTATTCTGCTGGGTAAAATGCCAAAGCACAAAGGCACCAATGCCAAGAGCCAGCAGACCGCAGGCAAACAGTCCATAGGAACCAGATTTGGATGCCAGTGCAGCAACGGCAAAGCCGGAAAGCAGTGCAGCTGGATATTCCTGATAGTAAAGATTGCGCATGACAACCGCAATACCAAGGAACTGCAGCATGGCAGCAGCTGTGGCAATGCCATGGAACAGCCATGGCAGATCATTCATCCAGCCATCAATCACATTGACGGCATCTGCCCCAAGACCATACGCATAATAACCAGCAATTGCGGCAAGCACGCCGCGGATCAACATTGGTCCAAACACAGCAATGGTGCTTGCTTTTCCCTTTTCTGCTGCTTTTCTGGCAGCTGGCAGAAACAGTGTGCCAATCAGCCGGCACAAGCCGTCCATGGCACAGGCAAAGCCAAATGCCAGAATCCCGGCACTGAGATCACCTGCCTGCACGCCTCCGCGCACAGCGGCAATCACAGCGATGGCACAATAGATGCCTGCACCAGTGTCATCACGCTGTGCGGTGCTGTAAAACAGCTGACAGGCAGCACCAATCGTAACCCCTGTCTGTACATTGTGTAGCAGGGCACCGATCAACGTACATACGACCAGCGGCATATGCAGGATCTTTGTACCAACAACACCATCAATGGCAAGTACAAAGAGAGCCAATGCCATTCCAATCTGCATAATTTTTTCTCCTTTACAACTTCTGCTGTCAATGAACACAGCAGCCTGAGCAGCATAAAGCTGTTCGTCTTTTTTATTATATCAGGAAGTATATGCCGGGGCCAAATCGAAACAATATGCCAGCTTATGAACAAACGGAAAACCGCAAAAGTGCTACAGTGGAAACAGGAGGTGTTTGTAATGAAAATCAAGAGTACGCGTATCTGGATTGCCGGCGATTTCATGCCGGGTGTCATTGAAATCTCAGGAAAATCGATCGTCAGTGTGCTGCCCTATGAGACACAGGCAGACATTGATTATGGTGATCTCCGCATAGTGCCAGGATTCATTGACATTCACTGTCATGGCGCTTATGGCTTTGATACCAACTATGCCAATGAAGAAGGCCTGAAGAAATGGACAAAGAACATTGTGCATGAAGGCGTAACCGGTTTTCTTGCCACAACCATTACTGAGATGAAGCCTGTGCTGACAAAGGCTGTAGAAAATGCGGCAAAGGTACATGATGAAAACAGTTATGAAGGAGCCAGGATTCTAGGTATTCACTTTGAGGGACCATATCTCGATATGGCAAAGAAAGGTGCACAGCCGGCAGCGGCCATTGTTCCCCCTTCTGTGGAAGAGTTCAAGGAATATCAGAAGGCAGCCCACAATCTGATCAAAGTGATCACCCTTGCCCCGGAACATGACAAGGACTTCGCCTTAACACGGTATGCCAGCACGCATGGTACGGTTGTGTCCATGGGACATACATCTGCTACATATGAGCAGGCGATGATGGCAGTGGCCAATGGTGCCTCTTCCATCACCCATACCTACAATGCAATGTCCCCATTCAACCACAGACAGAATGGTATGGTTGGTGCAGCTCTGAGACTGCACGACCTGTACAGTGAAGTCATCTGTGACTGCAACCACTCCACACCGGAAGCACTGAACATCTTCTTCCGTGAAAAAGACAGCACAAAGGCAATCATGATCTCTGATGCATTGATGTGCAAGGGATACCCAGTCGGCACAAAGTTTGAATTCGGCGGCCAGGGAATCGTCATCTATCCGGATGGATCCGCCCACCTGATCAAAGAAGGCAACCTGGCCGGATCAACCATGAAAACCAATGAAGGCCTGCGCAACCTGGTAGAAAGAGCACTCGTACCATTCGACAAAGCTCTCAACAGCTGTACATGCAATCCAGCAGCACTGCTGCATATGGACGACCATCTTGGCTATATCAAAGTTGGCTATGATGCGTCCATTACCATTCTCAATGATGATTACAGTGTTGCTTCCTGCTTTGTTGAAGGCATCAAACAATTCTGAAATAACAGCCTGCACATGCAGGCTTTTTTCATGCACGCACAAAAAAAGCAGGATTTCTCCTGCAAATGGTTATCTTCTATTACAGCTTGACAACGTTCTCAGCCTGCGGGCCTCTGTCAGTATCCTTGACATCGAAGCTTACAGCCTGACCTTCGTCAAGAGTCTTGAAGCCTTCACCCTGAATGGCAGAGTAATGAACGAAAATATCCTTTCCGTCATCACCTGTAATGAAACCATAGCCCTTCTCAGCATTGAACCACTTTACTTTTCCTGTAGCCATCTAACTCTATCTCCTTACCTACGCAAAATATTATACCACGTTTTCATCCTGTCAAAACACACTTGTAAATCTTTACATAACTTTTTGTGAAAAAATAAAACAGTCCTGCAAACAGAACTGTTTCACACAACAAAAGGAAGAGCTTTTAGTTGCTTTGATAGATATTAACAGTTGCACTTGATCCGTCTAGACTTGTTGAATATCCAGCAAACCCCTTATTGTTATTAGAAGAATTAATGTAATTTTCAGTTACTTTGCATCCATTCTGCCGCACTTTAACAAGATAATCGTTAATGTCAGATGCTTCCTCTCCAACATACAGCATGCCTAATGCATTACCAGCATTATTCGACAAGCAGACTCCGGAAGACTGTGACGGCGTCTCTGTTGTCGCACTTCCAGATGTGTTGCTATTCGTATTATCCGTTCCAGATGATTCGCTGCTTTGCTGGGTATTACCGGAATTGGAGTAACTTTGATCACGTGTACCGCCATTGGCATTTGTATCTGTGGTCTGTCTTTGTACTTCCTCATCTGTCTTTTCGGTCTGGGAACTATCCACGTGTTTGGCAATTGTTACCGTTACTGTATCACCTTTTTTCAGCTTATCGCCGGCTTTAACCGAAATCTCCATGATATCGCCATCATTGAGTATCTGACTTTCCTGTTCTGTAAATGTGATAGAAATGCCGTTTTCATCGCCCCATTTCTGAATCTCATCTTTGTTCATAGAAGAGAAGTCAGGCGCCACAACCTCGGTTGTTGCAAGAGTTACGGTAATGGCATCAGAACGTTTCGCTTTTGTGCCCGCAGCAGGATCCATACTGACAAACATATCATCTTCCAAATCCTGATCACTGACATATGTATAGGTATAGGAAACGTTGGAAAAATAATTATCAGCAAACCAGGCTTCAATTTCGTCCTTTTTCTTGCCGGCAAAATCAGGAAGTTCAACTTCCTTATCAGGATCAGGCCCTTGTGAAAGCGTAAAGGTGATTGTGCTCTTGGAAGACACCTTTCGTGCTGACTGACTGATTACACAATCGCCCAGTACATCATCACTATATTCCTCTTTAAACTTTACCTGGTCTTTCAGATCATTTTTCTTAGCCCACATTTCAACAATACGCTGTGCCTTGCCGGTAAAATCAGGCACATCAATGGAATCAGACGCATTGACTGCGTAATACGCATAGGCACTTGTACCAGCACCCGCTGTCAGCACAGCCGCCAGAGCTATTTTCATGCCCAGTTTTAATTTTAATGACATATCTTGTTTTCCTCACTCAATGGTCAGAATATATCTTGACCTTGCTTTTTCTGTCTTAAGCGAATAGATGCGCCCGCCAGATTTTGAACTCAATTTGTCAGTCCAATTTCGATATAATTCAAAGATATCTTTGTATTCATCTGTTTTAATTTCCAAATACAAACGATATGTACCTGAAGAAAGATGAGACAAATCGATATCAGCATCAAAACTGCACATAGAAGTCTCGTATTGATAATTCTTCAACCACGACTTGAAATCATAAACACTATCTTTTGCATCAATCGCACAAGAATACACTTTACCGTCTTCATCCTCAAGATAAAGCGTATAGGAAGGATGTGTATCTGCTGACATACTTGCATTCCGCAAGAAGGAATAACCATTTGTGATCGTCAAATGTCCATTGTCAATTGATATGGTGTCAGCTCCAAATACGGGTGTCATCAGACTTGGCTTCTTCACATCAGACATATTGATATTCTGCTTCTCACAAGAAACCTCAACTCTGTAACTGTTAAGAGGAGAAGTATAGAAAGTAACCGTATTTCCATCTTCACGGGTAATCGAGTATCCTTCTTTCAGATCGTTATAAAACAATGAATTCATGGCGTCATGTGAGCCGTTAACAGTTTCTAATTCAAGAATATAATTCCCAGGCTTGATATCATCGAGGTCAATTTCTGTCTGATATCCAACAGCCTCGTAGCCCACAAACAATTCTTTCATGATACCCTGATAATCCGTTGTCTGTGTAGAAAGGTTTGTTACCTCTTCTGTTTCAGCATTCACCAGTTTCATCTGTTGCTTGACAGAATGATTGTAAGCTGCTGCACCATCAAAATAGCCAAGGCCAGTCATCGTCACAACATGTGATGACTCATTATAGGACACTGCTCCAACGCCAGAACGATATTTATAAGAAGCATTGCTCATATCCCCAACTTCATTTTCAGGAGTTTCGGATGGCTCCGGTGTCGTTTCTGGTGAAGGTGTTGTCTCAGGTGCCTGATCCGGTGTTGTCTCCGGCTTTTCTTCTGGTACGGTATTGTTGCCAGACGGTGTACCGTTGGTAAGAATCGTGAGCCAGTCTTTGGAAATGTAGGCTACATTGCTGGCAAAGTCATAGGTCCATTTGTTGGATACGGAGGCACGGGTGAGTCTGCCATTGGATAAATGATCAGAGGTCTGTGTCTTGTACATGCCATTTTCTTCACCAAGGACAGGCACAAGGTATGCCCTGGGGAAATAGCCTCCGGCAGATCCGCCGGCATTTTTAATGTCATACCACTTTGTGCTGGTATAGGCATTTTTTGTAAAGTATACACTGGCATCAGAGTTCACAACACCGAGGGTAACAGAATACAGGTCCTTGAAGCCGGCTGCTTTGTCGATCTGATAGGCAAAGGATGCAATGTTGATACCCCAGTACTGATCAGAGGCATAACAGACATTGAAACCGTTGCCTTTATTGCCGATGGCCATACCAAAATGGCGGCCATCGTCCACATCAAGATACCCATTCAGATTTACGCCCATCTGCTGCTCTACTACCGCATATATGCTGCTATAGGAAGCTGCCAGATT
The DNA here is from genome assembly GCF_900343155.1 of Lactimicrobium massiliense. Lineage (GTDB taxonomy): Bacteria > Bacillota_I > Bacilli_A > Erysipelotrichales > Erysipelotrichaceae > Bulleidia > Bulleidia massiliensis. The sequence goes on from NZ_OUNG01000005.1 coordinate 228,627, forward strand.
CGGATTGGAGTCCACTGCATTCCAACCGAAAAGATTGCGCCTTGTTTTTGCATAATAACTTGTTCCGTAGCCGGACTCCTGAATAGCCATGGCATAGACAAGCAGAGCATTGACACCATATTTGTTCTGGGCATCGATAAAAGCCTGGGCATTGCCGTTCATGACCGAATTGCCGGCATAGCCGCTCTGATTCAAAAAGTTCTGCAGATCGGCAGCGGTCAGATTGGACTTTGTACGCAGCGGCAGAAACTGATAGTAGTTGTAATATGTACCAGCATACTGCGTCATTGCCTGATCTGTATAGAAATCATAACCGTTGGCACTGTAATATGTTGCACCATCGCTCATCCAGTCCGCCCCCGGCAGAATAACGCCCCGGCGGTCAGGTACGGCATAGGTCTGCCAGCTGGCTTTGACCGAATTAGACCATCCCCAGTAGGAATAGAACTTCATTTCCTTGCTGCCATCCGTTGAAACCGTATAATGGTCCATTTCCGGATACAGCGTATAGACAGGATCTTCCGGATTATTACCGCCAAGCTGAATGGCAAGGTGGTTGGTGTAGTACTTGATCGGCACAAGATCGCATTCTGCCATCTTGACGTAGCCGTCAAATCCATTCATGGTCATCGATACTGCGCCACCGCCGCTGGCAGTGTCATACCAGGCAGTATCATGGTACTGCGCCTGGGCATACTGACGGGAATACGTATTAGAGCCAGAAAAATCCTGATTCATATAGTAATAGGAAAGCTCTCTGCCATTATTACGATATGGATTCGTAATGACCATACCGGAAACCATTGCAATGATTTTACTTGGAGATTTGCTGGATGCGTTGCGGATGACCGCATCCTGCCCAAGCGAATTCATTGCATTTTTGGCAGAATTAAAATCACTGTAACATCCTTTGTGATCGAAGCCGCCATTGTCATTGACGACGTCCACATCAAAGACACAGCCCTGGTGTATGGAATAGTCATTGCTGTTGTCTGCATTTGCTTTGATAAGGACTTTGCTGCCAAGAGGCAGAGTACTGCCGGCAAGAGCCAGCACAAGAATAAATTGTCTGATTATTTTCATGTGATTCCTTCCCTCTTCTTGCTTCAGGCAGAGATGCCACCGCAGGAAATTTGTGATGCTTAAAACAGGAATGTGTTTCTGTGGAAATATACAGGTTCAGAAATCACGTGTGTACTTGCTTTGGATTCGTCAGCGTATCATGGCTTTTGCAGAGAGAATATGACCAGGCACCAATGTTATGCCTTCTCATTTCATGCTGTCAGAAGCCATCGTGCATTTGATCATCATGGGAGCACGGCTTTCCCCTGTCTGCAGCTTATACACCAATGTCGGCGGACTGACGACTCCGCTTATGTGCAATCCTGCAGGCGCACACTGTTCCAGCAGATGGCATGATGTGATCTGCATTCTGCGGTCAACTTACTTGTTCAGGGTAAAGTACGTACCGCATCTGCAGCATCATCCCTTCTGGATGAAACAGATGTGATCTGGCCGTTGTTCCAATGTTGAACCAGATGCCAGAGAAGTTTACGTCGAATCTGCATGTGCAGCTGAGATGACAGCTGTTATCTTTCATAATACGAAAAAAGCAGAAGATTTGTCTTCCCGGATATTATAAATGAAAAAACATGGCTTTGTGCACCATGTTTTCAAATACTCAAGATTATTTTATGCAAACAGGCTGGCAATATCCTTCCATGTGACAAATACCATCAGCACAATCAGCAGTGCCCAGCAGCCAAGCATCAGACCTGTCTTGACTTTCTCGTTGAGCTTGTGGCGGCAGATGGCTTCGCCAAGCGTGATCACAACCTGTCCGCCATCCAGTACCGGCAATGGCAGCAGATTGAAGATGCCGACATTCAGGCTCAGCTCTGCAATCAGCAGCATGTAGCTGCCAAAGCCCATGGATGCGGCCTGTCCGGTTGCCTTATAAATGCCAACCGGTCCAGATAACTGCTTCAGGCCAGAACCATGGAAGATGGTTCCAATTGCCTGGAACATCAGTCTTGTCATTGTCACCATGTAATAGCCGCCAAAATACAGACAGTTCGCTGGGGTTACCTTGACGTATTTACCTTCTACTGATGTGATGCCGATCAGGTAAGCACCGGACTCTGCATCGTATGCAGGTGTTACAGTCAATTCAAGCGTCTGTCCATCTCTTTCGACTGTATAGACACATGCCTGTCCTTCCGTATTGAACGACTGCATGTCCAGGAAAGTCTTTGGCTTTACTGAAGAGCCGTCTTCGGCTGTAATCTTGATGATCCTGTCTCCTGCTTCAAAGCCTGCCTGCTCTGCCGGACTGCTTGCCACAACCGAGCCGACAACTGGCTCCGGTGACATCTGTACGCCGCCGGCTGCCAGAGCAATGCCGACAAAGATCGCATATGCCAGCACGAAGTTCATGAAGACGCCTGCCAGCATGATGATGACTTTCTTCCACCACTTCTGTTCCGTCAGCCTTCTGCCTTCCGGCACATGTACATCCGGATAGGCTTCATCGCCATCCTGTTCTCCTGCCATGGCGACAAAACCGCCGATTGGCAGAGCACGGATGGAATACTGGGTTTCTCCTTTTTGGCGCTTGAAGATCACCGGGCCCATGCCAAAAGAAAATTCATAGCAGTAGACACCGAACTTTTTCGCCGCAAACAGGTGGCCGGCTTCATGAATCGTAATAATGACAGACAGCAGCAGAAAAAACAGGATGAGTGTAATTACCATTAATTCAAATACTCCTCTATTTTGGACTGTGCATAGTGACGCCCCCAGGCATCCGCATCCAGCAGGTCTTGTACATCATTGACCTGTTTGTACGGTGCTTCATGCACAGCTGATATGACAATCTCCTCAATCATCAGGAACGGAATCTTGTGCTGGCGGAAGGCCAGATTGGCCGCTTCATTGGCCGCATTCATGATCGCATCCAGGTTGCCGCCCTTCTTTCCTGCTTCATAGGCTAAAGCAAGCAATGGAAAGCGCTCTGTATCTGGATTTTCAAAATGCAGATCCGGTGCCATGGCCAGATCCAGCGGATGTTCCTCATGGAAGTCATACCGCTCAGGCCAGGTCAAGGCATACTGAATCGGCAGGCGCATATCGGCAGCACCAAGCTGGGCAATGATGGAATGGTCAGCGTATTCCACCATGGAATGTACAATGGATTGTGGATGCATCAGCACCTTGATATCATCATACGGCATATCAAACAGCCAGTGTGCTTCGGTGACTTCAAAGCCCTTGTTCATCAGATTGGCACAGTCAACCGTGATCTTGGCACCCATGGACCAGTTGGGATGGGCCAGGGCATCTTCCACAGTTACATTCTGCAGTTCGTCTCTGCTCTTATTGCGGAATGCACCGCCGGAACAGGTAATCCACAGACGCTTGACATCCTGCCTTCTGTTTCCCTGCAGGCACTGGAAGATCGCACTGTGTTCAGAATCAATCGGATACAGGCTGACACCATATTGATGCAGGGCCCGCTTGATCAGCTCACCGCCTACCACAAGTGTCTCCTTGTTGGCCAGAGCAATGTTGTGCTTTTTCTGAATCGCAGCCAGTGTCGGTGCAAACCCCACAAAGCCAACCAGTGCATTGACCAGCACATCATAATCATCTCTTTCTGCCAGTGTCAGCAATCCTTCATCGCCATAGACAAAGTGAATGTGCGGATAGTCTGCAGAAAGCTGCTGTGCATCCTGTTTTTCCATGACACACACCTGATCTGCTTTTACTTTTGCAAGTATTTTGCGCAGGCAGTCAATGTTATGACCGACACTGAGAGCCTTGATTTCAAAAAGATCAGGATGCTGCAGGACGATATCGATTGTCTGGGTGCCGATGGAACCGGATGCCCCTAACAAGACGAGCCGTTTGCGTGTCATAGCAGGCCTCCCAGCACGAGCAGTGCATGGAAGAACAGCAGGCAGAAGATCATACTGTCAATGCGGTCAAGAATACCGCCATGTCCCGGAAAGATACTGCCGAAGTCTTTGATGCCGAAGTGTCTCTTGATGCTGGAGAAAGAAAGATCACCAAGCTGGGCCAGCAGTGGCAGTGTCAGTGAACCGGCGATGATCATGCCGGCTGGCATCATATCGCGGCACAGGCAGAATCCCCACAGCATGGACAGCAGTGCACCAGTGCAATAGCCGCCGATACTGCCCTCCCATGTCTTATGAGGAGAGACGCGCGGAATCATCTTGTGTTTGCCGCGGAAAACGCCGAAGAAATAGGCACCGGTATCACAGCCATAGCAGGCAATGGCGACATACAGTGTCAATAGAAACCCGTTATGGAATGTATACAGATTGTTCAGGCCAAGCAGTGCCATGCCGACAAGGCAGGAAATCAGAAAGGAATAGGCTGCATATTCTGCTGTCGTGGTTTCATCAAACATGACAATGGCAAACAGGACTGTGACATAGAAGGCACAGACCATAACAAACTGATCCACAGGTGCAACGACCATGGCAAAGATTGCTGCAATGTTGAGAATGGCTGTCAGCCACTTGTTCTTTTCTTTGTTCAGACTGGCAATTTCACAGCCAGCCAGTACGGCAATGACAGCACACAGGATCTTCAGCGGAATACCGCCTAATACCAGAGGCGGGACCGCCACAGCAATCAATACAATTGCTGTAGCAATCTTGATCATCATGCTCTTACTCATCTTTGACACCGCCAAAGCGCCGGTCACGGTGGGAATATTCTTCCAGACAGCGCTTTAATACATCAGGGGTGAATTCAGGCCAGGATTCCGGTATAAATTCCAGTTCGGCATAGGCAATCTGCCAAAGCAGATAGTTGGAAATACGCTGCTCACCGCTTGTTCTGATCAGCAGATCAACCGGCGGGAAATCCTTTGTATACAGGTACTGTTCAAACTTTTCCGGTGTCAGGTTCAGATCTGCCTTTCCTTCCTTGACATCCTTTGCATAGGAAACTGCCGCATGGACAATCTCATCATGGGAGCCATAGTTAATGGCAATGACCAGATTGAGGCCGGTGTTGTCCTTGGACTCATCTGCCGCATCCAGCAGGACCTGGCGGGTTGCTTCAGGAAGTGCAGACAGATCACCGATCAGCCTGATTCTGAAGCCTCTCTGCAGAAATTCCTGCATATACATTTTGAACAAGTATGCAGGCAGCTTCATCAGATAGCTGACTTCATCCTTGGAGCGTTTCCAGTTTTCGGTTGAAAACGCATAGAGAGTCAGATATTTCACACCAAGTTTGTCTGCCGCAATCGCAATGGTTCTGACATTATCTGCACCAACTTTATGGCCGGCAGTGCGCGGCAGGCCTTTGGCCTTGGCCCAGCGCCCATTGCCATCCATAATGATGGCGACGTGTTTGCATTCTTTCATACTCCACCTCGGTACGTATTATACCATGCATGCCCATAAAAAAAGAGGAATGCCATAGACAGCATCCTCTCTTGTGTCTACTCAACCTTGGTAAAAGCAGACTTCGGCAATGCACATACCGGGCAGACCCAGTCTTCCGGCAGATCCTCAAACTTTGTGCCAGGCTTGATTCCCTGCGTTGGATCACCAACTTCCGGATCATACACATATCCGCACGGGCACTGATACTTATCCATATTCGTTCTCCTTTTCATCCCAGATGGGTTCTGTCTTCATTATAGTCTTGTTCAACTTTAACGGCACAAAAACGCATGAACTTTCTGCCATGCGTTTCTGCGTTTCTGTCATTAAACCTTGAGAACTTCAGCAGACTTCTTGTCAGCTGTATCTTCAATCTTTTTGATATACTTGTCAGTCAGCTTCTGGATTTCTTCCTTTGCATCCTTTTGCATATCCTCATCCAGTGTCTTGTCCTTCTTGACAGCATCATTTGCATCACGGCGGATGTTGCGGATCTGCACCTTGCATTCCTCTGCAACCTTGGAAACCTTCTTGGTCATTTCCTTACGGGTTTCGCCAGTCAGTTCCGGTACAGTCAGACGAATCACGGTGCCGTCATTGCGCGGGGCAATACCGAGGTTTGCCTGGTTACAGGCCTTTTCGATATCTTTCAGGGAAGAAGGATCATACGGCTTGATGACGAGCGTTCTGCCTTCCTGCACGGAAATACCGGCAATCTGGTTGAGCGGAGTCGGTGTGCCATAGTATTCCACTTCCACTCTGTCCAGCATCTTGGCATTGGCCATGCCGGTACGGATCTGATTGAGCTCTGCATGCAGGTGCTCAATCACCTTATCCATCTTTTCACTGCTGCTTTCAATAATCGGGTACGACATAGTTATTTTTCTCCTTTTATAATTGTTCCAATATCTTCACCCATGCATGCTTTGACAATGTTGCCCTTCTGGTTCATGTTGAAGACCATGATCTCCATCTGATTGTCCATGCACAGCGATGTAGCTGTAGCATCCATGACCTGCAGTCCTTTTTCCAGCAGATCCATATATGTCAGTGTGTCAAACCGCACGGCATTGGGATCTTTCTTAGGATCCGCCGAATAGACGCCGTCTACACCATTTTTTGCCATCAGAATCACATCTGCCTTGATTTCAGATGCCCGCAGTGCTGCCGTTGTATCGGTAGAGAAATACGGCAGGCCGGTGCCGCCGCCAAAGATGACGACCCTGCCCTTTTCCAGATGTCTTACTGCTCTTCTTTCAATAAATGGCTCAGCAACTTCCGGCATACTGATGGATGTCTGTACGCGGGTATCAATGCCATGCTTTTCCAGTGTGGACTGAATCGCCAGAGCATTGATGATTGTTGCCAGCATGCCCATGTGGTCTCCCTGTGTGCGCTCCATCCCAAGCTCCACAGCCATCTTGCCGCGGATGAAATTTCCGCCGCCGACAACAATGGCAACCTGAATGCCTGCTTTTTGAACCTGTCCGATTTCGTCCGCAAGATCATCCAGTACTGCTGCATTAAAAGGAGAACCCTGTGTCCCGGACAATGCTTCTCCGCTCAGTTTCAGTAAGACACGTTTATACATGATATTCCTCCTGATTGTTCTTTCTGGCATTTATTATAGCATGACAGCACGGATTTCTTCTGCATTTTCATGAGCCTGTCAGTATAATGTCACCCGGGAGGAATCCGTATGCATACAACCGCCATTATTGATATTGGCTCCAATACCATCGTACTTGTCATCTACCAGATGGATGATACCGGCCTTCACCAGCTGTATTATCAGTCTATCGCAGCGCATCTTGTCGCATGCATTCATGATCATAAAATGAGTGATGAAGGTCTGCAGAAAGCACAGAACATCATCAGAGGATATCTTGAAAAGTGTCAGGATATGCATGTCAGTGAGATCTATGGGGACGTAACGGAATGCGGCCGGAATCTGATCAATCAAGAGGCCTTCCTTTCTGCAATCAAAGAAGCAGGCCTGGACAATGTCAGACTGTTAACAGGTGAGGAAGAAGCAATGTGCGACTTTTATGGTACCAGCCTTGACAGGACGATTCATGATGGACTGATGATCGATATTGGCGGTGGATCAACAGAATTTGTCAGCTTTGCAAAGGACCGGATTCTGGATGCGGTATCCATTCCGCTTGGCTGTGTGCGTCTTTCAACAATGGCACCTGATCCGCAGATTTCAGAAACGGAAATTGAAAAGATGAGAACGATCCATCCGCAGATGCTCAACAGCCCAGTTGCCGTCGGTGTCGGCGGAACAATAAGAGCATGCCGCAAGACCGTAGAAGCTGTCACTGGCAGCAGCCAGGCACGGTTTTTCACTGCAGATCTGCTTGCCCTGTATGAAGGATTGAAAAAAGAAGATCCCTTTTGGCAGAAAGCCGCAAAGGAAAATGTTACACCTGACCGTCTCCCAGTGCTCGTGCCAGGGCTTGGAATGCTGGCAGCAGCTGCCAAAAGCTTCGGCATTCAGGAATTTGTATCCAGTGATTATGGTGTCAGAGAAGGTTTCCTGCTGCATTTTGTATTGAAGCGTATCTGAGAAAAAGAAGAGTGATCTTTGTACTGGCATCGCACATGATGCGTACCGGAACAGGGATCACTTTTTTGGTGTCAGTCATTTTTCATCATCAGCAGTTTCTCAAGTTCTGCTTCTGCCTGCATCTGGGATTGATAATGTATACCATGCAGGCCAAACTGCCTGGCGGATATGATATTAGGCAGCGTATCGTCGATGAATACAGCATGGCAGGGATCTATATGGAACAGGTAGAACAGGGTCAGAAATGCGGCCGGGTCCGGCTTGATGACTTTGTGCTCACAAGAAAAGAAACAATCATCGCAATACTGCCTGAAGTCCAGCGCATCTGCACAGTCAAGAAGTGCTGTCTTTGCAAAGTTGGAGAGTATATACACTTTGATGTTTTTCTTCTTGAGAGATTTGATCCATGGAATGGAAGTATCTCGGCGGGTAACAAGTCCATGCATATGTATCAATGATGAATCAATCTCTTTTGCAAGCTCCGGGGCATCTTTCTTAAATCTGTTTCTGACTTCTTCATCTGTCAGTACACCGCGGTCATACTCCTTCCATGCCGGATGGTCCATTGTTGCTTTCTTGAGTTTCTCACTCATCTCTTCACTGTAACCAAGATGCATGAAGTAGGTTTTCTGTTCATAGTTGGCCAATACGCCGCCAACATCAAATATGACTGTGTCAATCATGTTTTCACCTCACTGTTATCATACGTTGAAACTTGCAGCAGCGCATAAAAAAACGCAGAACAATGTCTGCGTCATTTTTGGATAAATGCTTACTTCTGGGCCATTGCCGCAACTTCAGCCGCAAAGTCATCCTTCTTCTTCTCGATGCCTTCGCCAACCTTGTATTTGACAAATGTCACAACCTCAGCATGGTTCTCCTTGAGGTACTGGCCGCACTTGACATCCTGATCCAGGAAGAACATCTGATCTACCAGGCACATATCCTGCAGATCCTTGGACAGACGTCCCTCGATGATGCCAGCCTTGACCTTCTCAGGCTTGTTGGCAAGCTTCTCATCATCCTTGAGCTGAGCTTCCAGAATGGAACGCTCATGATCAACGATTTCCTTCGGCATATCGTTTCTGGAAACATATGTCGGGTTCATGGAAGCAACCTGCATTGCCATATTCTTGGCTACCTGCGGATCATCTGTACCCTTGACCAGTGTCAAAGCAGAGATTCTGCCGCCCTGGTGCATGTAAGCACCAAACTCTTCGTCATCCTGCTTGCTCAGGATGGCAAAGCGTCTCAGGGTGATCTTCTCACCGATCGTAGCAACAGCAGCGACAAAAGTGTCCTTCAGTGTGCCATCTTCTGTCTTGAGCTCCATTGCCTCGTCTACTGTCTTGGCATCGGAGTCAATCAGAGTGTTCAGTGTCTTGTCAAGCAGCTGCAGGAACTTCTCGTTCTTGGCAACGAAGTCAGTCTCAGAGTTGACTTCAACGATTGCGGCTTTGTCACCCTTCACCAGAATTCTGGAAAGACCTTCAGCAGCAATTCTGCCTTCCTTGGATGCAGCCTTGGCAATGCCCTTTTCACGGAGCCAGTCAATTGCCTTTTCGATATTGCCGTCAGACTCGGTCAGAGCCTTCTTGCAGTCCATCATGCCTGCGCCTGTTCTTTCACGCAGGTCTTTGATCATTGCAACAGTTACAGCTGCCATGAATTACTTGTCCTCCTTTACAGTTTCCTCACTCTTTACTGCAGGTTTTGCGGCAGGTGCAGCAGCATTTGTGTTGCGGCTGTCTCTGCGGAATACACGGCGCTCACCATTGCCATTGGAGAAGCGGCCATTGCGGCCATTGCCGGCAGCCATCTGGGCACGGCGCTCTTCAAATCTCTGTCTTCTCTTGCGCTCATATTCAGCAGCCTGCTGCTCAACATTGATGATGACATCCTTCATGGTGATGTCTTCACCCTCTTCTTCCTGATGAGCAACTTCCAGAACGCCGCCCTTGGCTTCAACGATAGCATCAGCGATGACGCTGACCATCAGCTTGATGGAACGTACGGCATCATCATTGGCCGGGATCGGATATGTCACCTTGGTCGGATCTGCATTTGTATCAATCAGTGCGAATACCGGGATGTTCAGCTTGCGTGCTTCCTCGACAGCATTGTGCTCCTGCAGAGGATCGACAATGAACAGAGCATCCGGCAGCTTCTTCATTTCCTTGATACCGCCGAGATAGTTTTCCAGCTTATCCTTCTGCTTCAGAAGCAGAGCCTGCTCCTTCTTTGTATAGTGCTCAATGGTGCCGGATGTTTCCATCTCTTCAATGTCAGTCAGCTTCTTGATGGACTTCTGGATCGTTCTGAAGTTCGTCAGAGTGCCGCCCAGCCATCTCTGGTTGACATAGAAGCTTCCGGAACGGATTGCCTCTTCCAGCACAGTAGCCTGTGCCTGCTTTTTGGTACCAACAAACAGAACCTTGCCGCCGTCTTCCGTGATCTTCTTCAGGGCAGCATATGCCTTGTCCAGCTGTTCCTGTGTCTTGGCAAGATCAATGATGTAAACATTGTTCTTGGCAGTATAGATATACTGCTTCATCTTCGGGTTCCACTTGCGTGTCTGATGTCCAAAATGAACACCGTTTTCGAGCATTTTCCTCATTGAAACAACAGTCATTTTAATTTTTACCTCGCTTTCCGTTGTTTTCCGCCACAGTTTCGAACACCAGCAACATGCAGCCCGCATGCTTTACAGTCTCTGCATGCACGGGATGGTGAATTCACTGTGTGAGAAGTACATCTGTCTTTTCTGCATCAAAAAAACAGATGCCTCAAGTATGGTATCATAACCTGCATCTGTTTCAAAGCTTTTTATCATCTGAAATGCCCGTTTTCTGCTGTTTTTCCTCATTTGTCAAAGAATGCGGATGGGCCGCCTCCACCACCTTTGCCAGGCGGTCCTGTGTCAGATGGGTATAGATCTGGGTCGTCGACAAAGAAGAATGCCCAAGCAGTTCTTGTACGACCCGCAGATCAGCGCCATTGTCAAGCAGATGCGTCGCAAAGCTGTGGCGGATCATATGTGGATGAACATGGATATACAGGCCGGCATTGATGCCTGCCTTTTCTACCATGATCTGGATGGAACGGGATGAGATGCCTTTGCCAAAGCGGTTGACAAACAGGATGCCGTTTTCCGGATGGCCCTGCATCAGCAAAGGCCTCACCTGCTGCAGATAGATTTTTAACAGCTGGCTGCATCTGGGATAGAACGGCACCATGCGCTCCTTGCTTTCCTTGCCCAGCACCCGCAGATAGTTTTCGGAAAGACTGACATCCTGGATGCGGATGCCGGCACACTCGGAGACACGCAGCCCGCAGGCGTACATGGTTTCCAGGATGCAGCGGTCACGTACCCCATTCAATGTTGATAAGTCAAATGTGTTCAGAAGACTCTCCATCTGATCAAAGGTCAGATATTCCGGCAGTTTGCGTGTATGGCGTGAGCCATGGAAGGCCTGCACGGGATTCGCCTGGACATGTTCATACTGGTTCAGATACCGCCAGAACGATTTCAGGGAAGACAGATTGCGGGAAAAAGAGGCATTGGACAGAACATGGCCGCCGATATGGCCGCTGCGAAGCTGCGTGATATAATCCGCAATATCATTTCTTGTCACATTTTCAAACGAAGTAATGTTCTGATCTTCCAGATAGGAAAGAAAACGCTGTACATCGCGGTGATAGGCATCCCGGGTGTCCTTGGAACCTGTCCGGCTGCGGGAAATCTGGCTCAGAAAGCCATCCAGGCTGTCTTCAAAGGACATGGGATTCCTTCATCTGGCGGATCAATGCAAGAGACTGCGGAGCATAGGCTGCCTTGCGGTCTTTTTTCTTCACATTGGCGCTTAAATGCATGATACCGAAGTTTGCATTCATCGGCTGGAAGTGAGCCGGATCGGCATGGCTGACATAATAGGACATGGCGCCGATCATCGTATCCCGATCAGCCGGAGCCAGCGGTTCCTCATGCAGAACATGGGCAAGATTGATCCCTGCCAGCATGCCGGAGGCAGCACTTTCAATGTAACCTTCCACACCCGTCATCTGTCCGGCAAAGAACAGATCCTTCCGGTTTTTGTATTGATAGCCTTCGTTTAAGATAACCGGTGAATCGATATAGGTATTCCGGTGCATGACGCCATAGCGTACAATCTCCGCATTTTCCAGACCTGGGATCATATGGATGATGCGCTTCTGCTCACCCCAGGTCAGATGGGTCTGGAAGCCGACGATGTTGTAAAGGGAAGATTCCGCATTGTCCCGGCGCAGCTGCACAACCGCATAGGGACGCACGCCATCCTTCTCCAGTCCAACCGGCTTCATCGGGCCAAACAGCAATGTATCTCTGCCCCTTTTTGCCATCACTTCAAAAGGCATGCATCCTTCGAAGTAGACTTCTTTTTCAAAGCTGTGCAGATCGGCTGTTTTCGCAGTGATTACCGCCTCATAGAATGCATTAAACTCATCCAGTGTCATTGGGCAGTTGAGATAGTCGGCGCTGCCTTTGTCATAGCGGCTCTTGAAGTAAGCCTTGCTGTAATCGATGGAATCCGCTGTCACAATCGGTGCTGCCGCATCATAGAAATAGCAGTACTTCTGATCGATCAGGGAGCCGATGGCATCTACCATTGCCTGTGAAGAAAGCGGTCCGGTAGCGATGACACATGGCTCGTTTGGAATATGATCCACTTCTTCATGGACAACCGTGATATTGGGATGGCTGTTGATGGCATCGGTGACAGCCTGTGAAAAGCGTTCTCTGTCTACGGCCAGAGCAGAGCCTGCCGGCACCTGGTTTTCATCAGCTTTTGCCATGATCAAAGAACCGATTGTACGCATTTCTTCCTTGAGTACGCCAACAGCATTGGTCAATGCATTGGAGCGTAATGAATTGGAGCATACAAGCTCAGCAAAGGTATCCTCATGATGGGCTGCTGAATGTTTGACCGGTTTCATTTCATACAATGTTACTTTGATATCACGCTCTGCCAGCTGCCAGGCAGCCTCAGATCCCGCCAGGCCGGCACCAATCACATATGCCTGCTTCATGCCTCTTCACCTGTCTTCTTTGTCCGGGAAGATGTCTTTCTGGCTGTTGTGTTCCTTGCAGCTGTCTTTCTGGCAGCGGTCTTCCTGACTGCCGTCTTTTTAGCCGATGTTTTCTTAGCGGTTGTTTTGCGCGCCGTCTTTCTGACGGTTGTCTTCTTTGCAGGTTTCGTACTGTCTTCTTCTTTGCCATCTCCCTGCTTCATGGCAGCCTTTTCTGCCTTGGAGTACACGCGCTCTCCCTGCATGTTTTCCATGTAGTGGCACTTAGGATAGTTGGCACAGCCGATAAAGTAGGAACCATACCGGTTTTTTCGCTTGACCAGCTGACCGCCGCAGTCCGGGCAGGTACGGCCGATCGGCTCTGGCTTTTCTTTGTCTGTTTCGATCTGTCTGGTATAGCGGCAGGTCGGGAAATTAGAGCAGGAAATGAACTTGCCATAGCGGCCGACCCGGTAGACCAGATCACCGCCGCATACCGGGCATTTCTCGCCTGTTTTTTCCGGCTGGATCTTCTCCATGCCTTCATAGGCCGCATCCAGCAGTGGTTCAAACTTCTGCCAGAATGCCGTCAGCGTATCCAGTTCTCTGGCTTCACCATCCGCAATTTCATCGAGCTTTGTTTCCATCTGTGCAGTGTATTTGACATTGATGATGCTGGCAAAGTATTCATCCAGCTTTTCGGTTGTCAGAATACCCTGATCCGTCGGGAAGAATACTCTGGTTCTGCTTTTAGGAGACGTACGTTCCAGCGTGACATAGCCTCTTGCCTGGATGGTATCAATGATCATGGCATACGTACTTGGACGGCCGATACCTTCCTCTTCCATTGCCTTGATCAGCTTTGCTTCGGTGTATCTTGCCGGCGGTTCGGTGAAGTGCTGGTTTTTCTGCAGGGATGCAGCCGGCATCTTTTCACCCTGTTCCAATACCGGCAGCAGCACATCCTTGCTGGCATCATAGTCTTTGTAGACCTTCAGGAAGCCGTCAAAGGCAAGTTTGGAGCCGCTGGCTGTAAAGTCATGGCCATTCTGGCTCAGTACAACTGTCATCGCATCAAAGCGTGCCGGTGCCATCAAAGAAGCCAGCGCACGGGCATAGATCATGTGATACAGCTTGTACTGTTCACTGGTCAGATATGGCTTAATCTTCTCAGGTGTGTTTTCGATGTTGGTCGGACGGATTGCTTCATGAGCATCCTGGGCATTGGCATCATTGTGAGCATGGTAGCTGCCAAGATATTCTTTGCCAAATTCCTGTTCAATCTTTTTGCGGCCGGCATTGATGTACAGATCCGAAAGTCTGGTACTGTCGGTACGCATATAGGTGATCAGACCTTCCTGGCCTGAACCGATATCGATGCCTTCGTATAAACGCTGGGCAATGGACATGGTGCGTTTGGCCGCAAAACCAAGCTTGGTGGAAGCTTCCTGCTGCAATGTGGATGTAATGAACGGCAGCGGCTGGCGGCGGGAGCGCACTGAGGTCTTGATCGATGTGATCTCAAACTCACCCTGGCATGCCTGGAATGCTTTTTCAGCTTCTTCTGCATTGTGCAGCTGTGCCTTTTCTGCATTGATTTTACTCAGGGCTGCTGTAAATCCAGTGCCATCCTTGCGGAAGATGGCATCCAGCGTCCAGTATTCCTGGGGCTTGAATGCCTTGATTTCTTTTTCACGCTCTACAATCAGCTTCAAGGCAACCGACTGTACACGGCCGGCAGACTTGGACTTGATCTTGTTTTTCAGCAGTTTGGAAAGCTTGAAACCAATGATGCGGTCCAGGATTCTTCTGGTTTCCTGAGAATGGACAAGATCCATATCAATCTGACGGGGCTGTGAGAATGCCTGCTTGACTGCATTCTTTGTGATTTCATGAAAGGTGACACGGTCCGTAGCATCCTCGGGCAGATCCAGCACCTGGGCCAGATGCCAGGAAATGGCTTCTCCTTCACGATCCGGGTCGGTTGCCAGATAGACATTCTGTGCTTTGGACGCATCATCCTTCAGCTCTTTGACAACATCTTTTTTGTCTTTTGAGATTTCATATACGGGCGTAAACCCATTGTCAATGTCTACGCCAAGGCCATCTTTACCTTTGATGGCTAGATCGCGGATATGTCCTTTGCTGGAGACGACCGTATAATCCGGTCCCAGATATTTTCCAATCGTTTTCGATTTTGATGGAGACTCTACAATGACTAAATTCTTCATTTGCATTTTTCCCTTTGATTTCGCATAAAATTTGTAACAAGGCTTACCTTACACGAAACGTTTTGCATTTTCAACCGGTTTTGTTTGTTCAATCTCCTGCAGCTGATCCAGATCGTACAGGATTCTTGCCCCGTCATCAATCAGAGCATTGCAGCCAAATCCTTCCTCCTGCTGAAAAGGATGCGGCACACACCAGATTTCTTTTCCCAGCTGCAGTGCTTCCCTTACTGTATGCATCGTACCGCTGTGCACGCTTGCCTGTACGACAATCACGGCCTCTGACAATGCCGCCAGAATACGGTTGCGCCAGGGAAAGCTGTATTTGCGCACTGGTGTGCCTCTGGGAAATTCTGACAGGATCAGTCCTTGCTGCTTCATTGCTGCATAAAGATCCTGGTTCACCATGGGATATACCGTATCCAGGCCATGGGCAATGACACCGATGGTTGGTTTCTGATGGACAAGTGCAGTGCGGTGGCAGATGCCGTCAACACCTTTGGCAAGACCGCTGACGATCACAAACTGTCTGCACAGCCGGGACGTGATGGCAATGGCAGCCTGGGCTCCCTGCACACTGGGTTTTCTTGTGCCGACCAGCGTGATCATCCGTTTCTGCAGAAGCGTGATATCCCCCTCATAGAACAATACCCATGGCGCATACTGCAGCTGCTTCAGCTGAGGTGGGTATTCTTTGTCCAGAATGGTGATAAAAGGATCCGCCGGTGTTTCATCTGTGTCTATGTTATGCATCCATGCATGCTGGATCTGCTTCCAGTCACCCTGGAAGCGGCAGGCATAGCCTGCCAGTCTTTCTCGATCATTCATGTTTGTGTCCTCCAGCATCTTATGGCCGCAAAAAAAGCTGAATCCCTTAAAAAAGATCCAGCTTTGTCTGATGATACATGACGGGTGCGAAGCTGCGCCTGTGAATCGGCGTGATGCCAAGCTTTTCAATGGCAGCCAGATGTTCTTTGGTGCCATAGCCTTTGTTGCGGGCAAAGCCATAGCCGGGATAGATGGCATCATATGCCTTCATGATCCTGTCTCTTGTGACCTTGGCAAGAATGGAAGCAGCCGCAATGGAGATGCTTTTCTGGTCTCCCTTGATCAGGTCGATTGTTTTCTGATCCAGATCCGGCAGCGGCATCGCATCGCTCAGAATCACATCTGCTTTGGCTGCCCGTGCAATTTCTTCCATGGCAAGCTGATCTGCGCGGTAAATGTTGTAATGGTCAATATCCGCTTCCCTGACTTCGATCACCATTGCCCACAGTGCATCTTCCAGAATTGTGTCATATAACGCTTCACGCTTCTTTTCGCTTAATGCCTTGGAGTCATAAATTTCCGGATTTTCATAGCCAATGGGAAATATAACACCGGCTACGCTCAAGGGACCGGCCAGGGGTCCCCTGCCTGCTTCATCCATGCCAAGCACATTTCTGCCAGCTGCCCAGGCTTCATGTTCATATGTATTGGGACAGATTTTCTTTGGCATCAGGAAGGCCTTTCCAGCGTCAATGGACCATACTTGCCGCGGCGGAATTCATGCAGGAAGACAGAGGCAGCGCGTTTGGTGTCCGGCTCTCCTTCGCATAGCAGCAGGTGCCGTTCATTGGCAATGGCTTTGAGCATGCCGTTGGGATTGACATGTCCGGTATGAAATTCATTTTCCAGAATGCCAGGATAGAGATCCTGAATGGCATGGATGGTATCCATGGCAATGGCTTTCAGATCCAGGATTGTTTCGTTGATAGCACCGCATGCAGCTAACAGGGATCCGGTTCTGTCATCTTCAAACTTCGGCCAGAGAACGCCTGGTGTATCGAGCAGATCGACGCTTTTATCGGCATGGATCCATGTTAATGATCTGGTGACACCTGGCTTATCAGCGGCTGCGACCGTGTTTTTGCCGGCAATGCGGTTGATCAGTGTGCTTTTGCCAACATTGGGAATGCCGGCGGCCATGGCTCTGGCAGCCCGTGGACGAATGCCTTTGGCAATCTGCTTTTCATGGATCGGGCGCATCAATGTACTGCATGCCTGAATGACTTTCCGGCCGGCATGGGCATCATGGGAAAGATCCAAAGCAATGGCCATCTGGTTTTCTTTCTGGAACGCCTGCAGCCATTGTTTTGTAATTTCGGGATCCGCAATATCGCTTTTGGCAAGGACGATCAGCCTGGGCTTGTTTGGTGCCATTTCTTTCAGCAGCGGATTGGCAGAGGCATTGGGAATACGTGCATCCCGTACCTCAATGATCATATCCACTGCTTTCAGGCGTTCATTCATCTGCCTTCTGGCTTTTTCCATGTGACCGGGATACCACTGTACCTTTACCATGTATGGACCCCCATCTTCTTCAAAGGCCAGAATACTAGGATGCCTTTGGCAACAATATCCGATTTCTTGAATGGCCCATAATAGCGGGAATCGGTACTGTGCGGCCGGTTGTCGCCAAGGCAGTAGTATTCATCATCACCAAGCGTGATTTCTTCAACATCGCTCATGAAGGAATCACCATATTGTGCCACATAGGCTTGATCGAGAAACGGCTCATCGACTGCCTCGCCATTGATATACAGCTGGCCATCCTTGCAGTTGACTGTCTCGCCAGGCAGGCCAATGACGCGCTTGACCAGATATTCCTTCTTTTCTTCCAGGTAGATGATGACGACATCGAAACGCTTGATATGGCCCATCTTTGTGCCGATCACATTGGAAAAGCCAAGCTCGCCATTCTGCAGGGTTGGATACATGGAGCTGCCGATGACCTGCACCGGGCGGGCAATGACTTTGACAATGAACAGCACGATCAGTACAGAGATCAGAAGATCCTTGAGAAAGCCTGCCAGATCCGCACCGAACGATATCTTTTCTTCTTTTTCGTCGTTGTTGTTTTTCTTGTTTTCTTCACTCATAACGGTTTTCATTCTATCACGCAGAAATGCGTAAAAAAAGCCATCTCGATGACGAGACGGCTGTTTGTCTGGCAATCACCAGCAGGAAGAAACTTAGCGGTCTTCCTTGATACGGGCATTCTTTGCGGACAGACCCTTGAGGTATGTCAGCTTAGCTCTTCTGACCTTACCCTTGCGGACAACAGTTACCTTGTCAATGATCGGGCTGTTGACCGGGAAGGTTCTCTGCACGCCGATGCCGCTGGACATCTTGCGGACAGTGAAGGTAGCACCGATGCCGCCGTTGTTCTTGTCAACAACAACACCCTCATATGCCTGAATTCTGGTCTTCTGACCTTCTCTGATACGTACGTCAACTCTGACTGTATCACCGACTTTGAATGCCGGGATATCTGTACGAATCTGATTCTGTGTGATTTTGTTTACCAAACTGAGATCCATGATATTCTCCTCCATATATCGAATGATCATCTGCTCATAGTCAAATAACTGCGGCCAGCGGAACAGCTGATGCGCATATACATACGCGTTCAAGATATTACCATGAATAACGCAGTCTTTGCAATCATTTTCTGCAGATCCAGCCAAAGTGAAGGCAGGCTTTTTCAATACCGTCATCCACATTGGCAGCAGTAACATAATCCGCCCGCTCCTTCAGAGCATCCGCCCCGTTTCCCATGGCAATCGAAAACCAGAGCGGATCAAACATCACAAGATCATTCTTGCCATCGCCAAAGACGACAACATCCTTTGGATCATGGTGCAGCGCATCCATCATTTCCAGGATACCCTTCTTTTTCTCATCGTACTGGAACACGATATAGCCCGGTCCCATACGCAGCCATCCGGCCTGTTCAATCCAGGGATTTGCTTTTTCCTGTGAGGGTGTTATGGCAAGATAAATCTTATAGATCGGCAGTGATGCAAGATTCAGCTTTTCATCCAGAATGTATGTTGTCAGCTCTGTGCGCAGGCCGGCCTGTTCCAGGAACTTCATATCTTTCATGATGACCTTGTCAGAGTCATCATACATAACCAGCCATCCCATTCCTGCTGCATCAGCATGATGCAGCAAAGACACAGCCATCTCATGATCCAGCGTATGATTGGCAATGATGCGGTCATTGATGACAAGACATCCACCGCCGGCACAGACAAGGGAATGAATGTCGATGCTGTTGGTAAAGGATACAGCTTTGTAATGGGCACGTCCGGTCGCAATAGCCACAAAATGGCCATTGTCTTCCAGCTCATGCAGGGTTCTTTGGGCACTTGGCACAATGCGATGGTCCGCATCATTGGTCAATGTGCCATCAATATCAAAGAAGAAGTATTTGCGTCCAGGCACTGGCATTCTAGGCATCGATCTTCACCATCTGGATCCCTTTCTGTGTATGCTGTGCCTGAATGACAAAGTTCATGCAGTCACGCTTTGTGCACAGGCCGAAGTCTGCCTGCGGAAAGACATTCTGCTGGGCAGGATCAAAGAATTTCTTTCCTTCCTGATCGCGCAGTGCATCAATGCGCTCGTCAATGTCCGCCAGTGGTTTTGCCTGCAGAAGACTTCTGATGTATTCCGCACACAATACATCTTCTTCTGTATCCCGCTTAGCCTCCAGGCCCATGCAGACAAGGCTGACATGGTCAGGATTTTTCTTCTTCAGATAGCGGGCAATGGCAGCGGCATTGACCAGAGCACCGCTGATCACCTCGTCCGCATGGGATGCAGCCAGAAGTCCCTGTACGCCGGCACTGGTTGTATGAATCACTGTTTTGCCTTGGACATCCAGATGCATGATGGCACTTGGTGAGTTGCCGACATCAAAGCCCTGAACTTTGGCACCATGCCGCTCTCCTGCCAGCAGATATTCCGGATGCTCTTTTTTCAGATCCAGTGCTTCCTGAACCGTCTGTACCGGCAGGATCAATGCGGCCCCGCGCTGGTACAGATATGCCTCCAGGGAAAAGGCACGGAAGACATCAATCACGACTGCTGTACCAGTGGCTTTTTCAGCCCCATCCAGCAGATGCAGAATCTCAATTTCCATATCGATCAGTCACTTTCCGGGGCTATTGTAGCAGAATCCAGCATCTTGCTTAAACGCAGTTTTGCATATATTATTGAATGCAAAGGAGTATCCGATGGCTGAAGAACAGATTTACTATCCTTTTGATTACCGCCACCATATGGTCTATACGGTTGCACTGTATGGTGCCAATGCGCCGTATGTCATCAAGGGAACACTGGTATTGCGGACATATTATACAGACAGCAGCAAGACCAAAGTGGACGTTGCCCATACATCTGACTATGTCATGGATACGGTCTTCTATGAGTCCAACAAAGTCATCCGGGAACAGCTGGATGACGGCTACAATGGCAGAAGAGAACTGGTTGAGTTATCAATGCCTGATCTAGGCCGTGAGTATCGGATTGTCTACAATGCAGCGGAAGTACCTTCTCCCCGCTATGATGATGCGATTCTGGTGCTGAATTACCGGGATCCTTCTGCCCGCGGGGTTGCGATCATTCTCAAGCGGGATGCTGAAAATGGCATTCAGTGGCTGGAGGAAAGTGAGGCACGCACGATTGCCCGCAAGCTGAAAAACATGATGCAGATCCAGTAACAGATCACCGCAAGGTGATTTTTCTTTTGCATAAAAAATATGCCTGACGGCTTTCCATCAGGCATATTTCATATCATCTGAATCTAGTTTTTCAGTCTGTGAAGACGCCGTATACCATCTTGAATGGCTCTGGCTTCTGAGGTGCAATGTGAATGGCATCCTGCAGCATTCTTTCAACCTCAGCAAGATTTTTGTCATCATTGACATACAGTGTGCACAGCGTATCACCCTTTTTAACCTGCGCACCGCATCTGACTTTCATGACAAGGCCAACAGCCGGATCAATGATATCGTCCTTCTTGGCTCTGCCGGCACCAAGCATCTGAGCAGCCGTGCCGATCTCTTCGGCCTGCATGCCATGGATGTAGCCATCCCTGCTTGCTTTGACATCCACCTTCTGCTTTACGGCAACAAGTTTCTTCATGCCTTCTACCGTCAGATAAGAGGCATCGCCGCCTTCCAGAGTGATCATCCCCTGCAGTTTCTTCAGGCCGCTGCCATCGGCAATGGCTGCCTTGAGTTTGTTTCTGGCATCTTCTTCACTGTCAGCAAGCTTGCCCATCATTAACATCTGTACACCAAGCAGAATGCACACCTCATACAAAGGATCTGTTTCCGGAATCTGCCCGCTGAGCAGTTGTACGGCTTCCTGTACCTCAAGGGCATTGCCTACGGCATTGCCAAGCGGCTGGTCCATATCTGTCACAAGGGCTCTGACCTGTCTGTGCAGCAAAGCGCCGATATTAACCATGGTTTTTGCCAGGCGGAACGCTTCTTCCTTGGTGCGCATGAAGGCACCGCTGCCTGTCTTGACATCCAGGACAATGGCATCGGCACCGCTGGCCAGTTTCTTTGACATGATGGAGCTGGCAATCAGCGGAATGGAACGTACAGTTGCAGTGACATCACGCAGGGCATACATTTTCTTGTCTGCCGGTACCAGGTTGCCGGTCTGGCCGACCACGGCCACACCGTTCTTGCGGACAATGTCCTTGAATGTTTCCAGAGGCTGTTCAATGCAGGTGCCCGGGATGCTTTCCAGCTTATCCAGCGTGCCGCCGGTATGGCCAAGGCCCCTGCCGCTCATCTTGGCAACGGTACCGCCGCAGGCAGCGACCAATGGTGCAACAACCAGTGTGGTTGTATCACCGACGCCGCCGGTGGAATGCTTGTCCAGCTTGATGCCAGGCAGATCGGAAAGATCTACCACATCGCCGCTGTGCATCATGGCCATCGTCAGATCCGCAATTTCCTGATCGGTCATATCTTTCTGCAAAATGGCCATCATCATGGCGCTCATCTGATAGTCAGGAATATCTCCTGCCACAAAGCCATTGACCATATCCGTAATTTCTTCTTTGGACAGGATACCCCCATCAGCTTTCTTCTCGATTAAATCTACAAATCTCATATTATAGTCTCCTTATCTAAAACGCTTCTTATATTATAAGCGCTTTCTTTGCACAGGAGACATGCTTTCTGTCTGCAGATACTGTCCAAGTGCTTCTTTTGCCATACAGAGTGCAACCTGTGTATACAGCACACGAATCTGCCTTGGATCCCGCTGCAGCAAGGCGGCACACTCCACAGCCGGCACATCCAGAATGCAGCAGTTGGCAAACGTCTGCCACTCCTCCTCATTCAGATCACTCTGTGCTGCCATGGCATGGCACGCATCCAGAAGAATTTCGTTACGTTTCATCATCCACCTCCTCCTGGTAATGATGACAGAACGCAGAAAAACAGCTGTACGTGTTCGCGTACAGCTGCATGATTTTTCATCATTATCCAAGCATTGTCAGATACTGGAAGAC
Organism: Lactimicrobium massiliense; assembly: GCF_900343155.1. Taxonomy (GTDB): domain Bacteria; phylum Bacillota_I; class Bacilli_A; order Erysipelotrichales; family Erysipelotrichaceae; genus Bulleidia; species Bulleidia massiliensis. Next base: position 251,259 of record NZ_OUNG01000005.1, read on the forward strand.
AAGGATGTAATGGCACAGAGAGCCTGCCAGCACGAAGCAGTGGAAGAGCTCGTGATTGCCAAATCCAGGAATTCTGTTTTCAAACATTGTCGGCTTCATGGCATAGATCACAGCACCGACCGTGTAGAACAGACCGCCTGCCAGCAGCCAGAAGAAGGCTGGTGCGGAAAGATTGGCGACGATATCTTTCATGAAGAAGATGGCTGTCCAGCCCATGGCAGTATAGATGACGCTGGACACCCATTTTGGGCAGGTAACCCAGCACAGCTTGAAGATGATGCCAAGTACGGCAATTGTCCAGACGATGCTTAACAGAATCATGCCTTCTCTGCCGGGCAGTACGGTGACTGCCACCGGTGTATAGCTGCCGGCAATCAGCAGGAAGATGGAACAGTGATCCACCTTCTTGAGAATCTTGTTAACGCGGGCATTGATGCTGAAGGAATGGTATGTTGTGGAAGCACTGTACAGAATAATCATGGACAGCATGAACACGGCGTAGGAGCCAAGTGCAGCCATGGAGTTGCCCATACGTGCCCCCTGCAGCAGCAGTGCCGGCATGCCCAGGATGGCACCAATAGCGCCAATCAGATGTGTCAAAGCACTGATCGGATCCTTGACGGTAAACATTCTGCGTTCATTTACTACTGTATTCTGATTCATAACGGTCATATGAACACCTCCTATATCCTGTGATCGGTTTTTCATTAACTGATTGCAGTTATCATACTAGCGGTTTTTAAATAACTTGTCAATATGATTCAAATACTTTATTGACGAATAATGATTATGATCATATGATAAAAGCATGAATACAAATAAACTGCAGCCGATCTTAGAAAGCTTTACATATCCTGCCTACCGCGAAATTCCGGATGTTGGTCTGTATCTCGATCAGGTCGTCAAGTACATCAACAGTTATCTGCAGGATTTTCCGGAAATGCAGATTACGGGATCGATGGTTTCCAATTATGTGAAGCAGAAACTGATTTCTTCACCGCACAAGAAAACGTATTCGCGCGATCAAATTGCGGGATTGATCTTTATTGCTACTGCCAAGACAGTATTATCCATGGATCATATCCGGATGTGTCTGTCCTCACTGGATCAGTTTGACAGTTATGAGCATGCCTATGAGGCGTTTCGGAGCATGCTGCATGAAGTGCTGTCATCTCTGATGGATGCCAGCCACCACATCGTCTGTGCAGCAACCTCCAGTCCGGTGTCACAGGCATTGGAAAACATTGTGATTACCGTTGCCCATAAGATGTATCTGGAGCGGTATTTTGAGGAATACCGGCAGGAAATGGAAGAAAATGAAAAAAAAGATGACAGTCAGTCATGATCTGCCATCTTTTCTTGTTCTGCAGGATGAATGGGCTGTCCGCATACCGGACAGAACCTGGCACCCGGAACTTTCAGCTTTGCACCGCAGTGTGAACAGAAGCGCACCGGTGGAAGCGGCTTCTGGCTGTCTGTGCTTTCATCTGGTGCTGGATGCATCTGTTCCTGATGATCCTGGGCGTTCTCTGTTGTTTCAGCAGCAGTCACAGCCACTGTTTCATCCATGGCCATGCGTTCTTCCTGTTTTGATGCTTCCTGCTCCGTTGATACAGTTTCTTTCAAAACGGGTTCTGCTGCTTCTGGCTCAGAAACCTTTGCAGCATGTTCAGACTGCTCCAATTGTTCTTTCTGTTCTTTTGTCAAAGGAGAAGGAACGGCAATCGGCTCTGGTGCAGGCTCTGTCTCCTCTTGCTGAACTGCTTCCTTCTTTGCCTTTTTCTCATGCTGCTTCAAGGAGAAGAGCACATGCTTTGTCTTCTGCGGCTTTTCAGATGCTGCATGTTCTTTCTCTTCTGTCTTCTGTTCTGCCTGCTCTACGCTCTTTTCTGGCTGTTGGATATGACTGTCAGCGTTCTCTGCATCCTGCGGCTGATTTACTATTGCGCCAGAGATTTCTGCAGGCCTGCTTTCCGGTTTTCTGATCGTTACTTTTTCAACAACCATGCGGCGGTACAGGCGGTGCCTTTCCCCATAGTAGACAAGTGAGAGTGCACAGTACATGATGGTCAGCGCCAGGATGACGGCAGCAATCAGAAAAATCCAGCGTGAGGAAATGCTGAAATCAAGATAGAGATGCAGGTTCATGCCGATTACCATCGAAAGATGTTTCCGATAGATTTCGGAAAATGCATAGCAGGCATACAAAACCAGTGTGAGATAATGGCTCATCTGGTACCACCAGCTGCTGCGGATCCAGCGGAAACTGCGCAGCCATGCCTGCAGGACAATCAGTGTTTCCAGAATAACAAAGGCAAAACTGATGTAATAGAGCCATTTGTCATCCTGGGGTGCCAGCAGTGCATCCGTATTGAACATCCAGCTGGTGCTTCTGCCCATGCGCACACAAATGGTGCAGATGGTCAGATAGATGCCGGAAAGAATGATCAGCGGCATCAATACAGCCTGGTTGAAGCGATGCCATTTCAGTGGTGTTTCTGCCTTTTCTGTATATTTCAGCATAGTTTTCCCTCCTCATACGCACGCAGGGCTTTTTCTTCATCTTTGCTCAGAACATGTCTGGCATACAGGTCAGGCCTTCTTTTCTTTGTTTCAAGCAGTGACTGGACAAGCCGCCACTGACGGATCTTTTCATGATTGCCGGATAATAGGATAGCAGGTACTTTTTCGCCGTTGTAATCAGCCGGCTGGGTATACTGTGGATATTCCAGCAGACCGTTTTCATGTGATTCTTCACGGGTGGAATCATCCGCAATGGCACCTTTGAGCAGCCGGGTCACAGAGTCGATGATGACCATGGAAGCCAGTTCTCCGCCGGTCAGAACGTAATCTCCAATGGAGACAGCTTCATCCACATGGTTTATGATCCGTGCATCCAGCCCTTCATAGTGGCCGCACAGCAGAATCAGATGCTTCTTCTGGGAAAGCTGATGGGCCTTTGCCTGGCTGTATGGTTCACCTGCTGGCGACATCATGACAGTCCATGCATCCTCTGTTTTCACAGAAGCGATGGCATCCAGCACCGGCTGGCATTTCATCACCATGCCTGCCCCGCCGCCAAACGGTGTATCATCCACATGACGGTACCGGTCATGGGCAAAGGCCCGGATCTGCACAAGATCAATATCCACCAGTCCGGATGCCACACTGCGGCCGACGATGGATGTATGCAGGAAATTTTCATACATTTCCGGAAATAATGTCAGTACGCTGATTCTCACAACAAGCCTCCGATCACATGAATGGTGATTGTGCGTTCTTCACTATTAACATTGCGGATGAAGGCTGGCACGTAAGGAATAAGTGCTTCCTTTCCATCTGTTTTGACAATGCGCATATTGCGATTGGCGCCAAGTGTTTCCTCAATACTGGTGACAGTACCAAGCAGATGTCCTTCTTCATCAATGACCTGCATGCCTTCCAGCTCACTGACATAGTGGCGCCCATCCTGCAGGGGTGAGCGCTGGCTGTCTTCCACATACAGGCCGCATTCCTTGTATATTTCGACATCATTGATATTCTCGAGGCCTTCAAAGGCAGCAAGCGGAAAGCCTTTGTGCACACGGTAGGATTTTACTTTCAAAGGCTTGTATTCTCCCTGATAAAGCAGATAGACCGTATTGCCAGGTGTATAGCGTTCTTGATCAAAGTCTGAACAGCTTTGAATCTTGATTTCCCCATGTATGCCATGGGTGTTGATCATTTTTCCAATTTTGATATATGCCATATTCTTATTATAGCAAAGTAAAAAGGATGCCGTTCAGTCAGCATCCTTTTCCTGTTCGAACTTGATTGTCACTTTTTTGTCTTCACGATGAGAAGCGACACTCATCACTTGGCGCAGTGCACTGGCCATTGAACCCTTGCGGCCAATCAGGCGGGCAATGTCTTCATCATCCGCATGAATGCCAATGACAACCTCTCTTGGATTGGAAGATGTCTTTTCTTCCACCCTGAGGGCATCCACATTGTCAACCATTGGCTTGACAAGGTTGTAAAGCACCTCTTCAAGATTCGACATACAGATTACTTCTTGGCCTTGGCGGCTGCCTTCTGGTCGTGGAATCTCTTCATGACACCCTGTCTGGACAGAATGTTGCGGACCGTATCAGAAGGCTGTGCACCCTTGTTCAGCCAGTCCAGAGCCTTCTCTGCATCGAGAACTACAGTCTCAGGATCTGTTGTCGGGTTGATATAGCCAATTGTCTCAATATCGCGGCCGTCTCTCGGGAAACGGGAATCAGCTGCTACAATACGATATCTAGGTGCCTTCTTTGCACCGGTTCTCTTCAAACGAAGCTTAACTGCCATTTTGTTATCCTCCTGCTAATGACAATCTTAGTATACGCTCGAAAGAAAAAGTGTCAAGCACATTTACTTGACACTCAAGTGGATTACTTCATTTTTCTGGACAACTCTTCCAGCTGCGCAGCACTCATGCCAGTCTTCGCCGTCATCTGGTTCATCATATCTTCCAGCTTTTCCTCATTCAGATTGCCAGAGCGCTGCAGATTGCCAACCTGTCCCATCGCCCGCTTCATCTTGGCGAACTGGCTGAGAAGCTTGTTAACATCATTGACCGTTGTGCCGGAGCCTTTGGCAATTCGTTTCTTCATCGTGGAGCGGATCTTTTCCGGATGTTCACGCTCCCATTTGGTCATAGACTGAATCATGGCCTTGGAATGTTTCATGGCTGCACTTGTCTGACCGTCGTTTACCATATTGGCATACTGGCTCATGCCCGGGATCATTTTGATGATGCCCTGCAGCGGCCCCATACGCTCAATCTGTTCAAACTGATGCAGCATATCATCCAGGTCAAAGCGGCCGTTCATCATCTTCTCAGCAGCTTTCTGGGCCTGCTCCATATCCATCTTTTCCTGGGCTTTTTCAACCAGGGAGACAATATCGCCCATGCCCAGGATACGGTCAGCCATGCGGTCCGGATGGAAGACATCCATGTCTTCGATCTTTTCGCCTTCACCAACGAACTTGACCGGTACCCCGGTAATCTTCTTGACCGACAGCACACCGCCGCCGCGGGAATCACCATCAAACTTGGTGACAACCAGACCTGTCAATGGCAGCGCATCACGGAAGGCAGACGCAACATTGACGATATCCTGACCCGTCATGGCATCTACTGTCAGTAATATTTCATCCGGATGAACTGCCGCATTGATTTCCTGCAGTTCATGCATGAGTTCTTCATCGATGTGCAGACGGCCGGCGGTATCAATCAATACGGTGTCATAGCCATTGCGCTTTGCATGGTCCATACCCTGGCGCACAGTTTCCAGAGCCGGTGTTTCTGTTCCCAGCGTGAACACTTCACAGCCGATTTCATTACCCAGTGTCTGCAGCTGTTCAATGGCTGCCGGACGAATAACATCTGCCGCAATCAGCAGGCATTTTCTGTCTTTCTTTTTAGTCAGCAGGCTGGCAATCTTGGCAACGGATGTTGTTTTGCCAGTTCCCTGCAGACCTACCATCATGATGGACGTAATGCCGTCTTCTTTGAAATGAATCTCCGCCTCTTCATTGCCAAGCAGATCGACCAGCTGATCATGGACGATCTTGACGAGCATCTCGCCCGGCTCGACCGAGTTAATAACATCAGCGCCTCTTGCTTTTTCACGTACTTCTTCCAGGAAGTCCTTGACGATGCGGTAGTTGACATCTGCTTCCAGAAGTGCAAGACGCACCTCTTTGAGCATGTCCTCCATATTTTTATCGGTCAGCTTTCCCTTGCCGACCACATTGCGCATGGCATGGTTCAAACGATCGCTCAGCGAATCAAAAGCCATATTGATATCCTCGCTTTCTTCAGCCTTTTTATATTATCACAACAGCAATGATTTTCTCTGCGGATCGCAATGACACTTTCGTTTCATGTCGAAAAAGATATGACACATCGTGTTTCACGGCACATATGAGCCAATGATTTTCTGCCTTTTCCTGCCCTGCCAGATGATGTTTCACAGATGAGAAACAATGAAGAAAAGACATGAAAACATCATCATGAGAACACGTTTATCAAACCTCTTGTCTTTGTGTTTTCCTGCCGTATAATGTCTTCAGCATGAATTAGTTGGATGTGCAACTAATTCATTCTTGCAGTTTGGAGGAAGATATGAACGTCATCAAGAGAAGCGGCGAAGAAGTCCTGTTCGCTGCCGATAAGATTAAAGTCGCTGTTACCAAGGCAAACAGTGCAACCAATCCTGAGAATCAGATGCCTTCCAGCACCATTGACACAATTGTTAATGCGGTTGTGGATAAGTGCAAAGCACTGAACCGCAGTGTCGGCGTGGAAGAGATCCAGGACATGGTGGAAACAGAGATCATGCATGAGGGTGCCTATGCCGTAGCCAAGAATTATATTACCTATCGGTATGAGAGAGCTCTGGTACGCAAGGCAAATTCTACGGATGAGCAGATTCTTTCTCTGATCGGTCGCAATAACGAGGAAGCCAAGCAGGAGAATTCCAATAAGAATCCGACTGTGAATTCTACCCAGCGTGACTATATGGCTGGTGAAGTATCCAAGGATATTACCCGCCGTTTCCTGCTGCCGCCGGATATCATCGATGCACATGAGAAAGGCATCATCCACTTCCATGATGCGGATTATTTCGCCCAGCCGATGTATAACTGCTGCCTGGTGAATCTGGAAGATATGCTGCAGAACGGCACCGTGATTACGGATACACTGATTGAGAAGCCTCATTCCTTTGCAACGGCCTGCAACATTGCGACACAGATCATTGCCCAGGTTGCCTCCAACCAGTATGGCGGCCAGACGATCACCCTTTCCCATCTGGCACCTTTTGTGGAGATCAGCCGCCGCAAGCATCGTGAAAACGTTGCAAATGAGGTAGAAGCTGCCGGCCTGCATCTGAGTCAGGATCAGATTAATGAGATTGCGGAGCAGCGTGTGCACAAGGAAATCAAGGATGGTGTGCAGACGATTCAGTATCAGATCATCACCCTGATGACAACCAATGGCCAGGCTCCGTTCGTGACTGTGTTCATGTATCTGGATGAAGTCGAAGACGGCCAGACGCGTGAAGATCTTGCCATGATCATTGAAGAAATGCTCAAGCAGCGGATGAAGGGCGTCAAGAATGAGAAGGGTGTCTATATCACCCCTGCTTTCCCGAAGCTGATCTATGTGCTGGATGAAGATAACATTCATGAAAACAGCAGGTATTACTATCTGACCAAGCTGGCTGCGGAATGCACTGCCAAGAGAATGGTCCCGGATTATATTTCCGCCAAGATCATGAGACAGCTCAAGGGCGATGTTTACCCGTGCATGGGATGCCGTTCCTTCCTGACACCGGACCGCTTTACAGATGCAGGTATTGGCAATGTCGCAGATGCCGGCAATTATCATCCGGCCAAGCATAAGTATTATGGCCGTTTCAATCAGGGTGTTGTGACCATCAATCTGGTTGATGTAGCCTGCTCTTCCGGCAAGGATATGGACGCATTCTGGAAGATTTTTGATGAGCGTCTGGATCTGTGCTACAGAGCACTGATGATCCGTCATAACAGACTGCTCGGCACACCAAGCGATGTCGCACCAATTCTGTGGCAGTATGGTGCAATTGCCCGTCTGAAGAAAGGCGAAAAGATCGATAAGCTTCTGTTCAATGGCTACTCTACGATTTCTCTTGGCTATGGCGGCCTGTGCGAGTGCGTACGGTATATGACCGGCCATTCCCACACTGATCCGGAAGGAGAAAAGTTCGGTCTTGCCGTTATGCAGCATCTCAATGATGCCTGTGCAAAGTGGAAGAAGGAAACCAACATTGACTTCTCTGTTTATGGCACACCAATGGAGTCTACAACATACAAGTTTGCAAAGTGCCTGCAGAAGCGCTTTGGCATCATTCCGGGCGTAACGGATAAGAACTACATTACAAACTCTTATCACATCCATGTCACCCAGGAGATCAATGCCTTTGATAAGCTCACCTTTGAGTCACGTTTCCAGCAGTTGTCACCAGGCGGTGCGATCTCTTATGTAGAGGTACCGAATATGCAGAACAACATTCAGGCTGTTCTTGCTCTGATGAAGCATATCTACAATACGATTATGTATGCGGAGCTCAATACCAAGAGCGACTACTGCCAGAAGTGTGGATATGATGGTGAAATTCAGATTGTGGAAGACGCCAATCACAAGCTGATCTGGCGCTGCCCGAACTGCGGCAATACTGACCAGAATACGATGAATGTTGCCAGACGTACCTGCGGCTACATCGGCACCCAGTTCTGGAACCAGGGCAGAACCGAAGAGATCAAAGAAAGAGTCATGCATCTGTAATAAGAAAGAAACTAATTGAGTTTTTACAATTCCAGAGTGGACAAGACAATTCAAAGTAGACAGCGGACCTGAAAAGGTCCGCTTTTTTATTACTTTCGACAATTTCAAAGTGGATATTTCTTTATCATTTTTAAATTATTTACAATTTCAATGTAGATATTGCTATGCTTATTTGCTGGACTATTTACAATTTCAAAGTGGATAAGCTATAATTTTTATACCAAATAAGGAGTATCTAATGAACCATTTTATAAAGCCTGGTCAGATCATAGGAAGCGGAGAAGTCAAATATAGAGTGATCTATGCAACATCTGTTGATTGTGTCCTTTGCGACCTGAATAAAAAAACATCTCTGAAATTCTACTCTGTTGGTACGGAAGCACTGATAAACATGCTGGATAACGGTACTTACTTGATACTTGACGATGGCGAAGATTATCCAAAATTTGATGAGAATGCATTACCTCCGGCGTGGCGAGAGGCTTATCTTCGGAACAAAAAAATTACTAACGCCGTAAGGAATGAATACGGTCCGGACTATCTTACATTAACTGGCAAACAGCCTAAACCTGTTCTGGAGAAAATACGTGAAGAAGCAAAAATATCAAAATCCAACATGTGGAAAATCATTATTCGTTGGATTCAAAGCGGATGCAGAGACTATTCGTTAGTCAATGAACATTATTTTGCCCCAAAGAAAAACGATTTATCTAAAGTAAAAAAAGCTGGTAGAAAAACGGAGTCAGGAAGATCTCCTTTTGAATTCACCCCACAGGACATCGCATACGTGGATGAAGCTGTTCATGCTTTTTCTAAAAACCGCATTATGACAATGCATGATGCTTATGATACGCTGCTCAATCATTACAAAGTTTTGATGACGCATGAGGACGGTTCCGTTTATCCGGATTTTCCTGCAGACTGTAAGTATCCGTCTTACAGGCAGTTTATTTATCAACTGCATAAACGACTTTCCAAAAACGATATTGATGTAATAAAGACATCTGCCCGTGAAGTGCGAAATCAGAAACGTGTGCTTCTTGGCAAAGAGCGCGGCGGGTTAATATATCCAGGAGAACTTTGCGATGCTGACGCAACACCGGTTGATTACTTCCTCGTATCTCAATACAATCCTGAAAAAATTGTCGGACGTGCAAATATGTATCTGATAATTGACGTATTGTCCGGCATGATCTTTGGGGCAAGTATGTCATTTGAAGATAATTCAAACGCCGCTGTATTGAATCTGCTGCTGTCGCTTAAGCGTGAACAACGTGACCTTCTTCTCAAAGAAACAGGATTTACTATTTCTTCTGATGATCTATGGCCGACGGATGTACTTCCGACTAGGTTAAGAACTGATAAAGGCGTTGAATTTACAAGCAAAGAGACGATGAGACGTTTAAAAGAGCTTGGAATTACCGCCGAGCCTGTTCCTGCAGCAAGCGGCTCCTTAAAAGGCTCAGTAGAAAAAGAATTCCGCCAGTTCAATCTTGCACACGCAGAAGAATTTCTACATGCCGGGCTGATTGAAAAGCGCAACGATTCAGATCACAAAGAGATGGCTTGTATTTCGATAAGTGGAATGCGCAAGCTGATGGTTTCTTATATCCTTTACCACAACGAACATGTGATTGAGAGCCGCGAGAGATCCAGAGAAATGATTGAGAAAGAAATTGAGTCTTCCCCAAAATCACTCTGGCAGTATTACAGTGCGAAAAACCCGCTGACACATACAATAAACTGCAGCAACGTTGAATATATCTGGAAATTAATGTCGAGCGGAAGCGCTTCGTTGACCAGAAAAGGCATTTATTTTAAAGGACTGTACTATACAAGCCCACGTGACGTAAAGCTCAATGCACGGCTGATGTCCCTTCAGAAAGCGGAACCTTTCAGCATCCGTTATGATGAAAGCGATGTGGCACATTTGTACTATATTTCCGATAATGCCATTGTTCAGGCAATTCTGAATCCATCGGTTCCTGAATACCGCGACTATAACGGGATGACCTGGGACGCATATAATCAGATGCATAAAGCAGATATTGAGCAGAGACGTGTCGCCAAGCTGAAAAACAATGTAGAGAAAACAAATCACAGGGAACGGGTCCAGATGATCCTTCAGGAAGGTACAAAGCTCAAACCAAGTACTAAAAATCTCAAGGCGAACCGAATTGAAGAAAAACAAAGGGATAATAATGATCACAGCGTCTCAGACCGGATCACTGGAACAATAACCGGAGCGGAAAATTCCAAGACAATAATCGATGCAGAGTATAAAGAAGTCCACGGTGAACACCCTGCCGATGAAAATACTTCAACGGCTGCTAATCTGGATGTACCTGTTGTCACAGATAATGATACGGATGATGATATTAAGGCCAAAATGATAAAAATTGCCAGAGGTGAAAAATGACGTATAAGTATCGCAAACTTGCTCCAGGCCAGCATTTATATGATGACTGCAACCTGAATGACGGCGGATTGATCGATGCACAGTATGAAGAATCGGTTGTCGATTCTTATCATGGAAATCCTATGGCAGAGTGTATCGGCGGCCCCTATTCCAGAGAAGAACTGATTCAGCTGAATACGCATATTATCCGCATGCCTTCGCAGAAATTGCTGCAGAGCAGATCATTAGAGACGAATCTGATGTCTGTAGATAACATATTTGATCTTATGGTGGCTATGCCATGGCACTACACCCTTGACGTGGCTTTCCGCTCTGTTTTACAGCGCACATATGGCATGCGAAAGCTGAGAGTTAACAGTACCACTGGCGTTCCGATTATTGTCAACGCAAAAAAGATTGAATCATTCGTATCTGGACAGGCAAGAACAAGTGAAGCTGTTCCTGGATTATCGCTCATTGGCATTTCGGGATGTGGTAAAAGCCGTGCACTCAATGAGACATTGAGCCGCATCCCTCAGGTCGTCGTTCACAACAGAGGCCAGTTCAATCAATTCATACAGATCAATTACATCACTGTGGTTGTAAACAAACAGCGGGACTCCAAGTTTCTATGGGATGGAATTGCAAAAGCCATTGATGACGCTTTGCAGAATCCGGCTGGCGAATATCAGGCTGCGATGTCAAGAAAAAAGACACTTAGTGAAAAGATAAATTATGCGGCAAAACTTTGCAATACGTTCAATGTAGGCGTTTTGATTCTCGATGAAATTGAATTTTTGCTTCAGACAGACTTCCGCAAGTCTGCGCTTGAGAATCTGGTCACGTTCAATAATGTCACAAATACTGCCCTTATGACTGTAGGATCTCAGGAAGCAAAAGAACAGCTTTTTACAACCTTTCAGATGACCAGGCGATTTGGAAAAGATATTGAGGCGAGTGAATATTGCCGGGATATTGATGCATTTCAGAAAATCTTTCGCCAGTTCTTCATGTTTCAATGGTTCAGCAATCCTGATGGCTCACCTGTAGAACCGACGGATGCGATGCTTAAAGCCATGTTCTTTGAAACAAAAGGAACCGTAGGTCTGTTAGCTGAAATATATGCCGAAATGAACCGCATCTGGCTGATTGAAAAAGAAGATGGGCATGCTCCTTCAGTCGATGAAAAACTGATAGAAAGAGCGGCACTGAGCTATGCAAAAAAGCAGCATAACATGATTGAGGGAGAGGCGAATCCATTCGGCCTTTCAAGCGGTGATGAAACAATCTCCGCCTACATAGCTTCACTTGACACAAAATCAAAAGAAACAGAAGAATACGCAAACGTCGATCCAAAAGAATTGATTGACCACGAAGAGCTTGTCGATAATGTCACTACAGCAATCCGGCAAAGCACACAGGATTACAGAGAAGATACTATTCGCAGTATTGCTGATAAAGCACTGCTTTCCGAAAAGAATATTACTGTCCCACAGGCCGTAGCAAAAGTGATGGCAATTCTTCTCAAAGAAAAGAACGACAAAAGACGTAGGCAGTATCCGCAAAAAGCAAAATATGACATTGAGACGGCAAAACGACAGCTTATCGAAAATCAGGAGAACAATACCTTTTCCTTAAAGGAATTGTCTGAAAACGAAAAAAATAAGGTGTGATATGGCAACATTAGGAAATATTCTGCCCCTGGAAGATGATGAACTGCTCTTCTCATATATCTACCGTCTTTTGCGGGAAAATGGATATGAAACGACTGGAGATGTATACGAGACATTGTTCCAGCATCATACCAAATACAGTTCTACACATCAAATCCGGTATGACACTTTTGAAGATTTAACCGGCCTGTTTAATCAATTGTCAAATATAGATCCGATTGAATTCTTCCTTCGCACAACAATTTATCCATTTCTTGCACCGCTGCTTACGTCTGATCAACAGACACAGATAGTAAACGTGGTTTTTCGCGGAAAAGCCCTCTTTCCCGGACTTGTTACCAGTCCTAACACATTCATCAAGCATCTGCAGATATGTCCAAAATGTCGCGCTGAAATGGTGAAGAAGAAAGGCTTCTTCTGGTATCAGCGTGCCCAAAATCTTCCGGGTGTAACAACGTGTACGAAACATGGCGTTAAATTAGTTCGCTTCGTTGGCAAGACGGGACATGAACTGGACGATGAATCTTTTGCAGAAATTCCATCAGATGTTCCTTCCTGTGCCGAATATGATGCATTTGCGGCGACAATGCTGAAAAAACAGCTTGACTGCAGCAGAAAAGAAATTCTTAAGGTCGCACAGGATCATATCAGGGAACTTGGATATTCCGAAAGCTATCAAAAGATAGAGGAAGATTTCAAGCAATCTGTATTTTTCACAATGTTTACTGGCAATCCAGACCGCTTTTTTCGGATCAGTATGCATAATCCGAATAAATTTTATAGCGCGGACGAAATCAATCTGACTGCTGTTTTAGGCTTCCTTTTTGGATCACCGGATAAAATCGTAATTAAAGGTAACGTAAGCCGATTCGGTGAACTTCTTGACGAATGTGGAACGGATTATGATCTATTTCGGCCGTATCGGGATACGATAGTTGAAATGGAACATAAAGACTGCGGTACACGATTTGTAGTAACACCACAAGGCTTTCTTGACGGCTGGTGGTGTCCAAAATGCATGGCAAAGCTGTCGCCACAGGACAATTTTCGTATTATTTTCAAGCAGAAGCTTGGATCTGATTACGAGCTGAAAAGCGATTTCATCTCGTTATATGATAAAATTACAATTCATCATAAAGTCTGCGGCCGTACATATACGGCACGTGCACGCAGTATTCTTATCGAAGGCACACAATGCACCTGCCATAATGAAATCAGCGAAACTGAAGCGGCAAAGCGTCTGGGGCCAGGCTTAAAATTGTTGAAATACAACGGCATGGACGATATTTCAGTTATTAAATGCGAAAAGTGTGGATCTATTTTTGAAAGACAGCTCCGCCATTTCACAGACAGGCATGGAGTCTGCCCTATATGCAATCAAAAGCCAGTTCTTACTAGTTTGGATATTGACGATTTCAAGCAGAATGTAAAAGATCTTGTCGGAGATGAATATACCGTCCTTGGCAGCACATATGCTGCTCATGAAAAAATACCAATGAGGCATAATAAATGTGGTACTGAATTTTTTGTTTCACCAAGTGATTTCAAGATGGGAACACGCTGTCCAAACTGCCGTTTAATGATACATGACAGAGATTTCTTTAACTTTGTTTCTGACGTATCTAAAGGCAGATACCACGCATACAAAGCCGATAATCCAAAGAATTATATTGTGGAAGATACATTGGGAATTCAAAAACCAGTAAAGAGGAATAAGCAGACTATTATTCAAGAGCTGTTAAGGCCTACCCTTTCTCCAATTCTTCCGCTCGCTGAAAAAGGAACATATAAAATAATCCGCCCAGAAGAAAGACTGCTTAAATATCTGCACGAAAATTATACAGATGACTCTTTGATTCATATTTCTGAAATTCATTTTGAAAATCGCTCTAAGAAAAACATTTCTGATGATATAAAACATCTTGTTAAGCGAACGTACCTCACAAAATGTGCATATGGCTATTATTGCTTCTCGTCATTTCATCCTTCTGAATGGGACAAGATTGAGAGGATTTACATTAAAAATAATGGTCATGTTTTCGGATTTATTTATGGAAACCATTTCTATTATCAAGCTGGCTTGACAAATCAGGCTCCCGATTATTTTATGATTTGCACAAACAAAGAAGCCTCTGAACATGGGCGCATCATTAAAGTGTGTGAGAGTAAAATTCGTATTAAAACGCTGCCTGTTGAAGTCACAGATGATAACTGGGAAATGCTGCAGCTGCTTGATCTGATACAGTATTCATATCATTATGGCTGGGATATAACAGCATTTATTAAAATCAGAATGGCTCAGCACAAGATCAAATATGAAGATATGCATGCGTTAGCCTATACCGACACGCAGCGCAGAATCCTGGAAAGGATGTTCGATAATGACAAGACGAGTAAGTGAAAAGACAAAATTGAAACAGCATCGCAGCGAAGAAGGAGAAAATTACCAGTCCTGGGACAAAGTAACAGAATTCTCCGGTAACGTTGGTACGCCAGACGTTTTTACCGATTGGAAATCCGGAAGAACTATGAATTTCCTGTCACAAGGCGAGTTTATGACGTATTTGATTCTTCGCTGGCAGGATAATGTCGAAACAATATACGAACAATATGCATTGGATCTTAATGAAACATTAAAAATTGCGAACATGCTTGGATATAAACACCCACATAACAATTCCACCCGTATGACTACTGATCTGCTTGTGGTTTATACAAACGGTAGCCGACTGGCGCTGTCAGTGAAAGGCAGCTATGACTCGGTGTTTGGCGATAAGAAAGCTTCTCATCGGGCCATTGAGAAACAGACAATTGAATATATTTATTGGAAACAGCACGGCGTTCCATGGAAGATCATTTTCAAGGACAGGGATATCAATGTAACTTATGCAAAGAATATTGAAAGAGCAGTAGGCTTCTATAATCCAATGAACGTAAAAAATAAAACAACGTATTTCATGTATCTTCTGGCGCATAAGAAAATAGAAATCGATATGACAAAACGTTATAATTTTGCGGCAGAAGCGAAAAAATATATTTCAGACAGTCAGTTTAATGACTTTATGAAAAATAAAACTGACGCACAATAATCCACGATAATGTACTATCTGTGCTGCTCTTCAAAAAAACGTCAAACAGGCTGACAAAGATGAAGTTATATGCATACTGAGCACGATATATATGCATAAATGTAAGTAGAGAAAGAATAGCCGCAGTGCTGTTCTTGTTGCCACAAAGAGGTGGCTGGAAAGGACATAATATGTCAAAATTTCTTAATTTTCTCAAAGCACATCGCAAAGAGGTACTCTTCACCTTGGTGCTGATTGCAGTGGTGATTGTCTTTGGGGTGGCGCAAAAACACAGCACAAGACCAACCGGAAATGAGGTGGGTGCGCGGCCAACATCTGATGTGTCTGCGGTTCCTGATGCTTCACCAACACCTGGCGCTATCAAGATGGCCACCGATATCAGTGTCTATGTCAATGGCGATAAGGAACAAGACGTTGAAGTAATGCTGAACAACCTGCTCACGAGAGACGGAATTTATGCGGCTAGTGATTCGTGGAACGTTCGGCCACTTGCAGATTACGCACAGATTGATCCAAAATACGCCAATCTTTCAGCATTCGCAACGCAGACGGTATACGCAAAACCAGTAGATGTTCAGGTTGGCGAAACAACTATCCATCATTCCACTGGCGATCCTGTACAGTGTCTTGCATATGCGGAGAAGAAGGACGATGGAACGTACACCATCCATCGGTTCATTGTGGAAGGAAGGTATCTTGTAGAGGATTATTGGGTGCCTGCTGGCGCAGACAGCCTATAAGGAAACAAAAAGCGGTCGTATACCCGTCAGGTTTTCTGGCAGGGTTTTCATTTGGAATTGAGTGATTTTTATCAATCGTTTTTTCGTAAGCACACGATAATCCGCACCTATGATAAAAACCATTCCCAGGTACACTTAACGGTGTCAATGGGAATGATTTTACATACCAAGCTTTTGATGGACTTCTTCTGACCAAGGCAGAAGTCTGTCAGGCATTGTTGTGCAGTCTTCATTGATGATCTTTGGAAGTTCTTCCAGCAGGTAGGTGAAGTATGGATACAGTTTTAATCCGTTTGCTTTGGCCGTTTCGACAATGGAATAGATGCCTGCACTGGCTTCTGCTCCTCTCGGCGTGTCGATTATCACCCAGTTCTTACGTCCAACTGTGAACGGGCGGATAGCGATCTCTGCCGCATTATTGTCCAATGGTACACTCGCATCGTCCAGGAATACACGAAGATATTTTTCCTGATTCAGAGCATATTGAAGGCTCTTTCCAATTTCTGATGAATTCTCTGTGCTTTCAACTGCTGATTTGTCTTTCACCCACGCGAAAAACTCATCTACCAGTGGTTTGGTCTTTTCCTGTCTCTTCCGCAGATGTTCTTCTGGCGGAAGATCCTGGATCAAATGTTCTTCATGGTATATTCTTTGACCGTGATGAAAGATTCCATTATGACAGATTTCCAATTTTTATCAGGAAAGATTATTCAATATCAACCTCGGATACTGCCTTGGGATATTCTCTTGTCTCATCCGCATTATGCAGAGGATTCCACACCTGGGCAAAGAACGGATCCACCTTTGCCCTGTTACCATAGTTCCAGCTTTTCTTCTCACATTCCGGGCACAAGTGGCCGCCTTCCAGAATCAGTCTCAGACTTGCTTTGAATGTATACCCTAGTGATACATATTAAGACGACTTTAGTTCATATGTTTAAAATATGCCAGTGTTAGCGCCAGAATAAAAGGGCCATTTAGCTTCCTCCTTTCCTTTTCATATACAAAAAGAAATTTCATCAAACGCTTTAAAGATTTCTGTCCGAATATGCAATACGACCTTCTTCAAAACCTAATTCCTTTACCCACGAATCATAATTGTCATTACAGTATCTGTTAAAGTCTTCATCAGATTTCAAATGACCAATAACTTTAGCAACATCATCCAATTTTCCAGTACTCTGAAGGTATTCAATAAGTTGATTATTCGGCAAAGTTTCCACATCCCATTCATCATATCCGTTTGTACTGATGTGCAAATCAAAATGATTACTTCCATCAAAAACTGTAATTCTTGATCCTCTGAAACGTCTTACAATTCGTAACTCGATTTTTTCAATAGCCTTATATGGAATAGATACAAGATTATCCCGATAGTCTTTGGTTTTCATTTTGTAATAATTGCTTATCACAAGTTCATCTTCTTTGAAATCCAATAAACGTGTGAACGGATAATCACCAAAATTATCACTTTTTTCGATAAAACTTCCATTAACCGCAACAGCTGCAACAATCTTTTTCATAACTTTTTCCTCCTTTTTCAGTTATTTTTTGTTTCAGGCGATATATTATTTATCACGTCAATGTAACCACCTTCTTTTACAATTTCTCCATTATCAATCAAAAATACTTTATCTATATTTTGTATATTTTTGATTCTATGAGTAACGCAAATATTAATGTGATTTTTCTTTCTACTTTTTAACATGTTGTTACTGATACACTGAATTGTCCTGAAATTGCTAATCTTATTTGTCATGATCCTGCTAATGTTCGTGACATCAAATGCATATCCCATACGCAAATGACGGCTTCCCTGGTTAATAGGGACAGCCGT
>NZ_OUNG01000004.1 GCF_900343155.1 Lactimicrobium massiliense
ATTCTGCACCTGCTATAATAAGCATGGTTTTATGCCAGCCGTGGAGATACTTGGGTCGAAAATCAAATAGTCTCTGCGGTTTTTCCTTTCTAACTGCAGAGACATTATATCAAGCAATAATGAGACATTTTAATTAGCATTTTCCAGTCATTATGATTTGGCAACAACAGCTAGCTCTGCCTCTTTTAATTTTTCATCATTGAAAAGTTTGCACAGATTTACTTTCTTCCCGGCAAGTAGCTCAAGAAGCACCGCAACAGAAACACCAGAAGGTTCTTCAGAGCTTTCAATCTTCCCATATGCTTTCTGAAGATTCTTTGCTTTTTGAGAGATGCCGGTCTTTTCCTGCAGAGCATTCAAGAATGACTGCTGATCAGCAGCAGAAAAAGAAACACCAAAATCAGCAAGCGTATTTTTGAACTGCTGAAGTGCATCTGATAAGCTCACCCCAGTATCAGAATCTGAAAACTCATAGAGAAAATGTCCTCTGCTCTTCATAATATGATGAAGTGCAAGGAATACCAGTCTTGCATCATGCGGCTCAGAGCTGTGAATCAATTCACTGCGCAGGTAGTAAATATTTGGATACTCTCTAAGATAATCCTTATCTGTATAATCTTTATCACAGAAAAGAGAATACTTGCATGCTTTATCATGCTTATCTTCCGGATAAAGATTTGAATCATGAAGACGGATAAAGAAACCTGGATCAATCTTCAGGATTTCCGGGGCAAACAGTTCTTCCAGAAGTTGCAGTCTCCACTTGCGTCTGGCAAGCCTCCTTCTATTTGTACGTGCAGTTCTGCGGCCAGAAGCATCCTCAGCTTCTGCAAACAAACGTGCACCCCACATTTCCTTACCATGGTATTTCAACAAATGATATGTTGGATCCGTTGCTGCCCACCCAGCAGACTCTGTACCAACATCCAGGCCCAGATACCAATCGCCTGCAGAAAAATTATTGCCGTTATGTTTCATAATCTCCCCTTTGTTATTGACAACTCTTCTGATAGTTATTATATATGTAACCTGACTTTAGAAGTTAACGTTAAAAAATGGTGCTAAACCTCCGATATCAAAATCGGAAGTTCAGCACTTTTTCTATTTTTCTGGAGTTCAATATATAGTGATCCAGAGGCAGCTTTGTCATCTCTGCAAACTCCTTTATAAAGGGACTGTTGGTTGCCAGATTGATGTATTTTCCATCTGCTTCTACTACATTGAATTCCTTCATGAAATTGAATATTTCTGATGAAGAGTATTTATTTTCCAAAATCTTAAATTGAAGGATCCTGCCCAGAAGAACTGTCAGATAACAGACCAGAAAATGTCCTTTGATTGTGTCCTCTTTCTGCAAGAATACAGGGCGTGCATCCAGGTCGGATTTCATGATCCGGAAGGATTCTTCAATACGCCAGAGATTGTGATAGGTGCTGTAGATGTCTTTGGGAGCCATATTAACTTCTGAAGTTACCAGCAGGTTATAACCTGCCAGCTTAAGGTCTTTCTCGATTTGCGCTTCATTTATCTCTGTAACCACCTTGTCATCTGTCTTTTCGCCTTTACTGGTTGACTTGAATGTGACGTATTTTGAAGATTCACCATATTCATTTTTCTTGGCCATAGACTGAGATAATCTGGTGGCTTTATCAACCATTTTCATGATTTCAAATTTCTTCTTTTTAGCCAGCTGCGGATTGTATGTTACAACCCGTTTTTCTTTTAAATTGACTGTATGCTTTTTGCCGTCTTTGTCTGTATAGGTATATGGGAATTTGTCGACACATGCCTTCCATTTGTATTTAAGGCTTCCATCTGGGTTCGTAACATTCTGATATCCGTTTTCCAGAAGAACCCATACTTTTTCCTTTTCAGGAAGTGTCTTTACAGATTTAGAAAAGAGATAGCCATCACCATTGCTTACCGCGTTAATGATATTTTCAGAGCAGTTGAGTCCCTTGTCAGCTACCTGTATGGTTTTCCCTTTAATGCCTTGTCTGTTTTTCATAGAGGCAATAATATCCCTGAGAACTGGTTTCTCGGATTCGTTCCCTGGATACATTCTCATCCCAATCGGAATCTGGTTGGCATCCAGCAGAAGGCCAAGCCCAATGATAGGATCTTTCCTGTTTTCCTTACTTGGCCCTTTTCTTCTGAAATCGTCTTCACGGTCAATTTCAAAATAGAAGTTTGTGCAGTCAAAATATGTTGTCGAAGTGGAAAGACTGTACTTTTCGGAAACCTGAGCAGTAAATAATTCAACAATTTTTTCATAATTACTTCCAAGAAACTCTATTCCTTTGAGCATCTGATTATAGGAGTAATCATATTCCTGAAACAGGAATGGCAGCACCTCGTGGAAAGTGCGTAATTTACTGCATGGATTGATAGCACGCGCATAGATCAACGAAAAGAGAACATCCGTAATCTTGAACTGAAAGTCATTAGTAAGCTGATACAGATCGATAAATCTTTTCACCTGCAGCTTTTCGAGAATTGCATGCAGGGGAAAGTAGCCTAAAGAGCGCATCGGAGAAGAAGTAGAGATGCGTTTGACTTTCTCTTTCTTGCGTTCCTGATTCATCTCTTCAACAACTTGTTTGTAGTGAGTGACAGGATCCGGAATTTCATCAGTCTTCAAATCATTTACATAGCCCAAAGCCTTGTAAGAACGATGGCAGGTCTGTCTCCTTTCCGGGTTGTAGAAAGACTCGTAGATCTGCAGATAGACACCTTTTTTCAGGTTAGATTTCTTAAGAAAGTAGGCCATAAAGCACCCTCTTATATTATAGCACCATAACACCATATATAGAATAGTTAAAAAATAAATTTGTCAAATTTTCACGCATCAAAAAAATCCCATGAAATAGGGCTGAATGAATGATTTGACTAATAAGGACTCCTAAAGATTCATGGTGCTATGCTCTAAAGACGGGCCTCAGCTTCTGCAAACAAACGTGCACCCCACATTTCCTTACCATGGTATTTCAACAAATGATATGTTGGATCCGTTGCTGCCCACCCAGCAGACTCTGTACCAACATCCAGGCCCAGATACCAATCGCCTGCAGAAAAATTATTGCCGTTATGTTTCATAATCTCCCCTTTGTTATTGACAACTCTTCTGATAGTTATTATATATGTAATTGTCTTACACAGAAATACATAGTAGGTCCAAATAAGCTTTTAGCGAAATTATCGCGCATAGCGATCTCACATGGTGTGAGGGCTCTCCTTCGGGAGAGTTTTATTTTGGCATCCAGTCAGCTTCATACCAGAATCTTTACAAGGCAGAATGAAGCAGGCTCATGATACCGTATGAAACAGGTTGAAATAAGAATGCAAAAAAGCAACCGCCAGAACTATCAGAGCTGAGCAGTTACCATAAAGAAGAGGATCCTCCTTCATTCGTGATCCTTTGACAATGTATTTCATGTCTGACTGAGAAAATGCTTTCAAGCCTGCTGTTTCTGCTTGGACAGTGAGATCATTACCAGCATGGCAAAGACACATACAAAGCCGATGAAGTCTCCCACTGTAAATGGTGTACCCATGATGCCGGTCACAATCGCTGCGGTGACAGGCTCCGCAAAGCCATACAGAATGCCTTTTTCCGGTCCGATTTCTTTGACGCCCTGCATATACATCGTAAAGGCCAGCACATTGCCAACGACAACGACGAAGGCAATGCCAATGATGCCCATCACATTAGGGACATAATTGTACTGCCAGATCTTAAAGACAAAGGCAAACAGCAGGCCGCCCATCAGGAATGACCATGCCTGCAGGACAACCACCGGAAAGTGAGCCAAGAGATGTCTTGGATAGCAGTTATAGACGGTAACACAGCCTGCACACAGAACACCGCACAGCAGTGCACCCGCAGGAATGCCCAGTTCCATGCGGCCGTGCGTTGTGATTAACGTCACGCCAACCAGAGCCAGAATAATAGAGAACACATCGAATATTCCGGGCTTTTCATGCCGGTGAATGCATTCCACGATCAGGATCATGACCGGTGAAAGATCCTGCAGAATGGTGGCAGCACCAGCCGTTGATAACTGAATGGTGCGGAAATACAGATACTGACACAATGAAATGCCAAGCAGGCCATAGACCAGCAGATCTCTGGCATCCCGCTTTGTCTTCCATGGCGAATATACATACTTTCCCATTCTGATCCGGCAGTACATAAACAGAATCACACCGGCAAGAAACAACCGGATCGGCACAAGCCAGTGGGCATCCATCCCCTGCTTCGTGAACAGATACTGGCCCATAGAGCCGCTCAATCCCCAGCAGACACCGCCGCCTGCTGTTAACAATGCGCCTTTTACACTTTGTTTCATGGAGTCGATTATATCGCAGCCAGGTTTTGTTTGTGATAAGGTTATGACAAAAGAAAGCAGGATTTCCCATGAGAAACTATACATATGCAGCCATCATCGTTCTGATCACCGGTGCTGCCGGTGTCCTGATCGGTGTCTTTGAATCCATTTCCAGATCCAGAAAGCCATGGGGCTTTGGCAGTCTCCATGCCCCGTTTCCTGTCAAGGATGTCAGCACCTACAACAAAGCTGTTGGTAAACTCTGGATGATCACCGGTCTTGCCATTGCCGCCGACGGCATGATTCTGTATCTGTTCCCATCAAGGACCGTTGGCATTGTATGCGTCGTACTTGCTGTTGTCATCTACAGCATCGGCACTGCGTGGTATGTCACATCCATCGAATCCCGTTTCCGCAAAAAGTGAGGTATTGCCATGAAAACAGCATTGATTACAGGTGCTTCCAGCGGCCTTGGCAAAGAGTTTGTCCGCCAGCTGGCTGATGATCCTGCCATTGCACAATTCTGGGTCATTGCCAGACGCAAAGAACGTCTTCTTGAACTGCAGAAGTTCACAAGCAAGCCCGTTATTGCCATTCCTTTGGATCTGTGCGATCCACACAGCTTCGATATTCTGGCAGAGAAACTGCAGGCTGAAAAGCCGGATATTACCGTACTTGTTGCCGCAGCAGGCCTTGGCTCCATTGGTAAAACTGAAGAGCTCAGCGTTGCAGAAACAAACCGTATGATCGATCTGAACTGCCGGGCAGCCGCTGCCGTCACGCGCCTTTGCCTTCCGTACATGCACAAAGGTGCCCGAATTCTGGAGATTGCGTCCATTGCGGCCTTCCAGCCAATGCCCGGCTTCAACGTTTATGCCGCATCCAAGGCATTCTTAATGAGCTATACCAAAGCACTCCACCATGAACTGCTGCCAAGACATATCAAAGTCACATGTGTCTGCCCGTATTGGGTCAAAGATACCGAATTCATCCCCAAAGCCAGAACAACCGGAAACAGTTTCCGCCACACCCCGCTGGCATCTGTCTCCAAAAGCGTTGTCCGCCTGTCACTTGCCGCATCCAAGGCAAACCTGTGGGTATGTACGCCGGGCATTGTCACAACTGCCCAGCGCATTGTAGCAAAGGTCATTCCCCACTGCATCGTAGTTCCCTTCATGGATCTGATACGCCGCTTCTGACTGGCACCGGTCAACTCCGGTGCCTTTTTCATATAAAAAAGCTGTGATAAATCACAGCCCCTGCGGACGGTTATCCTTCATTGCCTGGGCAATCTTCTGACCCGTCTTTGTGCCGGCAAGACCGCCAATTCCTGTTTCCCGTATTTCCACAGGCATCTTTGCACCAATCGTATGCATAGCATCAATCACTTCATCTGCCGGAATCTTTGACACAATGCCGGCCCTGGCCATATCACAGCTTGTCACGGCATTGACAGCCCCAATCACATTCCGCTTCACGCACGGCACTTCCACAAGGCCTGCCACCGGATCACAGGCCAATCCTAATAATCCCTTCAGTGCCAGTGCACAGGCATTGACAATCTCCATGTTGCCGCCGCCATCAAGATAGGCAAGAGCACCGGCTGCCATGGCACTGGCAGAGCCAATCTCCGCCTGACAGCCGCCCTGGGCACCAGACAGAGAAGCACGCTGGCCAATCACACCGCCGATCCCTGCTGCCACATACAGGCCTTCTACCATCTTATCGTCAGAACAATTTGTTTTTTCCTGATAGGAAATCAACACTGCCGGCAGTACACCACAGCTGCCTGCGGTCGGTGCTGCCACAATACGGCGCATACAGGCATTGCAGGCCGCTACCTTCAATGCCTTCTCCATCACCGAGGACACAAAATCACCCGCCAGCATTTTCTTCTTTTCAATGCGCCGATGCAGAATGCCAGCCTCTTTGCCAACCAGGCCGGAGGCCGATGACATGCCATTTTCATAGCCGGCCGCGGATGCCTTCATCGAGGCATACATACCTGCCATTCTGGCAAATGAAGCTTCTTCCGAAATATTTTCCTCATGGCAGTCCTCTGCCTGCACAACCTTCCAGAACGGCTGGCCGCTCTTGCCGGACTCTTCCAGAATTCTCTCTAATGAACTGTACATGTTTCCTCCTTCACAGGCAGATATGTGATCTTCAGAATGCCCGGATGATTCCGCAATTGTTCCAGAGCAGCAGACGGCACTTCCTGATCACACTCAATCACGGTCACTGCATGGCCGCCCCGGCTGTCACGGTCCAGCTGGACCGTGGCAATATTGATATGATGCTCATACAGCATGCCCGTTATCGCAGACACTTCACCCGGCCGGTCATCATTCTCCACGATCAATGTCGGATAATCACCCGAGAACACTGTCTTCAGACCGTCAATCTCACGGATCTGGATCTGACCGCCGCCAATGGAAGCAGCCACGATCTCCAGCTTCTTGCCATATTCACCCTTCAAGAACAGACGCACACTGTTAGGATGGGCTTCCTCACCCAGATCCACGGTGCCAAGCGTCACCTTCATTCCTGCTTTGCGCGCTTCTTCAAACGCATCCGGAATGCGCGCATCATCACATGCCATACCCAGAAGACCCGCAATCAAAGCACGGTCCGTACCATGGCCGACACCTGTTGCGGCAAACGAGCCATGCAGAAGAATCACTGCATCCACAACTTTTTCCCCCAGCAGTCTTCTTGATACAAGACCAATCCGGGCAGCACCGGCCGTATGGGAACTTGATGGTCCCACCATCACCGGTCCGATAATTTCAAAGATATTCATCCTTACCCTCTTATCTGAAATAACAGAATGATCCACAGCACAAGCAGAGCCGGAACCCCGACTGTAAACTTTGTATGTTTTGTCTTATGGTGAAACACATACATGCCAGCCAGTGCACCGGCAGCGCCGCCCATGGCAGCACTTGCCATCAGCACACGTTCAGGAATCCGCCAGGCATGCACAACTGCCTTATGCTTATCAATACCAAACAAAGCAAAGGATACCACATTGATCACCAGCAGCCATCCTGCCATCATTCTTACTGTTTCCATGGCTTTGATGATATCACGATCTCACAAAAGGCAAAACGAATGTACAATGAAGAAACATGAACAAACGTAAAGAACCTGTGAAAATCCTGCTGCACCTGATTAAAAGCAGAGATGCACTGCCCAGACTTCTGCTGTTCCATATCTGCCTGACTGTCTTTCTGGCCCTGGTGATTGTCTTCTATGGCTGGATCGTACAGTTCCTGCTGGATGCCGGCGGTCTTGTCTCTTTGACCTCAGGCAATCTTGGCTGGATCTTCACCAGCTGGCAGGGCTGGACCATCCTGATCAGTGCAATGCTGCTGTTAATGCTGTGTGCATGCACGGAAATCAATGCCCGCATC
Organism: Lactimicrobium massiliense; assembly: GCF_900343155.1. GTDB lineage: Bacteria > Bacillota_I > Bacilli_A > Erysipelotrichales > Erysipelotrichaceae > Bulleidia > Bulleidia massiliensis. The sequence continues at coordinate 7,745 of NZ_OUNG01000004.1, forward strand.
CTCTACTGCCAGCAGGTACTCAGCGGAAACCGGAAACCATCCTTTTTCCAATGCGCAAAGGAAGGCTTGAAGACACTGCCCCATTTTCTGACACCCGCCGGCATTCTCATCATGTTCTGGATTGGCATCATCATCCCGCTGGCAGGCCTTGGCACCACAACCACATGGACCTCATCACTGCGCTGGCCAGAATGGATCCTTGCCGGATACAAACGCACGCCTCTCTTCTACCTGCTCTATGGCAGCGTCGAAGGAACCATTTTCATCCTGAGCTTTTTAAGCATCTATACCCTGCACGCAGCCATCCTGCACAAGCAAAAGCCGTGGAAGGCCGTGCGCACCTCATGGAGAATGTTCAAAACACATCAGAAGGAATGCATCACGGAAACAGCCAGTGCGATCATCACGATCTTCCTTTCCATCTGGCTTGCCGGCATCCTGACCATCCGCATACCATCCCATCTGCTGAATACATTTCTGACACAGCATACTGTACAAGAAAGAGTACTGCTTGGCACTGCAACCATGTTCTGTCTGCTTGTCTGCACCATCATCCGCATGCTTGCAAGCAGCGCCCTGCTTCTGGAACTGACCAGCATCTGGCACTGGATGCAGAAAGAAACAGAAATACCCGTCAGAAAGCCAGGAGGCAGATTTATCCGCCGTTTTCTGCTGGCATCACTGGCCTTTTCACTTGCCTTTGGCTTTGTTGCAGCAGGCTATTTTGATGAATGGTTCCCAGCCAAATCAGATGCCCTGATCATCGCCCACCGGGCAGGCGGCGCCCTTGGTGCTGAAAACACCCTGTATGATCTTGAACGCGCCCACGAACAGGGCATCACAGCAGGCGAAATTGATGTGCAGCGCACCAAAGACGGCTATTATGTCGTCACCCACGACAATACGTTCTGGCGTACTGCCAATGACAAACGCTATGTATGGGATATGACCCTGGAAGAAATCCAGACCCAGATCAACATCCTCCCGCTCCGGCAGGGACAGCCAAGCGTCACCGTTTCAACAATTGATCAGTTTCTTGATTCGGCAAAGGCCTGGAATATGCACTTGTTTGTGGAACTCAAGGGCTATACCGCCGACAAACAGATGGCAGATGATCTTGCCAGACTTGCCCAGGAGAAAAACATGACAGACAGCTGCACGTTCATTTCTTTGAAATACAGCCTGGTTGACTACATGGAAACAACATACCCGCAATTGGAAACAGGCTATATCTATAACATGGCCATTGGCGATACGCCGGATCTCAACTGTGACTGCTTCATTGTCGCAAGCGAAGCTGCCACCTCCCCGGCCATCTATGCCATCCAGGCAAAGGGCAAAAAGATCTATGTATGGAGTGTCAACAGCACAAAGCAGATTGAAAAATTCCTGAAATCTGACATTGACGGCATCATCACGGATCAGCCGGTCAATGCCAGAAAAGTAGAAGAAAAGCTGGAAAGACGCTCTGACTTCCAGCGCGTCTATGACAATCTGACTACGTTCATCCCATCCTTCCTGCCGCTTTCCTGAAAAAAAGAAGCCAGGCACGACGCTCTGACCTCTGAACTTTCATCAATAGATCACAACCGGTGTATTGACATCCACCGTATTGAAGATGGACTGGGCAACACTGTAAGACAGGTTGATACAGCCATGAGATCCTCTCGTATAATACAGTGTACCGCCAAAGGCAGACTGCCATGTTGCATCATGCAGACCAACACCTGTCCAGGTAATCGGCATCCAGTACGCAACCGGAGAACTCCATTTCGAACCATCCCAGGCTGTGCCTTTCAGAGTGGCATTCTGTTCCTTCTTCCAGATCCGGAACACACCGGTCGGTGTATCCTGGCCATGTTCCGGCTTGCCGGTAATCACATCTGCCTCCAGCACCAGTGATCCATTCTTGTAATACCACAGATGCTGGGCAGAGATGGATACTTCAATATACGTATTGCCAATATCACCATTGGTACCGTTGCGGCCGCCATACGCTGTCACATCCCAGAACGCACTGACTGTCTGAGACTGACCCGAAACTGCCGCAGCCGCAATGGCATCCTTGGTAGAATCCTCATTCATCATCCAGCCATAGGTATCCGTTGAGCCTCCGCCCACGGTCACCGCTGAGCCATCATGCGCAGTAAAGGTACGCTGTGTATAAATCGTATTGTACTTTTCTGCCAGGGAATCCACATAGGCAGTCATCTTTTCATCATTGGCCGTAATGGTTGCATCATCAATATTGATATTCAAAAGATCCACCAATGCATCACCAGACAACGTCTCCGTTGCCCCGGACAGATCAATCGTAATCACTTCATTCTCAATTGACTTCAGCAGTGCGAGTTCCTTGGACAAAGCTTCATCATCCGACTTGATCGTGGGCTCTTCATAGCAGCCCTCTGCCTCCAGATCCACTTCACTTTCACCCTGTGACAATGCTGTCTTGATCGCCGCAAGTGTCTTGTCTTTATCCAGCGTATTGCCTTCTGTCTCTGCCACGATCTCATACCCATTGGTTCCCCGTTCCACATGGGCATTGACCGGCGCTACGACATCAGATCCGGAAATGCAGCTCAACGCACTCAAAGCCTCTTCCAGCTTTGTCTCATCATAACTGACATCCAGATCCACAGTCTCCTCACTTGTCTTAAACAAATAGGCAGGCCACTTCCAGGCACTCTGGCTGGCAATCACCTTTTTCACATCATCGTCAGACACATCCGCCTGGTATGCAATATCATCCAGCGAGATCGTCTCTGTCTTGTCATCACGTTCTGCCAGCGTAATCACCTTGCCCTGACTGCTGGCAAGGGCACTGGCCGCTTTAGAAGCACTATCATTGCCAACGGCTGTCCCGTTAATACTGGTATGCGGCATCAGGTGGCTGCTGTAGAACCCGCAGCCAATGCCATACGCAGCCGCCAGAACGCCAACGGCAGACAATGCACTGATCCAAATCACTTTCTTCTTATTCATCTGATATCCCTGCTCCCCCGAGGTCTGTGATTCTATCCTTTGATACCAGCATAGTTTATCACGACTTCCGGCTTTTCGTCTGCATATGCTCTGAAAACCATGTGAACATCCTATCATCCCACGATTCCACCTGAAACGGAAGCCTTTCCTCACGCTTGTTCCATGCTAAAATAGCAGGAAGGATAAGGGGGCCAGGGCATATGCTCACATTGGAAAACATCAAACGGACATGCAGTGAACCAGTCTTTCATCAGGCAGAAACACTTTGTGAACAAGGTGCTGTCAAAGATCTGACTGTATCCCGCGATCAGACATCCGGTCTGGTCGATATTGAAGCCGATGTCACCGTGGGCAGACGCAGCTATCATGTCTATGTCTGCATCAATGAAACCCTTGGCTTCATCTTTGATACCGACTGCACATGCACCCTTGGCTCTGAATGCCCCCATATTGCTGCGGTTCTGCTGCAGTATCTGAAAGAAAGCGCAAAGGAAGAAGAAGCGCCTGACAAAGAAAGAGGCAGTGATGAAACCATTGTGCATCTGCTGGAAAGAATTGAACAGGCGCCGGTTGACCTGCGCTCTGCCACCAATGTCATGCTGGTGCCGTATGTCTCTGCAGACCAGCGGGATCCCGAAGCACTGCATTGTGAATTCCGCATCGGCCGCAGTGAAAACAAAATGTATGTTCTGCCCAACATCACAGCCTTCATCAATCTCATCAACACACACGGCTACCACCGCTATGGCCGTGAACTCGAATTCATCCATGACCTGTCTGCTTTCCACAGGACATGCCGCCGTCTCGTTGTCTTTTTACGTTCCCTGGTAAACAAAGAAGACACGTTCCGCAGCATATCTGCCTTTCCCGGCTATTATGGCAATGACTATGAAATCGGCAGATCCCTGTGCCTGCGGGGCAGATATCTTGATGCCTTCATGGAAGCTGCACAACAGCTCGACCTGCATGTCATGCATGCAGAAGAATACGGCTATGCCGGTGACATCATCTATCATAAAAAGGAAGGACTGCCCGACCTGCATGCGTCCATGAAACAGACAGACGGCGGATGGCTGCTGTCATCCAGCTCTCTGCGTATGTTCAAAGGCAGCCAGCAGCTCTATATCTTCGACGGCACCAAGCCAGTCTACTACGTCTCCCAGCGCACCTCAGAAAAACTTGTTGCACTGCTGGACTACATGCAGGCCGCCGGCAAAAATGCCCAGTACATCTCTTCCAGTGATCTGCCTGCCTTTGCCAGAGACCTCTATCCGCTGCTGGAAAGCCATACTGCCTTTACCGCAAATGGCTTTGATCCCGCAAAATATCTCCCGGACAAGCCTGACTTTGAAATCTATCTGGATGCCCCGGACAAAGATGTCATCACAGCCGAGCTGTATGCCATCTATCCCAGCAATCGATACAACGTATTCGCCGGCATTCAGGCCCAGGGCAGACGGTCCATTGCGGATGAAAAGCAGATGGATGCGTTTGTCTCTCAGTGGTTCAATGCCTATGATCCCATTCACAAGCAGATGACGCTTGCCAATGATGAAGAAAAACTGTATGAACTGCTGCAGGAAGGCATCCATGCCATGCAGGAAAAGGCAAAAGTATTTGTATCAGACACTTTGAAGAAGCTGACAATCAGAAAGGTCGGCAAGATCACCGTCGGCGTTTCGGTCAATGACAGCGATGATCTGCTGCAGCTGAACATTGGCTCGGCTACCATGAAACCAGAAGAGATCGCTGAGATCCTGTCCCATTATGACCGCAAGAAGAAATTCTTCCGGCTTAAAAGCGGAGAATTCATTGACCTGGATGATGGCGGCCAGTTTGATGAATTTGCCAATCTTGCCAATTCCCTGCAGCTGAAAAAGAGTGAAATTGAAAGTGGCAGCGTTGAGGTTGGCAAGTACAGAGCAATGTACCTGGAAGAAGAAAGCCGGGAAACAAGTCTCGAAATTGACCGGGACGCCAAATTCCGCAGTCTGATCGCCAACATCAAAAGCACCGACATCGATGACTACGAGCCGCCGAAAAGGCTGGAAAGCATCATGCGTGATTACCAGAAGGAAGGATTCCGCTGGCTCAGCGCCCTGTACCACAATGGCTTTGGTGCCCTGCTTGCCGATGAAATGGGCCTTGGCAAAACCTTGCAGGTACTCTCCTTTCTTGATGCGAACAAAGGCTTTGGCAAGACCCTGGTTGTCTGCCCTGCCTCCCTTGTATACAACTGGTATCAGGAAGTACAGAAGTTCGCTCCGGACCTCAAAGCCGTCACCATCATCGGTGCTGCCGCAGAACGCGAAGATGCCATGAAACAGGCAGATCAAGCCGATATCCTGATCACATCCTACAACCTGCTGAAAAAGGATATGGAATTCTATCAGGATAAAACTTTTACGGTAGAAATCATCGATGAAGCACAATACATCAAGAATGCCGGCACAATGGCATCCAAGGCCGTCAAGGATATCAATGCAAAGTTCCGCATCGCTTTGACAGGCACGCCGATTGAAAACAGGCTCAGCGAGCTCTGGTCCATCTTTGACTTCATCATGCCGGGATTCTTCTTCTCCTATCACCGGTTCCGCTCCACCTTCGAGCTTCCAATCATCCGGGACAAGGATACGTATGCCGAAGTCATGCTGCAGAAGATGATCCGCCCGTTTGTCCTGCGCCGTCTGAAGAAAGATGTGCTCAAGGACCTGCCGGACAAGATGGAAGAAGTGTATTATGCCAATGCCGATACCGAGCAGAAGCAGCTCTATGATGCCCGTGTACAGCAGATACGCTATGCCCTGAAGAATACGACGGATGAACAGTTCCGCCACCAGCATATCGAGATCCTGTCAGAGCTGACTCATCTGCGGGAAATCTGCTGTGATCCTGCCCTTCTCTATGACAACTACACCGGCGGTTCCGCCAAGGAAGAGCTATGCCTGGATCTGATCAAGAATGCCGCCGAAGCCGGCCATAAAGTTCTGCTGTTCTCCCAGTTCACATCCATGCTGGCAATTCTGACAAAGCGCCTAAAGGAAGAAAACATTGCCTACCATCTGCTCACCGGTGCTACCAATGCCAAAGAGCGTGCTGAAATGGTAGATGCCTTCCAGAAGGATGATGTACCGGTCTTTGCCATCTCGCTCAAAGCAGGCGGCACCGGCCTGAACCTGACCGCAGCCGATATTGTCATCCACTACGATCCATGGTGGAACACAGCAGTCCAGAACCAGGCCAGCGACCGTGCCCACCGCATCGGTCAGAAGAATATCGTCTCTGTATACCGCCTGATCTTGAAAGATACCATTGAGGAGCGCATCCTTAAACTCCAGGAGGATAAAGCCGATCTGGCTGGCAGAATGCTGGATGGCAAAGAGATGTCCAGAGCAGGATTTACCAGAGAAGAACTGCTCTCCCTGCTGGATTAACAACCTTCATAAATACAAAACAGGAATGCCGGATGGCATTCCTGTTTTGTTATGCAGAAATCTGATCGTGATGATCCTGGTTTTCCTGTTCTTCTTTGCTTTGCAGCAGATGACAAACTGCCCCTGAAAGTGAAGCGATACTGTCAGAGAAACATAACAGCATCCATACAAGCATACTGATCATTCCTGTCTTATACGTCATCACGCCTCTCATATACAGACCACACAGGGAGGCCGCAAATACAAGCAGGCAGAGAATCCGCATTCCCTGAAAGATACCGGAAAAACTATGGGCAAACATATGGGCAAGCCAGGGCACCACGCATGCAAGGATGATGCCATCCAGCAGCCCAAGTAAGCCGAGCACCGGATTCATCACAAACAGGATGATGATCCATGCCATGCAGTACGCGATCGAAAGATAATCCCTGACGATATCCAGCCAGCGTGATAACAATTCATACACCAGAAGCACAGCTGCCCCAAGCAGTACAAACATCCTTACACGAACACTTACGGCAAGTCCAAGTTTGACAAGATACAGGTTCATAAACGGCACAAACAGCAGTGCCAGACCAGCTTCACCAACAGGCGAACCATCAAAGCATAGATGGCTGTACCAGCCGACAAACAACATGCTGAGCATATTGTAGGCAGTGACTGAATCCAGCAGGAACCGGCGCCACATGAAGATCAGCATCATTGCATACAGCCCATAGATCACAAGCATGCCGGCCGCAGACAGCCAGTAAATCTGTTTCTTTTTGCAGACAAGATACACAGCACAGGCAGTTGCCCATAACAGAGCAGTCTGCCACTGCAGTACAGCAAGAAACACAAAGCAGGCCGCCATCTGACAGTACCGCAGTTCTGTTTCATCCAGATTTTCCTGCAGCCAGCCATAGCCAAGACGACAGATCACTGCCGTACCGCTGACAATCATCAGAGAAAATACCATCATGTAGAAAGTACCGGATGTGGCAAACAATGAAGAAAACAGCGATGCCACACCATACAGAGCCGCTGCCTGCAGGCCATACAGGCACAAGCCTAACAGCATATACAATACTTTATTACGATTTAATTCCTGTACTCTCATTTGACCACCGGCTGTTTTACAGGTATAAATTCAATCTTCAGCTGCATTCCCATTCCCTTTGCAAGCCGCAGCAGTGTCCGTACAGAAGGATTTGCATTGCCATGTTCCAGTTTACTGATATCAGGTTGTGCAATTCCTGTTTTTCTCGCAAGTTCCTTCTGTGTCAGCCCGGATTGGTGTCTTGCATCAATCAGCGCCTGAATCACTGCATGTTCAGGCTGAAGCTGTTCCTGAAGAAAATCATCAAAACTGTTATTGCTCATTCGTTTTCCTTTCTTGAAAGATCGTCATTTCGATACTTCTTTGCTTTCTCAATTTCTGCCCATGGTGTCTTTTGAAATTTCCTGATAAATCCATTTGTAATAACGCTTTTGAATAGGATTCTCTCAGCTGATAGCCGTTGTCTTCCAGCAAGACAATGGCATCAAGCTTTCAAATTCAGCTTTTCTGCTAGTCAATCACAATCTTCGCTGTACTGCCGCCATCTTCCTGCAGATTCTTTTTCACCACAATCTTCCGGCTGATTCTTTCTTCCAGCTGAGACACATGGGAAATGATACCGATCAAGCGGTCTGCCTCTGAGATGGAGCTTAATGTATCCACTGCCTGGGCAAGAGATTCTTCATCCAGGGAGCCAAAACCTTCATCGATGAACATCGCATCCATCTGCACATGGGCATGGTCCTGCGTAGCATCCGACAGTCCTAGTGCCAGCGACATCGATGCCAGGAAAGACTCGCCGCCTGAAAGAGAATCCACAGGCCGCACCGTATCGTTGTAATGATCAATGACATCCAGAGCCAGTGCTGCATGGGACTGGCGGCCAAGATGATCCTGATGGCGAACAAGCTCATACTGACCTGATGACATCTGCCTGTAGCGCCGGTTGGCATAGTACAGAATCTCATCAAAGTAATGCATCTGCACATACTCTTCCAATGTCAGTTTCTCTTTGCCGCTCAGATGTGAATCCGCCGTGTCAGCCAGAGAACGCACCAGATCATAGTGTTTCTGCTGCCTGGCCAGTTTCTTCATCCCGGTATTTACCTTTGTAAATGTATCTTCATTATTCTCCAGACGATGGCTGATGACACTCAAAGAACGCTGCAGCGCAGACAATGTATCCTGGCTCTGTACAAGCCTTGCCTGATCCTTAGCTAAATTCCTGCGGAAACCCGCTTCATCACCAGCTGGCAGTGAAGCTTCATATGTCTTTTTCTCCATTTCAAGATCGCGCAGGATCTGCTGTGCATCAATTACATCCTGCTGTACCTGCTGCCAGATCTTCTGCCGTTCTGCCACCTGCTGCGTCAAAGCCTTGATTGCCCGCCTTGCACTTGCTGCATCCGCATACGCAAGATCTTTCTGCAGGATCTCAATCTTCTGCTTTGCCTGCAGAATCTCTCCCTGCTGCTTTGACTCCTGCAGCGTCACTTCCTGCAGCTGTGTGCGCATCATATCTGTCTCTTTCGAAAGCGCATCAATCTCCGTTTCAATCTGATGGAGCTCTTTTTCCTGTTTCAAAAGCACATCAATATTCTGCTGATCAGATGTGATTTCCCTGCTGATCTTTGCAATGGCATCGTTTAATACCGCAGGATCTGAAACACCTGCCTGGGCAAGTGCATTTCCCAGATTTTTCTGCTGTTCCTGCAGCTTCGCCATCACACCGGACAGTTTCTGATGCGCCGCATCACTGTCCTTCTTGGCCTGCAGGCTCTTTCTCTCCAGTTCCTCCACCGTTTTCTGATCCGGGGCACCCTTGGCAAGATGGGCAAGGGAAGGATGATGAACGGACCCGCATACCGGGCAGGGCTCTCCTTCCTGCAGACCAGATGCCAGCAGGCCGGCCTGTTCCCGGAAGAATACCGAACGGTTTTCCATGTACACATGATTGGCATTTTCATAAGCACACAATGTCGTTTCCACAAGCTGTTTCACTCTTGCTTCGTCAATCTGTGTCTTATGAATCGCCTGTTCCAGCAATACGATCGCATGCAGCTGGCTAAGGCGGTTCTGCCTGATCTGCAGTTCACTTTCCATCTGGATCTTCTTTGCAGGCACATCCTTCCATGCCTGCTGTTTCTGCTGATCTTTGGCAAGGGTGCTTTCTGCCGTTTCCAGCCTTTTTTGATTCAACCCGATCTGTTTCTGCAGATCTGCCAGCTTCTTCTTACTGTTTTCCAGGTCCATTCCTGCCTGCTCCAGCATGTCATACTTTGGCAGCTGCTCTTTTTCCCTGGCAAGCTGCACCTGCAGCGTAGCGATGGCTTCATCTTCCTGTGCTTCCTGCTTTACATGCAGAATATTCTGCTTTGTACGCAGGGCTTCTTCTGCCGCCGGTATCTTTTTCTCGACCGCATGCAGTTTTGCATAGCGGCCGGCTGTTTCTTCCTTCTGGCCAATGGTTCTGGAAAGAATCGCATTGGCATCTGTTCTTTCCTGCACCTGCTTTTCCAGCTTTTCTTTTTCAGCTTTGTCAAAGTCGATTGCCTTCTGCACTTCTGCAGAAAACTGTTCCGGCTGCAGGAACGGATTGTCACTGTTCCAATGAGACAGGTCACAGGCATCATTGCCCTGCAGAAAACCGATGGCACTCTGCAGTGCGGTCATTTCTGTATTGACCTTGTCTGCAGCAGTTCTGCGCTCATCTTCCAGCTTTAACATCAGTTTCTGATAATTGCCTGTATGGAACAGGTCCTGAAACAGCTTGACCCGCTGTTTCGTATCCGCTGTCAGCAACTGGCGGAAACTGCCCTGGGCAATCATGACAATCTGTGCAAACTGATCACAGTCAATCTTCAGGATTTCTTCGATCTTCTTTGTGACCTGGGTGCTTTTAGCAGTGATGGAACCATCCGGCATGGTCAGTTCTGCATCCTGTGTCAGCAGATCCTTTTCCTTCTGATAGCGCAGTTTGCGCAGGACGTGGTATGTTTTGCCGCCATAGGAAAAATCCAGCTTCACATAGGTCTTCACACTGTCATCCACATACTGGGACCGCAGCGTTTTTACGTTCCGGTTATCGCCTGATGTCCGCCCGTACAGCGCATAGGTGATCGCATCAAAGATCGTTGTCTTGCCAGCACCTGTATCACCGGTGATCAGGTACAGACCGGAATCACCAAGCAGAGAAAAATCCAACACGGTTGGCCTTGCATACGGACCAAAAGCACACATTTCCAAGCGCAGCGGCCTCATGCCTGCTCACCTCCATTCCAGATCTCATCAATCTGATCTTTCAGATAGGAAATCTGTTCTTCAGACATCTCAATGCCATTGCGCTCTTTGTAAAACCGGGCAAACAGATCAGAAGGAGACATCGTCTGCATCGTATTCACAGGCAGAATCATTTCAGCCCGGGTCCGCTCATTGTCATAGTCCAGCCGCATGGCATTGGGATACAGCTCTCTCAGATAGCGTATCGCATCCGGCTGTTCCTGATTGTCATGCAGTACAAAGCGGACATAGTCCTCCTTGTTTTCATCCTCACTGGCAGCCGAAAGAATCTCCTTGTAATACCCTTCGATGGTCCGCATATGATGCAGCGGCGTTAACAAGCGTGTATAGACACGCACCATGCCCTTTTCCTTCAGCTCAGCAAAGCCAAGCGCTTTCTGCTGGTTTTCCTCTGCAAAGGAATACGCAAGCGGTGTACCGGCATAAAACACATTTTTGCCAAGCTGCTGGCGATGATGAATATGGCCTAATGCCGCATAATCAAAGCCATCATAGACAGAAGCAGAAATCTGATCGAGACCGCCGACAATCAACTGTTCGGAGCCAAGCGGATCAACCTTTGCCCCGGTCACAAACTGATGTGAGACAATGACATTTCGTTTGGAAAAGTCCACATCCGACATGGCAATGGCCCTGGCCACAGCCTGCTGATAGCTGCCCACTCTGTCATCTTCATCCAGATAACGGTTGACATAGCTTGGCCGGATATACGGCAGCAGCCACACATGCACTTCCCCGAAATCATCCGTCAGTATATCGTGGTCCATCTTTCCCATGAAATTTCCACAAATATGAATTCCCTGGCCAGCCAGCAGGTGTCCGCCATAGGCAAGTCTGTCACCCTGGTCATGATTGCCTGCAATCAGGTATGTCCGGATGTGATGCCCGGCAAGATCCGTCAGGAAATCATCCAGCAGATTGACCGCTTCCACAGAAGGCACTGCCTTGTCATACACATCACCCGCAATCAGCAGTGCATCTGGTTTTTCTTTCACCAGAATTTCTACAATTTCTTTCAGAATATGTTTCTGCTCCTCTGCCATCGATACATGATTGACAATCATGCCAAGGTGCAGATCTGCCAGATGTGCAAACTTCATGAAATACCTCCTGCTTTCTCAGCTGTTCTACTATCTTATCATCCCGGATGTACAAAACGGGCAGATCCACACTGGATCCGCCCATTTTCATCGCTTCTCTTTGTCAAACTCTTACAGTTCCTTGGCATCCCCGTGCACTCTTTCACGGGTGTCATTCTCTTCCCCATCAAAGCCGATCTTCTGTTCAAACTTTGACTTTTCACTCTCTTTCGGCGTCGGTGCCGGATAATGCTCCGTAAAGCAGCCAAGGCACAGATCACAATTGGCATCTGCACACATCTGCCTTACCCCATCCACACTCAGATAGCCAAGCGAATCTGCCCCAATATACTTGCAGATCTCATCCAGACTCATCTTACAGGCGATCAGATTCTTCTTCGAATCAATATCCGTGCCATAGTAACACGGTGAGATAAACGGCGGTGCCGAGATCCGCACATGAATTTCCCTGGCACCGGCATCTCTGAGCAGGGCCACAATTCTGGCAGATGTTGTACCACGGACAATCGAGTCATCCACCATGATCACACGCTTGCCTTTGACAACCGAGGCAATCACATTCAGCTTCATCCGCACCGCATTCTCACGCTGATCCTGGGTCGGCTGAATGAACGTTCTGGCAATATAGCGGTTCTTGGTAAAGCCCATCTCATACGGAATACCGGATGCCTGGGCATAGCCAATCGCTGCATCCAGGCCGGAGTCCGGCACACCAATGACCACATCCGCATCCACCGGATGTTCCTTTGCAAGAATGTGGCCAGCATTGATACGGGCCTGATGAATACTTAATCCTTCCATCACACTGTCCGGACGGGCAAAGTAAATATATTCAAAAGCACACATATGCTTGACGGGATTGACATGTTCACGGATCGAACGAATGCCAGACTTGTCCACGACAACAATCTCACCGGCATCCAGATTGCGGATGAATTTAGCACCCAGTGAATCCAAAGCACATGTCTCAGAGGCAAAGATAATCTGGCCGTCTTTCATCTGGCCCATGCATAACGGACGGAATCCTGTCATATCACGCACGGCAATCAGCTTCTCCGGTGACATGATCACAAGTGAATACGCACCTTCCAGGTTGTACATGGCACGGTTGATTGCTTCCTCAATCGAAGGCGCACTCAGCCGTTCCTTGATGATCATATACGCAATAATCTCAGTATCATTGGTCGTATGGAAGATGGCACCATGCATCTCCAGCTTGCGGCGCAGCTGTGGCGCATTGGTCAGATTGCCATTATGCACAAGGGCAAGCTGGCCCTTGATATGGCGCACAACCAGCGGCTGGGCATTGGTCTGATTCACCGTGCCAAAGGTTGAATACCGTGTATGGCCGATTGCCATCTGTCCCCGTCCAAGCGACATCAGCTTTTCACGTGTAAACACATCACGCACCAGGCCAACATCCTTCTCACATGTAATCACACCACGGTCATTGACCGCAATGCCGCAGGACTCCTGTCCACGATGCTGCAGAGAAAACAAACCATAATACGTATTGCCGGCAACATCTGTCCTGCCATCCTGGTCATAGATACCAAATACACCGCATTCCTCGTGGATCATGCGCATCCCTCATCTTTCCATTCAAATAACGCTGTTAGTATACATCCTCGCACAAAGAAACACAGTAAAAAAATGCTGCACGCAAAAGACTTGCCATCTGCGCATGACACAGCCAGACAAACCAGAAACCAAGCCAGCTGAAAAGAATTGGCTCTGTCTAAATAAACTTCCTGCTATTCATGGCTGTCCATCCGGCCCGGCACTGCTGTCATACCGAACATCGCCAGTGCTCACGGCACCACTGATGAATGAAAAGCACGTTTTCAGGCTTTATTTTCCTGCAGAAAGAGCTTTGAATCTTTCTTTCATCATCAATTTCATCTTTTCCTTGATGCCGTCTGGCAAAAGACTCTGATCAACAGTATCCATCAAGATCTTTTCTTTAGATATGATTTCATTTGTCATATTTACAGCAGCTTTGGCATTGATGCGGCAATGTTCTGCAAGAATCAGAAAATCTTTGCGATGCAAATTCTTTTTCTTTCCATTCAAAGTCAGGGCAGTCTGTTCTTGATCTGCTGGTACAACAAGATTCACCGGAAGAAGATCATATGCACAGGAAAGCTTGAATATTCGATTTCCCGGTTCTTTTTCAATCAAAGAAAAATTCTTGAGATGCATATCTGAATTCAAGGTAACAAAACAGAAAAGAATACGCATGAAAAAATCCGCAAGATCAACACCGGACTGGCTGGAATACTTCTGAATCACATGACCGCACTGCTCATAGGAACTGTTGTATTTATCTGCAGTCTGTCTCTGCATTAATTGACAGAAATCTTCCATCGCATACATTGCAAAGCTGTTGGGATCGGCTGTATTGCGGCGGTCAATCCGCTTTGTAATATATCCGAGCTGCATATTTTCCAGCTGAATCAAGCCATGTGGTACGGTTGGGATGCCAATCCTGTCTGCCATCGTCATGACAAGCTGCTCTGCTTCCGGCAGAAACGCATACTCATCAGAAGGGGGTTTCAGAATGTAGCCAGTAGGATAATCTACCAGTGTCAGACGGCTGTTACTCAATTTGGAAAGATGCAGAGACAGTTTCTTCTGAATCCCGGCAACCGTCTGATGATGTTCAACCGATAAATCTGCCAGCTTTCTCATTTCATTATCATTGATCTGCAGCAGCGGCAGGGTTTCCGTACCAAAGAACTTTGTGATACAGCGCCTGTGCCAGCCTGCAGATTCTTCCTGCGCTGTCAGCGGTTTTCCACAGCAAAGACACCGTTTCATACTTCTTCCTCCACTCTGACATCACCTATGCAGTCCCGGCACGCCGCCAGTAACAACCCAAACCGATCCTGACGGCTGATCCTCCAGTTCCTGCTGACAAGATCCAGCAGCCATCCCTCTGGAATCAGACCGTCAAAGAACGGGAAAAGAATATTCGAAACATACGGTTCACTTCGCAACGGAAGCGTGAGACTGACAGCCACAGAATCCGGATCGTTCAGCCATTGATCAAGATAGAAGAAAACATACCCCATATCTGTTTCCTGAATCTTCCCGCACAAATGATTCTGCACAAAAACATTTCCCCTACGCAGTATGCGATCACTCATGCTTCATTCTCCCCGGCACCGCTGTCATACCGAACATCGCCAGTGCCTGATTCACCTTATCCATGCGGACTGTCTCTTTTCCCTGCTCCAGATCGCGCACAAACCGAAGACCAAGCCCAGACCGCAGTGCAAACTCCTTCTGGGTCAGTCCAGCCTCACGCCGTGCTTTCTTTACATATTCTGCAATTTCATTCATGTCATAATTATACCATATCAGGTATATATTCATTAATATTTGCGCATATTATACCCTATTAGGTATAATTTGCTAGAATATATGTGATTTTATACCTTATCGGTTATAGTTTTGCTTTGATTTCTGACAATTCCAGTATTTCAGAGCTTCGTATCATCTGCTCCAAAATGTAAAAAACGCATGTTCAGCAGAATACGCTGCCATACATGCGTTTCAAGCACCAATTGCAGTGAATCACTCAAAAAAATGTGGAAATCACTGTCAGGATGGCCAGACCACCCTGCATCAGGATAATCTTTGGATTGCTGGTGATGCTGCCATAGGCTGCCACGCCAATGATATAGCACATCAGACAGATCACGCCTTTCAGGCTGTCATTGAGACGCCTGTTTGCGGATTTCATCAATTTGTTTGTTATCACGGTGTTCAGCAACCTGCTTTGAGAAAGGAGACATGCCTTCTCATTGCGGGTTCCTATCTGTTATCCTCCCAATCCCAAAAAAGATCGTCGAGGGTTTTGCCCAGCACTTTGCATATGGAAATACAGAGCCGAATCGTAGGATTATAGTCACCTTTTTCGATTGCATTGATCGTTTGTCGGGATACGCCTGTGAGGTCTGCCAATTGCTGCTGGGACAGATTCTTGGCTGCGCGCGCAGACTTTAATTTCAGGTTTTTCATTCTTCTTCGCTTTTTCCCCTTGCATTTTTGATGACTGCGGCGATGGATATCACCAGAAACATGATTCCCATTATGATGTCCATGTTACTGCTGGTAAGGATACCTGCAGGAAGGCCCTGCGTACGAATCTGCAGAATTCCAGTGACCAGGTTAATGATACCAACAACGAAAATAACCAGGGTCCATTTCTTCCAGTTACCCGAGATGCCGAAATATACATCTTTGCTGATTGAATATACGACATAAACGGTAATCATCAGAAAACTTGAGGTCATGAGTGCAAGACTGCCATCCATTGGAAGAAGGTTTCGTTTTAATAAGAATGCTTCAATATATCCGCTGAAAACACCAACGATAAGCGCAAGCCGATAGGCTGCACCGCGCAAGGCAATCTGACGCTCATCATACTGTACTGGCGTTTTCCCGCGCATAAAATAAACCAGAAGCATAAGGACAACAAGTGGAAATAGGATATCAAAAATAGAATTCATACAGTCCTCCAAAATGTCATATATATTTGACATCTTTATCATAATAGCTAACCAGCAAATGTCAAATATAATTTACATTTTGAAAATGAATTGATTTCTTCGAATGAAGAGAGTCTTCGAGACTCTTGGTGGGAAATTTGAATATTCTGTTCGGGTAGGGTGAAGCTCCCCGCCTAAGCCTACGCCACTTTGTGCAAACATTGAGGCTTTGGCTATAGACAGGGTATGCGCGGCGCATCAATCAAAAAAGCCGGCATCCGCCGGCTTACCATCATTAGAACAGCGCTGATATCAATGTCAGGATGGCCAGACCGCCCTGCATCAGGATAATCTTTGGATTGCTGGTGATGCTGCCATAGGCTGCCACGCCAATGATATAGCACATCAGACAGATCACGCCTTTCAGGCTGTCAAAGGCAAACACGGCCAGAAAGATCATCACCGCAATCAGTCCGTTATACACACCCTGATTCTTAAACAGGACATTCACATTCTTCTGACGCAGTTCTTCCTGCGTCATTCCAAATACACTGGACGTCTTTGCCGAGTCCGTTGCCAGAGTTTCCAGATAGAAAATATACAGAAACTCCAGTGCCGTCAGTACTGCCAGAATCTTTGTCACAATATTCATATCGATATTCCCCTCCTTTTGCCGTGCAAAACCATACCAAAAGGAAAGTGCGATGTCTATCCTTCTGCTTCCTGCACTGCTATCTGTGCCAGTACATCATTGATCTTTTCTGCTGTGCAAAGACCGCTGCTAAAGGCCGTTGCCCCACCGCAGGCAGTTCCCAGCGTCAACGCTGCACCATAATCATTCTGCTGCAGATATCCAGCCAGAAAGCCTGCCACCATACTGTCACCAGCACCAGTGGGATTCAACACTTTGCCAGAAGCCGCCTTGCGTTCATGGGGCATGCCATTTTCATCCATCAGGAAGGCACCATCTTTGCCAAGCGACACCAGTACATTGACAGCACCCTTATCCTGCAGAGATGCTGCCCCTTCCAGCAGATCCTCACGTGAGGCAATCGAATGGCCAAGCAATGATTCCATTTCCGGCTTATTTGGCTTGATCAGAAAAGGTTTACAGGACAAAGCTGGCTCCAGCAGCTTCTTCTCTGCATCCACAATGACTTTCATGCCCTTCGGTGCAGCCTGCATCATCCTGGCATACACATCATCATCAAGCCCTGGCGCAGCACTGCCGGATAACACCAGGATATCCTGCCTGTGCAAGGCAGAAATCTGCTTCAACAGCGCCTGCAGATCAGACTCTGTCACCAGCGGCCCTGGTCCATTGATCTCCGTATCATCATCGTCATGAATCTTGATATTGATGCGCGTGCTGCCTTCTGCCACATGGATCAAATTACAGTGGACACCCGTTTTTGCCAGCATGTTTTCCAGCATATCGCCGGTATCTCCTGCCGCAAAGCCCAAGGCAGTACTCCTGATGCCAAGCTGCTGCAGAACCAGTGACACATTGATGCCTTTACCGCCAGGAAACAACTGTGAGCTCTCTGCCCTGTTCAACTGTCCCTTTCTGAAATGTGCCACCTGCATGACATCATCCAATGCAGGATTCAATGTGACTGTATAGATCATACTTGCCCCTTAAAGCAGAAACTGCAGCTTTTCATCCAATACACGCATCTGTACATCACGCGTCTTGCAATAAACTTCCCCATCACAATGCACCCACAGAGGCACATCACTGTGCATGCGAATCACCTTTGCTCTTCTTTGTCCGACATGATCCGTATACTTTACCTGCGAACCATTGTAGGCATGCAGGAAAACACGGATAAAGGAAAGCAGATGAAAGCCAAATGCCTCACACACATCCAGCATGCCGTCTTCAGCATCCGCATACGGGCAGAACTTGAATCCACCGCCTTCATAACAGTGATTATGTACAGACAGGAAGGTCGCCCGATCGACCATTTCCTGCTTTCCATCCAGTGTCAGTACAACAGGTGCGTTTTTCTGTTTCAGAATCAGCTTCAAGGCAATCAGCACATAAATCAAGGAGCCAAGATGAATCCTGTTCAGCTTTGCCTTGGCAGAAGACAGGAATACCTGCTGGCAGATCGCAGCATCATAGCCAAAGCCGCTGGATACCAGAAATTTCTGCACAAACGGATCCGGACCGCCATCCGAAATCTGCTTTGTCTGATGGTCCATGAAACATGCCGGATGAAAAATCGCAGTCTCGCCGATGTCCATTCTTCTTCTGACTCTGCCTTCCAGCATGATCTGCACAAGCTTTGTCACATCTTTGTCCAGATCCATATCACGGACCATATCATTGCCAGATCCACATGGGATCAGACCGACACAGGTATGCACGAAATCCTGGATGCCATTGACCGCATCATTCATGGAGCCATCCCCGCCAATCAGAATGATGCCGATATTCTCCTGCAGGTGGGCTGTCAGCTGGGCACAGATCGTGCGGATATCATGATCCAGCGACGAAAAATGCACTGTACACGTGACTCTGTCAAATAATGGTTTGATCTTCCGCCACAGCTTCAGTGTTCTGCCAGCCGCCGCAGCCGGATTAATAATCACATGAAATTCCATACATCATGATTGTACACCCTGCACCCGCTTCTGCTGTTTTTCCAGCATCACAAAATACACCACGCAAAGCACATTCTGTACAAAGGAGGCCATCGGTGTTGCCAGTCCGATCCTGAACAGCGATACCGGCCTGACCTTGCTCATCAGATAGGAAACCGGCAGACGGATCCCGATGCCGCCGATCAGATTTTCTGCCATGACAAACCGTGTTCTGCCGCAGCCATTGAAATAACCGGCCAGATTGAAGAAGATCGGCGTGAGCAGACAGTCAATGCCATATGCCTTCAGATACTGCCATCCAGCCGCAATGACATCCGGTTCCCTGGCAAAGATGCCGCATAAAAGATCGCCATGGAAGAAAGACAGATACGCCATGATGGCACCAATGCCCCAGGATACTGCCAGCCCATACAGCAGTCCCTTTCTGGCCCTCTCCAGTTTGCCGGCGCCATAATTCTGCGCCGCAAAGGCAGCCATGGACTGACCGAACGCACTTGGCACCAGCATGATAAAGCCGCATACCTTCTCAGCCACACCGACCCCGGCACTGGCGGTAACGCCAAACACATTGACAATGGCCACAATCACCAGGAAGGAAAGACCAACAAGAAAGTCAGACAGCGCAATCGGAAAGCCCAGTCCGGTCACTCGTTTGATGAGATCACCATTCCATCTCACCTGTTTCTTACTGAAGGGAAACGGCAGTTCCATGCGCCGGATCAGAAGATACGAAATCAACAGAGAGAATGCCTGGGACGCCACCGTAGCAGCCGCTGCACCGGCGGCGCCCATATGCAGCACGCACACACAGAACAGATCACCGAAGATATTGATTACGGCCGCAATAGCCACTGTTAACAGAGGCAGCTTTGAATTGCCCAGTCCCCGGAACAAAGAACCAATCAGGTTATAGCCAGCGATAAAAACCATGCCAAAGGAACAGATCCGCATATAGTCACATGTCATGTCAAATGCCTCATCCGGTGCATTCATGATATGGGCAATCGGTTTTGTGCCTGCCACCATAGCTGCACCAAGAATCAAGGCCAGAACGGTAAAAAACACAATGGATGTTCCCATTGTTCTGCCAGCATCCTCATGATGGCCGGCCCCCATCTGCTGACCGATCAGTACGGTTGTTCCCATAGCCAGCGAGGCAACCACATTGGTCACTGTAAACATGATCTGTGAACCTGTGGCAACTGCCGAAACATCTGCACTGGTCGCAAACTGGCCGACCACCAGCAGGTCCACTGCCCCATACAATGACTGCAGAAACAAGGCCAGCAGCACCGGCAGCGCAAATTCCAGCAGCGGCAAAAAGATCTTTCCCTCAGTAAAATTTCCGTGATTCATACTTCTTCCCCTTTACATAAAAATGGCCGGAACACCGGCCACTGCAGCTACACGCTTAGAACAGGCCCTGGGCCATCATCGCATCTGCAACCTTCTCAAAGCCCGCAATATTGGCACCGATCACAAGATCACCCTCATGACCGTACTTCTTTGCGGCAGCCAGAGAAGAATCCACGATCGACCGCATGATTCCCTTCAGACGGGCATCAACTTCTTCACTTGTCCAGGACAGACGCTCACTGTTCTGACTCATCTCCAGAGCACTCACAGCAACACCGCCGGCATTGGCAGCCTTGGCAGGTCCAACCACAACACCATGTTCCTGCAGATATGCAATTGCCTCATTGGAAGCCGGCATATTGGCACCCTCGAAGTAATACTTCGTGCCATTTGCCACAATCTCTTCTGCCTCTTTCATGCCAACCTCATTCTGCGTTGCACACGGAATGCAGATATCAGCCTTCACACTCCACGGCTTTTCACCTTCATGGAACGGCAGGCCGAACTTCTCAGCATACATGCGGATATTCGCATTGCGGCTGGCTCTCATCTCCAGCAGATAATTAATCTTCTCATCTGTGACCACACCATCCGGATCATACACATAGCCATTGTGTCCAGACAGTGTCACAACCTTGCCGCCAAGCTCTCTGACCTTTTCACAGACACCCCAGGCCACATTGCCATAGCCGGATACAGCCACCGTCTTGCCCTTGATGCTGTCACCAAGATGTTCCAGAACTCTTTCAGCATAGTACAGCACACCATAGCCGGTTGCTTCCGGACGGATCAAGGAGCCGCCATAAGACAGTCCCTTGCCTGTCAGAACGCCATTGTCATAGGCATCACGAATTCTTCTGTACTGTCCAAACAGATAGCCGATCTCACGGCCGCCGACACCAATATCACCAGCCGGCACATCTGTATGCAGGCCGATATGCCTCTGCAGCTCGGTCATGAATGCCTGGCAGAAACGCATGATCTCACCATCACTGCGGCCATGCGGATCAAAGTCACTGCCGCCCTTGCCGCCGCCAATCGGCAGTGTTGTCAGAGAATTCTTGAACACCTGCTCAAAGCCAAGGAACTTCAGAATCGAAAGATTGACGCTCGGATGGAAACGCAGGCCTCCCTTGTACGGGCCAAGAGCACCATTGAACTGAATCCGGTAGCCACGGTTGACATGTACCTTGCCTTCATCATCTGTCCAGGTTACCCGGAACATAATCTGTCTCTCCGGTTCCACAAGCCTCTCCAGCAAAGCTGCCTTCTCATACTCCGGATGGGCATCCACCACCGGGGCAATACTGTGCAGAACCTCTGTTACTGTCTGCAGAAACTCCGGCTGATCCGGATTGCGCTTTGCGGTCTCTGCAATCACACGCTCGACATACTCACTCATTGTGATTCCTCCTGTCATTTCCCTTATTGTACTATTTCTTTCACGATCTGAATATGTTTACATTCAGATGGAAAACTTTCCATTTCCATCACTGACAAAACTGTGCCCATAGAAGCACTTCATCGCCACAATCAGATATGCCGTATCCTTTGTGCCGGCTGTTTCATAGCAGGAATGCATTGCCAGCTGAGGCAGACCGATATCCACCGCATTCTGTGAGAAGTGCCGGTTGGAAAGATTGCCCAATGTGCTGCCGCCGCGCTTGTCAGAACGGTTGACAAACGACTGCACCGGCACGCCTGCTTCTTTGCAGATAACCTGGAAATATGCCGAAGACACAGCATCGCTTGTATACTGCTGGTTGGCATGGTACTTGATGACGATGCCGCCATTCATCTTCGGCTTGTTCACCGGATCCGCCATCTCACTGTGAGTCGGATGCACCGCATGGGCATTGTCGCCCGACACAAGGAATGCATTGGCTGCACAGGCCATCTGTTCATCTGCGCTCTTGCCGCTGGCAATGCCGATTCTCTCAATCACATCTGCCAGGAATGTACTGTCTGCCCCCTGCTTGGTCAATGAACCTGTCTCCTCATTATCAAAGATGCAGCACAATGGCAAAGAAGCACTGTCCTTAGCCTGCAGGAACCCATTCAGGATGCCAAACACACACTGCAGATCATCCAGATGCGGTGCACTGACAAACTCATCCGCAGCACCCCACACCGTTCCCGGTGTACGCACATACAGATACAGATCATGGCCAAGAATATCTTCGGCCTTCACACCTGCCTCTTTTGCAACCACATCCAGCAAAGAGCCGCAGCCCTCCTGTCCCAGCAGCGGACAGATTTCCGTCTGCACATTCCACGAATGGCCTTCATTGGCACTTCTGTCCATATGGATGGCTAGAGACGGAATCATCAGAAGATCTTTGTCCACTTTGACAAGCTTTGTCACAAGTGAATCACCCTGTCTGACAACAATTCTGCCTGCCACAGACAGCGGCCGGTCAAGCCATGGATAGATCAGAGCACCGCCATACATCTCCACATTCAGCTTCACGTACCCGTTTTCCTTCATCTCCGGATTAACCTTGATCTTGAAAGAAGGCGAATCACAATGGGCAGCACCCATCATGTATCCCTGATAGTCATGATGATAGCGGAAAGCAATCAGCGCCGACTGGTTGCGCACCACATAGTACCTGCAGCCATCTTCCAAAGACCACGGCTCACTTTCTGCAAGTTCCTGAAAGCCTTCCCGATCCAGCTTTTCTTTCACTGCCGCAATCGCATGAAACGCGGTTACGCCTTTCGAAAGAAATGACAGCAGTTCCTGATTCACTTCATTTGTGTTCATGTTCATCCTCCTGATTGACAAAACTAAGGCCGTGCTCAC
This sequence comes from Lactimicrobium massiliense, assembly GCF_900343155.1. Classification (GTDB taxonomy): domain Bacteria; phylum Bacillota_I; class Bacilli_A; order Erysipelotrichales; family Erysipelotrichaceae; genus Bulleidia; species Bulleidia massiliensis. The sequence goes on from NZ_OUNG01000004.1 coordinate 30,871, forward strand.
CCGGTGCACCAAACTCTTTGATGTAAGAATCCTGTCTGGTAATGGCATCCACCAGCTCGCCAGTCAGGAATACATACACCGGTCCAAAGGGATTGATGACCATGCTCTGATGGCCTTTCCACATGATACTGACAGCATCCTGGAAGGTCACCCGCAGCGTCTTTGGCTGATTGCCAGCCAGATACAGCTGCTTCCAGCGGGTCAATGCATCCTCATCCGTAAAGATGGCAAAGGACTCTGCCCCGCCGCCATCTTTGCGGCTGACACCCATGAAGCCCAGACGTGTATTCTCCACAAACTGCATGCGGCCATTGACAAGCTGAGGCAGATGATCCATCATCACCGGCACCACAAAGCTGGAATGCACAAGGGCATTGAGAAACAGACTCATGAACTGGTGATCCTTGATATAGCGCCCATACTCATAGCACATCCCCCGCAGCAGCGGATTCTCCAGCTTTGCCAGCGGACGGTTTTCCGCCTGCAGAGAACTAAGCACACTGAACTGTTCCACCGCAATGGCCGCGTCCAGCTTCACTTCCACATGACAGTCTTTTGCCTGCTGCACAGAAGCACCATTCACTTTCAGGCCAATCACACGCACATGCACCGGTGAGCGCCCTGCCAGCAGCACATCCACTTCATCGCCTGCCTTCATCAAGCCATGTACCGTGCCCATCAGGGATGCTGTCTCATGCAGGCTGGACTGCTCGACCAGCATCGTATAGCGCCGCTTCTCCTTATTGTAATAGACCGTTTCCGGCACCTTCACAGGCTTCTTATGGCCATCTTCATCCATCACCGCATAAATGCCGCATGCCGCAATAATGCCCACAACCGGCCACTTCAGCTGACCCGCCGCATACAAATAACTGTTTCCAGCCAGAACCAGACTTCTGATATTGGCATACACAAACAATACGGCTGCCATGACAATTGAGCGGAAATTGCGGCCATTGCGGTAAGCATCCACACTGCGCTGTCCCATCTCCACCTGGATCATGTCACTGCCTTCCTTCCAGACATACCAGCCGCATACAATGCACAGAACATATACAAACGACCAGAGACTTTCAATCCCTGCCATCACAAGCATCACAACGCCGGCAATCACCAGTATCACTGCCAGGCCTTCATATGCCGCCTTCTGATTTTTCATCGAATGCCTCCCTTCGTCTTCATGCGGATCAGATGAATCAGTCTGCCCGCCTGTTCCACATCAATGCCATCTGCCGTACAGCTGGCCACAAATGCATACAGCGAACCCTGCCAGTATTGATCCAGCAGGACTCTGGCATACTGCTGGTAATAGGCTGTCCGGTCAATTGCCATATGCAGTGTGGCATGCTCATTGACCAGCACACCCTTGCGGCGCATCCTGGCAAGCAGCGTATACACCGTCGACTGCTTCCAGCCATAATTGGCTTCACACATCTTGACAAGCTTCATCGAGCCGATTCCCGGATTTGCCCATACCCACTCGGCAATCCGGGTCTCTGCCTCACTCATTTTTTCATCCATACAGCCTAGTCTACATGCGTAAATGCCAGCCGTCAAACCACAGGCACCAAAAAAGAACGGCTATTCACCGTTCCTTTTCAGTACATGATCCAGCTCTTCCAGATTGGTCATATGGTTTGCGGTCTTTTCCACAAGCACTGCCAGAATTTCCTGCTGTTTGCGGGAACACTTCCGGAAATTGCGGATCAGTTTTTTCTCCGTACCTGTATAGCCCGGATTCTGTGTATAGTATTTCTTCTTTTCCATGCCATGTGATTGTATCACATATGATCATGGCAGGTACGGGCAATCACATCTTCCTGCTGTTCACGGGTCAGATCAATGAACTTCACCGCATAGCCGGAAACACGGATTGTGAAGTTGGCATACTCCGGCTTCTCCGGATGTTCCATAGCATCTTTCAGCTTCTCAACACCGAACACATTGACATTGAGATGGTGAGCACCCTGGTGGAAATAACCATCCAGCACATGCACAAGATTATTGACACGCTCGTCCTCACTGTGGCCAAGGGCACCCGGATTGATCGTCTGGGTGTTGGAGATGCCATCCAGCGCATATTCATACGGCAGCTTGGCAACCGAATTCAAGGATGCCAGCAGACCGTTCTTCTCTGCGCCATAGGCAGGATTGGCACCAGGCGCAAACGGCTTGTAAGCCTCTCTGCCATCCGGCAGGGCACCGGTTGCCTTGCCATAGACCACATTGGAAGTGATTGTCAGGATCGATGTTGTCGCCTCAGAATTGCGGTATGTATGATGTTTCTTGATCTTGGTGATGAAGGTACGAAGCAGCCATACGGCAATCTCATCAGCACGGTCATCATCATTGCCATAGCGCGGGAAGTCACCTTCCACCTTGTAATCCACAACCAGACCGCTCTGATCACGCACGGTCTTCACCTTTGCATATTTGATCGCAGACAAAGAATCCACCACGTGTGAGAAACCGGCAATGCCCGTTGCAAACGTGCGGCGCACATCCGTATCAATCAGAGCCATCTCAGCTGCCTCATAGTAGTACTTGTCATGCATATACTGAATCAGATTCAGAATATTCACATACAGGCCTGCCAGCCAGTCCAGCATCAGATCATACTTGTGCATGACTTCATCATAGTCCAGGTATTCAGAAGTGATGGGAGCCAGCTCCGGACCAACCTGCATATGATTGCCACCCTTGTCCAGGAACTTTTCATCCTTGCCGCCATTGATGGCATAAAGCAAGGCCTTGGCAAGATTGGCACGGGCCCCGAAGAACTGCATCTCTTTGCCGGTCTGAGTAGCTGAAACGCAGCAGCAGATGCTGTAATCATCCGACCAGATTGGCCGCATGACATCATCGTTTTCATACTGGATCGAAGATGTCTTGATCGAGATGCGAGCCGCATAGCGCCGGAAGTTCAGCGGCAAGCGGGCTGAATACAGCACCGTCAGATTCGGCTCCGGGGAAGGTCCCATATTCTCCAGCGTATGCAGGAAACGATAGTCATTCTTTGTGACCATGTGGCGGCCATCCTGACCAAGGCCTGCCATCTCCAGGGTAGCCCATACCGGATCACCGGAGAACAGCTGGTTGTAGGAAGGAATACGGGCAAACTTGACCATGCGGAACTTCAGCACCAGATGATCAATCAGCTCCTGAGCCTCGGACTCACTGAGTTTTCCTGCCTTCATATCCCGGGAAATATAAATATCCAGGAATGTAGAGATTCTGCCAACCGACATGGCAGCACCATTCTGTGTCTTGATGGCTGCCAGATAGCCAAAGTACAGCCACTGTACTGCTTCATGGGCATCCTTTGCAGGTGCAGAAATATCATACCCATACAGGGCAGCCATCTTCTTCATGCCTTCCAGGGCACGGATCTGATCGGCAATCTCCTCACGCTGGCGGATGACATCATCCATCATCGTGCCATCACCGCAGTTCTTCAGATCTTCCTTCTTTGCTTTGATCAGGTGATCAATGCCATACAGAGCAACCCGGCGGTAATCACCCACAATGCGTCCACGGCCATACGTATCCGGCAGACCAGTCACGATATGCGAGTGGCGGGCAGCCTTCATCTCATCCGTGTACGCATCAAACACAGCCTGATTATGCGTCTTATGATACTCATTGAAAATCTGATCATACTTGTCATTGATGTGATAGCCATAATTCTCAGCAGCCTGCTGGGCCATCTTGATGCCGCCATACGGCATGAACGCACGCTTCAGCGGCTTGTCTGTCTGCAGACCAACGACCTTCTCAAGATCCTTCAGCTTCTCATCAATATAGCCAGGCCCATATGCCGTCAGGCCAGACACAACCTCAGTCTCACAATCCAGCACGCCGCCCCGTTTACGCTCTTCCTTCTGTAATTCCTGCACCTTACCCCACAGCACATTCGTCGCATCCGTAGGACCAGCCAGAAAACGCTCATCCCCGTCATACGGCTCATAATTATTCTGAATAAAATCACGGACATTGATGTCCTGCTTCCAATGGGTTCCGGCAAACCCTTCCCATTGCGCATAGTCACTTCTCACTGTCATCTCACTCTTCTCCTTCCAGCAGCCTCTGTGCATGCTCACACTTTTCTCTGCCTGGTGTTTCTACACCATCCAGCGTGTAGGCATAACCAAGCTTCTTCCACTTATATGCACCCATCGCATGATAGGGCAGCACCTCAATCCGCTTCACATTTGACATCGGCTTCAAGAACGCACCAGCAGCCCTCAGATCCTCATCCGCATCATTGACCCCCGGCACCAGCACATACCGCACCCAGATCGGCTTCCCTTTTTCACACAAGTACGAAAACCCATCAAGGATATTGGCATTGTCACGGCCGGTCAAAGACCGATGTCCGACAGGATCCATCTGCTTGATGTCGCATAACAGCAAATCTGTCACATCCAGCAGCGCATCAAATGAAGCCAGCCAGGCAGGATCCCTTGAAAATGGCTGCAGTGCCGTATCGATACAGGTAGCAATGCCAAGCGCTTTTGCCTTCACAAACAGCTCTTTGACAAAATCCATCTGCAACAGCGGCTCACCACCGCTCACCGTAATGCCGCCCTCAGAGCCCCAGTAGCTGCGATAGCGCAGTGCCTGCTTCAAAACATCATCCACCGATCTCAATTCACCCTGATCAAGCGCCCACGTATCCGCATTGTGGCAGAACCGGCAGCGCATATTGCATCCCTGCACAAATACCACAAAGCGCACACCCGGCCCATCCACCGAACCAAATGTCTCAACAGAATGTATCCTTCCAACTGTCATCCTCTGTTCTCCAACACCAGTATTCTGGCAGGATGCCGTCCGCATTTCCTTGATTACAATCAAGCTGAAGAAAAAAAGCTATTTTCTACAGGTCAAAAAAAGCAGGCACTTCTGCCTGCAATGACAGCTATGTTCTTACGAAGCTTCCCTGTCTGCAGAAAGAGAACACGAATCCCCCAGCCTGCCGGCAGGCAGCACCCAGCCGATCACAATGCCCGCAGCAGCCGGAATCAGCCAGCAGAGATCCGCCGTCGGAGGAATGGACAGAATCAGCCCCGTCACATAAGGAATCCGGATTCCCGCTGAAGAAAGAGCATAAATAACGGACACAATGCCAGTCAGCAGAATCGCTAATGGAAAGACCATCGGATGCTTCTCAAGATGCTTTTTAAACTGTCCTAACAGCACCAGCACCATCGCCACTGGATAAATGGCATTGAGAATCGGCACAGAGATCTTCAGAATCTGATCCAGACCCACAATAGACATGGCAAAAGAAGAAACCGTAAACAGAATGATCCACTTCTTATAGCTCATCTTTGAAATCGATGCGAAATATTCTGCACAGGAACAAAGCAGGCCGACGCATGTGGTCAGACATGCCAGCACATAGATCACGCCAAGCAGGATGATACCCTTATTGCCAAGCAGACTGCCTACTATATTAGTCAGCACATTGGCGCCATTGGTGGCATTCTGGCTCACGGTACCGGAAAGCACCCCCACCTGCATCATCGCTGCATACACTACAAACAGCAGAATACCGGCAATGATGCCAGCCTTCATTGTTCCGGAAACCACTTCTTTCTTATCCTTGATGCCCATATGGATAATATTCAGAGCAATGATATTGCCAAAGTTCAATGCTGCAATCGTATCCATCGTCTGATAGCCATCCAGAAATCCCTGCAGCACCTGATGATCCGCATAGGCACCGGTTGGCTCCAATGAAACATACGGAATCCGGATCATGCACAGCACTGCCACAAACAGCATCAGCCCCAGCAGAACCGGTCCCAGGATTTTGCCAAGGGTATCGGTCAGAGATTCCGGATGCACGCATAGCAGATAGGAAATGCCAAAGAAGATCAGAGAATAGATGAGGCGCAATGCAAGCGTCGGCGTTTTGACAAACGGAACCACTGCCATCTCAAAAGACACTGCCGCATTTCTCGGGATGGCAAGACACGGCCCGATGGACAGGAAAGCCAGAATGGTAAAGATGATGGCAAACTTCTTTCCGGCTTTGCCAGCCAGATGGGGCAGATCATCAAAGCGGGCAATGGCAATCACTGCCAGCACCGGACAGATGATGGCGGTAAGGGCAAAGCCAAGCAGGCCAAACCATGCCTTTCCACCGGCCTGAAAGCCAAGATACGGCGGAAAGATCAGATTGCCCGAGCCAAAGAACATAGAGAACAGCGTGATACCGACCAGAATAATACTGCGTTTGTTTAGTGTTTTCTTCATACAGCGTTCCTCTCAAACAAAAATGCATCGTCTCCTATGAGACGATGCATGCATTGACACCGCGGTACCACTCATCTTGTATGTATACACATACCACTCTTTCCAGCTCCAACAAGCCTTAGGACGTTAACGTATCCCCACGGACAGAACTACTGTAATTCATCCTGCCAGCTCAGAAGCGACTCCATCCATGCTTTATCACCTGTTTTCACCATACACAGGCTCTCTTATTGATAAACTTCCGGATTTCCTTCTTCCTCAGCGCTTTTCCATATGTTAGAGCGGAAACCCCATCCTTGTCAAGCGCTTTCACATCTTTTCCGGAGCCGAAACACCAATCAGATCCAGCGCATTCTTCAGCGTAATCATCGACGCATGAATCAGGCCGAGACGCTGATTCGTCAGTTCCAGATCGTCCGGATTATAGACACGGGACGCATTGTAATAACTATGGAACACCCGCACAAAGGACAGGATATAGTCCGCAATCCGGTTCGGTTTGCGGGTCTTTGCTGCATTGGCAACTTCCTGCGGGAACTCACTGATCATCTTTAACAGCTGCAGTTCCTTCTCATCCTGCAGACGGTCATACGCAGCCTCCTGATGGAAGGCAGGCACATCCTCACGTGTCACAATCGAATTCATCCGGCTGTAAGCATACTGGGCATAGTACACCGGATTATCGTTGTCCTTCTTACGAGCCAGATTCATATCAAAGTCCATCTGCGTGCTGACATCCTTGGACACAAAGAACCATCTTGCGGCATCCACACCGACATCCTCACACAGCTCACGAATCGTAATGGCATTGCCGGTACGCTTGCTCATCTTGACCTCAACACCATTGTCAACCATACGTACCATCTGGATCAGATCCACGATCAAAGAATCCGGATTATAGCCAAGTGCCTGCAGCGCACACTTCATACGTGTCACATAACTGTGATGATCCGCACCCCACAGATCCACCAGCGTATCATAACCTCTTTCATACTTATACACATGGTTGGCAATATCCGGTGTCAGATAGGTCAAAAGACCCGTGCTCTTGCGCAGTACTCTGTCCTTATCATCCCCGAACTCACTGCTCCTGAACCACAGAGCATCATCCTTCTCATATGTCAGGCCCTTCTGTGTCATTGTATCCAGCACCTTCTGAATACGGGCAGCGTGATTCTCATAGAAGAAACGCTCATGCATCCAAGAATCAAAATGCACACGGAACAGATCCAGATCCCTGCGGATGGCATCCAGCTTCATCTCAATGCCTTCATCCTTGAAGTAATCAAGACGCTTCTCACCATCCTCATGGAGCCACTTGTCCCCATCCTTCTCCTTGATCTTCTTTGCCACCTCAACAATATCCTGGGCATGATAACCCTCTTCCGGCAGCGGATAAGACTGTCCAAACAGCTCATAATAGCGGGACAGAATACTCTCTGCCAGCATGTCGATCTGATGGCCGGCATCATTGACATAGTACTCACGCAGCACATCATAGCCGCTGGCCTTCATGACCCGGGTCAAAGCATCGCCCCAGGCAGCACCGCGCGCATGGCCGCAGTGCAGATCACCTGTCGGATTGGCAGACACATACTCCACCAGCACTTTCTTACCATTGCCGGCATTGTTCTTTCCCCAGTCATTTCCCTGGGCAAGCACCGTATTAATCACAGAAGACAAAGCACTGGCCTTCATGCGGAAATTGATAAAACCAGGCTTGACTGCCTCCACACTGTCGGCACCATCATAATTTGCCCTCAGATTCTCCACCAGCGGCATCGCAATGTCCATTGGCGCCTTATGCAGGGTACGGGCAAGACGCATTGCCACACTGGTTGAATAGTCGCCCATCCTGGGATCACGCGGTGTCTCCACGCTCAGAATCTTCTCATCAGGCGCAAGATCATAAACATCCCTGACTGCCTTGGCAACAGCTGCTCTGATCTCAGCTTCAAAATTGCTCATATTACCTCCAACTACTGCTTCACGAATTTATGCCTGTATAATATATCATGTAAAACAGCGAAGCGAAAATGCTAAAATAAGCTTAAACAAAGCCCCGGGAGGTTATCATGTCCAATCATAATGATGCAAAAAAAGACAAGAAGCTCAAAAAAGCAGAACGCAATGCCAAAAAGCCAGCTATTCTGTTTTCCTTCGACGGTGCCGTCATGGACACCGAACCCGCCATTCTGGCAACATACCGTCATGTGTTTGCCGTCCACGGCAAAGACATCCTGACACCGGACAACCAGGAAGAAATCCAGCGTGCCCCGATCATGGATGTCATGAAGAAGTATCTGCCGGAAGAAGATCCCCGCAGATGTGCAGCTGAATATGACAGCTATGAACAAAATCACCTCATCGATCTCATCCAGCCGATGCACGGGGTGCGTGATTTCCTGATCTGGCTGAAGAAAAACAACTATAAGGTCGGCATCGTCTCAGCCAGAGAAAGAAGCTCCGTGGTCGAACTGCTCAGGCATACCGATCTTGTCACCATGTTTGATGTCATCATCGGCAGTGCAGGCAATCTCGAAGACAGAGCTGACAGCATCCTGACCGCATGCAAACTCATGGATGCCGATACATGTATCTTCATCACCGACAGTTCCCACAATGTCAGAGCTGCCTCCAGTGCCGGCTGCTTCACGATCGGTATTGTCTCCACTGGCAGCCGCACCCTGCCTATGAAAGAATCCGGTGCCGATTTCCTGACCAAAGACTTCAAGGAAATCAAAAAACTCCTGGAAGGAGAACCGCTCTGGCTTGCCTACCAGGTAATCCAGCCTGAAGAAAAAGGCAAAAAGAAGGGCAGAAAAGCTGATAAGAAAGAAGACAAGCCGGCAGAGAAAAAGGCAAAAGCAGAAAAGCCGAAAAAAAAGACAAAGAACGTAAAGAAGAAAAAGGCTGAAAACAAAGAAATCGTCGAGGAAGAAGACGAGAAGTAACCATATCTGCAATCACAAAGAACAGGCACGCATCATGCCTGTCTTTTTTACGCCAGAATATCTCTGATATCCCAATAAGCAAAAAGGAAACTGCAGGCAGCTCTGTCAAAGAGGCATGCATACAGTTTCCTTGATTTTCTGCACCTGATGCCGCTTATTCCTCAGTAAGTCTGGTTAAAAGGCCATACACATCCGGACGGCGGTTGGAAAGATAAGGCCTTTCTTTGCGGACATCTTCCACTTTGGAAAGATCAAGATCCACGCTCACCAGCTGCTCACTGCCATCTGCTTCTTTGATGACTTTGCCATCCGGCCCAATCACCACTGAATGCCCCACAAAGTCCAGTCTGCCTTCTTTGCCAGTACGGCTGCACATGGCAATAAACAAGCCATTGTCGTACGCTGCCACCCGCATCTGGGCCACTGCCATTTCCAGATCGTCATGATCTGAAACCGCAGCCGGCACAATCACAAGCCTTGCCCCAAGCAGTGCACAGCAGCGCATACTTTCCGGAAAATGGCGGTCTGTCCCGATCACAATGCCAATCTTTCCCATGGATGTTTCATGCACCACAAAACCGGCACCTGGCTGAAAATAGTCCTTGTCATAGCTGCCCGCTTCATTCATAACGTGCACCATCTTGGCAGTTTCCCCCATCTGGCCATCTCTGTCAAACCACAAAGACGCATCATACATTCTGCCATCCTGTTCCAGATACACATTCGGCGAAATAAACATATGATTCTTCTGTGCCTGATACGCCATGCCCTTCAGTCTTGCATCAGACATCCGGCTCAATGCACGGGATGCATTCAAACCCGGCATCTGTGGAAAATAAGGCGTCAATTGCAGTTGCGGAAAGAACAGCACATCACTGCCCACAGCCTTTTCGATGTATTCCTGGGTCTTCTTATAATTCTCATTCATATTATTGCGCATCGAAATCTGCGCCATTGCAAGCTTCATAGATCAATACCTCTTGTGCCTTTATTCTACCATGAACCATTCGCCTAAAAACAAAGGATCAAAAAAGCAGGGATCACTCCCCGCATAAACCACATCTTTGCAATGCATGCAGGATCCCATCCCGGTCAATCTCCTCACACACATCATCTGCACACTGTTTCACAGCTTCATCCGCCTGTCCCATGGCAATGCCAGTACCGGCCCATTGCAGCATCTCCATGTCATTTTCCCCATCGCCAAAGGCCATGGTTTCTTCCTGATGAATATGATGCAGATCACAGAATGCCTGAATGCCCGCCACCTTGGAAGCATCCGGCGGCACAATATCCACCGCATATTCATGCCAGCGGGTCACCTTGAAGCCAGAAAGAGAAATCGATTTCTGCTGTTCTGCATTCATGTAGGCAAGGGCCATATACACCGGTGCCCCCTGCCATCTGTCCACATCCGGCAATGGTGTGGAAATCGCTCTGTGAGCCAGCCTTACCTGATCATTGACGAAACTGATATACATCCGTTTTTCTTCCACAATCATCAGCGGTACATGCATAACATCAAGCTGCCTCTGCAGGGATGACACGTTCTTTAACTCACGTTTGCGGAAGTAATGATCACCCTCAAAGCATAACTGCCCGTTCAGCGTAATCCAGGCATCCAGCTTCACAGGAATAGCAAACCGGTCCAGCTCACTGGTATGGCGGCCGGTAGCAGCTGCACATAAAATGCCGTTTCTCTGCAATTGGGCAATGGCTCTGACCGTACTTTCCGGCACCTGGTGCAGAGAATGAGAGTACAAAGTGCCATCAAAGTCAAAGAAGACTGCTTTAGTTGCCACCGATCCAGGGCTCCAGACGCAGCGGTTCCTTCTGCAGCAGTTCCTTCTGCTTCTCATCCAGATACTGCCAGTCAATCACTGCCTCATACACATATCTCTGGAAATATTCATGGGAACATACAAAGTAGCCTTTATCGCCAACTTCATCGCCCCAGGAATTCTCAATCTTCCATCTGTCAGGCTTTCCATTTTCGTCCAGATGCACGCCAACCAATAACATCGCATGCGAACAGTAGCCATTCTTATAATCCAGCCAGTCCTGACGGTCCATGTCAAAGTCCACACCGCCAAACAGGCCGCTCCAGTCAAAGCTCTCAGGATCCCAGACACCTTCCTGACGGTCGCCATACGCATCCGCATCACAGCCAAACCACACCGGCTTGCCAGCTTTGAGCATGCGCACACACATCTCTTCCATCACGTCTGCCGATACATTCAGACACTTCACATCACTCTCTGCCATCGAGCCAATATAGTGGAACGTATAATACGTATCCAGCGGCTTGAACGTTGTCGGCTCACATGTCAGTGTCACAAACGCATCCAGATCCAGATCCACATATTTTGCAAAGAATTCCTTTGGTGTGATGCCAAAGTCATCATGGCACATGCCATCCTGATCCTGCCAGGAAAAGTCAAACTGCTTCACCGGTTCACCAAAGACGATGCACTCCATGCGATACACCTCTGCAAGCATGTTCTTGCGTGTTTCTTCCACATCTTTGCCATCTTTGATCATATTGCGCAGAATGCACGCATCCTTGCGCAGTACTCTGTTCAGCATCCGCATGAACAGTTCCGTATGCTCAGACTGGTATGTCTCCGGCATGGCACTCTTGGGCACAATGCCATACTTCTTCACCAGATCCACGTCCATGTCCCAATAGCCCCCATCATGGAAACCCTTGAGCACATATTCCATCATCCGGTCATCCAGCGGCTTATCCGCATTCTCCACAACCAGATCCAGGAAGTTATTGGCTTTTTCCAGCTTGTCATAGAAAGCCAGATAATTCCCACTCAGCTGGAAATCGTCCAGACCGCACTTCTTGATGACTCTTTCCCGCATCATGTTCAATGCCGCAAAGGCCCAGCAGCGGCCGCTCTTTTTCTGTGCCGTGATGCCATGCGTCTTCACCTCATACGTATAGCCGCCCTTCAAGCGCGCCGCCTGATCCGGATCAAACACCAGATCCTTCAATTCTGTACGCGCACAGGCCGCATGCATGGTCACACTGTGGCTGTCACTTTCATATGCCTGCCGGAAACCATCCAGCATTTCTTCCGTAATTGCCTTCATCTTCTTCCTCCTGATGTGCCTATTGTATCGCGCCAAAACAAAAAAGCAGAATCAGTTTTCCCCTGACTCTGCTTTCACAAGATCCGCAAACGTATGAACCGGTTCTGCTGTAGTTCGGTGATCCGGATCAAAATCACACAGATCCCGCACAACTTCACTGGCAATGATCAGTCCGGCTGCCCCAGGCACAAAAGCCGTAGAACCCGGAATATCCCGGCGGTCCGTGCATTTGCGCTTGGTTCCCGGCGGACAGATGCAGTGATACCGGCATGAATTAGCCTCATCATCCATCGGCTTGATCGGCTTCTCTGTGGAATAGACAACCTTGAGATGGTCAATATGCCGTTTGCGCAGCTCATGGCGCATTACCTTTGCCAGCGGATCCCCCTTGGTATCAAACACATCTGAAACACACAGCTTTGTCGGATCCACCCGATTGCCGCAGCCCATCGCCGAAATGACCGGCACATGGCACCGCTTTGCTTCCTCAATGATATCCAGCTTGGCCGTCACTGTATCAATCGCATCCACGATATAGTCAAACTGCGTAAAATCAAACTTTTCACGCTCAGCAGGCAGATAGAAACACTTATACGTGTTAACCGCAATATCCGGACAGATCACATGAACGCGCTCAGCCGCGGCATCCACCTTATACTGGCCGACCGTCTTTCTGGTCGCCAGAATCTGCCGGTTGATATTGGTCAGACAGATGCGGTCATCATCAATCAGATCCAATGTACCAATGCCGCTGCGGGCCAGCGCCTCCACCACATAGCCGCCAACGCCGCCAATGCCAAATACTGCTACCCGGCTGTGGGCAATCTTTGCCAAAGCCCCGGAACCCATAACCAGCTCAGTACGGGACAACTGATTCAATGCCATCTCTCTGCCTCCTTTGAAAACTTTGACATTTTATTGCACGCGGCCAGACATTGCAATGGTTTTGCGCCTTGGCAGATCACACCAGAATTGGTATGATTCCTCTTAGATAGGAATTCATTCATATGTATATCATCAAACCTTTACTAAAGCTTTTACTGGCCCTTGTTATCGCAGCAATTCTGGTGACCGGCTCCATGCTTGGCTTTCTGACCATCACCGAATACAAGCCCTTACCCCAGGAAGCCGTCAATGTCACCCACAGCAGCACATCCACACCAATCACACCAGGCACGCCATTCTCCGTGCTTTCCTGGAATATCGGCTATGGCTCCCTTGGCAGTGACACCGACTTTTTCATGGATGGCGGCAGACATGTCACCCCTTCCACCAAAGAACAGATAACCCGGAATCTGACCGCGATCTCAGATCAGCTCATTGCCGCCAAGCCTCAAATCATCTTCCTGCAGGAAGTCGATCATGATTCAAAGCGCACCTATGATATGGATCAAACGGCATACCTCCAGCAGAGACTGAACGATTACCGCACCGCATATGCACCCAACTTCAAGGTTGGCTTTGTGCCATATCCATGGCCGCCGATCGGCAGAGTTGACTCCGGCTTGATGACTCTGACAGATACATCTGTCAATTCTGCCATCAGAATCGCACTGCCCAATCCCTTCACCTGGCCAAAGCGCACTGCCAACCTCAAGCGCTGTCTGCTTGTCACCAGAATCCCGGTATCCGGCAGCGATAAAGAACTGGTTGCGATCAACCTGCATCTGGAAGCCTACGATGACGGCTCCGGCAAAGAAGCACAGACAAAGAAACTGTTTGAAATTCTGGAACAGGAAGCACAGGCAGGCAATTATGTCATTGCCGGCGGTGATTTCAACCAGACCTTCAACAACGTCGATACATCCGCCTATCCCACCCTGTCCGGTAAATGGCAGCCCGGCATCATCGATGTTTCATCACTGTCTGACAGCTACCAGACCCTGATGGACAATGCCGTACCTTCCTGCCGCTCTCTGGATCAGCCATTGGATACAGCAGAAAGCAAAGATCCATCTGCGTTCCAGTACTATGTCATCGACGGCTTCCTGGTTTCCAGCAATATCACCATCAATTCCTTTGGCACCCAGGATCTGCAGTTTCAAAACAGTGATCATAATCCTCTGCTGCTGAATGTCACGCTGCAATAGTCAGCGTGATTTTTTCATATAGGCCGCTATAATAGGCACAAAGGAGAAAGCATCATGAAAATATTCTTTTATGCTCTGCGGCCCTATGATGAGCTGCCCTACGTCGAACAATTTTCCAAAGAAACCGGAATTGAATACGGCTGGACAGCCGACTACCCGAACAAAGACAATATGGAACTGTGCAGAGGCAGCGATGTCTTCAGCTGCATTCCCTGTGATATGAGTGCACCTGTCATTGATAAACTGGCAGACCTTGGCATCAAGTGGATTGCCTGCCGTTCCATTGGCTATAACCATGTCGATCTGGAAGAATGCAGAAAGAAAGGCATCCGTGTCTCCAACGTTGCCTATCCGCCTGAATCCGTCGCTGACTATGCCATCATGTGCCTGCTCATGGGCCTGCGCAAAGCTTCCCATATTCTGAAACGCTCAGAAGCACAGGATTACAGCCTCAAAGGCAAGATCGGCAGAGAAATTTCCTTTCTGACAGTCGGTGTTATCGGCACCGGCAGAATCGGCACCACTTTGATCCGCCATCTGTCCGGCTTTGGCTGCCGGATTCTCTGCTATGACCCGTATCCCAACAAGACAGCCAGCCAGTACGCCACCTACACAGATCTGGATACCCTGTTAAAAGAAGCAGATGCTATTACACTGCATGCCAATGTCACCAAAGAAAACACGCATCTGTTAAACGATGACGCATTCCATAAGATGAAGGACGGCGTCTTAATCGTCAATACATCCCGCGGCCTGCTCATTGATACCGATGCCCTTGTCAAGGCCATCACCTCCGGCAAGGTCGGCGGTGCCGTCCTGGATGTGCTGGAGAATGAAAACGGCCTGTACTACTACAACCGCACCGGCGATGTCATTGATAACAAAGATATGGCGCTGCTGCGTTCTTTCCCGAATGTCACATTGCTGCCACATACTGCGTTCTACACCGAAGCTTCTGTCAAAGCCATGGTAGAAGGCTGCTTCCAGGGTGCCATTGCCTGCCGTGACGGCACAAAGACACCACTGGAGATCCTTTGAGATGATCATCAAGCCATACATCAAGGAATTTGAAAAGCTTGGCTTTGGCATGTTTGTTCACTTCGGTGTCTACAGCCTGATCGGCCAGGGCGAGTGGGCACGCAAACTGGGCACAATGCCCCATGAACAATATGATCAGCTCTATCACAAGTTCAACCCAGATCCAGACTGGGCGAATCATATCGCTGCCGTCGCAAAAAACGCTGGCTGCCGCTACATCACCTTAACAACACGGCATCATGACGGTTTCAGCCTGTATGACACCAAAGGCCTCAATGACTACGATGCCATGCACGCCTGCGGCAGAGACCTGGTCCAAGAATTCGTCAATGCCTGCCATGCATACGGCCTGATGCCAGTGTTCTACCATACCCTGCTCGACTGGAAACATCCCGATTACGGCGCAAACTTTCCCAGGTATCTGGAATACCTGCGTGCATCCGTCAAGCTGCTGTGCACAAACTACGGTAAGATCGGCGGCATCTGGTTTGACGGCATGTGGGACAAGCGTGATGCGGACTGGGAAGAAGACAAGTTGTATCATCTGATCCGCATATACCAGCCTGAAGCGATGATCATTAATAACACCGGTCTCAGCCACCGGGGTGAGCTTGGCAATATCGAGCTGGATTCCGTTACCTTTGAACGCGGTAAGCCCCAGCCCATCAATATGGCAGACAGTCCCAAGTACATCGCCTCCGAGATGAATGAAGTGCTCTGTGACCACTGGGGCTATGCAAAGGATGACCTGGACTACAAGCCCACCGGCAGAATCATTGAAGAACTGGCCGCATGCCGGCGGTACCGCTCCAACTTCCTGCTCAATATCGGGCCCAGAGGAGACGGCACCATAAAACCCATCGATGAAGCCATATTCGGCATCGTCGGACAGTGGACGGCATACTTTGACGAAGCCCTCCATGAACCATATCCCACAAAAATCACCATCAAGGACAAGCCCGATGACTTCATCCTGCAAAATGGCAGTGACTATTACCTGTTCTGCCACCATCTGCCCATGCTGGTAGACCCAAACGTCGGTGAACTGCAGTCCGCCCTGTATGAAGACAAGTTCCCATTCAAGCCGGCCATCAGGACAGTCCGCTGGCTTGACTGCAATGACCCGCTGCCATTTACACAAAAAGATGGCATCACCACAATCAAGACAAATCCATTCCACTATGGCCACAACCTGGTTGTCCGGGTTGCTAAAATCACAACATCATCCAACTGATCACGAAAGCAGAATGGCACCTTCCATTCTGTTTTTGCATAGCCACAAATGCATTTTCATGTCCTCTGATCCTTCAATCATTCTACAATAGCAGCAGGAGGATAACACAATGACACAGTATAATCCTAAAGATGGTTCTCAATACGTTCCCTATGAAGCCAGAAGCGGCAATGAATCCATTGTCTACTTCACACGTGATCTTTCCGCAAAAGGCCTGCAGAAAGCCTATGAACAGGTCAACGGCAATATCACCGGCAAAGTCGGATTGAAACTGCATACCGGTGAGCCGCATGGACCAAACATCATTCCAAGAAGCTGGGTGAAAGAGCTCAGAGAAGCAGAGCCCGAGCTCAAGGATTCCAGCATTGTTGAAACAAACACGTATTATGACGGTGACCGCTACACGACCCAGCAGCACCGCAAGACCCTCGAGATCAACGGATGGACATTCTGCCCGGTGGATATCATGGATGAAGAAGGCACAGCAAATCTGCCTGTGATGGGCGGACACCACTTTGACCACATGAGTGTTGGAAGCCATATGCTCAACTATGATTCCCTGGTCACTCTGACCCACTTCAAGGGCCATGTCCAGGGCGGCTTTGGCGGCTCCAACAAGAACATCGGCATCGGCTGTGCCGACGGCCGCATCGGCAAGAAGATGATCCACACCTATGAAGGCCAGGATCAGTGGTCCATCAGGAAAGAAGACTTCATGGAGCGCATCACCGAATCCACCAAGGCAACAATTGACCACTTCGGAAAACACGTGACATACGTCAATGTCATGCGCAACATGTCCGTCTCCTGCGACTGCGAAGGCACCGCAGCCGAGCCGGTTGTCACCCCGAATGTCGGCATTCTGGCATCCACCGATATTCTGGCCATTGATCAGGCCTGCGTTGATATCGTCTATGCCATGAAGGAAGAAGAACACCATGCCCTGGTAGAACGCATGGAATCCCGGCACGGCCTCAGACAGCTCTATTACATGAAGGAACTTGGCATGGGCAACAACCGCTACATCCTGATTGACCTGGATCATGGCAATGCCCTGATGAGTGTCAAAGATGCCGTAGCGAACCTGATTCCGTTTAATCAGGATAACCGCTGACTACACCATCCATACCCAGAAAAGAGCAGTTCTGCAAAGGACTGCCCTTTTCGTATGCATAAAGATAAAAAAAAGGAACCGGTTTCCCGGTCATCAGTGACTCCTGAGGGATTCGAACCCTCGACCCACTGATTAAGAGTCAGTTGCTCTACCAGCTGAGCTAAGGAGTCAGTGCTTTTCAGCGCTCATTTATTATAACGCAGGCAAAGAACATTGCAACAATTATTTTTCAAAATAGGCAGCCGCACTGTCATTTTCATCATGGAAAAATGTACCAGCTTTGAACACACGATCCGTAAGAAAAGCCACACCGATGATCTTCTTGATCATTAGTGTGGCTAAGAGTGCATGCTGCACCAGCTATCAGACCTTTTTACAGCCCTAACTTAATGCCATTGGACGGTAATCCTCTCCTTTTTCGGTATCATGTAGAAATTCTAACAGTACTGTGAAATGTTAAAATCCAGATACAATATAGGTCTCAAACTTTAAGTTTAGTAATAATTATGTTGCAATTTTTACAGTAAAATGACGAACCGGTTTTGTGCCATTGTTTTCTTAGAACAATATCATCTGATTTTTTCATGGTATCCCATCTGTCTTTTGTGCTGAAAAGCATGCGGGTTCTTCCTGTATTGATAAATCCAGGCCGCATTTCATGATTACAGTATGGACATTTCATATTTATTGAGGGAGTGTTCTAAAAGCAGTGCTGTATTCAACATCGTTTTCCTGTGCGAAGTGTTCAGCCATTTCCTCATATGCCATCGATTCACTAATAACAATCGTTGGATCATCATAGGAAGATGGAATAGCCTCACTGTCTGAAGCGTAGACTGGTGTGCATCTTAAGACCGACAAACAGACTGTAAGCAAAAGTGATCATGCAACAGTATTCTTCGCAGGAATATTCAATCATTATGGGCGTGATGAGCGAACCAAACCGTCAATAAAAAGTAAGATACCAATTGCAAATAGAGGAATCACAAACGCATCCCATGAAATATTTCCCAAATAATACTGATTGCCGGGAAAATGAGTCGCAAAATACTTTGAGATGCAGATAGTAAATGGAGAAACTCCAATAAGTATGATTCCCGTGACTTTTAAAATGATGGCTTTTTTCATAATAATATCCCCCATGTTGAATGATCATTCTTTGATCATTAAAAGTAATTGGAAAGAATAAAATGATGCAGAAGGGCAAAAATGGATTAATGAAATGCCATAAACAATATCATGAGACTGCACCATTTAATAAGACCAATCTCCATTTTTGTATCGCATAGGGCTATCGCTCAACATATACGCCTCCTGTAACATAAGGTTAGATATGCTTGGTCCATAATGAACTGAATTACAATTATTCAATAATTGTAATCAACATAATTGTCAATATTAATAGCTCGTATTCTATTTCTCATGTGTTTATTCCATGATCATGTCTCAAATGTTGGAAAAGAGAAAATGTCTTAGTCATCCAAAACAGACCTCGTGTCGCATAAAAAACGAATTTACGCGCATAACAGTTACGATAATCTGCCGAAGGCATTATGATATGAACAGTTTATATCAGTGAACTATAAAAAAGAGTGAGGAAAAACAAATGTCAATTTACGAAAAATGCAAAGGAAAGAAAGTAGATGTGAATTACGAGACCGGCTATCACTTTGTGATTGAATATCTTAGTGAGACGGAATTAAAGTGGACAGCTCTGGCCAAGACCGCCGATGGCGCACCTGATCATGAGTCAGAGCCCTATTCTTCCTATGATCTGGGAGATGGCAGATTCATGGTCAACTGGATCGAGGAGTCCGGTCTGGTCGTTTCCCAGATTGCCGATTTTGCCAATGGCAGAGTCTATGCCTTCATGACATGGCCTGATGAAAAGGCAAGAGGACACCGCGCTGAGCTGCTGCACAAGGGAACACTGACTGTATTGGAGTAAGCATATGACAGAAAAAATTATGCCCATTGTCTTCTCTGGCCACGGCAGTCCCATGATTGCGCTGGAACATAACCAGATCACCGGAGGAATGCGTAAAGTTGGGGAAGATATCCTCCGTACCTGCGGAAAGCCAAAGGCAATTCTTGCCATTTCAGCCCATTGGTATACTGACGGCACCTATATCCAAAGTGCCGGAACACCAAAACAAATCTATGATATGTACGGCTTCCCGCCGGAACTGTATGAAGTCAAATATCCGGTCAGAGGCGATAACGATCTCACCAATGAAGTATTGAAGCTTCTTGGCGCAGATGTCACCATCAATGACAGCTGGGGCATTGACCATGGCACCTGGACCGTTCTGGTTCACATGTTTCCCAAAGCAGACATCCCAGTGGTACAGCTTTCTGTCAATGGCAATTTGTCACCCAAAGAGCACTATGCCATCGGTGAAAAGCTGACTGCATTAAGAAAGCAGGGTTATCTGATCTTTGGCAGCGGCAATATTGTCCACAATCTGATGCGGGTGGAATGGGACAATGAAGGCGGCACACCAATGACATACCGCTTCAATGATGCCATCACAAATGCCGTTATCGGCCATGATCATCAGACAGTCATCCACTACGAAGACCTGCCGGACGCATCCTACGCCGTACCAACACCAGACCACTATCTGCCCCTGCTGTACTGCCTTGGCGCAGCGAGGCAGGACCAGGTGGAAGTCTTCAATAATGTATGTAATCTTGGCTCCATGGCAATGACCGGTTTTGTCTTTCATCCGGAAGAAAACTGAAATCACAGAACAAAAGGAGGAAAAAATGGAAGAAGTATACGAATTTCTCAAAAATGCAGGCACATGGTATCTGGCAACCGTCGATGAAGAAGGAAATCCACAGGTGCGTCCTTTCGGCGCCCAGAACATCTTTGAAGGAAAACTGTACATTCAGACGGGTCTCAAAAAGAAAGTCGCAAAACAGATGCTCGCTCATCCGCGCATTGCCATCACCGGCATGTATCAAGGCAAATGGATCCGTCTTACTGCGGATGCCATCTATGACGAGCGCATTGAAGCCCAGCAGGCCATGCTCGATGCCAACCCAAGCTTAAAGAAAATGTACAAAGCAGGTGATGGCAATACCGCCGTCTTCTGGCTTAAAAATGCCTTGGCAGAGATCTGCAGCTTCACTGAGAGCCCTGTAACCATCACCTTCTGACAAACATATCGCCAATGTCCATCAGGCATTGGTTTTTTCTTTTCTTACAGAATTGACAAAAGAAAACTTTGTCTATCCCCATGCGTGCTGTCAGAGCAGAAACGAAGGTGCCCAGAGTGGCATCTCATACCTCAAAGCTGCCATCCGCTATCTGTGCTGCTGCCAGGGCATGATCACATGCAGAACGCACCGGGTTAAGCACAAAGCGCTTCATTGGCAGAGTCAAAGCATGTATGCAGGAATAAGACATCTGCATCCGGAATGTTTCAGAAAAGCGCATACTATTTTCATGTAAATTGTTGTAAGCTAGTACACGCAATGAAAACCAAAATTTTCAAAAAGCATTCCCTTCATTACCTGGAACAGGTGGTTCAGGCATTTCTGCTGGCCATACTGATCGGCAGCCTCTGCATCTTTCTCTCCTTCTTTCACCAGTTTGGCAGCACCTCCAAAGTCATCAATTATGCAGGTATTGTCCGCGGCTGTTCCCAGCGCATCATCAAGCTGGAAATGGCAGGAGAAAACGCAGATGATCTGATCCAGTACGTGGACGACATCATGGATGGCCTGGAAGAAGGCGGATCCCGCTTCCATCTGACCAGGCTCAAAGATCAGGCGTATCAGGACAGCCTTGCCAGCCAGAACAGCCAGTGGCAGGACATCAAAGCACAGATCACACTGCTGAGAAGCCAGAATGATGATGAATCCCGCACCACACTGCTGGATATGAGCGAAGACTACTATCAGCTGTGTGATACGACCGTCGGACTTGCCCAGGACTATTCGCAGCAGCTCGTACACACGCTGAACTGCTTTGAAATCATCAGCTTTCTTGCCCTTGCCGGCATGGTCATCATCACCCTGCACCGTTATTGGCTGGCCGCCAGAGCAATGCGGCGCAGCTCTGCCATGGAAACCCAGCTGTATCATGATTCCCTCACCGGCATTTACAGCCGCAAATACTATGAAAGCATTCTGCGGAATAAAGAGCAGCTTCCAGACAGCAGTGTCATCTATATCGATCTGGACCACCTGAAATACATCAATGACACCTACGGCCACAATGCCGGTGATGCCTACCTGAAAAAGGCAGTGAATCACCTGAAGAGTTCCTTCCGTACATCCGATCTCATCATCCGCATGGGCGGCGATGAATTCGTAGCCATTCTGCTTGGATGTCGTGAAGATATTGCAGCCAGGATCATGGAGAAGACACTGTCAGGATTCCGGCAGACAAACGATACACCTTACCCCTGCAGCTTCAGCTATGGCATCAGCACCGTTGACAAAACCCGCACGCTGCAGGATGCCATCAGACAGGCTGATGAAAAAATGTATGCATACAAAAAAGACAGCAGGATCATCAGAGGAAAATGATCTGGCTGTCTTTTCATAACAGATCTTCAAATTCCCGAAGACTGTGATACACCTTCCCATTCAGGCCAGTACAGGGTTCCGCATGCAGGAGTGCACTGAGCACAGCCTCCTCACACATCTCACTGACCGCCTCAAATACCGGATCCAGCATCTGATCCGGATAGGCTGAAAAGCTCTGCATCTTATTAACAGGCTTCCAGCGGCCAGCAGTTGTAAAGCCAATCACCACCTCACCAGAGCCATTGCCCGTATAGCCGCCCAGTCGGGCAAGCCCATTGGGAATCCGGCGCAGCACCCGTTTCAACTGACGGGCAGACAAAGGACAGTCCGTTGCCAGAATCATCATGATCGATCCCTTGTCATCCTTCGTTTCTTCAATCTTTCTGGCAATCTCTGCGCCCACATTTCGGCCATGAACACGAAGACAGCGCGTTCTGCCAAAATTTGCCTGCACCAGAAGACCAAATGTATATGTCTGCTTTTTCAGGCTGACCACACGGGAAGCAGAACCAATGCCTCCCTTCAGTCCAAAGCACACTGTTCCGCTGCCGGCGCCCACAGATCCAAGCGAGAACATATCCGAAGCACTGGCAAATGCCGCCTCCAGCTCTTTTTCGCCCAGGATCCTGTCCTGAATCACATTGCACAAAGAATCATTGCACTCACCAACCACCGGATTGATTGAAGATACCGTAACACCGCGCTGCTTTTCCAAAGCAATCATATGTCCCACCAAAGCATCCGCCATCTTTCCCACATTCAATGTATTGGTCAATACAATCGGTGTTTCCAGCGTGCCAAGCTCATCCATCTGCATCAGTCCCATGCTTTTGCCAAAGCCATTCTGCACATGGCAGGCAGCCGTATACTTGCTTTCAAACACCGAAGGGAATACATCTTCCTTCTGCGGCAGAATCACCGTAATGCCCGTATGATGATCTTTCTGTTCATGCGTATACTGCCCAACAAGAACCCCCGGCACATCGGTGATCAGATCCTTAGGTCCGGCAGGATAATAGCTGTCAGTCAGATCTCTGGCATTCATTTTGATGCACCATAGGCAGTACTGCGCTCAACAAGGTCTGCAAACAGCCTGTTCATCAGCGGATTGCTCTCCAGAAGACCTTCGGGATGCCACTGCACAGCCACAATCGTTCCCTCTTTGTCCTCCAGTGCTTCAATGACGCCATCCCTTGCCCGGCCGCTCACCGACAAACCCGGGGCCGCTTCCTTGACAGCCTGATGATGCATGGAATTGGTCATCACCACACTCTGCCCGAACAGATGTTCCAGATAACTGCCAGGTGTAATCTCCACATGATGGGTCAGATAACTTCTTCTGCCCGCCTGCAGGTGCATAAAATGTTTCTTTGACATCTCATCAAGATCCTGCCACAAAGTACCGCCCATCATCACATTGATAAACTGAATGCCCCGGCAGATACCCAGCATCGGCATGCCCGTACTTCTTGCATACGCAAACGCATTCTTCCATGCCGCGTCAATTTCCGGACGGAATTCACCGCACACCGGCAGGGGTTCCTCCCCATACAGATGCGGATCCACATCTTCACCGCCCGGAAACAGAATGCCATCCAGACGGCTCATCACAGCACCAGCATCTTCCATCAGCACCTCATGCGGCAGGACAACAGGCACACCGCCATTGACCAGCACCGCATGAATATAATCCGCATTGCAGTACTCCTTTTCAGCACTGACAAACCTCCCCGGCTTATTCATAAACGAATCACCGGCAATTCCAATCAACGGTTTCATACAGTCACCTTCCCATTCTTCACAAACAGATAAAACCCAGGATCCCGGTTAGCCGTATCATCCAGCAGTACCTGACCAACAGAACGGCATACATTTCCGTTTTTCTTCACCAGGCCCTCTCTGCCCTTTTCTTCATACTTGTGCGGATAATAGCTGGGATCCAGAATCAGAAACTCCCTGCTATTGTCATCATAATCAAAGACATAAATATAGTGGCCGCCATGAGAATACGTTCCGATATGTCCTTCACGGTCACCGCCGACATTGGCAATGCAAAGACCGCCGCGATCAAGACAGGAAATCACATCCGAAAGATCGTTGCTGAAAGACATTGTCAGACTGTACTTATCACACAAAGCCTGTCCAAAGCGCTTCATATCTGTGCCAGGTGAAAGATTGGCCTGTGCATCATATGACAGCTGCACAAGCTCTTCCAGCGGCACCCTGATGCCGAAAAAGTCATACAGCATCATGCCTGCACTGCAAAGGCCGCATCCAGCCTCCTTGATCGAACCATGTTCATAGAAAGCAGGATCACTTTTCCCCTGCACATCCGTCAGATATTCAATCTCCGGATGCTCATTCTGATTCAGATAATACATTCCTTTTTCCATAGTCATCCTCTTGAATTGTGTTTCATTATAGCACTCTGGCATATATCTGCCTGAAACTGCACTGCAGGCAGAATAGAGCTGAACGGAATACAATTGTGTCTCCCTGTTTGTTTTCACCTGCTTTCCATCCAGCCATAACTTTCCCCGGTATATAATAGGTACCGGAGGACTATCATGCACGCAATCAATGAAACTGTTACAAACCTGCATAATGGCGTCCGTGTACCGACGCTTGGCTACCGTGTCATTCCCGGCCATGCCAATACTGTCAACAATGTTCTGACTGCTCTGTCTGCCGGCATCCGGCACTTTGATATATCAAGCCATCCTGATGTGGAAAAGGCATTTGCCAAAGCAGCATCAAAAACAAATGTGCCCCGTGAGGAACTGTTTTTAACGGTGCGCATCGCCAATGAAGATCATGGCTATGAGCGCGCCATTCATGCATTCCGCAACTCTTTGACAAGATTACAGACAGACTATGCCGACCTGCTGATGATCGACTGGCCGAATCCAAAGATGTACCGCGATAACTATGAACAAATGGCCATCGAGACATGGAAAGCACTGGAAACGGCTTATAAGAGCGGTGCTGCCAGAGCCATCGGCGTTGCCAACTATGAAGCCAGACACATTGAATTCTGCCTCGAGCATTCTGAAATTGCCCCGATGGTTAATGAAGCACGCATTTATCCAGGCTTTCCGTTTACAGACAACCTGTACTGTGCCAATGAACACCGCATCCAGACCGAAGGGTTCCTGCCTGAAAACTACCAGGCTGTCCTGCAGTCCAGAGAGCTTGGCATCTTTGCGGAAAAGTACAAAGTGACGCCATTGCAGATCTTTGTGCGTTACCTGTTTGAAAAAGGGTGTATTGCCCTGCTCTATGGCGAAGATCAAAAAGAGCTGGAAAGCTGCTTCAATGCCTACAACTTCCAGCTCAATCCTGATGATGTCAAATACATGGATGTCATGAAAAACTACGGTCCGGAAAATATCAATCCGGATGAAGCCGATTTCTAAGGAATGCGCAGCATTCCTTTTTTTACTGCAGTCTTGCCAGTGCCTGGGCCTCTTTGATCTTTCTGTCTGTCACGTTCATGCAGTGGATGCTTAACGGAATCAGAAACAAAGATGCTGTTGTCCAGGCTGTCTGGTCTGCCCAGGTGATGGCATCATAGCCAAAGCGGCCGACAAAGCCAACCGTCACTGTAATGCGGGCTGCCATCTCAATCAGGCCGGCAAACATCGCCAGTGAAGAAAAGCCAAGACCCTGCACCATCATTCTGGATGTAATCAGAATGCCAAGCACCGGATAGAAGAAACCCATCCTGCGCAGATACTTCGCACTGGCATCCAGCACAGCTGCTTCCTTTGCGGATACAAACAGCATACTCATCGCACGGCCGAAGAACACCATGACCACACATGCAAACATGCCATAAATCACTGCTGTCAGAAGACCATCCCGGTAGCCTTCATGAATACGCTTGATATCATGGGCACCATTGTTCTGCGAGACAAACGTACTGACAGCAGAGCCAATCGCATCAAACGGGCACATCATCAGCTGCTTGATGCGCAGGCCTGCCGTAAAACCAGACACATACACAGTGCCAAGAGAGTTATTTCCCGACTGCATGACCATAGAGCCAATGGCAGTGATCGAAAACTGCAGGCCCATCGGCAGTCCCATGCCAAGCAGTGACTTGGAATGCATGCCATCCATGACCATATCTTCCCTGTGCAGATGCAGAAGAGCAAACCGTCTGTGTATCAATAACAGGCACAGAACACCACTGACCGCCTGTGAGAAGATGGTCGCAATGGCCGCCCCGGCACAGCCCCAGTGCAGCACAAGAATACAGAAGAAATCCAGGCCGATGTTCAAAATGGCAGAAAAGGTCAGGAAATAAAACGGCGTCTTTGAATCGCCGATGGCCCGCAGAATGGCACTGAGATAGTTATACAAAAGGGTAAACGGAATGCCGCCGAAGATGATGACCAGATACCAGTAGGCATTGGTGTAGATTTCATCATTGACCTGCAATAGATGCAGAATCGCCGGACATAACAGCACTGCGGCCAGGGTAATGAACACACCCAGAATGGCCGTCCACACAGCACCGCCAAACTCATACCGCCGCATATCACGTTCATCACCGGCCCCAAACCGGGTAGCCACGGGAATGGCAAAGCCCTGACAGATGCCCATGCAGAAACCAAGCACAAGGAACTGGACACTGGAAGTAGCACCAACGGATGCCAGCGCCTTGGAGCCAAGCGTCTGACCGACAATCGCCGCATCCATCATGTTATAAAACTGCTGAAACAGATTTCCCAGCAGCAGCGGAATACTGAAACTCAGAATCAGTTTCAAGGCATTCCCACTGGTCATGCTCTTCTTCATATCCACTTTCCCCCATTTATTAAGAATACGTAAAATGATAGCACAGGCATCAGGGTTTGGCGGCTTATCTCTCACCATAATAAAAAAAGCCGGAAGCCATCACTTCCAGCCTTCTCAGACATTTCGCTCAACTTCTGTCACTTCGCCATGATAGCTTCACGCACATGCCCGTGGCTGCGATCAAGACGCTGTAAAGCTTCTTCTTTCGTACAGGAAGACAAAATCATGACAATCGCCGTCTTGCAGCTGCCGTCAGCCTCCTGCAGCGTCTTTTCTGCCGTCACTGCATCCACGGCCGCTGCTTCCATGACAATATTTCTGGCCCGTACCTGCAGTTTCTCATTGGACTGCACCACATCCACCATCAGATTCTGATATGCCTTGCCAGCCCGTACCATGGCCGCAGTTGAAATCATATTCAGAATCATCTTCTGCGCAGTACCTGCCTTTAACCGCGTCGACCCAGTCAGCACCTCCGGCCCGCTTACCGCCTCAATGACGATCTGTGCCTCTTTGCCAATCAAAGAATCCTTGTTGCATGCAATTGACGCCGTATGGCAGCCAAGCGAGTTCGCATAGCGCAAAGCGCCGATGACATAGGGCGTTCTGCCACTGGCCGCAATACCAATCACAAAATCCTCTTTCACCAGATGATGCGCTGCAAGATCCTTCTCTCCCAGTTCCAGTGAATCCTCCGCACCTTCCACGGCATGAAACATTGCCTGCTGCCCACCGGCAATCAGCCCAATGACCACATCATTCTTCACACCGAAAGTCGGCGGACATTCGGCAGCGTCCAGTACGCCAAGACGGCCGCTGGTTCCAGCCCCCACATAAAACACCCGATGTCCGCCTGACACCGCATCACCCGCACACGCCGCAGCTCTTGCAATAGCCGGCAGCGCCGGTGCAATCGCCGCAGGAATCGCTGCATCCTCCCTGTTCATCTCTGTCACAATCGCCAGCGTATCCCAGTTGTCCAGATCCATCGTATGCGGATTGCGCTGCTCCGTTGTCAGCTTTTTCAATTCCAATCCCACCAGAACCAACCCCTTTCTTACCTGATAACCTCAGTGTGAACTACTCGGCTACAAGTAACCGAGCTTCAAAGTGGCACAGGCCACTTTTCTTTTTTCCTGTGTTTCCAGACTGTCAGGAATGTGTACGTATCTCACAGTTTCCCATGAGGCGCGATGCATTCTGCTGTAGGTATTCTGCATGGTCTTGCATTCTCCATACAGTGGTTTCAGGCTATCCCCGCCGTCCCAGCGGTTGTTGTTGCTTTATTTCAGCATGTGCAGTAGATCCGCACTGCTTCGTCTCTGATATTCAGTGCTGCGTTTTCATCACGATCATGATGATGTCCGCAGTCAGGGCATGTCCACTCACGCACAGCCAAATCTTTGGTGAGTTTGTGCAATCTCCCGCATGCATGGCACATCTGACTGCTGGGAAAGAACTTCCCAACTTTGATGACGCGCTTTCCAGCCCTATGTGCTTTATAAGCAAGCATGCTGGTAAACATGCCCCATCCCTTGTCACCGACAGACTTTCCGAAGTGCAAAGACTGTGACATTGCCCTCATATTCAGATCCTCTATTCCGATCATGTCGTAGGTATCCACTAACTGTCGTGACAGCTTGTGTAAGGCATCGCTGCGCTGATGCTTGGCTTTCGCACTCAACTTTGCGATTTTTACCCGCTGCTTACGATAGTTGGAAGATCCTTTCTCCATATGAGACAGTTTTCTCTGCTCTCTGGCAATTCTGTTCTGCATAGCATGATATGGTTTGCCATAATCGATATGCTTACCGTTGGAATCGACACAAAAGTTATGCATAGACATATCCAGCCCGATTGCATTGTCCGGATCGATGTCATGGCATATCTCTTCATGCGGCACTTCGTACAGGAGTGAAAAATAGTATTTGCCATCAGGCTCATGGGTGACAGTAACAGACTTCAGTACGCCGTGTGCTGGCACCGTACGATGTGCTTTGACCCTGATTTCTCCATCAATCTTAGGGAGTTTGAGAAATCCTGTTTTTCTTTTGCCCATCCGAAAACGCAGATTGGCTGCGCCTTTGGAGGCAATATTTGTTGTGTATGAATCATAATGATCAGCTTTTCTTTTATACTTCGGATAGGCAGATTTGCCATTGAAGAAGTTGCCGAACGCTCTATTAAGGTGCAGCTGCACGTTTGCAAGCGCAAGCGAATCAACCTCTTTCAGCCATTGACAGCATGACAGATGTTTGTACCATGCGGGCGTCAGATTTAATGACTCACCTGTCTGCTTATAACATGCAGACCGATCATGCAGCATGCGATTATACAACCATCTGCAGGCGCCAAGCGTCTGGTTTAACGTCTCCATTTGCGCAGATGTCGGCATGCCGCAAAAGCGCAATGCAATGCGATCAACCTCTGCAGAGGCACACTGTCCCGGTTTTCTTTTCTTTGCATTTGTGCTATTCGACATACCTGCCGCTCCTTTCCAGTTAGCGTTGAACATTCTGCTGATGAGCGATATAGCGTTTTACATTTTCTTCGCTTGTAGATCCTATCGTTTCAATGAAATAAGAGCCATTCCACAACTGTCCTCTCCATAATTGGTTTCTGAGCTCTGGATACAATTTGAACAGGCGCAGACCTGATGTTCCTTTCAGGTGCTTGACAATAAATGTAATTGACAGCTTTGGAGGGGCGGTCACAAAGCAATGTACATGGTCTGCTTCACCAACCTCGCACTGGTCAAGTGAGAAGCCATTCTCCGCGGCCACATCGTGTACGATCTGCTGCAGTGACTTTTCAATATCAGGTGTCAGCACTTTACGCCTGTATTTGACGCACCAGACAATGTGATAGTGAATGTTGTATACGCAGGTACGCGCATGTATATATCTGTCATCTTTCATACATATAGTATAGTATATATAATTCGAATATTTGTATTATTATCAAGCAAATATGTATAGTACACATAGTTTAAAAAGGCCGATTCATCTCCCCTACAAGTAAGGGGGAATTCTCGGCATACTTCTTAAAACCGTGTCTTATATTTTCAATAGATTAAATTCACTATGCAATAAAGTTTCAGAGATTGTACAATTGTTCTGTAGTAAACTACATATTGTCCAAATATGAAAAACGTTACCATCTTATTGCGCGAAAATGCTGATTATCTCAACCCGGCCGAAAAAGCCGCCGCTGAGTATATTCTGAAAAACCCATCCAGTGCGTCCAGCCAGTCTGTTCAGCAGATTGCTGCCAATGCTTTTGTCTCTCCCGCTGCCGTTGTCCGTATGTGCAAATCCCTTGGCTTCAAAGGCTTCAAGGAATTCAAGACTGCTTTAACCGCAGATCTTGCCTCCCAGAGCGTGACTTTTTCACTGAGTCAGGAAGATATCCAGAAGGGAGATACCCTCAGCGATATCATCCATAAAGTCACGCAGAAAAACATCCAGTCGCTGTATGATACGCTGCGCCTGATGGATCCTGATGAACTTGACAAGTGTATTAAAGCAATGCACAAGGCAAAACAGGTCAAGCTGTTCGGGCTGGGAGCCTCCCTGATTGTTGCCAAAGATGCCTACCTCAAGTTTCTTCGCATCAACAAGAACTGTATCATCAACGAAGACTGGCATGCCCAGCTGATCTGTGCCCGCAACAGTACACCCGATGATCTTGGCATCATCATCTCTTATTCAGGCGAAACAGAGGAAATGATCACCTGTGCTCAGGAACTGAAGAAGAACGGCACGCCGATCATGACCATCAGCAGATGTGTCGCCTCTTCCATTGCAAAGATGGCAGACATGCACCTGTATACAACTGCCAATGAATCACTGTTCCGCTCCGGCTCCATGAGCAGCCGGATCT
Source organism: Lactimicrobium massiliense (assembly GCF_900343155.1). Taxonomy (GTDB): domain Bacteria; phylum Bacillota_I; class Bacilli_A; order Erysipelotrichales; family Erysipelotrichaceae; genus Bulleidia; species Bulleidia massiliensis. The sequence continues at coordinate 61,894 of NZ_OUNG01000004.1, forward strand.
CCCAGCTCAATATCATTGATATTCTGTATACCGCCTATGCCAACAGTGAATATGACTATGCCATGGCAGAGTTGAAGAAGACGCATATCAAAAAAGAGCATCAGGATGAAAAAGACTGACAAAGAGGCTGCTGTCAAATAACAGCAGCCCCCTTTTCTCATATGCTTTTATACTTTTCAATCGATGATTAAAGCTTTGAAGCAGCAGCTTCATCCAGGAATACCACTGTGTCCGGATGTCTCTGCAGAATGCTTGCCGGGCAGGATGTGCTGACAGGTTCCTTGACCATGTCATGCACTGCCTGTGCCTTGTTAGCACCCGTCGCAATCAAGATAATCTTCCGGCAGCGCATGATATCCGCAAGACCTGTGGTGATTGCCATGGTCGGCACCTTGGATTCATCATGATCAAAGAAACGAGCGTTATCATGAATCGTCTGCTGTTTCAGATGAACAAGATGCACCAGGGAATCAAATGGCGTGCCAGGTTCATTGAAAGCAATGTGGCCATCCGAGCCAATGCCCAGTACCTGCAGATCAATTCTTACCTTTGCAAGCATGTTCTCATAATCATGGCATGCCTTTTCTTCATCCTGGGCACAGCCACACGGAATATGAATATTCTCTTCCTTCACATCGATATACCGGAACAGCTTTTCATGCATGAATGTGTAGTAACTCTGCGGATGATTCTGTGGCAGACCCACATACTCATCCAGATTATATGTCACCACATCCTGATACGATGTCACGTTTTCAGAATGATCCTTTGCCATCAATGCATACAGACCCTCAGGAGAACTGCCCGTAGCCAGTCCCAGTACTGCATCCTTCTTCTCACTCACCGTATTCTTCATCACCTTGAAAGCAGCCTCAGCAACATGCTGTGCATCCGGTGCTACAACAATCTTCATATGCAAAACCTCCAATCCACTATGGCTTTTATTACAGCCCAATCCATATTCTATGCATTTCACCATAAGACGGTAATTCAAATGCTGAAACTATATTTCAATCATGACCGCCCGTAAAACGGGCGGTTTGTCCTAAGCCTATAAGGCTTTATTACTAGCCAGCGTCTTAAGGCGCTGGCTTTCACATCTTCAATGTTCAAGCCACGATTGCAGTTTAACTCTCTCGCATGCCCGTTAAACGGGCTCTTTTACTCATGACTTCGCTGTTGTCTTCCGATTCGGATTCGGCTTTCTGTTTTCTTTATCCTCTCCGAATGGATCTTCATATTCCTTTACGCTTAACTTATCTTTTGCGATATCTGCGCTTTCCTGTTCACGGATATATTTGCGTATTGTGGATTCATTGATCCCTACTGTGCTCACATAGTATCCTTCCGCCCAAAAATGTCTGTTCCCATATTTGTATTTCAGGTTCGCATGCTTATCAAATATTTCAAGCGAGGACTTTCCTTTGATGTATCCCATGATCTGTGATACAGAGTACTTTGGAGGGATACTCAAAAGAAGATGTACGTGGTCGGGCATCAGATGCCCTTCCAGAATCTCCACTCCTTTGTATTTGCACAGCAGTTTTATGATATCCCGGATATCTGGGCGCAGTTGATTATAAATTACTTTTCTTCTATACTTCGGAGTGAACACGACATGATATACGCAGTAATATTTCGTGTGAGCTAATGAATCATATTTGTTAGCCGTATTTGGCACCTCATCTTTCTAGAATCGTGACTTGGACAATCACCATTCTAGATAGATGGGGTGCTTCTTTCTATAAGAAGCACCGGCCTTCCTCCCGCATAGCGGGAGGTTTTCTGTTTCGCACCTCTTCGGTGCTCAACAGCGCTCCTACGCATAAACAAAAAGAGGAAGCCTTCACTTCCTCTTTTACTGCAGATTCTCAGCTTCTACGCTCTTGTCTTCCTGCTCTGTGTCCGTCTCTGCCTCTACTTCCTTGATGATGCATTCATTGCCTGTCACAAGCCACGTATTCTCACTATGGCAATAGGGACAGATCTTGGCATATCTGACAGTTGGATACGTCTTGCCGCAGTCTCCGCACATCGTTACGGCCGGAATCTCTTCAATCTTCAGCTCGCATTCTGTTAACAGCGGATGTTTCTTGCGGAAATAGTTCCAGCAGTCTGTGAAGTAATCCGTCATGATACCGGAAACCTCACCCACCTGCAGCGTCACTGAACCATATTTTGTAATATGCTGCTGCGCTGCCATGTCATCCAGTGTTTTGGCAAGATGGAAGACAATGCCCATCTCATGCATTGTTGTCTGCTTTCTTCTTGTGGTTGAACAGAATCTTCATCTCACGCTTTGCTGCATATGGCGCAATCAGCTTCATCTTGTCCTCTGCCCTGATCATTCTCGAGGCATCCGGCAGATCACGCTCCAGATGAATCGCATCAAACTCGCATCTGGTTGTACACAGACCACAGCCAATGCACCGGTTGACATCCACCGTTGTTGCACCACAGCCAAGGCATCTCTTTGCCTCTGTGGACACCTGTTCTTCTGTCAATGTTGTGACCGGATTTTCAAACGGATCGTCCACTTTCCGCATTGCCGGCATCTGCCGCTTGGCATTGTCATACGATTCAATCTCAATATCATCCTTGTCCAGGGCAATGAACTCACGCAGATCACGTGCAATGGTCAAAGACTGTCCCTCATGGACGAATCTATGCATGGACTCTGATGCCTTCTTACCTTCGGCAATGGCATCAATTGCAAATCTGGCACCATGATAAATATCACCACCAACGAAGATATCTTCCTCACCAGTCTGATACGTCACTGGATCTGCCTTCACACAGCCATTGCGGGCAAGCTCAACCTTCGTACCCTTGAGAAGATCCTTCCATACCGGTGCCTGGCCAATAGCCTCAACGACATGGCTGCAGGCAATCTCCAGCGTATCATTCTCATCATACTGCGGATTGAAGCGTCCTGCTTCATCCTTCACACGCAGGCACTTCTTAAACACAATGCCAGTGACCTTGCCATCCTTTGCCAGGATTTCCTTCGGACCCCAGCCATTGTGAATCTCAACGCCATCTGCCTTTGCCGCAGCGACTTCATCATCCGCAGCCGGCATTTCATGCTCACCCTCCAGGCACAGCATCGTTACTTTGCCCTTGGTCAGGCGGGCAGCCGTTCTGGCCGCATCAATGGCAACATTGCCGCCGCCGACAATCACCACATCACCATCAAGACTGATGTGATGGCCAACATTGGTACGGTGCAGGAAGGAAACAGCAGACTCCACGCCCTCACTGTCTTCACCCGGTACATTCGTCTTTCTGCCGCCCCAGAGACCAATTGCAAGATAGAAAGCCTTGTAGCCGTCTTTGCGCAGCTGATCAATTGTCACATCTTTGCCAACTTCGCATCCCATGCGGAATTCCACACCCATCTGCTTCAGGACATCAATCTCAGCAGCCAGAATGTTCTTTTCCAGCACAAAGGAAGGAATACCATAGGCAAGCATGCCGCCTGGTTTTTCTTCTTTGTCAAAGACGGTGACATCATAGCCTCTTTCCCGCAGATAGTACGCACAGGAAATACCCGCCGGACCGGCACCGATGACAGCCATCTTATAGTCCGGTCCCCAGAAGCCGCCATGATCTGTTTCACAAAGCGGTACATAACGCTTATCCGCGTCAAGTTCCTGCATGGCAATGAACTTCTTGATCTCATCAATTGAAACAGCACGGTCAATCGTACCTCTGGTGCACTCCTGCTCACAGCGCTTGTTGCAGATATAGCCGCACACAGCCGGTAATGGATTATCCTGCTTGATCAGCTTCAAAGCGTCCAGATATCTGCCTTCACCTGCCATATGCACATAGCCCTGCACAGCCAGATGGGCCGGGCATGCGGTCTTGCATGGCGCCGTTCCGGTTGTATAGCAGTTGATCTTGGCATCCTCACGATAATGCGGATTCCAGTTGTCAGCCGTCCACTTTGTCTCATCCGGCAGCAATGTCTTTGGATACACAAACGGACTGCCATCCTTGTGGCACAGCTTCTGGCCAAGCTTGGCAGCGCCTACCGGACACACCTCTACGCACTTGCCGCAGGCAACACACTTGTCATGATCCACATGGGCACGGTACGCACTCCGGCTCATATTCGGCGTATTGTACAGCTGGCTTGTACGGATCGCATTGCACACACCCGGAGCACAATTGCACAGACCGACAATCTTGTCCTCGCCATCAATATTGGTTGTCTGATGCACAAAGCCATGACGCTCACTGCGTTCAATGATCTCCAGTGCTTCTTCCTTGGTAATGTAATGGCCGCGGCCTGTATTGACGCACCACTCCGCCAGATCGCCCAAGCCAATGCAGCAGTCCTGCTCAATCTCGCCATCGCCTTCACCGCGCATCCTCTGCTGCCGGCGGCATGTACATGCACCCACAGACAGTTTTCCATCATACTTTTCCAGCCAGTGGGAAATATGCTCCACCGGAACAGAAGAGCTTTCCGATTCAATTGCCTTCTCAACCGGAATGACATGCATGCCAACACCGGCACCGCCTAACGGCACCATCGGCGTAATGCCCTCCAGCGGCATCTGCGTCATCAGATTGAAGAACGTCGCAATATTCGGATGTTCCTTGAGAAGCTCTTCATTCATCATCATGAACTCGGCAATACCCGGCACAAAGATCGGCACATCATACTGCAGATGATGATCCTCATTCTCACGGTTTGTCTCAAGACAGCCAATCCACATCAAATGATCCACGATATCCCTGGTATCCTTCATGCTCAGATGATTGCGGCGGGCAATCTCCTCCAGATCCAGATTCACCCTTGTCTTGCGGAAGCTGAGCATCACTTTGACTTCCTGCTTGCTCAGCACCTCATTCAAGCACCATACCTCAGGATCATCCTCTTTGATCGTATGGGTATATTTTGCCACATAGCGGTCCGTGATCATTCCGGCAAGCTTGATCAGCAGGCGTTTCTTCTCCGGATCTGTAATCCGATCCGCAGGCCCCGGCTGCCAGTCTCTCTCATTGGTCATTCGATTCTTCTGCTCTTTCATTTCTGTTCTCCCTTTTTCCATGCCTGCACCTGGTCCTTCAGCCAGCCGCACCATGCGTCCATTCCTTCACCAGTTTTCGCCGAAAGCGGAAACACCTCAATATCCGGATTCAGCCGCTTCACGCGTTCCATGCATTTCTCCAATGAAAAATCAAAGTACGCTGCCGTATCCATCTTGCTGATCACAAGCGCATCCGCCTTTGAAAACATCAGCGGATACTTCAGCGGCTTGTCATCCCCCTCCGGCACAGACAGAATCATCACATTCTTTCCTGCCCCGGTATCAAACTCGGCCGGACAGATCAGATTGCCCACATTTTCCAGAAACACAAGGTCGATGTCCTGCAGGTTCATATGCCGCAATCCCTCAGCCGTCATGCCGGCATCCATATGGCACATCCCATCGGTATGCACCTGAATGCTCTCGGCACCGTTTTGTGCCATTGTCACCGCATCCACATCACTGGCAATATCTGCTTCCATCACCGCAATATGCACATCCGGCATTGCTTTTACGGTTCCCTTTAACAAGGTTGTCTTCCCAGAGCCAGGCGAACTCATCAGATTGATCAGCAGTGTGCCATCCATCTTCATCTTCTCGCGCAGCACATCTGCATCATGGTCATTCGATGCCGTCACGGATTCATGCAGCTCAATCACTTTCATTCTGCCATCACCCGCCTTTGAAGATCATTGACCCAGGCATCAAAGCCCGCCCCTGTCTTTGCGGATATCTCAAAGACTTCCATATCCGGGTTCAGCTCTTTTACACGCTTCTTTGCCTTTTCCACATCAAAGTCAAATACCGGCATCACATCAATCTTGTTGATGAGCATGACATCAGACACCTGAAACATCAGCGGATATTTCAGCGGTTTGTCATCACCTTCCGGCACAGACAGGATCATCGCCTTCAACTGGGCACCGACATCAAATTCCGCCGGGCACACCAGATTGCCTACATTCTCCAGAAACACAAGATCTACATCATCCAGGCCAAGTTTTACAAGACCTTCGTATGTCATCTTTGCGTCCATGTGGCAGGATCCACCGGTATGTATCTGCAGTGCCTTCGCTCCGGCTTTTTCTACCGTATCCGCATCCACCACAGCATCCACATCTGCTTCCAGCACACCGATGCGGTACTGCCCTTTGAGCATTTCAATCGTCCGCACAAGCGTACTTGTCTTACCCGCTCCAGGCGTCGACATCACATTCACCAGAAACACATGATGCGCGCGCAGAAGGTCCTCCACCTTCTTTGCCCACGCAGCATTGTCCTCCTGGACACTCTCCTTCAATTCCAATACATCAATCGACAAGTTAATTTCCTCACAATTCTCTTCAGACATTGTAGTTGAAAACGCTGTCATCCAACAAGACCACATCCGCAATTATTGCGACACAGCCCGAAAAATGATGTAGAAAACGAAGAGAATTCTGTTAATATTCCGCATCTTTTCACATATTTGGCAAAACCAGACACAAAAAGAGAGTCTTCTGCAGTGAAGGCGGGTGAACAAAGTGAAGTGAACCTTTTCAAACAAGGGTCAAACAAGAACCAGACAGCTTTGCAAAATTTATGAATTCGATTAATATAATATTGTAAAAGGATCACCGATGACGGTTGTCCCCTTATTTAGCAAAATAATCGCTAACTTTTTCGGGGTGGGCGGTTATTTTTTTGATACGTTATGTGAGCTGATGCTCAATCCCAGCTTAACTGCTGTGATAGTCATGGTAATCAATCCAATGATTACCATAACAATTTCATAATCGCTCATAGGCTGTACCTCACAAACCCTGCCGGCATCATTGCCGGGAGGCATCTAAGGATGCTTTGATTTAAGAGGGACAACCGCCACCGTGTATGGTGATCCTGTTTACAGCAGACAAAATATCTGCTGTTTTTATTTTACCAAAAGCTATTTGTCATAGTTAAATGAAAATGTCCCACACGTGATCAAATGAAAATGTCCCATTGATTTCATGTTTCTTCCGAACTAATGCATTCATCTGGAGGTGATCCAGATGAAGAAGATCAAAGACAAAGTCAAGGCTCTGGAATTACTGCAGCAGAGGGATTCAAACCCAAAGATTACATGCCAGTGGATAGCTGATCAATGCGGTTACAGCAGGAAGCAGATTGAACGATTGTCTGCCGAAAGAAAGGAAAAGGATACGTCTGCTATCCTAACTCACGGCAATACCGGAAGAAAGCCGGCAACCACTGCCTCCGACCAAGAGATCAGGTACCTTGAGGGACTTAAGAAGACGTATCCGTCTATCACCATAGCACAATTCAGGGATATCTATCTGGAAGACGTCATCAGAAACAAGCATATGGAAGCTGACGTGGTGAAGTATGGACTGAAGGAACGCAGCAAATCCTGGTTCCGTGAACTGTTTGTCAGAGAAGGATGGAAGTCCCCTGCAGATAAACCGATCAGAATGGATGGCTCCCGCGTCACACATTCAACGAGGCCTCCAAGAGCACATATGGGAGAACTGGTACAGATTGATGGAACTCCTTACGACTGGTTCAATGACGGAAGAGACTATGTACTGCATCTTGCTGTGGATGATGCCAGTACCAGAGTGCTTGCAGGATACTTCATGCCTGAAGAATGTGCACGCGGATATGCCCGTATGATGAAGCTTGTTCTGGAAAATTACGGTATTCCGGAAGCGCTGTATTCGGATAAATTCTCAGTGTTTCGCAGCGTTAAGGCAGGTACACCGACACAGTTTGCCAGAATGATGGATAAGCTGGGAGTAACGATGATCTTTGCCAATTCTTCCCAGGCAAAGGGACGTGTGGAACGCTACAACGGCACCGCGCAGATGAGGCTCCCGAATGATTTGATTCGATGGAAGATTCCTCATAACTATGACCTTCTGAATGACTGGTTCAACAGGAAATATCGGCTCTATCTGAATATGAAATTCTCATATCCGGTGAAGGATCCGAACGATCTGTTCCGTCCAATACCCGCTGACTTCAACTCTTCAAAAATCTTCAGAGCTGAGTATCCGAGGCAGATCAGGAACAACGTATTCTCAATGGGAAACAGTCTGTATACAGCAGTAACAAGCGATGGAGAGGTAGTCCGCTTCAATCAGAAGCAGAGTATTACAGTTTATGAAGATGCGATCACTGAAGAGATCTACATTGAAAGATATGGAAAGCATTACACATGCATGAAGGTTGGGGAGCGGAAGCGCGACAGAATCTATTCAGTTAATAACGAGAAAGAACTTCAGAAAGTTCTCAATGAGATGGCGGAAGAAAAAACTAAATGATTGTGATACATCAAAGTTTTATAACAAGATGGGACATTTTCAAAAAATCTTAACATTTACCAAAAGCTATAGAAAAAGAATGCCAGCTATACTCTGACATTCTCTTCAGGCATCTACCTTGTTCTTGACTTTCACCGGGGTGACGATCTCCGGCACCTCCGGGAAGTTTTCATCCACAATGTCCTGGATCGTTGCAGCGGCAAACACTGACTCCATCATCCGCTGCACCTTCTTGTAATACTTGTGCATCGGGCAGTACGACGTTGCATATCTGCTGCAGTAGCCATCCGGCTCCAGACAGCGGTTGATGCAGATGGTCTCCTCCATCGCCTTCAGCACTTCCAGAACAGATATCTCACTGGCATCCCGGGCCAGCATATACCCGCCATTGCTGCCAAGTTTCACCTTCACAAGGCCCCCATCACGCAGTTTCCGCAGAATCTTCTGGGTATGCTCAACAGTATGAAAACCAAGCTTCTCGGTCATTTCTACCGAAGTTACGCACCGCTTTGCCTCTGCCAGAAACAGCATGCACCGGATCCCATAATCAGTTTCAAGATTTAATTGCATTCCTTACTCCCCGCCGTGCAAATATACACCTTGAAGGTACGAATTACCAGTACTGATTTGGACATTCCCGTGAAACTGCTCAATGAAATACAGGATCTTTGATAGAAATCAGCTCATACCCTGCCTGGCGCACAGCCTCCTTCAGATCTGCTTCACTTGTCTCCGGAATACACATGATCCAGGCCTGATTCGTATTAAAATCCGCCCCGGCATCACTCACCCCCGGCACATTGCGCAGACAGTTGGCCACCCGCACCTCGCAACAGGAACACATCATCCCCCGCAATTGCAGGATCTTCTTCATTCGATGCCTGTGACCTGGTAGTCCTGATCTTCGACCGCCTTCTTGAGCGCAGCATTATCCACATCCTTGCTCAGCTCAACAACCGCTGTCTTGGCATTGCGGTCTGCCTTTGCACTGACAACACCATCCACAGACTCCAGCGCCTTCTTCACACGCGCCTCGCAATGCTCACACATCATTCCATCCACATGCAGTACCTTTTCCATCTTGTTATCCTCCTTATCTGTACCAAGATCTGTATCTTTCTTTTCCGTATGGAAATCTTCATCATTCAGTGTCACTTTATCCTTCATCGCATGATCCCTGTCAGTTCTGCGCATATTGAACAGATTCAGGCGCAGGGCATTCATGCATACCGTAAAGCTGGACAGCGACATAGCTGCCGCACCAACCATCGGATTCATCTTCCATGCATACAGGCCGGCTGCCAGCGGAATGCAGATCACATTGTAGAAGAATGCCCAGAACAGATTCTCATGAATATTCCGCAATGTTGCCCGCGACAGTCTGACTGCCGCTGCCACATCTGACAGCTTGCTGTTCATCAATACCACATCTGCACTGTCAATTGCCACGTCCGTACCCGCACCAATCGCAATGCCGGTATCTGCCCTTGTCAATGCCGGGGCATCATTGATGCCATCACCGACCATTGCAACCTTGCCATACTTCTGCAGGCGACGGATCTCAGCTTCCTTGCCATCCGGCAGGACACCCGCAATCACATGATCCACATTTGCCCTGGCGGCAATTGCTTTTGCAGTTCTTTCGTTATCACCTGTAATCATGACAACTTCAATGCCAAGATTCTTCAATTCATTGACTGCCTGAGCAGAATCCGGCTTGATCGTATCTGCCACGGCAATCATACCAAGCAGCTTGCCATCCCGGGCAAAGAACAGCGGTGTCTTGCCCTGGCCAGCCAGCTCTTCACTTGCCTTGCGCAAAGCAGAAGGAATCTCTGCGACTGTACCAATATACTTCTGTGAGCCGCCAGAAAGCTGCTTGCCATCCAGCACGGCCTGTAAGCCATGGCCGCTGAGCGCCTTGAAGTCACGCACTTCAGCCAGTTTCACATGATCCGCTTCTGCCTTTTCACGAATGGCAGCTGCCAGCGGATGCTCTGAATGATTCTCCAGCGCATAGGCTGTCTGCCAGAGATCTGCTTCACTGACACCATCCGCTGCCACAACATCTGTCACTGCCGGCTTGCCGGTTGTGATCGTACCTGTCTTATCCAGCGCAATGATCTGGGTGCGGCCGGCATTCTCCAGTGCCTCACTTGTCTTGAAGAGAATGCCATTCCTGGCACCCATGCCATTGCCAACCATGATCGCTACCGGTGTTGCAAGACCAAGTGCACAAGGGCAGGAAATGACCAGTACAGAGATCGCTCTTGCCAGGGCAAACGGCAGTGTCTGTCCGGCTATCAGCCAGCCCACAAGCACCAGAGCAGCGATGATGATCACCGCCGGCACAAAGATGCCGGATACCTTGTCCGCAATACGGGCAATCGGCGCCTTGGTCGCAGCCGCATCAGAAACCATGTGAATAATCTGAGACAATGTTGTATCTTCACCAACACGGGTAGCCCGTGCCTTGATGAAGCCGGACGTATTGATCGTTGCGGCACTGACGGTATCATTGACCTGCTTATCAACCGGAATACTCTCACCCGTCAAAGCAGACTCATCCACCGCAGTGGTGCCTTCAATAATCACACCATCCACCGGGATGCTCTCACCAGGCCTGACCACAAACACATCGCCGGTCTGCACTTCTTCAATGCCGACTTCCACTTCCTGGCCATTGCGCATCAGCACAGCCTTCTTCGGCGCCAGTTTCAACAGACTCTTTAACGCATCGGTCGTACGGCCCTTGCTGATAGATTCCAGCAGCTTGCCAACCGTAATCAAAGCCGGAATCATCGCGGCACTTTCATAGTACAGCTCATTGTGATACACGCTCATGATGCTGGCAGGATCTGCACCCTGTGCATACATACCGGCAATCTCATACGTCACAAACAATGACCATCCGAAGGATACCGAAGAACCAAGTGCCACCAGGGTATCCATGTTCGGAGCGCCATGAATCAACGAATTGAAACCGGAAGTAAAGAACTTACGGTTGATATACATCACAATCAGCGCCAGATACATCTGCGTCATGGCCAGCGCCATGTGATTATGCACAAACCATGCCGGCAGCGGCCAGTTCCACATGTTATGACCCATGGAGATATACATCAAAGCTGCCAGGAAGACGATCGACCAGATCAGCCGCTTCTTCAATACCGGTGTTGTTCTGTCCTTTAATGCATCCTCTTCAGTCGCAATCTCACTCTGTGCAGACTGCTTTGCCTCGGCGCCTTTCCTTTTCGCACCATAACCGGCATTCTCAACTGCCTTGATAATTGACGCATCATCTGCCGTACCTTCCACACCCATGCTGTTGGTCAGCAGTGACACCGAGACACTCTTGACGCCTGGCACCTTGGCAACTGCCTTTTCCACACGGTTCTGGCATGCTGCACATGACATTCCCGTTACAATATACTGTTCCATACACGACTCTCTTTCTATTTCATCAGCTTCTGCAGCAGTGTCACCAGTTCATCCACTGCCTCATCCTTGCCGGCGCGGATATCATCCGCCACACAGCCCTTGATGTGACATGCCAGCAGCACCTTGTTGAAGCTGTTCAAAGCACTCTGCACCGCCGAAACCTGCACGAGAATATCCGGACAGTACATATCATTCTCAACCATCTTCTCAATACCGCGGATCTGTCCCTCAACACGCTTCAGACGCACAAGCAGGTCTTTCTTTTCCTGCTCACTGCGCAGCACCTTGCGCGTACTGCATGCACATCCTTTCTCCATTCCTTCCATATCTCCTATACCCCACCGGGGTATCTCCCTTCACGGCAATTGTTATATACCCCCATAGGGTATCTGTCAACAAGCTTGCACTAAAAAACAGAAACCAGAATTCACCTGATTTCTGTCTATCTTTACTTCTGATTCAGATTGTAGATCATGCGCATCCCCTTGAATGCCACATCCGGATCATACGTATCAATCGCATGCGTATTTGATGCAATCATCCGGCCAAGACCACCGGTAGCCACCACCGGACAGTCCGTATGCAGGGCATGCTTCATCATCGCAATGACTTTTTCAACCCCGCCAAGATAGCTGTACATCACGCCTGCCTGCATGCCTGACACCGTATTCTTTGCGAGAATACCGGATGGCATCTGCAGAGCAATGCCCGGCAGCTTGGCTGTATTGTTTTTCAAAGCCTGTGCACAGATATCAAGGCCAGGCGCAATCAGCGTATAGGCAAAGATTCCCTCTGCAGAGACATAGTCATAGGTTACGGCTGTGCCAAAGTCTGCCACAATTACCCCCTGGGGGTACATGGCATGCCCATAGGCCGCATTGACAATCCGATCAGCACCAATCTCACGTGGGTTGTCAGTGCGCACCGAGATCCCGGTACGAATACCCGGTCCCACCACAAGCGCATCCAGATCAAAATACTTCTTCACACAGCTGACAAGGGCATGTAGTGCATCCGGCACCACACACGAAATGATGGCACCGGCCACCTGCTTTCTGTCAATCCCGGCATCCTGCAGGAAATCCCGCACCGCCAGCCAGTATTCGTCCGCCGTACGCGGCATCAGAGAGCTCAGCCGTATCGTAAAGATAATCTTTTCCTCATCCATCAAGCCAATGCGTACATGTGTATTGCCGGCATCAATCGCCAATAGGTATCCGTGCATCATTTCTCCTCATACTGCCAGCTCAGGCAGTTCTTTCCATGAGTCCCATGCGTACCGCACTGGGGGCCAGTGCCCTGACCAGCACCGGAATCACAACACCTGCCAGGATGGCCTCCAGAACCATGTTGCTGGAGACAACGCCAAGCAGAAGCACAACAAGCCCCTGCATGCCGGTGCCAAGGGCACTGGCATACTGCGGGCCAAAGAAGATATAGATTCCGCCAAGTACGCCAGCCGTATGCAGAACGGTATTGATCACAGCACTCAAAGCTGCTGCCGGTACACTCTTATGCATCAGGCGCAGAAACAGCCGGTACAGATAGCCGGACAGCACGCCAAGCAGGATTCTCGGCACAAAGCAGATCAGCAGCGAAGCAAAGTTGCCGGAAACACCGCCGACGGTAATAAACGGAGAGAAGACAAAGGATGTCACACTCGGCTCCATGGTGGCACGGATCAATGATGTCATGCCAAAGACGAAGCCAAGCCCTGCACCAAAGGCGGGACCGCCCAGGATGCCTGCCAGAATAACCGGCAGATGCATGGTCGTGATGGAAAGACCTGCCATGGGAATGTAGCCGATGGGCGTAAAGGCCATCAGGACCTCAATGCCCGCGAAGAAAGCTGCCAGCGTCATCCGCTGAATTCTCTGTTTGTTTTTTGTCATGTTTACCTCCTGCCGCTCCATTGCTGGATGCAGCGAACCAAAACAGAAATGGCCAAAAACAAAGATCAATGTCCATCTGGATCATTGTCTTTCTGACCGCATTTCATTATAGCCCCATTCAAAAAGGAAGAGCCATCAACTCTTCCTCAGCATTTCTTTTCCAGTTTCTTTTTATCACAATACAGATAAATGGTGCCGATCACCAGGGAGGCAGCACCCAGGATCAAAGGCAGAATGGCAGCGCGAAATGACAGGGAGACCACCTGCATGAAGACTGTCACAAAGAACACCAGTGCCATCACATAGTGCAGAACGGCAGCTCTTTCATATCTTGTCAGTTTTTTCTCCACTCTCTTTTTCATACAATTCTGTTTCCTGTACCCTTTTTTATAACCTTGAAACATAGCAAACGCAACTGGAAACATCACGCCGCAATACAGATCCATCACTCTGATAAAAAAAGAGAATCCCGCAGGACTCTCTTCGTATGCATCAATCAAGCGCGGTTGTTCTGTTCCGGTGCATTGATGTCAATATCAATGTGGTTGGTGCCATCAGCGTGCTCAAAGGCAGCCAGTTCCGGATGTTCACGCTTCTCAGCTGTGTAGTTCTCATAAGCAGGCTTCTTATGCTTCTCTTCTGCCCACTCCTTGTCAGCTACCGGCTTCCATGCAGCGGCATACGGACGGCACTTGTCGCACAGATGCTCAACACTCTCCGGAGACTCGATGTTGGTCTGATGGGCATCTGTCTTGTGAACCATCTCAACAAGCAGATCCGGGTTTTCCAGCATCGGGCACGGTCTCAGATGGTTGCGGTTGAACGGCTGGCCTTCATGGTATGCCATGAACAGCGGGCTCTGCAGCATCTCCAGGATCGTGTTGTTCTTGATGTTGGTGTTGGAGAAGTGAATGAAGACACACGGCTCCGCATCACCATTGGAGTTGATGTGGAAGTAGTTTCTGCCGCCGGCAATGCATCCGCCGACAAACTCACCATCGTTCTGGAAGTCCATCGGGAAGAACTGGATGTCGGATGTCTCAGAACGAACCTCACGGATTCTCTTGATCATGTAAGTTCTCTGCTCTGGTGTCGGCATCAGCTCAGGCACAGCATTGTTGCCAACCGGCATCAGATGGAAATAGAAGCCATAGTGGGCACCCTTGGAAGCCAGCATATTGAAGAAGTCATCACTTGTGACTGCATCAATGTTGTCCTTTGTATAGCAGATGGATGTGCCGAAGATAATGCCATACTTATGCAGCAGGTCCATTGCCTTCATGACAGCATCATAGTGGCCATTGCCGCGGCGCTCATCATTTGTCTTCTCAGAGCCTTCAATAGAAAGCATGTAGGAGATATTGCCAAGCTGCTGAATTCTCTTGCAGACATCCTCATTGATCAGTGTGGAGTTGGAATACAGGACGAAGAAGCAGTCATTGTGCTTCTCAGCCAGTTTCTCAATATCCTTCCACTTTACCATCGGCTCACCGCCGGTCATCATATACAGATGCGGACCAAGCTCCTTGCCTTCGGTGACGATCTTATCCATCTCATCAAAAGTCAGAGAGCTCTTGTGACCGTAGGTGCCGCTCCAGCAGCCGATGCAGTGCATATTGCAGGCACTGGTCGGATCAAACAGGATGAGCCAGGGAATGTTGCAGTTATACTTCTGACGGTTCTCACGAATCATCTTCGTGCCGCGGAAGAAAGACTCATAGCCCAGATTCAGCAGCATCATCTTTGCATAATGCGGATCCGCATCATCAATCATGCTGTTGATCATCTTCATCCAGCGGTTATCAGGATTGGAAACATACTTCCGGACTCTCTCAAATGTCTCCGGCTTTGCGTCCTTGTAGAACTTCTCAGCCATGTCGACAATCTTCAGATATACTTCTGAACGCTCCTGGTAATCCTTTGTATTCTTTACCTTCTTTACAAGCTGGTCTGCAACCAGAGACACAGCCTGTCTCTCTGCTGCATGCGAGATATTTTCCTTCATTGATGCCATATCGTTCTCTCCCCTCTATCCATATATGGCTGTATGACAAGGCCATATATACAGGTTATCGCTCATTATTTTGTCACATTGTCCACAAAATGGCATCTACATTTTGCGCGACTTGTCAAATCTGTACCGCCTGTCACAACTTCTTTGCAAATGTATAGGCTTACAGGACAAACAAAGCGATTCTGTACACATAGCACACTAAAGAAATATGCATTGACTTTCCAGCATTTTGCCCATTTGCCAAACCTCGAAACAAAAGTACAATAAGCTGGATTGCGGGAGGCTCTATGAAACAAGTCAAATCCATTCTGATTATTATTCTTGGCAATATGCTCTATGCCCTCAGCGTCCAGCTGTTCCTGGTCCACTCCGGCCTGCTGACCGGCGGCACCACCGGTATCGCTCTGGCTGTCAATGCCATCAGCGGTTTCTCCGTCTCCCTGTTTGTTCTGATTTTCAATATCATCATGCTCATCCTGGGATGGCTTGTACTGGGAAAGAAATTCGCCCTGACAACCATTCTTTCCACCTTTGTCTACCCGTTATCCCTGTCCCTGTTTGAACAGACACTGAAAAACACCGTATTGACCACCACACCGATCTTAAATGCCATCTTTGCAGGCCTTGGCATCGGCCTCTCCCTTGGCCTGGTCATCCGTGAAGGTGCCTCCACCGGCGGCATGGATATCCCGCCGCTCATTCTCAACAAGCTCTTTAACCTGCCCGTATCTGCCACCATGTATGCTTTTGACTTTGCCATCCTGATCTTCCAGGCTTTCCTGCACACCCCGGAAGAAGTGCTCTATGGCATCCTGATCGTACTGATCTACACCCTCACACTGGATAAGCTGCTGTTATCCGGCACCGCAAAAACAGAAGTGAAAGTGATCTCCGAAAAGACGGATGAAATCCGGCAGGCAATCCTGCAGGAAATGGACCGCGGCGTCACCATGCTGGATGCCAAAGGCGGCTATGGACAGGAACAGCAGGAACTGCTGCTCTCCATCATCTCCAACCGCGAACTGCCCGCCATCGAAAAAATTATTCGCCGCATGGACCCGGCTGCCTTTGTCATCGTCTCCCGTGTTTCACAGGTAGAAGGTCGCGGCTTCACCATGAAAAAGAAATATCCAGACCATCACGCCAGATGAGAATACAGAAGAGAAAGCTGGCAATGCACAGAAGAAAGACGGATCCGGCCATACAGACAGACCGGATGAACGCCTTCGGTAATCACGCGTGCATCCTTTGCCACCATGTTCTCTTCTTTTTTCATGACCGCATCCATCCGCACAGACAAATCGCCCTTCAGGATACCGGCACAGCGATGTTTCTCCATCACCACAACCTCCCGATCAGAAAGAATCAGTGTCAAGCTCCCACAGCGCAGCACCATTCCACCCGCAAAAGGAAACGGTGTCCGGGAAACAATATGGCATTCATAGCGTTTCTCTCCCTGCACCAGCCAAATCTTCTCACTGGCATGCAAAACAGATGAAACACTCTCATCCACACTGCCCAGATCAAAATGCACAAGCAGCCGCACCAGTACAAAAAGCAGGAAGAAACCGCCCGCGCAGGCAAGAAACCATATCTGGAAAACAGACAAAACAAGAGAAATCACCACCCCAAGCTGTGCCAGCACATCTGTTGTCATATATCGATTGGCTGACAAAAACATCCCGGTATGATCCAGCCGGTTCCATGGAATTCGATATTCTTCATTCAAATCATTTTCCATATCCACTAGTATACTTCACCCAAAGTACCTGCCGGCATGCATCTGGCTCTTTCCTGTTCCAATCATCCTACATCGCAAAAAAGAGAATCAGCATTTTCAGCCAATTCTCTTTGATGGCGCCTTAAACAGGGCTCGAACCTGTGACACCCTGGTTAACAGCCAGGTGCTCTGCCGACTGAGCTATTAAGGCGTGCGTTAATAGTATACGGCACTGCAACCCATCTTGCAACAAATATTTTTCATTTTTCAAATCACAAATATTTTTCATTTTTCAAATCAGCCGCATTATGCTCCACCGATGCGCAGATTTTTACATAAAACTAACACATATTGCCGTTTCCACTTTACAAGCACCTCTCAAATCTTTTCAAATTCAGGCAGGGAACTCAGTTCTTTCCAGAGCATATAAAAATGGCAGGCAGTTTATTGTCTACTGTGGATCACCAGTACGGTGGCGGTTGGTTCCCTCCAATGCACGCACATGAAGTTAGAAGCGTGATGTCCCTTCTATCACGATGCCAGGCATCAGGAGGCGGAGCCTATGAGTCCTTATGAGATCATCATTGTTGTCATACAGACAGCCATGTTAGTGATACAGGCCATATCACTTGGATCAAATAACGATTCAAAAAAAAGACCGCATGATCATTCCGAGCGATTAGCGGCCTGCTAGTTAATCGGAGGGGTCACCCGTCATCGGCGGTCCTTTTCCATCTGTATTCTAATAAATCTCCAGGTTCACCGCAAGCCATGCGGCGCTAGTGGGATTGAATTCAGAAGACGGCTTTGCTAGTCTAATGGTAAACAAAGTCCAGTTATCTGGCAAAGGAGACGATCATGGGATTTATTCTTGCAGCAGCGATGTCCGCAGGTTCTGTACTGCGTGATCAGTGGAAGGAATATTTCAGTGTAGATGCACTTGGAGATGATGTCATTGCCGTCAAGTGCACTAAGAAAGGCAGAGGCTTCAACCATGGCAATGACAATGTCATTACCAATGGTTCTACCGTTGCCGTTGCCGATGGTCAGTGCATGATCATTGTGGAACAGGGACAGGTTGTTGATATTGTCGCAGAGCCTGGTATCTACACCTATGACAATACGGTGGCACCATCCATTCTGTGCGGTGATCTTGGCAAAGGCATCAAAGCCGCCTTCAATGAATTTGGCAAACGCTTTACCTATGGCGGTCAGGCTGCTGTTGACCAGCGCATCTACTGCTTCAACACGAAGGAAATGACCGGCCAGAAGTTCGGCACACCCAATCCGGTTCCGTTCCGTGTCATTGATGCCAGAGCGGGCATTGACATCGATATCTCTGTACGCTGCTTTGGCTCCTATTCCATCCGGATTGCAGATCCGATCCGCTTCTATACTAACAACGCCGGCAACTTCAAGGATGAATACAGAGTGGACGAAATCTCCGGCCAGCTGAAATCTGAGCTGCTGAATGTCCTGCAGCCAGCCTTTGCAAAAATTTCTGAAACAGGCATCCGCTATTCCCAGCTGCCTGGCAAGACCGTTGAACTGACCAATGCTGTTAAAGAGCAACTGAAGGATTCATGGAGTGCAAAGCGCGGCATTGCCATTGATTCTGTTGCCATTGCAAGCATCTCTGCAGATCCGGAAGATGAAAAGATGCTCAAGCAGATGCAGCGCAATGCGGCCTATACCGATCAGAATCTGGCCGCAGCTACGCTTGTCGGTGCCCAGGCACAGGCAATGCAGGATGCAGCCAATAACAGCAATGGCGCTGCTATGGGCTTCATGAGCATGAATATGGCAGGCTCCGGCACCAGTGCCAGCCAGTTGTACCAGCAGGCAGCCGCAAATAACACTGCAAATACAGCTGCCAATACATGGACCTGTCCAAACTGCGGCACCACAAATACCGGCAACTTCTGTTCCAAGTGTGGAACAAAACGGCCATCCGGCAAGTGGATCTGTCCGACCTGCCACCAGGAAAACACTGGCAGTTTCTGCTCTAACTGCGGCACAAAGAAACCTGCGTGAGTCAGACAATGAGTGAATCCGTTGTCAATTACAAATGTCCCAACTGCGGCGGGCCGCTGCATTTTGACAGCAAGTCACAGAAACTTGTCTGTGACCACTGCGGCTCTTCCTTTTCTCCGGATACATTCAAAGAAAAAGAGTCACCCACGCAGACGGACACAGAAATTCATGTCACTGCCCCTGACACCTTCAGCAAGGACGAAATCAAGCACTTAAAAGCATATACATGTCCTTCCTGCGGTGCGCAGATCATGTGCGATGAAAACACAGCCGCCACAAGCTGTCCGTATTGTGACAATCCCACCCTGATACCATCCCAGTTTGCCGGCAGTCTGCGTCCCTCTTCTGTTCTGCCTTTTCAGCTGAACAAGAAAGATGCAGAAGACAAGCTTGCTTCATTCTACAAAGGCAAGCCGTTCCTGCCCAAGGCATTCCGCAATGATAACCACATAGAAGACATCAAAGGTGTCTATGTTCCCTTCTGGCTGTATAACGGCACAGTTGCCATCCAGGCAGCCTATGAAGCCACCCGCACCAGAGTCTTTGTGCAAGGGGATGATCAGATCACAGAAACGAGCCACTTCCATCTTGATCGGGAAGGCACGATGCAGTTTTCCCGTGTCCCAGCCGATGCTTCCAGCAAGATGCCGGATGAATTCATGGATGCCCTGGAACCTTATGACTTCCAGCAGCTCAGGCCATTTGAAATGTCCTACATGGCAGGCTATCTTGCGGACCGCTATGACGTCGATGAAAACAAGGACTTTCCACGGGCCAAAACCCGCATGGAACATTCCACCTGCAGAGCCTGTCAGGAATCATGCATCGGTTATGAAACATGTATTCCTATCCACGAAAATACCCAGACAGCCAGAACTGGTACAGATTACATCTTTCTGCCAGTATGGCTGCTTGCCACACGGTATCATGGCAAGCCCTACCTGTTTGCCATGAACGGCCAGAATGGCAGAATGGTCTCTGATGACCTTCCCCTGGACTGGACAAAGGTGATTCTCACCTTTGTGATCATTACCGCCGCACTGATGGTGGTCATGTTCCTGCTGATCAGTGCCATCGGAGGTGCCGCATGAAGAAACTGCAGAAAATCCTGATTGCAGTAATGCTGTGTGTTCTGAGCATCATTCCGGGTCATGCAGACAATACAGAATGGGTAAAAGATGATGCAGGTGTTCTCACCCAGGAAGAAATAGATGCCCTGAACAGCCAGATTCAGACCATAACAGACACCAGTAAGGTTGGCATCTATATCCGCCTGAAACCGGATATGGATGGTTCTGCATCGATTGAAGACTATGCTGAAACTATCTATACAGGTGAAGATCTTGGTATCGGCAATGATCATGACGGCCTGCTGCTGGTGATGTCCTTTGATCAGAGAGACTATGATCTTGCTGCATACGGCAGCAGGGCAAATGATATCTTTACAGACCATGCAAAGGATCAGATCGAAGATGAGATGCTTGCTTACTTCCGCCAGGATGACTGGTATGATGGCCTGGACGCAATGTTATCGGAGACAGAGTATCAGCTGCAGATGTATTCACCCATGTCTGAGCAGAATGCAGGCAGCAGATCTGCAGGCTTTTCCGGCTTCGACCTGTTTCTATTGTTTGGTGTGCCGCCGCTTCTTGCATTATTGATTGTGTGGGCCATTGCTTCCCGCAACAAAACAAAAGGCATCGCCGTTTCCGCCGATGCCTATGCCACAGGTCATCTGAACCTGACAAGAAGGCAGGATATCTTCACCCATATTACCCGGACTGTTACACACATTCCCCGCAATGATGACCATGGCGGCACCAGTGTCAACAGCTCTGGCTTCTCACACTCATCAGGCAAGTTCTAAGCCGTGCATCCGCACGGTTTTTTATTTTGAATGGTGAAAGATGGATACCATCTGTCTGGCCACTGCTGCCATCAGCACAGATGGAAGATCATCCGTCTTTGTGCCAAGGAACGTACCATGATCAGAGAAGATAAAGTCAAAGATTCTGCGTGCCTCCGGATCGTCCGGACCGATCTCAATTGCCTGAATCTCCACACCTTTCTTCTTTAACTTCTCCACGGTCTTTCTGGCAGCACCAGGAAACGAAGAGGCACCATCTGTCACTTCAAACAGCAGCCGGATCCGTTTGCCGCTTTCAATTTCACGCTCCTGGATCGGCGTAATCTGTTTCAGCACCTCCTGCAGGCAGGCACCATCATCCGTAGAACCCCCATCCCCACGCAGACGGGTAACAGAAAGCATCGTATCCGCTTTTTTCTTGAACCCGGCATCATCAAAAGACATCACCCGATGGCTTCCCGAGCCAAACAGCCACGTTTCAATCTGCACCTTTGTCTGCTGATGCGTCCTAGCCGCATTCGCATCCAGAAACTGCTGGAAATCCTGCAGTGACAGCAGCACAATCGCCAGTGCTTCCCGGGCACTTTCCAGCTTCCCAGAACGCATCGATCCTGAATTGTCAATCACAAACGAAATATCCAGATACTGCGGCAGAACTTTCGGCACAGACACAAGCAGATCATTCGCAAAGATATGCAGATCACGGTAATTCTGTTTCTGCTGTGCCTCCACAAAGTCACACCATGACCCAATCAGCTCGTCCACATCCAGATAGCCCTTGCTCTGGCCGGTCTGCCTGATGCTGACCTGACGGCCAGCCTCACCAAACAGCTTCTGCCAGAACTGTTTCATCTTCTGCCTTGCAGGCTGTACCTGATGCTCATAATGCGTAAACAGGGCAAGATCATCCGACTGTACGCCAAATGCTTCAAGTTCCTTCTGCCCATGGGTTTTCGCTGCCACTGCCTTCTTCATCTGGCTCTGTTCCAGCTGCTGCAGCATGTTTTTCTTATGATCTGCGCTCATAGCAGGACCATGGGACTTCTTCGCATTTTTCTGCGGCTCACTCTGTTCACTGCGTGATGCAGTTTTCGCCAGCTTCATGCGGCTGATATCACTCTCAAACAGCATCACCCAGCCCGGTACAAGAAACGTCTGAAACAGATCATTCCGCTCCTTGATCCCCTGCTGATCCAGCACTTCCTGCAGCACAGAATGCCGCAGGAAATCATAGCGGCTCATGCCAAGCACGCTTTCCTGCAGAAAGTCCTTCAGCTGCGGATTGGAAATGCTGTCCGGGCCATCGTATTCCACCTGCAACAATGCACCGCCAAGATCCTCATGCGTGCGTACATCATCATTTTCCTGCGGAAAGCCGCCCTCCCACAGCAGCATCTTCCCGATCTTCTGCTTCATGACAGCCTCACGATATACCGGCGCCTTCATCTGCACCAGCAGATCTGATACCCAGATATCCACGGCATCCAGAAACGCAG
This sequence comes from Lactimicrobium massiliense, assembly GCF_900343155.1. Classification (GTDB taxonomy): domain Bacteria; phylum Bacillota_I; class Bacilli_A; order Erysipelotrichales; family Erysipelotrichaceae; genus Bulleidia; species Bulleidia massiliensis. The sequence continues at coordinate 84,702 of NZ_OUNG01000004.1, forward strand.
ACAGCGCATTCTGCACGCTGGCATACACAATCGAAGGCGCATAGCCAGGATCATCCTGTAAGCCAAAAGAAGCCGCCTTCTGCAGATAGCAGGACGTGATCTTCTCACATGCGTTTTCAAACTGCTCTGTCCGGTGCAGATACAGGGAAGGATACTTCTGCTCATCCGGATAGAGTGCCAGTGTACTGTACAGATGATACAGCAGCTCACTTTCATCCAGGCCTTTGTCCTGAAAGAAGGCAAGCGGCACAATGACCCGCTGCTCATCAGGCAGCAGCACAAAGGTTTCCTGCTGATCAGACACTTCATACATCAGCCGCTGATCACCAGAAAACAGTGTTAACATCCGCTGCTCTTTGGCCAGCAGCGCCTCACATGTTTCCTTCGTGATCTCACCCATACAGTTTCACCTTCATCAGCTTTTCAACCGTATCAATTCTTGCATAAGACAGCCGCTGCACACCGCCATCCAGATCACGGATCAAACACGACGAATCACTCTCCAGAATGCCATTGTCACACAGTACGTCAGTAAACAATGGCACCGGGCGGCATGTCCATGTACCAAGATTCTTTTCCTGCAGATACACACTGCCCTCATCCGTGAATACAAAGCACACTTTCCCATTCTGCAGCGTCATGATTACATTGCCATTGCGACCCGGAATCTCAGCCGGCGGATCCGCAATGTCCTCCAGTTCTGTATCCTTCAGTTTCTCACACAGCGCATACACAGATGAATCCAGATCACACTCCTTCAGATGTGAAAGATCCTTCACTACCACTTCTTTCGCTGCGCAAAGATCCTTTGTCATCAACGCCTTCTGCCGATACTGCGGCAATGCCTCTTCCAGCATCTTCATCTCTTCTTTCCACAGCGTATCCAACTGCTCTGCAAAAGAAGAATCCATCATGCCGGTACGCATCTCTGCATGCAGCTTCTTACGCAATACAGAAATCTGTTTTTTCAGCTCCGGCGGTGTCATTTCTGCATTCCCAGACTGTCCAGAATCGCAGCGCCGTGTTCCAGATCGCGGATCTTTCCATCCTGTGCCATCAGATCCTTTGCCTGCATGTCAACATCTTCATCAATCTCAATCTTTCCGGCAAATTCATCCGACAAAGATTTCCTAGCCGGTCCTTTGCCAAACAGCAGTGTCACGACATCCTGGCGGGACAGATGTTCCAGCGGTGCAATCTCGTGGCTGTATGCCGCCGTACGGATATCCTCCATCGTCAATCCTGCTTCGCCCTTGGATCTGGCTGGTACATGCCAGCCGTCATTGTCCGCAAAGAAACCATAGCGCACCGCCAGAGACAACAGCAGATTGCGGTCATCATTGTTTGTCACCGAAGAAAGGAAGCCATACCAGAGTGCCATGGACAGATCCATCTCTTCCCCAAAGTTCCATGTATCCAGAACATGGATGATACTGCGGATAGACAGCACTGCCTCGTTGAGCACCGGCACATCCCCGTTTTCACTGACAGAGCTTCTGCCCTCAAAGATCAGCTGTGACATGCGTGCAAGCTGCGCAAACCGCCACAGGGCATCTATACTGAGAGAAGGAACCGGCAGATCCAGGCTGCCGTCATCATTGCACAGATGTTCCATGACCAGCCGGAACAATTCATTCTGGCCTGGATCTTTCTGCTGTGCCAATGTACCTTCCGTACTCTGCGGCACATAGTTATAGGCAATCGTGGTAAAGCGGGACTGAAAGGCCGGATTGAGCACATTGGTGCCTTCATAGGACACGGTGCCGGTAGACAGATTGCCCGTCCCGATCAGACAGAACCCGTCCGCAATCTTCACCGTGCCAATACCGGTAATATAGGCAGACTGACCGGCATGATGCTGCAGAATATCATTCAAAGCAATCAGATTCGGCATGGCAATCGTATTGATCTCATCAATGATGATCGGCCTGCCTTCCTTCAATGCCTTCAGTACTTCTTTTTCGACTTTCTCTACAACCGTGCCAAAGCCGCTGTTCTCATTGATATACATGCTGGAATACGTCTTCCATCCTGCTAACATCAGCTCCATCTGCTGCTGCGGATTCATCGCATCAAGCCGTTCCTTGTTCGCTTCCAGGAACTGCTCAAAGTCATTCAGCAGGCCATTGAGCTGCTCCCCATACGATTCTGTTGAGCCTGCATGGGCAAGCTTCAATGTCTTCTCAGCAAACATATCCTGGGCCGTCAGATTGTGAGAACCGGAAATAAAGTATGGATGGCATGGCGTATTCTGCACCTGCTTTTCAATGTCAGGATACACCTGGCAGAACCAGGCAAGTTCATCGCTGCGTGATGCACCGGGATGTGCATCACGCCATGCAAGCAGGCTTTTCTGCAGCAAAGACATCCGCAGACGGTGCTGCATCTGCTCCTGGCTTGCCTCCAGGGCAAGCTGGGTCTTGCCGCTGCCAAGATGTCCGACAAGATAGACCGGAATGCCCGCTGACAGAGAATCTGAGATCTGTTTCATGGCCCGCTGCAGGTATGGCACTTTTACAAGGCGGCCATCCCGTTCATCATTGATATCCTGCAGAATCTGGCGGGCATGCAGTACATAGAAGGCATCAGGATCAATGGCAGCCATCGCTTCTTCCTGTTTCCGCAGGCCCAGAAGCCTGCCTGCATGCCGGCGGCTGGCCGCAGTCGAACGGCGGATGCCATTCACACTGTAACTGCGCGAGCTTTCCTGTTCCATCTGTAACAGCAGCTGCTCATATGCCTGCTCCATCGCAATCTCATCCAGCCGGTTGGCGGCCTGTTTCTGACTCCTGCGGACATACTCCGCATAGGCTTTGCCAACCTCAGTATGATCCTCATCACCAGAGCGCAGGCACGCCCGTCTTCTCTGTTCCACCACTGACAGTTTTTCCATGATCATTCTCCTTCATAAACACAAGAAAGCACCGGCTGCAGATGAAAGTGCTCTCATACAGCAGCCGGCGCCAAATAACTCAGATAATGTGATATTCCTTGAGCATCAGCTCAATATCCGTACCCTTGATCTTCTTCTCAATCTGCTTTCTCACAAGCAGCGGCAGCTTGATCTCAGGCTTTTCACCATCCAGCATCTCACTTGCTGCATTGAGCAGATAGCGGATGTCATAGCGGCTGGCAAAGACTTCCGGCACAGCTCTTTCCACACCAGTCAGAATGTAGACAGCTTCCATAGCTGTACGTCCGGAATACTCAATGGTAAATACGGTATCACGGCCCGGCTCATCCAGAGTCTCGGCAAACTGGCCAAGGAAGGCAAAGTTCACAGCATTCTTCGGAACAACATACGGTCTGTCACCAAAGGCACGCGGCATGAACATACTGGTGATGAACGGCATCATGACCGGAATCGCATGGCATGTATCAGCCAGCTCTGGAATCTGATCCACCGGTGCACCAATGTGATACAGCCACTCTTCGGTAATCTCACGGCCGGTACTCTCCTGCATGGACTTCTTGATGTAGTTGCCTGGCGTATCAACGAACAGGCCATATACCCAGACCTCAAAATCCTTTTCAGGCTGGCCATAGTACTGTTCCTGACGGTTGATCGTCCAGCTCATCAGCCAGCCGGAATCCTTGGCCGTCACAATACCGCCGGTGCAGATATGTCCGCCATACGGAGAACGCTTGGTGATATTTTCAACCAGCTTGACAATGCGCGGATCAGAAACGGTGATCGTGCAGCTCTCCCACTTGGACTTCTGGGGATTGCCGCAGAACTTGTCAGGATGGCCGAATTCATCAGACTGTCTGGCAATGTTCTTCCACATCTCCCAGCAGCCGCCCAGCTTCGGATCCCACGGTGCCGGCTTGTCGGTAGAACCATAGGAAGAAGACTCCGTCATGGAACCATTTGTAATGAAGCACAGATCATTGTCAGTCAGATCAATGCTGCAGTCATTGCCATCCTTATCATGGGCAACAATCCTGCGGGCAGCCTTCTTGGTATCGGTGATCTCAAACTCCACATTGGTCACTGTCACGCCATACCTGAAGTTGCAGCCGGCAGCCTTGAGATAATTGATCATCGGGGTGACAAAGTCTGTGAACTGGTCACGGCGGCAGAACTGCAGGGCAGAAAGATCAGCCAGACCGCCGACATGATGGATGAAGCGGTTCATATACAGCTTCATCTCAAGGGCACTGTGCCAGTTTTCAAAGGCAAACATCGTCCGCCAGTAGCACCAGAAATCAGAATGCAGCAGATCATCCGAGAAGATTTCCTCAATGGACTTGTCCTGCAGCGATTCATCACTCATCATCAGGAAGTTAGCCAGTTCCATGGCATTCTTCTGACCAAGGTTGAACTTGCCATTGTCATAGCGCTTGCCGCAGTCTGTCGTAATACGGCAGTTGGAGAAGTTCGGGTCATCCTTGTTGATGTAATAGAGATGATCCAGCACAGACACATTCGGATCCTCTACAGATGGCAGAGAATGGAACAGGTCCCACAGAACTTCGAAGTGATGGCCCATTTCACGGCCGCCTCTGGCAACATAACCAATATTCGACATGACCTTGCCATCCAGGCAGCCGCCCGGCAGATCAAGCTGTTCCAGAAATGTGATCTTGGAGCCGTCCATGTGCGCATCACGGACCAGGAAGCAGCCTGAAGCCAGTGCACCAATACCAGTGCCAATCAGATATGCCCGTTTGTCATCAATGCCCTTCGGCTTGCGGGTATGAATCAATGCATCATAATCACCAGAATAGAAATGCAGTCTTGGATCTTTTGATTTGATATGATAGTCCATCTTGACCTCCTTGTTTGCATATCGTTTGTACCTGTATGATATCGGTTTCAGCCTCAGATGCCTTCAGACACAAAAAACGAAGTCTCTGAAAATCAGAGACTCCGTATCATTTGTCTAAATTTCTCTGCTTCTTCTCATCTGCAGAGCGCCGCAGCGCCTCTTCAATCGAGCCGTCCATCAGAAAACCGATCCGATTGATGATGTATTCCGGCTTCTCCTTCATGCCCCCGTCAATCCAGTGCAGTACCATTGACGTCAGTGCACACCGGAAGAAATGCGCAATCAGATTCCTGTCCTTCTGATCCGCATCAAGCTCAGGATGAATACTGTTGACAAAGCGGATCATAATCCCGCCGCTGACATTGTAGATATAGTTCTCCAGATCTTCCTTGCGGATGGAATGATACACATGATCAAGCGCCACCCTGTTTTCCAGAGCCGGCCGCGAAGCCACCAGAAACGACTTCTCCCAGGAAGCAGTCTCATCATATGCTGCAATCACATCCTCAAGATTTTCCTGAAAGTATTCCTGAATGATGGCATAGATATCGGCATAGTAGTAATAAAACGTATTATGATTGATGCCGCAGTCCTCACACAGGGCACGGACGGTAATCTTGCTTAAAGGTTCTTTATTCAGCCGGTCCATCAGGGCTTTCCGGATCATCGTTTTCGTCTGATTTCGCATCGCATCAATTCCTTCCTTACTTCATTCCGGCATGAGCAGACTGCCATCCTTCATGACCATGCGGCCATCAAAGGAAATGCACGGATGCCATGTCACAAGGTCAAAGTGACCGCTGGCATTCTGTTTCCCACCCAGGCCGATATTCCTGCCAAGGCCGATATGGAACGTGCCATAAGTGCTTTCATCCTCGATATAGCACTCACCTGCACAGCGGCTCTTGTCATTGAGACCAATCCCAAGCTCACCACCCACCAGCATACGATCATCATGATAGGATGCTATATAATCCGCAAGCCTTCTGCCTTCCGCACTCTCGTCAATCCAGTCAATGCGGCCGGAAGAGAAATGAATGTGCACAGGTGATTTTACTTTGCCAATATAACCAAAACTGCCGTCACACACAAGTGTCCCTTCCGTTGCAGTTTCCACAATCGGAATACAGATTTCAAAAGATGCCGAGGAAAAGTTGTGATGCGGCCAGAATGTGCCGTTGAAAAACGTGAACTCACGTCCTGCCATTGAAAAGGTCAGATCCGTTCCCAATGGCGTGGTGATATGTACCTCAGAAGGATGTCCGATCATCCCCATGGCTGTCTCAGCCAGCACCCTTGTTTCATCCACGTCCATGGTAATAAAGTCAAAGCCAAGCATGGACTCCCCGTTATTCACCGACAATGGCAGTGACAGCATCTTCTTGCCGGAAGAAACCGCGATCTCAGCTGCTCTGGTCGTAATGATCGAATAATCACTGGCCCCGACAATCACATCATAAGGACGGAAGATCTGCGGGTTCATATCGAAATAATCCCCGACATGGATGCCTTCCTGCTCTACAAACAGGATACTGACAACCCCGCCAAGATCCTCCGCCGCATTCTGTAAAAGACGCACTTCCCCATAGTGCTTTACCGATGTTACCAGGCAGATCTTATCACCGGGATGTACCTTCACCCAGTCCCGCATGATAATGCGTGCCCCGCGCACCATTTTGAAATGTTCCATCTACTGCCTCCGCATAGCAACGGCAATGCCATCGCCAACATCCTGATAAAACGTGGTATCAAAGCGCTCATCTGCTAAAAGATGTTTTCGGAACGCCCCGATCTTATGCACCATCTGCACCGTGGAGCGGTTGTGAGTCAGGCTCTCATCATCCACCATGCCATGAAAGTTCAGATTATCAAATACAAAGAAAGAACCAGAACGGGTATTCACCCAGAAATGTTCCAGATACCGCCGGTATTGCGATTTGGCTGCATCCACAAACACAAGATCATAGATTTTCTCTGTTGAAAACGCAGCCCCGTCACACAGATAACAATGCACGCGCGAAGATAAGCCGGCTGCCTGTACATTCTGAACAGCCTGCTCATACATCACCGGATTGACTTCCAGCGTATCCACTGTCATGTCCCATCTTACACTGGCCATCTCCATTGCGGATAAACCAACCGCCGTACCAATTTCCAGAATATCCCGCACCTGACTGTGATCACGCAGCCAGGCCAGAAGAAAAGCCATGCCGTCATCCTTCATCACCGGCACATGTTCTTTCCTTGCCTGATCATGTATTTCTCTGAAACTTTGCACCATGCACACAAGATTATACCAAACCATAAGAAAAAGGCCTGATCAACGTCAGGCCGATACAGACTTCTTGTCTGCCTGTTTATGCATGAAAGTTCCTGGCAAGATCATCAAAGCTGACCTCACCTGCAATCTCAGATATCTGGATTTTCCCGCAAAGAATGTCAAACATGAATGAAGCAATATTCTCAACTGTCAGAGGCTGTGATTTTGTGCCATCTTCTTTCGTCAGAGAATACACCTTCAGGATCTGGGGCCCGAGAGCACCTGCTTCAATCAGGAAATGATTCTCCATCTTGTTAAAATCTACCATATCAGCTGCCAGCACACGGGATGAAACCGAATAGCTGAGCACCACCGTCGTCTCATCATGGTCACCAACAAGCATCATCTTCTGGCAGTCATTTGTGAAATCCACTTTGATTTTCCCCGTATTCTCTTTTTCCTTGTCACCCTTATACAAAGATCCCAGATCAGCCAGTGAAAGGTTATACAGCACTGCCTCAGGAAGAGCATCAATTGGTTCAACCGAGAAACAGGCAGGATACAGATCAAAATTGGTTCCGGAGATTTCAACAGATGGTGCATGAAATGTACCAATCATACAGCTGGCAATTGTAATTTCCTTTGTCCCGAAAACACCGCCAAGTACAACACAATTTTCCAGATAAACCGTATCTGCAAAAACACTGCCGCCAACATAACAGTTTTTCAGACGTACTGTTTTTGCATTGATATCAGACTGAAAAATCATGTGCTGAGAAACGCTTAATGCAGCAATTGTATCTGCTGATGCCACTGCCTTCTGAAAAACAACCGGGGCCTTGAGATCATTGGCAAGATGAACTTCACTGTTGCCAAAAACAGGTCCTTTGAACGTGACATTTCCACCTGTCACATCAATTTTCTCGGCATATACAGCACCTTCAATCTGCGTCTCCCCCTGAATTGTGATATTCCGGGTAAGTTCACGAGAACTCTGTGGAAGAATGGCCGACTTGACAAGCTGATTTTTCAAAATGATTTCATTCCCGCCAAAATTGGTTTCAGATACGTTTTCCATCATGTATTTTCTCCTCACACATTCTTCATGACAGCTTTGTCATGATTCCACATCTTCATCATCAGCTCATAAACTCTCTGACTGTTTTCACTGTGGGCGGCATCATCTTCGATCATCTTCATCAAAGGCTGTTCAATACGCGCCGCTGTTTCGTCATCCATTGTTTTCCAGGATTCCTCTTCTGCAGCATCCATATGACTCTGTACAGCAGAAACCATCTCTTCTTCATGATCCACCTGAGAAACATACGCCCTGGACACATCACAATCCCTGCAGTAAACTACCGGAATGTATTCTTTTCCAATTGTTCCGACAGAATCCGGCGATAATACAGACGCAATTGAAGCGTTGAAATCTCTGGTCATATCTACTGTTTCGCCAATGCGGTTCATCACCTTATGAATACTGTCACGGGTCCTCCCCAATATGATCAGATGATTCAGATCAGCTGTCTCTGAAGCCGAAATCATGTTGGCAGATGCAGAAGATACATATGGATTGACAAGAACATCCTGCTTGATATGATCCGACAGATAAAAGGCCTTGTCATCCAATCTGCTGAGTCTTTTCTTCAACTCATCATTCAGGTTGTCGAAAATCTTCGCATAGTGCCTTTGCAGCTTGGCCAGATCATCATTCATGCGTTCATGTTTCTGCTTCATATCTTTGGAAAGATTCATCAGTAAAGCAAACTTTGCCTGCAGAACTGTCTTTTCTGAAGCCTTCTGCATGGTCAGGTCATTGCTGATCAATCCATAGAAACCATCTGTCAGCTTCTTTGCTATTTTCTTTCCACTCTGCTCAATTTCCTGACGCTGGGCAAGATCCATCGCCGTTACGGCACCAGTCAGGCCGTCCGTTGACAGTGCTGCTTTGTCAACACTTTGATCAAACGCGTCAGTATTGACAAATACTTTCACCGTCACCGGTACAAGTTCAGAATATGATGCTGTTTTTACACCACCATGTGAAGAAGCAGGATAACTGACAGTCACTGTTCCACTGACAGGAATTGCCTTTGTGAATGTTCTGGTATAACTCATTCTGTGCCTCCCTGATCAAAAAGAGACATCATTGTCTGTCCAATCCGTTCATCAAGACCAGCTTGTGCCACCAGTTTCTGAAATGCTGTCCTGACTGCATCATTCCTGACCGTATTATCAGCCGCATCCATCAGTTGCGGAAGCGATTCATTCACTTTGCTTTCCATCCTGCCCCTGGTGTCTGTATCGAGACAATCTGGAAAATACACAACGTCCAGAACAGAATCCGGTGTTATCTGACTTTCCTCTCTGGCACAGATCAGTGGCAGATAGACTTCCGTCTGCGTACTAACTGTCTCATTCCTCATGAGCTCGGCCACATGATTCTTGTACGACTGAGTTGTCTGAATATTATTCTGAATCGCCTCCAGAGCACCACTGGTTCTCTGCTTCAGACGGGCACTCTGAATCAGTCCGTTTGTCCCGGCAGAATCTTCTTCTGAACAGACCGTATCAGGGATCTTCCTGATGGCACGATCGCAGAAAAGTGTGCGGCGGCACCTGCCAATCTTCATTGCCTCACGATCCAGCTCCGTAATCCGGTTCTCAAGAGATTTATCGAGTCCATGGAACACCTTATAATACTGTCTCTGCAGTCTGGCCACATCTGCCTCCATACGGTTTCCAAGTGCAGAAAGAGACCTGGAATACTGCATCAGCAGTGTGAAAGATGCATTCATTTCAGAAAAATACTTTGCTTTCTTGGAAGATACCTGAGAGCGGATCAGATTGAAGAAACCACGGTCAACATTCTCACAGATTTCATCAGAAGTTTTCTTCTGAGTCGCAATGACAGCTGTCTGCATGGCTGCCACCGCAGCCGTTGTTGCTGCAACATGTTTCGATACTGTATCAATCGATTGTGCCATCGGTGATGTATCAAGCACACAGTCAATGTTAGCCATCCCTATGCCTCCTGTGGCTGATCCGCTGCCATCTGCTGCTTTGCCTGTTCTTCAAGATCAAGATCCACTGCTTTCATCAGATTCTCAGTCTTCTTTGGCTCAGCCGGAAGCTCAGCATTCCTGGCAATATACGGAGAAATCCTGACAAGGCTCTTTCTGCGGCTGTCCAGATTTGCCGCCTCACCCATAGCAACCGCTGTTTCATGAGAAACCTCATCCCGCAGCGATCCCTCATAGTATTCGATATGTGCAAATCTCTTCGTAATATCGTTGATATTATCCTGGACACGGTCCATGAATGATGCAAACTCTTCCTGCTGCTGATTGCACTCTTTCGTCTGTGCCTCAAATCCGGCAAGCATTTCAGCCTCCGCATCAATTTCCTTTACTTCCGATGCGCTGACATCGCGATTTGCATTCAGTGAATCCGTTGTATTCTGCAGGGACTTATACATGTTATATGCACTCATATAATCTGCATAGGTTTCTCTCATCTGGGTGATCAAAGCATCCGCAGATTTTCTGTTATCACGATAATAATTACCGACTTCACTATTCCATTTATCCAGATATTCCCGCTTCTGATCATCAATATTGTTATAAATCTTCAGCCGTTCAACCCTGTTTTCTGCCATCAGCGCAGAAACAACCGGTGCAAAGATTTCCTCATCAATCTGATGCATGCTGAAAGGCATGGACGTACGTGATCCATCCTCAGCCACCCAGTTATTCGAGAAAATGTCCAGTCTGACCTGGGAACTCTTCTTCAGACGGAATGGCGTATAGTCATTCACCGCTTCCTGATAGTCAAAATCAGTATTGCGGATTCTTTCAATCTCCTCAGCTTCCAGAGAAGGAGAATATTCATTGAAACCGGCTTTCAGGACATTGGCAAAGATTGCAGACGAGTAATCCAGCAGCCTGCTTTCACTGTAATTCTTCTCTTTCGAAAGCGTCGAGACAGATCTGGCCAGCTGGCTCATCAGCTTTGTCATCGTCTCTATACCATTGGCATCCCCATCGACATTCAGCTGGTTCTTGAATGCATTCAGATTCTCAAAACTCTTCAGTTTCGAATCATTATCATTGCCAAAAACATCCACAACCGGATGTGAGCCCGGGTCATTTGTCGCATAGGAATCAATTGCGGCAGCCTCCTTGCTCCCGGGCTGAATCACTGGCAGATCAACACTGATATTTTCACTGTCATCCAGAAGATAGGAAACATTGCGCACCTGCCGGTCAATATTTCCCGTATAATCATGCAGCGTAACCGTCTGCATGGATGGTGAATACTCAGAAGAATCGACCGCCTCTGCCTCATTGTTTCCCTCTACAACGGGAATTTTCTTCATCGAAGCCTGAAGATTCTGGATGGACTGGCTCAGCTCCCGGGGCTGGTGCAGCACATTCAGATGGAATTCCGTATTGCCGGCTGTACCAGTATGATCCAATAGAAAACTCTTTCCCTCATAAGGAACCTTCGTTGCGACAGGCACATATGCTACCCCGATTTTCTGCACCGAATAATCCCGGCGTATATTCTTGAATTCCTGATTGGCAGCTTCCAGATCGGACGCATAGGATGCAATATCTCTCTCTGCTTTCTTATAGTCCAACAGATACTTGATGCCGATGATGGCTCCGGCAATTACCGCAATAAGTAAAGCGGGATAAAAAAGGCCAAGAATCAGCCCTGCTCCAGCAAGTACAAATCCCACAATATAAAGAATTTTATAGCTCCCGATCTTTTTCTCCATCTCATTCTTATGATCTGTCAGATCCTGGATCTTCTGCTGTACCTCATTTTCAGAAGCGACGATTTTCTCTGCTGCTTTTTTATAATAATCAAATAATACTCTGGCCTGATCCTGATAAATATTTGTCGAATCTCCAAAGATTTTCCCCGTTCCCATCTTTCATATTCCTCACTTATTCTGAATAGTAATTCTTTCTCTGTGCTGTCAGCGCCTGAAGCTGATCCAGATACTTTCTGAAGGCTGCCTTATCAAAAGGCTCCATATTTCTGCGGTCATTCATCTCATCCAAGAGATCGAGCATCTGTACTTCCAGATTTCTCGCCCGACCATCATCAGATGGAGAAATATAACGGATATCCTCTGCAATTTTCCCCATTTTCGTGCAGATATCCGGATCCATGCCGGAAAGTGATGTACTGAGCATCTTTGCCTCGGATTTAACCTTATCCAGATCTGCAGACTTGTCTTTCTCATACTTTTGAACTCCGGATGTAAAAGAGGCTGCCCCAAGCGACAGATAGAGATACAGAATCAGAACAAACAGAGCTGTCAATTGGAAAAGGTAAAGAATGCCAATCCGGAATGTGCCGGTAATTGCTGCAAACAGAATCAGAATGGAAAGAATCAGATATACGCATGCCCCTCTTGCATAAATGATGCCGCCGGTAAACAGGGCATCGAGTTTATCTGAATGCAGCAGCGGTGCAATAAACGGCGTAGCAATAACGAGATACATCACAAACACGGAAATCCAGACAAAAATCCGTGTTGTCAGCAGCAGCATCCGCAGTGGAACAAGAATGCTGGCAAGAATAATGATTACTGCCCCGAAGATAAACAGAGCAATCCGGAAGTTATCAGATGATCTGCGATCCATATTTACTGTTCCTCCTGTTTTGCACCACAGTACGGGCAGAACTTTTTGCCCGGTGCAATCGGTTTATGGCATTTCCAGCAATAAGAACCAACGGCTTGTTCCCCGCTGTCAAGCTGACAACCGCATTTGATGCAGCGTCTGGCATGATCCGGATTATCAGTACCGCACATCGGACATGGATTGTAGTGGTGGCCGCAATTATCACAGAACTGAACCGTAATCGGATGCTTTGCTCCGCATACAGAGCAGAACCATTCTTTTCGCATATATGTATTTGACTGCTGTCCCATCTGGCTTTGCGGCTGACCCATCGGCTGCAGTAAATGATTATTGCCGCCGGCCATATTTCCGAATGAACCAGACATGATGCCAGCTGCCAGAATGCCCATACCGGATCCCTGCTGGGCTGCATTATCTGCAACATCAAACATTCTGGACTGCTGCCATGTATAACCGGCAATTCCCTGTGCAGACCGCTGTGACAGCGCTTCCGAGATCATCTGGCCTTCTTTTGTCGATGTATCAAGGTTAACTTCGGTCACATAGAAGCCTGCCAGTCTGAAGCCATAATCTGCCCAGAATTCACTCATCGGCTGCTTGATAAACATGGATAATTCATCAAGATGGGAAGAAATCTCATTGATGCCCACCCTGTTTGTATTCATATAACCCATAATGCAGCTGTTGGTCTTTGAAATCAGCATTCCCTGAAAATGATCCGTCAGCTCAGCAGCTGTAAATGACGTCAGTGAGCCGACCAATTGCACAAGGAATTTCTCTGCATCTTCTACCTTCAAGCCATATCTGCCTCTGGCAATTAACGGAACCATCTGGCCATAATCCGGATCCATGAACCGCATGGCCGAAGTCTTCCAGTCAATATTCAGCGGTGCTGTACAATTGACAAACCAGACTTCTGCCGTAAACGGATTTTTACCACCAAATGGAATCCCATACAGATTCCGCAGCAAAGGCAGATTTTCCGTCGTAAGCGTATGCTTGCCAGGTCCGAATTTTCCCATCAGCTTTCCTTTTGAGAAAAGAACAGCCTGCTGTGATTCCCTGACAATCAGCTGCGTTGCTGTACTCAGATTCGTTCTGGGAAACTTATATGCAAAAATATCATTGCTTTGCGGATCCCACTGCACTATATCAATAAATGCCATGATTTATCCCCCTGACAAATATTCTGCGTCCTGACAGGAAAATACGCCGCTGATACAAAACACCCATCAAAATGATTCGTCTCCTATGTACCCTGTCAGTTTTACAGATTGCTGATTTAAGATTACTTCTGTTTTGATAAATATTCAACAAAGCAGAAAAGCAATTGGACAATGATAAACAAAACATGCATTTTCCAATATGTTCTAACCACCCGATCGTTTAACGTATGTATGATTTCTGTAAAAGATAAGAAAAAAGCCCTGGCAAAAAGCCAGGTCATTTCAAATCATCATATGCACGAATTACCACACATTTCCAAGATATACCCATGAAAGATATTTCTGTGCACATTTCTGCAGTTTCTTCATGTGATCTACATCTGTAGCAGGCAGCTGATAATGATACCTTGGAAAGTATCTACTCAGATGCAGCGGAATTTCCTTTGACAGAGATGCAAGCCAGGATGCCTCTTTGTCAATGAATGCTTCACTGTCATTTTTGCCAGGAATTACAAGGGTTGTAACTTCCAGATGACACTTGTCATATACATAGGCAATGGTCTGTTTTACCAGATCCAGACTGCCGTGCAGTTCTATTTGATAAAATTCTGCATCACCCTTGAGATCAATATTCATCGCATCGACGTATGGCATCAGTGTTTCCATTACTTCGTGTGAAATGCAGCCATTTGTCACCAGCACAATCTTTTTTCCCTGCGGTTTCAGGATCTTTGCACAGTCACGGATATATTCCCAGCTGATCAGTGGTTCATTGTATGTGAAGGCAAGGCCGATACTCTCCGGATGGGCCATCACAATCTGTGCCAGCTGATCTGGCCTGACAGTCCTGTAGTCCACATGGTTTTCATCTACCATCGAAATCGTACTGTTCTGACAGAACGGACAGGCAAGATTGCAGCCATAGGAGCCAACAGACAGAATCAAAGAACCTGGATAATAGCGGGCAAAGGGCTTTTTCTCAATGGGGTCCATGGCAATGGCTGTCAGCCTGCCATAGTTGTCACACACATTCTTTCCCTGCACATTCCTTCTTGCCCGGCAGAACCCTGTCTTTCCTTCCATCAGGTGGCAGTGATGCATGCAATAGTCACATACAATCTCAGACATGGCGTCTCACCGTGAACCTCTGCAGCAGTACATGGTCACTGTCCGGATCAATACCGCCCTTCTTACAGGCAATCTGTACCTGCTGTTTCACACTGTCCACACCATCCAGATCCGGTAACAGCAGACCTCTTCTGCCATCCCGGGTAGAACAGATCACACCATACTTCTTCACATCCAGATCGTGCATCTCACAGGATTCCGGCTTACTTAATACATCTACACTGATGCTCAGATACGGCAGTTCCTCTTCCTCTACAGGTGTAAACCTTGGATCTCTGGAACAAGCTTCAATCGCATTATGCACAATCTCCTGAGCAATATTTTCTCTGGCCGGCAGAATCGTGCCGATGCATCCACGTAACATGCCATCCTTGTGCAGAGACACAAACACACCCGCTCTGCCCTGCATCGCATCCGGTACTGCAGACACTTTCCATACCTTTCCATCCCTGACATACGTCTCAATGGTCTTTCTGGCAAGCGATACAAAGGCATCTTCCTTTGCCTTTTCCTGTTCTACCTTTGCCTGCTGATCATGCAGATACTGGCGCAGGAAATGTCTGCTGTCATCAATGCCTTCTCTTTTAACATGCGCAACACCATAGCCTATGCCAAACGGTGCTTCATGCGACCATTGCTCACAGGCCACATCATAGCCGTCAAAGGCACCGGCCATGATCGTGAAGCTGCGGTGTCCGCATTCCATCGCTGCATCCAGGAAATTTGGATCATAGGTAAGCAGTTCGCCAAAGTTTCCCGAAGACATCGTCTTCATGATCCGTTCATCGTACACGCTGCCTTCCGGATGGCAGCCATAGCTGGATCCCGGCATGCAGTGAGAAAGATCCCCGCTGGCCACAAACACTGCCCGGCGGCCAAGCAGCTCTGCTGCTCTTTCCAAGTACATGCCAAGTTCATAATGCATGGCTAAAGAAAATCCGGACAAGGACAAACGCACAAGCTTGTAATTGGTATACTTCTGATTGATGTAATACAGCGGCACAATTGTGCCATGATCCAGAAATACGTCACGGTCATACTCTGTGCCGCACGGAAAATCCGGATCCTTCACTCTCATCAGTGTCCGGACAAATTCTGTATCATATGATACTTCCATTTCGACATGGGCACCAAACCGGTGCAGGTCGCCATATGCCCGCTCACCACCTGATACATTAAACCAGTCCCTGTAGAGTACTGCATGCGGGCTCGAAAGAATAATCAGATCCGGTGCAATCTCTCTGATCCTTTCAGCCACCTTCCGATAGCCTTCGATTGTCTGAGCGCACTTACTGGTTTCCTCATGTCCAACCTCAGGTACAGCAATCGGCGGATGCGGTACCATAAAACCTTCCACAATCATGCCATCACCTTCCTTCAGACACATTATAGTCTGTTTGAGCGTGTCAGAAACAATGCCGGCAATCCGGATTCAGAAAGATCAGAGAAAAGTGCTATGATGCAGATACAGGAGAAATGCATTCCATGGAGGACTCTATGAAAGAGATTGATATTCACGAAATGAAACTGAATCCGTTTGATCTGGTTGGCAAGGACTGGCTTGCTCTGGCAGCCGGCAATGAAACGGATGGCTGTAATGCCATGCCCGTTGCCTGGGGACAGTTTGGCTCCATCTGGAAGCGCAATGGCCATCCCGGGTATCTGCCCACTGCCATCTGCTATGTCCGCCCCACCCGTTACACCAGACAATTTGTCGATAAAGAAGACCTGTTTACTCTGAACCACTTTCCTGCCGCATACCGCAAAGCCCTGGGCTATATCGGCTCCCATTCGGGGCGGAATGAAAACAAGCTTGCCAATGCAGGCCTGACACCAGTTTATACTGACGGCACCGTTACCTTCAAGGAAGCAGATCTTGTCTTTGTCTGCCGTAAAATCTATGCCCAGACGCTGCAGGAAGAATGCTTCACGGACAAAGAGCTCATTGATACAAACTATCCGCAGCGAGACTTCCATACGATGTACATTGGTGAGATCCTGAAAGTTTACCGTCAGGAATAAAATGATTCTCAATACCGGAAGCCGGACAGATATTCCAGCTTTTTACAGCAGCTGGTTCTATCACAGGATTGAAGCCGGATTTGTATGCACGCGCAATCCCTACAATCCGCAGCAGGTAAGAAGATACAGAATCAGCCCGGACACAGTCGATATCATTTCGTTCTGCACAAAGAACCCGGAACCTATGCTCAGCAGAATTCACCAGCTTGATACATATCGTCAGTTCTGGGGTGTCACTCTGACACCTTACGGCAGAGATATTGAACCAAATGTACCTGACAAGCACCGGATCATCAAAGAGATCCGGGAATTATCAAATGTCGTCGGGAAACAGGCAGTATCATGGCGCTATGATCCTATCTTCATCACGGAAAAGTACTCCGTTGAATACCACCTGCATGCTTTTGAAACCATCTGTGCTGCCCTGCAGGGGTATATCAGTTTCTGTGTCATCAGCTTCATTGACCTGTATGCCAAGACAAAACGGAATTTTCCCGATGTAAAGGAAGTCACACCTGAACAGCAGGCATTCTTTGCACAGAAGCTCTCTTCCATCGCTGCTGCCCATGACATCCCTGTACGAGCATGCTGTGAAAGTACATCATTACAGAAATACGGTATCAATACGGACGGCTGCATGACAAAGCAGGTTCTGGAGGAAGCCACCGGCTGCCAGCTGATCGTACCGAAGTCAAAAACAGCCGCCAGGGCACAGTGTGCCTGTCTGCTGGGGGATGATATCGGCATGTACAATACATGCGGTCATGGCTGTCTGTACTGTTATGCAAACTTTGATAATCATACGGTCAGAACCAATATGAGCAGGCATGATCCGGATTCTCCGTTCCTCATTGGGAATTATCAGCAGGATGACATCATCATTGACGTGGATCAGAAATCCTGGATAAACCGCCAGTTAACATTGTTCTAGAAATTCCAAAAAGCCATCTGCATTGTGATCAGATGGCTTTGTTATTATGCAAGATGCAATGATTTGATATCGATGTTGTAGATGACATCCTTGCGCTCGACGATGACTCGCATCTTTTCGGCAAGATCCTTTTCCTGCTGAATGTGCAGCAGTAATTCTCTGGTTGGATTGATTGCCGTAGGATAGCCGGTATTTTCAAACATGGTCAGATCACCATTGGTATCGCCATAGGACCAGCACTGTGAAAGATCCAGGTCATACTGTTCTGCCAGTTCCAGCATGGCTTTCTTTTTAGAAACGCCATCCCACATCGGCACTACTTCACCGGTATATTTACCATGTTCATCCGTTTTATAAATTGTGCCGCGGAAATCATCAAAGCCATGCCGGGCAGCCATTTCACGCACCAGCTCATAAGGAGAACCCGAGATGGCAATGACCTTGTGGCCCTCTTTCTTATGGCGCTCAATCTCACCGCGGGTAAACTGATAAACACGGTCACCCTTCTGCTCAATGACACGCTTTGCAATCAGATCAATATGCTCATGGGAAATACCAACAATAGCTTCCTTGAAGATCTCAACCATTCTGGAAAGATAATCATCATATTCGCCCTGTCTTCTGTCCCATGCATTGAAAGCAGGCTGCACATCGTTATACCAGGCCGAACCGTGAATGATTTCATGGGTAATCAGCTTCTTGAACAATTCTGTAATCAAGGCTTCCCGGTAGATCGTGCCATCAATATCGAAGAACGCTGCAATATTCATACTGCCTCCTGATTAATTTTTCAAACTATGGATCGGAGAAGGAATGCGGCCGCCGCGGTGAACCATGACATCCGGTTTTACCGTCCGGACCGGCATGATCGGGCCATAGCCCATCAGCCCGCCGAAGTTGAGTGTCTCACCGGCTTTCTTCCCGATGGCAGGTATCAGGCGGCAGGCTGTTGTCTTGTTATTAATCATGCCAATGGCTGCTTCATCCGCAATGATGGCAGAGATGGTCTCCGCCGTTGTATCTCCCGGGACAATGATCATATCCAGACCAACTGAACAGACGGCTGTCATCGCCTCCAGCTTTTCGATCGAAAGTACACCCTTTTCAGCTGCGGCAATCATGCCCTGATCCTCCGATACCGGGATAAAGGCACCTGACAGGCCGCCGACCGAACTGGAGGCCATGACACCGCCCTTTTTCACCGCATCATTTAACATGGCAAGGCAGGCTGTGGTTCCCGGGCCGCCGCAGGTTTCCAGGCCGATCTCTTCCAGAATCTGGGCAACGGAATCACCAACGGCAGGCGTTGGGGCAAGCGAAAGGTCGACGATCCCAAACGGCACACCCAGCCTCTTTGAAGCAACCGTGCCAACCAGCTGTCCCATTCTGGTAATCTTGAAAGCCGTCTTCTTGATCACTTCGGCAATCTCATCCATGGTGGCATCCTTGCCAGCTTTACGGATGGCCATACGGACAACACCCGGGCCGGAAACACCGGTATTGATCACGCAGTCAGGCTCACTGACACCATGGAAGGCTCCGGCCATGAAAGGGTTGTCTTCTACAGCATTGCAGAAAACAACAAGTTTGGAAGCACCGAAGCAGTTGTTGTCTGCTGTCTTTTCAGCGCATTCACGCACAACTTTACCCATGAGTGCCACGGCATCCATATTGATGCCGGCCTTGGTAGAACCGATATTGACACTGGAACAGACGATGTCCGTAGCAGCAAGTGCTTCCGGAATACTTTCAATCAGAGCCTTGTCACCCGGAGTCATACCCTTTTGTACAAGGGCACTGTAGCCGCCGATGAAGTCAACGCCGACCTCTTTGCCAGCCTTGTCCAATGCTTTTGCATATTTCACCGGGTCACCACCACTGGCAGACACAAGCAGGGCAATGGGCGTCACGCTGATGCGTGTATTAACGATCTGAATGCCATACTGGGCACTGATATCCTTTGCTGTCTGCTTCAGATTTTTCGCTTTGCTGGTAATCTTGGCAATGATACGCTCACAGGAGCGGTCAATATCACTGTCAGCACAATCCAGCAGAGAAATTCCCATGGTAATAGTACGAATATCGAGACATTCCTCATCAATCATGCGGATGGTCTCTAAAATCTTCTCACCGCGCTCACTCATCTTCCTGTACCTCAGATCGTATGCATGGCATGGAAGATTTCTTCATTCATCAGATGAATCTTCAGGCCCTGTGCCTCACCCTTTGCCTCAATATCACTGACAAGCTCATCAAATCTGCCTTCCTGATCTGATGGCACTTCCACCGTCATGATCATCGTAAACAAATCCTGCAGTACCTTCTGGGTTACATCCGTGATATTGATATCACGGTCTGCACAGTACTGTGCTACAAAAGCAAGAATACCGGGATGGTCTTTTCCCACAACCGAAATGACAGCTCTCATTTTATCCTCCTGTTGTCCTGTTATTTGCTTTCTGCCACCAGATCATCCAGTGTCAGTCCACAGTAATACAATTCCATCTCAAACCACTGCTTGACCTGTTTCATCGTATCCACGGTAGAATCCTGGCAGTCACTGGACTGTGTATTATCCGTAAAATTTGCGGTGCATGCGCCCATGGTCTCCGTATCGCTCACCCAGTTATAGATGTAGTGAATGGTACGGTTGGAATATTCAAAGATGTGCTGGTCAAAGTCGATCATGTAGCTCTCGTTATCATCATTGAACGTGGATGTGTATTTACTGCCATCCACCGTATAGTTCAACCTGCCAGTCAGGCGTTTCTGGAACGTAGCTGTCACCGTACTTTCAGCGCTGTCATCATCGTCACTCAGGGTCTGGATACTATCTGTATCAATATTCTGATAGGACACATACTGAGCTTCGGCAGCCTTCTGATCATCACTGATCGTTACCGAAGTTGTATCAAACTGGGAATAGGTTACCTGCGACTTGTACAGCGTATCAACTTGCTGCCCTGACAGCGTCACCACGGTATCAAACTGTACGGTTTCACCCGTAAAATGGCCCTGGGAATCAAACGTATCAGTGATTGTACCATCTTTCACTTCCAGACCGTCATACTGATTCAGTCCATACTGGTCATACCGCTGCTCAAACAAAGAAGACAACGAATCCTGTGCAATCGTAATCGTATAACTGACATTGCCATCTTTATCTGTCGTACCGGTAATCTTGTCAATCATGCTCTGATCCAGCGCAAGGGGATCCAGCGGCACCAGCAGGGATGTCTTGAGCTTATCTGCATCCATGTCTTCGTAGTACGTAATGCCATTGTATGAATTGTACAGACGGTTTCCATACCAGTTGCCTGAGAACGTAGAACGCAGCCCATTGGAATCAATATTCTGGCTGATGGAAGCAGTATCACCTGCCATCTGCAGAACACCATCCATATCATAGGCGTCCATCGTATCATCCGAATATGTCATCTGATACGTATTCGAAACCGCGACCGTATAGTTATCCGTCGTTACGCGATTGCTGATCGAAGATGTAAAGCTGCTGTACACATCCCCTTTCATTGCCGTTGTCCTGACAGAAGAAGACGAGGCAGAAGGAGAAGCAGAGGAAGCACCGGAAGTGGATTTGGATTTACATCCTGTAAATACCATCATCAGGCAGAGAATACCTGCCAGCATTTGTCTGTTTTTATTCATCCGTAACATTATACACTTTCCCCGGACAGAATCACGGGAATCATTGCTTCATCTGCCATGGCACCGGCGTGCTGACCATGGAAATGACTTGTTTTTGCCGTAAGGCAAAGCGGTGTTCTGGCTATAGCAAGATAGTCTCCGATAAATTCAGGCAGCCGGAGATGAGGAATGCCGGGACCGAAAATTTCCCGGGAAAGTATTTCCTCCTTACGCAGTAATAAGAACTTCCCGCCAAAACGTGTATGAAACAGATCTTCAAAAGACTTCTCCAGGCCTGGTCTGATATAGAAAGCACAAGCCCTTGCTTCAAGGGCTGGCATATGGCGGAACATCGCCATGAGTTCCGGGTCTTTCTGCATTTCATATATTGTACAGTCAATCTGGCCATGATCAGCAATCACAAGCACACCAGTATCTTCGTCCACCATCTTTTCCAGCACCAGGATATCATCATTGATCATAGCCAACTGTCTCCCTGTATCCGGATGGGAAGGTCCGTGTTCATGCAGCCAGGAATCAAAGCCGTCCCAGTACACATAAAGGAAGCGCAGATCTGACTGATGGGAAAGTTTTGCAGCCAGCAGGCACTGCTCATGCAAAGAAGCACAGGGATTATGGCCGAACATAGGCCAGATTGAATCGGCACAGATCTGCGCCTTTGCAAGCTGATCCAGAATGGTAGTGACCGGCAGTGTCTTCTCTGTAAAACCAGGATACTTTCTGCTGGAATACTGTGCTTTATCCAGAAACAGGATGACATTGTCATCTACTTCTGAAAAGTACTGATTCCAGCCAAGCCAGCCGTTTTCAGCAGGGCTTTTTCCTGTTAGCAATGCTGTTGTAGCAGCACTGGTGGTAGGTGGAAAAACAGTCATGCATTCTTTTTTCATCTGCTTTGTGATGGATAAATCAGAGCCATATTTCTGCAGAAGGCGTGATCCCATGCCATCTACAAGAACAACAATGACACAGCGAAATGCATGTGAGGAAAGCCAATGTGAGACATCCGGATCATCCTGATATTCACATGTCAGTCCATAATAATGGTGAAGTGATGCAGAAACCTGCAGCAATCCGTTCTTGTAATCAGAGATGTATTCTTCCATGACCAAAGTGTAGCACAAAACAAAAAGGCCTGTGCATTGCACAGACCTCTCAGGCATTACGTAACTTAGATCAGTTCAATATAAGCCATCGGAGCAGCATCGCCCTTGCGTGTGCCAGTCTTGACAACACGTGTATAGCCGCCCTTGCGGTCAGCATACTTCGGCGCTACCTCATCAAACAGCTTCTGCAGGACAGTCTTGCCTGTCTTTTCATCTGCGACAACATCGCGGATATAGGAAGCAGCTCTTCTGCGGGCTGCCAGATCACCCTTCTTGCCAAGTGTGATCAGCTCATCGACAACAGAGCGCAGATCCTTTGCCTTGGCTTCAGTTGTTTCGACCTTGCCATACAGGATCACGGAAGTTGCGAGATTTCTGAGCATAGCCTTGCGGTGATCCGCATTACGGCCAAACTTACGATTCCACATTGTAAATTCCTCCTATCAGTCAAAGGACTTGAAGCCAAGACCGAGCTCAGCCAGTTTATCCTTAACCTCTTTCAAAGATTTCTTGCCGAGGTTGCGGACTCTCATCATTTCATCCTCGGTCTTCTGTGTCAGCTCATCCACGGTCTGGATACCGGCACGCTTCAGGCAGTTGTAGGAACGGACAGACAGATCCAGATCTTCGATCATCATCTGCTGGCCCTTGCTTGGCGACTCCTGGCCGCCTTCCTTGACAACGTCTTCCATGGAGATGACATCTTCATTGATGCCAGCGATCAGATCCAGATGATCGATCAGGATCTTGGCAGCCATGGCAAGTGCCTTCTGCGGATTGATTGAGCCATCGGTTGTGATTTCCATGGTCAGAGCATCATATTTAACATCCTGACCAACACGGGCCGGATCAACGGAATAGGCGACCTTCTCAATTGGTGTATAAATGGAATCTGTATACACAGTTCCAATACCCTGAGAAGAACCGACATTGAGCTGCTTGTTGATGTCGGCACTTACATAGCCTCTTCCATTCTTGGCCTTCAGTTCCATCTCAAGGCTTGTGCCAGCTTCCAGATGGGCAATGACAAGATCCTTGTTGAGAATCTCAACCTGTGACGGGCAGATGATATCACCTGCTGTCACAGTGCACGGTCCCTTGGCAGAGATCTGCAGTGTATAAACCTCATCATCTTCAATTTTCATGATCAGTTGCTTCAGCTGCAGAATGATCATGGATACATCTTCTCTGACACCAGGGATGGTTGTGAACTCATGGTACACACCATCTACCTTGATTGAGAATACCGCAGCTCCCGGCAGGGAGGACAGCAGAACTCTGCGAAGTGCGTTTCCGATCGTCGTACCAAATCCTCTCTCCAGCGGAGAAAGAACAAATTTTCCGTAATTCTCGGATTCAACGTATTCCTGTACTTCAAAATCGGCGCGTTCAAACTTTTGCATGCAATATCCTCCTCTTTCAGCTCATTAACCGCGGGGTCTCTTCGGCGGACGGCAGCCGTTATGCGGGATCGGAGTCACATCATTGATTGCTGTGATCTCCAGACCAGCCGTCTGCAGGGAACGAACCGCAGCCTCACGTCCAGGACCAACGCCCTTAACGTTGACTTCAACCGTCTTCATGCCCTGCTGCACAGCAGATTTGCCGGCAGCCTCAGCACACAGCTGAGCAACATACGGTGTAGACTTACGGGAACCCTTGTAGCCCAGTGCTCCGGCAGAGCTCCAGGAAATGACATTACCTGCCTCATCCGCAATGGTAACGATTGTGTTGTTGAATGTTGAATGAATGTGAGCGACACCCTTCGCCACATTTCTGCGGATCTTCTTCTTGCGAGTCTTTGCCGCAGTGTTATTCTTCTTTGTTGGCATTCCAATGTCCTCCTATTACTTCTTCTTGTTCGCAACCGTACGGCGCGGTCCTTTGCGGGTACGCGCATTGGTGCGTGTTCTCTGCCCTCTGACCGGCAGACTTCTTCTGTGGCGCAGGCCTCTGTAAGAGCCGATTTCCATCAGTCTCTTGATATCAAGAGCTGTCTGACGGCGCAGATCGCCCTCAGTCTTAATACCATCAATCTGCTGACGAATCGCAGTCTCCTGTGCTTCAGTCAGATCCTTGACGCGGATGGTCTCATCAACACCGGCAGCAGCCAGGATCTTCTTTGCAGTTGTCGGGCCAATGCCATAAATATAGGTAAGAGATGTTCCGACCTGTTTGTTGTTCGGAATATCTACACCAGCAAAACGTGCCATATTCTTATTCTTCCTCCAAATTAACCCTGTCTCTGCTTATGCTTCGGGTTCTCACAGATTACCATCACAACGCCCTTGCGCTTGATGACTCTGCACTTGTCGCAAATTGGTTTTACGCTAGGTCTTACTTTCATTTTACAAACCTCCTGGTCCAGACATTATTTATGTCTGTATGTGATACGCCCACGTGTTAAATCATACGGTGAAATTTCGACAGTGACCCGATCGCCTGGTAAAATGCGAATGTAATTCATACGGATTTTACCAGCAACGTGAGCACGGATCTCGTGTCCGTTCTGGAGTTTCACCTTGAAGTTGGCATTAGGAAGTGTGTCCGTTACAACACCTTCGATTTCAATGACATCCTGTTTCGACATGTACTCTCTCTTTCTTACGCAATAAACAGAATCAGGGCGCGGACCGCCTATCGATCCGCCCCGATTCACATTTAAGCAATCTTTCCTAAGGCCTCTTTGATGGCACCGAACACCGCCTCAGGCTTACCGGACGCATCCAGATGCGTGACAAGCCCTTTCTGATCATAGAAGTCGATGACCGGCTTTGTGCTCTTCTCATACTCTTCCATCCGCTTGGTCAGCTTCTCGACAGTATCGTCGCTGCGCTGGACAAGCTTTTCGCCGCAGTTGTCGCACACACCTTCAACCTTCGGCGGGAAATTGTGAATATGATACGTAGCACCGCACTTCGGACAGATTCTTCTTCCGGTGATTCTGTCCTTGAGCACCTCAAAGTCTACCTCAAGACCAAGCACACATTCAACCGGTTTGCCGATCTTTGCTGCAATTCTTTCAAATTCTTTCGCCTGAACCAGTGTACGAGGATAGCCATCCAGGAGATATCCCTTCTGGCAGTCCGGCTGCTGAAGCCTGTCTTCCACCATCGCATTGATGACTTCATCCGGCACCAGCTTGCCAGCATCCATATATGCTTTGGCCTTGTTGCCAAGATCTGTATGATTGGCAACATTGGCTCTCAGCATATCACCTGTCGAAATATGCGGAATATCATATTCCTTCAGGATCAGATCCGACATCGTACCCTTGCCTGCTCCGGCAGGTCCCATAATCAGAACGTTCATTTTCTTCTCCCCTTTAATTCAGGAAGCCATGATATGACTTCTGTGTCAATTGACCCTTGATCTGCTTCATCGTCTCCATAGCAACGCCGACGACGATGATGATACCGGTGCCGCCAATGGCACTGGATGTTGGAATGCTTGTGAACATCGGCAGCAGATACGGAACAACAGCTACCAGTGTCAGTGCCAGAGCACCGAGTACAGTGATACGGTTCAGAACCTTGTGCAGGTACTGCTTTGTATCACTGCCCGGGCGGATACCCGGGATGTAAGCATCCGATTTGCGCAGATTATCCGCGACACTGTCCGGATCAACCTGCAGGTCAGTGTAGAAGAAGGTAAACAGAATTGTCAGCACAGCATAGAGGCAGAGTCCAAACGGCTTGCTCAGACTCAGATAATTCTGCAGTTTCTGATACAGATCAGCATTGAAGAAGCTGATGACAATCTGCGGTGCTGTCATGATCGAGGATGCAAAGATGACCGGAATCACCGATGCGCTGTTGATCTTCAGCGGCAGATATGTCACATCATTGCGGGCAGTTCTGCCCATGGAGATGCTGTTGGTGTACTGAATCGGAATCTTTCTGACTGCTGTCTCCATCACAACGACGAAGATGACAATTGCAAGATACACGACGCAGTACAGTGCAAACTGCAGTACGCCATTGAATACTTCACTGTTTGTATTTCCACCGGCCAGAATGCTGTAAACCTGTGCAAACTGTGTCGGCATGTTGGAAACAATGCCGGCGAAGATGATGATGGAAATACCGTTGCCGATACCTTTCATACTGATACGGTCACCAAGCCAGACCAGGAACATGGAGCCCGCGGTCAGAATGGTAGCTGTATACAGATAAGTGGAAAGGGCACTGTTTTCAAGTACGGAATACTGCTTGTCAAAGCCATAGACAAGCGAGAAGGCCTGGACGAAGGCGAGCACAACACCAAGGTATCTTGTTGTTTTCTCCATCTTCTGACGGCCAGTCTGTCCTGACTTTGCCCATTCGGTCAAAGCCGGAATGACATCCATACTGAGCAATTGCACGATGATGCTGGCGGTAATGTAAGGAGTAACGCCCATTGCAAAGATTGACAGTTTCTCCAGGGCACCGCCGCCCAGCAGGTTCATCATGTTCAGAATTGAATTGTCGGAAATCTGTTGAGAGAGTGCGGTGGAATCCACGCCTGGAACAGGAATGGAAGACCCGATGCGATAGATCAGCAGCATTGCCAGAGTAAAGAATATCTTTTTGCGGATCTCCTTGTTCTTAAACATGCTGGCGAACGTATGCATCATAATCAGAGCACCTCTGCTTTTCCGCCTGCTTCTTCAATTGCTTTCTGAGCAGTCTTGGAGAACTTCTCAGCTTTTACGGTAAGCTTCTTCTCAAGCTTGCCATTGCCGAGCACCTTGACACCATCAAGATGCTTCTTTACAAGGCCGGCTGCCTTGAGGGCTTCATAGTCAACAGTGACGCCATCCTCAAATTTGTTGAGAGCTTCAACATTGACTGTTGCATACTCCTTGCGGGTGTAGTTGGTGAAGCCTCTCTTCGGCATTCTCTTGAAGTACGGTGTCTGACCGCCTTCAAAACCGATGGCAACACCGCCGCCGCTTCTGGAGTTCTGACCCTTCTGGCCCTTGCCAGATGTCTTGCCAAGACCTGAACCCAGGCCTCTGCCAATTCTCTTTCTGGTAAAGCGGGCACCGTCCGTTGCTTTCATTTCATTGAGTTTCATCGGGTTTCCCTCCTTATCGAATCTCAGCGACTTTCTTGTCGCGCAGCTTGGCAACTTCTTCAACAGTCCGCATCTGCTGCAGAGCATTCAAAGTTGCATAGACAACATTGACACTGGTACGGGATCCATGAACCTTGGACAGGACATCGGAAACACCAGCCAGCTCCAGAATGGAGCGTACGGCACCACCAGCGATAACGCCAGTACCAGGTGCAGCCGGAAGCAGGATGACGGAAGCGGCACCATGCTTGCCAATGCTTGTATGAGGAACAGTTCTGTTATCGTCTACCAGATTTACTCTGAAGACATTCTTAACAGCGGCCTCATTTGCCTTTTTGATCGCATCCGGAACTTCGGCGGCCTTGCCCATACCGAAGCCGATTCTGCCTTTCTTGTCACCAACAACAACCAGTGCTGCGAAACGCATTCTGCGTCCACCCTTGACGGTCTTGCTTACACGGTTGATGGAGACTACGACATCTTCGAACTCTTTCGGTTCCTGACGTCTTCTGAACTGTCTGCGTCCATTGTTGTTATCACGGCGGCCCCTCTCAGGACGTGCTGTAGCAGCCTCAGCTGCTGCCGGACGCTGCTCTGTTGTATTTTCAGTTGGCATTGTCTTCTCCTCTCCTTAGAACTTCAGGCCAGCCTCTCTGGCTGCATCTGCCAGAGCCTGGACTCTTCCGTGATATACATAACCGCCACGGTCAAAACGGACGGACTCAATGCCGGCAGCCTTGCACTTTTCAGCAATAGCAGCACCGACTTTCTTGGCAGCCTCAATATTGCCGCCATTTTCAAGCTTGAGATCCAGGGAACTCACTGCACACAGGGTGTTGCCCTTGGTGTCATCAATGACCTGTGCATAGATGTTTGTGTTGGAACGGAATACGTTCAGTCTCGGGCAGTCGGGAGTTCCGCTGACTACTCTGCGCACACGCTTATGACGGCGGATACGCTCTTCATTCTTCTTTGTCTTATTCAGCATTTTGCTCTCTCCTTCCCATTACTTCTTGGCTGCAGCAGTCTTACCTTCCTTGCGGCGGACATGCTCGTCAACATAGCGGATACCCTTTCCGCCATAAGGTTCAGGCTTCTTGGTTGCTCTGACCTCAGCTGCAAACTGACCGACTTCCTGCTTGTCGATACCAGCAACAACGATTGTGTTGGCATCCGGAACAGTTACCGTCAGGTTGGACGGTACAGTGAAGTCTACAGGATGGGAGAAGCCGACATTCAGAGTCAGCTTATTGCCAGCCAGGGCTGCACGGTAACCAATACCGACAACCTTCATGGTCTTGGAGAATCCCTTCTCAACACCCTCGATCATGGAAGCAAGCAGTGCGCGGGTTGTACCATGCAGCTGCTTGGTATGCTTTTCGTCATTAGGACGCTTGACGGTAAGAACACCGTCGTTCTGCTCAATTGTCATGAGCGGCGAAAATGTTCTTGTCAAAGTTCCCTTAGGGCCCTTAACAGTCACCTCATTGCCGTCATTCACTGTGATCTCACAATTGGACGGAATGGTAATCGCCTTGTTTCCGATACGTGACATGAATTTATCCTTTCTTATTTATTACCAGACGTAGGCAACGACTTCGCCGCCAACGTGAAGCTTGCGTGCTTCCTTATCTGTCATCATTCCATTGGATGTGGAGATGATGGCAATGCCAAGACCATTCAGTACCTTCGGTACTTCTTCGCCCTTGGCATAAACCCTCAGGCCCGGCTTGGAAATTCTCTTGATGCCGCTGATGACGCTTGCACCATTAGCATATTTCAGGGTAACAACGAGCTTCTTTTCGATACCGTCACCCTGTGTGGAATAGTTAGCAATGTAGCCCTCAGACTTCAGGATACGGGCAATCTCTGCCTTGACCCTGGAGTATGGCGCAACATCCACTGTATCCAGATGTGCACTGGCTCCATTGCGGATTCTAGTGAGCATATCTGCAATCGGATCTGTCATATTCATGATGGGCTGCCTCCTTACCAACTAGCCTTCTTAACTCCAGGAATCTCACCCTTGTAAGCGAGCTCTCTGAAGCAGATACGGCATACTTTATACTTTCTTAAAACGGAATGCGGGCGTCCGCATCTCTCGCAGCGCGTATAGGCGCGTGTGGAGAACTTGGCAGGACGTGCCTGTCTTACCTTCTGTGATGTCTTTGCCATTGTTCTCCTCCTTATTACTTGGCAAACGGCATGCCGAGTTCACTCAGCAGCTGATATGCTTCTTTATTTGTCTTGGCGGATGTAACAATGACAACATCCAGACCTCTGACCTTGTTGACCTTATCGAAATTGATTTCCGGGAAGATCAGCTGTTCCTTGACACCCAGCGTATAGTTGCCGCGGCCATCAAAGGCTGTACCACTGACACCATGGAAATCTCTGACACGCGGCAGATCGATATTGAAGAGCTTGTCGAGGAACTCGTACATTCTCTCACCGCGCAGTGTCACCTTGCAGCCAATGCTCATGCCCTCACGGAGCTTGAAGTTAGCGATGGACTTCTTGGCCTTTGTGACAACCGGCTTCTGACCGGAAATCATGGTCATTTCCTCAACTGCCTCTTCCAGCAGCTTCGGATTGGCAATTGCATCACCAACACCCATGTTGAGAACGACCTTCTCAAGCTTCGGGCACTCCATGACGGACTTGTAATTGAATTCCTTCATCAAAGAAGGCTTTACTGTCTCGTTATATTTCTGTTCCAGACGGTTCATTACTTCTTAGCCTCCTTCACTTCATTGCCGGACTTCTTGAAGTATCTTGTCTTTGTGCCGTCCTCAGCAACCTTCCAGCCAACACGGCTGGCAGCCTTGGCCTTCTTGTCATACAGCATGACATTGGAAGCATCAATCTTAGCTTCCTTCTCTACGATACCACCCTCGGGATTTGCCTGAGATGGCTTCAGAGACTTCTTGACCATGTTGACACCTTCAACAATGACCTTGTTCTCCTTCGGGAACACTTCCTTAACGGTTGAAACTGTTCCCTTGTAGTGTCCGCTGATTACCTTGACCTCATCACCTGTCTTGATTTTCATCTCGGGCTCCTCCTTATAATACTTCCGGTGCCAGGGAGACGATCTTCATGAAACCGGCGTCACGGATCTCACGTGCGACCGGGCCAAAGATACGTGTACCTGCCGGTGTATTGTCGTCCTTGATAATGACTGCAGCATTATCATCAAACTTGATGTAGCTGCCATTCTCACGTCTGATACCGTAAACGGTACGAACGATGACAGCCTTGACTACCTGACCATCCTTGACTGTGCCATTCGGAGCAGCGCTCTTGACAGCACAAACAACGATATCGCCGATATTTGCTCTCTTACGGCGGGAACCGCCCATGCATCTGATGACCAGAAGCTCTCTGGCACCGGTATTATCGGCAACATGCAATCTGCTTTCATTCTGAATCATTGCTTTCTACCTCCTGTGCTTAAAGAACAACTGCTTTCTCAACAACCTTCACCAGTCTGAAATGCTTGTCCTTGGACAGCGGACGTGTTTCCATCACTTCCACTACATCTCCAACATGAGCTTCGTTGTTTTCATCATGAACCTTGAACTTGGTTGTGAACTTAACGTGTCTGCCGTATAAAGGATGGCGCTTCGTGGTATTGATCTCGACAACGATTGTCTTATCCATCTTGTCGGAGACAACCGTACCGCGCAGAACCTTACGTGCGTTTCTCTCTTCTGCCATGTCTGCTTCCTCCCTTATTTATTCTCCGCATTCTCACGTTCTGTCAGAACTGTCTTAATGCGGGCAATTGTCTTTCTGATATCCTTGATCCGGGCCGGATTCTCAATGGTTCCGGTAGCCTGAGCAAAGCGCAGATTGTAGAGCTCTTCCTTGAGCGAAACAACTTCCTGAGAAAGTTCCTCGTTGCTCAGATCTCTGATTTCCTTGACATTCATCTCAGCGTCCCTCCTGGCCCTTCTTCACAAAGCGTGTCTTTACGCACAGTTTGTTAGCGGCAAGACGAAGCGCCTCTCTGGCAGTAGCTTCATCAACATCACCGACTTCAAACAGAATTCTGCCCTTCTGGACAACTGCGACCCAGTGATCAGGAGCACCCTTACCAGATCCCATACGTACTTCCAGAGGCTTCTTGGTTTTCGCCAGCTGCGGGAAAACCTTGATCCAGACTTTACCGCCACGATTCATATAACGTGTCATGGCAACACGGGCAGCCTCAAGCTGCGCACTGGAGACATAAGCTCCCTCGTCTGCTACCAGACCATACTCACCGAAGGCAAGCTTTGTGCCGCCCTTGGCGTGGCCTTCATAAGACAGACGGTGGGGTCTTCTCCACTTGACTCTCTTAGGCATTAACATTAGTCGTTACCTCCCTGGGCACCTGCCCCAGCAGCCGGTGCAGCAGCCTTGGCATCTCTGCCAGCAGCCGGACGGCGGTTATTGAAACGGCGGTTGTTATTGTTTCTTCTGCCGTTTCTGCGGTCTCTCGGGTTGCGGGCCGGAGCTTCCGGTTCCTTGACCATCTCTCCCGGCAGAACCTCACCACGGCAGATCCAGACCTTAACGCCCAGCTTGCCATACGTTGTGTGAGCTTCCTCGCAGGCATAGTCAATATCAGAACGCAGTGTATGCAGCGGAACAACACCCTTTGCATAGCCTTCCTGACGGGCAATTTCAGCACCGCCCAGTCTGCCCTTGCAAAGTGTCTTGATTCCCTTGGCGCCAGCTCTCATTGTGGACTGGATTGCCTTCTTCTGTGTAATACGGAAGGACTGTCTGTTCTCCAGCTGCTCGCAGATCTTGCGGGCAACCAGGCGTGCATCCAGATCCGGGTTGGCAACTGCAACAACATCAATCTTCAGTGTCTTATCGCCAACAATCTTCTTCAGACCAGCCTTGGTCTTTTCCATCTTCTCAGCCTTGCCGTCCTCGCTCTTGCCAACGATGGCACCCGGACGAGCACAACGGATGATCACACGGACATTCTTCTTGCCTGTGCGCTCAATCTCAATGTGCGAAATATAGGCATCTTTCAGATTCTTCTCAAGATAATTACGAATCTTGACATCTTCGTTCAGAAGATCGCCGTACTCTGCTTTATCGGCATACCATCTGGACTCCCAGTCACGAATGACGCCGACACGCAGGCCGATCGGGTTTACTTTCTGTCCCATACTCTTGATCTTCCTCCCTTATCTCTCATCCGAAACCACAACTGTGATGTGGCTCGTTCTCTTCAGAATCTGTGCGGCATTGCCCTTGGCACGCGGCATGAATCTCTTCATGACGATACCTTCATCCGCATAGCACTGCTTGACATACAGCGCATCAGCGTTCAGCTGATGATTGTGTGTTGCATTGGCAGCAGCACTCTTGACTACCTTGTATACCTCATGAGCCGCATTGTTCGGTGTGAACTGCAGAATGGCGAGGGCTTCCTCAACACTCTTGCCGCGGATCATATCCAGAGCCAGTCTGGCCTTGCGCGGAGTGACGCGAACTGTCTTAGCTGTTGATCTTACATCCATGTCCGATATCCTCCCTTACGCAGCCTTGTCGGAACCATGTCCGCCAAACTTTCTGGTCGGAACAAACTCACCGAGCTTATGGCCGACCATATCTTCTGTCACATAGACCGGAACATGTTCCTTGCCGTTATAAACAGCGAATGTATGTTCCACGAAACTCGGGAAAATCGTTGAACGGCGGGACCATGTCTTAATGACTTCATGCTTGTTGGCCTTGTTCTGTTCCTCGACCTTCTTCAGAAGGTAAGCATCACAGAAAGGACCCTTTTTAATGCTTCTTGACATCTCTTATTCTCCTTTCAGCTTATTTCCCATTGCGTCTTCTGACGATCAAGGCATTGCTCTTCTTCTTCGGCTGACGTGTCTTCACGCCCATAGCCTTCTTGCCCCAAGGTGTCATCGGGGACTTACGGCCAACCGGAGCCTTACCTTCACCACCACCATGCGGGTGATCAACCGGGTTCATGGCAGAACCACGAACGGTAGGACGAATACCTCTCCATCTGTTGCGGCCGGCCTTGCCAAGATTGACCAGGTTCCAGTCGCCATTGCCAACAGTACCAATGGTAGCGCGGCAGTTGGAATGAACCTTTCTGACCTCGCCAGACATCAGACGCAGCGTGCAGAAGCTTCCTTCAAAGCCCAGAATCTGAGCATAGGAACCTGCAGCTCTTGCCATCTGACCACCCTTGCCGGCAACCAGCTCAACGTTATGAACAATGGTACCTTCAGGGATGTTCTTCAGCTCCAGGGCATTGCCCGGCTTGATATCCACAGCCGGACCGGACACAACTGTATCACCGACATTCAGCTCAGCCGGGCACAGGATGTATCTCTTCTCACCATCTGCATAATGCAGCAGAGCGATATTAGCTGTACGGTTCGGATCGTACTCAATGCCGGCAACCTTAGCCGGAACATTGTCCTTGTTTCTTCTGAAATCAATAACTCTGTACTTCTGCTTCACACCACCGCCCTGATGACGTGTTGTGATGCGGCCATTGTTGTTTCTGCCTCCCTTGGAGTGCTTCGGCGCCAACAGACTCTTTTCTGGCTCGTGCTTTGTGATTCTGCCACGATTGTCCAGCGAAGACATATTTCTGCGGCCGTTGCTGGTAGGCTTGTATTTAATAATTGCCATTTTCTTCTTTCCTTTCGCAGTTTATCCGGAGATAGCGTGTTCCTCCGATAGTTTGATATCCTCAGTCCTCGGAATGATAGATATCGATTGTCTGTCCCTCAGGCAGCTTGACCATTGCCTTCTTGACAGCTCTGACCTTGCCGGAATAACGGCCAACTCTTCTGACCTTCGGCTTGGTGTTGACAATGTTTACCGCAACCGGCTTGATGTGGTAGATCTCCTGAACAGCCTGAGCTACCGCAGACTTGTTGGTGTCGCGGGCAACCTCGAACTCAATCCAGTTGCCATTGGCCTGCATCTTTGTTGCCTTCTCGGTAACGATCGGTCTGACGATAATATCACGTGCGCTCATTCTGCGAATACCTCCCCTGCCTTGGCAGCAGCAGCTTCCGTAAACACAACACGGTCCGCATTGGCAATGTCATAGACATTCAGCATCGGTACGGTAACCAGTGTTGCATTCGGAATATTTCTCATTGAGACATATGCATTGTCGAAGTCCTCAGCAGCGTCTGCAACAAACAGTGTCTTTCTGTCGAACTTGAATGCATTCATCAGTGCCACAGCCTTCTTTGTCTTGATCTCATCAAAGTTGAGATTCTCAACAACAGTCAGGCTGTTGTCAGCCAGCTTCTCACTCAGAGCAGAGCGGTAAGCCAGTCTTCTCACCTTGCGGTTCATCTTGAGATTGTACTTTCTCGGATGAGGTCCGAAGGCAATTGCACCATGTCTCCACTGGGTAGCACGTGTGGAACCCTGACGGGCACGGCCTGTACCCTTCTGCTTGAACGGCTTCTTGCCAGTTCCGGAGACAAATGCTCTTGTCAGTGTGGAATGTGTGCCCTGTCTGCAACCTGCAAGGTAGACAAGGACAGCGTCATAGATGGCCTGCTGATTCGGCTCAATGCCGAACACAGCATCATTCAGTTCAACCTGCTTTACAACTGCAGCTTCCTGATTGTATACGTCAATCTGTGCCATTGTTGTTCCTCCTTACTTCTTTCCCTTGCGGGCAGCGCTTGCAGCAGCCTTCTTGGCAGCCTCAGCAGCTTCGATGGCCTTCTCTTCCTCAGCCAGCTCCGCGTTGATCGTGTTCTCAACCTTGTTGAGCTCTTCCTCAACAGAACCGCCCTCATAAGAGATCAGCTCAGGAACCTTGACTTCCTTAACCGGCTTGACAGTTGTGTGGATCAGTACCAGACCATGCTTCGGTCCTGGTACATTGCCCTTGACGAGGATATAGCCCTCATCTGCATCAGCCTTGATCACAGTCAGGTTCTGATTGGTTGTTGTGTAGCAGCCCTCATGGCCAGGCATCACAGTGCCCTTGTTGACAACACCGTTGTTACGGCCGTTTGTAGCAAGAGAACCAATGTGTCTGTGATGGCCGGAACCATGGCTCATCGGTCCTCTGGACGCATTGTTTCTCACAATTGTGCCCATGAAGCCGTGTCCCTTGGAAACACCCTGGACATCAACCACATCACCAGTCTTGAACAGATCTGCCTTTACTTCAGCACCAACCTCAAGGTTCATCATTTCATCAGCTCTTACTTCTCTGATGTAATGCTTCGGCGCTGTATTGGCCTTCTTGGCATGTCCGATTGCCGGCTTGTTGGAACGATGCTCTTTCACATCCTCATAGCCAAGCTGAACAGCCTCATAGCCGTCATTTTCCTTTGTCTTCTTCTGCAGTACAACATTCGGCTTCACATCGATGACAGTCACAGGAATCAGTGTTCCATCGATGGTGAAGACCTGAGTCATACCCAGCTTTCTTCCTAAGATACCCTTCATGTTCTATACCTGGTTCCTTTCTTTAAAGCTTGATTTCAATATCCACACCAGACGGCAGATCCAGTCTGCTCAGCGCATCAATCGTTTCAGCACTCGGGCCAATAATCTCAATCAGTCTCTTGTGTGTACGGATTTCAAACTGCTCACGGGAATCCTTGTCCTTGTGAACAGAGCGCAGGACCGTAACGACCTCACGCTCCGTCGGCAGCGGAACAGGTCCGACGATCTTCTTAGCGCCGTGTCCGTTGGCAGTTGTCACGATCTTCTCGGCAGCCGCATCCAGACTTCTGTTCTCGTAAGCCTTCAGACGAATTCTTACAGAATTTTTTGCCATGAATTTT
Source organism: Lactimicrobium massiliense (assembly GCF_900343155.1). GTDB lineage: Bacteria > Bacillota_I > Bacilli_A > Erysipelotrichales > Erysipelotrichaceae > Bulleidia > Bulleidia massiliensis. The sequence continues at coordinate 121,278 of NZ_OUNG01000004.1, forward strand.
TCCTCCTTGTATTCACTCCCGTTTACGGGATCGCTCCATGAGAGTTCCCCGGTTGTCACACCGTGTCCACGGACATTGGCGTGCCGGCAATCTCCCATATCTACGCGAGTGCCATGCTATAGTATCACCTCATCAGCCCCAAGACAAGCCTTTTTCTCAGGTTTTTTGCAAAATTACGCAAAAAGAAAAAGCCGGAAAAAACAGGCCTGGAATCGATGCCGGATTGACACCGCCGCCTGAATTTTCATGGCTTACATCACTTTGCTTATATAAATAAGGTTAACGCGCAAACCGCACCTGCACATGCGGATTCACCTGGGCTGCCCTGCCAATCGCCAGCAGCACCCGATATGCATACCGCTCTGCACAGATCTTGTCTGTATTCACCGGTGTCAGAATGAAGCACACATCCTGTCCCCATTCATTCAGCACACTCTCAAAACGAGCCAATGTGCCACACACAGTATCAAACCATGTCTGCACACTGGCAATCAGTGCTTTCTGATCCCGTATATCATCTGCACGCAGCACAATCTTCTGCATAATTCCTACTTTTCTTCCAGCAGGGCAGCAAATGAGGCTGCCTCCATCGGCCTGTAGAACAGGAATCCCTGCGCATACTGGCAGCCGATCTGCTGCAGAAAGCGCAGATCATCTTCCTTTTCCACCCCTTCTGCCAGACTTCTGATGCCAAGCTTGCCGGCAATGGATGTCATCGCTGCCAGGATATAACTGTTGCCGCAGCGGCCGCTGTTGCGGTTCATCAGCAGCTTCTGATCAAACTTGATCAGATCAAACGGAAATTCATCCATCACATTCAGCGATGAATACCCGGAGCCAAAATCATCCATCCACAACGCATAGCCACGCCTGTGAATCTCTTCAATCTGAGCCCGCATCCGATCCGGTGCATCTGAAATATCCTGCTCCGTAATCTCAATCATGATGCTGTCAGGCGTCAGATGGCTGGCGGTCACGATTCCATCGATTCTGGCGGCCAGATCCGGCATATCAAAATCCTGACGCGAGAAGTTCACGGACACCGGCACAATTTTCTGCTGCTTTGCTCTGCACTCCTGCAGCATCCTGCACACCTGCTGCAGAATATACAGATCAAGCCTGTAAAGCAGATGGAACCTGCGCAGCACCGGAATAAACGTTCCCGGCTGCAGCACGCCTAAAGAAGGATCTTTCCATCTGGCAAGGGATTCACAGAACACAATCTGTCCTGTTCTGCCATCTACAATCGGCTGAAAATACGGCTGTATCCAGTGCTGCTCCAAAGCCTCCTGAAACCCCGTGAGCAGCTGATGGGACATCATGCTGCGCTTTTCTGTCTCCGGCGTATAAAGACGCCACATCACATTCAGATTGGCGCCAATCTCTTTCAAGCCAGAATGCGCATTGTCAAGTGCTTCCACAATCTGCATATGCTGGTCTGCCTGACAGATCCCTGCCCGCAGACCCAATACAGGCTCTGATACCGATGCTCTGACTTCTTCGTTGATCTTCTGCATCAGTACATCGATCTTTGCCCTGTCAAAAGGTGAAACCACCAGAAAATGATCATCCGATCCCCGGCAGACAAGACCATCCGTAAATGAATTGCGCAGCGCATGTGCTGCCGCTGTCAGCAGCCTGTCACCTTCCTGCAGTCCATAGCGGCTGTTAAAGGCATGCATGCCGCTGACATCAAAATACCAGGCGGCGGCACTGCCCGCTTCCAGCAGACACTGATTGATCTTCTGATTGCCGAATACCCGCATGAAATTTGCATTGGGCAGCTCTGTCAGAATATCCGTATAGAAATAATCCTTCTGCAGCTGCTGGTACTCCCTGATCAAGCTGTAATTGACCGATACTGCCTCATCCACACTGTTATAGACAAGCATGGCAAGCTCCTGCCCATCCGGCATCTTCTGCCAGCCACCAATGGTATGCACATACCGGTAATTCTCATCCGAGGCCCAGGTTTTCAGGCGATACACCACATTGTACTCACACAGATGACGTGCAAAATCCCTGCCGATCTTTTCCATCCGGCCGGCATCCTCAGGATGAACAAGCGAAAACATGCTCTCATCCAGCAGCCTAACCAGATCCTCACGTTTCCGCTGGCAGAACGCGCACATACCATCCGAAACACATACACATACCGTCCTGCCATGCTCATCTGTTGCATACAGGGCCATGGCAATGGGCATCCTCTCATAAATCTCTCTTTGTTCTTTGCTCAGATTGTGCATTTGCATCCCCTTGTCCTTCAGACATCAGTTGTAGGTGGCATCCCCCTTAAATACCGTGAGCGTTGTCGAAAACTCTTAGGAGTACAGGCAACGCTCTTTTCTCTGTGCTCCTCATTTCATAATCCCCCCACTTTTTCGCTGTCAACTCTTGACAAAATTTCAAGCGTGCCCTGCTCGCTTCGCTCGCTTTTCTTGAAAAGGTGGGAGGTGAGTGAAATGCTCAAACATATCTCTTCGTCCCTGGAATATCGTGCTTTCCTTAGGGATGAAAAAGATCATCTTGGTTATGCTCAGCTTAAACGACTGGATACTTCTAAGTTCCATTCTGCTTTGCATAAGCTTCGGAAGCTGGACGTCGATCTTGCCGTAGATGTTCTGTTTCCTCTCTACTCTGTTACCGGCCGTCCGGCTCATGACCCCGCTGTGCTCATCCGGTCCTTCATTCTCATGCAGCACCTCGGGTATTTGTCCATTCATAACTGGTGTGCAGATCTGTCTTCTGATTCTCTGCTTCAATGGCTGATTGGCTCTTTCTCTCCGCCTGGTCCTGCTTCTCATTACGACTTTATCAATCGTTTAACGCACTCAGATCCACATCTCTCTGATCTGCTGCAGCAGGGTTACTATACGAAGCCTTCTCAAAAGAAACCCAAGAACCATGACAAGCTGATTAACTATTCACATTCCGAAACCTTATTTCTCGCTGACAAATATAAAAACGGCGCCGAATGGGATCGGGATCGGATGATCTACACACTTCAGTCTCTCTTCAATGCACTGGCTGTGATTCCTTCTTCCGACATGGGATTCATTGAGTCGAATAATCTCATCTTGTCCGGAGATGGTTCTTCGCTTCACATCCACGCCTCTCCATTTGGCCACAAAGTCAAATTGGATAAGGATGGAAATCCTCTCGTCCGCTATTCTGCACCTGACGCTGACATCGGATGGGACAGTGATCTTGAGTCCTACTATCTCGGCTACACTCTTTACAACATCTCGCACCACAATCCCCATAGATCAGTAGACTTGCCTATCTATATCGATCTTGAGAAAGCCTCACGGCACGATGCTTTGACCACCATATCTGCCTCAGCACGTCTGTTTGACATGAATCCCGATATCCACCCGCGATACATGTGCTTTGACGCAGCTTCTGACAGTCTTGCCATCTTTCAGTTCTTCCGTCACAAGAATATTATTCCAATCATCGACCGCAATCAACGGTCTGCTGGGGACAATCCCTTTGATAAGTTCAAGCTGAATGAGAATGGCGTGCCTGTTTGTCCGAATGGAACACCGATGTATGACTATGGCTACGACATTCAGAGAAAGCGCAGAAAATTCCGCTGCCCACTCAGGATGAATAAGATTTCCTCCTGTCCATTTGCGAATGAGTGCAGTTCTTCCGCTTATGGAAGAACGATATACGTCAATGACGGTGATGACATCCGGCTCTTCGGACCTGTTCCATACAGGTCTGAAAAGTGGAAAGAGATTTACCGGAACAGAACTTCGACAGAAAGAATGAACACCAGAATCCTGAACGACTATCATCTTCACCAGATGAAAATCCGTAATGGATCCAAGCATGCTTTCTTCGCAATCTTTGCCGGCATCAATATCCATCTTGATGCCTGGATAAAGGATGAGCTGTAAGCATTGAAGATTCAGTTTTGAAAGAACGAGTTCCAAAGTTGTTTTTATTGCGCCTTGGCCGCAATTTTTTATATCTCCGGCTTCTCAGCCGTCAGATACCTATCAGTTGCCTTCCGGGTTTTCGACACTACTCACCGTTCCATTATCACTGTCTGTATCCGTCTGCTGCTGCACCAGACCAGAAGTACTGGCTGCACCATCTGTTGTCTCAAAGAACGTCACATTCAGACTGACAGCCACATCCTTGCTGGAGGCCAGATCCTCATCACCGCTGCCTGACATTGACACATCAGCCAGCAGACAGCGATATCTGCACCGGGCAATGGCATCTACCAGACTGCGGGCATCCCCATAGCTGCCCGTATGAAAACTGATCGCTGCCTGACGGCGCACAATGTTGTCCGTCAGAGTCGGCTCACTCCAGGTAATGGACACCTGAGAAGCCTTATCCGAAAGAATGCTGCCAAGTTCAGAAACTTCATTAGCAAGATTGTTATACACAGCTACGGTGCCAACAGATACCGATGCATTGCTGTCAAGATAGTTCTGCATCTGTTTCTGCCTGGCCGCCTGGCTCTGCAGAACGGTCAGCTGCGTCTGCAGCTCGCTTGTATCATATTGTTTCGCAGCACTCTGGAAACCTTTGAAAGCAACTTCATAATAGAAGATGCCCAGAGCAATCACCAGGCAGATCAATAACAGAATCTTCTCACGCAAAGAGAACTTATAGGAAAACATTACTGATTGCCTCCTTCCGCCACACTGCCATAGGTGATCTCAATATCCGCCTGCACAAGATCATTATTACTCTGATCAGAACTGGAAGTTGTCGTAACCGTGACATAGCCATTGCGGGAATCTGCCTGCAGTCTGGCAATGATGCCGGAAACCGTATCCAGCGTTGTATCATCCGTAAACACAGATACCTGTGCCCCAGCAATCTTGATGCTGGAAATGCCCACATACGGCGCCACATCTTCCTGGATCATATCCAGAATATCCGTGCGGTTCAATTCCTGTTTCTCATCATCTGTCAGGAAGGAGCCAGCCTTATCATCATATGCAGCCTTGACAGAATCATAATTGCCTAACGTTTCCTGATACTGCTGCACCTGGGCTGCCATCTGGTTGTAATTGGATTCCAGCTGATTGACCTTATTCAGCGGATTGATCACAAACAGCTTGGTAAACACGGCCAGAAACAGCAGGAAGATGATAAAGACCACGATGGCATGACGATCTGTCTTTGCCTGTTCATCATGGACAAAGTTCATCACTTTCTTTGAAGGATAATGTACTTTGACCGGATGAATCTCTTTCTTGAGAATACTCTTGTCTGCCATTATGCCGCCTCCCTTGCAATGCCAAAGGAAGTCAATTGATCTTCCAGTTCTTTTGGTGCATTTGGATCCATCGCATCCACCGGCACAACCTGCAGACTGCTCAGACTGTCCGCAATGGAACCTACCAGCTGCTTCAGATGACTGCCGCCGCCATACACATACAGCTTCTCCAGCGTATTGTTCTGATTCTCATATGTGTAGTAATTAATGGCACGCATGATCTCCACCGCAATCACATTGTACACATTGGCAAGTGCCTCACTCTCCAGCACCTGATCCTGATCATTGCGCAGATAACCGCGGGCCACATGCGGATCCACATTCATCACATCGCCTACTGCACCGGCAATCGCTGCCACACCGGTATCAATCGTACGGGTTGCCTCATACGTACCATCCCGGAACAGATCGACACGCGTATAGGAATCACCAAGATCCACCAGGGCCACATCCCCATGCCCGCATGTATCCGCGAAGGCCCGCAGCACACTGACAAGTGCCATCTGGCGGGGTGCTGCCATGACCAGCTTCATGCCGGCATGATGGAACATCTCCTGATATGCCGCAATCTTTTCCTTGCTGACAGCACCAGCCATCAGCTCCATCTCCCTGGCATTTGCATCTATGCCATGCGTATCAATCATGGCATAGTCATACAGATAATGATCTTTGTTATCCGTGATCACATCATGAAACTCATACGGCAGATTGACTGCTAATTGCTTCTCTGTCATCAGCGGCATGCGCAGCCGGCGCATATACGCATCCGGATCCGGCACAATAAGAGCTGCCCGGCGGCAATGGATACCATTCTCCTTCATACCCTCACGAAGCAGTGATCCCATTGCCTCATAAGCAGCCAGAGAATCATTCCTCACCGCATTTTCCGGTGTATCCAGCAAAGCTGTCTGCACAATCTCACCATTGCGCACTACACACAGCTTCACACGCTTGCTGCCAATATCCACACCAAGTATTTCCCGTGCCATATCCACCTCTTTCTACATGCCAAACAGGCCAAGATACCACTGCACAACCCACGGTCCCACCAGCAAAGCAGCCAGTGTGCCTATCGCAATAGACGGTCCAAAGGGTATTTTTTCACGTTTCCATGCTACCACAAAGATCAAACCTGCTATACACGACAATATCAGGGCAAAAAGACCAGAACCAAAGCCAAGATAACACCCGACTACAAAGAACAGTTTGATGTCACCGCCGCCCATGCTTTCCTTCTTCAGAATGTGATCCATCAGCAGTGACAGCAGCAGTAAGGATCCTGCAATCACAAGCCCGACAAGCACATTCCAATAGTAGGACAGATGCCCGATGCCAGCCAATGCCCACACCGCCAGTGAAAACAGCAGGTAGCCATCCGGAATCTCCTGGATGGCCAGATCCACCAGTGACAGTCCTAACAGACAGCACAGGAAGGCAAGATCACGGAACAGGATGAAATCGATGGTGCCATGTACAAGTACATACACCACAAATACAATGCCGCTCAGCAGTTCAATCCACACATAGCGTGCAGACAGCCTGGCATGGCAGTACTGACATCTGCCACGATGCACAAGCCAGCTGACAATCGGAACCAGATCCGATGCACCAAGTACATGTCCGCACACATCACAGTGCGAGCGTCCCTTCCACCATGGCTCATGCGCCACAATGCGGTCTGCCTGACAGGTCACAAAACTGGCAAAGATCGTACCAAGCACAAAGGCCAGCACACATACATAAACACAAAGACCTGTGGAGAGATAGATACTCATGAAGAAGCCCTCCCCAGAACCCAGGACAGATGAACTTCACCATTGCCGGTTTCGACCTGAATCACCATCGTACCGGGCTTGCCGGTATAGGTTTTCCCGTCAATATCCATTTCAGATGACTGGTTATAACCATCTGGTTTGTCACCAACAATCTTGTTGGCAACCCCGTCATAGTAGCCAATGTATTCCGTGCCATTCCAATGCACACAGTTTTGGGAAGAAGAACCATCCACAGGACAGTCAGCCCCATTGCTGGAATTGATGCGGGCAACAGAAAGGGCCGTATTCACACGCAGAGAATCATTGCCATGGGCAAGACGCTGCTGATACCAGCGATATCCGCACCATGCCAGAAACAACCCCTCCAGACACAGCACCACCACCAGCACCATTTCCAAACCACTCATACGGCCCTCTCTGCTTCTCATCTGCCCCTCCCTTTCTAGTCTTATTTCAATGTCACCGTCACATTCTGCTTATCAGAAGACGCATACACAACATTGGCATCCGACCACTGATCACCGGTCTTTCTGCCATCTTTGTCCAGCACATCAGAACGATGCTGCAGCACAATTCTGCCGCTTACCACATACCTGCCAGGTACAGCAGGAATACTGCCCGAGGCGACCGCAGCCTTGCCATTAAAACGTCGGCAATTTTCCTGTGATGACTGACCAGGCACCCATATCCTGATCTGGTTTCAAATGCCAGTACTGATTATACTGGCAATCATAGTTCAGCACATAGTAGTTATCTCCATCCCTGGCAATTGTTCCTGCCGGTAAAGCACTGGTGAAACCTTGCTCCGGAGTCTCAAGTATTTCCGTTGATTGATCTATTACCTTTGCATTTGAAGAATTTATTGAAACAAAATTCTCTGCTGTCCCATCGCACGGTCGATACCACTGATTATACCTGTAAAGAAGAACATAATTTCCCTGATCATCCTGCAGCAATGTGCCGGAAGCCAGATTCACTTCATTCGGCTTAGATGCAAAAATTTCAGAAATTTTTGCAGGCGCAGGATTATTCCCGGTGTTTTCTTTTCCACCACCATTGGAAGGATTATTTCCGTTGTTATCTTTTCCGTCATTTTCGACAGGATCAATGGATATATTCAGGCCGTAAATCGAATTCATCGCAGACTGTGTCGTCCCACGCTGATACCAATCGCCATACCATGTCTGCGCATTCTGCGTATCAGTACTATTGTTGTTTTCATATTGATACCGATGTGGCACACTGTGCGGATAAACAGCCTGATCAGCATCCAGCAACCGCACATTCCAAAGGTAGCCGACAACAGAAATAATGGCAACGGCCGAAAGAATCGCCACGACTGCCACTGTTATCAGCATCTCGCCAAGCGTGAAACCTTTTCTGTTTTTACTGCTGTATCTGCGCATTTCTATCTCACTTACTATTTCACAACCGGAGCATCATTCACATTCTGTATCTTCACAGTCCCCAACTGATACAGCGTTCTGTTATCTGATTCTCTTTTGATCGTCAATTCATTGATTGTAAATACATGACTCGTTTCATCATATGTAATATTGTCATATGTTGCATACATGCCGTCCGACGTTCCGTCAGAGACAAGAGCCGAAGCCGGCACAGACGCAAGGTTATCCGGATTGGCACTCGTACTGATGCCAAGCAGACGGCCATTTTCACCTTTTACAAACATGGTGGCATAGCCGGTACCATCATCCGCAAACCAGGCAACTTCCTTCCCGTCATTCACCGCCACCTCAGTTGCGTATTCCAGCTCTTCCTGCATCCTGACTTCAAGCGTTGATATAAACAGCTCGGCATTTGCTTTTCTGGTAATGCTCCGCCAGGAACGGATATAAGCAGAAAACCCGCCGACAATGATCAGACCAGCCAGGCCCATGATCAAAATGGCTGCCATTGTTTCTGACAGTGTAAATTCCCGATTTTTCCATCTTTTCTCAATGGCCATATCTTCTCCTTACTGATTACTTTCCGGAATCAGGATCGTAGAATGTCAGTGGATCATCCTGCTGCTCGGTATATACGATTACCGGCGCACCTTTTCCATCTTTTCCCTCACTGGAAAAGGTAAACCAGGTTCCCTTAGATGTTTTCAGCACTGCTGTTGATGAGCTTTTCCGGGCAGAGGAGCGATCTGCCAAAGCAGTAATTCTTTCATAATAGGAGCGCATCAGGGCATCTGTCTTTTCCATGGACTTATTGGCGGATGCCACCGCACCTGCAGCCATCAGTCCACCCAGAACTGCTACCAGTAATGCGGCCAATGCCTCGGCAATACTTTCACCCCTGCGGCTTGTCAGTTTCTTCATGAACGCGTCACCTTTGCTTCTGTAAACGAAATCATCGTCGTCTTTGTCACTGTCTGCACACCATTGACATCACCCTCATCTCTGACGGCATACGTATATGTCGTTGTAACATCCGGTGCACAATACACATGAACCGAAGAACTGTTGCTTGTCACAACAATGTCCAGAGACAGATCTGGTGCCAGCGTCATCGCCGCATTGCACTGCAGCCTGTCATCACTGCCGGCCGTAACGCCAAACGAGCTTTCACTGCTTTTCAATAAACCATCAAGCGGTGCACTTGCCAGCCTGGCCTGAAAAAACTTTGCCGTATCATCCGTATAATGCCCAAGATATGCACTGTACATACCAGTATATTCTTTCACCAGCAGCGACTGATTGTTTTTTGTCACATTCCGCACGGATGGATCAGAAGCATCCACCAATGCCATCGCATCCTCAATGGAGGAAACACTGTGATTCACCTCATAATACGAGGTATCGATTCCACTGTCATCTATAACTGTATAAGAACCATCCTCATTCTGCTTTGCATCCGCCTTTTCCTGGATCACGATGACATCATTCTTCAGTTCATCACTGATCAAAGAAGCAGCAGAATCTACCGCATAATGATCCTGATTCAGAGTCATGCGACTGGTCACTCTGCCCGATGCAGCATAGGCAGCAGCAAGAATCATCGATGCCAGGGCCGCACAGACAACGAAAAACAACAATGCAACACTTAGTGATACACCACTTTCCGACCTCAGTTTTTTCTTGCAGACATGATTCATTTTTTATCCTATATCCTTGCCACGACAAAAACATGTGTCGAGGACACCAATACTATACTCCAAAAACACCAGCGGTCTGTAAAACCCGGCATTTTTCACCATTGAAAGCGGTACCGGGAACAGATCTCAGGAGATGATTGTACTGATGGACGAAGACATATGGCAGGCCTGCAGACAGAAGTCTCTGAAAGACAAGCCTGCAGTTTTCCTGAATGGTCTGACCAGGTGGGAAAGCATCGGGAATGACGGCAAACCGGTACTGTCATCCGGCAGAAACCATGTCCGCCCCTGCCATGACCATGCATTATGTACCGCTTTATCTGGTGCTGCCGGCAGTAACTGTTCTGTGTTTCCAGCTTTCCTTTCCCGGCAAGAAAAAGGATTCCTGCTTTTTTCTCTAAAAGCAGAAATCCCGTCTTATCCCCCTGTTCATCCATTGGTCTGGTCTATATTCACAGCAGCCTGATTCAGCTTGATGGAAATGCGTGACATCACCTCAATCAAATAATTCTCATCCGCAGTGGACATTTCTCCCTCCTGATCTGCATACGTGTTCGCTTTCTGTGCAAACTCTGCATACTTCTGCATGTACTGCGCATACGATTCTGCCATTGCTGCATCACTGGGATTCTCATTGTACTGCTGCATAAATGCAACATACTCATCCACAAACGCTTCATATGAGTCAAGAAATTCCTTCAGTTCCGGGCTCACTGCTTCCCCATTCTGACTGGCAGGCGTCACCGCTGCAGGCTGGGCAGTCATCTGCGCCAGCGGTGTGTTTTCCGCAGGTGATGCCAGGGCAGCTGTATCTGCCTTTTTTCCACACCCGGCTGTCAGCGTGCAGGACAGCCCCACCAGTATCATGATCCGTTTAACTGCTTTCATATAACCTCCCATTCCTCTTTATCCGCAGTCTACATCTGTCCTGCAGGGGAACTGTCAAGTAGTTTTCTGAAGAGAAGACAGGCCAGGTTCCCCTGCCCATCCGCGAAAAAATCACGTCCTCTGACAGGAGGACGTGATCATGAAACAAAATCATACACAAACACAGACGTACCGCTTGACTGGTCTGCCGGGGAACGGTTGTACACTCGCTGATACCAGTCAGCCCATGAAAACAGTACACGATGTATGCAAAGAAACAGGCATCACCCGCAAAACACTGTTTTACTATGATAAGATCGGCCTGCTGAAACCGACAAACCGGAATGGGAAACAGCATGGTAAGATGTACAGCAGTTCTGACATTGCCAAACTGAAAACCATCATGGCATATCAGACCTGCGGACTGACGCTGAAGGAAATCGATGCTATTCTCAACCAGAATGCCTCTGAGCAGGAAATTCTGGCGCAGGCAAGAACAAGACTCACAAAGATCATGAGGAAGGTTGAGCGCCAGATCCAGCTTCTGGACGAACATTTGAAATCCAATTCAGAACAATAGCTGCAGATTTGTGCAATAACTGATAAAAATCTCAGGGAACACCGAAGTCAGGGTGTTTCCTGAGATTTGTTTTCTGGTCATACGGCAAAGCAGCAAGCATTCTGTCTGGTCAGCGTCATTGCAGCAGTATCACAGCAATAATCCCTACATACACGTCTAAAACGAGTCAGCCAGGAACACTCATACTGCACTCACCGCACCAAACCGTCTGTTATTCTGGCACGAACGCCAGAAAGAGGGGTATGACCGGCATCCGGCACCTCATTGCCTGCCTGTTTCTTTTATCTTTTTCCTACGGCGGTCATGATGAATGTAGTAGTCTGCTTTATGCATATACATGAAACGATCTGCCCGCCGGATGGTTTTCTCCAGTTTTCTGACATCTTCGTCCCAGGCAGTGCCAATAGCGATATGGTACATCTTCTGCTGATCCAGCAATCTTCTGAGCCGGCGGTTTTTATTGGCAAATTCTTCCCGGGTAATATCTTTCAGCAGGACAACAAACTCATCCCCACCTTCACGATAAACACTGTCTTCCCCATACGTTTCACTCAGGATGCGGGCCACAAAGCAGATGGCACGGTCACCGGCATGGTGTCCCTTTTCATCATTGAGTTTCTTAAGACCGTTAATATCAGCATACACCACCCCGACACTGCCGCTGCCTGCTTTCATATCTTTGACATCTTCAATCATGGCATTGCGGTTATGTACTCTGGTGAGCATATCATACCGGCTCATCTTCTTCAGATTCTCAATCAGACGATGATTGATGATGCGGGATCCGATAAAGAAGGACACCGTCTCCAGCAGCCGCTGGGTATTGATCTTGTCACTCTCTTCATAGTTATCAGCACCAAGATAGCCGATCAATTCATCATTCTGGTAGAACGGCACCGCCATCAGTCTTCTGATGCCCTGCCGCTTCAGATTCTCATAGTTGAGCGGATCTTTCTCCTTCAGCACGGCAATATCAGAGAAGACGACACTGGTATGGGCAGCCGCAAATTGTTCCCAGCCCTGCAGATAATCCTGATAATCCAGATTCTGCAGCGTATCAATTTCCGGTGTCACCCCGGGCGCACACCACTCAAAGGTATTGGATGCCGTGATGCGGTCGGTTTCCAGAACATACAGACGGTCAGGATGAATCACATTGGAGAGTTCCTGCAGAACATGGTTGATACTGTCCTGGTAGTTCTCACCACTGCTGAGAATCTCTGACATGCGCAGAATCGTCTGGGCAGTCAGATTTTCACGCTTTCTGATATTAAGCAGTTCCTGTTCACGGTCCACTGCTGCAAATACAAACGACACGCATCCCGCTCTGTTCACCGGTGCCACGGTAAAATCCAGCCAGTGGGAAATATGCGGTTCATACAATCTGCTGTGAAACGCTTTTTTCTCTTTCACAGCCCGCAGGCAATAGTCAAACCAGCGGTTATCCGCATCAGGATACACCTGAAGATACGTTTTTCCCACCAGATCTTCCCGCTGTCTGCCAGCTGCCCTGCAGTACTTATCATTGACAAAGACATACCTGGTATCCGTCACCAGATCACCTGTCGCATTATAGATCAGCTCAAACACAGCATACGGAACCGGTATTTCCGTAAAGCTGTCAATCTGATATTCTTCAGCTTCCCTCATATTCACACCCCTAACAACATTCACCGCTATTTGAATGCAGGAAAAACCTTCCATCACCGTGATTCATTCAACGTGTTAAAAATACGCAGTTATCTGCCACGCATCAAAAAATGCATGCCATACCGCTGTTTACTATATCACTGGAATGATACCGTTCGGCAGCGTTTTTTCCTTCCCCATGAAGGATAATCTAGGTCAGTATACCACAAATGTCTGAACATAATTTGTCACGCTTATGTCAGCATAAAAGCGGTGCAGGATCTTACTCCCACACCGCTTTTTCTTATATATGACACTTTTGTTCATCCGCAGATGCAGCAGAAATGAATCAGGCAATGATGGCAGTCACAATCAGAAGTTCAGCCAGTGTAAAACCGGATTTTCGTCTTTCCATTGTGATCTCCCCCTGTCCAGAACGGGATTATACACCTGCAGAAGCTGCCGGTACATTCCTTTCCCTGCAGCCATATATCCCATTACTTTTCCGTCTCACGCTTATTCTGGTACATCATCTCATCTGCACGCTGATACAGGGCTTCATTTGTCTCACCAGGCTGCCGGACAACCATGCCATAAGCAAAATCCAGCGGATAACGGCCATACGCCGGATCACATACACCAAGCTTCTGCAGATCATCCAGTGCTTTTTGTACCTGGGCGGGATCTGCATACGAGGTGAAGCAGAACTCATCTCCGCCTGTGCGGTACAGCCTGCCATAAGGGCGCAGATACTTCCGCGCTGTCTGGGCAAAGGCACGCAGATACAGATCACCGGAGTGATGCCCCTGGGAATCGTTATAATGCTTCAGATGATTCAGATCGAAGGAGACAAGCACCGGAACCGGTCTTCTCTTTTTGCTGAAATAAGACACCGTAAATGCATTCCGGTTCGGCAGGCCAGTCACCTGGTCTGTCTTGGCAAACAGTCTCACCAAGGCAGAATGCAGAAGCAGGAAGGAGATGGAATAGCATTCCCAGACAGATATGACATCACCGTCAAAGTAAAGTCCGGCTGTGCCAAGTCCGGCAATCAGCAGATTGAACAGAATCAGCACCCAATTCTCCACATCCAGATTTTCCACGGTTACAAAGTCATGGATAAGGATGCAGCCAAACAGGATCAGTGAGCCAAGATAGCATATGGCCGTGCCCTGTGCATTGACAAGATCGCCATAGGCATCCGTATCATAAAGAACCGGGATTCTGAGATTGACAAACCCAAGTACAATCAGACAAAGATCCGCTGCCAGCATGATGGTATCCAGCCAGTCCCACTTTGCCCGGTGATACACCAGCAGGAAGAAGAAGGAAAGAGGCACGCAGAAAAACGTAATGGTGGTGATGACGTTCAGAAGAGAGAGCGGCAGAGCGGACGGACTGGCATTTTCAAAAAGATACTCCCAGATGTGGTCCAGAACCACCGCAGCAAGCAGGGCAGTACCAATGCGATGAAACAGCCTGACGGCCCTTTTTTCCAGCATTGGATTCAGATACATGCGTATCCAGACATAGACGATAATGGCAGCACAGATCAGATCAGAAAATATGAGTGGTATCATTTTCATCTTTCTCCAATGAACCTCCCTTCTCTTCTGTCCCGCATTTCCCCCACAATTTTTTCAGAAAGTCCGCATCGGCCGAGGGTTCTGCACTCTTGATGCAGGAAAGCACTTTTGTTTCCCGGGATCCGGGCACCAGAAAGAGACTGAACTCTTTCCAGACATAGTTTTCATCCGCACTGCGCAGCACCCGGAAATAATCACGCAGAACACCATCCGGTGTCTGCCGGATGCGTTCAATCATCGTATCCGCATCCGCAAAAGCAGCATAGCGTTTCTGATCCTCTCTGAAAACCATTTCTGTACAGAAATACTGCAGTCCTCTGCGAAGCGGATCATGATTCTGCAGACCGCCATCAATGCCAAAATTATTCACCAGATTATCCGCAGTATCCTTCCCGGGATCCAGAACATGAACATCATCAAACAGCAGTAGAATATCAGATGCAGATTTGCTGAGAACTTCATTGATCTTCTGCGTCCGTTCCTGCGTAACATTAACAAGCGATATCAGGAAAATACAGCGGTCATCCTGTCTTGCGACCAGCTTTCCCTCCAGGCGTACGAAAAAAGCATTATCTGAGATATACAGGACTGCCTTTTCATCCCCTTGCATGATATGACTGTAAAACTCCAGCAGCTTTTCATGGAAAGACGTATTCCCGGCATTCAGGACAAATTCAGAATCCGCACTCTGGCGGCGGCCAATACTGCGCAGCTGTTCTTTCTCCTGCGGATTGATAAACAGATAGCGAATATGGTCATGCGTCACATCATATTCCATGAGGGCCCTTGGAACATCACTGCTGATTACACAGGCATCGGCACTGTCATAGAAGGCCTGCCACCGCACAGATTCTGCGGCCAGTTTCATACGATCCAGATAAGCCGTCATATCCCGGCTGCCCATCGGCCTGGCATAATAATAGCCCTGCATCATATCACAGCCGATCTCTTTCAGAAACTGTACATGTTCTTCGGTTTCAACACCTTCAGCCAGGGTCCGTATGCCAAGCTTCTTTGCCAGACTGACCGTACTCTGCATGATTTCCATTGAAACATGCGAAAAGGACTTCAGAAAGCCCATATCCAGCTTGATGAGATCCAGGGTATAGTCATTCAGAAAACTCAGTGAAGAATAGCCGCTTCCAAAATCATCCATCCAGATCCTGAAACCTTCTGCACGCAGCGCCCGGACAACCGATTTCATCTTCTCCCTGTCTTTGACAAGTACACTCTCGGTCAGTTCCAGCGGAATCAGATCATGACGGATCTGCGCGGCATCAGCCGTCTTTCTCACACAGGCAGCCATATCCACGACATCAAAGTCCTGCCGTGACAGATTGACAGAAACCGGTCCAACGGGCAGACCGGCATCAATTCTGCTCCTCTGCAGCAAAACCACTTTCTTCAGGATATAGCAGTCCACTTTATAAATCAGTCTGTGCTGTTCCAGAACCGGCACAAACGTATCCGGCATCAGGGTCCCGTATACAGGATCCTGCCAGCGGGCAAGTGCTTCCGATGCGGCAAAGCGCCCCGTGATCGTACGGATGATCGGCTGAAAATAAGGCACGATCCAGCCTTCCTCCAGTGCCTGATCCAAGTGTGAAACAATATACTGATTCATATCCTGTTTCTTCATTCGCAACATCCCCATTCCTGCCAGCCCATCGCCAAAAGTACTCTCAGAGTTTCTCTGTATCCCTGCTGTTGAGGATCAGACCGGACACCCCGCTCAGGTAATCATTCGGCTTTCGGCTGGATGAATCTGTATAGGAAGCCATGATCTCAACACTGCAGTTGCCGCTCCATTGACCGGCCTGCCGCAGAGCCTCGATGGCTGCACGGATCTTGCGGGCCGTATTTCTGACCTCTTCCTTATTGCTGAATCTCATCAGCAGGCTGAAATAACTTCCCCGGGTCCTGCCGATCAGACAGCCCTTGCCGCCGCATTCCTTCAGAATATTCCCGATTTTCTGCAGCAGACGGTCTCCTGAGCTGTCTCCATAGAGCCTTACGACCTCCGTGTATTCGGGGACAGACACCTCAACCATCGCAAAATTCATGCCTGTACGCCAGCGCTCAATGAGGAAGGAATACACACCATCCGAAACACCGCGGGCATTGGCCAGCCCCGTCACAGGATCAATGGAGGAAGACCGCTTTCCTTCCTCAAAGATCTGCTGTGCCTCCTCGGCATCGACGGCTGTACCCAGAATGCCAATTATTCTGCCATCGTGATATACCGGAATCTTGCTGACAAGGATACTGCGGTTCGCACCATTGATAATGCAGTCTCCGCGCCGCAGATATATCTTTTTGCCGGATTTGAGGACTGCCTCTTCATCGCTTCTGAATGGTTCCGGATGAATATGCCAGCCGATTTCCTCATCCGTTCTGCCAATGATCTCTTTTTCCGAACGGAAGCCGAAATATGCGAGAAAGCTCCTGCTTGCCCCGACGAATCTGCGCCTGTCATCCTTCCAGAAGTACATGCTTCTGGCATTCATCATCAGATTCGTCCAGAGAATATTGCCATCCATCTTTCCGGACATATCTTCATGTGCCTCCTGGTGATACGCAGCCGTGATCTTCCGGATTTCTTCTTCCGGCAGACCGGCATTGATCGTCACCTGCAGCACTTTATTGAAATCTGATCTCTGCATGGGAATCAGAATATGCAGAAACCACTGATAGTCTCCCGATGCTGTAATACTTCGGAAAATATCCATCAGCGCATGATTCTCGCTCTTCTCCAGACGGGATTTCATCGTCGCAGGATCGATGAAATCCGCAAAACGATCCTGATCCGGAAGATAGCAGTAGTTCATCTTCCAGGCATTGACCACCGAAAAGGAATTACTGAGCCTGGTGCCAGTCCCCATCGGCTGATCTGCCAGAGAGGATTTGATGCCCTGAACCGTATCATTCTGAAGATCATAGATGGCGATATCATTGCACAAATAATACAGATCGCTCATCGCCCCCAGCGTCACCTGCTGGAAATCTGCAGCATTCACCTTCATATACTGGATATGAATGGCATATAGATAATGACTGTCCTGTCTGGCCACCACCGATCCTGTCAGCTGCATATAGTGATCACCAGACGGATAAGACGTTGTCTGCGGTCCTTCTTTCTTCCTGAGCTGCTGATCAGCATAATGCCGGTGGAAGATATGGATCGGATCACCAGGCGCATTGATCCTGTTCTCCCAGCTCTGCAGATCAGGCACATTATCCTGCGCCAGGATCTCCTGATAGGCATCATTCGCAAAAAGAACCTTCAGGGTGACACCATCATCATCCACCACACACAGCGTCTTGTCAGTGAGATAGTCAATCCGGCTCAGACTGGTCAGATACGCCCTCCACATAGCCTGCTCCGGCTTTAGACCATGCTCTTGCAGATACGGATTCAGCTTTTCCATCGCCACCGCCGGCGCAAAGAAATAACCCTGTATGTTTTCACATCCGATTTTTCTCAGAAAAAGAAACTGCTCTTCTGTTTCAACACCTTCGGCCAGAGTAGAAATATCCAGCTTCTTTGCCATGCGCACAACAGCCGTAATAATCTGCCGGGACTTTTCGTCAAAATCCCGCAGAAAAGACATATCAAGCTTCAGCTTGTCAAAGGAATACTTTTTCAGAACACCAAGGGAAGAGTATCCGGAACCAAAGTCATCCATCCACACTTTGTATCCCATCTGATGGAAGCGTTCAATGAACGAACTCACCTTGTCCAGATTCCTGATAAAAAAGCTTTCGGTAATCTCGAGATTGGTGAACTCCCTCGGCACGCCATACTTCTTTGAAATCCGGTCAATGTCATCCGGCAGATCATCATGCAGAAAGTCATTTCTGGACAGGTTAATGGATACCGGAATCGGAATGCTTCCTTCTTTGATGCGCTTTTGATAGTTGCTGCAAACCTGCTCAAACACAAACAGATCCAGCTGATAAATCTGTCCGGTTTCCTCCAGAATCGGCACAAACTGTCCCGGAGATATCATGCCGTAGACAGGATCAATCCACCTCGCCAGTGCCTCACAGTTGCACACAGTTCTGGTCATGGTACGGATGATCGGCTGATAGTAAACCTGAATCCATCCATTTTCCAATGCCTTGTCAAAATTCCGCATCACATGGAATTTCAGGGCATTATTTTTCTGAATGCCGGCATCAAACCAGGCAAAGGCAGAAGAGACTGTATGGGCAAGAGACTCACATGCCAGCCTGGCTTTGTCACAGGCATCTGTCAGTCTGATATCAGGATTGTCATACAGATAGATGCCTGTTCTGACGGTCAGATTATTGCCGTCACCAAGCTGATCCATCTTTGCAAACAAAGCATGCAGCTTCGTTTCAATCTCATTATTTTCTGCATAGACAGCAAAGTGATCACTTTCAAAGCGGGAAGCCCTGTCCCTGCCAAAACAGGAAGTAATCAGACCGGCAAGAGCTTTAATCTGGCGGTCACCTTCCTCAAAACCATACCTGCTGTTATATTCCTTCAGTCCGCTCAGATCAAAGTACATGATGACCGGCACCCGCTTCCCGGCCCGGATCTTCTCAATGCCAGCCATCGCATCATCAAGAAAATGCGTCATATTCTGCAGTCCGGTCAGGCTGTCATAATGCTTTGCATATTCCGTACTTTCCGCAGAAGAATACTTGCCGGACAGTGATGTCAGAACCGCCTTGACAAGCTGATCATTCCCCTGATCTGCAGTCTCATCCGTATACGTAATAAACGCAATATCAGCACCATCTATCGTAATATGCCTGCCGGTACCATGAATCAGATGGTACTCCGTCTGATCCTCCCGGCGGTTTCTGAACACAACATCATAGTCCTGCTTATGCATTGCAAAGTCATAAGCACTCTTCTCCATCCTGGCAATATCATTCGGATATACATTCCGGTAAAGATCCCGGCCAAGACCATAAATAGCTTCTTCACTGCTGCTGTATCCAAAAAGCGCAAGATACGCCTTCGAAACAAGGAGGGGCTTGATCTGCTCATCAATATACTGATACACCGCAATCGGAATAGGCACATTCTCGATAAATGCCCGTGTATCATCAGAAAACGCATAGGCTTTCATTCTCTCTTCTTCCCTCCTGCTTTACTGCTTTCAGATAAACTGACATATTACACACTTCAATACCAGAATACAACATCATGAGGAAAACAGGGAATCTGCCCCGCGAAATTGATCCATCGTCTCCATCACGGTTCACCGCTCCCTTCAGCCGGTCCTCTTCACCATGTATCACCAGGCGCTCATGTATTCTGATGAATCAGCAGCTGACCATGCTATTCTGCCAGCACACAAAGTACCAACGCAAATCAATCACGTATTCACGTTCCATCCATAAAACACCCAGATGCTATGAATCAATATACCACCAGTCCCAACTGTCAAAACAGAAAAAAGAACAGGAGTAAACAAATCCGTAAAATTGGCAGATACGATTGTGAATGACATCAAAAAAGGCTGAGATCTGCAGCCAACATCGCCACCAATCTCAGATCATGTGCATGCATTGACCGGGGAAAGACACCCCTGTCTATATTGCAGCGTCATCATTATTGTGCAGAGAGATCAATATTCTTCCAGGCAGATGGAGTTTCTATCAGTGCAGCCGTGTTAGTGAAACCATCATCATTGAAACCAAACGCAACTATGTACAGCCCGGAAGACAGTTGTGATCTCTGTATATAAACTGTAAATGGCAGGTTGGAATCCCTGAGCCCATTATCATGATCATTCATTATGAATACCTCCCCTCGTATCCTTTTTCATATTGTTAGAGCCGGGCGGAATGGGCCATTTTTTCCCGGCGCAAAATGGCCCATTCCGCCCGGCTCTAACAACGAATGCTTTTCCCCTATAAAACTGGACGGTTCCCAAGACAGCAAAAAGCGGCGCAGGCATTCATCCAGCACCGCCGTCTATTCCATTCCTTATTTCAACTTCCACGTTTTCCCGCCATCCGGAGAAAAATAAACCGCATCAGGCATCACAAGCGTGTAATTCTTAATATTGTTGTTTTCGTCAAGATCAAAATATGCAAATGCCCGAACATCAGATGTATATTTATCATTCTCTTTTTCAATCTTGTAAAAACTGCTATCTGTAAACTTTTCTGCAACAGGATTCTTCTCAAACGCTTCCGCCGCTTTCTGAAATGTAGATCCTTCCCCGGCATAAAACGATCTTACATACACATCTGTCCCGTTAACCTTAACATTCTTAGTAAAATATGCGGCATTTCCATAACCCACCAGACTCTCTGCCGAATACTTGCTATTGCTGTTTACCTCTGTAGTAAGGTTTGTAAGTGATGCCGTACCTGACCATATAAACTTAACACCATTTGCCGAATCATAGGAAACTCTGCACTGACCATCGGGCTGAGGTGTCCCGATCCAACGTGATGTATCAGTAGATGTGACCCCTGCAATATTTACGTTTGCAGTCTGCCAATCAGCCTTCTTCTGCTTTAGGTCAACATCCAGATAATATGTTCCGTTGCGATAGCTCACAGATGACTGATCCGTCGCCTCACGTGATTTCTCCAACTGACTTATGAAAATCGGTATGGATATTGCCACAAGAACAGCAATGATGGCGACCACAATGAGAAGCTCTGCCAGCGTGAAGCCATTTCTATTCTTTTTCATATGGTTTCCTCCGTTCACTCACTGCACACATTAACACGATATCCACAAGTGCCAGAGCTGACGCGCTGGATACATCACTTGATGTTGTGCTTATCCATCTTCTCTTTGAAAATCCCCGTGATGATACCGCGAAGCTCCTCGCGCTCCTTCTCCGGCAGTTCTCCCGGCTTCTTTGCGACAGCGTACAGATCAGGATACTGATTTGCGATCCGCTCGATGGTCTTCGTCGTCGCGTGCTTTCTCACAAAGAACGGTATCTTCTTAATCCACTCCTGCGGAACCAGAGCTAGTATCTTATCCGCTGCTTCCTTGTCGGTGATCTCTGCGGTGGAGAGACCTGCGTTGATTTGTTTCTGTTCTGTTGATGTGAAATCTTTAATGTTCATAATACTCCTCCAAATATAAATTACTTTATACTATCTGGCATTCCTAGTATATCAGTACTGTTCAGGCTACCATCTATTATTTTGCTTACCAAAAAAACTAATAGACGAAAATGATTTCTTAATCGAGATGTTTCGTATACCTGCATTTAGGATAGTTGGAACAAGCAAGAAGCTTACCATACTTTTCCTGCTTCTCTATCAGCTTTCCACCGCAGCGAGGACAATACCCATTTGCGATTGTCTCTTTTTCTTTATGAATGTTCTCAAGATGTTCTTTGCGCATTTCCTTACTATCCACATTGCTGGAAGTAATCAGGTCAGTGAGTTCCTTCATTCGCCCAGCTGTAATTGCTTCATCCGTCGAAAGCTTTTCAATCTCACTCTTCAATGCGCCCCATTTCACAACATTCGAATGCTGAAAACTGACTTTCATCGTACAGTCGCCTGGAAAAGTAACAATCGGAAAGATCGGAACAGAAGAATCTCCCAGCAATGCTTCAATCGCCTTAACATGTCCATAATTCTGATGAATCGGATTCATAAAACGATGCTTAGAATGATAAATGGTCTGTGTCCATTGACTCCCATTCTCACTTCCCGTAATCCATCCCGCATAATTCTTCACTTCGATTACAAAAATTCCATAAACAGAAACCACAACAAAATCAATCTGTGAAGTTCCTTTTTCTGTTTTCAGCAGCACATTATGCAGTACTATATATTTTTCAGCAGGCAGTTTCTTCAGCAGAATACCAATAGTAGCTTCTCCCGTCTTCCCCTTAATCTTCGGTTTATAAATTGCATAAACCTCTCATGCCAAAGCGACTACAATGACAGCTATGATTAACTTCCACATATATCCCCCGATTTATACAAAAATAATATCGCAGTGAAGACAATATTATTACAAATATATGTCCAATATGATTACGGAATGCATAATTCTGTCTTTCATTTGAAATAATGATAAATTAAAAGGACAAGCCAAATCATTGGAGAAACATACTATGCAGAACCTTTTGAAAAATGAAGATATAGATCACCTGATCACCAATAATAAAGCCGTCATTCTGCAGTTTGGAACATTCCAATGCACACCATGCATTGCAATCAAAGCCAAGCTGGATCAATGGAACCTTGAACATACAGATGTCATCATGCGTTATATCTCAATAGAAGATTATCCCGAAGCCGCAGCACAGCACGACATCCTATCTGCACCAACCATATGCCTGTATATTGATGGAAAGCTTTTATTAAAAGAATCCGGATACTTCAGCCTGGAAGAATTTTTAAAGAGGACTGAAAGATACCTCTCTGTCCTTGAATCAGAAGCAGACTGAATCATCAGGATTCTGACGGAAAACATGCAGTAATACATAAAAACAGAATTGCATCATTGAGATTTGATTTTTCAGTATGCTGGAGGAACATCTCCAGCTTGTTAAAAACAGTACTGAAGGCATTCAAACGAAAGGGGCGGTACAGCACTATGCTGTACCGCCCTCTTTTTGATACTTCTCTTATGTAATAATCTTCCGGCATTCACTGCGGCCAGAAGCACGCCAGAACCTTCCCGTTCTTCCAGTCAATATATACTACGATTGGCATACCACTCACATCCTGGCTCGGATCGTAAACAATCCCGCTGCTGAGCTCACTGCTGGTGCTTTTTGAAATATCATTGGTAATCTGATTGATTTCAGTGATATCACCATACGCATTATTTGAACTGCCAACTGTCTTAGTGCCCTTGCCAACACAATCAGGTTCATAATCTGAAGGAAATTCAACATATGCTTCATTCCATTCAGCTCCTGTTATAAATTTCCCGGATCCCGGTTCATATACATATCCGACAACAGTGCTCAATGAACTGCTGCTGTTATCCTGTTCTTCTGTCAAGATCTTGGCACATCCAGCAGCGTATGCTGATCTCAGATTAGCGAGATCCGCTGCCTCTCTTGCTTTCTCAAGCTGCGCATTAAATATCGGAATACTGATCAATGATCTTCAGGAAGAAATATTCATCATCTGGATAGCCGTATCCTTTGCGTCTCAATGTTTTTATCATCTGGTTGGTTCCTTCAACTTTGCCGGATGAGATATGGACTCTTGCATGAGAGATAATTCCTTTCATGTGTTCCTCCAGCAGCTTGGCAAACCATATGAAATGCTTGTTCTCTGTTGCTTTGCAGGTGCGTATGATCCGGTTAATATGAATCTTCATGCCTCTTTCGCTATTTGCTTTGTATGCTTTATCAAGCTGTTCCTTTACCAGATCCATGGTGAAGAACAGCTTGTTTTCATCCAATAGCTTCTTGTATTCTTCTTCAATGCCTGCTTTCTGCTTCACCTCCGGCTTCTTGAACAGATCGCTTCCACGGGCAATGGTGAAGTGATCTGCCAAGATTGATACTTCAAGGCTTTTTCCTTTCTATCGTCAGTGACATTATACGTATCAGTTCTATGACAAACAAGGAAGTCATATTTACGCCAATTTAGGATGGCCGAAACAGATAAAGAATCTGAAAGAATACCTGACTTCTTAAAAGTGTAAAAAATGTTATTCGAGAAGTTACTAACAGTATGTGAAACGATATGTGAAACGATCGCCATAATCTGAAACACCTTGAATAATCATTTTTCTAAGATAATGGATCTTATTCCAGTTCTCGAATAAGATCCATTTAAAGAGAAAATTCTCCACCATCGTGAAAGCAAATGGCAAAGAGCACCAAAAGCCAATTGCCTCAGAAGCGGTAAAGAGAATTCAGAGAATCTACCATGAAGAACATCTGATCCAGGAGCTTCCGCCAGCAGAACATCTGCAAAAGAGACAGGCAAAGGGATTCAATATGCACTGAACCAGGAAAAATATCTGCGCGTATTCCTGGAAGACGCAAATATTCCACTGGATAATAACGCTGCAGAGATTGCCATCCGTCCATTTACAGTAGGACGGAAGAACTGGGTGCTAATTGATACACCAAAAGGAGCAGAGGCAAGCGCAGGCATTTACTCCATCGTCGAAACAGCCAAAGCAAATGGATTGAAACTGTATCCATACTTTACGCATCTGCTGGAAGAAATCCCAAAAATCATTAACGGAGGCAGTACAGAAATACCAGAAAGCCTCATGCCCTGGTCACAGGAAGCCTATCAAAAACCCGGTATGTAAAACCATTCCGATCAACACTGCTTAGTGTACCTGGAAATGGCTTTTTGCATAGGTACTGATTATTATTCGCTTACTTTACAAACAGCTATTGTTCAGTTTCCTGCCGCCCATCATAAAAGAAGCCACTGCAGAGATTTTTCTCTCCACAGCGGCTTCTGTTCATCACTTCGATACTCTGTTTCCGATCATCACATCATTTGATCGTGATGTTCTCCGGCGTTGATGACTGCCAGAGAATATTCCCGTCATTCCAGCTTTCCGTGACATTTCCTTCTTCATCGGTTGTTTCCGTCCGATGCTGAACAAGGATTTCACCAGATACATTGTAATCTCCCGCGGCTGAAGGCACATTTCCCGAAACAGGTTTATCTGTCACCATCGTACCATCCTCATTCACGAGATACGTGACAGCAGTATCCGTCTTCGCTGCATCTGTGTATGTAAAGCGATAGACAATACGATAATCCTTATTCTTCGTATCCTGATACGTCTCATAAGGAGTCTTCTCTGTTTCTGAATCATCATCCTTAGAATCTGTATTCTTGACTGCCTGCAGATACGGCTTAAGGGCTGCCAGAACTTTCTGCTTCGTTTCATCCTTATCACTGATCACGATCTGCAGACTGCCGTCATCCGCTTTCTTAAGTTTCACATCATCCAGATCCAGCGTGTAGGTATACGTGACTACTGCGTCCTTATCTGTATAACGGATTGTCTGATTTCCGCTGTCCGTACGCTTCAGCCCTTCCAGATCCAATGCTTCCTGGCTGCTGTCATTGAAGGTCGGAGCCGGCTGCGGCGATGCATCTGTATTTTCAAACATCGTGATCTGAATCGGCTTTACATCTTTTCCAGCCGCTTCCGCTTTCTTCTTGTCAGCATCGCTCTTTGCTTCATAGACACAATCCGGCAGCGAGAGAACATAACGAACCTTATACTCCCATTCCACCTTGAGACTGCCTGGATTCGAAGTTACCTTGTAGTTGTCCGCAAGATAACCGTCCTTTATCTCATACGTGAATCTATTGACGTTAATACCCGGCTCGGTAATGGTGGAATACGGCTGCAGGAATTTTACCGTTACCGGTGATTCATTCTGCGTTACTGACGTACCATTCACAGATACAGACCAGCTGTTCAGTGAATGCGGCTGACCATCATATGCCCAGGAACCATTTGCAGAAGTAATTTCGACATCTGCCGGGCTGATATTCAGACCATCATCGAACTCATGACTATATACCGTAAGCAGTGAACCACTGCTGTTCAGCAATGTATTTTCACTCAGCGATGTTCCGTTATACAGCAGCACATCCACTTTGACAGTATAAACACCCGCATTCACCGGTGCCTTGCCGGATGTATGGCTGCCATTCGCATCATTCCATACATACTGCACTGTGGATTCCGACGTCTTCGCTAACGTTTGTGTATATGTGTACTTGTAAACGACTGTATTGTCTCCGATGACCGGCATGTGATCCGGCGTGAATGTCACGCCATGTTCACTGCCGTCATATACAGCTGTGGTATCTGACAGCTTTCCGGTCCACTTCGGGTGATACCAGAACGCAGCCGTCTGACCCGAACCATTATCCTTTTCAAGACTCAGCTGTGAAGAAGTTGTTCTTTCAGCGCTTGATTCACCCTTCTTCAGAACAGCAGACGAAGCAAATGTATAACCATCCACTCTCGGTGAGTTCTCCACGGTTTCTTCTTTTTCTGTAGATACGACCGGATTATCCGTAGGGATTTCAACCGAGATCTCCGACTTTGTGCTGTCGTCAATGTCCTGATATATAGCATAAAGCCGCTTCTCATACTGCCAGCTGCCTTTACTCAGATTGTAATACAGCTTGATCGGGTTCTTTTCGGTTCCATCGTATGCTACGCCATTTGCGCCAGACATATATGTATATCCATCTATCTCCGGTGGAACAATGTTGAATTCCGTGCCGATTGTATACTTCTCAGCCGTTGTAAAGGTAGATTCACCATTATAGGTAATCTTATTTCCGTTTTGGTCTACAAGCTGATACGTCAGATTCACTTCACCAGCCGCCATGACCTTTGCCTTGAGATGAATGGTGTAATACCCATCTGTACCGACATCATCTGATCTTAACAGGTCCTTCATGATCTTCCGATCTTTGATGAACTGCCGTTCCTTGCCGTTACTGTCTGTGTAATACCACCGCACCTCATGTCCATCCGGTGCAGAGACTGAAGGGAAATCATTGACACCTGTATCACTGTTATAAAGCTGATCACCAGTTGCCACATCCTTTTCACCAAGCTGATTGCCTGCTTCATCATAGAAATAAATGTGATACTGGGACTTCTTCCATTTCGCAAACAACTGCAGTTTCTGCGTCAGTTTGGAATTCACATCTCCAGTGAACTCCTTTGTGTAGTTCGGATCAAGATACCAGCCGACAAACTCTTCACCATCAACATTATCCGGTTTTGAAATAGACAGTTTTTCTAAATCCTTGGCAATCCGATCATATCCGGTTTCATATTTTTCCTGGAACTGATAAGGCACCTGACTGTCATCATTATTTACAACAGCATTCAATAACGTTATTTGTATATTTTTACGTGTATAGTAAATATTCAATCCATTCTTTACTAGTTCTGTTTGATTTTCTTTGGCTTTGCCTGTTTCAATGTAGCCAAACCAATCTTCAGGATGACTGTAATGATCCAATTCAAAACCATATGGGTATTTATTGGAGAATGTAAATGATGTGTAATATTCGGATTCTGAATCATTTTTAGGTGTCCAGCCATCTCCATCAAGATTCTCTACCCAATGTCTGATATAACTGTTGCCTTTAGACGCAGTGAAACCATAAAGGTTCATTGTATTCTTATTGTTCTTATCTCGATAATTTTCTTCCACATGGAAATAGGTGATAAAAGTCAGCCGAGAACCTGAAGGCTCATAATACCACTTTCTCCGCACCTGCACAGGGTTACGGGATGAATACCAGTCATAATCTGTATTCCATTTATATTTATCCCCAAATTCTTCGCCATACAATCCTTTCCATGAATAATCTGGCTTTGTTTTTGGATAAGTATAGTAACCAGTATGAGTATAGTAATCATAGTAAATAAGATCATGATAGTAGAAATTAATCGTGATCTGATCGCGATCATAGTACAGGTTGACAACATTGTTTCCATCTGCATTAACAGTTAAGGAAATAGCACCATCTGTGATTGCATCACCTGCACCGATAATCACTCCCTTGTAGTGGAAATGATCAAATGATACCTGCGTGCCAAGATTCCTACGCACTGCAGGGTCACTCGTTGTGTAAGTCTCACCAACTTTCTGATCCGTCACTGTATATGAGCCGGCATAGTCATAATCTGATGTGGTGTATTTTGTCTTGGTGAACGGTCTTTGCTGCCAGATCTGAATTGTTACGTCAGCGGTTTTTGATTCTTCCCAAACAGCAGTAACTGTCACATTTTCTGCTGGCATCACGAAAGAACTGCCTGGATCTAATGTTACAGAAACACTGCCATATTCTACCTTCCAGGCATTCAATTTATAACCTGTATTTACCACATCATCAGCATTAGGCAGCGTCACATTTTTACCATATGGAATCAGGCGCGGACTCAGATAAGTACCCTTGCCAGTATTAAAGGTTTCCTGATAACTCTTACGGCTGTAATAAATTTTTACGACAGTCGTGTTATCATCAGGCAGACTTTGCTGTTGGATATTGCCATCCAGCTCCTAGCCATCACCCAGATTTTCTATGATGGTTGCTGCTGTCATACTGCCGGCATTACCTGGTTTTGTTTCAGTCAAAGTGACTTGTGAATAGGGATCATAAGCAAGTTCATCACCATTTTGAAGTAAACCATTCTCTACCTTTGCCTGCTTATAAAGATCAGATGAATTCTTAAATATATGTTCGACATTGTATGTTACCTGCTTTGATATAAAGAGAACATAATACGTAACATCAGCTGCATATCCTGTAATCGTCACTTTATTATCTGCACTATGAAGCGGCTGATCTAGTATCTTATCACCCGTGTCGTCATTGACAGCATAAAGTTTGTCAAGCTGACCATATGGCGCTGTAATTCCCATCAACGAAATTTCCTGGTTAAAACTTTGATAATTATCATTGGTGCGTTCATAGGTGTGAGTATTCAGAGAAGTAATTCTGTTACCAGGAGTACCATTTTTCTCCTCATAGCAGAACAGCACTTTGTAGGTGTAAATGACCTGTTTCTTATATTTTGCAGTATATTTTGACGCTGATGGATTGTAAATCTTATTGTTCTTTACGACGGCCGTATTATTATTATCGATAAACCAGCCTTCAAATGAATATCCATTGAATGACGGATAAGACGGCACATTTACACTCATGTCAGAATCTTTGACAACAGCCGTACTGATGAATTCATTATTTCCGGTTTCCGGGTCCTCATAATAGAAGGAAACTTCAGAAGCATACTTTGCAGTAGCCGTGATATCTGTGATAACGGACGCAAAACTACTTTCTGTTACCGGATTGCCGTTACTGTCAACCCAACCAACAAATGACTTTCCATCCACTTTTTTGGATGATAACTGCGCCGAATATTGTTCGAACTGCGACGCCCAATCGGTCCCGTAGCTTACACTTGTTTCAGCAACTTTTGTCGTCCCGTCGCTGTCAAGAAGAAGAATATGGCAGAGTGTCGGCTTATTAATCGGTATCTGCCAGCCGCCATAATGCGTACTGACATTATCAGCCTGTCTGGTCCATGAAACGTATGGGTATGAGCCCTGCAGTGTGGAATCATATGAGTACGTGAAATAATGCACTTTTGAATCATCTGCTCTCGCAATCGGATTTGAGTCAGAACTGTAATAATTCACACAGCTCATATGGCCTTCTGTTAATGATTGCGTCTGTCCATTGATATATACTGTCTGGTTAGGACCGCCAACTGCAGGCAGTTCTTTCATTGTGGAAACATCTACATTGATTCCTTCAAGATAGTAATTATTTACCACACTGTCATCAAAACCGTAGTTATCGTAATAACCGATTAAAGCACCGGCCGATCCCTGAGGCCCAAGTACCATACCTACTGCATAACTGTTATTAACTGCTTTTTGATTCCCGGTTTTTCCAATCAAACCACCAGCATGACCGTTTCCACTGGTGTAACCCCAATGCGGCAAAATTGACTGATTGTTTCCTGAATAGACAGAACTTGTCGAATAGCAATGCGTGATCGTGCCGCCGGATTGACCGACAAGACCACCGGCATCAGTATAACCTTCTACATTGTAATAGCCTTTTACTTTTGCATTTTCCAGATAACTGCCATTAGTTGTACGCCCACCGCTGAAGCTTCTAGAAATACTGCCGCTGTTAAAGTCTCCGACAAGACCTCCGGCAATGCTACCCTGGACATAAACCGATGCACCGCAGTTCGTCATATCTGTTGACTGCATATAGCCAACCAGACCACCGGCATATTGGCTGTTTCCTATTCTTACAGCAGAATTTTCGCCTACTGCATAGCAGTTTTTCACCGAACCATTTGAATAATACCCTGCCAAGAGACCAGCAGCCTGGACATTATTTTCAGCTTCAATCTGTCCATTTAGAATTGTCAGATCCTGTACGGTGAAATCGTGAATCTTAGAGAATAAGCCTGAGGCATCATCATTCACATGAAAATTAATATCCGATATTGTATGACCGTTGCCTTCGAAAACAACAGCATTATTACTATTATTGAAATTATAGCCATTAATTGATAAGAACTTCTTATTGCTTACAATTTGACTACCTGCATAAACGCCATCAACTGTATCACTTGGATTGATACGAAGGTTATTCACCCGGTCAAAGAAAGAATCTGATGTACTATTCCAGGCAATATCAGATGTCAAATTGATTTTTGAAATATTTGCATCTGTCCACTTATTATTACTTACACTAGGATCCAGATTCTGCAGATGACGGCCGCAGCTGACTACTATCGTGTCAGCTGTTGTCTGATCTCCGTAAAGGCTATTTGTCACAACTGGATCTGAAATGACAGTACCGTTTTCAACCACACGGGCAGTCACATCATAACCCGGTGCTATTCCAAGCACATTTGAAAGTACATTAGCAAAACTGCCAAGGTTACCATTTTTATAATAAGTTATGTCATCTAGATTAATCGTGAAGGTTGTCTGATTTCCTTCTGGTTTAATCTTGCAAAGATTAGAGCGCCAGTCATCAGGAGTCTTTGTATTCCAGGTTTTCAAATTAGCATAATTGTAATAGTTATTTATGCTGTAGATTTTCCCATTCTTAAAAGTAAAGGTCAGTGCAGGGGTCTGTGAAAGATCCGACATTCCATACACGCCCATTCTCTGTGTATTTCCATATTGATCTTTATAAGTGTTTCCATAAAAGAACTGCACTTCTATTTCATCATCCGCAGAAACATCTGGAACAGTAGTAATAAACTGCAGAATCTCCTTGTTATTAAATGAAGTTTCTGCCTTAGATTGTGTTTCCGCCGTCCAGTCACCCACATGAGCGCTCAAAAACCATGTAGCATTATCAAGATTCGAACCAGCTAATTCGGAAATAGTCGAATAAGGATATGTAACTGCAGATTCCGTTCCGAGTAAGGTTTCATCATTGACATACTTTGTCTTGGTGCCGGCATTTCCTGTGAAATCCGATGGTTCTTTCACTGCTTTGCCATTCAGGGATGTCACAGCATAACTGCCATCACCGATAAAGTTGCTGTTGTTTCCAACGAAGGCAGCACTATTGGCTTCGGTTCCACTATGAACAGAAGCCGTTGTATAGCTGCTGCTGATTTTCTGAATGTGATTAACAGAACCAGCCAGACCGCCGGCATAACCATTTCCGGCTATGATGTTATATCTTTGATTTCCATTTTCATCGGAAATATCAGTTCTATCAATATACTTTGACTGGTACGTGTGTCCGGATGCATAGCTCTTATCAACAGTCAGATTTGATGCATAACCGGCCAGGCCGCCGGCATTCCCACTGCCCTTCACATAAATCGATGCAGCACTGTTGTTGATTGTCACATTGCCGGAACCACGGCCGATCAGACCGCCGGCATCGCCGCCTGTGGACTGAATGGAAAGATCCGCAGATTTGCTCCAGACAAGTACATTATCGGTTTCGAAGGTTGCTCCGTCTGATGCCTGACCAAGCAGAGCTCCGGCATGCCCATCAGCCTTGACGTTGATATCCATGACTTCAAGGCCTGTTACTTTCAGCGCTGAAGTACTGCCTGTGAGCGTGCCGAAAACACCGCCATCCTTGTCGGTTTCTGTGACAGTACCGCTTAAAAGATGCTGACGGGCAGTCTTTGAATTATCAGAATCGGTGTATGTATAACTGCCGTCGTAAATGAGACTCTGTTTTAAGTTTACAGGTTCATATTTTACATTATCCGTTTTGATGCCGACGCGGTTTTCCAGATTCACAATATAGTTAGAGAAAGTGATGTCGGAAACCTGTGATGCTGACGTGACTTTCACGTAATCATTGAATTTTCCAAGATTTTCCAGGTGGCGGATGCTGCTGATGATTGCTTTTCCATTGTTCAGACTGCCGAACAGAGAATTGGTATGCACAGGATCCGAAAACTTTGAAACATTGGTATAAGTATTGTTCGTGCTCTTCACAATTCTGGCAGTAACCGTGATGTTTTCACCGGCATACAGCTTATCAAACTGCTTTGCAAACTGCAGTGAGTCGCCGCCGGTTTTATCCTGAAAGGCATCCAGAGTATAGACATAGGAATCGTCTTTCTTCGTAAGATCGCTCAGTTGCAGATTTTTAACTTCTGTCTTCTGTGAGTCAGTGCCATAAACTCTGAGCTGCAGATAGTAACCGGGTTTTACCTGTTCCTTATTCAGCGAAATCAGAGCATCCAGCGTATCTCCGTTATCAACGTACAGAATCGGGGCATCGCTTACCTTTGCAGAGGCACCGGTATCCTCACCGCCATAGAAGCCAATGGTATGCTTCGCACTTCCATCCGGGAAATGACGGCGGATCGTCTTTGCCCCTTCACTGCTGATATTGCCATTATCAGAAGCCATGGCTTTATGAAGCGCATCTGCCTTATCGCTGAGATCCGTTATTGAGAAAAGATATCCATAGCTTTTATTGGCATATGAAAAGAAGACGCCCAATACCGTAGCGGAATCGTAATCATAGGTGATGATGTAGCTGCCGCTGCTGCGCAGAGTTTCATCAACAGAGCCATATGGCAGGACGGCATCCAGGATTGCTGGTTTCTTCTGATCAGGAGAGACCACAATATCGTAGACATGATCACCGCTGGATGCCTGATAATTTGTTCCTGTATACAGATTATCTTCCGTACCAAGCTGCGACGTATTATAAACATTCAGAGCACCTGTTGAAGAGGCAGAGCTGAGATGGTACTGCGCCGCAAGATAGATCTCATGTGCCGCCTGATCCGCATCCTTCAGACGCAGATTCCATACATACGGAACAACATTCACAATCGTAACGGCTACCAGTATGGTGACAATCGCCACGGTTATCAACATTTCACCTAATGTGAATCCTTTATTACCTGTATATCTCTTTTTATTCATATCATTCACCTGCCCCGGCGTCATTCAGATTCCGTATTTTCACGCTGTCAACCTGATACAGAATCTGTCCGGCAGTATTTTCAGCTTTCAGATTTTTGATTGTAAATATATGCGTTTTCTGGTCATAGGTCAGTGAGTCATAGGTGACATACATTCTGCCATTGCCCATCGCCTCAGGAATAAACGTTTCTTTTACCGCGTTGTTCAGATCTTTCGCATCTTCACTTCTCTGGATTCCGAATGGAAGAGAGTCACTGGTGCCCGGAACGAATCTCGAGGCATAGCCGGAATTTTCATCCACAAACCACTTCACATTTCCGCTGCTGTCTGTATCCACCTGCTCTGCGAATTCCAGTTCATCCTGCATGCGGATTTCAAGCGTGGATACATAAATTTCCGCATTTGCCTTATCTGTGATCTTCTGCCAGGAGCGCATAAAGGCCACCAGTCCGCCGATAATCATCAGACCCGCCAAGGACATGATTAAAACGGCGGCCAGTGTCTCGCCTAATGTGAATCCTTCCGTTTTTCCAGTCTTGCTTCTGATCATTTTCCCTCGTCTTATTTGCTGTATACCGATATGATCGCGTCATCGGTTGTATTCGAATATACGGTAACAGGAATGTTATCGCTGTAAGCGGTCAGGGACGCACCGCTGTTGTTCGCTGTGATGGAGGCAGATGCTGAAGTGCTTTCTCCGCCTTCTGCCAGTGCATTCATCTGTTCGTAGTAAGCCTTCATCTTTGCATCTGATCTTGTCATCGTGCGGTTGGCTGCGCCGACGGCGCCGGCGGCCATCAGTCCGGCAAGTGCTGCAATCAGCACGGCTGCCAGAGCTTCCGTAACGCTTTCTCCACGTCTGCTTTTCAGTTTTTTCATGGTCTGCTCACACTCGCTTCCGCAAACGATACAATCGTTGTCTTCACTGCCGTCTGTCCGGCATCCGGATTTCCCTGTTCTTTCGCAGTATATTCAAAACCGGTCGAAATATCCGGCACACAGTTCACATCGCATTCTGTCTGATTCTTTTTCACTTTGAATGTGACAGACATATCTGTACCAAGTGTAAATTTGGCATCTGCTTTGAGATTGTCATTGTTCCCAACGGTGATCTGAAGGTTCTTTGTCTGTTTCTGCAATGTCTCTTTACCGGCGGTCAGAGCCAGTCTTCCATTATTGAATGAATTGGTGTTATTTTCGAATGTATTCAGATAACTGCTGTAGAGGCTCTGAATTGACTCTTTCAGTACAGAGGAGGATGCATCTGTGATTTCTTTCGTTTTCGTTGGTGCAAAATCACGCAGGCTGGTTTTTCCTTCGATATCCGAAGTATCGTTCGATTCATAATATGCTGTATTCACTGATGTGACAGTACCGGCTTTATCAATATTGGCCGTTTCCACAATGATCACAGCGTCATTCTGCAGCTGATCCGCAATCAGACGGGCGCCGGACATCACGGCAGAATCATCCTGCCTGGTTTCCGTCAGGGTTTCCGTCAGGGCGGCGATCCGGCCGGTCGAAGCTGTCGCTGCGGCAATGATCATGGACGCAAGTACCGCACAGACAAGGAAATACAGCAGGGCAACACTCAGCGACACGCCGTGGTTTGAATTCAGTTTTTTCATCACTGTGTTTTTCATACGCTTAAAAGAGGTATCGGCATAAATACCCGTTATTATTGTACTCCGAATCAAATTGTTTTCTATTTTATGCGCTTTTTCACACAGAAAAACGGAGCTTCTGCTCAGAGAAAACTCCGCTGTATATATCAATCAGGACTCTGCCACCGCTGTCTTCAGCTGCACCTGCTTTACCAGATCCTCAAAGGCACTCTCATTGGCGGTCGGTTCGATACTCTTGATGCAGGAAAGCACCCGCTTTTCCTCAGATCCCGGCACAAGCAGAAGATTGAACTCCTTCCACTGATAGACATACCGGCCATTATGATCCGGAAGTAATACCCGGAAGAAGGACCGCAGGATGCCCTCCGGTGAGTTCTGCAGACGTTGTAACATCGTATCGGGATCTACGAACTGCCGGTATCTCTCCTGGTCTTCCGCATAGATCAGATGGGTCTGGAAATACTTCAGCCCCTTCCGTAACTGGGTATCCCGGCCATAGCCCTTCTGGATGCCGAAGTTATTGACCAGGCTCTCGGCGATATTGCGCTGTGGATTGAGAACATGTACATCATCGAACAGCAATGTGATATCCGCGATGGAGCGGTCCACCATCCTGCCGGCCTGCTGGATCCGGTCTGCGGTCACATTCGTCATCGAAGCCAGGAGAATATTCTTATCATCCCTGGAAGCGATCACCTTCACCGATACCCGCAATACATTGAAATTATCCACGACATAGGTCGTCATCCGCTCGCCTCTGTTCACCGCCTGCAGATAACAGGTATGAAGCCGGGCATGGAGAGGATTGTTCTGATCATTCAGAACGCCGGCTGATTCTTCTTCACTCTTGCGGCCCAGTTCCTGTAACTGTTCCTTTTCCTTCTGGTTGATGAAGAGATACCTCGCCCGATCCTGCTTCACATCATATTCCATGACTGCCCGCGGCACGTCGCCGTTGATGACGCAGGCATCTGCCTTATCATAGAAGTTCTTCCAGGCAATTGTTTCCAACGGGGTTTCCATCCGGGTCATGTACTGCTCCATTTCTTCTTCCGGTAATGGCCTGGAATAGTAGTATCCCTGCATCAGATCACAGCCGATCTCCTTGAGGAAGCGGACATGTTCCGGTGTTTCCACGCCTTCCGCCAGGGTCCAGATGCCCAGACGCTTGGCCATATCCACGGCGCTCTTCATGATCTCCTTGGAAGCCTTGGAGAAAGAGCGCAGGAAGCCCATATCCAGTTTGATCACATCCAGTGTGTAGTCATTCAGGAAAATCAGCGAGGAATAGCCGCTGCCGAAGTCATCCATCCACACTTCAAAGCCGGCTTCCCGCAGATGCTTGACCACTGCGGTCATCTTTTCCTTGTTCTGGACAAACACGCTCTCGGTGATCTCCAGGGCAATTAGCTTCCGGTCAATGCCGAAGTAATCGGCTTCATCTTCCACAAAGGCGGCCATATCCCGCTTATCAAAATCCTGACGGGAGAAGTTCACGGAAACCGGCTGCAACGGCAGACCGGCCTCCTGACGCTGCTTCTGAATCTCGCATACGCGCCGGTAGATATAGCAGTCTACCTGATAGATCAGGCCTGCTTTCTCCAGTACCGGCACAAACACGGAAGGCATGATCGTGCCATAGACCGGATCCTCCCAGCGGGCCAGTGCTTCCGCCCCGGCCAGACGGTCCGTGATTGTGCGGGCCACCGGCTGGAGGTACGGTACGATCCAGCCTTTCTCCAATGCATCAGAGAGATGATTGATGATATACGTGCGCATCTCTTCACTGCTCAACGCCGCCTGGGCCGCATTCTCACTCTTCTTCGCTTCTCCGAACTTCAACGGCAGGCCTTTACTGGAAGGCGCCTGGAAGCGCGTCATCACCTTACTGATACTGCTGACAGGCGATTTCTTCTGCGTATCATAATAGGCCTGTTTCTGTACGTAGAGCTTATGATCCGCTTCCGCAATCAGCTCCTCTGCCTGCATGTTTTCCCGGTCGGCCATGGCATAACCGGTGCTGACTGTGAAGCGGAAGGAAAGAGCCGAAGCCTCCAGCACTTCGGAAAGCAGTTCCGAAAAGCGTTCCATCACCACATGCGGCTTTGCCTCATGACTGCTGAGGCCGAACATGAATTCATCGCCGCCATACCGGGAAAGGAAGCTTGTATGATAATCTGAGGCCAGTTTCCGCAGCGCATCTGCCGTCAGTAACAGCGCTTCATCTCCGAGGATATGGCCATAGGTATCGTTGATCTTCTTGAAGCAGTTGATATCCGCCATGAACAGATAGAATGGCTCCTTCTGTGCATTGGCTAACCGGTTGCGGACAATGGCCATGCCCCGGCCATGATTGTTTAGCTTCGTCAGGGCATCCGTATCAATCTGCTGACTCTGCAGGCTGGAAAAGATCAGAAACATGCCTAACGTAAAGAACAACATCGAAAACGGCGCCCGGCTGAGCGTTACCTGCAGAATGCCGCCGGCAACCAGCAGGGTGGAAAACAACACATACAGATGGACATCCCGCTTGTTTAACTGCTTCTGCCGGCGGTTCACCCACATCAGACGGATCAGATAGCCATAGTACACAAAGCAGCAGAGACAATGCACCGGATACAGATCACCCCGCACATACTGCCCTGCCCCATCCAGATAAAACACCCGATGATTCCAAAGCGAGGAGATGCCCAGCCCTGTCAGAATCACAATTGGCAGCACCCGCAGGAAATCCGTTCCCGCCGAGCGCTTCTCCAGTATTTTTCTTGGCGTCACCTTGATATCCACGAACATATACCAGAAACAGACGATATATCCCGTGCAGACCAGATCCCCGAGACAGGAGAGATATAACAAAGCGCGCGGCATTTCCGGCACCAGCACATGGGCCAGCATCCAGATGCACTCCGAGACAACCTGAATACTGCTGACCGCACAAAGGCGCCGGAACAGCCGTACTTCATCCACCGCCCCGACATTCCGGTACCAGAATCATCCAGTGCGACAGTCCAGCTTGTATATGTGGTAGTATCAACACCCTCTGGTACATTTGTGGCCCAATCTGCGATATTTGTATCAGTAATCGTTGTTTCTGGTGCTTTTGTAGCACCAACAAATTTGCCGTCAGATGTAGTATAAGTGCCACCTCTATATGTGTCATCTGTTAAATAATCAGCTGTAGCAGCGGCATACGCAGCTCTAGCATTTGCCTGATTAGTAGCAATTCTTGCTTTCTTTAATTGAGCTGTGAAAATCAGAATTGAGATCGCTACTAATACGCCCAATGCCGACCTTCACCTCTGGGATACTGTGGACAAGGGAAACCAATGCATCACACCTTTTCACGTTAATGGGTATTTGAAATCACACCTTTTCATAAAAGTGTGTGCGCGGATTTTGAAATCGTGGAACACATTATGGCGAAAGTCGAGCAGAATCAGAGCAGGCATGAAGTTCCGGCTGGAGTGAACATTTTCATAAAAATGAAGGAAGGCATAAATAAAGCTCATCCTCCGATTAAGGAAGATGAGCTTACTTATTTTTATTAATTGCTTATTACTTTACTTCGATTGTTGTCTGGCCAGCATCATTTACTGTAATTGTAGCTGTGCCAGTTGTCTTTTTAAGGCTCTTAACCTCAACATTTCCAATCTTTGCATCAGCATTTGTACCAGTCCAACCATCAGTCTTCTGAGTTAATGTAACTTCTTCGGAAGCAGATTTGCCATCATCGGCGATTGTAACGTTATTAGAAGACTTCTCACCTGTCAGAACAGATGAAGAGCATTCAGCATATGCGCTTCTGATATTAGCCAGGTCTGTAGCTTCTCTAGCCTTCTCAAGCTGTGCTGTGAAGATCGGAATCGAAATTGCTACCAGTACGGCCCGTGCTGTGTGAGTTGCAATGCTAACTGTGTTAGTTGGTTGCTGTGAGCGGCTTGGCCACTGACATAGTGTGAGATCTTTTCACAAAAGTCGATAACCTGTTGGCAAAAGTGCATTTTCGCGAAAACATTCAAAAAGCTCCATACTATGAGCGTTTTGTCTTTAGCTGTGTTCTAAACAGACTTTTCATTGTTTCTTGAACTTCTTTTGATTGAAGGTCTTCTTTCTTAATTTCGCCATTAAAAACCATTTTCATGATTTCAATGTATGCAGCTCCAAGAGCTGTAGTTAAGAGACCAGCTGTGGTTCCAGAAATCAAGCCGCCAGCAACACTTCCAACCCCAGGGATTAGCTTCAGCAAATTAGAAACAATTGTTTTTCCAAGTACAGTTGCACCTGCGCTGCCTATTGTTGCTGAGACAAATGATGTTAAGAAACTCTTACTTACGTCCATTCCGAAAACGACTGTTATTCCGGCGATCATTCCTACTTGAGTCGGAACCAGCATCGCCGCGTCTGAAAAAGGGACCGGCACAAAACCTTCTCCAAAAGATCCCGCCACCGTAGCAGCTACAATAGCTTGAGATTGCCTAACTTTTGCATCTAAAGATGCCTTCTGAACATTTTGCAAAGTGTTTTGCAATTCGTCTGGAAGCACTTCACCCATAATATCAATCAAGGTATCTAGTCCATAAGAATGGGCAACATACTCCCCATCAAAATCCATGTCCTGAGCAAGTAATGGTACGACTTTGACGATATCAAGATTTTCCTTTTCAATCTTAGCTTTCATTTCTGCGGCTTTGCTCTTTGGAACTGCCTGAGTTAAGACAACAATAATTGGGACTCTTGTATCTTTATTTTCCTTTGTAAACTCATGAAGCCATTCGAGTTCAGAACTGTCAAATGTTCTATTTCCTCCGACATTTACACAATACCAAATACAATGTATTGCATCGTTTACATCCTTGGAGGCGTATCCTTTCCGAATGATATCAAGGACTTGATCTTTAACCTTTTTCTGTTGACCAGAAGATAACTCAAAACCAGGTGTATCATAGATAGCCAATGGGTAATCCTTTTTTACAATTTTTCGGATTTCCGATGTTACTGGTCTCCCCAATCCAGCCTGAGCAAAGTTTCCTCTAAACAAGCTATTAATAAGGGTGCTCTTGCCAACGCCAGATTTACCAATAACGATAATGTTTAATGTTTTTAAATTCTTGATTTTTTCATTAATGACATCTATGCATTGTTGTGCCATTTGATCGGTATCAATTTTCATTGTCAGCACCCTTTTCAGAATCTTTCTTTTCTACTTCAGGTCCCCAATCATCTTCATCATGAGCTGCATTTTTACGCTTTGTCATTAACTTATTAATCTTGCCAGATACCGTAGGTAAAACCTTAGGAATTACTACTGCTGTCGCTGCACATAAAGCAACGCTACCAATTACATAGCCTACAACCTTAGATTTTTTCTTTTCTTCACTCATTTCAACCCTCCTCTTGATGAAATTTATCTATTTGATTTCATAGCAATTTTATTATCTTGAATGCAGACAAAGAGCGCATCACATAATGTGTTAGCGCCCGCGTCATCCAATATGATGAAGCAGTTAGGTGCTTTCATTACTTTTAAATATAACAGACTATAACTGTTAATACTATAAATACATTTCCTATTATGAACCGTTTCTCAATTGCCAAACTTAATGCAACTGTTCTATTGCGTTAAGTTTGGCAATTGAGAAGAACTATATACGGCATCAGCAGATTCTTTACAAGAAGGCTCAAAATAAGTAATATATAGGTACAAAGACAAAGGCATCAGCGGTGGTAAATTTCGTTGCAACCACGCGCCCATCGGGCTAAAAGAGATGCAGGAGCGGCGACGCCTGCCTGATACTTTTGATCAATGAGGGTCAGCAGAAATGCTGACTCTTTTCATTAGCTAAAACAAATATAATTCTCACGATAGAATACAAAATCGTTTCATTTGTGTCGGTTAATAGATGAAGGAAAATGATGACAAAACAGGAGTGTCTGCTCAGCGAACATGAATGATTCATAAACCGTAAAGATTTGGATGCAGATTGTAACAACCGGAAGAAAAAGATGAACTGGTGGAACCTGTAGCAAAGATATGATGGCATAGAAAAAGCCCATCCTCAGGGTACAGAAGATGAGCTTATTAACAACAATTTTATTACTGCTTCTGGCAGAGAATGTCGATTGTTGCCCCACTTTCAGTAGCAGTAATAGTAACTGTCTGTCCTGCTGTAGGCTGCTTTGCATCATCTGTAGATTTAAGGTTTTCAGGCATTTTTACAACTGACTGCCATCCATTCTTCTGCTGTGTTAAAGTAACTGTCTTTGATGTACCTTCTTCATCTGTTAACTGAGCAGTTACAACTTCTGCATATGCTGCACGGATATTTGCCATATCTGTAGCTTCTCTAGCCTTCTCTAACTGGTTTGTGAAAATCGGAATAGAAATTGCTACCAATACGGCCGATGGTGTGTTGCTCTAACTGAAAACTGTGTGCGGTAATGACTGTGCGCGGCTTAACCAAAAAGTGTGTGAAACACCTTTGCGCAAAAAGGAATAACCTGTTGGCAAAAGTGCATTTTCGCGAAAAAGTTTAATCGTTGCCCATCACCCATGCATGTGCGGCTTAATAAGAAGAATCAGATATCAAATAAACATTGTCTTTGTCCATGCATATTTCAGAAGTATGATCATAGATTCGTATCATGGTGTTTAAACCATTTGTAAAGATACTGGTTTTCGGATCACTCATTTTTGCAAAGGTATGTATTGTTTTGTTTTCGATTCCTCTGGCATCCTTTTTTATCTTATGCCCACTATCCTGCAGAAATTCATCAACCGGTCCATCTTTAACTAACGGAATGCTGCCGATAAATTTTCCAACTGAATTGCTGGCATTGCCGACATTCTTCAGGAAGTTAGTCTCTACAGATTTCTTTGTCATTCTTTCCAGATGTTCAGATCCCTTTGCATATAACTCTCTATACTGATATGCATATTTACCAAGTTCTCTTTTTCTTTCTGTTAGGTTCTCCTCGCTGAAGTTACCACTGAGCATAACCTCAAGTGTTGATGCAAGAGAATATGCGTATAAGGACAGGCGATAGTATTTGAATTCCTTTATAAAATCATTCAGTTTCTGACTTACCATAGCCTGCCCGACAATGAGCTGTTTTTCATTCAAAAGCTTCTTTACCTTCTCAGAATAAAAGTTCATGTTCTTCAAGGCCTTGTTTTGAATATCGATGGTTTCCTTATGATTGCTGTTGCGGAATTGAGGGTTATTCCAATTTGTTTTATAACGCTCAATCATATTCATTAATGTTTCAACATCTGCTTTAATCTCAGAGTGTTTTTCTACATTCAAAAAATCAAGAATTTCTTTCGTGGTTTCTGAAATATCATCCAGCTTCTTGTCTATGGCAATTAAAGCTCAAGCCATCATAAGTGTAGCCGGATTAATCGGAGCAACAGTGGTCACTTTAGCAGTAAGAGGATCAGCGGCTGCCAGCTTGGCCATCTTTGATTTGCCTTCAGCTGTTTTCAATGCTCCCCACGCATTACCATCTTTAGCAATTTTCAGAACATCTCCTTCAGCAGCATTTGCAATCCGATAAAGGCCATCAGCATTTACTGTGGATGTCTGGGATATTGTTCTGACACTTGGCAAAATAGATGTGATGCCCGCACCTAAAGAATCAAGTTCTGCAATCGGCACTTTTACAGTTCGATCAGACGGTAAATGTTCCTGCGCATCCTGCAGCAATTCATAGGTGATGTCTGAAACATTATTTATTCCGCTATTAGCCAAATCGCGTGATGAATTTGGTTTATCTATTTCATTACTCATTACATACCACCCCACTCATATGAATCGAGATACTTATTATCGAAGCAAAACAGTTCTTAGATCATTCTAGCATTCGATTAAATATATAGATATAGCTATTATCATCTGTTCCCCAGGGAACAGGTCAATAGGACAACAAAAAGACCTGCACCATTTTACTGATGCAGGTTTCTTATAAGCAGATGTTTTTCAGCTCTCCATCCAGAAACTTGATGGTGAATGTTTTCGGATCCTTTACGATGACCTCTTTCAGGACCATTCTGGTCAACTCTGGAATCTCAAATTCCAATTCTCCCTGTTCCGTTAGCTCTTTCATTTGATGGCCACGGATTCGGTCAAGTGCATTGTCGCTGGCTTCCAGCTTATCCCATCTGCTCATGTTCTTTTCTCTATGCTGAACGATGTCATTCCATGCAATTGTAAACGCGTGCCTCAGATCTGATTCCTTCACGTTCCCCATCGAGCATGTCTTCCCACTTTGCTTTTCAGCACTGACGCATTTCCAGAACGGTTCTTTGATTCCCTTGTAATCCTTCCTTGCAAACCGTCCGCCACAATCACCGCAGAACACCTTTGCAAAGAAGCCAGTCTTGGTCAGTGAGCTGATTTCCTTAAGGCCATAGCTCTTTCTAAAGTTGTACCGCCGTTCCAGCTCATACTGCGCCGCCTCCCATTCTTCTTCAGTAACAATGGCTTTGTGTGCCTGCTTGATGTAGTACTGGTCCAATGCTCCATCATTCTCGACTCGCATCTTGGTGAGGAAGTCCTTCGTGTAATACTTCTGCATCAGGAGATCTCCCTTGTATTTCTCATTCTGCAGCATTCGTTTGATTGTGATCGATGTCCAGCAGGCTTTTCCCGTCACACCTGGAATCTCTTCATCATTCAAGTGGCGGGCAATCTCGGCCAAGTTCCACCCTTCTAGAAATTCTCGGTAGATCCGTTTCACTACCGCTGCCTGCTCTTCATTGATGATGAGGTTTCCATCCTTATCCTTGTCGTACCCCATGAAGTGATTTGTGTTAATCTGCGGAATACCCTGTTTGAATCTTGACCGGATGCCCCATGCTGTATTCTCACTGATGTTCCGGCTCTCTTCCTGAGCAAGGCTGGAAAGAATCGTAAAGAGCAGTTCTCCGGAAGCAGCCATTGTGTCTATGTTCTCCTTCTCGAAAAAAATCGGAATGCCACGGTCTCTCAGTTCTCTGGAGAAGCGAAGGCAATCCGCTGTATTTCGAGCAAACCGGCTGATGGATTTTGTGATGACCCGATCCACCTTTCCATCTCGGCAGGCTTTGATCATTGCATTGAACCCAGCACGCTTTCTGGTTCCAGTGCCTGAGATACCTTCGTCCGCAAAGATGCCAGCCATCTCCCAGTCAGGATTTCGATTGATGAGCTCCGTATAGTATTCCACCTGGTTCTTAAAGGAACCGACCTGCTCCTCATGCTCAGTAGAAACTCTGCAGTAAGCCGCCACCCGGATTTTCTTCTTCTCCGTAGCTTTACTTTTTTGT
The DNA here is from genome assembly GCF_900343155.1 of Lactimicrobium massiliense. Taxonomy (GTDB): domain Bacteria; phylum Bacillota_I; class Bacilli_A; order Erysipelotrichales; family Erysipelotrichaceae; genus Bulleidia; species Bulleidia massiliensis. The sequence goes on from NZ_OUNG01000004.1 coordinate 165,900, forward strand.
ATCTGGCTTGCTGGAATAACCGTAATATTCTTTGCCATTGATGATCTCCTTTCCGATGTAAACGATCTGTGGATCATGTCTTAAGGACTGCAGCTTATCGTCCGGCACCCGGATGCCTTTGCAGGCGGTTTTTCCGTTCCGACTGAAGTTGTCGCAAATCCACCAGACTCTCCCATTGTTGGCGATGATTCTTCTCAGCCTGCTGCCGCAGTATTTGCAGAAGATCCGGTCTTTGTATGGATAATTCTCTATGGTCAGTGCAGGCGCATTGCTATGATGCCGTTTCTTGGTATGGTGTTTCTTCCATTCATTTTCCGACTCATGATCGAATCCTACTACTCTGCCTCGGTCGATCTTGGCAGCAACATAAGTATTCTCATCAATCTCTCCCCAGGTCCGAACCTCTTCATCAGGAACCGAGATGCTTGGGCAGAACTTATTCGTGAATCGCAGCTTTCCTTGGCAGGCCCATTTGTATTTGCCGCCCATGTAAACCCGCTGCAGGGGATAACCGCACTTAGCACAGAAGAGCTTGTGCCGGTAAGGGTAGTTTTCATTATTGAGATCTGTCTGCTTTTCTTTGTCTGGCTTCTTTCTCTTCCGGACATTGAGAGCCTTCTGAGCATCTGCCCACAACTCATTGGTAACTATCGGCAGATGATTTTCCTTGTAGTAAATCTTATCCAGCTGGCCGGTGTTGAGGCGCTCCTTCCGATGCTCGTCAACGTAATGCTTCTGCTGAACAAAGTCACCTTTGTATTCCTCATTTGAAAGAATCCGCTGAACTGTTCTCCGGTAGAAGATGGCTCCGTTTTGTGTCTTCACGCCTTCCTTATTTAAATAGTTTGTGATCTGGCCGACTGTGAATCCATCTGCAGCCATCTCGAAAATCTCCATCACCCATTTGGCATTTGCATCCGGCACAATCTCTCCAGCATCGTTCCGGCAGTAACCGAATACCCTGCTCAATTGAGCTGTCGGTATCCTTTTCTCTTTCTTCCGGCGGATGGTCATTTGCGTACTGACTCTGTTGGCTTCACTTTCAGCCTGACCAAAGGCCGCGTAGAGCGTCATCAGAAGCTCTCCTCCTTCACCCAGCGTATTGATGCGCTGCAGTTCGAAGTAAACACCGATGCCATGATCCTTTAATTCTCTGGTAGCCTTGAGAACCGTACCAGTATTCCGTGCAAACCTGGTGATGGATTTCGTGATGAGAAGTTCAAACTTTCTTTTCCGACTGTCTGCCATCATCTTCTGGAATCCTGGCCGGTTTTCCTTAAAGCCGGAGATTCCAAAGTCGTAATAGATCTTGGTCAGTTCATAGCGCGGATCCTTTCCAACCACATCCTTGTAATGATCAATCTGGTTTTCCAGTGAATCCTCCTGTCCTTCGCTCTTGGTAGAAACCCTGCAATACACAGCGGCCTTGATCTTTGTGCCTTCCGGCTTCTGAAACTTTGGAATGACAATGACATCAGCCTGATCAGAGGATCGTAAAGTCGTCATGATCTTTGTCCTCCTTTACCTTCTTGGCTCTAGCTTTCTTTCGTTTCTCGATAGCTTTCTGTTTCTGCTCTTCGGTCCGGTAAGCCGCATCCCCATCCAGCCTTTCCAGAAGGATGTTTCTGGTCTTCTGATACTTCCGGCCATTTAAGCCCAGCGAGATCATCCAGATCCGGAAGAAATATTTCTCGTTCTCAGATTCCTTAGCAGATGGTTTTGCCCAGCGCTGTTTCTCGGAAGTACGAACAATTGCTGACAGAAGATCTTCCATTGCTTGCTGCTCGTCCTTTGACACATCCTCCGGGCACCCGGTGAACACCACTTTGTCATCGTAGAAACGGATGCCTTTCATTCTTGTTTCTGCGCTGCAGTAAAGCAGCGACTCTCTGAATTCTTGTAAGGATTGAGGATTGCGATCCTGCATCTCCTTAAGAAATGAATCATTAATATGGAAGGCTCTGTTCTTACCGATTGCCTTACTGATGATGTCCTGTCTGGCATGAACCATATTGAGAAGATTCATTCTTGCCGTGACTGTTTCTGTTTCAAACGGAACGCTGATACCGGATTCTTCTTCATCATCTGCAAACCCGCTCTTCCTCAGCTTATCCAGAAGACTGTTTCCATCATCCGGATCGGTTTCAATATTGGCATTTCTGAGCACTGTATATGGCCCTACGATGTACTGGAAGGTTGGCGCTCCCATGTACTTCGGCCTTTGTCCTGTTTCCTTCTGCAGGAAGGAAATCAGTGCGTTTCTGTCTGTGGTTCTTGTTGTAATCTGCATGCTTTCCTCCTTCCCTTTTCGGTAGTCTATCTATCACTCCAAACGGCTACTATATCAACGATTTTCCGCGTATTTACGGGCTTTTTGATGCCCGTAGTAGTCCAGGACATAGTGCTCATGACAGCAGTATTTGCGGTTCTTATTTCCATATGAGGTGAAGGTCTTTCCGCAATATGCACAGACTTTTGTATAGACCGCTTCGGGATTCTGTTTCATCAGATCACGGTTTGCTTTCCAATATGCGCGTCTGCAGGCATCTGAGCAGAAGCGTCTCGGTCTGCCTTTCTTTGGCTGTTCCATCATCCGGCCGCAATAAGCGCACGCTTCTTTTTTCTCGATCTGATCAGGGAGATCCTTGTTTTCACGAACAGGGTTTATGTCCTTACACTGTGCTCTGATAGTGGCTATCGTTTCCCCTGTATATTCCACGAGCTTTCGCATGCTCATACCGTTTTGTCTGAGGGATCTAATTTCTACTGATTTTTCTTCATTCATGGTCATCACTCCTTCTGACTGATAACCGACACAAAGACCCTGTTTTTGTACAAAGGTTGTTAATTTTCTTAACTTGAATTCTGTTCGTGAAAGCCGGAATTGATTTTGTTTTTCCGTCCAACCAGGAGTTGTTTGACTATAGCTGCTTTTCGATTTAATTACTTACTGCCGTATAGGAATTAGAAGGAGTGTTAAAACACAATGACAAATGAAGGAAGAATCAAAAACATGTCAGATGAGGAGCTGGCACATTTCCTGAGTGGGATTACCGGAGAGATTGGTTACGATCTGAATGGAGCGGATGATTTCCATGATTTTGTGAACCATCAAATCTGCGATGATCAGGATATCTGCCCACTTGATGGAAAAGAATGCCAGCTGAACCATGGCATTGACGATTCCTGTCCATATGATCCATGGCAGAGAATCCAGTATTGGTTACATATGCCTGCAAAAGAGAACAACTAAAAAATGGGTGCCGTCCTGCTTGTCCAACAGGAAGACACCCTTTCAAGTTCGTTTTTACAATTGTGATAAAAGATCCTTGTAGATTTCTCTCATATTTCCTTCATATGGAGGTTTCCAATCCGGATTATGCTTTTTAAGATAGCTCTCGCAATCTTCTACATATGATATTGCCTTATCCAGATCAGCAATTGTCCATTCTCCATCCTTGATTCTGTTGCGCACGTCATCCGGTCCTTGCCTCAGCAATGAGGACATAGCTCCTACATCCATTGGATCGTAGTTCATGGAATCAAATTTCAAATTTTCATAACGGTTATATTTAGGCATGTTTTGTTATCCTTGTTTTATGGCTTTGTAGGACCAATCGTCATATCGCTTTCATCTGTCACAAATGAATAAATTGGAATTCCGTATCCACCATCTTCGTCAAAAGCACTCATCAGTTTTTCAAGAAAAAAACCTATCCAATCCTTTGATGGTTCTTCAGCGCCGTCAACTTGTGGAGTCATCCAAATTCCACTAGCAATTTGCTGTGTTCTTGTGTTTAATGCAATTCCAATTGCCATGTCATAAAAATCAAATGTTCCTTCAAAAGCATGAACATCTGGATTATTAACATCGATCTGTGATTCTAATTCAGGTGGGATAATCGCATCAGTGATCATCATTCTACCCTTAATTGGGCCTTCCTCTTTTTCGAAGTTCTTGATTCTATCCTGTATGATATCCATGTGCTCCACTTCAGAAAACAACTTAGGATCCTTTAGCATATATCCTCCTATTGGCACCTAATTAATGCCATCTCAATTTTAATGATATTAAAATTGCTATCGCTACTGTTATTATCTTATATTATGTATAGAGGGTAAAGCATGAATAAGAAAGAAAAACTTTCTAAGCATAGTGGCTTTGAAGCACCTGCTATTGGAGAAGTCGTGGAAATTCCAGAGGGCTATAAAAGGATTACCGATAAGGATGGAATCTCCCACATAGTAAAAATTGATGATGAGACTGTTGAATACAGAAAAGAAAAATAGCGGCCAGACAAGAGAACTAAATCTCCCATCTGACCGCTTTCCTTATGCCTTTCTCAGATTCTTAACACTGATTGCTGCAGTGACTGTGCCATTCACGCCAATGACAGCACGCTGGCCATTCAGCTCCATCACGGTATAGGTGCTGTACCAGAGTTTGAATCTCTGGCCAGTCCAAGTAACCGGATTGATGACCTTCACTCTATCTCCAACCTTAATGCCGGAAGAAACTGGTGCTGGAGCAGGTGCTGGCTTTGCTGCAGGTGCAGCTGGTTTCGTTCCAGCCTTATAGCCATTGAAACCACCATTCCGTATCGTGGTCGGATAATCGATATAGCATTCATCCATATCCACATTTCCGTTGATACCATTCACTCCTCCAGAACTGGAGTACTGCCAGATGCCAAGGTTAGCTGTGGCCCAGGTGCACTTGCTGCCATAGCGGGCAACCCACCAGGTGAACGGCTTCAGAGCATCTCTGTTCAGTCTGTCATGGAATCCAGACAGATCGGATGCATAAACACCGGCAAAGCATCCGGCCTGCTCCATCACTCGACAAAAGCCAATGCAGGCTTCAGTGTTGCCATTCTTATTCGTTGCATTCGGCGCCTCGAAGTCAATATAGACTGGCATATCAAACTGCTTTCCGGACAGGAAGGTGAGAAACCTTCTGGCATCCGCTTCTCCATCTGCTCTGGATTTGCAGCCAGGGCCGACAAAATAATAGGCACCCACATGGATGCCTGCATTCCTTGCTCCTGCATAGTTGGCTTCAAACTGAGGATCCTTATAGAATCCTTTATCAGATCCACCTGCTTTGATGATGGCAAACTTAATACCAGCAGCTTTCACTGCTGGCCAGTTAATCGTTCCCTGCCACCTAGAGACATCAATTCCCTTCATGCTCATTTTCGTTATCCTCCTTGCTTGCTTTACCAAGCTGCTTAACAGCCTGATTAACGCCTGTTGCCGCAAAGCCACTAACAATACCAACTGCGATTGCATTCACAACATCACTGACTGGAAAGTCCGGCATCACATACAACCCGACTACACCGAGTACTGCTCCGACCGTTCCGCAAATCACCGGAATCCACTCATCATTGACGAAGTTCGATGCCTTGCAGGCTGTGCCTACCAGATAGGCAATGACCGTGATCGCTGCTACACTTGCAATTCCAAAATCCATAGTTATTCTCCCTTCTTCTCTTCTGCCTCATATGGCAGTTCCAGACATTTCTCATACAATCTCGTCCCTGTACCGTTCCCGCCTAACTGCTTATATGGCGTGTACAGATATTCGAGATTATTCCGATCCTCCAATGTGCAGTAACCGCGGGCAATAAAAAAGCTGCAGGCCGAATACAATCGATCATGCAGCAGAGCCACGATTCCTTCACGAAGAATCTCATATTCACTTTTCTTTGCCTTCACCTGTTTGATCAGCCATCCGATGATGGCAATGATCACAGCGAAGAGTTCCTCCACCCAGTAGCGGACAATAAACTCAACCATTGGAAACCACCTCCTTAAGCGACATGCTTTGTGATGTCATATACTTCATTGACTGCCGTAAATTTACCGGAGGATTCATCCACCCGATAAAACGAAACACACTCTCCTTCACTGATTGAAAAGACAGTTCCAAAGAATGAGAACGTTCCAGATTTATTGCCCTGCATTTTCTCCATGCGGAGCATTGCATCTCCGTTTTCAAACAGATACAGTTCCCAGATTTGATTCGCAGAACCATCCCGGTAATAGGAGTATCCTTCCCACCGGAACTTATAACAATCAATATCCAGATCCGTAATGTGGTAGTTGCCATGCGAAAACAGATGAGCTTTCGCATCCTGCCGATTGATCCGGATCTCTTCATTTGACGATCCCGTTACTCCAATCCATGAATTCGTACTCACATATAATGAGCTGTACGTTTTTCCAGCATATGGCCACTGAAACAGTTCATTGCTATAGGTGTAGGTAGAATCATCTACATCGTTCTTCAGGCAATAGGACAATCCATTTTTATCCTTCGTCAATTCAATGAGTGTAAGATTTTTAATCGGACTATCTGCACTGACATCATGCCTGGAAGGATCGTATTTCTCATAGACGATCTCAAAAGCAGTTCCGTAATAATTCTTTCGATAGACAGAAACATATCCTCCCACTCCTGGGTTCCTGAAGTTCTGTCCATTTATCTGATAAGTGCCACTGCTATTCGTACCGAGGCTGGTAATCCGAATATAGAAATCTCCATTTCCAAGGAAATACACATCCCAGATTCCTCGATTGGCTTCACTCTGGCTATAAGGCATATAGCCATTCCACGTGACTCGAATTAAGGATCCTACATCATCCATCGGCATTTCATATAGGCTGATGATCTGATAACCATTGTCTCTGCCATTTACATACAAGGTGATATTCCCCGCCTTAAAACAGCAGTTGCCATCCACAGAGCAGGATTGAAATACATCTCTGCTTTTCTTTAAAGTTGAAAGCGTATCTGCAAATCCAATAATCGAGTATTTCTTAAGACTGATATTACAGGTTCCCTGATCAGAATACGTGCTGGTGATGATCTGCCTGCCAAGGTTGGTCTGATCAAATAAATCCAGCGTATTGGAAACCGGCAGCCTGCACTGAATGGATCCACCATTGTGATGCAGATAGCCGTTCTTCTTGACTCGAATCTTAAAGGTATCACCGGCATGAATCTTTGTGGTGTCCAGTGTCAGCTTGAGCAGCAGCCGATTGACGAACTGTACGCTTGTTACTGCATCACATTCAATATCATCCAATGTGATATCCGGAGACAGGATCGTATCGGAAAACAGCCAGACCGTATTCACATCATGCGGCATAGTCGCTGTCACTGTTTCATTCTCGTCCGTTATAAAAACATAGTTCTTCCCGCCAGCGCCAACTGTTCCATCTGTTGGGATGCTGAGGATTGCAGAGGCCATTTCTGAAACCTTGTACTTTGCATCCGTCCCCAGCTTATCCCGGATGGCATCAGCGATCATTTGAATATTGGCTTCTGTATATAATTTCTTCATCAATACTCTCCTACATCGCCATCATTGAAATTCCTCATGACTTCTGCAATCTGCTGATCAATCTGTTCCTTTGTGTACGTATCCTCCACACGATTCTGAATGCCATCCACTTCACCCTTAGTATAGGTGTCCTCGATCCTCTGCTGCATGGCAGTCACTTCATCCTTGGTATAGAACGGAGATTCATAATCATCAGTCTTGCCACTGATCTGCACATGGACCACGTTGCTATCTCTGGAGCAGTATTGTCCTTCATCTGGAAAGCCAATGCAGAAGCATTCATAGTTTCCATTGACCAATGGTGGATCCACAGTAGTCACCAGATCATAGGTAATATGATCCGTGGAGAATGCTCCATCCTGCATAATGATCCGATAACACCTATACTTGGAATTCTCTGCCGGTGTAATCGTAAAAGTGAGCAAACCATTCTTATTCTTTACCACGCTTAATGACGGAGCTTCCATCTTTCCACTTTCCGGATTGACCGGTGCTAGGATTCTGGAAATATCGCGAAAGGCAAGTTTGTAAAAGGCAATGGCTCCAACATCCGGGAATGCCTTCACACCTAATCGTTCGAGACGGTTCCCGGCAATTCTCTGACCAGGAGCGTTCCAAGTCAGCTCATCATAATCGGTATAGGACCATGCCTCTTTATCCTTATCATATACACCGATAGCATGGCTGCTCTTGTCCTCCTCCGTCATGTTGTCTGGTCGCACATAATACTGAACAATCTCGCCATCCCGCGCTTCATGGATGATGGAAAGCTGCGTGACAATCTTCGGTTCCGGATTCTTATCGTAGGCTGTCAAGTCAATTGTCTTTGCAAAACTCAAAGCCATAAAGACCTCCTTCCTAGACGGTGATTTCCAGACTGCCGGAATAATCAATGACAGTTTCAGAAGTCTTGAATGGCCGATCCATCTTTACACTCATCGTAATCACGGCTCCATTAGCCGGAGCTTCTTTGAAATGGATATAGCCATCCTGCACTTTGCCAAGGAAAGGAACGGCATTAGGATCGGCGCTAAATTCAACAGTGCTTGTATTCACAGTTGTCTCCAATTTCCAATACCTGCCCTTCGCTTTAAAATCGACTAACAGGTCTTTCTTATTCTCCTTCACCTCACTGAACACCTGAGTATAAGTTTCTCCATCGGAAGAAACGCTCAGCGTATAAGTCGCATTGGTAAAGGATGCCGGAAGATGAAACTTATTCAGCTCGTATTCTGCGCCAAGATCAAAGATTACCGGGCTGTTCTTATAGATCTGAGAAACAAACTCGGAGTCCCTTGCATGATAATAATTTCCATTTGTATTACCAAAGTCTTCTGCCTGATTTGCTGGCCATCGATAAAGTGGTCTGGTAAACAAGCCTACGCCATAATGATTACTGTTCCGGTTTCCACCAGATGCTTTTGCTTTGGCGAATGGAGTCAGCTCCTGCAGCATTTCATGGTTATTGTCATTGATAACCGTATAATCAACGCCTCTTGTCAGCGTCTTTCCATCCACGGTAATGGAGTCTGAATCCTTAACAAAGTAACTGAATGGGCATAAGAAATCCTTTGTACTTCCATCCCCTGTTCCAACTGGATAGTTCGTTACATCGTAATTTGGAATCAGCTCAGCATTTGGAAGTTCTGCATAGCAAATACCTCCAATCATGATGGTATTGAAATACACAGGGTAATCGAGAAGTGTAGCCGGTGCTCTGAAATCGAACTTGGCCGTTCTCTTTCCATCCTTCACTTCATTGCTGGCTGCTGCATGGCCATAGCCATAACAAGAAGCACTGACAAGATATGGATAATAGCTGGTGCCAATGTAAGAGTATTGCTGCTGCATCTCTCCATCACCAATGGCGGCATTACTGTTTGTGCAAAGCTCTAAAAACAGCGTACCAAGACCGCCCCATTTATACCTTTTCTCTTCACCCTCATCATCTTTCGCCTGTTTGATATACATCTGCGTATGCCTGATTGGCACAGGCTGCCAAGGACTATTAGCTCCCAATGTCATGGTGATTCGTGCTGTCACGATCACCCTGGTCAAATCATCTTTTTCGATGGTCATAGGGTTGCCTTCAGCATCCTTAATCAGAGCATGCGTTACCATCGTGGATCCAATCAGAATACCAAGCTCTGTGATGGTTCCAACATGAGCAGTATCCGGCGGAATTTCACCAACCAGCGTATGGATCGCAGCCTGCTTTTCTTCATCCTTGGTTACCGTCTTTGTGCAGCTGATATCCCACAGCTTTGTAAATACATCGGTATCCGTCTTTGCTGGCGTCCCTGTTCCAGAACCTAAACGAACACCAGAAAAATCAAAGTTCTGATTCAGGATGCTATTCAGGACCACATTGCCAAAGTGATATTCTTTCACCCGTCCTAATTGTTCCACCCTGACGGTATATTCATTTTTGAAATTGATCTTACATCTGCTTTTCATGAGTTCTCCTTAAATTGGTGCATCTCCGGTATAGGAAGTCGTAATCGTGCAATTGACCATCGCATTAAACTGTCCGACATCATCCACACCGATGTTCTTTCTGCCTACCTGTTTGGTCACAAGAGAAAAGGCAGCGGAAGCCTGGAATGTTCCAGAATCCTCTGCTGTCTTCGGATAGTTATTCACCTGTCTGACTTTCTCTGTTGTTGAGGCGTTAGCAATAAATGCCGCCTCCTCGTCAACTTCGATATTAATGACGATGATCGGCCGTTCCACGGTCCAGTTGAAATCCTGGTCCGAAAGAAGAATCCGATGGACGTTGTTATCGTTGGAAAGATAAAAACGGCAGTCAGAGCCAAGAATCGTGACTGCAAGTTTCGCTTCCTCTGCTCTTGTCGCAGCAATCTCGTCTTTCGTTGTGATCACAAGGTCTGTTCCATCCAGCTTCAAGGAATACTTGGAACGGGCCAGTTCTTTTCCATTCAGTACAACCTTTACTTCGTCCGAAAAATTCTTGTCAACATTCCGTACTGGATATGGATAGCGGATATGAAATTCTTTCTCTGGTGCGGTTGGATCATCAAACTGAACCGCATAGCCATCAAAGTTAATGATATCTCCATTACGGAAGAAACTGAATCCAAGTTCTGCGTCACCATTAAATCCCGCATTTTCCGGATAAACAGACTGACCAACATAGGTCCGGCCTGTGATCATCCAGACATTGTGCTTTTCATTGGAAAGTTCAAAGCTCAGACGGTAATCGTTCAGCCGATGCACATTGGCTTCTCTCCAAGACTCGTTGTTAGCGATTCTGATTGGATTGGACCAGACCTTCTTTCCTGTTTCTGTATTCAGCGTATATTGCCGATACCAGACGGTCTGATCATTCTTTACATAAACAACCACAAGTCCCTGGTCCTGTTCCGGATACATTTCAGAACTATAGCCTTTGCAAGCATGGACGGAATTTACTCCTTCTTCCATCACAAAGCGGGTAAATTCATCGGTGCCATGCTGGGCATACAGAGTATGTTTGGAGGTGTCCGAAATCCAGAAGATCCATGGCTCATCATCAGTTTCGATAGTAAACTTCTCGGCTCCAGTCCTTAACACCCAGGTGCCATCAAACTCGATAGCTGCATCCAGTGCTTCTCCCGGTGTATAGACACCTTCCCACTTTATTGGTGCAGTGCCATCGTCCTGGTATTCTCTGCGGCTGACAAGCAGCTTTCCATCTTCAATTCCGGCGCACCAGATCTGATCCGGTCCATTGGATTCCAGAAGCTGACGCATCGTGATATCCCGGATGTCCATTCCGATTTCATCCACAGCCTCTGCAAAGTTCCCGGCATTGATCGTATAGAAAATGCTTCTGGTCGGAACATGGATCGTCCCGACAGTGCATTGTGCAGTGATCGTTGCCGTGTGTGTTCCAACCACGCGATGCAAATAAGAATGAGGAATACCTATCGTTCCATCCCCTGCTGGCAAATCATAGATCAATGGCGAGTACAGTTCTTCCACACCAAGATCATAAATGCGAATAATCAGCCGGGTAGATTTCTCCGCCCGGTAGTGCATCAGAAAGTGACCTTCCACATCTGCTTCTTCTTTGATGTAGTAGGTTATCAAACCGGCGATTCGTTCTGTCTGGCCAATCAGAACTTCACTGGTGTTGTAGTCATAAAGCAGGTTATTGATGGAATCCGTGATGGAATTCACCTGCTCCATCAAGCCGGAGATATTTTTGTCTGACTTACTGTTTGCCGTTTCCAGCGCTGGATTCTTTCCCACGCCTTCCATTTCGTATTTCTGGTTGTAGGTAAAGACATACTTGGTCATACAGAAGAGTTTGTCATCATCTGCATACCCACCTGTGAAATGGAAAACGTCCATCAGATCATAGGCGGGATTTCCAATCATCGAAGCTGTGAACGGGACGTACTGAACGCTGCTCAGTGCATTCAGGATATTTCTCCGGATCATTTCCAAGCTATGACCACTGTCACCAGATTGGAGAAGCGGATTCATGCCAAGGTTATAAGTCAGGCCATCATCCACCGCTGCGGCATAGTATCTGGTCATCTGATCTGCAATATCCACACAGGAAAGACCGGTATATCTGGTGATATAATCGCCAAACTTGCAGCCGGTGAATCGATGCTTGGCATCAATCTGATCGACTGCCGTTGTGCCATAACTCCGGAATACAATCTTTCCTTCCCGATCTGCAAATACATTACAGGCAAGCGACTGCGCCAGCCACGAAATCAGATCTCTCCAGGTATCGATCTCGTTATCCGGATATAGTGTGAAGGTCACATCACCATTAGCGAAAGATTCGAATTCTTCCGGTGTGGTTGCCAGTTCCAAGCCGCAGGACCGGCAGGCAAGAGAAGCAATCCGGTATGCTTTGCCAGATAACTTGGAAACAGAGAATGACTTATCGAGCTTGGACATATTGTCATAGGCCGTAATCTCGACTCCACTTTCTCCCCAGTTGGCTTCTGAGATTGTAAAGATTCCCAGCGGAATATCCTCATATTCTCTAGTTGCAAGCCTCATACCAAAGGAAGGCCGAATCTCTGCATCCTTCAGAGCATATCGTTCTGATTCCAAGCCAAGGAAGGTTGCTTTGAGTTCTGCCGTATAGACCTGTCCTATCTGAACCTGTGTCGTATCGGAACACTGATTCGTAATGGAAAAGGATCCAGTGAGGATATTCTTATCGGCAAATTCTGTCTTCCCGATAGAGCCGCGCATCCGATAGCTCTGCACGTCTTTTTTCATCGCTTCTTTATACGCATCGCTTACCGAATACATGGCATCCTCCCTTCCATCAATCAGAATTCATTCAGATCAAACGACACAACATACAGACCATTGGTCCTTTTCGTCCTTTCCGAGTTCTTCTCCGGACCAGACTTAAAATTCCGGATTCGCATCGTCCGGGTTTTATAGTCCTGCGTTTTCAGATCATAGAGTTTTACCTGGATGCTGTCGTGATCCCGGAATTCTGCAAACTTCGCAGCCCATTTACTTGAGCAATTGAAAGAAGCAGAGACACTCAGCTTGTCATATCGAATGACAACGGTCTGATCCGTCCCTGCTTCTGTCTGATTTGTATTTTCAACGACTTCATAACTCTCGTGCCATGATTCTGGAGTGAAGAGCTTTGTATCATCAAAGTAAATCGGATAGTCACTTAACACGATCCATCACCTTCCTCCAGAGCGATAGGCTGCACGCTGGTTGGCCCGAACAACGATCTCATCAATCCGTTCCTGGCCAATGTAGACCGGGATGACTGTCGTGCCGCCACCAACTCCAGCAAGTGCAGTCTGTACAATATCGACAAGTTTATCGGTTCCAACAACGGCTTCCTGCCCTGCTTCTCCTCCGCCAAGGAGTCTGCCATTAGCAGCTCCGAAGATGGTCGGACTATTGAGAAGATAGGCATCGTCCATGGCCTTCTTATACCAGTCAATCGACAGATGCGGAACCGAAGGCGGATCAATGGACAGCTTTCCACTGATACTGAAGTGCGGCAACTTGATATGTGGCAGCTGAAGCTTACAGTTGGAAAAGAAACTGCTGATCCGGTCCAGCGCACCTTTGACGATGCTCTTTGCCCCATCCATGACAGACGAGAACTTGCCTTTGATTCCATCCAGAATATTCCCGGCAGTGTTCTTCGCCGCATTCAGTCCATTTGAGATTGTATCCTTTACCGCATTGATAGCCCCGGTCACGATATTCTTAATCGCGTTCCAAACTGTGCTCATCACATTCTGGATACTGGAAAGCACACTGCTGATCTTGGAACTGATGGCATTCCAGACTGTGGAAATCACAGAACTGATGGTGTTCCATACCGAGCTGGTCACACTGCTGACAGCATTCCAAGCTGTAGAAACAGCTGACTGAATGACGCCAAGTACGGAGGAGAATACTCCGCTGATGGTATTCCAGATCGTACTGAAGAAGCTGCTGATTGCAGACCATACACTGTTCATCACACTGCTGATGGAAGTCCAGGCATTCGAAATAAAGCCGCCGACCGCCGACAATGCAGAGCTGACTGTGCTCTTGATGCCTTCCCATGCCTTCGTCAGAATCGGACCGAAGTTCTCCCAGATAAAAGACCAAGGAAGAATCAGGATCTGTGCAGCTCCCTGCAGAATGGATCCCAGCAACATGATTCCGGTCTGAACCACATTTGTGATCGTATTCCAGACATTTGAGATAGCTTCACCCATCGAGGAGAAGAAATCACCGATCTGACTGAAGAATCCCTTCACTGCTTCTACTGCATCGGAAACAATGGATTTGATCCCATCCCAGAGTCCGATCCAGAAATTCCGGAAGGATTCACTCGTATTCCATAGATAAACAAAACCGGCCACCAGAGCCGCGATGGCTGCGATGACCAGTACAATAGGATTTGCAGAAAGCACTCCCCATAGTCCGGAGACTGCTCCTTTGACTGTACTGATAACAGATGGAATCTTAGCAAATGCTGGTGCCAGTTTCATCAAAGCACCGACACCCGTTGCCATCTTGCCTATCACAATCAAGATTGGGCCGATAGCCGCCGCAATTCCAAGAAGAATCAGAGTCAGCTTCTGTGCTGCCGGATTCATGTTCATGATGGCATTCATGCAGTCAATCACTGCTTGCATCACTTTCGTAAATGCAGGAGCGACCAACTGACCAACCGTAACCGTCAGAACATCGAAGGTGGATTTTAACTGCTCAATCGTACCACCCGTACCAGACATCAAGGCATTTGCCATGTCATCCGCAGAACCGGATACATCATCCAGTGCATCACGGAGTCCCTTGATATCGGATGGAGAAGTCTGAATTAATGTCAGCCATTTGGCCATCTGGTTCTTACCGAAGATATTACTTGCGGCTTCCAGTTTCTCCTGATCAGACAATCCAGAAAAAGCACTATTCAGATTCTGGAGCACGGTCGGCATGTCTTTCAATGTTCCGTTGTCATTGAAGATGGCATAGGTCTGTCCTGTGGAAAGTCCTAATGCATCCATCGCTTCAGCGCCAGACTTTGCTGGAGAAGCCAGTCTTGCCAGGCCTGTCTTCAGAGCATCTGCACCCTCGGAACCGGAAATACCTGCATTACCAAATACATCCGTGATGGCAGCAAGATCCTTCATGCTCCATCCGACAGTTTTACAGATCGGACCAGCAACCGACATAGCATCGAAAAGCTGTGTTGTATCGGTATTGGCCTGCGCCTGTGCTTTGGCAAGAACATCTGCGTAGTTGGCAGCTTCATCCGAATTGGCACCGAACATCTTCAATGCATTACCAAGACCGGCTGTAACCGTAGAAAGATCCGTTCCGGTGCCAGCAGCCAAACTCATGGCAGGTGTCAGCATATCCGTTGCCTGCTTTGCAGTAAAACCCTGACGTGCGAAGTTCAAAAGTGCATCCGCGGCATCCTGCATACCATAGACGGAATTCTTGGCAGATGTTCCCATCTGTTCCCAGAGTTTCTGGAAGTCAGCAGCGCTGTTGGCAGTGGTTCCCATGGTCTGTTTTACCAGGTTGAACTGCTTATCCACATCACCATAAGCATTCACGGCTGCAGTCGCACCAGCCACAATCGGAACCGTCACTCCGGCAGTCATCTTTGTTCCCGCACTGGAGATCTTATCTCCTACCTGCTGAACCTTATCGCCTGCGGCTGCGATCTGTTGTGCAGAGACAGAACCGAAGTTCTCATATTCTTTTGTGAGTCCTTTCAGCTTTTGTTCTGTCGCTTCGATTTCTCTTTGAAGAGCTTCGTACTGTTCTGTTCCAACCTTCTCGGAACCCATCTGTTTCTGGGCTTCTTTTAAGGTATCCAGTTTCTTCTTGGTTGCATCAATCTCAGTGCCAAGATACTTATACTTCTGAGACAGCAGATCCTTATTACCGGGATCCTCCTTCAGAAGTTTATTAACATCCTTCAGCTGAGACTGTGTTGTCCGGACCTGGGCATCAACTTTCTTTAAGGCATCAGTGAGCTTCGTGGTATCGCCATCCAGCTCAATCGTTATGCCCTTGATTCTGGAGCCTGCCATATCTGCTCACCTCCTTAAAAATGTGCAAAAGAAAACACCGACAGATTTCTCTGCCGATGCTTCATCATCTAATATGTTGTAAAAGGGTACCGGCCCGGTGATGCTTTCCCGGGTATCCTTTTGCCCTGCTTCTTCAACAGGTGTGTGATCGCATCATTTTTCACTTCCGGCACCCAATTAAAGTATATCCTTGATTCGCAGAATTGAATCAGAAGCTATCAAAATCAGACTGCGTTGCTACTTCGCTGTATTCTTCATCACAAAGGTCATTGCCCGACTCAATGATTAAATCCAAAATCTGACCCTCCTCCATCTGATCCAGTTCAGACAGAGAAAGGCCGATTTGTTTTGCCCGCAAAATATAAACCGCAGTGTTTATTTCCCGGTCGGTCGGGCGACTGTTTTTTTTGGTACAGAGGTTGTTGCTCTGGAGCCAAGATAAAGCGTCACAAAATCCTGCATATGAAGGAACAGCTCGGCACCGTCAAACTGATCGCACCATTCCAGAAAGGAATCAAAGCTCAGCTTTGTCATATCCTTTCCTTCGGCCTGCATATTCATGATATAGGCCAACTTATCGCCAACGCTTGTATCTGCTTTCCCGTCATCTACCTTTTCCATATTGTTAAGCATCACCATCAGATCCTGATGGAATACCTGCCGGAAACGATAGGCGGTTGTACCAGTAGCCAGAAAGTGAAATACCTTATTTCCTTCCTGGGTATCCAGCTGAATCTCTTTATACATGATTTACTTTGCTCCTTTCGCTGCACTCGGTGTAGTTCCGGATGTTTGCTTACCGGAATCACTGGTCTCTGCAGCCTTTCCTGTAGAGACATAGACCTCCTTGTACCAGTTCTGATACGTTTCATCACTGGTATTGGATGTGGAACGTGCCTTGATAATATTCTTATCAAGAGCTGCATTCTTGATACTGGTCGCGTTGATGGTCAGTGTTTCTGTCTGAACCTCAATGCTGTCTTCCTTGGTCTTGGACTCTACATTCGGTCTACTTGCCGTGCAGTTATACATGACGTGGCGGATCTGATTGATGTCTCCATCAAACTCAAACAGCAATGCGAAATGCACTGGCTGCGCGTCACTGTCTTCTATTAACACGCCATTGGAATCGAGAATTTCTCCCAGAACATTCTGTCTGAAATCCTCCGGAACCATGGCAGATTCAAAGTCTCCGTTATAGCCGGAGTTGGAATTCGTGGCATAGTACTGGATTCCATCAGCCCAGAAGATCGTCTGATCTCCCTGTGCTTCCAAGGACAGATTTACTGCACCCGGCCATGGAACCGGAACGGCATAGGTAGCTGTTCCATCATCATTGATGGTTGCAATCGCATAATGAACATTCTTAAGGTTGTATTTAACCTTGTTCTTCTTACTCATGTGCCTTAGCACCTCCTTCATCATCTGGTGCCGATGGCACCTCAAATTCGTAAATCACTTCATACAGGTTTTCGGATTCAATCCAGGTCTCATCCTTTTCATAGAAAATCCCGGCCTGTTTCAGAAGCTTCTGCAGCTTCTTCTCAAGAGCCGGGTCTTTTTCATCCGTATAAAGTTCGATATTCACAACATCTATATCAAAGTAGGTTTCTCCATCTGCCGCGAAGTTATCGCTCTCCGGAGTCAGATAACAGATAAACGGCGGATCAGGGCCTTCCCCTTCCGCAAAGTGATCATAGGCAAAGGGAATGCCAAGCTTCTTCAAAATCTGAATCACTTCATCCATCCTGTGCCTCCTTCTTGATATCCCGTTCCAGCTTCTCAGATACTTTCTGCTCCACTGGACGGATATGCGGGATTGCCCGCACTCTGCCGCCGCCTCGTTTGGCATGACCATTCTCCAGAAGATGCGTCAGCTGATATCTTCCGGCATGGACCACGATATCCATTTCCGAAGAGGTCTCTTTCAGCTTCTTCTGTTTCCAGCTCTTGGCATACCGGCCGGTCAGCTTCGGTGACGTTGCCTTCAGATCCTTTACTGCTTCTATTGCCGCATCCTTCACGGATTTCTTTACCTTCTCAGATAAGGATTCTTTATAATCATCCAGCGTTTCACTGACCACCTTGGAAAGCTGATCCGGTTTGATACGAACACTCATCCAATCACCTCCGCACAAGCGTTGCATGGAATTTCAGGCTTCGCTTATGGAATCCCATATCATCCACATGGTCGATGTTATAAATGCGGTCATTCAGAATGATTCGATACCCTTTACTGGTGACTGCTGCAGTCTCAGAAGAATAGCGGACCGTGAAATCCATCTTGTCCTCTTCCAAAGTCTGACCTGCATCATTCTCTTCGTTTCCGGTCTGATCCGATGCCGTTGCCCAGCAGGTAAAGACATCCTCCCAGATGGATTTATGATTTCCGATATCATCAATGACCGTGCTGTTCCGCTGAAATGTAATCCGAACATTCAATCCTGCAATATCCATCAGAACTTTGCCTCCCTTACTCCAAACAAAAGAGAACGCAGGGTAAGCATCAGATCCGTATGATCCGCTTCTTCCCTGTGTTCATAGAGGTAAGCCACTGCGTACATTTCAGCGGTCTTCACCACGGAATTCGTATCGTCAATCTTATCCTTCCGGCTGACATCCCGGACGAGGGAAACCGCCGTTTTCATCAGACTGTTGATCAGATCATCTTCATCCGATGTGTCTACCCGAAGATACTGTTTCACCTCATCCAGTTTCAGCATCAGGACTCACCTCACTTTGCGTTGGCAGTGCCGCCAGCCTTCAGGATCTGGACAGCTTCCGGCAGAACCAGAACGCCATCTACTCTCTCCTTGGCAACATAGCCAATCATGCCGTTACCTGCGAAGAGCTCACGAAGCTGCTGGAAAGAACGGGTGCCACGATCACCGATGTTGTAGTAGGAGAAATCACCGAAGGCCATCACCGGCTTGCCTGCTTCCAGAGTCGGTGCATAGGCAGAAGTTCTGACAGTATATCCACAAAGTCTGTCCGGCTCACCAGCCTGATAGGATGGCTGCCACAGGTAGGCTCCGTTGTTATCCTTCAGCTTTCTCAGCTCTGCCAGTGTCTGATCATTCATGATGAAGCTTGCCTTCTTACGATACGGTCTCTTCAATGCATAGATCAGATCAAGAACATCATCACTGGTAAGCTTGGTTCCAGTCAGCGTCTTTCCAATCTGGCCGCCCTTTGTTGCATCAAAGAGTCCGGTCGGCTTACCCTTGCCATCACCATTGAGAAACGCATCCTCTTCGGCATTGGCCAGTGCCTTACCGAACTGGGTAGTGATGTAGTTCTCCAGACCGAAGGCATTATCGTAAAGCAGCTCCTCTGTGATCTTGATTGCCACATGAAGCTTGTGAGCATCCAGAATGATCTGACCGAAGGTTGCATCAGAGAACTGAAGCGCTCCTCCCTCTTCAATCCATGCAGCCGCAGGCTTTGTTGCCGCGATATTGATCTTGTGTTCGCCAGAGGTCTTGATCGTGGTTCCAAGGGAACGCATGATATTCTCTTCTGTCAGAACATCAATCAGTCTTCTGTCCCATTCAGCCGGAACGAGATAACCGCCATCGGTATCAACGCCATCCTGCAGAACATCGGATACCTGTCTGAATCCGGATCTCATAGCAGCCAGTGCAGCCTTACGGTATGCATCGGATGCTCTTCCGGTCTTCTGCTCCTCCGGATCCCCGATACCAGGTCTTGCCGTAATCGGTGCACTCACCGGCTTAGCCAGTTCATCATCAATTGCCTTCTGGCGGTTCAGACGATCAATCTCCTTCGTGTAATCGGTGATGTCTGCCTCCATACGGTCATAGGCTTCGCTGTCCTCTTCAGACAGAAGTCCGTTTTCATTTCTGTGGGAATCCAGAAACTTCTTAGCTGCATCCCACGCCTGTGCTCTCTTTGTAATCAACTCCTGAATCGTCATTTTCTTATCCTCCTTCAATTACATGAGTTTTTTAATGAGGTCGAGACGCGCCATGCAGTCATCAACCTTATAGCCCTTCGGAGCTGTTGGCTCTTCTGGCTTTTTATCTTTCATCCGGTAGTGATTCACTACCTTGTTGGTAACGGCCTGTTCGGCCAGACGCTCGCTCCACAGCATTGGCATTCGTTCGTCCTTTGCGGGATCAGCGCCCGTGCCGCCCTCTGTGGCGGCCTGTTGGCCTTTCTGCGCCGGTTCCGGCTGGTTGCCGTAAAGCTGGTCGCGCTCGATAATCGAATCTACAAAGTGCAGATTCAGAGCCATCCTTGCATCCATCCAGGTCTCATTCTCCATAAGGCTTGCCAGCTTATTTCTGGAAAGACCTGTCTTAATGGCATAAGCATTGATGATGGAATCTTTCACGGAATCCAGCATCTCGATAGCCTTCTGCATATCGTTATGGTCACCGGATGCGATGGTTGCCGGGTTATGAATCATGATCATCGACACCGGACTTGCCTCCACGACATCACCAGCCATCGCAATGACGGATGCAGCAGAAGCTGCGAGGCCATCAATCTTGACCGTAACCTTTCCCTTGTAGTCCCGGAGCATGTTGTAAATGCTCGCTGCCGCAAAGCAGTCACCACCCGGACTATTGATCCAGAGGGTAATGTCGCCAGATCCACTATTCAGCTCGTCTTTAAAAAGAGCCGGTGTGACATCATCGTCAAACCAGCTCTCACTTGCAATCGTTCCATCCAAGAACAATGTGCGCTCTGTATTCTCACCTGCATCCGGATTATCCGGATCAGGCGCTTTATTCTTCACCCATCTCCAAAATTTATCCACGAGAATTTTTCCCCTTTCCAGCCTGATTGGCTTTCTTATTACTTATCTGTTTCTCAGATTCATCTCCGGTAGCAGTCTGATGGTAAGCGGCTCCTACTTCAGAAAGTTTCTGCATGGTTCCGTTTACCATATGGACGTTGCCACCTTCTTCATCAGACAGAAGATCCATATTCTCAAGCTCCCGGACATCGTTCACCGACATGAATCCGTTATTGATGCCAGTTGCATATCCCTGCATCCGGCTTTCGTAATTTCCTCTCAGCAAACCATCCGCATTCATCTTAAAGAAATATTTCTTCTTTTCTTCTGGTGAAAGCAATGCTTTATTCAGTCCTGTTTCAATCCGGATCATCCATGGCTGCAGGGTATACATAACGAATTCCAGGCCCTGTTCCTCAATGTTGGAAAAGGTCGCATGCTCCAGATCTCCAATCATATGCGGCGGGATTCTGAAAATACGGGCTATCTCGTCAACCTGAAACTTTCTGGTCTCAAGGAACTGACTGTCCTGCGGATTGATGGAAATCGGCTCATACTTCATTCCTTCTTCCAGAACAGCTACCTTGCCAGCGTTACGGCTTCCACCGAAGGTATTATTCCAGCTCTCCCTTAGCTTCTCAGGATCCTTGACCGTTCCCGGATGTTCCAAAACACCAGAAGGCGCTGCACCATTGGAGAAGAACTTGCTTGCATACTCATCACAGGCAAGGCTGGTTCCCAGTGCGTTCTTAGCCATGGCAATCGGACTGTAGCCGATCAAGCCATCAAATCCCAGCCCTGGTATATGCAGCACATCGTACGGAGTCAGATTGATCGTTTCGTTCTTCATCGTTCCGGCTTCATCACTCTGATGCGTGTACTGGTAATAAAGTCTGCCTTTTTCATCCCGATCCACAACCATCCGGTTAGGCATCAAAGGATACAGGCCCAGCACTTCCCCTCTTCCATTTCGTAAAATCTGGCAGAAGAAGTTTCCCCACAGGAGCAAATGCGTCATGGCTGTCTCCCGGAAGATAAAACTTGTCATCTCCGGATTCGGCTCATCATGAAGGAGAAAGTACAGCGGATGATCCACAGCTTTCTCTTTTCCACCCGTATCTTTATACCGGTACAGATGAAGCGGCAGACCGGCGATGGCTTCTGAGAGAACACGAACACAGGCATAAACCGCTGTGATCTGCATGGCAGAATGCTCGTTCACGACTTTCCCGGAGCTGGAGAATCCCATATAAAACTGATAGGAATCACCGGCCAGACTGTTCTTCGGTGATGCTCTTTTATGCTTGATATTAAATGGTCCCTTCATTTATCTCTCCTGTGTGCTGACAGCACACTCATATAAAAAGCAGGCCTCGGCTGTCATAAACGCTTTCGGTCTGCTCGTGTCGGATGCAGCGGTCCAGTGCCATAATGGCTGCAACCACTCCATCAATCTTGTCTTTCGATTTTGCTTTGGTTGGCTTAATATTGCCAGCCGGATCCTTTTCGATCACGACATTCCCACACATCCATTTCATGATTGGATTGCTGCCATGGATCATATTGCCTTTCATTAACTGCTCATAGAATTCCCGGCTTGGCGGAGACATATCTTTATATCCCTGCCCGAATGGAACCACAGTAAGTCCAAGTTCTGTCAGACGTTCCACCAGCATATTGGAACCCCATCTATCGAATGCGATCTCCAGAATGTGGTACTTATGGCTTAGTTCTTCTATCGTATTCTGAATGTACTGATAGTCGATGACGTTTCCCGGTGTGGCTTTCATGTATCCCTGTGCCACCCAGTTATCATACGGAATGCCGGACCGCTGAACCCGGAGAGGAATCGTATCCTCCGGCACCCAGAAGAACGGCAGCATGATATATTTTTCATCCTCTGTTCTTGGTGGAAACATCAGAACAAAGGCTGTGATATCGCCGGAACTGGAAAGATCGAGACCGCCATAGCACTCACGTCCTTCCAAGGCCCTCATATCAATCGGCTGGTTTCCCATATCGTAAATGTGATCGGGAATCCACTGAACCGTGCTGCCACACCAGATACAAAGCCGCAGAGTTTTAAAGATGGATTCTTCTGCCGGATTGCCCTTGGCTTCGAGATACGCTTCCCGCATTCTTTCCATTGGAACCGTATATCCAAGCGAAGGATTCACCTTTTTCCAGTTCTCTTCATCCTCCCAATCTGCATCAATCGGCAGGCTATAAACTACCGGATAGAAACTTTGATCCTTTACCTTTCCTGCAATCAGATCTAAGGCTCTGGTATGCAGTTCAAAGCAGATACTGTTCCGGTCTGTTCCGGCTGTGGTAATCGCCAGGTGCAAAGGCTGACGTCTTGCATCACCAGACCCTTTTGTCAGGACGTCCCAGAGCTTCCGATTCGGCTGGGTATGGAGCTCATCAAAGACGAGTCCACTAATGGAGTAGCCATGCTTCCCACCAACATCGGCAGAGACAACCTGGTAATACCCGGCATTGGAATAATTCACCACTCGCTTTGTGGCCGTCATAATCTTGGACCGGCGGTTCAGGGCCGGTGTCATTTCCACCATCCGCTTGGCAACATCAAATACGATGGAAGCCTGCTGACGGTCAGATGCAGCAGAGAACACTTCTGCACTTGGCTCGTTATCCGCATACAGAAGGTAAAGTGCAATCGCCGCAGCGAGCTCTGACTTTCCCTGTTTCTTTGGAATCTCGATATAGGCTGTCCGGAATTGCCGGTAGCCATCTTCCTTTACAATACCAAAGATATCCCGAACGATCTGCTCCTGCCATGGAAGTAACCAGAATGGTTTTCCTTCCCATTCACCTTTTGTATGTGGGAGCATCTCGATAAACTTTACGGCCCGGTCTGCTTTCTTCTGATCGTAGTGAGAAGTCGGTAGCATGAATTTGCATGGCTTATAGTTTTCAAGCTTTGGATAATCTGCTGGTCGCTTCATCATTCGTCACCTCCCAGCAGCTCATCCATCTCATCCTTCGTGCCTTTGCTTGCATCATCCGCAATGATCCGGGAACGGGAAGCAGGCGTTAAACCGAACTGCTCGGCAAAGCGTTCCATCTGCTTCATATATTGCTGCGCGATAGAAACCTGCGGCACCTGCATCCAATAGCCGGATGGTGTCCGGACTAAGGAACCATGCTCGGTGATAAACTCCTCATTCTCCTTCCATCTGGCATAAGCCTGACAATATCCGGCAAAGGCCGCCATATCAACTTCGGTAAGAATTCCCATCTGCTCCATCTTGGAAGCGAGCCTGTGCCATTCTTTCTTCGCTTCTTTTTCCAGCCACTTCGGACAGGATGGTGCTTTCTTAGCTGGCTTTGGCTCTCTTTCATTTAACGCACGCTTTCCCGGATTTCCTTCCAGCTCTTTTAAAGCTGTCGGCTTTGGTTTTCTTCCTCTTGTTGCCATAAGATCGCACCTCCTTTCCTGATTTTTTACAAAATAAAAAGACCTTTAAACGGGTCCCTGCGATGTTTCCTGTGACGAGAGACACTGCCTATCGGCAGCATGTTCTGTCCCTCTCAATTTTTCACATTACTATAATAGCTGGTTTATCCAGGTAATGTGTCCAGCGTTTTACCTCACCCGAATTTCTTCAGCAGGGCCGCGTAAGCAAGCTGGCTTACTTCATCCTCTGGCTCAATGTCCCAGCCTCTGTCGTAGTTCAGTGTCCACTCGCCGTTGATCTTCAGCGTCATCTTGATGATCCGGCTTCCTTCGATTCCGTAGGCCTCGCTCTTTTCATCCAGCGCCTTCACCCAATATTTCACTGTCGTTCCTTCAATGAGTAATGTTCCTTCGTTCCACATGGTATGTTCTCCTTTGCTATGTTTTCCTTTGGCATGTACATATATCACTCTACCGGCCTTTGATAGCAAGTTGATTCTCATCTATTTTTTGCTTTATTTAGGCTCTTTTGATTTCTGCAAACCAGTCGGTTGTCGGATGCTGTTCGCCGGTTGATTTCTCGATAACCATCCAGTCTTCATCGATGCTGCAGAGGTGCTTTCCGACCTTGATGAAGCGGATGTCTTCGTAGCCAGGCTTGTTGCAGCGGATGACCTTGGCGTTTCTAGCCTCGCCATCGTAGCTCTTGCCATCCCAGCCGTTGAAGGTAAACCGTACCGTTTCCTTGGTCTTGGTGAAGAAGCACTCGTAATCTGCTTTGCTTAATGCAGTGTTGTAATCCTCAAATGTGAATGTGTTTCTAAGTTCTGTTGCCTTTGTCATGTTCATGTCCTCCTGAAGCCTTCGCTTCGTTCCTTTTCCTTTGGCATGTACATATATCACTCTGAAGGCAGATGATAGCAAGTTAATAACGCATGTTTTTTGCTTTATTTAAGCCTTTTTCTCACATTCTGATCAGTTGATTTCAAAGGCGATTCCATCCTTCTTTTCCGGCTCTCTGGATCCAAAGCGACGGTCGTTTTCTCTTGTGATTGTGTAGAGGCCGGTCATCTTGCAGCCAAGATTGGTCAGCCCGTAAATGCCATCCATTAATGCAGTGCTCTGATCGGTAACTACAATCTTCTGAACCTTAGCAGCTCTCAGTGTCTTTACAAAATCTGCCATCTGATCATCCCATGGAAGATCATCTACTTCGTATTCATCGGAACCGTTCTGGAGAGAGCGATCATATTGCACCAAGGCAGCATTCTCACCTGGTGTAAAAGGATATGGGAATTCCTTCTTCTCCCTCTCATCAAAGGCCCGGACGCCATCCCAATCGTCTGCTTTGATCATCGCATCCCGTTCTTCTTTCCTCTTTGCAGCCGCCTCGTTGTAGGCAATCGCTGTCTTTCTCATTTCTTCAAAGTATGTATTCTTTTCCATGGTCTGCATCTTCACTTTCTTGTAATCTCTGTCCAGCCATTTCTCATCAGGTAATCCGCGATAATTCCAAGTGTTGATCCAACAATGCCCTCCTTCATGAAGTCCAGAAGCTCGGTGCATTCTGGTAGAAAGGTGTAAGCAATGTCGCAGCCTTTTAAGAATTCCATCTGGAAGATTCCGTTCTCATCGTTGTAGATCCGGATGCATTTTCCGAAGCTTCCGCCTTCATAGATTCTTCCAAGGATCAGCTCCTTGACGTTCCATGTCCAGCTCTCGCCTTCTCTTCTGATTGCGTGAATCTCGATGCCTTTTGTTGTCTTGAATGTTTTCATGTCCGTTTTCTCCTGAGGTCCTTGCCTCTTTGCCTTTCCTTTTGGCATGTATATACATCACTCTGTGTGAGCATGATAGCAAGTCAATTCTTCGCATATTTATGCACTTTTTTGATGTTTTAGTGCATCTTTTCTTCCGGTTACACTAAAGGCCTCAGCAAAAAAAGTGGCACTCGATTTTCCCGCATGGATAAAGGTGGAACGAGAGCACCTGGTAATTTCAAGGATTGGATTCCTTTTCTTTTGCGTTAGGATAATTCCCGGTAATCAGGAGGCCATCATGGAAGATAATCAGCAGAGCAACAAGAATGCATCAAATCAGACATTCAGCTGGGAGAACAAGGAAAGCAGCGAAAGCCGCACAGAACCTCTCAGCTTTGATGAACTCCGGGAGGTTATGGCGGAAATCCGCTACTAAGGCAGTAGCCTTACCTTCAGCGCCAGATCGGCGCTTTTTTCATTCTCCGGTAAAGATGAAATGGATGTAGTCCTTTCGGTGTTCTTCAATGAACATCACAAGATCGAAGTATTCCAATTCGTAGGCGATTCTCTGAACCGTAGGAACATCCAGCATGTTCGTTCTTCCCGTATCCCGGATGGCTAAGATCTCCTGTTTAATTTCTTCCGTCATGGTCAGCCTCCAATCTTTCGATCACGTCTCCGCCATCCAGCACTGCGCTAAGTCCTGAACCGTTATCCCATCGGATCATTACCGATCCCATGTCATCGACTCCAATGACCGTACCCTCGGTTCCAACAGGAGGCGCCTGAACATCATCCATCTGGATCAGCCGTACCCGGCAGCCTGCCGGATAAGAAGCTCGAATCCGTTCCACCTGTGCTTTACTCGGCATCCGCATCATCGCTTGCCTCCTGTTCTGCCTCTTTGGCTTCTTTCCGCTTCTCTGCCCATTTAGCCGCATGGGCCTTGGCCTTTTCTTCGGTTGGGAATGCTGCAGATCCAGTCAGGTTTTCGAGAAGAATCTTTCTCGTGAGCTTGTACTCCGCTCCCTTCATCCCAAGCCTGAGCAGGAAATTCCGGAAGCTATACTTCTCGCTGGTGATCTCCTTTTCCTCTTTGCTTACCCGCGTTGCATTCTTAGCAAACTCGGTGACCAGCGTTACAAAGTCCACGAAGGCTTTATGATGATCGCTGTCGATGGATGGGAATCCGTCAAAGGTGATCTGGCCGTTTTCTCTTTTTAAGGTGATGGTATCCGACTGAAATGCGTGCTTTAAGAGCTCCTGCTTGGTTTCAATGATCGTCTGGAGTCTATCGTAAGCCTCATCCGTCAGATCGTCTGGCAGGGAAAGGGATAACTCCATCGGTTCCTCCTCGTCTTCTGACTCCGGCTCAGGTTCCGCTTCTTCCTGTGGTTCTTCATCCGTAAGAACCGTGAAGCTGTTCTCTTCCGGATCATCCGTTTTCGTGAATCCATGGTCTGCAAGGTAGGAAAGCATCGCTTCGGCTTCCTCCTCGCTGACGCTTTCGTCCATGTCCATGGTTCCGTCTCTCTGGATCTCAGCCTTTCCTTCCAGTACAAACCGGCATCCCGGCATTTTGTACTCTGGCTTCATCTGGAAGAATTCACCTGCGGTCTGCGCCAGTGCCTTTCTCTGTGACTTGTCGATGTTGAATGTGTAGCTTGCTTTCATGCGTTGTTCCTCCTTTTCTTTCGGTACTGTATAGATCACTCTGAAGGGCACATATAGCAAGCAAGTTTTCGCATAAATAAAAGGTTTTTTGCATTATTTTTTCGGATGCTTTTCTCGCCATTTCCGGAGATATTCTTCCTGCTCGCGGTCCTCTAATTCTTTGTCTTCATCCGAGAAGCAGCACACCAGAAGCAAGTTAAAAAGCGAGATCACAACTGTCACGGATGCCAATACACAAATCAGAATCATTGTTCGTCACCCTCCATATCTGCGATGGCCTCTTCATAGGTCAGCTTCTGACCATTCCGAAGAACATAGACGCCATCTGTCTTGTTCTCTTTTAATTCCAGGAATCGTTTCACCTCGACATCTACAAACTTCGGATCAAGCTCGATGCCTCTGCAGATCCGATCGGTCTGCTCACAAGCCATCATGGTAGAACCGGAACCGAGGAATGGATCCAGAACGATGCCATTGGTCATACTGGAATTACGGATCGGATAAGCCATGAGCTGCACCGGCTTCATGGTCGGATGGTCCTTCGAGGATTTCGGGCGGTCATACTCCCAGATCGTTGTCTGCTTGCGGTCGGAATACCACTCGTGCTTTCCGTCCTTCTTCCAGCCAAACAGACAAGGCTCATGCTGCCACTGATATGGCGAGCGACCGAGGACCAGAGAATTCTTCTTCCAGATGCAGCAGCCGGAAAGATAGAATCCAGCATCCTGAAATGCTTTACGGAAGTTAAGGCCCTGCGTGTCCGCATGGAACACATAGATGGATCCATCATCCGCTAAGAATTCGTGCATACATTTGTAAGCAGAAAGAAGGAACTGATAGAAGGCATCATCGGACATGTTGTCATTCATGATCTTTCCAGCGGTTTCTTCTACGTTCACGTTATAAGGCGGATCAGTCAGAACCAGATTTGCTTTCTCATCACCCATGAGCGTGTGATAGGTTTCTTCCTTCGTGGAATCCCCACAGAGGATCTTGTGTCGTCCTAAGAACCAGAGATCACCTGGCTTTGTAACGGTCGGCTTCTTCAATTCCGCTTCCACATCGAAGTCATCCTCTTCGATATCCTTATCGGCCACCTTGTTAAAGAGCTGCTCCATTTCCGGAGGCTCAAATCCGGTCACCATCACATCCAATTCACTATTCTGGATATCCTGCAGAAGTTCAGCGAGCATCTTCTCATCCCATGCACCCGTGATCTTATTGAGTGCAATGTTCAAAGCCTTTTCTCTGGTCTTATCCACATCCACGACAGCACATGGCACTTCGGTATAGCCGAGCTCCTTGGCAACAGTCAGTCGCTGGTGGCCGCCGATAACTGTCATGTCCGCATTCACCACCAAAGGATCCGCAAAGCCAAACTCCTGAATGGAATTCTTAATCTTCTCATATTCTTTATCGCCCGGCTTCAGTTTCCTTCTCGGATTATATTCAGCTGGTTTTAGATCCTTCACTGGGATCACTTTTAATTCTGCTGTTTTCATTCAGCTTCTCCTCCTTCAATTTCTGGCGTCTTCTTCGCTTGTCATATGCCCACCGGCACCGGTCTGAGCAGAAGACGCGTGGTCTGCCCTTGCCGCTGTAGCTGACTGGCCTGCCACATTCCAGGCAGAACAGTTTCGCGCAGGAGCTGATAAAATCATTCATTTCTTCTTCGTTCATAACCTGTCCTCGAAATTCCTGAGCCAGTCTCTAACCTATCCATCATTTGTCCACGAAATGTTTCTGTTTGCAGTCCAGAAGAAATGAACATGAAAAAGCCATGAATCACCCGAATTTATAGGCTTTTCACGGCACGTAATACATATGTATCTTTTGTTATATAGCTATATAGACCCCGGCCCTGCGATTTCGCAGCTTTGCACGCAAGAGGGGGCGCCGGTCCCGGAGCTGAGCCTTGTAGAGATTCACACCCGCCCCGGGTCACCATCAACTACCGGAAGGTGTCAATACATCTATCTTCTTCTGCAGTTCCGCAATCAGATCATCGACATACTTTTTTGTAGCCACATCCATGTCATCAACAGGATCAGTTCCAACGATCAGTTTGCCTGCGAGCCATTCATTACCAGACCAGTCAAGAGTACGAGCATTAGATCTTTTGGATGTGTGGGAAGACATGTCATATGTCCCATTGCCAACAATCTCAGCATACTTGTCTTCCGTATCCTCAGTGTTATATCTTCCAGATACGTGCTGATATAGTCCTTGAGCAATGGTACTATATCCTTCAGCATGAGATGATTCACCATGTGATACGGATAGGCACCCTTCAGCATGGGAATTTTCGCCTTCTGCCAATGTTTTTCTTCCCTCTGCATGTGAGTTTTTACCTCGTGTAACAGTCTCAGATCCTTCAGCATGAGAACGTGAAGCACCTGCTGAAGATGCAGCATTTTCAACAGTTGAAAGATAAGCAGTGCCTGATTTGATTGCAGGTTTGTAAGCAATATATCCATCTGCATTTTCATCATTAACAGACCAGTCCGGTTTCACTCCTCCACCAGAGGATTTTCCAAGGTTCCCATTGATTTCTTCCAGCAGCTTTTCAATTCTGCTCTGCGGTTCTTCTGTTCCAATTACTTCACCAGAACCGTTTATCGTTGCATTCATCTCTTTCAGTTGTTTCTCAATCCTACTTTCATCCGGCATAATTACTCCTTTCGGTATTTGTAAACAGGATGACTGTCGTAGTTTCCTGTCTTCTTATCATGGCAAGGCTTGCATAATGCCTGCCAGTTATTCTCATCCCAGAACAGCTTTGGATCACCACAATGAGGAACAATATGATCCACAACCGTTGCCTTGGTATACTTTCCCTGTTTCAAACATTCTTCACAAAAAGGATGAGCCGCCAGAAACATTCTGCTTGCCCTTCTCCATCTGGAATTGTATCCGCGCTTCGATGCGGTTCTTACTTCTTCCGGATGCAATGCCTTATGCTGATCACAATACTTCTGGCCAACTGGCACAAGATTCGGGCAGCCGGGATGGCGGCATGGATACATTGGTTTATGTGGCATCTGGGAGCACTTCTCCTAACTGCATCCATACTGCGCTATCAATCTCCAACCGCTTGCTTTTGTCTGCAACGCTGCCAACACGAGAACGGAAAGCTTTCTTATCCAGTGTGGTAATCTGTTCAGCAAGAATCGTCGATGGCGCAAAGTAATCATGATAGCCACTGTCCTTTTCCATTTCCTTCTGGCTGAAAAACACATGACTTGGAAGCCAAGGCTTCTTCATCTTTGACGTCATCGGCAGAACCGTGATGGTATTGGCATGCTCGTTGGAGATATCATTGCTGATAACAAGCACTGGTCTTGTACCTTCCTGCACACTGGTTGCCGGATGCTCGCCGAGACAAGCAAACCAAATTTCCATCCGACGTGGATTATGTTCTTTCATTTCTTCTCACTCCCTTCAAAGCAAAAGAAAACCGAAAGAGAATCACTTTCCCTTCCGGCCACTTTTCTACGATATCAATATAGCAGGGTAAACAAGGCAATGCGTCTAGCGGATTACTCATTGGCTTAATCCAGTTTATTTCCTTTTCTTCCATTGCACTTCGAGCAAAGAACCCGAAGATTAGAAGGAACTGTTTTTCCGCCTTTTGAAACTGGAATGATATGGTCGATCTGAAGGCCAACCCCATCTGGCATATACTTTCCACAAATCTGACAAGTGTAATTATCTCGTCGCATTATGTACTGACGCAATTGCGGAGTCATTAGTTTTCTCTGCTCAGCTTCATTGTATCTGCGAAGACTTGTTTCAAATCCTATTCCAGCAAGCAACCTTCTTCGATCAGCTAGTTGATCAAAGCTATAAGCTCTCCTATCGGTACTGGTATAAACATTATAAGATGACCGCATATAATTTCTTTGACGATATCTTGTCTGGCGTCGCTTCATTTCAAAACGATACGCATGGTCATCATCTAAGGCTTCCTTATATTGCCTGCGCCTTCGATCCTTTAATTTTGATTCTTCAATCTCTTCTTTGCACTCAGCCTTCCATTTATTAATTTCCTTTTCGTGCCTGCAAATAGCTTTCCAGTTCACCGTATTGCACAGATACTTATCAATATAATCTGACATATCTGGATTTCTTTTTCCTGACACATCAAACGGAACGTAATAATATGGATACTTAAATGGCGACGCAAGAATCTTCTGAATCTCACGAATGATAATAACGATCAGAATGACCAAAATTACGGTTAAAATCAATATCAAGGCCGATCTATAAAAGTCATTGTATAAAAAATCTGAACCATTCATAGGTATATCTTAATCCGAAAAATTTACATTCAAAGTTTTTGTTAATCCCATCGATTGTTATTCCACGAATCACTGTTGTGTCTTTTATTGTTTCTAACTCCTATGACAACTTTTTCAATAATCAAAACAATCGTAAGAATCACTACAACAACCGATATCCCCATCACGACCCGAATATCCGAAATTGCATCTAAAAAAGTTCTCTGACATGACGTTTGCTCCATCTTTCGAACATAACATTATATCAGGGAACCAAATCAGTAAAGCTCAGTCTTTTCCAAACAGCAATGTCTGCAGATGTGTCAGCGCTCTGTTTTTCCGATTGTAGGCAGAGGAACGCTCAATGCTGTACCGGTCGCAGATCTCATAAACCGCTCCATACGTTCCCATCTCACTTCCATAGAATATTTTCAGAACATCCCGTTCTTCTTCTGACAGTTGATTCCACGCCGGCATGAACCAATCCATATATTCCACAGCCTGCCGATACCGTTCTTTCAGAACATTGATCTCATCTATGCCTTTCAGAATCCGTTCTTCATTGGCATTGGGATTATGGACGTGCGGCATACCATCAAACCGAGGAGAACCAACGGAGGTCATCTTCCTGTGTTCCTCCCGAATCTTTTCATCCGTGTTATTGATGATGAATTGCATGCTGGTGAAATCCTTGATTGCTGAAACGGTCGCTGCACGCTTATCCAGATATTTGTAAATGATAGAACTCATAATCTTCACCTCCGCTGAGTTTCTTCTATGTCCGCTTTGGCTTTGATTGTCATATTGTTGTCATTTGATCCGTGCTTTCACGGCATTAATTAAGCTCTGCTGCGTTGTATTCTTATTCTTCAGAGCTTCAATCACATCCTCATCCACAGTATCCTTGCAGACGATATGATGAATCGTCACCACTTCCCTTTGTCCCTGCCGGTGCAGTCGGCCATTGGTCTGGAGATAAAGTTCCAAGGACCAGATCATCGAATACCACACAAGGATATGACCACCATCCTGCAAATTGAGTCCATGTCCGGCAGAAGCTGGTGAGATCAGACCTGCTTGAATCTTTCCGGCATTCCAGTCAGCGAAGTCTTCTGCTGTTTTGAGATCCCGTACTTCATATCCTTCATCTTTCAGATGCTTCCTAATCCGGTCATGATCGTGCCGGAACCAGTATGATATCAAGACTGGCTGGCCATTGGCCTGTTCCATAAGATCAACCAGCATATCGAGTTTTCTGCTGTGGATTTCTTTGACGGCACCATCGTCAGAATACAAAGCTCCGTCTGCCATCTGCAGGAGCTTGTTAGAAAGCACTGCTGCATTGGCGGCGGACACTTCTTCGCCATCTATATCCGTAACCAGATCGTGCTTCATCTTGTCATAGACTTTCCGTTCTGCCGGACTCATTTCCACTTCATGATTTACGATCACTGCATCCGGCATCTTGAGATAATCCTTGGCTCGCATGGAAACCGTAATGTCACTGATTTTCTCGTAGATCTTCTCTTCGGCTCCTGGTCGGATTTCGTAGTTATAGACAACTCCGGTATAAGGATTGAAACCAGCTGGCTTAAAGTAGGCCTCCCGGTATCTTCCGATGAATCTTCCAAGACGCTCGCCGCGATCAATCGCATTGACTTCGGCCCAGAGATCCATCAGACCATTGCTGGCAGGTGTTCCGGTCAGACCTACGATCCGTTTTACATACGGACGGATCTTCCGAAGTGCCTTAAAGCGCTGGCTCTTATAGTTCTTGAAAGACGACAGTTCATCAATCACCACCATATCGAACGGCCAGTCCATTTTCCGTTCTTCCAACCAATCAACTAAGCCTTTCAGATTCTCTCGGTTAATGACGTAGATATCTGCATCTTTCCAAAATGCCTGTATTCTTTTCTGCTTGGATCCAACCATCACCGACATCCGAAGGTCGGATACCTCTTCCCACTTTTTCACTTCATTAGGCCAGGTAACCTTCGCTACCCGGAGTGGTGCAACCACCAGAACCTTCTGCACAGAGAATTCATCAAACATCAAATCCTTGATGGCCATGAGAGAAATGATCGTCTTTCCAAGGCCCATATCCAGAAACAACAGTGCTTCCTTATGGTCCTTGATAAACTGGATGGCATATTCCTGATAGAAATATGGTTTAAAGTGCATCATTCCCGCCGCACTCCCATTTCCAAGGATCATCGTGAATGGCATCACTGATCTCATCCATAGCTTCTTCGATTTCTGACAGGTCAATCTTCTTTTTCTCCAGCTCATGACTGATCTGCTTTAAGGCAGACTCGATGGATTTCACCATCTCTTTATGATCAACCTTCAGTTCTTTGACTTCATCGTCATAGGCATCCAGATCATCCTGTGTCTCCTGAAATTTATCTGCCAGCAGTTCTGAGAAATCAGATCCCATATACTCTTCCACCAACCGGAAGAGATCCTGTTCGTTAAAGAAAAGATGGTTCTGATTGTCTTTTGTTACCAGAATGCGCCCCATCATTTCTCTCCCCTCACTGCTGCGAGGATTACCGGGATCTGATCCGGATCATCCAGAACATACACTTTGAATCCCAGCACCCGGAGTCTTGCATGTCTCCGAAGCTGAATCCTTCTCGGATGTTCGCCGGTCGCTTTCACTTCCACAAAGCACATTCTTCCTTCTGGCATCAGAACAATACGATCCGGCATTCCATTGGTTCCTGGTGAGACAAACTTCGGACAGATACCGCCAGTATCCTTTACGGCATCCACTAATTTCTTCTCAATCTCTGCTTCTCGCATGCTTCGTACTCTTTCCACGTTTTTTCAAACAGGTCGATGGCCTCAGTGCAGGCCTGCTTCCGATCCAGGTATGATTTGATCAGATCATGCCATCCTTTGAACTTGCAGCATCTGTTTATCGGAAATATTTCATCATTCCATACATCGCGGGCAAGGTCCCCTTCTGGAGAATTCTGGTCCGCATATTTTCTTTTCATCCAGTTTTTATAGGTCATTGTTTTTCCCTCAATAATTGTGTTGGTGTCAGGACTGTCACCTCTCCAGTAAAACCCCTTTATAGGTTTTTTTGTCCTATTTTCCCCTATAGGGTACTTTTACTAAAGAGATGTCAGAGGCGTCACTAATGACAAGTGGTATTACATAAATTCTGATTTCAACTGTACTCCAACAATGAAACGGGCTGACTTCGTCCGCTTCTTTCTGAATCCAGCTTTCTCTAATGCTGAATAGAAGTCGGCACTGTTTCTGGTGTACTCACCCACATGCTGACAGTAATTTCTGTACTCGTCATAGAACTGTCCGGATGGTGCCATGTAGCTTGGATCCACTTCACAGCAGTCTGATAAGAACTGTCCCAGCCAGTCATTGGATTGACGGTACTCATCGATTGCATCCTGCACGACCTTTGGCAGTTTCCATTTGAAGTTGTCTGCGATTGCCTTCTGCGCTCCCTCAATGATCCAGGTCATGATGGCCGGTCCTGCATGCTCATACAGGTAGTCGGAGTAGTTCTTGATATCGCTCTTTCCGGTAATATGAGCGTTAAACGGGATTACGATCAGCCTTCTCCAGATGCCATCGTCATTGGCACCCACTCTTGGCAGGTGGTTGGTATAAAGGACCAGCGTATGAGTCGGTATGAAATCGAACGGCTTTTCATACTTCTTCTCGGCCTGAATCGGATCAGTAGAACAAAGCTGTTTCACCATAGAGGTGTTCAGCCGCATCCCTTCTTCTGTTTCCGAAGCAATGATGAGACGCTTGCCTTTCAGTTCTGCCATCTCTGGCTTCGCATTCCGCTTATTACCGACTGTCAGTACTTCTGCAGAGATCTTTCCACTGTAGGTTCCAAGCACTCTGGCTATCGTGTTCCAGAAGGTCGATTTACCATTTGCACCACTTCCGGCGCTAATGATGAGACTTTCCTGGTAGACTTTTCCGACTGCGGCCATACCGACTACCAGCTGAACGTAATCAATCAGCTCCTGATCGTTCTGGAAGAAAAGCTGCAGAGAGTCGTTCCAGATATCTACACCCTTATCTCCAGGAAAACACTCGGTAATCTTGGTGATGAGATCCTCTGCTCGGTGTTCCCTAAGGCCCGCGACACCTTTCTCCAAGTCCACGGTTCCTTCTGGCGTATTCAGAAGATTTGGATTCTGATCCAGCACATTAATGTCCCGATTCAGGAGTGCTTTCGATACAGAAAGCGCAGAACTGATATACTTCATGTCTCTCCGCTTCATGACAAAGGCATAGTAGTTATTGGCCTGCACGAACTGCATAAAGAGCTTCACCTGGTTCTTGTCATCCTGATCAATTCCCTTTTCTGCTGTCTTGCCGCCCTTCTTAATCAGATTGATATCGGCCCCCGCCTTCTCAAGTGCCTCCAAGGCAGCCGACCTTTGATCAATTGCATCATGCAGCTGCAAATCCAGAAACTCGACTGTGGCCGCCACGGCTAACTGCTTATCCTCCACCCAGACTCTTCCATCAAACCGGAGAAAGTCAGTAGCATTGGTATAGATCAGTTCATTGCCATATTCACGAGTTAATACCTTGGCCTGTCCAATATCGGAATAGTCATCTGGCTTCAGAGAGTTTTCCGGATTATATTTGTCCGGCGGAATATAGCCAGGCTGCTTGGACACCTTGCCTGCAAACTTCTTCGCGCTGTGCCAGATCGTCTGAAGCTCGTCTTCTTCCAAAGGCGGATCACACTTGGCAGCTTCTTCCCGGAACACCTCCATGGCCTTTTCCGTATCGCCATAGCGGATCAGCACCCTTCCTGCGAAACGGCTGAGTGTGGAATTCCGGCTCCCTTCATGGATTATCCGTTCTGCACTATGCAGAGACAGGAAGTGATCAATTGTCATACTGCCTTCATGCCAGATTGGATCCTGACTTTCACTTCCATAGATGAAGCGTCCGGCATCCAGCGCATTGGGATCAAAGAACGAATATTCGTTCTGGATCTTCTCCTTTAATGCTTTATAGGCATCCGGATCATAAATTGTCTGGATTGGAAAGTAGACATGGAACTTCGGCCTTGCGGCTCTGCCATTCTTTTCCTTCATATGATGACGGGAAAACGTAATTGCATAGGCTACGTCCTCCAGTTCATCCGCCAGCATCTCCGGGCTGATCCAGTCTTCTGGATTATCCGATTCATCATTGTCACAATCCATGACTGCACATTCCGAAGCGATGAAGTTCTTACTATTCCTGTAATTGCCTTTATACTCTGCACAGACATGATCGAACCGGACCGCGTCCTTCAAATCCTCTGCATTCTCTGTCTCCACCCGGTATGGATAGAGACAGTTCTTTTCGTTTCCGGTTACCGTTGATACATAGAGAACTACTTTCATTACTCGTTCACCTCCGCAGCGCCATCGCAGAGTGTCTTCGATGCAAAGAGCAGTGCGGAAGTCAGATTCATGATTCCATCATCGCCACTGACTGCAATCTCGACTCCTTTATTCATTCCGTGCTTATCCTTCAGCGGACGAATAAAGAGATCGGAATTATGGCTGTCACGGATGCAGACAAAGGCTCTGCCACCCTTATGGCGCTCACCGCCTTTGAATCCTGTGGTTCCGGCTGTCACAACCATGGAAGAACAATCTCCCTTTACCCTTCTTTCATAAACATTGAAGGCTCTCTGGTTTACCATGACCTGTTTCTTTTTGATTTCGTACATTCGTATCTCCTTTCCTGGAGCAGGCTTATCTCTCCTGCCCTCTGCCTTGTAACCGACACGAAGCCGCCTGTTTTGTATCTTCCTTATGAATAATTTTTAAGAAATGTTCTGGAGCACGCTTTCCTTATCTAAAGAGGAATCGAGCCTCCGAAAATTTTTTTTGATGGCTGGATACAAAATCAGCCCCTTTGTGTCGGATATCAGTTGCCGGGAGATGAGCAGACATAAAAAAGCCGCTGACAGGAAAATTTCCTACCAGCGTACAAAAACAGCTCTCTTGTGTCGGTTAAGAGGTGACAGAAAGGAAAGCCAATATGAATGAGCCAAGAGCAGATCCCATGACAACGAGCCTTTATGGCAGACAAGCATCAGACAAATATGGAGGTAATCAAACATGGATAAGAAAAATGAAATCTTAGCGGAGGCGCTGGATTCTATGTCCACGATCTTCGCTGAAGCGGCTAAGAAGCTCAAAGCAGTATCCGATTCGGAAGATAAGCCGAAGGCCAAAGAAAAGAAGGCCGCGGCTCCGGTGAAGAAGGAAGAGCCGATAACGTCAGCTCCCGTAAAAGCGGAAGAACCAAAGAAGGAAGCTGCTGAGCCAAAGCCGAAGGAATACACATTAGAAGAGGTCCGGGCAAAGCTTACGGAAGTAAAGCAGAAAGGCTTCGGTCCTCAGATCAAAGCAATCATCAATGCACATGGAGCGACCAACTTAACAAAGCTGGATCCTTCCGAGTATGCAGCCGTGGTCGCGGAAACGGAGGCTCTGCATGCCTGATGTACATGCTTATCTCTCCGCTTCCTCTTCTGCCCGCTGGACCAGGTGTCCGCCATCCGCAAAACTCTGTGCAAAAGCCGGTGACCTTTCCAGTCCGTATGCTAGACAGGGAACCGATGCTCACAGCTTATGTGAGTACCTTCTCTTGAAGGCGCTGCATCGGCAGGCACGGGATCCAACCGAGGATCTGGAATTCTACGATCAGGAAATGCAGAACTGCGCCGAAGGATACAGAGACTTTGTGATGGAACAGATCGAAGAAGTGAAAGAACACTGCTCTGATCCTTATATCGGTGTTGAGCAGCGGCTGGATTTCTCCCGCTGGGTTCCAGAAGGATTTGGAACAGGTGACTGTGTCATCGTAGCAGATGGAATCCTGCACATCGTGGATTTCAAGTACGGAGTCGGGATCCTGGTACCGGCAGAACACAACAGCCAGCTGAGCTGCTATGCCTTGGGAGCTTACGATGCACTCGGTGATCTCTACGACATCGAGAAGGTCAAGCTTTCCATCTACCAGCCAAGACGGGAGCACATTGACACCTGGGAAACCAGTCTCTCTGATCTTCTGGATTGGGCAGACAACGTCCTCTCCCCTGCAGCGAAACTTGCCATAAAGGGTGAAGGAGAATTCCAGGCAGGTGATCATTGTCAGTTCTGTGCCGTTAAGGCTACGTGCCGGGCCAGAGCAGAATTCAACATGAAGCTTGCGGAGCACGAATTCAAACAGCCGGATCTTCTGGATGACGATGAGGTTGCGGAGATTCTGGGCCAGGCAGACAGCCTGATCTCGTGGGCTGGCGATGTGAAGGATTACGCATTAAGTCAGGCACTGGCTGGCAAGCACTACCCTGGCTTCAAAGTGGTCGAAGGCAGATCCACACGGAAGTACACCAATGATGAGAAGGTCGCGGAAACCGTGGAAGAAGCTGGCTTTGATCCATATGACAAGAAGCTCAAAGGCATCACAGCGATGACCTCAGAGCTTGGAAAGAAACGATTCAACGAACTATTAGGCGGTCTTATCTACAAGCCGCCGGGCAAACCGGTATTAGTCCGTGACAGCGACAAGCGTCCGGAATTCCATACCGAGGTTAATGATTTTAAGGAGGACGAATAAGTCATGAACACACCGACAAAAGTTATCACTGGAAAAAACACTCGCTTCAGCTATCTCAATGTCAATGAGCCGAAGGCTATCAATGGCGGAACACCGAAGTTCTCCGTCAGTCTGATCATTCCGAAGTCTGACAAGGTAACAATTGCCAAGATCAACAAGGCAATCAAGGCCGCCTATGAGGAAGGTCAGAACAAGCTGCGTGGAAACGGCAAGTCTGCTCCGTCCCTGGATGTGATCAAAAAGCCGTTGAGAGATGGCGACAAGGAAAGAGCGGACGATGAAGCCTACAAGGATGCTTACTTCATCAATGCAAACTCCACCACCAAGCCGGGTGTCGTGGATGCAAACAACAATATCATCATGGATACTTCCGAGCTCTACTCCGGCATCTATGGCCGTGCTTCCATCAACTTCTACGCCTTCAATACCAATGGTAACAAGGGTATCGCCTGCGGTCTGAATGCCCTGCAGAAGCTGAGAGATGGAGAACCTCTGGGCGGTCACATCAATGCCGAGACCGAATTCGCCGGTCTTGACGATGATGACAGTGACGATGACTTCCTCGATTAAGGGAGGTGGTCACTATGTTTTGGAACTTCATTGATGCTGCGATGAAAGCTCTGATCTGTGGCTGTATCGGCGGATGTTGTCTGATGGTAGTTGGCTACGGCTGGTACATTCTCATCCGTTCCGTATGGCGGCTGATCAAGAAACTGATCAAATACATCAGAAGCGGAAACTTTATGAAATGAACGGTAAGGGTGGCAGGTGATCCTGCTGCCCTTCTTTCTTTATGGAGGTATTTATGAAATCACTCTCTATAGACATCGAGACATACTGTGAGGCCAATCTTGCCAAGACTGGTGTGTACCGGTATGCAGAAGACAACTCGTTCCAGATTCTGCTCTTCGGTGTATCTGTGGATGAGAATCCGGTTAAAACTTATGATGTGGCATGTGGTGAGAAGATCCCGGATGAACTGCTGGAAGCACTGGTATCCAAAGACGTGATCAAGTATGCATTCAACGCATCCTTTGAGCGCATCTGCTTATCCGTCTATCTGAGAAAGCACTATCCTGTTTTGTTTGAATCCTATGGAGATCCGAAGGACTCGATTCATGGATATCTGGATCCGGTCAGCTGGAGATGCGATATGGTGCTGGCAGCATACAACGGCCTCCCTCTCTCTCTTGCCGGAGTCGGATCAGTCCTTGGCTTTGAAAAGCAGAAGCTCTCCGAAGGAAAAGACCTGGTCCGCTACTTCTCTACTCCCTGCAAGCCAACCAAGACGAATGGCATGCGGACCAGAAACCTTCCAACGGATGATCCAGCCAAATGGGAGCAATTCAAAAAATACAATATCCGGGATGTTGAGGTGCAGCTTCAGATCCACGAGCGTCTGAAGAAATATCCAGTTCCGGACTCTGTGTGGAATGAATATTTTATTGATCAGAAGATCAATGACCGTGGCGTGCAGATCGATCAGACACTTGTGAAAGAGGCAATTGAGATGGATGCACTGACCAAGGAATCTCTGACCGCTCGGATGAAGGAACTGACTGGCCTTGAGAATCCTAACTCCGTCCAGCAGTTAAAAGACTGGCTGTGTGCTAACAGCATACAAACCGACTCTCTTGGAAAGAAGGACGTAAAGGCACTGATTGGCACCACGTCCGGTACCGTCAAAGAAGTGCTAAAGCTTCGGCTTCAGCTTGCCAAGAGCAGCGTGAAGAAATACGAAGCCATGCGCACTTCCATGTGTCCGGATGGCCGCT
This sequence comes from Lactimicrobium massiliense, assembly GCF_900343155.1. Classification (GTDB taxonomy): domain Bacteria; phylum Bacillota_I; class Bacilli_A; order Erysipelotrichales; family Erysipelotrichaceae; genus Bulleidia; species Bulleidia massiliensis. The sequence goes on from NZ_OUNG01000004.1 coordinate 207,111, forward strand.
GCCGTGGTCTCTTTCAATTCTATGGAGCCAACCGCACTGGCCGCTGGGCCGGGAGATTGATCCAGTTACAGAACCTTTATCGAAACAGTATGCCGGATCTCGACATTGCCAGAAACATCGTGAAATCTGGAGACTACGACTGGCTCTCTCTTATTTATGATGATGTTCCGGATGTTCTGGCTCAGCTGATCCGAACCGCACTGGTTCCAAAGTCCGGATACAAATTTGTCGTATCCGATTTCAGCAGCATCGAGGCCCGCGTTCTTGCCTACCTGGCTGGCGAGACATGGAAAACAGATGCCTTTGCCAGAGGTGAAGATATCTACTGCTCCACTGCAAGCCGAATGTTTGGCGTTCCGGTTGTAAAGCACGGAATCAACGACGAGCTCCGCCAGAAAGGTAAGATCGCAGAATTAGCCTGTGGCTACGGAGGCTCAGTCGGTGCGCTGACCGCAATGGGAGCCTTGGAGATGGGCCTTAAGGAAGAAGAACTGCAGCCGATTGTAAACTCGTGGCGCGAGTCCAACAGCGGCATCGTGCAGTACTGGTGGGACACCGATAAGGCAGTCAAAGACGCCATCCGCCATCACCTTCCTACTCATGTCGGCAATGTGGAATTCTTCTGGTCCCACAATATGCTGTTCATCCATCTTCCTTCCGGAAGACGGCTCTCCTACGTAAAGCCAAGGATTGAAGCAAACAAATTCGGTGGCGAGTCCATCACCTACATGGGTTTGAATGGTCAGAAGAAATGGACAAGGATTGAAAGCTATGGCCCGAAGATCGTAGAAAATGTGGTGCAGGCGATTGCCCGCGATATCCTGTGCAACAGCATGAAGAACTTGAAAGATTTTTATATTGTCGGGCATGTGCACGATGAGCTGATCATCGAAGTGCCAGAAGATATGAAGATGCAGCCGATCTGCGACACCATGGGCCGTGCTCCAGATTGGATGCCAGACATCCAACTCCGCGCAGATGGCTACGAGTGTTCATACTATATGAAAGACTGAAAACAGCAGTGGGTGATGAGCCTGCTGCCGTTTTCACATAAGCCAATATATATATATATATATATATTTCACTTACCATTTGTACATATCAAGAAGAATCTTAACTAACATGTCCGTCCGATCTTTAATCTTATCAACAGTCCATTTGTCTTCGTTTACAACAGACTGATTCAGGAATAAACCATTTCTGTAACCAATATATTTTGTTTTGTCTTTTGACTTCCTATCCCTTTTTTGCTCAAATGGCATATTAGACAGATTCTGGTTATATCCTGTGATAGTCAGATTTCCAAGTGTATGGACATAGTCGAGCAAATACTGCTTTGCCAATTCTTTATCTCCATCGGCAATCATATCTACCCATGCCTGCGGAATATTATCTCCTTCCGGGAAGATATGTTCTATTGTCCATACATACTTATTGCTATTATCTCTTGACCACAAGTCAGAATATATTTCTTTTGTTTGATGCTGCGCTTCAATGCTGCATAGCAGAAATCTTGTTGCTTCCGGATTTTCATCATAAATGGAGCCACGCAACTTACTTTCAAACAAGTCATCAGGCGCAGATACAGACTTCAGCTTATTCTGTATTATGTTCACAACTTCTTTGCCCTGAGAAGACTTGCTGTCTGCAATCGTATCAATGAAAAGCTGTGTCAATTTACGGGTGTTCGGCACATCTGTTACATTACGTCTTACAAAGAAAGTAATTAAAACGTGAATAATCTCATTGATATTATCATCAGATAATCCCATCTCTTTCTGATTGGAAATTATATACAGCAACAAAATATATGATGGAGCTCCGGAAATCCTTTCAAGGTCCTGAAGGGCTGGACTATATAGCTTTGTTTCATCAGCATTATTTGTAATAAGTGAGTATACCTTGGATTTATCCAATAGGTCATTTAACAGCCTTTTATAGTCACTTTTTATCATCTTCTCATAAATATCAAGAAGCGTTGTCCTAGTAGCCAGGTATCCTAAATAATATTTTTTATCAGAGCTCTCGTATGGCTTGTTCAATTCTTCTCTGAATGCATTGTAATATTGGCGGAAAAACCTTTCTTCAACAGCATAATCATCCTGCCCTACATTATTCAGAATCTGTTTCCAAATTTCATAGCTATTGTCTGCATCATCTTCATTGGCCGCCTGAGAAATCAATGTGTTTTTAATCAGATCAAGTGCCGAAAGCGGTACACCACGATGATTTAAGGATTCAAAGAGCATGTATGCATCCTGATTAGTATCGACTTCAATTTTCACTAGGACTGCATGTTCAAATCTCCGAACGATACCGAAAAGGATACCTACTTCACTCGCACTAGGCTTTTCTTCCTTAATTTCATTTACTTCTTCATCAATGAGCTTTCCAAAATGACGGTATGCTTTTGCAATTTTTCTCAATCCAAAATAGTTAGGCTTAGCAACCTGGGCGCTTATTATTTGTTTATTGGAAAGCAGATAGGAGAAATCCTCCTCGTTTGAATTCTGTTTTTGCAGGATAAGCCTTTGTAAATATTCTGTTGTCTTTTTACCATCCGAAGAATACATCTGCTTCTTAATGGCCAATTCACTTTTCAGATTTACAAGATCAGTAAGCTCATCAAAGTCCATCTGGTCCTTAAGATGATAAAGTTTTTCATAAAGTGCAGTTAGCAAAAGAATAATTGTAGTAAACCGTTGCTGACCATCTATAAGTTCGAGTTCATTTGGTTTTGAGCCATCATCCACACATATGTATGAGCCAAGGAAATAACCAAGATCATTATCTGTAACATCATTGAAGATAGCGTCCCATTCTCCTGTTCCCCAGGTGTATTCCCTTTGGTACTTTGGAATTCTAAAAACCGTTGAATCATTAATGGAAAATATCTCCGCAACTGTTGGATGCGCTACAGTCTTAATCATTTGGTATTTCCTCCTTTCTCAGTATCTACCATCTTTTGATACATCTTCATCAACTCGGCAACGCAGTCTGCTTCTGAGGTATCTTTAACAGAAAAGCCGTATGCATTCATAACTGCACGATCGTTATTTTGATGTGCCTTTACTAATTCAGGATACAAGTACATCTGTTTTCCGTACATATCAGCCAGTGTTTTATCAGGATAAAGTTTTCTAGCATCAAGAATTCCCTTAGCTGTTTTTGAAATTAATTCAGTCATCTCTTGTGTTTGTGGTGGCATCGGAAAATTATAGTAAACAGATGGAGCATATCTATAATCAGCCTTCAATCTACCGCAAACAGTTCTCATCCATGCATTATGAACATTTGATGATAAAATACCAAATTCATAAAGTGTTGCATGATCCACAAGAACAACCGCATCACTTGAAATAATATTTGGAGACATAAACCCCATTGGGATATATCTTCTTTCACCAGAAGAATGCCTTGGAATCAAAATATAGTCTGTTGTTGGATGCCGATTTTGCGTAAAAAGCCAAGGTGTATCAGCAATGTCATTAAGTTAGGGCTTGATGATTGAAACGCTTTGTATTTTGTAAGAATACAAGGCGTTTTTTTTGATGGCCAAAAGGGGCCGTATTTTTTTGGATGATTTTCTAAAAAACACTTGACAGCCAAAAATCAGCCTTTTTTACACAATCCGAAGGAAATTGTAGGAGGAAAAATTCACTATGATTTCCATTGATTCTGTTAAGTGCGTAGATGACATTTTAGCCAAGGCCATTGATATGGTCGAGCAAAATATAAGCTGCTATTGTACGCAGCCAGGTGTTGACTTCACTCGGATACGTGCACTGCCCGCTGGTATTCTGATTCGCTTCCTTATCCAGAAACAGGCCAAGGCATTAAACCAGGAACTCTCTGATTTCTTTGTTTCCAAAGTCCCGCCGTCTGCTTCAGCTTTCTGCCAGCAGCGTTCAAAGCTCGATCCCGAAGCTCTTGAAAGAGTAATGCACTTAATGACTGAAAACATTCCTGGAACCAGATTCTTCAAAGGCTATCGTGTATTCGCTTGTGATGGATCAGATGTACGTATCCCTTATAACCCTGATGATCCAGAGACATTTCTGAAGAATGATGAGAACAGCCAGGGCTATAATCAGCTTCATCTCAATGCTCTGTATGACGTTCTGAATCGCGTATATACAGACGCTATGATAGATACGAAACAGAAGTCTCATGAGAAAGGCGCTCTGCTTGATATGCTTAAAGCCCATGATCTGCCAGCCAAAACGATTATTACTGCTGACCGCGGCTACGAAAGCTATGAGCTGCTTGCCTATATGCTTGAAAACAGCATTCACTTCGCCATTCGTATAAAGGATATATTCAGCAGCGGGATCTTATCTGCCATTGATCTGCCAGATGAAGAATTCGATCGAGATATCACTCGTATATTGACAAGAAGCCAGACGAAAGAGATCAAGCAAAACAAGCAGAAATACGTATTCCTGCCATCAAACGTAAATTTCAGTTATCTGGATTTTGATCATCCGTTCTACAATATGACTTTCCGTGTCATCCGTTTCAAAATCACGGATGGTACTTATGAGTGCCTGGTTACGAATCTGCCCAAAGATGAATTTTCCATCACTGAGCTTAAGGAACTTTACCATATGCGCTGGGAGATTGAAGGTGCATTCCGCCACTTGAAATACGATACAAACATGGTTTACTTCAATTCAGTCAAGCAGAAAAACGCAAGACAGGAAATCTATGCCGCTCTCATCATGTACAACTACACCCAGCTTCTGATCAATGCTGTGCCGGTAGAAAAGGATGGCAGAAAATGGACGTATCAGATTGCTTTTAAACCTGCCGTTACGAATGCGCGATTATTCCTGAAGAAGCTTATTACGACAAAAGCATTCATAGACAGAATAAAAAACTTCCTGAGTCCCGTACGACCAGGAAGAAAGTTCAAGCGCAATATAAAGTCACAACCAGCAAGACTGTCACTCTATAGAGCTGCCTAAGCAACTTCATTATACGAGGTCAGCCTTTGGATTCAATGATAAAGTGACAGATTGCTCAAAAGATGTTTTCGTCATGCCTTCTTTTTGAGAACCTCTGGATTGTCCTCTAAGAGCTGATCAAAAAAGAAGCTGAGTCCTGAAGAATAACATTATTATTCTTCATCCAGCTTCTTAACTTAACGGGTCAAATGCAAACGGCGGTACGTTGGACCCAGTGAACCGGAAATTTTGGACCCGGTCTTCCGGATCTATCGGTACCGCCTTTTTTTTGTGGCGAAGAAGCGTAAACTTCGAAGCGTCTCTTTTCTGACTAAGATGAAGCTGTACGGAAAGCAACGTGCAGCTTTTTCGTACGTCAAAGGAGGTGCTTTAAGCATGGAAAAGTCAAAGTACATTGACATCGCACGGTATCTATCTTCGGGATCATTCTCACAGCGGGATATTGCGGGAATGACCCACACATCAAAAAACAAGGTATCCATCATCAAGGAGGTGATGGAAAAGAACAAATGGATACCGGAAGATCTTGATCAGTTTGATTCGAGTCAGCTTGATAAGATCTTCAGAAGAAGTGACATTCCTCAATCGGATGGACCAAAGCAGGTTCTCTATGTTGAGCCAGACTATGACCAGCTTTGTAAGGAGCTTCTCAAGCCTGGTGTCACTAAGAAACTCTTGTTTGATGAATATGCAGAGTCATGTGAAAGAGCCAATCTGCCCCATTTGCAGAAAACCCAGTTCCAGCTTCATCTTGAAGAACATTTGACCAAGAAATCTTATTCTGAGGTAATCAGGCATGAGCCTGGAAGAGAAATCGAAGTTGACTGGACCGGAGATCCAGCATACTGGAAAGATCCGTACACGGGAGAAATTCAGAAAGCGTGGCTGTTCGCTGCAATTCTGCCATTCAGCGGCTATGCATACGCTGAAGTCTTCCCGGATATGAAGCTGCCAAACTGGATTAAAGCAAATGTGCATATGCTGGAATACTTTCATGGCAGTCCGCATGTCATCATCTGTGACAACCTCAAGACTGGTGTTATCAGGCATCCAAAGAACGGTGATGTTATCTATCAGGCTGATTATGAAGCGTTTGCCAACTATTACGGCATCATTCTTGAAGCTGCCAAGGTGCGGGCGCCACGATATAAAGCGCATGTAGAGAATGTCGTTGGCAAGTTTGAATCCGCCATCCTTGGTCGGCTGCGCAACATCCAGTGCTTCTCAATTGAGGAATACAACAAGTATGTTCGTAAGGAACTGGATGAATTCAATGCAAAGCCGTTTCAGAAGAAGGAAGGCAGCAGACTCAGCCTGTACACCGACTACGAAAAGGATCGGCTCTCTCCATTACCATCAATTCAATACGAATATTTCACCAGGAAAAAAGCAAAGATATATCCAAATATCTGTTTCCAATACAACAAGAATTTTTACTCTGTTCCGTATCAGCACATTGGTGAAGAAGTTTGGCTCAGGATCTTCAGTGACCGTATTGAATGCTGGACTATGAAAGGTGATTTTATCTGCACGCACAAGATTAAGGCTGGTATTGGCAAGTATGACATCTGGGACGAACACCGCCCGCCAAACAGTGCAAGCTTCGGCAAGTGGAACAGTAACAGATTCCTGAAATGGGCAAAGGAGATCGGTCCATACACTTATGAAGTCGTTGACCGCTTCTTCAGAAACGGCGGTGCAGAGCAGCGTTATTACAATACCGTACTTTCAATACTAAAACTGACAGACACATATCCTCGGCCAAGAGTAGAACATGCCTGTCAGATAGCACTGGACCATTACAAAAGACCAGTCTACAAGAATATTAAAGCGATTCTTTATGCCGGACAAGATATGGCTGTAATACAGCCTGATACAGGTGAAGTTGAATCAGATGGCACCCAGGAAAAGTCATTTGTCAGAGGAGCAGAGTATTATGCCAAGAAGAACAAGAAGAAATGAAATCACGCCGAAAACCGTCAGTAAAGAAATAAGGCAGCTTGGCATGAAAGAAATGGCTGATCTCTTTGACGCAATGGCAGAAAGCGGTGAACTGGCTGATCAATCGGCACTGCAGGTAGTTGACCAGCTCATCAGTTGTCAGCTGATTGGGAACGGCAATCGCACAGCAGACCGTTATAAGAAAGCAGCTAAACTGTTTTTCCCATCTGCAGATTTTAACAACCTTCTCTATCTGCCTCAGAGACATTTGAATATTCCTCTGATCGATCAGCTGAAAACGTGTGAATTCATAGACAGTGAGCTGAACATCATGATTCAATCGGCAACAGGAGGCGGAAATTATGCAAAGCAATTGATAATGTAAAGTAAATGCCGCAATCATCGGTGCTGATGCGGATAACTGCGGCAATTACTTTACATTATTTTCGTTTCCTTCTTTACCGGGCATACTTCTTCTATGGGAGTACCCATAGAAAGGAGTTCTCAAAATGGAGAACAGATTGACAATTGAACAGTGCATATTTCAAATACTTGAGATCATGCGGCAGCGTAATTTCAGCAACGGAACTATCAACATCTATACTCATCATTACAATCAATTTAAGAAGTATTGCAGCAAACATAACTTCATTTATTTCAGTGATCAGATCAGCTTGGAATTTTTAGCTGAGCACTATGGAATCTTTCTTCAATCGCTTGAAGTAAGTTCGTCCTATAACAGTTCAAAGCTTTGCCATCTGCGTGCGCAAAAAATGCTAAGTGTATACAGCTCCAGCCAGGTATTTGTTACGAGGTTTTCAAGATATCATTCCGAAATCACCGATGACTATTGGAAACCAATTTATCAAGGATTCCTACAGGAACAGATAGACCATGGCATTCGAAAATCTACCATAAGGCACCGGGAACTAACAATTCGACTCATTATTGAATACTTTTGCGCGCACAGCATTCATGACTGCAATTTAATCACTCAGGAAATTGTTGAGAAGATCCTTGCATTATTTATTGATGAAGCACCAAAGTCTGTGACAGCGCGTTGTGGAGAAATGAGTTTTTTCTTTCGTTACTGTTTCAGCAACGGATATTCATCTGAGGATAAAAGCAGGTTCGTAAGGAAAGTCGCCGCACCTCATAGAGCAAATCTGCCTATCAGCTGGAAGCTGGAAGATGTCAAAAAAATACTCGGCTCTGTTGACCGAGATAGTCCTGTTGGAAAAAGAGACTATGCAATTCTGATGCTTGCCTGCAAATACGGGCTGCGATCGGTAGATATCCGGAATCTGGAATTAGAGAATATCAATTGGGAAGCCAAAGAGATCATCATAAAACAACAAAAGACAAGCAATACCATTCATCTTCCGCTGTTGACTGACATTGGCTGGGCTCTTATTGATTATATTCGGCATAGCAGACCAGTCACAACAGATAATGCAGTTTTTATTACTGCCAACGCCCCGTATAAGCGTTTGTCAGAATCCTCCGGGCTGAACACGATTTTCAGGAAATATCTGGCCCTATCTGGTGTTCCAATTCCGCGGGAAGGCTTCTGCGGAATGCATACTTTGCGGCATACTCTTGGCAGAGTTCTGCTTGAAAAGCAGGTTCCGCTGCCGCAGATCAGTCAGATTCTCGGACATACGAGTGTGAAATCCACCAGCATATACTTACAGATTGATATGAACGGTTTAAAAGCATGCATGATCAATCCGAACGAGGTGTCTGAATCATGAAGTTCGAATACAAAAGTGTCTTCGGCCCTTTCATGGAAGACTTGATTCAGGAAAAGCGAAAACTCGGCTACAAATACGAGACTGCAGAGCGCAGATATCATGAAATGGATGGATTCTTTTTCAGAGCTGGCATAAAGGATCCGGCTTTAACGAAAGAAGTTGTAAACCTTTATGTCACAAAAAGGCCAAATGAAACAAAGCAAACACGCAATAATCGGGTCGGTGCCATTCGGGAATTAGCCAGTTATATGTCCAGAACAGGAAACGAAGCATATATTTGTCCGCCTCTGCCTGCAGGAAGCTACGCCAGAGAATATGTCCCGCACATTTTTACTGACCAAGAGCTTGCGTCTATATTTCAAGCTGCGGATAAAGAAGGGATCGAAAATGAGTGCAATCAGCGGTATGCCGTTATTTTCCGAGTTCTCTACAGCACAGGTATGCGTGTAAACGAATTGATGCATTTAAAATTCAAAGACATTAATTTTGAAGACGGCACCTTCTTTATCAGGCAGGCCAAGAACAATAAAGATCGGATGATACCTGTTCACCGGGTAACTTTAGATTATCTGCAGAATTATCAGAGAAAATATCGTTCAGGCATTTCAGAGGAAGAATATATCTTCACTAATAATAAAGGAAAAAGTCTTAGCGATGCGTCTGTATACCACCATTTCCGAAGATGCCTATGGAAAGCAGGAATACACCATGGCGGCAGAAGTAAAGGTCCAAGAATTCATGATTTTCGTCACACTTACTGTGTTCATTGTCTCCGCAACTGGGTCAAAGAAGGACAGGATATCAATGCGTTAATGCCATATCTTTGTGCTTACATGGGGCATTCAGATACACGGTGCACGGAATATTATCTGCGCCTGACAGCAGAACTGTATCCGGAGATAGTTGCAAAGTGTGAAAGATACTTTGAAGGCACCAAAAATGAAGAATAAAGACTTTGATTACTACGTCACCAGTTTCTTTACAAAGTATCTGACGGGAGAAAGGAATCTAAGCACTAATACGATCAGTTCCTACAGGGATACCTTCAAGCTGCTGTTGATTTTCTTTCGAGATGAGATGAATCTTCCGCCAGAAAAAGTAACTCTGTCCGAACTGACAAGGAACAATATTCTGCATTTTCTTGACTGGCTGGAAGCAAGCAGAGGAATCAAGAAATCATCACGGAACATCAGATTATCAGCAATTCATTCCTTTATCAGATATGTGCAGGTAGAAGATATTGATCATTTTGAAGAATATCAGAAAATCCTTGCCATCAAGAATAAGAAGAGTACGTCAAGGGTTATCCCGTATCTAACAGTAGAAGAGGTAAAGGCAATTCTCGCTGCGCCTGATACAGAGACTGCAAGAGGTCGCAGAGATAAAGTTTTATTGACCGTAATGTATGACACTGGTGCAAGGGTTAGCGAGATCTGCAGTTTGAAAGTTGATGATATCCGCTTGAATAGTCCGGAAACTGTCAGAATAACAGGCAAAGGGAATAAGACTCGCTTTGTGCCTATCATGGGAAATACAGCCGGAATTCTCCGGAAGTATATCGAAGAAAACAATCTGAATACTCTGAAATATTCAACAAAGGAATACCTCTTCTCAAATAATCAGAGTCATCAGCTTACTCGTGCAGGAGTAGCATATATTCTGAAAAAGTATGCAGCAATGGCAGAAGATAAATCCGGAGTTGCCTTCAGCATTCAGACACATCCTCATATTCTCCGGCATTCCAAGGCAGTTCACATGCTTGAAGCTGGTGTTCCATTGATATATATTCGTGATTTTCTTGGACACGCCAGTGTAACAACTACTGAGATATATGCAAGAGTTTCCCAGCAAAGCAAAAGAAAAGCTCTAGAAAACGCATATGAGGAAATCACACCTGAAGACACAAATGATTGGAATGATGATGCCGATTTAATGCGATGGCTTCAAAATCTCACAAAGAAATAATGTAAAGTAATTGCCGCAGTTATCCGCATCAGCACCGATGATTGCGGCATTTACTTTACATTATCAATTGCTTTGCATAATTTCCATAATGTAAAGCTTTACATTATGGAAAGACGTTCCTTGCCTGTGCTTATGGCAACGAAGCATGTGAGCATGGGTATACAGTCAGATACTTCATCATGCCTGACCTTATGAGCACCTACCACAATCAGGAAAGCAAAGGTAAAGGAGAGAAATTCCTCAGGAAGCTGGTTAATACGAACCTGGTGATCATTGACGACTTTATGCTTACCAGGATAACCAGTGAAGATGCGGATTTCCTGTACCGACTGATCTCATCGAAACCCAGATCCAGTATTCATCGTTCTTTCCTGATCTGCTCACAGCTAATGCCTGAAGAAATGTATAACCGGCTTTCACAGGCAGGAGGCGCAATCGCAGATACGATCATGAACCGTCTGACTGCCAAGGCATACACAATAACACTCGAAGGTGACAGCATGAGAAATATCGATATAGCTGCCGCCCTTGCACAGCAGCAAGCTTCACGAAGTAATACACAGTAATCAAATGATCCCCTGTCCAATACCGACAAGGGATCACCCTTTTATGGCGGTACCATGACAACCGGTTCAGTGAGTCCATCAATTTCCGCACTGCCGGTACCATCTCATGCCGGATCTATGCGTCCAAAGTCCCGGCGTCTGCAGGTCAAAATCTCAATATCACTTTCATGAGCTTATCTTAATGACATTGGGTGTATCAGCTGTCTTTTGAATTCTATCAACTGGGCTAGCCTTACGATATTCACGAATATAGTCCAATCTTGCAGTCAACTCTGGAATATTTGCATAATCTGATATTTTCTTTCCAACAAACCAGAAACAGAACCGCGAATAAGTTACATCGTTCAAAAACTCTCTGCTACCAATGAATGGATGAATTACGTCTTCTAATATAGGATATTTTTCTATAAATTCCTGCCGTTCTTCTGTAGAAAGCATCAATCTACCATTATCAGCTGGAGGGCTTCCCTGTACAACCTTTGCTAAGCCTTTGTTAATCGATTTACTACGATTTTTAATAAAAACATCTGGCCCATCATTTAGGTATCCGTTGATATGCTTAACTTTCCGGCATTCATTATCAACAAACAGGAGTTTTTCTTTCCGATCTTTTCTAGAAAAACCAATTATTACACACATCACGGCTGCTTGTTCTTTGGCTTCACTCGTCCACTTAAACGTTTGGTATGCAAAGTTGATTTTTATCCCGCCTGTTAACAATGGCTCCCAAAGCAGATTAACAGATTCTCCCTGACAGATAGAATTAGAAGATACAAATGCAACCTCTGTATCAGATCCATCAATAAAATCTGCGGCCTTTTTAAACCACCCGGCAACATAGTCAAGCTTTCCCCAACTCTTCGAAGGTGCAAACACGTTCTGAAGATCGGCTGCTTGTTGTTTTGAACGCATTGCCTGACCAACAAAAGGTGGATTTCCCATAATATATGAGACTTTGCCATTTGCTACGGTCTGTCTCCAATCAAGTCTTAATGCATTCCCTTCTGTAATATTCACATATGTTTTCAACGGCAAGAAATCTTGATTGAAGCCATAAAGAATATTCTTTGTTTCATCAAGCATCTGGCTTTCTGCAATCCATAAAGCTGTCTTTGCAACTGTTGCCGCAAAATCATTTATTTCGATGCCATAGAACTGCTGGATAGATACCTGAATCGGATTATCAAATTCATCAGAAACCATAGCCATCTGCCCATGCGCCAATTCTCTAATCACCTGGTTTTCTAAACGGCGGAGGCTCAAATAAGATTCTGTAAGGAAATTTCCACTTCCACAGGCTGGATCCAAGAATGTCAGTGAAGATAGCTTTTTCTGGAAAGTCTTTAACTTAGCCTTCTTGCTTCTCGGAACAGAAATATTTTTAATTTCTTCAAATTCAGATTTAAGGTCATCAAGAAATAGTGGATCAATCACCTTATGAATATTCTCTATTGAAGTGTAATGCATACCCCCGGAGCGCCTGGTTTCCGGATTTAAAGTACTTTCAAAAACAGCTCCAAAGATAGTCGGACTAATATCTCGCCAGTTAAAATCTTCAGATGCATGGACTAAGATCAGATTTCTGATCTCATCGTTAAACTGTGGCACCTCAATTGATTCATCAGAAAAAAGTCCACCATTCACATATGGGAATGCCTTTAGATCATCCTCCAGGTAATCATCTCTATCTTCTTCCTTCTGATCTAGTACATGGAACAAATCTAGCAGCGCCCGTCTACTATCCCTTACAGAGAATTGTTCCATATAATCATGAAACTGTTCCCGTTCAAAGATACCCGCATCCTCAGCATAAAACAGGAATACGAGACGCACACATAATGCATTCAGACTGCGGAGTTTATGTTCTCGCTTTGCTTTATCCTCAGCACTTTCGTCCTTTGGAGTGGTTTCTGGAATTCCATATTGCTTAAGAAAGGCATCATAGATTTTGCCTACAATGTCACCCGCTTTGATGGATACCTCCATCTCATGAGAAAGCTGCTTAACATCCTTTTTCACAAGAAAATCGAGCAACGGATATTTATTCTGCAGATCAATGACAGAAATCTTCTGTGGAGTAGGCACAATTTCATTCATGTCATAAATCCAGAGCTCTTTAAAATTGCATGTAATAATCCAGCGGGCTTTTTCCTCATACGGAAGGTTATCGTTATATCTTTTCCCTTGCTCATATGGCGTAAGCCTTTCTCCACCTGACTGTGATTCTTTTTCATCAAGTGGATGCGTGTCACCTTTCTGCTCGATCAGAACCTTAACAGATGGAATATATCCATCTATTCGGCGAGAATGTACTTTTCCATCCCCTTCTGGAAGTTTAACGGATTTTTCAAAATCAATGTAGTCAGTAACCTTATCTACACCAAGAACATCGTGAAGAAGTTCCAACCAGAATTTATGGCTGTCCTTCATCTCATCTCCGCCATTTTTCCATTTATTTACAAATTGTCTAGCGGCTTCCCGCTGCTCTGCATCCGTCATCCATAGTCTCCTTATTTTTCATGGAATTTGAATCTGGCACCGACTCCATGATCTGATTTATATTGCAATCCAGGGCTTCGCATATCCTTAATAAGACATCTGTAGTAATATTTTCACCCTTACCAAGTTTCGCCATTGAGGCTGTGCTAATTCCGCTTTTTTCACGAAGCTGTCTCTTATTCATGCCCTTATCAATTAGTATTTTCCACAAAGGATTATAACTAATACGCATATGTCACCTTTTTAATTATGATTCTTCATTAGTATTATTGTTACGGTTATTTTTCTTTTTTGCCCATGACCATCCGAACAACTCCCCTCCGTCTTGATGAAGTTCAATGACCTTAGTCTTTTGAATGATTTCTCCTGTAATCTGAGAGTAAGCATCCTTCTTATCAAAAGCGATAAATATTTGCTTAGGACTCTTTGCATACAGTTCCATAATTTCATCAATAGGAAGGTCTTCTACGTTCTTAAAAATCAAAGAATCATGTGTAATAAACGGCAAATCTGTTATATGCAACATGGCCAAATCAAGCATAATCATTCCACGATAGTTAGCTCCAGTACCAGTATCCTCAGGAATATGGTAATAGTAGTCAGGCTTACCGGTTCTCGTGCTTGAAAATGAAATCGTTGGAGCATAATTCTCGCCATTGTATATATATTCATTAACGCTATACAGTTCTTGGTTCAGCTGTTCTTCAATCTTCTTAAGTTGCGCCTCTCTAGCTTCCTGAAGAGCTGTCAAAGCTTCCTTTGTTTCATCACGTACAATGTTCCATTTTTTACGTTCTGAATTAGCCCTTTCCAGCTCATCAATTTTCTTAGTTAGCTCGGCATGCTGTTGAAGAAACTTCTGGGATATATTCACCGGCACACCCGTTGCCCGAAGTTCTTCTTCCGCAACCTTGATATCATTCTCCAAGGCTGAAATCATATCTTCGATGTTTTGTATATCTTCCTTCATCTCTGATGCCAGTATCTTCTGCATCTTTTGATGAAACTCATCAACCTGTAAGATTTTCCACTGATTTACGTTCGGGAAGAATTCCATCAAATCTTCTATGTCGTTCTCATCAAGGACATTTTCTCCACTCAGATTTTCACGAATAGCGTCCTGCTGAGTCCGAAGCATTGTTCTTTTTCGGCGCATAGTCTTCAGCCGGGCTTTTATTTCTGCCGCCTTGTCGATCTGTTCATTTTGCTGAGATGATAAGTCTGCATCTTCTTTATTTTGAAGATTCTGCAATTCAGTTTTCAGTTTATCTATTTCTTCCTCATTTTCCTTAATACCACGTTTTCCTGATGGTACATTTCCTGTTAGATGGTAATCTGAAGCAGCTTTATGTGCGTCTTTTTCCTTTTTCTTTTCGGTGTAAACAGCCTCATAATCCTCTATGAACTTGTAAACATGAAATAATTTCTCTAATGATTTAACTGCTGCGCTTCCACTTGTCTCATAATCATAAGAAAGTGGTCTAACTTCATTTGTATTACCACGAAGATAAATTCTTTGATAACGACCAACCACCTCCCGAAACGAATCTCCACTATTTTCCAAATGGTATTGTTCGTAAAGATGCTGTGTATATTCATCTAATGATATAGGATCCTTTATCGGCATATAATTTGAATCACAAACCAGTATCTCGTCTGGTCTTAAAGTGTTACGGCTGTAATACTCCTCAATGCCATCGAACTTCATCGTAAATTTGATTGTATGATTTCCGACATGTTTTGGATCGTTAGCATTGCTAACTTTAGGATCCACATATGCATTTCCGCCAAAACAAAAATCTATAATAAGGAGCAATGTAGACTTACCAATAGAATTATCAGCATGGTTTCCACCTACTATAGTATTTAAGCCATCGTGAAATGTAATTGGACCTCGTGGCACCATATGGCCGTCAACCTTCATCTGAAATTTATCGCATTCAATTCTGTATAACATAAATCAGCTGCCTCCGCACATCGTCATAATCAATTGCATCCAAGACGAAAAGGCAATCTAGTATTTCCAAAAATTCATCTGTGTCTCGAATGTCTTTTTTTACAGCACCATATAATTCTTTAACTCCCATCGGCCTTTTCTTTAATTGCTTTAATATGACCGGTAGCTTGGATAATGTGCTTTCCTGATATGAAAATAATTTACTTGGTAGGAGCATCGAAAACCTCGCAATCCTTTATAAAATAAGAAATAACTATCGCGCAGCAATATTCGTCTCCGTTAGTCACTTGCTTAAGCCATGTAACCATTGAGTTGTAAATAGTCAATTGATCCATCCCTTGATCTCGAAATTTAAAATACATGAAACGGACCTGCGTGCAGAATCGTTCATAATGAAATTTTCGCGTTGCCTCAAGCTCTTTAAACTTTTCATTTAATGGCGTGAAATATAAATCCACATGTGCCTTTGCACGATTTAAGAGCATTACATTTTGAGAATCAATCTTTTCTTTTAATGCCACTGGCGTGTAATTTAAGTCAACATCTTTTGCTTGAGTTAAATTCGGAATGGCATCTAAAACCGCACAAATCTCGTCCTCAATTTTTTCATCAGCGAGAGATTCTTGCAATTTAGCATTTTGCAGAATCTCTTTTTTTAATTCTTTCATCTGCAGAATTTGATCTGCTGACCTTTGAAGTAGATATTTTCGTGAACAGGTCGGGCACAAGGCAATCAAGTTATGCTGCTTATTTTTTGAAAGTGATGGATCTATAACAAGAACCTCATAATTTTCAATTGAATTGCCATCTGAATGAATGAACAAACTATTAGGACAGCCTTTAACCGGGCAATGACCATTCTCTTCAGCAACAAGTGTTGCACCATATTTTTCTTTGAGATCCGCTTCTTTTGTAACGGATTCAGCAGTAGGGTTTTTTGCTCTGCGTCCCTTTCCTGCTCGCTCAACTAATGCTTTGTAATAGTTAGAGATCTTAACAGGATAATTATCTTTATTTATTCCTGGGCATTCCTTTTCAAATACCTGGCAAAGATATTCTTGAGTATCTTCATTATCTGTCTCAATGAAGTTTTCAAAATTTGCGAAATCAGGTGACTTCAGAATGATTTTTGCAGGCTTTGTTATGTTGCTATCTCCATAGTAGTAACTCTTATAAGTCCGAGGGAGGAGCTCATTCGAATCATTATCATCCTCTTCTAAATACACGGATGAAAGAAGCCTCTTAGCGAAGCTCTCAGGTTTCTCTTTCGTTTTTTGATAGTAAGGAGCCAATTTGCTTACAAACTCCGCAAATTCTGTTTTTAAGTCCGACACCCAGTGTCCCTCCCACTTAAACTTGTACAACCTTGTACTAACTTGTCCTGTCACGAATCATGAAAGTTCAGCATTTCTTATACTGAAATCATGAGATGAGGGGCAGGCAAGCAGCCCAATGTAAGGGCTATCAATACTTAGATCAATAATACCAGCTAACAATACTGGTCGCAATCTAAAGATATGCGTTTGCAAACTTATTGTTAGCAAACAAAAATCTCGTCTCATTGTCCCGGACATCGACTTTAAACCGTCTCATCTGAACTGCGACTCCCCGAGTGTACATAAACGGGTGTTCATAGCCGATAGCAAAGGTGACAACTGAATATGACATAGGTCAAAAGCCAGTGAACGGCAAGACCACTAACTACCCGAAATGGAGCATTGTTCCAAGTCGGACAGGATTAGTGCGCCCTGCCGTTCTTTCTGTCTTGGCATCTCCATTTCGGTCCATCGAAGTGGAGGCGTCAATCATGGCAAAACAGAGACAAATTAATTTTTATGAGGACGATCATCAGACAATTAGAACAACTGTAACCATCATCGAAGAAGCTGATGGAACCACATGTTTCATCTGTGCAGATGGATACACAATGTATCCAATGGAGCTTGATGGCATTGAGCCAAATATGTATAAGTCTTATGGCTTCGATCCTGCTCTTATCAGACCTTGGAAGGTAGGTTGCAAGACGAGAATGGCTTATCTTGTGCCGGTCAGAGACATTGAATACAACGCACTCATCGCGGATGAAAAAGCTGAACAGAAACGTGAAGAGCGCAAATCAAAATGCCTGGTTGCCGGAAAAAATGGATATCCAATTATCTGCAGAGAGACCAGCTGCTGGAAAGCGTACGAGGAAGGTCGCTGCACTTGCTATGGCAATCTTAATAACGTCACTGCAGACGACGTATATCTCGAAGATATGATGACAGATACAAACTGGGAACCCTCAACGGACGATACAACATCCGGAACGGCAATGGCACATGTGATGGAAGATGAGTTTAAAGAGTACCTTGCTCATCACCAGAAGAAGCTCCGCACGATCTACGAAGATAATATTTGTGGCCTGGATGCAGCCAAGATCGCCGCAAAGCATGGTTACAACATCAATACCACATATCGTTATTTGAAGAAAATCAAAAAGCTGGCAGACGAATTTTTCAATCAGGATTAATTGAATCGGAGCAGCAGATAGGTTTCACCGCCTATCTGCTGCTCTTTTATTAGTTTCATAAATACTGAACACTGATAATGCATTCTTTTAATGTTGGGAAAACCACTTCTGCTTCTTCGCCACGTGAAATATTTAGCGCAGAAAGATCAATTCCATATTTGTCTCCGGTATTGCAAACCACCTGTGTCATCGGTCCGTAAAGCTTGCCGTTAAAATAACTATTATCCTTATTTTTACTCCAGGAAACCCATACTCCATCACACTCTGGATTTACAACGCTTTCCTTATCAGATGATCCTTCTCCATGTCCAAGGTACCGATATAGCGTTCCTTTATACAGAGCTCCGGTCGTAAATTCCTTTATTGGAAACGGCGCATAATCCTTATCAATGATAAGGAATGCATACAATACATCAAAGAAGTTTTGGAAAGCAGATGACAATGCTGCCTCTTTTCTTTCTCCAACATAAGTGCATCCAGCCCAACAATCCAATGCTGATTCAATATTATCCAGACAATTGTTTCCATCATCAATTCTTATATATCTTTTCTCTGAAAACATACTTGTTATAAAGTGAATCTGGTCAGATGTAAGTTTGATCCGGTCAATATTATCTTCAGCAACTTCGGACCAATTTCTTATTTGATTAATCTTCATATGCAATGATCACCTTCAGATAATTTGAGTATAACTGTTGGATTAAGGACCGGCAACAATCTTTCCCTACTGCTTTTTGCCATTCGTTTGTCTCTTTTTGCCATAATATTCTGTTCAAATCCGGCACATTTTTTCGGGTGCAAAGTGACTCAGTGGAATAATGTGCATTTCCGTGAAAAGGTTATTTGCTGAATGTACATTTACGCCAAATGATCAGGGTACAGGAATAAATAGCAAAAAGAAAAAGCCCATCCTCCTGTTAAGGAAGATGAGCCTTAGTATAAAACTTACTTTTCAGTTACTGTTAACTTGCCGGCGCTATCAACAGTTACAGTAGCACTTGTCTTTGTCCCTGTTGGACTAAGAACAGTTGCTATATCCTGCCCGGCGATCTTTGTTTCTGCGTTTGTTCCTGTCCATCCTGCTTTCTTCTGAGTAAGAGTAATCTCTTCAGATGCAGACTTCTTTGTAGAATCATATGTTGCTTTACCAGTACTATCTTCTGTTAGCACTGCTGTTGAACACTCAGCATATGCTGCTCTGATATTAGCCATATCTGTCGCCTCTCTTGCCTTCTCAAGCTGAGATGTGAAAATCGGAATGCTGATGGCTACTAATACGCCCAATGCCGACCTTCACCCCTTGGATACTGTGGACAAGGGAAACTGGTTCATCACACCTTTTCGCGTTAATAGGCCTTTGAAATCACACCTTTTCATAAAAGTGTGTGCGCGGATTTTTAAATCGTGGAACACATTATGGCAAAAGTCGAGCAAAATCAGAGCCGGCTGGATGTTCTGATAGAAGCTAACATTTTCATAAAAATGAAGGAAGACATAGAAAAAGCTCATCCTCCGGTTAAGGAAGATGAGCTTTTTAATGAAAATTTTAGTACCTTTTTAATTTGATTTTGAAGTAGCGGCCTCAACCTTGGATAAACCATCATCACTATACGTGAATGTTAAATCAAACTTGCCTGCAGTACCACCCATTGCATTTGCAAGAGCTTCCTGTGAATCTTTCGGAATTGGAAGATTATTGGAGCCATCGAGTCCAGTCTTTGTACCCTTGGATTCAACACCCTTAACAACTACAGTTGCATCAGAAGCAGGTTTACCTCCTTCAGCTGCTTTCTTAGGAGTATATACTACATTAGCACCATCGTTAGATCCTGTAAGATATGCTGACTGTGCTTCAGCATAAGCCGCTCTAATGTTAGACAGAGTAACAGCATCTCTGCTCTTCTCCAGCTGTGCTGAGAAAATCGGAATAGAAATAGCAACTAATACGGCGATAATAGCTACGACAATCAGCAGCTCAGCGAGTGTGAAACCCTTTTTCTTTCTTGAATTGTTCATGATAATCCTCTCCTTGTTTTTGTTCGTGGAATCCCTCCTGTAGCAGTAGAGATTCTTCACTGTAATGCTAGCATTTATACTTGTGACGTTCAATCACAGATAATGGATAATTTGAGTATTTTGTAATATTATCAGACAATGTCTTACATGTAATTGTACATGGTAAACATTGGCAGATAGAGGGAGATGACAATGAATCCGGCGATGAAGGCCATGATGATTAACATGGTCGGTTCAATCTTACTGATGGCTTTCTGGACGGCATAGTTGTACTCATTGGTGTAGTAATCGCCAATGGTTGTCAGTGTCTTGCCCAGTTCGCCGGTATCTTCACCAACGGCGGTCATTTCATCCAGTACCTGTGGGAAGTATTTGCTTTCTTTTATGACTTCGCCAAGGGTGTGGCCGGTTTCAACCTGTTCTGCCATGGGGGCTACATCTCTCTGCAGGGCATAGTTGTCCATGACCTTGGCTGTAATGCGCAGAGAATCTGATACGGTCATACCGGCCTGGGTCAGGGCTGCCATCGTCGTTGCAAACTGGGTTGCGCCCTGAAGGGTGTTGATATTGCCCACGATGGGAGATTTCAGCTTATGCTTTGCCCACCACAGCCTTCCTTTTTCGGTTGAAACTGCGATTTTGAAGCCAACGATGGCTGTCAGGATCACCGCCAGGATGATGGGCCACCATCTGGCGAAGAAGTTGGAAATATGAATCAGGACCACGGTCATGGTTGGCAGTTCACCACCCAGATCATGGAAGGTGGAGATAAATGTCGGCATGACAAAGATCATGACAATGGCAATGACGATCACGGCCACGACCATGACAAAGATCGGATAGGACATTGCCTGTTTGATTTTCTGCGTGACCTTGTAGCTTTTCTCATAGTAATCCTGCAGGGTCGCAAAGGCATGGTCAATGGTACCGGAGAGTTCACCTGCCCGTATTGTTTCAATAAACAATACCGGCATCTGGGGACAGTTCTTCTCAAAGGCATCGGCCATGGTTGATCCCTGGGCTACATCCTTTGCTGAGCTTGTCAGCATCTTCTTCAGCTTCTTGTCCCTGGTCTGTTCCGCTACCATCATGATTGCCCTGTCAATAGCCACCCCGGAGGTCAGAATAATCGAAAACTGGGAGCACATGACACTCAGTGCCTTGTGGTCAATCTTGGTATTGATTTCCTTGTTCAGGATGCCGCTCAGTCCACCCTGCTTTACTTCTGAGATCGAAAGAACAATCGGATATTCCTGCTTGATGCTGGCAACAGCAGCGTATTCATCCACTGCTTCCAGTACGCCGGATACCCTGGCGCCATCTCTTGACTGGGCTGTATATTTGTACGATATCATCGCAATCCTCCCATCTGTGTCTGTTTCACAAAGGACATGCTCATGCCTGCACTCTTGCGTACATATTCCTGATTCACAGCATTCTCCACAGCTGTCTCAGCACTGATCATGCCCTTTCTGACAAGGTCCAGCAGACAGTTGTCCATGGACAGTGAGCCAATACTGCGTGAAGCCAGCAGTGAAGACTGCATCTGCGGGGTATTTCCATCTCTGATCTGATTGCGGATTGCCGCATTTACCATCATCAGCTCACAGGCAGCCACTCTGCCATGTCCAGACTTTCTGACAAGCAGCTGCTGGGACAGTACTGCTTTCAGGACAGAAGCCAGCTGGACGCGTATTTCCTCCTGGCGCTCAGCCGGAAAAGCAGAAACAACACGGTCAACCGTATCCACAGCACCATTGGTATGCACGGTAGAAAAGACAAGATGTCCTGTTTCTGCTGCCGTCAGTGCAATTTCCATTGCGGCCGCATCCCGCATCTCACCAATCAGGATAATATCAGGATCTTCACGCAGAATCGATTTCAGTCCATCTGTCCATGACTGCGTATCCCTGCCAATCTCACGCTGTGAGATCAGGCACTGATCCGGTGCATAGACATATTCGATCGGATCTTCCAGGGTGATGATATGTTCTTTCCTTGTGTGGTTGATCTGATTCAGGATGGCGGCCAGCGTTGTAGACTTGCCGGATCCGGTTTCCCCAGTCACAAGAATCAGCCCCTTCTTCATGGACGCAAAGCTGTCTACTGCCGGCGGCAGTCCAAGCTCCTTCAGCTGTGGAATACGGTCAGCCAGAAGGCGCAGTGCCAGTGACATCGATCCATCCGTCCGGTACAGATTGATTCTGATCCGGCTGCCATCAATCTGCACGGCACCATCACTCTCACCAATCCCGCTGATGCCATCAAACCCCTTTGGATCCAGCAGTCTGGCATAGTCATCACAATCCTGACCAGTCACAATCTCATCATCCATATTCTCAAGCTGGCCGTCAATGCGCAGCTTGACAGGAACTCCCGCCGCAATATGAATATCAGAAGCACCCTTCTCTTTTGCCAAAGCAACAATCTGTTCCAGCGACTTCATTCTACCGTCACCACCTGATGCACAACTTCATCCAGCGTTGTCACGCCATTTTCAACCAGATCACGGGCATTGGCAATCATCGGTACAAAATCACCCTGACTGGCAATCACCTCACGCAGCTCCGTACTGTTTTCCCCTCTGGCAATTGCATCACGGATCTTTGCATTCACAGGCAGAATCTCAAACACACCTGTTCTGCCTTTATAACCGGAGCCAAAGCACATGTGGCAACCTTTGCCCTTATAGAATCTGAACTGGGACGGATTTTTGATGCCGGCCAGATCACAGAGATATGGATCCGGCTGTATCTGCGTACGGCAGTTTGGACAGATGCGTCTGACCAGACGCTGCGAGATGATGCCTCTGACACTGGACGCAATCAGATATGGCTCAATGCCAAGATCACGCAGACGGTCAATCGCACTGATCGTATCCTCGGTATGAATCGTAGAAAGCACAAGGTGGCCAGTCATAGCTGCCCGCAGCGCAATCTCAGCTGTCTCTCCATCACGGATCTCGCCAACACAGATGACATCCGGGTCCTGTCTCAAGCATGCACGCAGGGCACTTGCAAAAGTCAGTCCCACTTTCTCATTGATTGCGACCTGGGTAACACCCTCAATCTGGTATTCCACCGGATCTTCCAGAGAAATCATATTGATATCCGGTTTATTCAATTCCTGAATCATCGTATACATCGTACTTGTCTTGCCAGATCCGGTAGGACCAACAATCAGAATCATGCCGGAGGAATTATGCAGGATGCGGTCAAACTTGGCATTGTCACGATCTGTGATGCCAATGCCTTTTCTTGTCAGCGTTGCCGCATCGCGCCACAGAATACGGATGACAACCGTCTCGCCAAAGATCGTGGGCATTGTATTCAGACGCAGATCAATGGTCTGGCCATTGCTGCGGCGGAACTGGGCACGTCCATCCTGCGGAATTCTGCGCTCCGTAATATTCATGCCGGCCATGACCTTGAAACGGGAAACAACTGCAGACTGCAGCTGTGAAGGAATCGTCAGAATCTCCTGCAGATGGCCATCCACACGAATCCGCACTGTCATATTCTCCTCATGCGGCTCCACATGAATATCACTTGCCTTCTCATCAAAGCCGCGCTCCAGAATACTGTTGACAAGCTTGACAGTCGGTGCCGACGAAGCCTCATCCTGCACCTCTTTTTCATCCGCAGCAGCCCCAATCGTCAGTCCTCTTTCCTCACTCATCTCCTTGATGGCAAGGGCTGCACCTTCATTCTCATACAAAACACTCAAGGCACGGCTGATGGCATTGCTGTAGGCAATCATCGGCACAACCTTGCGTCTGGTCGCCTCACGCACCACTTCAAGCGCACGGAAATTCAGCGGATCCTCCATTGCCAGATACAGCTGACTGTTCTCAATCCTGACCGGGACAACACGATACGCCCTGGCAATATTACGGGGCACAACCTGTGCCATAGACGGATCAATCTTCACTTTGTTGAGATCCACAAACTCAATGCCCAGCTGCATACGCAGCGTCTCAATCAGCTGTGACTCCGTAATAAACCCATTGTCAATCAATACCGTACCAAGACGCTTCCCAGTACCCTTCTGCAGCTCCAATGCTTTATTCACCTGCTCGCTGGTCAGCACACCGGCATCCACGAGCATTTCACCAAGTCTCTTATTCTTCATGGCAGACCTCCAAAGAACCTGACAAATTGTACAGTAAGAATATACACCAAAACAGGATTATAACCCAGCCAGCAAGCCGCCTGATTGGAAAAACACAATCATGACCGCCCGTAAAACGGGCGGTTTGTCCTAAGCCTATAAGGCTTTATTACTAGCCAGCGTCTTAAGGCGCTGGCTTTCGCATCTTCAATGTTCAAGCCACGATTGCAGTTTAACTCTCTCGCATGCCCGTTAAACGGGCTCTTTTACTCATGACTTCGCTGTTGTCTTCCGATTCGGATTCGGCTTTCTGTTTTCTTTATCCTCTCCGAATGGATCTTCATATTCCTTTACGCTTAACTTATCTTTTGCGATATCTGCGCTTTCCTGTTCACGGATATATTTGCGTATTGTGGATTCATTGGTCCCTACTGTGCTCACATAGTATCCTTCCGCCCAAAAATGTCTGTTCCCATATTTGTATTTCAGGTTCGCATGCTTATCAAATATTTCAAGCGAGGACTTTCCTTTGATGTATCCCATGATCTGTGATACAGAGTACTTTGGAGGGATACTCAAAAGAAGATGTACGTGGTCGGGCATCAGATGCCCTTCCAGAATCTCCACTCCTTTGTATTTGCACAGCAGTTTTATGATATCCCGGATATCTGGGCGCAGTTGATTATAAATTACTTTTCTTCTATACTTCGGAGTGAACACGACATGATATACGCAGTAATATTTCGTGTGAGCTAATGAATCATATTTGTTAGCCGTATTTGGCACCTCATCTTTCTAGAATCGTGACTTGGACAATCACCATTCTAGATAGATGGGGTGCTTCTTTCTATAAGAAGCACCGGCCTTCCTCCCGCATAGCGGGAGGTTTTCTGTTTCGCACCTCTTCGGTGCTCAACAGCGCTCCTACGCATAACAAAAAAGATGCCTTTCGGCATCTTTCTGTATCACTTACTTAATGATTTCAGTGATGTTTCCGGAACCAACTGTACGGCCGCCTTCACGAATGGAGAAACGTGTTCCCTTTTCGATAGCGATCGGAGCCAGCAGGTTGACTGTCATCTCGACGTTGTCGCCCGGCATGCACATTTCTGTGCCTTCCGGCAGAGTGATGACACCGGTAACGTCAGTTGTTCTGAAATAGAACTGCGGACGGTAGTTGGAAACGAACGGTGTATGACGGCCGCCCTCTTCCTTTGTCAGAACGTAAACCTGAGCCTTGAACTCTGTATGAGGAGTAACAGAACCCGGCTTAGCCAGAACCTGTCCACGCTCAACCTGGTCACGGTTGACACCACGGAGCAGAGCACCAATGTTGTCACCAGCCTGAGCATAATCCAGAGTCTTTCTGAACATTTCAATACCAGTAACGACAGTCTTGATGGTCGGCTTCAGACCAACGATCTCAACTTCATCGTTCATGTTCAGCTTGCCACGCTCAACACGGCCAGTAGCAACAGTTCCACGGCCAGTGATCGTGAAGACATCCTCGACAGCCATCAGGAACGGCTTGTCGAACTCATGAACAGGAGCCGGAATGTATGTGTCAACAGCATCAAGGAGTTCCTTGATAGCCGGTGTCCACTTCGGATCACCCTGCAGAGCCTGATAAGCAGAACCACGGATAACCGGGCAGTTATCGCCATCGAAGCCATACTCATTCAGAAGTTCACGAACTTCCATCTCAACCAGGTCGATGAGCTCATCATCATCAACCATGTCGCACTTGTTCAGGAATACGACAATCTTCGGAACACCAACCTGACGGGCGAGCAGAATGTGCTCACGAGTCTGAGGCATCGGTCCATCAGTAGCAGCAACAACGAGGATAGCGCCATCCATCTGCGCTGCACCAGTGATCATGTTCTTGACATAGTCAGCATGACCTGGGCAGTCTACATGTGCATAGTGTCTCTTCTTTGTCTGATATTCAACGTGTGCAGTATTAATCGTAATACCACGAGCCTTCTCTTCCGGTGCACCGTCGATCTTGTCATAAGCCTCAAATACGGCCTTGCCATCTTCCGGATGCTCGGACAGATACTTAGTGATCGCAGCTGTCAGTGTTGTCTTACCATGGTCAACGTGGCCGATAGTACCGATGTTGACATGTTCCAGCGTACGGTCGAAATGTTCCTTAGCCATAATACTTTTATCCTCCTGGTTTTTTAGTCAGCCTGTATGTATTCTAATTTATACAGTTTTTAAAATCAATCATTACTTAGAAGCAGTGCTGTTTTTCTCGATAATTTCCTTAGCAATGTTCTTCGGCACTTCCTCATAGTGATCCATCTGCATCGTATAGATGCCGCGGCCCTGTGTGAACGAACGCAGATCCGTTACATAGCCGAACATGGATGCCAGCGGAATGTATGCCTTAACCTTGATTGCATTGCCTGTCTCTTCCTGCTCACGAATCTGACCACGTCTCTTTGTGACATCGCCCATGATGGTACCAAGGTACTCACTCGGGGCAGTGATATCAACAGACATGATCGGCTCGAGAATGGTCGGGCCGCACTTCTTGGCAGCTTCCTTCAGTGCCAGAGAAGCAGCGATCTTATATGCCTGCTCAGAAGAGTCGACATCGTGATAGGAACCATCGAACAGCACAGCCTTGATATCTACAACCGGATAGCCTGCAACCAGACCATTCGGCAGTGCTTCTTCCAGACCCTGCTCAGTAGGCTTGATGAATTCCTTCGGAACGGAACCACCTACTGTAGCATCTTCGAACTCGAAGCCCTTGCCAGGGTTCGGGGAGAAACGAATCCAGACGTCACCATACTGACCATGACCACCGGACTGACGGATGAAGCGGCCTTCAACCTCAGCTTCCTTGGTAATGGTTTCACGGTAAGCAACCTGCGGTGCACCAGCAGTAGCCTCGACCTTGAACTCTCTTCTCATACGGTCCATGATGATATCCAGCTGCAGCTCACCAACACCAGCGATGATGGTCTGCCCTGTCTCTTCATCCGTGTATGTCTTGAAAGTAGGATCCTCTTCAGCCAGCTTAGCCAGAGCATCATCCATCTTCTGGGAGTCAGCCTTTGTCTTCGGCTCAACGGACATCTGAATGACCGGATCCGGGAAGACCATGGACTCAAGAATAATCGGATGATTCTCATCACACAGCGTATCACCTGTACCTGTGTACTTCAGACCAACAGCACCAGCGATATCACCGGCATAAACCTCAGTAATATCCTTTCTGTGGTTGGCATGCATACGCACGATACGGCCCAGTCTCTCACGCTTGTCCTTGGATGCATTCAGCACATAGGAACCAGCAGTAGCAGTACCGGAATATACTCTGAAGTATGTCAGACGGCCGACGAACGGGTCAGTCGCAATCTTGAATGCCAGAGCACTGAACGGCTCATCATCAGAAGGCTTTCTGTCTTCCTCAGTACCATCTTCCAGATGGCCGACAATAGCCGGAACATCCACCGGAGAAGGCAGGTAGTCAACAACGGCATCCAGCAGCATCTGTACGCCCTTGTTCTTGTAGGCAGAACCGCACAGAACCGGGAAGAACTCAGAAGTCAGAACACCCTTGCGGATCGCACCCTTGATTTCTTCAACGGTCGGCTCTTCACCTTCCAGAACCTTCATCATCAGATCATCATCATAGTCGGCAATTGCCTCCAGCATGGTCTGACGCATCTCCTTGGCCTTGTCAAGGAACTGAGGCTCAATATCCTCAACCTTGATGTTTGTGCCAAGGTCATTCTCGTACATCTCTTCCTTCATTGTAACAAGGTCGATAATGCCGCGGAATGTGCTCTCCTTGCCAACCGGCATCTGGATTGCAGCAGCCTTGGCACCCAGACGATCGCCGATGGACCTGACACTCATGTCAAAGTCAGCACCAGTCGCATCCATCTTGTTGGAGAATACGATACGCGGAACCTTGTACTCAGTTGCCTGTCTCCAGACAGTCTCAGTCTGCGGCTCAACACCAGCCTTGGAGTCAAGAACTGTTACCGCACCATCCAGAACACGCAGAGAACGCTCAACCTCAGCAGTGAAGTCGACGTGGCCTGGTGTATCGATGATATTGATCTGGCAGTCCTTCCAGTGGCAGGTTGTCGCAGCCGAAGTAATCGTGATGCCTCTTTCCTGCTCCTGGGCCATCCAGTCCATCTGCGAAGCACCATCATGTGTCTCGCCGATCTTGTGAATCTTACCTGTGTAATAAAGGATACGCTCAGTAGTTGTTGTCTTACCGGCATCGATGTGGGCCATGATGCCAATGTTACGAATCTTGTTTAATGGAAACTCTCTGGGCATTTTTAGCTCCTTCCCTCAATTACCAGCGATAGTGAGCAAACGCCTTGTTTGCTTCAGCCATCTTGTGTGTCTCTTCCTTCTTCTTCACAGAAGCACCAGTACCATTGGCCGCATCCATGATCTCATTTGCCAGTCTCTGCTCCATCGTCTTCTCATTTCTCAGACGCGCATAGTTGACAATCCAGCGAAGACCAAGAGTCAGCTTTCTCTCCGCACTGACTTCAACCGGAACCTGATAGTTGGCACCACCAACACGGCGGACCTTAAGTTCCAGCTGCGGCATCACATTGCCCAGAGCCTTCTCAAATACTTCCATCGGGTTCTCGCCCGTTTTCTTCTCAATATCTGCAAATGCATCGTACAGAATTGTCTGAGCCGTACCACGCTTGCCATCCAGCATGATTCTGTTGATCAGCTTTGTGACCAGCTTGGAGTTATAGATCGGATCCGGCAGTACGTCGCGCTTTGCTACATAACCTTTTCTTGGCATATTCTATCTTCTCCTATCTATTACTTCTTCGGCTTCTTAGCACCATACAGAGAACGGCTCTGATTCCGATCAGAAACACCAGCGCAGTCCAGAGTGCCTCTGATAATGTGATAACGAACACCAGGCAGGTCCTTGACACGGCCGCCTCTGATCATAACCACGGAATGCTCCTGCAGATTGTGACCAACACCCGGAATATAAGCAGTCACTTCCATACCATTGGAAAGACGTACACGGGCATACTTACGAAGCGCAGAGTTAGGCTTCTTCGGTGTCATTGTACCAACACGGGTGCAGACACCTCTCTTCTGCGGGGAACTCAGCTTTGTCGGACGGCTGTGCAGAGTATTGAAACCTCTGTTCAGAGCCGGGGACTTTGACTTGTAAACTTTATCGGTACGCCCTTTGCGTATCAACTGGTTTATTGTAGGCATCTATAATCTCCTTCCATCTTGTTTCATGCACACACAACCAAGTGTGCCGCCTCTTAGCCTAAATATAAGCTTTACGCACACGTAAAGCTCGTTTTCACTAAGCGAATCAATTCTATTTGTTTCCCTGCCCCCCGTCAAGCACTTTTTGATGAAACAGCAAACGATTCTAAATTGCAAAACGCAGTGCAGCAGCACTATTGCGAGAATTGGTTTGCATGAAGCATCGCTGTTTTGGCTTTTCACAGGGGCAGTACAATAAAGCGGAAACAGCACAAAGCCAGATAATCGCTGCTCCAGTGATTATCTGGCTACATTGACAACCATACCGTCATGACTGTGCTTGGTCTGATACATATAGTCATCTGCCCGGGCAATGGCCTGATCCAGAGGCACTGCATCCTCTATGCATACCTCCCCAACGCTCAGTCCCTTCAGTCTGGTCTTTTCTTTCTTCAGTACAGAAGCACACACCTTCTCAATAGCCTCTTTGACCGGTGCCTGACAGACTGCCACGAACTCATCACCGCCATAGCGCATCACAAAAGCATCTCTGTCCACTGCCAGACGGATGATCTGGCTTGCCGTACTGATTGCTTCATCTCCTGCCTTGTGGCCATACGTATCATTGATCTGCTTCATATGATCAATATCAATAAAGGCAACATACGCTCTTCCATACTTTGCCAGCACTTCCTTATAGTGCATACTGCCATACTTCTCCAGTCCAAACCGGTTGAAAAATCCCGTCAGAGAATCATGAAGATACAGATCATCCAGCAGCTGATTGTGCTTTGTCATCACCACTTTGCGCCGCACATTCTCCAGTGCATTTTCAATCATTGACAGATACATGGCCAGGAAGCCATACTCCATCATCTCTGGTATCTCCGGCAGCACGACTATGCCAATGGCAAGACGGTTGCTGCGGAGTGGCAGCACCAGATAGAAGTTGCTCAGCTGCAGCATTTCTTCAGGCAGAATCTGAGTCGATTCCACCTGTGTATAGATATGGGTAACAGGATCCGGCGCAATGGTCTGATCCTTGGCCGGTGCCCATGCCGCCAGACTCAGTGTATGGCTGTAATGACGGCAGTTGTCCGGATTCTCATAATTCTCCAGATAGCTCTGATCCAGCAATAATGCAAGATGATTCAGACCGGCATGACTGACTTCCTTCTCCAGTTCCTTTAGCAGCTCCACCAGGTTGGCAGCTGCCGACAGTGCCGGCAGATCATGCGACTGTATCCGCAGAAAGCGGTGAGCCTCCCGCATCAGTACACCATACGCATTGACAAGATATGACGGATCCTCCTGTTCACTATTGCACCCGCAGGAATCATGCAGGACCAGACGGGCAGGCACATAGACAGAAGAAATCTTCTTCTTTTCCTTCATCAACGATATGATGACACCAGCCGCCTGTTCTCCGATTTTCTCATAATCCCGGAACATCGTTGTAATCTGCGGAAATTTTTCATCACTGGCATTCTGGCCGTCAATCCCCGTCAGAAGAATATCCTGCGGGATCCTGATGCCATGTGCCGCAAACCAGTCAGCGGCTCCGCGGGCAGCGGAATCATTGGCACAGATCAGGGCATCCGGCAGACCATTGGCCAGACAGAACGCCGCCGCCTTTGCCCCATCCGGTTCCTGCCAGCCATGGCTGACAACCATGGCATCCTCTATGCCATACTGGCGGCAGGCATCCAGAAATCCCAGTTCCCTCTGCTGAGACTCGTACGAGCTCTGCAGGCCACTGGCATAATACAGCCTGCGGGCATGATGAACCTGAATCACATGCTTCACCATCTCAAACATGGCTCCATAGTTATCCGTACCCACATACACAGCATGATCAAGCGGATAGTTCACCGAGACAGCCGGAATGCCAAGCGCATAGGCCGCATCCACAATACGCTGTCTCTGGGCAACCGGCCAGGAACTGTTTCCCTGCAGCAGAATGCCGTCATAATCCTGCAGATGGCACAGATTGAAAATCTCCAGAGCACCTTCCTCTATCTGCTCATCCAGATAGCGTGCAAGCGCATTGAACACGTAAAAACGGACGTCCTTCTCCCTGCCAAGACGAGTCCTGATTCCCTTCAGAAGACCGGTCATCATCATGTAATTCCAGTCAAATGTCAGAAACGCAACCTTATATGTCATGTTTCCCCCACAGCTTCTTGTTTTTAGTATAGCACGCTTCGATTCTGCTGTATCATGAAGTAAACAATGCTGTCTGCTTTTCAAGCTTGACAGCAATCGTTATAATGTAGACCGGAGGTGTTTCCATGGCTAAAAACGTTTGCGATTTCTGCCTGAAAGAAAGCGGCGGGCTCTTCGGCAGAACAATCCGTCTTTCAGACGGCCATCATATCTGCAAAAACTGCCGCGCGATCATTCAGTCGTACGGCCTTCCCGTGCAGTTTGACCTGTTCCAGCAGCTGGTAACAGCTCACCCCAATCTGCGCGATATGATCATGGATGCCTATCTGGAAACACATGATCCCGGCACGGCCATTGCCAGGTTCTATCCCCTGCCGCGGGTGATGATGCATGAGGGAGAACACTGCATCAATGCCGTCGAAGCCGAGATGACTGTAAAAAAGAGTGAGATTCCTGCTGCCAACGCCGTAGCCTCCATTGCGGATATTCAGCGCAAGGATATTGTCAACCTGGCCGATGCACCGGAAGACACCTCACGCAGCGATCTGCAGAGAGTCAAGGGCATGCTGTATGAAAGTGAAGTCGCATTGTACTTCCTGTCTGAGAAGTTTATCAACTGCCACCGGCTGGGCTTTGTCAAGCGCAATACCGGTGAGACAGACCAGATTCAGGTGGTGACCAGAAAGTATACCTATACATATAAGGTTGCCCATGCAGATCTGTTCTTCATGCGGGAGCGTTTCTTCCGCAAAGTCAATGCGGCTGCCAACAACAAGCAGCAGCACCTGATCTACATCCGCAATGACAATGAGCTCACCATCACCCCGGGTGTCTATGAAATCCCAAGATCTCTGAAACCAGGTATTTACAAGGTAAAGGCAGTCAAGGATGACGGCCTGCATATCCGTGATTCCATCGGCAGAGTCAAAGACTACTATGAAAATGAAGAGTGCATCGACCTTACTGACGGCGGCATTCTGGAATGCACAGGTGAATACGAACTGGAATGGGTTGCCAGCAATAAAGAAGAAGCAGAAAAGAAGACCAGAAGATAACAGCGGCTGCAGATGCGGCTGCTGTTTTTGCATACGAAAAAGGCTGTATGCACCAGCACACAGCCATATCTTCAAAATTTTAATTCATTCTGCCAGCCTGGCGGGATGCCCAGGCCTCATCCACCACAAAACTTTTGTCGTTCTTCAATTGCGGCATCTGTTTTGCCATATCTTCATACATCTGCTTTGGCATCTGTGCAAAAGCAAGGTCCTCTTTCCCATCATCCACAACCAGTTCCCACCTGTCGCCATCAGTATTGAACCAGGCGTGCACAATGTTGTCAAAACGCTTGGTAGACAGCAGAATACTGACCGCCGTATACTTGCACATTTCCATCACCCTGTCATCCAGGCCAAGACTGGCAAGAACAATCTTTTCCTGCAGATCCGGAACTGATCTGACAATGCGGCACGTACACTGACTGATCCATGCCTGCACCGCATCCGGGAAACCATCTTCCTTCTGCCCGGAAAACAGCTGCTGGAATCTTGCAGCATCTTCATCCTTGTCAGCCAGTGCATACAGCAGTTTCTTAGAACCATCGTGAAACAGACATGTATAAGAAAGTGCTGTCTGCTCACCGCAATGCGGACATCTGTAGTAAAACGCCGACCCATCCAGAATATGACTGGCAGCCAAAGGATCCTGTAACGTATCCATCAGCTGATGAACCGTAAAGTCACCTGTTTTCCCGCACGCACCGCAGGCCACCTTGGTTGTATATGCATTCTTGATTTTTTCCATGATCTCTTCTCCTGCCCACATCATACCTGAATCCATCACATCATGTCGACAGGGAAAACAAATCTTAACCAAGTGCAACGTCCAGGATCATCATGATCACAAAGCCCAGTGCAAAGGAAATCGTACCAACGTTGGAATGCTTTCCTTCCGACATCTCCGGCACCAGTTCCTCCACGACAACATACAGCATGGCACCAGCCGCAAAAGCCAGTAAGTATGGCAGAATCGGCACCACGAGATCTGCTGCCCAGATCGTAAACAGGGCAGCAATCGGCTCCACGGCACCTGAAAGTACCCCGTACCGAAATGTTCTTGAACGCTTCATGCCCGTTGCCATCAATGGTGCAGAAACAACCGTACCTTCCGGAAAGTTCTGGATGGCAATGCCAATCGCCAGGGCCAGAGCAGATGCCAGAGAAACACTGCCGGCAAGGTATCCTGCATACACAACGCCAACCGCCATGCCTTCCGGAATATTGTGAATCGTGACAGCAAGGATGAGCTTGGTGCTGGACTGCAGGGCAACATCCGGTCCTTCCGTACTTTCATCCATATGCATATGCGGAATGACATGATCCAGCAGAAGTAAAAAACCGATTCCGGCAAGAAAACCAATGGAAGCAGGCAGAAAAGACAGCCTGCCAAGGCTTTCAGACTGGCGCAGAGCAGGTTCCAGCAAAGAGAAGAACGTAGCAGAAACCATCACCCCGGCCGCAAAGCCTTCCATGATCTTTCCCGTCTTCTCACTCATCTGCTTCTTCATCAGAAACACAACCGCAGCACCTAATGAAGTGCCAAGAAACGGTATCAATATACCAATGAGAATATGACTCATATAAAGCTCCTTTACAGCTATTAGTATGCGTACTTTACAGAAGACTTGCAAATCATTCACTTTCTGTTGCGTACTCTTTCAGTACGGTCAAATCTGTTGCCGGGAAGTCAAAGATTCGATACTGTTGGAGCAATCGGAGAAATGGTGATGAAACAGGTAATCAAGCGTAATGGAACAGTAACGGCGTATCAGCCGGATAAGATCAAGAATGCAGTGTCCAAGGCATTTGTGCAGATGCATCAGGAATATACAGATGTACTTGGCAATACGATTCTTTCTTCTGTGGAGGCGGAATTGGATGACCGTGATTCTGCCTCGGTGGAAGAGATTCAGAATGCGGTGGAAAAGAGTCTGATGAAGGAAGGCTTTTATGATGTCGCAAAAGCTTATATTCTGTATCGTCAGAAACGGACGGAGGCACGTGATGTGCGTTTACAGTTGTCTTCTCTGCTGAAAGATGAGAAGCTGAATGATGTGCTGTTTGATATTCAGAAGGACTTCGGGGACTATGATCTGAAACGTTTGGTATTGAAGTTTCAGTCCATGGATAAGGAAGAATTATCTTCTTCTGAACGGATGGGAGTGCTGACCCGCAGTGCAGAGGAGCTCACCAGCAAGGAAGAACCGCGCTGGGAGAAGATTGCCGGTCGGCTGCTGGCTTACCAGTTCCATCAGGATCTCAGAGCAGAAGAAGACAAGCTTGGCATTCACAGCTTCTATGACAAGATTGTCTGGCTGACAAAGGAAGGCTACTATGGTGCCTACATTCTGGATGCCTATACCAGAGAAGACATTGATACACTTGCCGGTTATATGGATGATGACCGTGACAAGCTGTTTGCCTGGGCTGGCCTCGATCTGCTGTTATCGCGCTATGTGATTCACACCCGCCATCATGTCAGGATGGAATCCCCGCAGGAGATGTACATGGGTGTGGCCATGCATTTAGGCATGAATGAGAAAAAAGACCGGCTTGCCATTGTCAGACGCTTCTATGACATGATGAGTCTGCATAAGGTCACCATGGCAACCCCTACCCTTGCCAATGCCCGCAAGCCATACCACCAGCTGTCCAGCTGCTTCGTGGATACAGTGCCGGATTCGCTTGATGGCATCTATGCTTCCATTTCCAACTTTGCGGAAGTATCCAAGTTTGGCGGCGGCATGGGCATGTACCTGGGAAAGGTACGGGCCAGAGGCGGTTCCATCCGCGGCTTTGAAGGTGCGGCTGGCGGCGTCATCCGCTGGATCCGTGTCATCAATGATACGGCCGTAGCCGTTGATCAGCTGGGTGTACGCCAGGGCGCTGCCGCCGTATACCTGGATGCCTGGCACATGGACCTGCCTGAGTTTTTACAATTGAGAACAAACAATGGCGATGACAGAATGAAAGCACATGATATCTTCCCGGCTGTGTGCTATCCCGATCTGTTCTGGAAGATGGCCAATGAAAACCTGAACCAGAACTGGTATCTGATGGATCCCCATGAAATTTTCATGGTAAAAGGATATGCCCTGGAAGACAGCTGGGGAGAGGAATGGGAAAAGAAGTATCTGGATTGTGTCCATGATGCCCGCATCCGCAAACGTACGGTTTCTTTGAAAGAGATTGTGCGTCTGATCCTGCGCTCGGCAGTGGAAACAGGCACACCGTTTGCCTTCTTCCGTGATGCTGTCAACAGAGCCAATCCCAACAAGCATGCCGGCATGATCTACTGTTCCAACCTGTGCACAGAGATTGCCCAGAACATGAGTGAATCTGAGATTGTCTCACAGACCATCACCACAGAGAATGGTGAGAATGTGATTGTGACCGCGACAAAGCCAGGCAATTATGTGGTATGCAACCTGTCATCATTATGCCTGGGCAATATCAATGTGGATGATCAGGAAGAACTGGAGCGTGTAACGGCAGATGCCATCCGGGCGATGGACAATGTCATCGATCTTAACTTCTATCCTGTTCCGGCAGCGAAACTGACCAATCAGAAGTATCGTTCCGTTGGACTTGGCATCTCCGGCTATCACCACATGCTTGCAAAGCATCAGATCAAATGGGAATCTGAGGATCATCTCAAATTCGCAGACAAAGTGTTTGAGGATATTGGCTACGCAGCGATCAAAGCTTCCAATGAACTTGCCAAAGAGCGCGGCAGCTATTCCCTGTTTGAAGGATCTGAATGGCAGAGCGGTGAATACTTTGCAAGAAGGAATTACACGAGTGAAAGATGGCAGAAACTGAAGGAAGAAGTGAAGAAATATGGCATGCGCAATGCCTATGTCATGGCCACAGCGCCCACATCTTCAACTTCCATTCTGGTGGGATCCTCCGCTGGTCTGGATCCGATCATGAACCGGTTCTATCTGGAGGAAAAGAAAGGTGCAATTCTGCCAAGAGTGGCACCGGATCTTTCACCGAAAACATGGTGGTATTACAAGAATGCCCATGAGATTGATCAGACATGGTCTGTCAAAGCTGCTGCCGTCAGACAGCGCCACATTGATCAGGCCCAGAGTTTCAATCTCTGGATTACCAATGAATACAAGATGAGCCAGTTGTTAAGACTGTACATTCTGGCAGATCAGCTTGGGGTCAAGACCATTTACTATGTACGTTCCCGCTCGCTGGATCCATCAGAGTGCGAGAGCTGCTCAGCATAACAGGAGAAAACGCATGAGTGAGAAAATTCAAAGAAAGCCGCTTTTCAATCCAGATGGCGATACTGAAGTACGAGACAGAAGACTGCTGAACTTCAACACCACCAACATCAACGATTTCAACAACCTGAAGTATCCATGGGTATCTGACTGGTACCGCAATGCCATGAACAACTTCTGGATTCCAGAGGAAATCAGCCTGAATCCAGATAAGTCCGACTACCCGAATCTATTGCCGGCAGAGCGCACTGCCTATGACAAAATTCTCAGTTTCCTTGTCTATCTGGACTCTCTGCAGTCAGCCAATCTGCCAAACATCAGCCAGTATGTCACCGCCAATGAGATCAACCTGTGCCTGTCCATCCAGACCTTTCAGGAATGCATCCACAGCCAGTCATACAGCTATATGCTGGATACGATCTGTTCACCGATGGAAAGAGACAACATTCTCTATCAGTGGAAGGAAGATGAGCACCTGTTAAAGAGAAACACCTTCATTGGCAGTCTGTACAATGAATTTGTCGCAAACCAGGACAAGCGCTCCTTCCTGCGGGTATGCATCGCCAACTTCATCCTGGAGGGCATCTACTTCTATTCCGGTTTCATGTTCTTCTATAACCTTGGCAGAAATGGAAAAATGCCAGGCTCTGTCCAGGAGATCCGTTACATCAACCGGGATGAGAACACCCATCTCTGGCTGTTCATGGAAATCATCCACATTCTGCAGAATGAAGAACCACAGCTTTTCAATGAAGAAAACACCCAGATGATCTATGACATGATCGACGAAGGTGTCCGCCAGGAAATTGAATGGGGCAAATATGTCATTGGCAATGAAATTCCCGGCCTGAATGAACAGATGGTGGAAGATTACATCAAATATCTGGGCAATCTCAGACTCAGATCCATCAATCTGAAACCTTTGTATCCAGGACTGGAAGAAGAACCGGAATCCATGAAATGGGTCGCACAGTACGCCGATGCCAACCAGGTCAAGACAGACTTCTTTGAAGCACGCAGCTCAGCCTATGCCAAGAGCAGTGCCATTGAGGATGATCTGGATCAGCTGTAATGCAAAAGCAAAAGGCGCAGACAAAAAGGAAGCGGTGTTCAGGAAATATCCTGATACACGGCTTCCTTTTCCATATCCTTACTTTTCTTCCCAGTCACGGGGCAGATCACGGAATGTAATCAGTTCAATTCCATGATCCTTTACCCATTGCGCAACTGCATCCGACGTGACTGCTTCAAGGTCTTTTGTCCGGCAGAGATTAAAACTGGACAAGGCAAAGATTCTGGCATCCGCATACCCGCAATGGCATACAAGATATCCATATTCCTTTCCTGAAGAAAGCATGCCGCCAGCATCACTGACAAGATAGCCTGTCATATCCTCTTCCAGTTGCTTTTCAGGAGATGCCCCAAACTTGTACCAGCCCATACCGGCAGGCGCCACATTCTCTTTCTTCATGACACTGTCTGTCCAGATGCAGCGATACTTCGCAGCAAGTTTCTGAGACACCGCCATGGTTGTGGCAGTGCCATAGGCATGATTATGAATGTAATCCGGTGTATGGCCAACCAGCTTTATGTACATCTGAATCTGGGCTTCAAACTCCGCTTCCAGCTGGTCAGAGACAGCGGCCAGATGGTCATGGCCATTTTCATCCGTATCCATTGCCCGATTTTCACGGGAACCATAGAACATACCATCTTCCTTCGTCAGTGCCGGCAAAGCCTCATGTCCCAACAGAGAAGGACCAGTAGACGCATTGAGATCAATGCCAAAGGCAATCTGATCTAAGAAAGGAGAAATCTCATCCACGCACTCCTTTGCCCAGGGCATATTGGCAAACAAACCGGTATTACGGATAATGCCATGACGTATGCCATCCAGAGCCCCCATGGCACATCCTGGTGTAATGCCATAATCATCCGACTGTGCAATCAGTTTCATTTCCTGTTCACTCCTTTACTGTGCATTCTCTTCTGCCTTTTCCTGCAGCGTTTCAGCCTCCTGCTTCTGGATCTGCCTGTCATATGCTTTGACAAACGGAATATAGATCACAACATCCAGTGCAAACAGGACGCATCCCCAGAATAATCCACGTATGCCATAAGAAACAAGATTATTGACAAAGAAAGGAACGAATCCGCCGGCGGTGGCACCTGTCGCATAGCCCATGAGGCCTGTTTTTTCCAGCAGCCAGGTACCCCAGACAGCGATGGATGGTGTCAGAATTACCCATGGAATGAAGAATATCGGATTGAGAATCATCGGGAAGCCGAAGTAGATGGGTTCATCTACGCCAAACAGAGATGGCAGCAGACCAAGTTTAGTAATCGAACGGTTGGCAGTAGATTTGCATACGATCAGTGCAGCAATGACAAGTGGCAGAGAACCGCTGCTATAGCTCAGAATCGTGCCGGTCACCATGTGAGGCAGAGGCTGGCCAGCCTGGAAGGCAGCCAGATTTTCCATCTGCAGCTGGGTAAACAGAAGTGTAATCACCGGTCCGATGGTCATGCCGCCATGAATGCCCAGAAACCACATCAGATACATGACGATCATGATGATCCACAGGCCAAAGATATTGGCGCCAAGTGCCTGCAGAGGAAGGGAAACAACGGCATAGACAGCCTGCTGCATGGAGCCTACAGGTGTTGCGGCAAAGATCATTCTGACAATACCGGCAAGAATAATAGAAATGATACCCGGAATGAGAAGTGTAAACTGAACTGCAATATTGGGCGGCACGGAGTCCGGCAGCTTCACAGAAAGATTCTTTGCTTCACAGAACTTGAAGATGGCACCAGTTCCAAAGGCAATGAGCAGAGCGGTAAACATACCGGCAGAGCCAAGCCATGACATCGGCAGCATTGCACTGCTGTAGGCATCTGCTGCCTCTGTATACGGCGTCACAATCAGAAAGCAAGCCAAAGCAATCACTGCTACGCCCAGGCCGCCGCTCTTTTTCAATCCATAAGAGCCGGCATATTCATATGCTGTAAGCGTAACGACATAGACTGCCATCATACCAATCGTAAATGTATAGATTGCCCCAAGAATGCCATACAGCGGGGTTGACTGCAGCCATGCCTGATAGCCACCGATGCTGATTCCCTTGAACAATGATGCAAAACCGCCAATGATGGTCACCGGCAGCATCCGCATAAACGCATGCTGAATCGTCTGCAGAAACCGGATGTTGGCAAATTTTGCCGAAACATCCACAAGCTTATCCGTAAAACTCTTCTTCGTACTCATTCCTATCCTCTCCTGAATGATGATTCATCCAATCTGAACAGCATTGAACACTGTTCCATGAAACATGCCGGTTTGAATATTTGATCAGAATATCCCGCCCAGCAGTGCGGTAAGCGCTTACCTTCCAAGAACATTCTAGCCTTAATGAATGTTTAGTCAATATTAAATTACTATTTTTTGAATGGCGATTCATTCTATCCGATAATCTGAGTATGAATGATGATTTAGTGATATGATAATAACGATAAGGAATGCATATGAATATTATTGACCGCATGGATACGCTTGTAGCAGCTTATACTGCCACTGACCGGAAAATCTATGAATTCATCAAAAAGTTTCCCGAACAGTTTGCCAGCTGTTCACTGAATGAAATTGTAGAGAGATTCAAGATCTCGCAGCCTGCTCTGACAAGATTTGCCAAGAAGCTTGGTTTTTCCGGCTTTCTGGAATTCCAGTATCAGTATCGCCAGGATTTAACCGAAGTCAGAACAAACGCCCACCCGGAAAAGCACAGCGAGTACTTCAGCCAATATCTGCAGGATACCGAAAAAGCAGTGCGCAGTGATGTGCTGGCGACACTGGCAAAGAAAATATCGGATGCCAGAATTACCTATTTTACTGGTGCTTCGATTGCCGGTATTCCTGCAATCTTTATGAAGTACTATTGCCGAGTTGGCTTAGGTCCTGTCGGAACCTGTACGGATCCCTATGATCTGCCTGTTTCATTCAAGGGAGATGAATGCATTCTGATTTTCTCAGCAATTGCCGGAGACGCATATCGCAAATATTTCCCCCGGGTCTGCCAGTCAGGGAATAAGCCATTCATCATCCTTGTCACAATGAATGCGAAGCACCCCTTGCGCAAATTTGCTGATCAAACCGTTGTTCTTCCTGAAGCAGGCATCATCAGTGACAACACCTCGGCCATGCCGGAAACGATGGAATTTCTGATGTTCTGCGATCTGCTGATTGAAGAAATCAGGAAACTGCAAAACAATGAAGCTGACAACCAAGCAATAAAAAACACTGTCGAACCAGTCTGATCTGATTCAACAGTGCTTTTTTTATTGATTGACTCTGCGCAGCCAGTACTGTCCTACTGGTTCATCTGCCCTGTCTTTTGTCCATGGAACCTCATGGCGTTCAAAGTAGCCGATCACTTTTCCTTCTCTGACCACTGGCACAAACCATTCCCGTTCACCGGTCTTGCCATTGTAACCTTCGAACATCTCATTGGTTTCACCATGATCTGCTCTGTCCAGGAAGGCCTTGATCTTGTTCTGAGAGTTTGCATTATGACAGTTGAAGATCGATGTACCAACGGCCACTCTGCTTCCATAACGTTCTCTGGCCTTCCTGTTCAGCCAGCGGATGGTGTGGGTACGGTCACAATAGACTACCTCATAGGGCAGTGCATCCAGAATGGCTCTGTATACTGTTTCATCAAATTCCATCTTTTTTCTCCTTGTATTTTCATCATAGTATATTGCCTGCAGATAATGCAAAAAAGCTGTGATCCGGAAAGACCACAACTCAATCTTTTTATCTGAACTTGCTATCAGTCATTAAGATGATCAATAGCATATTGTGCTTCGTCGGGAGTAAACTTTTCACCGTATTCCGAAGTCAATTGATCATAGACTGCATCAGTACTCATGTTCATCTCTGTGTAATAACTCTTTGCCTTTGCAAGAGCATTCGCATTCCAATCTGCTTTCACATTATCAACCGCATACTGAGCTTCATCGGGAGTGAATTTTTCACCGTAATCTGAAGTAAGCTGATCAAAGACTCCTTGTTTTGACATGTTCATTGAATCCGCATAATTCTGCGCTTTTGCAAGAGCGTTGGCATTCCAATCTGCTTTCACATTATCAACCGCATATTGAGCCGCATCTGCAGAAAACCCCTCACCGTATTCTGAGGTCAGTTGATCATAAACGCCCTGTTTTGACAGATTCATCAAATTTGCATATGAAGCGGCTTTAGCCAACGCATTCTTATACTCCTGAGGTACAGAAGTATCTTCTGTTGGTGTAGGTGCCACGGTTGGCTGCGCTTTTTCAGTTTCCAGAGTTGCTGCAGCACTTGTTGTTGCTTCAGCTGAACCTGATGCTGTTGAGCTATCTCCAGATCCCCCGATAGCTCCTATAAAACCAAGAATTAGTACAACCGCAATGATAATCCAGATAATTTTATGCTTCTTCCCATTTAACTTAGTCATTTCATGATACCCCCATCAATACAGTAAATAGCATTACGCTTTGTTAAATTATATATATATAAAGTAAAGGGCTTTCACAGCTCACTTTTGAGTATAGCCATGAAGCCCTCAATACTTTGACTGGAAAAAGTCAATTATCTGAAATAGTCTACCGCGCCCTTGAACAGCAGTTCTTCGGTGTTGATGTCCGGAACGTTGGTATACAGGTTCTTACCGGATCTTTCGGCATGTCCCATCTTACCCAGGATTCGGCCATCCGGAGAAGTGATGGCTTCTACAGCCTGGAAGGAATTGTTCGGATTGAAGCGGATATCGTTGGTTGGATTGCCATTCAGATCACAGTACTGTGCTGCAACCTGTCCGTTTTCCTTCAGCTGCAGGTACTGTTCCGGATCAATGACAAATCTGCCCTCGCCATGAGAGATCGCCACTGTCTTGACCTCACCTGGTGTAAAGTAGCGGAACCAAGGTGACTTGTTGGACGCAATTCTGGTATCCACTAACATGCTCTGGTGTCTGCCGATCGTATTGAATGTTAATGTCGGGGCATGCTCATCCGGTTCCGTGATCTTTCCATACGGCACAAGACCAAGCTTGATCAATGCCTGGAAGCCATTGCAGATGCCAAGCATCAGGCCTTCACGCTCATTGAGCAGCCGTTCCACCGCAGCCCTGACTTCCTGATTGCGGAAGAATGCTGTAATGAACTTGGCACTTCCCTCCGGTTCATCGCCGCCGGAGAAGCCGCCTGGAATGGCCACAATCTGACTGTGATCCATCGCCTGGGCAAAACCCGTCACAGACTCTCTGATCTGCCTGGCACTGCGGTTGCGGATGACAAAGATTTCTGTCTCAGCACCGAACTTTTCAAATGCTCTGGCCGTATCCCACTCACAGTTATTGCCTGGGAATACCGGAATCAGTACATGCGGCTTTTCACACTTGTAGGACGCATGCAGGAAGTTATTGGCATGATAATTGACCGGCTCATAGGTTTTGACTGCTGTCTTGTTGAGATACGGGAAGACATCCTGCAGCTTGCTTTCCCAGGCAGCCTGCAGCTCATCCAGACCAATTTCCACATCCTGCATGACAAGACGATAGGTATCGGTGGTCATGCCGACAAGCTGGGCACCTTCGATCTCTTCCTCAGTCTCAAACAGGAAGGAGCCGCTGGCATCCACAAACAGCTTCGTATCATCAAATCCCTCTGCTGCCTTGAAACCCAGGTGATTGCCAAGCGGGCACTTCAGCAGTGCATCCGCAATGCCATGCGGACCAAGTGCCGTACAGGACAGCACATTGCCATCATGAATCATCTGCTCCATGGCATCCATCGTATCACGCACACTCTGCCATACCGGCAGGCCGTTTTCATCATAGTCC
Source organism: Lactimicrobium massiliense (assembly GCF_900343155.1). Lineage (GTDB taxonomy): Bacteria > Bacillota_I > Bacilli_A > Erysipelotrichales > Erysipelotrichaceae > Bulleidia > Bulleidia massiliensis. The sequence goes on from NZ_OUNG01000004.1 coordinate 250,976, forward strand.
GGCTTCAGTACGTACAGATAATGTCCTGCCTCTTTCCACTCATCCGATACAACCTGATCCGCCTTGGCAAGAGATACCGCAAAGGCAATCAGCGTCGGCGGCACATCAATATCATCAAACGTACCGGAAGAAGAATCCTTGCCGCCGATGGCAGCCACCTGCAGCTCCTTCTGTGCTTCCAGAGCACCAAGCAGCGCTGCATACGGACGGCCCCACTTCTTCGGTGCCGTGCAGCGGCCAAAGTACTCCTGGAAACTCATCCAGGCATGATGGCGGCTGCCGCCGGCTGCCACAATCTTACTCAATGCATTGATCACAGACTTCTGGGCACCCTTGAACGGAGAAGCTGACATCTGATACGGATCAAAGCCCCAGCTCATCAAAGATGCCGTATTTGTCTCACCCTTTAACAGCGGAATCTTGGCAGCCATCGTCTGAATCGGCGTCAGCTGTCTTCTGCCGCCAAACGGCATCAGAACAGTACCCGCACCAATCGTCGCGTCAAAACGCTCAGACAGACCGATCTGTGAACATACATTCAGATCACTGGCAAAGGAAAGAAGCTTTTCCTTTGTCGGCACACAGGTTTTGTCTTCTTCCGGCTTGTCTGCCTCAACAATGACATCGGTATGCTTCGGGGCACCATTGGTATCCAGGAATGCTCTGGACAGGGAAACAATCGAAACGCCATCCAGGTTCAGCACCATGCGCGGCTCTTCGGTTACCACTGCCACAACCGTGGACTCCAGGTTTTCCTTGTCCGCCAGCTGCTGGAACAATGGTGCATCCTTTTCTGCCACAACCACAGCCATACGCTCCTGGGATTCCGAGATCGCAAGCTCAGTGCCATTGAGGCCCTTATACTTGACCGGCACCTTGTTCAGATCGATGATCAGACCATCGGCCAGCTCACCAATGGCAACCGATACACCGCCGGCCCCAAAGTCATTGCACCGCTTGATCAGGCGTGTTGCTTCGGGATTGCGGAACAGCCTCTGCAGTTTGCGCTCTTCCGGGGCATTGCCCTTCTGTACCTCAGCACCGCAAGTCTCCAGAGAATCATCATTGTGTACCTTGGAAGAACCCGTGGCACCGCCGCATCCATCTCTGCCGGTACGGCCGCCCAGCAGGATCACGACATCACCTGGCTCAGGCCGCTTGCGGATGACATTGGCAGCCGGGGCAGCCGCAATGACCGCACCAACTTCCATTCTCTTGGCAACATAGTTGGGATGATACAGTTCCTGGACAAGACCTGTGGCAAGACCAATCTGGTTGCCATAGGAGCTGTATCCATTGGCTGCCGTTGTCACGATCTTTCTCTGCGGCAGACGGCCCGGCATCGTATCCTCAATCGGCGCCGTCGGATCGGCTGCACCCGTGATGCGCATCGCCTGATACACATAGGAACGCCCGGACAGCGGATCACGGATCGCACCGCCAAGACATGTCGCTGCACCGCCGAACGGCTCAATCTCCGTCGGATGGTTATGCGTCTCATTCTTGAACATCAGCAGCCAGTCCTGCTGCTCACCATCCACATCCACCTTCATCTTCACCGAGCAGGCATTGATCTCTTCACTCTGGTCCAGATCATCCAGCCTGCCGATCTTCCTGAGATACTTAGCACCAATTGTCCCAAGATCCATCAGGGTAACAGGCTTAGCCTGCCGGCCGGCATAGACCGTCTCCCGCAGCGCTTCATACTCCTTTGCCGCATCTTTGACATACGCCGGTTCAATCTCAATCTTGTTCAGACGCGTATTAAAGGTTGTATGACGGCAGTGATCCGACCAGTACGTATCAATCACCATGATCTCGGTGAGTCTTGGATCACGCTTTTCTTCCTCTTTGAAGTACTTCTGCAGAAAGACGATATCTGCCAGATCCATGGCCAAGCCATGGTCCTTGATAAACTTTGCAAGGCCTGCTTCATCCAGGCTGCAGAAGCCATCCAGCACGGGTGGCAGCGGCGGTTTCTGATAGGAATCCTGGATCGTTGCCGGTTTCAGAAGGGAAGCCTTTCTGGCTTCGACCGGATTGATCAGGGTAGACTGAATCAGTTCCTTTTCCTTGTCCGTGAACTCACCCTTGATGTAATAGATTCTGGCTGTGCGCACCAGCGGTCTTTCCTTGCCAGTGGCCAGCTGAATGCACTGGGCGCAGGAATCTGCTCTCTGGTCAAACTGACCAGGCAGATATTCCACTGCCAGCACATAGTCATCCTTGTCCGGGGCCGGTGCTTCCTCATTGTAGTAATGATCTACCTGGGGCTCAGACAGAATGGTGCGGGCTGCCAGTTCAAAATCCTTTGGATCAATATTCTCGATGTCATAGCGGTTGACAATGCGCACCGCTTCAACCGGTCTGCGCAGAGCTGTCTCAAGATCTGTGCGGACACCCTCTGCCTCAGTTGCATATGCTCTTTTCTTCTCTGAAAAACCACGATATACCGTCATTACAATACCTTCCTGCCAATATCATGGCGATAATGCATATTCTCAAAGCCGATCTCATCTACGGCCGCATATGCCTTCGCCAGTGCTTCCTTCAGATCACTGCCAGTGGCCATGATGCCAAGCACACGGCCGCCATTGGTATAGAACTTTCCATTTTCCTTCTTTGTGCCAGAATGATACACATACACACCCGGATGCTGGCCTTTCTCATCCAGGCCATGGATTTCATAGCCCTTCTTGTAGCTTTCCGGATAGCCGCCGCTGGCTTCCATGATGCAGGCCGCAGCTTCATCAGACCACTCAATATCCAGATCCGCCAGCTTTTCATCATGCACAGCCTGCATGATTGTAAATAGATCACTCTTTAACAGCGGCAGGACAACCTGGGTCTCCGGATCACCGAAACGGCAGTTGTATTCCACAACCTTCGGTCCATCCTTGGTTAACATCAGGCCAAAGTACAGCACACCCTTGAAGGTGCGGCCTTCCTCGTTCATGGCATGCATGGTCGGCACAAAGATCTTCTCCATGCATTCCTTTGCAATCTCTGGTGTATAGACAGGAGACGGGGCAATGGTGCCCATGCCGCCGGTATTGAGGCCCTTGTCGCCATCATCAACACGCTTGTGGTCCATGGACGATACCATCGGCACAATCACATGGCCATCGGTGAAGGAAAGCACGGATACTTCCGACCCTTCCATGAACTCTTCCACAACCACTTCATTGCCGCTGGCACCAAACTTCTTGTCGACCATCAGTTCCCTGACAGCAGCTTTTGCCTCTTCCTCGTTCTGCGCAATCAATACACCTTTGCCCAGGGCAAGTCCATCCGCCTTGATCACCGCCGGCCATGTATTTCTCTTCTGCAGATAGGCCAGCACATCAGCTGGATCGGTGAATACTTCATAAGCAGCTGTCGGAATGCCATACTTCTTCATCAATCCCTTGGCAAACACCTTGCTTGCCTCAATCTGGGCTGCTTTCTTGTTCGGGCCAAAGCTTGGAATGCCGGCTGCTTCCATGGCATCCACCATGCCAAGAGCCAGCGGATCATCCGGCGTCACCACGCAGAAATCAACGCCATTGTTCTTGGCATAGTCCACCATGCCATCCACATCGGTGGCACCAATATTCACGCATGTGGCAAGGGAGGCAATGCCGCCGTTGCCAGGTGCACACACAATTTCATCAATGCTTTTATTTTTGGAAAGCGCACGGATCACGGCATGTTCACGGCCGCCGCTGCCAACTACCAATACCTTCATGATCACATCTCCTCAATGATGGAACAGGCGCAGACCCGTAAAGGCCATGACCATGTCATACTTGTCAGCTGTCTCAATGACATTGTCATCCCGAATCGATCCGCCCGGCTCAGCCACATATTTCACGCCAGACAGATGGGCGCGCTCAATATTGTCGCCAAACGGGAAGAACGCATCAGAGCCAAGTGAAACATTGTTCAGCTCTTTCAGCCAGGCAAGCTTTTCTTCCTTTGTGAAAAGCTCCGGCTTTCTGGTGAAGAACTGTTCCCAGACACCATCCGCCAGGACATCTTCCGGATGTTCTCCGATATAGTTATCAATGCAGTTGTCACGGTCTGCTCTTCTGATCTTTTCCACAAATGGCAGCGAAAGAACCTTTTCATTCTGACGAAGCCACCAGTTGTCAGCCTTGGAGCCAGCCAGCCTTGTGCAGTGCACACGGCTCTGCTGTCCTGCCCCGATGCCAATGCACTGGCCATCTTTGGCATAGGCAACCGAATTGGACTGCGTATACTTCAGGGCAATCAGTGAGATCATCAGATCACGCTTTGCTTCTTCCGGCAGATCCTTGTTCTTTGTGACGATGTTGCTGAACAGATCTTGGGAGATCACGGAGTTGTTGCGGCCCTGCTCAAAGGTCACGCCAAACACCTGCTTGTGCTCAATCGGATTCGGTACATAAGAAGGATCGATCTGAATGACATTGTACTTGCCCTTCTTCTTTGCACACAGGATTTCCAGTGCTTCCTGGGTATAGCCCGGGGCAATGACGCCATCGCTGACTTCTTTCTTCAACAGAAGGGCCGTTGCCTTGTCGCAGATATCAGACAGTGCCGCAAAGTCACCATAGGAGCTCATTCTGTCAGCGCCTCTAGCCCGTGCATAGGCACAGGCCAGCGGGCTGAGATCGACATCATCCGTGAAGTAGATCTGCTTGTCGATGTCAGACAGAGGAGATGCCACGGCAGCGCCGGCCGGTGATACATGCTTGAAAGATGCCGCACTGGGCAGGCCCGTGGCTGTCTTTAACTCTTTGACAAGCTGCCAGCTGTTCAAAGCATCCAGAAAGTTGATATAGCCCGGACGGCCATTCAACACTTTCACAGGAAGATCAGAACCATCCTGCATATAGATGCGGGCCGGTTTCTGATTCGGATTCATGCCATACTTCAGTTCCAACTGATTTGCCATCTCATTCTCCTTCGTTTTTATTGAAAATCTGTGTTTCTACTTCCCCTGTTTCCAGATTGATCTGTCTGGTAAACAGAGACACTTTGTTATCCTGATTCAGACTCTGCCAGATATGCTGGCCAAACAGAGAAAAGTTCTCATGGACCATTGCCCAGGATACCGGCTCACCGGCAAAGGAAGGCAGCGGATTGCCATCATCCTGATACGTTGTGATCACACGGCCGCTGCCCGGGGCAACATGGCTGTAAGAGAACGTGAAGCGCAATGTGCTGCTTTCATCACCATCATCACTCTTCAAAATCGACATCGTTAAGGCATCACCCTTGACCAGTGCTGAAATGCGCGGTGTCCAGTTAGGACCATCCGGTTCAAAGGTACGTGTATCCAGTGCTTCTTCAAAACTCTTGCCATCCTTCAGGAAATCCAGAATGGTATCGGTCTGATCGCCATTGGTCACAATCGTATTGTCCTGGAAGACTCTGACCGGATGATAAATGATCAAAGATGGATCAGAGCACCGGGAAGGATCAAAAGCCTGAGTGCGGATGCCGTCATCGGTTGTCACAAAGATCCGGTTGCGGCTGTTGTCTGAACGTCCCATGATCCAATAGGCAATGCGCATCTTCTTTCCACATGGTGTACGGCCAATGGCAATGCCCCGGCCCGGATATGTCTTTGCCTGCAGCCAGGCATACAGATCAACTGGTTTCATGACTTTTTCTCCTTTTCAATTCTCTCGGCAAGATCAGCCGCCGCCTTTGGCAGCAGAATCCATTCTGCCTGTTCCATCACCCGCTTCTGCAGCACTTCCGGTGTATCACCCGGCAGAATTTCCACCGCTTTCTGGGCAATGATCTCACCGCCATCAGGAATCTCATTGACATAGTGCACGGTCGCACCTGTCACCTTCACACCCCGCTTCAAAGCTGCCTCATGCACATGCAGGCCATAGTAGCCTTTGCCGCAGAAAGAAGGAATCAGGGATGGATGAATATTGATAATGCGCTTTGGATAGGCCGCAATCACACGCTGGCCAAGGATCGACAGGAAGCCTGCCAGGATGACTTCTTCAATGCCATTGTCTTTCAGCAGAGAAAGCATGGCCTGATCATACTCCTCTGCACTGGCATAGTCTTTTCTGCGGATCACGGCTGTCTTCTTGTTGTACTTCTCAGCCCTGCGCAAAGCATAGGCATCCAGGCGGGATGAGACAACCAGCACAATCTGGCCATACGGGATCTTGCCGTCTTTCTCCGCATTCAGCAGAGCCTGCAGATTCGTACCGCCGCCGGACACAAGAACTGCAATCTTTGTCATCTGAATGTCACCGTATGGCTGCCTGGCACCATTTCACCAATGACATAGGCAGGCACATTGCTTTCTTTCAGGGAAGCCAATGCAGCCTCAGCATCTTCCTTAGCCACGATGATCATCATGCCAATACCCATATTGAATGTATTGAACATGTCATGTTCAGAAATGCCGCCTTTCTTCTGGATGAGATCAAAGATTGGCAGGATGGGCCAGCTGCCCTTTGTAATGCAGGCAGACAAGTTTTCACCAAAGGCTCTTGGCATATTCTCATAGAAGCCGCCGCCGGTAATATGGGCGATGGACTTCACGCGTACCTTATTTAATAAAGAGAGCACCGGTCTGACATAGAGTTTTGTCGGTGTTAACAGCACTTCACCAAGCGGTGCCCCAAGTGCTTCCCTGTACTGATCCAGCACCGCCGCATTGTCAATGCCGAATACCTTTCTGACCAGAGAGAAACCATTGGAATGCACACCGGAAGATGCCAGGCCAATGCATACATCACCAGCCATGACACTGTTTTTATCCAGGATCTTTTCTTCTTCGACCATGCCGACAGTAAAGCCAGCCAGGTCATATTCGTCTTCCGGCATCAGGCCTGGATGCTCAGCCGTTTCCCCGCCGATCAAAGCACAGCCGGATTCCTTACAGCCGTTTGCAACGCCTTTGACAATGGTCGCAATCTTTTCAGGCTCATTTTTTCCGCAGGCAATGTAGTCCAGGAAGAACAAAGGTTCTGCACCGGCACAGATGACATCGTTGACGCACATGGCAACGCAGTCAATACCGACGGTGTCATGCTTGTCCATCAGGAAGGCAATCTTGAGTTTGGTGCCGACCCCATCGGTGCCGGATACCAGCACCGGCTTCTTCATGCCGGCAACCTTCGGCGCAAACAGACCGCCAAAGCCGCCGATTGTATCCAGCACTTCCTCACGGGCAGTGGATGCCACATCCTTCTTCATCAGTTCAACCGAACGATAGCCGGCTGTCACATCCACACCGGCATCCTTGTAGCTCTTTGAATAACTCTTATCCATTACTTTGCAAACTCCTTCTGGATGCCGGCATCCTTGGCAATGACGCCATCGTGCATCCTGACACGCTCATCAGCTAATTTCTTTGCAAGATCCTGATCGCCGACGGCAAGGATTTCAAGTGCCAGCCAGGCAGCATTCTTGGATCCATCGATGGCAACGGTCGCAACCGGAATGCCGCTTGGCATCATGACAGTCGCAAGCAGTGCATCCGTACCCTCCAGGGCTGCACTTTTCAGCGGTACACCAATGACCGGCAGGGTTGTATGAGCTGCCAGCACACCAGCCAGTGCAGCGGCCATGCCGGCACCGGCAATGATGACGCCAAAGCCATTCTCTTCAGCCTTTTCTGCAAAAGACGCTGCCTCCACAGGCGTGCGGTGTGCACTGTAGACATGCACTTCATACGGTACCTCAAACTGGTCCAGTACGGCGGCAGCCTTCTTCATGACAGCAAGATCGCTGTCACTGCCCATGACAATCCCAACTTTTTTCATCTGTTCTCCTTTGTCCATAACAAAATCAGCCCATGGATACTCCATGGGCGTAATGCGTGTTGTGAAATGATGGCAGAACTGCTCCATCAGCGTGGAAAGGGCGCGGTACATCAAACCAGTCAAGCAAAGAAACCGCCATAGTCCCAACCTTCCTTCCCAAACTGCCAGTCAATGCCAGATAAAAACCAAGGTAATATTAGTAAAAAACACCGTGATTGTAAAGGGAATGGGAAACACCGTGAAAGGCGGCACCACATTTTTTCATAAAAGCGGATGCCGGCACTGCAGAAATGCATATTTCTTCAGGAAATACGGAATGTTTTGACTACAATAGAGGCATGACCAGCAAGTATTCGCAGAAAATTCAGGCGCTGACAGAGATCTGTCTGGATGTCCGCCATCAGGAGGATGACAAGGTCAGTGCGGCTTCTGATGTCATCATTGAAGCCGGCAAAGCTTCCCATGATCATTACCTGCAGGGAATCGGCATCTATGCCCGCTGCTTCGTGCTGTACCGCAACGGCCATACAATGAAGGCCAATCATGATCTGCGCAAAGCTCTGAGCCATCTGTCGCATACCCGGGCATGGCCGCAGCTCATCAGTACGCTGAATATGATCGGGCTGATATCGATGCAGCTTGGTGATACTGCCAGTGCCATGGAATCCTTTCTGCAGGCACTTACGATTGCGGAACAGTACAGTCAGACAGCCGATATCGAACTGCTGAACATCAACCTGACAGATGTCTGTCTGCGGGCCGATGCTTTCGGCAATGCCTATGCATACATTCTCAAAGCGGAAAGCCTGCTGGACAGCCTGAAGCAGAGTGAGCGCTATTTGGAGTTTGCCTGCATTGCCATAGGCGAGGCAGCCCTGCTTGCGATGTTTACGCACCAGGATGAAGATGCCAGAAAGCACATGAATCTGCTTGATGATCTTGTGCGGAATCATCCCGAGGCAGCGGATAATCCGGTGCTGAAGATTCTGAAGCTGTACAGCATCAAAGACCCTGTCAGTGCACACGAGTATGCAGTACGGCTGCTGCCGTTTATGAAGCGGAAGGATATCCTGGATGAAGGCGGCACCGAGTTTCTCTTCTATCTGCGCTATCTTTCTTCTCACGGCTTCAAGGAAGAATTCCACCAGATCAGCACCTACTTCATCCGGTCACTGAATGAAGAAAGCATGCCCGGGGATATTATTCCTGCCCTGCAGGAGATTGTTGCCTTTGAAGAGGCAAGCGGCCAGAGAGACCGCTTCCTGCATGATCTGCAGCTGTTGTGGAAATATGCAAGAATTGCAGATAAGGCATCCCGTGAATCCATGATTCACTATATTGAAACAAGAAATACTCTGCGTGATACCATTCGTCAGAATCAGATTCTGACTCACCTTGCAGATACGGATCCGCTCAGCGGCATTGCCAACCGGCGATATCTCAGCAAAGTAGCTGATGAATGGTTTGAGACAGCACGCACAAAGAATATTCCTTTTGCAGTCGAGATGATTGATATCGACCACTTCAAGACGATCAATGATACAAAGGGACATGATGCCGGTGATGCGGCCATCCGGATCATGGCAGGATGCCTGCAGAATATTCATGACGGCACAAAGATCTTTGTTTCAAGGTATGGCGGCGATGAGTTCATTGTTCTCTATCTTGGCATGACCTTTGACCAGGTAAAGGAAAAAGCAATTGCACTGCGCGACAGTGTTTCTGCCGCATCCACAAAGGCAGGCATTCCAATGACGATTTCCCAGGGAATCGTCCATCATATAATCAGGGCGGACAACAAAATCTGGGACTATACCTCAAATGCCGACTATGCCATGTACTACGCCAAAAAGAGCCATCCCGGTGCAATTATGATCATTGACCACCAGAAGGATCTCCAGCATCCTCTTTATGAAGATTAAAGGGCCTGTAACAGTTGCTAATGAATTAGCTCTGTTATGGGCCTTTTTGTTTTCTTTTGTATTATCTTTACCAAGACTTATTCAACAGAGTCATTTCTATGCATGAATGGTTTATATCAAAGCATTATTAAAACAGTTCTTTGCCTTTTCTTATATTTCAGATCATTTTTTGCTCTATTTTCTGATCAGCTCATCATATTGTGAGGAACTGCAGCCATTCGTCGGAGTCTCCAGCTATGGTATTTACGCAGATTATATCCCAGACATACCATAAGAAATTCCATTTTCACGGTTTTCAATCCTCTTCTGTGGAAACGGTCAAATCCCATATCTTCTTTGATTGCCGCAAAAGCTCCTTCTGCCTGTTCGCTGCGCATTACCTTCAGCTTTATACCATGTTCTGTATCCAGTTGTTTTCTGGCTTCTGCTTTCAGCTCTTCTCCAACGACATTAAGTCCTACTTCCTTGTAGCCTTTCTTGTTTGTTTTCATGAGGCATTTTTCTTTCAGCGGACATCCTTCGCAATGTTTTGGCTCTGTATATTTCTGCGTTATGGATAGATTGCCTGCCCGGGTAGAGGCATAGATGTCCCCTTCATATTGGTCAAATGTTCTCCCATTCGGGCAGATCCGGTACCCATGTTCGTTCTTTTTCCAATTAACAAGATTGTACGGATTTCTCTTTTGAAAAACTTTATCGTGCTCTTTTCCATACATGTTAAATTTCTGGACGAGATCGATACCGTGGCTGATGTTATACAGGTAGTTGTCATATCCTCCATATCCGGCATCAGCGACTGGTTTCTTCGGGTAGAATCCATACAGCGTATGGAATCTCTCCATGAACGGGATCCAGGTGACGGTATCACCCGGTGTCTGATAAATATCACTGTTAATGATCAATCCACCAGATACAGCAATCTGGCAGTTATAGCATGGTCTTGTTATACCGGAGCGATTGTAGTAATCCCACTTGGTAGCCATAAATGTCGCATCATGGTCAGTCTTTGAGCAACTGTTCCTGCTGCCCATGACAGACAGCCAGTACTCATATGTGGTAAGACGAATCGCATAGTCCAGAAGCACATCATACCGCTTTTGAATATCGGATTTGCGATGACCCTTTCCATACTGGAGTTCAATGTTATCGGCAACCATCACATCCATCAGCTTCTGAACAATATTCCAGATTTCTAATGCGTTATAACGGTCTTTTATCTCATATTGGTATTTGTAAGACAGATTCAAAGAGCTGATCGCCTTGGAAAGGTCTCTGTACAGATTGTTGCGTGCATTCAGAATTCTCCGCTTGTACACAAAAGAATTTTTATGAGCATTTGCCTCAATCTTTGTTCCATCCACAAACTGCGTGTTTGGATCAATACCTGTCTGATCAATCAGCTTCAGATTCAACTCTTTCATAAGATCATCAATAGATACCGTCAGCTGATTCATAACACGTGAGAACGCCATTTTGCTTGGTGCTTCCCAATTGGACAGATAGATAAATCTGATATCCGTACGGCAGTGCTGGACAATATCAGTCAGGGAAAAAATACGGTTCATGTAAGCAAACAGAAGAACTTTGACGAGCATTCCTCGGGAGTGACTATGCGTGTTATTTGAACGGATCGGTTTAACAAAGCGACTGAAATTAACTTCCTTCACCGCATCCAGAAAAGAGAACAGCATATCAGAATGAGGTACACGAATCATTGTGCTAAGTGGCAGGGCCAGTTGAACAGCGTTATAATAAGAGCGCTGATCGTGTCCTGCAAAAACGAGATCAGCATTTTTCATACTCATATTATACATGCACGCATATAATATATCAATGATAATATATGGATATTTTGCATATTTTTCACATGAATAAATCGGCTTTTGGTTTGCACTGATAGATATACAGCGAAAATATGTGCAAGCGCAAAAAAATGAGCTGCAACAGCTTATTCAACTGTTACAGCCCCCTTTTATGATCTTGCTGCAGTGATCTGCTCAGTCTTGAAGTGCTCTTTTAAGCACCTTCTCTACCTTTTCACGCGTCTCGGCTTTCTTTTCACCAATATGCGCCTCATACAGCTTCTCATGACCGATGAACATGCTTGGATTTGCCATATAGTCATACTGATCGGCAATCTCCGGATGTTCATTCTCATCCACTTTTTCAAACTGTACCTTGGCATATTCAGGATGTTCCTGAATGAGCTCCTGAATCACTTCATCCGCCTGCCGGCAGTACGGGCAGGTATCCAGATGGAAATACATCACTTTCTGCATATGTGCACTCCTTTGTTTACAGACAAAGCTTAGCAGAAGTTCCACCCGGATAACAGTTTAATGACCATCCGGCCGCAGAACCTCCTGCACCATCCTGAGATATGTCTGCTCAAGTTCAATGTCAGAGGACATCGTCGCCCAGCACTGCAGGCATCCAATCAGCAGAGTCATCTGCAGCTTCATGATCTCTTTTACACTGAGATCCGTACGGATTCTGTTCTGTTCAATAGCACGCTGATAGATCGCAGAGATCATCTCACGCGTCCATTCGTTCGGATGCGGCCTGCTTCTGTCTCCTTCCACAAAGCTGCTGGCAAGGTTCATAATCATCGCCTTGCGCACAACCTCTTTGCCAAGTCCTTCAAAATGCTGTGCACTCATACTGCAGAACTTCAGAATCTGCTCCCACGGATCCGCAATCTTCATCAGCTCCACAGCAAGCTTCTCCCCACTGTATCCAGAAGGACGGAATACATCCCGGATCAGATCCTCCTTGGAGTCATAATAATAATAGAACGTATTCTTGGAAATCCCTGCTGCTTTGGCAATCTCATTGACCGTCACATTGTCATACCCCTTCTGCCGGAACAGAGACAGCGCCTTCTGGCGGATTTCCCTTTTCTTGTCATTCTCACTCATGCCTGCGTATTTATAACATATATTTTAAACTCTGTAAATATACTTATATGTCTGCATTGACACAGATATATTACCAGAGTAATATAGCGAGGCAAAGGAGTAAAGATTATGTTAAAAGCATTCCGCTATCTGAAGCCATACTGGCTCAGTGTGCTTGCCATTATCGGGCTGATCTTCGGTCAGGTGCAGGCTGAGCTTGCCCTGCCGGACTATATGTCCGATATCGTTACCTATGGCATTCAATACGGCGGCGTCAAAGAAAGCGTACCGAAAGCCATGCGGGCATCCACCCTGCAGCATATGTCATACTTTGCGGATGACGCTGCGGATGCCTGGGCCATTGTTTCAAAGGGGGACAGTGGCTACGAAAAGGAATATCCAGCCGCAAAGGAAGAAGACATTGCCGTTCTGAAGGATGGTGCCTCTCCTTCTGATCAGGCAAAGAAAGCATTCCTGCTTGTATCCCTGCTGGACTCTGAGGATGTCCTGAAGCAGTTAAATATGACATCCGCGGATCAGCTGTACGCTGCCATGGATGCCAGTCCCGCCATCAAAGAGCAGATTCTGTCCACAGCAGATGAAAAAATCTCCGGCTTTACCGAGGAGAACCTGACCAGTGCTGAGATCATGGCAGTCAAAAGTGAGTACGCAGCCCTTGGCATGGATATGGCGCATCTGCAGTCTTCCTATATCCTGAGTGAGGGCGGAAAGATGCTGGTGATTGCAGCACTGGGATCACTGGCCGCATTGATTGCGGCATATCTGGCTTCCCGCACCGCAACCGGTGCCTGCCGTGATATGCGCAGAGATGTCTTTGCCAGGGTGGAATCCTTTTCCAGTGAAGAATTCTCCCACTTTTCCACTGCCTCTTTGATTACCAGAACAACTAATGATATTCAGCAGGTGCAGCAGGTCATCACGATGATGCTGCGGATTGTGCTGTTTGCACCGCTGATGGGGCTGACATCCCTGCTGAAGGTACTGCGCTATCCCGGTATGTTCTCTATCCTGCTGTGGATTATCGCTGCCATCGTCGTCCTGATGCTTGTATCCTTCATCCTGGCGATGCCCCGCTTCAAAAAGATCCAGCAGCTCGTTGACAGACTCAATCTTGTCACCAGGGAGCAGCTGGAGGGAATGCTTGTCATCCGTGCCTTCAACAACCAGAAGACGGAAGAAAAACGCTTTGATGCCGTAAACAAAGACATCACCAGTGTCAATATCTTTGTCAACCGCCTGATGGCAGTGATGATGCCGGCCATGACCTTTCTGATGAGCTTTGTGTCCGTACTGATCATCTGGTATGGTGCCAGGCAGATCGATGCCGGCACCATGCAGATCGGTGCCATGATGGCCTTCCTGCAGTATGCCATGCACGTACTGATCTCCTTCATGATCGTTGCGGCCATCTTCATCATGATTCCTCGTTCCTCCGTCTCCGCAAAACGTATCTTTGAAGTTCTGGAAACAAAGCCAACCATTCTGGATCCAGACAATCCAAAGCAGATGCCGGAAGAAGCAGAGCCGATTACCTTCGATCATGTTTCCTTCCGCTATCCCGGTGCTGAAAAAGATGTGCTGGAGGATATCAGCTTCACTGCCAACCCTGGCGAGACCGTTGCTTTCATTGGTTCAACAGGCTCCGGCAAGAGTACGCTGATCAATCTGATACCACGCTTCTTTGATGTCACCAAGGGTGCCATCTACTATGGCGATACGGATATCCGCGAGGTGACCCAGCATGATCTGCGTGAAAAGATCGGCTATGTGCCGCAGCAGGGCGTTCTGTTCTCCGGTACGGTTCTCTCCAACCTGAAGTACGCTGATCCCAATGCCAGCGATGAGGCGGTCAAAAATGCTCTGGCGGTATCACAGGCACAGGAATTTGTCAGCCGTATGCCGGAGGGAGTGAATACGCCTATTGCCCAGGGTGGTACGAATGTTTCTGGCGGTCAGAAGCAGCGTCTGTCTATTGCCCGTGCTCTGACCCGGTCAAAAGCACAGATTCTGATCTTTGATGATACGTTCAGTGCGCTGGACTATGCAACAGACGCAAAGCTGCGCAGTGCGCTGCATGAAATGGTTCAGAAGACACAAGCTACCGTATTTATTGTTGCCCAGCGGATCAGCACAATCCGTCATGCGGACCGGATTGTCGTGCTTGATGAAGGCAGAGTAGCCGGCATCGGCACCCACGAAGAGCTTATGAAAGACTGCCGTGTATATCAGGAAATTGCCCGCAGTCAGCTGAACCAGGAGGAACTTGCCAGATGAGTGAAAGAAAAAACAGGCCAATGATGCACGGTCACCATGGACCGATGGGGCCGGGTGAAAAAGCCAAAAACTTCAAGGGCACCATGGGCAGGCTGCTGAAATATCTCAGGCCATTCTGGATGATGATGCTTCTTTGCATTCTGTTCAGTGTCATCTCAACTGTCTTCACCATCATCGGGCCGAAAATCCTCGGCAATGCGACAACAAAGCTGGCTGAAGGCATCATGGCAAAGTATGCCGGCAAGGGCAGTATCGACTTCTCTGCCATCTTCATCATTCTGCGCAATCTGACCATCATCTATCTCGTTTCCCTGCTGTTCTCCTATCTGCAGGGCTGGATCATGGCCGGCATCTCCCAGAAAGTCACATATAACCTGCGCCAGGAAATCTCCCGGAAGATCAACCGTCTGCCTCTGAAGTACTTTGACCATCAGACCCATGGCGAAGTACTGTCACGCATGACAAATGATGTTGACACGGTTTCCCAGTCACTGACCCAGTCTCTCCAGCAGATTCTTTCTTCTCTTGTGACTGTCATCGGCATCCTGATCATGATGTTTACGATCTCCGTGCCCATGACAATCATGGCCCTGGCCGTTGTGCCGCTGTCCGGCATTGCCGCCGCCCTCACCGTCAGAAAGTCCCAGAAATACTTCACGGCACAGCAGAATATGCTTGGTGAGGTCAACGGCCATATTGAAGAAATGTACGGCGGCCATCTGGTGATGAAGGCCTTCAATGGCGAAGAAGAATCGATTGAAAAATTTGACAGGCTGAATACAGGTCTGTACCAGAGTTCCTGGAAAGCACAGTTTGTTTCAGGCATTCTGCAGCCAGTCACATCGTTCATTGGCAACCTGGGCTATGTCGGCGTCTGCGTACTGGGCGGCTGGCTGGCGATTCACAACGGCATGGCAATTGGTGATATCCAGGCATTCATCCAGTATGTGCGCAGCTTCAACCAGCCGATCACCCAGACTGCCCAGATGATGAATATTCTGCAGTCCACCGCAGCAGCGGCTGAGCGTGTATTTGAATTCCTGGATGAAAAGGAAGAAGAACCGGATACGGCAAATCCTGTTTCCATCCGTGATGATCAGGGCAGCCTGCAGATCCGTGGTGATGTGGACTTTGACCATGTAAGCTTTGGCTATGATCCGGACAAGATCATCATCCATGACTTCAATGCGCACATCAAAGCAGGCAGTCAGATCGCGATTGTTGGTCCAACCGGTGCCGGCAAGACAACCATTGTCAAACTGCTGATGCGCTTCTATGACCTCAACAGCGGTGATATCAGGATCGACGGCATCGATACAACAAGAATGACAAGACAGGATCTGCGTTCCTGCTTCGGCATGGTTCTCCAGGATGCCTGGCTGCATTCCGGTACCATCATGGAAAACATCCGCTATGGCAAAATGGATGCCAGTGATGACGAAGTCATCAAGGCAGCCGATGAAGCCTACGTGGATCACTTCATACGCACACTGGAAGACGGCTATCAGACCGTCATCGATGAATCCAGCACCAACATCTCCCAGGGACAGAAACAATTGCTGACAATAGCAAGAGCCTTCCTCAGCAATCCCCGCATCCTCATTCTGGATGAAGCAACCTCATCGGTAGATACAAGAACCGAAATTCTGATCCAGAAAGGCATGGAAAACCTCATGAAAGGCAGAACATCCTTTGTGATAGCCCACCGTCTTTCCACCATCCGGAATGCCGACATGATCCTTTGCATGGACCATGGCGACATCGTCGAAACAGGCACCCATGAAGAACTGTTAGCTAAAAACGGCTTCTATGCCAAGCTCTACAACTCACAGTTCCAGGATATCAGCTGAACTAACAGGAATCCTAAAAATGGGATTCCTTTTTTCATGCAGGATCCACACATACACTGACCAATTGCCGCGTTCAGAAAGAGAAAGAATCCAATGCAGAATACAGCAAGCCAAAACACCAGTCACCCTTCATTTGCAAACACCATTTCATCTCTGCAACAATTCATTTCTGATATAATACCTTTGTCCAACGAAAGGAGCCCAAGACTTGTATTTTTTGACACTATGCCAGACAGTTTTCCTCCGCACGGCATAAACACTGAGGTTTTCAGCAATTCTGGAAATACGACACTCCAAAAAAGCCAGATTTTCACTTTTGCCCCGCAAACCCATCAAAAAAGCAAGTATTCAAGCCATTTCAGAGGCATGGGGTTGGATTATCATTTTCCCATAAGGGGATAGAAACCATCATCAATCTGGCATCGAAAGAGTATTCCAGATGTTTGGAAAAATATCTGCAGCCGGACGATCGCTTCATCACCTGCATTTTCGGTGAGCCGGAGCAGATCAAAGCGTTCAACTGTAGCGGCTATCATTTTGATGCCGATCGCTCGTCCGATATGGAATTTGTTTTCATCCGCACGGGAATTCCCGGAAAGAAAGCCGGGCGTAGCTGACAATCAGTATTTATGAAGAAGATCAACAGAAAAAGAACAATTTGCCTCATCGCGCTATTGGCCGCTCTTCTCTTGATAAGCGTGTTCTTCCTGCCGCATCATCAGCGGACATCTGCAAAGAGACTGCCTGATCTGTACCAAACGCAGATCCCGCAGTTTCATAGTTCAGTGGATAAAGACAGAGACGGAATTGATGACCAGACGGACATTCTGCAGGGAGCATTGGCGTATGTCAGCACGCAGCCACAGTACAAGAGCAAATATTACAGCACCGGCTATCCCGATGACGGTTATGGAGTCTGTACAGATGTAGTGGCATTTTCGATGAGAGGCGCCGGATATGATCTCATGGAACTGGTGGATGAGGATATCAAAGCACATCCGGGAGATTACAATGTAGAGACTCCCGATAAGAATATTGATTTCCGAAGGGTGCAGAACCTGAAGGTTTGGTTTAAGAACAATGCGGTCAGTCTGACCACCGATCTCTCTGACATCGAAGAGTGGCAGGGTGGTGACATCGTTATTTTTAAAAATCACATAGGAGTTGTTTCAGGTCGAAGAAATAAGGATGGGGTCCCTTATGTGATTCATCATAATTCTCCGCATCAGGCATCCTATGAAGAGGACATACTGGAGAAACGAGATGATCTGGTCGCCCATTATCGGATCTCGGAGTAATGGATATGTTTTATGCCTGACGGTTGTGCGAATAGGAAACGGACGAATATGAACATTATTATTGTTGGGTTTGGCGGAGCAGTCGGGGCAATCTGCAGGTATCTGATCACCTTGCTGCCCGTTCATCCGGAAAATGGATTTCCGATAAAGACATTCATGATCAATGTCATCGGTTCTTTTATCATTGGCCTGGTGGCCGCTCTTGCTGCAAGGAATGCAATGAGTCCCAAGGCAGTGCTGTTCTTAAAGGTCGGCATCTGCGGAGGCTTTACCACATTTTCTTCCTTTGCCCTGGAGACGGAAGGGCTTCTGGAGAAGGGGAGCACCGGGATCGCCATGCTGTATGTCATTCTGAGTCTTGTCTGCGGAGTCTTGGCTGTCTTCGCGGCAGAACGACTGATTGGTTGAGATTAGGGAGTCTAAGAAGATAAAAAGTCAACCTGCCTGCCGGGCAGTAAATGCGGATAGACAGCGCAGATCAAAAGTTTCTGGCAGGAAACCGGTCAAGCATTATGTTTGTCATCGATCTCAAACAGCTTGTCAATCGCCACTTCATGGTACCTGCTGAGTCGCATGGCACCCTCCAGTCCAGGTTCCTGCTCGCCCCGTTCATAGCGGGAGAGGGAGTCCTTGCTGATGAAAAGAGCACCCGCGGCCTCCCGCTGGGTGAGGCCCCTTGCCTTGCGGGCCTCCTGTAAATGTGTTCTGACTGGCATAGGTTCCTTTCTGTGACGCTGCCGCTTGAAAGCGTCATTTCGACGTCACATTCAAACTACCCTTTCTGTACCGCACTTTTCGCGGCACGTTGGATTATCATTTCACCGTAAGGGGATAGAAACAAGCCGTCTGCATCTGGTGTGATGCAAATGGCAGAATCTCCAATATGTTCCTTTGCGGCATTACCGATCTGTACCTGTATCTTTGCTTTCAGGCAGAAAAAGATCTTTGCAGAAGGTTTCAGAACCGTCTGCGTTCTGTACCATCTGCAAAGATCTCTTCAGGATATATTCTTCGTTCTTTTCTTTATCGCAGCAGTTTTGCCTTTTTCACATCTTCGATGGTCTTTGTGCCTGCCAGCTGCATGGTGATGGACAGTTCCATGTTGAGATGGTCAAAGACTGATTTCACTCCCTCGGCACCGCCAAGATTCAGGCCGTAGATTACCGGGCGTCCAACTGCCACCAGATCAGCACCGCTTGCCAGAGCTTTGAAAACATGCTGACCGCGGCGGACACCGCTGTCAAAGATGATCGGAACACGGTGGCTGACAGCTTCTGCAATCGAAGGCAGTACCGCAATGGAAGCCGGACCGCCATCGAGCTGACGTCCGCCATGATTCGATACCCAGATGCCATCTGCACCTGCCTGTATCGCCGTCAAAGCATCCTGGGGAGACTGGATGCCCTTTACCAGCACAGGCAGTCCCGACATTTCTTTTACCTTTGCTACATCTTCTGGAACAAAGTCCTGTTTGGCGGCAGCGTAAATCTCAGAGATGCCCTTGCCAACGCCATCACTGGAACTGTAGGCGGCAAGGTTAGGCATTGGCAGCGGAAACTGAAAGTGGGAAACAACATCTTCCTCCCGGTATCCTCCCAGTGTAGAGTCAACCGTCATGATGATCGCCTTTACGCCAGCCTTCACTGCTTTTCTGATCAGGAATTCATTGAACTGATCATCTTTGCTCATATAGAGCTGGAAAAACTGTGGTGCTCCCGGAGCGGCAGCTGCCGCCTCTTCCACAGAAGTACTGCCATATGTACTCATCGAAAACAGAGTACCTGCTTTGGCTGCACCAATTGCCGTATCCACTTCACCTTTGACATGTGCCAGGCCATGTGCTGCAGAAGGTGCCTCAATAATCGGTGTTTTCAGCTGAATTCCAAAAATGGAAGTTGACAGATCCGCATGGTCAATTCCCTGCAGGACACGCGGCACGATCCTGATATCATTGAATGCACGCGTATTCTCACGCAGTGTCCATTCATCTTCAGCACCCTCCCGGATATATCCAAAAGCCCCACGGTCCATGCGTGCCTTCACACGCTCTTCAAGACCGGCAATATTTACAATCTCAATCGGATGCTCAGCATTACTTGTATAATAAGCCATACCCAATCTCCTCCTTCAGAGTTGTCAGCCATTATAGATACTGTATCAGGAATTGCAAGATATATACATTCAGCAGACAACGCAGATTTACCAGAATTTAACGTCTGTATCATCTTGCATGGATAGAAGAACATACGCAATAGCTGCTATCCTTTTCTCACGAGGCATGTATGAAATACGAAACATTCTGTGTAGACTATCATCCCCATACCGCTGCCATGGCTGCTGCCGCAACAGAAAAGGCAAATGAACTGGATGCCAAAGGATACAAAGTTCTTTCCTTTACTGTCACCAACTCTGGCAAAGGCATTATCCTGGCAGAAAAAAGCGGAAAAACCGCATGAAGAATCTGCTGTATATTCTCATCTGTACTGACTTTGTGCTGGCTGCGCTCAGTCTGGCAGGTCTTCTTGCCGGCGGCAATCTTTCTTCCTTTGTACAGGGCATGCTGCCGGGAGTGCTGGCCGGCATCGGACTGATTGCGCTGATCATGGTAAAAAAAGAAGACAACGATTGAAAAAACGTCCGATGGACGTTTTCTTTATGATAGGGCAATCTTTTCCTGATGGCGCAGGTAGAAGAAGAAGGCAATGGAACTCAGTGTCCAGGTCAGAGGATATACCCAGTAGGCAAGCAGGATATTGTGCCACACCAGGCCGATGGTAAACAGGATGGTGACACGGACTGCACACCAGCAGAACAGCATGACAGCCATCGGTACCATTGGCTTGCCCAGTCCTCTTAATACAGCTGAGGCAATATGAGAATAGCCAACCAGAAAGTAGAAGAAACCGGTGACTCTGGCTCTGCCTGCCCCATACACAATGACATCGGGATCACGGTTGAATAAGCCAACAATCTGCGGGGCAAAGAGGAAGAACAGGACGCCCATGATCTCAATCATGGTCAGTGATACAGCAAAGCCAAAGTGCATGCCCTTTCTGACTCTCTCATATTTCTGCGCGCCCATATTCTGGGAGATATAGGTTGTCATCGCCATGGAAAAGGCGGTAACCGGCAGGAAGATGAAACCCTCCGCCTTGGTGCTGGCACCGATGCCGGCAATGGCCATGGCACCGAAACTGTTGATATAGGACTGAATCAGGATGTTGGAAATATCAATGACCGATCCCTGCAGAGCTGTAGGCAGGCCGTAATCTGTAATCTGCTTCAAACTTTCCTTATCAAAAGCAATATGCGTGATATGCAGGCAGACAGGCTCCGGTGCTTTTAACAGCCTGATGAAAACCAGGATCGCAGTCAGTACTTCTGACATCACGGTAGCGATGGCCGCCCCATCCACACCCATGTGGAATACCGCGATAAATACGATATCCAGCACTACATTGATCATGGAAGAACAGATCAGATAATATAACGGATGCTTGGAATCACCGGCCGCCTGCAGGATGCCGGTCATGGTGTTGTACATGATCAGACCGCCAAAGCCGGCAAAGTAGATGCGCAGATAAAGACTGGATAATGGGAAAACATCTGCTGGTGTCTTCATCCAGTGCAGGATGACAGGTGTCATCATGACGCCAATGATGGTCATGGCAACGCTCAGAACCAGGCCAAGAGCAACTGTTGTGTGAATGGCAAGCTTTGTCTTCCGGCTATCTCCAGCCCCAATGCTGCGAGAGATAATGACACCGGCGCCGGTGGAAAAGCCCATGAAAAAGCCGGTGAACAGGAAGACAAGCGAACTGACACCGGATACGGCTGCCAGTGCCTTTGCGCCAAGGAAGTTGCCGACAATCAGGGAATCTGCGGTGTTGTACATCTGCTGAAACAGATTGCCGACAAACAAAGGGATCGCAAAAAAGATGATCTCTTTGCGAAGATCACCTTCGGTCATTAAATGCAGAGATGAGTTTGTACGTTCCATGCCCCATATATATCACTGCTGTGCTGTTTCTTCAACATCAGTTATTGATATGGTGATGGGCAGTGAAACTGTTGCTGCCAAGTTTCTCAAAATGATAGCCATTCGCCAGTCCCCATTCAATGACCCGTGATACAGCATCCACGGAGAATGACTTGGTATCATGCTGGAGAACGACAGCAGGATAGCCCCTGGCACTGACAGAAGAAATGCCATTTGTAATGTTATCAAACACCTGATCAGAACTGTCAATATTGCCGGCATCCCCACTGGACACATTCCAGTCAAAGTAATGCAGTCCCTTGGCAGATGCCTGCTGGGTCAGCGTACTCATAATGCCGGAACAGTAGTTTGCAGAAACGGTATTGGAAGAGCCGCCCGGAAAGCGCATCAGGGATGCATAGCTGCCCGTCTGCTGAAATACACGGGCATTCTGTCTGTTGAAATCTGCCCAGTAGGCATCCGTACTGGCATAAATCTGACTGTAATTATGCGTCTCTGTATGCACTGCCACTGCATGGCCGCGGCGGTATTCCTCTCCGATCAGAGAATCATCCCCACGTCCGGTTGTAAAGAATGTTGCCTTGACATTGTACTGATCCAGAATATCCAGCAGTCTTCTTGTATTGTCAGAGGGTCCATCATCAAAGGTCAGATAGATCGTTTTTGCAT
The DNA here is from genome assembly GCF_900343155.1 of Lactimicrobium massiliense. GTDB lineage: Bacteria > Bacillota_I > Bacilli_A > Erysipelotrichales > Erysipelotrichaceae > Bulleidia > Bulleidia massiliensis. The sequence goes on from NZ_OUNG01000004.1 coordinate 273,673, forward strand.
CTTCCCTGCCAGAATGGTTCTGAGGCACCGGAATGACATGCACCGTTCTTGTTATGGCTGTACTGTGGCCATAGCTGTCAGATACCGTATATGTCACCGTATAATCACCCGGTGTACTGGTATCCACACTGCCATCCGTTTCGATCTTATTTGTAACATCATCCTCACTGTCATCCAAGGCAGTAACACCAGGATCATACGTGGATCCAGCAAACACTGTCACATCACTGTCATCACCGCCATCCCCAAATGACAATACCGGTGCCTGACGGTCATCATAGACGATCCTGCGCACTGCCGATGCATAATTCCCTGCACTGTTTCTGACAGTATACTTCATGTACTGGCCGTCAGTGGTCACAGAAACAGATCCGGTCAGATCTCCATCCACTGCATCACTGGCCGAATAGCCTTCTTCCTGATAGGCATGATTGTATGGCGTATAAGCATCCGGATTGCTTGTTAATGTAATCTCTGGTGTGTGGTAATCTCTTACCTCAACAATCCTTTCAGCACGCTTATGATATCTTCCTTTGCCAGCTTCATACTGAATGGTATACAGTCCCTTTTCATCCACATTTACCGTACCGGAAGTCTTCACTTCTGCTTTTTGATGCAGAAATGGCAGGATGCGGTTGGTCAAAACAGCATCCGCCCCCGGATCAATATATGTTTCATTTACCTGCTGAAAGACATGCGGATCACCACGCAATGTCAGACGCAATGTAAAATGAGTGATGATGCATAATGCAATGATGACAGCAGCCGCAATGGCAATGGACACCGCTGCCCAGCGACGCAGTTTTCTCTTCCTCCTGTGCTTCATACTTATCAATCTAGCATGTTTTATTACGGACAGCACACCAAAATATGAATCTTAATCTTTTCTTAAGAATAGATTGTTCTTTTCTGTGCCTTTCTTTCGGGATACAATCATGCACAGGAGATCAGATCATGAAAGTTACGATACCAGAAAATTATCAGCCGACGCTGGATGTGCGTCATACGCAGGAAGCAATCAAGTATATCCGTGATACATTCCAGCGGGAATTCGGAAAAGAAATGAATTTGTCCCGGGTCAGTGCCCCGCTGTTTGTGACAAAGGCGAGCGGTCTCAATGACAATCTCAATGGCATTGAGCGTCCAGTTTCCTTTGATGCCCAGGATCTGCCCGGCGAAAAGCTGGAAGTAGTCCAGTCGCTTGCCAAATGGAAGCGCTGGGCTCTGCAGAAATATCATTTTGAACCAGGTGAAGGCCTGTATACCAACATGAATGCCATCCGCCGGGATGAACTGCTCGATAACCTGCATTCCATGTATGTAGACCAGTGGGACTGGGAGAAAGTAATCAATAAAGAAGACAGAAATATTCCAATGCTGGAAAGCACTGTCCGTACCATCTTCAAAGTCATTAAGCATATGGAACATGAAGTCTGGTACAAATATCCGGAGGCAGTCTGCCATCTGGCAGACGATGTATCCTTCATTACAGCTCAGGAACTGGAAGATCTCTATCCGGAGCTTTCCCCGAAAGAAAGAGAAAACAGGATTGTCAAAGACAAAAAGTGTGTCTTCATCATTGGCATTGGATCACCATTGAAGAGATCCGGCAAGCCACATGATGGCAGAGCACCAGACTATGATGACTGGAGCCTCAATGGCGATCTGCTGTTCTATCTGCCTTCTCTTGATCAGGCCCTGGAGATATCATCCATGGGCATCCGCGTAGATGAAGAATCTCTTGTGAAACAGTGCAAAGCTGCCCATTGTGAAGGCAGGCTGCAGCTGCCATACCATCAGGCCATCCTCCACCATGCAGTTCCCTACACCATCGGCGGCGGCATCGGCCAGTCCAGACTGTGCATGTTATTGCTGAACAAAGCACACATCGGTGAAGTTCAGGCTTCCATATGGCCGGATCAGATGGTCAGCCAGTGCCAGGAGCACAATATTCATCTGCTGTAAAACAGGGCAATTAAGCCCGGCATTTGTCTGTCTGCTGACAGTCATGCCGGGCTTTTTCTGTCCTGCTGATAAAAAAAGACAGATTGTCATGCATGTTCACCAGACAATCTGCCGCACATTTTTCAAAAACTGTTTTATTCTTTCTTTCCTGCCAGTTCCTTGAGTTCATCCAGGCTGCTGACTTTTTTGGAGTAAAGGGTCAGTGGTGCGGAGGATGTATCGCCGATGGCAGTCAGATCATAGCCCTGGGAGTCAATTTCAGACTGGAGGTATGCTTTGTGCTGGAAGGCATTGAGGTCAATTTCACCGGAGTTGAGTGCTTCATTGGGGAGGTTGTAGGCATCGAATGTCACAACTTCAATGTAGATGCCTGCATCTTCATCATCGAGTACTTTCTGGACGGCTTTCCATACATCTCCGGTTCCGCAGATGCCGACTTTGATGACTTTCTTGCCTGTGGAGTCTGAGTTGTATCCTTCGATGCTGTCCACAAAGTCCGCATCAACTGTATAGTTTTCATCATAGTCAAATGCCGGAACGGAAGAACCTTTGTTCTTTTCAAGGATGTATTCTGCAACGAGCTGAGATTGATAGGCTTTGACAATGGTCTGGTAGTCCGGATTGTCCTTGTCAGCCGTTCTGGCCACAATGACATTGATGAACGGATTGTCAGATCCCTTTTCCTGTACCTCCGTAATCAGACCATCCTTCTCAGGAGACAGTCCTGCCGGAACGGCATAGGTACCGTTGATCGTCGCAGCCGCATAGTCATCCAGTGTGGATACCAGGGTATTGGCTGCTGCCGGGACGATTTCAATGTTATAGATATACTTTGTAATGTCAGCCAGTTCCGGTGTATAGCCAGCATTGGGATCCACTTCAATCAGGCCTGCTGAGGCCAGCAGGTTGATGGCTCTTGCCTGGTTGGTGGCATCGCTTGGCACACCGATCTTGATGGCTTCGGCTGTGGATGATTTGGCGCCGCAGCCTGTTGTAACCAGAGTGCCGGCGGTGAGAACGGATACGAGAATCTTCTTAGCTGTGTTATTCATTTTTCTATCTCCTTATTTAAAAAGTTTTTTATTTACAGACGCATGTGCCAGTGAATTTCCCACCAGCTGCAGCAGTGATACAAAGACGAGCAGAAATAATACGCAGAGATTGACAACATCCTGATAGTACATGTTCTGTCCCTGATTGATGGCAAAGCTGCCGATGCCTCCGGCGCCGACAGCACCAGCTGAGGTGGTCAGGCCAACCAGGGAGATGGATGTGATTGTGACGGCGCGGAACAGATCAGGCAAGGCTTCATGAAGATAGACGCGGTAGATGATGCCAATGGCGCCGCTGCCCATGGCACGGGCTGCTTCGATCTTACCGGGATCCACGTCGCTCAATGCACTTTCTACCTGTCTGGCAAAGAAGGGAACGGCACCGAAGACCAGTGGGACAATGGCACCGGTTACGCCAATGGAAGTACCGGTAATGAATCTTGTCAGCGGGATCAGGAAGATCAGCAGGATAATGAAGGGAATGGACCGGAAGATGTTGGTAACAATCTCCAGAATGACATGAATGCCTTTATTGGGGCGGATGCCGTCGGATCTTGTGACGACCAGCAGGATGCCAAGAGCACCGCCGATGACCAGAATCCAGATGCCGGCAATGAAGAACATCTGAAAGGTTGCCTGCAGGCTTTCCAGGAACATGTTCCAGTATTTGACGACATTTGGAAACAGGCTTTGAAACAGACTCATGCTTTCACTCCTTCCACTCTGACACCCCTGTTTTCAAGATAGGCAAGGGCTTTTTCGATATTTTCTCTGGTGCCTCTGACACTGGCAATGATGGCACCCAGAGCACTGTCTTCCACCAGATCGACATTGGCCAGGACAATGGAGACATTGACATCGAACTCACGTGAGACAATGGAAATCAGGGCATCTCCTACAGATTCTCTGGTGAAGACAAGTTTAACCAGACGGCTGTCAGAGGATGAAAGTGCCATGCCTGCCTGATGCTTTAACAGCTCTGAGATTTTGTTCAGACCGCTCGAGCTTTCCACAAACTTCTTTGTGATCGGCTGCTTCGGCGAGGCAAAGATGTCATAGACTGCACCTTCTTCAACGATCTTTCCGTTTTCCATGACGGCAACTTTGTCCGCAATCTCCTTGATCACTGCCATTTCATGGGTAATGACGACCAGGGTGAGGCCAAGCTCTTTGTTCAGCTTCTTCAGCAGGGCAAGGATGGATTCCGTCGCATCAGGGTCCAGAGCACTGGTTGCTTCATCGCACAGGAGTATCTGAGGCTCTGCCGCAAGGGCTCTGGCAATGGCAACCCGCTGTTTCTGACCGCCAGACAGCTGAGAGGGATAGGCATCACGCTTGTCTGAAAGATTGACAAGGGCAAGCAGGTGATCCACTCTGTCTGCTATCTGTTTTCCTGACAGATGGCGGTAGCGCAGTGAATAAGCCACATTGTCAAATACTGTGCTGCGGTCCAGCAGATTGAAGTGCTGGAAGATCATGCCAATGGAATGGCGCAGATGACGCAGATCCTTTTCTCTGAGCTGTGTCTGCCGGCCGTCTTTTTCCAGCAGAAGTCCTTCCTTGTCGGCATGCACCGTACCGAAGCCATCGATGGAAATCGTGCCTGACTGCGGCTTTTCCAGAAAGTTGATGCAGCGCACCAGCGTACTTTTGCCAGCGCCGGAATAGCCGATCACCCCAAAGACTTCTCCTTTGCCAATGCTGAAAGAGACATCATTGACGGCATGAACCTGACTGCTGTTCAGGTCATAGGTTTTATTTAAATGCGATATTTCAATCATTCTTTCTCCCTTCTTACAGCGGCAGTTCCTTCTGATGTGCAACATGCCATGCATGGTCTTCCTTCACCTTCTGCAGCAGGGCTTCATCCTCCAGCAGATCAAGTGCTGTATCTGCCAGCACCGCTGCACCCAGGCCGATGGCATCCAGTCCCTTCTGACTGCAGGCAGCCCTGACAAAGTCGGGTGAATGGCCGGCAATCTTTGTGCTGGAAATGCCAATATGCGGCTGAATCGCAGGGACAACCTGAGATACATTGCCCACATCCGAGCTGCCCGGCTGCACCGTGTCTGGCTTGTGTGTGATCTGCTGTCCGAACAGGTTCAGATTCTTTTCATAGATGGCATCCAGGGATGGTGTGACGACCATGTTTTCCACCAGGTTCTGATACAGCTTGATTCTGCCGGTGCATCCCGTTGCCAGAGCTGCGCCCTTGACAATGTTTTCCACCTTGGCATACAGCTCATGCAGCGTATCAATATCTGCTGCCCGGATATACCACTTGGAATTGGTATGCTCCGGAATGACATTGGGCGCCGTGCCGCCCTCGGTGATGATGCCGTGGATCCGGATGCGGTTTGTCAATTGCTGACGGAGGACGGAGATACCGTTATAGACAAGAATCTGCGCATCCAGGGCATTGATGCCATCCTGGGGATCACCAGCCGCATGGGCAGCTCTGCCATCAAAGGTGATATCCACCGGTGCACAGGCATAATTCCGGGATGACAGATAGTGCTTGTCATCGCCGCCGGGATGCACGCACAGGGCAAAGTCCACATCTTTGAAATAGCCTTCTCTGACAAAGGAACCCTTGGCACTGCCATTCTCACCGCCCTCTTCACCAGGGGTGCCATAGACTCTGACCTCACCGCCGGTTTCATCAATGACCTGCTTTAAAGCTGCAGCGGCCAGAGACGAGGTGGCGCCGAACAGATTGTGTCCGCAGCCGTGGCCAAGACCTGCAAGAGCGTCATATTCTGCCAGGAAGACCGCCACCGGGCCTGGCCTGGACGATTTGTACCTTGCCGCAAAGCCTGTGCGGTGCCCGGCTGCGGGCAGCTCGATGTCAAACCCTTCTTTGGATAACTGCTCTGATAATGTCTGACTGGCAAAGAATTCATAATTGGATACCTCCGGCTTGTCATGAATCGCAAGCGAAATCTTCTGATACACAGGCAGCTGTGCCTGTACAAATGCATTGATTCTTTCTTTTCTTTCACTCATCTTCTTACCCTCATAAAAAGGCACCCGCGAATACCTCACGGGTGCCTTGCAAATGCAGATTGGGTCACATAAAAACCTATGATCCCCTGTCAACACAGCTGTGATCACCCGTTAACCATCTGCACATGCACATCATCATCGTTGTCTTAGCTGTGTTCATATTCTGCATCTCCCTTTCTATGCCAATCATTTTACAAGGAATGTTTCAGAAAGCAATTTCAAGAAATCAATGCTCAGTTATAGCTTTTGCTTATGAGAATATGTATTACTGATTGATCCAGCTTTCATCCTCAGGATGATCGCGGAATGCCAGCAGTCTCTTGATATCACGTTCTTTGATATAGCCTTCCTCTGCTGCACAGGCCGCAATCGTATCAAAGTCGGTCAGTGATATATTTGCAACATCGTTGTCTGCCAGTCTCTTTGCGGCTTTGGCCATGCCATAGGTCACAATGGACGCAATGCCAAGTACTTCTGCCCCGGCATCCCGCAGAACATTGACCACATCCACGCAGCTGCCTGCTGTAGAGATCAGATCTTCGATGACCACGGCCTTCTGTCCAGGCAGAATCTTCCCTTCGATCTGGTTCTTACGGCCATGGTCCTTGGAGCCCGTGCGGACATAGCCCATGGGCAGATTGAGGATCTGGGCAGTAATGGCCGCATGGGCAATGCCCGCTGTCGAGGTACCCATCAGAATCTCTGCATCGGGATATTTCTCTTTGATCATTTCGGCAAGACCGTTTTCCACATCATTTCTGACCTGTACATCGGACAGTGTCAGACGATTATCACAGTAAACAGGTGATTTCATGCCGCTGGCCCAGGTAAAGGGATCATCCGGCTGAAAGAAGACCGCTTTGATCTTCAGCAAGTCCTTTGCAATGATTTCGCTTCTCATCTTGTCTCCTTTGTAAATTCTCTGACACATTCCTGGTAGGCTGCCACTGGATCCTGTGCCTGGGTGATCGGTCTGCCGACCACGATGTAGTCACAGCCCACTCTGGCTGCCTGGACCGGTGTCATGATGCGCTTCTGGTCATCCTTCTGGCTGCTGGCAAAACGAATGCCAGGTGTCACCGTCACAAAGTCAGCACCGCATGCCTGGTGTACCTGATCCGCTTCCCATGGCGAGCACACCACTCCATCAAGCCCTGCTGCCTTTGCATTCTGTGCATAGTGCATGACGACATCCTGCATATCCCGGTGGATATCCAGTTCATTCTCCAAAGCTGTCTGATCCGTGCTGGTCAGCTGCGTGACCGCGATCAGCAACGGCTGCTTTCCCTGTTTGATGGACAGTCCCCGTCTGGCAGCCTGCATCATGGCAATGGTGCCTGCCGCATGGACATTGACCATGTCCACATCCAGATTTGCCAATACGCGGCATGTCTTCTCTACCGTGTTAGGAATGTCATGCAGCTTGAGATCAAGAAAAATCTGATGTCCCCTCTGTTTCAGTTCTCTGACAATATCCGGTCCTTCACTGTAAAACAGCTCCATGCCGATTTTGACAAACGGCCGCACCTCACCAAAGCGGTCAAGAAAGGTCAGGGTATCTTTCTTTGAAGCAAAATCGCAGGCAATGATTACATCTTTTGACATATATGTCCTCCTCCTATGATCGCATCGAGATTTTCAATGTTGTATCGTTTCATGGCTGCAGGCAGATCATGGATGATCTTTGCGCAGGCCATGGGATCTTTCAGACTGGCACTGCCGACTTCTGTGGCACAGGCGCCGGCAAGCATCATTTCAATGACGTCTTCCGGCGTGGAGACACCGCCGATCCCAATGATCGGAATGCGCACTGCCTCATACACCTGATAGACCATGCGCAATGCAATCGGGAAGACGGCTGGTCCTGACAGCCCTCCTGCAACATTGGCAAGCACTGGTTTTCTTGTTCGTAAATCAATGCGCATCGCCATCAGGGTATTGATCAGGGCAAGTCCATCGGCACCAGCAGATTCACATGCCTTTGCAATCAGTGTGATATCGGTCACATTCGGTGACAGCTTGACGATGACCGGCTTATCACTGACAGCCTTGATCGCTTTTGTAACAGCATAGGCCGCATCCGGATCCGTGCCAAAGGCCATCCCGCCGCCATGCACATTGGGACAGGAGATATTTACTTCCAGCCAGCCGATCTCCCTAATGCCATTCAGCTTCTCTGCCACTTCTTTGTATTCATCAATGGAGAACCCGGCAATGTTGGCCATGAATTTCTTGTGATATACCTCTTTCAACTTTGGGATCTCTTCCTGGATCACGGCATCCACGCCTGGATTGTGCAGGCCGACACTGTTTAACATGCCTTCATTGCCTTCCGCAATTCTCGGCAGCGGATTGCCATATCTGGGCTCCCGTGTGATTCCCTTGCAGGAAAAGGTACCAAGCTGATTGATGTCATAGAAGCGGGCATATTCCCATCCATAGCCAAACGTGCCGGAGGCAGGGATGATGGGATTGTCTAATGGAATTCCACAGAGAGATGTCTTCATGCCTGCCATAACAATTCCTCTTTATTGAATACCGGTCCGTCATGGCAGATGCGCCTTGGTCCATTTTTTGTCATGATGGCACAGCCCATGCAGGCTCCAAAGCCGCATCCCATGCGGGCTTCCAGTGATACCTGCACAGGAACCTCTGCTTTTTCTGCCACCCCCTGCAACATTCCCATCGGTCCACAGGTATAGATACACGTCGCATTTGCCTTCATGCCGTCTGTGACAAGCCCCCTGTGTCCAAGGCTGCCATCCTGTGTATAGACGCTGACATCACAGCCCATCTTCTGCATTTCGTCCAACAGGATCGCATCCTTTTTACTCTGAAAGCCGGCCAGTACGGTAACCTGCTTTTTCTGACAAAGCAGCTGCCTGGCAAGATACGGCATTGGGACCATGCCAAGACCGCCGCCGATTAACATGGGATGATCTCCTGCAATGGTCAGATCAAAGCCGTTGCCGCATGGTCCCAGCAGGTTGATGTCTGCATAGGATGGCAGCTGCGTCATCGCTCTGGTGCCTTTGCCAACGACACGGTAGATGAGCGTGATGACATTGGCCTGCACATTGGAAACACTGAATGGCCTCCGCAGAAACAGACCCGGAATCTCTGCATCCACAAACTGCCCCGGAACCAGATCCATCTGCACCTGTATCTGCATCTGCCAGATTTCTTCGGTGATGGCATGGTTATTGAGGATGACACCGTTTTTTTCTTCCATCTTTTCCTCCTGCCACAAAAAAAGTCTTCCCGCAGGAAGACCGTACATTTCTCATCTTACTTGAAAAGTATGTTCTGTCTTCCTGATCTCTCTGTATCAGATTAAAGACTGCGTAACTTTTTTATCATGTCGTAGGCACTTTGTCAACGCTCTTTGCTTTGGCATGCAGGAAGGCAATGAGCTCTGCACTGCAGTATTTCTTGATCACAATCTGCCCGCTGCCCGGCTTTGCCATCAGATAGAAGGCATTTCCATCCTCCAGGATTTCCTGCAGGTCACTGTACAGCAGCCTGCCTTTATTGCTGTGCCATTTCACGATAAAGCCCTTGCGGTCAAAGGATAACGACTGCTCGTCCCTGGAGATCATCGGGTTTTCCAGGTAGTGATTGCGGCAGGTAATCGGCCACATGAAGCCAAGCATGAAAGCAGAAAGAAAGGAAAAGCACAGGCCTGCGATCAGAATGTAGATGATGTGCAGGAAGTATCCGGCAGCGGCAATGACAAGGCCGATCGCAAGCATGATGGCTTCCTGTTTCTGCTGGCGTTTCTTTGCGCCGATGCCGCATACATTGCAATAGCGGCGGTAATCAGAAGCTGAGATCTTCTGCGTGATATGGAAGTCCGGTGTCATCTTTCAATGTAGACGGCATTTTCACCATCATTGTCCATCAATCTGACCTGTACGTTTTCACTCTTTGCCGTTGGTACATTCTTGCCGACAAAGTCCGCCCGGATCGGCAGTTCACGGTGGCCTCTGTCCACCAGCACAGCAAGCTGGATGTACTTTGGACGTCCCTTTGTGATGACAGCTTCCATGGCCGCTCTGGCTGTGCGGCCAGTATAGAGCACATCATCCACGATGATGACAGTTTTGCCAGTGATGTCACATGGGAATACAGATTCCTGGCTGCGCTTTAGTTTCTCTTCATTGCTCAGATCGTCACGGTGCAGGGTAATGTCCAGATGGCCCACAGGGACTGTTACGCCTTCAAACTTCTGAATATTTTCCTGCAGGATCGTTGCCAGGCAGACGCCTCTTGTCACAACGCCCATTAATACAACATCCTGTACGCCCTCATTGCGCTCAATGATCTCATGCGTCATGCGGGCCAGAGAACGCCGCATCGTCACTTCATCCATAATCTGTGTTTTCTCACTCATGATTCACTCTCCAAAATACTCTTCCATCGTTAATCCCGAAGCAGTAATCTTCTCTGCCTCGTCTTTGCCAACATACCGATAATTCCACGGGGAATAGATGACCCCGGTCACATCCTGCTTGTTCTGCGGATAGCGCAGGATCCAGCCATACCTGGCCGCATTTGCCGCAAGCCAGGCACTTTCACCGGTTGTATCAAAACATTCATCCAGACGGCACGTGCCATCACTTGTGCCAAGGTCCACGGCAAGGCCAAGCTGGTGTTCACTGGCCCCGGGCATATCATCAATAATGTCCGCGTGGTCTTTGCCATACAGACCGACATAGTAGTTGTATAGTTCTGTTTCATCTTCATAGCTGCGATAGCCTGAGATCAGCACCAGATTGACGCCGTCCTGTCTGGCTGCAGCAAACATCGCTTCCAGTGCCTGGGCTGCTTCATGACGCAGATAGATCGTGCGTGAACTTGCCACATCCACCTGTACCAGGTCATCCGGCACATAGCTTTGATCCAGACGGGATGTGCGGTTGACAATCTTTAACAGGGAATCATTGGAAGTGGTGTCCGGGGCGGCTGTTGGAACTGGCGTTGGTGTCGGGGTTGATGTTGGAACAACGGCAGGCACCGCTGTGGATACAGCAGAAGCAGAGGCCTCTGGTGAAGAAAGCGAGGCAGTGGCAGCAGTCCCCTTTTTCTCAGCTGCGCTGCGGATGCGCTGGGCACCGCCGGACAGCGTTAAAACAAGCAGTCCGGCCACAATCAGGCCGCACAGCACAATAACAGTATACAGTTTTGCATAAAAGTGCCGTTCTGATCTTTTCACAAGTCATATTGTACTACAAGAAGCACATCTGTCCCTGTCTGCCAGCCCTGTTTGCCTGCATAAGATGCACTTTCTGATGCTATGTAAGCGATTATAATAGAAACAGAAAGAGAGGTTTAGAACAGATGTCTTTTCCAAAGAATTTTCTCTGGGGCGGTGCTGTTGCGGCCAACCAGCTCGAAGGTGCCTATCTGACAGATGGCAAAGGTCTCAGTGATGCCGATATGCTCAAAGGCGGCAATGTTTCCACACCCCGCAAGTTTTCACCGGTGATTGAAAAGGGTGCTTACTATCCGTCTCATGAAGCCATTGATTTCTATCATCATTATAAAGAGGATATTGCTCTGTTTGGTGAGATGGGGTTCAAGTGTTTCCGTCTGTCCATCAACTGGAGCCGGATCTATCCAAATGGCGATGATGCAGAACCAAATGAAAAGGGCCTGCAGTTCTATGATGATGTGTTTGATGAATGCCGCAAGCACAACATCGAGCCGCTTGTCACATTGTGCCATTATGAGATTCCATGGGCGATCACAACCAAATACCATGGCTTCTATGACAGGCGTACCATTGATCTGTTTGTGAAGTATGCCACTACCTGTTTCAGAAGATACAAGGACAAGGTGAAGTACTGGCTGACCTTCAATGAGATCAACTGTGCCCTGATGCCGGGCGGTGGTTCTTATAACGGCCTTGGTCTGGTGCTGGATGAAGATCTCAAGGATGAAAGCCAGCGTCCTGTCGATGCTCTGCATGACAATCTGCAGATGCGCATGGAAGCTTTGCACAATGAGTTTGTCGCAAGTGCAAAGGTTGTTATGGAAGGCCACAAGATCAATCCGGACTTCATGATCGGCAACATGATTGCCCACATGACACTGTATCCGCTGCGTCCGCATCCGGATGATGTTCTCAAGACAAAGCAGGCTTCGGATCTCCTTAACAACATGTGCGGTGATGTTCAGGTCAGAGGTGAATATCCTTGCTTTGCCAGGCCGTTCTTAAAGTCCAAGGGCATTGATACATCCTTCATGGACAATGAGGAAGACAAGAAGATCCTGAAGGAAGGCACGGTTGATATGTATACATTCTCATATTACGCGACCAACTGTGTGACAGCTGAAAAGGACAAGCAGGGAACCGATGGCAACCTGATGGGCGGCGTGAAGAATCCGTACCTGAAGGCTTCGCCCTGGGGCTGGCAGATTGATCCGGAAGGTCTGCGCTATACCCTCGATGATCTGGCTGGCAGATATCCGCATACACCATTGATGGTTGTGGAAAATGGCCTTGGTATGATTGATAAGGTTGAAGCTGATGGCAGTATCCATGATGATTACCGCATCAACTATCTGCGTGATCATATTGCCGAAATGAAGAAGGCTGTGGAAGAAGACGGCGTCAATCTGATCGGTTATACAACTTGGGGCCCGATTGATCTTGTCTCCGCTGGTACAGGTGAGATGTACAAGCGCTATGGCTTCATCTATGTTAACCGCAATGATGACGGTACTGGTGATTTCTCCAGAAGCAGAAAAGATTCCTTCTTTTGGTATAAGAAGGTCATTGCCAGCAACGGTGAGGATCTGAAATAAGGAAAATAGGGTAGAGTGAGCCGCGTTAGCGGCTCGACCCTCCCGTTGCACCGTACGTACGGTTTTCCGTATACGGCGCTACGTTTGTATTTACTTACGATTATTGAGGTGGTATTCCAACGGGTTGACCAGTCCTGGTCGACCTGTTTTCCTACTTGGCAGGGCCAGTACTTTCGGGCTGAGAGCGTAATTTACCACATCCATTCCACTCCTCCGATACCATCCTAGGCGTGAGTTGGCTACCTTGTATGTATCTTCATCGGTGAAATTACAAGGGAACATAGCGTTAAGCCTTTGGAGATTTGTGTCTATACGCTTCGGTTTCTTCCATTGCTTGATGATGATGACTCTGACTTTGTGCCGCATCCACTGTCCATATTCATCGAGGAAAGCCTTCATATCTCCGATGATGAAATAATTGATCCATCCTCTGACGATCTGATTCAGTTTTGTGAATGTGACGGCCAGAGGTCTGGATACTGCTTCCTTGCGTTGCAGGACAGCCTTGGTTTTCGCCATCAGCCGTTTCTTTCTGTCATCACTCGGTTTGCAGTGCCATCCGTCTTTTGCCTTCCAGTACGTAAAGCCTAGGAACTCGCTGTGTGTTGGCCTGACCACCTTTGTCTTGGTTGGACTGACCTTCAGAAACAGCTTTCGTTCCAGCCATGAGGCTACCGACTTCATCACTCTGTCTGCCGCCATTTCGCTCTTCACGAAGATGTCGCAGTCATCTGCGTACCGCACAAAATGCAGTCCTCTGCTCTCCAGTTCTTTGTCAAATTTATCGAGATAAATAAGGCTAAGTATCGGACTGAGGGGTCCGCCTTGCGGAACGCCTAGTTCAGTTGGTGATACGAGTCCGTTCACCATGACGCCAGCCTTCAGAAAGGACCGGATCAGGTGTAACGTTCTCTTGTCGTTTACCTTTTCTCTCAAAATGGAGATTAATTTGTCATGATTCACCGTATCGAAATACTTTTCGATGTCGAGATCAATCACCCAGTCGTATCCGCTGTTCAGATTATTCAGGACATCCTTCATCGCATCATGTGCGCTTCTGTTTGGCCTGAATCCATAACTATGGTCACTGAATGTGCTGTCGTAGATGCCGCTGAGTACCTGGGCTGCTGCCTGCTGTACCACCCGGTCTGCGACTGACGGAATACCTAATGGCCTTTGCTTGCCATTGGGCTTGGGTATATAGACCCTGCGGACTGGTTTCGGTCTGTACTGCATGTTCCGGATCTGCTGTTTGATTATTTCTTTATGTTTAGAGAAATACTCATCCAGCTCACTGGTTTTCATGCCGTCCACGCCGGCCGCGCCACGGTTTCTCTTAACCCTTCTGATCGCTTCTTCCAAGTTTTCGTCACTCAGAATCACTTCAATTAATTCCATACCGCTGTGCCATTCCTTTCTATCTGTAGATTATTCAGAATCATCCCGGGGTCCTTTGCCGTCAGAGGTTACGATCCTCTGCTGTAGGCTTATCCTCCCTTTCGGACTATCCGAACATTGCGTATAGTGGGGCACACTATACAAACATTAGGTCCTTCGCTCCACTTCCGTTACAGAAGCTTCATCACTACTATGACCTCAGCTGACTTCCTGCGATAGACCTTTATCCGACCAGATGATAACGATAGCTGTTTAAAAGCGTCTCGGTTTCCCTGTGTTTAGGTTCATCTGTCCGCAGGATCTCTCGGGGTAAGACACACATCTGTAATTTCCATAGCTTCCTGATTTACCGGTCGGCTTTACGTTTGTCTTTTGGACTTCAGCTTGCATAGCAGCCTTATCCGCCTTATGGCCTCAATCAGGTTTCTGTACGTAAGCTCAGAAATATGCTAGCTACTGCTTTCGCTCTGGGTTATTCACCCTCGGCTGGTAGTTCACTTCGCTTGGCGACAAATACCCGCGGCCTGCCTCTATTGCAGGCTAGATGTGTGCCATGCCCGACACACTATGGAAAAGGCACCGCACGGTGTCTTTTTCTATCGGACCAAAGTAAAAAACAGAGTATCATGAAAGCAGAGATAAAGGGAGGAAAGTATGCCATTTCGTAAAGACTTCTTATGGGGCGGCGCCGTCGCTGCCCACCAGGTTGAAGGTGCCTGGGACCAGGATGGAAAGGGACCGTCCATTGCGGATGTGATGACTGCCGGAGGCAATGGGGTTCCCCGTGTCATTACCGATGGTGTTCTGCCATCTGAATACTATCCGAACCATGAAGCTGTTGATTTCTACCATCATTACAAGGAAGATATTGCCATGTTTGCGGAAATGGGCTTCAAGTCATTCCGCACATCCATTGCCTGGAGCCGCATCTACCCGAATGGTGATGATGCGCAGCCGAATGAAAAGGGCCTGCAGTTCTATGATGATCTGTTTGATGAATGCCATAAGTACAACATTGAGCCGATCATTACCCTGCAGCACTTTGAGATGCCATGGCATCTTGCCAAAAAGTACAACGGCTTCATGGACAGACGCTGCATTGATTTCTTTGTCAGATTTGCAAAGACATGCTTTGAAAGATACCACACTAAGGTAAAGTACTGGATGACGTTCAACGAGATCAATAACCAGGGTGCTGCCCCGATTGCCCATCACATGTTGCAGGAAGGTGCTGTACTGACCACAGATGATAATCCAGATAATGAAAGAATGATGTATCAGTCATCTGTGTATGAGCTCGTCGCCAGTGCAAAAGCGGTACAAGTTGGCCATGAAATTGATCCGAACCTGATGATCGGCTGTATGATTGCCTATGAGCCGATCTATGCAAAGACATGCAATCCTCAGGATTACATTGAGATGACGGAAGCTAACCATAAGCGCTACTGGTATATGGATGTACAGGCAAAGGGAATCCTGCCAAACTACATCCAGAAATACTGGCAGCGTATGGGCTGGGATATCGATGTCACTGAAGATGATCTCAGGGAACTTGCCAAAGGAAAAGTCGATTATATTGGTTTTAGCTACTATATGTCACAGACAACGGAGGCAAAGAAAGATAATCCGCATTATAACTTCTATGAGAACAAGGACCTGGTCAAAAATCCATATCTGAAGGTATCTGACTGGGGCTGGCCGATTGATCCGCTTGGATTAAGATATGCGCTCTGCTGGATGGAAGATCGTTATAACCTGCCGATGATGATTGTCGAGAATGGTCTGGGTGCCTATGATCAGAAGGAAAAAGACGGCACTGTGGATGACCAGTATAGAATTGACTATCTTAAGGCACATATTGAAGCCATGAAGGAAGCTGTTGAGGAAGATGGTGTGAATCTGCTGGGTTATCAGATGTGGGCTCCGATTGATATCGTATCTGCCTCTACTGGTGAGATGGATAAGAGATACGGCTTCATCTATGTAAACAAGAACAACAAGAGAGAAGGAGATCTCTCCAGAAGCAGAAAGAAGTCGTTCTACTGGTACAAGAATGTCATTGCCAGCAACGGTGAAGATTTGTAAGAGAAACCGAAAAACGAGGCTGAAAGGCCTCGCTTTTTTGGCTTGCTGAAGGGAAAAAAGAAAAGGATCCGTAAGGATCCTTGCTAACCTGGCAGCGTGCTCTTTTTGCCCGTAAGGCTATCTTCGCCGCTGAAGTGCTTAACTTCTGTGTTCGGGATGGGAACAGGTGT
>NZ_OUNG01000003.1 GCF_900343155.1 Lactimicrobium massiliense
TGTAGCCCTCCGGCACCGGAAGGTGCAGTGACTTCATTTCAGCAAGGTTTGCGCCCTTGCCGCCAAGAAGCTCACGCATGTTTGCATTTCCTTCAGCAAACTTATAGACATATTTCTTTTCTGTCATTAATTTCTCCTATTATCCTTGTATAATCCTTTTTCTGTTTTCCAACCATTTCTTGTAATAACTATGAATTAGATTATTGGGATCAGGTTCATATTCAACTATCTCAGGGTTATTACCTGATTCTTCACAGAGTGTACTGTTTGCAACGTTCACAAGTCCCAAAACTGTTGCCTGGTTATAGCCATGTTTCAAAACAAGTTTCTTATTCGCCAGGCTTGCAATCATATTACATAATGTTTTTGACTGGAATCCGCCTCCGCATCCATAGATACGCTCAGTATCATTACCTGTGATTTTGATGTTGCGCCATAACTCCTCATAAATTCCACAGGCGATATCACCAAGTACCGCATACATCATTTCCTGACGATTAACATTTAGCTGCAATGGTGATCTCATAAAGAAGCCACCATATTTCAATCCGTGTTTTTCATAAAAAAGCAAACTGTTAAATGAAGCAGTACAGGCAAAGTCTCTCATGCCATCGTAGTAATTTTCAAGCTGATCATAGGAAATATCTGGGCAAAAAGCATCTTTCATCCGTTGATAATTCATCCCTGTTACACCGGGATTCATTTCCATCAAGAATCCATTCCCTCCGAGATCTGCATCCATCCATAACCGCTCGTCAGGATCATTGATATAATTATCAGTCAAGCTGACAATAGGTGATGTTGTTCCTGACACGATAGCAATATCCCCTTTAGATACATCTGTCTGACGGATTGCTGTCTGAGTATCAGCTCCACCAACGATAAATACAGCATTATCACTCAGATTTAAAGCCGATTGATACTTCTTATGAATTTTTCCAAGAATTGTTCCTCCAGCTTTCAGTTCAGGAACAATCTTTATATCAAATCCATAATAACCGCACAGTTTCTCCGACCAATCTTTTTTCTGAATATCATACAGCTGACTTTCAGATGCATGGGAATATTCCATGCAAATATATCCAGTAAACAAATATCCAATCCATTCACTTAAACTGGTAATCTTTGCAATGCGAGCATACTGATCAGGGTAAACTTTTCTAAACCCAAGCAACTTTCCAGCTCCAAAATCTTCCGTAATCCACTTTCCAGAAATTGAATATATATCTGGATGCTGTTTTAATGGTTTCATGTACGCTCTGCCACGATTATCAATGTTTGGGAGTCCAATAAAAGCATTGCCATCACGATCAATCAGGACAAAACTTTGTCTAGCTCCAGCAGCAGAAATACCATCAATACGTATATCACGAAACTGTCGGCAGAGGTCTATGCAACCACCCATCAACTTTTCAGCCCACTCATCCGGAATAAAATATTGCCCATCTTCATAGTTATTATCACGATAATAGGTATTAGAAAAATTGCGTAAGCCAAGAATCTTTCCGTCTGATGAGACCAGAGATACTCGGCTGTTGCCTGTCCCCATATCAAACATCAGATAATATTTCATATTACAGCACTTCCTTGTTAAACACGACCTTATCTAAGTCTTTTTTGCTCATCAATTTTTCAATTCGATCATTCAAAATTTCAGATTGATGATCCGTCACTTCATATGTCGCCCCACAGATATGTGGTGTAAGCAAAACATTTGGACATTTTAAGATTTCCAAATCTTTCTTTTCTGGCGGTTCTTGATCAAGAACATCCAGAATTGCACCGCCAATTCTTTTTTCATTTAAAACCTTCATTAATGCATCACTATCGACTAATGCAGATCTTGCTGCATTTACAAAGAGAGCATTAGGCTTCATTAAGGAGAGCAGATATTCATTTACCATTCCTTTTGTATCATCTGTCACTGCTGCGTGAAGAGTAACAACATCACTGGTGCTGAAAATGTTTTCCAACGTTACGTTATGATAATGTCCCTGATCACCTTTAATAAAAGGATCATAGAAAGAAATATCACATTCAAAAGCATCCAAAAGCTTTGCGACTGCACGACCGACAGCTCCAAAGCCTACAATTCCAACCTTTTTATGTTGCAGTTCATGCCCCATCCAAAGATAATAAGGAGTTGTTCCTTTTACCCATCCACCATCTTTTATCCATTGAGTAGATGGGATTGTATTCCTCCAGAAGGTCAGAATAAGGCCGACCACCATTTCAGCAACTGCCTGGCGGTTTCTTCCAGGTGTGCAAAGTACGGGAACTTTATGTCTGGTGCACGCTTCAACATCAATATTTGCAGGATTGCCACGGCAATCACCAATAAACTTCAGATCAGGATATCCAGTCAACACTTTCTCCGTTACTCTGTCAAGCTCTGTAATAAGTGCATCCGGCTTAACATCCTTCAGATGTTCAAGCATTTCATCCTCATAATAACGCTCACCATTTGTTGTCCAAGGCTCATAAACTATTTCAAAATGTTCTTTCAATTCTTCCAAGCATTCTTTCTTGTATGGTGCTCTGACATAAATTTTCATATTATTTTTTCTCCAATTTATATAATATTTTCCAATTGAATAAAGGCTCTTACATGAATATGATGCAGCTGCCTGCTATTCACATAAGAGCCTGATAGAAAGGGGCTATTTTTATGATTTACAAGGCAAGCTTCAAGACTTCAATAAACCTGTCTTTATCCAGAGGGTAATAATGTCCTACTGGTTGTGTATTATTGTTAGTTGCGTTATTTGCCATGAGTTCAAATTTGGAATCATCAATTCCCAGCTCAGTTAAAGTAGTCTTCAATCCAAGCATCCTGTAGAACTCCTCCAGTTTTTCAACAAGCTTCAATGTCATTTCTGTTTCAGTATAATTGGCATAATCAACATTAAATACACGGTTGGCAAACTGTGCAGTCTTATGAGGATGATGTACCGCAACATATTTCAAATATGCAAGCATTACCACAGCCATTCCTTCACCATGAGTAATACCATACTCTGCGGACAGTTCATGTTCTACACGATGCGAAGCCCAGTCATCCTGACGACCAGTGTTCAACAAATTGTTATGAGAAATAGAAGCCAACCATTGAACCTCTGCTCTTGCCTGGTAATCATCTTGGTTCTTCATGATTCTTTCACCATTCAGCATTAAAGCCTTGGCAGCACCTTCCAATAAATAATCTGTTGTATCAACATGCTCTGTATTAGTCCAATATCTTTCCATCTGATGAGAAAGGATGTCAGAAATGCCACACGCCCACTGATATCTAGGAAGTTTTGCAGTATAATCAGGATCCATTACTGCAAAACGAGGAATCAGCATTTCATTTTCATAGCCGATTTTATGGTCACCATTTGTAATAATTGCCGCATTTGACGTTTCTGATCCACTCGCAGCAATTGTTGAAATTGCTCCAATAGGCAAACATGTTTCAGGGACTGCCTTTCCTTCAAAGAAATCCCAAACATCACCATCATATGGAATACCTAAGGCAATGGTTTTAGCGGTATCAACAGATGAACCTCCACCAACTGCCATCACGAAATCAGTATTATTTGCTTTGCCAACTTTAATCATTTCACGGCATAATTCAATTTTCGGATTAGGAACAACATTGCCATTTGTAATAAACTTGATTCCAAGATCCTTACAAATATTGCCAAGAGTATCATAAATCCCCAGTGTTTTTACAAATTCTCCACTGTAAACCATGATCATTGACTTTACGTCAAGCTTCTTTAAGACATTTTTTACTGGTTCAGCCCACTGCTGCCCAAAGATAATTCTGGCTGGATTAATATATTCAAAATCAATCATAGACCATTTTTAACTCCAACTTATTTCTTCTCCTTAACTTGGCCATATGTTCCAAATCTCTTCATGACGACTTTCATCTGGCCATCTGTGAGAATATTAGGCTGACCAACGCACAGGCATCTCCACTGAATTTCAGCAATAAATTCACATTCTCTTGCAAGAGAGAATGCTGAGTCGAGATTTTTACCCACAGTAATCAGTCCATGGTTCTCCAGCAGACATGCGTTGCAATCACCAATTGTTTCAGCTACAACACTAGCCAATTCCGGAGTACCAAATGTCGCGTATGGAGCAACAGGAACTTCACTTGCTCCTGTATCTGCCAAAATATAGTTTACAGACTTGATTGGCATATTCAGTGTGGCAAGTACTGTAGCAAACATTGAATGTGTATGTACACACGCTCTTGCCTCAGGCTTCTTTAAATACAAAGCCCTATGCATTCCATTTTCACTGGATGGCTTACGGTTTCCTTCAACAATTGTGCCATCAAGTTTCATAATCACAACATCTTCAGGCTTTGTCTTAAAATAGTCGATTCCGGAAGGACTAATTGCCATATTTCCTGTTTCAGGATCATAGATGGAAATATTTCCACCAGTACCTGTGGTCAGGTGCTCATTAATCATTTTCTTACCATACTCAACAACAAGTTCACGTTCTTTTTCCATTAACATAGTTTTTATCTCCTTTTCTCTTTTGAAGATTCAATTTTTATCAAACCACGGACCCTTTCGAAGAATGATACATCCAAAGTATTGCTGTTCAGAAGTCTGAACAGAGACAAACGCATCTTTTGCTTTTGAATAGAATCCGAAGCGACCAGTATGATCAAATGTTGCCTTTGGTTCGTACTTCAATACAATATTGCGGAATTCTTTCCAAACGGTCGGAATCATATCTGGATGATCGGTTGAGCCCATTAATATCACAGGTGCGCCAGGCTCATCTACATCAAGAGGAAGTAACTGTAAAATAGCATCCAGCAGATCTGTTGCCCTCACACCGTCAGCTCTGACAAATCGTTTTCCTGTAGAAACTGCAGGATAATTACAATCACCTAAAACAATTGTGTCACCATGACCCATTTCAGCTAAATCTTTCAATAGTTCTGGTGAAATTAATGGTGATATTCCCTTCAGCATAATTATTCTCCATCTAAATATTTATGTACATCTTCCGGTGCATAAATACCTTTATCTGTAACAATACCTGTAACCAATTCAGGCGGGGTTACATCAAATGCTGGATAATATCCTTTTACACCATTCATTGTAATCTTTTGGCCAAGAGACTCTGTTACCAGTTCTGGATCTCTTTCTTCAATAACTACATTTGACATTGTAGGATGCTTTGGATCTGGTGTTCCAGTACAATAGTATGGTATTCCCTGAAAACGTGCAGCAAGAGCAATCTGAAAGGTTCCAATCTTATTGACAACATGACCGTCCATTGTAATTACATCAGAAGCTGATGTAAATAAATCAATATGTTTTTTCTTCATTACATATCCTGGCATATTATCAGTGATTACTGTTACATCAAATCCCATATCACATGCAACACTTGCCGTTAATCGTGCTCCTTGATAATAAGGACGAGTTTCAGCACAGAATACTTTTACATCCTTCCCCATTCTGCGGCATTCTCTTAACATTGTGCCAACTACTGTTCCAGCAAAACATTGAGTGAGAATGGTTCCATTGTCAGGAATTTTCTCAGCGATATTGTGTCCAATGATGGTATATCTTCTATAATTATTATTCTCATAATTATAGGCATACTCAAACATTGCATCAACAAGATCCTGACCAGTGATTCCTTTGTCCACAATTTCTTTGGCAACTGCCACTGCTCCGTTTACAATACCTTCCATCTGAGCAGCCGTTGTAGGTCTTGCGTGAGATAATTCATAAGCAGCCTTAGAAAGATAATCAATTATCTTTTTAGGATCATGCTCATCTTTAATTTCATAGGCTGATAAAGCCATCCCCATCGCTGCTGCAGTATACGGTCCTTCAGACTGCGTAATCATATCTTTAATCGCTTTTGCAACTTCTTGATGTGTATGGCAAGTTACAAATTCAGTGCGGATAGGATAAATAGTACGATTCAAAATTCTTACAGTTCCGTTTTCATACCACGCCACATTTTCAAATCTAAGCATGAACGCAAGATCGGCATCTTGTCTGTCTTTGAGTTCAATCATTTGATCAGTTCCTCTTCAAATACTTTTGTGATATCGGAGCCATTGCGAAACTCTCCACGGTTTTCAATAAATATCATGCCCGTTTTAATCAAAGTTTCATCAACTTTAACACGCTGATCATGATCAGTTACACTTGTCACCTCAGCAACCTTTGAATCACCTACAGTCCTCCGTATCATTTCAGTGCCTGCGTATCCCATAGAATCAGCCATAACAGAGGCAAGATAATTCTTCTTGAATTCAGTATTATACAGAGGGAATTTCACCTGTTCGTCATACTTCTTACTGAGCTTTTCATATGTCAGATCATACATTTCTTCAATCTGTTCCTTTACCCATGTAAGGAACTGAGAATTGTCTGAATCTGTAACTGCTTTATTAGCCCAGGCGAAGAACATATTGCCAATTACATTGCCGATGTCATATCCCATAGGCCCATAGAATGCAAATTCAGGGTCAAGCACTTTAATGCCACTGTTATTTACGAAAATGGAACCACTGTGAAGATCACCATGAAGAAGTGCCTGCGCATTATTCATAAAGTTATTTCTTAGATAACCAACTTCTGCATGAAGATGTTCATTATCATAAAGGTTTTCTTTTACAAAATCTTCTTCACCCTTAGTAATTGTGTTCTGATTTTTATAATTATAATATGGTTCAGTTAAGACAAGATCTTCCGTAATATCGCAACATTCAATATTTGTGAATAACTGGACCTTCTTTTTCTTCTCATGTCTGTCCAAGATAAGATCGGTGGTTGGCAGCAGTGTATCAGCCATAAATGTCGTAATATCATCCGCAAGTTTTTCAAATGTCTTTCCAGTCATCATTTCCTTACGAAGATTTTTATATTCAGATACATCCTCCATTGTTAAAGCACACATTGCCTCATTATAATTATAAATTTCTGGAACATAGCCAGGAGCAAGTCGACCTTCCGTTGCCAGGATTTCATATTCGATCTTGTTATGATGTGTATCAAATGGTCTACCTGAAGAGCGAAGATAAATATCTGCCTGTTTAACAACTAATGACTTTCCATTTTTCTTATCTACAACTTTGAACACATAATTGATATTTCCATCACCAATTTCAGAAGCTTCAAGATCAGCATCTTCTGCGAAGAAATCAGGAAGATTATCTTTCACAAAATCAATTACCGATTTGGTATCCATCAGAAAATGCTTAGAATACTTTGTTTCAGTCATTTTACACCTCCAAAAATTCAATAAATATTAAGAAGCTGCAGTTAATAATATATTTCCAGCTCTCTGCAGCTTCTTTAAGAAATAGCTATTTATTACTCAGGCAGCTGTTTTATCTTTAGTCTTTATCTTGCCGTTAACAACGCCCTTAGGGAATCCAATGAGAATGAAGATGATTCCAAATGCAAACATCAGCCAAGAATAGAACACATATGGCATAATTGTTACTGGCGGAATGCTTGCCAATCCACCAGCCACAAGCAATTGTCCTGCATAAGGAGTAATGCCATTACCAGCAGAGCTGAACAAGTCGAGAATCGATGCTGTCCGGGCAGGTGCAATGCCAAACTTTTCAGAAATATCCTTTGCAATCGGTCCACAAGCAATAATAGAAAGTGTATTGTTTGTTGTAGCAATATCTACCAATGTGACAAGCAGAGCAATAGAAAGTTCTGCACCAACTCTTCCCTTTGTATGCTTACCGATTGTATTTAATAGCCAATCAATACCTCCAAGGTATTTCATGAATGCAATTACACCACCAACGAAGATTGTAATCACAGCCATGTCCTCCATTCCAGTCATTCCGTCATGAATAACATTGAAGCACTGAATGAAGGTGAAATCACCATGAGCAATACCAATAATAACTCCTGCAACAATTGACAGTCCCATTGCCGGCACAACGTTTAGTCCAGCAAGAGATAATGCAATGATCATGATATATGGAATCAGATTCACAAAACTCCAAGCACCACCCATGTTGATGGATTCAGCGTTAATAGGCCAGAATGCCAGAATAATGCAATTGATAATAACTGCTGGAAGAACCATGAGAAAGTTAGCCTTAAACTTATCTTTCATTCCAACACCCTGAGTTGTAGTAGCAGCGATTGTTGTGTCTGAAATGAATGAAAGGTTATCGCCAAACATTGCTCCACCTACAACAATTCCACAAATCAACGGAATACTAGCACCAGTCGCTTTTCCGATTTCAATACCAATTGGAAGAAGTGCTGTAACAGTTCCCATTGAGGTGCCCATTGCAAACGACAGTACACAGCCGATCAGGAATAATCCTGGAAGGATTGCTCTTGCTGGAAGAATGCTCAGCATCAAGTTTGTTACACTCGTTGTTGCATGCATTGCGCCAGCTACACCATAGAATCCTCCTGCGAGCATGTAGATGATAACAACGAGAATCAGCGTTTTATCGCCGCCTCCCTCGCAGAACATGTCAACCTTTTGTCCGAATGTTAATTTTTCGCCAGGTTTTTTTATCATGAATGACACAACCATGGCGACAAACATACCGATCATGAGAGGGAAATTATCGAAGCTGCCGGATCCTACTCCCATTAAAAAGTAAATGGCAAGGAAAACCAGTAATGGAACGAGACCCATAAAACTTCCCTTTTTCTGTTCATTATTTTTGGTACTCATATTTTCTCCTTTTTGTTGCACTTTGATTTTTGTTGGTATGCTTAGCTAAGTTCCACGTATATATTTGCTCTTAATTCAACATTTGTCAACAGAAACCGCTTACAAAATCATTTTATTTTTTGAAATGCTTTGATTTATGATAACAGCCAACAGATTCCAACATGTATAAGATCTGCCAATACAAGATAAACAAGAAGCAGTCGGAAAGAGCCTGATATTATCCGGACGCAAAAAATCATAAATTACAATTTTCAAAGCAATTCAACATTTGTATAATTTTATTATGTATTAATCAAGATAAATATATTGACGTTTATTCTTTGAATACATTGAATATTCTAGAGCCTTTTGAGACTTAACATTAGGAAGGAATTTATCATGCTAAAAATCGATAGACAAAACGCAATAATGAAAATGCTTAATGAGCAAGGAAGTATTCTTGTTGCAGATGCATGTGAAAAGCTGAATTGCTCAGATCAAACCATTAGACGGGACCTATCAGAACTTGAAAAAGAGGGAAAGCTGATAAAAGCTTTTGGTGGGGCATATCTCCCTTCAGACGAAGATAAGGGAATTCCAATCCAATTAAGGTCCAAAATGATTCCGGAAGAAAAGCAGCATATTGGATATACAGCTGCACAGCAATTCATTCAACCTAACGATTATATTTCGATTGACTCTAGTACTACATGCCTCACTCTTGCTCACTATGTTCTGGATCATAAAATGCAGGTTACCATTTTAACGAATTCTTTGAATATTATTACTCTTTTTAGTGAGCCGCAGCCCAACACAAAGTTAATTTGTGTTGGAGGAAAATATAACAGTCGTTCCGGTTCATTTGTAGGTGAAAATGCCATTAATACCTATTCGCAATACCTTACTAACAGCACATTTATCAGTTGTAACGCTTTAGATAAACAGTTTGGTATGTTAGATAACTATGAAAAGCAAAAATATATTCGTCAGGAAATGCTAAAACATGCACGTCATAAATATCTGTTAGTTGATCATACAAAATTCGATGATGAAGGTGCCTTTCTAATTAGCTCGATTTCAGTTTTAGACGCAATTATTACAGATCAACAGCCAAACAAAACTTGGATGGATTATTTTCAAGAGAATGAAATCAAGGTGATATGGTAAATTGAAAATTTCATATTAAGCGTACATTTGCAGATCACATTAGGTCGGCCACCCCTTGATCTGCTGTTTTGAAAATGTACCATCACAGACATATGAATGTATACAAGATAAAAATAACCTGTCAGCTTCAAAGAATGGAACTTTAAAATACCGTCGGGTTAGGGTGCCCCTATAAAATCACGTAGTGCCGAATTTTCGGCCTTTTTTTGTTGCGTAGGGGGCTCTTCTAAAATTGCGTAGGGATGGGTATTGATACAAAAAAGCCTCCAGTGTTAATACAGGCTTACCACAGACCATATTTAACAAGGAGGTGCGTCACACTGTGACCAATAACGATTTTATCATATCAGCTTTGAACATAAAGCCTGAGCGGATTAAGAGCCTGGAAACCAAGAAAGCAGATGGCAGGCTTCAGATCTTCATTGCTATGATGAATTCATCGCTCTGTTAAAACACTGGAAGCCAGTAATCATCAATAGTTTTGAGAGATCTTGTGATGGTTACCGCCAAAGCAATGCCCTTGCTGAAAGCATCAATCATAAGCTTCGCATGTTAATCAATGTCTCGAATGGATTTGCCAATTTTGAGCGTTTCCGCGCAAGAGCCTAATACTGCCTGAATAATAACCTATTCTGTGGGCCGACCAGTCACTTAAAGTCTCAATAGCGTGAAGGCAAGACAAGAGGCAGCTATACTGTTAACAAGCCACTTATATAAAACGGCAATAAGCCCTATGACTCAGACGGCCCAGATGAAGATGATGAATAAATCCATCACCTGATCCGTAAACATTGTTAAAAAACTACAGATGGTCTATGAGAAAAAGATTCTAAGGTCGAGGAGATTGTGTCCTCCTATACCTCAGAACCTTTCGATTTTTGACTATCTAAAACCCTATAGGACTTTAAAGCTCATTTTTCCAAAACCCTACAGGATTTCAAATTGTCTTTTCTTCTAAGGGGATAATCTCGTAAACGGCAATCACGCCATTACTAATATCACTATCTTCTTTCAAATAGCAAACTTTGATTGTATCTCCGATTTGCGCTCTTTTTACATACTCAACTGTATTACATTCTCCTAAATCCTCTGTGTCAATGGCAATACTTTCCGTTAGCTCACGCTCTGGTGTTCCCTCTATTGGCTCTACTATCAAAGCGCCGTTCTGAACTTCCAACACTTTAGCTTCAAATGCCATTTTAGTTGCAATAACATTTGTGGTCGTATCGTCTTGTACGGAATTTAGGATATGCGAAACACCAATCGCTGCAGCCACAAGGCACAAACCAGCTGCAACAGCTCCCCACTTTCCCCAATTGGGCTTTTTAGATTTCTTCTTGTAATTGAGAGCTTTATCAACATATTTTGTATCAAGTTCGCTCATAGCGTCAGAAAGCTTTTTTGAGTTCATATGAATACCTCTCTTTCAGTCAAGATAGTCACATATTTCATAATAAGCATTTTCCTGTTCTTGGGTCTCGTTAGGATCCAATAAGAATTCCCGAAAATGAAGAGACAGATACTTTCCCCGGAATTCCGGATCCGGCAATAATACCGATTGCCTTTTTCGTTGTTCCAAATAATTTTGCAGCTTCATTAATATACATAAGTATCACCTCCAGCCTAACCATAAGTTACCCCCAAAGGTTGCGGTCAAGAGGCTTTTTGAAAACGCAATATTGCTTGAAAATTGCACTGGCAAATTTAATCCCCACTCTTACTCGTAATAGATGTTTGCCGGAGTTAGTTTGATGTAATTTCTGTTTTTCTCTCTTTTGAGGTCACAATCTGTGACCTCATCGCAATCCCGATTTACCGCCAATACAATTACTCATCGTCACCAGCAAGCATATGCACCAGCTGTTTGATACTCTTTACTGTCTCCTCAAATGTAATGTCTGCCGAATAGGAATATTTTTTTCGATATGATTCCCATAGTTTCCTGAGAGCAATGCTGCCTTCAACATTCTCAAGGATCTTATCTGCATCCGCATACAGCAGTTCTGTTTCCCTCTTTCGACAGGTCGCTGTAAATGCCGCTATTAAAGTCTCACGATCAATTCTATTTCCATAAAGCTGGAGCAGCGTCCTGACGTCATAAAAATCTCTCATTCTGGTGTTCAAAACACCTCGAGCAAGAATCGTCTGTAGCTTCTCAGCAAGAATCGTCTCCAGATTGTAACTCCAAAGAGAAATGCTGCGATTTTCCAGCATCAGACAATAGGTGAATTCCATCGCGTGCGGAGTAATCACGTCTCCCGTAGAGATATCGATTTTGAGAGGAATCATCATTTTCTCCATTTGCGAATCCAACAGAACTCTGATCCCGGGATATTCCATTTCATCCATGATATTTTCAACAGCTTTGATTGAAAATGTCATCTCATCGCCAAGGTCAATATCTATGATTTCAGATATGATCTTTCTGGCATCCTCTGCAGACAGGTTTTCGTTCCTGATTGATGTGTCAATATCCATTGTAGAGCGCTGAGAAATACCAACCATAGCCGTCACAAGAATTCCGCCCTTAATGACAAAATTGTCATGATACTTCGATGCGGAAAGCCTTTCCAAAAATCGTTCCATTGCGTAAATTCTCAAAAGATTTCTGGCATCCGCGTTATTCTTGGATGCCAGGCTTTTGATTCTGCCTTTTAATTGTGCTGACGTAAGTGGCATTACAGCAGTACCTCCATATATTGCATGATTATCTTGTCCACATGGAATAATTGTGCATAAGACATCAGCTTATTTAAATCCTTATCTTTTCTTTGAACATACGCCTTTAATGCTGTATTGAACTCCTGAATCTCAATATTCCTGCGGCTTCGCACAATATCGCAGACCGTCCGCTCCACATCATAAACCGGAATGTCATTTCCATAATTATTCTTTACAATGACCTTTCCTACATCCAGCAGATCTTTTTTCACCGTATACACTTTGCATCCGCTATCAACCAGTCGTTTTGTGTTATACCCCGTATAAATGGTCAGTGTATGCCGTATTGGTTCGCGGTCTGTAAGATTGTGATAATACAGTGCTTCTTCATGCGAAAAAACTGCTGCGGGGCAGCGCTTATGAAGAACAAAAAGGTCATCGGGCCACGCATCTTCCCTGATGTAGATTCCATGACCAATCCGTTCCAGATTATTCTCTTTTACATATTGATAAAAAGCATCTTTTTCAAAGCCGTTCTTTGCTGCATCTGATGCCGTAATGATCCCCGTTTCAGTAAAAAGGTCTTCAATTGCGTTCACAAGTATCACCACCTTTGTGCTAATATCTATTATGATATTAGCACGTTAGATATGATTATTCAATTACTCATTTCCAAAGGAATAATCTCATGCCAACACCGCTGAATTCGTTGGCAACGAAAACCGTCCTCATGCATTTTGTATCGCTGTCTTAAGTTCCACTTTCTTCTGGCTTGCCGCGTCCTCCATCGAGGAAATCCAGAGGCGATCAAATGGCTTCCGGCATCCACTCTGCAGGTAGACGACCCGGAAGATCTGCAATGCTCTGGGCAACAGATGACATTTCCGCTATAACCAGTTGGAATCCCATCACAGCACCTCTTCCCGATTCCTCGGCATCGGCTTCTTTGCCGGTACCTTCAGCTCTGCGCAGATAGACTTTTTCGGATGATCTGCATTTACACCGACATTTAGACCGACATTTCTTCCGACATTTGTACCGACATCCGTCCGCATTTTCATTTCTCCCGGCGCTTCTATGACGGATCCCTGACCCTGGTTTTCTCCTTTCGAAGATCGAGCAGATGCCCGTCAATCTTTTCGATCAGGCCGCTTGCT
Organism: Lactimicrobium massiliense; assembly: GCF_900343155.1. GTDB lineage: Bacteria > Bacillota_I > Bacilli_A > Erysipelotrichales > Erysipelotrichaceae > Bulleidia > Bulleidia massiliensis. The sequence goes on from NZ_OUNG01000003.1 coordinate 13,665, forward strand.
GCAGAGCGGATCATCTCAAGCGATACCTTCAGCTCTGCCATTTCACGTCCTGTGGATCAGCCGGCGATATACCCGAAGGAGTAATCAGAGGTTTCAATGCCGTAATGCTGGCAGACGGTATAGGCGACACTCTTTGCCTGTACCTCTTTCGTCCTGGCATCCACACCTTCCTTATCATTCCCGGTATGGAGCGTTGTATGGGCGATCTCGTGAATCAGTATCTTCACGGTCTGGATTTCGCTCATGCCGTTCTGAATGGCAATCCGATTGTCTGTCGTATGGAAATACCCTTTGGTCCCTCCCCGGATCTCTTCAAAGCCAACCGAAACCAGCGATGTCTTCTCCAGCGCGGTGAGCAGAATGCTGTCCCCATCGACGGATCCGATCAGTTCTTCAGTGCCCAGCGTCGGCAGCTCTTTGCCTTCGGTCTGGCTGACATCAAAGACGGTAGCGATCCGGAACAATGGACGTTCTATCTCAACGGTTTCCTTCTTCGGCTTGCCGTCTGTATCCAGCACCGGCTGCCTTGTTTTTGGATCAATTACATCCTGTTCTGTCTTGATCTTATACAGTGCCGGTGCAATAATCCTGATTCCCTTTTCGCCGCGTTTCACCTGCCTGCCATGATTCTTTTTCCATGATTGGTATCCGGCAACAAGCGTGGCGTCCGGTTTCTGCATGCTGATGAGGATCGTATTGTTCAGAGAGTAGTTATAGAACTTCGCCATGGTGGAGAGATATTCCCGGTATCGCTCGCTGTTAAACAGTTCATGAACGCCTTGCTCCAGCTTGTCCGTGATCTCCGCGATGGTCTGTTGCGGCTTCTTCGCTGCAGGTTCCGATACCGTCTCTGCGCCAATATGAAGATCCGACACATCTCTGGCATATTCCAGAGAAGGAACCTTTAAGATCTTGTTTTCCTGAAATGAGTAGTAATGATCGTCATTGCCGATGATGATATGGTCCACAATCGGTGTTCCAAGCAGTTCGCAGATTTTTGCCAAGCGGGCACTTCAGGAAAATATCATCCGGAGACGGCGTAAGGTTTCCACTCGGGTGGTTATGAAACAGCACGACCGATCCCGCGTTAGAGAGAATGATGCTCTTTAGGATCTCCCGCGGATGCGCAAGTGACTGGTTCAGTGTCCCGATGGAGACAATATTCATGTTGATTGGCTTCAGATCATTCCGGAGATTCACAACCGCCAGCACTTCGCGGTCATATCCCTTCAGTGTCTGTGACATCAGCCGGACGGCCGCCTGTGGAGAGTTGACAGGTTCCGCGCTATAGAGCGGTGGTTCCTTGACTATCCGGATTCCTACCTGATCCAGCTTATAGGGTTTACTGGAACTCATCTGCATCACCTCCGATCGGGATCACGAGGATCACATTCGTTTCTACCAGCTCTTGCATCTGGTCACGGATTTTCCCAGTTGTAGAGAAAATCTCTTCCTCCCGTTTCTTTTTCTCTTCGCTCATAGCGGCCTCCTTTCCGTTCTATCGGGCATAAAGAAAGACCGTCTGCGATAAGACAGGCGGTCTGCATAGCTTGTTATGATTTGTTCATTCCCATTCTCTGGAAATGTGATTCCAATGTTTAAAAAATGGTTTGTCATCCCGGATTGCAGTGATTACCGGAAGAATAAAGTGTTTCACTTCATTCATGGTTTCTTCAAATGATAGCGGCGAAGCAACCCTTTTGTTTTTTAAGAAGCCTTTCCATCGCTGCTGATGGCTGTGATCTTCGATAAAATCATCTTCAAATGCAGCAATATCGTCAAATGTGGTGTGTCGATTATCGAATGTTTCAATCAAAGACTCCTGTAATATGCTGCCATCGAAATCCTCCCGTTCGGAAATGGTCATGAGATCGTAGAAATCTTTATATCGACTGTTCACCACGCCAAGGGAAACGATTGCCTCCATTTTTTCAGAAACGATCGTATAAACAGAATATGCATACAGTTCTACTGGATCATCATCCAGCAGTGTTGGATAATTCATTTTCTGCCGTTTCGGATAAACGACATCACCGAATCCGATATCAATGCCAACGTGAATTCTTGTCCGGTCAAGATAAGCAGTTACTGAAATCCTTGCACCATGATACTTTTTAAATTCCGTAATATTGACTGCCTCAAGGGTATTCATATCAAAGCGGATTGGGTCATCTGCCTCTGTATTCAGTATTTCTCCAAAAACTGCCTTCAATGTCTCAAGATCATTTGAAATGTGTTGTCCAAGCAGGTCGATGTCCGTTGTAGCCCTCGTAAAGTCATCTGTATACAAACCATAGAGAAGGATGCCGCCTTTCAGCGTAAAATCATCTGCGTATCTGGAAACAGAAATCCGGTAGAGAACTCGTTCGAGAATATAAACAGTTAATGCATCCTGAACGGTTCTTCCGCTCTTTTTCGCATAGTTCTTCAGCCTGTCTTTCACTGAGGAAGCATTTCTCATACAAGCACCTCCAGAAACTGCCGCATGGCAGTCTCCACGCGCAGTTTTTCCGCATATTTCATCAGACGATTGATATCCCTGTCGCTACGGTTCAGATATTTTTTTACGATCTTAACAGCGGGCTCAAACCCGATCTTATTTCGATAGAATACAATGTCGCATACTGTCTTTTCCATGTCGTAGATGCGATACAGATTCCCGTCTTCATTCACCGTTCTGATCCCTGTTTCATATCGTTCCTCAGAAAAAAGGAAAAATTTCATGGCAGGCCAGTCCGGCTGTGAAGGCATTCTGGTACCTCTGGGAAGTGCGGCCTCCACTGCCGACGGCCTTTCTTCAGACAGGTCGTAATATACCGCTGCGCTGATCAGGCAGACCACAGCCTTATCTGAGACAGCGGAAACAGCATAAAAGTCATTTGGCTCACCGCTGAAATCAAGATTCTCATAATACTTTTTATTCACTCTGGCAAGCCTGCCGGAATCTTCCAGCTTGTTGATATCGTAGTAAGAATATCCTTCCCTCTTCAGTTCCTGCATGGAAATGAATTGCTGTGTTGGCTTCATATACATCATTCACCTCCTGCAGATATTTTAACAAATGTTTGCAGTTTATTCAATCTGCTTACATTCATTTAATTCTCGTATTCAACAGTCTCAAACAGAAACTGCCTGCACAGTTTTATTCGTCTTCAGATTCAGGGTCTTCTCCTGAATCCTCCTCTTCGGGAAAATCGTAGCCATCCTCATACTCACGGTAATCCGCATCCGGATCTGGGCGTTCTATAGATTCAGCCTGGCTTTTTTTGTTCTTCAGGTAGAAGAACGATCCACCCGCACCGCATGCACCGATCAGAATGATTAGCCCGATTGCATAAGGCAGCTTTGACGGTTTCTGCTCCGCTTCCTGTTCTGCCAATTCTGTCGGCTGAGGTTCCGTCTCCTCTGTCTTTGCCTTCTCCGCGGCCTCCGCTGCAGCTTTTGCAGCTTCTTCCGCTGCGATCTGCTCCTTCATGGCTCCCGCTTGATCCTCATCCATCAGTGCAAAGAGATCTGTTTCATCCACCCGATTCAGGAAATGCGCATTATCGATGCCCTTCTCATCACGATCGATGATCAGATAAAAGTAGTTGCCTGCCTTCGTCACCAATGTTACGAACTGTTTTCCTGTCCCGATGATGCTTCCGAAATCATCTACCAGAGTCAGATTCCCGTCCGGCGTCAGGGGAGTGGTTCCAAATCCCTGCCCCAACATCTGCAGGAATGACTGCAGGTTCTCCTCAGTAGGTTCAAATGTCTCTGATCCGGAAGTCGCTTCCGTATGGATGTTGAGACAGTTCTTATGGACATAGCCTGTCAGCTCCGGAATGATAACCTTTACCCAGTCGCCTTCAACGCCAAGCACCTTCACGGTATCTCCGGGACGAAGCCGGTCGATCACCTGATAATCCATTCCGCCGCCGCATCTGACATTCAGTCTGGATCCGTTGGCCTGGATAGTGCCCACCTGGTTAGTGGATTCCTCTCCATCCTTTGAAATCGTGATCCGGAGGCCGGTTCCTTAGCCTTCTTCCGGTTCTCCTGTATCAGGACCGGTGTGTTTACAGAAGCCGGTATTCCCATCAACTGTCTTGATCTGAAGAAGCAGGTGAGAAGAGTCCCCTTCAAAAAGAGGCAGTTTAAGCCTCGCAAAGACCTTTCCTATACGAAAGGCCGGACCAGCAAGGAATCCGACGAATACATGTACGCAAATCCGTATGCCCGGGTTGGATACCGTATATAACGATCCAACCAATGGTCCATGCACTCAAACCTTCAAGTTTCTCCGTTACAATCTGCCGCTCTGCCTGCATCATGAAACGAAAACATCGCTCAATATGCTTGCAGGTATTAATCTTCTTGATGAAATCCTTGGACATGATTTGTTCAACAAGGAAGCTGAAGTTCTTAAGACAGACCGAGGCACAGAATTTACATGCGCGAACCAGGCTGAAATCAGATCCGACAGAATCCGAAGGGCAAGGATGTTCTTCTGCGACCCGATGGCTTCATGGCAGAAAGGTTCTCTTGAGAACGTGCACCTGCTTCTTTGGAAAATCTGTCCCAAGGAATGCGATCTGAAAGCAATTAGTGTTGTCGATCAGTATGCATGCAATATCATTTCATCAAATATCGATTCTTACCCAAAAGAAAAGCTGAATGGAAAATCATCCTTTCAGCTCTTTGAATTTCTTAGCCCCGACACGGCAAAGAAATTCTATGAATTCGTTCAAATCCAGATGAAGTGATTCTGAAGCCATACGTTCTAAAGATACGATAATTGAACCAAAGCCGTCGATCTGCCAGTGGATATTACGCTTTCACGACAATGAACTGCTAAAAGTTCACTGGTTTTCAATGCGTCTCTTTAGATCTATTTACACTTATATCCTGGGGTCAAATCTGCTGTTGACATGACATGTCTGCTAAAAACAGTGGAGGAAATCAAAGTCAATATGAAGCCGAAACTATAATATTCCGCTATTGTCTTCACTTTGGTGAAGAGCTGGACCAATATTGCAAAAGAGACAAATGATATTGTCAGGCGAAGAGCTTTTTAAGTTCAGTTCTGATGATTTGAGCTGATAATTTCGCTCAGTTGAATATCCGGATGGCGATAGCGTGAATTGGGATTTTTTTCGTTCAGTGCCGCATAGCCGATTGCTTTGCGGGGGCAGGCATGTATACATGACATACAGCCGAAGCATCTGCTGTAATCATATACAGGTCTTCCATCCTCTATGCGGATACATCCTTTCGGACAGACTCTGGTACAGATCCCGCATCCGATGCACTGGTCTGATACTTTGTACAGGGGATTTTCATTGGAAGGACTGTATTCAATCGCATGTGCCTTATAGCCTTCATAAAAGTCAGTTTCTTCCTTTGAAGCAGGCTGTATATGGTGCTTTTTCGCTTGAAGATCCGCTTTGATCGCATCGAGATGTTCATCCACCTTTTTCTCTGGATTGATGCGTCTCTGTTCATCCATGTCGAAGACCGGCAGCGCATTATCATGCATTTTGACCGTATTGAAGTAATCGATATGCCTGCCTGATTCTTCAAAGACTTCCGCATTGCGTGCGGCACAGCCGCCATGGTGCATGCCGTATGTCATGACAATGTAGAAATACTCCGTTTCAAATTCTGAATTCATTATGAAGTCCCTGACAATCACCGGCAGATCAAATTCGAACAGAGGACAGACGATCCCAATCTGTTCTGCTTTGTAGATTCTTTTTTCCTTTTTCATTTCCTGTGGAATGCTGTGAAGATCGTTGTCAAACTTCTTCGCTGCATAAAGGCTGTTGCCGGTTGATGTAAAGTAGAAAATCATAGTGCTTCCTTCCCCTATCTGCAGGCAAGGATAATCTCTTTGATTTCCTTCCTGGTCAGCTGACGCACATTTGTATTGGAAACATTGCATGTATCCGCGACAGCAGAAGCAGTCTCTTCACTGACTTCGATTCCTGCTTCGCTGAATGTTTCCGGAAGTTTCAGACAGCGGATGAATTCACGCAGCTGCGCGATTCCTTCCCTGGCCGTTTCAATGTCTGTTTTCCCGGCGTGATCAACACCCATGACATTTACTGCGAACCGGGCGAATACTTCAGCGCCGTCTTCGACAATATGGTCATAGTAGACCGGCTGCAGGATGGCCAGCTGCACGCCATGGGTCGCGTGTGTATATGCCGCCAGCATATTTTCTATGCCATGTGCCTGGAAATCTCCCGGACATCCGGTATAAAAGCTGAAAGACTGGATCAGGGAGGAATCCCACATCAGATTGGAGCGGATCTCCATACTGTCCGGGTTTTCCATCAAAGCCCTGCCGTTGCGGATGATGTTTCTCATCAGGCTCTCATTGATTTCATCCCATACATTGGTTCCCCTGCCGAAATATGTTTCCATGCAGTGGCTCAGAGAATCATATACACCGGGTGTGAAAACATGCAGAGGAACAGTCATCAGATAGGACGGATCCTCAATGACAAAATCTGCGTAAGGTCCCATGAGTGTTTTCTTTTCATGTGTCAGTTCATTGGTGCAGGCTCCAAGATTGTCCATCTCGGCACCGGCACCGGAAATTGTGAGAACAACTGCATATTTGCCCATCTTCTGCGGAACATGCTGATTGACAACTTCCTCTTCCCAGATGTCTTCCTCAATCTCAGCGCCGGCTGCGATGATCTTTGTGCTGTCAACAACAGACCCGCCGCCAAGAGCAATCATCAGATCGATCTTCTCTTTTTTATACAGTGCAATGCCTTCCTGGATTTTTGCGTAGGACGGGCTTGAAGTGACACCTCCGAATTCAATGACTTTTTTGCCGCATTCTTCGAGCGTGCTTTTCACTTCATCCAGAATACCGTTTCTTCTGACGGAACCGCCGCCGTAGACGATCATGATGTTCCTGCCGTAATGATTCATTTCCTGGGGGAAGTATTTTCTGACGCCGCCCTGTTCAAAGTAGACTTTCACAGGCATGTGATAAATAAAGTTCTGCATCGCTGTTCACCTCTTTACAGATACAGTATGCAGAACTTTATTTGAATTGTAAAATACCTATATAAAATCATTTGTTATTCATATTCTGTATTGCAAGAAATGTCAGGAATTCCTGCATGATCCAATCAGGGCATTTACCACAGGCGTTTTCGTCTTTTTGTGCCAGAAGATTAAAAGCCCTGCCGGCATCAAAATACAAAACAGCCCGACAATGACAAGCGTCACAATTACATTGACAGGTACCATACTTTCACTCTTTCTTAGACACTCACTTCACGATTTCAAATTCACAGGCAAGATTCTCCACTCGTAACTCGTAATGTCCAGGTTCCAACCAGCTTTCCGGCGTCACATAGCCTTCTCCAATATTCTCCCCGGCACAGGCTCCACCATATCCGTAACGTGGAGACAGAAGCGGCAGTTCCTCCTGACTTTGCAAATCGATGATCTTCACCTCAGAAACATTCGCATTCAAGCCATTCTCGCCAATTCCTGGAAACGCCTCTTTACGCCCGTTTCGAATCACAAAATGTAATTCATTCTGCTCGTAAGATTCAAGATAAAGCCCTAAATATCCATCCGTCGGATAAATTTCCGCTGACGGGCTCACCTGATCCTCTGACTCACCCACTGGAAGCTTCAGTGCAGGAAGCTGTTCTGCCTCCTTCTTTCTTGATTCAATCACCTCATGAATCTTAGCCAGTTTTTCACTGTATTTTTTTGGGTAATACTGCGAAGAAAAGTACACATCAGTATCTGTAAAAGAAAAGCGATAACTCTCAGACGCTCCATCTGCTACAAAAATACCCCTCAGGTCCTTTTCGCTCCATTTCTGCATTTTATTTTCGCGGAAAATGTCCTCGATTTCCCCAAGCAGATCCTCTTCCGTCCGGTATTCGTGCACAACCTTCCTTGCAGCATAATACTCCTTATCAGTCTCCGAAATCAGGCAGGAGTTCTCATCCGCAACACTGACGGTGACAGTGCTCGATTCTCCGCGCATTCCACCGCCAACCGAATATTCAAATTTTGTCATCTTGCTCTCCTTAACTTTTTTGCTGTTGTCTATTCGTTCTTTTAAACTACTGTTCTGATAGACTGTTACACCAATCACAACTGCAAAAAGGGCAAGAATTACACCACCGACGCGTAAAACAATTTTTAATATATTACCCATACGCGACCCACAATCTTCCCCCGTCACCTCCGTAGAAACTTACTTGTCAGCTTCCCGTTACCTCCACGGATCCTTACTTGCCGGCTCCCTGATTCCTGCAAGCAACAGCTGTTCCCATAAAAACCACTCCCCTGTAGATGGTTTATTTCTGAACTTAATCGGGCGAGGGGAATCCGCTCCTCCACTTCTTAAGTAGCGCGTCTCATATCCGTCCTCTTCTGGCAGCTCCTGATCAATCACTTCCAGTTCATATGGAAGATCCGGCGTGTAGTCATTGTCCGGAGTTGCGCCCTTAAAATAAGAGCGCGGCACATAGTCCTTATCCATAAATCGATCCCGGATGAATTGCTTCTCCGCGATACTTAACGGTCTCGGACCTCTTAAATAATCGAGCATCGCAAGCGACTCATCACGATTTTCCGGATACAGGCAGAGTGCTGCAATGGTAAGAATCGCTGTTCCTTCCGGTGAGTGCATCTTCTCTGCTTCACTTTTCAGCTCCAGCACGCTCTTTGGCAGTTTGTCCATGGTTACCGTTACTCTTTTCATAACAACTCCTTCCCGAAATCAGCTTCAAAAAGCCGACTTCATAAGCAACCAACATGAAACCTCTACTTAATTATCACACAAAATCCAATCGTTTTTAAAAGCCCGTTCACACAGATATATATAATTACAACCGCAGCAAGCATCACAAATCCAGTCATAACATCTGCTCCTGTACCGTCGCTTTCAAAGCAGTCAATCATCAGAAACAGTGCAATAATCTTTTCAGAAATCATAAGCCGAACCGCATTTTTGTCTGAAAGAGCCGGTATTGCTAAGATTATTCCCGTCACGAGCAATATTTCCAAAGCCAAAAACTGTTTTCCTCTTTTTCACGACTGTGCACACAACTCATACACATACTATATATATGTTTTATCTTACTCCTGTTTTTTACAATAAACAAATGAGGATATGTCATATGTTCAATGTTCCAAAGGAGATTAGTTTCGGTATTTATGCGTGTAGTGCTGAGGATTCATCTTTTTTGGCAACCTTTACAAATATGGAAATCACAGACTGTGCATGGAAGGCTCATGACGGTCAGCAACCAGATTAGAAGTATTACCGTATAAATAACTTCAAGTTTGTGCATGTAGAAACACTTTTGTAAAAAGTGAGTTCATTTTTTAATGATTCGTATCAACCTTCCTTAATCCTGCTTTTCAAGACTCCGCTCCATTGCGTTTCTCATATTCGACATGAACACTTCCTCCGGAATCAGGGCAATTCCATTTTCGTCACTGAGAACGACCATGCGCTGTCCTCCCGTCAGTCCAAACAGATCTCTTGCCCCTTTCGGAATGACGATCTGACCTCTTTCGCCTACGGCAACAGAACCCCAGATATTTTTTCCTCTGGGAGCGGGTGGAATGATCCCCAGTCCTTCCACGGATTCCGTCCTGATCAGGCTGTCAATGGTCGTCCCGTATACTTCTGCCAGTGATAAACACTTTTCAATATCGGGGACCGTCGCACCGGTTTCCCACTTAGCATACGCCTGTCTGGAGATCCCTATTTTTTCAGCGATCGCTTCCTGTGAAAACCCATGGAGATTTCGAAGCATCACCAGATTGTCTTTCAGCATGCGTTCCTCCTTACTACAGATCGATCTTCTCAAAATCCGCGCAGGCCTTTTGATACGACAGATATGTTATTCCCGCATAAAACAGGACTCCGCCAAGAAGCAATGATATTTGTAAAATGATATGGTCAAAGCCGAAAGCATTGACAGCCGCAAGTCCCGGGAAATGATGCAGCGCTTCAAAGACTGTGATCATCAGAAATGCGGCAATGATATATATGACAAAGGGCTTCCCAAGCTTATGGGCTGTCCTGAAAAAACCGCCCACAAAGATTGCATTGAATAATCCGAAAACAAACAGGGCTGCGCCCAGGTAAAACAGATTCGCATTCATCAGCGCATTCTGCCTGTAAATAGATGCATCCTTAAGGACCGTCATTCGCAGCAGGGTAAGAACAGTTATCAGAGCGAACCCGCAGAGCTCGACCGTCATAACAAACTGATATTTTCCCTTGACTACATCATTCTTTGCCACCGGCAATAGTGACGAATACAGAATATCGTTTGCTTCCCTGGCACTCTGGAAGCTTTGATAAATCCCCAGCGTGATGAAAAATACGCTGCAGAGGATCGGATAGCCCGGGATCAGTGTCATGACGCCAAAGCTGATGAACAGCCAGGTCAGCGGCAACGAGGAGAGCCGTATTTCCTTCCGCAATAAAGCACTCATGACCTCGCCTCCCTCTCCAGCCTCAGAATACTCTCTTCCAGGGTCTCCTCATGCCGCCCATTCCTCTGCATGAACTCCATCATGGAGCAGTCCGCTTTTATCTCACCATTGCTGATATAAATGATATGATCTGCACACCGTTCCAGATCTGAGATGATATGTGTTGAAAAGAAGATCGTCACCCCATGTTCTTTCAATATCTGAAACACTTCCATGAGCTCATCCCGGGAAAATGGGTCCAGCCCGCTGGTCGGCTCATCTAAAATCAGCACCTTTGCCCGATGGGAAAGTGCCAGAAGAAGATTGAACTTCACCTTCATTCCCTCTGAAAGCTCCATGGGCTTCTTTCCTTCATCCAGACCAAACATCGCCATATAGTGGTGATAAGCATCCTCATCCCAGTTTGAATAAAAGGATTTAGTAGTGCTGACGATTTCTTTTATCGTCTTTCTCGGAAACCAGCTGACTGCTCCGGTGGAATACCCGATCCGCTGCTTGATCTTTGCTTCATTTCCGGCAAACGGCATTCCAAAGTAAAAGATCTTACCGCTGTCAATATGGATCAGATTCAGCATGGCTTTGATCGTGGTGCTTTTCCCGGCACCGTTTCGCCCGATGAATCCGGTGATCCTGCTTTCTTCCAGCGAAAAAGACACGTCTTTCATCTGAAAAGACTGATAGGTCTTACAGATATTTTTTACTTCTACAATATCCATGTGGTCCTCCGGAAATATGACTTTCATGAATATTGTAAAGTCTGATTGCGTCGGGTTCCACTAACCGTACATGACAATTTATCACGTATTTTGTTTCATCTGGTTGCATTACCCGTCTGCAATCCCCCCTGTTTCCCTGCCTGCATGAAGTGTTTGAATTGCTAATGAACAATTTCCGACATTCTTTTGTATAGCTTAGCCGCAATAAGCATCATCATCAGTGTCCAGAAGGCAATCCATATTTCAACTGCCCACAGAGGCAGAATGCCTCTCTGATACAGCGCCGGAAAGGTATCTGCCAGCATATGCAGCAGAATGGCCGCGGGCAGGCAGAGCTTCTTTGCATTGACAACACCGTAATATACGATGACCGTAAGTCCGATCTGTATGAACATCGCCAGCAGCCGCTCCATGACATTCATGGCCATCATGGCGTAGTCAAACGCAGCAGCTGCCTGTACGGAAGGAAGCGCTGCGGCTGCGGTCTCTTCCGTAATATTCAGGGTCTTAAGCGCGGTCTCCGTATCTCCCTGAGAAAACATTACTGCGATGGCAAGATAGAGGATCATAGCAGGCAGAAAGACGGTCAGGATCTCGGCCCCACCGTGGCCGATTCCGTATATCACCGCATTTTCACGGGTACGGTCCTTTTTCAGAATGTATTTCAGAATGATATGCCGTCCGCATTCTTCGAAAATTCCTGCCATCGTGATCCCATAAAGGACGAAGGCGGCTGTGTTTCCGTTAATGAAGCGCGAAACAGGATTGTCTGCCACGATGCAGAAATAGTGTACGCCCACTTCCAGCATCCGGGCAGAAATGACAAAACCCGCAGCACCGGCAATGAGCCAGCTAATCTTTGTCTGTTCTTGATGCTTCCTGCGCCAGCAGATGAAGAAGCATACAGCGATCGCGATCATCAGAATAACGGTGATGGTCAGAGACGGAACGGCACTTTTACCGATAACAATATTCTCAAATACGCTCATTCGCCATCACCTCCCCAGACTTCCACACAGAAGCCTTTGTGACCGCAGGAAGTGCAGGTAAGTTTTCGGGCTGTGGGGGTATGATTTGCCCAGAAGGCTTCCTTCAGTGTGGGTTTAAATACCTCATGGCATTCCGGACAGATGTATTTCACATGTGCGAAATAGTATCGGCTGATCAGGATCCCCCAGGGGATCGCCGCCAGGAGCCAGATCATGAACGGCCACCAGGTACCTTTGACGATCCAGAAGATGATGGAAAAACACTGCAGCGCCGTGACCGGGAGCCCGGTCAGGAGCATCATCAGATGCAGTTTCTTCAGTTTTTTCTTACCTTCCATAATGACGGCTATGTCACCGATCGTTTCAAGGGAGAATTCTGTTTTGCCTTTCAGTCCGTTTTTCAGCTCACGAAGCTTCAGAAGCTTTTCCTCTTTGTCAGTGATTTCATCTGAAAGAGCCTTCTCCTGCTGTTCGATCAGCAGGGAGATCACCTTTTCAGGATGCTCTTCCTTCAGGATCTGAGCAATCGCGCCGATAGGAAGATCCAGTTCACGCAGAAAGCAGATAATCTTCATGCGCTTCAGATCGTCTTCCGAGTAGAGACGTCTCCCGCCTTCGGAAAGTTCACTGGGAATCAGGATCCCTCTTGTATCATAGTACTGGACTGTCCGGACAGTGACGCTACAGAGTTTTGCAACCTCTCCTGTCGAGTATTTTGACATAGCCTTTGCCTCCTTTCGCCATGTATTATGCAACATGACGCTGCGTAACAAGCAACACCTTACACAGGGGGATTTTTCAAGAAAAGACAGAGAACCATCAGATCATTTGAAAATGCCTGAATGCCTCTATGATCGCGTCTTCCTTTTCCTTCGGCGTCTCCGGCGACCGACTGTCCTCACTCTCCGCCGCCACATCCACCTCGTCCATATCGACCTTCAATCCGATGTGATTCTTTGTCTCAGATAGTTTGGACAAAAGACATACCGTCTCGACAGTTAAAAATTCATCTAAATAGCCCTCCCACAGTCACGTCAGAACAACTTTCACATTTTTTCTAAAAGAAAACGCGGCAGCAGCCTCTCTTCTCAGAAAGACGGATGCCACAGAAATGGCTTAAACACGGGCTTTTTCGGTCCTCTTTCAATTTGTTCTTTTTAGCAGAGCCACGGTCTCAACATGCGTTGAGACGTCTGAACTGCTCTCTTTTTTACCTCATCGGTTTGCGGAAACTTATCAATAGTTACCGCCTCTGCTCTGCATCAACAAACTACGATTTGCTCTGTGCCTTAATGATACTGCAAATCATAGCTTTCCTATATAGAAAAAGATCGTTCGACAATTAATGCGATAGTCGGTAAAAAGTAGCCGCCATAATTTATGTATCTCCATCCGAGACCTTGACCTTCTCACGATTGGTATGGTGAATGACATGTACGCAGATAGCAGCAATGATGAGTACAAAGGCCATGCGCAGATCGCTATAAAGAGGGATTTTGATATATTTTAGCAAAATTTATGTATCTTATATAATGACAATGTGTTGATATTAGACGCATATTTAAGTTTACTATACTTGAATGGAGGTGTTCTGTATGGCAACAACTAATTCAAATATTCGTACAGACAAGGCAATCAAGAACCAGGCGGAGGAGATCTTCAATGTGCTTGGTCTGAATATGACAACTGCTGTAAATATGTTCCTGAGAGCCGCTATCCGTGAGCATGGTATTCCTTTTGAATTAAAACTGGAAGTACCGAATGATACGACAGCCGCTGCCATTGAGGATGGCAGAAAAATGATGAAGGATCCTTCTGCTCCGCGTTATTCCAGTATGGATGCGCTCAAGGCAGCACTCGACGTATGAAATACGATATTCAGTTTACTAATTAGTTTAAAAAGGATTTGAAGCTTGCCAAAAAGCAAAATAAAATCTTGATAAGCTGTTTGAGGTAATCGATATTCTGGCGAATGGCGGTACGCTGGATGCAAAATACAGGGATCATGACCTTACAGGAAACTATAAAGGCACGCGTGAGTGTCACATCGAACCGGATTGGCTGCTAATTTATGAGATTTGTAGAGATGTTCTTGTTTTGATGCTTTATCGCCTTGGTTCATATTCTGAGCTGTTTAAGAAATAAGTACAAATCGAGATTTGTGGGGGAAGAATGAGAATCGGAATTATTCAGGCAAGTTCACAAGCAACTAAAAATAAAATGCTTTTTAATGCAGTAACAAAATTTGCACCAAAAGATTCTGAAGTAATCAATTTTGGTTGCACGTTGGAAGAAAAAGAAAATTACTCTTATATAGAAATTTCTATTCTTGTAGGTGTGTTATTAGCGAATAGGACGGTGGACTTTATAGTTACGGGTTGTTCTTCTGGACAGGGAATGATGTTGGCTTGTAACAGTATGCCAGGCGTCATTTGTGGGTATGCACCGACACCGAAGGATGCTTATTTATTTGCACAGATAAATAATGGAAACGCGATATCTTTACCCCTAGGTGAAGAATATACTTGGTCTGGTATTGATAATCTAGAACGAACAGTTGAAGCTCTATTCTCAGAGCCTTTTGGGCAAGGATATCCTAAAAGTGAAGCTGATAGAAAAATAAAGGATTCTGAACAACTTAAGGAAATAAGAAAGTCTGGCCAAATTTCGATGCAGGAGCTTCTAAACAAATTAGATGCATCTCTGGTAAATAAGTTGAAGAATAAGATGGATTTTTAGGATAAATTCCAGTTTGTCGGGATGACGCACAATCGGGAGTTAAAGGTGTGATTAATAAAAATTGTTGAAGTTAAAGAGAATAAAAAACAATATCTGGATTTGCTCCTATTAGCAGATGAGCAGGAAGA
Source organism: Lactimicrobium massiliense (assembly GCF_900343155.1). GTDB lineage: Bacteria > Bacillota_I > Bacilli_A > Erysipelotrichales > Erysipelotrichaceae > Bulleidia > Bulleidia massiliensis. The sequence continues at coordinate 28,722 of NZ_OUNG01000003.1, forward strand.
TATGGTTGACCGTTATCTTGATAAAGGCAAGATGTATGTACTTGATGACATTGGGGCAAAGTGCGAGTGTGTCATAACCGATGAAGGAAATGGCATACTTGAAATCAAGAATATTGCTACAGTTCCAGAATATCAAGGCAAAGGCTATGCAAGAGCCTTAATTGAGTTTGTTATTAATAATTACAGGGAAAATACTCAATTCTGCAAGTGGGAACATGAGATAGTCCGCTTTCAATCCGGTTTTATGAAAAGTGTGGTTTTGTTCGCTCACACAGCATGCGCAATTTTTTTACAGATAATTACGACCACCCAATCTATGAAAGTGGAATACAGTTGGTGGATTGGTGTATTTGCTAAGACCTTTATAATCCAACTTCCAGTTTACCGGGAAGTCGCCAAATCGGCATTCATCAGCATCTCTATCTTGCTTTTCAGTTCCATGCGGTTATAGCCTTTTCACAGTCACAACCTCCGAAAATAGCAAAGCTACAGTCTCGCCAGTTAAAAATTCATCCAAATAGCCCTCCCACAGCCACGCCAGACCAACTTTCACATTTTTCTATAAGAATAAAGCGGCACCCGCCTCTCTTCTCAGAAAGACGGATGCCGCAGAAATGGCTTAAACACGGGCTTTTTCGGTCCTCTTTTAATTTGTTCTTGTTAGCAGAGACACGGTCTCAACATGGGTGATGGCTTCACCCATGTGGACGGTGGGGGCGAAGTCAGAGCCTTGCCGCTCAAAGGAGCGCAGGTCAACCCGTTCCTCCCGTTCGGCGGATTCCAGATAGCGGTTTTGCAGCAGCTCCCATTCGTGCCGACAGACCTCACAATACTTCTGGTCATTCCAGTCAACTGTGTTGACCTTCCTGCATTTCCAGCGACCGTTTTTCTGATGAATGCGCTGTCCATTTTCGTCCAGTTCAAACTCGGATTTGCTCTTGGGGAGCCATTTTCCTTGCTCATCCAGACCACGCATGGTGAGCAGCACATGGGCGTGCGGATTGCTGTCCCCTTCATCGTGGACAGCGAAATCACAGCACATTCCTTTGCTCACAAACTGCTCCCGGCAATACTGGCGAACCAGAGCGATGTTGTCCTCGTGAGACAACTCTTTGGGGAGGGCGATAATGATTCGCCGGGCAAGCTGGCTGTCATAGCGCTTTTCTGCGTTCTCCACACTGTTCCAGAGCGCAGCTCTGTCGGCAAATACAGGCGGCGCACGTTCCGGAAGCAGCACTTCTGAGTGAATGACACCCAGCTTGTGGGAGTAGTCCCGGAATCGGTGGTCGTACTCGCAGTAGAGCCGTGTGCCGCTGAGGTAGGCAGAGGCGGCAACAGCAGAGCGTCCTTCGCTGCGCTTGATGATGGCTATGTTGAAGTGGGGACAGGGGTTTTTGCATCACCTCCGTTTAGGGTAGAATAATCCTGCCTGCTTTGCAGCGGGCGGGATAGTATGAGTGTACGACTGTTCTAAGAATGCAAGAGACATAATTCTTTTCTATTTTGTTCAAACTGAATGCTATTTGTTCTTAGGTTGCTTGAGACATAAAACTATAGCCCAAAATAAGAATGTTAGCCACGCCAAATTACGTGATGTTATAGATAATTCCGTTCTTACAGCACTCGTTATCTTTCCGTTATTAATCTTTAACCCAACAACAATGCTGTCCCCGACATTTTCATAACAATTAATAGTTACACTATCTACTCTTGCTTTTTCTCCCTCAAACTCTACTGAAATACTTCCACGGCTAAGAATATCTTTCCTTGTATGATGCTTTTGGGTAATTATCGCTTGTGCTGGAATGTAATCTGATTTATTTGGAAGATATTCAAACAAGTAACCAAAATTTGAAATAAGAAAACTAATTAATACAAGGATTGCAATCAAGAGAATATCTCTGACTGGCTTCTTAATGTGTGTGACCTTAATAAAAAGGAAAATACAAGGTATTGAAAATAACAGAATTTGCAATAACACTTTTTCTCCTCCCATTGTGCATATATCTCTGCCTATTTATCCGAACCATCATCGTAAAATGATGGCCTTTTTAATCTGAACACAGCGAGACAAATCCTGATTTATATCTTGAAATACGTATCTTGTCTTCTTCCAAGTGGCTTTGAAATCAGTGGCAATTATATTCATTTCTCGTTAGCACAATTTCGTTACTTAGTATATCATGTTTGGAATTCGTGAAAAACAGAAAAGCCGTCTCGATAGTCCGAGACGGCAAAATACTGTCAACATTAAATTATGATGTTTTCATGTGCACCGCCTATCACCGTGATGGTAAGCTTATCGGGAAAGATCTTGATCTCCTTGATAACGTTTCGGACCAGCAGCTCATCATAAGCGAGCACCTTATCCTTTGATTTCTCGATGGATTCACGGAGGTTATTGATTCGTTCTTTATTCCGTATCTCTGCTGTCCGCCCAGCTTCGATCTCTGTCTTTCTGCTTCTTAGCTCCTGCAACCTTTCAGCAAGCTCTGTGACATCCCAATGAGCTTTCACTCCGGCAAGAATATCCTTCTGCAGGTCAGCGATCTCTTGGTTGATATCCTCTAATTCAGTAGCTGGATTTTCTCCGAGCAGATTCATCACTTCATTGCTGATAGCCCTCCCACAGTCACGCCAGACCAACTTTCACATTTTTTCTAAAAGAAAATGCGGCATCCGCCTCTCTTCTCAGAAAGACGGATGCCGCAGAAACGGCTTAAACACGGACTTTTTCGGCCCTCTTTTAATTTGTTCTTGTTAGCAGAGCCACTGTCTCAACATGCCCCGTCATCATTAAGTTGCACCTTTTCGGAGGCCTCGTTGTCAGTTTCTTGCGATAATTTTCCGGGCTTCGGTCCGCCGATGTGCCGACGCGAATGCTTGAAGTCCCTGCCGTCCTTATCGTCCGTAAAACCAGTCTTGTAGACAAATCAGGATCACGCGGATCACATTCGTTTCTACCAGCTCTTGCATCTGGTCACGGATTGTCCCGGTTGTAGAGAAAATCTCTTCCTCCCGTTTCTTTTTCTCTTCGCTCATAGCGGCCTTCTTTCCGTTCTATCGGGCATAAAGAAAGACCGTCTGCGATAAGACAGGCGGTCTGCATAGCTTGTTATGATTTGTTCATTCCCATTCTCTGGAAATGTGATTCCAATGTTCGAAAAATGGTTTGTCATCCCGGATTGCAGTGATTACCGGAAGAATAAAGTGTTTCACTTCATTCATGGTTTCTTCAAATGATAGCGGCGAAGCAACCCTTTTGTTTTTTAAGAAGCCTTTCCATCGCTGCTGATGGCTGTGATCTTCGATAAAATCATCTTCAAATGCAGCAATATCGTCAAATGTGGTGTGTCGATTATCGAATGTTTCAATCAAAGACTCCTGTAATATGCTGCCATCGAAATCCTCCCGTTCGGAAATGGTCATGAGATCGTAGAAATCTTTATATCGACTGTTCACCACGCCAAGGGAAACGATTGCCTCCATTTTTTCAGAAACGATCGTATAAACAGAATATGCATACAGTTCTACTGGATCATCATCCAGCAGTGTTGGATAATTCATTTTCTGCCGTTTCGGATAAACGACATCACCGAATCCGATATCAATGCCAACGTGAATTCTTGTCCGGTCAAGATAAGCAGTTACTGAAATCCTTGCACCATGATACTTTTTAAATTCCGTAATATTGACTGCCTCAAGGGTATTCATATCAAAGCGGATTGGGTCATCTGCCTCTGTATTCAGTATTTCTCCAAAAACTGCCTTCAATGTCTCAAGATCATTTGAAATGTGTTGTCCAAGCAGGTCGATGTCCGTTGTAGCCCTCGTAAAGTCATCTGTATACAAACCATAGAGAAGGATGCCGCCTTTCAGCGTAAAATCATCTGCGAATCTGGAAACAGAAATCCGGTAGAGAACTCGTTCGAGAATATAAACAGTTAATGCATCCTGAACGGTTCTTCCGCTCTTTATCGCATAGTTCTTCAGCCTGTCTTTCACTGAGGAAGCATTTCTCATACAAGCACCTCCAGAAACTGCCGCATGGCAGTCTCCACGCGCAGTTTTTCCGCATATTTCATCAGACGATTGATATCCCTGTCGCTACGGTTCAGATATTTTTTTACGATCTTAACAGCGGGCTCAAACCCGATCTTATTTCGATAGAATACAATGTCGCATACTGTCTTTTCCATGTCGTAGATGCGATACAGATTCCCGTCTTCATTCACCGTTCTGATCCCTGTTTCATATCGTTTCTCAGAAAAAAGGAAGAATTTCATGGCAGGCCAGTCCGGCTGCGAAGGCATTCTGGTGCCTCTGGGAAGTGCGGCCTCCACTGCCGACGGCCTTTCTTCAGACAGGTCGTAATATACCGCTGCGCTGATCAGGCAGACCACAGCCTTATCTGAGACAGCGGAAACAGCATAAAAGTCATTTGGTTCACCGCTGAAATCAAGATTCTCATAATACTTTTTATTCACTCTGGCAAGCCTGCCGGAATCTTCCAGCTTGTTGATATCGTAGTAAGAATATCCTTCCCTCTTCAGTTCCTGCATGGAAATGAATTGCTGTGTTGGCTTCATATACATCATTCACCTCCTGCAGAAATTTTAATAAATGTTTGCAGTTTATTCAATCTGCTTACATTCATTTAATTTTCGTATTCAGCCAGTCTCAAACAAAAACTGCTTGTACGGTTTTATTCGTCTTCAGATTCAGGGTCTTCTCCTGAATCCTCCTCTTCGGGAAAATCGTAGCCATCCTCATACTCACAGTAATCCGCATCCGGATCCGGCTGGTTCGCCGGCTTCTTTTTCTTCTAGACCCAGATCCCTGTGCCGCCAATGACAATGATCAGCACTCCGGCCGCCGCAAACAGACTCCCGGTCTGCTTCTTTTTCGAAGCCTCCACTTCTTGATCTGCAGCCTCTTTCTCCGGTTCCTTCTCCGGTTTTACCGTCTCTTCTGCCTGTGTCGTCTGCACTTTCTGCTCATTCATGGCTTCCTGAATCGCCTGGGCATCCTCCTCGTCCATCAGATGGAAAAGATCTTCCTCATCAACCTGATTCAGGAAATGAACGGTCTGATTGCCGTCGTCATCGCGGTTGATGATGAGATAGAAATAGTTGTTATTCCTGGTGACCACGGTGATAAACTGCTTTCCGCTCTCTGTCGAGATATCATCCACCAACGTCAAATTTCCTTCTAGTGTAAGCGGTGGAAGCTCTTCCGGCTCCTCTGCCTCTTCCTTGGTAACCAGTTCTTCTGCCGGCGCTGCTTCCGCAGATGCAGCAGCTGCTTCCGGTTCATTTGTCTGCGCAAATGCAGTTGTACAACAGAGTCCGCAGCAGAGCATCGCTGCCAGCAGTGCTGCAAGTAAATTAAGCTTCCCCATAATCTGCCTCCTGTTCCGTCGCTGTGCTTTTCTCTGATGGTTCCGGCTCCGAAAGTTTTGCCGGAGCATTGCTCCTGCGGCTCTGCAGAAATTCCCGCAGTTCCTCCGGCGTCAGGTTGAAGGAGCGCACGACCTCATGGATCTCTGTGGTCTCCTCCCTCCTGTTTCAGTCAAACAGCCGATAAGAAGCGGGACAAGAATCGTTCCGATCAGAGCGACACCGCCGCCGGCCATCAGCTGTTTCATGCCCTGAGACTTTGCTTATGTGTGATAAAGAAGCAATAGAAGTGCAAAAAATTTTGCCGTTCCTATCCGACACTTGGCCATTGTGTCGGATAGGTCGGGCGGTTATTCGGGCAAGTCAATCTTGCCGACAAAGCTGTAATAAATCTCAATGTCCTGCCTGCGGGTGCCGTTCTCATCATAGCTGCACTCATGCACCACAATTTTCTCGATCATTTCCCGCAAGAGAGTGGGGGTCAGTTCTTCAAAGGCAAGGTGCTTGCGGACAATGCCCATAAATTTCTCGGCGTTGACGGTAGCTGCCTGTGACTTGTCCAGTTCGGCTTGCAGGGCGGCGGCTCTCTTTTTCAGCTCCGCTTGCTCGGCTTCGTAGTCAGCCGACAGTTCCATGAAACGCTCATCGCTGATTTTGCCGTTTACATTGTCCTCATACAGCCGCTTGATAATGCGGCTGATTTCAGAAATGCGTTCCTGCGCCTGTTCAAGCTGCTTGATGGCTGCGGCGGTCTTTCGCTTGCCGCCGATCTCGTTCTGCTGGACAAGTAGTTTCACAAACCGGCTCTCATGCTTGGCTGCGTATTCGGTCACTTGCCGGAGATTTGCCAGGACACCAGCGGTCAACAGATCGGTGCGGATAAAGTGCGCCGTACAGTTGCGGGTGCGCTTCTTGTAGCTGCCGCAGATGTAGCAGTCCTGTTTGCGGTCTTTGTTCTGATACCGCTGCTGATACAGCACATGGCCGCAGTCGGCGCAGAACAAAATCCCGGAGAACAGCCCCACTTCATCGTAGCGGTTCGGGCGTTTGCGCTGTTTGCGTAACTCCTGCACCCGTTCCCATGTTTCCTTGTCGATGATCGGCTCATGGTGGTTCTCGAAAATGGCCTGCTTCTCGACGGGGTTCTCTATGCTGTGCTTGACCTTATAAGAAGGCTTTTCCGTTTTGAAGTTCACCAGACATCCGGTGTACTCTCGGTTTTCGAGGATATGAACGACGGTGTTGGTCGCCCATTTGCACTCATAGCCTGGGTGATAACGGCGGGTGCTGCCTGTCCGCTGATATTCCAGCGTCCCCGGCGTGGGGATTTGCTGCTCCGTCAGCATACGGGCAATCTTGGTCGGGCCGTTCCCGGCAAGGCAAAGCTGGTAAATCTGCTGCACCACCGGGGCGGCTTCCTCGTCTATAATAAAATTCTCGTCCTCGTCCATCACATAGCCGTAAACCGGCTTGCTGGTAACAGGCTTGCCGCTCATGCCTTTTGACTTTTTCACTGCCTTGATTTTCTTGCTCGTATCTCTCACCAGCCATTCATTGAACAGATTTCGCAGCGGGGTAAAATCGTTGTCCATGCCCTCGCTGGCACTGTCCACATTATCGTTGACAGCGATAAAACGCACACCCTTTTGAGGGAACAGCATTTCCGTGTAAAACCCTACCTGCAAGTAGTTTCGCCCTAACCGGCTCATGTCCTTGACGATGACCGTACCCACTTTCCCGGCTTCAATGTCCGCAAGCATGGCTTGAAATCCGGGCCGCTGGAAGTTCGCGCCGGAAAAACCGTCGTCGGTGTACCAGCGCAGATTGGTAAAGCCGTTCTGTTTTGCGTAGGTTTCGAGTATCCTTTTTTGGTTCGATATGGAATTACTCTCGCCTTGCAATTCATCCTCGTGGGACAATCTCGGATAAAGGGCGGTAATGAGGTTTTGGGTGGCTTGTCTTAACATAAAATCCTCCGTTTCCGACAGCCAGCCCCACTATTCCGTGGTTTCATTGTACCACGGAACGGCGGGGGCTGTACAGCGGCAAAAGCGTTAAATTTGCTTCTTTACAGCTTTTCAATTTTCCGATTTTTATGGTATGGGTTGTCGTCCCATATTTGCAGTAGAAAAGTTCATAACTCCGTGGTATACTCTGATTTAACAAAAAAATCAGAAGTTAAAGGAGAAAACATGAAGTATACAATAGATGAATTAACCGCGGCCAAAAGGCAAATTGATTCAACTCTGCACAAGCTAAGAGAAACAGTAAAAACATTTGAATCAAAGGATAATTCCGAGCGTTATAAATCACAAATCACATTGGCAAAGAGAAGAATAAAAGCCTTTGAAATTGCAAATTATTTTATAGAGAATGAGATTAAGAATTGCTAAAGCACTTCCGATTTTCGTTCCAGCGGTCATGCTCCCTGGCATGGCCGCTTTTCCATGCCCCGGTTCACGCCGGATAAGTCGGCTCCTGTGTAGCAGCGGCTTCCGCTTCCAGTACCCGCGCCATTTTGTCGGCGGCTGTGGTTGTGGTGTCTTTCTTGAAATAGCCGGACACGACAAGGACGGAATTGCCCATGCGGATTTCCGTCACACAGTCAGGGCGGCGGGTGGTGCGGGTGTCGTGCTGCTTGTTATCTGCCATAGGCAATACTCCTTTCAGTCGGTAATCAGTTTCTTCATGCTCTCCATTTTCCGCTTGGCGGTTTCCTGCCGGAAGTTGTCGCCGGTAAAGCGTACCGGGACGCACATGGAAAGCAGGCGGTCATAAATCCGGGAATGGGCGGTGTCCTCCGGGTTGTGCAGGTCGTCCAGCGTAAGGTTGGTCGTGACGATCAGCGGCTTGCCGCTGCGGTAACGGCTGTCAATCACATTGAACACCTGTTCCAGCCCGTATTCCGTCCCGCGTTCCATGCCGAAGTCGTCAAGGATCAGCAGCGGATAACGACAAAGGCGGGAAATGTACTCGTTGCGCCCCTCAAAGCTGGCGGCAAGGTCATTGAGGATAAGAGCAAAGTTCGTCATGCGGACGGGGATTTCTTTCTCCATGAGGGCGTTTGCGATACAGCCTGCAAGGTAGCTTTTGCCGGTGCCTACGCCGCCCCAGAACAGGCAGCCGATATTGTCTGTCCGCATATCTTCCCAATGCTCCACATACCGGCGGGCAAGCCCGGTCTGCGGGTTCCTGCCGTTGTCGTTCTCGAAAGTCCAGTCCCGCATGGTGGGGTCGGTAAAGCCCCGGCGTTTCAGTTCTTCCACGGTGTCAAGGTGTCTGCGCCGCTTTTCGGCGGCTTCCCGTTCCTCGCGGGCGGTTCTCTGGCAGTCGCACTCTGCCGGGTGGCGGTCGCGCCCGAAGATAGCGGCCTTATCCGGCGCAAAATAGGCTTCTTTCGGCTTGCGGCACTTGCCGCAGTACAGTAAACCGTCCTCGCCGGTGTAGTCCTCCGGCTCCGGGATGGTGGTCGTCATATTCTCCAAAACCGCGTTGATTTCATTCTTCATAAACTCTCGCCCTCCTTGCATGAGTAGTCTGGTATGCCCTTTTTAGGGGCTTCCTTTTTGTCGTTCCCCGCCCATATCCGCAGGGCGGCGGCATAGTTCTGGTAGCTTTTCCCGTTGGCGGCAAGGTAGCGGCTCATTTCCTCGATGAACCGTTCCAGCCTGTCAGGGTACTCTGCCTGCAACTCGTCGTATTCGGTCTGTGACAGAAAAATATTTCCATATCGGCCATAGGGCGCGGACGGCCCCCCACTCACTCCCTTTGTTTGGCTCTCTGTAAGGTTGTTTATAGTAGTTTGGTTAGGGGACGGTTTTCCGACCATCATAAGGTCGGTTTTCTGACCATCAGTAGGACGGTTTTCCGGCTCTATGAGGGGCGGACTTCCGGCCATCAGTTGGTCTGAAAACTGTACCTGTGGCACTGGCGGTACTTTGACATAAAGCCGGTTCGGTGCGGAGAAGCCGCCCCGTTCCCGTTCCAACAGCCCCGCCGTGTCCAGTTCATTAAGCGCCCCCTTGATGGTGGTGCTGCCTTTATCCAGTATTTCTGCTATCTCCGCGATGGGATAGATAATATAAATCCTGCCCTCGTCGTCCAGCCACTTGTTTTTCTGGGAGAGGGTGGAACGGTCTAACAGCAGCGAATACAGCAGCTTGGCGGTCTGTGAAATCTCCATTTTCAGCAGGAAACGGGGATACGGCAGATAGGCGGGCAGCCGCGTGTCTGCCCTGATATAATCAGCGATAGGATCACCTCCCTGTGTTCGGGTTGATTTTGGCGTATTGTCACGCATTAAAACGCCGTTTCCGGGGGAAAAGGATAAATGTATCGCGTACCCTTTGACACCCACGAAAAAAGCCTTGATTTATGCGGGTTTGAAAGGCTCTAAAGCGTGACATCTCTGCCTTTGTTTCCGCTTTCTCTCGGCGGCTTTGATTTTCTTCATGCGCCCGGCGCAGTCGGGGCAGTATTTTCCCCGGTTGGATTTGGGGACAAAGGCCGCCCCGCAGACGGCACACCGTTTCCGGCTTCCCCGGCACAAGAGGGCTGCGGCCAGCTCCCCGTCAAGGGGCAGGACAGCCACACGGAACCAGTGGCACATGAGGGAAAAGGAAATGCTCTGGACGCACACGCAAGGCTCCCCGTCGTCCAATAGCAGGCAGTTCCCCTCATCGTAGTTACAGCACTCATGTACCAGCCGCCGCGCCCGCCGGTGCTGGCGGTAGTCCATGTGGGGCAGGTTATCGCTCATGGCTCTGCTCCTTTCTGCGGTGCGGCTCGTCCCGGCGCAAAATCTGGTCGATGTTCCGCTTGACGGTCTGCAACTCCTTGAACCGCTGTTTCTGTTCGTGATAGGTGTTATACAGGCCGTCTTTCTCGGAGATAAGCTGCTCGATCTCGGCCTGCAACGCTTTCCGGGCGGGCAGCTTGGTAATGCCATGCGCCTTGAAATACCGGGCTGCTGCGTCGGCTATGATAAAATCGCTCTCATGGGCCTGCCGGTATGCGGCGCGGGCTTTCTCGGATTTCTGTGCCCGCAGCCCGTCGCGGGCGGCCTTGGTCTGGGCGTAGGCCAACACCTGCCGCTGCAACTTCTTTTTCCCTTGCAGCTTCGTTTCCAGTGCTTTCAGTTCGCCGCTGGTCTGGCGCATTTTCTGATAGGCGGTGTCAACGGCGGCTTCTAACTGCTCCGGGGAAGTAAAGCCGTATTGCTGGTAGACGGACAGCGTTTTGGCGGCCTGCTTCAGATTGTGTATCTTCGCCCAGCGTTCATAGCCCCGGCCTTTGCCCTCGGCCATTTTCTGCTCAATGTCCACAAGCCGCTGCACTCCGTCCTGTTTCGGGGCGGCTATCTCGGCTCTGGCAACCTGCAAGCGGTCTTTTATGGTGCGTGGGGGATCGGGGGATCTGGCTGGCGCTTCGGCTGCTCTGGCGGCGTTTTGCTCTAAAACGGCAAAGACAGCGGCGCGGTCAAAATCGTCGCCCAGCTTCCGGGCGGTAATTGGCTTTGTCCTGTCCGGCGTGAGGTAGGAAAGCCGCCCCCGGCTCTCCTTGACGGTCACACCCTCCTGCAGCAACAGAGAGGAAAACTCGTCAAAGCTGGCGGCGGTGGCAAGGGCTTTCCGTAGGGTCTGCCGCAGCTTCTCCTTGTTCGTTTCAAACTTGGTCTGCCGGGGCGTGATACTATCGGCAATCATGGGGGCGTTCTGCTTGTCCAGCGCGGCCTGTCCCTTTTTCTGCGCCCAATACTCCCGGTCGGTGACGCGGTTCTTGCTGCCGTTCAAGAGGTCGATTTGATAAAGCCCCTCCCGGTGGCACATCTCCATGACTTCGGATTTGAAGTAGCGCAGGGCAGCGTCGGTACATCGGTGCTTGCAGCCGACTTTCGTATCGGCCGGCCTGTCCATGTAGGGCAGGAACGGCACTTCCTCAATCCGCAGGCTGTTTATGACGATATGCACATGAATGTTGCCGCTGTGGTTATGCCCGTCCGGGTGGGTGCAGACAAGGGCCTGGTGGCCGGGAAAATGCTCTTTACAGAATTGTTCCCCCAACGCCTGCGCCCGGTCTACGGTCAGGCCGTTGTCCGGCCCGTCCCGCGGGTCAAAGCTGATGATGTAGTGGTGGCTTTTCACATCTTCCCGCCGCTGGTTTTTCTGATAGCGGAGATTGGCCCGCATACACGCAACGGCAAAATCCTCCCCGTCGCAGTTCAGCGTGGACAGCCGGTAGTCCTCGCGGGGGATAAGCCTGCCGGTTTCATCAAGGACGGGCTTCATGGTAAACTCGTCATGCTCAAAGAGAAGATATTGCTCGGCGGCTCCGTAGTCGGCGTTTTTAGAGTTGATATGCTTGAGTGTTGCCAACCGCGTCACCTACTTTCTTGAGGACTTCATACTTGAGGACGGCAAGGTCGGATATGGCGGCGCGTACCTCGCCGGAAAGGGTGTTGTAGGGTACGCCGTATTCGTTCAGATACCGGGCAATCTGATTGAGGTTGCCGCCGATCCTGCCGTACTCGGCTGTCAGCTTCCCGACAGCGGAAAGCAACTCGTCATTGACCGACGACACATGGACAACCGGGCGTATGGTCGCCCGCCGTATCGCCTGCCGGAGAAATTCGGACTGGCTGATACCATAGGGCGCAAGCCGCGCTGTGAAGTCGGCATACTCATCTTCGGACAGCCGGGTTTTCACAACGCGGCTGCGGTGGGGCGTGTTGTATTTCTTTCGCATGGTGTGACCTCCTTTCTCGCCCGTAAGGGCGCATGAGCAGGGTTTGGGGAAGGCACTCCCCAACAAGTTTCCCGCGAGGGGCAAAACTGCAGAATTGCGGATTTTGGCACCGTGGTAGAAACTTGCTCTCCGTGACTGCAAACTTTCTCTCACTTCCGTCCGCCACTTTTTTGGAAAACTGCAACCACAAAAGTTTGTTTCTCTTTTTCTGCTACTACTAATCCTGTAAAGGGCATTCCTGCCCGCTTTCGCTAAAATGACACCGGACGCAGTGGTTTCTACCCGGTGTTGGAGAAATCCTTTCTCTTTGCCCTCTACTACGGGTAAATGCTCCAAATGCCAAACACCAGGGCAGAAAAATTCCCTCCTCGCTTACTACTACAACCGGCAGGGGGCAAAATGGCCGGGAGCGGAGCCGGACAACAAAAAAAGCAGTAAATCTTTTTCAAGACTTACTGCTTTCGCTGGCCGCGTCGGTGGCGGCTGGTATTCAGTTTTTATGACTTGTCCGGTGGTTCGTCAAGCCGGAACTTGAATTGACAGTCAATTAACCGCTGCTTTACATAGTCCTCCACCTCGGCGTTGACCTGCCCGTTCACTTTTGAGAAATAGCGGATATATCCGGCGTAGTGGAGCAGGACAGCGTTCACGGCTTCTGGGTCGCCCTCACGGGCTTTGAGGATTGTTTCATAGGGGAGAAGTCTACTCATACCGGCTCACCCCCATTTCTTCGCGTAGCCGCTGCAAGGCAAGCTGGATATGCCGCCCCGCTGTGCTGCGTGACCGGCCAATACACGCGCCGATCACGCGCTGCGGCTGGCGCAGAAAGTAATAGCGCAGGATTTCTTCCCGCGTCTGCTCCGGCAAAACAGAGATCGCGTCGGCAAGGGCGGCGTTGCAGAGCAGGACGGTCTGACCGCAGACGGTAAATGGGTATTCCTCGTCCGGCTCCGACGCGGCAAACTGGACAAACTTCTCGTTCATCAGATAGTCAAGGGAAACTTGCCGTTCCCATTGCCGTTTAAGCTTCAAAATCTTGTCCAAGGCGGCACAGCGGATAACAGTCTTGCAAAAGGCGTTGTACCTGCGCTGGATATATTCTTGATAGGCTATCTGGTCGGTCATGGAAATTCCCCTTTCTGAATAATAGTGCGGGGCGGTGGCACTTCTTGCTGTCGCCCCTTGATTGCCTACCAGCAAAGGCGGGCGGGGCTGTCAACGGCTGCGCATATGCGCCGTTCATCTTGACCGTTGACTGGCTCGGCTGGGTTTGCTATTTACCCGACAAACTTGAATTTATTTTAAGCTATCACGTTTTACCTTCTTAAGCCTTACTATCATTACCATAGGAATTTCTTTGTTGGTTTTAAAACATTCTTCATAAAATCCATCAATGACAAATCCAGCTCTAAAACAAAGGTTAAAAATATCTTGTATGGAACGATGATAATAAATCTGCTCTTTCGGTTGCCCTTCAATCGCTATATCATAGTAACTGTGCGGTGTCATATATTTTTCAGTCAACGTGACAAAACAAGGGTGTTGCGTTGCAAAGACAAAAATTCCGCTTTCCTGCAACAGTTCATAAACAGCCATAAGAAGTGGTTCAATATCCGTAATATCCATAATTGCCATATTAGAAACTGCTTTCGTAAAGGCTCGATTTCTTTTTAATTCTAATATACTTTTTCTATCGGTCGCATCCGCCACACAAAATTCAATTTGTTTTGCATATTGTGATTGCCGTCTTTTAGCCAATTCTATCATTTTTTTGCTGTAATCAAAAGCGACAACCGAAGCGCCTCTTTGTGCAAGATACGAAGAATAATTTCCATTGCCACACGCAATATCCAAAATGTAATCCGCAGGATTAGGAGATAGAAGTTCCGTTACTTTGGGACGCACTACCTCTCTGTGAAATTCATTAGATTCGTCACCCATTGCATTATCCCAAAATTGTGCGTTCTCCTCCCAGATTTTTTTACTTTCCTCTGTTCCCATGTTCTCTCCCACTCCCCAAATTTGCTTTTTTGCTTCCATTAAATCTTCCTTACTATATTCCATTGTTACCCTCCATAACTTCTGATTGTTGCCGTCTTGACGATTATGTATCTTTACATTACCTTCTGAAACATATGGCGCACCTTGTCCAGGCGGCTGTTTGGACGGCGGGGCTGGATGACTGGCTTGCCGACAGCGGCCTGATACCCTTTCAGTTCTGTAAGGCATACGCTCTGCCCGTTGGTGTAAGAGGCCAGATCAGTACGGTATGCCTGTATACAGCGGGCGGGAATCTCGCCAGTAAAGACAACTTCATCCTTTTTTACCTGGGCCGTTTCGATGGTGGCACAGTATTTCGGTGCATCATGATAAGCCCTGGAAAGGTATTCCTGGGGCGCATAGAGGGTGAAGGAGAGATAAGGTTCCAGCAGTTGCGTCCCTGATTCCTTCAATGCCTGTTCCAATACAATCGGGGCCAATGAGCGGAAGTCCGCCGGCGTGCTGACCGGACTGTAATAAAGCCCGTATTCAAAGCAAATCTTACAGTCCGTTACGTTCCAGCCGAACAAGCCCTGCTCCAGCCCGTAACGGATACCATCCCTGACAGCGTTTTGAAAACTCTGGTTCAAGTATCCCAGCGAAACCCGGCTCTCGTATTGTACACCGGAGCCAAGCGGGAGTGGTGTAACAGACAGTCCGATGGATGCCCAAAACGGGTTGGGCGGCACCTCGATATGGATGGTGTGGCTGGCTGCTTTGAGCGGCCGCTCCATATAAATGACGGTGGGTTCCTTTACCACTGTTTCAAGCTTGTATTTTTCCGACAGCAAAGCGGAAACAACCTCCAACTGCACCCGGCCCAAAAAAGAAAGAATGATCTCATGGGTGATGGAATCCACCTCGCAGCGCAAAAGCGGGTCAGTATCCGCAAGTTGCGTAAGAGCGTCCAGCAGCCGTTCTCTTTGCGCTGCCGTTTTCGGCGCAATCGACGTCCGCAGCATGGGGAGGGGGTCCTCACGCCACCTTTTACGAGGGAGCCGGGTTGGGTCCCCTAATACATCGTTTAACCTCACGCTGTTGCTGGGAAGGATAACAATTTCACCCGGATAAGCGGTGTCTGTCCGAACAATTTCCCCTTTGGATGGAATACGCATCTCTGTGATTTTCAGCTTTTCTCTCCCGGCCAGGGCCACCGTATCCCGCAGGCGCAGCGTTCCGCTGTATAGCCGTAGATAGACACGCCGCTGGCCGCAATCTGTATACTCCACCTTGAAAACGCTGCCGCATAGGGCGGCGCTCCCCTGTTCCCCAATCGGTTGGAACAGCCCTGTCACCGCATCCATCAACGGTTGAATGCCAAGGCCCTTTTTGGCGCTGCCATAATAGACCGGGAACAGGGAGGCGTCTTGAACCCGCCGCTGTTCCTCCCGCACAAGTTTTTCCCGGCTGATTGGTTCTCCTGCGATATACTTTTCCAATAATTTATCGTTATTTTCGATGACCGCATCCCATGCTTCTATGTCGGTATTTTCCTCCAGGACTATTTCCGGGGACAGCGACACCGTCTGCTTGATGATAATATCGGCGGAGAGCTTATCCCGAACAGACTGAACCACGCTCTGCAAATCAACGCCAGCCTGGTCGATCTTGTTGATAAAGATAACGGTGGGAATGTTCATTTTCCGCAGGGCATGGAACAGAATACGGGTCTGGGCCTGCACGCCATCTTTAGCGGAGATCACCAAGATGGCCCCATCTAAAACAGCCAAAGAGCGGTACACCTCCGCCAAAAAATCCATGTGGCCGGGCGTATCCACAATGTTAACTTTACATCTGTGCCACTGGAAGGAAGTGACTGCCGCTTGAATGGTAATCCCACGCTGCCGCTCCAAAAACATGGTGTCCGTCCTCGTTGTCCCTTTTTCGACGCTCCCCGGTTCTGAAATGGCTCCGCTGGCATATAGCAGGCTCTCCGTCAAGGTCGTCTTTCCAGCGTCTACATGGGCAAGAATTCCAATATTGATTATTTTCATGTGATTGTCCTCCCTTTACAGCCCCAAAGGGCATAAAAATCCCCAGCAGTAAAATACTTTTACCACTGGGGATTATAAGTTGCGGACATACACATATACAGCATACACCTGTTTGTGATTGCTGTTTTTGGGGATATGTCAAAATTGATAAGGCAAAAGTATTCTTAAATTTGGTACAAAAAACTAAGCCCCTACAAAAGGAGCTATCATAATCCTTTGTTCCCACTATTTGATTATAGTTTTATTTAAGAATACCTTGCCGCATATTTTTTACTCCTTTTCTGGATTAAATCATTGTATCACATCAGTTTTAGGAAAGCAAGTACCTAAAAGAAATTTTTCTTCCCCTTATATGTAACAATCATACCGGCTTCCTAGCGTTCAGAATGTTTTCTGCTGTCTGCTGTGGTGTTTGGTTGGAATTGTCCAACCAAAAGCCGATCCGTGGTGTTGTCTGCATTTTACTAAATACAAATTCAATGTATACAGAAAGATATAAGGAGTGGGAGGGATTCCGCCGTAGTTGGCATTGTAGGAAAATCCAAAAGTTTAGATTTTCTCAAAATGCTTATCTTTTGGTCTTTGGTTCGGAATAGTGTAGTGCTGGCGGTCTATCTCTTGTTTTCGGTTGCTTGCTTCCTTACCGTACATGAGCATTTGCGCCGGGGTTATCATTTCCGTATCCTTCCATGAGATTGATGACACCCCAGATACCAAGACCTGCACCAAGAGCAATCACGAGTGTCTGAAGTACGCCTACTGCTGAGTTGAAAAATTCCATAAGTTCCTCCTTTGATCTGTGCCTTTTTTGGCAATGCATATGGATGTGATTCTCTGTTTTCTGTCTCTGGTGATGCAAAGGACTTCTATCCTCTCGTGCGTCTGCACCATTCCTGATCAACCAGATCCTGAAAACAAAACAAGCAGCCAGATGCCTTCACAGGTGACGTCTGACCGCCATGTATTCCGCATCTGATGATGCGGTATCGATATGAGCCCGATATTTCCGGGGAATAAGAAACCGGAGAGCTCTGCAATGAGTGTCTCCGGCTAAAGCAGGTATCCATTTGTATACGGCATGATAAACCTGTTTATTGCTGATAACGTTGTGAAAAGGCTTGATCCGCTTTCTGCAGCTTTAAAACATATTCATCATAAGCAGGACTAAGTTTTCTCATTGCAGGAATGAAAACGCTGTCATATCCCTGCTCTCGATTGAACCTCTTTAACACTTCCTTAAGCTTAGCTCCATCTGAATTTCGGTATTCTTCAGTATTCTGAAACTTAAGATACCGCTCGATGATTTCTTTATGATTTACCAGCCAGTTTTCTGGATCATCTATGACATCTGATAGAGCATCCCTTGTATTCAAGAAGATTTCCTGACTGTCCAGAGTATTCAGGGAATCCAGATAGTCTTCTAATTCATCGGGGATTTCCATGTGTATGCTATCAAGATAATCACAGATTTCATGATAGGCATTCTCCTGTTCTTCGGTTTCGATCGGATTCATTAAAAATTCGCGGAAATGGAGCGATAAATAATTTCCCCAGAACCCCGGAAAGGCGATCATCAAGCGGTCTATTACAGATTCCCGGCATTCCGCCGCGGCTGCTTTAAGCTTCACAGCATTCCAGTCCAAAGATGACGCCAGCTCTTTCAGAAGATCGTTCTGTTCTTTTCTTCTCTGCAGGTCACGCCGCTGCGTATCAATGATTTTCCAAAAAGCCAAACTGTCACCTTTATTAACCAGTTCCGCGATATTAGCAACAGATACGCCAAGACTTCGCAGAAGCGAAATCTTTTTCAGTTTTTCAACATCTTCCGCAGAGAAGGATTTGTACCCATTCTCTGATATTGCAGGATCAAGCAATCCTTTCTGACAATAGTATTCAATCGCTTTTTTCGTTGTTCCAGATAATTTTGCGGCTTCATTGATATACATAAGCATCACCTCCAGCTAAACCATAAGCCACCCCCTGAGGGAGCAGTCAAGAGGTTTTTTGAAAGCAGCGTATTGCTTCAAAACTGCACTGGTAAGATCAACTTCCTATCCTTCTTGTAATTGATGTTTGCTAAAGTAGCGGCACCCGACTCTCTTCTCAGGAAGACGGATGCCGCAGAAATGGCTTAAACACAGGCTTTTCCAGCCCTCTGTCAATTTGTTCTTGTTAGCAGAGCCACTGTCTCCACGTGCGTTGAGACGTCTGAACTGCTCTCTTTTTTACCTCATCGGTTTGTGGAAACATGTCCAGGGTCTTATGGGTTTGTGGAAACATGTCCACGTGACATCAAATATTTATCCTAGGAAATAATCATCAACTTCGGAAATTGACTTCAATAATTCTTCGCTAGGAACACCAAAACTCATCGCCAATGCCACTGAGCCCTCAAGTGCCTCAGCATAATTAGGTGAAAAAGCTTTTTCAAGCATTTCATAATATATGGTCAAGCCTTTATTTAGCTCATTGATATACTTCTTGTATTTATTATCAAGTGCAATTTCCAATTCATAAAGATATTTCAAATACCCATTGATGAGCTGTTGTTCTTTCTTTGTAAGATTGTCCTTTGCAATCTGATACATAAGTGTTCCTACAGTATTACCAATTACCGCTCCCAGTACCGGTACTGGAATTAATGCTTGTCCTATAAAGGATGACAATGCACTAACCGATGTATCTAGACATAATATTTCAGAGTTCATAATGAACTGCTCTTGCGTGATTTTTCCATTTCTAAGCAAATGAGCCTGTTCTGCTATTCCGAAGGATGCTGTGCATAAAGCACTCGCAACTGCAGCGGGTGTTGCAGTGTAATTGGTAAGAGCATAAATGCTAATGCCCCTTACGCCACCCTTGGCAATCCCTATTCCAGATTCTTTGAATACTTCTTCCCAATCTTTTGAATCAAACTCTCCTAATCTCTTTCCGGCCTTACGTTTTTTTGCGACAGCCGTTACAAAAGCGGTTCCACCTTCTATTGCAGCTGATAATGCCGCAACCTTAGCACCCTGTTCCCATGATGGCTTACTTGCATAATAAGCATCATCTCTTATTTTTTTGTCAGTCTCTTTTAATGATTTCTTCTCGCTCTGAATAGTATCGTTAATCCTATTCATCTGAACCTGA
This sequence comes from Lactimicrobium massiliense, assembly GCF_900343155.1. GTDB lineage: Bacteria > Bacillota_I > Bacilli_A > Erysipelotrichales > Erysipelotrichaceae > Bulleidia > Bulleidia massiliensis. The sequence goes on from NZ_OUNG01000003.1 coordinate 48,031, forward strand.
TCATATTTCAGTTTTGATGGTTCTATATCTTGAAGCTTAATTGGTCCTTTATCAAAAAAGTCATGTACTTCCTTCCATTGTTTCAGTGAGAACTCACCTGTACTCGTAGGAATTTTGTTAGCTTGCTCTTTTGGGATCGACAAAAGCCGCTTGATCTGTTCATAGTGATCTTCAGGTATTTGATATTTTCCGCCTTGGTTCAGAAAATCAGGATATTTTTCAAAATGTTGAGTGATCGCCTGCAATGACAAATGATTACCCGATGCTACGAACTTCTGTTGTATTTGCACTCCATCACGCAACAAATCTGCTGGGCCGTTATCATTAATCCATTCATATATTGGCAGCCGGCCTTGCACTTGTTCTCTGGCGTTTCCTACACCACATTCAGCAACTTCGGCAATGAAACCGTGCATCCCCTTTATTCCGCCTCGGTTACGTTCAATAATTTCCTTGTTTATTGTAGAAAGTGTATTATTTACGGTTTCAACCGCTTGATCCCAGTTTTGATTTTGCTGTTGCAGAGCTTCCATCAATCGATCCAATCGAACCTGATTCAGATAATTAACCCATGACGCAACAGCCTGTTCTTGATTACTTTTCGCTACTCTACCAAAATTCATTCTTCATTCCTTATTCAGTTACCGTCTCATTTAACAATGCCGATAAAGCTTTCGTATTATTCACCATAGAACCTAAGGCCTGTTTTTGACCATCTGTAAATGTCGTATAATCATTTCCTCTAAGATTGGAACACGATGAAAGCAAGTTACTAAGGTTATCATAAAGGCTTGAAGTTTGAATCGAAATTGCCTCGATTTTTCCTTTTATCTCTTTAAGGGCCTCCACACAGTTTTTCAACCTTGCAATTTCATCCTTCTTGCTTTCTTGAATCTTATGTTTCTTTCTCCATGCAAACCATACACTAGCGGCCAAAGAAGTTCCTGCAACTCCCCAGCCTATTGGACCCGCCAAAGCCAACAATGCGTGGCCGGCCGCCATACCTCCACCGCTAGCAGCAAGAGCACCACCGCCCAGCCAAGCTAGAGCAGCATTTGTAGCCGCGGCACCACTAAGTGCTGATATAGCCGTTCCTGTAGAAGCAGTCCCAAAAGTTGTTGCAATCCACATCGCAGCTGTAGGAGCCATACTTGCAACCGCAGCACCTGCTGCTACGCCTGCCCCAGCACTCTTAGCAGATGTTTCTAATGCTTTTCTCTGCTCCATTCCATATTCTATAGTGTCCTTAAACTGCTCCTTATGAATATTAATCTCTTGAATCTCTGTTTCAAATGATTTCGGATGTCTAGCAATGCTGTTCACTAACCCTTCTATCTTCTCTATTACACGTACAGCTTCCTGTCTTTGAGCCAATAAGCCTTCACCAGCCTCACTTACCAACTTATAGGCTTCATCATACCGCTTGCCAGTACGCTCCAATTCCTTATCAAGTGCCTCACCTGGATTAAGCAACGCATCTTCGGTTGTATCAATCAGTTCTTCCAGTTCATACTGATTTTCTGGAAGCTCTAAGTGCTTACTATTGCAAAAGTCAATATACTCAACATACGCATGCTTACTTGCATCAAAGCTCTTTTTCACTGATTTTGTAACATTCTTCTCAATCCAGTTAATCTTCTTACCGGTGCCTGCTGTCCGATCATGAATTTCCCGTATATTTTGTAACTGTGGTTGCAATTCACGCCATTTAGTTCTGCCCACCATTTTCCAATAAAAATTAGTCTTGTATTGCAGACAAGCTATTCCACCTATTATGGCTGCAAAAAGAGCCAAGCCCATTGCTCCTAAAATAGTATCCATTATGTATCATCCCCTTATAGTCGATCAGTTTGATATTGTAAATGCAAAACCGGCGCAGAGAACATCCTCTGCGCCTAACCCTTAATTATTAAACGAAGCGATGATTTGCTCTGTGCCTTAATTATACTGCAAATCATAGCTTTCCCGTATAGTAAAAGATCGCCACAAAGGACGATTCTTCTTACATTTTTATTGACGTTGTGACACCGGCTTTCAATAGCAATATTATATTCCATTTCAGGATTGCAGATAGTCTGTTTAATAGCCTGAACTACTTTTGTCCTCTTTCAGCAGTTTGGCAGTCTCAACCTTAAAATCTGAGTAGTTTAGCAGTCTCGCGACCACCCAAAAATACCAAAATAGCAGTTTACCAGTCTCAAGGACTGAATTGTATCTCCGTCAAACAAAAAACAGCCTTCACCATACTCCATTAAGGAACAAGGCAAAGGTTGCAAAAGCGCCGTATTTATGCGGTTTCTAACCGTCTTTCTATGCTTTCTTAGTGAGCAGTACTACCGTCTCAACGTGCCCCGAGACAGTAGAAAAAATAATCATACTGCTTCATGCTGTCTAGGAATTGGTCAAGGTAGAACCATGCTGTTCGGAAATTGATCGAAAATATGATGTTGCTCCATTACCTTCAATGATATCAGCGACATTGCAAAACACATTGAACTGGAAGTTAGCGATTTCTTTTTCCGGTATTCTCTGTCCCACGGATTTCCTCATGATAGAAATAATCTACGATCACCGGATGCCCCTGCGGGACTCTGCCATAAGGCATTTCATTATCCACAAAGGCACAATCATACTTCTTAGCCATTTTCTCAGCTTTTACTTCAAGTGCTTCAAAGTAGCTGCGTTTATGCTTGTTATAGATCTCATCGTAAAGCGGTACAAGGTCAGGATATTTTCCAGCGATATAATCCATAATCGTCTTCTTGAAGCCGCCCCGAAGATTGAGGTTTTCGAGCCAGAACAGATCACACTGATCCTTTACCCGCTCAAAGATTGCTTCAAAATCCGTGATACCGGGGAATACCGGGGATACGAAACAGACTGTACGGATACCTGCTTCATATACCTGCTTCATAGCAGAGATACGGCGCTCAATGCTCGAAGCAGAGTCCATATCATTCTTGAAATTTTCATCCAGTGTGTTGATCGACCATGAAACGGTTACACGTCCAAGCTTCTTCAGCAGATCAATATCCCGTACCACAAGATCCGACTTTGTGCAGATCAGAATATCTGCGTCACTGCCGATCAGCTGCTCCAGAAGTTTTCTGGTATTCCCGAATTGCTCCTCCTGTGGATTGTAGCCATCTGTCACAGAACCGATGACTACCCGCTGTCCGGCATATTTCTTCGGATTTTTAATTTCCGGCCAATGCTTCACATCAAGGAAAGTGCCCCATTCCTCCTTGTGCCCGGTAAAGCGCTTCATAAAAGAAGCATAGCAATACTTGCAGGCATGTGTACAGCCCACATAGGGATTGACCGAGTAACCGCCTACCGGCAGACTGGACTTAGTCATGATGTTCTTTGTTTCCACCTCACGAATGAGGATTCCATTTATTACTTCTTCCATGATTTCTGTACCTCTAACACTTTATTAAATTCTTCCGGCATTTCCTGAATCATATTTTCATCCCCTATGATAGGGACAAGGTCTTCCTTCATAAACACCGGAATGCCGAGCTTATGTGCCTGGTCCGCCAGAGACCATGCCCATTCCGGCTCCGTATGAATCTTCCTGCTCTGAGCTCCGGTCATGGTGCCCACAACGATCCAATTGATTCTGGAAAGGTCAACTGTGCCGGGATCGTCGAATAACGGCTCAAAGGAAACATGGTAATGTTTTGCTCTGACGTTTTTACGAAGTGCGTCGATACGCCACAGTTCTGCTTTCCTCGTCACCGTAACGCCAAACCATGCGTTTTCCAGATCGGTATCAAAATCCAGCAAATCAGGTCGCTTGGTAAGGAACAGGAACTGATGCTGTGGATTTTCACGGATCTTTGCAAATACCTCGTCTCTCCATTCCGGCTTCCATCCGGAGAGATCGCTCATGCCGGTAAGAAGAAAATTCTGCGGACGTTTCTTTTCCATCATCTTGAGCTTGCCTGGAAAGAACTCAGGATCAGAGAAGTCATCAATCATATGCCAGCGTTTCACGTTGTTGCGGGCATAGCAATATGTACACCCCACTGTGCAGCCAATGACGATATTCATGTTCTGAATCTGATCTTTGATACAAATACTCATGACTTCTGCCACTCCTCAAGATTCTTTCTGATGCGGTCGAGGTATTCCTCAAACTGGGTAATTTCTTCCTCAGAAAAACCTTTGTAGTAAATACTGCCCATCTCATCAGATACAGAATCGTACTCGCCCTTTAAGGCATGTGCTTTCTCAGTTAGAAACAGGAGTGTTTTTCTTTTGTCCGTTTCAGATTGAACACGGCTTATCAGCCCTTGATTTTCCATTCTTTCCAGCATCGTAGTAAGAGATGTTATCGCTAATCCGCATTTAGTCGAGAGTGACCTGATTGAGATACCATCCTCCTGCCACAGCACATAAAGAATACGTCCCTGGGCTCCATTAAACGCATCAATATTCTTTTCACTAAGAATCTTCTCGAAAATCCGGTCTCCAAGCCGCTTTATTTTGGTGACAAGAAATCCTCCATTCATTTCCATACAAAAGCTCCTATATAGTAGTTTATTAAAAACATACTATATAGGAGCTTTATTTTCAACAATTTATATGTCTTAATAGGTAAATTACGATTTCATGGCCAGTTCGACCGCGCTGTTTTCTTCCTCGGCAGACTCTCCTCCGCCTCCCTTTTCACATAAGTCAATCCTGATTTATATCTTGGAATACGTATCTTGTCTTCTTCCAAGTGGCTTTGAAATCCTTACCATTTCATCTGTATATTATATCCGAATATCCTGCAGGTCCGCCGGGGCAAAAGAAGAAAATGCCAATTGCCACGAAAGATTCTCCCTGATTTTTCCGGATCGTCCAATTGATTTCATAGTCTGTAACCTCATGTTCAGGCTCTCATTCAGTCAAAAGATTCCTTAAGTTTTCTCCGATATCACCTGTCAGGGCTACTGTCCTGTCTGCCAGCGCATCCGGAACGTTGATTTCTCCCGGCATATTCATCGTAATGAACTTCCAGGAAGTATATTCCGCTGCCATTCCCATCGTCGGGGCTTTGATCAGCTGGTTCCGGCTCCCAATGCCAAGCTCAAAGAGCAGAGCATTCTGCCCGGAATACTCCTGAAGGAATGCGTAAAATCTCTGCCGCTGGCCGTTCCAATCCTCAGACCCCTCCGTAAGGCCTTCGAAGTTACCTTCCACTTCGAAGATTCTGTCCCGGTCAAAACCATTCATCTGAAAATGCGCGTCGCCGTTACTGGTCACGATAAAATATGGTTTATTCCTGACAATTGAAAGCAGGTTTTTCATTACCTCACTGCCATGGTAGTCGTCAATTAAATACTGATGAACCGTCTGCATATATTCCTCATGATCGGCCGCCGTCATCGGCGTGAACACACCGCGGATCAGGCTGTCTGCGCCGTACTTCTGACGGAACTTCCCAAAGTACCTTCTGAATGACCCATTATCCGCAAAAATATGATACCCCTCCGCGATGGAAAGCCCGTTGCTCGCCGTAATCAGAATGGCGTCCGTGTTTTTCAGCCAGTCTTTTGCCTCTTTATAATCGTTTACTTTATATTCCATCATTTTTCACCCTCTACGATCATACAGCTGTGACTTTCTTCTCCATTTCACTTCTTACATTCTCCAGCACTTTCCCAATATCGGCCTGGATAGCCAGTCCCCTGTCTTCAATTGCCTCCGGCAGGAACGCATAATCCTTGTTCACAGAAATATACGTCGTCTGCGGCAAACTGTTCACCAGTTCCCAGAACGGCTCCTGGATGAACATCGGTGTGAGTCTTCCGACTCCGAGTTCCAGGAAAAGAATCTTCTCGTCCTTATGCGCGAGAATGTAATCTGATATCTTCTGATATTCCTCTTCGTATTTCTTACCGGTCAGGAAATTTCCATAACCCCGGACCCACGGAAACGCCTCAGCGCCGCAATGCGGACAGCGCGGGATCAGTTCCTTCGGCACTTCCGTGCCCTCACCCATGGCATCGATCATCTCCTGCACCGGTTTCACGGCATCCCATACCTCATCCGTGCAGCACCTGGAGCACTGGAAGAAGCGATGGTCGCCCTGAATCTGGGCGACTTTAGACTCCGGATACAGCTTTACGAACTGGGTGTCCTGATTTGTGGTCAGTACAAAGAATTCTTTATCCGCGAGGACCGCATCCAAATCCAGGTACGGCTTCCGAACCTCCGCATGCTGGGTGGTATGCAGGAATGTTGCCATATATCCCCAGAACTCCTCACGGGAATCCCAGTGGGCAAACGCACCGGCAAAAGCACCTTTGAATCCGTATTTCTCCGCATACTTTCCGAAATATTTCCGGTAGGAGGCGTTGTCTTCATAATAGAAATCCCCGCCGCCTGCCGCGGAAAGGCCGGATGCCCCTCCAACGATCACGCAGTCCGCGTCCTTCACTTTCTGAACAAAATCCTGAATCTGTTCTTCATAAGGGAGCGGCTCTTTCCTTGTCAGCGGAACCACAGTCCTGCCGGATGCATATACGTTGTAATATCTGGAATAATTGCTCATCTGTACTTCATTTACAATCTGCTCATAAAAGGTCATAATTTTCATTCCTCTCTCATTTTTGATTCAGCGATACAAGGTTAGCGACAGTTTATTGACACCCTGTCTATAAACTAATATACTTAAATTTGGAAAAATGAGAAAAACACATTCTCTCAAAAGAATAACTCCCGTACAGAATTGCAAAACTGTACAGGAGTTTCTCATGATCTGGAACATTCGATTGCAGATATCAGAGAAAGACGGTGAATAAAATGAAGTCACCAAATCAGAAAAAGACTGACCGAAGAACGTTATACACACAGATGGTCATCAAAGACGCGCTTCTGGAACTGAATAAAGAAACCGCCTATGACAAGATCAATGTCACTATGGTCTGCAGGCAGGCTGAGATTGCCCGTGCTACCTTTTACCTGCATTTTGACAGCCTGGATGAAGTACTGGACAGTGTCATCGATGACGCCCTCCTCTTTTCAGAGAGCGGCTCCGGAACGGTTGTTGATGTACTCGATATTATCCGCAGCGGCAGGTCAGATGTGCTCCGTGAGAGCGAAACCGTCCTGCCCGCCTGCCAGCGGATCGCTGATTCTGATAAATATCATCACTTGTTTATGGACGTATCTGTCAGCGACCATATCATCCAGAGGATTGCCGCTCATGAGCATGACAAAGTTGTCCCGGATCTTATGGCACATACCGGCCTCGCCACAGATGAAGCCGAGATGCTTTTTAAGTTCATCCTTAACGGATCTTTCGCTGTAAACAGGAGCCTTAGCTGGGAGAAAAATGAACGATGGTACCGGTACCAGCAGATCCTTGGCAGATTTATTAATGCCGGGATAGAGAGATAATCACATCGCCACTTCTGTTACCATCTCCGCCTTCATGGTAAAGCGCATTCTGTCCGGGAAGACTTCGATCTTTTCAACGAAGTCCCGGACAGAAAACGCGGCACCCGCCTCTCTTCTCAGAAAGACGGATGCCGCAGAAATGGCTTAAACACAGGCTTTTCCAGTCCTCTTTCAATTTGTTCTTGTTAGCAGAGCCACTGTCTCCACGTGCAACGAGACAGTGAGGAACATAATCACGTAGGTTCTTGCTGTCTGGGAATTGGTCAAGGTAGAACCATACTGTTCGGAAATTGATCGGAAATATGATGTTGCTCCATTACTTTCAATTATATCAGCGACATTGCAAAACACATTGAACTGGAATTTGTGTGGGGCACAATATCCTATCGACCTGCCTTAGCTTGCTTATATAGCAAAACGCCTTTGATAAGCAATAACAGGAACGTTACTGTTATCGCATACGGCTCTCTCGTCATCGTCAAAAACAAAACAGAAATTATACTGAGTCCTACAGAGATGAATGTAACCGCTTTTTTGTCCTTTTCAAATTTGAAATAGACCATTAGTATTTTCACAATTCCGGTAATCGTCAAGCCGATAAACAATGCCCAAATGATTCTGATTATGAAAGCATTGCCATCTACATACCCAAAGAGATTTACCGAATAAATATGTCCATTGACCGGTTTGGGATACAGCGGAAGAAATATCAGCATCAGCGAAAACAAGTCAACAAACCCCAATAACAAATCACATACACGATTGAGATTTGATTTGTTTTCTTTTTCTGCTATGAAAATCAATTGTTCTCCGAATAACAAATCATCAATTGATACAGAAAAATAGCTGGATATTAGCTTTAAGCTGGATGCCAGGATGATGTTAGAGGTTATGGAAGAATAACAAAATATAGGGTACACGATCAGCCGAGCAGTTGTTAATTGCTCAGCTGATTTTCTGCCAAAACAACACTATCTTCTTTACTCAGAAAGTCATAGAATTTTTCCAACTCATCAATTACCAATTGGCCAATTGAATGTTCTAAGAAATTGCTCTCATTAATATTATGTGCGGTTAGAGTACTGATCAGCTTTTCATTAAAGTTATACATCCGGTTCTTTTTTAAAAACTCTTCTAAGCAAACCTTTCCAAGCCTATCCTTATCACAAAGATGATGAACAGTAAAAGCCACACTCATTTTGAATCGAAGTAATGTTATTTGCTCTATATCTGACATACTTTCCGACAACAAAGAAATATAATGAAGCGAAACAGGATATCTAATATATGGAATACACCCATATTCTACGCATGACACAATAACATCTATCGCTTGTTGTATACATCCAAATACAAGTATAAAGAAATTATACGAGTCTGATTTATTCGCATCAATCATGTATTGTGTCTGTGATGATGCTATTCTAAATCGCTCTTCCAACGGAAGTGTGGAATCATCATCTTCGGAAAACATTATCAATCTTCCAATGTCTTCACGAGCAAAGCGAACAATATCTTCGATGCTGTTACACTTTACAAAATAGTCATTTAGTGCAGACGCCGGGACTTTGGACGCATAGATCCGGCATGAGATGGTACCGGCAGTGCGGAAATTGATGGACTCACTGAACCGGTTGTCATGGTACCGCCATAAAAGGGTGATCCCTTGTCGGTATTGGACAGGGGATCATTTGATTACTGTGTATTACTTCGTGAAGCTTGCTGCTGTGCAAGGGCGGCAGCTATATCGATATTTCTCATGCTGTCACCTTCGAGTGTTATTGTGTATGCCTTGGCAGTCAGACGGTTCATGATCGTATCTGCGATTGCGCCTCCTGCCTGTGAAAGCCGGTTATACATTTCTTCAGGCATTAGCTGTGAGCAGATCAGGAAAGAACGATGAATACTGGATCTGGGTTTCGATGAGATCAGTCGGTACAGGAAATCCGCATCTTCACTGGTTATCCTGGTAAGCATAAAGTCGTCAATGATCACCAGGTTCGTATTAACCAGCTTCCTGAGGAATTTCTCTCCTTTACCTTTGCTTTCCTGATTGTGGTAGGTGCTCATAAGGTCAGGCATGATGAAGTATCTGACTGTATACCCATGCTCACATGCTTCGTTGCCATAAGCACAGGCAAGGAACGTCTTTCCGCCTCCTGTTGCCGATTGAATCATGATGTTCAGCTCACTGTCTATGAATTCACACGTTTTCAGCTGATCGATCAGAGGAATATTCAAATGTCTCTGAGGCAGATAGAGAAGGTTGTTAAAATCTGCAGATGGGAAAAACAGTTTAGCTGCTTTCTTATAACGGTCTGCTGTGCGATTGCCGTTCCCAATCAGCTGACAACTGATGAGCTGGTCAACTACCTGCAGTGCCGATTGATCAGCCAGTTCACCGCTTTCTGCCATTGCGTCAAAGAGATCAGCCATTTCTTTCATGCCAAGCTGCCTTATTTCTTTACTGACGGTTTTCGGCGTGATTTCATTTCTTCTTGTTCTTCTTGGCATAATACTCTGCTCCTCTGACAAATGACTTTTCCTGGGTGCCATCTGATTCAACTTCACCTGTATCAGGCTGTATTACAGCCATATCTTGTCCGGCATAAAGAATCGCTTTAATATTCTTGTAGACTGGTCTTTTGTAATGGTCCAGTGCTATCTGACAGGCATGTTCTACTCTTGGCCGAGGATATGTGTCTGTCAGTTTTAGTATTGAAAGTACGGTATTGTAATAACGCTGCTCTGCACCGCCGTTTCTGAAGAAGCGGTCAACGACTTCATAAGTGTATGGACCGATCTCCTTTGCCCATTTCAGGAATCTGTTACTGTTCCACTTGCCGAAGCTTGCACTGTTTGGCGGGCGGTGTTCGTCCCAGATGTCATACTTGCCAATACCAGCCTTAATCTTGTGCGTGCAGATAAAATCACCTTTCATAGTCCAGCATTCAATACGGTCACTGAAGATCCTGAGCCAAACTTCTTCACCAATGTGCTGATACGGAACAGAGTAAAAATTCTTGTTGTATTGGAAACAGATATTTGGATATATCTTTGCTTTTTTCCTGGTGAAATATTCGTATTGAATTGATGGTAATGGAGAGAGCCGATCCTTTTCGTAGTCGGTGTACAGGCTGAGTCTGCTGCCTTCCTTCTTCTGAAACGGCTTTGCATTGAATTCATCCAGTTCCTTACGAACATACTTGTTGTATTCCTCAATTGAGAAGCACTGGATGTTGCGCAGCCGACCAAGGATGGCGGATTCAAACTTGCCAACGACATTCTCTACATGCGCTTTATATCGTGGCGCCCGCACCTTGGCAGCTTCAAGAATGATGCCGTAATAGTTGGCAAACGCTTCATAATCAGCCTGATAGATAACATCACCGTTCTTTGGATGCCTGATAACACCAGTCTTGAGGTTGTCACAGATGATGACATGCGGACTGCCATGAAAGTATTCCAGCATATGCACATTTGCTTTAATCCAGTTTGGCAGCTTCATATCCGGGAAGACTTCAGCGTATGCATAGCCGCTGAATGGCAGAATTGCAGCGAACAGCCACGCTTTCTGAATTTCTCCCGTGTACGGATCTTTCCAGTATGCTGGATCTCCGGTCCAGTCAACTTCGATTTCTCTTCCAGGCTCATGCCTGATTACCTCAGAATAAGATTTCTTGGTCAAATGTTCTTCAAGATGAAGCTGGAACTGGGTTTTCTGCAAATGGGGCAGATTGGCTCTTTCACATGACTCTGCATATTCATCAAACAAGAGTTTCTTAGTGACACCAGGCTTGAGAAGCTCCTTACAAAGCTGGTCATAGTCTGGCTCAACATAGAGAACCTGCTTTGGTCCATCCGATTGAGGAATGTCACTTCTTCTGAAGATCTTATCAAGCTGACTCGAATCAAACTGATCAAGATCTTCCGGTATCCATTTGTTCTTTTCCATCACCTCCTTGATGATGGATACCTTGTTTTTTGATGTGTGGGTCATTCCCGCAATATCCCGCTGTGAGAATGATCCCGAAGATAGATACCGTGCGATGTCAATGTACTTTGACTTTTCCATGCTTAAAGCACCTCCTTTGACGTACGAAAAAGCTGCACGTTGCTTTCCGTACAGCTTCATCTTAGTCAGAAAAGAGACGCTTCGAAGTTTACGCTTCTTCGCCACAAAAAAAGGCGGTACCGATAGATCCGGAAGACCGGGTCCAAAATTTCCGGTTCACTGGGTCCAACGTACCGCCGTTTGCATTTAGACTATTGATTCCATTAAAAAGACTTATGAATGCTTGTTCACCAGCCTTATAGAGTGAATTATGGTCATTTGACTGGTTAAGAAGCCTCAATGGCAATATGAGAATTTCTTCACGAACATTTTCTAACAGCTTCAGATCATCTTCCGCCGTCACTCCAATTTGCTTATACAGAAATTCTGCATCTTTTCCTTCTGGCATTTTGGTTTGCATTGTTGAATATCTGATCAATGGATCATCAAGAACATGCTTTTCTCCAATTATCAAAAAGGGTAAATGCTCATTATCATCAAAATCCATATAGGTTGCGGCCGTAAATACATAACTGTTTTTACCCGGAAACCAAGACTTTAGATATAGTTGTACTTCCTCAATATGACGAAGCCAAAACAGATTGATTTCATCTAACGCTTCCGGAGCATAGTGGCTTTTTAATTTCGGCAGCAAAGCTGCGAGTAGTGTCTTATATTCAGATTGGATCAATTGAATTTTATTCAATAATAGGTTCGATTTCAAAATTTACTACCTCATTTAACAACTGTTCTGGGATACCATAAAGCTCGTTCAAAAAAGATATGGTTTTGTTCATAACCATAACACAATCTGGTAAAACTGTTTTCAACCTTGTTTTATCATCAATATCCGGGACACAATGATATTTGTGCGCCGGATTGTTACATTTCAACATGGAAGATTCACGAATGGCTCCCCACAATCCATGTTCAAAAGAAGAATCGTAGTCATAATATAGGCCATAAAGATTTTTTTCATCAACACTTTCTGCCTTGATCCTTATGTTTTGCTTATCGAAGTATTTGGTGTCCATATCAATGAATTCTTCACCTTTGAATTCATTAACTAACGCTTCGACAAATTTTTCATCAAAGTGCGATTCGTCTGAAACGCCACTTTCTCTATGCCTTGCTAAAACCAACTTATACAAGCCAATGCCGTACAGCTGGTAATCATGCCATATATTATCGTGAGACGTTTCGTTTTTAACGAGATATTTCATCATAATATAGTCTTCTATCAGGACACGTACACAACTTCTACCCGAGATAGAATTAAACAATTGATGCTCATAAATCTCTTTTAGACAATATGTAAAAGCCCTCCATTAACTTGTGTGTTCGAGGATCATCCCGCATACTTGTTATTGGCTTAAAAAAGAGATGGGGGAAGTTGCCTCATCCAAGAAAGGAAGGCCTTTACATGATAGCATACGTTGGGATTGATGCACACACTACAAACTACACTCTTTCGACTTATCTTGAAGGATCAGCAGCACCTGTGAACACAAATACCTATTCCCCTGCTGTTGCTAACATCATCAGCTACTGCAAGGGAATCAGAAAAAAGGTTGGAAATGATACAGAGATCGTTGTTGGATATGAAGCTGGCTGCCTTGGATTTAAACTGAAGCGTGATCTTGAGAGGAATGGTCTTACCGCAAAAATCCTTGCCCCTGCTTCGATTACCGGAACAGAAATAAACAGACGGCGCAGGAAGAAAACAGACAAGCGGGATGCTGAAGCGATTGCCAGATCGCTGAAGAATCATGAATACAGCGAAGTCTATACCCCCGATGAAGAAGATGAATCAGTACGTGATTTCATCCGTATGCAGCAGGATCACAAGAAGCAGCTCAGAGTGATCAAACAGCAGATCTGTGCCTTTACTACCAGGCATGGGTATCAGTATACCGATGGCAAAAGCTACTGGACAAAGAAGCACTTGAAGTGGCTTAAAGAACTTCCGTTGGAGGAGATTAATAAGGAAACACTGGATTCTTACCTGCTGTCATATGAAACAGTTTCTGATCGTCTGGAACAGATGAATAGACGCATTGAAGAGATCGCTGAAAAGGATAAATACCGTGAGGCAGTGCACAAACTGATCTGTTTTAAGTCAGTGAAAGTACTTACCGCTCTGGCTTTGATTGTGGAGATTGGGGATTTCACCAGATTCGTTAAAGCAAAGAACTTTGCGGCATTTCTGGGCCTGGTTGCAGGGGAACTCAGCAGCAGCGATGATCAGAATCAGACGGGAATAACAAAACAGGGAAACACCTTTTTGAGAAAACTCCTTGTGGAATGCGCACAATCATTCTCACGGGCATCATCTGGCAAAAGTGAAGCACTGAAGAAGCGGCAGGAAGGCAACGCTCCTGAAGTCATTGCATATGCGGACAGAGCGAATGAACGCCTCCGGAAGAGATACATGCGTCTTGTGCTGCACAATCGAAAGAACCATAACAAAGCAACGGTAGCCATAGCACGTGAGCTGGCATGCTTTATATGGGGAATGATGACAGGCAATATTCATACTGTTCTTGCGTAAGATGATTTTATCGATTGCAGGGTATCAGCCAGGACATACGTTGAACAATGCAGAAGAAATCAGTGAATGACAGAAACATAGAAACAGGAGGGATATGAATTAGACTGAAGGCATCAGGAAGGAGCAGCCCGGATTTGAACTGGATGGTTCAGCTATCTGCGGTTCAGCTATGATGGCACGTTTCCATGGTGATCCACGATTTTAGACAGCAGAGCTGGCGGCGAAACCATTGGCCTGTGGGGTGGGAGAGCATTTGTCCCTGATACACGTATAACAGAATGGCTAAATACCGCGAACTGTTGAAAATCCGAGACTCTTTCCTCATGCCTTCAACAGCAGAGAAAAGATATTGAATCAATCCGAAACTGGCACTTGACATTGGCTTTTACATAACAGCCGCTTATACGAATATGTAGCAATGCCAAGTAAAACACTCATTTTTTCGTCAAGCGGATTAGTTGTTATAAATAATTCTGAAAGATACGCAAAAACTTCATACAGTTTTTCCATATATGCAGTAATATTTCTTTTTTCCTCTGGAAATTCAATAGCAAATACACTGCAATCTGTCATTTCGCTTACACACCTCCAAAATTCCTTTAAATATATAGAGTCAACTTTCTCAAAAGTCAAAATCATCATCTCAAGAGAACGTACCGAAGGACGAGCCATTCGCATTATTTCATCAGTGTGTTGAGATGTTGGATAAACAGCCAACAAATCCACCTGCTCTTTTAGAAGATGCACTTTTCCCGAAAGCAAATTGAAACAGAGGGCCACAAACCTAATATCAGTTGATTCATCGGATTGATGATCCATTATGTCACGCATTGTTTGAATTAGCGATTCGCACCTATCCTCAACGCTCTGATCGGAACAGTAAAAACACTCAGCAAAAATAGGTGCCTTGCTTGCCGTAAGGAAAATAGTTAATGGTACAAGTGCTTCTTTAGCCCCGATGTCAATGATGTAATCAAAAAATCTCTTTTGAATATCTATGTTAAGTTTTAGTATCTGAGACAATCGTGCGGTATATAGATCAGGAGCCAATTTATGTAATGTAGAAATAATTCCATAAGACTTTTTCAGTCCTTCATCTCGTCCGTAATATTTCAAAATTAAGCCAATCCAAAGATACTCTGGCATACGACCATAGGTCCATGACTTCTCGTCTTCAAGTTCATGCATCAATGGCAATGTATTTATTGGAGCTATAAATTTTCCCTTTTTAAAGGTATGCTCAGATAATTTGCTATGTCTCATTGCCTTTTACCTTTCATCTTGACTGCTACCGATTTTTACATCTATTGTCCTAAAAATTAGCGGAAGCACTTCAAAGAAAAGCACTACCCCTTCCGGTCTGAAATCCAGCTGAATCTCCCAGAATTCAACGCCTGCCTTCGCAGCATTCCTGAAGGTTTGTGACACCTCCTCATAGTGCGTTGACCTCAGACGTTCCTTCTTTTCTGTTATACGATACTGGAAAACCTGCAGAAAAACAGCCTTTTCATGATCCTTAAGTGATCCAGCAAGCTCGTTAAGGTGCTTTACCATCCTGTCAGTTGATGAAAACGGCTTGGCACGAGTCAACGAAATAGATAATCATTCCCTGCGCCTGTTCACATAAACGCGGTCAGGAACATATCCATTGCCTCGTTATCTATTCCTGTACTACCGTTCCGTTCCTGACTGCATTGGCAAAGGCTAAGATGCTTTCTGATTTCATGATAGCAAGTCCTTGTCTTTCATCGCCAAGTACCACCAACTGATCTCCAGGTGAAATCTCAAATATCTTTCTTGCTTTAGCAGGAATCACAATCTGCCCTTTATCACCTACAGTTACCATTCCGAAGAGATGTTTTCCTTTTGGTGGAAGCGGCATACCCATGCTATCCTCCGATTTATAATTGGCCAGATCATCAAGCGACACTTCAAATATTTCCGCAAGTTTTTTACACTTGTCCAAATCAGGAACAGTTTCTCCGGTTTCCCACTTTGCTACAGACTGCCGGGAAACGCCAACTATATCAGCTATATCTTCCTGCGTCATGTTTTTCATTTTTCTAAGTGTTATCAGATTGTCATGAAACATCGTTTTTTCTTTCTTTCTTTATTCCGAGCACCGCCCATCTGAAGAATGGTATTCTGGAGATTACGGCATTCAAGGCATATGCCACCGCAAAGCCTGCAATCAAGCTGATAATATAAATCATAGTTGTCGGAAGATTACCTGGTTTTCCAAGGAGCAGGGCTGCTGTTGATATCCCAAGGTAATGAAATACATATAACCCAAAATTGTTTTTACTCATCCATATCGTAAAAGCGTTTTGCTTATCCGCATACTTTGCTGCACCGCTAAGAATCGCCATGCTTGCCAACCATCCGAAAACTGTAAACAGGATCGATCTGTTGATAGGGGCTTCCGCATAGTTGTCACCAAAGTACATGATGCAGAAGGCTGTTCCAACACCTACACCAAGAACAAGCAGCAATACAAAATAATTTTTCAGTGTCGCAATTACCTCATCATGTGAAAACACAAAGTAGCCAAGCAAGAAAGCAGCTCCGTAATATCCAAACCGATAAACCACAACAACCGGCGTGTTAAGAATCTGCGCTGCTCCCCATATTACAAGAGCCATCAAAAGTATCGCTATGAGGTTAGCCTTTCCACCCAATTTCCACAGCCTGTCCTTATCTATTTTTCTGACGAGAAGAAGAACCATCGAAAATAGCCAAAGCAGCTGTATGTACCACAGAACTCCCGTTCCGCTTAACACCATAATGAAATACTTGATTACGGCAGGTACTTCGTGCATGGAATCAAAAGCGTCGCTTATTGACATGCTGACATATCCCTGGATGAACTGAAACGCAAATAGTCCTACGGTAGAGGGAATAAGCAGCTTCCTTGTCCTGTTTTTCGCAAATTCCTTTGCGGTGTGACTGTCCAGATAATATCTGGAGCATATTCCCGATACAAGGAATAACAGAAGCATAAACCATGGATAGACCGCATATAGGAAAATGTCATAATACTGCATATCAAGAGAAGTAATCTTTCCAACTCCTCCGAGAATGCCTTCGCCATTATACATGTAAATCACATGATAAATGACAACCAAAACTACAGTTACCCATCTGATATTGTCTAAGTAGTATTTTCTCATGTATTTCTCACCTTTGCAATTTATTTTAACGTTATTATTAATTGCAAGGCATACCCATGTCTACCAACCAAACCGAACATTTATATCTCTGAAATGTTAAAGCTGGTTGCGGAATCTAAAATTTCTTCAGCACAAAGCTCACCTCCCACAAACTCCCTTAACTTGTATCACTGACCAGCTTCACTTGATATCCGTCAATATATTTCCGCAGATATTCTTGATGCCGTTCAACATGGCATTGAACGCATCACTCCGCTGCCGCCGCTTTCTTTCTCTTCATCAATAAACTCATAGTCTCGACCAACCCCAAATAGTAAAATCGTTGACTCGTTTTCTGAAATAGTAAAATCGTAGCCACGCCACTGCTCCTGACCAGTTCCCTCAGACATAAAAAGAGGGCTTCCATCACACCGAGCACGCTCTGCTCCCGGTGACGGAACCCCAGTAAATCAGGCTTTTTCAGCCCTTTTTCTTCAAGAATGTGTTAGTAGACAGACGGTCTCGATGTGAAGTGTATTGGGGAACATATCGGCGGGCTGAATCTTCTGTGCCACATAGCCGCACTTGGTCAGATACGCCACATCCCTTGCCAGTGTTGCCGGATCACAGGACACATAGACCAGCTTCTTTGGTGCGATCTTCACCATGGCATCCAATGTATCCTTTGCGCATCCCTTACGGGGCGGGTCCACAATCATGGCATCCACTTTCAGTTTGGAGCGGATAATCCGCTGGGCACCCTGACCGGCATCGGCGTTGAGAAACTCAATGTTCTCCACGTGGTTGATCTCAGCATTCTTTCTGGCATCTTTCACGGCATCCGGGACAATCTCAATGCCGAATACCTTTTTGCAGTATTTTGAAGCAATGATGCCCATCGTACCTGTACCGCAGTACATATCGACCAGCACATCGTTCTTTGTCAAACCGGCAAAGTCGATGGCAGTCTGGTACAGAAGCGGTGTTGTGTAGGGATTGATCTGATAGAAGGAACGGGCTGAGATCCGGAACCTGCAGCCAAGCAGCTCTTCTTCAATCCACGGTCTGCCTGCGATCAGGATTTCCTTTCCATCCAGAATGACATTATCGGTGCGCTTGTTTACGATGACAGACAAGCTCTTGATCTGCGGATACTGCTGCAGAAGATACTGACATAATTGATCTTTGCCGTCAAAGGGATATTCTCTGACAATGAATACCACCATGACTTCTCCCGTCACGTGGGCATGTTTGATCAGTACATGCCGCATGGCACTGGCACAGTGATACTTTGCAAACAGTGTCTGCAGGGTATTGACGATCTGGTTAGACAGTTCGCTTTCAGCGTAACATGTTGTGAACGGAATGATTTTGTTGGTATGAGACTGATAAAAGCCCATCTCGATCTTGCCCTGATTCACCTGCACCGGGATCTGTACTTTGTTGCGGTAATTGAAGTAAGGCTCAGCTGTCATGATCGGACTTGGTTCAATCTCCATATCCGCGTTCTGCCGGAAGCACATCTTCAGTTTTTCTTCCTTGAAACGGCACTGTTCTTCATGATCCATGTGCATCAGCTGACAGCCGCCGCAAAGGCGGTACACATCACAGAGGGGGGTTACCCGGTGAATGGATGGCTTGATCAGTCTGACAATGCGGCCAAAACCATAGTTCTTCTTCAGTGCGGTGATGCCGATTTCAGCTTCCTCGTTTTCCAGTAAACCAGGCACAAAGAAGACAAAGCCGTCATTGCGCACAACCCCTGCGCCGTCACCGTTATAGCCGCTGCACACTGCAGTAAAAGTATCATTCTTTTTCATATGTTATGAAGAAAAAAGAGGCTGTGCCTCTTTCTTACTGTCCCTCCGTACTGTCCGTTGTACCGGCGTCTGCAGAAGAAGCTGCCGTAGCCTGCGGTGAAGCAGAAGCCGCTGCCTCTGCTGCCTTTCTGTTTTCAACATCCTGTCTTAACTGTTCAGCCAGTTCAGGATATCTTGCCTCAGAAACCGTCTGGCATTCCGGATCTGTCATGGAAGATGTCTTGGTATCAATGACATAGACAAAGGCATCAGATGTGCGGTCCTGGCTGGAATCCATGTTATAGACATGAATTTCAAGATCATACATCTTCTTGCCATCTGCCTGGGTAAAGTAGACGGACGGATCCAGCACTTCACTGATCGTGGAATAGATTTCCTGGGCTTTTGCAGTAGCGTCATCTGCCGTCGCATCCTGTGAGATCTGGGCATAGACGCGCAGTGTTGCCGAAGCCAGATTGCTGAACTCAGCCTGTACGCCATCCAATCCCGCTACCTTTTCATCTACTGTCTTGAGATCACTCTTGGTAATCGAAGGATCCAGATCCCCTTCATACCGATTGCCAAAGACTGGTGAACCTGTATCCATAGCAGATGAGAACAGAACCCAGCCCAGCACCACAATTGGTGCCAGCACCAGGATCAGACAGATCCAGAAGACAGCGACGGTACGTCTGCTTCTGTGGCTTTTCTTGATATTACGATTTGCTTTGTTGTTCGTTTGCTTCATATTCCTTCTCGTTGTGAATTGCTGTATTTGTTTTTACAACCAGTATCTTATCAGATTCGGCTCTTCAGTGCATCCCTGACCATCTTGTTTACCATGCCAGGGTTTGCCTGACCGCGTGATTTTTTCATCACCTGGCCGACCAGGAAGCCAACAGCACGATCCTTGCCATTCTTGAAATCCTCAATGGCCTGCGGATTGGCATCCAGCACTTCTGTAACCATCTTCTCAATGGCACCGGTATCAGATACCTGACGAAGGCCCTTCTCCTCAGCACTCTTCTGAGGATCCTTGCCTGCCATCAGATCATCGACAAGCTTCTTTGCCTGGGCATTGGAAACCTCTCCTGCATCTATTAAGGATACCAGCTTTGCAAGATTCTGCGGCTTAAGATCACAGTTGTCAATGGTCTTTTCATGCTTGTTCAGCCATGCACTGATATCAGACAGCAGCCAGTTGCACACCGCCTTGGCATTCCTGGCATACTTCATTGTCTCTTCAAAGAACTCAGACATTTCCTTGTTGGCAATGAGAATATCAATATCATGGTCGCTCAGACCATACTCTTTCTGATATCTGGCACGTCTGGCCTCCGGCAGTTCCGGCATATGGGCCTGAATATCCGCAATCCACTTTGGATCCAGACGGATCGGGAAAATATTCGGTTCCGGGAAGAACTTGTAGTCCACATTGCCTTCCTTGCGGCGCATCAGAATCGTTGTGCCGGTCTTGTCATCAAAACGTCTTGTTTCCTGATGCACAACATCACCAGCTTCCAGCAGCTTCTTCTGGCGTTCTACTTCATAATCCACTGCCTTGCCGATATTGGAAATCGAGTTAATGTTCTTGATTTCATTCTTGGTTCCCAGATGGTCAGCACCTTTTGGCGCAATGGAGACGTTGACATCGCAGCGCATGGAGCCTTCCTCCATCTTGCAGTCAGAAACACCAATGTAATACAGCGTCTGCCGCAGTGCTTCCACGTATGCCTCTGCCTCCTGGCCATTGGTCATATCCGGCTTGGAAACAATCTCAATCAATGGTGTATCTGCACGGTTGAAGTCGAGCAGTGAGACCTTGGAAAGATGATACTGCTTGGCAGTATCCTCCTCCATGTGAATTCTCTCAATCCGGATCTTCTTCTCACCCTGCGGTGTATTGATCACAACATAGCCGTTTCTGCCGATCGGGTGAAACTGCTGGGTAATCTGGAAACCCTTGGCCAGATCACTGTAGTAATAGTTCTTACGGTCGAATTTAACGAGTGGATCAATGGTCATATGGAAGGCTGTGCAGGCCATGATTGCCTTCTTCACAGCTTCCTTGTTTACTTCCGGCAGCGTACCCGGCATACCCAGGTCAATTTCATTGACGCAGGTATTCGCCTTACGGCCAAAAGATGTCGGCGCACCGGAGAACATCTTGGTATCTGTCTTGAGCTGGCAGTGGATCTCAATGCCTATGGTTACGTTGTACTCCATCATTTCACCTCCGCATGCAGATCATAATAGCCTGTAATCTCTTCGATTGCCTTGCCAAGATCAAACATCGTCTCTTCATCCCATGCCCGGCATGTCAGGTTGACCCCCAGCGGGCAGCCATCCTCAAAGCCCATCGGCACAGTCATGCTCGGATAGCCGGAAAAATTGGCAATGGCCATATAGTTCTCGGCCACCATATATGTATCTGACAGCTGATCCTGATCCTTGCTTTCATCAATCAGCGGCGCAATATCACCGCTTGCCGGCGCAATCACACAGTCATATTCCTTCAGACAATCATGCAGCGCATTGACAATCAGTCTTCTGACCTTCTGTGCCTTGCGGAACAATCGTTCCTGATTTTCTTCAAACAGACCATAGGAACCAATGACAAACCGTCTGCGGATCAGCGGTCCGAATCCCTTCGTTCTGGAATTCGTCATGATCTCCTTCATATCCGCACCACCTTCACGCACGCCGAAACGGATGCCGTCAAGATTGGAATGGTTGGAAGTTGCCTCACAGTTGGCAATGATGAAGTAGGTTGGCAGAATTGCCTTCATCAGGGCATCATCAAAGTGGTATACATCCACCTGGGCTCCCTTTGCCTTCATCTTGTCCATCAGGTCATTGAAAACCCCGACGGTATGCTTGTTGGCAATGCTTTCTACCACATTTCCAATAATGGCAATTTTGCGGCCATGCAGGTCACTGTTCAGCAGCCTGCTGTAATCCGGTACCGGACGGTCAGAACTTGTCATATCACGCTCATCCCTGCCTGCCAGAACCTGCAGGGAAATGCAGGCATCCTCGATGGATCTTGTAAAGTAGCCGACATGATCAAGAGAGCTTGCATACGGAATGATGCCATAGCGGCTGATGCGGCCATAGGTAGGCTTGACACCCACGATGCCATTGTAGGCAGCTGGTTTGCGGATAGAGTCGCCGGTATCTGAACCAATTGCCATCGGCACAACATTGCTTGCCACAAGGGCAGCTGAGCCGCCGGAAGATCCACCCGTCATTCTTCTGGGATCCCATGGATTGTGGGCAGGACCGGTAAAGCATGTCAGGTTTGTACCGCCCATAGCCAGCTCATCCATGCTTGCCTTGGCGATGGTCACTGCACCTGCCGCATTGAGCTTATCTACGATCGTGGCATTGTAGATCGGGACATAATTGCTCAGAATCCGGGATCCTGCAGTTGTACGGATTCCCTTTGTATTCACATTATCCTTCAGGGCAATCGGCACACCGCGCATCAGGCCATCTTCAGGCAGATGGGCAAGCTGATCAGCAGGATCCACAAATGTAATCACATCATTCAGTACCGGCTGCAGTTTCTGCGCCTTCTCATAGGCTTCGTTGCAGCGCTTTTCTGCCCCGGCTTTATCCTTTGCCATTTCACGGATCATTATTTCACCACCTTCGGCAGGACAAAATGTCCTTCCAGCTTCTTGTCCACATTTGCCATCGCATCATCCTGACTGATGACATTGGATACAACATCATCACGCAGAAAATGCGTATCATCCTCAAACGGATAGATCATTTCCTCTACCCCATCCGTATTTACTGCATCCAGCAGCTTCATCTGCTTCTCCAATGTTGAAAACTCCTGCACGATGGCATCGGCTTCCTCATCGGACAGATCAAACATCAGCTGGTTTGCCAGTTTCTTGAAATATGTTCTGTCTTTTTTCTCTTCCATTGTTAAATCCTCTGTAATACGCGTCCAATTTTAGCCTTATTTCCGCATCAAATCAATTTATCCAGATATTCCAGTTGTTCCAAAGCGGGCAATAAAGTCGTCTTCGGAAAGAATCAGAATTCCCAGCTGCTTTGCCTTCTGATTTTTACTTGACGTACTGTTGACATCATTGTTGATCAGATAGTTTGTCGATTTGGAAACGGATCCTGTCACTTTGCCGCCCTGTGAGGCAATATAAGCCTTGAGCTCATTGCGGTTTTTATAGTGATGCACATCACCAGTTACCACAAATGTCAGGCCCTGGCAAAGTGAGCCGCTGGCTGTATGAGATGTATCTTCCACGGTAACCATGGATAACAGATCCTGCAGATCCTGCACATTTCTTTCCTGATGGAACCAGTTGACAAAGGCGGCGGATTTCTCCGGCCCGATGCCATCCACCTGTGAAAACACAGCCGGATCATTGCTTGTTTCAGCCGTCTTGATCAATTGCTGGAAAGGCTGATACTGCAGCAGGCGGTTGGCAACATCCGGTCCAGTCAGCGGAATGCTCAAGGCATAGATCAGCCGGCTGTCTGTCACCGTCTTTGCCTTTTCGATCGCAGCACGGATATTGTCCGCACTCTTTTCGCCGAAACCATCCAGCTGGGCAATCTCATCATGATGTACGCCAAGACGGTAAATATCACCATTGCAGTGAATCCAGCCTTCATTGATGAAGCGGTTCAGTGTCGCCTCAGAGATGCCATCAATATCCATGCCGGCTTTGGACACAAAGCGGGCATACTTGCGCAGCTTCTTGGCATCGCAGTCCGGATTGGTGCAGCGCAGCGTCTTGGTGCCGCTGATCTCAGACACATGGATTTCCGTCGGTGCACCGCAGACCGGGCACACCTGCGGCAGATCCAGCTTTCCTTCAATCTTACGGACATGAATGACTTTTGGAATGATCTTGTTGGCTTTGATCACTTCCAGCACGGTGCCTTTACTGCCGATGCCAAGCCGCTCACATTCGGAAATATTGCATAACGATGCCCGGCGCACAACGGTACCTTCCAGGTCTACAGGCTCAAATACTGCCACAGGCGTAATCGTACTGGCAGCACAGGACCACTCTACATGATCCAGCTTTGTTTCTGCAGATTCATCTGCCCATTTGAACGCATAGCCTGCCCTGGTCGCATGATGTCCTGTCACAGAGCCGGTTGCGGCATAAGCCGTATCATCATAGCCGATCACAAGGCCATCCACCGGATATGGATTTTCCTGATCCGTAACCTTCTTTGTCCAGCGGCCGATGACAGCCTGCATCGCAGCCAGATCCGGATGTTCAATATATTCGTGATCAACACACGCGAATCCGTTTTCTTTCAGGAAATCCATCCTGTCTCCCCAGGAGACAATCTCATGTTCTGTATAAACAAGTGTAAAGGGAATCCAGTGCAGATGGCGCCGGCGCACTTCATCCACATCCTTCAGCGTCAATGAGCCGGATGCCAGGTTGCGGGGATTGGCATAATCTTCACCGGACTCCATGATGAACTGATTGAAGTCGGCATAGGAGATCACACACTCACCGCGGATCACCAGGTGCCCCTTCTCTTTGATGCGCAGGGCAATACCCTGAATGGCACCGGCAAGATGCGTGATGTTGGTGCCGATGTGGCCATCACCGCGGGTAACCACCTTTGTCAGTCTGCCATTGTCATACGTCACCACCAGTGTCAGACCATCCAGTTTCCATGACAGCCAGATCGGTCTGCCATCGGCCCATTTCACCAGATCTTCAATCTTTTTGGTCTTGGCAAGAGACAAAGCCGGGAATTCATGTGCTTCCTTTTCACCCGGAGTGCTGTCAGCCGATACTCTGTGGGTTGGCGAATCCGGCAGTACAGTGCCTGTTTCATTCTCCAAAGCACGCAGTTTATCAAACAGAGCATCCCATTCATAGTCGCTCATCACTTCGCCCTGGCCGTTGTAATACGCATTGGCCGCATCATTCAGGCGGGTGATCATTTCCTGCATCTGTGCAATTTTATTCTCTTCCATGATATTAGCTCTTCAGACTGCTCACTTTCTTTAATCCCGGGAAACCAGCCGCAATTTTTTTAACACCCCAGGGATACGCAAAGGCAATCTGCACAAGACCGCCTTCTGTTTTCACGACAAAGCCCTCACCAAACTTAGGATGCAGAACGCGCTCTCCCTTTTTCCAGTGCGGAACATTTGCACGCTGCATCTGTTCTTCAAATGTCTCATCATGATCGCTTTCCTGCATCTGCAGATGTCTGCGGTCATTGGAAAGCACCGTATGGGCATGCGAGGCACCAAGATGCTCAATCCATTGCGAATCAATCTCACGAATAAAGCGGGATGGTGTCCGCACCATCTGCAGCATGAACGAGAAACCGCCGGCATCGGTGAGATACAGCTTGTTTTTTGCTCTGGTAAAGGCAACATAGGCAAGCCGGCGTTCTTCTTCAATACCGCGCACACTGTCTGTCATGGCTCTTTCATTAGGGAAAATGCCTTCGTTAAGATCACTGACAAACACGGTGTCAAACTCCAGTCCCTTTGCCGCATGGACTGTCATCAGCTGCACAAAGTCAGACTGGTTTGTCTGCTCATGATCACCATACAGCGATACCATCTGCAGATATTCATCCAGCGAGCTCTCCGGATAGTTCACCGTAAACTCACGGGCATCATCAATCAGTTCCTTGAGGTTCTCCAGACGGTCGGTTTCCTTGCTTTCCTCTAAAGCTGTCCGATAGCCGGACTGATCCAGAATCCGTTCCAGCAGCTTGGTCAGCTGATACTCCGGACTGACAGCCCACTTTTTCCAGCTTTCCACCATTGCCACAAATGAATCAATCGTATTCTTTGTCTTGCCCTTGAACAGATCCGGATGGTTTCTGACAGCTTCATACATGGATGTGCCGTCTTGTTCAGCTCGTGCCCGGATGGTATCCAGTGTCTTATTGCCAATGCCTCTTTTCGGCTTATTGATCACACGCGTAAAAGCAAGATCATCCGCACCGGCACAAAGACGCAGATAACTCAGTGCATCCTTGACTTCCTGGCGGTCATAGAACCGGATGCCGCCATAGATGATGTACGGAATCCGCTCATCCAGAAAGCCTTTTTCCAATGAGCGGGACAGATAGTTGGAACGGTACAGCACTGCCATATCATGGTATGGTTTTCCTTTGTCATGCAGTTCCTTGACCTTTGATGCAATCCACATGGCCTGGTATTCATCGCTGGGCGCACTGTAATGGGTGATCTTCTGATCGCTGTGATGCTGGGTAAACAATTGTTTCTCAACCCGGTGGCGGTTGTGCCGGATGACATCATTGGCACCATTCAGAATCATATCTGTAGAACGGTAGTTCTCATTGAGAATGATCGTTTCCGCATCAGGAAAATCCTTTTCAAAATTCATGATGATATTCACATCTGCTCCGCGCCACGTATAGATGGTCTGGTCTGGATCGCCAACGACAAGCAGACTGTTGTCATCCCCGGCCAGCTGACGGATCAGCGTGTACTGCATGCGGTCAATGTCCTGAAACTCATCGACCAGGATATAGCGGAAACGGCGCTGCCACTTGGCCGCGACATCCGGATAGCGCCGGAACAGCCGGACCGTTTCGACAATCAGATCATCAAAGTCCAGGGCATACATCTTTTTCTGTTCTTCCACATAGTACTCATACACAAGTGCCTTGTTCTTCTCATCCGGATCGCTGCCAGCCATCTCCTTTGCCCTGTCCACAGATATTTCTTCGGTCTTATTGGCAGAAATATATGCAAGCATGGTACCGGTGGCATACTTTGTGCCATCCAGTCCATATTTTTTGTAAGCATCCTTGACGATGGACTTCTGGTCTTCTGCATCGACAATCGTGAAATTGCGCGGCCAGCCGATGACGGCAATATCCTCACGCAGGATCCGCACACAGAGGGCATGGATGGTAGAAATAAAAGGATTGGCATGTCCTTCGCCAAGCATCTTTGCGACTCTGTCTTTCATCTCATTGGCCGCCTTGTTGGTAAAGGTAATGGCCAGAATATGCTGGGGAAATACGTCCTCATCCTCAATCAGATGGACAATATGCATGGTCAGCACCCGGGTCTTGCCAGACCCTGCCCCGGCGATAATCCGCAGATGTTTCGCATTGGAAAGCACTGCCTTTTTCTGGTTTTCATTCAGACTCTCTGTATTCATTGATCAATAGCTCCCGTGATTGTTGCTGGTCAATTATACCATTGGCAGACCGCAATCACACAAGCATGCCTGGCTCATGCTATAATTCACGCAAAAGGAAGAGGATAACATGCTGTATTTAGCGGATCAATGGAAAGATTTTCAGTGCCTGGATGCCGGGGACGGAGAAAAATTAGAGACATGGAAAGGCATCACGTTGCGCCGGCCTGATCCCCAGGCCATCTGGCCAAAGGATGCCCAGGATCCTTCCTGGAATCAGGCAGATGCCATCTATCACCGTTCTCAAAGAGGCGGCGGAAACTGGGAATACCGGAAACATCTTCCCCAGGAATGGACGATCGGCTATCATGGCCTGACCTTCAAGGTCTCACCAACTGGCTTCAAGCACACCGGCATCTTTCCGGAACAGGCTGTCAACTGGGACTGGATGAGCTCTCTCATTCAGGCTCACAAAGAAGAAAATATCCGGGTATTGAACCTGTTTGCGTATACAGGCTGTGCCACTATGGCCTGTGCCAAAGCAGGTGCTGCTGAGGTTGTACATGTGGATGCTGCGAAAGGCATGGTGCAGTGGGCAATGGAAAACCGTGATCTCTGCCGCCTGCAGGATCATAAGATCCGTTTCATCGTCGATGACTGCCTGAAGTTTGTCGAACGGGAAAAAAGACGAGGCAGAACATACCATGGCATTCTGATGGATCCGCCCAGCTATGGCCGCGGTCCCAATGGTGAAATGTGGAAGTTTGACAAGGAAGTCACTGCTTTGCTCAAAGCATGCCTGGACATTCTGGATGACCATGCTCTGTTCTTCCTGATCAATTCCTATACAACCGGTTTTTCCTCTCTGGTGCTGAAAGACATGTTTCAGACCATGGTGCTGCCAAAGCATCCTGATGGCACCATTGATACCGGTGAGATCGGCATTCCCCTGCAGCACAGGCCGGACCTTGTACTGCCCTGCGGTATCTATGCCAGATGGGAGAGAAAATGAAAGTCCTATACGAAGACAATCATGTCCTGTGCGTAGAAAAGCCTGTCAATGTACCTGTCAATGCGGATGAAAGCAAAGATATGGATATGGTGTCTCTGTGCAAAGCATATATCAAAGAGAAGTATCATAAACCGGGCAATGTATGGCTTGGTTTGGTTCACAGACTGGACCGGCCGGTGGGCGGCTGTATGGTTTTTGCTAAAACTTCCAAAGCAGCTTCCAGATTGTCAGAAGCCGTACGGACCCATCAGCTGGACAAACAGTATCTGGCTGTTCTGGATGGCACGCCAAAGCAGGACAGTGGAAAGCTGGAAGATTATCTGCAGAAAAACAGCCGTACAAACATGGTTGCTGTGACTGACAAGGCACATGGCAGATACTGTGCTCTGGAATATGAAGTCCTGCAGAAGAAAAATGGCAGGACACTTGTATTGATTCATCTTTTAACCGGACGGCCGCATCAGATCAGGGTGCAGTTTGCAAGCAGAGGCATGCCTCTGCTGTATGATCAGCGCTACAATCCGCATCCCGGCCGCGGTCAGATTGCCCTGTGGGCCGTGCAGCTTTCTTTCCCTCATCCCATTACAAAACAGAGTATCACCGTCAGGGATGTGCCCGGAAATGGAAACTGGCACGGATTTGACATTGCATGATGAAAAAGAAAAGAAGAAGATACCGGATCAACTGGGATGCGTTAAAACCAGATCCCAGACCAAAAAAGAAAAGAAGAAGACATATCCGCAAATCGGTGCTGATTGGCTTTCTTGCCATTGTCATTGGTATTTCGGCCATTGTGTTTATGCCGAATTATCTGCAGGAAAAAAGGCTGAAAGAACTTGGCTACAACCAGACAGAAATTTCCCACATCCGCTCTTCGGGTCTGACCAGCTATATCCTGCAGAACAAGTATTATTCTCCATGCCTGGCAAAGGCGATCCTGAATAACAGCTTCAACCAGAAATATGTGGCTTTGTACCTGGTGATGTCTGAGGACAATATGCCCGATGAGGAAGATTTCCTTCTGTACAGCAGATTGGAAGACAAGGGTTATGAAACCGATCAGCTGCAGAATCTGTTCCAGAACCTTTCTGCCTGGGAGATCACACCGCTTCTTGTATTTGATTACCAGTACAATGAGCAGCCCTATATTGATGACTGTGCCGCAAACCGTGATCAAAACAGCACATCCAGTTTCACGCTGAGCAATTCCTATGTCGCCAACTATGCCAAGACCGCCGAAATTGCCAGTCCGGATGAGATTACGGTCCTTGTCAACAAGAAGAATCTGCTTGCGGCGGATTATGTGCCTTCTGATCTTGTCACTGTGGATGAAAGCTATGCTATAGCGGATGTACAGATGCGTTCTGAAGCAGCCAGTGCCTTTCAGGAAATGTGTGCGGCTGCGGCCAGTGATGGTGCCTACTTCTATGGTGTACTGGGCTATCGGTCCTATGAGGATCAGAAAAGTGCCTGGGAGACCATCGCTTTATACAATGGGGAAAACTATGCCGAAGCCAATGCGGCAAAGGAAGGTGCTTCCGAACATCAAAGCGGTCTTGCCGTCAATATTGCCTCTACCTATGAAAGCGACAAGGAATTCACGGATACCGAAGCTTACCAATGGTGCAAAGAGAATGCGGCATCCTATGGCTTTATTGAGCGCTACCCTTCCGGCAAAGAAAGCATCACCGGTTTTACCGCAGAACCGGATCATTACCGTTATGTTGGCAAAGACATCGCCCAGGCAGTTGCGGCATCTGGCTTAACCTATGATGAATACTATGCACTGTATCTGGCCCCGTGGAATGATGAAACACTGAAACCAGACGGCATCACTTCAAATCATGCATCAGCCAGTGCCAGCCCCATCAGTACTGCGCAGGCTGCTGCTGCAGCCGCGCCAAGTGCATCTTCCGGATCTCCACAATAGGAGATCTCTTTTATTGACAGGAACGTTTCATGATGATATCTTTTTGATATCAAAAGGAGAAATCTTATGGAAGAGAAGATTTACACGACAAGAAAGACCGGCATGCCTGTTATGCTTGCGATTATTGCCGGCCTGACTCTGTTTACCATCCTGTTTGTACTTGGCATCCAGCAGAACAACATTGTGTTTGGCATCATTGCTGTGATCGGCTGGGTCCTCTGTCTGATCCTGATTCCAGGACTGTGTGTACTCAAGCCGCAGGAAGCACTTGTGCTTACCCTGTTCGGTGACTACATCGGCACGATCCGGGAGCCAGGCTTCTATTTTGTCAATCCATTCTGCCAGTCTGTCAATCCGGCTGCCCGCACCCATCTTGCCCAGAGCGGTGATGTCAGTGAAAAAGCAGCAACCGCACAGGGAAAGGCAGAAGTGGGAAGCAGCCGCAAGATTTCTTTGAAACGGATGACGCTGAGCAATGGCCGGCAGAAAATCAATGACTGTCTTGGCACGCCGGTGGAAATTTCCATTGCCGTGATCTGGCAGGTAAAAGATACAGCCAAGGCTGTCTTCAATGTCGATAACTACAAGGAATATCTTTCTCTGCAGTGTGATGCAGCGCTGCGTGATATTGTGCGTATTTATCCGTATGATGTTGCCGAGAACGTGGATACTACCGGAGATGGTATTCCGGATGAAGGAAGTCTTCGAGGTTCTGCCGAAGTTGTGGCAGAGCGTATCCGCAACGAAATTCAGAAGAAAGTCAATACTGCCGGCCTTCAAGTGCTGGAAGCACGTATTACGTATCTTGCCTATGCGCCGGAGATTGCCTCAGTGATGCTGCAGAGACAGCAGGCTTCTGCCATTATTGATGCCCGCAAGATGATTGTGGATGGTGCTGTTGGCATGGTGGAGCTGGCCCTGCAGAAACTGAATGACAACAAGCTCGTTGAACTGGATGATGAACGGAAAGCAGCCATGGTTTCCAACCTGCTCGTTGTACTCTGCGGCAATCATGATGCCCAGCCGATTGTGAATACAGGCAGTCTGTATTGATGCAGAAGAAGCAGATACCGCTGCGGCTTTCCGAGCAGCTGTATGATGCCATTGCCGCATGGGCAGAAGATGACTTCCGTTCTGTAAATGGTCAGATCGAATACCTGCTTACAGAGTGTGTGCGCCAGCGCCGCAAGAACGGGAAATATGTCAGTGAGCACCTTGATGAACCATTAGATATCCAGATTCCAGAGAAAAAGCCATCAGATCATTGATGGCTTTTTGCATGTACAATCACTTGTTCTGCAGCTGTGCGTAGGTTTCTTCAGCATCATCCAGAACTCTTCTGAACTTATCCAGCGCTTTCTGGATCGGTGCTGGCGTTGTCAGATCTACGCCGCCATGACGCAGTTCATCCAGCGGATCAGCACTGCCGCCCATGGATAAGAATTCCAGATACTTCTTCACTGCCGGCTCTCCTTCTTTCAGAATGCCTTCCGAAAGAGCCACAGCACTTGTATAGCCTGTTGCATAGACATACACATAGAATGGAGAGTAGAAATGAGGGATTCTTGCCCATTCATAGGCAACTTCATCATCCATAACCAGATCTTTGCCAAAGTACTGTGCCACCAGGTTCTGATACAGATGGTCAAGTGCATCCGCATCCAGGGATTCTCCCCTTTCCTGCATAGCATGTGCTTCCTTTTCAAACTCAGCAAACATCGTCTGGCGGTACACCGTACCCTTGAAGCCTTCCAGATACTGGTTCAGCAGAGCAAGTCTTCTGGCTGGCTCATGGCAGTTCTGCAGCAGCTGTTCAATCAGCAGATTTTCATTCACTGTAGAAGCAACCTCTGCCACAAACAGACTGTAGCCGGAATACTGAGCTGGCTGATGGTGCTGGGTCAGCCATGTATGCTGAGAATGGCCCATCTCATGGGCAAGTGTAGAAACGGAATCCAAAGATCCGGTGAAGTTCAGCAGAATGAACGGATTGGAATCATAGGTGCCGGAAGAATAGGCACCGCCGGATTTCCCAACATTTGGATACACATCAATCCAGCCGTCTTTATACGCTGCCCTGACCCGGTTGACATAGTCTTTGCCAAGAGGTGCCACCGCATCCAGCACCATCTGCTGTGCCTGCTGATAGGTATAGCTTGCATGATCACCGGCAGACAGCGGTGCATAGACATCATAGTAATGCAGCTCATCCAGGCCGAGAATCTTCTTGCGCAGTGCGACATAGCGGTACATCGCATCCATGTTGTCATGCACAGTCTGAATCAGATTGTCATAGACAGATACCGGAATGTTATTGGCAGCCATGGATGCCTGACGGGAACTTTCATAACCGCGCAGCTTTGCCTCGGCAGTGGCAGCTTTTACGCAGCCTGCATAGGTAGAGGCAAATGTATGAATGTGCTGGCGGTAGGAATTGTAATAGGACATAAAGCTGTTTTTACGAAGGGTGCGGTCTGTACTCATCTGCAGCGGAATGTATGAGGATCCAGTAACCTCATGCATATTTCCTTCCGAGTCCGCAGCTGCCTCAAAACGAAGATCCGCATCCTGCAATGTACTGGCAGTTTCTCCAGAAGCACGGAGTGCATCACTCAATGAAGAAAGTACTTTTTCTTCAGGTGCAGACAGTGTATGCGGCTTTTCACGGATCAGCTTCTGCATCGTATAGGCATAGCCCGCAAGCAGAGGATCCTTTGCCAGAGCATTCAGCTGGTCTTCAGGCAGGGAAAGGATTTCCGGCTGGATGAAACTGACAGCACCTGCCAGCTGGGCATACTTGCCAAACGCACGTGAATACATGGACTGGGCAGTGTGGTCACGGGAATCCTCCGAATGACGCAGTGATGCATAGCAGATCACATCATCCAGACGGCGGCTCACCTCTGTTTCCCATGCAAAGCATGCCTTGATATGGCTGGCATCCTTCAAAGTACCGGCAAAAGAAGAAGCTTTGGCAATATCATCATCCAATGCCGAAAAAGCCTTCTCCCATGCCGCATCATCCGCAAACAATGTTGTCAGATCCCACTCATATCTGGGATCCATGTCTTTTCTTTCTTTCAATACATTCTCACTCATCCTGATCCTCCTGCAGAAGTTTATACACTTCTTCCTTTCTTGTTTCCATATCCTGATAGCCAAGATCATACAGCTTTACACAGTTGTCATGATCGCCCTTCCAGCGTGATACCTTGATATCCACTGAAGGCAGAATATTCACGGCATTGCCCTGCGCAATCATATCATCTATGATTTTGCGCTGTTTATAGTAATTTTCCTTGCGCACCTTGTAATCCTTCGCAACCTGCGGGCATTCCTTATAGATATGCTTCATCAGCCAGATGACAATTTTGCTGGAATCCGGACGGACATAATCAGCCGGCTTGGTTGTGATCACCAGGCACTTCGTACATTCCTTTTCAATGGCACGCTCAATCGGAATCATCTTGGTTATGCCGCCATCGAGCAGCCGGTATCCATGCCAGTCGACAATCTCAGATGCCACCGGCAAAGAGCAGGCACCGCGGATCACATTCAGCTGATCATCGAGATCTTCCGGCCCGAAGTAAATCGTTTTACCCTGATTCAGGTCATAGGCACCGATTTCCATATCTGGCTTTTCTTCACGGATCTTTGCAATGGACATATGTTCCTTTCCCAGAAGATATGTTTCAAAAATCTTGCGGTAATCCACGTAATAACCGCAGTGAAACAGTGCATACACGCCAACCAGATGGGGATCTGCTGCATAGATCGTTGCCATGTTCTTCGGCGTATGTTCATCATTGCACAGATAGCAGCAAAGATACGCTGCCCCTGAAGAAATCCCGACACTGTAATCAAAATGAATCTGATGATCCTGCAGCCAGGCAAGAGCACCTGCTGTATAGGCACCGCGGACACCGCCGCCTTCCAGAACCAGACCAATACGTTGTTTCATCTAATCTTCTCCTTGTTATGCCAGCGGCATCAGCATATGCAGAATACCACGGAATATACGGATAAACACATTCGTATGGGCAAGCACATAAGTGGATGTGATTTCCTGTGACTGGCCAATCGCTTCCATAAAGTCTTTGCGCACATTCCTGACTGCATCTGTATGCCACATCAGCACGCCATCCTCAAAATGCAGGAAATAACTGCGGAAATCTGTATTTACCGAACCGACAATTGCCATTTCATCATCGGCTACAATCGCCTTGGAATGATTGAATCCAGGTGTAAATTCGTAAATCTTCACACCGCTCTGCAATAGTTCCAGATAATTGGAACGGGTTGCCTGGAAGACCAGCCATTTATCCGGCTTATGAGGCGTCAGGATGCGCACATCCACACCATTTTTCGCCGCTGTCTGCAAAGCTCTTGATATCGCATCATTCAACAGCAGATACGGCGTATTCAGATATACATAGCGGCGGGCATGATTGATCAGGTTCAGATGCTCTGTCATGCCCACATCCTCTCCATCCGTCGGCGAGTCTGCATACGGCTGTACAAAGCCAGTCACCTGGAAATGCGGTGCTTCCAGGTGATAGCTGCTGTAATCCGCATCTTCGCCGCCATGGGACAGATAGTGATACATGCCAAGAAACTGAGAAGTCATGGACCATACCGCCGGTCCTTCCACCCGGATGGCGCTGTCGCGCCAGTAGCCAAAGCGCACAATCCGATTGACATATTCATCCGATAGATTGACACCGCCGGTGAATGCCACCCGGTTGTCAATGATGGTCAGCTTACGGTGGTCACGGTTGTTCATCTGCACGATCAGTGTCGGCCGCAGGCGGTTGAACGGATATGCCTCAATGCCATACTTTCCAAGCTTCTTGTACATATTCGGCGGCATGGTGACACAGCCAAAATCATCATAGATCAATTTCACTTTCACACCGGCAGCGGCCTTCTCCTTCAGGATCGAAAGAATTTCATCCCATACGGATCCCCTGTCAATGATAAACATCTCAATGAAGATAAAATGCTTTGCACTGCGCAGTGCTTCCAGATAATCCGGGAACCACTCTTCACCAGACTTATAGTACGTTGTCTTTGTACTGTCATAGATAGGAAAGCCGCATGTCTGCCAGCCATAGTGAAACAGGCGGGATACCGGTGTGTTCTCCATCTGTTTCAATACAGCCGGATCCTGATCTTCCTTCAGGGCAGCCTTGAGCTTTGTGCTGGCATTCAATGTGCCATCATACAATTTGCGGGACAGCTTCTTATTGCCGCACAGCAGATACATCGGCACGCCGATGACCGGAACTGCCAGCAGCACAACCACCCAGGCAATCTTATACGCCGGATCTGTCTTGCGGTTAACCTGCCATACCGCCAGCAGCAGACCGATCAGCGTAAACAGCGGCGTCAGATTATTGACATAAGAAAACTGGCAGATATAAGCCAGCAGAAAGTAAATCTGGGCAATAACCAGGGCAATGACCAGAAATAATCTTGAAGATAGTACCCGTATCAGCTTATGCATGGCTCTATTATACCATTCTCAATTCCTGCTCAACGGATACAGATAGATGATCTTGACGGTTTCCCCGCGCTGATACAGCCAGTGATCATGGGGAACCGGCACGGTTTCCACCTTTGTGCCGCCGAGCTTTTCCAGTGTCATGCGGCTGGCAATATTCTCTGGTGAGCAGGTGATGATCACTTCCTGCATATGAAAGCGGTCACGGGCCAGCACCAGCAGCAGCTGACAGGCGTCATATGCATAGCCATGACCGCGGTACTGGGCATAGATCCGATAGCCGATATTACCGGCATAATATAATTCTCTGTTCATGCCGATCCGCAGATCACACTGGCCGATCCGGATCGCCGTATGATGAAAATAGATGCCGAAATCATAGGATTCATACGCGTTGCCATGGCCGGGCAGATGATGTTCTTCCTGGATCAGATCGACGATATGGCCGCTGATTTTCTGACGCGGCTGGAAAAAAGAAAAGAAACCTGGCATATCAACTCCAGTCCCATTATAAAATGAAGTTAGAAAAAGGAGAAATTATGACACATACATTTCCGAAAGATTTCTTATGGGGCGGTGCCACCGCTGCCAACCAGTTTGAGGGCGGCTTCAACCAGGGCGGCAAAGGATGGAGTGTTGCGGACTGTGCACGCAGCCATCTGGATACCGATGTCAAAGACTACAAGAAACAGAATGAAGTACTGATGAAGGATGTTGAAGAGGCCCTGGCCAATCCGGATGACATGGATCATTATCCCAAGCGCCATGGGTCCGAATTTTATTCCCACTACAAGGAAGATATTGCCCTGCTTGGTGAGATGGGCTTCAAGGTTTTCCGCATGTCTATTGCCTGGAGCCGCATTTACCCTCAGGGTGATGAGGATCAGCCAAATGAGGAAGGCCTGCAGTTCTATGATGCCGTGTTCCAGGAACTGCAGAAATATGGCATCCAGCCGCTGGTAACAATTTCCCACTATGAACCGCCGCTGCATCTTGCCCTGGAATACAACTGCTGGTATGACCGCAGAACCATCGGCTTCTTCATGAACTTTGTCCGCACGATCGTTGACCGCTATGGCAGATACGTCAAATACTGGCTGACCTTCAATGAAGTGGATTCCATGATCCGCCATCCGTTCACAACCGGCGGCCTGATCAAAGACCGTTTCGCACCCGAGAAATTTGAAGAAGTGATCTTTCAGTCCATGCACCACCAGTTTGTGGCAAGTGCCCTGGCAACAAAGTATATTCATGAAAAAGATCCGGATGCCAAAGTCGGCTGTATGCTTACCAAGCTGACCTATTATCCTTATTCTCCGAACCCCCTGGATGTGCTGGAAGCACAGCAGAGAATGCGTTCTACGTATTGTTACAGTGATACGCAGGTATTCGGTGAATACCCAGCTTATCTGCTTGCCAGATTCAAAAATCATGGCATCCGCATCCAGATGGAGCCGGATGATCTGAAGATCATGAAGGCATACCCGGTTGACTTCATCTCCTTCTCCTACTATTCCTCCAGCTGTGTTGCTCATCATACTGACAATCTTGAAACAACCGCCGGCAACACGATCACTGCTGTGAAAAATCCATATCTGCCAACGAGTGAATGGGGCTGGCAGAGTGACCCAACCGGCCTGAGGATTTCGCTTGTCGATCTGTATGACCGCTACCGCAAACCGCTGTTCATCGTGGAAAACGGCCTTGGTGAAAAAGAAACACTCGTCAAAGACGGCGATACCTATACCGTCAATGATGATGCTCACATTGCCTATTACAGAGATCACTTCAAAGCCATGTATGATGCCATTTATGAAGATGGCGTGCAGCTGCTGGGCTATACGTCCTGGGCATGCATTGATCTTGTCTCAGAAAGCACGAAGCAGATGTCAAAACGCTATGGCTTTGTATATGTGGACTGTGATGACCATGGCAAAGGAACGTTCAACCGCTACCGCAAGAAGTCATTTTACTGGTACAAACATATCATTGAAACAAACGGTGCTGCCCTGTTTGAAGAATGACATAAAAAGCTGGAAATGCAACTCCAGCTTCTTTTCATGTTGATTATTGGGCTGCGGAACTCGGCACTGCATTGTCGGCAGCGGACTGAATGACACTGACATAATCGTTATACAGCTCATTCTTCTGATCACTGCTCAGCTGCACACTGCCGGCGGCGGCACTGATGCCATCAAGCAGGGAAACATGATAGCCGCTGAGAGCACCATCTTTCACTGCCACAACATCCGGTACAAAGAACGACTTGCTGCCGGAATCATCTGTGACAAAGGTTTCTGAGATCAGGGATGTCAGGGCATTGTAATCATCCTGCGTGTAGTCCGAATTGGTATCTACATAATAGACTGTCACAGAAAGGTTCATTGCGGCTTCATTAAGAACCGGTGCCGCGGTGACGCATTCTGTGCCGTCCGGCTTGGCAAAAAACAGAATGGCAGAACCGCCCTGCTGGAAAATCTGCAGGGCCTGCGACATGGAAATTTCCCGGAAGGCATGGGCAGATGGATCACTCAGGCCATACGCTGTCATATCTGCTGCACTGCTGTCAATTGATACATTCTCGGTAATGGTAATAGGATTGGTTGATACAGTAGTGACGGCATCGGGATCCGTGTTGACAAACATGAACGCATAAACAAGCAGCGCTCCCGCTATCAGCATTTTCTTCATTTATCACATCTCCAGAAATTCAGTCAGAAATCTTTCTGACTTTGGTTGTCTCATAGAAACTGTCAATCTTCTCACGGGTAGCCAGGCCGCGTGAATAGACATTCGCACTGCCGCAGGATGCGCCAAACCGGAAAGAATCCACCGGTTCCCTAGAGCGCAGATAGTCCATCAGGAAGCCAGCCACCAGGGCATCACCTGTGCCCACTGTATTGACTGCTTTGCTTTCTCTCTGCAGGGCTGCTCCATAGACGCCTTTATCACAGACAAGCAGGGCATCTCTGTTTTCAGAAAGAATCAGCACATTCTGCACACCATCGTCATGGAGCTGACGGCCTGCTTTGATTAATGCCGCTTCATCATCCAAAGGAAAATCCACCATGCTGGAAAGCTCCGCCGGGGTTGTCTTGATCATAAACAGGCCAGCGCCGAGCATATCCTTCATCAGGCGCGGATCCGTATCCATGCATACTCTGACCTTCTCCCTGACGGCATCCTGCAGCATTTTCTTGACATCTTCCACAAGATAATCCTGCGTATTGCCAGCCAGAACAAGATAATCTCCCTCACTCAGGCGGGATACCTTCCCCATCAGATTCTGCATGTCCACATCCGTGATGTAAGGACCCGTCGCATTGATATCCGTGCTTTCATCCTGATTGCGCAGCTTGACGTTGATGCGTGTATGACCTTCCGTATAGGTGAAATTCGGACGGATGAATTCATACTTGGCAAGCAGATCGATGTAGAAGTCCTTGGTGAAACCGCCGATGAAACCAAAGGCACGGGTTGGAATGCCAAGGTTATTGAGGACAATGGACACATTGATGCCCTTGCCGCCGGCTTCATAATATTCCAGCTGCGAACGGTTGAGCTTTCCTGGCTGCAGCTGACGGTCACCTTCCATGAAATAATCCAAAGATGGATTCAGTGTACATGTACAGATCATTTTCTCATCTCCCCAGTCCGCCTGACAATCTGTTCAATCAGCTGGCTGGACTGTTCCAACTGCTCCACAACACAGTATTCATAACGGCCATGGCAGTTGCCGCCGCCATTGCCAAGATTCGGACACGGCACACCCATGAAGGTCAGATTGGAACCATCTGTGCCGCCGCGGATACTCTCATTGACCGGTGTCAGGCCAAGATCTTTCAATGAAGCAACAGCAATTTCTGAAACCTCAGGATGCTTGACAAGCACTTCCTTCATATTGTGATAGGTATCGCTGATCTCCACTGTAATCACCTGCCGCTTATATGCATCATTGATATAGTCAGCTGCCTGCTGCATCAGCTTCTTCATCTGCTCAAAATCACTTGTTTCATGAGCACGGATCAGATATTCTGCCTCAGCAGAATCCACGTCACCATGCATTCTGTGCAGATGGAAGAACGGTTCGCGTCCTTCCGTGTGCTCTGGTCTTTCATATGCCGGCAGAAGATTGTGATAATCAACGCACACATTCAGGGCATTCACCATCTTGTTTTTGGCAGAACCCGGATGAATGGAAACGCCTGTGCATTTGACAACAGCAGATGCTGCATTGAAGGTCTCATCCGAATAGACGCTGATATCGCCGCCATCCATGGTGTAGGCAAAATCAGCACCGAATTTCTTCACATCAAAATGCTCCGTGCCCCTGCCCACTTCTTCATCCGGTGTAAAGGCAACAGCAATGCGGCCATGCTTTACTTCAGGATGAGAAACAAGATACTGCAGTGCTTCCATAATAGAGACAATGCCTGCTTTGTCATCTGCGCCAAGCAGGGTCGTGCCATCTGTCACCACCAGTGTCTTTCCCTTCAGTGATGCCATCTCCGGGAAGTCAGCAATGTGTGTGATGACGCCATTGCCAAGATCAATATCATTTCCATCATAGTTTTCAATCACATGCGGATTGACGCCAGTGCCGCTGTAATCCGGTGCTGTATCCATATGGGCAATGAAGCCGACACATGGACTTTCATGGTCCAGATTGCTTTCCAGATGTGCATAGATATAGCACGCATCATCCAGACTGGCATCCTGAATCCCCATGTCCTGCAATTCTTTCAGCAATACCTTTGCCAGATCAAACTGCTTCTTTGTGGAAGGAGATGTCTGACTGTCTGGATCAGACTGTGTATCAATTCTGCAATAGCGGATCAATCTTTCTAGTGCGCTCATCTGTTTACCTCTTTTCTTTCAGTTCCATTTGTGAAAATGTACAGTCGAAATGGGAATCCTGCGGGCTGCAGGCATAGATGCCAATGCGGATCGGACCATTGCGTTCTTCCATTCTGAACTGTCTGACATCCGAATATACCCTGCCATTGAAGCTGTACTGAATCCGTACCGCCCCGGCCCTGTACCATACACGATAATACATCCAGCGGATCGCTGTGCCAATCTCACGGCAGGAACGGTCGCCATATTTGCCATGAAATACGATCACATCCAGCTCATCGAGCTCTTCATTGCGCCGCTTCGTGCAGCAGACCGCTTTCCGTCTGGAACCGTTGTACAGCAGAATGCCGCACTGGTCAAACTTGCCCTGATACGAAAAATCGACGCGGACAGTAAACATGAAATAGCCATCCGGTTTCAAAGACAGCTCTACTGCCTCTGCCCCGTGCCGGTGCCCCCGCAGGTCTGTATACGGTTCTGTTTCCAGAATCACACAGTCCCTTCTGACAATATAGCGTTCCGGCTTCCGGATCCATTTCAACTGATTCGCGTCAATTTTCGTCATGTATCTATTCTACTCAGATTTTGTGTCTGACATCCATATCAACATTCTCATAACTTGTTGCAGTCAGAGAATCATGGATCGTTGTTGCTTTGTTAGCCATGTTCTCACGCAGCATTCTGCCCTTGACCTGAGCAGGCTGAGAAATGACGGCCGGGCCGGCAATACAGCCGCCCACACATGCCATGCCTTCCAGAATATCTGCCTTGAAGCGCTTGAACTTGATCAGGTTCAGCTGCTGTTTGCACTCCATGCCGCCATTAGCCAGCACGGAAGTAACAGGCTTATCATACCCCATTTCCTTCAAAGCTTCTACAACCGCAGCCGCAACGCCGCCGCTGGCAGCGAAGTTTCTGCCATAGTTGGATGCTGTCAGCTTCTCATCACCCTGAATCTCATCCAGGTCTACACCCTTGGCCGCAAACATTGCCATCAGCTCTTCAAAGGTCAATACATAGTCAACTGCACTGACTTCCTGCATTGCTTCCTGCTTCTTGGCAACACACGGACCGATAAAGACGACCTGACAGCCAGGATGATCCTTCTTCAGTTTACGTGCCGTAGCCATCATCGGTGTAACTGTCGTACTCTTGTTTTCCTTGTACTGCTCCGGGAAGTGAATCATCAACATATTGACAAAGCCAGGGCAGCAGGATGTTGTCAGAGGAAGACCGGCTTCCTTGTGCTTGATCAGCTCCTCAGCTTCATTATGTGCAACCGCATCAGCACCACTCGCAACTTCCACGCACTTGGTAAAGCCAAGCATCTCAATACCCTTGAAGATCACTGGCAGGCTGGCTGCTTCAAACTGACCCTGGATGGAAGGTGCCACAATCGCATACGTCTCTACTTTCTCATTCAGCAGATGAATGACCTGTGATACCCAGCTCATATCCGAGATCGCACCAAACGGGCATGCCTTCAGGCAGGCACCACAGTTGATGCAGCGGTCCTCGTCAATCTGACAGATCTTGGCATCATTCCAGGAAATTGCCTGTACCGGGCAGTGCGCATAGCATGGACGTTCCGTAACAACAATCGCATTGTACGGGCAGGCACGTGCACAGGCACCGCACTCCTTGCACTTGGCATGGTCAATCACCGAGCGGTGGGCACCCATGGAAATGGCACCGAAGTTGCAGGCAGCCAGGCATGCCTTCTTCATACATTTACGGCAGTTATCTGTTACCTGAATCTTCTGAATGGTGCAGCCGTCACATGCCGCATCAATGACCTGCACGATCTGTTTCGGCTTGTAGATTTCAGAATCATTTGCCATCTTGCCAAGGGCCAGACGCACTCTCTGCCGCAGAACTTCTCTTTCCTTATACACACAGCAGCGGAACCGCTCTCCCCCAAGCGAGACAAGCTGACGTGCAAAGGCATTCACCTTTTCCTCTGCCAGTTCTCCCTCAAAAGATTCTCTTGCCACCTCTGTCAAGACATCAAACTTGAACAGATTGGCATCACTTGTCAGCATACTGAACATAATCCGTTGTTCTCCTTTTTCTCAATCCCTTAAATATAACAATATGATATCTCAGCGATAATACTGAACGCCATACTCTACTTTGGCAAGATCACTGTCCGGAATCAGCTTCTTCAGAATCTCACGGGCAAACTCCAGCGAGGCACTCATGCCGCGGCCGGTCACAACATTGCCGTCCGCAACAGCCGGCACCATCATGAACTTGCCGCCAAAGCTCTCATCATGAAAGCTCGGGAAGCATGTATAGTATTTATCCTTCAGAATACCCAGGTGTCCCAGCACGGAAGGCGCTGCACAGATTGCACAGGTCAGCTTTCCTGCCTTGTAATGGGCAAGCACCGCCGCTTTAACGGTATCACTCTTGTCAAGATTGGCTGTGCCAACCTTGCCGCCGGGCAAAACTACGACATCATATGTACTGACATCCACATCTTTCAGCAGAAGATCCGCACTGACATCCACGCCATGAGAACCATGCACCGTTAAACGATCACTGATTGAAACCATATCTGTATGGATTCCTGCTCTTCTCAGCAGATCCACTGTTACCAGAGCTTCACACTCTTCAAAACCATCAGCCAGAAATACAAGACTCTTCATTTCAGCCTCCTTGTGAAAATTATACCATGTTAGTATACACTCCACCACTCATAAAAAGAAGAGTCGGGGCTGTCCGACTCTCCTTCTCTTCATTCCGCTTCACAATATCCTGTCAGTTTCTATTTCAGCTTCTTTGCATTTCATGCTTATGATGGCACAACCGATTCTCTTTCATCTTGCCCATCTGCTTACATATACAGGATTCCTGATGTGTTTTGTTTTCCTTTTCGCTTTTGTTCAGCCATTGCTGACCACTGAAAGGCAGATCATGTCATGTTTTACCTACTGCCGCTGCTGTTACAATTGCGGCGCTCATGAACTTTTCCTTTTTCCTCACTGCCAGCTCATGTTCCAAGAGACTTACCCTATACACAGGGCACCATGAACAGCTTTTTCATGTCTGCGGATTGTTTCCAGTGGCTTCGCTCTGCGCTTCCATCAGGCTTTGACAGAAATATCAGAAGTCAGAATTGAATGCTTTGTTATTTGCAGGTTTCTATGACCTGCCTCCATAAATTCCTGGTTTCATTGGATACCTCCCGGCTCTCATTCGGTTGGCTCTTTCTCTTTGCACTTATATAATAGCTTTCCGCGGTATCATTACCAGTCTTGTATTTCAAATTTATTTCAGCTATATTGTTTATGTTAGGGCTTACATAAACTTAATCTGCATTTTCAATTAACTGACGATAATTATAAACGGCACCAAACATTCTGGCATTGGAATGAAAGTCTGATTCTACAACCTCCGGCTCCCAGATGTTATGATACGGCACGTTTTCAAAGCGTCTGTGTACAGCTTCCTGGATTAATTTCAGAAAGACAGGCTCAGAAATATTGCCGCCGATGACGATCCTGGAGGAATCGATGACACACTGGATGTTATACAAATAGGAGGCCAGCCCGTCGCAATACGTATTTACTCCACGCAGGACATCCGGGTCGTTCTGCTGCAGCCGCATCATGATCCGGATCACATTCATATCATCACGTCCGGTTGCCTCATTAACACACTGCGCCAGGGAATCCACACCGCTTGTCTGTGAAAAAATACCATTTTTGCCATAGCGGTCCTGGTAGTCTGCACGCATATAGGAAAATTCGCCGGCTGCGTAATGG
The DNA here is from genome assembly GCF_900343155.1 of Lactimicrobium massiliense. Taxonomy (GTDB): domain Bacteria; phylum Bacillota_I; class Bacilli_A; order Erysipelotrichales; family Erysipelotrichaceae; genus Bulleidia; species Bulleidia massiliensis. The sequence goes on from NZ_OUNG01000003.1 coordinate 92,198, forward strand.
GCGCCATCACACAGTTTGCCATCCATAATCACCGCACCGCCAATGCCGCCGCCAAGAATCATGACCATCATGCCATTGCGGATTCCCTTGAGGGCACCATAGCCGATTTCAGCCATGGCTGCTGCCTTGGCATCGTTGGCAATGACAGTCTTCAAGCCAGTCAGTTCCTTTACTTCTTCCGCATAGTCCATATTATGAACCCAGCGGAAAACGCCGCCAGAGTAGGCAATGCCTTTTTTACGGTCAATGACACCAGGCATCGTGATGGAGATTCCATCCACCTGATCTTTATATCTGGCTGCCACATCACAAAGAGGTTCAAACAACTCTTCTTTGCATGACATGCCAAAGGTCATGCGGCCGCTGTCCATCAGATCCAGGCACTGCGAGACAATGCCATAGCGGAACGTGCCATTGTCAATATCAAAACATAAATAATTCTTCACGAAGCTTCCTCCGTTGGCTCCCTGCCGTATCACAAAATGCCAAATGCTCTGTTTCTTATTATATGCCTGCAGACTGTCTTTGCAAAATAACAGAAAAACAGGACATCTCTGCCCTGTGATCTGTTACTTGGAATTTTCTTCCTGTGCATCGAGCTTGCCAAGTGCACGATAGTGACGGCGTCTGTCAATCTCCGTCAGATACTTCTTGCGGACACGGATATCTGTCGGTGTGACTTCGACAAGTTCATCATCATTGATGAACTCAACCGCACCTTCCAATGTCAGAATGCGCGGCGGAACAAGCTTCATGGCTTCATCATTTCCGGTAGAACGCACAGCTGTCATCTTCTTATTCTTGATCGGATTGACGCCCATATCCATATTCTTGCTGGAAACACCGATGATCATGCCTTCATAGACCGGTGTCTGAGCACCAATGAACAACTGGCCTCTTTCCTGAATATTCCAGAGTGCATAGGTCATGGCATTTCCGGTTTCCGTTGAAATCAGAGCACCGTTTTCACGCTGCGGAATTTCACCCTTCCATGGCTCATAGTCCGCAAGACGCTGCACAATCGTACCTTCGCCATGCGTCATATTAATGAAGTCACTGCGGAAACCAATCAGGCCTCTGGTAGGAACCATGTACGTAATACGTGTATACGTACCGATCTCTTCCATGTCATTCAGAACACCTTTACGCACATTCAAGGCGGAGATGACAGCACCGGAATATTCTGTCGGTACATCAATGACAACTTCCTCAACCGGCTCGCACTGTACGCCATCAATTTTCTTGAGAATAACCTGCGGACGGGATACTGCAACTTCATATCCCTCACGGCGCATCTGTTCCAACAGAACCGTCAGATGCAGCTCACCACGGCCGGATACCTTGAAGGTATCTGTGGAGTCGGTGTCTTCCACTTTCAGGCCGACATTGACTTCCAGTTCCTTTTCCAGTCTTTCACGGATATTGCGGGAAGTCACATACTTACCGGACTGACCTGCAAACGGTGAATCATTGACCATAAAGTTCATGGACAGAGTCGGCTCTTCAATCTTGATGGCAGGCATTGGATCAGGCGCGCCAACCGGGCACAGCGTATCACCGATGTTGATATCAGGAATACCGGAGATCATGCAGATTTCACCGCACTGGATCTCATCAACAGAAATACGGCTCAGTCCCTTATAGACAAAGATCTGGTTTGTCTTGCCCTGATGAATCGTACCATTGGCATTGCACACTTCATATGGTGTGGCAGCCTTCAGAGTACCCTTGTAAATACGGCCGATGCCAAGTCTGCCAATATAGTCATCATAAGCCAGTGCACAGATCTGCATCTGTACCGGTTCATCCATCAGGTTCGGATACGGCTGGGTATGATGAATGATCGTCTCAAACAGCGGCACGATATCGTTGTTGGTATCCTTGTCCCAGTCATAGCGGACAATACCTTCTCTTGCCACGCCATACAGGATCGGGAAGTCCAGCTGATCATCCGTCGCATTCAGCTCCAGGAACAGATCATAAACTTCATCAATAACCTCGGTTGCACGCTGGTCTGCTTTATCCATCTTATTGATCAGCAGAATCGGACGCAGGCCGATCTCCAGAGACTTGCTCAGAACGAAACGGGTCTGCGGCATCGGTCCTTCGGCACTGTCAACCAGCAGGATGACCGTATCCACGGTACGCATGATACGCTCAACTTCGGAAGAGAAATCCGCATGACCTGGTGTATCGACAATGTTGATCTTATAGTCCTTATACGTAACCGAGCAGTTTTTGGAATAAATCGTGATGCCGCGCTCACGCTCCAGATCATTGGAGTCCATGATGCAGTCCACAACCTTCTCGTTGTCCTTGAAGACATGGCTCTGCTTGAGGAACGCATTGACAAGCGTACTCTTGCCTGCGTCGACGTGGGCAATCACTGCAATATTGATAATCTTCTGATAATCCATATGCTCACCTCATTCTTAATCTCGAAACGTGTCTATTATATTGAGTTGGTCTGCATAAATCAACTGCACTGCCAGCAGATGCGCGCACATAAAAAGCACCGGATTTCCGGTGCTTTGCGCCTTATTTCTGATCAGCGTCAATTGCATTGGCAGCTGTGCGTCCAGAGACAAAGATCTCAACAATCGCATTGCCGCCCAGACGGTTGCCGCCATGGATGCCGCCCGTGACCTCACCAGCCGCATACAGACCCTTGATGACATTGCCCTTTTCATCCAGGACATGGCGTTCATCGTCAATTGTCAAGCCACCCATTGTATGGTGTGTGCTCGGTGCCAGCAGGCGGACCTTGAGCTGTACGCCATCCAGTGTATAAGTATCTTCCTTGTAGTTGCCGTTTTCATCTTTTTCGGCATTGCCGATCAGTGCTGTCCAGCCGGTCTTTTCCGGATCCAGGTCTTCACCCTTGTTCTCCATCAGTGCCTTGTCATAAGCCAGAATGGTTTCCTTGACCTGCTCACCAGTGCAGTCAAAGCCAAGCTGTTTGAACAGATCGTCAAGCTGATCAACGGTGCGGGTGTACTGACGGTTTTCCACGTCACTGTTCCACAGCGTCAGGTCACTGTCCTTCGGTGTGCCATATGGATACGGGCCAGGAATTGCCTGCGATGCATTGGCAATTTCAATGACAGTGCCCTGAGCGCCATCATAGCTGACACCATTTTCAAACTCGCCAAGAGACAATACATCACGTTCACTTGTCTCATTGACATAGCGGGTGCCATCCTTCGGATTCAGATAGATCGCATAGTTGCCGCCGCCAAAGGCCAGGTTGCCATTGTCAACCCAGGAGATCGGCATCATCTGTGTCCAGCCCATGCCGGTAGTGCCGGCACCAACTTCTGTACCCATGTCAATGCCATCACCAACCAGTGAAGAACGGTTGGTTGTCTTTGTGGAAGAAGTAATATCGCCATCAGCCCAGTATTCGTTGGTATCCATGACACGCTGGATATTGGCTGCATAGCCGCCGGTTGCCAGAACAACGCCCTTGTTGGCATGCAGGGTGACTTCCGTACCGTCATACATCTTTGCCTTGACGCCTGTGACAGCACCATCATCTGTCAGCAGAGATTCCGCTTTGGTTCGCGTCATGATTGCATTGTCAGCCGCATTGGCCACCGTGTTGAGAAGTGTATTCTTCGTGGTTGCAATGTACGTGTTGAAGACGCTCTTGCCCTTGGTGTTGCTGCCATCAGGATCCGCCGTACCATCGCCATCCAGGTCACAGCCAAGGAAGTCGTTTTCACGGTTCCACAGTGCGCCGACAATGGTTGGCTGCACAGATTCATCAAACAGAGCTCCCTGGTCTTCCAGCCAGCCCTTGAGATCCTGGCCGCCTTCAATGAACTGAGAAACCAGCTTGTAGTCGCCATAGATCCACTTTGTGTGGTCAGCATTCGGACGCAAACCGCCATAGTAAGTCTGGAAGATATGCAGATTGACTGTGGAGAACAGTGTCAGATCGCCTTCATTAACCCCGGCATCCAGCTTGGGCTGTGCCCAGTCAAGATATGCCTGAATCTCTTTCTTCAGTGCCTTGAGTGTATCCAGATATTCCGCATGGACACCTGCCTGGCTGAGGCTGTCAATATCACCAGCCACAAAGTCATGGTCCTTGAAGTAGCTTTCATCAAACGGTTCCTCACTCCAGTTCAGAATGGTCTTGAGAACCTTGATGTTGCCATTGGCCATCTTGACCTTGTCATAGGTCTGGCCCTTGTACTCACCGGTTGTGGCATCCGGATTGCTTTCATCCCAGCACAGATACTTCTGCACAGACTGGAACTGGCCGCCGGATGCGATGGTGTTGCCGCCGATTTCGGCATTTTCTTCGATCACGGCAACAGAATCACCATTCTGGGCTGCCTGCACCGCTGCGGCCATACCGGCACCGCCGGCACCAACGACAACGACATCGTATGTCTTTTCAATCGGATCCTGTGCCTCATGCACAACCGTATTGCTTTCAAAGCCATCCTGGTCCGATGCCTTTGCCTGCTTTGCTGCATCTGCCAGTGCTTCCTTGACACCCTTGGAAGTAAAAGTGGCACCAGACACACTGTCAATACCGGAGCCATTGGCTTCCTTTGCATCCGCAAACAGAATGTCATATGCAGGTGTACCAATATGATTTGTCTCCTTGGAACTCTTGATCGCAATATCTGTAATGCCATCTTCACTGAACGTGACATCCAGCTGGATTGGTCCATTATAACCGGTGCCTTCACCAGTATAGGTGCCGGCAGTATACGTAACCGGTACATTTTCATGCTTTGCGGCAGCTGCATAGTCATCCGGATTCAAGCCTGCATTCTTCAATGCATCCTTGACCGCATTCATGATTGCATTGGATGTAACGGTGGCACCAGACACTGCGTCCACATTCGGAGTCCCGGCATCCACAATCTCCTGCGGCACCTTTTCCAGAGCCGGATCGGCAATACCTTTGGTCTCCTGCTGATCCGTCACTTCAACATTGGTAATCTCCCCGTTTTTCAGTGTGACTTCAACCGTCACATCCCCATTTTTACCTTCGGCAGTCCCCTTGAACGTGCCGCTCTTTTTTCCACATCCGGTCAAAGACCCTAACAGAAGTGCTGTGCACAGCAGCATTGTGCCACTGCGAAAACATCTTTTTGTGTTCATCTTTCCTCCCATAACTTGAACATTTCCGGATTTGTTCACTATGATTATTAAAAACCCTGTACCTGATACAGAGTCAATCATTTTTGTGAATTATTTCGTAAGTGGGGGTGTATTTCTATGTATATTCATGAACTGGCAGAACTGACCAATACCAATCCCGAAACGATCCGGATGTACCGTAAGAAAGGCCTGCTGCATCCATCCAGACAGAAAAACGGTTATTACGATTATTCCATGGCAGACTTTGCGTCTCTCATACACCTGCGCAAACTGCGTGAATATACAATGTCGCTCAATGATATCGACCATGCTCTCTCTGCATCCAATCCCATGAAGCTGCTGGACAGTTTCAGCCAGAAGGAGCAGGCAATCAAAGAACAGATTGCGGGGCTGCAGGAAAAAATACGTTTTCTGGAACTGGAAAAGCGGCATATCTGCGAAACCATGAGTGAAGGCTTTGACAGCGTACAGATCATGCAGTCCGTTGACACCAAGATTGACTTCTATCCGCCCTTCCAGGAAGCTGCCTCAACTCTGCTGTCACTGCACTATCTGACCACAACGATCTGCCTGTATATACCAAAAGAGATTCTGAATGGCCCCATCATAGACAAAGAGATTCCCCTGCAGGCAGGTATCGGCACCTACAAATACATGCTTAAAGATGATGCAGACATACCGGAAAAGGCCGTGGTGATTCCCAACGGCAGGTGCATTTCCCAGTTGATTTCCCTGCAGGATCTGACCCGCATCAATATTCTTTCCCTGGCACCGATGATGGCCTATGCCAGAACAAACAAAACACCTTTTCTGTCTGATACCACAGCCTATCTTGCTGCAGTCAATTACCAGCAGGATAAACCGGTCTATACATTCCGGCTGCGTGCCTGCATAGAAAAAAATGATATCCGTGATCCGGATACCAGGATTTCTCAGAACTGATTTTCAACGCCAAGCAGTTTTGCATTGACAAGACGTGTAAACAAAGAGACAAGCGGGCCCAGCAGGAAGGTACATACAAGTGTGCCGATGCCGATCAGGCCGCCGGAAAGCCATGCCACAAGTGCACACATGGCATCTGTGAATACCCGGCAGCCAAAATATGGCAGATGCAGATGATCGCGCAGACTGATTGCTGCATAGTCATACGGAGCAATACCTTCGTTGGATGCCTGGTATAAAGAAGAACCGTAGCAGGTAACCACCACCGCCGCAAGCATGATCACAATCTTTACCGAAAATGTCTGCGGCAAAGAGAAAGCAGCTGTCAGCATATTGTAAAAGAAGGTCACCATATAGCCAAGCAGGCCGCCATTGACCAGAGTTCCCCAGCCAATGTACTGTTTTCCAGCCAGGAACTCTACCACCAGCAGCACAATATTTACCAGTAACTGCCAGTTGCCAAGCTGCCAGCCGATCTTGTTTGAAATGGCAATGTTCATCGCAGTATACGCATCATTGCCTGTCAGCGAAAAACGGAATACAGCAATGCCCAGTGCCAGAATCACATTGCCTGCAACCATACCGGTAATTCTCCGGCCGCGATTTTCTTTGTTCATTTTGAATCACTCACAAACTTTCTATCTCTATGATATCTCAGTTCATGACAAAACGAAAAAATCCGGAATGAATTCCGGATCGATCATGGAGCGCGTGAGCAGAATTGAACTGCCGTGTCCACCTTGGCAAGGTGGCGTTCTACCATTGAACTACACGCGCACAATAGAGGCGGTTCTGACGAGATTCGAACTCGCGATCTTCTCCGTGACAGGGAGACGAGATAAGCCACTACTCCACAGAACCAGTATGGCGAGGAAAGAGGGATTTGAACCCTCGCGCCGGTTTCCCGACCTATGCCCTTAGCAGGGGCACCTCTTCGGCCTCTTGAGTATTTCCTCAATATCTGCCAAGCGCATATTGTGTTGCTCTTTTTTAGCGCTCATTCATATTACCATGGGGTATAATTGAAAGCAACTCTTTTTTTCTTTTTTGCAGAATTTTCTGCATTTTCATCTCTGACCACCTGATATCATACAACAGAAAGCATTACTGCATAAGCCTGTTTTCAGCTGCCTGCATCCAATATAATCAAGCCAGAAGACACAGAAAGGATTCCTCATGTCAAAAAAGAAATTCATTGTCTGTATCATTGCGTTTGTGATCTGTTATTTCCTGCTCAATGGCGTCCTGCTTGTTGCAACCGGCAAAGCAGGACCAGAGTGGATTGCGTATGCGATTAACAGTTTCATGAAATAAAAAGCTGGAGATTGCCAGGCTTCAATCAGCCCTGGCTGTCTCCAGCTTCTTTGTCTGTACATCATAGAAAGTCACAAGATCTTTGACATATCTGTTAAAGACTTCATCATTTGCCGCAAAGATTTCATGACGTGAATCATACTGCACAAGGGATGTGTTGGCAGAACGCATCTTGAAGATCTGCTCACCTTCATTCAGCACCATCGTATCCCGGCTTGCCTGACAGATCAGTACCGGAATCCGCACCTTTCCGGCATTCTGCAGTGCCTTCTCAGAGCCCTGCTTGGCAGCTCTTGCCCAGCCATAGGTACCGCCCCAGGTCTGATAATCCGGATCTGCCTGGCGCTGATGGAACTGATAGGCATAGCGCTTTTCACTGTCACAGGAAGAATTGGCAGGATCATACTTGCCCGTCCAGGCATGCTGGCCAGGTGCGTAGTCATCATCCAGATGCTTGACTTTGGCATAAACGGATAAAGCATCTACAGCCGGTTCCGGCAGCTTGCCAAAGTTCATTTCCAGCATAGGTGAAGAAAGAATGGCACAGGCAAAATCATCCGGATGTTCTTCCAGTTCCAGGGCTCCGGCAGCACCGCCCATGGAATGGGCAAACAGAAATCTCGGCAGGGCAGGATACTGCTTCCTGATCCAGTTGACATAGGCGTGGATGTCGCCGGCATACTCTTCAAAGGAGCCTACTGTAACTCTTTTATCCGCGAAGCAGCGGCGGTTGGATGATTTGCCATGTCCGCGCAGTTCCAGAAAGAACGGTGCATATCCCGCTTCATAGAAGTGCTGAAACAGTTCATGGTATTTGCCAAAGAAACCGCAGAAACCATGTACCATGACAATCACAACTTTGGCACGGTCTGGAATGGCATGATACGTATTCAGACTGGTTCCATCAAAAGAGGAAATCTCCTGTTGGATGGCATGCCGGGCAATCCAGGGGGCAGTCTTCTCTTCCAGCTCGCTCATGCATGTTCCTCAAAGAAGATTCTGGCTTTGTCAGGATAATTGGTAATGACGGCATCTGCCTTCATCTTGTCACAATATGCCCACAGCGTTTCATCATTGACGGTCCAGACATTGACAGCCATGCCAAACTTGTGGGCCTTTTCCACTACATCCTGATAGCGCAGATTGTAAACAGCCGGATGAATGGCATTCATGCCATACTTGTGAGCATATTCCGGCATATCAATCGGGCCATCCTCATACAGGAAGGCTACTTTTGCATTGGGATCCAGCTGTCTGACTTTCAAGGCAGAATAGTGATTGAAGGAAGAATAGATGACACGGTCCTGGAACCCATTGGCCCTGACCATTTCAATGATTTCTTCTTCAATGCCCTCATAATCAAAGATGCCGGTCTTGAGTTCAATATTGATCATCAGATTTGTCGGTTTCAGCAGATCAAACACTTCCTGCATCAGGGGAATATCCGCATGGCCCGCCTCAGGATGGGTCTTGTTGAAATTGAAGGTGCGCAGCTGCTCAAAGGTATAATCTTTCACCCAGCCAGTACCATTGGAAGTTCTGTCTATGTTTTCATCATGGATGACAACGATCTTCTTGTCCTTTGTATACTGGATATCCAGCTCCACGCCATCGGCGTGCTGCTTTGCGGCAAGGTCAAATGACAGTAATGTGTTCTCCGGCATATAGCCGCTGGCACCGCGGTGCGCCCAGATCTGATGTTTCATTGTTTATCCTTCTTTCTTTTTAAAAAGAGAAACGTCACTTCTGACGAATCTCCAGTCCAGCTTCCTGTGGGATCACTTCATACACACACATTGCATGTTTGTCATCTGCCACAGCAAACGTAAATTCACAATTGGTGCCAACACCCCAGCTGCCATGTGCATCTATGGCAATCAAAGACATCGGCTGGGCATAGCCATTGCGTCTGATCAAAGAATCATGAAGCTCTCTGACAGCCTGCTCCGCAGCACTCTGCACCGGCAGGCCAGCCTTCATAGCTGCCACTGCTGCATAGCTCAACGCACCCTTGGCAATCTCTTCACCCATGCCGGTAGCCGCAGCTGCACCAACTTCACTGTCCGCATAATAGCCAACACCTGGCATCGGCGTATCACCAACACGGCCCGGTTCCTTCATGAAAAGACCGGATGTTGAAGTCGTCGCACAGATCGTACCCTTCTGGTCCAGGGCCAGGAAGCAGACCGTATCGTGGCCGTCATAGGCTTTTAATGCTTCCACTTTCTTCTTCTCGAAGATTTCCTGTGCCTCCGGGGTAAGATTGTTGCGCTTTTCAAAACCATGTTCTTCTGCATACAGTGCTGCCCCTGCTCCGGTACGGAAATTATTGGCATCTCCATCCGCAAGCGACTGGGCAACAGCAGCCGGAGAACGAAACCCCTCCAGTGCCGATACAGCACCAAAATGCAGCGTGTCGCCATCCATATAGCCGGCATCCATGGCAATATGTCCATCTTTGCCAGGCAGTCCGCCATAGCCGACGGAATGAAATTCCGGATTATCCTCAACATCCTGCACACCGGCAAGTGTTGCCTGCTTTGCCGTACCGTTTTTTGCAAGAAGATCAGCAGCTTTGACTGCACCCTGTGCCGCCATTTCCCAGGTACCAATCACACACCAAGTCATATTCGTTCACCGGTTGAAAGCATCGGGCAGATCGTTCTCGAGAAGAATCGTATCCTCTCTTGAAGCATTTGCCCACACCCAGTTAAATGCCTCCTTTTCCCTTGCCAATACTACCACATGGCTCATATCAAAATCCACATCCTGCAGGCCAGCCAGAATCGGTTTTGTCTGGGCTTCACCTACCAGTACAACCCAGTCCGCCTTGCCCTTCATCTTCTGGCCAAAGCTGCGGTTGATTTCATCCTGCTTTGCGCCCAGATCAATCATGCCAGGGGTCACAATGATCCGCCTGCCCGGCATCATGCCAAGTACTTCCAGCGCCATAGCACTGCCGCTTGGATTGGCATTGAACGCATCATCGATGAAGCGGAAGCCATTGATCCGCTTCAGTTCCAGGCGGTGTTCCACCTGCTTCATATTCTTACAGCCTGCGGCAATGGCCTCCCACGATACATTGAGATACCGTGCACATGCCGCTGCCGCCAGAATATTCAGAATATTCAGCTCACCCAGCAGTTTTGTCTGCACAGGAATGCGCTCATTCCCATGCACAATCACAAACGAAGAACCCCAGGCGGAATAGGAAATATCTTCGGCATGATAATCTGCCTGCTGGCAGGCAATGCCATAGCTGATGACTTTGACCGGATTTACAATGTGATAATTCCGGATGAATTCATTGTCATAGTTCAGGATTGCCACGCCATCAGCTGGCAGTTTTTCAGCCATCTGCATCTTTTCTTTGATGATGTTTTCCTGGCTGCCAAATGTATTGAGATGCTGCGGCCCAATGGATGTCACAACACCGATGGAAGGATGGACAAAATTCATCAGTTCGGTAATGTCACCAACATGGTCTGCACCCATTTCGCACACAAATACCTGATGGATCGGTTTGAGCATTTCCCGGATCGTGCGGGTGATGCCCATCGGCGTATTGTAGGAAGCCGGCGTCATCAGTGTGTTGTACTTCTCAGACAGCACTGCCTGCATGATATTCTTGGTGGTTGTCTTACCGTAAGAACCGGTAATGCCGATCTTGATCAGACCGGTATGGCTGTTGAGAATCTTTTTTGCATCATTGAGATAGGACTGCTGTACGCCATGTTCAATCGGTGCAGTTATCCATCCCACTGCAAACAGCAGAATCCAGGGCAGGAAATAGCCAGCCGCTATCATCAGTCCATAGCTGAAACATGCCGGTACAAAAGCCAGAATCAGCCAGAGGGCAAGTATTTCCAGGATCACCAGCACAGCGATCTGCCGTTTTACTCTTGCCGTGACGACAAGCGGCTTGATGTACTGTTTTCCCTTTTCCATTGCCCGATGGTACAGTGCCATGACAATCTGCACGCATACAAATGGCCAGATCGTCACTTGAAACAGTGAAACCACAATAGAAATCAATACGATGGCAAGCGGAATAATACAGGATGAGACCTGATCATTCACAGATGTACGGATCCATTTGGCAAATCTTCCATTTTCATAGCGATTCTGCTGATACATATGCAGGGCATGCCTGGAAGGAATCCAGAGTGCCCACATGGTCAAAGCAAACAAAAGCAGTTTCGTGATCATGCATTTTCCTCTTTCAAAAAGATATCCAGTACGGCATTGAAGCGCTGCGGCTGATGCCAGTAAGCCCAATGGTCATCATGTTCAAAGACAGCCAGGCCGGCATCCGGCATCTTCTTTGCCATTTCCTGTCCCATCCATAACGGCACAGCTGTGTCATTTTCACCCCATACAAGCAGCACCGGGCATGTCACATCTTTCAATACCGGTGTGACATCATCATTGACGACTTTCACAAACGTGGGTTTCATGATGCCCTTGGCATTGCGGTAATCCTCAGAACCGGCTGATGCCTGCAGCTGGCGCAGCTTTTCTTCATTGTGGGTTGCCTTAAGAAACCATTTGCCTGCTTTATAAGCAGATACACGGATCTTTGCGTCCAAAGACTGCCTGGGACGGATGCCGGCAGCCCCGGTCAGACACATCTTTTTGACATCGTGGTGCTTTGCCGCATACCGGATCGCCACCCGGCAGCCAAAGGAATGGGCAATAATCACCGGATTTGCAATGTGATTCTGCTCCACAAAATCTTCAAAGAATTCCGTATATTCCGGTACACCCCAGGCGCGATCAGGCAGATCAGACTGGCCGTGTCCCGGGAAATCCAGACTGTAGACATGATAGCGGTCCTTGAAGTGCTCCATGATCTGCCCCATCATTTCCTTGTTCTGTCCCCAGCCATGCAGCAGAACCATATCCGGTCCTTCTCCAGCTTCTATATATGCCGTTTTCACATTGCGGCATGTACACCACTTCACCTCAGTGCTCATGGCTTTTCCTCCTGTCCCCCGCTGTTATGCGTTTCTTTCTTCTTTCTTCTGGATGGCTTTCTGCCTTCCCGCCATACCCGGAAGCACACGCCGCCCGGCAGGTTTTCTGCATCCACATGATAGCCATAGGTTGTGACCACCTTATAGACGATGGAAAGGCCAAGACCGAAGCGGCCATTGGTACCCTTCTCATACGGCCTAAAGATTCTCTCCAGATCCTCATCCGGAATCGGACTGCCATCATTGATGACACTCAGTTCATTTTCCTTCAGCACAATCCTGATATGGGATACCGCATACCGCAGGCCATTGTCAACCAGGTTTTCCACAACAATCCGCCATGGATCCTGGGCACCATGGAACAAGACATTTTCCTCGGTATCCTTTTCCAGTGAAATCTCCGGACGAATGACTTTCAAAGACAGAATGACCTGATCAATGACCTCATTCATGTCCACCGTATCACCATCCGGTGTTTCATCCTGCAGATAGTCCATCTTGTTTAGCACAATCAGGGACTGGACTTTCTTTTCCAGACGGTCCGCATGTTCAATGATGACATCAACACTCTTTTCCAATGTATCATATGGATAAATCCCATCCTTGATGCTCTCACCATACGACTTGATTGTGGCAATCGGTGTCTTGAGATCATGCGAAATATTCTGAATCATTTCCTGCTTCTGCTGGTTCTGTTTCTGCAGCTCACCTTCCATATCGCGCAATGCATCAGCGACCTGGCCGATGGCATCACGGCGGTGCACATTCAGCTGCGCCGGTTCATCATTCTTGACCTTTTCAATATAGGTGCGGATCTGTGACAAAGGCACGATCAAAGTGGATACCCACGCCATCAGAATGATGAACAGGACTAATACAACCAGTACATTCATCGTCACCACTTCATTGACAAGCGACGTCTTGAACTGCGTCTGGTAGGCATTGTCCATCACAGATATCAGCCAGCTACCATTTTTCATCAGTGTCATGGAATACAGATACGTAATCACACGGTCATCCACTTCTGAAGTGCACTTGTAATCCTGGGTACCGGAAACATCCTGCTCTGTATGGGACACGATGTCTTTCTGCAGATCCGACGGCAGTGATCTGGTGCCAAGCACGGTAATGGTACCGTCCTGGCAGACAGCATCCACGATTTCTGCATCTTCATTAGGCACAATCTCATCCAGATCACCATCATAGTTATCCAGATAGGACAGCAGGCTTTCCTGGGAATTGTGCAGCAGCCGGTACATTTCATTCTGGGAAAACTGGTCCAGTGCCGGTGAGAGAAAAGTGGAAATAAAGATGGCAAAGACGGAGATAAACAGGATGATGATCGCCAGCAGCTGCTGGTTCAGTGACAGCTCGCGCAGCCACAGATTGAGGCGCTTCATCCAAGCCGGTATCCGAATCCATAAATTGTGCGGATGCTCAGATTCGGCATCTTCTTTCTCAGCCTGCGCAGCGTATCATCCACCACCCGGTCACTGCCGTAATAATTTGTCTCCCACACCTTGGAAAGAATCTCATCACGCGGGAAGGCAGTGCCCTTATTGTTTACAAAAAGCATCAGAAGTTCAAATTCCTTGGTTGTCAGTTCAATCTGATTGTTTCCTTCAAAGACCATGCGCTGATTCTCATCGATCTCATAGCCATCGACTTCAATGCGTGCTCCTTCGTCTTTATACGTACGACGCATGACATTGTTCACCCGCAATACAAGTTCCTTGGGTGAAAACGGCTTGGTAATGTAGTCATCGCTGCCTTTTTCCAGGCCGATAATACGGTCAAACTCCTTGTCACGGGCAGACATGAAAATGACCGGTACATCCGGAGAATGGGCACGGATCTCATCAATCAGATCAAAGCCGGACTTGTCACCCAGCATGATGTCCAGAATCCACAGATGCACATCGTCATCATTTGTATGGGCACTGGCTTCATCAAAAGTCAGATAGGAGCGTACCTCATAGCCTTCCTTTTCCAGATACCGCTTGACCAGCTCATTCAGGTCTTTTTCATCTTCAACAATACAAATCACTTTTTTCATTGCAATCACCAGAATCATTTTAACACGTGCACATAAAAAAGCCGCCCGAATCAGGACGGCATCCATACATCATGCGCCAAATTTAGCCTTGATCACATCTGCAACCTGGCCGCATACCTGCTGGCAGATCTCATCCGTTTCCGCCTCTGCCATGACGCGCAGCAGCGGTTCCGTACCGGAAGGTCTCACCAGAATGCGTCCATTGCCATTCAGATCCTTGTTCACCCTGGCAATGGCTTCCTGGACTTCCGGATCATCCATGACCTTTGTCTTGTCATTGACTTTGACATTGACAAGCAGCTGTGGATAAATGCGCAGACCCTCACACAGCTCGGAAATACTCTTGCCCGTGTTCTTCATGACCTTGAGAATCGCAAGGGCTGTCACCAGGCCGTCACCGGTTGTCTCATGGCGCGAGAAGATGATATGGCCGCTCTGCTCACCGCCCAGGATATAGTCATTCTTGATCATGCAGTCATAGACATACTTATCACCAACATCCGTCTTGGCAACGTTGATATGTTCTCTCTCCATTGCTTTCCAAAGACCAAGGTTGGCCATAACGGTTGTCACAATCGTATTATTGGTCAGCACCCCTTTATCACGGTAATACTTGCCGCAGATATACAGGACATAGTCGCCATTGACCAGCTCACCATCCGGTCTGACCAGAATCTGTCTGTCTGCATCGCCATCAAATGTCAGGCCAAGATCATAGGAGCCAAGCTTCATATATTCCTGGAAGCGCTCCGGATGGGTGCTGCCGCACTTGCGGTTGATATTGGTGCCATTGGGATCATTGCAGAAGATCGTGCATTCTGCGCCAAGCCGGCGCAGTGCCTTCTCGGCAGTATAGGTTGCTGAGCCATTGGCGCAGTCCATCGCAATCTTAGTACCGTGCAGATCAAGCGGGAATTCGGAAACCACAAAGTTCAGATAGTGATCCAGACCCTCCGGATAATTCACAATCCGGCCGATCTCGCCTTCTGTCTTATATGGAATCTCAATCTTGCCATCAATATAATCCTCAATCAGTGCTTCCACTTCCCCCTGCAGCTTGACGCCCTGCTTGGAGAACACTTTGATGCCATTGTCATAGAATGGATTATGAGAGGCCGAGATCATGGCGCCAACCGCAAAATCCTCATGGACGGTCAGATAGCAGATCATCGGCGTCGGGCAGTATCCGGCAAGATACGCATCGCAGCCCTCTGATGTAATGCCGGCCGCAAGTGCCGACTCCAGCATATCACTGGAAAGACGGGTATCCTTGCCAATGACAATATTCTTCTTACCCTTCTGGCTGTAATACCAGCCAAGATATCTGCCAACCACAAAGGCGCGTTCTGCTGTCAGTCCTTCATTGGCCTTGCCGCGAATTCCATCTGTCCCAAAATACTTACCCATTGTTTGTATCTCCTTCTGTCTGAGTATCCTGTGTTGTATCCCCGATCACGTTCAGTTCATACGTATCTTCCAAAAGCTCATAGCGCACCAGGCCATTCTCCGGCTGGTCGATCTGCAGATCAAATGTCTGCAGGCCCGGCTGCGCATCAGACATGTCTATATATACCATAATATCATCTGCACTGACCGCTTTTATATTGTCGGCGGTACCATAGACCGTTACGCTCGTTGTCGTCTTGCCGTCCGGCTGGGTCGCTGTGTAATTGCCTGTATTGTTCTTGTAGTTGATCTTGACATTGTCAATCGTACGGCTTGTCTCATCGCCCAGCTTGACCGTCATGGTCACCTGTGAAATCGAGGCACTGGATACACCGGAAGGCAGGGTGATCGGCCGCAGTACCGTCGCATCTTTGGTCAATGTGCTGGCATCCAGAGTCACAGTCACCTTGTCTATGCCATCCAGCACAGACTGCGAGCCATAGATTGTCACAGTCTGCTGATCCAGGCCGATGCTGGCAATGGCTTTGCCATCCGGCACCTCACCGCTGACCTGCACCTGAATGCCCACCGTCTTACTGATCGAAGAAACCGGTACATGTACATGAACAGTGTCCGGCACAATATCCGCATTGACCACCTGGCCATCCGCATCATATGCCACAAGCCTGGCATCCTGATCAAAGTCGCTTGTCTGTCCTGACACATCAATCAGCGCCCGTATAAAGGCAATAGTATTCAAGGTATCACGGGATGCGCGCACATTGACCTTGGTATACTCAAACTCTGGTGTTCCTACGGAATATTTGCTGTCCATCTTATCCTGATTGACCAGATCATAAGACAGATCAAACTGTTCGGTTGTCTTTTTCTTCAGCGTTACCGTAACATTGGAAGGATCAATCTTGACATTGACCGAATCGCCAAACCCTTCTGCTTTCAGCTTGACATTGTGTGTGCCTTCTGACAGTCCTTCCAGATCGGCTGTGATGGTACCGTCACTGTTGAAGGCTGTGGTGACGCTGGTCGCATCACCGGTGATGGTGATATCACATGTGGAAGGCAGTCCGGAAAGCTCAAAGGCATCACTGTTATACTGGGCGGAAACAGTGACGTTGCTGCGGGAGCGGCTGCTGGTCATGCCGGTTGTCATGCTGCGCCAGGAATTGGCATTCACGGCCATATACATGATCACTGCCAATGCCAGAGCAACCCAGCGGGAATACTTCCGATTAAACAGAATCTTGTCCAGTGCGGTGGAAAACCAGCGCAGCAGTTTCAGCAGGAATTCTTCAAAGCGCTGGGATGTGCGTGCCATGCGGCGGGACTGCTCCGCAATTCTGCGGGCCAGATCGGTCTTGGCTGCCGAGCTTCTGCGGCGGTCTTTCTTGTCCTCAGGCATGCGGCTCATCTCCCTTCCCGTCATCATCTTCATCACTGCGTTTCAATCCGCTGACAGACTCAGGTTCAATCCTGGCATGTTCATGTGCCTTCTTTTCTTCGATTTCTGCCATCTGCTTCTCAGCTTCCGTAAAGGAAGGGATCTTTCGATCCTGCTGAGGATAGGAAGGTATTGGACGGTCATGCTTATGATTCTGCGGCAGTTTGATGCGGGCAGCCTCATCATGAAGCTCCTCCATCTTCTCCTCCTCTTTTTCCTGCTCACTCTCCGCATGGAAAAACGGAAAACGGCGGCTGGACGGTTCCTCCTGATCATTTCCGCTGCCAGTTTCTGTTTCATCATTGCCTGATTCACTGGCATCCACAGGTGTGCTCTGACCGCAGATCGTCCGCAGCAGATAGTCACGCAGCTGTCTCTCATTCACACTCATCATGCGGCCGCCCTCTGTTACGGATACATTGCCTGTCTCTTCGGAAACAACAACAGTCACTGCATCCGTAATCTCAGAAATGCCAACGGCGGCACGGTGGCGGGCACCATAGCGGCCGGGCAAGTCCAGATTGGTCGGCGGGAAATACGCACTTGCACACGCAATCTTATCTCCCTGGATAATAACAGCACCATCATGCAGCGGGGTGGTCGTCACAAAGATGGATGTCAGAATTTCCGCCGTCACATCACTGTTCAGCTTTGTGCCGGTCGCGACATAGTCATCCAGCGACTGGGAACGCTCAATCGAGATCAGTGCACCCGTCTTGTCCTTGCTCAACAGCATGACAGCAGTCACAATCTGATCCACCAGATGTTCTTTTTCATTGCCGCTGAGACTGGAAATCCGGCTGAACACGTTCGTTTTGCCAAGTTTTTCCAGCATGGAGCGCAGTTCCGGCTGAAAGATGATGATCAGAGCCAGAAAGCCCCAGTTGATGAACATATCCGCAAAGTATTTTACGGTTTTCAAGCCAAGCAGATTGGACAATGCATCGACGATGATGACAAGCAGAATCCCTTTAAAAATCTGCGTTGTCCGCGAATTGGAACGGGCCAGGCGCAGCACATAGTACAGAATCAGCCAGACAATGAAAATATCAGCCAGCGAGCGGATCACGCTGCCAAAACTATCCAGACTCCAGTTAAGAAACAGGCCAGACATGGAATCTCCTTTCCGAAAAGATGGTAACACTCTCTCCACCTTCCATTTTATTTGCATTCGGTAAGTTATGCCACCCTTACCTTCAGCACGCTAATGTACACTCTTAAAAAAAACAGTGCCAGAAGGCGCTGATGCAGCATTTCAAATTTATCTTTCGACGGTCAGATAAGCCAGATCTTCCTTGCTGAGATAACCAGTATCTTCCAGAAGATCCTTCAGAACATCCTTTTGATAATTGGAAAAATCGTAAGACAAAGCATGCAGCAGACCGCTCAGATTCACTTTATCACCTGTACTGCGGGCAGTCGCAAGGAAAGCATTGGCAGCTTCCTTCGGGGTCAGATTGCGCTTGTCAATCGAATAGCCAGGATGATCGGCTGTATAGCCGGTCACAACCCATCCATGCATCTTGAGAATTTCGATATCAGAATACAAAGTGCGTCTTTCAATTTCATAATCGAACTCTTTCTTGATGTAGTTTGAAATCTGGCTCAGGGTGACAAAATGATCACGATCAGTCAGCCTCAGCAATGCCTCCAGTACCGACAGCTCCGATCCTTTTTTCATATGATTTCCTCTTTTCTAAATGCTGTAAAGTGGCACAAACTTATGGCTATATTATATCGGCATTTATCAATGAATAGAATAAATAATTCAGGTTTCACCTGCTTTTTTGTCAAATGTGACAAGACTTTTCAGGCATCGGGGGATTCTTTCATGCACACGTCAGGGAAGAATAGAATTTTCAGCTGGCAGCTTCTGGAATATACAGCATTTTCTGCAGATGGAACATCCTTTCAGAATATAACAATATAGTCATACTGCAGTTTTTAATGCGGTGTTCTTTCAGAAATACATCTGCCTGTTCTTTCAGCACCATCTCAATCATGCAGGCAATTGACTCACCATGGCTGACAGCCAGAACTGTATGATGATCTTCTTTCTGCATGATCTGTTCCAGCTGATGATAAACACGCTGCTGTACCTGGGCACGGGATTCGCCGCCCATGGCAGTATAGAAGGCATCCCGCATCTCAGCAGGAATGCAATGAGAAATCCGGCGGCTTTCTCCTTCCATTCTGCCATAGCATCTTTCCCGCAGATCCTTGCAGCGCACATAGGGCATGCCACCGACAATTTCAGCCGTATCACAGGCCCGCTCTGCCGTTGAACAATAGACGTGATCAAATACATAGCCCGCTTCATGCAGCGTCTTCCCGGCCAATGCAGCCTGCGCTCTGCCTGTTTCAGTCAGCGGAGAATCACACCATCCCTGCACACGGTTTTCCATATTGAACAGCGTCTGGCCATGGCGTACCAGTACAAGTGTCTTATCCATCTGTATTTCCTCACTTTATCTTTCTGTCATCTATCCGTTTCCAGATTCTTGCCCCATACGGTCCCAGCTTGTGGTCATACAGGCAGGAAGGCCATACAAGAGTCCAGTTATAGTGGATGGGATATGGTTCCTGTTTTTCTGCAGAGAAGCTGCAGTCAATCAGATATGTCTCCTCATCATCCCGGCGCAGATAAACAAACCTGTCATGACGTCTGTCCAGCACATGAAAGGAACCATAGACAAGTGCATCACAGGAATGCCGCAGCCTGATCAGATCCTGATATGCCTTGCATACAACCGGATCTTCCTTCTGGACAGGATTTTCTTCATTCCATGGCAGCATCACTCTGGCGTGATCTCTCGTGCCTGCCTTGACACGCTTCCATACATCATCCGGATCTTCTCCAAGCGAGACATGTTCTTTGTAATACCGCAATGATTCAATATCATGCAGATCATGGATCGAATGAAAATCATAATTGGCCAGACCCATTTCATCCCCCTGATAGACAAACGGCGTGCCTGGCAGCGTCATCTGCATCACCGCCAGCAGCAGGCAGATTTCACGGCGGTATTTCCCACTGGGATCAATCTTGGATACCATGCGGGGATTATCATGGTTGTTATAGAACAGTGACATCCAGCAGTGGCTGCCATAATGTGCTGACCAGTCAATCAGATAATCACGCAGATAGTTCAGATCATAGCGGTAATCTTCAAAGCGCACATGTCCTGGTGTTTCCAGATGATCAAACGAGAAGATCATGTCCAGTTCTTTGCGCCGCTCATCGGTAACCAGTTTTGCCATCTGCATGCCCAGACCCGGCGTCTCACCAATCGCAAAGGCATCATGCGGACCAAAGGCATTTTCATGCAGCTCATGGAGGTAGTCATGCAAGTGAGGGCCATAGTAGTAGTGCTCAATGCCGGTATAGCCCATCAGCTTTCCAACCGACACATCGCCATCCGGCAGGCCGGCATCCTTACTGATGTAATTGATCACATCCAGACGGAATCCATCCACGCCTTTGTCAAGCCACCAGTTCACCATCGTGCATACATCATGGCGCACAGCCGGATTGTCCCAGTTAAGATCGACTTGTTTCTTTGCAAACAGATGCAATGCCCATTCTCTGCGGTCACCATACTGGTCCCAGGCGCTGCCTGAGAAGAACGATGTCCAGTTGTTGGGCACGCTCTTTGATGAAGAAAAGAAATAGTAGTCATGATACGGACTATGCTCATCCGCCAGTGCTTTCTGGAAGAATGGGTGTTCATCGCTTGTATGGTTGACGACCAGGTCCATGATCAGCCGCATGCCGCGCTGATGTGCTTCTTTGAGCAGCGCATCAAACTGTGCCATTGTGCCAAAGCGCGGATTGATGGCATGATAATCACGGATGTCATAGCCATTGTCATCCATAGGTGAATCATAAATCGGGCATAGCCACAGTGCATCCACGCCAAGATCCTGCAGATAGTCCAGCTTTGATATGATGCCGGCCAGATCACCAATGCCATCATGATTGCCATCACAGAAGGAAGAAGGATAAATCTGATAAAAGACAGCCGACTTCCACCAGCGCCTGTCACCCGGCTGGCCGTCTTCCTGCATAGCCTCTTCTTCCTGATTGACCAGTTTGAGAAAGGCCGGCCAGAAATCCGCATCCAGCAGATGGGACAAAGGCTTGACAAGCCATTTCAGTTTCAGATGAGATGCGGCAGGATTTTCCACCAGAAAAGAAGGCAGGCCTGCCTGCAGAAGAATCTTGGCAATGATGTCGTGGCCGATTGGGTTGGCATATACATCCCGGATGGTACTGTCCATCGTCAGTTTCCTGTTTTTCATAGCCACAGTGTAGCACAGAAAAAGAGCAGAATTTCTCCTGTTCCTGTGATCTTAAGATCATGGCATGGCCATCACGGTGCAAAGAAAGGATGCGGCTGCACCTGCTGCTGACACAGATGAATGACACGGCAGTCATACCAGCACCGTAATGATAATCATGGAGATGTGAACCTCCCCGCCTAAGCGCTAATGTACTATAGCTTCCAGGGGCTTGTGTTCCCTCAGACTTATGTCAGGTGTACGCAAAAACACAGATGCCGTTTTTCCTGCATCTGTGTCATGAACGCATTACTTTGTCTTGGCTTTGGTTCCTGCTTTTTTCTTTGCCGTGCTTCTTTTCTTTGCCGGTTTTGCATCATTATAGCGGAATACCGCACAGCCATAGCCTGGCAGCGGATAATTCACATGATACTGCCTGCCGTCACATTCACCCTTGCGGGCATTGTACAGCTTTTTAACCTTGTCATCCTTCACGGCACCGTTCTCATTGAGAATCAGCGTATAGCGGCCAGGGCATGGCACACCGACCATGTAGTCCTTTCTTTCCACCGGCGTAAAGTTGATCACAAACAGCAGATTATGCCTGCCGGTACCGTCCTTGCGCACAAAGGAGAAGATGGAGCGGTCCGCATCATCCGCATTGATCCATTCAAAGCCATCCCAGGAATCATCCAGTGTATACATTGCCGGATATTCTCTGTACATGGCAAGCAGATCTTTGACAAACAGCAGCAGTTCCCGGTTGTATGGCTGATCGCACAGTTCCCAGTTCAGCTGCACTTTCTCATCCCATTCATGGTACTGGCCGAAATCCTGGCCCATGAACAGCAGTTTCTTGCCGGCATGACCGAACATGAACAGATACCCTGCCTTCAGATTGGCAAACTTGTCATGGCCAAGACCCGGCATCTTTTCAATCATGGAACACTTCAGATGCACAACCTCATCATGTGACAGTACCAGAATAAATTTCTCACTGGTGGCATAGGACATGCCAAAGGTCATCTTGTTGTGGGCATTCTTACGGAATAACGGATCAAGCTTCATGTAATCCAGGAAGTCATGCATCCAGCCCATATTCCACTTGTACGTAAAGCCAAGGCCTTCATCTTCCGGTGCAGCTGTGATCTTAGGCCATGCGGTCGATTCCTCGGCAATGATGATCGTGCCATCATGGCGGCCGCGGATCACAGAATTGAGATGCTTGAAGAACTCAATCGCATCCAGGTTGCCATTGCCGCCATACTTATTTGGAATCCATTCACCATCCTTGCGGCCATAATCCAGATACAGCATCGAAGCTACTGCATCTACACGCAGTCCGTCGATATGATACATTTCATACCAGTACAGGGCATTTCCAATCAGGAAGTTCTTCACCTCATTCTTGCCATAGTTGAAGATCTTCGTGCCCCAGTCCGGATGTTCACCCATACGGGGATCCGGATATTCATACAGCGGCTGACCATCAAAATCCGCAAGGGCAAAGGCATCCTTCGGGAAATGGGCAGGCACCCAGTCCAGAATCACGCCGATGCCATTTTCATGCAGATAATCCACCATCCACTGGAAGTCCTGCGGAGAGCCATGACGGGATGTCGGTGCATAATAGCCAGATACCTGATAGCCCCAGGATCCATCAAACGGATGCTCGGCAATCCCCATCAGCTCCACATGCGTATAGCCCATCCACTTCACATAGTCCACCAGCTCTCTGGCCAGCTTGCGGTAGTTGATAAAACCATCCGGATTTTCCGGCGTCACTTCCTTCTTCCAGGAACCCAGATGGCACTCATAGATTGCCAGCGGCTGCCGGTACGTATCCTTGGACGCACGGTCTTTCATCCAGGCTTCATCATGCCAGATAAACGAATCAATATCGGCTGTTTTCGATGCTGTGCCCGGTCTTAATTCAGCCGAGAACGCATACGGATCTGCCTTGAAGATCGTATCGCCGCTCTGTGTTTCAATTGCATACTTGTACAGCTCACCAAAATCCATATCCGGCATAAAACCTTCAAAGATGCCGGATGTCTCCAAAGGCATCATGTAGTTTCTGCCAGGCTGCCATTCATTGCGGTCACACACAATCGACACTGCCTTTGCATGCGGTGCCCACACAGCAAAATGCATACCGGATACACCATTCAGCTTTGCCTTATGTGCACCCATCTTCTGATAGCACTTATAATTTCTGCCTTCACCAAACAGATACCGATCCATTTCCGTAATAAAAACAGGATCCAACGGTACTGCAGGTTTCTTGCCGGCTAATGATTTGTCTGCCATGATCATGCCTCCCTCAAGCACTCATTTATATTTCAATTTCTGAATATACTGTATCATATTTTGAACGGGAAAGAGAGGGGTTACATGAGACAAAAGCAAGAAAAAAGCGCAGCCACATGACTGCGTCTTTCAAGTGCACCGGACAAGACTTGAACTTGCACGGGTTGCCCCATACGCCCCTCAAGCGTACGTGTCTGCCGATTCCACCACCGGTGCGTGCCGAATCATTATAGCACGTGGTACGATTCCGTCAAGATGCTACAGCAGGTACAGCAGTGCAATGTATACTGCTGTTCCTGCAAAAACAGACAGAATCGTATTGTGCTTCCAGGCATGCAGTGCCATGACGCTGCCGCAGCCTGCAATTGTCGCAGCCCACACGGTCCAGTCCGCGCTTAATGTATCCTTAAGACCATAAACCACAAGCACTGCCATGATCGCAGCCGGCAGTACCATGGCCAGCCGTGAAAGGATCGGTGACATTTTGCCGTCACGGAAAATGGCAAATGGCAAAGCACGCAGGCTGTAAGTCACAATGGCAGAGAGCAGTATGGCAAACAATGCATAGGAATTGTTCATGCGTGCCTCCTTTCATTGCGTGCCAGCAGGATGCCGCTGGTCAGAATCAGGGATGGCAGAATGAAACGGGACGGACCAAAGGCAACCAGGCAGCCAATCGCACATGCAAAGCCTGTCAATGCCGGTATATGATCCTCTGCTTTCTGCCACTGGTCCATGACGATGGTCAGAAACAGTGCTGTCAGTGTGAAGTCAATGCCGCGGATGGAAATCGGCAGTAAGGAGCCTGCCAGGGCACCGGCAAAAGTGCCCAGAATCCACCAAAAATGAGACAGGAAAGCAATTTCCTTCATTGCCGCATACTTGTCCACATGATCCGGATATCGGTCAATAGAGCTGTACAGAGAGTACGTTTCATCGGTCAATGTGCCAACCATATAGGGAAACATCTTTCCGCAGCTGCGGAAATCATCCAGAAATGACAGGGAATAAAATACCTGACGGCTGTTCATGAACAGTGCTGTCAGAACAATGGTTAACAGCGGTGTGCCGGCAGACAGAAACGATGCCAGCACAAACTGAAAGGCACCTGTGTAGACAAACACACTGGCCAGTACGGCATCATACCATGGAAAGCCATTCTGGCTCATCAACAGGCCGAAGGACATTGCCACAAAAAAGTAAGAAACCGCAATGGGTGCGGTTTTCATCAGTGCAAATTTCAGTGTTTCATTCCGTTTCATTGCATCGATTTTATCAGGTATCTATAGTTTTTTCCTATATTTTTTCCTGATTACTGGCAATAAAGAAAAGGATCTTTCGTTCCTCACTTCTTCTCTTCATCGTTTTCAACGGCTGTCAATGCGCCGGTCCAGATAAACACGGTCATGATCACCAGCAGAATGATCAATGCAATGATGCCAAATACAATACCCAATGCAATTCCCTGTTCGCTCATCGTCTATTGCCTCTTGTCATTAGTATAGCATTTCATCCCGCAAAGTCCCAGATCGAATCCGCATCATGGAAGCCTTTGACATACAGATCCTTGATTGCTGCTTTGTCCTTGGTCAGTGTCTTCATCTGACCAATAGAATCCGGTGCCACAATCAGTACTTTGCCTTCCTTTTCCAACGCAAAGCATTCCTGCAGCTTCTTCTGATACAAAGGAATCCGGTTTCTCATGTTTTCTGCTGCCACCGGATACTTATGTTCCAACAGCTTTGCAAGCCGCACATCACTCTCATTGGAACGCACTTCATCCCGCGGTCTGGTCAGAATCACCACAATTTTGTCACAGCCTGCTTTAAAGCAGTGTTCATAAGGAATCGGATCACTCAGTGCTCCATCAAACAGCAGATGGTCACGGTATGGATACGGCTGATCTGCCACCGGCACACAGCAGGATCCCTTCAGGAAACCAAGATCATTGCGCTGATAATCCTTTTTGGCATAATACACAGGTTTCCCGGTCAAAGCATCCGTTGCCACAACCGCAAAATCTGCTGGATTATTCATGATGCCATCATAGTCAATCGGATACTCACCGCCATCATCTGACAGCGTTCCATAAATATAATCCAGGCCCAGATAGTCCTTTGTCCTGAGAAAATTAGCCAGACTCATGTATTCCTTCCGGAATGTGTATTCTGTATAGAAGGTATAGTTTCTGCCCATCTGGCCGGCAAGATAGCTCAATATATTTGCACTTCCCGCCGATACGCCGGCACCATAATCAAAGTGAACCCCTTTGCGCAGACAGGCATCCAGCACACCGGCACCATAAGAACCGCGCAGGCCGCCGCCAACATCAATCACACCAATCATGACAATCTCCTTTTGTTCACAAAATTATCGCAACTGACATGCACTTTCAACAACAAACAGCCGATTATGTCATCACTGATGCGATCTGCGGCATGAAGATCTCTGTGATTTCAGCACAGTGACATCAGAAAGAAGTCAGCACTGCAGATCTGCATCCTTACCACCAGATGATTGCGATACCGGAATACCTGTTATCCCGCAGCTTTCTGCAGGCTGCCACAGCCGCAAGTGAGAACAAGGCATAAAAAAATGCCGCATCTTCGGCATGAACTTTCCACATCACAGCCCTTTCAGCAATCCGGGCGGCTGGCTTCTCCCCTTCGCATATCAATCGTTTGTATCTCACGAAAGATGTTTCTCTTTCGGCACGAATTAGTATACGCAGATACTCCTCAACGCATTAGAACATTATAACCGGAAAAGTTGTAAAATATTGTCAGATTCGGGGGAGGAAAAATGAGTGAAATCAATGATGCACTGCTGCCGGCAGTGATGATGATCCATCATGTCAAGCCGGAAGACAGTACTGACTGGACGTGGCACGAAGAAATGGAAGTCGGCATGGTATTGGAGGGGACCATGACGCTTCATGTGGAAGATCATACCATACATCTTATGCCGGGGGATGGTTACTTTATCAACAGTCAGGCGCGCCACCGCTTTATCAATCAAGGAAGCACATATACGCTGCTGTACAATATCCGCTTTGCACCAAGACTGGTCGGCGGATCGCGTGACAGCATTTACTGGCTCAATTACATCAATCCGATTGTGCATAACCGCAATTATGCCTTTGAGCATCTGCACCATGATCAGGACGCTGACAAGGAAAGCATCACGCACATGGAAGCTGCCTTTGCCATCATGCAGTACCGCACAACCGGCTTTGAATTCCTGCTGCGCAATGAGCTTTCTTTCATCATACTTGACCTGTACGGCCGCCAGAACGTCGTTCATACTGGCCTGAGTCAGAAGGATATGCGCAATGAACTGCGCATCCGGCAGATGCTGGACTGCATTGAAAACAACTATACCCGTCAATTATCAGTTGCCCAGATTGCTGCAGCAGCAGATATCAGTGTCTCGGAATGTATCCGCTGCTTCAAGGCAACCATCCATACGACGCCTGTGCAGTATCTGCTGCAGTACCGCCTGCTGAAGGCAAGTGAGCTGCTGAAGCAGACAGATATGAATATTACAGATATTGGTACATCCTGCGGCTTCTCGGAAATGAGCTACTTTACCAAGTGCTTCCGCCGCCAGTACCATGCCACTCCATCCCAGTGGCGTAAAAATGCACTGGCAGCCAGAAAAGAATGAGATAGAATACATACAAAGATCGGAGAACATGCATGTACCAGAAAAAGAAACTATATACCCATGATGGCATTTTTCATGCGGATGATGTCTTTGCGGCGGCTTTGATTTCCCTGATGTGCCAGGAGATTGAAGTCACCCGCGGACCGGATACGAAGATTCCTGAAAACAAGGATGGCTGGATCATCTTTGATATCGGTGAAGGAGAACTGGACCACCATTCTCCCGAAAACAAGGAAGCCAACGGCACCCATCCCGGCACGGACATTCCTTATGCGGCCTGCGGCCTTGTCTGGAGGAAATATTACCGTGAAATTCTGGAAGCGCAGAACTGCCCTGAGGAATACTATGACCAGGTCTATGAGCGCCTGGAAAGCTCCCTGATCATGGGTATTGATGCGGCTGACAATGGCTATAATCCGCTCAAGGGAGCCCTGGAAAAGATGCCGAACATTCCGGCAGACCAGCAGAAAGAACTGCTCAGTGTCCAGGGAACCGGCTTTACAATCACCCAGATGATCAAGGACTTCAATCCAGCCTGGAACTCTGACTATGACTACTACAGTGCCTTTATGGATGCCCTGAGCTTTGCCAAGGATATCCTGCTCAACCGTCTGGATTCCATCATCAGTTCTCTGGATGGAAAAGATTACGTCCTGCAGTGCATTTCCTACTCTGCCAACCACATCATGATCATGAACCAGTTTGCACCATGGGAAGGCATCCTGACCAGGATGAAGAATGACCCTAAGGCAAAAGACATCTGGTATGTCGTCTATCCTGCCCTGCGCGGGGGCTGGAATGTGCAGTGTGCTCTCAATAACATCGATGACCGCAAGAGCTACCGCCATCCTCTGCCGAAAGAATGGTACGGCCTGCGCTATGAAGAACTGCAGAAAGTATCCGGTGTGGAAACTGCACAGTTCTGTCATGTCTCAGGCTTCCTGGCAGGATGTGAAACCGAAGCAGATGCGCTGCAGATGGCAGCCATAGCCTGCAGTCACTGATCAGAAGCATAAAAAAGAACGCCGCCGGCGTTCTTTTCATATTACTCAACTGCATTTGGATCCATCGCATCCCGCAGGGCATCACCGACAAAGTTGGTGCATACAACCAGGATGACAATCATTAATCCCGGTGGAAGCCATAGCCACGGCATACTTGTCAGTACGGTGATGGACTGGGCACCATTGAGCATATTGCCCAATGACGCCTGCGGAGGCTGGATGCCCATGCCAAGGAAGGACAGCGATGCTTCATCCAGGATGGAGATCGCCATGACGCCTGTGCCGAAGATCAGAATCGGTGCAAAGCAGTTAGGCAGGATTTCCGAAAACAGAATATAGGATTTCGGCATGCCGGCAATCTCAGAGCTGTGCACAAAGTCCTTCTCACGCAAAGAGAGCACTTCGCCGCGCACCAGTCTGGCTACCCCCGGCCAGTCGATCAGTCCCAGGATGATGATGATCATCCACATGCCCGGCTTGAAAATGACGCCGGCAACCAGGATTAACATGATGTAGGGAAATGACATGATCATGTCGGTAATCCGCATGATGATCATATCCACTGCACCGCCAAAGTAACCTGCCAGCAAGCCCAGCACGGTACCGATGGAGGTTGCCAGCAATGTACTCAATACGCCAACCGTCAAAGAGACTCTGGTGCCATACAGCAGCCGGGAGAAGACATCTCTGCCCATCTGGTCAGTACCCAGCCAGTATTCACCGGTCGGCGCACTGGAGAAAGCAGGGTTGATGGCATTGGGATCATGACGGGCAAGCACTGGTGCCAGAATGGCAGTCAGAATGATGATGCCAAGGATGATCAAAGAGACAACACCGGCTTTATGCCGCTTGAAGCGGCGCCACACACTGTGGGCAAAACTCTCGTGCATGTCAGTCCTCCTTTCCCAGCTTGACCGTTGGATCTACGACCGCATAGAGAATATCGGTCAGAATGTTGGCAGCCAGCACGACCACTGCTGATAAAAGACAGGTTGCCATGATGACCGGATAGTCTCTTTGCAAAATGGCATTCATTGTCATCAGGCCAAGACCTGGCCAGGAGAAGATCTGCTCAATGATGATGGAGCCGCCAAATAATCCTGGAATCTCCATGCCAAACACGGTCACAATCGGAATCAATGCATTGCGCAATGCATGCTTGTAAATCAGAATTCTTCTGCCGACGCCCTTTCCTTTAACGGTGCGCAGATAGTCCTGGTTCAATATTTCCAGCATGGCAGAACGGATGTAGCGGATATCATTGCCTGCCTGGCCAAGTGCCAAGACAAGTGCCGGCAGAATCAGATAGCGCAGCTGCACGCCATTGCCGGGATCAGACAGATTGCGCATACCGGAGCTTGGCAGGATGCCCAGCTTGACACAGAACAGATCAATCAGCAGCAGTGCCATGAAGAATCCCGGCACCGACTGGCCCAGAAATGCCAGTGAAACGATGGAATAGTCACGCTTTGTATGGGCATGAACCGCACTGTAGATGCCAAAGATGATTGAAATCGTCATTGAAATCAGCAAGGCGGTTCCCATCAGGATCAGGGTTGGTCCAAGATGTGAAAGCATCATGGAACTAACGGACTGATAAGATTTGTAGGAATAGCCGAAGTTGCCGGTCAGGATCTGCCTGATCCAGATGAAGTACTGCTGCCATGCCGGCTTGTCCAGGCCAAGCTGGGCAGCACGGATCGCCAGGGCTTCTTTGGATACTTTTGGTGAGCCGGCCAGAATCTCAATGGGATTTCCGGCCATATTCATCAGGATGAAGTCAATGACCGTAATGCCGATCAGGGTGATCAGGCCATAGAACAGTCTTTTGCCAATGTAGCGGATCATTTCAGCACCCCTTCCACCTTGAAGCAGGCAGCCTGATGGCCATTGCCATAGTCTTTCATTTCCGGCACCTTTTCAAAGCACATCTTCTTTGCAAAAGGACAGCGCGGCGCAAACTTACAGCCGATACCGGCATCCTGCGCCGCATCAACCTCACCTGCCATGATCTTGTCATCTGACATTCTCTGATCCGGATCTGCCACCGGCACCGCATCAATCAGGCCGATGGAATATGGATGCAAAGCATGGTGGAACACATCCTGGCTTGTGCCGATCTCCACAATTCTGCCTAAATACATGACCGCAATCCGGTCCGACACATAATGCACAGCACCAAGGCCGTGGGCGATGAAAAGATAGGAAACACCGGTTTCCTTCTGGATCCGGCGCAATAAATTCAGAATCTGTGCCTGAATGGACACATCCAGTGCCGATACCGGCTCATCACATACAATCAGCTTTGGCTGCAGAGACAGTGCTCTGGCAATGGAAATACGCTGTCTCTGGCCGCCGGAGAATTCATGGGGATATCGATATGCGGCATCTGCAGGCAGGCCGACCATATCCAGCAGATCTTTGACCTTCTGCTGCACATTGCTCTGATCCGCCAGATGATGGTACAGCATTGGCTTGCTGAGGATATCATAAACGCGCTTGCGGGGATTCAAAGAGGAATAGCTGTCCTGAAAGATCATCTGCAGTTGGGTGCGGATCGGAGCAAGCTGTTTTGCACTCATACTGCCGATATCATGGTCCAGGAAGGTCACCTTGCCGCCATCAGGCTTTTCAATGCCGACAATCATTCTGCCGGCTGTTGACTTGCCGCAGCCAGATTCTCCCACCAGGCCAAGCGTCTCTCCTTTGCCAATTTCAAAGGAAATCTGATCCACGGCCTGAATATATTTCCGGTTCTTTTTCAGCACGGCAGATCCTTCCGCTTCATACCGTTTGGAAAGATTCTCTACCTGCAGTACGGTCTCACTCATCCAGCTCACCTCTTTGTGACCGGATGCACGCTGCCCAGTGTCCCGGTGTCTTCTCAAATAATGACTGCTTTGCCTTGCACGCTTCTGTGGCAAAGGCACATCTTGACGCAAAACGGCATCCCGTCATGCTTGTATAATCCTGCGGCACACTGCCGGGAATGGAATACAGCTGACGATCCTGCTGGTCATGAATATCCGGCACGCTGGCAAGCAGAGCCCGGGTATAGGGATGCTGGGGGTGATGATAGAGCTCACGGACATCCGCAATTTCGACAAACTGGCCGGCATACATGACCATGACCCGGTCCGCATTCTGGGCAATCAGACCCAGATCATGACTGATCAGGATGACAGACATGCCCAGCTTGCTGCGAAGATCACGAATAATCTTCATGATCTGTGCCTGGATGGTCACATCCAGGGCCGTGGTCGGCTCATCCGCAATCAGCAGGCGCGGATGGCAGGAAAGCCCCATGGCAATCATGACTCGCTGCCGCATGCCGCCGGAAAACTCATACGGATAGCTGCGGTACGCATCCGCAGGATCCGGAATGCCGACTTTGTCCAGCCATTCCAGGGCAATCTGCTTTGCCTTCTTCTTGTCAGGCTCTACATGATGTCGGATTGCTTCAGACATCTGTGAACCGATTGTAAACACCGGATCCAGTGAAGCAAGTGCATCCTGATAGATCATGCAGATGTCCTTTCCCCGGATCTGGTCCAGTTCCTTGTCTGACATGGCGAACAGATCTTTGCCATCAAACATTGCTTTGCCTGAGATCACGGATCCATTCTTTGGCAGCAGTCCCATGACCGAAAGGCTGGTCACTGACTTGCCTGAACCGGATTCTCCGGCAATACCGAGAATTTCACCCGGTGCTACATGAAACGAGATATGATCCGTGACAATACGGTCGCCGAAATCACTGCGAAACCGCACCTGCAGATCTGACACATCCAGCAGACTATCCATAAGTCTCTCCTGTTCTAATAAGGCAAATGCGCCGGGGAAGTTCCCCAGCGCAGCATTGCCATATGTTATTGCGCAATCTCCCAGTCCTGGATATTGTTGAAGGCACCAAAGAATGTCGGTGAGGCATTCTTGATGCGGTTGTTCACACTGCCCGAATTGGACATGAAGTACAGCGAGAACAGCGGCACTTCCTGTTCCAGAATTTCATCCAGCTGCAGATAGATGCTTGTCAGCTCAGCAGTATCTGTTGTTTCCTGGGTCTTTGCAAAGAGCGCATCCACTTCATCATTCTTCCATCCGCCGGTCCAGCTGTCATCCGCATCAACCAGATACGTGCCATCGGCGTAGTAGTCTGACGGTGTGATTGTATACTGAACAGAGAAGATATCAAAGGAATTGCTTGCCGCAGTTGACATCAATGTCGAGAAATCAACGGTATTGATGTTTATGGTGACACCAACCTGAGCCAGTTCTTCCTTGATGACCTGAACAGCACGGGTCATGGATGTATCAGAACTGGATACGTACCACTCAAGAGACTTACTGCTGTCCCAGCCGGCTTCTTCCAGAAGCTTTTTGGCATTGTCAGGATCATACGGAATGGTTGGCTTGGAAGCATCATAATACGGTGAATGAGAACCAACGAATCCATCGACGATCTCACCCTTGCCGCCGAGAATCTGATCCAGAATCGTATTGCGGTCAATAGCCTCTACAATAGCCAGACGGACTTTGGCATCCGGTACATTCTTGGTATTGAAGAATGTCATCTCATCCGTGATCGGATCAGAATACGTTGTTGTCACATTGCTCAGACCTTCCAGCGTCTTGCGGTCTTCCACCGGCATATTGGAGAAAGCAGGATGTGTCAGATCAATCTCACCAGACTGCAGACCAGCCAGCAGAGAAGAAGAATCCTCAATGCGGATATTCATCTTGGCAATCTTTGGTGCACCGGCAAAGTAATTCTCATTTGCCTCGTAAGTGACATAGTGGGCAAAGTCTTCACTTGTTGCCTTGTAAGGACCGGACACAACCGTCGGTGCATTGAACCAGTCACTTGTCAGCAGCTCATCATCCGGTGTATCTTCCAGTGCATGCTTGGGCAGAATCAGCAGCCATGTACCGATGTTATTCAGGAATGTATTCAGGCCCATCTGACTCTTCATGACAATATCGAGATTCTTGTCATCTGTCTTGACCAGGCCTTCCAGAGAATCTGCACCCTCCGGGGACAGGTTGTCATCAGAAATACCCTTGACATTGGCAAAGCTGATATACGGATTGGCAACCGCCGGTGCTGTCATCTTCAGAATCGTCCAGATCACATCATCAGCAGTGATATCCTGGCCGTCAGACCACTTGGCATCATCCTTGATATGAATGTGGAATGTGAGATTGTCATCCGTGGTAATCGGATCTGCAATCATGCCGTACTGCTGATAATCCTTGTCCAGTGAGATCAGCGGCAGGAATTCAAAGCTTGTCGCATAGTAGTTCACAAAGGTCATGTCCATGTTCAGTGGATTCAATGTGCTCAGGGTATCGGTAACACCAATGTTTACCGTGTCTGATGCAGCAGCAGAGGCAGTTGCCTGGGTGGAAGCACTCTGGCCGCAGGCAGCCAGTGACAGCGACAACACTGCTGCCAGGGCACCTGTGACAACTTTCTTAAAACCTTTCATCTTTTTTTCTCCTATATGTTTTATATTTTGTTACGCATCACAACTGAATACAAGCGCGATGCGCTCATCCATCTTTCCAAATGACCACCATTCGGTGTCATTGCGATCCATATAATCTGCTTTGACCTCCACATTGTAAGAATGCGGATGATCATACGTCCATGTCACCCCTTCATGATGATACGGCTTCTCTGGGATATACGGGTCAAACAGACGCACTGTATCATCCTTTTCCCCCGTCATCAGCACATAGTGAGCCACGTCAACCATGACCTTGGCAACTACAGCACCGCCATTGTGCAAGGCATTCTGGATCAAAGCATTGTGCGTATTGACATCTGTATCCAGGACCACATCCACATGGTAAGGAAGATGATCCTTTTTGGCAATGTCATTGAACTTGCCGGCAAAAGTCATCATTGCATCATCTGAAGTGCCATGTACGGAAACCGGTTCCCTGGTACCGTGGGCATGATAGCCATCCAGGCAGATGTTCATGATGGCACAGAGTACTTCCTGCGGCATCTTTTCACGCTCCATCAGGAAAGCCATTGCATTGCGCAAAGATGTCGGACCGCAGTCATATTCACTGATCTGATACTGTAACGGCAGCTTCATCTTTCTCATCCTCCTCCATCGTCATCAGATTCATCACAATACGCGCCACCTGAACCATATCAGAAATGCGCGTATACTCATGCACGGTATGACAGTTGTACATCGCACTGGCAATCACAATTCCCCTTCCCCCATGCTGGGCAAACTGGTTATTGTCACTGCCGCCGAAACTCCCGCTCAATACAGGCTTGATGCCTGCTTTTTCACAGGCTGCTTCATACCGTTTCACAACTGGTTCTTTCTCATCGATACAATACTCATGCAGAGCGATCTCATAGTCTACAGATGCCTTTGCCCCAATCTTTTCAGCACTTTCAGCCGCATTGTCCTGAATCTTCTTCAGCAATGACAGTGCCTTTTCATGATTGCGGCTGCGCAGCTCACCTTTCATCACCACATGATCAGGTACTGCATTGACAGCTGTACCGCCGCTGATCATGCCGATATTCAGCACCGTAACCGGATCCACCCGGCCAATCGGCAGGGAATGAATCAATTCAGCCGATGCCGTCAAAGCATTGATGCCCTTTTCCGGATTGAAGCCGGCATGCGCGCTGCGGCCCCTGATATCCACTGTAAAGGAAATCAGCGTCGGCTCCCACAAAGAAGCTGTACCAACCGGTGCTTCCAGGTCCAGTGTATAAGCCTGTCTGGCCTTCAAAAGGGAGAAATCAAACTTTCGTGATCCCTTGTCAAAGGCTTCTTCACCAAAGGTGATCAGAAATTCAATGGTCCTGTGAGCTGTATGGCTTTCCTGGATACATCGGATGGCCTCGACGATCTCAGCCAGACCGCTTTGATCATCGGCCC
Source organism: Lactimicrobium massiliense (assembly GCF_900343155.1). GTDB lineage: Bacteria > Bacillota_I > Bacilli_A > Erysipelotrichales > Erysipelotrichaceae > Bulleidia > Bulleidia massiliensis. The sequence goes on from NZ_OUNG01000003.1 coordinate 127,633, forward strand.
CAAGCACCGTATTGCCGGCACTTGTGATCGTGCCGTCTTCATGCAGTACTGCATGGCGTCCATACGCAGGCTCCACCGTATCCAGATGGCCCATGAACAGAATGGGCTCACCCGGCAGAGTGCCCAGCCAGCAGCCATACAGATTGCCCGTCTGAGAACCATAATACTTGTTGGCATCATCCTCATGAAGCACAATGCCAAGATCCTGAAATACCTGCTTCACATAAGCAGCCATCTCACCTTCATGAAAGCTTGGCGAATCAATCTTTGTAAATGCCAGAAACTGATCTGTCAGACGATTTGCATCCGGTAATGTCATACCGCTCTCCCCTTTCTTTCCCATAAACATAAAAAGGCGGAAGCCTGCGCTTCCGCCTGAAATCTCCGTATCGTACGAATATCAGCCAAAAACCACGCAGAATCTTAGCGCGTCAGTTTTCATATTCATACAGCATGTACAGAGTCTGTTCGTTTTCATTTCGCTATTATTTTACTGGATTCGACTTCCATGTCAATGAAAAAGATACATGCATGAAAGAATCTTTTTGCATCAGTTGTCAGAGAGCGAGTAAGAATTTTTCATGCCGTTGCTTGCCGCATACAGTACCTTGTCCAGCACAGCATCGGTTTCCTTCTTTGCCATTGCCGCAATCTCTTCATTGGCCTTCTCATTCAGCTTCGCAGCCTCACCAGGATTCGAAACATCCTGATGCAGCCCGTCATACTGCTTGATCAGCTGGTGGCCAAGCGAGAGCACCTTCTCCTGATAACGCTCCACATGCACAAAGGCAGTATGGTAGCTGGCATCACACAATGCTGCGATCAGACGGTTGGACCAGTAGAAGTTGTCCGTGCTGACTGTCTTTGTCGTATTGGCAAAGTAATCCGGTGTTGTCTCCACATTGCCATAGAACGGCACAATGGCATTGAAGGCATTGGAACCTTCCGCAATCCACTCAATGCTCTGGTATTCCGCAGGCATGTATCCACGGATCTGGAACAGGCCAAGGAAATCATTGCGGTTGATGCCGATCGAGCGGTACGCACCCATGCGGGTACGATCCATATGGCTGCCATACGGATCATATTCCGTATTCTGATAGTGGCCGGACAGCACATATTTCACATCTTCCACCGTAACTTTTCTTTCCGGTACCAAAGACCACGGCAGATCATCGCTGGTCGGGCCAAAGTCTGCATCTTCTCCATCCCAGCGGTATGTATGCGGATTCAAAAAGCGTTCCATCCACCATGCCCGCGGCGTGTTGTAAACATGATCCGCATCACTGTGGGAACCGAAGGAAGCACGCGGATCAAAATTGCCATCCAGGCTGAGATCCAGGAAATTATCCTGCACAAAGTTCTGCAGATCCGCACTGCACATATAGTCCTTCTGCGCACCATAGGCATCCGCAAAGTCAAAGGCATCAATGCCAAACTGATTCGGCATGACAACATAGCATTCATCCGGCACCCTTCTGGCAATCCAGTGATGGCCGCCAATCGTTTCCAGCCACCAGATCTCATCATGATCGCTGAAGGCAATGCCATTGCTTTCATAGGTGCCATATTTTTCCAACAGGCTGCCAAGACGTCTGACACCTTCACGGGCAGAATGAATATAGGGCAGCGTTAACACAACAAGGTCCTCTTCGCCAATGCCGCCGGCGGTTTCCTTGCCGTCTGTCTTCTGCAGCGTAACCAGCGGATCAGCACCTAATACACGCTCATTGGACGTGATGGTCTCGGTGGCAGTCATGGCCACATTGGCCGCATTGACGCCAGCTGCTGCCCAGATGCCGCTGCCATCCACCGCATTGGGCATCGCCGTATAGCGCATCGGATCATCCGGCAGATCAATCTCGACATGAGAGATCACCGAACGGTAATGACGCGGCTGTTCCTGCGGATGCACAACCACAAACTTCTTCGGCATGAAAACACCGGAAGGTGAATCATCATTGCGGGCAATCATAGTTGACCCGTCATATGTTGCTTTTTTACCAACTAACAATGTTGTACAAGGCATTATTGTATTCCTCCTGAAAACAATGCAATTGTATCACGCACGCTGCTGTCCAAGGCCGTTTTTGCGCATCACAACATACATCACGGACATGATGGCAAGCGTCACAATCCAGCTCATCGGATACGCCCGCAGCAGAACATCAAATCTCTGATGACTCTGGAAATACGTATAGATCCAGGTAATACGCACCCCGCATACACCAACCAGCGTGACAATCGCCGGTTTCATCGATTCACCATATCCACGCATCGCCCCTGAAATCACATCAATTGCCCCATTGAGAATCTCATAGGGCAGAATTCCTTCCAGACGCATCATCCCATATTCAATCACCGAAGGATCCGGATTAAAGATATGCAGCAGAGGCCTTCCCAACGCCACCAGCAGCATCGATACAGAACCACCGATCACAATACTCTCCAGAAGCGACCACTTCAGAGATTCACGGCAGCGCTTCAGATCGCCGGCACCATAATTCTGTCCCACAAAAGTCGTGCATGCCTGGGCAAAACTGTCAACCAGATAAAAACCGATGATTTCCAGATTGGCAGAAGCGCTTGAGCCTGCCACAACATCGGTGCCAAGTGAATTGATGCCGGACTGAATAATGATGTTGGAGACGGAAAAGACCATGCCCTGAATGCCGGCAGGCAGGCCGATGCGGACCATTTCACGGATGATACTTCCATTGATATGGAAACGGCTGCGGGAAATGGTCACCGGCAGCCTGCCCCTGCACAGGCAGACAAACAGAACGGCAGAAGAAATGACATTGGAAATAACCGTTGCCGTTGCCACACCGTCAACCGTCATATGAACCACCAGGACAAAGAAGAGATTCAGGAAGACATTGACAATGCCCGAGGCAATCAGGGCATACAGAGGGGTTCTGGTATCCCCCTGGGACTGAAAGATGGCAGACTCGAAGTTGTACAGAAGAATAACCGGCATGCCAATCAGATAGACACGCAGATACAATACCGCCATAGAAAGAACATCTGACGGAACAGACATGGCACGCAGAATCATGCGGGCAAAGGCCTCCCCGAAGATGGTCACAATGACGCCGCTGATCAAGGCGACCAGAATTGCTGTATGCACGCTGTTCTCTACCTGTTCCCGGTTCTTCTGACCGGTAAAGCGGGATATGACAACATTGGCACCAAGGGCAAGCCCCATGAACAGTGTAATCATGATATTGATTACCGCCCCGTTGGCACCTACCGCCGCCATCGCTTCCTTGCCTACAAACTGCCCCACCACAGCCACATCTGCTGCATTGAACAGCTGCTGCAGAATGCCATTGAAAGCCAGCGGCATCGCCAGCAGCAGTATCTGCACCTTCAGATTCCCCTGTGTCAGATCATTCTTTTTCATTTTGTGCACCCCTCTCCTCGTAAAAAAAAAAAAAGCACGTTAAGTATATACCAGAAACATGTCAGCCGGCCGGATCTGCATGAGTGTTTCTGAAAGCTTTCTTAAGAACAAACCGGCTGTGAACATGCTACACTATGGAACGCAACAGGAGGTTTGGGGTATGCTGCAGATCAGAAATGTCAAAAAGGAATACAGAACCGGTGATTTGGTTCAGAAAGCACTGGATGGGGTCAGCGTCAATCTGCGCGACAATGAGTTTGTAGCGATTCTTGGTCCTTCCGGATCCGGAAAGACAACCCTGCTCAATGTCATCGGCGGCTTAGACCGCTATGACAGCGGCGAGCTGATTATCAACGGTCTGACCACCCGTAAATATAAAGATAAGGATTGGGACTATTACCGCAACCATATGATCGGCTTTGTCTTCCAGAGCTATAATCTCATTCCCCATCAGACCATTCTTGCCAATGTTGAGCTCGCTCTGACAATTTCCGGCATTTCCGGCAAAAAACGCCATGACCGGGCAGTCAAAGCATTGGAAAAAGTGGGTCTGGGAAATCAGATCCACAAGAAACCCGCCCAATTGTCAGGCGGCCAGATGCAGCGCGTCGCCATTGCCAGAGCCCTGGTCAATGATCCACAGATCGTCCTGGCAGATGAACCTACCGGCGCCCTTGATTCCGAAACAAGCATTCAGGTCATGGAACTGCTCAAGGAAGTTGCCAGGGACAGACTGGTTGTCATGGTTACCCACAATCCGGATCTTGCCCATCAGTATGCCACCCGCATCATTACCATCAAAGACGGACATCTGATCAAGGATACCAATCCATATATCATCGAGAATGAACAGGCCATTGTTAAAAAGACCGGTAAATCTTCCATGAACTTTCTGACCGCCCTGCAGTTGTCCTTCCAGAACCTGCGCACCAAGAAAGCCAGGACCCTGCTGGTCTCCATTGCCGGTTCCATCGGCATCATCGGCATTGCCCTGATCATGTCCATCTCCAATGGCGTCCAGATCTACATCCGCAGAACAGAACGCGAAACCATGAGTGAATATCCCCTGCAGATCAATGAGCTTGGCATGGATATGGATGCCATGATCAACGGTGCCAGGAGTGATTCCGAAAGTCAGATGAGTGCCACTGCCGATCCCGATGCCACTGGCGCAGAGGTAAAAAACACCCTGGCAAGGCAGAGCCAGGAAACATCTGACAATGACCTATCTTCATTGAAGACGTATCTGGAAAGCAATGAAACGATCCAGGATCATGCCAGAGCGATTGAATACAAATATGGCATCACCCCGAGAATCTATCTTGTCCAGAATGACAAGGACTATCTGGTCAGTGCAAATGCTTCTTCCAGCATGATGATGAGCTTCTCGGGCAGCAGTTCTGATTTTTACCAACTGCCAGCGGCCTCAGATCTTTACAGTGACCAGTACAATCTGGAAACAGGCCATTGGCCAGCCAATGCCAATGAAGCAATACTGGTATTGAACAATGATGGCTCCATCAACGATACACTGCTGTATGAACTTGGCATCAAGGATTACAGCGAGTATGAACAGATCCAGCAGGATCAGGAGAACAACAAAGCTGTTTCGATAACAGAAGATGACAACATTTACAGCTATGACAAATTCATTGGCTGCAGCTTCAAAGTTATCTCCCCAAGTGATCTGTATCAGTACAACGCAGAAAACAATGTCTATGTCGACAACAGCTCTGATGAAGAGACATTGAAAAATGCAGTAAACAATGGCATTGATCTCACGATCGTTGGTGTGGCAGTGCCTAAGAGTGATGTCAAAGTCACAAGCCTTTCCACCGGTGTCGGCTATACCAATGATCTGACCCAGGAAGTCATCAAACGGGCATCACAGTCTGATGCCGTCAAGGCACAGCTTGCCAATCCCAGCATCAATATCTTCACCAACAAGTCGTTCAATGATGAAAAAAACAGTGACTTCTCTCTGGAAAATCTGATCTCAGTAGATACCGATGCATTGACCAATGCCTTCAGTATCAATCCTGATAACCTGCAGCTTGACTTTGATCCAGGCCAGCTGAATTTCGATAACATTGATCTTTCAAATCTGATTGACACCAATGCACTGCAGAAAGCCACCCCGCAGTTTACAACAGATCAGCTCAACAACATCCTGAAAAAAGCCAATCTGACCATCACCCAGGATAATCTGAAAACATTATTCACAGATCTCTACCAAAGCTATACAAGCCAGAATCCCGATACACTTTCAGGCTTCGCCTCCTCCTTCTCCAGCTGGATCCAGTCGGATGAAGGAAAAGAGGCATTCAAACAGGCTGTGGCGGCGATCATTCAGAAAGATGCCAGCGGCACCTTACAGCCTGATAACCTGCAGAAAGTCATTACAAGCATCATGGAAGGCTTCCCGGAGTATGTGATCAAAAACAACCTGGCTGACAAAACATTTGCAGAGCAGTTAGAAGCATACCTCTCTGATGACAGCACCAGAAAGACCATGCAGGATGAAGGAACAAAGATGAAGGATGCCATCAGTAATCTTGATCTGAGTGATGATGATATCAAAAACATCATCTCAGCCTTCACCAACAGCTACAACGACTACGCTAAGAAAACTGAAGGTGCTGTATCAACAGATGATGTGATCAGCTCCTTCCAGACCTGGATGAGCTCAGAACTGGCATCAGATGTCCTGAAGAAAGACATTAACAAGTTCATCGATCTGGATGCTCTGCAGAATGCCTTTGTGCAGGAATTCAATGATTCCATGAGCAATTACAGCAATACCATTGCAGATCAGATCCAGAATGCAATGACAAATGTCATGAGCCAGGTTATGACACAACTGTCAGATACCATGTCCAGCAGCATGACAAGCCTGATGTCACAGATGTCCAACATGTTCAATATTGACACGAATGCGTTTGCCAACATGATCCATATCAACACAAGTGCATCCAGCCTGCAGTCAATGCTGTCAAGCATGCTGTCCACAACAAAGACAACCGCACAATCCAACCTTGCAACATTGGGATATGCAGATCTCAACAAGCCAACGGAAATTGATATCTATCCCAATGACTTTGATGCCAAGACCACAATCAAGAATGTCCTGAATGACTACAACCAGCAAATGAAAGACAGCGGCCAGAATGACAAAGTCATCATCTACACAGACCTTGTCGCCACCATGATGAAATCCGTCACCGACATCATCAACACAATATCCCTTGTCCTGATTGCCTTTGTAGCCATCTCCCTGATCGTATCCTCTATCATGATCGGTGTTATCACCTACATCTCCGTACTGGAAAGACGAAAAGAGATTGGCATTCTCAGAGCACTCGGTGCCAGCAAACATAACATTACCGAAGTCTTCAACGCAGAAACATTCATCACAGGAGCATTAGCCGGCATCATCGGCATCACTGCTGCCCTGCTCATCCTGATCCCAGGCAACAAAATCATCCACCATGTTCTCTCCACCACAGAAATCAACGCCTCCCTGCCAATTACAGCAGCCATCGGCCTCATCGCACTATCCATCCTGTTAACACTTCTCGCAGGACTGCTGCCATCACGCAAAGCCGCAAAGAGCGACCCCGTAGCAGCACTGAGATCTGAATAACCCATATAAAATAAGGGACTGATTTCCACTGAAGTGAACCCCCTAAGTTGTTGTCCAACTGAGGGGGGTTCACTTCAATCATTCCACACAGTCAAATTCTTTTAGTAATTCAGGAGATGTGTAGTGAAGACCATCTTTTTCCTGATCTCCATGTGCCATAGACATTGTATCTGTATAAGTCAGCCTGATAAGATCATCATTATTATCTGGAAAAGAAATTCTCACAACCCATTGCAGCAGTGTAGTGCTTCCATCCTGCACCAGAACATTATTATTTTCAGACCACTTGGCTACTCCAAAATGTCCATGAGAAATTCTTTCTTGATCTTTTGCCAAATACCTGTCATCTTCAGTAAAGGTATTTTCAACTGTGGCACTGTTTTTTCCATCAGGAATTTTCACATCATCAAATGGTGTCTGGTATGTGATCTGATATTCCTTTTTTTCAGTCGGTATGGATAATGGAATAACATGCATTCAATTTTTTGATTTTGTAAAAAACAGCACTTCATTTTGAGAAATTGACAGACTGCCTATAATAATAAAGGTTACTGAAAAGGAGTGAGTTACATGAGCAAAGTAGATATTATTTCCGGCTTTCTCGGCGCCGGCAAAACAACTCTGATACAGAAATTATTAAAGGAATCTCTGCAGGGACAGAAAGTCGTCCTTGTCGAGAATGAGTTTGGTGAGATCGGTATCGATGGCGGGTTCCTCAAGGAGGCCGGCATCATTATCAATGAAGTCAACGGCGGCTGTATCTGCTGCACCCTGCAGGGTGATTTCCAGCAGGCACTGAAGAAGGTTCTGCAGCAGTACAATCCGGACCGCATCATCATTGAGCCGTCTGGTGTCGGCAAGCTGTCTGACATCCTGCACATTGTCAACAGCGTTGAAGGCCTGGAAGTCAACAGCCGCAGCACCGTCGTGGATGCCAAGCGCTGTGCCATCTACCACAAGAACTTCCGTGAGTTCTTCGATGATCAGATTGCCTCTGCTGCCTGCATCATCCTGTCCCGCACCCAGCTTTGCAATGATGACACTGTCCAGAAGGATCTCGATATCATTCATGAACTGAATGACAAGGCCAGAGTCATCACAACGCCATGGGATGAGCTGTCCGGCAATGCGATTCTGGAAGCGATGGAAGGCTCTGCCAGCGCCATTCCTTCCGTACTTGCGGATGATGATGACGATGACGACGATGATGATGACCATGATCACGAGCATGATCATGAACACGAGCATGAACATGACGAGCACCATCATGAAGATGATGAAAGAAGAGCAGCTGCCAATGCCGGCTTAAGTGCAGGCAATGTCATCCATCTGGGTGAGGAAGAACATGGTGAGCATCACCACCATCACCATCACCACCATGGCGAACATGATGCGGATGAAGTGTTTGATTCCATCGGCATTGAAACCATCAACCATTACAGCAAAGAAGACATTGAGAATGCCCTGCAGGGTCTTGGCGACAATATCGTGCGTGCCAAAGGTATTGTCCCGGACAAGGACGGCGGCTGGCTGTTCTTCGACTATGTGCCGGGTGATACAGATATCCGCAAGGGTTCTCCTGCCTATACTGGCCTGATCACTGTCATTGGTGAAAAGGTTGATGTCGAGCTGATGAAGAAGTTGTTTGGAGTGAAGTAATGGCTGTTCCCGTCTATCTTTTTACAGGCTTCCTGGATGCCGGCAAGACAACCCTCATCAAGGACTGCATGAACGATACCGGCTTCATGGAAGGCATTGAAAGAACACTGCTGTTATGCTTTGAGCAGGGTGAAGTATCCTATGATGAAGCCTTCTGTAATGCCCACCACCTTTTTGTGGAATACTATGAGGACGCTTCTGTACTGACACCGGAAAAGATTCATGAACTGGATGTCATCTACCACCCTTCCCAGGTATTCATCGAATGGAACGGCACGATGCCCGTACCGGAATCCTTCCTTAACGGCCTTGGTGATTCCTGGCCGCTGGTTCAGGTATTGACACCGGTAGATGCCACAACCTTTGAACTGTACATCAACGCCATGCGCTCCATGCTGTTTGAGCAGCTGCGCTATTCTGATACAGTCATCGTCAACAGATGCACCGAAGATACCAATGCCCGCATGATCCGCGGCAACATCAAAGCCATTAACAGAAGAGCACAGATCTTCTGGGAAGGCCCGTTTGGTGCCCAGGTGAATCTCAAGCAGGGACTTCTTCCCTTTGATCTCAATGCCCCGGTCATTGACGTTGCAGATGATGACTACGGCATCTGGTACATGGACTGTGTCGAGAATCCAGACAAATATGCCGGCAAGAAGATCATTCTGCGCGGCTATTATGCTGAGAATATTCCCGGCTACAAGCAGACATTCATTCTTGGCAGAAGAGCCATGGTCTGCTGTGCCCAGGATACAAGCCTCTGCGGCATTACCGTCACGGGTGTCAAGATCTGGGAAATGAAGAAAGGCGACTGGATTGAGGTCGAAGGCACATTGAAGCCTATTGAGGGTGACAATGGCATGAAGACTGTTGTCCTGTATGCGGATCTTGTGCGCCGCTATCATAAGCCGGAACAGGAATACGTTACGTTCAGTTAAGCAAACAGGAGCTGGAAAACCAGCCCCTGTTTTTTTAGCGCATCCACTCCTTGTAGCGGATGCGCCAGGCATCCTTCTTTGCCTTTTCAATGACTGTCTCTGCCGCATCCTTTGAGCCATACAAACGGCTCTGGCGCAGACAGACACCGCCATTGCTGTCCGCAAAGCGGATCACATAGAAACCATCCCGATAATGCAATACCTTTGCCTGCCGCAGATACAGCTTTGACTGAATGATAAATACCGTCTGTCCCTTTGCATACTTCTGCTGCCAGTATCCTGTCTCTGTCATTTCTGCCCTCTTTCTGACTAAAGCGTAAAGCCAGAAAGAAAAACTGCTGTGCCTGTTCAGGTACAGCAGTCAAAAAGGCAAAAGAAAAAACTATGTCAGTCCATCGTCAGCGGCGGGCAACATAGTCAGAGAAAGAATGATTCAGAAGATCAAAGACCATCCGGCAGTAGGAAGATACACTGGCCCCGGTAGAGTCAAAGACAAACTGGCGGATGATGAACGCAAAGCCCTCAGCATAATACCGTGCCAGAATCTCATTGCTGTAGGCAGGCAGATAATCCATTTTCCGGTTTTCATCAAAAAACTGTATGATTGCATCGCTCAGATTGGAGCGGATCATATCCTCAAAGCTGTTCTGCCCTGTCACATTGTAGGCAGCACGGTAAAACTCTCTGTTCTTTTCGATGTTGTTAAAAGCGGAATTGATGAACAGGTCAAAATTGCCTGTCACCATTGCCTGCTTGTCTCCCAGCAGATCTGTATGCACAATCCAGTTCAGACAGTCATATTTATCATCAAAATAGTTATAAAACGTTGCCCGGATGACCCCTGTTTCATCACAGATCTGCTTGATTGTAATCTTCTCAAACAGCTTTCTGGTCATCAGAACCCGCAGGTTCTCTGACAGGGACGTCTTCATAATCCCTCTGCGATACTCCATCCATTACCTCATGATTACGTAGTTTGCAAGAATCCAGATGCTGAAGAAGATCATCAGCGTTCCTCCGGAAATTCCCACCGGCTTCTGGTAGCTTGCCCCTAGATTATATCCGATCGTCAAGGCAATGAAAACCGTCAGAAAACTGATCACCAGAACACTGATCATAGCATAGCTTAGATACAGCCCCATAAAGGAGAAACCAGCCATCAGAACCATCGTATCGATATTGGTAAATGCACTCAGACGTGCCATCTTCTTTCCATTGAAATCCGGATCCAGCTTTTCTACATAGCCGCTGCCATGCACGCTCTTGAAGATCACCGTCAGACCAAGGAAAAAGATGATCAGGCTCGCAGTTGCCATTTCAGCTGGTGCATTCATGATGTTCTTGAACATGGCGGCCAGAATATAGCCGACAAAGACTGCACATGCCCCTACGCCTGCATAAATCAGTGCATACCATGCCCGCTTGCCAAGGGAACAGTCACGCAGTGTGGCTCCTGTCTGCATCATAGCAATAAACCCATCCAAGGAAAGTCCAATCAATATTAACAAAGCTTTCGTCATGACCAGCAAGCCTCCTGTCATCGCTCATTAAGACAAGTGACATTGTATATGCCTGCAAATGTAAAGTGGCTATACAATCAAGTTTGATTGTTCATGATTTTGCCAAGGCAAAAGAAAAGGAGCCTGCTGGCACAAGCTCACAGTTTTCAAAGGGAGGGAAAGAAATCTAATCATCATTTTGTGATTACGCTTATAGTTTATGCATCAATGATGAAAGAATGATGCGTATATTGTGAAAGTTTTGTGAAATGTCATCTGACAATGATGCCAAGCAGACGGGCACAGGCAGCCGCCTGTTCCTGGCTCATGATCGCACCGCGCAGACATTCCGTATTCACGCTGAAACCATCGATTGTGTCATCCGTAAAGTCAATATCTTTCAAAGGCATCTGCAGAAACTCTGCGCCGGAAAGATCGCACCTGGTGAAATACAGATGATTCTGGCTGCCAAGTGAAAAAGCACTGTCCTTCATCATACACGCAGAAAAGCGCACCCATTTCAGCTTACTGCCACAGAAGTTGCCATAGCCAAGATGACAGTCCGCAAACAGAACATCCTGAAAGATACTGCTGGAAAAGTCGGTACCGGTCAGCCGGCAGTTTGAAAGGCGGCATCTGCGCAGCACTGTTTCCTGAAAGCTGGCATTGGAGAAATCACAATGCATAAATGTACAGTCCACAAACATGGCACTGCGCATGGACGGCGTGATTGTCACATGATCAAAAACACACTGGTAAAAGGCATGGCCTTCATGTTCCAGAACAAAGGCAGTATGTGCAAACGTTCCTGCATCAGTGCGGCTGCCCTCAATCTCTGTTTCTTTCATCAGCTGACATTCTGCATCAAACACCGGCTGATCAACATCTGTTTTCTTCATATGTCCCATGATAGCAAAAAACAGCGGCTCATCACCGCTGTTTGTCAAGATTCTTGTAAAAAGCTTAATTCCAGAAAGCGAACATCAGACCATTGCCATTGCATGTCTGTGTCACGAGGGAATAGCCGGAATGTACCAGACAGTTGGTGCCATCATCAGATACCCAGCTTGTATTGCCGGATTCATACTTGACAGCCTGGCATGTCAGATAGCTCACAGAACCATCCGCATGTGTCCACTTCATGACAGAGCCAACGGAGAATACTGCTTTGAATCCCTGGCTGGCATGATCCGCGATGTAGCCGTAGCTGGCATCATATGCAGCTGAATCAGCCGCATTGATCACCGACTGGATATCCCCAAACAAGCTTGCACTGTACAGCTTTGCACCATATCCGTTGCAGTCGATTCTGCCGGCTGTGCCAAGGGCATTTCTGGCTGCTTCCTCAGCGGCCTGACGGGCACTCTCCTGCGCAGCTTGCTGTGCGGCCTGCTGAGCACTTGCCTGAGCTGCCTGCTGAGCACTTGCCTGGGCTGCAGACTGTGCACTTGCCGCAGCAGAGGAAACATCTGATGTGCTGGCACTGTTTGCCATTGCTGTTGTCACAGCAGACTGTACTTTATCAGCTGTATTCTGATCATCACTCACCGTCACGATGAAGAATGTTTCTGCTTCATTGCCGCTGCTGTCTGTGGCCTTGACATTAATGGAATAGACACCATCCGTGTTTGGATCCACACTGCCATCCAGCGTATACGTGACATTCTGATCTACATTGTCTGTGACTGAGGCAATGTTGGAAGCCGGATCATAATCCGTTCCCTTCACCAGGCCGACTGCATCCTGATTCAATGTAATGACCGGAGCCTCATCATCCTCAACGGTAAACACCTTTGAGAATGTTCTTGTATCCTGCTGACCATACTGATCTGTGACAGTCAGTGTATATGTCACTGTTGTAGAGCCAAGCTTGGAAAGATCAATGCTGTCCGTATCCGCTGTCAATGTGTAATCATAATCTGTATTGACATAGGAAATGGCATCCATCGGATCCACACTGCCCTGCCCATACGAATAGGTATCTGCACTGTCTGTGTCAAACACCACATCCGCATTTTCATGCATATCTGCCAGCGATACTTTCTTCAGATGATTCTGATTCATCCGATACCCGCCGGTAACAGCCGCTGTCAATGCAGCAGCACCAATTCCAATCTTTCTGATATCCATATCTGTACCCTCCTACTTTCCGCACCTTTATACTAGCATTCATATTATTACTTTTTTGAGTATTATGTCGTATATTATTATTCATAGTGAGTAATATGATCGTATACTCACTATTTCTGTACAATGTGTCTGTATATATTCCTGATACCGCTTCCATAAAAGGAAAATGATATTACTCACAGCGCTGAAAGCAAAAAAAAGAGGATCATTTCTGATCCTGCTTCGGCGTGTCCAGCTTTGCCACATAGAAGCAGCCAAAGGCACACACAGCTACCACAACAGCTTTATTTACAGCGCTTAATCCTGATATAAGTGAGACAACAGCACAGATGACAAGCACCGCCATCAGAATGATTTTCTTCAAAGCAGTATCCTCCTGCAGGCTATTCTAGCACAGCCCCTCCCTCCTGAACACGGTTGTTGAAATCTCACTTTTTACCGGTATAATATATAAGCGTTGTCCTCATAGCTCAGCTGGATAGAGCGTCCGCCTCCTAAGCGGAAGGTCGGCGGTTCGAATCCGCCTGAGGACGCCTGTCTTATCCATTTATAGATCCGGGATATAGCGCAGTTTGGTAGCGCGCTTCGTTAGGGACGAAGAGGTCATGGGTTCAAATCCCGTTATCCCGACCTGAAAGGCTGTAAAGCCTTTTTCTTTTTTCTTTTCTCAAGTATCATTAATCATATATTCCGTGCACTGTTCACACAGAATTCAGGCAGAAAATTAGCACTCATGTAATTAGTGTGCTAATATGAATCTGCCCTATTGAAAGAAGGTGGTTCATATCAATAACGATCAGCACAAGAAACCTATGCTCTACTACTTCGCCATCATTATGTTACTGATGGTGATCGTGAACCTGTTTGCCTATCCTTCCTATAAGGAAGCCCAGGTTGTCTCGAAGAACTACAGTGAGTTCATCGATTCCACAAACAGTGATGATGTCAAGGAAGTAGAAGTACAGGAGAATCAGATTCTGTATACACTCAAAGAAGGCGACACTGTTTATAAGACCGGCAAGATGGATGATCCCAATCTGACCGAGCGTCTGTCAGAACACAATGTAACCTTCACAGCCGACATCCAGGAACAGACTTCTCCGATTGTTGAATTCCTGCTTGAATGGATCGTGCCTCTGGTCATTGCAATGGCCTTCTGGCGTCTGCTCATGCGGCGCATGACCGGCGGAGGAAATGGCGGCGGTGCCATGAGCTTCAACATCGGCAAATCCAATGCCCGTGTCTATGTCAAATCCCAGCAGGGTATCCGCTTCTCGGATGTGGCAGGTGAAGATGAAGCCAAGGATTCCCTGATGGAAATCGTCCACTATCTCAAAGATCCAAGCAAGTACAAGAAGATCGGTGCCAAGATGCCAAAGGGCATCCTGCTGGTAGGTCCTCCGGGAACCGGCAAAACGATGCTTGCCAAAGCCGTTGCCGGTGAATCCGACGTTCCGTTCTTCTCCATCTCCGGTTCTGAATTCGTCGAAATGTTTGTTGGTATGGGTGCTTCCAAAGTCCGTGACCTGTTCAAGCAGGCCAAGGAAAAGGCTCCATGTATCGTCTTCATCGATGAGATCGATGCCATTGGCGGCAAGCGTTCCGCCGGCAACATCTCCGGCGGCAACGATGAGCGTGAACAGACACTCAATCAGCTGCTCACCGAAATGGATGGCTTCGAAGCCAACACAGGTGTTGTCATCCTGGCCGCAACAAACCGTCCGGAATCTCTGGACCCTGCCCTGCTGCGTCCGGGCCGTTTCGACCGCCGTGTACCGGTAGAGCTGCCTGATCTCAAGGGACGTGAGGAAATCCTCAAGGTTCATGCCAAGAAGGTCAAGTGTGATCCGGATATCAACTACAACACGATTGCCAGAATGGCATCCGGTGCTTCCGGTGCTGAGCTTGCCAACATCGTCAATGAAGCAGCTCTGAGAGCTGTCCGTCAGAACCGTGATACTGTCACCCAGACGGATATGGAAGAAAGCATTGAAGTCGTCTTTGCCGGCTATCAGAAGAAGAATGCCGTCATGACCCCGCAGGAGAAGAAGATTGTTTCCTATCACGAGGTTGGCCACGCTCTGGTAGCTGCCCTGCAGACACACAGTGCACCAGTCCAGAAGATCACGATTATTCCGCGTACATCCGGTGCATTGGGCTATACGATGCAGATTGAGCAGGGCAATCATTACCTGTATACAAAAGATGAACTGATGAATCAGATTGCCACGCTGACCGGCGGCCGTGCTGCTGAGGAAGTCAAGTTCCACTCCATCACAACCGGTGCTTCCAACGATATCGAAAAGGCAACCAAGATTGCCCGTGCCATGATTACCCAGTATGGTATGTCGGATGACTTCGATATGGTTGCCATGGAATCCATCAATAACAAGTATCTTGGATCTGATGCTTCCCTGGCATGCTCGGATGATACTGCTGCCGTGATTGATGCCAAGGTCGTGGAACTGGTCAAATCCCAGCATGACAAGGCAAAGAAGATGCTGGAAGACCACATGGATGATCTTGACCGCATCGCTTCCTATCTGTATGAGAAAGAAACGATCACTGGTGAAGAGTTCATGAACCTGCTCAACCAGGGAAAGGACAATGCCCTGCCTGCTCAGGCATCATAATCAGGATTGATTCATACAAACAGTCATGAAAGAGATCATTCTCTCATGGCTGTTTTTCTTTTGGCAAACGCTATTTTCAAAGATTTAGTTGATGAGGCTGTAAACACCAAAATATCATGAGCTATATGCCTCATAGAGGTTAATTGGCATTTTAAGCTTTGGGATCTCCGCACAGGTAAATGGAATCTGTTCAAACATTGTTTCCATGTATGCTTCTGATTTCCATTTGCGCATGTCCAGCCTGTACTTTAAATATTTCTTCATGACGATCCAATTCAAATAACCCTGGAGATGTCTTGTGCTGATACCATGTTTCTGCCTGATCATGTTTTTTAGCTCAGAGTGAAGCTCGTTTACTTCAGATACTGTATTGCCCTTTGGTGTTAAATAACCGTTAGATGGAATAATGTCACTGTTGAAGTGATTATCGCCCACGAAAGTTTGAATGCTATGGCTGTCATCACTGATAATTGTTGAATGCGCTGCGAAGTGAGAGCTGTATTGATTCAGAATTTCTGCACTCTCTCTGCCTAATCCTCCAATTTTAAAGAGAATATTGTCATGCTCATCAATAGCTGTTACCAGGCAGATCTTGTGATGGCTGGTGCCAGGTAAAGCACGCTTGGTTGAATGACGGCGATGCTTTCCACGCTGTTTGCTGAATCTTGGCATTTTATCCTTCCTGGTCCCTTTCAGGTTGATTTTGGTATAAGTAGGATCCAATTCAACATTTCCACTTAAGACCACATTATTCTGAATCTTTGCTGCAGCCTGATATAACTTGTGACGCATGTTGAAGCAGGTAGTAACTGATAAGCCTGTAGCTACACTCTGCTGAGTCAGAGTCATTCCGTTAAGCTCGCCAGAGATAAAAGTAGTCCAGATATCAAAGCTTGTTCTGGAATGAGTAAACATCGTACCTGTTGTTGCCATAAAAACAGATTTGCATTTTTTACATCTGTATTTCTGACGATTATGTGGGTTAAAGCCATTCTTAACAAAGTGAGTTGAACCACAATGAGGACATTTCTCAACATGCAAAGAGAGATTCTCGTAATTTGTTGTCGTACAGTTTACTTTCTCTCTGAATAGCTTTTCTAAACCAACACGAATGAATTCAATTTCGACAGGAGATAAAGAATTCAGGAAATTCTGATTAACGAGCATATCATCACCTCAACTGAAGTCATGATAAGTTATAGATATTAACTTGATGTACTTGTTCGGGTACATCAACTATTTATTTGAAAATAGCGTTGGCAAAAGAAAAACGGTACAGGTAATCTGCATCTGTACCGTCATATATTTCTTCAGCAGTTTCCTTTGTGATCCAGAGAGCAGGCCTCCACCGGCTGCACAATCTTTCCATTGTGTGCCTTCATCCAGCCTTCCCAATCCAGTGTCATAGAGCCATCCTCATTGACCAGGCAGGGAATGCCAACACTGTGATTTGCCCTGACTTCATCAAACAGGCTGTTATTGTCACGGATTGCAAGAAATGCCTTCAGATTCGGCATGGATCCTGTCACATCCACAAAGTCATACGTAATACCGCTGGCATCCAGGCTTGCCTTGCATGCCCGGCAATCCGGACACAGCGGGCTTCCATATACTTTTACCATTACTGTTCTTCCTCAATAGCCTTGATCTTGTCAACACGGCGCTGATGTCTGCCGCCTTCAAACTCTGTCGTCAGAAAGACATCCACAATCTGCTTGGCAACACCCATGCCAATCACACGGGCACCAAAGGCAACCACATTGGCATCATTATGACGGCGGCCATACTCTGCGGAGAATGGCTCTGAGCAGTGCACACAGCGCACACCTTTGACTTTGTTGCAGACAATGGACATGCCAACGCCTGTGCCGCAGATGGCAATGCCGCGATCAACTTCACCTGCTGCCACAGCCCTGGCCAGCTTCAGGCCATAATCCGGATAGTCCACAGAGGCATCTGTATCGGTGCCATAGTTGACAACTTCATACCCTTTTTCCTGCAGATACGCCATCAGTTCTTTCTTCATTTCCGGCGCTGCGTGATCATTCGCAATTCCTACTTTCATGCCTTTTTCTCCTTCTTTCCAAGATAAATATACATGATGATGCCAGCCAGCAATACCCAGATGGCAATAAACTGAGATGTAGACAGAATCCCGATCTTGCCGCGGATGATATCACCGCGCACAAATTCGATCAGGAACCGGCCGATGCTGTAAAGAATCAAATACAGGGCAGCCACTCTGTTTTCCGTTTTTGGATTCTTGAGTGCCTGATACAGGATCACAAACAATACAAAGTCACCAAACGACGACAGCAGCTGGGTTGGTACAAGCGGTACGCCAGCCGGTGCCAGTGACCCGCCTGGGAATGTCAGGGCAAAGTGGCTGTGGGTTTCAACGCCATAGCAGCATCCGGCAAAGAAACAGCCGATGCGCCCGAATGCCTGCGCCAGGGCAACCGTCGGCATGACAACATTAAAGTATTTCATGAAGGCCAGATGCTTTGCACGACAGTACAGTCCGGCGCCAAGAATACCGCCCAGAATGCCGCCATAGACGACCCAGCCGGAAGTGCCAAGCACAGCGGCGGGATCCTTCAGAAACTGCGGGAACACAGTCAGGATATAGGTTACTTTTGAGAAAAAGAAACCGGAGATGACCCCCGAGATCGCAATGCCTTCAATCTTCGAGCCATCCAGTCCGTGCTGCTTGGCCAGTTTTTCCGCAAGCCATACTGCCACAAGAATGCCAATGGCAATCATGACACCATAGCCATGAATCGTAATCGGACCGATTGTCAGCCAGTTATTGTACATAAAAATCCTCCCTGCCCATTATCATACCCTACTTGTCAAAAAAGAAAAGCAGCGAGCCCGCTGCCTTCCCGTTCCGCATCCATTATTGATCATCGGAATCATCGTCATGTTCATCTGTTACTTCCGCATCAATGACCTTTGGCTCACCCATCTTTTCCTTCCAGGCCCTGATGAACTTCTTATATTTGCTGGAAAGGAAGCAGGTCACATACAGATCAGAAATACCAGAGTAGATCATGCCGATGCCAATGACGATAAACAGTGTTTCCGTTGCCACGCTGCCCGGCAGGAAGAACATGATGATCACGCCGAGAATGATGGAAATCACGCCAAGAATCGTATAGGCATTGGCACCATGATAGCCGATTCTTTTGGCAACCGAAGCACTCTGTACTTTGACAAGGCCTGAGATCAGAATCACCAGGCCGAAAATGATCGGCAGAATCTCTGCCAGCACATTTTTCTTGTATAAAGCCAGTAAGCCAAACAGGATCAGGAAGATGCCCATGACCAGATCATTGCGGTAAAAGATATCACGCACATCGATCATGCAGTAGTTGATGATGCACACAACACCGCCAATCAGACAGCCGATGCCGATCAATGTGCATACCACAGATGCACTGGCTTTCGGGAAACAAACAAGCAGAATCCCAAGCACCAGCAGAATAATGCCTTCCCAGATTGCACTCCACTTCAGTTCTTTCATATTCTTACCTCTTTTTCATTATTGTATTACACCTGCATGCATTGCAGAAAACAGATACAGATATCTCATTTCGTATGCAATTCTGCATCAAATGTCCGGATGGTGATACTGCCCGTGTTTTTTCGTACTGCCATCGCCATACTGAATTGCAAACTTAGGACAGTGATGCAGACAGCGAAGACACAGCACACACTGCTCCTTCACCCATACCGGTTTTCCATCTTTGATCTGAATGGCCTGCACCGGACAGTTTCTTTCACACAGATGGCAGCCAACACATGTATCTTCCACATGGAAATGGCTGGTTCTTCTAGCTTTGCTGTAGGCAGGATCCGCCAGACGGTGCATCAGATATGGTATTCTGCGTGCCATCTGATTGCCGGTAATGTGCGCTGCTATTTTGGCGATCACACGTTCAATCTCTGCATCTGCTTTCTGATTGATCTTCTTCACTTTCTCAGAGTCATGAAGATCAAACACAGGCGTCCAGGTATCCGGCATGTGCACACTGAACGCACTGCTCATATGAATGCCGCGGGCAGCGAGCAGCCTTCTGGCATCTTCGCCGGTAAAGCCCGGTGTTGTGCCATAGCTTGCCACCAGAAATACATACGGAGATTGGTGACTGCCGGCAAGCTGCAGACGTTCCAGGAATGCTCTGACAAATGATGGCAGCTGCCAGAAGTATGTTGGTGTCACAATGCCAAGCATCTCATCTTCCTGCAGAGACAGCACCGGATCACACTTCTCCATTGACACCGCATGGTCATGCAGGGCAGCTGCGATCTTCTTTGCCACATAAGCACTGTTGCCTTCTGCTGAAAAATACAGAATCATTTTCCCACCCCGTTTTCTATCTATATTTTACCATGGTGGCAGTGCAGAAAGATGCTGTGCTAAGATATCCGCAAAGGAGTCCACTATGAAAATCTTGTTTGTCACCGAAATACCGGAAGAAAAGAAGCAATGCTTTACAGACCTTGCCGGTGAAGATATCACCTTTGTTTCAAGGAAAGAAGTCACGGATGCACAGCTGATGGAGGCTGAAGTGATCATGGGCAATGTACCGCCTGCCCGTCTTGCCGGCTGCAAAAAGCTGAAGTGGCTGCAGCTGGATTCAGCTGGTGCAGATGCCTATGCAAAGCTGCCTGGTGATTTTGTCCTGACCAATGCCTCAGGTGCGTATGGCCCTGCTATTTCTGAATACATGCTTGCCTGCATGCTGCGGACATTGAAGAAACTGGATGACTATGAAGATCTGCAGAAAAGCCATGACTGGGTCAATCTTGGATCTGTCAGAACCATTTCGCAGCTGCATGTGCTGTGTCTGGGCATGGGGGACATCGGCACGCACTTTGCAAAGAAAGTGAAAGCACTGGGTGCCTATGTCATTGGTGTGCGCAGGCACATCAGGGAACTGCCGGAAGGCTTTGATGAGCAGTATGAAATCCAGGATCTGGACAGACTGCTGCCAGAAGCAGATGTGATTGCCATGTCTCTGCCGCAGACACCGGATACCATTCATATCATGAACAAGGAGCACCTGGCATTAACCAAACCAGGCAGTATCCTGATCAATGTCGGCAGAGGCAGTGCCATTGATGAGACAGCCCTGATCCCTCTGCAGAAGCACGATCACTTTGCCGGAGTCTGCCTGGATGTGTTCGAGCACGAACCGCTGCCAAAGAACAATCCGCTCTGGAATCTGCCCCACACGTTATGCACGCCGCACATTGCCGGAAGGTTCAATGCAGAAGTCACCTATGACAGGGTTCTTTCCATCTTTGCAGACAATCTGAAAAGATATCTTGCAGGTGAACCGCTGCACCATACGGTAGACAGAAAGCTTGGCTACTGATCAAGCCACAATAAAAGCATGGGATCATCCATGCTTTTTATATACCCTTTACTTGATTTCAAGACCTGTTAACAGGTGGTAGGCTTCCTTGTATTTGGCAATGGTCTTGTCAATGACATCCTGCGGCAGGTTGTAGTCACTGTCCGGATGAGCCTTGAGCCAGTCACGGACAAACTGCTTGTCAAAGGAAGGCTGGCTGCGGCCAGGCGCATAGCCATCGAGCGGCCAGAAGCGGCTGGAATCCGGTGTGAGCATCTCATCGCCAAGCACCACATTGCCATCCTTGTCCAGGCCAAACTCAAACTTGGTATCCGCAATGATGATTCCTCTTGTCAAAGCATAGTCTGCACATTTGCGGTACAGGGCAATCGTATAGTCACGGATCTTGGTGGCATATTCTGCACCATGGCCCGGGAACTTCTTCTCCAGAACATCGATGGACTGTTCAAAGGAGATGTTTTCATCATGATCACCGATCTCAGCCTTGGTGCTTGGTGTATAGATCGGCTCATCCAGCTTCTCGCACTCTTTCAGGCCATCACGCAGCTTGATGCCGCACACAGTGCCATTCTTCTGATAGGAAGCCCAGCCGCTGCCCGTGATATAGCCTCTGACAATGCACTCAATCGGCAGCATCGTCAGCTTCTCGCACAGCATGGAATTGCCATCAAACTGCGGCTGACGGAAGAATTCCGGCATATCATTGACATCCGTCGAAACCATGTGGTTCTTCACGATATCCTTCGTATAGTCAAACCAGAAACGGGACATCTGGGTCAGCACCGTTCCCTTCTTGGTCACCTTGTTCTTCAGGATCACATCAAATGCAGAAATGCGGTCCGTCGCCACCATCACAAGCTTGTCGCCAATGTCATAGATCTCACGTACTTTTCCTTCTTTAACCGGTGAATATTCTTCCATCTTCTTCTCCTTTGCCAGTTTTTGAAACATGATTATCCTACCACAACCTGATTCAATCAGGCGTTAAAACTGGATTCTCCAGCCAGATTTGAGATATATTCAATCTTCTCCATCTCATTCATATCCGTATCTTCCAGGAATGCATAATACGCACCATAAATCTTGTAGTTCAGGATCAGCCGCAGCCGCTGGGAATCCTCAATTTCAGGATGCAGGTGCTGGATCAGCTCCAGGATCTTGGCTTTGACCAGCATCGGCAGCCGGGAAGACTGTGAACCGGAAAACATCGTCTGGATCTGCTGCTTGTTGGCTTCATAGGCCATCAGAATATCACGGGTGAACTGCGCTGTATTCTTGATGACATTGTCAGGATCCGGCAGCGATGCCGCAATGCGGTCAATGATCTCCTGCTGCATCTGCCGGCTCAGATCATATACATCATGAAAATACACATAGAACGTCGACTTGTTAATATCTGCCCGCTCACAGATCTCCACCACTGTAATCTTCTCCAGTTCCTTCTGTGAACGCAGCTCAATAAAGGCGTTCAGGATCCGTCTTCTGCTTTTTGATGTCTGCTTTCTTTCTGTCATAATTCTCCAACTTTTTAATTGATATGTCTGATTTCAGACTATCGTTGCATTCTGGTGCTCGTATTTCTGATACACGAACATTATAGTTTTAGCAGAAGAAAAAACCAATCCATACAATGAGGAGGGATGCTTCATGGACTTTTACTATTTTTATGCCGGCAAGGAATTCGAAGCCTACAACTGGCTTGGTGCCCATCCAGATCATCATGGCACCACCTTCCGCACCTATGCGCCCAATGCCCGCAATATCTATGTGACCGGTGACTTCAACAACTGGCAGAAAACACCGATGAACCGTGTCTATGACGGCAAGTTTTTCGAGGTGCGCGTCGGCAATGCAAAACCGATGGATCTCTACAAATACCAGATTGAACAGGCAGACGGCCGCATCGTGGATCATTGCGACCCCTATGGCTTTTCCGCAGAGCTGCGTCCGGGCTGGGCCAGCCGCATTGTGGATCTGACAAAATACCACTGGCACGATGACAAGTGGATGCGCAATGCCACAACCCATAAAGATAAACCTATGAATATCTATGAGATGCACATGGGATCGTGGAAGAAAAAGGATGATACAAAGGAGGACGGCTGGTACCGGTATGATGAGCTGGCTCCCCTGCTGATCCCGTATCTGAAGGAGAATGGCTATAACTACGTCGAGTTCATGCCATTGAATGAATATCCAAGCGATCAGTCCTGGGGCTATCAGGCAACCGGTTTCTATGCACCGACATCCCGCTATGGCACGCCTGACCAGCTGCGCACCCTGATTGATGCCCTGCACCAGAACGGCATCGGTGTCTTCCTGGACATTGTACTTGTCCACTTCGCGGTCAATGACTATGCCCTGGCCAACTATGACGGTACGCCGCTGTATGAATATCCCTACAGTGACATGACCAAGAGTCAGTGGGGCTCCAACAACTTCATGCTTTCACGGCCGGAGGTGCGTTCCTTCCTGCAGTCGGCATGTGACTATTGGATCAGCCAGTATCACTTTGATGGTCTGCGCATGGATGCAGTCGGCAATCTGCTGTACTGGCAGGGCGATGTCAGCCGCGGCGAAAACCGGGCAGCCATTGAATTCCTGAAGGAAATGAACCAGGAACTGCGGGTGCGCCATCCTGCCATCATTCTGATGGCCGAAGACAGCACCACCTACCCCCATGACACCGATCCGGTAAGCAAGGGCGGCCTGGGCTTTGACTACAAGTGGGACATGGGCTGGATGAACGATACGCTCAAGTACTTTGCGAGTGATCCTGCCTACCGCAGAGATATCTATCACAAGCTGACCTTCCGGCAGTCCTATGCCGGCAGCGACCACTTCATTCTGCCCCTGAGCCATGATGAAGTCGTTCATGGCAAGGCCACCATCGTCAATAAGATGTGTGACTTGTACGAAGGCAAGTTTGACCAGGCAAGAGCACTGTATCTTTACATGTATACCCTGCCTGGCAAGAAGCTCAGCTTCATGGGCAACGAAATCGGCCAGCTGCGGGAATGGGATGAGAAACGCGAGCAGGACTGGGATATGCTCAAATATCCGATTCATGATGCCTTCCACCACTACATGATGAAACTCAACCAGATCTATCTCGAAAACAGTGCCCTGTGGGAGTGGGACTATGATGAACGCGGCTTCCAGTGGATTGATGCCGATAAAGTCAATGAGTGCATCTATGCCTACCGCCGGATGTCCTCAAAACAGACGATCGTGTTTGTGATGAACTGCGGCGCATTGGCCAACCGCTATACATGGCGGACCGGTGCGAAAATCAAACTGCTGTTAGCCAGTGATGAAGAATGCTGGCATGGCCATACTGATTTCAGGGAAAAAGAAAACGCACCGCTTGTTGCAAACGGTACGTGCACCATTACGATCCCTGGCAAGAGCGCCAGGATCTATCTGGAATACTGACAAGGATGCTAACGCATCCTTTTATTACACCATTGTTCAAACTCTGCCATCGGCACAGGCTTGCTGTAGAAATACCCCTGCAGATACGTACAGCCAATCTCTTTCATCTTCTGCACCATTTCAAATGTTTCCACGCCTTCTGCCGTAATCGAAAGATGATCATGCTGCAGAACAAGAACCAGTGCCGGCACAAGCTTACTGCCGGTCTTCATGTATTCTCTTACTACAGACAGATCCAGTTTGACATTTTCAAACGGCAGCTCCATCTGTCTTGAGGCATTGGAATACCCGGAGCCATAGTCATCCAGCGAGAATGAATAGCCCATGGCAATCATCTTATTCATCATCTGCCGCAATACAACGCGGTCAACCATGGCCTCTTCGGTGATCTCCAGATGTACCTGAGACGGACTGACATGATGCTTCTGCAAAACCTCATGCAGTTCATCAGGAAAGCTGCGGTTCATACAGTTCAAAGGACACAGGTTGATGTTGATCCAGTTAATATGGCAGCGTGAAAGACCTCCATCTTCGATAAAGGCACCAACCTTGTCGGCTACCTGTAACGTGAAATCATCAATGCGGCCCATCTGCTCTGCCACCGGAATAAATTCCATTGGTGATACCGTGCCCATCGCATCATCATACAGTCTGGACAGTGCCTCTGCACCAACCGTTCTGTCATCTGCGGCATTGACAACCGGCTGCAGATACACCTGAATCTCATGATTCTGCAGAACCCGCGCGACCAGACGCTGTACAGCATTGCGTCTCTCACTCATCCTGAAGACATCTTCATTGATGACAATCGGGCCATTGCCATGCTGGACAAGGGCGAGGTCCATGGCATCCATGAACTGCTCACTGTTTTTGAAATATACATCCGGACTGATCTCAATCCTGTCTGTATCCAGAATCAGATCTGAATTGTTGACATGCCAGTTGGACGCAAAGCGCTTCTGAATCAGGTCTGGCAGATCTGCCAATTCTTCCTGAGAGCCAAGCAGCAGGAAACGGCCGTGATGCAGATAGAACGCAGGCACATGCGGCTTGATCTGATGCAGCCACATACCCACCTGATGTAAGCCTTCATCAGACAGCCTGGAGCCATAGCTGGAGCGCAGATAGTTATAATTCTTGAGATAGAAGCCTGTGATATAAAAGCTTTTATGCTTGAACAGCAGTTCATCATACAGCTGCCGGAACGCAACGATGTTGAAGGTATTGGCACGTGAGGCAAGATAATGATCCGGATTCTCGATGCCGTCATATAAAACAAAGATGCAAAGCAGGAACACCATATTCATCATCAGCGTATGGCTGTAAGCACGTACAACGCCGCCAACAGACAGCATTGTCAGACACACATATGCTCTGACCCAGACCTGCTTTTCCAGATGATTTCTGTTTTTCGCCATCAGCAGAAAACCTGCTGCTGCAGTCACATACAGATGCACATAGACCAGGTTATACCAGACACCCTGATGGTAACCGGAGGAATCAACTGCAAATACAGCATGACTCCAGGGTGAAGACAGCACAATCACTTCACATGCCACAAAGAAGATCCTGGCTGCGTCAAGAAATACTTTATTGCCCGTGTGCAGCCGGCCGCATAAAGCAATGAGATAATTCAGGAAGATCTGCGTTCTGGCAATGAACAGTGCAAAGAACAGAACATTGGCAATCTGCAGTATGATACTGGAGAACAGCGATGGATTGGCATCGAGCAGCGTCGACCAGATATCTACGATACTGGCAGCCATATCCACCGCCAGCAGTTTCATATAGATCCGTGTGCGGTCGATCTTCAGCCTCGGCTGCAGCACATACTGCATCAGAAAGACAGTCAGCATCATCAATGTTGGAATGGAATAAGATGTATCCAGCTTCATGACTGTCCCCTTTCTGAATAAACATGCAGAATCTGATCTGTTTCTACCTGAAACAGATGAAGATGATGGTTATGATATGCCTGCACAAGACAAATAGCAAATCCTTCTTCCTCATCCTGGTTCTTCACCTGTATCACTTCACCATACAGGTGCGTATTTCCCTGCCGGAACATCACCAGCGCTCCGGCTTTGATTTCATTCTTCCCGGCCATATCCGGCAATATCTGATTCCTTCACATACGGAACCACAATGCCATTGACATTGATATCATAGACCGGCTGATCCTTGACACGGGCCTTTCCCCATGGATAAATACCCGTGATCATACCTTCCGTGTACTTTCCATCCTGGAAAAAACCGACTCTATTGTCACGGCGGTAAATCGGCTCACCAGCCCGCGGCAGAGAAGCTGATACAGTCTCACCAAGCTCCACCAGACGGTTGAATAATACCGAAATATTATGAGGCTGGTCCTGGTCAATGTGATAATGGCCGCAATACCAGTGCGTATATGTTGTGCTGGCCAT
Organism: Lactimicrobium massiliense; assembly: GCF_900343155.1. GTDB lineage: Bacteria > Bacillota_I > Bacilli_A > Erysipelotrichales > Erysipelotrichaceae > Bulleidia > Bulleidia massiliensis. The sequence continues at coordinate 154,786 of NZ_OUNG01000003.1, forward strand.
GATCTGTTCCAGATATGTATTCAATGGATCAATGCCAAAGGCAGGCTTGATGCGCTGCTGCAAAGAGCCTGGCAGACAGTGCGTCACAATGTAGTCCACATGACTGCCATGGGCAGCCAGATGATCCAGGCCATGCTGCATCTCTGCTTCATCCGGTATCTCCTGCGGCCACCAGAAACGGCCTTCCACCGCTTTGGTATCACCAACAACAGGTCCCCGGTCATGACTGCGGGCACCGCCCATGGTAAAAATGGTATTGCCATCCAGGTCAAAGATCTCACCCCGCATCAGGTGCATAACATTATCACGAATGACGTGAACTTTGCCGCCATGCCATTTGATCTCTGGATAGTCATACAGACGCGGGAAGCATTCATGATTGCCATCCACAAACAGCAGTGTATACGGCTGGCGTTCAAACCATTTCAGCCAGCTTCTTTCCTTGCGGGATTCTTTCTTCCAGTTGTAAATAAAGCCAAAATCACCGCAGATGATGACATAGTCCTGCCGGCTCAGTCCCAGCAGTCTTTTATCTGTCAGCTTTCTTAAATCAATGCCGCCGTGGGTGTCCCCGGTCAGATAAATCATTGCTTTTCACTTCTTTCTGCAAGCCATTTCCGGTGTGAACAAAGCCGTGTCACATCGGCCGTGCGCTTTTCTTCAGGGAAACGGACCCGTCCGCCTTTGCCATCCGCCAGTTTCAGGATATCTTCGGCATCCTCAATATAATCTTCCACCGTCGGCTTGATCATCACTTTGAACGGAATCACATACAAAGGAATACGGTACTGCGTCTTGTCGGCTCTCACCTTCCACTCAATATGCGGCATGATCATGGCAATATCCACCTCATTCTGCCTTGCTGCAAGATTGATGTACGGAATGCGGATAAAGCTTGCCCGATCTTCCAGATGATGATCCTTCACTTCCTGTTCCAGGCGGTTAGCCAGAAAGCCGCTGGAAAATCCTTCACCACAGCTGATTGCAATCCTGATCATAAATGTGTCCCCTTATCGAGTACAGTTTAGCAATTTTGTGTAAAGTTTGGAAACAAAACGCAAAAAGGAAGCCTTTTTGGCCTCCTTGAGATGTAATGACTGTCTTTCTCAGGCAAGAGCTGCGGTAATGATTGCCATGGAATAGACTTCCAGAGCATTGCAGCCGCGGGAAAGATCGTTGATCGGCGCATTCAGACCGAGCAGGATCGGGCCGTATGCTTCAAAGTTGCCAAGTCTCTGGGCAATCTTGTAACCGATGTTGCCGGCATTGATATCCGGGAAGATGAAGGTGTTGGCATTACCTGCAACATCACTGCCCGGTGCCTTCTGCTTGGCAACACGCGGTGCCACAGCCGCATCGAACTGCAGCTCGCCATCGATCTGCTCGTTCGGATACTTTTCCTTTGCCTTCTTTGTGGCATTCTGCATCTTGGTCACGGAATCACCCTTGCCGCTGCCCTTGGTGGAATAGGACAGGAAGGCAACCTTCGGATCAATGCCGAATACCTTTGCACATTCAATGGTCTGACCGCAGATTTCAACCAGATCGTCCTCACTTGGATCAATGTTGATCGCGCAGTCACTCATGGCAATGACTTCATTGCCGCCGGATACTGCCGGCCTTACCAGAATGAAGCAGGAAGAAACGATGCTGCTGCCCGGTTTTGTCTTGATGATCTGCAGAGCAGGACGCACTGTATCTGCTGTGGAATATGTAGCACCGCCCAGCAGGCAGTCAGCCTTACCCATCTTGACAAGCATCGTACCAAAGTAGTTGGCACTCTTGAGAATGCCTCTGGCCTTTTCTGGTGTCATGCCCTTGTTCTTGCGCAGTTCCACAAACTGGGCAACCATCTCATCAAAATCCTCATAGTTTTCCGGATCAATGATCTGGGCGCCATGAATATTAAAGCCAGCCTTCTCCGATGCCTTGGCAATTTCTTCCGGATTGCCAAGCAGAATCGGCTTCAGGAAGTTGCTGGCCAAAAGACGGGATGCAGCCTCAAGAATACGCGGATCGCTGCCTTCTGTCAGAACAATCGTCTTGGGAGAAGCCTTCAGCTTCTCAATCATCTGACCAAATCCATAAACACTCATGTTAACTATTGCCTCCAATGCCATAAAAATGGCTCATGCATAAGAAATCATAGCAGGCATGAAAGCGTTTGTCCCACTTTTATAAAAGTTAAAAAATTAACTTATCTAACAATCACATCATGACAGCCGATACATCGTCTTTTTCCATGTACCTGCCTTATACCTGCCGACAAAGAACACAATCCGGCAGATCCAGTCGATGATCATGGCAATCCAGACACCAATTGCACCCATGCCAAAATGTAAGCCCAGAATCCAGGAGAATACAATCCGGTTGATGAACATGCTGGCCAGGGAGACAACCATCGTATAGCGGACATCATTGCACGCCCGCAGCATATTCGGCAATACAAAGGAAAGCGGCCACAGCAGGATTGCGCAGCCATTGTGGATCATAACCAGAATCCATGCCAGATGCAGTGTCTCTGTCCGCAGGCCATAAATCGAAAGCAATGGCTTTAAGAAAATCAGAATCGTGATATCCAGGAGGAACGTGCCGATGTACGTAATCTTCATCAGCTTCTTTGTATAGAACTGGATCTGTTCTTCATCCCGGGCACCGACACACTGACCGATGACCGTAATCATAGCCAGGCTCATACCCTTGCCAATGATGCAGCCTACCCCATCCAGATTGTTGGCAACGCCATTAGCCGCAATCTGCACAGTGCCAAAGGTCGCAATCAGGGACACGACAATGACTCTGCCAAGTTCAAAGATGCCGTTTTCAATGCCGGAAGGAATACCGATGTACAGAATGCGCCGGATCATATTGCCATCCAGATGGAAGCGTTCTTTCTCATAGTGCACAGGCAGTGTGGTGTCCAGCAAAAGAATTGTAACGATCACTGCAGCCACTCCTCTTGAAACAAGTGATGGCACGGCAACACCGGCGACGCCCATATGTAAAGCAAACACGCAGATGGCATTGCCTGCGATATTGATGATGTTCATGATCAAAGAGATACGCAGAGAAATGTTGGAGTTTCCCATAGAGCGGAACAAGGCAGCACCGGCATTATAGATTGCCAGAAACGGGAAGGACAGACCGGTAATCACGAAATAGATCAGAGCTGCCTGCATAACAGTGTCATCTATCGAGCCAAAGAACAGACGCAGGATCTGTTTTCTGAGCAGTAAAGATACAGCCATGAGTACAACGCCGAAGAAGATCAGTGTATACAGCAGCTGTTTGGCACTGCGGCAGGCATTTTCCTTCTGCTTTGCGCCAAGATACTGCGCAGCTACCACTGCACCGCCGGTAGCTACAGCAGCCAGGACGGCAATCATCAGATTATTGATCTGATCTACCAGAGAAACACCGGATACTGCCGCTTCACCAACCGAAGACACCATCATCGTATCGGCCATACCGACGGTGATTGCCAGCGTCTGTTCAAAGATCAGCGGCACAATCAGTTTCTTTAAATATGCATCCGAAAACAGTCGTTTTGTTTCTTCCATCATTCCACCTCAAAACAGCAGCTATGATAGCAGACATTTTACAAAACAGTCCGTTTTTTCATAAAGCGGAAAATCAGCAGAAACAAAGTACCACAGGCCATGCTTGCAAGACCATATACCATCCAGGCAGAGACAGACAAAGACATCGTCCTGCCCAGCCATGTGTTGGATAAGGCAGGAAACAGCAGTTTCAGCACCAGGCCCACAAGGTCATGCAGAGCCCCGCCTGCCAGCATCATCGTCCCCATGGACGCTGCCATCACCGCAGAACTCTTTTCACTCTGTACATACAGAATGGCAAGCACCGCTGCAGCCGCAACAGTCTGAAACATCCAGCTTGTAAAGCCGTTATAGACATAAATCAGGCCAAACAATCTGCCATTGCCCATCAGTAAGCCGCTGGCATAATCTGCCATGGCACCAGCCGCATCAGATACCGCCGCCTTCAATTCATCCTGATAGGCATCAATCTCATGACCGGCATACTTGTAGCAGATCTTATTTGTTTCTTTAACAACACGATTCACTTCTGCTTCGTTTGGATCAACCGGGATCAGACCTGTGCGATGTACGGTGTTGGAAACCACCTGCTGCATCATGTGATCCAACAGATAGCCAACTGCCCGTTCTTTCGTAAACTTTTCCTGCATTGTCACAGCCGTATCGATATTCAGATCCGGATAGGCTTCATCGACAACATCATTGATCCGCCATGCAACATGCAGGCCCACTGTTTCCAGCTGCATTGAGCGTGCCAGTGTATACGGCAGGCAGATACTTACTAAAATCAGCCACCATATGATGGCCAGCGGAACAATCTGTTTCCAGTGAATTGATGGCAGACGATTCATTTGATCACCACTTTCCCATGCATATCGTATCCATGCAGTGTAATATGATACAGCAGAATAATCAAATGAATTGGAGGATTGTATGAACTTCAGTAAACGCATGGAACGCTTTCCCGATGAAATATTCGCTTCTCTGAATGAAAAGAACATTGCCCTGCAGAAACAGGGCCGTACACTGTATAACATGTTTGTCGGTACACCGGACTTTGAAACGCCAAAGCATATCCGCGATGCCCTGTGTGAAGCAGCCAAAGATCCAGCTAACTGGAAATATACGCTGCGCGATTGCGACGAGCTTGTCCAGGCCGTCATCCACTACTATCACAAACGATTCCATGTGGACCTGACACCGGATATGATTGCCAGCTGCCCGGGATCACAGGAAGGCATGGCCCATATCGGCATGGTGCTGGCAGATGAAGGCGACACATGCATTCTGCCTACTCCCTGCTATCCAGCCTTTATCACCTGTGCCAACATGGCCGGACTGACACCGTTCTATTATCCGATGGCCAAAGAGACAAACTTCCTGCCGGATGTTTCAGCCATTCCGGATGATGTGGCAGACCGTGCAAAGTTTATGATTGTCTCGCTGCCTTCCAACCCGACCGGCTCCATCGGCAATGACGAAAACTACATGGAGATCATTGCCTGGGCAAAGAAGCACAATGTCCTGATTATCCATGATAATGCCTACTCTGACATTATTTTTGATGGCATCGAAGGCAAATCGTTCCTGCAGTATTCAGGGGCAATTGAAAATGGTGTTGAATTCTTCTCTCTTTCCAAGAGCTTTGATGTGACCGGGGCAAGACTGAGCTTCCTGGTAGGAAACCCGGAAGTTGTCCGGATGTTCAAAAAGCTGAGAAGCCAGTACGACTTCGGCATGTTCATGCCGCTGCAGAAAGCAGCCATCGCTGCACTGGAAGGACCTCTTGATATGGTCGATGAACAGAAACACAAATACCAGGAACGCCGTGATGCACTGTGCGGCGGTCTGCGCAGCATCGGCTGGGATGTACCGGACTCCAAAGGTACCATGTTTGTCTGGGCACCAATCCCTTCCTGGTACAAATCCTCCATGCAGTTCTGCCTGGACCTGATGGACAAGAGCGGCGTCATCTGCACACCAGGATCTTCCTTTGGCCCATTAGGAGAAGGATATGTCCGTTTCGCTCTGGTACTGCCTCCTGAAAAGATCAAAAAAGCAGTCCAGGCAATCCAGGACTGCGGTATTCTCAAGCACGACTGAGCATGGCACATGCCATGCTTTTTTGATAGTGATTCTGCTCTTCTCAGGTTTACAATGCAGCCAGGAATACAATGCGTTGATTCTGCCTGATTTAAGAAGCTGTTCGGCATATATTATTGCAGTTGATCATCCCTTTGGCAGCTGGAAGTCAAAATACAGATCCTGTGGTGCTCTCTGTTTCATCTCAACACGAAACTGCCAGGATCCATTATCCTGTCTTGAATTAGGAATCAGATGCATCTTTCCACTGCCAATATAGGTAAATGGCAGTGCAAGTCCATCTTCCGCCTCTACCTTGCGCACAAACAGCTCAATATGGGAAGCAGCACACAGAGAATCCAGCTCTTTTTGCTTCAGATTTGCCTTGGTTTCCCATAAGAAGGTCTGTGGATCCAGAAAGCCATCCGCATAACGCAGATCATCCTTGATATCAGATGCTTTATGGACGGTGACATAGGCATAGACAGTACCATCATAAATGTCCGTTCCCAGCATGATGTCATGTGTATTCTTCAACAATAGCAGCTTGATCTGATTCTTGCGGTACTTGCCCCAGATACAGAAGGTATCAGAAGGATCTTTGTCGCCAAACTCGTTTTCATATCTGGCAATGCCATACTGCAAAAGATCCTCCAGATACTGTCTCATTTCCACATTCAGAATGCCATCTGGAATGGATATTTCATTTTTCTGGATATAAACCAGTTTTCTGTCCTGCAGAACCAACAACACATGCTGGAAAATCGATGCAGTTGTATATGGCGCATTGTCATCCACATATTTTCGGACCTCTTCTATATCTTCTTTTCCTGTTGACAGCAGTCTCTGCAGCACCAGATATTCCTGTGGACGCACAAGCGGCAGAAATTCAGAAACGTCTTTGATATAGTCCTGCTGCTCTTCACTGAATGAAGGCAGATTCTGCTCATTGATTTCCTTTAGAAAACCATAATAGGATCCCGTTTCGCCATGGGCACCTTTCATATTCATGAACCGCAGCAGATCCGGTGCACACTCGTTATTGAGATAATCCATGTGGCAGGGATAAGAGCTTTCCCCAATATACTTCTTGAAATTCTCATAGTCCTGCTGCACAAACCGCTTGTTATGGAAGTTGATATGATCCAGCTGATCCAGGATCTCCTTCTTGGACAGATCATCGATATGGATCTCAACACGGTATTTCTCCATGCCAATCTGCCTGAAATCATCTTTGACAAGACTGCCAACCAACTGCTTTTCCAGCACAAAGTTCTGTGAAAGACTGCCCAAAGCAAAAGCAATCTGGCTGCTGCGCTGGTAGTCATTGCCAATAAAGTCCAGCACTGTGACATACGTTTTGTCCTGATACTTTCTCAAGCCTCTTCCCAACTGCTGCAGAAAGATGGTAGAAGACTGCGTAGGCCGCAGAAACAGCACCATGTTTACACCCGGAATATCCACGCCTTCATTGAGAATATCAACCGTAAACAGGATCTCGAGCTTTTCATCATCGCTCTGCAGATCATGATACGCACGAATACGCTCACCGACACTATTGCGGCCGGTCAGATACTGTGTGTCGTAATAATCAGAAAGTGCCTGTGCCATCATGATGGCATGAGAAACATCCCGGCAGAATGCCAGTGCTTTCAGCTTTTCACCAGGTTTACGGTGTTTTTCAATCTCATTGACAATCAGTTCACAGTTTTCTTCAGATGCGCACTGCTCACTGAACAGTCTTGCCTTGACTGCAGCATCGCTATAGGAAAGCAGTTCATCACGGATGCCATAATAATGAAATGGCACAACCAGCCCCTGTACAATGGCATCCCGCAGACGCAGTTCATATGGCACATTGTTGCCAAAGGAAGAAAACACATCATCCCCATCCATGCGCTCCGGCGTTGCGGTCATACCAAGCAGAAACTGCGGATGGAAATACTGCAGGATCTTCTGATAGGAAGATGCGGTCGCATGATGGGCTTCATCGATGATGATGTAATCAAACTCACTGGGTGAAAACAGTTCCAGATGAGCTGCCATGGTCACGTTGGTAGAAAACAGGAAATCACAGTCAAGTTCCCTGTGCGTGCCGTCATAGATACCAAAGCGCTTCCCGCTGCCAATGACATTGCGGAAAGAATCCAGCGATTTTCTTAAGATCGAGCCTTCATGCACAATGTACAGAAGACGCCTGGGATTGAAGTTGACTGCATCAAAGGCAGCCAGATACGTCTTGCCGGATCCTGGTGAGGCAATGATCAGTGCTTTGTCTTCTCCCATGCAGCGAAAGCGGTTGAGCTGTTTCAGTGCGTTCTTCTGCATGGCATTGGGCTGGATCTTTGCATTGGCAACCGCATAGTCCATATCCCATCTTTCCACTGCATAACAGAGTCTTGTGTGATACTGACTGATCAGCGTCTTTGTCAGTGGCAGTGTATCGTTCCAGAGTGTTTCAAAGTCATGGCAGGCATGTGCCCATGTCTGTGGATGGTCAGATTTCAGCGAAGCCAGGTCCCACTCCACATTCTTCAACAGTGCATACACGGTGATATTGGAAGAGCCTACCAGCAGCTCCGCATCATCCGCAAACGTAAACAGATATCCCTTGGAATGGAAACCAGCCACATTGCCACTCAGATCATGAAAACATTCATTGTCCAGACGACAGGCAAACTGATCGGGATACTGATTCTGCAGATGCAGAAAGTAAAGCAGTGAATTGACATCCGTGAAATTCTGATAGGTTGAGGTGATGATGCGGCCATGTACGCCGCGCTGCAGTGCCGCTTCGATATGGGACTGGATTAAAGACAGACCGGCACGCTTGATAAAACTGACCGTAAAAGAAAAAGAAAGACAATTGTCAATCTGCTGGCACAGATGATCCAGAAAACGCACCTTTGCATGATTTGTATAAAACAGACCGTCCTCCATATTCCTTTATCCTTCCCTGTGCCGGAAAATCAGGAGTTTGCTGGCGGCATAGTTGACAATGATCACCACAACATTTGAAATCGTCTTGACCCACACATCATTCCAGCCAAGCGTCTTGGCAAACAGGAACATGTTGAGCCAGTCAAGTGCACCAGTTGCCAGGCGGCATGAGAAAAACAGTGACATTTCCCGTAGGATCGCTCTGGCGGCAGCCGCATCACTGCGGAATACCCATTTTCGATTGGTCACATAGGCAAACAGGACAGAAAGCACCCATGACAGGACTGTACTGGTCATGATGGACATATGCAGAAAATGCGCAAACAGCCAGTATGTCGCGATATTGACCAGTGTTGTCAGCACGCCAAAGACCGTATACGGTATTACATCATGGTATTTTTCCACCAGGCCATGATTTTTCTGTTTATCTGAATCCATACATTGCAATTATACCCTTGTATATTGTCTTTTTGGTGCCTTATGGCGAATTGCAGAGTACAATAGCCCGGTATGCAGCTGGGAGGTTTTGCAATGATTACAGATCAGATTGATGCATCTCTGCTGAAAATGGCAGAAGAAGCAGAAAAAGAAATAAAGCCGCAGTTTGAGCGGATTGACAAGGTGGAACAGTATAATGCCGACCGCATTCTGTCCGCCTTCATTGAAAACCAGGTATCCTATTCCGACTTTGCGGATATCAATGGCTATGGCAACTATGATACCGGCCGTGACAAACTGGAAGCCATCTTCGCTACTATTCTTGGCTGTGAGGATGCCCTGGTAAGACCGCAGATCATGTCCGGCACAAATGCTTTGTACCTGGCCTTTTCTGCCATGCTCAAACCAGGCGACACCATGATTTCCATCACCGGCACCCCGTATGATTCCCTGCAGGAAATGATTGGTCTGATCGGGGATTCCACGCAGTCCCTGAAAGCATTCGGTGTGAAATATGAGCAGATTGATCTCGTCAATAATGAATTTGATCAGAATGCAATTGTTGAAAGGGTCAAAGAGAACAACGTCAAACTTGTTGAAATCCAGAGATCCAGAGGCTATTCCAGCAGAAAATCACTGACGATTGCCAAACTGGAGGCTATCATCAAAGCCATTCGGGAAGTCAACAAGGATGTCATCATCATGGTAGACAACTGCTATGGCGAACTGGTAGAAGAAAAGGAACCGGGACATGTTGGTGCTGATCTGATCGTTGGCTCCCTGATGAAAAATCTTGGCGGCGGCATTGCCCCGACCGGCGGCTATATTGCCGGGAGAAAGGATCTGATTGCCATGTGTGCGGATCGTCTGACATCACCTGGCATTGGCAAGGATCTTGGTGCCAACTTCAACATGAACAATGCCTTCTTCAAGGGTGTCTTCCTTGCTCCGGAAGCAGTTGCCAATGCCCTGAAGACAGCTGTCTTCTCTTCATACATGCTGGCAAAGCTTGGCTTCAAGAATGTTTCCCCAGCCTATGATGAATACCGTACGGATATTATTCAGACGGTTGAATTATCCACAAAGGAAAATCTTGTCCGTTTCACCCAGGGCCTGCAGTCTTCTTCCCCGATTGATTCCTATGTCAGAGTATTACCTGCACCAATGCCTGGCTATCCGTTTGATGAAGTCATGGCCTGCGGCAGTTTTACGCAGGGAAGCACCATTGAGCTCAGTGGAGATGCACCGGTCATTGAGCCCTATACCCTGTATATGCAGGGTGGTCTGTCCTATGCCTATGGCAGGCTGTCCATCCTGCTTGCCCTTCAGCATGTTCTGCATGGTGAACCACAGAAATAAACAAATCACAAACGCAGATACAAAAAGGAGAGTACCGCACACAGTATTCTCCTTTTCAAATACTTCCCATCTGTCCGCCATCAATGCGCACAATCGTATTATTGATATAATCCGCATCATCACTGATCAAAAACCTGACAAGATGCGCAACCTCTTCGGGCATGCCATAGCGTTTCACCAGAATCTTTTCCTCTTCTTCTTTGAGGAATTCTTCATCATAGCCATCCAGCTCACTCTCTGTCCCGATAAATCCAGGGGCAATGGCATTGACATGCACAAAAGGCGCAAACTGTACAGCCAGGTCATGGGTCAAAGAATTCAGTGCCGCCTTGGAGGCATCATAATCCACTGACATGGGATAATACGTATTCATGCCATTGGTGGATGAAATGTTAATGATACGGCCATATTCCTGCTGCTTCATATGCGGCCATACCCGCACAGCACAGTTATAGGCACCGATGACATTGACATCCATGGTGCGCCGGAATTCTTCTGCTGTTTTCAGATGAAACAGGTTGGAAAGATCCACCGCTGCATTGTTGATCAGAATATCAACACCGCCAAGTTCTTTCTCAATCCGGCTGACCATCGCATCCACTTCATCTTCCTTTGATACATCTGCCTGATAGATCAGACACGGTGTCCCCCATTTTTCCTGAATGGTCTTCTGCAGTGATTCTGCCTGCTCTTTGGAAGTGTGATAGTTAACCGCAATCTGATATCCACAGGCTGCCAGTTCCAGCGCAATGGCGCGGCCGATTCCCCTGGCACCACCGGTGATCAGAACGGTCTTCTTTTCAGCAGATGCCATTAAGCACGGCTGGAATACTTGCCATCAGCTGTTGAAACGATAACCTTTTCACCCTCAGAAATGAACTGCGGGATTCTCAGCTTCAGGCCTGTATCTGTCACAGCATCCTTTGTCTGGTTGCTGGCAGCACCCTTGATTGCCGGTGTTGTCTCAGCAATTGTCAGTGTTACACGATCCGGTACAGATACAGACAGCAGCTCGCCGTCAAAGAACATCAGACCAACTTCCATGCCTTCGATGATGTAGTACTTGTTGTCACCAACTCTGCTCTCATCCAGCTCATAGGTATCGAATGTTTCCTGATCCATGAAGTAGTATGTATTGCCATCCTTGTAGGAATACTGTGCTGTCTTCTTCTCGATCATGGCCGGCTCAAACTTCGTGCTTGCATTGAAGTTTCTTTCCTGTGTGGAACCAGTCTTCAGATTCTTCATCTTTGTCTTCAGAATCGCAGCACCCTTGCCCGGCTTTACATGCATGAAATCAAGGACAACCCACGGGTCGCCATCTACGATTACTGTCAATCCTGTTTTAAAATCTCCTGCCTCAATAGCCATTGTTATTCTCCTTTTTCTCTAGAAATACTATCTTATTTTATCTATCTCACGAAAGAGGTCAACGGCCTCTGCATGAAGAAAAGACAGACATTTCTGCCTGTCTTATTCTATCATCGCCATCTGCAATGTGAACAACCCCAGATGGATTTTTCACATAATTACAGCAGAATCTTTACTTTTCAAACAGTTTCTGGGTGTTATACAGTCTTGCATACTCACCATTCTTTGCCAGCAGTTCCTGATGCGTACCCATCTCAGCAATCTTTCCTTCATCAATCAGCACAATCCGATCGGCATCTTTCACCGTTGCCAGACGGTGGGCAATGACCAAGGACGTACGGCCCACGGCCAGCTTGTCAAAGCTGGCCTGAATCTTCTGCTCCGTGATGGTATCCAGAGCGGAGGTTGCCTCATCCAGAATCAGAATCTTTGGATTCTTCAGGAAGATACGGGCAATGGAGATGCGCTGTTTCTGACCGCCCGACAAACGCACGCCTCGTTCACCAACATACGTGTCAAATCCATCTGGCATCTCCATGATGTCATCATAGATTTCTGCCATTTTAGCCGCTGCGACAATCTGGGCATCGCTGGCATCCGGCCGGCCATAGCGGATATTCTCCTTGATCGTATCCGCAAAGATAAACACATCCTGCTGCACAACACCAATGCTGGAACGCAGAGAATGCTTGGTCACATCGCGGATATCCGTGCCATCAATCCGGATGGCACCGGAAGTCACATCATAGAAGCGCGGGATCAAAGAACACAGCGTCGTCTTGCCGCCGCCGGACTGACCGACAATGGCAAGCTTCTCACCACTGTTGACATGCAGCGTAATGTCAGAAAGGATCTGGCGGCTGCTGTTGTACTGGAACGATACATGGTCAAAATCAATCGCGCCATCTGTCACAACAAGATCCTTTGCGTCCGGCTTCTCTACGATATCCGGTTTCACCTGCATCAGATCATAGAAGCGGGACAGACCAGCAACACCATCTGTAAACACTTCAGCAAACTGGGCAAGCTTGCGGATCGGCGTGATGAAGCTGTTTGCAAACAGCGTAAAGGTGATCAGATCCACATAATTCATTTCACCCTTCATAATCAGCACACCGCCGGCCATGATCACAACCACAGGCGTAATGCTCATGAAGAATTCCTGCGAACTGTTGAAGTTGGCCATGGCCTTGTAATAGTTGCTCTTAGACCTGCTGTAGGCTTTGTTGGAGGCATCAAAGCGGTCATAATCAACTTCTTCGTTGGCAAATGCCTTGGATGTTCGCACGCCGGAAATACCGGATTCAATATCCGCACTGATCTCAGCAAGACGCTTCTTATTGGATACGGAGGTTGCGGCCATAGCCTTGCGGTTGCGCATCACAACCAGTACCGAGATCGGCAGAAGAATCAGAATGATCACAGCAAGCTTCCACTGCATGCGGAACATGAAAATCAATGCACCGACGATGGTCAGCACCGAAATGATCAGATCTTCCGGGCCATGGTGGGCAAGCTCCGTCATGGAAAACAGATCACCCGTCAGACGGCTCATCAGCTGACCGGTACGATTCTGATCATAGAAATCAAAATCCAGTGTCTGCAGATGCTGGAAGAGATCATTTCGCAGATCTGCCTCAACATACGTGCCAAAGGTATGTCCCCAGTAAGTCATGACATACTGGCATACAGAACGCAGCACATAGAAGCCGATCATCGAGATCATCAGGATGAAGAACAGGCGGTACTCCTTGTTTGGCAGCATATTCTTCATGGCATATCTGGATACCAGCGGGAATGCCAGATCAATCAGGGCAACCATCACGGCACAGATAATATCAATCACAAAAAGCTTCATATGCGGCTTGAAATACCGCAGAAACATCCTGAACATACAATCGTTTCCCCTTTCAGTAAATACAATCTTTAACAGGGGGTATCATACCACATAAGCCCCAGTGAGAAATGATTCCTGACCAGCACACTGCAGTTTCTTCCTACTGTACCGTATTCTTTCTATGACACTTTTTTCACAGTTATTTCCCAGCAGAAAGTTACCCGGGAAATAATTTTCATTGCCAGAAAAAGGAAGAATTCAAAAGCAATTTTTCCATGCCGGCATGGCTTCCTGTGAAACAAAGCTGAATGAAAAGAAAAAGCCAGACCATGCTGGCTCATTTCGTATGCAATGCCCTGTCAACTTCCTTCTGCAAAGCCGGAACAACCTCTTCTTCAAACCACGGATTGGCCTTCAGCCAGCGGTAGTTCAAAGGACTGGGATGTACGATCGGGAAAAAGGATGGCAGATATTCCTGATAGGCATGCACCGTCTCTCTCAGATTCTTCTTTTTCCGGTCCTTCAGATAATAGTCAATGCTGTATTTGCCAATCAGTACAGTCAGCTGGATCTCCGGCATCAAGGCAAGAATCTCTTCATGATACTCGCTCATGAACTTTCTGGGCGGCAGATCACCTGTTTTTCCTTTGCCCGGATAATAGAAATCCATCGGCATGATGGCAATCTTTTCGCCATAGAACGTATCTTGATCAATGCCAAGCCATGCCATTAGCCGGTCTCCGGATTTGTCATGAAACGGAATCAGAGATTCCTCGACTTTTCTGCCAGGTGCCTGACCGACAATCAATACGCGTGCATGGGCATTGACCTGCAGGATCGGCGGTATACCGCGCTCAGTATAACTGCGGTTCCGGGGATCCTGCATGATCTTTTCTTTGATTTTTTCCCAGCTGGATGCACTGCTGTTTGTCTCAGTCATATGTTCAATTGCCTGCTTTCTGCTCCATCATAGCGCGGACACTGCATCAATAACAGCCTCCCGCATTTTCAGTCTAACCCCTCATGCAGGAGCATCACAGTATGCAGCACTATTATTGTTAATTTATTTATTACATCTGTGAAAGCATATTTACTTTGTTTTTTCTGATTCAGAAAACCGTGAATATGATATAGTTAGATTGTACTAACCGATAAGAATATACATGATTTCTTATCTGTGAGAAGGAAATCTGATGAAACCTGATTACAAAAACTGGATGCCAGAAGGATTGGTCATATCTGTGATCGCAACCTTTGCCATCTGCATGATCTGCTCTGTCCTGGCATCACTGTACATGGCACCTGGCAGCCTGAAGTCAATCGTATTGACCATACTGCTATTGCTTTCCATTGTATTTGCATATCTTTCCTTGAAGGCTGTCATAATGTTCCGTGCTTTTTCCTACAATGGCAGACGGAAGCTGTCAAAAGAAGTGATTGATGGCATTGCTGCACGGATTTCTCTTTCCAAAGGACAGAAAGGACTGGATGTCGGATGTGGCAGCGGTGCGCTTGTCATTGCCTGTGCCAGAAAAAATCCCGATGCAGCATTTGTTGGCATTGACCGCTGGGGAAAGGAATATGCCTCTTTCAGCCAGTCATTATGTCAGCGCAATGCAAAAGCAGAAGGTGTATCCAATGTCACCTTCCGGCAGGGTAATGCCGTCAAACTGCCTTTTGAGGATGAATGTTTTGATGCTGTTTTCAGCAACTATGTGTATCACAATATTCCTTCTCATGACCGGCAGGAAATCCTGATGGAAACACTGCGGGTATTGAAAAAAGGCGGCACCTTTGCCATTCATGACATCTTTGCCAAAGGCAAATATGGTGACATGCAGGCATTTGTAAAGAAGCTGAAGGATATGGGTTATGAAAAAGCAGAATTGATAGATACGGCAAATGGTCTGTTTATGACCAGAAAGGAAGCAGGAAGACTGATGTTAACAGGGTCAGCACTTCTGACAGGAAGGAAATAGCCATATGGATTTGATCAAAAACTATCTCCAGCAGACGCAGAAGCCAGATGGGTTCCTCGGCAGTCTGATGATTTCCAGCATGAACCGTCACCATGCAAAACTGGCAGACTGGGGCATGTCCCATCTTGTCAATATATCTCCAGATACCGTTGAAGAACTGGGCTGCGGCGGTGGGAGAAATGTGAAAGTCCTGCTGAAAAAGTACCCGGGCGCAAAGATCTCTGCGCTGGACTATTCCACACTGAGTGTGCGCAAGACCATGCAGACGAACCACCGGGCCATCATGGCAAAGCGGTGCACGGTAGTACAGGGCAGTGTAGCAAAACTCCCCTTTTCATCAGAAAGCATGGACCTTGCAACTGCCTTTGAGACCATCTACTTCTGGCCTGATCTGGCAGAATGCTTCAAAGAGGTTTACCGTACCCTGAAACCAGCTGGCATTTTCCTCATCTGCAATGAATCGGATGGCACAGATGAGATGGGCAAAAAATGTGAAACCATTATTGATGGCATGAAATGCTATACGCAAGATCAGATTACAGCATGTCTGAAACAGGCAGATTTTTCCTCGGTTGAAGTAATTTGCCATGAAAGAAAACCATGGCTGACAGTAATCGCAATAAAAGGAGATGCTGTGAAATGAAATTTGAAACACTTGGAGAAGAGGACCATCCTGCCATATTGATGTTTCCGGGGATGCTTTGCTCCTCAAAAAGCATGATGCCAATCGCAGAAAGGCTGTCCAGACAGTATGATGTCATTCTGGCCGTTTACGATGGCTATGACGGCACAGGATCCGTGTATCATCATGCCCAAGAAGAAGCAGAACGGACACTGCAGTGGCTGAAAGAGCATGATATTTCATCACTTGCAATGGCGCATGGCACTTCCATGGGGGCAGAGGTTCTGAGGGCATTTGTACAGCTGGCCCAGCAGCAGAATTATGAAGTAAAACACTGCTTCTTTGACGGCGGTCCCTTCTTCCGCTTTTCATCCCTGTACAGGAAAATCATGTGTACAGTCTTTCGAATGATCGCGGGAAAAGTAAAAGGCCATGACAATGAAGCAGGCGTTCAGAAGTTCCTGCACAGCAGAAAGATGCAGAATGTACCAGATAAAGAAGCGTATCATGACATGATTGCCGATATGTTCCACAATGCACAGAATGTCAAGCCGGAGTCGCTCAAAGCAATGACCGAAACCTGCTATCATTTCACTTTTGAGCAGCTTCCCGAGCAAACACAGAAGAAATGCACCTTTCTGTGGGGCGAAAATGAATCTGCCAGAAAGTCAGAACAGGATATACGAAAAGCATATCCGCATGCATCCGTAATGATCAAGGAAGAATACAGGCACTGCGGCTATCAGGTCCTGGATCCAGATGATTATGTCAGGATGCTGATGAATATCATGAAGAATATGATTATGAAAATCTAGGATACAGATCATCAATCCAAATGAAAGGCGAATACAGCTGTGAAACCTGCCTGATCCATCGATGATTAAGGCCCGATTCATCCAATATACGGAGCTATTGGGATTGTGCTGACCAAGTTTGTCCTCCTCTATATTTGAGCTCAGATATCGCCATCTATTTCAAGGCTGATTCAAGAAGTTCTTCTGCGGCCTCAGGGTTAATCACTCGCATCACATTATCTTCTGCATCTTCTTTGCCAAGAAAATTAATACTTCCATACCACAATATTTCTTTATCAATTATTGAAAAATGCTCAGTCAAGCCGTCAACAAGACGAAGATCAAAACCTGAAGAACGAAGCTCATCTAGCAAATACATTCTCGCTTCATTGTTTTCCATGATTCCGTAATTTGTTTTCCAAGTCGCTATTTTCAAATAAATAGTTGATGTACCCGAACAAGTACATCAAGTTAATATCTATAACTTATCATGACTTCAGTTGAGGTGATGATATGCTCGTTAATCAGAATTTCCTGAATTCTTTATCTCCTGTCGAAATTGAATTCATTCGTGTTGGTTTAGAAAAGCTATTCAGAGAGAAAGTAAACTGTACGACAACAAATTACGAGAATCTCTCTTTGCATGTTGAGAAATGTCCTCATTGTGGTTCAACTCACTTTGTTAAGAATGGCTTTAACCCACATAATCGTCAGAAATACAGATGTAAAAAATGCAAATCTGTTTTTATGGCAACAACAGGTACGATGTTTACTCATTCCAGAACAAGCTTTGATATCTGGACTACTTTTATCTCTGGCGAGCTTAACGGAATGACTCTGACTCAGCAGAGTGTAGCTACAGGCTTATCAGTTACTACCTGCTTCAACATGCGTCACAAGTTATATCAGGCTGCAGCAAAGATTCAGAATAATGTGGTCTTAAGTGGAAATGTTGAATTGGATCCTACTTATACCAAAATCAACCTGAAAGGGACCAGGAAGGATAAAATGCCAAGATTCAGCAAACAGCGTGGAAAGCATCGCCGTCATTCAACCAAGCGTGCTTTACCTGGCACCAGCCATCACAAGATCTGCCTGGTAACAGCTATTGATGAGCATGACAATATTCTCTTTAAAATTGGAGGATTAGGCAGAGAGAGTGCAGAAATTCTGAATCAATACAGCTCTCACTTCGCAGCGCATTCAACAATTATCAGTGATGACAGCCATAGCATTCAAACTTTCGTGGGCGATAATCACTTCAACAGTGACATTATTCCATCTAACGGTTATTTAACACCAAAGGGCAATACAGTATCTGAAGTAAACGAGCTTCACTCTGAGCTAAAAAACATGATCAGGCAGAAACATGGTATCAGCACAAGACATCTCCAGGGTTATTTGAATTGGATCGTCATGAAGAAATATTTAAAGTACAGGCTGGACATGCGCAAATGGAAATCAGAAGCATACATGGAAACAATGTTTGAACAGATTCCATTTACCTGTGCGGAGATCCCAAAGCTTAAAATGCCAATTAACCTCTATGAGGCATATAGCTCATGATATTTTGGTGTTTACAGCCTCATCAACTAAATCTTTGAAAATAGCGTTCCAAGTAAGAATGATTATAGAAACACCATTTTCTTGAAGCGGCTTCAGAGTTTGAATCAATTTGCTGATTTTTCGTGAAGAAAGTTCTGGACTGCTGATCACGATTTCCTTATTAGCATTTATTAGATCCTGAAAATATGTTTCTTGGTAAGAATCCATATCAAAGATAAAGCCATGATTTGTCTTTCCGAGCTTACTATCATTTTGATAAATATGGTATCCAATATGCTTATAAGCACGCAAGCGTTTTCCGTACATGCGGTCAAATACCGGGATATGACTGTCAATATAATCATAAACCATTACATTCTGCTTCCCAGGACAGTCCCTGTTTAGACGTCCAGCATATTGTTCAACTACAGATTTTCCTGCTACTGGTGTTGCCATTATCAGAGTATCCAATCTTGGGCAGTCAAAGCCTTCTCCTACTAATTTACCTGTAGCTATCAGTAGCATTGTATCATCTGCAGGAACTTCATTAATATTCTGGTAGGCATAGCGTTTCTCTTTAGCTGGCATATCACCAAGCAGAAGAAAAGTATGATCAGCATATCCGTTCAACTGTTGATATAGAAAATGGGCATGTTCTTTATATTTCGTCAAAATTGCCGGGCTTCTATTTTCATCAATACATTTTTTTGTGTCTGAAACGATCTGATTGTTTCTATTTTTTGAATCTCTGATAATCTCGTATGCCTCATTGATCTTTGGATTGCCGATTCTCAGACTTACAGTACGCGTAAATCTTGGAATAACAATATGATCTATCCCTTGCTCTGCAGCTCTCTCTTTTGCAGAAAATATGAAACGTATTGGACCGATTAACATATAGTTTATTTTCGTCAAGCCATCTTCCCGAACCGGAGTGGCTGACGCACCATAAACATATTTTGCCGCAGATTCTCTAAGAATTCTTTGAATTGTTTCTGAAGCAGCATGATGGCATTCATCTACAATAATCATTCCATAATCCTGAAGCCGAGAAAATGTTTGTTTCTTCCTGAAAACAGACCCTGCCATTGCTATATCAATAATTCCGTTTGTAGTATCTTTCTGCCCTTGCAGAATTCCAACTACGCTTTTTCTTTTACGCAATCTTCCACTCTTTGTTTTATACTCCGGGATTTCTTCATCGACTGTTAAAAATCTGTTGATTGCCTTTTCCCATTGCATGATTAACGAAGACGACTCCAAAATGATTAATGTACTTACTCTTTTTTCAGCCATCAGATCACAGCATACTACCGTTTTTCCAAAAGCCGTAGCTGCGCTGAGAATTCCATTATCAAAAGACAGCATCTCGTTTGCAGCATGTTTTTGATTATCCTTCAAAGTGCCATTGAACTTTACATGTATCGGCTTTCCAATTCTTCTTTGATCGTCAATATGATAAGGTATCTTGAATTCTTTTAATTGATCAAGCAATGCATCCATCAACCCTCTTGGAATTGCAATATATCCATTTACATCTTCACCAAGATATATGTATCGCGACTGTCCGAAATTTGAAAGGTTCATAGCTTGGTTTTTATAGAAAACGGGATTACTGAATGCAGACAGTTTTCTGATTTGATTTTGAATTCTTGGCTCAAGATTCACAGAATCAACATAGATCAAATTGCTCAAAGTAATCTGCATTGTTCCATGAACATCTTCGCGATACCATCGATCATAATGAATCCACGGCCTATCCCTTTTTGCAGTAGAAAGTAATCCCGTCTGATCAATATTGAGAACTGAATCAGCTGTCCACTGTTGAATAAGACGATTTATCTGTTCAACAGATAGTTTTGGCTTGCTGAAAAGAATTGCCATTTGATCAGGATATGCATTCCAGTTTTCATCCACGAATGCACTATTTCCTCTTTTCAGAGCTTCCGGCTGTAAAGGCAGGGCAATCAGATTTCCCAGTCCTCCATGATGCAGATGATTTTGTGTTGGCATCATACGGTCATAATAAGAAAAAGACTTCAGATTAACAGATTCTGCTCCTTTCTTTAATAACGAATCGCCAAAATTTCTTGCCAATGAAGCTGGGACAGGCTTTTCAAAGAACACCCAAATATGAGCACCTTTTCCAGATCTTGATCGTTCTACTAAAGGGTCGATGTTATTAATTGTGCAAATGCGCCGCATTGCATCAACTTCCTGTTTCCACTCATCATCATGATTAGCAAAGTCAGTTTGAGCAGAGCCATTGGAATGATTATCAAAGTCAAAAACAAGGAAACGGCAAGTATCATTTGCATACATGGGATAAATTCCAACTGTCATTTTTCCTAGTAAATGCTTCATTATTACATCTGAATTTACCGGTTTCCAAGAACACATATAACAATTCAGACAGACATATCCTGATCGCTTATCATTCTCACGATTTTCCTTCTTTAGACATCCATCTCTCCAGAAATTATTACATTGCGGATAATATCCCACTTTAGCAGTCTTGCTGACAACACGAAGACTATACACATCCATTCTGCCCCAGAAATAGGAAAAGAAATGATTTGCAATATCTGCATTGACGCGAATAGGCAAAATTCGCATACCTTGATTAGGGTCAATAACCCTAGCTTGCTTTTCTTCCGGGATAATATTGTGATCTAGCAATTCCTTCTTCAATGCGGCATTTTCCGACTTCAGAAAGGCAATTTCCTGCAAAAGCTCTTCTATTCTTTTCTCTATATCCATATTATCCTCTCTCGTGCTGATCAGATAACGAATAGCAATATCAATCTGACATTTTATTTCAGCAAATCTGCCAAAGTAATTTCGCCGTTTTGAACGTTTGAAACACGGGCATATTCCTTAATTGCATCCACGAGCTTGTGAGTATCTGAAAAATAATCTTCTACAAATTCTCGTGTCTTCACATTTTTATGCATTTTCAAATTCTGTTTGCAGAATACGCTCGGTTTCAAGCCAGATTTCTTGTACTCTGTATACTGATCCTCGCTGAAAATTATCAGCATCTCAATTTCAGGTGCAGTGACAACATTGATCACCTCCACTTTTGATTGATATGCTCTGCTTAGTCTGAACCTTTCATTTCTGGAATCAAGAATACGAAGAACTGTGATTTTCTGCTGAAATCCCCGCCTCAGATATCGTCTTTCAAATGAGTCTGCCTCTCTTATTCTCAACGGTTTTTCTTCGAGAAGATCATTACGTTGAAATTTGAGTAAATCCGCATCAAGCAAAAGATTCATGATCGTTTCTTCTGTACTTCCTTCACAAAGACAGGCGATATATCGGTGGAATTTCATTCAAGCCTCCTTTTTAACAGCAGCCTGAATTTTCTTCTTCAGTTCCAGATAAGATTCATACATTGGTACCGTTCCTTCCAGATAGCCGCTCTGATATGCTTCACTCTTCTTTATGTCGTTTCGATGGAGAATGTCAGAAAGATTTTCAACGGTTATTCCGTTTTGATTACGTGTGATGTATATACTGTCATTTCTATCAAATTCATCCAGAAGCTCCGGATAATGTGTCGAAAAGATCAGACTTGCACCATGTGGATTTATCTCCGGGTCCATAAAAAAGCGAACCAATGTTGCAACAATCTCATGGTTAAAGTGATCTTCAATCTCATCAACCAAAACATAGCCGCCATATTGAAGTACAGAAATTACATTATTAAATGTTCTGATTCCCTTGATCGTACCAGATGATAAATATCTATTCAGGTCTTCAATATCATTCAAAAGAATCTCTTCTTTTTCTTTGAAATGAAGATGTACCCGATCCCCACCTTCAACATGTTCAATCCTGATAGATTCTATGCTTGGATCCAGATAATGAATAATCTCATCTGATACATTATCAATAGCCCCTAATTCATTGACATCTGTCATTTGTAATAGGCTTGTCATGAAAATATGATCATGATATTTCCTGTTCATTGATATCACAATACTGACATCATCTGACAGAAATTCTTCATTATCTTTCCTGTTGATCACATTTCTGCATCCTGAAAAATCTGCAATATCCTTTTTTCTTTTGACACTTTTGGCCGGTTTAACGTATAACTGTTCGTCCACAATACAATATTGTCTCTGGGATTTCAAAAAAGAATCATCCGGAGAAATGACAGTATTTAACAGACAAATCTGTTCTTGATTATTGATAAACACAATTTTGAAATCAGATTTTTCTGTTCCGTCAAGAATTGTTCTTGATTCCACATGATTCAGAGAATCGTTATTTAGTATATGCAGCACAAAATCTATCACACGCAATACCGTCGTTTTTCCAGATGCGTTAATGCCAATGATTCCAATTGCGTTATTCAAGTATACATTTGGAAGAATCTGGTAAAGATTGGATAAGGCATCTTTCTGTACTCTTTGCGATGCATAAAAGCGAAGATGAAGATCTTCTTTAAACAGTGGAAGCCCCGATGCTTGAATAGAAATCAATTTCATATATGCACGTCCTTTATATTTAAAACACATGTTCTTGTGGATACATGTATTATTACATGCTAATTTTGCAAAAATCAATAATTAAAACGTATATTACGTTTTTAATATAATTTTACAAAAAAGCAGTATGCACTCTGCATACTGCGCAATTAAAGTTTTAAATCCTTAATGCTTACAGCTTCTCGAATACTGGCAGATAGTCAATCGGTGCATCCACAACGGCATACTGTCCGCCATCGAAGATCGTTCCTGTTCTCTGTTCTTTCCACTTTGCATTCTGTGGCAGATAGACAGACCTGCTGTACTGATTCAGATGCAGAATCGGTGACACAAGGAGTTTGTCTCCAAGCATATACTGATCCTGCAGATTCCAGCATTGCGGATCATCCGGAAATTCATAGAACATAGCCCGCATCAGCGGCGAACCATTTTCTGATGCCTCTTTAAACAAGGAAGAAAGATAATCATGCATACCAACGCGGATATCGTAATACTTCTTCATGATCTTGAAAACGTCTTCGCCATAGCTCCACATCTCATTTGACTGGCCGGTATGCAGATATCCGCCGCCATAGTCACGTTCATCCAGAGCCGGGATATTATACGGACCGCGGTCTCCATGCAGGCGGAATACCGGTGTATATACCGCAAATTCATACCAGCGCACAAGCAGCTGGCAGAAATCGGGATCATTGACATCATCGCTCATGAAGCCGCCGATATCTGTGTTCCACCATGGAATGCCAGCCAGTCCCATGTTCAGCCCTGCCTGCACCTGATCATACAGGGATTCAAAGGTGCTTGGCACATCACCTGACCACAGGACATTGCTGTACTTCTGGCTGCCTGCCCAGCCGGAACGCAGCAGATTGGCGAATGGCTTTCTGCTTAGTTTCTTCATGTTGTCATCGAATGTACGACTGTACATCTGCGGATAGAGGTTGCTGCAGGAAAGCGCCGGTCCTTTGCAATAGCGGTAATGATCAAAGTCATACACACCATAGTCCGGTTCAGAATTGTCCAGCCAGAAGGCATCAATGCCAAGATCATAGTAATTCTGCTTGCATACATTCCAGACATATTCTCGTGTTCTGGGATTGAAGGCGTCAATCTCCACACAATCACCCTGATAGTCATATGTCTGCAGGGCGCCTCTTTCTGTACGGATCAAGAGACCCTTTTCCAGCATATCCTGGAAGTGGATGCTGCGGCGGTCAACCGACGGCCATACCGACACGACAACTTTGATGCCATAGGAATGCAGTTCATCCACCATAGCTTTCGGATCCGGCCAGTATTTAGGATCAAACTGCCAGTCACCCTGCATTGTCCAATGGAAAAAGTCAATGACAATCAGGTCAATCTTAATGTGTTCCCTGACATAGCGTCTTGCCACATCCAGGACTTCCTGCTGGGTACGGTAACGCAGCTTGCACTGCCACAGGCCCATTTCATCTTCCGGGAACTGCGGTGCTCTGCCGGTAACAGCCGTATACTGCTGCAGAATCTGCTTCGGTGTATCACCCGCCGTGATCCAGTAGTCCATCTGTTTTGTTGAACGTGCTGTCCATACTGTCTCATTCTTACCGAAAGTGACATCGCCGACGGCAGGATTGTTCCACAGCATGCCATAGCCAAGACTTGAGACAAGGAATGGCACACTTACCTGTGAATTGCGCTGAGCAAGTTCCAGCGTGCAGCCCTTGAGGTCCATATACTTCTGCTGGTACTGGCCCATGCCAAAGATCTTCTCACCATCATTGCTTTCAAAGCGCACGGTCAGCTGATATTCACTGCCGCCAATGACGCCCTTCCACTCTCTGCTGATGAACTTCAGGCAGCGGCTTTCTTTACTCAGCGTGCCATCATAATTACGGAAATACTCCCGCAGAATCATCTTGTCATCACGATAGAATGTAATAACACCGGCAAAGTTGACCACTGCCTTGAGATGGCCGTTGGTAATGGACGCAATGGGCACAGTATCCCATGAGCCATTCCCCACCCAGTGCTTTTCTTCGGTAATTTCGACATCCGCACGAGAGATTTTAATCGGCTCACTCAGCGCCCAGTTTTCATCATACATTTCAGGATCCATCACTGCCCGGACCCGCAGGGAATTCTCTCCCCAGGCTTCAATACGCAGTGTTTCACCATTATGCCTTGCAATCAATGTATTGTTTTTCTTGAGAAACTGCATGACATATTCCTCCTGATGCCATTGTACCGCGGCCGTTACTGTCTCTCACTTACCGCTTTTTTGTACTTTCCTCATGCGGAATCCACGACAGCACCCGCTGTTTCATACCCGCAATATCCAGCACGCCATATGCAAACCCTTTGCGCACAAGCTCATCCGGCACATAGGCATCATACTTTTCAAAGACAGGCACTTCCTTAGGATACAGAAGTTCCATCGGGTCAAATGCTTTCCGGGCTTCCTCATATGTAATTTGAAAGAATTCTTCCGCATCCACCTGCATCGTAAATTCCAGATAATACGGTCTGGCCGGACTCATGCCTTTCAAGCCAAGCCGCTTGCCGCAGCGGATCTTCAGGAAACGTTCCAATGCCAGAAAGGCATATGTCCCAAGCCACGGGAACAATACCCACATATTGCCGCCAAGAGATATCAGCGGATGGTCTTTCATACCTGCCTTTGCAAACGTCTGCCTGGCTGTCATCAGCCTGGCACAGGCATGCGGCATCAGATACGGATACAGCTTGTCTTCATTCAAAACACCATACATTCTTTCCAGAATGCGGGTATGAATATCACCCGGCACATCACCAAAGTAGGCAGGCACCGTACCTTTGACAAGCGTGCAGTACACTTCACGGCGCTTGTGATCCACCTCATCCACTGCCCAGACACGTCCGGCAATGGCAATCTTGTCACCCACTGGCGGCGGTTTGACAATTGTACCAAGCTCCTGGGAACCGGCATGCACGGTATATTCCACATTCTCCTGGAAGACCGCAAAGAACTTGTAGTTATTGACGTTTTTCTCACCATGAATGCCGACAATCAGGCCGCCGTTCTCTGTTTTGGATATCTGGTCTTTCTTGATCAGATGGCGCAGCAGGACACGGTAATCATCTGTTGAGATACGATGAAAAGCTGTCAAAGGAAGCACGCGGGAGGCCAGCTCACCAGGTGTCATTTCACCCAGGGATGCCAGGGTGCTCATGGTCTGATGATACAGCAGCGAAAAGGGAAGCCTCTCGGTTCTGGGCGGTTCCACAAAACGTTCTTCCAGATACAGTTGCACAAGGGCAATGCCCTGCAGCAGATACCACGGAATCTGCTCTGGCAGAAGTGATCTTGCCTCAGGATGATCTTCACGCATGACAAACCACATCTCAGCAGGCTGTCCCCTTCTGCCGGTTCTGCCCATTCTCTGCAGAAAACCGGACACTGTAAACGGTGCATCAATCTGAAAGGCTCTTTCCAGTTTGCCAATATCAATGCCCAGTTCCAGGGTTGCCGTAGCACATACACTCTTCAGCGATTCATCATCCTTCATCTCTTCTTCGGCACTTTCCCGATAGGAAGATGACAGATTGCCATGATGGATCAGAAAGCGGTCTGGTTCATGATTGACCTCACAATACTGCCGCAGGGTCTGACAGACCAGTTCACACTCTTCCCTGGAATTGGTGAAGATCAGACACTTCTTGCCTTTGGTATGTTCAAAGATGTAGGCACAGCCAGGATCGGCGGCCTCCGGTGCTTTGTCGGTTGGCTCCTCATTGACTGGGGCAGGCATGGTGATCTCTTCGCCTGCATCGGCCTGGGGATCACTGTTGAAGAAGTGCTCCATGGACAGCCGCCACACTTCTTTACCGCCGTCAAAATGCGGAATGATGGTATCCCTGCCGCTGCCGGCAGACAGAAAGCGGGCAGCCTCCTCAGGCTGGCCGATCGTAGCAGAAAGCCCGATTCTTCTAGGGGAACAGCCGGCGGTTTTGCACAGACGCTCAATCAGACAGAACGTCTGCATGCCCCGGTCACCGCGCAGCAGAGAATGAATCTCATCAATGACAATAAAACGCAGATCAAAGAACAGGCTGGGAATCTCCATGTGCTTTCTCATCAGCAAAGCTTCCAGGGATTCCGGCGTAATCTGCAGAACACCGCGCGGCTTCTTCAGCAGTTTCCGCTTTTCAGACTGGGAGGCATCCCCATGCCACTTGGTGATGGGAATATCCGTGTCCTGGCAGAGATCTTTTAAACGCAGATACTGATCATTGATCAGTGCTTTTAACGGTGCAATATAGAGGATGCCAACAGAGCGGGAAGGATTTTCCTGCAGCAGTGTAAGCATGGGAAAGAAGGCAGCTTCGGTCTTGCCGGATGCCGTGGATGCACAAAGCAGTACATTCTTGTCCGTATTGAAGATGGCATCACCGGCCGCATTCTGCACTGCTCTGAGATTCTGCCAGCCATAACGGTAAATATAATCCTGGATAAACGGTGCATAGCGGCTGAATACATCTGACATGGCGCCACCTCCTTTCTGCTGCATCCATCATTGATTGCTATATTGTAAACTCGGCGTACTTCTCATCTGTCTGATCACTGACGGCATCGGATTTCGTATACGTAAACTGATCTGACTGCATCAGTTCCTGCAGATTCATATCCGGATTCTGATACAACAGATCCAGCAGTTCAATGAAGTCACGGATCACCTCACGCGGTGTGATATTCTGATCTGCACCAATACGGGCATATTCCATCTGGATAAAGGATGCCAGATCCTGATCGACAAGCTTTCTCGTATAACCATAGAGATCCGCATGCATATCGGCCAGTTTCTCACACAGCACAAGCATTTCATCTGCAGTCAAAGGATCCAGACGAATCACCGGTGCCAGAAGATCCCGTGCACCAGGGCGGGAGAACTTACCCTCAGCAAGACGGGAGCGCAGTGCTTCATAGCTGTAAATACCGCGGTGTCTGTCCTCCAGCGCCTGCGGCGTCGCACCCATCAGGATGCCAAGATACTTTGCCTTTCCCTGTAAGGCATCGTTGTACATCATCAACATTTTCTCATAGTTGTACTGCCGGGTAATGGCATTGGGAATCTTGGCAATATTCACAAGTTCATCAATCATGATCATCATGCCCGTATAGCCAGCCAGACGGAAAAACATGGCAAACAGCTTGAGATAGTCATACCAGTTATCATCTGAAATGATGATATTGACGCCAAGATCATTCTTCGCCTCAGTCTTTGTGGCATATTCTCCACGGAACCACTTGACAACCTTTGCCTTGGCTTCATCGTCCCCGTCAAGATAGGCATGGTAGTACATACTTAACAGATGGGCGAATTCAAAGCCATGGACAAGCTCACTGACGGAAGATGTCACGGCATAGATTTCCTGATCGACAAGCTTGCCTAAAGCAGGATCACCTGCAGACAGGCCGCTCTTTGCCATAGCTGAAGACTGCACCTGAGAAATCCAGCGGTCCAGCACCAGTGTCAATGCACCGCCTTCCGGTTTTGTCTTAGTGGAAAGATTGCCAATCAGCTCGCGGTATGTTGCCAGTCCCTGTCCTTTGGTACCCATCAATCTGCGTTCCGGAGAGAGATCTGCATCCACGACAATGAAGCCTTTGTCCATGACATAGTTGCGGATTGTCTGCATCAGAAAACTCTTGCCGGCACCATATTTACCGACAATAAAGCGGAAGGAAGCTCCACCCTCGGAAATCAGATCCACATCATGCAGCAATGCCGCAATCTCATTCTTTCTGCCAACCGCAATATAGGGAAGCCCGATACGTGGCACAACGCCGCCCTTCAGGGAATTCAGCACCGTCTGGGCAATTCTTCTTGGCACCTTTCTTCTGATCTCACTCATCTGTCACACTCCCCTTTCAGAATCGAAACAATATCATCCCTGTAATCTTCCTGCAAAGCAAGCTTACCGTCAATGCAGGAAACAGCCGCATCCCCAATCTGCTCAAACAGCGCTTCATTGATCTCATCCGCAATCACTTCCGGCATGCCATGCATGGACGCAATCAGATTTTCCACTGGTTTTCCAGCCACCAGCAAAGACAGGATCTTTACCTGCTGTGCATTCAACAGCGGATTTTCCAATTCTGTTTCTGTATCAGATTGTTCTAATTCTATTTCTTTCTTTTCCTGTGTCTCCTGGATCACTGAAGCTGTATCATCCATTCTTTCCTCATCTGTCATCAGGCTTTCCTGCGTAATCAAAGCATCTTTGCGGATCTCATCCAGAGAATCAAAGTTGATCGCAACCGCAGCCCGCTGTACCTTGATTTTCTCCTGCTGGTCCTGGGCAATCACCGCCTCGATATATAGCGCTGCCCAGTCACTTTCCTTTCTTTCCTTCAAAGGAGCCGAAAGATGCAGATAGGATCGAATTTCCCGGTCACAGGCACGCACAAAGCTGGCAAGCAGTTTCCGCTTAAATGATGCCGGCATATATTTTTCCCTGACCCAATTGCCGTTCTGACAGATCAGGCTTTCATACGCATCAAGCGGATAAACCACATCTTCCTTGCTGTCATTGCGGCGATCATAGATGGCACCAGTCATCGGAAACCAGCTGACCCGCTGTTTCTGACCAAAAACAGTTTCCATCAGATTTTTGCCATCTTCACCACGATACATCTTTAAGGCAATCTTCCACATCCTGGCAAGAAGGGCATGTGCTTCTTGCCGTCTGCCCTGATACACAGCCGCATCAAACCCGCGATAGTGCGCATCATACAGCAGTACAGCGGCAATCTGTTCCTCATTGTAATCATCCGGATTCTGCAGAATCGTAAATGCCTGTCCCTGCTGGATCCGGGCAGGATCCAAACAGCTCTGCACAGTTGAAAGCGGCATCCGCTTCACAGCCGCAAAACCCAGCAGCCACTGACTGACAAGCTGTTTCATCCTGGCTTCGCCATAGACATTGACAACGTTTTCCTGGAATGCCTGCAGACAGACAATACTGTCTTCAGGTGAAGAAGTACCGATCTGATTGAGCAGCTCATACACATACAGATAGGCAAAGACGGCATTTGTCTTCCGGTATTCACCTTTGCGTACCTGTGTGCGCCAGGTGAAATACCCCCGCAGCTGCGCTGGTGTCAGATCATGATAAGTCGGATTATATATTTTGATTTCACCATCCCATGGCACATCATCCTCATAGTCTGCCATCATTTTCCCCTGCCTGAGGAAACTGCGGCATTTCCAGGAAAAAGAGCCATCTCCATACTGATAGCTCTGCATCATGGCAAGAATTCTTGCCGGCACTTTTTCATAAGAAACGCCATTGGCAAAAGGAATGACAGATGCCTGATATTCCTTTTGAACGGGATGTTCGTCCAGCACAATCGTATAGCCACGTGTTTTCAGAGATTTCATTGCCTGATCAAACAGTGAGAAAACATATCCGGCATCCGTATCTGCGTCAAAGCGGATACCTGTCCATCCATCCTGTTTCATACGATAGGGAGGTCCCGCATAGGAAACATGCTGACCAGTCAGGAATGATACTGGACAGCGGATATCCCCATACTCCAGGACTTCACCGGTTTCCCGGTCTGTTTCACGCAGCAAAAGACTGACACACTTGCGTTCCCGGGGATCCACCAGAAGAAACGTGGATTTTCCAACGGAATAACAGAGACAATGATATTTCTTCTTGGCATATGCTGTCAGATCCTTTATTTCCATGTCTTAAACCTCACTTCACGATGATAGAAAATCCGGCAGGTAAAATGGCACTGCCGGACAAAAATGCACACGGAAGTGTACCAGATCTCTGGCCGTTATCTCACCCTTTCTGCATGGGTTCCCCGTTTTCTGGCCTCTTTTTACAATCTGTCAAACGCAAAATATCACACAGCACCTCATCCAGATCATCGCCTGTCCAGACATCATGATGGACAAGATACTTCACAAGGCATTCTCTTGCCTTTGCTGTTGACAGAAATTCTGCAATCTCCATCGTATAGTGTCTGGAAAAACCCCTCCAGCATCTTCATTATCAGCCTGTGACGCACCCTTTGTTCTTTGATCTGCTTTTTTCCTGCTTTATTCTGCCTTTCATTTCTTGTATCCCGGAAATCATCACTCTGGCCTGGAAATATCTGAAGAATGATGAAGATAGCATCCTTCTTCATGAGAGAAAATCATGCCAACTGCCTGCAGATAGGCATAAATGATGGTTGTGCCCACAAACTTCATGCCTCGTTTTTTCAGGTCCTTTGCGATGGCATCTGACAGGGCAGAATCTGTACGTCCGGTTTCACAGATCACCCTGTAGTCTGTCCACTTCCAGAGATAGCAGTCAAAGCTCCCGTATTCCCGCTGGATCTGGCTGAAGATCCTGGCATTGACAACAGCAGCACTGATCTTGCGGCGATTGCGGATGATGCCGGCATCCTGCTGCAGCAAAGCAATCTTTTCCGGCCCGTAATCGCAAATTTTATCCAGATCAAAATCATCAAAAGCCTTCCGGAAGGCTTCCCGCCTGTTCAATATGCACTCCCAGGAAAGACCGGCCTGAAAGCACTCCAGTATCAGCATCTCCAGCAGTCTGTGATCGTCATGAACCGGAACACCCCACTCTTCATCATGATAGCGGATGTACAGCTCATTATGCGGATTTGCCCAGTGACATCTCTGTTTGCCATCTGCCCATTCCATGATTCATCCTTTCCGGTATTTTCTTTTCATTGCTGCAATGTCTGCCTGTCTGATGCATGAAAAGCCGGAAGATCCACTCCTTCCAGCTGCAGCAGTGCGATCTTGCGTTCTGTGCCGCCGGCATAGCCCCCTAGACTGCCATCTTTGCAGACAACACGGTGGCAGGGAATGATAATCGAAAGAGGATTATGGCCGACAGCACCACCGATGGCCTGGCTGCTCATACTGCTTATGCCCATCTCTTCTGCCACTTTTTTTCCCAGTTCACCATATGTGACAACCTGGCCATAGGGAATCCTGCTTAGAAGCTTCCAGACTGTATGGCGAAACGGGGTTCCGATGGGAGCCAGAGGAAGTTCAAAAATATCCGGCCGCTGTCCCTGGAAATAACGATCCAGCCAGTCCACTGCCATTTTGAACACAGGCAGATCATCCTTTTCTTCCCATTGTGAACCAATGGCGCCGCCAAAGTATTTCTGTCCTTCAAACCAGGCACCAGACAGATTTCTGCCATCACTGGCAAGCGTAACAATACCAAGTTGTGATACATAATCCGCTGAATAATACACAGTATCTCCTTCTGCCTTCAGGCAACTAGGAGAAAAGCGGACAGCATATCCAGATGCCGTCCGACTTTTCTTTTCTCATAATTTACTCAGACATTGATCTCGGCCACTTCGCCAAGCAGATCCCTGTTCGCATCCAGCATCGGCTGAATCACTGTATCCAGATACTTCTCCACCTGGTGCGGCGCACAGCCGACATACAGCTTCGGATCCAGCTTTGACTGCAGTTCTTCCAGCGTGACATGGAACATCGGATCATTGGCAATCAGTTCCAGCAGATTGTTGTCCAGACCGTCTTCCTTGACACGGCGGCCTGCCTGCATGGACAGCTCACGAATGCGCTCATGGAGCTCCTGACGATTGCCGCCATACTTCTCCACCTCATCCATCATGATATTCTCGGTTGCCATAAATGGCAGCTCATCTTTCAGATGACGCTCAATCATCTTCGGATACACCTTCATGCCATCGGTCACATTCAGGCAGAGATCCAGCACACCATCAATGGCAAGGAAGCCTTCCGGAACAGACAGACGCTTGTTGGCAGAATCGTCCAATGTACGCTCAAACCACTGCACACCGCTTGTAATGGCAGGATTCAAAGCATCCACCATGACATAGCGGGACAAAGAGCAGATCCGCTCAGAACGCATCGGATTGCGCTTGTAAGCCATGGCAGAAGAACCAATCTGTGTCTTTTCAAACGGCTCCTCCACTTCCTTCATATGCTGCAGAAGACGGATATCCGTTGCCATCTTCATGGCCGAGGCCGCAATGCCAGCCAGCACATTGGCAACCTGCGTATCCACTTTGCGGGAATAGGTCTGCCCACTGACCGGAACGCACGCCTCAAAGCCCATCTTTTTTGCAATCATCGGATCCAGAGCATCCACCTTTTCAAGATCTCCCTGGAACAGTTCCAGGAAAGATGCCTGGGTGCCGGTTGTTCCCTTGGAACCAAGCAGCTTGAGATTCTTCAGTTCATGCTCAACTTCTTCCAGATCCAGCATGAATTCATTGATCCAAAGTGTCGCCCGCTTGCCAACTGTTGTTGGCTGGGCGGGCTGATAATGCGTAAAAGCAAGCGTAGGCTGGTCTTTCTGCTCACGGGCAAACTTTGCCAGAGCTGCAATCACATTGATCAGCTTCCTGCGCACCAGTGTCAGTGCTTCCTTCATCAGAATAATATCAGTATTGTCGCCGACATAGCAGCTTGTGGCACCAAGATGAATGATGCCCTTTGCCTTAGGGCACTGTACGCCATAGGCATACACATGACTCATTACATCATGGCGGACAACCTTCTCTCTTGCCCTTGCCACATCATAGTTGATGTCATCCTGATGTGACTTCATCTCTGCGATCATGTCATCCGTGATGCGGTCAATGCCAAGTTCCTTCTCCGTCTGGGCAAGTGCAATCCAGAGTCTTCTCCATGTACGGAATTTGTGGTCCTCAGAGAAGATGAACTGCATTTCCTTGCTTGCATAGCGCTCTGAGAGCGGACTGATATAGCGGTCTGTATTTGTCATGTATCCCTCCTGCATGAAATCGCTGTGATACTGCCTGATGTATTACTAAAACCGAGGCAAGTATAGCATAAAGAAAGAACTTAGAGATATGACGACAGGAAATGATAGAGGATCTCATCTGTATGTTCATCGATTTTCAGATCCTCTGCAAGTTCTCCTGCCGGCTCCTGCAGAGAACATTCACCGCAGATATCAACGCCAATGACACGATGATGATGGAATGTTTCTTTTACAATCCGGCCAAGCATCGCAAGATTCATGCTTCCCTGGTCCCAGTTGGTTCTTGCACAGGAGCGGTCCAGCACATCTTTATCAATCGAGATATACGCAGGAAGATCATTCCGGATCAAGCCAAAAGCCTGTCCGGCCTCCTCGCTCTCCAGTTTCTGCATACTGATGCACAGTACTTTCTTTTTCATTTCCTCTGGCAGATGTGTAATCTGAGCAGAAGACGGTCCAATCAGCACAAGCTGCTTCAGCATGGATCTTCGCCGCAGCATCTCCCCTGCCCAGCTGCCGCAGCTGACAAGATCATGAATCATCGGCCGCTGCATATCTGTATGATGATCAAACAAAAACAGTACATACGGCGTTTTGATCCGTTCTGTAATAATACCCGTTACATAGTGGTAATTCCCATTGTCCAGGAAATGAATGCCATGAATTCCATAAGGGCGGATTCTTTCACGAATCTTTTCAGCAGCCTGCGGGGTCACATAGAGATCCGTCCCCTGAATATCACTGCAGTCAATGCGGTGAAGACGAAGAACCTTCTTTTCAATATCATCTGGATACACATGCGAAAAATCCAAAATATAGTTTTCTCTTTTCTCTGTTTTCTGCATACGGTTAGAGGATACCGCAGTCTGCAGGATCTGCCAGTGCAAACACTATTTGAGAATGCGGTCAGCTCTGGCCGGAAAAAGCCACCAGCCTGTTTTTCTCCATCTGTTCTCTCCACCTTATGCACGAAGCATCCTTCCAACATGGGAATGTCTGCC
Source organism: Lactimicrobium massiliense (assembly GCF_900343155.1). Taxonomy (GTDB): domain Bacteria; phylum Bacillota_I; class Bacilli_A; order Erysipelotrichales; family Erysipelotrichaceae; genus Bulleidia; species Bulleidia massiliensis. The sequence goes on from NZ_OUNG01000003.1 coordinate 189,601, forward strand.
CTTTGTGCCATTCACTAGATCAAAAGCGGATAACTGCGATCATTCGCATCGTTATCCTTCTTTCAAATCATCCTTTCAGCGCTGTACGACGCAGAACGGATTTCCATCCGGATCATTCAGCACCATATAGTCTGCGCCGTCCTCATAGTTCCATTTCTTTCTCGTCGCTCCAAGAGAAAGCAGACGTTCCACTTCTTCCTTCTGATGATCGGTAAACAGATCCATATGATGTCTCTGTGCCTTATCCGACGTAATCAGTTTCAAAGACAGCTGAATGCCATTGCCAGACTTAGGTATCAGAACTGCCCAATCAACTTCGGCTGGATATTTCAGGTGATAATCCAAAGCCGCAGACCAGAAAGCCACTGCCCGATTGATATCTTTGACACCCCATACAATTGATCCGATTTCAAGCATGCATGCCTCCTGCAGATTTCAATCACCTTGTGAAACAGAAGAATCATCAGTCAATTGGGTCAAAATACGAGCTGTCCTTATGACATACCGGGCATTCTGCCGGTGGATTCACATCTTCACAGACATAGCCGCACACCCTGCACTTCCACGTTCTGATCAGGTCAAAGTATGAGCTGTCCTTGTGGCATACTGGACATTCTGCCGGCGGGTTTTCTCCTTCATAGATGTATCCGCAGATGCGGCATTTCCATTTCCGTGTCTTACTGCCAGGTTCTGTGATTTCTTCATAATCGCTGGCTGTTTCTGTCTCTTTGCTTGCATCTCCAATATAGGCCGCAATCCCTGATTTCGCTTCTTTTCCATTTGTTTCAAACGTCTGCAGTGTCTGATACTTTCCAGCATCTTCACCAAGCAGTGAACTCCTGTCGATATAAGATGTATGCAGCATCTTTTCTGCCAGTGGTGACAGCGGCTTGCCATAGAATTCTGCATAGAGCTGTTTCAGTTCAGGATTTTCATGACTCTTGCGGATCTTCATTGATGCATCTCTTTGATAAAGGCTTGCAATGCGGTTTTCCAGCATCTTTTCACGCTCATCTATGGAAGCCTTGGGCTGACCGCCGCCGCCAATACAGCCGCCCGGGCAGGTCATTACTTCCACAAAGTCATACTGTTTTCCGGTTTCTTTTGCCATCGCCAGAAACCTGCGGACATTGGATGTGCCATAGATGACAGCCAGATTCAGATGAAGATCGCCAACTTGTAACGATGCTTCGCGGATTTCCTGCATGCCGCGCACTGGTTCCAGCGTATACAGCTGATCTGGTGCAGGTTTGTGCGTTACATATTCATATGCTGTACGGACTGCAGCCTCCATCACACCACCTGTATTGCCAAAGATCACTCCGGCCCCGGATGCCTCACCCATCAGCTTGTCAAACTTTGCATCTTCCAGCGAACCAAAATCAATATGGTTCTCTTTAGCCCAGTCAGCAAGTTCTCTTGTTGTAATGACGTGGTCCATGTCGCGCAGATCGGGCATATCAAGATATTTTGCGGACGCATTCATTTCCTCACGGCGGATTTCAAACTTCTTGGCTGTACATGGAGTCAAAGCAACATTGACAATACGTCCTGGATCAAGGCCCATCTTCTTTGCAAAATATGTTTTAACCGTCGGACCCTGCATACCGATCGGGCTCTTGGCGGATGAAATATTCGGCAGCAGTTCCGGATAATAAATCTCGGCAAACTTCACCCAGGCAGGACAGCAGGATGTAAACTGTGGTAAAGGTCCAGTATGTTTTGTCAGACGTTCCACCAGTTCGCTGGCTTCTTCAACAATCGTCATATCTGCAGCAAAGTTGGTATCCAGCACATAGTCAGCACCCATTTTCCGCAGCAGAGCAACCATCTTACCTTCAACAAAGCTTCCTCTTGGCATGCCAAAAGCTTCACCTAAGGAAACACGCACAGAAGGAGATGTACTGACAATCACGATCTTTTCAGGATCCGCAGCAGCCGCAAGCACCGCATCCATTTCCGGTGTTTCTGTAATGGAGCCAACCGGGCATACATTGGCACACTGCCCGCAATGAATGCACACAGCTGTATCATTGGTTTTAGCAAGATCATAATAGCCAAGTACACTTACATAATCACGGCAGATATCCCTGCACTGACCGCATTTGATACACAGATTCTCAATTCTGCGGATGGAAGGGTTGTCACCCTCAATCGGTACACGAATCGCTTCTGAAAGATGTTTACTCATGATCTGTCTCCTTTTGAACGATATTCATTCCGACGCATATACTGGATTCTCTTGTCTGTTAGCCAAAAATGTACTGCAGTTCAATTGCTGATGTCAGTACTATTCAAACATCATTATCATTGAATCATCGGCCGCAATTGTCAATACGTTTTATGATCACGAAGAAAACTCTGTTGCTCTTTCACGCAATGTCTGAAAGATTATCAATCATGTCACATGGCCAGTCAGAATGAAGCATGCTCACAATCTTACATGCAAAGAAAAGAGATCCGTTAATAGCGGATCTCCGAGATCACTTCCTGAATCTCCTCAAGGCTCAGCGGTGTTGTTGAACCATGATCTTCCTGATCCTGATTATCGTCCACCATGATCTCTCCTCCCATATAGTGTTTAATTCACCCAACAGATCACATGATAGTACGAAAGGCGCAAAATCCAATTCTTGCATTTTACATATGAACTGTTCCTGCTATTTGCATGTAATTAATAAAGCACAGAGTATCAATGATTTCGCAAAAGTGAAAATAAAATGATACAAATATCAATTTACTTTTTTATCAGCGCGTTGCCTAATGAGCCGCCCATTGAAGAGCCGGCATGAAATGGAATCATAATACCTTCAGATGCTGATTTTAAAGTGATATCGCTGCGTAATCCAGGCTGTTCCTCAAAAGAATCGATATTTGCGAATAAGGCTTTGCACATTTGATAGACTGCCGCATCAGACACCTCCTGCGAGACAAGCAGCACTGCCTTTACACCAAGCGTCTGCACTTCCGGTATTCCTTCATAAGTACCCGCAGGCACTGTCATCTGTACATAGCCATCAAAAGTATTGCAGATCCGGTCCATTTCGTCCTGTGACAAAGACAGTAGACGGATATTTGCTGCACTGCCACCTGTTTCCTTTACCTGAAGCTCATATCCCTGCTTTTCCTCATGCAGTGCCTCACTCAGCATCGTCCCAAATGCATATAATACAGACCGTCAGAATCTGCCGTTCCAAAGCGGATTGTCTGCTTTGTCATGCATCCAGTGAGCGAGGAAGCAACAAGTACTGGTACAACCTTTCGTTTCATGTTCATTTCTACCCATCTGCTCTGCGCTGCGTTTCGTTTCACGATGAATATATTAGAAATAATAGATTTTTATGCTTTGCCTTTTTCCGGGAAAATCCACCAGCAGGATACAAGAGCGACGACAATATATGCCGCAATCGGGAAATATCCGCCAAACAATGCTGCCAGCGAATAGGTGATGATACTGATAATGTTTCGGGGACTTAATCGAAACTGCTTTGCGGTTCCGTTTTCACATGCAATAAGATACACCATCAGATGAAACAGAAGACAGGCAAAAAGCATATCTGTGAAATACAGACACACAGGCGCAAATGAAGTGGGATGATTGTCAATCCACGCCGTTGTAAACGGAATAAATGACATCACAAACAACCATGCAATATTGCACCACAGGATCGGATAATTGACCCGTTTTGCCTGATTGATGAGAATCTGGTGGTTTACCCAGTAAATGGCGACAAAGAAGAAACTGAGCATATAGGCAAGCAAGACAGGCCAAAGGGCCAGAAAGTCGCCCCAGCTATCACTGACAGGCTGTTTCAGTTCCAATACCATGATGGTGATGATGATCGCCAGAACACCATCACTGAATGCTTCTAATCGATTCTTTTCCATAGCGTTCTGAGATTATTACTGATTTTTACATTTTGCAACCAGATTAAGATCATTTGTGCTTTCTCTATCGCGATTACTGCAATATTCTCAAGCAGCTTTTTACCAAGCAGCAGCGATGATCAGAATCAGATGGGAATCACCAAACAGGGATACGCCTTTTTGAGAAAACTCTTTGTCGAATGTGCACAATCCTTCTCCCGGGCATCATCCGGCAAAAGTGAAGTACTGAAGAAGCGGCAGGAAGGCAACGCTCCCGAAGTCATTGCATATGCGGACAGAGCGAATGAACGCCTCCGGAAGAGATACATGCATCTTGTGCTGCACAATCGAAAGAGCCATAACAAAGCAACAGTAGCCATAGCACGTAAGCTGGCATGCTTTATATGGGGAATGATGACAGGCAATATTCATACTGTTCTTGCGTAAGATGATTTTATCGATTGCAAGGTATCAGCCAGGACTTACGGTGAATAATGCAGAAGAAATCAGTGAATGACAGAAACATAGAAACAGGAGGGATATGAATTAGACTGAAGGCATCTCCATGATGATCCACGATTTCAGACAGCAGAGCTGGCGGCGAAACCATTGGCCTGTGGGGTGGGAGAGCATTTGTCCCTGATACACGAATAACAGAATGGCTAAATACCGCGAACTGTTGAAAATCCGAGACTCTTTCCTCATACCTTCAACAGCAAAGGAAAAAATTGAATCAATCCGAAACTGGCACTTGCCATCGGCTTTTACATAACAGCTTCCTTTTCATATACAAACTGAAATTTCATCAAACGCTTTAAAGATTTCTGTCCGAATATGCAATACGACCTTCTTCAAAACCTAATTCCTTTACCCACGAATCATAATTGTCATTACAGTATCTGTTAAAGTCTTCAACAGATTTTAAATGATCAATAACTTTAGCAGCATCATCCAATTTTCCAATACTCTGAAGACATTCAATAAGCTGATTATTTGGCAAAGTTTCCACATCCCATTCATCATATCCGTTTGTACTGATGTGCAAATCAAAATGATTACTTCCATCAAAACCTGTAATTCTCTGTCCTCTGAAACGTTTTACAATTCGTAATTCAATTTTTTCAATATCCTTATATGGAATAGTAACAAGGCGATCCCGATAGTCTTTGGTTTTCATTTTGTAATAATTGCTTATCACAAGTTCATCTTCTTTGAAATCCAATAAACGCGGGAACGGATAATCACCAAAATTATCACTTTTTTCGATAAAACTTCCATTAACCGCAACAGCCGCAACAATCTTTTTCATAACTTTTTCCTCTTTTTTCAGTCTCACATCAGACAATGCTTCTCGAGCCGATCTGGTTTTTCCGCCTTTAATCTCATTTTCGGATATCTCCAGCTCACGGTAGAGCTGCTCCTTCTGATGCATCTCCTCGAAGACCTCCATACTCATCAGCACCATATCGCCATATCCATTCTTTGTTACAAAAATAGGATCAGAACTCTTATGGCACATTTCGGAAACTTTTGCCGTATCTTTTAAATCTTTAATAGGAATGATCCGCGGCATGTAACCACCTCTTTTTTCTCCCTAACTATGTCTTATTTATACCATAATTATGGGTCTCCGCAGCGCTATCTGCAACACTTCTTAACTACAAATTGACATAAAGTAAAAGGCATCAGACGTAAAAGCCGCTGCCATGTCACCCCTGATTCTTTATCAATTCAGAAAAAATGTTTCAAAATAAACTTTTCCCTTCTGATGTTTATTAAGCATGGGTGCAATAGTCACCATTGTTAGGGCCGGGCGGAATGGGCCATTTTGCGCCGGGAGAAAACGACCAATTTCAGCCGAAAGAGAAGGGCCAATGCGCCAAGCCCATTCATTTCAAATGTCTAATTCTGTAAATTGTTAATCAATTTGCTTCGATCGCAATAGTGTTATATTTGATTACTATCTTATGCCACTTACGTCCCAAGTGCGTAATTTCATGTTGAGCAGCAGGGCTCAACGGGTTATACTTTAATTACGATCTTAAGACGATTACGGACTAAGTGCGCAATATCAGGAGGCGTCAATGATACAACGTGATCTTTATCTTCACCAACTTGTTTCCTATATGTGGGATGGCCAGATCAAAGTTATTACCGGAATCCGGCGGTGCGGAAAGTCCGTTCTTTTATTCGACCTGTTTCGTGACTATCTGCTGTCACAGGGGACGAGCGCCGAGAACATCATTACAATCGAACTTGATAAACGCAAAGATGTAAAATACCGCAGCCCGATTGCTCTCAGCAACATGGTCGAGGCAAAGATACAAAACAGCGCACAACAGTACTATCTCTTTATAGATGAAATTCAACTGTCTGTTTCCGTTCCAGATCCGGATCTGCCCGGCGAAAAGGTAACAATCTATGATATGCTGAATGAACTGCGGGGATACAAAAATCTTGATGTGTATGTCACAGGAAGCAATTCCCGGATGCTGTCAAGCGACATTGTAACAGAATTTCGCGGCCGTTCTTCTCAGATTCATGTATATCCTCTTTCTTTCCGGGAATTCTTTGCCGCTGCAGGAGGAGATAAAAGAGATGCATTTGACCGCTATATGCTTTATGGCGGGATGCCATACCTTCTGAATCTGAAGGAAGACCGACAGCGAAAAGACTATTTAGCACAGCTTTTTAATGAGGTATATATCAAGGATATCATTGAGCGTGAGGGAATTGAACGCCCTGATGTACTTTCTGATATCCTGGACTTTCTTGCTTCATCTGTCGGTTCTCTGACAAACCCTACCAATATTGCAAACACACTGAACAGTACAAAAAGAGCGAATATCAGCCCTAAAACTGTTTCAAGTTACCTGGAATACCTGAAGAATGCCTTTCTGATCAGCGAAGCAAAGCGCTGGGATATCAAGGGAAAACGATATTTTCAGTATCCAAACAAATATTATTACACAGATATCGGGCTCCGTAATGCGCGAGTTAATTTCCGGCAATTTGATCCGGGTCATATCATGGAAAACATCCTGTACAATGAACTGATTATACAGGGATATTCTGTTGATGTTGGTGTCGTCCTCGACAGGCGAAAAGATCAGAAGGTGCAAAAGGAAATTGATTTTGTTGTCAATCAAGGAGACAAAAAGGTATATATCCAATCCGCCTATGAAATGTCTCATACAGAAAAGACAACCAGTGAACTGGACTCTCTGCGACTGACGAATGATTTCTTTGAGAAAATCGTTATGCGTCGGGATATTCCGGCGTCATTTACGGATGAAAACGGCATTCGTCATATCAATGTACTGGATTTCCTGCTTGGCAAAGAAACAATCTTCTGATTCATAAGATAATCGGCACCACATGGTAGGATGAATCTTCTGGATGAGGTCGCGAGCATAGCAGCGGATCTGGATAGATTCAGTGATGCGAGGAGAAATTTATTATGGCAGTAAGAAAAGCAGATAAAATGGCAGACCAATTTCTTGGCCTGCCAAAGGTTCTACACCGCTTTTATCTCAAAGGTCTCCGGAGACTTCGTAGCTTCCTTTACAAATCCTTCCCAGTTCAATAGGAAGTCTTGATAGATAAGGAATGAATCGGGGAGAGCGAGAACCCATTTATTCTCAAATTTATAGTATGAGACATCGGTTAGCGCCACATGGAAGATATTGTCTGTGAACTACTCGGCTACAAGTAACTGAGCTTCAAAGTGGCACAGGCCACTTTTCTTTTTTCCTGTGTTTCCAGACTGTCAGGAATGTGTACGTATCTCACAGTTGCCCATGAGGCGCGATGCATTCTGCTGTAGGTATTCTGTATGGTCTTGCATTCTCCATACAGTGGTTTCAGGCTATCCCCGCCGTCCCAGCGGTTGTTGATGCTCATATTTTCAACAGGTGCAGTAGATCCGCACTGCTTCGTCTCTGATATTCAGTGCTGCGTTTTCATCACGGTCATGATGATGTCCGCAGTCAGGGCATGTCCACTCACGTACAGACAAATCTTTGGTGAGTTTGTGCAATGTCCCGCATGCATGGCACATCTGGCTGCTGGGAAAGAACTTCCCAACTTTGATGACGCGCTTTCCAGCCCTATGTGCTTTATAAGCAAGCATGCTGGTAAACATGCCCCATCCCTTGTCACCGACAGACTTTCCGAAGTGCAAAGACTGTGACATTGCCCTCATATTCAGATCCTCTATTCCGATCATGTCGTAGGTATCCACTAACTGTCGTGACAGCTTGTGTAAGGCATCGCTGCGCTGATGCTTGGCTTTCGCACTCAGCTTTGCGATTTTTACCCGCTGCTTACGATAGTTGGAAGATCCTTTCTCCATATGAGACAGTTTTCTCTGCTCTCTGGCAATTCTGTTCTGCATAGCATGATATGGTTTGCCATAATCGATATGCTTACCGTTGGAATCGACACAAAAGTTATGCATAGACATATCCAGCCCGATTGCATTGTCCGGATCGATGTCATGGCATATCTCTTCATGCGGCACTTCGTACAGGAGTGAAAAATAGTATTTGCCATCAGGCTCATGGGTGACAGTAACAGACTTCAGTACGCCGTGTGCTGGCACCGTACGATGTGCTCTGACCATGATTTCTCCATCAATCTTAGGGAGTTTGAGGAAGCCTGCTTTTCTTTTGCCCATCCGAAAACGCAGATTGGCTGCGCCTTTGGAGGCAATATTTGTTGTGTATGAATCATAATGATCAGCTTTTCTTTTATACTTCGGATAGGCAGATTTGCCATGGAAGAAGTTGCCGAACGCTCTATTAAGGTGCAGCTGCACGTTTGCAAGCGCAAGCGAATCAACCTCCTTCAGCCATTGACAGCATGACAGATGTTTGTACCATGCGGGCGTCAGATTTAATGACTCACCTGTGTGCTTATAACATGCAGACCGATCATACAGCATGCGATTATACAGCCATCTGCAGGCGCCAAGCGTCTGGTTTAACGTCTCCATTTGAGCAGATGTCGGCATGCCGCAAAAGCGCAATGCAATGCGATCAACATTTGCAGAAACACACTGCCCAGGTCTTCTTTTCTTTGCATTTGTGCTATTCGACATACCTGCCGCTCCTTTCCAGTTAGCGTTGAACATTCTGCTGATGAGCGATATAGCGTTTTACATTTTCTTCGCTTGTAGATCCTATCGTTTCAATGAAATAAGAGCCATTCCACAACTGTCCTCTCCATAATTGGTTTCTGAGCTCTGGATACAATTTGAACAGGCGCAGGCCTGATGTTCCTTTCAGGTGCTTGACAATAAATGTAATTGACAGCTTTGGAGGGGCGGTCACAAAGCAATGTACATGGTCTGCTTCATCAACCTCGCACTGGTCAAGTGAGAAGCCATTCTCCGCGGCCACATCGTGTAAGATCTGCTGCAGTGACTTCTCAATATCAGGTGTCAGCACTTTACGCCTGTATTTGACGCACCAGACAATGTGATAGTGGATGTTGTATACGCAGGTACGCGCATGTACATATCTGTCATCTTTCATACATATAGTATAGTATATATCATCCGAATATATGTATTATTATCAAGCAAATATGTATTGTACACATAGTTTAAAAAGGCCGATTCATCTCCCCTACAAGTAAGGGAGAATTCTCGGCATACTTCTTAAAACGAGCGACTTCAAGGTCCTGAATCTCCCCTTGCGATAATTTCTTCTCATTGATATTTTCATCGAAATTCTCATAAATGAAAACAGTGATGTGGGAATACAGCTCAAATCCGATATCATCCTCATCTGGAGTTGGTTCTCCTTCATTGGGATACTGCTTGGGATCGTGATCGTAAGAGAACAGTACCTTTCCCATGGATAGAACCTGAACCGTGTCAACAGGGACCTTCCTGAAGAGCCCTACCTTACGGATCTCTGGTACCACATTCAGTGTGCATTCGAATCCATATTTTTCACAGAAAAATGGATTAAATGTGTTCATAGTATCTAGCATATGTCCGTTAATATTCATATTTATTATCGTGCGCTTACCTTTTTCAAACTTATCCTCCCATTACACGCAGTATAATACTATCCGGTCTTTGACACCCGGTAAAAACAGCGAGTCCCGGAAGTACCAAAAAATCAATACTTCCGGGACTTTTCTTCTGATTTTGTCGTTTACATAACACAAGCACTTGAGGAGATGAAGAAAGAGCTCGGTGACAGGTTTTCTTTGGACAGAGTGAATCTGGCTGAGCTTTCGAGAAGGACACACATTTCTCGTTCGAAACTGCGCAGTGCACGCAAGCACGAATTCGTGATTATGCCGAATGGCAATAAGGGACGGAAGAAAGAAAAGACCGTTCTTACCGGCTATACAGCAATCATTGATACTCATCTTTCTGGAGGTATCACCAACTCAATTCTTTGATCTCATAGACCGACGCTATGGGAAAGAAGGTCCACACACCATTATCTTTACCAGCAATAAGCAGCCGAATGAATGGCATGATAAATTTTATACGCTGATGATGCTTAACTTTTGCGAAATTGTAAGTCCTGAAGCCTCTTACTGTATGTATGATTCAAAAAAAGGTAGTGGATGCACAAAACCGCTACCTTTTCCATAGTGTGTCGGGCATGGCACACATCTAGCCTGCAATAGAGGCAGGCCGCGGGTATTTGTCGCCAAGCGAAGTGAACTACCAGCCGAGGGTGAATAACCCAGAGCGAAAGCAGTAGCTAGCATATTTCTGAGCTTACGTACAGAAACCTGATTGAGGCCATAAGGCGGATAAGGCTGCTATGCAAGCTGAAGTCCAAAAGACAAACGTAAAGCCGACCGGTAAATCAGGAAGCTATGGAAATTACAGATGTGTGTCTTACCCCGAGAGATCCTGCGGACAGATGAACCTAAACACAGGGAAACCGAGACGCTTTTAAACAGCTATCGTTATCATCTGGTCGGATAAAGGTCTATCGCAGGAAGTCAGCTGAGGTCATAGTAGTGATGAAGCTTCTGTAACGGAAGTGGAGCGAAGGACCTAATGTTTGTATAGTGTGCCCCACTATACGCAATGTTCGGATAGTCCGAAAGGGAGGATAAGCCTACAGCAGAGGATCGTAACCTCTGACGGCAAAGGGCCCCGGGATGATTCTGAATAATCTACAGATAGAAAGGAATGGCACAGCGGTATGGAATTAATTGAAGTGATTCTGAGTGACGAAAACTTGGAAGAAGCGATCAGAAGGGTTAAGAGAAACCGTGGCGCGGCCGGCGTGGACGGCATGAAAACCAGTGAGCTGGATGAGTATTTCTCTAAACATAAAGAAATAATCAAACAGCAGATCCGGAACATGCAGTACAGACCGAAACCAGTCCGCAGGGTCTATATACCCAAGCCCAATGGCAAGCAAAGGCCATTAGGTATTCCGTCAGTCGCAGACCGGGTGGTACAGCAGGCAGCAGCCCAGGTACTCAGCGGCATCTACGACAGCACATTCAGTGACCATAGTTATGGATTCAGGCCAAACAGAAGCGCACATGATGCGATGAAGGATGTCCTGAATAATCTGAACAGCGGATACGACTGGGTGATTGATCTCGACATCGAAAAGTATTTCGATACGGTGAATCATGACAAATTAATCTCCATTTTGAGAGAAAAGGTAAACGACAAGAGAACGTTACACCTGATCCGGTCCTTTCTGAAGGCTGGCGTCATGGTGAACGGACTCGTATCACCAACTGAACTAGGCGTTCCGCAAGGCGGACCCCTCAGTCCGATACTTAGCCTTATTTATCTCGATAAATTTGACAAAGAACTGGAGAGCAGAGGACTGCATTTTGTGCGGTACGCAGATGACTGCGACATCTTCGTGAAGAGCGAAATGGCGGCAGACAGAGTGATGAAGTCGGTAGCCTCATGGCTGGAACGAAAGCTGTTTCTGAAGGTCAGTCCAACCAAGACAAAGGTGGTCAGGCCAACACACAGCGAGTTCCTAGGCTTTACGTACTGGAAGGCAAAAGACGGATGGCACTGCAAACCGAGTGATGACAGAAAGAAACGGCTGATGGCGAAAACCAAGGCTGTCCTGCAACGCAAGGAAGCAATATCCAGACCTCTGGCCGTCACATTCACAAAACTGAATCAGATCGTCAGAGGATGGATCAATTATTTCATCATCGGAGATATGAAGGCTTTCCTCGATGAATATGGACAGTGGATGCGGCACAAAGTCAGAGTCATCATCATCAAGCAATGGAAGAAACCGAAGCGTATAGACACAAATCTCCAAAGGCTTAACGCTATGTTCCATTGTAATTTCACCGATGAAGATACATACAAGGTAGCCAACTCACGCCTAGGATGGTATCGGAGGAGTGGAATGGATGTGGTAAATTACGCTCTCAGCCCGAAAGTACTGGCCCTGCCAAGTAGGAAAACAGGTCGACCAGGACTGGTCAACCCGTTGGAATACTACCTCAATAATCGTAAGTAAATACAAACGTAGCGCCGTATACGGAAAACCGTACGTACGGTGCAACGGGAGGGTCGAGCCGCTAACGCGGCTCACTCTACCCTATTATTGCACAAATTGTATATATTTCTATTCCAGCTCGATAGTCCCACCAATTATTACTGGTTTTCCAATGTAATTCGAATCAATTTTTCCCAGTTTTTATCGATATTCTTCATACTTTTTATGGATTCAAAACTCTTTTGGGTCAACTTTGGGTCACGGCCAAAAAGTCATATCGCTATTGATTCTTCACGTAAAAATCACAAGCAGACTATCGTTAATCAGACAGATCAAACGACAATCACCGATCTGGCATAACCATTGCCCACGCCTGTTGTTGGCCAATTCTTTTACATGAATCCTTGGTTCATCACAAATCAGAAGATTCTTGGTAATTCAGGACTGAATCATCATCTGTGTATACTGTCAAATTTTCGAAAGTCATTTTTAAACCGAACAGTTGTTTTAGCTGATAACTCATAGATCCAACTCTTTCCAAAACTCCTCAATCGGTCTGGACTTCGTACCACTGTCCTGATATTCTTTGTAGGCTTTATTGGCAACAGAAACATCATATTCATCTTCAATTTTTTCAAACAGAGCACGCTTAAAGGCATCTTCAAGTGACATCGAGTGAAGTTTGGCATAGCTTTCGGCAAGAGCTTTTTCTTCTGCGGTAAGTCTGATAGAAAATGACATAGTGTTATTTCTCCTGTATATTAGGTCAGTTTACAAGGAACTACACGCAGACCGTGAAACGGGCTGCTGACAACAAACGGCGCTATGCTCCCGGCTGGGTGCATAGCACCTGTTTGTTGCGGGGGTTTCCAAAGGGGGCAGCGCCCCATTTGGCACACGACTTTGCGGAGCAAAGTGTAGTGTGTTATACGCTCTGTCGGCGTTGCCCTGAAAATACCGTTGCCGCCGGGGAGGGCAAGGGCATTTGACGCGGCAGGAAAGCAGGGCTTTGTTTGGGGCTGGTAAGCCGGAAACAAAGGGCTGATTTCAGCAGCAGACAGGGCGTATTATGAAAGCCCCCGTCCCTCGTCCTCCGCCCCCGGCCTATGGGACAAAAAGTCCCAAAGCTCTGGACACCGTGACCAGATGTGTGGCCACACTCCGGGAAAAGTAGCAGGACGGCAGGAAACCGTCAAGGCTGAAATGAATGGGCTGACGCCCGGCCTTGACCGTTCCCCGCCGCCCCGCTGGATGGGTGGACAAGGTGGCCAATCCCTAAAAGTGTTTGGCCGCACTCGTTCATTTTGGGGCCTTTCTTCTCCCAAAATTGAAATGGGCGGGAAAGCCCTAAAATGGCTTTCCCGCCTTGATTACCCATTAGCAAAGACGGGCGAGACTGTCAACGGCGGCGCTGAAAGCGCCGTTCATCTTGACCGTTGACTGGCTCGCCTGGCTTTGCTACTGCCCGTAAGAGATGGAAAAACAAGATGGAAAACAAGGTTAAAAATGGTTGACAAGTCTATCGGATGTGTGTTATACTGTGCGACAGTTTGAGATTGGAAGGAGGCTTACGTGTGTTAATTTGTGTACGCTAATAAGCAATAAAAAGTAGAAGTACCTTTCCACATGATGGTGGGCTTTTTTTGCGTGCGTATGCAAAGGAACACGTAGGTTTGACACGAGCAGTCTTTGAACTGTATCGTGGTGTTTTTTCGTGCTTTGTTGTTATGCAGGCGTCTGCCCTCTCTGTGGGACAACGCCTGCTTTTTATTGCAGAAACAAAGGAACAATGCAATAAAAAAGGAGGTTCGCATTATGACCCAAAACAACAATTCATGGAGAAAAACTTATTTTACACTTCTTGCCGGACAAGCAATATCCTTTATTAGCAGCGGTATTTTGCAAATGGCCATTATCTTTTATTTGGTTGCGAAAACTAATTCTGCAATCATATTGACGGCGGCAACACTGATTGGATTTTTGCCGCAAGCCTGTTTAGGCCCGTTTGCAGGTGCTTTTGTTGACCGGCACAGCCGTAAAAGCGTAATGATTGGTGCGGATTTGATAATTGCCGCCGCTGGCGGTATTCTGGCGCTGGTGGCGTTTTACATGGAATTGCCCGTATGGTCTATTATGGTTGTCCTGTTAATCCGAAGTGCGGGAACTGCTTTTCATTCTCCAGCATTCAGCGCAGCAACACCTATGATTGTGCCAAAAGAGGAACTTACAAAATGCGCTGGTTACACGCAGACCATGCAAGCAGTAAGTGCGATTATCAGTCCAGCTGCCGCAGCGTTTTTATATGCTGTTTGGCCTCTTAATGCAATTATATTGTTAGATATTGTGGGTGCAATCCTTGCCTGTGTGACTGTTGCGATTTCGTCCATACCAACGCCTGAACTATGTCCAGAAACGAAAAGACAACAGTTTTTACAGGATATGAAAGAGGGGTATGTGGTATTAAAGCAAAACAGGGGCCTCTTTGCTCTGCTCTGGATTGGTGTAATTTATATGTTCTTTTATATGCCAATCAGTACGCTTTTTCCTCTCATCTGTATGTCATACTTCAAAGGAACACCGGCCCATGCCTCTGCCGCTGAAATTGCTTTTGCGGTTGGTATGCTGCTTGGCGGAGTCATTCTGAGCATTTGGGGCGGTTTTAAGAAACGGCGGTACACCATCGGTCTTTCCGTTCTCCTGATGGGCGTTAGCAATATGCTCTCCGGGCTTTTGCCGCCAGACGCATTTCTTGTCTTTGTTGTGTGCTGTACTGTTATGGGAATTTCCGCTCCATTTTACGGTGTGCAAGATGCGATTTTTCAAGAAACGGTCAAACCAGAATATCTGGGGAGAGTTTTTTCTCTACTGACAAGCGCCGCTTCCCTCGCCATGCCGTTTGGCCTTGTCATTTCCGGGCCTCTGGCGGAGCGGCTGGGAGTTGAGAAATGGTTTGTCATTTGCGGAATTGGCATTATCATCGTTGCGCTTGCCGTATTTTTACTACCCGGTTTGAGAGAGATTGACAATACGCAATAATCAACTGCACCTTTTTCTATTACTAAACAAAATGCCTGGATGGTGGTTCTGAAAAACCAGAACCGCCGTTCAGGCATTTTTTATCTTCGTCCTCTCTGCGGTTTTGGATTCTTCAGCAAGTCGGATTTTTCCGCAATCTTTTTCAGCCACTTCCGTTCTTCTACTGACAGCTTCCTAAAATTCAGCTTGAGCCGTTTGCAGATAAACGCCAAGTACGCTTGTTCCGTGTCGCTGTCCTGGCTGACGATTTCACCAGCAGTTTCCAGCATTTCTTTTAGCGGGTTATCCTCTGGGACGCTGAAAAAATCGTCCTTGTGTGTTTCCCGCAGAGCAAGGGCAATCCCGTTTATGTCCCGTTGTATCACATAGCGGCAAAACTCGTCCTCATCAATATGGGCGGTGATAAGCTGTCTTAACTGCGTATCACTCATGCCAGGATTATGCTTTTTTATAACAGTTGCGCTCATCGTGTCCACTATGGCGTTTGCACCCTGCGCCTGTTTCAGTGCCGTTCCGTTCACATAGATTTCAAGGTCAGCCATCAGCCGGGGGAAATCCGGGTGCGCCGCCAGCTCACACAGCAGGGTATTGTCTATCCTCCCGCTTTTCAGCAGGTCAATCATTTCATCACTCAAACGCAGGTCTGCAAAATCGGCGTTTGGGTGATTTTTCATTTCAGACAGCCCCAGCAGATAATCAGCGGTCACACCGTAAAACTTCGCCAGCCGGATAAGGGCATAGTGGCTGATGTCCTTGAAGTCTTCCGTTTCGTAACTGCCCAGCGCAGACTTGGAAAGCCCGGTCTGCTCCGCAAGCTGCCCCAGCGTCAAGCCACGCTCCACACGTAGGTCTTTTAATCGCTCTTGTATGGATAAAGACATATTCACCCTCCTTGCTAGCTCAACGAAAGAGAAGCCGTTATGCTATGTACTATGCTCAAATATCATGCTTTTCAATTTTTTTCGTCGTGGTCAGTCCCACAAAAAGCACGGATTTCCGTGTTTTCCATCACGTCCACATCTTTTGTGGGGTCAAAATGGGGTCAGGAGTATGTCTTGTCAATAACGAGTTTTTTCTCATTATTGGTTTGAGCGTCAGAAGTCCTTTCTCCGACCGACACATTTGTTTTTATTTATGATTTTTCCTTCAGCATGTGAATATTGATTGGTATTCACATACTTCAACCGGATATCTCACAGAAGTGATATTAAACCGGCTGTTTTTCTCATACTAACACAGGTATTTCATCAACCGGGCATCTCCGCCGCAGTGTTGACATGACTCCTTCCACTGCATTCCTCTTCTTCGTCAGCACCCTGTATTCTTCGGTACCAAGTTTTTTTATGTATGCAGCACGCTGTACCATTTTGCCTGATATCATGAGCACTGCCTTTGTCTTCAGCAGTTTTACAATGCAGTGATCTTTGCTTTTGCAGTTCTCACATGTGTGCTTATCGTAGCCATTCCTTTCTTCACCTCAGATACTGGCTGCACTTGAAGCCTTTTTCGATCAGCTCCCTTCTGACCTCATCGTATTCTTCATCCTGGAGATGTTCCCTCCCTGTCTTGCATAAAGAACGGATCGTCGCTTCATTGCCGGTCTTTTCAGCTGCAAGGATGGTTCAGTAATAAGCCTCTGCATTTCCTGGTTCATGAACAAGGCTGCCGGAACCATAGTGCAGCACTTCGTGATATTCGTTTTCCTCATACAGCAGTCCAAGAAGATCGTTCGTGATGTCGATGTACATCTGACTGTAATGGACTGTAGGCAGATGTAGCCAGATGTCACTGCCGGCATCGCCTGACTCGAATACGCGTCCTCTGTACAGAGAGTATGCCTGCTACAGAAGCTCAATCCTTGCTTCTTTATCACCGGTCTTCTTCGATTTCTGAAAGATTCTCTCCATCTCCCCGGCGTCTGTCACAATGTGTACGTCATCGGTAAACTTCAGTGTGCCGTTCCGCATATCCAGCGATTCCATGTAAGGCGCGGGCGCTTCCCGTACCATATTCGCATGCTTGATCGAACTCTTATCACGATACGCCAGCCATTCCCCATAGATCAGGAAATCCATAGATGCTCCGGTAATGTCGCAGAATTTCTTTATCAGCGGAAGCGATGGCGATGCCTTCCCATTTTCCAGTCGGCTCAGATATTTCGAATCGCATCCGATATCAGACACGAGCTTCTCCTGTGAATATCCTTTATCTGTCCTGATCTCATGAAGCGGCTGCCGACTGCTGAAGAATCCAACTGACAATCAATCTGCAACAGTTCCACCTCCTTCTCCTTGTTCTACCTTGATTATAGAAAGGTGGATTTGGCGGTGGAACTTGCTGGAAGGTTACGTCCCTGAAATGGTGAACTACATGATCACTTTTATGCCCTATGACTTTGACATTTATAATTATCTCAGATATGTTTTCATTCACTATTGCAGATATGTCGGATGCCTAACAGAGAAAAAGTTTCTTTGACAATGCGCTGAATTGCACGTGCGTTCGACAATGAAGCGCATTTCTTTATCAGATTTTCCTTGGTTTGGTCTGACAAAACGATAGCTTTGAAATCTTTCTCACACTCACGAATTGCTATTTCCGCAATTTTCTTTTTTGCTTCCGTCGTTAATTCATCAAATTCAATTATCGCATCAAATCTATTATAAATTGGAGCACCTAACTTCTCTTCAATTTCACGACGATTAGAATAATTCGATGTGCAGATAATTATCGCATTATTGACATCTGCTTCATAATTCGGATCCGCATATACCCCATCGTCAAACAACTGATAAAAAGCACTATGGAAAATAGGGTTCGCTTTATCGAATTCGTCTAATAAGATAACATTTGATTCTCGCGCCATGAGATCCTGGGCGAAACTTTTTTCGTTATATTTTCCACCAAACAGATAATTTGCAAACTCTCCTCCCTGAAACATTGAAAACTGTTTGCGCAACAAATTACCATTTAAAATTTCCGCTAAATATCTTGCTGTTTCTGTTTTTCCCACTCCTGAAGGCCCATACAGCAATATGACAACGGGCTTTTTCTGTTTCTTATTGATGGCAGGAAACAGTGCTTTCAAAAGTTCCATTTTTACCGATTCTTGCCCTATTATTGTTAAATCGAAAGTCCTATAAATATTTCTGATTATATCTTCTGAAAGTATGGGATACTGATAAATTTGCTCGTTTATACATCCATCAAACGTGCGGAATAATTGCTCCTTAATAGCTTTTGGGGGATTTTGTATAAACATCTCAGTACACGCAAATTGAGCAAGGAAATTATTGAAGTTTGTTATAATATGCTCATTCACGCTACAATATTCATCAGCCGAAACAACAAATGTTTTCACTCTTGGTTTCTTATGGTTGCTGTTGTCCTTACGTGATGGATCTCTCAATTCAAATGTTCTATTTTCTTTATCAAGACGTAAAGCTAGTGTTGTCAAATTTGTATACGTTTTGGGGAGAAGTTTCTTATATTCGCTATTTGGTCCCCAAAAAATCGTTATCTTTTTCATTTGTCAAAACTCCCGCTAATACTATGTCATAGACCTGTAATAGTGTTTGCTTTTTTTCGACATTTCTTCCATCAACTATTTCTTCTGCAGTCACCTGTTCGGATTCTTGCTTAAATAGAAACTCTTTATCAATAGACAATTCGTCTTGAAAGCACTCACCTACTGAAACTCCCCAAAAAGTAAGCTTCATCTTTGTTAAATCAGCAAGGTTATATTGATTTCTGAAAGCATGGATATTAAATCGCAATACAGACTTAGGTGGAACCTCATCTCTCAAGAGCATCAAATAATATCCCCGTTCATCCAACACAGCGTGGTTAAGCCGATCCACATCAATAGGCAATTGATCTTTAGGAACAATTGTAAGATATGAACTTATCATTTTATACATTGTCGCCGAGCCATCTGGAGCATAAACTGAATCAGGTCCCAATTTTACAATGTCGTCATCCTTGTATGCTAATTGAATGTAATCCGTAAGTAATATATTTTTTATGGAAGTAGCTAATAATTTTTCGGCTTCTGCGCTAGCCTTTACAGATGCTTGTCCCTCCGCATCTGCATTAAAAATCCGAAAAAAGCTAAATCCTGCTTTTACTTCTCCACCAGCACCCGCAACTTTTTCAGTATCATCACTCTTCTTTCTTTCACTGCTCCAGTCTGTTCTTCCACCGTAGGCAATATCCAGATAGTCCTGTGCTGTTGATTCATCGAAATATATTACTTTTATAAATCTGGGCATATCGCTATTACTGCCTGATTTATCAATCTTAGCCACTTATTCCACCCCCAATGCTTTATATACCGCGTCTTCCGCACTGCTATAGAAAAAAATGTTAAAACTTCCCATCAGTTCCGGCGGTACGGTTCCGAGGTCTGCTGCGGACAGGATTGGCAACAATACCTTCTTTGCACCGGAATCCAGGCATACCTGTAAAGCATCCGCAAGGTTATCTACCTTTCCCAGTGTCCCACTGATGGTAATCTCACCAAGTACAGCCAATGAGCTGAGTGTTGGTTTCTGTAAGGCAATGGAACAGATGGCAATCAGAGTAGGTAATGCCAGTTTCTGTGTCATTCCAAGTCCCTGAAGATCCTGATAATTGATGATGTAATCCTTACCTGTCGTACTGATACTTCCGCTGATACGACTTCCGTTAGCTTTCAAATAATTGAATGCTGTATCTGCAGCTTCTCTGCAGTTCTTATCGGAGCCAAGTCCGGTACGTTCAAACTTACCGGATCCCGGTAACATCTGTGATTCCAGGCGGAACACCCCAATCATACCGTTCTTGCCTCTGGAAATCGTATAAATCTGGCCTGGATTACAGATTCCTTCCGGGATCAGTTTGCCGCCGCCCTGTTCAGGAACGGAGACATACTTTTCCTCAAAGGTCTCGTTATCAATGTATGAGAAGTTGACGTCATAGAACTCCATGCCACCCAGCTTCTTCAGCTGTTCCTTTACACGGCGGCGCATTTCCAGAGATACCTTCAGAATCTCTTCGATATCTTCCTTCGTATAGTTTCCATCCGGATACAGCAGCTTTACATAGCCATCGACCATTTTGCGGACTGCGATCGTATCACGTTGATTCAGGTTCCGGCCAAGTCGGAAATACTTATCCAGGGAATCACCGTACTGCTCCTTCCGCATCTCCCGCATGACTTCGGACAGATAATCGGAGATGAATCCATAGTCATTGGTGAAATGTTCCGGTCGGAACTTCGGTACTTCCCAACCCGGGTTATAGCAATGAATACGGTCCAGGAATGCTGTATCTGTTCCCATCTCCGGTGGGAACGGATCAAACAGGCAATGTCCAATCTGTTCTATTTTCATTTTCCATATTTTTCTACACCTTCCTAGTTACTCTACTAGGAAAACAAGGGAAAATTTGATAAACTTGAGTTGCGAAATCAAAGAAAACCAAATCTTGCGAGCCCTTGCTATCTTCCTAGCAGGGCTTTTTTTATTTAAAAATAGTCCCCTTATCATCAGCTTGATTAATTAAAAATGTAACCAAACCTGATTTAGTCATTCCATATTTTTGTGCCATTTTTTCTAGTTTGTCATTCGATTCAACAGGTAAAGATAAAGTCACTTTTTTCTTCTCAACTTCAACCACAAAATACACCTCAATTCTCTTCAAAATCTCTTTTACACTGTAATTATATTATACATACGACAGGAATACAAGATTTTACAAAAAACTTTTTTTCACCTCGAAATAGGTGCTTAAAACGTTCATATAAAGGTATTTACAAGACATTTAATCTTTTTATCTATTTGGACAATGGACAATGGACACATGGGGGGTGTCGTAGTGCCCCCATGAGTTGGTCGATTTTTTCAAAATCTCCCCCCAGTTTGCTTCCCAATTCCTAAAAACTAATAAAACCGCGGGCGTTGCCCACACCCACAAACGCAATGCGTTTGATCATGCCTCTGAAAAGTAGCTAAACATTCACACCTGTTGGCTTTCCGGTAAGCGCTCGATAATCCGTACCTATGATAAAAACCATTTCCAGGTACACTTAACGGTGTCAATGGGAATGGTTTTACATACCAAGCTTTTGATGGACTTCTTCTGACCATGGCAGAAGTCTATCAGGTATTGTTGTACAGCCTTCATTGATGATCTTTGGAAGTTCTTCAAGCAGGTAGGTGAAGTATGGATACAGTTTTAATCCATTTGCTTTTGCTGTTTCGACGATGGAATAGATGCCTGCACTGGCTTCTGCTCCTCTTGGTGTGTCGATCAGAACCCAGTTCTTCCTTCCTACTGTGAATGGGCGGATTGCGATTTCTGCCGCATTGTTGTCCAGAGGCACTTGTGCATCCTCCAGAAATATCCGAAGATATTTCTCCTGATTCAGTGCATATTGAAGGCTCTTTCCTGTTTCTGATGACTTATCCGTGCTTTCTGCTGCTGATTTGTCCTTTACCCACGCGAAAAACTCATCTACCAGAGGTTTGATCTTTTCCTGTCTCTTCTGCAGGTGCTCTTCTGGTGGAAGATCCTGGATCAGATGTTCTTCATGGTAGATTCTTTGAATTCTCCGTACCGCCTCTGTGGCAATTGGATTGTTATACTTCCTGCCATTTGCCTTCACGATTGTTGAAAATTTTCGTTTCAAATGTACCCAGCATCCTGCCACTTTGAACTTTGCCGGATCCTCTTTCTCCAGCTTGTGGTAGGCTCCGTATCCATCTGTCACCAGAGTACCTTTAAAATCCTTCAGGTAATTCTTTGGATTCTCATGTCCTCTGGTTGGACAGTACTGATAGAGAATCACTTTATGCCCAGGAATCTTTGCATTGGTCCGGTAGACCCACATGTAGGATTTGGAACCTGCTTCCCGGCCATCCCGGATTACTTCGAATGGTGTTTCATCGGCGTGAAGAATTCTCTGTTTTGTCATTTCCTGCTTCAGGGCTTCACACACATATCTCAGATATTGATCGTAGGCGCGGATGACCCAGTTTGCCATCACTGCTCTGCTGATATGAATGTCATTCTGCGCATAGGCAGCTTCCAGTCTGTACAGAGGAATGGCATTCACGTATTTTGCAGTTATGATGGAAGAAACCAGAGATGGGGTGGCAATACTTTTTGGAAACATTTCTGCCGGCTTAGGTGCTCTGACAATTGTCTGATTGTCATCTTTGGCATAGACAGCGATATGATAGGTGACTGCTTCAAAAGAAGCTGGTCTGTGTTCCAGCTTATAGATCAGTTCTTCAGACAGTCTTTTCCACTTTCCTTTGCCGTACTGCTTGTTAAGTTCGTCTTCCGTAAGCTCAAGATATTCATCTCTGTGATTGGTAATCTTCTGCCAGTCTTCCTGCTTTTTACCTTTAGCCTTTTTCTTCTTTGGTGCAGCTTCATCCAGTACAGGATCAGCTGCCTTTTCATCAGAAATCTCTTCTGCCTCATTCAGGCCGAGATCAAACTGCAGCTGCTGAACAAATTGGGATGACTCTGTCTTTCTTCCAAATGATCTCTGATTCATCAGGCGGATTTGCTCGGTAAGTTCATCAATGTGACGTGTCAGGGTTTCAATAGTTTCCTGCTGATTCATAATCAGCTTTACCAGAATGGAAACTGGCATGGCTTCAAGTTCTTCCTGACTCATCTTCGGTGTGCTCATGCCATAGGTATACACGAATAAAATGCACGTTTCAACCAGCCGAAATTGTGGAAAACTTCCGCAATGTTCAGTGGTTATGAAGACGTGCGCCTGCCTTTTTATCACGTATTATCAGGCAGTTTTCGAGCCGCTGTAAAGCAGCACAGGCAGTAGCTGAATACAAACAGTCCTGCCTGAAAGCGAGCCTTAAATGGCTTCTAATCAGGCCGTTCTCCAGAAAAACTGTGGAAAAGAAAATTTTTATCCTGTGTACTTAGGATGAGAAGGATGAATGGATGATTCGATAGCGAATCCGGTCATCAGGTTGTGATACTGCTCTGGTGTCATCGCTTTCAGCTCGCTGCTTGATCTTGGCCACTGAAACCTGCCATTCGCCAGGCGTTTGTACAAAAGCAGAAAGCCGTCTCCATCCCAGAGCAGGCCCTTCAGCCGGTCGGTTCTCCTTCCACAGAAGAGAAAGAGTGTTCCTTCGTCATATGGATCCAGCTTGAATACTTCCTGGATCGTGCAGGCCAGTCCATCAACTCCATATCTCAGATCCGTATAGCCGCAGGCAATATAGATCTTCTTAAACGAATTCCCGTCTTTAAACATTGGACAGCGCCCTCATGATCCGGACAAGCATAGCATCCGATATGTCTTCATTCAGGTTAACCGTCATGCCATCTTTTTCAATCTGGGCGACAGAATGCGGCTTTACCGGAACCGAGCATTTCAGCTCAGCTATATCCAGAGCAGGTCTGTTCGCTTGAACAGGTTTGTTTACTTCAGAAAGAAGAAGATCTGTGCCTACCTGCATTCTGAGCTTCTGCTGCCATCGGTAGAAAGCTTTTTCACTGATATTGTGCTGGGCAAGCCACACCTTCTTCTTCATTCCGCTTTCGTTGCATTCCTTGATAACGCCAGCCCAATACTGTGCCCGCATAGCATGGGTAACCCGCTCCATAAAGACATCACTCTCCTTTGTCGAGTCCCGAAAATCCCTGGACTTTACGGACTCATCTTGTCAGAGTGTCTCTCTTTTTAACAGGTACGAATTATCGAGCGCTTACGCTTTCCGTCGTCTATGCAAAAGCTAAATGACAACAAAAAAAGCTGCAAGGGTAAATGCACTCACTACGTTCGCCCTTGCTGCTTTTTCTATTGCCATTTTTAACGCTTATGCCGACGAAAAGACCAAACAGGTATAAATATACTCGAATTGATTTAAAACGCCTTAAAACGCAAATATGAGCTTCTAACGACTTAATTCATCTCTATCTCGTGTTCGAGTTTCATTTCTATGAATTTTTTCAAACTCTCCACCTTTTACAAACTCTTTAATTTCGCTCACAAGGTTATTCATGAGCTTTTTAGCTTGTCCAACAGTTGCACCAAGGGTATTTTCCATAAACTGATTAAAACCTCTGTAAATGCCCTTAATTTCGTTTTTAAGCGATTTATTCTCTTTCTCCAACGAATCAATTTTCTCTAGATTATTATTATATCTATCTGCTAAATCGTTGAAATCACGCACTACTTCCTTGTATTTTTCTTTTACATAGTCAATCCGCTTAGGTAAATCAGTTTCCGCATATTTCTTTAGTTTCTCATTCGATTTATATAAATCTTCATAGCCTTGTATTAAGGCATTTAATTTATCTTCAGGGATAATCACATTTCCTGTTTTTCGTTCTTCATTTTTCGTAAATTCATGTCGCAACTTACCAATACCAATGGTTTCGCCACTTGGTACTTTGACCGTTTTCGTTTCGTCTTTTAAATCTAAACTTTCTTTCTTGATTGTTGGTGTTTTATCGTTCGATAACGCTAAAACTTCTGACTTCCGCTGTTCCAGCGTGGTAGTCAGCTCTTTTAATTCATCCTTTGCCTTTTTATATTCAGGCACTGTTAAATTTTTACGCTCTGACCCTTTTTCGCCACGTTCAAGCTCAAAACCACGCTCATTTAAATACTTTGGCAATTCGTCTTGTACCGCTTGTAAGGCTTGACGATTAAAAACAGTCTTTGCTGATAGCTTGTGTTCGTCATTAAACGGCACAATTCCTAAGTGCATATGCGGTGTCGTTTCGTCTAAGTGAACTTGAGCATAGCGGATATTCTCATCACCAAATTTTTCTGAAAAATATGATTTAGCAACTTCAAAATAATCTTTAATTTCTTTACTATCTTTATCTTTAAAAAATTGGTTGTCAGAAGTTATGATCCATTCGTTTATTAATACAGCATCTTTTCTGACAGCACGACTACTTGATTTGTTGTCGTTAATAAATTGCTCAATATCTCGTTTATAATTTTCTGTCCGATTGACCAAATCATAATTTAAATGTGACCGTTCAACATCAATATCTTTGTTGGAATGATTGTCTGTATTTCTCTGATTATGATTACCTACCCCAACTAAATTTCCTGATTTTACCTTCTGCATTCTCGCCACTACAAATGACATATAAACACTCCTAACTTCGGGACAGCTTCCATGTAAAGTATAATCTACTATACTTTACTTCGTAAAGGTGGGCTCGCCGAGGGGTCTTGCAGACGGCTTATTCGGCTCTTTTGAGCCGAGTATCAGCGCACCCTTATGGTGCAATTAGCTGATACAAAAAACAAAGAGTTGGCTCATGTAATCCAACTCTTAAAACACAAAAAAATAACCCCCTTGGCTTTTCAGCAGGGGGCATATTTTTTATTTAATTCCTCACTCTTTATAAACTTGGTTTTCTTTTTGCCAATTCGATTTTATGTACTCTTTTATAAAAAGAGTATTCCTCTCTGTTAGCAATTCGAACCAACCAGCAGGAGCTCGGTCAGACATACAATAATCAGCAAAATCTTTTAAATGCATAATATTGTTATCCGAAATAAAACCAAGCATTTCTTTTAACGCTTGTCTTTTATCACCAGTAGATAACGCTAAACAACTTTCAAGGTCAAATCCACCAAACACTTGTATTTCTGTATTATCGTATTGATACTTTTCAGGATTATCCATATGCGTTAAATATCTAACAGCACCAGTTAAACCACTTATTCTTTCAGGAATCGGTGCCCTTAAAGCTCTTGCCATTTCGTCCATTTGTTCAAATGATTTATTGCCCTTGTAATTAAAAACTATATGATAATGCGGCTTTTTCTTTGTTCCGTCTGCATTAACATCTTTATCATGTAATGGACTAATTGCCACAGGTTCAGTTGAAATAATCTCTTTCCAATTCTCTGGCAAACTTTCAGGATAAACAACAATCCACCAGTTACGACCTCGCTTATAAGGCTGTTTAGTTTTTGGATTTAAATTCTTTCTAGTCTTTAGCAGAACCTCTACGGACTGATTGATGTTTCCGACAAAGACCATGGAGGCAGATGCTGCCTTCTCTTCTTTGCCGCGGGCAAAAGATCCGGACGCCATATAGTCCTTCATAATCTGGATGCCGTCATTGTCCTTGAACTTGATACCAGCGACCTCATCAAAGGCAACAACGTCCCACAGGCCAACCAGTCCCATGGATTTTCTGCCCATGTTATAAAACAGGTTGGCGACGGTTGTCTGACCTCCGGAAACAAGGATACTGTTCGGCGAAATCTCCTTGTAAATATGGGATTTACCGGTGCTACGCGGACCGAGCTCACAGAGATTGAAATTGTTGACGACAAACGGCAGCATTCTGGTAATCAGAAGCCACTTCTGCCGGTAGTTCAGCGCATCCGGTTCCATACCGGTAGAACGGAGAAGCACGTCCATCCATTCTTCTTTGGTGAACGCTTTCCTGCCTTCACGGTATTCATCCATATCCACATGCGGCATCTGGATCGGTGTCAGCTTGCGGATAGAGATGGGAGATCCCTTTTTGTCTTCTTCATTGAAGTCATAATCCAGCTGGACGATGCACCAGATTCCTCCGATCAGCAGACGGTCATATTTCTCCGGATATTCATCTGCGATTGGAACAGCCTTCAGTCCCAGATTGGAGAATTCTGCTTCGTACTGGTTCGTCTTGATATTCAGCCGGACCGTAATCATATCGATAACGGTATGCGATCCGTTATGGCGCAACAAAGACAGAATCTTCTGTGCTTCATCCGGACGGACATAGTTATCCGCCAGGATCTTCTTCACATTCTCCACACCCTGCTGGATGATCTCCTCATCGTCCGAGCTGCAGTACTGTCCGAGAAGGAACTCCAGGACATAGACCGGAACATTCGCACCTTCCTTGATCTTCTTCGTCAAGTCCTTACGGACAATCTTCCCGTCATAGTTCTGCCGGAGCTTGATACGCAGTTCCTGCCGGAGATCATTTTTCTCATCAAATTCATCCATACCTGTATCCTCCTCAAGATCACCGATCAGAGTCCGAAGCCGAAATCATCGGCAAACGCAAGATCCATGATGACCTGGTGGCGGAATGCTTCCATACCGCTCACTGTATCGATCGCAACGAGATAGTACTGTGCGTTGCGGTCATATTTCTGATTCTTGAATGTAAATTTCACACGGAATACGCGTTTCGAAGAATCCGTATCCCGTTTATCGGCAGCGATCATTGCCTCATTGGAAATCGTTTGCCCTTTGTCATCGATGAAGCAGACCCTATAGGTTACTGCCTTCACCACGTCACTGACCGGTTCCGTCTGGATGAAGTCCAATGTCGTAATCAGGTTCGTGATCTTATGTACCAAGCTCACCAGCATAATCCGTGCAGAACTGGTCTCTGCCTTGCCTTTTTCCATCTTCACTTCAACTACAGGCACCAGCATCTCTTGCGGAGAAGATCCGCCATGAACATAGTTCTGTCCACCGCTTCCCTGTACCTTGAACACACTGCTTCCGACCGGGAAGGAGACGATCTTGTCATCATCATTGCCGAGAATATAGCCCAGTGACAGACTGCAGACGCCGTCTGCCTGTACCGGCTGATGGGATACGACATATCTTCTCTTCACAATCGGATTGCCGCTCATACCGCCGATCTTGTCGCTTTCCTGTACCTTGTTCCGCTTATAGATAAATCCATGATCCGAGGTCACGATAAAATGATACGTATTTGCCGTGCTGCTGATCTTGCGGATCAGGCTGTAAATCTCATCTACAGCCTCTTCGCAGGCAACAAACACCTCATCTTCCGTATGTTCTCCGCGGGTATCGATCTGATCATGATAAACATAGACCACTCTCTTACCGGTAAAGATCTTGCGCAGTCCGGTCTGGTTCAGATTTTTAATGCTGTCAAACTG
The DNA here is from genome assembly GCF_900343155.1 of Lactimicrobium massiliense. Classification (GTDB taxonomy): domain Bacteria; phylum Bacillota_I; class Bacilli_A; order Erysipelotrichales; family Erysipelotrichaceae; genus Bulleidia; species Bulleidia massiliensis. The sequence goes on from NZ_OUNG01000003.1 coordinate 217,894, forward strand.
CACACAGCAGCTCTCCGGCTGCCGGGACTGTAGTACTTTTTCCCGGGATGCGAGATCGATGCAATAATTACCGTCAACCAGCTCCTGCCCGTCATCTGTCAGCTCCAGCTTCTGATGCGGCAGTAATGCAGCCATGCCGAGTCTGGTATAAGACGGCACGGTACTCAGCATCGGCTTAATCGAAACCGTGCTCTTCGGATCATCCGATAATCTGGCAAAGATTTCCTGCCCCACCTCATACCGCATGGCATCCGAAATAATGACAACCACGCGGTCATTCTGGCTGCCGACATTATTCAGATAGAAATTCCGCTGCAGAGGGATCACGCGCTGCGCGTCGGTTTCCATCATGCCGGCATTCCACTTCGGAAGCAGTTTTCCGAGAAAGTCGTTGGTATAGATGTTCTCTACCAACACACGGAGATCCTCGAAAGAAGAGCTGCTCTCCAGCTGATCCAGGTGGTAATAGAAGAATCGGTAGTTCTGATCAATCTTGTATCCATCCTTTTGATACTGGGTAATGATGCTCTTGAAACCATCTGCCGTCTGGAAATGAGCAGACTGCACGACAGGATACGCACATGCCAGCATCTCCCAGGCATGGAGATAATGAGATCCAAAATGCATCTTCTTCCGCTTCTCACAGACAGTCGGAATATCCAGATCTCCGAGCTTCGCTCCGATATCTTCATTCTGCAGGCGGTCTCTCACCCACTTCAGCAGGATTTCATCGATGACCGCAAAACTGTCGCAGCTGACCAGCGCTTCCGGCGCATAACTCTTCAGTGTTTCCGATACATGCAGACAATTCGCCACATAGCCGGATAGTTCGTCATATCTCTTACGGTACAGGACACTGTATATCAGGCTGTCCAGGAAGGCAATATCGTTGCCAGGCTTGGATGAAATGAATGGTTTCCAGGCTTCCGGAAGTGTATCCGTGATATACCGCTCTGCATAGGTCACGAAGATCGTAACTACCAGTTTCTGCAACGTCGGTTCCGGATCTGAATAGCCGTATTCCTGCCCGATCAATGTCCAGAAATCTGAGATCAGATCATACTTCTGAAATTCGTTCAGGTATTTGCTCTCACCGAGATCATCTTCCGTCAGCAGAACACGCAGCACTTCATCCAGAGAGCAAGTTCTGGTCCGGCAGATAGCGCTCATCATGCCGATCAGGAAGTTCTCCCGTGTATAATGCTCGATCTCCAGATCATAGAAACGCTTCGTACGGTCCTTATTCGCGAAAAAGGCGATATGCTTCTCAACGTTAGGCTTCAGTTCTTCGCTTATATGGAGATCCACCATGAGAAGGGACGCACGGTCCGCATAGAAACGCTTGGAATAGAGCAGAATATCCTCCAGATGATTCTGCTTCACATCCGGCTTCGGAAACGGCGCATAGATCAGGTAATTGGTCTCTGTATCCTTCCGTTCCAGGAAATACTTGATCTCAAACTGATGATTCTCCTGCAGCTTCAGGATCTTCGCGTTCTCCAGTTCCATGGAATCGATATCTTCCAGAAACTCCGCGCGGTCGTCATACCAGAAGACCAGCTTCCGACGGCCGGTGATAGTGGCAAATTCTTCATATAACCGATCAGTAATTTGTTTTAAATTTAGCTCTGCCATATATTATCCCCTAGGAGGCATCTACTTCAGCAATGTCCAATCATCATCAGCATCTTGAGTAACTTCCGTATTGAAAATAGCTCTTGCATTAAAAACCTTTGCTTTATCCCTCTCATCAAAGTACCTAATCTTAAGGTTATCAAAATGCTTATCCGATAATTCTGTTACCTGAGCTGTATTAAGCACATAAAGACATTTGAACGTGCTTATACTTCTTGGTGGAATGACAAAAGAGTAACTTCTAGCCTCTGTGCCAAAATATTCTTTCTCTACAGAAATTACCTTTCCACCACTTGTACGGTTATGTTCTGTATAGTTAATCTGTGTCATTTTTTTCAAGAAGTGATTGCCATCATATAACAAAATACTAATATCTCTGATTACTCGAGTAGTATTGCTTACATTTTGAATTTGATATAACACCGGGACAGAGAAATATTTACCCTGGTTGCCTTTCATCATTCCCCATCCTGTTTGTTCACTGGAAGTATTGATGATTTTAAAATAAATTTTGAGCTTGCCTACTTTATCAAGCCATCTTCCGACAATGACAGTCAATATGCTTGATAAAAATCCAATAATAGCCCCAATAATCGTATTCAACATATTGTTGCTCATTACTCTTTTTTCATAATATTCTTCGAGTCCGCAAGAACTTCATAGAACTTGCCGTCACTGCCGGTTTGTACCTTGCGATAGTTCACCTTCACACCGTCATCCAGATCGATCGCGATCCGATCCAGTGCCAGATGAGAAATCTTCTCATCATAGTCCTTGCATTCCTTCAGCTGTTTCTGCAGCTTTTCTTTTCGCTTGGAAGCAACCGAGACGTCATGCGCAGACTTGCTGTGATCCATCATGTCCTGCATGCGGTCGATCTCACTCATATAGATCTGCTCCATACGATGCAGGTACTTCACACGGACTACACCGGTCGTATCTTCGTTGTATCGATGCATGTAGATGAGCGCCTTGAATCCATTCTGTTTACCGGAATCATAGAGCCAGTAGATCGGACGCTTTCCGGATCCGGTCACAGAATAAGTCTGACAGTGATCCTTGAAGAAGTCAGTAAGGAAATAATTCCGGATGATCTCCCGGCTGGTATTGCCCTTATTGCCAAGTGCCTTGGCGATGAAGTCCAGATTCTCCTCCAGTGTATCCTCTCCGTATACCTTCTTCAGCCACTGGATCAGCAGACCTACAATATCGTCATCAAAGTAATCCTCATCGGTGATCGGAATCACGTTATCGACATCCGGTATGAACGTGGAATACTTGCTGGCATCCCAATCACCTCCCGCATAAGCAAGACCATCAACATCTAAGGAATAACGTCCAAGCAGGCAGCCGACAGTATAAGAGAGCAATGCTTTAACATCTCTTTGCTTGTCAGCGACAGTCAATGAGATATCGTTTCTAGAAATGTTGGGAGTCAATGAGTCTTGTAAACCATAGGCACTTATGTAATAGGAATTGATTTTTTCTTCTAGTGATTTCTGTTTATCAATACGCTTATCGCATAATGCCTTCCATTGGTCCCATGCATCCTGAACAGATAAAACATGATTAGCAGTCCACCAACCAGTTCTAAAATTCCACGATATTTCACTGGAATCATAATCTGCTTTACTAATTTCTATACACTCTTTTGCTTCATCCCCCATGGAGAGCTTTTCTAACCAAATAGGAAACTTCTGCATCGATCCTGCTGTATAGTGAATCGTAGGCGATAAAATATCCATTAAATATTGGCCAATACGGCTATTTGCCAACGCCAGCAATTCATATCCATATTTTTCAGAGAAGAAGGTTGGTGCGCACGTATCAAAAATACATCCTTTCGGCCAATATCTAACGCTCATGCGTCCAGAGGAGACGTCTGACCAGGAAAATCCACTTTGAAAATAAAAATTTGTATTACGAGCGTATGAACCATGGTAGTCTTTTATTGATTTCCCAGAAGCAGTCCAATTCACAATAAAATATTGATTTCCGAACCACTTTCTGTAATCACCGCCTTTGTTATATGGAATCCATTCAACTTCTTTTCCATCAAGCGAATTAAAAGTGATTTTGTCATAGGGAACTTCAAACCATAGCTTCAAAAATCTTTCATTATCGCCAGTTTGTAAGCCTACTTTTACATCTGCTAGCTTTTCCAAAGGAACTGCAGATGCAAAAGCCTTAAACATGTTTTGGTTCGTCCAATAGGCCAAAGGATATCCTGGAAGCAAGCTGAAATTCTCCTGGTTTTCAATGTATTGCCCTTTCCGTAACAGAAAAGCTTTTTTTCTGTCTTCATTTGACAAAACATCCCCTTGTTTTTCAAACAATCTAAAATAATACGCTCGATAATTATCAATTTTATGATTTGCCAATACAAAAGTAGTCGTACCGAAATCCGACCCAAAAATCCCTCTTCCTGGGTGAATCAAATTAACAATGGTTTCCTGACTTAAAAGCTTTGCCCTGAAATTTTGATAACTTGTGATAAACATCCATACAGGGATATTTATCATTGAGATAAGACCTTTCTCTAAACACATGAAACTAGACAAGCTCATAAATACAGTACTCATATCCGATTTAACGTCTGGATAATTCGTTTTAATATAATTTGACAATGTAGCATTCATATTATTTGCCCCCATATAGGGCGGATTTGTTACTACAGTCAAATATTTATCTTGCATAGTTTTGCAAATACACAAAGTGCTTTGGATTTCACTTATGGTTTCTTGCAACCCTAAAGTTTCCAAGGAAATCTGTTTTTCAGTTTCCGTCGCATGAACATACTTCGTCAACGCATCAAAGTCATATCCTTCCACCTTGATGATCGATCCATAAATCTTTGCATCTCTGAACCGATCCAACAGGCACACTAACTCCTTCTGATTTTTCTTTCTGGTCTGCTCATCCTGAAGATTGCCCAGGAATTTCAGATGTTCCCTGTTGATGTCATTGCTCTCCTCAATGGCATAGACATGCGGCTCGATGCCTCTGGTCAGGATCCGGCGGTCATACTGTCTGCCTTTCATCATGACGGCAAAGTATGCCAGCTGGAAGGCACGCTCATCGATATCGAGTCCATAGAGATTGTTCTTCAGGATGGACTGTGCAGCGTCTCTCTCGGAGTATCCGACAGAGGTATAGATCTGCATGAGGACATCAAATCCGTAAACCAAGATATGGCCAGAACCCATAGAAGGATCCATGAGCGTCAGATCTTCCGGACGGAGCTTCTTGTACTCTTCCCGTTCTTCCTGCAGTTTGGCTTCTACTTCCGGTTTCTGCTTTGCTTCATCGATGTAATAAATCCAGTTCTTCTTCAGTTCATCGTTCGGATGTCCGTTCAGCCAGACTCTGCCTAGAGAGTTTTCTACCATGTAGCGGACGATCCAGTCCGGCGTGAAGAGCTGTGTGGCAGAGGGAATCCGTTCCTTTGTGATCTTCTTGTTCTTCTTCAGAAACGCAAAGGTCTCGTCCTTCAGTTCGGCATTGTAATACTGATACAGCCAGCCGATGATCTCCACCTGACCGGTCGGTCTGCCATCTTCGCCGATATTGTTGATATCGAAATCCTGCTCCTCGATGTCGTGAACAAGGTGATAGACTACTCCCTCTTTGTCCGTGACAGAAACATTGAGCAAAAGCTCTGTATAATCTGCCGTCTTTTCAAACAATCTTGGCAGATACTGATTCAGGGAATTGCATTCCTTAATAAATAGCATCTGGAAGAGTTCATCGACCGAATTGTCATTTTTCAGCTGAATGATCTGCTGCTTTTCTTTCTCTGTGAATTCAAGCTCTGTATCGAACGGTGTGGTCACCATGTCCGGCTCCAGCTTGGAACCGTTCTCGGAAGACAGCACACGGATATGATCCGGCATGTAGTCATTGACTTCCATGAACCGGATGGCGATCAGGCGGTTGAACCATGTATAAGCGACTTCTTCCACGACACTGTTAAAAGCGGTCTGATAGTCAGATCCTTTCGCACGGTCACTGATCAGCCTGGCAAGATGTGCTCTCTGGCGCACAGCATCCCCGGAGATCACATACGGCTCTTTTGTGCCGATGTCGTATGCTTCTTCCCCCAGCATAGACTGCGGAAGAGCGGACTTGATCCCCTGATCCGTGATTCCCATCAGACTTGCTTTATAGGTGATATCCGCAATGAGCTTCTTTCTGGCCCATGTTGCGAAGTTTTTGATCGATGTCTTATTCATAGCCTACCGTCCTTATCATGGTGATCAGAACTCGATGTTCACAATCGTATCTTCTTCCAGCTGCTTCTTGAGACGTACCCTGAGTGTTTCCACAAAGTCGTCGACGTCAGCCTCTGTTTCCACTCTCTGGGAAGCTGACATAGTGATCTGCTTGATCGTCACATTCTTGGTTCTCTTTTGATGTACCGGTGTCACCGGAGTCACAGGAGTATCGTCGCCATTCTCCTTCGCTCTTCTCCGTTCCTCTTCGATCCGCTTTCTTTCCAGTTCCTGATCGATCCTATCCATCTCATTGAGCAGACGCATCTTCTGGGCTTCCGCCTTATCCGCGAAGCCTCTGAGAGAAGATACATTGTTGCACTTCTTAGCTCCTTCCCGGAGATCTGCGAAGAACCGGCGGTACTGCGCTTCCTTTTCCGCTTGATAAGGCTTTGCGGAAAGGACTTCGATGACACGCTTCTCTGCCTCATCGATAGCCGCTACGACCGGTGCCTCCTGAGCATCCAGGATCTGGTTATAGAGATTCATGAAGGTTTCCAGCAGTTCCGGAAGCTTCGGAATGTTGTTGTACGGTTCCTGTTGTCTTAGGATATCTTCGATGGCATGGACATTTTCCTCCAGTTCCTCATTGGCGATATAGGTCTTGCTGTCTTCATAGATATTCATGAGGCGGATCGCACGGTCAAAGATCTGCTTCTGCTCGCCTTTGAAGAAGCTGCGGATCGGCTCGTAGTAATCCGCGAAATCCAGGAAATCATCCTGATAGCGCTGGATATTCTTATAGAATTCTGTAGTAGAATCCGCCTCGCAGATCATGGTCAGCAGGCGCTTGCCATCACTGATGGTCTTCTTGCCCGGATACTTTGCATAGTCATACTGCACCAGCAGACGATCCAGATCATTTGCCATGTTCTGCGCATTGCGAACAAAGGCATGCATCATCTGATCTTCATCATCGAAATCCGTGGAGACATGGAAAAGCTCTTTCATGACATCCCGACAGATCTTCTTCTCCCGGTCGGAGATCCGGGTCCTCTGCTCCATCATGAGCTTTTCCTGGTACTGCTTCTTTGTGATATAGGAGATGATCTCGTCCTTACTCTTATTGATCAGGCTGACCTGGGCACCATTCATGTAGAAAGTGAGATCTCCCCTGCGGAACAGCTTGGCGATCAGCCAGTCCACATCATCTTCGACAAAGCCATACGGAGCCTTCATGAAGTAGTCCTTGACAGTCTTCATGGACGTCTTCATATGCATCTGTGTCTGCCGCTGGATATACTGCAGTGCATCATCCAGAGCATGCACATTTGCCTCTCCCTGATCGCCCAGCTTCAGATTCATCTGATTGCTGGAATCAAAGAGCCTGCGGATATCAGATTCACTGAATGCGGCATCAATATAGGAAAGCTTGTGGTATACGGTGTCTACCAGGCGGCCGACTGCCTCATTGATCCGGCTGGCAACATCTTTTGCCTTGATATTGGCCTTATCGCCATTGACATAGATGGCAGCTTCCTTCAGTGCCTCTGTCAGATATAATTTGGCGTTTGAAGCACGGTCCCGCATCTCCAGACGCTTGGCATCCTTGATGGACTCGTACTTGGTCAGTGCAGAAGTTGTATTCCTGCGGAGGAACTTCTCGATCTTAAGATAGGTCTGAATCTCGTCCATGAAGCTGCGGTCGTTCGGAAGGACGACCAGCACTTCCTTTCCCTGACCGGACATCATACGGAGCGTGATCTCATCCTCGATATCTGCCGCCGGCGTGATGATATGCACACCGATATCATTGTTCTGATTAGCCTTGTACGGACGGTCATCGACAGTCTGATTGAAGCGGAACGCATAACGGCCGTTGAACTTCGGATACTGGTAGCGGTTATCACGAAGGATCTCCTCAAAGATCATTTCCGAGATCTTGTTGATGACCTCAGCGTTATCAACCTGCTCCTCTTCGATCTCGCGGTTGATCTCCTGCTCTTCATCGGTCAGGAAGACATAGACATCGCCGTTCTTCTGCACGAGCATCTGGCGCTGCAGTACGGTCAGTGCATCCTGCACGCGTTCCTTCAGCGTGATACGATCCTCATCGATGCTGGTCATCATGAGGGTTGTGATGTTATCGATATTTGCCTGGATGTCCTCAACATATTTGATCAGGAACAGTGTCTTCAGCACATCGATAGCAAAAACATTGCTGTCCTTTCCTTCCGGATTGATCTTGCCATTGTCATAGGCTTTGATGATGACGCTCCGGTGACTGTGGTCCAGGAAGTTCTCCATCGGCGCATAGAAGGCATAAAACGGCATCAGGGTTCCTTCCGGCATACTGCCCCAAGCAGCTGCGGATTCCTTGAACATAGCCAGCATGGAACGTTCGCCTTCCGACAGATGCTTGCCGGATGCTCCATGCGTACGGATGGCAGTCAGCACGGATGCCAGCAGGTTGAACTGATACGGAATAAACGGATAAACATCCGCAAAATCCTGTGCGGAAGAATACAGTTTCCGCTCAACGGATCCAGAGAACACGATCCGGTTTTCGATGATGGTCTGCTTCTGTCCATAGAGAAGGCGCAGCATCTGTGCGGCTGTATCCTTCTTCTCCAGAATTCTCTTCTTGATGACCGCATCAACGTTCGCAGAAGATAGGGAAAGTCTTGTATCGAAGCGACCTTGAATCTTGGAGAAATCATTGCCGATGACCTTTACGACAGAGTCAATATCCTGCTGGGAAGTCACGATGATCCATGCCTTGCCCATGCATTCTCTGCCGAGGTCTTCTTCCAGTGTCTGCAGATTCAGCATCAGCGCACGGTTGTCACCGATGTACTGGCCGACTTCATCCACGGCAAAGACAACATGATGGTTATTGCCCTTGCTGTCGATATACTTCTTTACCCGTTTTGCAAAATCTTCAATGCTGACCCGATACGTTCCGGATGCCTTCTCGCACCAATTTCTTGCAGCGTCTTCACTCATGAAGCCCATGTCAGAGAGGACATCAACGATATCGTCCTGAATGAAGTCAAAGTCGTTCCGGGAACTCTCCCAGGTATCACCGGTAGCATCTTCAAATTTCTGTTTGAATTCTTCGTATCTTCCTTTATCGGAGAGCTGTTTTTCCAGATCCGCCAGATACGGGATGGACCCGCAGAATCCCTGCATCTCATTGAAGACCTTCAGGAAAACATTGACGATGGCGTCTTTGTTTTCCTTGCCGTTCGATTCGCTCTTGGAATCGATATTGAACAGCACGACGTCCGTCGGCGTCTGCGCCGCCAGCTGCATATCTGCCAGCACGGCAGCATCCGAAATCTTGTTGTCTTCAATGAAGTAATCGATTGCATACTTGCCGGCGATCTCCTTATTTTCCAGAAGGTAGGAAAGGATCTTCAGCAAGTGTGATTTACCGGATCCGAAGAAGCCGGAAATCCAGACACCGGTCTTTGTGGTATTTCCGATGATTCCCTGTTTATAAGCGGAGAAGAAGTCCGCGAAATGCTTCTGCAGTTCCCTGGTAACGACATACTCCTCGAGTTCCTGCTTCACATTGGCATTTTCATCCTGACCTACGATAATGACACCCTGAAGATCACGGTCAATATTCTTCAGAAACATATCTCTGATCTGCATATTCTTCTTCCTCTCTATCTTGCAATCCGGAATGCCCGGTAATAGTTGTCTTCCTTGCGTTCATCGAATACGACGAGTTCCTGCTCCGTATAGGTTCCAGGATAGAACAGAACCATCGGTGTGGAAGCGAATTCCTTCGGCATGTTATAGAAGACCTTGTTAAAGACCTCCGGTGCCTCCAGAAGCGGATAGCATTTACCGATACCGGTGATGAAAACCACGGCATTTTCCGGCGTATGATCCACGATATACTGCACCAGGTAGTTGTCCTTATCGGTAATGCGAAGTGTACGCTGTACGGCCTTTACAACGCGCTCCAGTCCATTCCGCTCTTCCATTTTTTCTGTCTTCTCGATGAAGTTCTTGGATTCCAGATAGTCAATGATGATGTCATAGAGATCGAAGACGATCAGTTCAAATCCTTCGGTCCCTTTTTCATTCCGCTTTTTCATCTGGCTGATCCGGTTGCGGACCTTCAGTTCTTCTTCCGGTTCGTAATCGAAGACCCAGTAATTGACTTCATTTGCCTTGCCATCCGCCCGGCGGAAAGTCGGCCGATGAATCTTCTCGTCCATCTCATCAAGACGCACATTCAGGTTTCTTCTGGATGAACGAAGGCGGCGAATTCTCTCTTCCTCTGCCATGTCAAGCCTCCCCCGTCAGTGCTTTGACGATCACTGCCATCTCATGATCCTGCAGCCAATGTTCTAATGATGGATCCAAAATCGGTTTCAGAATCTTACGTTCTTTCTTACCGTCACCCGACATTCCTGCATTCAGTAAATACTGTTTGTAAGTGGCTCCAAGCCTTCCTAATGTCTGATCCGTCCACTTTGCGACTTCTTCATCCTGTATCTGTTTATTGTGGAAGAAAACTCGGATATCCGCATCGTAAAACGAATTACTTCCTATTAACATCTTTTCTCTGATCACTTCATACATGAAGTCAAAGAACAAGGTATCATTTGCCATGATGCTGGACAGCACGAACAGCTTCTGTGTAGCAATATCTGACTCCAGAAACAGATCATAGAAATCATTGCCAAGTGCTTTGATCCATCTGGTAACCGTACTGTAGATCATCTTTGATCTTGCCGGTGTCTGCGCACCAAACAGATTTCCCTGTGTATTGAGCACTTTGATCTCTTCAAAGGATTTTCCGCTCTGAAGCAGTTCCACTTCCTTCCGGAACTCCATGAACCAGAAGGCAAATTTCACTGCACCTGCACTGTATTTATTTCGCTTCATCCATTGCCTCCGTTATTCTTCCTTGCAGTGAATCACCTCGGCAACATCACCGAGATCACAGTCCAGCACATCGCATATTTTGACCAGTACCTCAAGAGATACGATCTCATTCCTGCCCATTCTGGCAACCGTATTGGAACTGATTCCCGTTGCCTCACGAAGATCCTTCTTCTTCATACCCTTGTCAATCAGAAGCTTCCAGAGTCTGTTGTAACTGATAGTAGCCATAGCCGATTCCTCTATATGATCATTCTTCCAGATAAAGTATTTCTGGGGTAATCATAACATCAGTCATACTGATCAACAATGACAGAAGCTTGCAGAAAATACATTTTTCATTCTCAATAAAGGAGTAATTAATGATAACCTGCATAATTTCTTTCAATGGCGAAACTCCGAAATGTCAAGGATGGCATCACCCCTAAGAGCAACAAAAAGCTTCGCAATAAGTATGGATGAACATGAACAAGCTTCATTCACCGGCATACATCATTACGAAGCATTTCTCAGAATATTATTATTGAGACATAACTATTCACGACTATTTCATTTATCTTCTGACAGTTCTGCCAGTTCTGAATACAGTTTAAGCACCGTGTTCATCAGTTCAATTTGCTCATCACTCAACTGATCTAGAGTCTGCAGTCTTTTCACTTCATCGAGAAGCTCTTTGACCTGTGCATTCATCTGGTAAAACACACGTGGATTGCCCTGAACCACGACCCCATGGTTAAGAACGCACTGCATAATGTAGTCCTGCTTGCTCAGACCGGAGAGTTTCACAAGCTTATCCAATTGCTCATTTTCTTCTTCGGACATGCGGATACCGATGAATTTGGTACGCCATCTGCCTTTCTGATCAACATTTTTTGCTGACATTGTCACTCACCTCCTTTCTTCAGCTCATCCAGTGAATCAGCAAGCTTTTGCTGATCATCTGGGAACATATGTGCATAGTGATATGTGATGTAAACACTGCTGTGACCGACTCGCTGACCGATCGTAAGTGGAGACCACCCCATATGAATCAGTAAACTGACATGAGAATGTCTCAGATCATGAATGCGGATCCTGGGCAGCCCGGCACTTGCAGATCCCCTGTCCATTGCCCTTGAAAGCATAGATTTTGTCAGTGGAAACATGCGCTCATTTTGTTCAGGTTTATAGAGCATTTTCAGATAATCCTGCAGATCATCCACAAGGAAATCAGGCATTGAAACCTGCCGGATACTGTTTAAGGTCTTGGGTTTTGTAATGTATTCCTTACCCTTCAGTACGTAGTATGTCTTTGTGACATTGATGATTTTCTTGTCAAAATCAATGTCATCCGGTGTCAGAGCCAGCATTTCACCTTCACGCAAACCACACCAATAAAGGATCTGAAAGGCATAGTAATAGATGGGTTCAGCTTTCATTTCTTCAGAAAATGCAAGGTATTGTTCCTTGGTCCAGAAGCTGTTTTTCACTTCTTTGTCCGTCCCCATATTTCCCGCCAAGGCTGCAGGATTGGACTTTAGTTCGTAATATTTCATGCCGTGATTGAACATTGCCGATAACTGGTTATGGATTGTCTTCAGATAGCTCTTAGACAGCCCTTTTCCATTGGAATTCTCATAAGAAATCAGTCTGTTCTGCCACTGCATGACATCCCTTGTCGTGATCTCATTCATCGGCAATTTTCCGAGATACGGAACAATCCAGGTATCAATAAGGGATTGCTTCATCACGCATGTATCAGGCTTCAGACGGCCCTTCATGTCCTCCATGTACTTCTCGGAAAACATCTTCAGTGTCATGCCGGAGCTACCACTGTTCTTCATCTTGAACGCCTGTTCCCATTCAACTGCTTCTCTCTTGGTTGAAAAACCACGTTTGGTCTTGTAAATGGTCTTTCCGTCAAAATCCTTGTAGCGGAACTTACAGAACCACGGATTCTTACCCTTTCCCTTATAAGCCGGCATAATCAGTCCGCCTCCCTTTCTGATGACTTTCCTGTGTAGGTCTTCTCCTCAAAATAGATACGGCTTACCTTCCCCGGAACCGTCAGGTAACCCTGCGCTTCCAGCTGATCATTCAATTCTTTGATGATCTTGTATGCCATTGACCGAGATACTTCCATATACATGCAGACATCTTTTGCGGTCAGAAATCTTTTGTTACTCATAGGTACATTTTCCATGTGTTACCTCCTAACACGGTTTTCCGTGCTTCTATTATTAGTATAGCACGGTTTTCCGTGTTGCCGACACGATTTCCCGTGCTGTCTAAAAATGTTTTGTGGCTTTCATCAAAACGTGCTAACTTATTGGAAGAGGTTACTCATGATTGAATATAAGATTGATGTTATTGAAGCATTGAAAGATGCTGGCTATCCGGTACAGCGGATCCGTAATGAAAAGCTTTTGTCACAAAGCACTCTTAGTTCATTACGCAAAAATGCCTATATTTCTATGGACGCTTTGAACACAATCTGTATCCTTATTCATTGCCAGCCTGGTGATGTTATCCAAATGAATCTGTCTGAAGAAGAAAAAGAACAGTTTGCAAAGTAAACCGTTCATTCTGAGGTGATTATGAGTAGAAAAGCAGATATTGTTACACAGCCCGAAGAAAGTAAGCTTGAATCTCTGGATGCGGAGGAAATACGATCAGAAAAAGGATATCAGTATTACAGAGATCATTTTACTTTTAAGTGCCATGAATGCGGATGCCCGATGATTCTTACCAAAAGCTCAAAGAAATATACAACATATTACTTTCGACACAATGAATCAGATCCGGAAAAACGTTTTTCAAATTGCAAAGATTACAAACAAGGTATCAAGAAACTTAGCCGAAGTTCCGTAGCAGTCGGCGATAAGGTGTTTGATCCTTTCAAGAAAACGAATCCTACAGCAACTACCACAAGCGCTACGCATGCTTCCAGAGTCAGCAATTTATCAGACTCTGATGAAGATGAAAACGAAGAAAATACTTATGACCAGAGAAAGAACAGTAAGTATTACAAACTGGAAGCTCTATATTATGGTCTGAAGGATTCCCCTTCCTATGCCGAATGCAAGATCAATGATATTCACGGAAAAATACGCAGTTATCGTGTGGGTGATACTTTGATTGACGGAGAGACATACGAGAGACTCTCTGACATCAACATGTCGGATCCTCATGTCTTTACCTGCCGAGTTATTTCGCAGCCGGAAAGGAACGCAATAGCTCAACAGCTGAAAAATATGGGTGATAGGTATTTCAACAACCATATTTTTCTCAAAGCCAGCTACTCTGTAGAAAACAGTAATACTAAGCCGGTTTATATTGTGTTTAATTTGTATCCAAAGGAAAGAAGCGAGTATTTTGACGAATATAATGCGAAGAAAGAAAAATTTGGCGGGACTGTCGATATCGTTGTGTTTTCTACACGAAGTAAACTTATTTATGATGAAAATGACAAAGCAATTGTCGACATCACTGTCTACGACACTCCTCGCTATTGTTTTGTACCAGCTTCTGAAATTTGATAAGCTTTCCGGATTTCATCTGTCACATTCACTTCAGACTGTTCCGTTCTGGATGAATGCTTCTCAAGGACATCCAAGTTTGTTTGATCATCAGAGATATTCTCAATGCGAAGGGTATCTCTTTTTTCTCTGTTTCTCGCATCAATGTACAGGTCTGCAGAACCCGATATTTCCAGATTTACAAACGGTTCATTATCAATGTGCAGACTTGAATTCAGCTTATAAGTATGATCCTCAGCTTGATTCAACGGATGCTTATTCATGATTTTCAAAAGTCTGTACAGGTACTCTTCATCAGCAAAGTCCACACGTTTTAAGGGCGTATTCTCAATGCAATGCCCCATAATGTACTGGGAATCCAGCATACTCATACCGAGTGTATAAAGATGTGTCGCCATGTTTCTGCGCAGAAGATAGGTAGTCACATCCTTCTCAACAAGTCCGTCTTCCGCATCATTTTCCTGTCTCAGTAAATATGAAAGACCCGCATACTCCTTTTCAGACATCTTAACTTTTTCTCTCAGAAGATTTTTACCGGCATCACTTAGGTTTCTGCTTGTGCACCGGATTCCATATGATGATCCGTGACAGGCAACCGGCATTTCATCAATACTCCTGTAAACAGTTCCGTCTTCCGCCGTGTACGGAAATGATATGTTCTCTGTCAGAAATGATTTTCTTTTCTGCAGAAGATCAAGAAGACAGTCAATCACCGGAATCTGCCTGGGTGCGTTATAAGTTTTTCCACCCAGTTTCAATGCATTGCTTGCGATCTTTGTTGTCTGATAAATCTGCATGTAATAGCATCCGGGATGATCCTGCATTTCACGGATACCGCCCCAATTTAAGCCGCAGGCTTCGTTATTACGGACAGCCGAGCAAAACATCAAGGTAAGTCCGATCAGCTCTCCTTGGCTTGTTTCCGGGTCTTTCAGAGCGTCACAGACAAGCAGTTCTTCCTTCACAGACAATGATCTGCGGATCAGCATTGCCGCAGCATTGACATCCTCCTTGGCATCCTTTCTCTTTTCAAAATCGTATCCGTTTCCCCACATTCTGTAATGATCAATATCCAGGTTCTGCGGATCTTTGAAGAACGCTTCACATGGATCATATACAAGATGACGGATATCGGTATTGATACTGAGACGGCTGTAGTTTGTTTCCTCTCCGATAACGGAAAGCAGTTCTTCCAGGTTTTCTTCCGAATATTCACTCATTGGGAAAGCCGTGTTGACATACGGAAAGATCATGGTTTCATACCGGTTGATATACGTGTCACGGGTTGTCTGATTGATTCCCTGTGTATAAGAATCAAAGTATTTATGCACCGCACCAATGAAATTCATCTTGCCTTTTGGTGTCAGTGTTTCTCTTTTCATATCAAAAAACAGCATTACTTTTCTCTCTTTCCACCGGTTACTTCCAGTTCAAAACCATACTTTGAACTGATTCTGATCTTTGCGTTTTCCCCCTTGATCCGTGCATGTATGCTCAGATCCGTGAGGTGGCAGTCATCTTCTTCTGTTTCACAGAAAACGTGACTTCCATCCAGTTGTCTAAAGACCACATACGTGTCCGTTTGTTTCTGCACCAGTCTGGCAATTCTTTCCTGCTTTAGTTTCAGGATCATCTGTGAGGCAGGATTACCAAAATCACAGTAATTTCTGGCAAAGGTCATATCCGGAACATTGCCCAAAAGATAATCCGTTTCACACTCTTCAAAAGCACATTCTTCAAGTGCCCAGTGTCTGTAATTTGATTTGAAATTGTCACCACTATAACCATTAAGATCAATGATTCTCTCTTCCTGGTCACTGGAAGACAGATCAATTTCATTTTTCTTCAGATATTTCCGAAGGACTTTACGGCACAGTTCATTCAGATTTGACGGTGTCACCACCCTTGTAAATCCGTTCAAGACAACCGTGCCATTACCAACAACCGACTGTTCAGCCAATTCACTGGCATCACTCATATTGTATGCGGTCAGTTGTTTCTGCTGTTCTTCCTTCAGAAGATCCGCCAACAAATCCGGTATCGGAACCAGTCTGTAAGACTCTTTTTTTGAAAACGGTTGGTAAGTCTTTCCGTTGAAAGAAACCTTTCTCCGTATCACAAACTGATAAAATTTTGGCTCAATCCCAAAACCTGTTGATATGACGCCATGTGGGACGGAGATATAGTACGAATATAAAAATGGATCTCGTATAATTGTGTGTACCCAAACATACAAGATAGGAGATCCATATGAATGTTAACACACAGCCGCTTATTCAGGAAGAATTACTTGATACCAGATCAGACGATCTGCGCTCCGATGCACATGATCTGATTGATTCAATTTCTGATGTGCAACTCCAGAGTGGCATTTTAACATTCTCATCAGGTCTGCCATCCTTTACCCAGGTTGGTATGCCGGAAACGGCCGTTAAAGAGATCTCTATAGGCACATCATCCAGACCTGCCAGGCGCAGTGTCACTGAATATTTCTTTAAGGGAAAGCTGAATCGTCTGAACGGACAGCCGATTTACTGCAACTGCTGTGGCCAGGAAATGGTGTATAACGGCACAACTGAGGTTGACTTGAAACACATTCCTATGGGAGGTATCTATACTCATATCGTTGTATCCAAGCAGAGAGCACTCTGCCAGAATAAGAACTGTCCGGTCAGTACTTATACAGAACCACTAGATTTCAAGGCTCAGGGACATCTGATTACAGCTGCTCTTGAGAACTATACACGCGATCTGCTTCGCTTTGGACTGACAATGAAGGAAATATCCATCATTACCGGTTTAAGCAAGAATACAGTCAAGGAGATCGATAAGAAGCGCCTTCAGGAGCTGTATACCGTTAATGGTGAAGGCAAGGAACTGAAGAAGCCTGCAGAATGCCTGGAGTATCTTGGCATTGATGAATTTCTTCTTCATAAAGGCCATAAATACGCTACGTTGATCATGGACCTGAAGAGCGGACATGTGCTGTACCTTGCCTATGGCAAGAAGAAACAGACTGTATATGACTTTATTGACTGGGTCGGCATCGACTGGATGAAGAACGTGAAGGCTGTGGCCTGTGATATGAACAGTGACTTTGAAGAAGCCTTTAAAGATCGCTGTGAATGGCTGGATATTGTCTATGACCATTTCCATCTGGTCAAAAACTTCAATGACAAGGTGGTATCAGAAGTCCGTAAAGAGGAACAGAAGCGCCTGATAGAAGAAGGCAATACAGAAGCTGCCAAAGCTCTCAAAGGCTCTAAGTATGTTCTGATGACAAGTGCTGAAACAAGAAAGCAGAAAGAAAAAGATGCCAAAGCGGGCAAAACCATTGCCCGTGGAAGCGATCTGTTCAAGAAGCCGGAGGTGAAGCAGAAAGCAGGCGTTGAAGAAGAATACAAGAAGCTATTGGATGAAAACAAGCTGTTCTTCACCATGGATCTGGTAAAGGAACAGCTTGATAAAGCATACAAAGCAAATAGCGAAAGAGGCATGAAGATTCATATTAAACGGATCATACGCACCTGCAAAGCAACAGAGAACAAGCATTTCATATGGTTTGCCAAGCTGCTGGAGGAACACATGAAAGGAATTATCTCTCATGCAAGAGTCCATATCTCATCCGGCAAAGTTGAAGGAACCAACCAGATGATAAAAACATTGAGACGCAAAGGATACGGCTATCCAGATGATGAATATTTCTTCCTGAAGATCATTGATGCCAGCAGGAAATTCTCATGACCTCTGGGTACATCTATCAACAGGAATTAGGACTGAACCAAAATTTTTCTTCCGGAAATGACGGTACACGAACAATGTCCTTCCACTTCAATGCACAGACAGCACTTGTATCAATACCGGTCAGCAGCTTGATCAGAATGCCAAGATAACGTGAATCATCTTTGTAATTACGCAATGCTGTTTTGTAAATGCCGGTCATTTCTTTTAAAGAAAAGTGCCGTTTCACAAGGCTGTTACGGACTTCATAGTAACGACGGTCAAAGTTGCTGATCTGTCTCGCCGCCTTCTTCAAAGGATTCTCTTCCATCAGTTTCTGTTCCACCGCACGGTCAAAAACACCGGAAAGAGAATAAACAATGAATGACTTTACTTTCAGACTTTCAAAGCCTTCGAACAATTCTTCAACTGCATTGTTGATGATTTCATCCGTCACATACAAAGGTGGCAGGTCTCCGATCTTATTCAAAGCCTTCCTCATCCACTCCGGATGCTCCGCATACAACACATCGTATTCCGAATGAATATACAGGAATGTTTTTAACGAAATCTGTGAATTATTGTTTTCAAAAAGTTCTGTTGCTTTGTCACGAATCGAAAATATTTCTTCTTTTGTTTCTATGGTTGAGTACGGGTAAACAGAATCAAGCCAGTTAATAATTCCGTCTTCCGAAACACTGCGGACACTCTTTTCCGTTCCGGGAACAATTGATTTTCCGTCTGACGGATTAACGATGTAGGCATCAATTCGGAACAGGTCTTTGTTCTTTCTCAGCTTATAAGCAATCGTAATTTCATTTGAAAATGAATATAGCTGTGGCTTACGGCGCTGCCTTCCGGTTTTCAACAATGTGTCATATTCAGCACCGTGATAGAAAGATCTGTACGAAGAAATAACAGAACGATCTGCTGTAATGACAAACGGTTTCCTTTCAAGATACTGATCCTGATATTGTGTGACAGTCTTATACTGAATGATCTTTGTTTCTGTTGCGACACGATCATTACCGGAGAACCAGACAAACATTTTCCGCTTCGGATTTGTGTTGTAATTCATGTCTGGCGGAAGTAACTGCACCTGACATTGTGAGAATTGATTTTCCGAAGCGATGACTTTGGTCACGTCATTTATCTGTGTATCGCTTCCGAAGATCATAAGATTTTTGATTGGCAAATACATCTGCCGGTACGTTTCCGCAATCAGTTTCACATCACTTTCCGCAGAAAATTTTCTGTCAAAGTAAAGAATGTTTGTATGATTTCTTCCGTATCTTTGAATGAAGTCCGTCAGCTTTTTCGATGAAATCCAGGAAACATTTTCCGGATAAACACCGGATTGATACAGAGAGAGTTCATTCATTTCCGATACCGCAAACGTAACTTTCTGTCTGGAAATTGAGCGATCATCCAACCACTTTCTCACAAAAAACGGTGATGGATTTATTACAAGTGCACCATCATTGTCACCGAATTTTGATGTGAAATCATAAAACAATTTATTGTTCTCGAGCACATAAGTGTTTTCACTTTCATCACTTTTCAGGCACGAAACGATCTCCGGAAATGAATATTTGATTGCCGGAATTTTATTTCTGATCGCAGCTAAATTTTTAATGTCTGTGTTAGTAACATCCGGATTTTTGCTTTTGATCAGCCCTATGAATCTGTTAAAGTCGTTCACAAAAAATCTGATCAGATTGATTTTTGCTTCATCATCCGGAGAGAAATCCGTGATCAGACCAACAGCACTTTTCAGATTTTTTCCGACGGAAAATTCATTCCCGTGTGTAAGTTTTACACAACAAACCGCCTTATAAAATTCTTCAAATTGTTCAGCTGACACTTTCGAAAGTTTGGGACTTTTCGCATAGGAAGTTTTGAAATTCTGTAATGCTGTCTTTCTTCCGTCCACATTATGCGGACGATTCATTTCAACTTTCAGCCGAATAGAATACGCCGCCACGATCAAATTGGCCTGTGTCTCAATCGGTAGTTTATACCGAAGCAAACAGGATTCTGCCTCTTGGTAATCTTCAATGATTCCGTAACCTTCAAAGCGCAAAAACTTCCGCAGATCCTCACCAGGGTGTTCCTGCATAAAAGTACGGATTTTCATTACCAGTTCTTTCAAAAGATCATCTTGATTTTCCATACCAGTAATATACCATATCTGTTGAAATGGCGTTAGCGTGCTTTGAATTAAATATTATTTATTTGATATTAAACGCCACTTTGAAAGAATATTTGTGGTCAAAATGGGGTCAAAGAAAAAACAGGTATCCGGAAAACGCCTTGTTTAAGTCGTTTCCGGATACCTGTAAGCCACACGGTATTATTCCAGCTCGATGGTTCCGGGAGGCTTTGAGGTAAGATCATACATGACACGGTTGACACCTTTCACCTCATTGATAATTCTGTTCATGCATGTCTGCAGCAGCTTCCAGTCAAGATTGGCTGCTTCGGCGGTCATGAAATCAGATGTCAGTACACCTCTTAGTACAACGGCATAGTCATAGGTTCTGTGATCACCCATGACACCGACGGAGCGCATATTGGACAGAGCTGCAAAAAACTGTCCTTTGCCGGTATCCACACCTGCTTTTTCAAGTTCCTGGCGGAAGATGGCATCTGCCTCCTGGACAATTCTGACCTTTTCTGCCGTCACCTCACCAACAATGCGGATGCCAAGTCCTGGTCCCGGGAATGGCTGTCTGAAGACCAGCTTTCTGGGAATGCCAAGTTCCAGGCCGACCTGTCTGACTTCATCCTTGAACAGCGTTCTTAATGGCTCCACGATTTCCTTGAAATCAACATGATCCGGCAGGCCGCCGACATTGTGATGGGACTTGATGACGGCACCCTTGCCAATGCCGGATTCTACAACATCCGGATAAATGGTTCCCTGGGCAAGGAAATCCACCTTGCCGATCTTCTTTGCTTCTTTTTCAAAAACATTGATGAACTCAGCACCGATGATCTTTCTCTTCTGCTCAGGATCGGATACGCCCTTGAGCTTTTCATAGAAGTAATCCTGGGCATTGACTCTGACAAAGTTGAGCTCATAGGGACCATTGGGGCCAAAGACTGCTTCGACTTCATCGCCTTCATCTTTGCGCAGCAGGCCGTGGTCCACAAAGACACAGGTCAGCTGCTTGCCTACTGCCTTTGACAGCAGGACCGCACATACAGAAGAATCTACGCCGCCGGACAGAGCACACAGCACTTTGCCATTGCCGATCTTCTTACGCAGTTCCTGTACAGATGTTTCCACAAAGGAATCCATCTTCCAGTCACCTGCACAGTGGCAGATATCATACACAAATGTATGGAACAGCTTCTGTCCTTCTTCGGTATGGACAACTTCCGGATGGAACTGCACAGCATACAGTTTCTTTTCCGGATTCTCCATGGCGGCGACCGGGCATACCTGGGTATGGGCAGTTACCGTAAAGCCTTCCGGTGCCTTGGCAATGTAATCTGTATGAGACATCCAGACGGTAGAAGTTTCCTTCCAATCATGCAGCAATACCGACTTTTCTGTATCCGCATGGACTTCTGTATGGCCATATTCCGAGACCGGCGCTGTTTTGACTTCACCTTTGAGAAGATATGCCATCAGCTGGGCGCCATAGCAGATGCCAAGCACCGGAACGCCAAGTTCAAACAGCTTTGGATCATAGGACAAAGAATCTTCCAGGTAGACACTGTCTGGTCCGCCGGTCAGAATGATGCCCTTCGGATTCATTTCCTTCAGCTTTTCCAGCGGTGTTGTATAGGGATGAATCTCACAGTATACGTGATTTTCACGGACCCGGCGGGCAATCAGCTGCTTATACTGTCCGCCAAAGTCCAGTACGATAATTTTTTCCATTGATGCATCTCCTGTCAATTAAGCGGCATCTTTTGCCTTTGCATGCTTGGTATCCAGTACTGCCGATACAAAGCCTCGGAACAGCGGATGTGCCTTGTTAGGACGGGACTTGAACTCCGGGTGATACTGCACGCCGACATAGAAGCGGTCAGACGGGCATTCAATTGCCTCAACCAGCTTTCCATCCGGGGATGTACCGACGATGTTCATGCCATTCTTCTCAAAGTCTTCACGATAGTCGTTATTGAACTCATATCTGTGACGATGGCGCTCTGAAATCTGGTCAACGCCATAGCACTTCTCCAGCAGAGAACCCTTGCGGATCACACAAGGATAGGCACCAAGACGCATTGTGCCGCCCTTATCAATGTCATCACTCTGGCCATGCATGAAGTCAATGACCTTATGCCTGGAAGATGGATCAAACTCATTGGAGTTGGCATCCTTGTAGCCAAGAACATCACGGGCAAACTCAATTGTTGCAATCTGCATACCCAGACACAGGCCCAGATACGGTACATTGTGCTCTCTGGCATATTTCGCCGAGGCAATCATGCCTTCAATGCCTCTGTCACCAAAGCCGCCCGGGACAATGATGCCCTGCACATCACGGAAGATTGCCGGTGCACTTTCATCCGTCACATCTTCACTTTCCACCCACTTGATATGGACATGGGCGCCATTCTCATAACCGCCGTGCTTAAGGGATTCCACGACAGAAAGATACGCATCATGCAGAGCCACATACTTGCCAACCAGGGCAACTGTGACATCCTCATCTGCCTTGTGGATTCTTTCAAGCATTTCATACCACTCGCTCAGATCGATGGAACCCGGATCAATATGGAGCTCACGGCAGACAATAGAAGACAGGTTCTGCTGTTCCAGCATAACCGGTGCCTCATACAGATCGCCGACGGTTGTATTTTCAATGACGCAGTCCGACTTGACGTTGCAGAACAGGGAAATCTTCTGCTTGACGTTCTGCGGCAGACGGCCGTCGCAGCGGGCAATAATGATGTTCGGACGTACGCCAAGGTTCTGCAGTTCCTTGACGGAGTGCTGGGTCGGCTTGGACTTGTACTCGTTGGAGCCGCTGATATACGGAACCAGAGTGACATGAATGAAGCAGACATCCTGCGGTCTTTCAATCGAGATCTGACGAATCGCTTCAATGAACGGCTGTGACTCGATGTCACCAACCGTGCCGCCGATCTCGGTGATGACGATATCCGCATCGGCACGCTTGCCGACACTGTAGATGAAACGCTTGATCTCATTGGTAATATGCGGAATGATCTGGACTGTCTCACCCAGATATTCACCACGGCGCTCCTTCTGCAGTACATTCCAGTACACCTTGCCGGTAGTCAGATTGGAATACTGGTTCAGATTCTCATCGATGAAACGCTCATAGTGGCCCAGATCAAGGTCTGTCTCGGCACCATCTTCTGTGACAAAGACTTCGCCATGCTGATAAGGAGACATCGTACCCGGATCTACATTAATATATGGATCCAGTTTCTGCGAAATAACCTTGAAGCCTCTCTGCTTCAGCAGTCTGCCAAGAGACGCTGCTGTAATGCCTTTGCCAAGTCCTGATACAACACCGCCTGTAACGAAAATATACTTCATGATGTTCAACTCCCATCCTTTCCAACCCGATAAACAAAGAAAAAGGGCACTAAATCCACGCGGCTTCAAAAGCCGTTTTTTTTAATGCCCTTTACGACGCAAAGAATGATAACACTGTGCCCGCCTGAGGGCAACTGTTTTTTAGAGAACTTTGAAGATTGCCAGGATCAATACCAGAATACCAAGTGCAATGCGGTACTTGCCGAATACAGTGAAGTCATGCTTGCGGATATAGGCCATCAGATACTTGATGACAGCCACAGATACCACAAATGAAACAAGCATGCCGACCAGCAGGACAAGCCATGCTGCACCGGACATCACAACACCCTTGGCAAGCATCTTGACAATCTTGAGCAAAGAAGCACCGAACATGACCGGAATAGCCATGTAGAAGGAGAACTCAGCGGCCGTCGGACGGTCAAACTTCAGCAGGGTTGCACCAAGAATCGTAGAACCGGAACGGGAAGTACCCGGAATCAGAGCCAGACACTGGAAGGCACCAACCTCCAGTGCTTTCTTATAGGAAATCTGTCTGATCTCCGTGACTTCATACTGATGCTCTCTCTTCTCCAGGAAGATAAAGGCAACACCATAAGTGATCAAGGCAACAGCAATGACAATCGGCGTGCTCATTTTGGCATCGATCCAGTCATCCAGCAGGAAGCCGACAATGGCGGCCGGAACCGTTGCCACAATGATCTTGATCCAAAGACGCAGAATACTGCGCTTTCTCTTCTCGGAATAACCCTTTTCAAACGGCCACAGCTTATGCCAGTACAGCAGCATCACGGCAATGATGGAGCCAAACTGAATGACAACTTTATACATATCCCAGAAAGCTGTGTTCGCCGCTGCATCTGCCCCGAACACATTCAGCGGCATGAACTTTTCCAGCAGGATCAAGTGACCGGTTGAACTGATCGGCAGCCATTCGGTCACGCCCTGCACGATGCCAAACACAATGGACTTCAAAATATTCAGTATTACTGACATACGTGTTTCCACCTTTCAAAAACAGACTGGATTATATCACACATCACCATGCATATCCTTAAGATTTATAAACAATGCATTCAATCCTGACCAAGATCCATGATGATCATCTTTCCGCCACCATCATCTATGTCCTTCCAGTCTTTCCTGCCGCGCACATCAATGACATCCCCGCCTGGCCAATGATCTTCCAGTACTGCCCCGCGCAGATACCCCTGCAGATCATCATACCCTTCTGTATCCCAGAGGATCATCTCCAGCTCCGGATTCTTCTCTTTCAGCTGCTTCAAAAGACTGGCACCAATCACGCTTTCTTTCTGATGCAGAGAAACCACATTCATGATCCGGCCGGAATAGTTCATATGATCCAGCCAGAGTGCATCTTCATCACTTTCCTCACGATGTGCCCATCTTTCCGCACTGAATCCACTGATCGTTTCCGGCATTTCGCCAATGATCTCGATCCCTGCATCAGCCGCTTCCTGACGTATGGCATTCCACTGCAGAAACAGTTCATACTGCAGGAATGTCTCATACAGAATGTCATCGGTGAATTCATGCAGATCAATGCTGCCCGTCAGCGGTTCATCCCGATACGCCTGAGGCCATGTCTGCCATGCAGAGCCATTGAATTTCTTTTGAAAGCACGCATAGACCGCTTCATCCCGCAGCCAGTTTTGATAAGCAAAGTTGGCAAAGTTATAATCCGGTTTGAAATTGTGCCACGCCTGAAAAAACCATGGTCCTTTCATGATCCGGATCTGATCTTTTGACAGTCCTTCTTTCATTCTGGCAAAAGGTTCTTCGACCAGTTTCTGCTGGTACAGTGTTTCAATATCAAGATATACCGGATCCAGCGCATAGTACGATGTGCAGCTGTCATTCATGGATGCCTGCAGGCAGGATACATACCATGCATCCATCCCTTTTTCGGCAAGCATATGGACAAACTGCTTCGTCTCTTTGCCAAAAGTGCCGCAGCCTTCCCGCGCCGATATCTTTTCCACTGACATTGCAATCCCTGTTTTTCTCATGTCATTTTCCTTCTTTTTCTTTCCTTTGTAGTGTATCGTTATCACTGTTAAAAGAAAAGCGAGGAGATTTCATGGTAATTATTGAAATGGAAGACGGCAGTCAGATCAAGATTGAGCTCGATGATCAGGCAGCCCCGATTACAGCGGCTAATTTCCGCAAACTGGTCAAGGAAGGCTTCTATGACGGCCTGACCTTCCACCGTATTATCAAAGGATTCATGATCCAGGGCGGCGATCCCTTAGGAAACGGCACTGGCGGTGCCAAAGAGAACATCAAGGGTGAATTTGCCGCCAATGGCGTGAACAATCCTATTCATCATGTCCGCGGTGTGATTTCCATGGCCAGAGCCCAGGATTACAACTCTGCCAGCAGCCAGTTCTTCATCATGCATGATGATGCCCCATATCTGGATGGTCAGTACGCTGCCTTCGGCCATGTTGTAGAAGGCATGGATGTTGTTGATCATATTGCCAACACGCCAACCAACTTCATGGACCGTCCGAATCAGCCGGTCATCATGAAGAAAGTCTGGATTGAAGAATAAACAGAACGCAAAAAAGGAACGGTGGGAGCCTGCAGAAATCTGCAGTTCTCATCGTTCTTTTGATAACTGCTTAAAGTCCCTTCTCACACAGCTGGCGTGCTGTTTCATCCTGCACTGTCACACCAGCCTGCTTCAGTTCCTCGATCTTATCATGAAAGTTCGGCAGATACTTCTCATTGGCTACCAGCATCTCATTGAGCAGATCCTGGGCACACTGGCCATGATCCACCAGCGGATTGATCTGGAAAGCCTCCAGTGCCTTGCCATAGTCGCCATGCAGTGCTGCATCGATGATGGTTTCTTCCATGGCCTTCATCAGCTGCACCATACCTCTGACCGCCGGTTCCATCCTGCCAAAGGCAATCGGCTCAGCACCATGACGGGTAATTCTGGCACTGACTTCCACAATGGCCTGTGGATCCAGATCCACAAGTGCACCCTTGTTTTCTGTAGAAACAACCATGACCCTGCCCGTATCATTATAGATGGCATTGATCGTCTCACAGGCCGCATCGCTGTAATACTTGCCGCCGCGCTTGCCAAGCAGTTCAGGCATTTCATGAAGAGCAGGATCCTTGTACAGCTCAAACAGCTGATGCTCTACTTCCTTGACCATCTCCGCACGTGTCTTATGTTCGGCATAATCCTCCAGCTCCTTCTTTCTCATCTGACTGGTCAGGTAATAATAGCGATGATAGCCGCACGGCAGGCAGTCCATGCTTAACAGCTGATCCAGCAGGAACTTTTCATTCTGGATATTTGCCATGTTGGACTTGTCATCCTTCATCATGGCACGGGCAATCTCATGGGTTACCTCCTGGCCTGTCTTTTTGTCATAGGCACGGTGGAAGTGGAAATGGTTCAGACCGCCGAACACAAAGTCCAGATCACCTTCCTTTTTGCCAATCATGACCGGCTCATTCTTCATGATATTCACCGGCACATTGCAAAGACCGATGCACTTCTTCCAGCCGCACTGTCTGATGACAGTCTCTGTGATCATGCCGCTGGGATTGGTAAAGTTGATCAGCCATGCATTCGGGCACAGTTCCTTCATATCCTGGATAATCTGGGCAATCACCGGTGCTGTGCGCAGCAGCTTGAACATACCGCCGGCACCATTGGTCTCCTGACCGATCATGCCATGGCTTAACGGAATACGCTCATCCTTGATACGTGCATTGAGCAGGCCGACGCGGAACTGTGTTGTCACAAAGTCCGCATCCTTCAAAGCCTCTCTTCTGTCCAGAGTCAGATGCACCTTGACATCATAGCCAGACGCATCCCACATTCTCTGAGCAAGTGCACCAACAATCTCCAGCTTCTTCTTACCATCAGGAATATCCACCAGCCAGATCTCTCTGATGGGCAGTGTGTTATACCGCTTGATAAATCCCTGCATCAATTCCGGCGTATAGCTGGAACCACCGCCAATTGTTACAATCTTAACACCTTTCATTTGATTTCTTCCTCCTGGCTTTGATGATAGGCACACATGAAAAAATGAGAAGAGAGGAAAGAACGGTTGGCATTTTGTGCCGGCATATCTTACTTTTTTGATATTTATTCCGGCATCATGTTACAATACGGTCATGAATCTCAATACAGCGCTCAAAGAAAAAGACGGCTTCAGTGAGAATGAAGCCAGAATCGCAGACTACATTCTTTCCCACAAGGATGCCGTGCTGCAGATGCCGATTCAAAAGCTGGCCAGGGAGACCTACACTTCCACCAGTGCCATCATGCGGCTTTGTGCCAAACTGCAAACAAGCGGCTATCGTCAGTTCAAGATTCTCTATGCCCAGCAGCTGGCTGAAAACACCAACGATGCCGTAGATCCCAACTTTCCGTTTTCCCGCTATGATTCCACATCTGAAATTGCAACAAGCCTTGCCAATCTGAGCACGGAAACCCTGCGCGCAGCCAGGAATACACTGTCTCTGGAAGATATGCACAAAGCCTGTCTTGCCATTCACAATGCCAGACAGACAGCGATCTTTGGTGTTGGCGATGCCTACCTTGCCGGTCTGATGTTTCAGGCCCGCATGATCCGGGCAGGCACGGTATGTCTGGCCACGCCGGTATATGGTGAGCAGCACCATCTGGCCCAGACCATGCACAAAGAAGACTGTGCCCTGTTTCTGTCCTATTCCGGTACAACAAGAGAAACAGTAAGCTGTGCCCAGGCTGCCCGAGCCAACCATGCCAGACTTGTCTGCATCACGGCCAATGCCAGTTCTCCCCTGGCAAAACTGTGCCATGTGGTGCTGGTGCTGCCGGCAAAAGAAAATAAATTTCACCGCATTGCCTCGTTCTTTTCTGAAGAAGCGATGACCTATTATCTGAATATCATGTATGCCTGTCTGTATGTCATGGACTATGATGCCCACATCCGTAAGTCCATTGACTGATCTTTCTGCTACAATAGCCCCATGAACATCACAAAACTGATAGCTGCGGCAGTTCTGTCTGCCAATACAGTGAGTACTCCTGTATCAACTGTCATCCAGAAACAAGATGACAGTGCTTCTTACCTCCAGCTGGATGTCATCCTGCAGAGTGATGATGCCTATGTCATCGATGCAGAGAACGGACAGGTCCTGCTGGATCAAAACAGTGAGGCAAAGATTTATCCTGCTTCCATGACCAAGATCATGACGGCAGTTGTTGTGCTGGAATCCGGTCTGTCTCTGGATCAGACCGTGACAATCACGGATGAGATGCTGGACGGGCTGTATGAAGCTGAGGCCGCTGTGGTTGGCTACAGTGCGGGTGATACACCAACTGTGCGTGATCTGCTGTATGGTGCATTGCTGCCATCAGGTGCAGATGCTGTCAATGCACTTGCCTATGCCGCCAGCGGCTCCATTGACAAGTTTGTGGAAGCCATGAACCAGAAGGCAGAAGAGCTGGGCATGGACAATACCCACTTTGTCAATCCAACCGGCCTGCATGATGAAAATCACTACTCCACGTGTAAAGATATCGCCACGCTGACAAACTATGCCGTCCAAAACGAGACGTTCCGGGAAATTTTCTCTTCCTCTTCCTATACGGATACCCTGGGCAATCTGATGTATTCGACGGTGGCAGGTGCCATTGAACGCGATCATATCTCATTGCCAGGCTTTGTCGGAGATAAAACCGGCTATACGGATGATGCGGGCCATTGCATGGCCTCCTACAGTGAGCTTAATGGCATGAAAATCATCATCGTCACTGCCCATGCCATGACCGATATCTATGCCACATCCCATCTGCAGGATGCCTCCACAATACTGAATGCTCTGAACAGCTGGTCAAGAAAGACCGTTGTCAGTACGGGGGATACACTGGGCAGCTATATCGCAGAGAAAGTCATTGGCAGGATGGAAGAAACCATCACAAGCAGTGAAGATATTACTGCCGATGTGCCGGATGATGCCAAGATTGCTGTCACGACAGATCTTGCCAACAGTTACACAGCCACAAATCAAAACCAGACAAAGCAGCTCAACATTACAGTGACAGCCGATGGAAAGACTGTTGCAGAAACAGCACAGACATTCACCATTCCAAAAGCCAATGATTTCTTCAACCGTATTCTTATCTTCTTCCGTGATCTGTTTTAGGCTTCTTCATGAAGGAAAGATATTTCATCTTCACGCCGGAAGGCACCGCACAAAGCAGTTTGTTCAAAGAACCGATGACGACAACGGTTCTTTTTTGATATGTGCGCAGAATGACATCTGCCACATGCTGGGCACTTGTATGATATACAGACATGCGGCCGCCGCTTTTTGCATAGAAAGCAGTATCGACAGGGCCCGGGCAGACACAGCATACATGAACGCCATATGGCTTCATTTCCACTTCCAGAGCACGGCTGTAGGAAAGCACAAATGACTTGGAGGCATAGTAGGACGCAATATAAGGACCAGGCTGAAAAGCACCCGTGGAAGACAGATTGATGATTGTACCATGTCCGCGCTCACACATATCTTTTCCAAACAGCTTGCACAGATCCATGACAGCTTTGATGTTGAGATCCACCAGGATATCCTCCTTTTCAATATCCTGATCAATGGCTTTTCCTGCAAAGCCAATGCCGGCATTATTCACCAGAATCTCAACACGCTTGTCCTTCACAGTTTCATACAGCCGCATGAGCTGCTCATGGCTGGAAAGATCACAGGCATACACATCCACACAGATGCCATATCTTTCTTCCAGCCTGCGCTTCACTTCTGTCAGGGCATCATGATGGCGGGCACAAAGCACCAGATCACTGCCCTCTTTGGCAAACCGTTCCGCAAGCGCACAGCCGATGCCCATCGTAGCCCCGGTTATCAGTACAGTCTTCTTCATCACCGTTATCCTACCAGAATGATGTGATCCATTCACAAAATTGTTCACGTTCTTTTCACTCTGCTTTCAATGTTTCAGCACAGACCGGAAGTATTATAAGATCATCAAAAGAAAGGAGGAACCAATCAATCAGCCGCAGCCATGCTGGCAATCGCATCAAAGTAAACAAAAAACATATAACTTTCCCTCTCAAGAAATACGAAAACGGCCAGAACAATCCCCTTTCAGCGGCCGTTTTCATTTTGTCTGCACAAAACAAACCTATGCTAAAATCAGGAAAAGGAGATTGCTATGATTTATCCGTCTTTTCTAAAACCAGGTGATACGATCGGCATCTGTGCTCCCAGCGCAGGTGTTGGTGACAAGCTTGAAAGCTATGATGCTTCCCTTGCCGTATTAAAGCAGCAGGGATACAGAATCAAAGAAACAGCATCGGTCAGGAATGCAGATCAGCGCAGTGCCGATGCAAAAACACGCGGACAGGAGTTCAGCCAACTGCTGAAAGATCCTGATGTAAACATGGTTCTTTCGGCTGCCGGCGGTGACTTTCTCAATGAAATGATTCCGTATGCAGACTTTTCTGTGCTGAAGAAACATCCCAAGTGGATCATGGGTGCCTCTGACCCGACTGGCCTTCTGTATCCTGCCACAACCATCTGTGATGTGGCATCGCTGTATGGCATGAATGCCGGCAGCTTTGATCTTGGTACAAAATGGGACTACATTGCCAATGCTCTGGAAGTCATGAAAGGAAAAAGGATGGAAGAGCACAGCTTTCCACGCCATATGGCCAAAGCCAAATTTCTGGTAGATAAACCTGCCTATGACAGCGATACGCAATGGCAGAGTGAACAGGATCACTTTGTGGCAAAAGGCCGCTGCATCGGCGGCTGTATTGATGGTCTCAAGGATCTGATCGGCACACCTTATGAAGATACAAAAGGCTTTGTGGAAAGATACAAAGAAGATGGCCAGATTTTCTACTTTGACAACTTTGCACTGTCGGCAGAAAATTTCTACCGCACATTGAAACAGTTCCGCTATGCCGGCTGGTTTGAACATACAAATGCTGTATTGATCGGCAGAGTGCTGTTTCCGTCTTCTGAAACCGGCATGACCTATGAAGAAGCAGCCAGAATGGCGCTGGAAGGCATTCCGTATGTTCTGGAAGCAGATATCGGCCATACGATCCCATGCATGATCATGATCAATGGCGCCATGCTTGAAGTGCAGTATGACCACGGCCATGCCACGCTGAAATTTGCATGTAAAGAATAAGTGCAGTGTGGTAGAATATCTCATGTATGGGGCCATAGCTCAGCTGGGAGAGCGCATGGTTCGCAATCATGAGGTCGCGAGTTCGATCCTCGTTGGCTCCACCAAAAATTTGTTACTCGAAATTTTATCCTTAAAAAAATTTGAGTAACTTCGCATAAATGTGGAATTATCCGCAAAAAGGCCGCATCCGTGAGAGTTCTGGATGCGGCCTTTTGCAATGTCTTGTGTTTGTTCTGTATTTTCCGACGCCTCCTGTTTTGCCGGAGCGAGGATTGAATCAAACGGAGGTCTATATTTCCCCCTCAATACCGAGGGGGATATCCTCGTTGCTGATAACGTAGATTTTGTCGAATATCGCATGATTCATCAGACGCTTGATTTTATCACTGGCGGAGCGGTATGCCTTACCACATTCATCGAGCATTTCGAGCGCGTAGGACAGATTTTCAGATATTTCAGCAAAGGTCAGACCGTGCTGTTTAATCTCATGTTCGACTACAGTCAACTCTTTTGCGATTTTCTGCTGTTCGGATTTCATGAAATCCAGAGGAATTGCATCCATGTAATGTGCCTCCATTAGCTTAGCACGCTTATGCTCCAGTTCATTCTTCCTGCCCTGCAAGCCCTCGATTTCTTTATCATATTTCTGCTTTTCAGAAGCTATCACGCCCTGCAGGTGTTCTTCCTCTGAGCTTTTACTTCAGCAGGGATTTGGATTCTATCATAGAGCTTTTCAATCTCACGCTCTACAGCTGGGATTAGGATGTATTTCATCTTACAGTCACGGCGGCATTTGCTGTGCCGACCGGCGCACACGAAATACGGATACACCGTACCGTCTTTCTTTTTCTCGTTGCTGATAATTAGGCGTTCGCCACAATAGGCGCAGTAGACGGCACTTTTGAGATAGTGCGGATGCTTATTCGTGCGCTCGCCATTGACGCGAGAACTCATGATGAGCTGGACTTTATCCCATGTCTCCTCATCGATGATAGGTTCGTGTGAACCGGGATATTCGACGCCTTTGTATTTTACGCCCCCTTGTAATACGGGTTGGAAAGCATTTTGTGGAGCGTCTGGAATGGGATAGGCTTCGACGGAATCTTCGGCGTAGCGCGCATTGTACGGCCACACGCGCCGAGATAATCCGCCAGGCCATTAACTGTCCACTGCTCCGATGCGTAGGCCTCAAAAGCCATTTTTACCAGCGGTGCGCGCTCCGGATCGAGGATGACTGTTCGTTCTTCACGGCCTTTATCATCAACGTAGCGAACATTTTTGTATCCGAGCGGCGCACGGCCAATTGTGCCACCGCCCTTAATTTTATCGCTCATACCTTTCTTAACTTCCGTGGCAAGATTCTGCGAGTAAAATTCTGCGATAGAACTCATAATGCCGTGAAATAACATACCGGCAGGTGTTTCATCGATACTCTCTGATGCTGATACGAGCTGAGCGCCGCATTCGCGCAATGTCCGCATAATATCGCTATCATCGTCACGATTACAGGCGAGGCGGTCAACTTTATGGACTATCACATAATCCACGCGGTCAGCATTTTCTTTGACATATTCCAGCATCGCCTGAAGCTGTGGGCGGTCAGCGGATTTTGCCGATGCACCACGATCAACAAATTCCTTGCCAACCATTGCACCTAAACATGCTGCCTTTTTCTTATTGGCCTCACGCTGGGCAGGAATCGAGAAACCCTCATCATGCCCACCACCGCGCTCGGCCTGTCCGCGGGTAGATACGCGGAGATAGGATACGGCAAACTTTGGCGTCATAGATTCCATCAATGCCTTCGCCGTATTTGCCATGGTTGCGGTACTCATAGAGCGTACCTCCTTTCTTTGGTAGTCATCGCATGATAGCTCTCTTTCGAGGAGAAAGCCTGTCATTCTGCGAAGAATTTACAATTTATTATCTTATTTGTTTTGCCGCCTAAAACAGTAGGACAACCGTAAGCCACTCACACTTGACAGACATACGGATTTGTTGTCCTATTCGCACCATAACACAGTTTTTGACAAGAAAAAACAGCTCCGGATTACAACTTTCGGGGCGATGAGGCAGGCGATGTATTAGCGCCGACCTCTGTTAAAGTGATACATTTGAGAAATTAGTGGTATCGATAACTTGGTGTTGTGATATTTACAACGATATGCGATTTTTTGTTTTACTTCTTTCGAATCTTCTCAATGTGTTCTTTTTTGACGGATTCATCCGGGCGAGAAAGTGGCTGTAGTTTTGCAAGGATTGCCTTGAAATGCTGAGCCATGAGTTCAGAGTCAGGCGTCCTGGCGAGGACATCTTTTAGATGACAATTATACCCGAGCAGATAATCTTCTGGACCGTAGTTTTTAACCTTCCACGTGCCGCGAGTGATTGTTGTAACCATTGGAATCGCAGGAATATCTCCATATTGCTCAAGATATTTTTTGAGATGTTTTACATGCGTGCGGTTTTGCATGAAGGGGTTATAAAAGAAGCTTTTCTTTTTCCCGAGGTACTGAATCCATTTTTTACGGCTGGCGTCACCATAGATATTTCCAGCATAGTTCTTACATTCAAAAACCAACAGACCTTTCTTTGATACGACCAAAAGATCGATCTCAGATGTCTTACCATCAACGGTTGGAACATACACGTTGCGCAGAATTTGGCTCTCCGGCACATGAATTTGATCGACCAAGGTTCGATATATAATGCGTTCGCCGGAGCTGCCTTGGTCTTTCCATTCTTCCGGATGTCGGATCTTATCTATCCCATGATTAAAGAACAGCCAGATGAACCCAGCCAACACAAACATGCCAATGGCTACCAAAAGAAACGGTAAGCATAACTGAAGAATTGCTTTGTACATATCCATATTTTAGGTTCTTATTGTTTTTTCGGCAATAATCTTGCCTATCAGCCGAGGTCCGGTCGATGGGGTGTTCACGTGAGCCAACATAGGCGGGTTTACCGCGTTGTTCCGGTGTTCTTTTCTTTTTTGGAAAACGAGGATTACTACTTTTCGCGTAATCTTTTATGTGATAAACCACTGAGCGAGCGGCGTGGTTTCAATAAAACCGAGCTAATCTCTTCCGGAGAATAATTCTTGTTTAACATCCACCATCGAACGAATTCCATAAAATCGCACACCATATGATTAAGCACATGACGTAGAGCAGGACGGTCAGCAAGTCCTTGAAACCTTGCCAAAAATCTGTTCAGTCAAAGAGAAATAACAAAAAGCCTCCGAGCCGATGTGGTTCAGAGGCGTTCGTTTTATGAATGGTAACTTACTTAATATTTGACTGCTGATTCTGATATAGCTCGTTATGCAACAGCTCGGCAGAATTGCCAACGAACGCTTTTGCGGCTTCCGCATCATCTTGCAGCTGCCACATAAACCATGCGGTCATATACCCATCGGCAAAACTGAGCATATCCCCGTGTTCAGCATCGATTCTGCGTGCCATGATTTTCGGAATCGAATCAGGTATCGAATCATAAATCTGTTTCAGCTCTGCGCCAGAAACAACAAGATTCTCATCACTGTCACCCGTGCTGGATACAAGCAGCGTTGGAACAGAGATCAAGCTCGGATCATAGTCCCATTGAAGATTTTTGCGAGCTGCATATTTGCTGGACTTGCCGCAAATATCATTTTGACCATATTTCCGTGTTTGTTGTCAGTAGCGGCATTGATGACGCCAACACCGCCTGAGCCTACGCCACTTTGTGCAAACATTGAGGGTTTGGCTGTAGACAGGTTATGCACGGCGCATCAATCAATGATCACAGATAAAAAGAGCCGCACATGCGGCTTCGTTCATAAATTGCTTACTTGGTAAACACGTACTTCTGCAGACGTCCAAAGGCTTCCTGAACGCGGGACAGCGGCAGTGCCAGATTCATACGGATGCCATATTCTCCATGGAATGGTCTGCCATCCTGCCATTCTACGCCAACATCCCATCCTCTGTGCAGAACTTCACCGACATCAATGCCATGGGCTTTGCAGTACTCTGTGCAGTCCAGGAAAAGCATGTAGGTGCCTTCCGGTCTGGCAACAGAAACGCCCGGGAAGTTTTTCTCAATGAAGTCAACGGCGTAGCTGACATTG
Organism: Lactimicrobium massiliense; assembly: GCF_900343155.1. GTDB lineage: Bacteria > Bacillota_I > Bacilli_A > Erysipelotrichales > Erysipelotrichaceae > Bulleidia > Bulleidia massiliensis. The sequence goes on from NZ_OUNG01000003.1 coordinate 253,724, forward strand.
CCAGTGAGTACCTGACGCAGCTCATCCAGCCATTCCTGTCCTTCTGGCTTATACGCACCAATCAAAGCATGCATGGATAGTACATTCATACTGTTGTAATGGCACAGTGATGCCTCTTTGGCTTCACGCTCACGCAGCCAGTCATTGTAAATGATGTGATAGGAGCCGATCAGGCCGGCAAGATTGAATGTCTTGCTCGGCGCATAGAACGCTGCCACATGCTGGCGGGCCCATTCATTGACAGACTGCGTCGGTGTATGATGATAGCCTTCCAGGATCAGATCGGACCAGATCTCATCTGAGATAACCCACACATCATGATCAGCATATACCTGCATGGCCTTTTCAATCTCTTCTTTTGTCCAGACACGGCCGCACGGATTGTGAGGAGAGCAGAAGACAGCCGCATGAATATGATTTTCTTCAATCTTTTTTGCCATGTCTTCATAGTCCATCCGCCAGATGCCATCCTTGTCACGATACAAAGGACTGTGAACAATATGGTAGCCGGCATTGGTCAAACAACCAGTAAAGCCAATATAAGTCGGTGAGTGCAGCAGCACATTGTCGCCTCTTGAACAAATGACATTCAGCACTGAAATCACACCGCCGAGCACACCGTTTTCATAGCCAATGTGCTTCTTCTCGAGGTCTTGAACACCATTGCGCTCTTTCTGCCAGTTGATGATGCTGTTAAAGTATTCATCCGTAGGCATGAAATAGCCATATGCCGGGTGCTGGATACGTTTTTCAAGCTCGGCAGTAATGGATGGTGCTGTCGGGAAGTTCATATCTGCAACCCACATCGGAATGGCATCAAAGCCGTCTTTCGGCGCAGCTGGTGCACCTTTGCCATCTTTGGAAAGACCATCTACCGCAATGGCATCCTTGCCATGGCGGTCCATAATTGAAGTGAAATCGTATTTCATCGCATTCTCCTCCATATAATGCCTAGTATAGAAACCAAAATCTGGATGTAAAACAAAAAAAGGCAGAACTTCATCAATTTTTCAGAAAAAATTCTGTCTTTGCAAAGCTTTTCAGAAAAGCAGAGAAACTGCCTCCGGCACATGCAGACGGCTGGTTTCTTTTCCAAGCGTGCCATCTTCCTGAATCGGGAAGCTGACAAGCTCATTGGAATAGCGGTTGGCAGAGATCAGATATCCGTCACACAGATTGATATCGCGCGGATGTTTGCCACCGCAGGAAACAACCTGCTTCAATACCGGCACATGATCCTTCAGCGCAATCACAGAAATCACATCTTTCGTGCGGGTGGAAACATACAGATACTTCTCATCATCCGACATCCGGATGGCTGCAGTATCGCGCACATGCATTTCACCATTTGCCAACACTGGAATCCGGTAGAGCACTTTCCAGCTGTCACAGGAAATCACAAACAGCTCATTGGAGAGTTCTGAGACAAGATAGAGATATTTTCCATCTTTGGTGAAAACACCATGTCTTGGCCCGGTGCCCTGATCAAAACGGATCGAGCCCTTTGGATCCAGAGTCATCTTGTCATACATCATGACACGGTCCAGAAACAGACATGGCACCAGAATCGTATCATCATGCACCAGTACCTGATGACAGCCGGCGCCATCCCGGATCAATACGGTATCCACCAGCTTCAGGCGGTTATTGATGATCTGCAGCACCGAAAAAGTACCGGCATGATAGTTGGCCGTGTACAGACGGTCCCCATCACACGTAATAAAGCACGATGTCCTGTCTTCATAGCTGATGGCATCCAGCAGGTTCCCTGCTTCATCAAACAGAGCCACACCGGAACCATTGGGGAAATCTCCCACACTGGCAATGCCATCCGCCCATCTTGTTACATATTTTGGATTTTCAATCTTCGCAAACAACTCTGCATCCCGCAGAATTCCATCTTCCAGCACAAAGGAATAGATTCCCTGTGCACCGGCACTTGTATACGTGCCCGCATAGCCTTTTCTTTTCATGCCTCTATTATAGCGCTTACACAAGCTCTCTGAGCATTTTCGGCAGATCCTGCACTGTCACAATACCCAGCGGCTGCTGATCCCGTTCTGCATTTTCTGTAATGATGATCGCCATCGCCGCAGCACCAAGACGCAGTGCTTTCTCAAAAGATGCCATAGCATCCATCACCTTTGCCCCGCGGTTTAAAAACACCACGCGCTCCTTGCGGCTGCTGGAAAGAACATCCTTCACCTGCAGCGAAGCATCACGTCCATCCATCGCCCAGGCACAGATATCCTCCATCTGCAACAAACCGCGATAGATCCCATTTTCATAGACCGGCACCTTGGAAGAGCCAAGCTTTTTCATCAGCGTATAGGCAGATGGGATCGTATCCTGCAGGGAAACCGTTTTGACCGGTTTGCTGGCATATTGCAGCAATGTATCATCGCCTGTTAACAGTTTTGCAAGCCGTTCAATATCCTGCACAGCCTGATCCGTCGGCTGGGCAATGATCTCATTGCGGCTGTCACGCAGGTGCACAATGGCATTGCGCAGCTCGTTGAACTCCCGCAGCTCCTCCTGATGATGCGAAACAACCCAACTGTGCTTTGCACACATCGACAGCAGCTGTGAAAACGGAATATATCTGGTCTCTCTGGCCATTGTACTCAGCTCATGTTCAATAGACGCATAGGCATCCAGAAAGCGTCTGGCATTGTCATTCTGGCTCATGAATACCCTCTCTTTCCTTGAGCAGATCATCTGCCTTCATGTGATCAATGATCATCTTCATCAGTGTTTCCATTTCACCGCCCTCACGATAATCCGCATGAGCCATAAAATTCACACGGCCGTCCCGGATCAGCTTCTCGGCAACTGTTTTACTCTTGTCATAGACTGCAATGGACTTTCCCCCATACAGCTTCACCAGCCGCATACACGGCACATCGGTAAACCCATCCGCCACATAGACCATTCTTTCAAACGGCACCGGCCTCACACGGGGATCCAGATAGTCATTCAGATCCGCATCATTGCTTTCATCCAGCACCTGCTTGTTAATACGGAAGATATACTGCGTCTTGGTCGTGTAATTCACAATCCGGGCCGGCCACTTGGCATCGCCATGTTCATCATAGTAATAGCGGCAGGCATAGATGCGGGTAAACTGATCCGCAATCGGCAATGCTTCAATAATCTCACTCATGCCGGAACTGATGATGTAGTGCTCGATCGTAAAACCAGCCGCTCTGCCATATGCATTGATGCGGGAAAACCATGTCTCAACACCTGGAAACAGCACCACATCCTTGCCAAGGGACAGAAAGTTCTCCTTCCGCAATGGCATGCCCTCTTCCTCATACTTTCGTTTCAGAAGATACAGGTAAGCAGAAATCGCATCCATGCGGTTGGTGATGGCAAGGCGCGTCACCTCAGCCCAGAAATCCCGGGGATGATCATAGCCAAGCCGCGGAATGAGGGAATACTCCTCCATATCCCGCGGTGACAGTGTTTTATCAAAATCGTATAAAATTGCGGCTTTTTTCATATTCTCTTCCTTTCCCTTCATCATACAAAAGGAAGCAGAGAAAGAAAAGCCAGAAAAAAGAAGACCACATGACGCGGTCTTCTGAGATGATCCATCTTACAGAGCTAGCAGCTTGATGATCGCAGTGGCATAAATCTCTGCCTGTTTCAGCAGTTCATCAATGCGCACCCATTCATTTGTATTGTGAATGCGGTAATCCTCATGAGGGAATGCACAGCCAAACGCAATGGTATTGTCAATGCCCTTGGCATATGTACCGCCGCCAATGACCAGCGGCTGGCTCTCCGTATCGCCAGTGACTTCACGATAGGCATCCAGCAATGTTGTGACAAGTGGCGAATCTACCGGGAAGAACAGCGGCTCAACTGTATGCTTGATCTCAATCAGGCCATTTTCATCTTCCAGATGCTCACTCCACTGCTTGACAACCTGCTTGGCATTGAAGGTAACCGGGAAGCGGATATCAATCGTTCCCTCAATCACGCCATCCTTCATGCCAATAACACCATTGTTCAGTGTCAATGCACCATATTCATCCTTGCAGGCAACACCGGCAGAAGTACCATCGGTCTCCAGTCCGAAGTGGTCACAATAGAATTCCACAAACGGATCCTGGCAGCCGGCTGCGTGCAGACCGCACATCAGATAGGAAATGGCATTGCGGCCAAGTTCCGGCGTGCTGGCATGAGCAGCCACACCCGTCACACTGATGCGGACATTTTCGCCCTCTTCGTTCATCTCATAGGCAATCGAGTTATTGTTGAAATAATCTTCCAGTGCCTTCTTGGAGAACGTGCACTTCTTCAGAAGAATCATGCAATTCTTGCACACAATGTTGGAAACTGTACCGCCCTTGATGTCCAGAATCTCTGTCTTCTTGGAACGGTAAACGGCGCCAACCATACCCTTTTCACCATAGACAAGCGGAAATTCACCATCTGGTGTAAAGCCATAGTCAACACTGCCTTCCTTCTTGACATAGTAGGCAAGACCCTTGGAGCCGGACTCTTCATTGGTTCCCATGATCAGACGCACACGTTTGTTCATCGGGATGCCAAGGTCACGCACAGCCTTCATGGCAATCATACTTGCCACCACAGCACCCTTATCATCGGAAACGCCGCGGCCATACAGAATGCCATCCTTCTCCGTCATCTCAAACGGCTCGGTGTCCCAGCCATCGCTCTTTGCGGCCGGTACAACATCCAGATGACCGACAATGCCGATCAGCTTCTCGCCTTCACCCATTTCAGCATATCCAATGTAATTATCCAGATTGACTGTTTTGAAGCCATCCTCTTGCAGAAAGGACAGAGCGGTTTCCAATGCTTTCTTCGGTCCCGGTCCAAACGGTGCGCCATCCTCCGGTGTACCCATGGCAGAATTCACTGCCACAAGACTTCCCAGACGGCTGACCAGTTCATCGCGGTAACCCTCTATGACTGACTTTACGTCCATAACTTTTCCTCCAGAAAATACCCGTATATTATACGCACGAAGCTGTTAAAACTCAATTTGCAGACCGATCGGACAGTGGTCAGAACCAGTCACCGTATCATAGATCAAAGAATCTTTGACATTTCCTGCAATCCGATTGGATACCAGGAAGTAATCGATCCGCCAGCCGGCATTCCTTTCCCTTGCCTTGAACCGATAGCTCCACCAGGAATACTTCACTGCATCCGGATACAGATGCCGGAACGTATCGGTAAAGCCGGCAGCCAGCAGTTCCGTCATCTTCGCACGCTCTTCATCAGAGAAACCGGCATTATGATGATTGGATGCCGGATTTTTGATATCGATCTCTTCATGGGCAACATTGAGATCACCGGTATAAATCACTGGTTTTGTCTGATCCAGCTTCAAAAGATGTGCTTTCAGATATCCTTCCCATTCCATACGGTAATCCAGCCGGGCAAGCTGTTCCTTGGAATTGGGCACATAGGCACATACAAACCAGAAATCCGGATATTCCAGTGTAATCACACGCCCTTCTTTGGTTGTATCGCCGTCAATATCATAAATGACCTGCAGCGGCTCTTTCTTTGCATAAACCATTGTGCCGGAATACCCTTTTCTTTCTGCACTGTTCATATAGCGGAAATAGCCGTCAAAGGACATCGAATCATCAAGCTGATCCGGCTGCATCTTGGTCTCCTGAATCGCAAACAGATCTGCATCCGCCTGTGCAAAGAAGTCAGAAAACCCCTTCTTCATGCATGAGCGCAGGCCATTCACATTCCAGGAAACAAGTTTCACAGCTCTCTTGTCTGTTTCCATAGCCATTGTTTTTCCTCCTCATTTAAATATGGAGAAAGCGTATCATACACATGCTGGTGATAGACATTGATTTGCTCAATCTCTTTCTTTTCCAGCAGGCTGACATCAATCGCATCCCGATCATACGGACACAGTGTCAGGTCCTCAAAGTACAGCCACTGGCCATAGAAGTTATGCGTGCCTTTGCGCACCAGCAGTTCATTCTCGATACGGATGCCAACCTTATACGGCAGATACACGCCAGGCTCATCCGTCACAACCATGCCGTCTTCCAGCACTGAGGAAGGACGGGCAGCACTTGGCACACCCCAGCGCACAGCCTGGGGACCTTCATGGACGCCAAGCACATGGCCAACCCCATGGCCGGTGCCGCACTGATAGTCAATATCCTCATCCCATAACGGTCCTCTGGCCAGAATATCCAGATTGTTGCCGCAGGTGCCATACAGGAAACGGGCACGTGCCAATGCCAGATGTCCCTTTAATACAAGCGTATACAGCTTCTTCTCTTCCGCAGTCAATTTGCCAAGTGAGATCGTACGGGTAATATCGGTCGAACCATCACGGTATGTACCGCCGCTGTCCACCAGCAGAAAGCCCTGCGGCTTACACATGGCATACTGCTTTTCAGTTGCCACATAGTGCATCATGGCACCATTGGCCTGATATGCGGAAATCGTCGGAAAACTTGGTTCCAGATAGTCCGGCTGTGCAGCCCGCAGCGCATACAGATGATTCTGGGCAGACAGTTCACTCATCGTACCAGATGCCGCATGATCCTTGATCCACTTGACAAACTTCACCATGGCAATGCCGTCTTTCAGATGGGCATGGCGGATATTTGCAATTTCCGTTTCATTCTTCATGGCACGGAACAGCTCCACTGGAGAATGGGCATTGAGAATACGGTTATGGCCGGCACGCAAAGCATCATATAATTCCGCATTCAGACCGGAAAGATCTGCCCAGACAACCTGATTGGACAAGGAAGAAAGATCTGCCTGCAGACTGCCATATGGCTTTACAGACACATGCCAGCTAGCAAGATAGGCAGCCACTTCTGATGAGACAGCCTTTTCGGCCACATAGTAAGATGCCTGATCCTTTTCAATCAAGGCAAAGGCATATGGCACCGGCGTACACGGAATATCATCCCCGCGCACATTCAATACCCAGCACGGATCTTCCAATGCCGTCAGCACCAGCACATCCGCACCTTTTTCAGCCATTGCCTTTCTGACTCTGGCCAGACGCTCACCGGCACTTTCACCGGTATACTTTTCGTCCATCAAAAACAATGGCTTTTCAGGCATGGCCGGACGGTCCTTCCAGATCATGCCAACCAGATCCTCACGCATATGCAGGGACGCATGGCGCATAGAAAGGGCACGGCTCAGAGTAAGGGCAGCCTGCGCAGATACCACATGGCCGTCAAAGCCAAGAATACCGTTATCCGGTGTGTTCTGAATCAGAAAATCCAATGGATTGGGCACACCCTCCTGGCGCAGCCGCATCAGTGTCACACCGGTGCCAGCCAGCTCCATCTCTGCCTGGGTAAAGTAGCGTCCATCCGTCCAGAGGCCGGCAAAGTCTCTGGTGACAATGGCACAGCCGGCATCACCGGTAAAACCGGTCAGCCATGACTTGCACTTGAAATGATCAGCCGTATACTCCTGAGACAGATGGTCATCCTCATTGGGAACATAATACACATCAATGTTTCTGGCCTGCATCAATGCCCGCAGAGCCGCAATTCTCTCCTGTATTTCCATTTTCATTTAACCTCGTAACGTACTCCATTATATGCAAAACAAAGCAGAAGGAACAACAACACACCCATTGTCACGCCATTCAAAACAGCATATGATAAGGAACGCAAAGGAGAACATTGTGCCATCCCGTACTGAAACATTCGCTGTTCATGCACTGTCCGTTGCGGCAAGTGCAGATACGATACAAAACCATCTTTCATCCATGCCGGGCATCCAGCAGGTCACCGTCAACACTGCGATCCGCACCATGGATGTCACTTTTGATGATGCTAAAATCACCAAAGAAAATATCCTCAAAGCCATCCAGGCATGCGGCTATGATGCATGCCTGCGCCATGAAGCACTTCCCTGCATGCCAGAAGCAGGAAACAGCAGAAATCTGAAAACAAGACTTTCTTTCAGCATCTCTCTGCTGACACCACTGGCTCTCATCCTGCCATGCAGCACTCTTTTTTTCATTGGCTTACTGGCAGCCATTCTCTGCCTGCAGAAAGAACAGGCCATCACATGCCTGCATCATCTGAAACACAAGCAGTGGGATGATCAGGCCGTCACTGCATGTCTCTTCATTGCATTTCTGCCAGTGATCTGTCTGCTTTTCATCACAAAGAGCCAGATTCATGCCACAGCAGCTGCCTGGACTGCTGTCACAGGCATCCGCCTTTCTCTTCTGGCATCTGCAGAAAGAAAAGAAAACCAGGAAAAGCAGAGATTTGTCCCGGCAGAAGTCAGGGAAAAAGCACACTTGCTGAAAGGCAGCCAGGAAATGACCATCAGCCCGGATGAATTGCAGCCAGGTGATCTTCTCGTCCTGCGGAAAGGAGATACCATCCCGGCAGATGGCAAAATCAGGGAAGGCGCGGTCCGGATTGAAAACAGTCAGGGTGAAAAGCATGTCAGGGATGATCTGTTTGCCGGTGAAAAAGTCTGCCATGGTTACTGCACATGCCGTGTTGAAAAGGCTGGCAGTAAGACTGCCATCGCAAACCTCTGGCACAAGGCATTGCAGAATACGGACACTGTTCCTGACGGTATCCTTGCAAAAAAGAAAAAGGATATCAAGATCAGCGCCGGCATCATGGCAGCAGTCTTTGTCATTGTCCTTTTGATTACCAGACAGCTGAGCGCTGCACTTGTCAGTGCCCTTGCCATTCCAGCATCCATCTATCCCTGCGCAATGGCAGCATTCACAGCAAAGACCCAAAGATCCTTCAGTCTGGACCTTGCCAGACAGAATCTCTTTTTACAGACGCGCCGCAGTCTGGAAGATCAGAAGATTGAGACCATCTTTCTCGAGCAGGATGATATTGTCACAAGCCGCGAACTGACAGTCTGTGACTTTTTACCTGGCAAAGACATTGATATCCATATCATGGAGATGAATGCCGGTGATGCCATTACCCATCACAAAGATCACTTTGCCAAAGCATTGCAGCGCTATCTGCGCAGTCAGAAGCTGACCAGTGAAAGTGCCGGTGCCTTCTGTGCCATCAGGAATGACAGCTGCGGGAAAACGATGAAGCTGGAAACACCTGCAGATGTCAAAAAAGCAGGACTCGACACAGCATCCTGGGATGAAACGATCAAGGCAATGGAAACAGAAGGCAAAGAGATACGCCTATTGCATGATGGTTCCCATATCATCGGTCTGGTTTCTGCCCGCAAGGAAATTCTGCCGCATGCAAAAGATGCCATAGTATCATTGAAACAGCAGGACATGCATGTTGTACTGCTCGTCCATGGCACCAAAAGTCCTGCCGGATATCTGCAGAAAGAAACCGGTGTGGATGAGGTGAAATGGAATGCGTCCTGGAATCAGAAGGAAGAACTTCTGAAAAAGGAAACAGGAAATGGAAAGGCATGTGCTTTTGTCTGCAGCGCAGACATGGCCAGCCACAGTGCCTCTTTACAAATCCGCATGCACAGCATGCAGGATGATGCAAGCGACATCATCACCCCAGGCAATGAGACTGCCTCTTTGCCTGTCATCTTCAAATACCAGAGACAGATGTCTGATACCCTGCTTGCAAAGCAGAATCGCATACAGCTTTATCATACGGCTGTCATGATGATCTGCCTTGTGTCTGCCATCTTTGTGCACAGCCTGTTTGTGCCATATCTTCTCAGCATTGCCAGTGTCATTTTTCAGCTTTTAAATTACAATGCAAGCAGATGAAAAGACCCGCATCACACAATGCAGGTCTTTTTAATCTGGAATGATGTAGAAGACGGATTTCTGTATCCGCAGAAGAATCTTCTTCTGTTTTTTCCAACTGTGCAGCTGCTCTTGATCTCAGCCTTGATCTGCCTGCTGTCACACTGATTGTTTGCTAATCTCAGTCACTCATGACACTTGCGTGCCACTCTAACAAATGCATCAATTGTCAGACGAACCTGTCCATCGGTCTGTCCTCATGCAGACTTTCACTTTCTTTCATCCGGCTTTTCCGGTCCATGATACCCGTATTCCGAAACCTTTCTGCACTGTTTCGAAATACTCGGACTAATATTCGAGGAGCACCTTCTTCATAAGCATTACCTCCGTTTCAATTGGGAATCCTGCTTGATTTCTCTTGGTACTTTTATAATAGCTTCTGCCCCCTTCTTTACCAGTCTTGTTTTGCATTTTTTATTCGTCTATTATATATATGTTGGCAGTACGCAAGAGATGGAGGCATGAATGATACAGGATATCGCTCCGCATGTCATGCATAATGAATACAAGCCCAGAGACCCCCGGGCAGATGACTATGTCTTTTCCTTTGATGGCAATAATGTCCATCTCAACCATGACAATCTTTTTTTCCAGGTAAAAGACCTGCCGGATCAGCGGCATCTGGACTATCTGTTCCGGATTGATGATACGGCCTTTTTTCTGAGTGATCTCAAAGATCTTGCCGTATCTTCCATCAATACGTACAACCTGCGTACCTTGGAACCAAAGTGGCTGTCCTTTGCGGCCATCACTGGCTGGCAGATTGATGCCTGGATGCAGATCAATAAAAGATGTGGAAGATGCGGCCACCTGATGGTCAAGGATACCAGGGAGCGGGCAATGCGCTGTCCCAGCTGCGGCAATCTTGTCTATCCCCGCATCATGCCCGCTGTCATTGTCGCTGTGATCAATGACAACGGCGAACTGCTGGTGACCAAATATGCGCATGGACGCTATCAGAAATATGCCCTTGTGGCAGGATACAATGAGATCGGTGAAAGCATTGAACAGACCGCGATCCGTGAAGTCAAGGAAGAGACCGGTCTCGATGTTGGCTCTTTGACGTATTACAAATCACAGCCATGGGGCTTTACTTCCACATTGCTGTTTGGCTTTTATGCCCATGTGATCGGCAGTGATGCCATCACCATGGACTCAAATGAGCTGCGGGTGGCCCGCTGGGTCAAGCCAACCGATGAAATTGATACCGGCGGCAATGCCTCCCTCACCAGTGAAATGATTCATAACTTTATCGAAGATAGCGCAAGAAGACCCCTTACTTCAGGCAGGGGATGAATTGCGCCTCTTTTTATGATATTTGCCGTACTTCCCGGATTTCACGTACTTTCGTTTGTGCTCTTCTGTAGGCTGAGACTGCACATACGCTTTCAGCTTTTCGATGGTAACGCCGCCTGTGGTTGAAATATAGTAGCTGTCGCTCCATAAAGAGTCTCCATGCAGAAGACGGCTGATCTCAGGGAGATGATCCCTCCTCAGAATGCGGGAGGTGACTCCCTTCAGAGAATTAATGATTTCAACCACCGAATAGCAGGGTGACAGATCTGCAAGGATATGCACATGGTCTTCGTCTGTCTCGATCTCCTGTACGTGTCCCTTCTTGTCTTCGATCAGACGAATGCATTCTGACTTGAGCTGGTCTGCCACATCGCCAGTCAGCACTTTCCGGCGGTACTTGGTCACCAGTACAATATGGTAAGACAGGCTGTATACGGCATGGGCGCTGTGATATTCGTTCATGGATTGTCTCCTTTCAAATATAACCAATATTGAATATTACAGTCTAAGTATACGGAAAAAGTGCATAATATGCGGTATAATAAGACTGTAAAATATAAATTTAAACCAAATAGAAAGGGGCGCTGTTATGGCAGTCAGAACACTGTTTTCCAGACACATCAGTAAAGGCAGTCTCGATCCGGAAGAGCTGAATGCGCTGCTGTGCGATATCGCTCTTTTCAATCAGATCAAGCACACTGCGACCGCTATGCAGGAAATACAGAATACTTCTGCCCGCGAAGCGACGGGTGTCCCTGACCGCCGGAAGAAAGAAAACCGCACAAAGGAGCACCCTGTTTCTGCGCATGTGCAGCTGAAGCAGAAATACCATGCGGACGATCATTTTGTGAACAGCGCCATCACTGAGGCAAAAGGTGCTCTTCAGTCCGCAAAGGAACTGAAGAAACAGAATATTTCGGAATGGCAGGAACAACTGAAAGATAATAAAAACAAGATTAGGAGCACAAAGCAGCAGCTCACGCGAATGCAAAACCTGCGGAAGAAACTGAAAAGCTGGTCAAAGAAGAAAGATCCTGCATATGAGCTGTCCGGTGTTAAAGAGCGCTATGATAAGGAGACCGAGTGCTTTGAAGTCATGAACCTGCGCACCTATAAAGCAATGCAGAGCTATGAGAATGCGTACCTCTTCGAGGTACAGTACATCATTCCACGCATCCATGAGCTGAAGAACAGACTGGCCCACCTGGAACAGAGGAAGGAACTTCTGAAAGACCGTATTGCCAGAGAAAATGAGCCCGCGTCTGTCTGCTATGGGGGCAAAAAGCTCTTCCGCCAGCAGAACAATGGCAAATATCCGAACCATGCGACATGGAAACGGGCTTGGCAGAAGAAGCGTTCTCATGCATTGATGATTACAGGCAGAAAGGACGCTTCCCAGGGAAACTTCCGCTTCTCCTATAGCACAGAAACCAGAGGGCTGATATACCGCTCACAGCAGATGAAAAACGGGGAACCCGTTCTCGTGCATCTGAAAAACGTGGTGTTCCCCTATAAACAGGAATTCGTGAACCAGGCTGTCGGACTGCCGGCACATGAAAGGCACGCTGTCTCGTGGCGCATCATTGAGACGAGCGGATCCTTCCTGATCCAATGCATCGTCACCGTTCCCGAGAAGAGAATGGTCGAATTCATAGGCGATGGCTGTATTGGCATGGATGCCAACTATGACAATCTGTCGATCAGCGAGACCGACGGAAGCGGCAACATTCTGCGTCACAAAGTCATCCGATTCGATCTGGAAGGTGCTTCTTCCGGTCATGCAGAACAGATCATCTCGTCTGCATTGGATGAGGCATACTGCTGGTGTCGTAAATCTGCAAAACCGCTTGTGATGGAGTGCCTGAAGCTGAAGCATACTGCAAACCGTTATGGCAGTAAAAAGAAAAACTTTGTCACTTCACGGTTTGCGTATTCGACCGTCACTGCACTTGCGGAATCCAAAAGCTATAAGTACGGCATCGCCCTGAAGAAGGTGCATCCTGCATATACATCCCAGGTAGGAAAGCTCATCTTCATGAAGCGGTATGGCATGTCTGTCCATGAAGGCGCTTCTGCCGCCATTGCAAGACGCGGCATGGGCATCCAGGAAAAAGTGCCTCTTCTCATCAAAGTCATTGATCCCAGCATCAATTGGAATCAGCCACGCAGACAGCAATGGTCTGCTGCATATAAGATCACAAAACAGCTCCGTGCATCAGAAATGTATGCACTTGCGATATAGACAGCATCACCGCAGCAGGATAACCGCTTCGGCAGCCGTGGAACCAGAGGAAGAAACGGAACCGGGCGGATGAAATATCCTGCTGCGGATAAAGCTCTGAAGGTATCAGAAACGCGTGCTTCTGAGAAGCTGCGCTCCGCAGAAGCCTCAGCTTCAAAATACCCTGGAGCCAGGAAGCCCCATAGTGAATCGGGGGAGTTCCGCTGCCGTAAGGCAGTCAGAGGCCCTATCCTTCAGGGTAGGGAGAATTCACCAATGGAAAGGTCGGATGAACATGGATTTCAATCAGATTTTCTATCAGATCTACCCGCTTGGACTCTGCGATTGTCCTCATGAAAATGATGGTGTTGTTTCTCACAGAGTTTTGCATGTGCTGGACTTTGTGCCGCATCTGCAGAAACTTGGCGTAACAGCTGTATGGTTTGCACCGGTCTTTGATTCTGACCGGCATGGCTATGATACCCGTGACTACCATAAGATTGATGTGCGCCTTGGCACCAATGAAGATTTCAGGCAAGTCTGTGATGCTCTGCATCAAGCAGGCATCAAAGTCGTGCTGGATGGTGTATTCAACCATGTCGGCAGAGGTTTCTGGGCATTCCGTGATGTCCAGGAGAAAAAGTGGGACAGCCCCTATTCCGACTGGTTCTATATCAACTACAACGATACGTGGGCAAAGGACGGCTTTACGTATCAGAACTGGGAAGGCCATGATGAACTCGTCAAGCTCAACCTGCAGAACCCGGAAGTATGTAAATACCTGCTGGACAGTATCGATCTGTGGGAACAGGAGTTCCACATTGACGGTCTGCGGCTGGACGTCGCCTACATGGTAGATCGAAACTTCCTGCGGCAGCTTCATGACCATGTGCAGAACTACGGCAAAGATTTCCTGCTGTTAGGAGAAATGATCGGCGGCGACTACAATGTCCTGCTCAATGACTGCCACCTCGATTCGGTGACCAACTATGAATGCCGCAAGGGCATTTATTCCTCTTTGAACAGCCACAATCTGTTTGAGATTGCCTATTCCTATAACCGCCAGTTCGGTAATGATCCCTGGACGCTGTACCGCGGCAGGCATCTTCTGTCCTTTGTGGATAACCACGATGTTGACCGTATCGCCTCCGTTCTGCAGGATCCACGTGATCTGCCCCTGGCTTATGCCCTTGTCTATGCAATGCCTGGCATGCCATGCATCTACTATGGCTCGGAGTGGGGTGCACAGGGAAAGAAGACGAATGACAGTGACGATCCCCTGCGGCCATATTTTGACAAGCCAGAGTGGAATGCACTGACAGATACCATCGCTGCCATGTCAAAGATGCGGCTGTCACACCGTGTCTTTGCGGATGGCGACTACCAGCAGATCATGGTTAAAAATGAACAGCTGATCTTTGCAAGACACAGTGAAGAAGGACAGCTCACCTTTGCCATCAATATTTCTGATGCACCCATTCACCTGGATGCAGACTTCAAAGTGCAGGAAGGTACGGAACTTCTGACAAACAAAAAGATCAACTTCCAGAATGGGGTTGATCTTGATGGCAAAGCTGCATATTTCTGGTTTACGCCAAATCACTGAGAACGCTGATCAGCGTTCTTTTTCTTTTAGCAAAGCTTCCATATCCTCACGCAATGGCGCTTCGGCATGAATCTTCTGATGGGTAAAGGGCTGTTCCAGCTGGATACTGGCACAGTGCAGAGCAGGAAAAGACAGCAGGTCCAATCCCCCATACAGACGGTCTCCCACCAAAGGATGACCGCTCCAGGCAAAGCCAGCACGGATCTGATGTGTTCTGCCCGTTAAAAGATGTACTTTCACCAGGCTGAAATCATCTGTTTCGCGGATCACTTCATAACATGTCTGACAAAGCTGGCCATCGGCACTGACCACACGGTCCTTGCGGCCTTCCACTTTCTTCAGACGATATTCCAGCATGCCGCTCTTCTGATCCATATGTCCCTGGATGATCGCCAGATATTCCTTGTACAGAATATCCTGTTCCCGCTGCTTTGAAAGACGGGCAGCAGCAGGCTGGCTGCGGGCATACACCATGACCCCGGAAACATCTTTATCCAGTCTGCCGATGGCCCGGATCGTAAATCTGCCATGGTACCAGCTTTGCAACAGCGTACCCATATCATCATCCAGATGTTCATGGGAAGGATGAGCCGGCATGCCAGCAGGCTTGTTTACAATGACAAGATCTTCATCTTCATACAGAATATCCGGTTTACCCAGAATTCTCTGTGCATGGGCCGTATCCTTTTCCGCAAAGATCAGATGCACAATATCACCTGTTTTGACCGGCTGGGTTACACGGCAGGAAACATCATTGAGAAAGAGTCCATTGGTGAATTTGAGACGGGAGATTTCTCTTCTGGAAAGATGAAGAGACTTAGATAAAACGGTCTTGACTGCAAGACCGTTTTCTTTGTCTGTAATGGTATATGTCAGTTGTTTTGCCATATCAGTCACTGGTGATCTGCGAACGCAGATAGCTGTCAATGAAACCATCCAGATCGCCATCCATGACACTCTGGATATTGCCGGTTTCATAGCCGGTACGCAGATCCTTGACCATTGTATATGGTGCAAAGACATAGGAGCGGATCTGAGAGCCCCACTCATTGGCCTTTACCTCACCCCGCACAGCCGCTGCTCTTTCTGCATTCTCCTTGATGCGCAGCTGCAGCAGCTTGGATTTCAGCATATTCAGGCAGGCCTCACGGTTCTGCAGCTGAGATCTCTGTGTCTGGCAGAAAACTGTGATGCCAGTAGGCTTATGCGTCATACGCACAGCAGAGTCAGTCTTGTTGATGTGCTGGCCGCCGGCACCGGAAGAACGCATGGTAATGACTTCCAGATCATTGGGATCAATCTCAATTTCAAGATCATCCTCAAATCCCGGCATGATATCCACACTGGCAAAACTTGTATGCCGTCTGGCATTGGCATCAAACGGGGAAATACGGACCAGTCTGTGGACACCGGCTTCGCCCTTGAGATAGCCATAGGCCATATGGCCCTCGATCTTGAGAGTCACGGACTTGACACCCGCTTCTTCACCCTCTTCATAGTCAAGAAGTGTCAGCTTGTAGCCCTTCTTTTCTGCATAGCGGGTATACATGCGGTACAGCATGCCGGCCCAGTCCATCGCCTCTGTGCCGCCGGCACCAGGATGAATTTCCAGAATGACATTATGGTCATCATAGGGACCGGAAAGAAGCACCTGAATCTCAAAATCAGAAAACTTCTTCATGACATCCTGATACTCTTCCTGAATGAGGTCGTTCATATCCGGGTCAAAGGAAGAGGAAAGCTCATCCACTCCTTCTGCCAGATCCGCAAGTTCATTGGAGATCGCCGTATGCGTATCTACCAATGATTTCATATTGTTTGTTTCACGAATCAGCTTCTGTGCCTTCTTCTGGTCATTCCAGAAATCAGGTGCCTCCATCAGCTGATTATTCTCTTTGATTTTCTCCTGCTTAGACGCGAGGTCAAAGAGAGGAGCCGAGCTGCTCCATTTTTGCTCGGCTTTGGGCAATGCCCTGCTTCATCTCAAATAATTCCATCAGGCTTTTTTCTCCTCTTCTTTCTTCGGACGATTGTCAATGACTCTTACATTCATGCAGAAAGCCACAATTTCCTGGGCAATTGTCTGCATCATATCCTGGAACAAGGTATAACCTTCTTCGATATATGCCTGCAGCGGATTGGCAGACGCATACCCTCGCAGGCCGATACCTGTACGCAGCTTCTCCATCGTATCAATATGATTGGACCATGCACGGTCAATCGTACGCAGCGATACTTCCTTCTCCACCGGCTTGATCTGTTCCTTCACTGGTGCAATCTTGTCTTCATAATACGTCCAGGCCTTATCTACCACAAAGCCGGTCATCTCTTCCTGGTCCATCTCACCAAGATCTTCTTCCCTGACCATGTTCTTGAAGCCAATGTTATTCAAAGCCTCAACCACTGCCTTCTTATCCACAGCACCCTTGTTGTCAGAATCCTGATGAGCACCGATGATATCGGAAATGACACGCTTGAACATATCCTGAATGACCTCATGCACATCTTCATTCTCCAGAATGAAGTTGCGCTGCTGGTACATCACTTCACGCTGCTGCCGCATCACATCATCGTACTGCAACAATTGCTTACGTGCGTCAAAGTTCACACCCTCAACTCTGCGCTGGGCACTGGAGATTGCCTTGGATACGGCCTTGGACTCCACCGCCTGATCACCCAGAGAAGCAAACAGACCTTCCATACGCTCAGATCCGAATCTGACCATCAGATCATCCTGCACGGATACATAGAAGCGGGACATACCCGGATCACCCTGACGGCCGGCACGGCCGCGCAGCTGGTTATCAATACGTCTGGATTCATGGCGCTCAGAACCAAGCACACACAGACCGCCCAGTTCACGCACACCCTCGCCAAGCTTGATATCGGTACCACGTCCAGCCATGTTAGTTGCAATGGTCACAGCACCCTTCTGACCTGCCTTGGCAATGATCTGTGCTTCACGCGCATGGTTCTTCGCATTCAGCACTTCATGCGGGATATGACGTTCCTTCAGATACTTGGAAATCAGTTCCGAAGTTTCAACGGCAATGGTGCCAACCAGCACCGGCTGTCCCTTGGCATGACGCTCGGCCACTTCATCCACCAGCGCAGAGAACTTGGCCTTCTTGGTGCCAAAGACCGCATCCGGATAATCCACACGGATGACCGGCTTATTGGTCGGAATCTCAAACACATACATGTTGTAGATTTCCAGGAACTCTTCTTCTTCGGTCTTGGCAGTACCGGTCATACCAGACAGGCGGTTGTACAGACGGAAGAAGTTCTGATAGGTAATTGTTGCCAGTGTGGCTGTTTCCTGCTTGATGGAGATGCCTTCCTTGGCTTCTACTGCCTGATGCAGACCATCAGACCACTGTCTGCCCTTCATCAGACGGCCGGTATTGGGATCGACGATGACGATCTCATCATCCTGCTCATCCACGACATAGTCCACATCGCGGGCCATGACATAGTTGGCTTTCAAAGCCGTATTGATATGATGCAGCAATGCCGTGTGCTGCAGATTATACAGATTCTCAACACGGAAAACCTTCTCAGCCTTGGCAATACCCTGCTCTGTCAGCTGGACCGTACGGGTCTTGAGATCCACTTCATAGTCCTCATCCGCCTTCAGTCTCTTGACAAAGCGGTCTGCCTGCAGATACAGGTTTGCCGTCTGTTTCTGACCGCCGGAAATGATCAATGGTGTGCGGGATTCATCAATCAGGATGGAGTCGACCTCATCGATCAGGGCATAGTTCAATCCCCGCATGACACGGTCTTCCACACGTGTGACCATGTTGTCACGCAGATAGTCAAAGCCAAGCTCACTGTTGGTCGTATAGGTAATGTCGCAGGCATAGGCAGCCTTCTTCTGTGCCCTTGTCAACTGGCGCAGGTTCAGACCAACTGTCAGGCCGAGCCACTTGTGAATCTGTCCCATCCACTGGGCATCACGCTGAGAGAGGTATTCGTTGACTGTGACGACATGCACGCCCTTGCCGCTTAATGCATTCAGGTAAACAGCCATGACAGAAGTCAGGGTCTTACCTTCACCAGTCTTCATTTCAGCGATATCACCGCCGCACATCACGGCAGCACCCATCAGCTGAACCTTGTATGGGAACTCACCGATCACACGCCGGCAGGCTTCGCGCGCCGTCGCAAATGCCTCCGCAAAGATATCATCCTCACTGGCACCATCCGCCAGACGCTGCCTGAGCTTGGGCGTCTCTGCCTTGAGCTCCTCATCACTCATATTTCTGTATTTTTCTTCCAGATCCAGCACCGGCTGAATCTTCTTCTCAATCTGTCTCAGCTTTCTGGCATCCTCATTAAAGAGCTTGGAAATAAAATTTGCCATGGAAACCTCTCTTTCTGTCGTTTTTACAGCCAGTACATTATATTATTCCAACTGTCAAAAGTCCACGCATCATGGCGCTGCAGGCCGTTTTCCCATCCTCTTCCCACGATCTTTGACAAAGCGGTGATTCGCCGATGCACACAATATTTCCACATAACGGCCAGATCCCAGTGCACATCGTGCACCACGCAGCGTTGCGCCGGTTGTGACCGTATCGTCCACCAGCAGAATCTTCTCTGCATCAACAGGTTCCTGCAGAAAAAGATTGGAAGCCATCCGCTCTCTCTCAATCCCTTTTGCTTTCTGATCCAGCTGCTCCCTCAGGCCAAATGGCTCATGCACCTCACCAAGCCAGTCATACATCAGGGCAAGATGGCTGAAACCACGCAGTTTTCTCTTTCTTTCCGTGCTTGGCATCGCACAGACATACCAGTTCCGGTATTTTCGCTTCAGTTTCTTTTGATCCAATTGGAAAAATACAGGTGCCAGGGCTTCATCCCCTGCCTCTTTATACTGAATCAAAGCATGTGAAAAATGTTCTTCGTACAGCCATGGGGCATAGGCAGGCACACCGGCAATCTGAAAATGCAGATCAATGCGCTTCCAGCTGCCCCGGCAGGCAGAACACAGGACATCATTGGATATCAGCAGATCATACAGGCTGTCAGAGCCGATCTCTTTATGACACAGCAGACATTGCATTGGCATTCTCCAGTGTTTTCCGGCAGGCAATCGCAGCAGCACTTTTCTGCATGCAAAGAAACAGAATATCTCCATACGGATTGAAGAAGTTTCTGCCTGCTCTGCCTGCCATCTGAATCAGACTGCTTTCATCAAAGACACCATGATCTGCGTGAAAGACGCACACATCCACATCCGGAAAGGTCACACCGCGCTCCAGAACTGTTGTTGCAACGATCAATCCTGCATTGCTTTGGCGGAACTTTTCGATCACAGCATCTCTGTTCTCTGTTTTGCTTGTTAAAACAAAGCATTCTTCCCGAACAGAAAGCAGACGGCCAAGCCATCCTGCCATTGAAATGGTTGGCACAAACACCATGCGGCCATGGCTGCCATGATCCTTCAGCCATACCAGCAGAATGCATACAGCCGCCAGCATAGGGGCAACGATGATTTTTGGTACGGGAATGGGTTTGCCATGGGGACGCACATTCAGTTTCAGATGGACAAGGGTTCCTTCTTTCACGCGCCGCATCAATTCCTCATCCGGGGTGGCACTGAGATAGATCACATGGCCGGTACAGCTGTTAGCCGCAATGCTGTGCAGCACAGGATCCACGCGATAGGGAAAGGCATCCGGCTCATCCAGGATTAATAGATCAAATGTATGACCATAGCGGAACAGCTGATGGGTTGTACACACAATCAGATCCCCATCCAGATCATCGGTATGGCCGCCGCACACTGCCACAACCTTTGCCTTATTAAAGTACTGTGACAGTCTTTCGGCCACTTCCAGTACAACCTGCCTTCTGGCAATGGCAAAGCACACCCTCTTTTCTTCCCTTAATGCATCTGAGATTGCGCCCACGACCAGCTCGGTCTTGCCAGCACCGCACACACAGTCCAGCAGCACATCATGATGTTTCACGCTGTGTCTGCATTCCTGTGACAGTTTCTGCTGCCACGGAGTCAGATCATACTTCAGACTGTATTCCTGTGCTCCAATACTGCTTTCATGACGTATGGAGCCTTCCTGTTCATCTTCTGCCATCATTCTTCCAAAACCGATGCAACGACGGCAGTACCACCCTTTATGGCCATGATAAAACCAGGCAGGATCTTCATTTCCGCATCTTCTGCACTTCATCCTGTTCTCCTCCTGCCTCTATATGTCCGCCTATCCTGCCGTCTCCCCATCAAAAAAGCAGAAAGGCAACTCCTTTCTGCTCAATGCAGGTTTGCATAACTGACCAGCCTGATATTCTGCTGATGCAGCCACTGACCGGTGGCAGGATCACACAGCATCTTCACTTCTTTCTCGCGATTATAGGTCAAAGAGGAAGATGTCAGCAGATCGGTATTCTGGGCGCTCACTTCAGATCCTCCGGCGTAGTGACTTTGAAATTGGCATAATCCCCCTGTACAGCCCTGATGCGGATATCACTGTATTTTTCCACCAGAGAACAGTCATCGGTGCCAGTATAGCCATCCGTCATGGCTTTGTGCATGCAGGCAAGAATATCCTTTGTATGGAATACCTGCGGTGTCTGGGCTGCCATCAATGATTTCCTTGGCAGAGTCTCTTCGATATAGCCGTCTTTGACAACTTTGATCGTATCCTTGCATGGCACCATCAGGCAGGCTGCCTGTTCTGTTTCCATTGCCTGTTTTAAAGCTGAAAGAGATGATGCAGAAAGGAATGGCCTGGCCCCGTCATGAATCATGACAATATCACACAGCATTGCTTCAAGACCATTGCATACACTTTCCTGACGGGTACTGCCGCCGCAGGCAAGCGTAATCCGGCCACATTCCGGCAGTTTCAACTGTTTGCAATACTGACCAGGATCGGTAACCACAACAATCTGGGCACAATCCGGATCCAAGAGGAAAACTTGCACGGAATGTTCAAGAATCGAATGCCCATCATGAAGCTCTGCAAATACCTTGTTAAAGCCCAGATGCATGCGGCTTCCCTTTCCTGCCGCTACAATGACTGCCCCGTATTTCATGTATTTCCTCCGTTTATTTCTTTGATTATAAGCCTGATACAACAAAAGGAGACGATTTGTCTCCTCAATGCATTCCCATGTACCAGAAGTAAAAGACTACAAGGGCAGCCACAGCAAACATGATCAGAAAGATCGGCAGCAGGATCTGGAACACAGCAATGGACATTGCCACAACATCCTTTGCCGTAAAATCCTTGACAGCCTCATCATGCTGGCGGCGGTCAGCTTCCTTCGCCTCTTGTTCTGCCTGAATCTCCTGGGCAAGCTTCTCAGGATCAGCCTCAGCCAGTGTATACTGGCGGATCTTTTCTACATCCTCATCAACCTGTTTGCGATGGATAAAGAACATGAATCAGAAACCCTTCTTGGCGTAATCCATGGCAAAGTGGCAGCGGACCTTATGACCCGGTTCCACCTCATAAACCTGCGGCACTTCCTTTGCACAGCGTTCCGTTGCATACGGGCAGCGCGTATGGAAGCGGCATCCACTCGGAGGATTAGCCGGAGAAGGCAGATCACCCTGCAGAATAATGCGCTTGTCGTTATTGCGCTTGCGCGGATCAAACGACGGTGCAGCAGACAGCAACGCCTGCGTATACGGATGACAGAAGTGATCAAAGATCTGTTCCTTGGAACCAATCTCAACCAGTTCTCCCAGGTACATGACACCAACCTCATCTGAAATGAACTTCACAACCGAAAGATCATGTGAAATGAACAGATACGTCAGCTTGTATTCATCCTGCAGATCCTTCAGCAGGTTGATGATCTGCGACTGGATGGAAACATCCAGCGCCGATACTGCTTCATCACAAATGACAAACTCAGGATTGACTGCCAGCGCTCTGGCAATGCAGATACGCTGTCTCTGGCCGCCAGAGAACTGATGCGGATAACGCCCAGCCTGTTCCGGGAACAGACCGCACTTATCCATCAGCTCAAATACCTTGGACATCATTTCCTGCTTGTTGGCAACAATATGATGTTCCAGCATAGCCTCACCAATGATGTCATAGACCGGCAGACGCGGATTCAGAGAAGAATACGGATCCTGGAATACAATCTGCATCTTGGTCCTGTACTTGCGCATTTCAGCCGGCTTGAGCTTGTAAATATCCACACCGCGGTAAAGCAGTTCACCAGAAGTAGGCTTGATCAGATTCAGCATCGTCCTGCCTGTTGTACTCTTGCCGCAGCCGGATTCACCGACAAGACCCATGACCTTTCCTTCCGGAATCGTAAAGGATACGTCATCCACAGCCTTGACAGAACCTACCTGGCGTGAGAACACGCCGCCCTTGATCGGGAAGTATTTCTTCAAATGGCGGACTTCAATCAAAGTCTTGTTTTCTTCAGTCATTTCTTACCTCCCGGGAAATAGCAGCGCACCCAGTGCTTCGGCTCAACCTCAACCAGCTCAGGCATTGCCTCCTGGCACTTATGCTCACAGAATGCACAGCGCGGTCCGAAGGAGCAGCCCTCCGGCAGTTCGGAAAGATCCGGTACATTGCCCGGAATCACCGTCAGACGCTTGGAATTGGTATGCAGATCAGGACGGGAGCCAATCAGACCCTGCGTATACGGATGCAGCGGACGTTCAAAGATCGTATTGACATCCGCAATCTCAACTACCTTGCCGGCATACATAACCATGACCCGGTCTGCCATTTCTGCAATAACACTCAGATCATGCGTAATAAAGATAATCGAAGTATGAAGCTCCTTCTTCAGCTGGTTCATCAGATCCAGAACCTGGGCCTGAATCGTAACGTCCAGAGCCGTCGTCGGCTCATCGGCAACAAGCAGCTGCGGCGTGCAGGCCAGAGCCATGGCAATCATGACACGCTGGCGCATACCACCGGAAAGCTCAAATGGATACTCATTGACAATACGCTCCGGATTCGGAATTCTCACCTTGTCCAAAGCTTCAATCGAAGCCTGCCATGCCTGCTTCTTATCCATACCGCGGTGCAGACGGAGCACCTCGGAAATCTGATAGCCAATCTTAAAGACCGGATTCAGCGAAGTCATCGGCTCCTGGAAGATATAGGAGATCTTATTGCCGCGCATATGGCGCAGCTCCTCATCCGAAATCTTGAGCATATCCTTGCCATCCAGCAGAATTTCACCGCCCTCGTACTTTCCCGGAGGGCACTCTACCAGACGGGCGAGAGACATACATGTCATCGATTTGCCGCATCCCGACTCACCGACGATACCAAGCGTCTCACCCTGATACACCTCAAACGATACATCATTCACCGCTTTGACTGTCGTTCCATTGGAATGGAAGTAAGTCTTCAGATGCTTCACCTGCAGAAGCGGCTCATTCTTGTTTACTTCAGTCATCAGTCAGCCACCTCCTTATTTCTGCATCTTCGGATCGATGGCATCACGCAGACCATCGCCAAGCATATTAAAGAACAAAATCGAAAGGAAAATCATCACTCCAGGCGGTACCCAGTACCACCACTTCTGCTGAAGAATATACAGGTTGCGCGCCTCCTGGATCAGATTGCCCCAGGTCGGAGTCGGCGGATTGACGCCAAGTCCAAGGAACGACAGGGATGTCTCAGTCAGAATAACATTGGCCATGGACATTGTGACATAGACAATGACATAGGCCAGGACGTTCGGGAACAGATGAATAAAGATCTGTCTTGTATTGGAAATGCCCAGTGCCCGGCAGGCTTCCATGTAGTCCATTTCACGCAGAGAGAGGATCTGACCGCGAACGATACGACAGATGGAAGGCCAGGAAAGAACGGCCAGGATCACGATGAGTGTCCGGATCGAATTTCCAAATACGGCCTGCAGCGTGATGCAGATCATCAGGAACGGGAAGCACATGAAGATTTCCGAAATACGCATGATCACTGTATCAACAAAGCCGCCAAAGAATCCGGAGATTGAACCAAGCACAACGCCGATCACGCACTCAAGAGCAGTTACCGACAGAGCAACACCCAGTGATACACGGCCGCCGGCAAACAGTCTGACCCACAGGTCACGGCCAATCTTGTCCGTGCCGAGCCAGTGAGCTGCACTCGGAGGCATATTTGCCTCTGCACTGTTGGTCTGTGAAATCGTATATTTGGAGAACATCGGCACAAAGATGCAAAGCAGAACAATGATGATCAGACCCACCAGAGAGATCATTGCCATCTTGTTCTTTCTCAGCCGGCTCCACACACCGCCCCAGTAGGAGTACTTCTTGGCGGCCCGCTTGATTTCTTCTTCACGGGAAAGCTGTTTTTCTTCCGTCATTTTTTCCTCCTTACTCATACTTGATACGCGGATCCACAGCCGCATACAGCAGATCAGCAACAAGCGTTGACAGCAGGGTTACAATACTCAGAATCGCATTGATGCCCAGCAGCAGCGGATAGTCACGGTTGGTAACACAGTCAACTGAAATCTTGCCGACACCAGGCAGAGAGAAGATTGTCTCTGTCATGACAGCACCAGAAATCAGGCCTGGAATCTGGAAGCCCAGCAGCGTCACAATCGGAATCATGGCATTGCGGAATGCATGCTTATAGATAACGACCTTCTCGGACAGACCCTTGGCACGGGCTGTACGGATATAATCAGAACGGATTACCTCAAGCATACTGGAACGCGTATAACGCATGAAGCTTGCCGTCTGGGCAAGACCAAGCACAATCGCCGGCAGAACCAGATGATATGCTTCATTCATTACCTTGGCAAAGCCGCTGCTGAAATGGCGGGTAGAATCTACCAGGCCAAATACAGGGAACCAGCCAAGATCTACAGCAAATACCTTCAGAAGCAGAAGACCAAAGAAGAAAGTTGGCAGCGCAAGTCCAATCAGGCAGAATACGGTCAGAAAGTTATCAAGAGCAGAATACTGCTTGGTTGCACTGATGATGCCGCACGGAATGCCAATCAGCATCGAAATAATCAGAGCACTCAGTGAAAGAGCAAACGTACAGCCAATGTTCTCCCCGATCACCTGAATTACCGGTTTGTACTGCTTGTAGGAATAGCCAAGATTGCCTTTCAGCGCTTCCCCGATCCAGTTGAAGAACTTCACATAGATCGGCAGATCCGGATCAAGCTTCTCCTGCAGAGCCGCCTTCATTTCCGCAGTCATTTTCGGGTTTACCATTGTACTGGTAATACTGCCAGGCGCGTGGTCAATAATGACGAACAAAATCAGCAGTATGCCCAGAAAGACTGGGATAATCTGAAGGAGTCTCCGGATGATATAGTTTTTCATAATACTCCTTTCATACACATTCTCCCGCCAGCCTGCGCACTTCAGAATAACGGAAGGGAAAAAAGCAAATATCGGCAGTGCACTTTGTATCTGCAGGTGCACTGCCGATATGCTAGTCAATTTTAGTACGTAATCGTACTGAAGTCTAATGGAACCTTGACAATCAAGCCTGATCGAGTGATACGTCGAAGATCAGCTTTGTAAAATCCATGTAAGCGGACAGATCATCGAGACCCTTGACTCTGTTGGCAACGCCCCAGATTTCATTTCTGTAAGCAACCACAGCAGTCGCCAGCAGATCATTCTGACGAACAGCCCACTCTTTGTAAATATCAGCTCTCTTTGTCTGATCGAACTCCGTTACACCTTCATGCAGCAGTTCCTGAGAACGCTCATCATACAGTCCGGAAGAGTCATATCCACCGGCTCCGCCTGCATCAGCATCGAAGATGCCGCCCGTAGGATCCGGATCAATATCAACCTGCCAGCCCATCGTATAGATATCGAAGTCCTTTGCACCCGGTTCAGGATCCTGAACAGTGGACGCAACAGTTGCGAAATCCATCTGAACAACATTCAGCTTAACGCCAATCTGTCCCCAGGAATCAATTGCCATGGAGGCCAGTGTTCCAGGCCATGTGGAATCCGTATAAACGAGCCAGTTGAGTTCAAGCTTGTCGCCATCCTTGTCACGGATGCCATCACCGTCTGTATCAGTCCAGCCAGCCTCATCAAGCAGAGACTTTGCCTTGTCAAGATCATAATCATACGCATTCAGCTCAGAGCTGTCCGGGAAAGCCCAGGAGATCGGAGAGAACGGTGCCATACCAACAGAAGCAAGTTCATCAGAACCATATTCATTCTTGATGAATGTCTTTCTGTCCAGCGCATACATCAGAGCCTGACGTACCTTCTGATCCTGCAGAGCACCTGTATGATGATACTGCGTATCCGGATTAGCCGGTGTGCAGTTGAACTGCATATATGTATAGCCATTGCCGATATAGGAAATCAGATGTGCATTGTCCATTCCGTTGATGCCATCAACGTTTTCCTTCTTGGCAGCAGGCTGGCAGAGATCAATCTCACCAGACTGCAGTGCAGACAGAATTGTATCCTCAGTGACGTTCGTCATAGAGACACCATCGATCTGCAGCTTCTTGCTGGAATCCCAGTAATTCTCATTCTTCTTCAGATTTGTATACTGGTTTGCAGCATAGCTGTCCAGAACAAGCGGTCCGGAACCAATCGGATCCGTATTCAGTGCTGTCAGAGCATCCCAGCTGTCATGCTCATAATGGCTCTTCTCCAGAATGCCATAGCCGGCAATTTTGGAAATGTTGACAGGAGAAGCTTCCGTAAATGTGAAAGCAACAGTCTTGTCATCGATGACATCAATCTTGTCAATCGCAGCAGCCAGATCGCCACGAGGACCAGCATAGTCATCTTCCTTTGTCAGATTGAAGGAATACGCAACATCATCTGCAGTCATGGCATTGCCATCAGAGAACTTGATGCCATCCTTCAGTGTGAAGGTATAGGTCTTCTCATCATCAGATACCGTCCAGTCTGCCAGATAAGGAACGAAGTTGCCATCCTTGTCATTTGTTACCAGCGGTTCGAAAATCAGGCTGCATACCCAGTTGTCATAAACCGTGCTGAAAATGAACGGGTTGTAAGTGCCAGTGAGTCCAGACAGGCCGAATCTCAGAATATTCTTGTTTTCTGAAGTGCCTGCTGAGGAAGATCCGCCGCATCCCACGAGGGAAAGCGCCAGAACTGCCGTCATAGCTGTTGAAGCAAGCTTTTTCATTTTCTTTCTCCTCTCTAGAAAGTATGTGCTCATTATAACTGCAAATTTCATGAAATGGGGTCTTTAATTTCACAATTTCTTCACTTTTTTCATTTTTATATACATTATTTTTGAAAACTTTTACATTCTGCTTTCCACATGTTTTCCTGTTTGATCTTTACAAAAGGGACTTCAACTTATATGCATGCATAGATTTGTACAACCTAACTAACTTTTCTTCCACAAAGTATCTATTCTTCCCTGTACCCTGCAGACAAAAAGATGGAGCATCACACTCCATCCCTTTCAGCCATCACTCAGTCGAGATCCTCACCATTGGAGGCAATGACCTTCTTATACCAGTAGAACGAATCCTTGCGGTAACGCTTCATGGTCTTCAAATCAAACTCATCACGGTCAACATACACAAAGCCATAGCGCTTGCGCATGCCCTCATGCGTCGAAATCAGATCAATGGCAGACCACGGGCAGTAGCCCATCATCTCAACACCATCGGTAATCGCAAGACGCATCTGCTCAATATGCGCACGCAGATAGTTGATACGGTACGTATCATGAATCTTTCCATCTTCGCCAAGCGTATCATACGCACCAAGGCCATTCTCGGTAATGATGATCGGCAGATGATAGCGGGAATACACTTCTCTCAATGTATTGCGGAACCCAATTGGATCAATCTCCCAGTTAAACTCCGTTCTTGGCAGATTCGGATTCTTCACCGTCTTATAGACACCTGGAATACCGCCGGCACTCTGCTGGTCGCCATCTTTCAGTGCCTCAGAACCATCACTGCAGGCAACCGTAGCTGTGGAATAATAGTTGAAGCCAATGAAGTCCGGATGGCCATTGGCCAGTGCTTCTTCATCACCCGGCGCAAATTCCGGTGTGGCATCATTTTCTTCCAGATAGCTCCAGACCAGATTGTTGTAGCGGCCATACACAGCCATATCCAGATACAGCCAGTTGCGGATCGCATTGAAGTTCTGGGATGCCAGCACATCCTCAGGCTTGCAGGATGCTGCATAGACCAGAGAAATGTTCGGTGCCGGACCGATCTTGGCATCCGGAATCATCTTGTGGCACAGAGCCATCGCCTTTGCCTGGGCAACCAGCATATGATGATTCTGCTGATATGTTTCCTTCAGCACATTGGTTGTGCCGGCAGGAATATGCAGCGTCCCGATCACCGGTCCCACCAGTGTCAGCATGTTCTGCTCATTGATCGTCAGCCAGTACTTCACTCTGTCACCAAAGTTTTCAAACATGACTTTGGCAAAGTTGACAAACCAGTCAACCGAATCCGGATTGGACCAGCTGCCACGCGCATCCAGTGCTGCCGGCATATCAAAGTGGAACATTGTTACCAGCGGCACAATATTGTACTTCAGGCACTCATTGATCAGATTGTTGTAATAGGCAATACCCTTTGGATTGACCTCACCGGTGCCCTGCGGAATCATACGGGACCAGCTGATGGAGAAGCGGTACACCTTGAAGCCCATTTCCGCAAACAGCGCAATGTCTTCCTTATAATGATGGTACTCATCGGCACACACCTTCAGATCAGAAGTACCAGCCGGCACTTCCTTGACGTCCTGGCAGGAAGGTCCCTTGCCATCTTCCAGACTGGCACCTTCTACCTGATACGCACTTGTGGATGCACCCCAGAGAAAATTCTCAGGAAAAGCTTTCAATTTCTTATGCAGCATATTCTCGCTCCCTTATTGTCTGTTTTCAGTGTAACTGTCCAGCAAAATCTTTTCAAGCTGGGCCGGCGTATTCACAATGATGCGCATTCCCGCTTCTTTCATCTGCTTCAGATCGCCAAATCCCCAGCTGACACCAACCGCATCAATGCCAAGCTCCTTTGCCCCGCAGGCATCATATACCGTATCTCCCACCAGCACGCAATGCTGATACTTCATCTGCTGCAGAGCATAGCGCAGCACATCTCCCTTTGTATCTCTGCTGCCATCCAGGCTGGCACCGGCAATCAGAACAAAATACCTGGCCAGATCAAAACGATTCAGGATCTCCACGGCAAGATGTTCCGGCTTGCTGGTGGCAACACCAAGCTGAATCCCGGCAGAAGACAAATGAGACAGCAGCGCCTCAATGCCATCATACGGTGCATTTTCGTACTTTCCCCAGTCCTCATAATTCTGCCGGAACACTGTAACCGCCTCTTCCACATCCGCCTGACTGACGCCAAAACGCGGAAACATCTTTCTCAGCGGCGGTCCCACGAACACCGTCAGATCCTTCTGCTCATAATGCAGGCCAAAATGATCCAGAGCCTTCTGCGCACAGGCAGTAATGCCAGGGGCAGAATCCGTCAGCGTCCCATCCAGATCAAATAAGACTGTATCGTACTTACCCATGCAGCACCTCACGCAATACAGACGCAATCTCATCCTTTTCTTTCCGGAAGGTACCCTGAATCAGCTCATCAGATCCCCCGCCTCTGCCATCCAGCAGCTGATTTAACTGTCTGCATAATGCGCGAAGCGGCAGACACTTACTCATGATCAGATAGCTGTAACTGCCATCTGCTTCCAGAGAACAGACCGCAATCGTCTGCACTTCATCCCTTAATAATGACTGCTTTGCACAAAACCGCAGATCATTGCGATTCCCGCCTTCCCCAAACACAGTCACAAGTCCCTCTCTGATATCTGCCTGTTCCGTTTTCTGCAGCAGATCATTTCTGATCAACTGCTGCAGTTTTCCCTGGGCTGCCGCACCCTCTGCCTGCAGCTTTTCAACAGAAGATGCCAGCTGCTCCATCGGTACTGATAAAAGATGGGAAATCTTCTGTCCCTGTTCAAACAGCATCGACATATATGCATATGCCTTTGCGCCGGCCAGCATTGTCAGTCTGACACCATCCTTGTGCTTTTCACATGTCAGCACTTTGAGCAGACCGATCTCGCCGGTAAACCTGACATGGGTCCCACAGCAGGCACACACATCTTCATTTCCAACTGTCACAATCCGGATCTTTCCCTGCAGTTCTTTCTTGGAACGATAGTCCATCACTGCCAATGCCTGTGCATCCGGATACTGGATCTGAACCGGTTCATTCCTCCAGACTGCCTGATTCGCCAGCCGTTCCACACGCCTGGCATCATTCCAGCTTAAGGGTCCGTTGAAATCCACCTGAATGACTTCACCCATATGAAAGCCGACATTGTCATAGCCATACAGATGATGCACGATGCCCGAGAACAGATGTTCACCAGTATGAGCCTGCATGTTGGCAAAACGCTTGTTCCAGTCCAGCACGCCATGCACCGATGTTCCCGCCGCAATCGGTTCTTTTGTCATATGGACAACCCGATCATCTATGCGTTTTGTATCAAACACAGCGATCTCATTCAGATAACCAGTATCACCCGGCTGGCCGCCGCCTTCCGGATAAAACGCTGTATCATCCAGCACAATGCCATATCCATCCTTGTATTTTTCACAGGAAACTGCCATGCCTTCAAATTCCTTTACATAGGCATCCCTGTAAAACAGCTCATTCATTTCCATACTTTTTCCCCGCTTTTTTACTTTGGCATTGTATCATGGAACCATATGACCGGTATTGATATTGTCCAGCTTTCACGCATCCGTTTAGATCAGCCTTTGATCCACAGAATACTGACTGAAAAAGAACAGATGGAATATGCAGAGCTTAAAACAGACAGACGGCGCATGGAATACCTGGGCGGACACTTTGCGGCCAAAGAAGCTATCTTCAAAGCTGCCCAGGATCAAAGCTGGCTTTCCTATTCGATTCTGCACGAAAAAAATGGCCGTCCGTATATTGACAGCCATCCTGACTGGCAGATCTCCATTGCCCATGATGGAGACTATGCCATTGCCATTGTGATCATTCCTTGATGCTGTAAGCGCCGGATAAGACCGTACCCTTGCCTGATTCCTTGGCTTGGTACAGTTTGCGGTCTGCCTGGCGGATAAAGTCCGGCAGATCCACATCAGACCGGCAGCGTCCATACACAAATCCCATCGAAGTACCGATCGGCCCGGTTTTACCGCAGTTCTGTCCTTCTTTCAGCGCTTTCTGCACGTTCTTTGCTTTCTCCATAAACAGCAGCGGGGCAGTATCTGAAACAACCAGGAACTCATCGCCGCCATAGCGGTAACAGGCATTATCTCCGAATGCCTCTTTCAGTGCCCCCGAAAAGTACTGCAGCACAAGATCACCCGCATCATGTCCATATGTATCGTTATAATGCTTGAAATTGTCCACATCACACATCATGACGCAGATGGTGCGTCCCCGCCACAGCACGGTGTTTCTGTTTAATCCATAGCGGTTGAAAAGCCCGGTCAGAGAATCACGCACACTGGCATTGCGCCATGTCTCATTATCCTGCAGCAGCAGTGTATTGACATCGGCCATGTTGCCTTCCTGTACAAAATTGGAAAAGGATGTATGCCAGCCGACCAGCGACACCAGCTCGGTGAGCACCAGAAAGACAATGTAGGAAAAGTGGGAATGGGTGATCCAGAATTGATAGTGTGAAGTGACATACATCATCATCAGATGAATGCCCGTTACCGTGCCAAGTGAAACAATCGGCCGGATCCGGAACAGGCAGAGACTGCCGACAACCGTCGACAGCATGATCAGGAAATGATCTCCCTGATTGATCCTGGCAATGCTTGTTACCATACCGAAAACGATTGTTTCGCCAAGACAGATCTGGCCATACACCTGCATTGCCTGCGGATGGCGAAATGTACCACGCACTGTTTTGACGCACAGAAAGCATGCGGCTGCCATACTGATCAGATACAGAATACAGAACAGGATCTTCAGCACATTTGTTCTGTCCACAAACAGTTCACCTGTTCCATACAGCATCATGGCAATTGAACAGCCGATGCCGCACATAGCATTATGCAGTGTAATCTTTTTATATACAGCGGGGCTGATATGTTCCAGTCCCAGCAGATGACGGATCTCTCTTTCCATCGTACCTCCAATGTTTTCACCGCCCCTTCAGCGCACAAAAAAAGATTTGATCTTGCAGCTGGCTGCCATTTTCAGGCCCTGTTAGCTTTGCGCCGCCGGGTTTCCCTCGGTTATGCTCATCAAATTTTGAGTTGCCTGAATACCCTACATCGCAAATACGATCTCGTCAAGTCCTATACATCACCCGGAGAGAAAAGATTCTCCCCGGGCCGCCATTCAGATCAGAATTCCCTGCAGATGATCGCATTCATGCTGGATCACTTCTGCGGTAAAGCCATTGTAAGTCATCGTATGCCACTGCATATACATATCCTGAAAGCGCAGCGTAATCTTCTGATACCGCTTTGCTTTGCGCAGGCCGTCCAGGCTCAGGCATCCCTCCATGGCATCATACGGTTCCTTCTTCTCAATGATCTCCGGATTGAAGAACAATGTACATACAGAGCCAATCATCACACAGATGATGGCCACATTCTCCCCAACCATGTTTGCCGCAATGCCGGCACAATTCTCCCGATTGGCATCCAGCGTATCCGCCATATCACAAGCCAAAGCGATATCATTGGATGATGCCTTGCGTGCCTTCATCTGCAGCAGCAGCGGATCGCGGACAATTGTTCTGATCATAAACAGATCCTCCTTTCTCTATCCTGATATTCCTCTATTAATAATAGAAGAATCTGTCTGCCGTTACTACCGGGAAATGTGTGCATAGTCCAGAGAAATCCGGCAGATACACCGTTCATGATTCAGCTGCACATAGGCATGGCTCTCACTCTCATTCCATGCCGCTTCAATCTGCTGATGCAGCCGTGCCTCCGTCCGGTACTCACATTCAATCCGCATCGGAACAATCCCTTTCTCAGCATGTACAAGCAGATCATCACACAGATCCAGATAGCGCGCATTATTCATATGGCCATTCATATCACACCACGAAAAAGGTACAGAAAAAACACGCTTCTGCAAAGTATCCTGGGCCTTTACCTGATCAGGAAGCGGTGCCTGCCCGCTTCTTTCCTCTCCCGGCACAGCAATATTCCTTCGCTCCGGAAAGATCACCTTCCGGGTGCCCGCATCCATGAGTGCCCACAGCGCACTGCCTCTGACAAGAACACTGCCATGATCATCCCTTAGTTCATAATAGCGGGGAAACAGTACATGTACACACGTACCCGGCCATGAGGAAATACAGACATGTTCCCCATACTTCGGCAGCCTTGCAATCTCTGTACGCTGCTGCACAACAACCCAGAGAATTCCTCTGTCCCGGGTAGCCTTTTCACCAGCCCCAAGCTGTTCTGCATCCAGTATCGATACCTCCTGCAGATATTCATACAGACGGGAAAGACGCATTACGGAAAACATGTTGACGTCTTTGTTCTGTAACGTGATTTCTCTTTCAATCATGTAACTCCATATGTCTCAGAATGGCATCCGCAGCATCACCAACAGACACAATCCTGTCCCATTCCGCATCCGGAATCTTCACCCCATACATGCCTTCCAGCTTTGTCATCACCAGGATAAAGCCCATCGAATCCATATTTGTCTCAGTATTCAGCCGTGTACCTGCATCCATAGTCCCCTGTGCAAGCTCCGGAACATTCTGCTGTACAACCTGAATCACACTTTCCACAATTTCTTCCCTTGTCATCACAATTCCTCCATGATCAGATAACGCCTGACTTTGCCATTGGCCGTGCGGGGCAGCGTATGTCCCAGCATCACCACATCCTGAATGCGGTGTGAATACGGCACATCCCGCATCACCCTGTCAAGAATCTCATCTACTTCCATCTTAGTCCTGCTGCCCCCATAGACAAGCACAAGCCGGTTATTCTTCATCACCAGAGCCACTTCCTGATCCCCCAGGGCATCGCCAAGCATCTTTTCATACTCCGGCAGAAAGATCTTGGTGCCATCTTCCAGCACGATCATTTCCTTCCTGCGGCCAAGGATATGCAGTCTGCCCCTGCCATCAAAACTGCCAAGGTCTCCTGTATGCAGCACACCGTCCCGCAATACCTCTGCCGTATGCACAGGATCCCTGTAATAGCCCTGCATCATGCAGGCTTCGCTGCGTATGAGGATCTCCCCGTCATCTGCCAGCATGATCTCATCCGCAATGCATACCGACATCGCCGCAGGATCCTCGTTCACGCTGATTGCCGCACCGGAGCTTGTCTCACTCAGACCATAGCCAAAGGCAACATTCAGTCCGATTTCCCGCGCTCTTGCAATCAGAGCAGGATCACAGGCAGCACCTCCGATCAGAATCTGCCGCAGGCTGTCAGGAAACAGCCTGCGCCTGAGCCAGAAGGAAAACAGGGCCGGCACAAGCGACACGACGGTCGGCTGAAAAAACATGCCGTCATCCCCAAGATGCCGCCGGCCTCTGCCAAGGGCAACCGTGCATCCGCAGTTAAGTCCCCACAGGATGCCGCAGACAAAGCCAAAGACATGATCCAGAGGCAGCAGGCACAGCAGGATATCATCCCGCCGCAGAGGAAGACTCCAGGAGCCATTCCAGGCAGCTTTGACAAGCGAAGTCCCGGTCAGCACAACCGCCCGTGAAGAAGACGTTGTACCGGAAGTAAAGAACAGAATCCGGTCAGAGCCATCGTGCACGCCACTGGCAAAATCAAAGTGTCCCTGGCGGCCATAAAGGCAGTCAATATCCATTCGCATGATCAGATTCTGTATCTGATCACCGGACAGAGCAGGAGAAAGCATCACCACCTGCAGACCGGCAAGATTTGCCGCGAAAATCTCAACAATTGTTTCATAGCCCAGCCTGCAGACAATGCCAATGCATGTATGTCCCTGCTCTTTCAGCACTGCGGCACGATTCTTCACATCGCTGGCAAAACAGCGGTACGTATGCACTGTCCGCTCACCGTTCTCCTCACACACAAAGGCAGGATAATCACTATTTTTTCCTGACATTTTGCTGATCATGTCAGACATATTCGCATTTTCAATGATCATGTCCTTGTTTCCATCCTGAAAGTACTATAACATATCTTTGTGGATTTTTTAGCAAGCATTGCTTGTAAACCCCGAAAGGGTAAGGAGAACAACAATGGATCATAACATTCGCATCGCTATTATTGGCGGCGGACCTGCCGGACTTTCAGCAGGTATGTACCTCGAACAGAAGGGATATGAAAACTATTCCATTCTGGAAAGAAGCGATCATGTCGGCGGCAAGTGCAGCTCCCCTCACTATGGTGAAAGGCGCTACGAAATGGGCGCCATCATGGGCGTTCCTACCTACTATGCCGTGCATGATGTCGAGGAATTCTGCGGCATCACCCATGACGGACCAAACCTCATCCGCGAATACCGGAACAAACAGGGCAGAACAATAGAGCCTTTCAACCCGAAAAAGAACCCTCTGAAGCTTCCCCACCTGCTGGCCATGAAGAAGGCCGTCAAGACACTGGGAGAACTTCTTGAGACAAAGTACAAGGGCTATGATGTCAACGGACACCGCGGTGTCTCCCAGGGCAGATACGACGGCTTTGAAGTCACCAGTGAGCGCAAGCCTGTTTCCGGCACCAACGAAAACCTGAAGGATCTCTGCCTGCCGTTTTCACAGTTCTGTGCTCTCAACCACATTGAACCGGTCATGGATATCTGGATCGGCCCGTTCACATCTTTCGGCTACGGCTACTTCGATGAAATACCCGCTGCCTATGTGCTGAAATACCTTGATTTCCGTACGACCATGGATTTCGTCAAACTGAATCTGTGGACATGGAAAGACGGTACACAGTCTATCTGGGAACATCTTAATGACAAGCTGAAGCACAGCGCCAGACTGAATTCTTCCATCACCAAGGTGGAAAGAAGAGGCGGCAAAGTTTATCTTACTGTCAATGGCCAGGAAGAGGAGTATGACAAGCTGATTGTCACTTCCCCGCTGGATCAGTTTGTTCAGTATGCGGATGCCAGAGATGATGAAACAGCACACTTCCGGAAGATCATCCATGAAGAATATGATGTGATGGCGATCAAAACAAAGCCCCAGCATCAGCCGGTCATGTCCTATTACATCTTTGAAAACATGGTGAAAGAGCGCCTCGGCCACCTGATGGTCCTGTACAGAAGATGGCGCGATGATGATACCCAGCCGCTGACAACCTATGCCCTGCGCAATCATCAGGATATGCGTGAGGTCCCCTATGATGTATGCAAGAAGACCGTGCTTGCCGACCTGGAAACCATGGCCACCCCTGCCACAGAAGTCATCAGGGAAGAAGACTGGTATTATTTCCCGCACGTTTCCAGCCAGGATTACAGCAATGGCTGGTATGAGGAAGTTGAAGCCATGCAGGATAAGTACAATACGTTCTATGCCGGCGAAGTGATGTCTTTCGGCGATATGGACGAAACAGCGGAATATTCCCGCGAACTGGTCGACAGATTCTTCTGATTCACATCAGGGAAGGGCACTGCCCTTCCTTTTCTTTATGGGCAAGATGACGGTCAACACACAGAACAATGCGTGCCACCGCAATGCCGCCCAGCACATCCAGCACACTATGCTGTTTGACAAACACCGTTGCCGCGCAGATCATCAGCGCAATGATATGAGAGATCCACTTGATGCAGGGATGTCTTTGCGCAGCCTGAGATGACTGCCAGTAACCATCAATCATCAGCGAGATAAAGACATGGATGCTGGGAAATACATTGTTGGGTGTATCCGCTGCCCAGATGCTTCTCATCATGGCAAGAGACAGCGAATTTCCAGAGACAGCAGAAGGCCGGATGTCGGTGCCATTTGGCACCAGGCAATAGAACAGTAAGGTAAGCATCATTGCAATGACACAGGACACAGAAAGACGCCAGAAGGAGGAACGTTTCTCCTTCTTCAAAAACCAGAACAAAGTCAAAGCAATATAGGGAAACCACAGCACATAGAACCAGATCATCTGCGGTACAAACGGAATCAGATCATCCAGCCGGCAGTGCATGATGAGCTTTGGTACGGTGACATATTTCTCGACTCTGGTGAAGCAGAAGTAATAGAAGCCCCAGAGAGCCAGATTGACCAGGATCGGATGTTTTGCCAGCTTTTCGCGCATGACAGGATTGTAGCACAGCACCAAAAGAAAAAGGGCCTGTAACAGTTGCTAATGAATTAGCTCTGTTATGGGCCTTTTTTGTTTTCTTTTGTATTATCTTTACCAAGACTTATTCAACAGAGTCATTTCTATGCATGAATGGTTTATATCAAAGCATTATTAAAACAGTTCTTTGCCTTTTCTTATATTTCAGATCATTTTTTGCTCTATTTTCTGATCAGCTCATCATATTCTGAGGAACTGCAGCCATTCGTCGGAGTCTCCAGCTATGGTATTTACGCAGATTATATCCCAGACATACCATAAGAAATTCCATTTTCACGGTTTTCAATCCTCTTCTGTGGAAACGGTCAAATCCCATATCTTCTTTGATTGCTGCAAAAGCTCCTTCTGCCTGTTCGCTGCGCATTACCTTCAGCTTTATACCATGTTCTGTATCCAGTTGTTTTCTGGCTTCTGCTTTCAGCTCTTCTCCAACGACATTAAGTCCTACTTCCTTGTAGCCTTTCTTGTTTGTTTTCATAAGGCATTTTTCTTTCAGCGGACAACCTTCGCAATGTTTTGGCTCTGTATATTTCTGCGTTATGGATAGATTGCCTGCCCGGGTAGAGGCATAGATGTCCCCTTCATATTGGTCAAATGTTCTCCCATTCGGGCAGATCCGGTACCCATGTTCGTTCTTTTTCCAATTAACAAGATTGTACGGATTTCTCTTTTGAAAAACTTTATCGTGCTCTTTTCCATACATGTTAAATTTCTGGACGAGATCGATACCGTGGCTGATGTTATACAGGTAGTTGTCATATCCTCCATATCCGGCATCAGCGACTGGTTTCTTCGGGTAGAATCCATACAGCGTATGGAATCTCTCCATGAACGGGATCCAGGTGACGGTATCACCCGGTGTCTGATAAATATCACTGTTAATGATCAATCCACCAGATACAGCAATCTGGCAGTTATAGCATGGTCTTGTTATACCGGAGCGATTGTAGTAATCCCACTTGGTAGCCATAAATGTCGCATCATGGTCAGTCTTTGAGCAACTGTTCCTGCTGCCCATGACAGACAGCCAGTACTCATATGTGGTAAGACGAATCGCATAGTCCAGAAGCACATCATACCGCTTTTGAATATCGGATTTGCGATGACCCTTTCCATACTGGAGTTCAATGTTATCGGCAACCATCACATCCATCAGCTTCTGAACAATATTCCAGATTTCTAATGCGTTATAACGGTCTTTTATCTCATATTGGTATTTGTAAGACAGATTCAAAGAGCTGATCGCCTTGGAAAGGTCTCTGTACAGATTGTTGCGTGCATTCAGAATTCTCCGCTTGTACACAAAAGAATTTTTATGAGCATTTGCCTCAATCTTTGTTCCATCCACAAACTGCGTGTTTGGATCAATACCTGTCTGATCAATCAGCTTCAGATTCAACTCTTTCATAATATCATCAATAGATACCGTCAGCTGATTCATAACACGTGAGAACGCCATTTTGCTTGGTGCTTCCCAATTGGACAGATAGATAAATCTGATATCCGTACGGCAGTGCTGGACAATATCAGTCAGGGAAAAAATACGGTTCATGTAAGCAAACAGAAGAACTTTGACGAGCATTCCTCGGGAGTGACTATGCGTGTTATTTGAACGGATCGGTTTAACAAAGCGATTGAAATTAACTTCCTTCACCGCATCCAGAAAAGAGAACAGCATATCAGAATGAGGTACACGAATCATTGTGCTAAGTGGCAGGGCCAGCTGAACAGCGTTATAATAAGAGCGCTGATCGTGTCCTGCAAAAACGAGATCAGCATTTTTCATACTCATATTATACATGCACGCATATAATATATCAATGATAATATATGGATATTTTTCATATTTTTCACATGAATAAATCGGCTTCTGGTTTGCACTGATAGATATACAGCGAAAATATGTGCAAGCGCAAAAAAATGAGCTGTAACAGCTTACTCAACTGTTACAGCCCCTCTGTCTTTTAAGCGTCCGCAGAATCCATGAACGGCTGCAGATGACGGGATCTGGTCGCATGCTTGAGCTTGGTCAGGCCCTTCTTCTCAATCTGACGGATGCGCTCTCTTGTCACATCCATCTCACGTCCAACCTCTTCCAGCGTCATCGGCTCATTGCCATCCAGGCCAAACCGCTTGATCAGCACCGTCTTTTCACGGTCTGTCAATGTATCCAGCAACATGAAAATCTGATCATGCAGGGCATTGGCCTCCGCATACTGAGACGGTGTCATCGTATGTTCATCCCGGATCAGATCACCAAGAGAAGTATCATTCTCCTCACCAATCGGGGTTTCCAGAGATACAGTATCACTTGCCATCTTCTCAATCTCAGCAATCTTCTCTGCGGTCATATCATCCATCTTGGCGGCAATCTCTTCCAGAGAAGGCTCACGTCCCAGTTCCTGGGACAGCTGTCTTCTCGTCTTATGAATCTTATGCAGTGTCTCATTGACATGCACCGGAATACGGATATTGCGGGAATGGTCCGCAATGGCACGGGTAATGGCCTGGCGGATCCACCATGTCGCATACGTAGAAAGCTTGAAACCCTTCGTATAATCAAACTTGGAGACAGCCTTCATCAGGCCGATATTGCCCTCCTGGATCAGATCCATGAACGACATATTAAAACCACTGTAACGCTTGGCAACCGAAACCACCAGACGCAGATTCGATGTCACCAGCATATCACGGGCAGCCTCATCCCCATTAGCCGCCTTAATCGCAAGATCCTGCTCCTGCTCCGGCGTCAACAGAGGAATCGTACCAATCCGCTTCAGATAATTGTGCACCGCATCCGTACTGTTCAGTGTGATATCCGCACTTGAACTCTCCAGATCCAGCTGCTGCCCATCATCCTCACTGACATCTTCACCATCGTTCAGATCTTCATCTTCCTGAGCATCATCCTCATCAAAATTCAGATCCTCGTCTTCAACTTCCGCTTCTTCGTTTTCGTTCTTTTCTTCATCCATCACAGCATCGTCCTCGTTTCAAAAAGGGAGGCAGCGCTTCCCTTGGTTAATCCTATTGCGATCCATTTTTATCGCATCCTGTAGTAGTATAATGATTTTCCAAACGTTGTAAATGCATAAAACCCTGAATTTTACACATATTTGGCTGTAACCGCATTCATCGCGCCAAAAGCAAATTTCAAATTCATAGTAGCTTTTTATAAATTCCCTTGGTATAATGAATGGCGCGATCGGGATTTAGCGCAGTTTGGTAGCGCGCTTCGTTCGGGACGAAGAGGTCATGGGTTCGAATCCCGTAATCCCGACCTGAAGGAAAGTTCAAACAGAACTTTCCTTTTTCTTTTGCAAGTACACTGCAAACGGAATAGAATCGAGGCTGCTATGTACACTGCTGTCAAATACATCGACTGCCTGATCCTGCTGGGTCTCTACCTTTTTTTCTTTCTGCCCCGACTGAAAGGGCAGCCGAAAAAGAATATTCTTCTCAAATCCATCTATTACCTTTATCTCTGCATCGTCTTCTACGGCACCCTTGCCCCGATCATTCCAACCTTCGATGCCCCCAGCATCAACCTCATCCCCTTCCGTGACTATTTCTTTGCCTATGGAGACTATCACCGCCAGATCATCCTCAATATTCTCCTGTTTATGCCCATGGGCTTCTTCATGGCATGGCACCGCAGAAAATCCATTCTTTCCACAACATTGACCTGTGCCGCAATCTCCTTTGCCATTGAAGTCCTGCAGCCATGGATCACCATTAACAGAGTATGCGACATCACCGATCTGATCACCAATACCTTTGGCGCCCTGCTTGGCTGTCTGCTCTATCGTGCTTTTCACCGCTTTCTCGATGCACATAACGTGCTATCATGAGCAGTGAAAGGATGTGAACCAAATGCTATCGCAATATTGCTTTGACGGCAGTAAGACATTCAGGATCAATGAGGCTTCCACCAGTGAAACCCACATGTGCAAAGACAAGGAAGAAGCCGCACAGAAACTGGATCAAAACAACAAGAAAATCGATGAACTCCAACAGAAACTGTATGCCGAAAAGAAAGAAGGCGTCATCTTCCTGTTTCAGGCCATGGACGCCGCCGGCAAGGATGGCACGATCCGTGCAGTCCTGCAGTGTCTGTCACCCCATGGTGTCTTTGAGGCAGCCTTCAAGCAGCCTTCTTCCAATGAACTCGCCCATGACTTCCTGTGGCGTGTAGAGCAGCAGGTGCCTGCCAAAGGTGAAATTGCCATCTTCAACCGTTCTCAGTATGAGGATGTCCTGATTGGCAAAGTCAAGAAACTGTATGAAACCCAGGCCCATGCCGACAGAATCAAGAATGACGACGTCATCAAAGACCGGTATGAAGACATCTGCCACTTTGAGAAATACCTGTACCGCAACAGTGTACGCACCGTCAAATTCTTCCTGCATATCTCCAAAGAAGAGCAGGCAAAACGCTTCCTGGCACGGCTGGATGAACCGGAGAAGAACTGGAAGTTCTCCGCAGGTGACTACAGTGAACGTCAGTACTGGGACGCCTACCAGAAAGCCTTCGAGGATGCCATCAATGCCACAGCCACAAAGGAATGCCCATGGTATGTCATCCCAGCAGACCACAAATGGTATATGCGATACCTCGTCTCTGAGATCATTCTGAAAACACTCAGGGATATGGATCCGCAGTATCCAAAGGTCACCAAAGAACGGGAAGCAGAATTTGCCCGTTACCGCAAAGAGCTCGAACAGGAAATCTGAATCACGTCAAAAAAGCCTCGGTGTGAAGTGATCACATCGAGACTTTTCCTTTTTCAGCAGCTTTGATAAAACGGGCAGCCATCACTGTAAACAGTTCTGCACTCATGAGCAGATCTTCCGCATGCACAACGGAAAGATCCACATCCTGATCCTCACTTGCCAGCATCGCCGCATGGATACGGTGTGCCTGTACAAACTGCCGCATGCCATCATCCAGCAGCTTTTGTGCATGTTCATACTTACCGGCCAGGCTGGCATCGATCGAAGCCAGACATAACTGCCTGGCTTCATGCAGAAGCGCAGTCAGCTCTGAAATCGAGTCAGTCGAGATCTTCGCCATCGCTGGCAATCACTTTCTGATACCAGCCAAACGAATCTTTCTTACTTCTGGCCAGAGTGCCCTGTCCCTTGTCATCACGATCGACATAGACAAAGCCGTAGCGCTTTCTCATTTCGCCAGTTCCTGCCGAAACAAGATCAATGCATCCCCACATGGTATAACCCATCAGCGGAATGCCATCCAGGCATACCGCATCACGCATGGATGCGATATTCTTGCGCAGATAATCAATCCGGTAGCTGTCATGCACGGAACCATCTGCCTCTTTGACATCATTCCAGCCAATGCCGTTCTCCACAACCCACAAAGGCTTGTGATAGCGGTCATACAGCGTATTCAGGGCAATTCGCAGGCAGTCAGGATCCGTTTCCCATCCCCAGGCATTGCTTTCCAGATACGGATTTTTCACTGCACCAGGCATCATATTGCCAGAGCCTGCCGCTTCCTTGTGGGTAGATACTGTTGAAGAGCCGTAGCAGGAGAAGCTCAGGAAGTCTGCACTGTAATCCTTCAGAAGCTGCAGATCACCAGGTTCCATCTGTACTTTGACGCCTTCACGCTCATACTGCTTCAAACGCCATGCCGGATATGCACCGCCGGTCTGTACATCCGCATAGAACAGCGTATTATGCTGCATTTCCATCACTTTCAGCTGATCCGCAGGATCACACGTGTAAGCATAGGTTGGCTGATAAGCCAGCATCTGTCCGACCTTAATCTCCGGATCAATTTCATGGGCAGCCTTTACCGTCAGGGCGCTTGCCACAAACTGATTGTGGG
Source organism: Lactimicrobium massiliense (assembly GCF_900343155.1). GTDB lineage: Bacteria > Bacillota_I > Bacilli_A > Erysipelotrichales > Erysipelotrichaceae > Bulleidia > Bulleidia massiliensis. Next base: position 297,722 of record NZ_OUNG01000003.1, read on the forward strand.
CACCCTGGGCACGGGACTGCGCATCCCCCGTCATGATGCCGCCTGCCATGAAGGGCATCATATCCATGCAGTTGATCTCATTGAAAGTCAGATAGTACTTCACCTTGCCCTTATAACGCTTCATGACTGTCGTTGCATAGCGGACATAGAAATCCACCAGACGGCGATCCGTCCAGCCGTTGTACGCAATGGCAAGATGCAGCGGCGTCTCATAATGGCTCAGCGTAACAAGCGGCTCAATACCGTACTTTTTGCACTCATCAAACACATCATCATAGAAGCGCAGACCAGCTTCATTGGGCTGTTCATCATCCCCATTGGGATAGATGCGTGCCCAGTTCATGGACAGGCGGAAACACTTGAAGCCCATTTCCCCCATCAGGGCAATATCTTCCTTGTAATGATGATAGAAGTCCGTAGCTGTATGACTCGGATAATATTCGCCATCAACAACTGCCGGCTCTGCCCCCTGCGGGAACTCCATACTGCCGCCAAAAGCCATCGGAATACTGCCGGTTTCACCATCCGGCTTACGCCAGGTAATGCGCCGCGGCGTCGTATGGGAGCCATTGGTAATCACATCTGATGTATTGGGGCCTTTGCCATCCTCATTCCAGGCACCCTCATACTGATTGGCAGCAGTAGCACCGCCCCAAAGAAAATCCTTCGGAAACTTCATCACGCAGCCACCTTCTCTTCCTCGGCAGCCTTCTGCTCCTGCTCATACAGCTGTTTGTCATACACCTTCATAAACGGAATCCAGATCAGCGCATCCGGGATCAGCATAATGTAATCCCAGACAAAGTTATGCCAGCTCAGTGATCCCAGGAAGCCGCCAAAGCCCATCGGCAGCAGCGACATGATGGCAATGTGGCTTGGAACAAGGAAGCCTGTACGCCAGCCAAGGAAGTATGTAATCAGCATATTGACCGGAATGGTCAGTACATACGGAATGCCAAGCACCGGGTTATACATAACCGGGAAGCCGAAGGTAACCGGCTCATTGATGCCAAACCAGCCCGGCACAAGAGCGATCTTTGAAACAGCCTGAATCTGCTTTGACTTTGCCCGGCGCGTGCCCCAGATGACAGCCGGCCATGTATTGCCGGTACCGCCGCAGACAGCCATGCACCCAAACAGGAAGGACGCATTGAAGCCATTGGCAAACGTCAGCTTTGTGCCTGCCGCAAACAGTGCTTCATTGGCAGCGATTGCCTGAATCATCGGTGCCATCAGTACTGAGACAAGAATCATTGTGCCATGGATGCCAAACAGCCACATCAGACCGGCAAGAATGCCGAGAACAATCATGCCAGGCACAGAAATCAGCGCATTCAGCGGGTAAGACAGAATAAACATGAATCCTGCGCACAGACCAAGTGATCCACCCGATACAGCGCGGATGATGATATCAACAAGGTAACACGGAACAACGGCAAACAGCAGCGGGAGAATGGCAGAGAAGCCATTGACCAGGGCAGGCGGACATACATCCGGCATCTTGATGCGGACATTGTGATCCACGCAGAACTTTTCCACCCGGATCGTAACCCAGCAGATCAGGAAGCCGATAAACATGCCCTGCGCGCCAAGATAGGTCATATCCATCACGGATACGCCGGCTTCTGTTACAGAAACAGAAGAAGCGACGATCAGGAAAACAACCGCACTGTCAATACCGGACATGACCGGTGACTTGAGGCCGCAGTTTTTGGCATAGTTGTAGCCAAGCAGGAAGACAAGCCAGATGGAAATCGTATTCATGGTAAATTCATAAGGCTTGTAGATAGTCAGATAGATCGTGGAGTCTGCTGTCCACAGATGGAAAAGATTGCAGCATACAGCATCAATGATTGTGAAGATTGCGCCAACCATAATTGGAGCCATCATTGACATCATTGCTGACTGCAGTGCAGAAACAAACGGATTGGTTGCCAGCTTCTGGCCGCCATTCTGCAGTCCCTGCATGAATTTGGAATTAAAGAAACCGTCCATAGTTACCCCTTTCATTGATCCGTCATCTGACGGACCAGATCTGCAATATGAGAACAATTTCCTGTCGCATAATCAAAGGCATCCAGCACCGCACAAGGAACACCAGACTGACGCCTGACATCCTGCAGCTTATAGCCAACCTGCGGCGCAATCAGCACAGCATCCACACGCTGCCGGCTGTCATACACAAACACTGTTTCCGCCTGAATCGTCCAGTTTAATCCATGGCTCTCACTGTACTGATTCATCTTTTTCACCAGCAGTCCGGATGACATTCCAGCCGCGCACAGAATCATGATCTTCACAGGCACATTGCCCCCATTCACAGTGTGTATTGTATTCGCTTCCATTTCTGTATCAACCTCCCTGCGTATGTCTGAAAATATTTATTTATACACTTAGTCTGTGTATTTCATCCGTTTTTTGCCTGATTTCCGCCTCATTTGCGGAAAGTGTATAAAAATTGTAACGTTTTACCACATTTGTGTATATTCATCTGCGATTCCGTATCGCTGCAAATGCTTTTGTGCAATTGTACAGGTCTGGCAAATCTTTGGCAGGCACATTACAATAGCCCTATGAAACTGATCAGAACATGGGATATCAGCAGTGATGCTTTCTATGATTATCTGGAAAAGAAGATCGCAGAAGAAATCCGGCAGAATACCGGCAGAACGGTTAAAGCACAGGACTTCAGCGGCTTCCGGTACCGTCGCAAAGGTGCTGACGGCGGCGCAGACACTGTCATTGTTATTGATGATTATCAGCGCGGAAAAATCTATCAGGTGACTGCCCGCAGTCTGCAGGAAACCATGACGAATACATTTTCCACAACGCTATTTTCAAATAAATAGTTGATGTACCCGAACAAGTACATCAAGTTAATATCTATAACTTATCATGACTTCAGTTGAGGTGATGATATGCTCGTTAATCAGAATTTCCTGAATTCTTTATCTCCTGTCGAAATTGAATTCATTCGTGTTGGTTTAGAAAAGCTATTCAGAGAGAAAGTAAACTGTACGACAACAAATTACGAGAATCTCTCTTTGCATGTTGAGAAATGTCCTCATTGTGGTTCAACTCACTTTGTTAAGAATGGCTTTAACCCACATAATCGTCAGAAATACAGATGTAAAAAATGCAAATCTGTTTTTATGGCAACAACAGGTACGATGTTTACTCATTCCAGAACAAGCTTTGATATCTGGACTACTTTTATCTCTGGCGAGCTTAACGGAATGACTCTGACTCAGCAGAGTGTAGCTACAGGCTTATCAGTTACTACCTGCTTCAACATGCGTCACAAGTTATATCAGGCTGCAGCAAAGATTCAGAATAATGTGGTCTTAAGTGGAAATGTTGAATTGGATCCTACTTATACCAAAATCAACCTGAAAGGGACCAGGAAGGATAAAATGCCAAGATTCAGCAAACAGCGTGGAAAGCATCGCCGTCATTCAACCAAGCGTGCTTTACCTGGCACCAGCCATCACAAGATCTGCCTGGTAACAGCTATTGATGAGCATGACAATATTCTCTTTAAAATTGGAGGATTAGGCAGAGAGAGTGCAGAAATTCTGAATCAATACAGCTCTCACTTCGCAGCGCATTCAACAATTATCAGTGATGACAGCCATAGCATTCAAACTTTCGTGGGCGATAATCACTTCAACAGTGACATTATTCCATCTAACGGTTATTTAACACCAAAGGGCAATACAGTATCTGAAGTAAACGAGCTTCACTCTGAGCTAAAAAACATGATCAGGCAGAAACATGGTATCAGCACAAGACATCTCCAGGGTTATTTGAATTGGATCGTCATGAAGAAATATTTAAAGTACAGGCTGGACATGCGCAAATGGAAATCAGAAGCATACATGGAAACAATGTTTGAACAGATTCCATTTACCTGTGCGGAGATCCCAAAGCTTAAAATGCCAATTAACCTCTATGAGGCATATAGCTCATGATATTTTGGTGTTTACAGCCTCATCAACTAAATCTTTGAAAATAGCGTTCCACAAAAGAAAAAGACGGCCGCCTGGAAGTCACGATGACAGCCGCCATCAGCGCCTATGACCAGAAAAAGGAAGGCATGTCAGCTCTGAAACGCAGCTTCTATTCCTTTGCCTGGCATTCCCGCATGGCCAGGGTCCTTGGCAGCATGTATGAGGATCTGCTGCGGGAAAAGAACCATCTTCCCGAACCAAAGCCGATGCCCGGCACCAGAACAATGAAGCATCTTTCAGAAAAGCTGTCAGGGAAAAATAATTCCTGACAGCTTTTTACAAATGCTTGAGCATGATAACCAGAGTCACCAGATCATCATCCGCAAACACAAGATGGAAGCCCTTCTCCAGACGGCGCATAATCCTTGCCACATTATTCAGATCATCCCGGCAGGCACGCCATACCTTATCCTTCTGTTCCTTTTCCACCGAAGGTGCCGGCTTTCCGGCAAGAATACGCTCAACCGCACAGGCAATATGAATAAAGATTCCGTCTTCCTGCTGATCATTCAGGCCATAGTCATCCCGCAGCGTATCAACCACTCCCGGCAGCAGTTCCTTCAGCCGGGGAATGGACGCATAACGGAACTCTCCCTGCAGGAATTCATATACCTGATCATAGTTTTTCCCACTAGTGCGCACCGGCGCAAAGGTCAGCACCTGATCCAGCACTTCCTTCGGATTGGCAAAAATACGTGATACCGGAATAAACGGTATGCCAAACATATGCGGATTGAATGTGCCGACAAAAGCATGAACCCAGCATGTCCGCCTCAGTATTTCGATCCTTCTGGCAAGCTGTTCCCTGTTGTCAATCGACATGGCAATCGCCGGCATGCCAAGATGTGAATACTGGTCAATATAGCGTTTGAGCTCCATTGCCCCGCCTTCTCCCGTCTGGCACAGGGTTACAATAACCTGCTGCTTCTTCTCCGGATCCGACCGAAGTTCCCTGTTCTCCAGCATGAAGCCATGATACACATCATCCGCATTGTCTGTCCGCGCACACATTCTGGCAAGATCCAGTCCCCACAGTGTCACCGGCATATAGATGCACCGGATGACTGTTTTTACAGCAGCAGAAATACTCTCCAGCATGGCCCTGAAGGAACCCATATCATAGATCGCCACGATCCCGGCACCACGGTCAATGCGGCGTACAAGCTGTTCCAGCTGCTGCCTTGCCAGGGAGGGATCTTTGTCCAGATCCATATCAAATCCATAGGCATTATGCAGATGCGTCAGGGCATTGGTCGCATCGGCAAGAGCAGCGGCTGCCCCAGAGCCATGAAAGGCATACAGCAGCACGGGATGATTCTCCTGGTGGGAATGAACAAGCAGATATTCTGCCAGATCTGCAATCTCTTTTGTGTTCAGTTCAAGGCCAATGGCATCATACAGCGTCCTGGCAAGAGAAAAGGCACACTGGTATTCCTCCGCATGATTTTCCACCACATCCTGCAGTTTGTCATCAGGCAGCACCGAAGGCTGAAAAGATCTGTGCGAATAGGCATTCAGATGCAGGCAGATGCCATAAAAGACCTGTGGTGCAAAACTGCGGTGCAGCGTCTCCTTTGTCTTTTCCAGCCAGATCGACACCATCTGAATCAGGCGGGGATCCACCACCTTAGCCAGCTCCCCTGTTTCAGACATTTCTGCATTTTCGGAAGGCAGACGCCTTTCATCCTCCTGCCTGACGATCTGATAAATCTCCTTCCGCATGGCATCAAAACTGAGAAATCCAAGTTTATGATCAAACTGCAGCACATCCCCGGAAACCAGCTCTTTCAACGAGCGCATCTGCCGCCCTGCCGCCACACTGTAATCCTTCACTGCAGCAGACAGATCATTCACAACAACATGCATCACAGGTCTTTCCTGCCCAGCACAGCGCCGATAGGCAAGCGCACAGGCAGAGCGTATCTCATGCTGCAGAACCTGCAGCTTTTCCTTCTGCTCATACAGCACAAAATCCAGAAATGCTTCCCGGGAAATATCCAGATCACATCCAGTATTCTTTGCCTCCTGAGCAAGAATCATCTCCACAATGCGCATCTGTTCCTTCATGCCAAAAGCAGAAAGCGGAGGCAGCACAATCACCGGGGCGCCACTGTCTTCATTTTTTACATGCGGCACAGAGAAAACCCAGATGCGTTCCTTCTGATGGCAGGCAGCATCAACCAGGCGTGCCATCTCCTGAGGCGCAGGTACCTCTGTGTGCGTCACCAGCACCATGCCCGCATCACTTTTGACTTCCTTCTGCAGGCTGGCCGCATCCGGCTGAACCAGGGCACAATTGAGCAGCTGCCATCCAGTCCCATCCGAAAGCACCCTGTTCTGGCAGGCAAAGGCATACATCAGACGGGCAAAAGCAAAACCCAGCGTCTCATCCTGGCCAGCCAGCATCAGGGCGCCGGGCCGGCTGGGATACAGCAGATACGCCTGGGCGGCCTCAATCGCACCGGCAAGAACCGTATCCGCACCAATCAGCTTGTCAAAGACAGAAGCAGTGCTGTCCTGGCTGTCAGCCGGCAGTCCATAGGCAACCGGACGGTGTCCCGTCTTGGTCAGTCTGCCCTCCTTCACCAGAGCATTCAGCGCACTGGACACATTGGAACGCTGCAGGCCAAGAGCCAGAGCAACCTGTTCCGTCGTGATGCCATCCATCCTGCCAGTCAGCACACTCTGCTGCACATAGACAAATATTTCTTCTTTCTTGCGTTTCACGTCCTATATTGTACCAGAACAGGAGCACAGAAAAACCCGGGCACCCCGGGTCAGTCAACCAGAATGGAACCTCCGATAAATTCGCGCAGAATCGAATTATTGGCAATGCAGGCATCATCCGGCATCACCGCAAAGAATTTCAGGAATTCAATCATTCTCTGTGCCTCCGGATACTGATCACTGCTGGGATCAATCTGTCTCAGCAGCGGATCAGCATATTTCTTCAGCGCCGCAATCTCATAGACAAGCGAAGAATTAAAGAAGGCATCCGCCGTATCATTATACGGAAAGATCCACTTCTCCTCGCCCCTGCGCACACTTGCCCAGTCATGCAGTGTCAGCGCAGCGGAACGATTGCGCGTTCTGGCATCCCGCACAATCCTTCTCAGCATGCGGGCGTCCGTCGTCGGCACCCGGTGGTGAGGATCAATCGAGATGGATGTCAGCGGCGAAATATAGATGCGGAACTTTTCATCATCCGCAATTCCCCCTGTCAGAGCCGGATTCAGGCCATGAATGCCCTCCATCACAATCGGCTGGCTGCTTTCAATCGAAGTGATGCGGCGTCCATAGACCTTCTTTCCCGTAATAAAGTCAAAAGTCGGCAGATCCACTTTCTTTCCCGCCAGCAGATCATTCATCTGCGCTGTAAACAGATCCGTATCCACAGCATCCAGCGATTCAAAATCCAGATTGCCATTTTCATCCGGAATCAGCTCGTCCCTGTTTTTAAAATAATCATCGGTGCCAAGATACAAAGGATGCAGACCGCACACCCGCAGCTGAATGCACAGACGGCGGGCAAAGGAAGTCTTGCCAGAGGAAGAAGGACCGGCAATCAGCACCATCCTCTTTTTCTGCTGCGCTATGCGCTGGGCAATTTCACCAATCTTCTTTTCATGCAGGGCTTCTGAAAGCATGACAACTTCCTGATAGTCCCCCTTCATGCATGCATTGAGATCCCCGGCATAATCAATCGACAGCAGATGTTCCCAATGCGTTTCCTCAGCAAAGGCATCATACAGCAGCTTCTGCTCCACAAATGGTGCAATGTGGTCCGGATCAGACTGCAATGGAAACTGCAGCAGAATGCCATTGCGGTACCTCTTCAGCGAAAATGGCTCGCAATAGCGGCTTGAGGGAAGCAGATGCACATAGAACAGATCTTCACAGCCGGCAAACCGGCACAGGCTGGCACTCTCCAGAGAGTCACTTGTCTGCATCAGACGCAGCCGCCTTCCCTGTGAATGCGGCAATTGCTTCAGATGATCCATCATCTCCTGCCTTGTCAGCTTCTCTTCCTGAAACGGCAGATCCTGCCGCACAAGATCATGCATCACCTGTTCAATTCTGGCAGTATCATCACTGTTCAGCGTTGCCCTGACCGTTGTATACAAACCTTTGCTCAAAGAATTCAGCACCGTAATATGGGCTTCTCTGCCAAGCACTCTGTGCACTGCCTCCATATACAGGAAAATCAGAGAAGACTGGAAGGACATGTTGGCATAGTTATCCCGCAGATCCAGCAGGTCCAGATGACAGCTCTTTGTCAGCACAGTATCCAGACGCATATTGACATTATTGATCCGGCAGGAAAGGATGGCATGGGGATAGTTTCCCATGGCAATCACCTCAGGCACACTGGTACCTTCCTTTACCTGCAGGTAATGCTCCTGACCATCCGGATCCTTCAAAAACAAATCAATCATTCTATCTATTTACTCTTTTTCTTTCCAAACCGGGTATCAAATACAACTGCCTGTCTTGTTCCCTTATGACGATGCGGCTGATCCGGTGCACCCTTGGTCAGCTTCATGCACTCATCCTGGCAGGACAGCGGCTCCGCAGCCGAATGCACCTTGCGGTAGCGGCCTGTGGTACCCATGACACGTGCCTTGACATTATCCTTCAGGCACAGATCCACATAAGCCAGAATCCGCTTGCGGATCTCTGCATCCTTGATCGGGCAGGCAATCTCCACACGTCTCTCCGTGTTTCTGGTCATAAAGTCAGCCGAAGAGATATACATACGCTGGTTTCTGCCTGTGCCAAAAATATATATGCGGGAATGTTCCAGATAGCGTCCTACAATCGAACGGATATGAATGTTTTCAGTCTTTCCTTTGATACCCGGCAGAAGACAGGAAATACCGCGGATGACCATATCAATCCTGACACCAGCCTGAGAGGCCTCAATCAAAGTGCCAATGAGATCCTCATCCGTCAATCCATTGATCTTGACAAAGATGTACCCTTTTGGCCCCTTCTTTGTTTCACGTTCAATCAATTCCAGCAGCGTCGGCTTCAAAGACACCGGTGCCACCAGCAGAGACTTATAGGTGCCATCCAGCTTGCCAATCATCATGTTCTGGAAGAAGTTGACTGCATCCGCAATGATTGCTTTGTCTGCAGTTAAGAAGGCAAGATCGGTATACTGCTTGGCTGTATTCTCGTTGAAATTGCCAGTTGCCACCAGTGCGACATGCTGAGGCTTGCCGCTGTCATCCTTGCGGGTGATCAGGCAGATCTTGGAATGCACCTTGTAGTGTTCAAAACCATAGAAGACATTGCAGCCGGAATCCTCCAGCTTCTGGGAATAGTCGATATTATTCTGCTCGTCAAAACGTGCTTTCAGCTCAATCAGCACATCGACTTCCTTGCCATTCTCTGCAGCCTGGCACAGGTACTCCACCAGACGGGCATGGGAGGCAAGACGGTAGATCGTGATCTTGATCGCGACAACATTATCATCATCTGCACTCTGCTTCACCAGATTCAAAAATGGTGCCATGGATTCATATGGATAAGACAGCAGAACATCTTTCTTCAGAATCTGATCAAACAGCGGCTGATGATAGTCGAAGGCAGGAGAGAGCTTTGGCTCATAGGGCGGATACAGATACTTCTTCTGCTGTTCTTCATTCAGGCAGCGGCCCAGTGAGAACGCATACTTCAAAGAGAATGGAACGGTGCAGACAAACTGCATCTGCGCATTGACATCCAGATGGCGGAACAGATACTTGCCAAGGGCACGGGAAGGATGGTCAGACAGCACAATACGGGTGACATGCATCTTACGGCGCTCCTTGAGCACCTTGAGCATCTTCTTCCGATAGTCATGAATATCATCAAACGCTTCATCTTCCGGATCAATATAAGCAGAACGCGCAATCTTGAATTTCAGTGTCTCCTGAATCTGTGCATCTGGGAACAGCGATCCGGCATAATAGCGCACCAGATCTTCGGTATGCACAAAGCGCAGCTGCTGTTCATTAGGCAGAATGACGATATCACTCAGACTCGGCGGAATCGCCACAAAGCCAAACACACCATGCTTTTTCAAACGGATCACAGCGGCAATATAGATATGATCATTCAGCAGGTTCGGGAATGGATGGTGGGTATCCACAATCTGGGCTGTCAATACCGGTTCGACCATGGTCTTGTAATACTTCTTGAGGTACTTCTGCTCGTCCTTGGTCACCTCATCCATGTCCAGATCACAGATGCCTTCTTTTGCCATCTCCTGGCGCAGCTGGGCATAGACCTTGTCACGTTTGCGGCACCCACGTCTTGCGGCTGGATAAATCGCATCCAACTGCCCCTTCGCCGTCAGGCCGGACTTATTATCCACGGCATCAAACTTGACTTTCTCCATATCATAGAGAGAGCCGACTCTGACCCGGAAGAACTCGGTCAGGTTGGAAGTGTAGATCGAGACAAACTTCAGTCTCTCCAGCAGCGGCACGCTTTCGTCTTTTGCCTCATTCAGCACGCGGTCATCAAAGCGCAGCCAGGAAATTTCACGGTTCTGCGTGCAGCCCATTTCATATAAGTCTTTGATCATATTGTCACCACCCCACTTTAGCTATCTTATCAGCCGATTGTAAATGCCTTGTAAAATACAGCAAATGATCTGCAGCACTATCGATCTGAAAGCCATTTGCTTTCAGAACAGCAATGCTTTCCACATTATCCCTCTCCACTCTTGCCCACAGATCCATCGGATGCCTCTGGCAGAACAGGCACACGGCCATACTGGCAAAGCCATGATGACGCCATGGTTTCCGGATCCGGTAGCTGATCTCACCATGATCCGCAGAAACCATGCCAATGCATGCAGAGCCAAGACAGACCAGCTCATGCACCGCACCATCCTGCAGGCATGCAGTCACAAACAGACAGCACGCTTCATCGGGCATCGCAAAGTCAAACAAATTCCGCACAACGTTTTCATCCTGTTTCTGTATCCTGCGCAAAGTGACGGATTCTGTCTGTTTCATTGTCAACACTTCCCCATTTTACACCCAAACACCGCCGCCAATGCGTCACACATGCAAATCCTGCTATAATGTCAGACGTATCCGGAGGATGTCAATGAAAAAGATTCTTACCATGCAGGATCTCTCCTGTGTCGGCAAATGTTCCCTGACCGCAGCACTGCCAGTGATCAGTGCCATGGGCATTGAATGCGCAGTCCTGCCAACAGCAGTCTTATCTACTCATACCGCCTTTTCCCATTTTACCTTTCTTGATCTGACCGGCGACCTGGAAAAGATCATCCATGTATGGAAACAGGAACATTTTGCCTTTGATGCCATCTATACAGGCTATCTTGGCTCCCTTGACCAGATTGCCATTGCGGCCGGACTGTTTGCACAGTTCGGAAAAGACCGCCTGCGGCTGGTAGATCCCTGCATGGGAGATGAAGGAAAACTGTATCCGGGCTTTGGCACAGGCTTTGTTCAGGCAATGAAATCCCTGTGTGCAAAAGCAGATGTCATCGTACCAAATGTCTGTGAAGCGTGCTTCCTGCTGGACATGCCATACAACCCCTCCCCCGATGAGGCACAGCTGAAATATATGTGCAGTGCATTATGTGCCAATGGTGCCCAGACAGCCGTCATCACCGGCGTATCCAGAGAGGCAGGAAAGCTTGGTGCCTTTGCTTACAGCAGGAAAGAAGACAGGTTCTTCTGGGCCATGGCAAAGGAACAGCCCGTTCATTTTCACGGCACAGGAGATCTGTTTGCCTCGGTGCTGACAGCAGGACTTACAAAGGGCATGGCAATGGAAGATGCACTCCAGCTGGCCTGTGAATTCATCTCCCGGAGCATTGAAGCAACCCTGCAGGAGAAAGATCACAATGACTACGGCGTCAACTTTGAGCAGGTACTGCCTTGGCTTTGCCGGCAGTGTGCAGAGATAAAGGAACAGAACAATGGATAAAAAACACGAAAAGATGCTGGCCAAGGCACAGCAGTATGCGGCCAATGCTGTGATTACGTATGAAGGCATTGCCCAGATGTTTGACAAAGATCCTTCCTTCTCAGAACCATTGCTTAAAGCAGCACGCAGCCGCCAGAAAACCATCACTGCTCTGGCCGTGATCACAAAGAAGGAAGTGACCGGCACAGATTCCGACCTGAAGTTTCTCAAGCGCTGGTCCATACTCGGAAAGCGCAGGCTGTTTCTTGATATGGCAGGCAGTGAGAAAGAACAGGGAGATGTTCTGCGCGAGCTTGCCAAAGAATATCCAGCTTTGAAAACACATGCACAGGACTATTACCTGCAGGCATCCGCATTGACCAGAATGGCAGACCGCCTGAAACACAAGAAAAAGAAGAAATGACAGGAATATCGGAAGGCAGCATCGCTTTCCGGTATTTCTTTATGCATCCAGACCTGGATCCAGCAGCCAATCAACTGCATTGACCACTTGAATACCATTGTAATTTCCCAGAGAAAAGCGATCCAGCGTCAGTATTGTCTTGGGATAATTATCCTTTATTTGTTCAAACGGCTTCATTTCACGCTCAAATGTTTTCTGATCCGTAAGACTCGCCGTGACCTGATAATAACGGTAAAGGGGCTGTAACGAATAAGATCATTTGACATAGTTAAGTCAATGAATCTTGGCGTTGCAGCACCTTTATTTTGCCTATTTTCCGATCCAATCTTTGTATCGAGTAACCTGTTTTACTTCTTCTTTGACTTATAAATATGTTTCCGATCGGGCTGAAGACTGGGAAGCTGGAAGGCGGAGCTGATTATTTCAGCAACAACATTTGAACCCGCTGAAAATAATTAAGAGGCATATCGCTGGAACGGAATTCACTTCTTTTTTCAGTGAGTCCAGAGAATGCGACTGAAAAGCTATCTGACTCTGCCTGCGGGGATAATCATAAAAAGAGAAGCCAGATTGGTGACTTCTCTTTACTTATCTTCTTTCGCTACTCGTAATGCCCTTTGCAAGAGATTATTCTGATTCGTCCTTCAGAGTAATCATAAACCAGACGGTCTTCTTCGTTAATTCTCCTACTCCAGAATCCACTGAGATTTCCTTTCAACGGCTCCGGCTTGCCAATCCCTTCATAGGGATTTCGCTGCGCATCTTTGATGAGCGTGTTAATCCGTTTTACAGTTTTCTTGTCTACTGTCTGCCAGAACAGATAATCCGCCCAGCCTCTATCTTCCCACAAGACTCCCATCAATCATTATTCTCCAACAGCTCATGCTCAGAAAAGTGTGCTTTTCCAGTTTTAATATCATCAGCAATGCCATTAAGATAACGCATGTTACTGTCAGAGTAAAATGGATCTGCCGATACATCAAACGGTATTCTATGTTCCCTAGTCATCTTCTTCGCATAGATTGTAAATGCTGTGGTCATCGACATTCCAAGTTCATCACATACTTCTTCCATACTCTTCTTCAAGTCAGAGTCCATTCTGAAATTCACGTTAGAAACATTTGTCATAGTGTAGACCTCCTTTTCTTCTCTTATTTCACTCTAATTATAGCGTATGTGTTGCTATATGCAAGCAATATCATTACAATGCAATGAAAATGCTTTATATTAAATAAGAGATATTATAGTAAGGTAATTTATTTTGCGGGTTCAAATCAATTAACTGGAAAAAGAGTATGCGGGAGCAGCGGATCGGAGTGAATGATATTGTCAATGCAGACTTGAAGCGGCGAGAAGCACATGGGCATCTGCGAATTGGCAGCATTTACAATCGCATCGAGCTGTAACGTTGTGATATCTCTCTGCCAGAGAACAAGACGCTGATCCGACCTTGCCGGCGACAGAGCCGTTGCATCTGTGATCAGCTTTTCCTCTGCATGGCATATCCTGCATACTCCGGCATTTCTGCTTCCAGATACTTACCGAACGCCTCGAGAACCTCGCCGATGTCTGCCCTCATCCTTCACAAAACTGTCATCGCAGCGACGCCTCGTGGTCATTTCTTATCGAATCCGCTTCCCTGGAAGCACTGATCAACATTGAGCTGATGGGATCGCCGCGTACCGGTTGATCCAGAAATTTCGGCACCAGTATCCCCAGAATTCTTCCATCGTCTGATACGGATAGAAGCCTCCGGAATACATATCCCGAATGCTATTTTGATCAAAGATCATTTTTGGACCATTTGTCATGATCGTATCTGGATTATTTATCCCGATACCGGAATATTCTTTGAATATATTAATGTTATATCCCGATTTCGGGATGCTGTTTGCTGCTGCTATTTTATCCTGTCATGACATGAATATCCTGTTTATGATCGTGATGCCCATTGCCGTACTGCTGCTGATTGTCTCCCTGATCCTGAATATGACCATGATTTTCATGCCAGCAGCCGTCTCTGGCTATGCCTATTACTTCAGCTGGCTTTTACTGACATCCTCTTTGTTTGTCATCTTTCTGCTTCTGATCATCCGCTGTCTGCACAAAGACCCGATGACCCTGCATCTTCCGGACGGAAAAGGAACATCTGGGGAATCGTATTCTTTCTGGCTCTGGATCTGCTTGCCTTCTATTTCATGCGGCCGCTTGCCATGGATATCCCATCTCTTTTTCATCCATCCACTGTCGAAATCACAGAGCCTGACTTTGATGTTTCCCCAGGCAACGAAGATAATTATGACTGCCTTTCCGGAAAAGATGAATATGGCAGTTCTTATACATTCCACCTGCCTTCACAGCAGTATCATGCCTGCCAGAACGCCTGTGAATCAAAAGAAAATGCTGTGATAGAAGTTACGTATCTTCCTCACAGCAAATATCTTCTTCAGGCAGAAGTGAAATCAATATCACTTTTTCTGAATGTGATCATAGTCCAGCCAGGCACCCTGCATCGGTGACGCTGCCAGCATGCCAAACAGACGCAGCACCCCTTTTTGATACTTATGCGGATGCGGAGCGAGATTTTCCTTTCTTTCCTGCAATACAGCATGGATTTTGTCTGCGCTCATCTTTTCTCCATGAATGCCGACAATCTCCAGCTTTCTTTCCGGAATATCAATCTGGATCAGATCGCCTTCTTCCACCAACGCCAGCGGCCCGCCAGCCTGTGCTTCTGGTGATACATGGCCAATAACCGGACCAGTGGAAGCACCGGAAAAGCGCCCATCTGTAATCAAGGCAATACTGCGGCCAAGTTCTGGATCTGAAGAAATGGCCTCGGTTGTATAGAACATCTCCGGCATGCCGGATCCCTGCGGCCCTTCATACCGGATGATCACGGCATCACCCGGCTGAATGCGATGATGCAGCACGGCATCCAGTGCATCTTCTTCACAGTCAAACGGTCTTGCCTTCAATACCGCATGAAACATCTCTTTCGGACATGCTGTATGCTTGATCACGGCACCTAATGGAGACAGATTGCCATGCAGTACCGCAATCGAACCATCACTGTCAATCGGATCACTGCCATCACGGATGATATCCTGCCTTCTCAAATGCAAATGATATCGCTGGTTGGCTTTCTCCAGTTCTGCCTGGCAGCGTGCATAATAGCCATTCTGTTTCAGCTCTTCCAGATTCTCACCAAGTGTTTTCCCGGTGACTGTCATCACATCCAGATGCAGTTCCCCTTTGATCTGTTCCATAACCATCGGCACACCGCCGGCATAATAGAAGAATTCCGCCGGATACTTTCCAGTTGGGCGGATATTAACCAGATACTTTGCCTTGCGGTGCAGGCGGTCAAAGTCATCACCAGTGATCGTGATGCCAAGCTCATGGGCAATCGCCGGCAGATGCAATAAGGCATTGGTGCTGCCGGAGATGGCCGCATGCACAAGAATCGCATTCTCAAATGATTTCATGGTCACAATGTCTGATGGACGCAAACCTTCCTTTGCTAATGCAACCGCGCGCTTGCCAGCAGAAACAGCAGCCTGTTTGAGCATTTTACTGCCATATGGCAGCAGTGCCGTTCCGGGCATTGCCAGTCCCAGAGCCTCTGCCATGATCTGCATCGTGCAGGCTGTGCCAAGGAAAGAACAGGCACCGCAGCTCGGACAGGCATTCTGTTTTGCCCAGGCTAGTCTGTCAGCACCAATCTCACCACGCTCATACTTTGCACTGTAATAGCCAAGCTCATTCAGGGTCAGAAGATCCGGTCCGGCTTTCATTACACCGCCGCATACCACAAGAGAAGGAATATTCACACGGCACATGCCCATCAGACTGCCAGGAAGACCCTTATCACAGGAAGAAATATACACACCGGCATCAAACGGCGTTGCATTCTCCTGAATCTCAATCATGTTGGCAATCATCTCTCTTGAGACAAGGGAATAGTTGATGCCATCATTGCCCTGGCTTTCCCCATCACACATGTCCGTGACAAAGTATCTTGCCCCAAAACCGCCGGCATCATTCACACCCGTGCGCACATCTTCCACAATTTGATCCAGTCCGGCAGAACCTGGGTGAGAATCCCCAAACGTACTTTCAATATAGATCTGTGGTTTGCCAAGATCTTCCTTTTTCCATCCACTGCCAAGCCGCAGCGGATCCATCTCCGGAGACACTTCTCTCATCTTCTGACTTTTCAGCATCTTTCCTTACCTCTTTTCCACAAAAAATTTCCGGACCAATTCCTGGTTATGCAGCATATGTGCTCTCATTGCCTTTTCAGCCGCATCCGGATTTTTTGTCTCAACTGCCTGACACACGGCCTCATGTGACTGCAGCGTCATTCCGATCTGATCATGGTTCTGATAATCAATGAACACACCTACACCATCATGGATCATTGGCGTGATGCGCACAAGCACTTCATTGTGCGCTGCTTCGACAATCGCACTGTGAAAGGCAATATCTGCCTGCAGATGCGGGCTGCCATTGTGGATATCATCTGCACAGGCATTACAGCACTGGCGTATTTTCGCAATTTCCGCTTCATCGGCCCGCTCTGCCGCAAGGGCTATGGGCCATGCCTCAGGGAATCATGGCCTTCGTTGCCTCCGGCGGCGATGTCGGTGCCGTTATTACCCAACTGCTCTGCATCGTGATTTCCTTTGCGATCTATACACCATTCGTGCTGATTTCAATCACACAAAGCCCGAATCACAGGAAGCGTAACACATACTGCAGGTCAACAAGACCTGCTTTTTTGTAGATCGGACAAGGAAAACGGTTTTTTTAACCCGTGATGAATTGTGATTCGCATCCACATATGGTAGCTTGAAATATGCTATAATATAAGCATGGAAAGAAATGATGACATGATTACATATGGTAGGACATGTGTCTATCATCTGAACTACCATATCGTATGGGGAATCAAACACAGAAACAAAGTTCTCAATGGCAGTGCCGAAGCAGATCTGATTAAGCTTCTGTATGACATTGCGGATGAGAAAGGCTTTATCATCAAGCGTGTCGAGATTAGGCTCGACGATCATGTGCACATGATCGTTTCTGCGCCTCCGAA
Organism: Lactimicrobium massiliense; assembly: GCF_900343155.1. Classification (GTDB taxonomy): domain Bacteria; phylum Bacillota_I; class Bacilli_A; order Erysipelotrichales; family Erysipelotrichaceae; genus Bulleidia; species Bulleidia massiliensis. The sequence goes on from NZ_OUNG01000003.1 coordinate 315,195, forward strand.
GATTTCCGTTTCTACCATTGTCAAGTGTTTGAAAGGGACTTCGGCTTTTCGCCTGTTTCGCATGCATCCTGAATTGAAACAATTCTACTGGAAGAAAGAAGCCCAGCATTTGTGGTCGCCGTCCTACTTTGTCGAAAGCATCGGTGTTTCAAATGAACAGGCTGTCGCAAAATACATCAATGACCAGTGGAAAAAGGAGAATGCAAATGCCGAAGATTAAGAAGGGATTTGTCATTCGGCTTTATCCGACCGCTGAGCAAATGCAGCAGATCCGCAGAACAGCAGGATGTGCACGATGGCTGTATAACGAAATCGTTGCTGTAAATCAGAAACGCAGAGACTTGGACCCGAAAGCGTCTTTGCTCTATGGAAGAAATCTGAACTATCTTCTCCCGCGTCTGAAAGAAGAACATCCATGGCTGAAAGAAGCGGACTCTACGTCTCTCACGGGAGCGGTGGACAACATTTCCAATGCATATGCACGCTGGCTTTCCGGGCTTGGCAGAAAGCCGAAGTTCAAAAAGCGCAGCACGCATACAGACAGCTTCATTTCCAAGTGCGTCAATGGAAATATTGCAGTGATTGATGCTCATCATATCCGCATTCCGAAGATCGGCGTAATTTATTACAAATCCGGGAGAATGCCGCATGGAAGAATCTGCTCTGTCACCGTGAGAATTCTTCCCAGCGGGAACATCAATGCGTCTGTACTCTGCGATTACGAGGAAGAAGAGCTTTTGAAAACAGGAAAGGCAATTGGCATTGATCTGGGACTGAAAGATCTTGCAATTCTTTCGGATGGCACAAAATACGGGCTGCCGCGATGGGATAAAGAATCTGCTGACCGACTGCACTACTGGCAGCGTACTGCTTCAAGACGGCTTCTGAGAGCCAAAGAAGCTATGAAGAAGGACAGTGCGCTAACACTTGAAGATTTCAGGAATTATCAGAAAGCGCGTCGGATGGTCGCCAGAATACATGAACACATTGCGAATCAGCGTCAAGACTATCTTGATCGACTGACTACTTCGTTAGTCAGAGATTTTGACGTGATCGTCATTGAAAACCTGAAGCCGAGCCGCATGGTGCATAACCATAATCTGTCTGGTGCCATTCATAATGCGGGCTGGGGCATGTTTGCTCAGATGCTGGCGTACAAGTGTGCATTCTACGGTAAAAGGCTTGTAACAATCAATCCTGCATATACGAGTCAGGTATGCTCAGACTGCGGTGTCATCAACGAACGCCTTGGGTATAACGCTTACGGCTGGCTGAAAGTGCGTGAGTGGACCTGCCCTGTCTGCGGAGCACACCACGACCGTGATGTGAATGCTGCAGTGAACATCCTGCATACTGGATTATTTGCCGCTTAGAGCGGCTATAGCGGGGCTGGAACAGTCCCTGGTAAACAGCATGATCCTCCGGAAGCCGTATCAAAAGGCTGCGCGATCAGCGTTCCCAGAAGCTCGGCTCTTTAGAGACGAGTAGTTCACAGTATCATAGAACTCGTTTCAGAAAGAAGGCTTGCTATGGTAAAGGATATGACAAACGGGCCGCTGCTCAAGGAGATCATCTTCTTTACAATTCCACTTGTATTGGGCACCCTGTTACAGCTGACCTATAACGCTGCCGATGCCATGATCGTCGGCCGGTTTGTCGGCAAGGAAGCACTTGCTGCCATCGGCACAACCAACCCGGTTATCACGCTTGTATTGCTCTTTGTCAACGGTATCTGTCTGGGAGCAGGAATCCTGGTCAGTATGCTGTATGGCGCAAAAAATATCCCTGCCCTGAAAAAGCAGGTATCCACCGGCATGATTGCCGGCGGCATCTTCTCCCTTGCCACCGCAGCGATACTCTTTCTGCTGGCAAAGCCGGTATTGACCATCCTGCAGGTTGAGACTGATATCCTGCCCTTGGCAGTACAGTATATGCGCATCATCCTGTTCGGCCTGTTTTTCTCCTTTATCTATAACTATCTTGCCTCCATCTTACGGGCAATGGGTGACAGTGCTTCCCCGCTGATCTTTCTTGCTGTCTCAGCAGGTCTCAACATTGCCGGCGACCTGTTCTTTGTCATCATCCTGCACGCCGGTATTGCCGGTGCTGCCATCAGCACAACCCTGTGCGAGATGCTCAGTGCCATCATGTGCCTGCTGTATATCAGAAAACACATTTCCGTGCTGCGCTTAGGAAAAGAATGGTTCGTCTTTGACCGCCGCATGTTTGTCAAAACCGTATCGTTTGGCTTTGTGTCGGCCATGCAGCAGTCATCCGTGCAGATCGGCAAACTGTGCACCCAGTCCTTTGTTAATACCATGGGTGTCAATGCCACTGCGGCCTTTAATGCCGTCAACCGCTTTGATGACTTTGCGACCATCCCCCAGCAGAACATTGCCCACGCCATGACTTCGGTAATGGCACAAAATGAAGGCGCCCATCTGGATGACAGAGTCAGGAAATCCTATTTCCTTGGCATGCGGATCGAAATCATCTACGGTATTGCCATCGGCCTTGTCACATGGCTGTTCTCCCGTTTCCTGATGACACTGTTTACAAGTGATGAAGCCGTCATCCAGGAAGGTGTCCATTACCTGTCCATCATGGCATGGTTCTATATTTTGCCCGGTATCACCAACGGCATCCAGGGCTATTTCAGAGGCATCGGCGATCTGCGCATCACGCTGTATTCGAGTCTTGTCAACATCGGTGTCCGCGTACTGTGTGAAATCCCGATGGTATTCTGGTTCCACATGGGCTTTGCGGCCATCCCGTGGTCCTATTTCATCGGCTGGATCGCAATGCTCGCCTTTGAAGCACCACTCCAGCACCGTTATTTCCGAACCAGAACTTAAAAAGGACTGTAACAGTTGAATACCCTGTTGCAGCCCGTTTTTCTATTCACTGATATCCCGGTACTTTCCGGCCGCCAGATCCGCAATCGAAATCTTGGCAAAATAGTCATGCAGCACAGCTGTAACACCACGCCACAGACCGATCGTTGTACAGGACTCCCGGCTGTCACACTGGGAATAATCCCCATTGGAGACACACTCCACCGGTTCCAGTCCATCCGTCACTTCCAGCACATCGGCAACATTGATCTCATTGGCCGGTTTTGCCAGCTGATAGCCGCCGTTTTTTCCTCTGGTTGTAATCAGCCAGCCCTTTTTGACAAGCGGTGCCGCCAGCAATTCCAGATACTTCAATGACAGTTCCTGCCGCTTGGCAGTGTCATTCAAAGATACCGGTCCTTCATCCTGGTGGCTGGCAATATCAGCCAAAAGCCGCAGTGAATACCTTCCTCTTGTTGAAACTTTCATATTCACACCTTCGTCCCTATCCTAGCACATTAAAAAAGACATCGGGCTATTGATGCCCAATGTCTGAAAATGTCTTACTTGCCAAAGCGCTCCATCAGCCTTGCCATAGCATCATCCATCGTCACAGGCTTATGTGGCGCAGGACGGGATGTTCTTCTGGCAGCACCAGGATTCTTCTTTGCCAGCTCTTCAGGAGACAGCAGTGACAGAGACAAACGGTTGTTTTCTGTATCTACATCAGAGACATACACATCAATCTGATCACCCGGCTTGACGATCGTGGAAGGATCTTCCACCTTATCCATCGACATCCTGGATACGTGCAGCAAGCCCGCCTTCCTGGCACCGATATCCACAAAGGCACCATAGGAAGTCAGATTCTCAACTGTACCATGGTACTTCTCGCCAACCTTCAGCTGTGACAGAGCCTTGCGCGGTGCTTTGCGCGTATGGTGTTCCTTCATCTGTGTTTCTTTCTGCTTCAAAGAATCCAGCGGAATCATCGACAGTGCCACACGATTGCGGTCCACATCAATCTCCGCTACCCACACATCGACGATATCTCCGACACTGACCACAGTTGTTGGATCTGTGACGTGCTGCATGCTCATGCGGCTCGGCAGCACCAGGCCGTCCTCATGCAGACCGACATCTACGAAAGCACCAAAGTCAACGACATTTCTGACCGTACCGGACAGCTTGTCACCAACATGCAGATCCTTGATATCCAGGATATCACTGCGCAGCAGCGCGCCTTCAAACTGATCACGGTAATCACGCAGCGGCTGGCGGATGGCATCCTCAATATCCTTCAGTGTATAGTCGCCAATGCCAAGATCCTTGGTCTTATCAGCCGGGAACTGGGCATCTGCTTCACCAAGCTTTGTGATGCCGCATGCCTTCATCAAAGCTCTGGCTGCATCATAGCTCTCTGGATGAATGCTTGTTTCATCCAGCGGCTCATCACCGCCGACAATACGCAGGAAACCTGCACACTGGGTAAAGGCCTTAGGGCCAAGCTTCTTGACCTGCTTCAGCTGTTCACGGTTCGTAAAACGGCCATGCGTATTGCGGTAATTGATGATCTCCCTGGCAATGCCTGCATTCAGACCGGAAATATGGGTTAACAGCTCCTGGGATGCCGTATTGACATCAGCACCTGTGCGGTTGACACACTTGGAGACCACTTCATCCAGTCTTTCTGACAGTGCCTTCTGCGGCAAATCATGCTGGTACTGGCCGACACCAATGGACTTTGGATCAATCTTGATCAGTTCCGCTAACGGATCCAGCAGTCTTCTGCCAATGGAGACAGCACTGCGCTCTTCAATGGCCATATCCGGGAACTCTTCACGAGCAGCTTCCTGGGCAGACCATACCGAAGCACCAGCCTCAGAAACAATGGCATATTCCAGATCCAGATGATTGTCACGGATCAGATCCGCAATCAGCTTCTCACTCTCACGGGATGCCGTGCCATTGCCAATCGCAACGATCTTGACGTTATACTTGCGGATCATATCCAGCAGCTTCTTCTTGGAGCCTTCCAGATCCGGATGTTTCTTGCCAAACGGAATGATCTTGTCCACCGTTAACATTTTGCCGGTTTCATCAATTACCGCAAGCTTGCAGCCATTGACATAACCTGGGTCAAAGCCCAGCACGACTCTGCCCTTCAGCGGTGCCTGCAGCAGCAGCTTCTCGAGGTTCTCGGAGAATACCTCGATAGACTTTGTATGGGCACGCTCACTCAGATCAGAGCGGATTTCACGCTCAATCGAAGGGAACAGCAGTCTTGTGCAGCCATCTGCCACTGCCTCTTTGATCTCATTGACGCACACAGGCTCCTCACCCTTGAGAATGTTATTCTCTGCTTCGTGAATCAGATGTTCTTCATCAAACACAAAGGAAACCGTGATGACCTTCTCCTTTTCAGCACGGTCAATGGCCATGATGCGGTGATCCGCAATGGTAGAAATCTTCTCAGAGCGGTCATAGTACATTTCATAGACCTTGCCTTCATCCTTGGCATCCTTCTTCAGTGCAGTCTTCAGAACACCGCTCTTCATGATTGTATCCTTGAACGCCCAGCGCTGCTGTGGATTGTCACTGACAGCCTCAGCAATGATGTCCTTGGCACCCTGTACGGCATCCTGCCATGTCTTGACTTCCTCCGTCACATACTTGGAAGCTTCTTCCTCAACACTGCCTTCCTTCGGTAAAGACAGCATCCAGTCAGCCAGCGGCTGCAAGCCAAGCTTAATGGCAGCAGCAGCTCTGGTCTTTTTCTTCTGTGCATACGGACGGTAAATATCCTCCACCACGGACAGCTTGTCAGCGGCATTGACAGATGCACGGATCTCATCGGTCAGCTTGCCCTGTTCTTCAATCAGCCGCAGCACATCCTCTTTACGCTCTTTCAGCTTATTCTGATAATCAAACTGTTTCTCAATATACAGAATCTGTTCTTCATCCAGGCCTTTGGTCACATCCTTGCGGTATCTTGCAATCATCGGCACTGTATTGCCATCTGAAAGCAGCTTCAGTGCAGCCTCAACCTGGTCTGCACTCACTTTCAGATCTTCCGCAATCTTCTGAATAATTTTTTCATCCATGGGATCGTATTCCTCCAAACAGACATATTCTATCACTGCCGGGAATGTTTCTCACCTCTTGACATCCGGCAAATATGGCAGTGCACCGGATGTATAATGGAGCCATCATTTCCAAAAAGGAGGCATACATCATGAAATATCAGACAATCCCACATACAGACCTGAAGGCTTCTGCCATTGTCCTTGGCACCTGGGGACTGGGCGGAGGCTCAGTATGGTCAGACGAACAGCCCGATGAAAAAACAGCCAGTGCCCTGCTTGATACAGCCGAACAGTGCGGCATCAACTATATCGATACAGCTCCGGTCTATGGCAAGGGTACCAGTGAAACACTGCTTGGCAAAGCATTGAAAGGCAGGCGCGACAAATTCATTCTGCAGTCCAAGGTATCACTCAACTGGCGCAATGAAAAAGGCGGTACATTCAAATATGAACGTGACGGCTATACCGTAAACAATGACACCAGTGCCGCTGCCATCAGGAAGGATCTCGAAGGTTCTTTGCTGCGTCTTGGCACAGATCACCTCGATATAGCTGTTGTCCACTATGTCAATGACAGCATCACACCTGTCCAGGAAACGATGGAAACACTGAATGAACTGATCAAGGAAGGCAAGATCAAAGCCGCTGCTCTGTCCAATTCAAAACCACAGGACTATGAAAACTACGAAAAGTACGGCCATATTTCACTGGTGCAGGAACAGTTCAGCCTGCTGGCACCATACCATGGCTATGATTATTTCCCGCATCTGCAGAAAGGCCATACAATCTTCCAGGTCTATGGTGCTCTGGAGGAAGGCATCCTGACATCACGCAGCTATGTACAGAGAACCTTTGCCCAGGGTGATATCCGGGCCAGACTGCCCTGGAGCCAGGAAGCAGAGAAGACAGAATATGATCAGTTCTTTGATCTGCTGGAAGAGATGGCTGCTGCCCACAACTGCAGTATTGCCAACCTGATTGAGGCATGGACATTGACACAGTATCCGGATATCAGCCTGCTCATCGGCATGCGCCATCCTTCCACCATGCTGGACACGTGCCATTGTCTCAGCCTGCATCTCACCAAAGAAGAAACAGATGCGATGGAAGCCGCTGCCAGATCACTGCAGCGCAAAGACCTCGACAAGTAATATTGTTACGCTTCTATTACCACCCCTGTATATATTAAAATAAGGGCAGGAGGAAAATCTTATGGAAGGTCTTATCATCACCCTCGTTATCGTTGTCATCCTCATTGCACTCATCACATCCTGCATCAAGATTGTCCCCCAGGCCAATGCCTATGTCATTGAGCGTCTGGGCAAATACCAGTCCACGTGGAATCCCGGTGTCCATTTCAAGGCACCATTCATTGACCGGGTTGCCAGAAAAGTACTGCTGAAAGAACAGGTCGCAGACTTTGCACCGCAGCCTGTCATCACCAAGGATAACGTCACGATGCAGATAGATTCGGTCGTGTACTTCAAGATCGCCGATCCCAAGCTGTATGCCTATGGCGTCGAGAATCCGATCATGGCGATGGAGAATCTGACCGCTACAACATTGCGCAATATCATCGGTGACATGGAACTGGACGCAACACTGACAAGCCGGGAGAGCATCAATGGACAGATGTTATCCACAATTGACAGTGCTACCGATCCCTGGGGCATCAAAGTAACACGTGTTGAGCTCAAGAACATTCAGCCGCCGGCTGCCATCCGTGAAGCAATGGAAAAGCAGATGAAGGCAGAGCGTGAAAAGCGTGCTGCGATCCTGAATGCCGAAGGTGAAAAGCAGTCCATGATCCTGCAGGCAGAAGGCACCAAGGAATCTGCGGTGCTCAAGGCCGAAGCCGAGAAGCAGGCGACCATTCTGAAAGCAGAAGCGGAGAAGCAGAATCAGATTCTGTTAGCAGAAGGTAAGGCCGAAGCCATCCGCAAGGTGCAGGAAGCCACAGCCCAGGGTATTGAGATGATCAAGAATGCCGGTGCAGATGATGCCGTGATCAAGCTGAAGGCGCTCGATTCCTTTGCCAAGGTGGCAGACGGACAGGCAACCAAGATCATCATTCCTAATGAAATTGCCTCATTAGCCGGCCTTGCCAAGGGGCTCTCAGAAACCGTCAGGGAGAAGTAAACCATGTTCAGCATCATTGTCTGGGCAGTTCTCATCCTCTGTTTCATCACAGTCGTGGCCAGTGCTGCTTCAAAGCCGAAAAAGAAAGGCAGGAAGCCGAACTACCTGGTTGGCAGAACCATCTCCAGTGACGGCCATACGATTCCTTACAAGGATGACATCACATGTGAGACAAAAAACGGCCATCACCATCCCACTTCCAATCAGCCGCGCTACATTGTCCATGAAGAGCCCGAAGAAGGATATGTCATCCTCAATGGCAAAAAGATCCGCCTAAAAGACTGTAAATATCTCTGAAGCCATGGCCTGTGTCACTGACACAGACCATGTTTTTTCTGTTATCATGACCGCATGCGTACATCATCCTTCATCTTCTCCTGCCTGCTGTCATGCACAGCCATCCTTCTGGGCATCCTGTTCTTCAATGCCTCCAGGATATCCTGGATTGCCCTGTATCTCCTCCTCATCCTGATCAATCTGATCCTTCCCATCGGCACCCATCATGCCATCACGCATCATCACAAGCCAAAAGATCCCATTGATGCATGGATCAGCTTCATCAGCTTTCTCTATGCAATCTTCCTGATCCTGTTTCCCCGTCTGTTTGAACCCTTTCTGTTTCTCCTATGCGGCCTGTGGATGGCATTCGAAGCCTTCATTTCCTTCATCGATTTCCTTGTCATCACCCATGACGGCACAGCCGGTGCAGGGAGCAGACTGACAGCCGCACTCTTTTCCCTCATTCTTTCATTCCTGATGATCTTTGGAAAAACGATTCATCTGAAAACAGGCGTTCTTTCACTGGCTGCAGGCATCTTCTTCCTCATATGGGGCATCCGCAGCCTGATCCTGACCATCACCCGACGTAATCCCTATGGTTTCCTTGCTGCACACACGCACTGGTCGCTCTCCGTTCCCCTGCTGGCAGGTGCGCTGATGCCCATATCCGCCTACATCTCCATCCATTCCCTGCAGCACAGCAGCACTGCTGACCTTCCCATCCCCTCAGATGATGACAGCCTGCACGTCTATATCTACCTGCACGGAACCGGATTTGAAATGTTTGGTCACATCGACATCGCTTACAAAGGCATGATCTATTCCTATGGCTGTCACGATCCCAGGCACCGCACGCTGATGGGAACTTTGGGTGACGGCGTCCTCATCCGGGCAGACGAAAAAAGCTTTATCCGTCATGCCATCAATAATGATGACAGCACGATCATATCCTATGGCATCGCACTCTCTGACTTCCAGAAAACCGTATTGCAGGAAAGAATCCACACAATGATGGCACGTACAGTTTCCTGGCACTGCGCATATGAAACGGATCACAGCGCCGCTGACTATGTATCAAGAGTATATAAAAGCACCGGATGCGAATTATATAAATTCACATCCGGCAAATTCAGAACCTATTTTGTTGCCAGTACCAACTGTGTGCTGCTGGCCGATGAGCTCATCCGTTCAAAGCAACTGCACCTTGTCACACCGGGCGGCTTTATCACCCCGGGTGCCTATCTTGCTTTTCTCAATGATGCCTGGCAGAGAAAGGAAGGCAATGTCAAAGAGCGGAAGATCTACGCAACGGCAAATCGATCATATCATGACTGATCAGGCAAAAAAAAGCAGATCGAATCACAGAAATTTCTGTATCCGACACTGCTTTGAAATGCATTATTTAACGGCGTCTTCCGCCTTTGTCTGCCAGACATTGACAACCTCAAAGCCGGCATCCTTCAGCACTTCTGTCATCTTTTCGACAGATACTTCACCTGTTGCACGCACGACTGTTTCAACACCGCGCACCTTGGAATGATATACGCCGATGTTTTCCAGGTTGGCATCATTATCCGCAAACAGCTTGCAGATCTTGGCAAACTCGCCGGGCTTGTCTTCGACCTTGATCACAAACCGCGTGCCCTGCTTGCGGTAACCTGTCAGCTTGAGGAATGCCTTAAACAGGTCCTTCTCGGTGATGATGCCGACAACCTTCTTGTCACCATCCACAACCGGCAGCACATTGATCTCATTCTGCAGCATGATCTCAGCCGCATCCTCAATCCAGGCATCCGGAGATACTGTCCTGACATCTGTGATCATGATGTCCTTTGCATATGTGCGGGACAGCAGATAGTTCAGTTCATAGATGGAAAGAGACGTATTCTCCTTTCCCGAGTTCTCATTGACCAGGCCTTCGGTAATCAGACCGACCAGTCTGCCATCCTTGACAACAGGAAGCCGGTGGAAATGATTCTTGCCCATGATCTCCAGAGCCTTCAGCAGAGTGACATCCGGATCGATCGTAATGGGGTCTAACGTCATATGATCCTTTACGTACATTGAATTTATCCTCCCAGGTAAGCCTTTCTGACACGCTCATCTGCGGCCAGTTCTTTACCTGTACCTTCCAGTGTTATTTTACCAGTTTCCAATACATATGCACGGTCTGCAATCGCAAGTGCCATCTTTGCATTCTGCTCAACCAGCAGTACGGTTGTACCCTGCTTGTTGATGTCCTGAATGATACGGAAGATTTCCTTAACCAGCAGCGGCGAAAGACCCATGGACGGCTCATCCATCAGCATAATCCGCGGCTTGGACATCAGTGCTCTTGCCATGGCAAGCATCTGCTGCTCACCACCGGACAATGTACCAGCCAGCTGATGGCGTCTTTCCATCAGACGCGGGAACAATTCAAACGCCTTGTTCATATCCGCATTGATGCCATCCTTGTCCTTGCGGAAGTAAGCGCCAAGCAAAAGATTCTCCTCAACTGTCTGCTGGGCAAACACACGTCTGCCTTCCGGCACCTGGGCAAGGCCCATCGTCACAATCTTGTGTGCCGGTGTCTTGGTCAGCTCCACACCATCCAGCATGATGGAACCAGAGGCAGGCTTCAAAAGGCCGGAAATGGCATGCATGGTTGTTGTCTTACCAGCACCATTGGATCCGATCAGTGTCACAATCTCACCGTCATTGACCTCAAAGGAAATACCCTTGATCGCCTCAATCATGCCATAACGGACATGTAAATCAGTAATTTTCAGCATCTGGGTCCCTCACTCTCCAATGTATGCCTTGATGACATCAGGGTTGCTCTGAATCTCGGCAGGCACGCCCTGGGCCAGCATCTGGCCGAAGTTCAATACGGTAATGCGGTCGCAGATCCCCATGACCAGCTTCATATCATGCTCAATCAGAAGGATTGAGATATGGAAATGATCACGCACCAAACGGATCATCTTCATCAGTTCTTCCGTCTCCTGCGGATTCATGCCGGCGGCCGGCTCATCCAGAAGCAGCAGCTTCGGTTTTGTAGCAAGAGCACGCGCAATCTCCAGACGGCGCTGGGCACCATACGGCAGATTGCCTGCCGCCAGAGAAGCAAACTGATCAAGCTCAAAGATCTTCAGAAGCTCTATAGCTTCATCCGTGGCTGCCTTTTCCTGCTTTCGATAGGAAGGCAGCTTGAGAATCGATGCAAACAAGCCATAGCTCAAAGAATTATGCATACCCGTTTTGACATTATCCAGGACACTCAGATTCGAAAACAGACGGATATTCTGGAAGGTACGGGCAACCCCGGCCTTGTTCGCCTGGACCGGATTCAGTCTGGCAAAATCCTGCCCATCCACCTTGATGGTGCCGCGGGTAGGCTGATAGACCTTTGTCAGCATGTTGAACACAGTTGTCTTGCCGGCGCCGTTAGGACCGATCAAGCCATATATCTCATCCTGATAGACATCCATGTCCAGATCATTGACAGCCGTCAGTCCACCGAAATCAATGCCAAGGCCACGGATTTCAAGAACCCTCTTTCTTTCTTCAGCCATTGGATTTCACTCCTTTCCCGGCGCCATTTCTGCGCTTCATCCTCGCCATGAACACGCGCACCTTCTCATTGTTTGTCACAATCATGATAATGATCAGCACAACCGCATAGATGAGCATACGATAACTGGAAAGGAAGCGCAGCACTTCCGGCAGAAGAACAAGTACAGATGTAGCAATCACCGTACCGGTCATATTGCCCAGACCGCCGAGCACCACATAAACCAGAATCAGAATGGATGTATTGAAGTCAAACTTGGTTGCTGTCACCGAAGAGTAGTTCAGCATATACAGAGCGCCAGCCGCCCCGCCCAGAGCACTGGAAAGCACAAAGGCAAGCGTCTTTGTATGCGCCACATTGATGCCGATCGTCTCCGCCGCAATGCGGTTGTCACGGCATGCCTCAATGGCACGGCCGCGCTTGGAATCAATGATGTTATAGACAATGAGCAATGCAATCAGCACCATGATGACACCGCCCGCAAACGTAGACAGCGTTTTGACGCCGGTAGTTCCCATCGGTCCTGAAACAATCATCTTGCCGCCATCGCCAAGAGAAATATTGTTGTTCACAAAAGAGAAGTGCAGGCCGCTGCCATCCAGACCGACATACAGATTGTTCAGAATGGACATGATGATCTGGCCAAAAGCAAGGGTAACAATCGCCAGATAATCGCCTTCCAGCTTCAGAACCGGAATGGAGATCAGCCAGCCAAGGAAGCCGGCCATCAAAGCACCGCAGAGAACAGCAAGGATAAAGACAACAGCCGGACTGGAAATCCGGGCAGAAAAGACAGAGGCTGCAATCACTGCCGTAAATCCGCCAAGAGACATAAAGCCAGCCTGGCCAAGGTTCAGCTCACCCGATATGCCGACATTCATATTCAAACCAATGGCCGCAAGAATATAGGCAGTTACCGGTACAAGCAGAGAACGCATCTGCCGGTTCAAGGTTCCCGTAGCAATCATCACCTGCACAATTGCAAACAAAACAATCACAACCAGAATCGAAGTCAGCTTCTGGCGGCTGCTCTTTTTCATTTCTTTCCACTTCTTCATGCCAGCCACCTCATACTTTCTCCGAAATCTTCTTGCCGAGCAGGCCGGTTGGTTTGATCAGCAGCACGACAATCAAAACGCCAAAGACAATGGCATCAGAAAGCTGTGCCGAGATATATGCCTTGGACAGATTCTCAATGACACCCAGCAGCAGACCGCCAAGGAAGGCACCCGGAATGGATCCGATACCGCCAAGAACGGCAGCGGTAAATGCCTTGATGCCGGGCATCGAGCCCATGGTCGGATAAACACTTGGATAAGCACTGCATAATAGAATGGCAGCGATAGCAGCCAGACCGGAGCCAATGGCAAATGTAATCGAGATGATCTTATTGACATTGACGCCCATCAGAGCAGCAGCACCACGGTCTTCGGAAGTAGCCCGCATGGCCCGGCCGGTTCTGGTCTTGTTGATGAACCAGCTCAATACCAGCATGATCACAATGCATACCGCAATTGTAATGATGGTGCTCCAGGCAATGGACACTCCGCCCAGGCTCAGTGAACCAGAGATGATCGTCGGGAAAATCTTGGTATCCGTGCCCCATGCAAGCATGGCACCATTTTCAAGGAAATACGAAACACCAATAGCCGTGATCAATACTGCCAGAGAGCCTGCCTGCCGCAATGGCTTGTAGGCCAGACGCTCAATGACAACGCCAAGCACTGTGCATACGACAATCGAAAGCAGTACTGCCGCAATGACCGGCATATGCCAGCTATATAATGCAAAATACGCAACAAAGGCCCCCACCATGATGATGTCGCCATGGGCAAAGTTCAGCATCTTGGCAATTCCATACACCATGGAATAGCCAAGGGCGATTATGGCATACACACTGCCAAGACTGAGGCCGCTGATCAGATAGGACAAAAATGCCAACATAAGCTTCTACCCCTCCTGTTTCTAATTTATTGACAATCAAAGAAGGCTGCCATGATTTTACAACTGGCAGCCCTTCTTTACAAACGCGGATCAATCTTACTCAGCACTGACGTATGCACCATTCTTGATGACAACAGCCTTCGGAGCCTTGGTAACTTCACCATTCTTGTTCCAGGTAACATCTGTGCCGGTGATGCCGTCAAATGTCATGGAAGTGAACTGGGACTCAAGCGCAGCTGTAATATCATCTGTCTTGGAATCCGGTGTTACATCAGAAGCATCCAGAGCCTGTGCAATTGCATAAACAGCATCATATGCATCAGCAGCGAACTGGTTCGGTGTATCACCATAAGCATCCTTGTACTTCTTGACGAAGCTCTGTGTCTTCTCATCGGATGCATCAGCAGCAAACGGTGTCAGCATATACAGACCTTCAGCCATGGATGTATCAAAGCCTTCCATCGTCAGAATACCATCCATACCGTCACAGCCGAAGAATGTCGGTGCATAGCCGGCAGCCTTGGCAGCTGTCAGAATCTGAGAAGCCGGCTGATAATAAATCGGGAGGAATACGATATCAGCGCCGGCAGCCTGTGCCTTCTGAACATAGACAGAGAAGTCGGTTGTACCCTTCTGGAACGCCTCTTCATCAACAATGTTCAGGCCCTTGGCAGCAGCCTCGGCCTTGAACTTTGTATACAGGCCATTGGAATAGTTATCATCGTTACGATAGATGACAGCAATCTTGGAGCCAAGATCAGCATGCTCAGCCAGGTAGTCAGCGGAAGCTTTGCCCTGGTTAGGATCCGTGAAGCACATCTGGAAGACATTGTCATAAGGACCGCTCTCATTGTCGGCATCCTGATAAATGATCGCCGGAGAAGAACCGGAAGGTGTAATAGCAAAGATATTTTCCTGCTGATACAACGGTGCAACTGTCTGACCGGCACCGGATGTTGTTGTCAGCAGAGATACCTGCATGCCCTTATCCATCAAAGTATTGAAAGCAGATGTAGCCTTTTCACCATCGGCCTCATCATCTTCAAATACCAGATCGAACTGTGTCTTGCCGCCCTTGGCATTAATCTCATCAACCGCAATCTGCGCGCCGTGTTCGACTGCCAGGCCGTACACAGCCGCATCACCCGTCAGCGGTCCGGAACCGCCAAGAACATACTTCTTGCCGCCGTCAGCAGAGCCGGAAGCGGATGCAGATCCTGTCGAACTATTGCCGCAGGCAGCCAGTGAAGCAGCCATTACCACGGCAAGTCCGCCCTTAACGAACTTACTCATTTTCATATCTTTGTCCCTCACTTCTATATCTTCTCTTTGTGAAGATGAACCTATTATAATTCTCTAATTCTGGCTTGCAAGGGCATTTTCACAGTTCTTACAAATTTATTTGTAAGAAAACGCTTTTATTTACATATTCTTTCACAATTGTTTCACTAGCGCATACAACTGTCACCCGTACACGAACGCCTGTAGGCAAGCGGTGTCATCCCGTATTCTTTCTGAAACATCCTGCCAAAATAACTCTGCTGTGAAAAACCGCACGACAGTGCAATCTCTGCCACCGGGGTCTGCTCATTTAAAAGACGGCGGGCAGCCTCTTCAAGACGATAACTGTTGAGATAATCAACCGGTGTAGTTTCTGTATATTCTTTAAATAAGGAAGTACATTTCGTGCGGCTGATGCCGGCACTATCGGCAATATCCTCCAGCGAAATCTTATCCATGTAATGTTCCTGGATATAGCGCACCATCTTTCGCTGCAGACCAAGATCATACTCATCCGAAGGCTGCTGCACCAGATGCTCATGAATCATATAAATAGAACGGAACACCAGATGCACATCCGCTGCCACCTCCAGCTCATACCCCTCTGGCCGCTTCAGTGCCGTTTCCCTGATCTCATCCAGCAAAGCAATAATCCGTGCGGCATAACTGCTGCGCCCATCCATCTGAATATGGGCAAAATCGCCATCCGACACAACCGGAACAACCAGCTTTTCATACATACCCTGATTCCAGGCAAGCATCTGCGGATTGACAATCAGCTTTTCCAGCATGCTTTCTTCCTTCTTCGCCCCGTAAATCCGGTGAACCTGATCCTGATTGATAAAGCACATCTCATCCGGTCCCAGCAGAAAGTCAGAATTGTTGACATGGCAGTGCAGATGGCCCTTGCGCACCCGGATGAGCTCCACCCCGTCATGCCAGTGCGCTCTCTCCTTATGTACTTCGCCCGGTTCCATTGTCTCTTCCAGAAAGGAAACGGGTAATGATCCAATCTTGTATTCTTTTTCCATAAAATCCTCTGATTTGTAAATATTACTATTTTTTAAGACTATTTTACTATATTCAGATTTTATCACAGGATATTATACAAGTGCAAAAGAAAGGAAAACAAAACAGAATATGAAATTAGTCTATACATCCAGAACCGGCAACGTTGAAAAGCTGGTCAATGAAATCAATACATCCAACACACTGAAGATTGAAACAGGCAAAGAAGTTCTTGATGAAGCAGCTGTTCTTGTGACATACACAGATGGTGCCGGCATCCTGCCGGAAACAGTCCGCAGCTTCCTTGATGCCAACAAGGGCAAGGTCAGACTGGCGGCTGTCTCTGGCAACCATGTCAAGCATCCGACAACTTTCACCGGTGCTGCTGACATCCTGGAAAAGGAATATGGCATCCCGGTCATCGCCAGATTCGATCTGTCCGGCAGTGAGGCTGTTGTCAAAGCTGTAAAAGCAGCACTGTCAGAGGACAAAGATGATGTGGCAAAGCTCAACAGACTGCTCGCATCTCAGGAAGTCTTCACAGCCAACCTGCAGCTGTACCACTGGTACATCACCGGCAAGCAGTTCTTCACCCTGCATCCGCAGCTGGAGGATCTCTATGATGCCATGCGGGATGACTTTGACAAGACAGCCGAGCTCATCCTCACACTGAATGGTGCACCGGCATCCACTCTGAGCAGCTTCACAAACAACAGCGTCATCGCCGAGGCAAATCCGGCATGGATCAGTGCTGATGATACGCTCAAGGCACTCAAGGATGGCTATCTTTCCCTGATCACACTGGTCAGCAACATCAAATCTGAAACAGAAAATGAGCTTGTCAGCATCTCTCTTGATGACATGCTGAAAGCATATGAAAAGAACGTCTGGATGATCTCTCAGGCCCAGGCGTAAATGGAGGAAAAACACATGAATACAATCGAAAAACTGAATACATTGCTCGCTTCGCAGGAAGTCTTCGCATCCAATCTGCAGACATATCACTGGTACATCAAGGGAAAGCAGTTCTTCACTCTCCACCCGCAGCTGGAGGATCTCTATGATGCCATGAGAGATGATTTCGACGAAACAGCCGAACTCATCCTCATGCTGGAAGGCACACCGGCTGCTACCCTGTCCGACTTTGTCAGACTTTCATCCATCAAGGAAGCACCTTCCGTATATATGAGTGATGATGAGGTACTGGCTGAGGTCAAGAAAGGCTATGAAGAGCTGATCAACCAGGTACTGTCCCTGAAGAAGGAATCTGACAGCGAGCTGGTTTCCATCAAGCTCGATGATATGCTGACAAGCTATGCCAAGAACGTCTGGATGATTTCCCAGGCATCAAGATAACAAAAGACAAGAAAGGAAATAAACAACATGTCTCTGATTAACAAGGAACTTAACGATTTCAAACTGAATGTGTATCAGGATGATACCTTCAAGACCCTCACCAAGAAGGATCTGCTCGGCAAGTGGAGCGTACTGTTCTTCTATCCGGCTGACTTCACATTTGTCTGCCCGACCGAGCTGGAAGACCTCGCCGCTTCCTATGATGAATTCAAGAAGATCGGCTGCGAGATCTATTCTGTCTCCTGTGACACCCACTTTGTCCACAAGGCATGGCACGATCACTCCGAAGCCATCAAGAAGGTCACATACCCGATGGTTGGCGACCCGACCGGTGCTCTGGCACGTGACTGTGATGTGTACATCGAAGATGAAGGCACAGCAGAGCGCGGCACCTTCATCATTTCTCCGGAAGGAAAGATCGCAGCATATGAAGTATCCTCCGGCAGTGTCGGCAGAAATGCTGATGAACTGCTGCGCAAGGTAGAAGCCTGCCAGTTCGTCCATGAAAACGGTGATCAGGTGTGCCCGGCAAGATGGAAGCCAGGCATGAAGACACTCAAACCTGGTATCGACCTGGTCGGCAAGATCTGACACATCACTCCTCTCCTCCTGTTGTCACCAACAGTAAAAAAGGGCGGATTCCCATATGGGTTTCCGCCTTGTTTTTGTTTATCAATGAAATTTTCTATCAAAAATAGGCGAGAGCACTACGCCTGAAAAGCCGCAGCCGCCTGTGTCGGCATATCGGCGTTCAGACGTAGATGAATCGCCGACTATTTGATTTTCTGATTGTTAATATAGTTTTTAACCACAGCTGCCGTTTTATCGCTTACGCTTCCAATAAAGTAGGAAAGACTCCAGAAATAAGGCTTCCAATAATATTGAGCCAGCTCAGGACTGAAGGCTTTCCTGATCTGCCGTGATGAAGCAGATTTAAATGCGTTAATAAACTCCGCAAGATTGAGCTGCGGATATGCGTCAAACAATATATGCATATGATCCGGCATTGTTTCAATCGTCTGCACACGAAGTTCATGATCTTTAAAGTATCTGCACGTATAATCTTTCAGAAAATCCTCGAGCTTTCCCGTTATTGCCGGTTTTCTGTATTTTGTAATCAGTACAAGATGATACTGCAGCAGAAAGCAACTGTGCTGATTATAGTAGTATTCTTCATGCTGTTTTTTGTGCATGCATCGGCCTCCACATGGTGTATAACTGACATCTTTTAGGATATAATATATTTAGCATAAATAAAAGATTTTATGCTTAGAAAGGATGATTATTAACTGATGTATAGTGCAAAGACGATATTTGTACAAAGATCGGATCCATTATTTGCATGGTGTGACGATATTGCTCACAAGGCGAACAACCTTTACAATGCCGCACTTTTTCGTGAACGGCAGATGATGTTTGCTGCAAAAAGAACAAACATTTTCGAACTGAGCGATAACGAACTGGAAGTGATGAGCGAGTTTGAGTGGATGAACTATTATCTCCCGAAAGACAAGCAGAAAATACTTCCGCCTTCCGGATCCATCAGCTATGCAACTCTGGACTGTATGATGAAGCTATGCAAAAATCCAGATTACTGCTGTACTGGATTGCCAAGACAAACCGCACAGCAGATATTGAAAATGACTTTGCGGGATATTTGCTCATTCTTTGCGGCATTGAAGAGCTACAAGCGTGATCCGGGCAAATTTACAGGGCGGCCGAAAATGCCTGGATACAAGCACAAGAAAGGTGCGTGCGCTTTTATTGTTACAAATCAGGACTGCGTTATTCGCAAAAACAAGAAACACCGGTATACCGCAAAACTGCCTTTTACGAAACAAGTTGTGCGCCTTGGCAGAGAAGTACACGGCAAATTTGTTCAGCTTAACGTAACGCCCAGAAACGGCACGTACAAACTGTCATTTGTGTTCGATGATGGGACAAATGCACCGGCAACTGCTGATACAGCAGAGCGTATTGCTGCAATTGATCTCGGTGTAGACAACCTGATGGCTGTGACTAACAACGTTGGTGCTGAATGTCTGCTGTTCAAAGGCGGGGCTGCAAAATCTGCAAATCATTATTTCAATCAGATGTCTGCCCGCATCCAGTCAGAGCAGACAAGTGGAAGCACTGACAAGTTTGTCCCGACAAAACGGTATTATCGCATCCTCCAGAAAAGAAATAATCGCATAAATGACTGCATGCTTAAAGATTGCAAACGTCTTATCACATGGTGCGTTGAAAAACGTATCGACACCATTGTGATAGGTGAAAACAAATTCTGGAAGCAGGAATGCAGTATGGGAGGTACGAGCAATCAGAACTTTTTGCAGATTCCATTTGAAAGGCTGAAAAGAATTATTGCCTATTCAGCAGAGCGCCTGGGAATCCGTATCATTTATCAGGAAGAATCATACACATCAAAAGCATCTTTCCTGGACAGAGATAAAATTCCGGTGTACAGCCGAGATTCAGAAGAGCATCATAAATTTTCAGGTGCCAGAGAAAAACGTGGGCTGTACAGATCTGCAGATGGCACAAAGATCAATGCGGATCTGAATGGCTCGGCAAACATTCTGAGAAAAGCCATACCGGACGCTTTTGAAAGAGGGATAGAACCTGATTTCAGAAATATAAGGGCATATTATCATCCTGATCTGAAACTGGCATAAAAGCAGTGCGGGCAGAACCGCATATGGGACCGTGAATGCCCCGCTGTACGGAACGGTAAACTGTTCCGCCTGCAGAAAATGAAGCCATGCGTGACTTTCCGCATCAGCGGATAAGTCAGACATGGTAATTCACTTATTTCAAGTCTTCCCCATTGCTGGCAATCACCTTCTGATACCAGTAATAAGAATCTTTGACAGAACGCTTGAAGCTTCCCTGACCATGGTTATCGGCATCCACATAGATCTGACCATATCTCTTGGCCATCTCACCTTCACCATTGGATACCATATCCACACAGCCCCAGTACAGATAGCCCATCAAATCAATACCGTCAAGTTCCACCGCATCCTTCATCGACTGAATATTGACGCGCATGTAGTCAATCCGATAGTCATCATGCACTGTGCCATCTTCAAACTTGTCATTCCAGCCAATACCGTTCTCTACGCAGAACAGCGGGCAGTGATAGCGGTTGTGGAAGATGTTCAGGGCAATGCGCAGACACTGCGGATCTGTTCCCCAGCCCCAGGCATTGGTCTTCAGATACGGGTTAGCTACCTTGCCGTCACCTGATCCGCCATTGCCTTCACCAGCCAGTGCATCTTTATGTGTTGTATACGTATTGGATCCATAGCAGGAGAACGACAGGAAATCACAGACACCCTTCTTCAGAATCTCCTGATCACCAGGCTGCTCCGGCAGGACAATGCCCGCTCTCTTATAGGCAAGCAGCTTATAGGCAGGATATTCACCAGTCATCTGTACATCAGAGAATGACAGTGTATTGTTCTGTCTTTCGGCTGCCAGCAGCTGATCATACGGATCAGCAGTCAGGCCATAAGAAGGCCCGAACGCAAGCATCATGCCAACCTTGATGTCCGGATGTTTTTCATGGGCTGCAATCACTGTCTTGGCCGAAGCCAGAAACTGATGATACGCCGCATTGGCAATATTCTGAGGATCCGCATGGATCAGACCGGCTGCCACATAGGGTGCTTCCTCTACCAGATTAATCTCATTGAAAGTCAGATAATACTTCACTTTTCCGGCAAAACGGTCAAACAGTGCAGTTGCGTATTTAACAAACAGATCCACCAGTTTCCGGTCATTCCAGCCATTGCACTGCTGGGCAAAGATCAGCGGTGTCTCATAGTGATGCAGTGTAATCAGCGGCTCAATGCCATACTTTCTGCACTCATCCACCACATTCTCATAGAAGCGCAGTCCTTCTTCATTCACTTCCCCTTCCGGATCCGGGAACACTCTGCTCCACTTCACTGAGAAGCGCAGGCACTTGAAACCCTCTTTTGCCATCAGGGCAATATCCTCTTTGTAATGATGATAGAAATCTGAGGCAATGTGGCTTGGATAGTAATACTTCGGATCATCCAGCTCACATGGCACAGCACCTTCCGGCAGATGGCGCTCCGGTGACCCAAAGCAAAGCGGCGTAGAACCAGTTGTACCATCCGGCTTGCGCCATGTCACCTGACGTCTGACCGTGTGAGAACCATTGGTCATCACATCACCTGTGCAAAGAGCCGCATTGCCCTCATGCACACCACCCTCATACTGATTGGCAGCTGTTGCGCCGCCCCAAAGAAAATCCTTGCGAAAAGACATATAATCTCCCTTTCTATGTTCAAGCGCGTTTCGCACTCATGTTACTTCTATAATACAGCCAGGTTGCGATCATGCACACTAATAATGGCAATAACAGCGACATCAGCAAAGAACCAGGCAGTGACCCTGTCAGCACGCCATTGCCGGCAAGTGCCTTGAGAATCACACACACATACATTGCTGCGCTGACTGCCACAAAGCAATAGAAACTGACCGTCTCTCTGGCAATGATATGATGCAGATCTTTCTCCAGATAGCCAAGATGCCGCATCGTCTGGAAGTATTTTTTCCGGTTCAGAGCTTCCGTGCCAAAGCGGAACAAAATGGCCAGTGACAGCAGCACATTCATCATCTGATAGGCCAGAATCATCAGGACTTTCTCCATGCTGGTAATGGATGGCGTACTCATCAAAGAAATCAATACAACCGAGCAGATCACAATCAGGACAACATTTACCTTCATGATGGAAAGATCGGTGCGGAAAAAGCCAAGTACGGCAATCTGGTTTGGCTTGTCAATTGCCTTCCTGTCCAGCCATGCACTCAATAACGGCTCAAACACATGCCTGCAGCAAAGATAAAAGCCAATCATGCCGAACAGGGCAAACACAAAGGCATCTGCTGGGGCATTGAGAATACCAAGCATCGGAGCCAGCCACAGAATCAAAGCAAACACACCCGCTGCGTCATTGGAAATCTTCGCAGCCTTTTTTGTATGAGCAATATTGAACACACTGCCCGTGGAACGGATGGACTGGCTGTTGAGCAGCGTATAGGCATTGTTGCGGTAGGCGTAGGACAGATTCAGATAGGTTGTCCAGAATACCAGTGTAAGCAGCACAAACAGCGTTGCCGATACAGCACTGCCTGAGATTGGAATGGCGCACTGTGTCTGCAGCCAGGATGTCATCAGTACTTCCAGCAATGGCCGCAATACAAATGCCAGCATAACGCCAACCGGAATGGCTAGAGTCAGCAGTAAGAACGTCTGAATCAGAAGGTAGCCAGCCAGCTGTGAAAAGCCGGCGCCGCAGATCAGCTGTACGGCAAGATCCTTTGCCTTTGTGCGGACAAAGAAGTCATTGGCGAAGAAGACATCCACCATGCATACAAAGACAGCAAAGAATGTCACATTGACGGCAAGGCCGCCCTGTGAATTGCGGAAGGTCATGCCTACTGCTGGTGAAACGGCAATGCAGAAAAACAGAAAGACAAAGGCTGTTGTGAGCATAAATGTCAGCCAGTAGAAGAAGGAGCGGTAGAAATCCCGCTTCAGTGATTTTAAAGCACTGGCGAAGATCATTTCGTCAGCAGCTCCCTTGATTCTGCACTGTTGATCTCGACAATCTTTGAGAAGAACGTATCCTGATCCATGTCATTTCTCTCCAAGACAGTATCGATACTGCCATCACGGATATACAGAAGACGCTTGGCATAGGATGTAATCAGCGGATCATGGGTAACCATGATGATTGTGACACCCTGTTTATTCAGATCAGAGAAGATTTTCATCAATTCTGCACTGTTGGCACTGTCCAGATTGCCGGTAGGCTCATCCGCGGCAATGATATTGGGATGATTGACCAGCGCACGGCAGATGGCAGCACGCTGCCTCTGGCCGCCAGAACACTCATAAGGATAATGATCCAGCAGGTCCAGAATGTTCATGGACTTTGCAAGCTCTTTGACACGCTTGTCGATGGCATCCTTCTTCACATGGGCCAGTGCCAGCGGCATGGCAATATTCTCATACAATGTGTGGGTATCCAGCAGATTGAAATCCTGAAAGATAAAACCAAGATTGGAGAAACGAAATCTGCCGATCTCATTGGCACCCATGGTGCGCACTTCCTGTCCATTGATCAGAACTTTGCCGCCGGTAGGAATATCAATGGTGGAAATATTGTTAATGAAGGTGGATTTGCCAGAGCCGGACGGCCCCATGACGGCAACGAAGTCACCTTCGTGTACCTGTACATTAATATCATGCAGTGCTTCAAAAGCATGAGAGGTGCCTGCATTGTACACCTTCTTCATGTGAACGGCTTCCAGAACTGTTTTACTCATAGTGAAATTCTCCTGCTGCAGGCTATTATACCACCCGCTTTTCCACCAAAAAAAGCAGACATGCACACATGTCTGCTTTCAATCGAATGCTTACTTAACGATGTCCTTGAGTGCCTTGGCAGCCTTGAACTTCGGGGCCTTGCTTGCCGCAATCTCAATCTTTTCGCCAGTTGCCGGATTAACACCCTGACGGGCAGCTCTCTCTGCAACTTCGAACTTGCCGAAGCCGGAGATGGAAACCTCACCGCCGTCCTTCAGTGTTTCTGCAATTGCATCAAATGCTGCTGTGACAGCATCAGCAGCCTGCTTCTTTGTCAAACCCGCAGCTTCAGCAACCTTGTCTGCTACATCCTTCTTTGTTGCGGTAAAAATACCCTTTGCCATATGATAAAACTTCCTCCTTTTATGGTCTTCTCCTATTCTATACAGGACATTTCCCTCTTGCAATCACTAAATTTAACACTTGGACTGTCAATGTGCCACAGTGATTCAGTACTGGACAGGATTGAATTTGGCATACAGCCATCACGCCGCAGTGCCTTTGCTCTGATTAATGAAGGACATAATACTGCCGGTATTGACATACAGCTGCGCTCCTTCAGCACTCTCCACCACCATCGTCGGTGCCTGCAGAATGCCATACTTCCGTGTCAGATCCTTGTTCTCCAAAGCATCCTTGATCTCATAGTCCACATGATGCTCATCCAGGAACTTCTCAATGATCCTGCAGTTCGGGCAGGTCGGCGTAGTAAACAGCAGATACTTCCGGGCAGAGCTGCTGTTTACAGGTTTCGTTTCTTCCACCCTGACAGCCGGCTGCTGATCTTCCTTGAAAGATGTGCAGGAAGTGATGCCATCCACTGCATATGTCTTTCTGTCCTTGAACTCCTGTGCCTTGCCGGCATTCCAGTTCTTCACCGGACGGTAGTATCCGGTAATACGCGAATACACTTCCGTCGGCTTACCGCAGACCGGGCACTTCCAGACTTCACCCGAGATGTAGCCATGCTGGGCACACACGCTGTAGGTAGGTGAAATCGTATAGTATGGCAGCCGGTAATTCTGGGCGATCTTTCTGACCAGAACAGCCGCCGCATGCCAGTCGCTCAGCCGCTCGCCAAGGAAGGCATGGAACACCGTGCCGCTTGTATACAGCACCTGCATGTCATCCTCAATATCCAGCGCCGCAAAGATATCATCCGTGCAGCCAACCGGCAGATGGGTACTGTTGGTGTAGTATGGCGTACCCGCATCATTGGCTGTCATGATATCCGGATACTTTTCCTTGTCATGACGGGCAAGACGGTAAGCTGTACTCTCTGCCGGGGTTGCCTCCAGGTTGAACAAAGCACCATACTGTTCCTGATAATCAGACAGACGGTCACGCATATGATTCAGCACATCAATGGCAAAGGCTTTTGTCTCCGGATGGGTCAGATCCTTGTGCAGCCACTTTGCATTGAGGCCGGCCTCATTCATACCAACCAGGCCAATGGTCGAGAAGTGGTTGTTAAAGGTGCCAAGATACCGTTTGGTGTATGGATAGAGACCTGCATCCAGCAGCTTGGTAATGACTTTCCGCTTAGTATCCAGACTGCGTGCACTCAGATCCATGATGTGATCCAGACGGGCATAGAAATCATTCTCATCTTTGGCAAGATAAGCAATTCTGGGCAGATTGACCGTGACGACGCCAATCGAGCCCGTGCTTTCACCAGAGCCAAAGTAGCCGCCGCTCTTTTTACGCAGTTCACGCAGATCCAGACGCAGCCGGCAGCACATCGAACGCACATCCGAAGGCTTCATATCACTGTTGATATAGTTGGAGAAATACGGTGTGCCATACTTGGCAGTCATCTCAAACAGCAGACGGTTGTTCTCGGTATCACTCCAGTCAAAATCCTTGGTAATGGAATAGGTTGGAATCGGATACTGGAAGCCTCTGCCATTGGCATCGCCCTCAATCATGGTCTCAATGAAGGCCTTGTTCACCATATCCATTTCCTTCTTGCAGTCCTTATAGCAAAAGTCCATCGGCTTGCCGCCGACAATGGCAGGCTGATCCGCCAGATCCTCCGGCACGGTCCAGTCCAGCGTAATATTGGTGAATGGAGCCTGGGTCCCCCAGCGGGATGGCGTATTGACACCATAGATGAACGACTGAATATCCTGCTTGACTTCCTTATAGGACAGATGGTCCACTTTTACAAACGGTGCCAGGTACGTATCAAAGCTCGAGAACGCCTGCGCACCAGCCCACTCATTCTGCATGATGCCCAGAAAGTTTACCATCTGGTTACACAATGTACTGAGATGCTTGGCCGGCGCAGAGGTAATCTTGCCTTCGACACCGCCAAGGCCTTCCTGAATCAGCTGCTTCAAAGACCACCCGGCACAATATCCCGTTAACATGCTCAGATCATGAATATGAATATCGCCAGACCGATGGGCATTGGCAATCTCATCATCATAGACCTCAGACAGCCAGTAGTTTGCCGTGATCGCACCGGAGTTGGACAGAATCAGGCCGCCCACAGAATACGTGACAGTACTGTTCTCCTTGACACGCCAGTCCAGTGCCTTCAGATAATTGTCCACCAGCTTCTTGTAGTCCAGGGTTGTATTCTGGATATTGCGCAGATTCTCATGCTGGCGGCGGTACAGGATGTAGGCCTTAGCCACATCCGCATAGCCGGCATCTGACAGCACTCTCTCCACACTGTCCTGAATGTCTTCCACACCAATCAGATGATCATGCACCTTGGAGGCAAAATTGCTTGTCACCCGCAATGCAATCAGATCGATCACATCATCCGCATACGGCTTATTGCAGCCATCAAAAGCCTTCTTCACCGCATTCCTGATCTTGTCCAGATCAAAATCGGCAATCTTGCCATCACGTTTAACGACTCTGTACATCTGTTTCTCCTTTCACCCCACGAAGCTCTGTCTGGGGAATCATTGTTCTCACTGCTTCACACAGTTCTTCCATCTGCCGGGCATCATAGCCGTGGTACCCTTCCTGAATCAAAGCCCCGCTGTCATGAAACTGCTGCAGATAATAATGCTTTGCACCACGGATCCATGACGCCGCGGCCAGCAGATCCTCTTTGTCATGCAGCTCCCTGACAACCGTTGTGCGAAACTCATAGTCCACATGTCCTGCCAGCAGATAGGAAACACTTTCCTCGATGCGATCCATCTGGAACACCGCCTTCTGCATGCCGCAGGTCATGGCATACTTTTCTTTGCAATTCTTCAGATCCATGGCGACATAATCCACCAGTCCCGACTGCACTGCTTCTTTCAGCTTCTCTGGCTCATAGCCATTGGTATCCAGCTTGACCAGGAAGCCCATGTTCTTGATCTTCTCCATAAAGGGAAGAAGGTCAGGCTGCACCAATGGTTCCCCGCCCGAGATACATACACCATCCAGAATGCCTTTGCGCCTGCCAAGGTAAGTAAAAATCTCATCCGGATTCACAAAGGAATAATCCTCCGGCACAAACACAAGATCCCGGTTGTGGCAGAACGGACACTTGAAACTGCAGCCAGCGGTAAATACCGTTGCGGCAAGCCTGCCCGGATAATCCAGCAGCGTCACTTTCTGCAGACCGCCGATCTTCAGATCATCAAACGAAGGCATCACAATGTTGTGGCTGTTCTCACATGTCTTCGCCATCATCTTTTCAAAGGCATCCCCATCAATACCGTCAAACACGGAATTGCGGTAAGCAGAGCGGAACTCATAGAGCTTGTTCATGATCTTCCCGCTCTTTTCAGTTGTGTAAAGGCGCTTGACACGCTTGTCCTTCTCATCTGCCTTACTGACAACATACCCCTGATCCAACAGTTTCTGCATCGACTTGGTCGTTGTTCCCTTGTCCACCTCAGAAATCCGGGTCACTTCCAGCATCGTGATCCCCTCATTCTCATAGATCACAAACAGAAACATCAACTGTCCCCAGCCGATTCCATATGGTTCCAGTGCATGGTCAAAGTATTTCTGCGTATTCCGGTACAGCACTGAAAGATGAATCATGAAGTTGCCCTGGTCTGCCATCACTGCCTCCCCACCCAATTAGTTGCATTTCCAACTATTACTATCATGATAATCGAATTCACCAAAAATAGAAGAGAAATGTCTGCCACTTCTTTCCCAATTCACTCACAAGGTATAATGATTCCCATGAAGCATACCTTTTCCTTCACACTGATCAGAATCTGCGCATCTGCCTGCATTTTCATCCTGCTTCTGACCGCCATTGCCTCACCCATGCCGATTTCCTTATCCCTGGCAATTGTGGCACTCATCATTGCCATCCTGCTGTTTCTGACAAGAAATCTGCAGATACGGCCGGGATATGTCGATCATATGAGCGGTGAGAAGTTTGAAAGATACTGCCGGGCATGGTTTCACCACCACGGCTACTTTGCCATCCGCACCACCCAGAAGACAAAAGACTACGGTGCGGATCTGATCATGCGGAAAGGCCTGCACAAAATCGTTGTACAGGCCAAACGCTATGACCGCAATATCGGTGTCTATGCCATCCAGCAGGCCATGGCAGCCAAGGCATACTACAACGCCGATAAAGCCATCGTCATCACCAACCAGTATTTCACATACAGTGCCAGAAAGCTCGCTGAAGTTAATGATGTTCAGTTAGTAGACAGAAGTGATCTGTTTCATATTCCAGAATCAAAAAAAGACTGATGCTTACATCAGCCCTTTGATCAGAATCACCAGCACAAGGATTGGTAATCCAAAGCGGAAATAATACTTCAGGAAAGAAGGAATCCTGACACCTTTGCCGGTATTGGCTTCCTTCTGGTAGTTGTCAAAGCCCCATCCAAACCGATATGAGCAGAACAGCACCATCACCAGTGAACCAAGCGGCAGAAACAGGTTGGAGACCAGGAAGTCTTCGATATCCAGCACTCCTTTGCCGGCGATGGTGAAGTTTGACCACACATTGAAGCCAAGCACACATGGCAGTGATGCCAGCAGGACAACAATCAGGTTGATGAAAGATGCCTTTTTGCGGGTAATGCCGAAGTTGTCAGTCAATGTCGCATTGAGGTTTTCAAAGACGGCAATGACCGTTGAGAATGACGCAAAGGACATGAACAGGAAGAACAGGGCACCCCAGAGTCTGCCAAATGCCATGTTGACAAAGACATTTGGCAAAGTGATGAAGATCAGGGATGGACCGGCATCTGCCTGTACGCCAAAGGCAGAACATGCCGGGAAGATGATCAGGCCTGAGACAATGGCCACAAAGGTATCCAGCACACAGATCCAGCCTGCTTCAGATGCCAGGGTGCGGTCTTTGCTCATGTAGGAGCCAAAGATTTCCATGGCACCAATGCCAAGAGACAGTGTAAAGAATGACTGGTTCATGGCCGCATTGATCACATTGCCAAGGCCTGCTTCCTCAGCCCTTGTCAGTGATGGCAGAAGGTAGAACTGCAATCCGGCCATGCCGCCTTTTAATGTCAGAGAATGAATGGCAAGGACAACAATCAGACAGAGCAGTGATACCATCATCAACCGGGAAATTCTTTCCAGGCCATTCTGCAGACCCTGCGCCACAATCAGGAAACCCGCAATGACTGTAATTGCCATCCACAGCGCCATCTCTGCAGAATTGGCAAGCATGGCACTGAAAACACCCGATACCGCATCCTTGCTCATGCCGGAAGTAAAAGTACCGGTCAGAAACTTGAAGAAGTAGCCAA
The DNA here is from genome assembly GCF_900343155.1 of Lactimicrobium massiliense. Lineage (GTDB taxonomy): Bacteria > Bacillota_I > Bacilli_A > Erysipelotrichales > Erysipelotrichaceae > Bulleidia > Bulleidia massiliensis. The sequence goes on from NZ_OUNG01000003.1 coordinate 344,786, forward strand.
GCATCCATCCTGAGACAGTCGTGTAATACATCATCAGAAGATAGCAGCCGATGGCACAGAACCAGCCATGGATATGAAACTTTGATCCTGGCTTTTCCAGTGTCTTGTAGCCTTTGACGGCTGACTGGCGGGAAGCACGGCCGATGGCCAGCTCCATAGTCAATACCGGAATGCCCATGATGATCAGAAACAGCAGGTAGAACAGCACAAAGATCCCGCCGCCGTTCTGTCCTGTTACAAACGGAAATTTCCAGACATTGCCGATGCCAATGGCACAGCCTGCCGAAACAAGCAGAAATCCAAGGCGGGACTGAAACTGATCTCTCTTCACAATTCTTCCCCCTCTTCCAGTTTCTTGCGATAGTCAGATAATATCACTTCAAGATCATGCAGGTTTTCCAACGAAGACATCTTTGCCTTAAACGATGCCGCATAGGGCATGCCGGTTAAAAACCATGGCGCCATGCCCCGCATCATATGCATGCCATCATGCTCCCCTTCCAGATCACACAGATTTTCTGCATATGTCCGGCAAAGAGACAGCCGCTCCTGATAGGATGGCTCTGTATATGGCCGTCCTTCTTCATGCGCAAGCAGCTCCTGCAGGAAATACGGCCTGCCAAGCAGACCTCGGCCGATCATGACCGCATCACAGCCCGTTTCTCTGCGCATCCTGTCCGCATCTGACACACTCTTGATATCGCCATTGCCAATGACCGGAATAGATACTGCTTCTTTCACCATGCGGATCCATTCCAGGTTTACGTTGCCCTGGTACATCTGGCTGCGGGTGCGCCCATGCACCGCCACCGCATCTAAGCCCGCTTCTTCCAGCCGTCTGGCAAAAGAAGCACAGTTGATGTGGCTGGCATCATAGCCTGCCCGGATCTTAGCTGTGACAGGTCGATCTGTATTGTTTTTCACAGCTTTGACAATCGCAGCCGCAAGATCCTCATCCTGCATCAGCCAGGATCCGGCATGCGACTTGAGCACCTTATGCACCGGACAGCCCATATTGATGTCGATGATGTCGCAGTCCGTATGATCACTGAGATATCTGGCAGCCTCCCCCATCGTATCCGGATCCGAGCCAAACAGCTGCAGTGATACCGGATGTTCATGAGAAGATGTGCGGCACATGTCAAAGGTCTTTGCATTGTGGTAGTGCAGTGCCTTGTCTGAGATCATCTCCGATACAACAAGACCTGCCCCAAAGTCATGACTCAGCTGCCGATAGACCGGATTGGAAATACCAGCCAGCGGTGCTGCCACAAACGGATTGCTTATTCTAACACTGCCGATGTTCCACATACTTTCTCATCCACAATCTTCTGCAGCTCCTCTGGTGAATATTCATATTTTTTCCCACAGTACTGACATACAATCTCCGCCGGCTTGTTCTCTGCCACAAGTTCCTTGAGATCCTTCACTGGCAAAGTGGCAAGAGCCTCACGGTAATGATCCCGCGAGCAGCCGCAGTAATACTGAATCGGCAGATGTTCCAGGATCTTCGCATCCGGGAACACAGAGAGAATCATCTGTTCCACGCTCATGTCACTGTCTGCCATCTCCGTCATCGGCTTCATCGTTTTCGCGGCATGTTCACAATATTCAATCGCATCCTCCGTGGCTTCCGGCATCAGCTGATAGATCATCCCGCCGCCTGCCTTCACTGTATTATCCGGAGAAACAAGCACGCCGACTGCCACAACACTTCTGACCTGTTCACTTAAAGCAAAATAGTACGCATAGTCATCGCCAATCTCACCAGTCTGCAGATTCACCACACCGGAAAACGGCTCTTTCAGGCCAAGATCCTTGATGACAGTCAATGTGCCATTGGTACCAACGGCCTTGCCGACATCCAGGTGGCCGTCTTTTCTGACCATGTACAGATTTGGATCACTGATAAAGCCGCGCACATGGCCGGCACCGTCACCCTGTGCCAATACCGTACCAGCCGGACCATGGCCATTGAACACACTGGTGATCTTTGCCTCAGGATCCTTCAGATCACTGGCCATCAGCCCAGTGACAGTCAACACACGCCCCAGGGCAGCCGCACTTGTCGGCATGCAATGGTGCGTGACGCGTGCTTCCTCACACATCGCGGTTGTTCTGGCCGCATGAATGCGCACCTGCCCATCCAGGGCCTCTGCAATAACAATTTCATCCTGCATCATATTAATTTCCTCTGCATTCTTTCATTCATCTTCTTCATTTTCTTCATGTCAATCTTGACCACCCTGCGGTCAGCTGTCAGAAGACCATTGCATTCGGTCTCCACATCACTCAGCTGGGTATAGATACATCCCGCAAGTCCATGATCAATGTTGGCAAGAATGTCATGTTCATACAGTGCATTGACGGCAAGATCCAGATCCCGCTTATCACGGAACTTCCTGTAGCCAAACAGCTTGTCGGCATTGCTGTGTCCATATTCCAGATACGCATAGCCGCCAAACTCAGATAACAGCAGAATCCTCTGGTCCAGACGGGGTACATGGAAGGCATGAAAGTACACATGGCGGCTGTTAAAGTCACCGCATCCCTGATCATGCCAGCCCGAAGCACTGTCAATCAGTCTGGTTGTATCATAGTCAGCAATATGGTCTGTGACCTGCGAGCTGTCAAACTGGCCCCAGCCTTCATTGAACGGCACCCAGGCAAAGATGGAAACACAGTTATAGAGTGTATCCAGCATTTCATCCAGTTCATGCATGTACATCTGCCGGCTGTCTTCACTTTCTCTGCCAAAGCGGCGGTAATTGCCATCGTTCATTGTGCGGATGCCAATCATCGGCAGCGCCTGGTGTGTCCAGAACGAGAATGTATTTCCGCCATTAGGCATATCCTGCATGACCAGGATGCCCATCGTATCACAAAGATAATACCAGCGTCTGTTTTCCTGCTTGACATGTTTCCGCAGCATATTGAAGCCCATTGCCTTCACTGCAGACAGTTCGCACCTCATTGCCTCTTCACTTGGATACGTATACATGCCATCACAGGAATAGCCCTGATCCAGCAGGCCGCTCAAAAACAATGGCTGATGATTCAAAGCAAAGCGTATATGGCCGGAGCCATCGTGGCAGCTTGTAAAGGAGCGCATGCCAAAATAGCTCTGCACGTCATCATCCTCGGTCAGGATCTCCACATCATACAAAAATGGATCATTCACAGACCATGCATGGAAGTCATCCATCGGCACAACGTAATGGCCGTCTTCTGTCAGTCCTTCATGATGAAAGGAGCCATCCCGGGCGCTGACAATAATGCGGGCCTGATGAAATGGACCGGCCAGTTCCAGGAATACCTGATGATGGTCAAAGTCCGGTGTGATCTTGAGATCTTCAACGGCATGCACAGGCAGCTGTTCCAGCCAGACCGTTCCCCAGATGCCAGCCGTCGGTGTATACCAGATGCCCCTGGGATTGATGCGCTGCTTGCCAAAGGCACAGACACCCTGGTCCGATGCGTCCTTGACCCTGACCATTAATGTATTCTGATATTTGATCAGGTGGGTGATATCGATGGAAAATGGCGCATAGCCGCCAAAGTGGCGGCCTGCTTCGACACCATTGACATAGACAATGCATGTCTGGTCCACGGCTTCAAAGTTGAGCATCACTCTGCCTTCATCCGGTTTCCAGGCAAAATAACGCCGGTACCACAGTGTTTCACCAGGAGAAAGATTCTCATTTGCCTGACTCAGGGCACTGCCTAAAGCAAACGGCACACAGATCGGCTTCCAGCCATCCGGAACGGTATCCTGATTTCCTTTCACAATCTGATATTCCCACATGCCATTGAGATTCAGCCACTGTTTGCGGCGAAACTGCGGGCGAGGATATTCCGGCAGCGGATGATTCACATCCAGTGCTTCTCCCCATTTACTCAATACCGTCATCCCCATCACTTCCTTTTGTTCACAAGCAGAATGCGCAGGGCAGCACAGCCATGCACGATCAAAGCATACAGCACAATCTTTGTCTGCATATTGCTTGCGGCAACAGAGCGTGTCACGGCAAAGCTGTAACCAACACAGATCGCAAATGAAACCGCGCACATCACGATCTCAGCAAGCCACGGAATCATCCCTTTTTTATCAATCGCATCCAGCACCCCCGGCAGCATCATCCCGATGACAACCGTCAGAAAGAACAGCATTGTCCAGAATGCATACTCAGAACGGATCATGCCAAAAAGCACCACCACAGCCATGCCCATGCCAGTGCCGATGCCTAACAGAACACTGAAAATCTTCGCTTTTTTTGTTTGATTATCCATGCCACCCATTATAGCAAATCATGACAAAAGGACAGAAGGACCAGCACATAATGCGGAAAGATTCCCTCTTTCTGTCCGTTTTTGCATCAGTATTCTGACATTGCTGTTATGCATTCAATTGCTTTTTTCTCATATAAGCTTATCCCTCCTGTCACACAGACATGCGGTGACAGCCTCCCTGCGGCAGCACAACTGCGGCCGACCAGAAAAAATCCGAAGGACAGGATCATCCTTCGGATTCATGCATTACATCAATTACGCTGCTGTTTCAGCCGGCTGATCAGCAGGTTTGTCTGCAGGTGTATCCTCAATCGGCTCACCCTTGACAACCTTCTGGATCTGCTCAGCAGTCAGCGTCTCATACTCCATCAGGGCATTGGCAATGCGGATCAGCTCTTCCTTGTGATCAGAGATGACTTCTTTGGCCTTGTCATGGCATTCATTGACGATCTTGCGTACTTCCTCATCAATCTCAAATGCCACCTGGCCGGACACATTGTTCGGAGAGTTGTAATCACGGCCCAGGAACACATTCTCAGAACCGGAATTGTACTTGATCGGGCCAAGATCACTCATACCATACAGTGTGACCATATCCTTGGCAATGTTGGTTGCCCGCTCGATATCGTTGGAAGCACCGGTGGTGACATCATCGAAGAACAGCTCTTCGGCAACACGGCCGCCCATATAGGACGTGATCGTTGCCAGAAGATCATTCTTTGTATTCATCATCTTTTCTTCCTTTGGTGTCATCAGGTTGTACCCGCCTGCCTGACCACGCGGAATGATGGTGACTTTCTGAACGACCTGCGCATCGTCTAGGTACAGACCAACAATGGCATGGCCGGATTCATGATAGGCAACCAGCTTCTTGGTTTTCTCATCATAGGTGCGGGATACCTTGGCAGGTCCCATCATGACACGGTCAATGGCCTCATCAATCTGCTTCATGCCGATTTCATTGAGATTTTCACGCACAGCCAGAATCGCAGATTCATTCAGCACGTTCTCCAGATCAGCACCCGAGAAACCCGGTGTACGCTTGGCCAGTGCATCCAGATCGATGTCATTGGCAAAGTGCTTGTTTCTGGCATGAACCTTGAGAATGGCAGTTCTGCCCTTGCGGTCCGGCAGAGAGACCGTAATCTGACGGTCGAAACGGCCGGCTCTCAACAATGCCGGGTCCAGTACATCCGGACGGTTTGTGGCAGCGATGACCACAACACCGGTATTGTCTTCCATACCATCCATCTCAACCAGCAGCTGGTTCAGTGTCTGTTCACGCTCATCGTGGCCGCCGCCAAAACCAGCGCCGCGCTGTCTGCCAACGGCATCAATCTCATCGATGAAGATAATGCACGGTGCCGTTTCCTTGGCCTTCTTAAACATATCACGCACACGGCTGGCACCAACACCAACAAACATCTCGACAAAGTCAGAACCAGAGATGGAATAGAACGGTACATTTGCCTCACCGGCAACGGCCTTGGCAAGCAGTGTCTTACCAGTACCAGGATGGCCGGAGAGCAGGATGCCCTTTGGAATTCTGGCACCCATCCGCTCAAACTTCTTTGGATATTTCAGATAGTCGATAATCTCGGCCATCTCTGCTTTTTCTTCGTCACAGCCAGCCACATCTGAGAAGCGCACTTTAACTTTGCCTTCCAGACGGGCACGGGACTTGGAAAAATCAAAGGCCTGCTTGTTGGCAGATCCTGCTCCGGCCATGCGGTTGACCATCCAGATGGTCACGCCAAACATCAGCACAACCGGCAGGAAGGACAGCAGCGTATCCAGGAAAGCATTGGACGCATCCGCATCCACAACCGAAACCCTGGCACCGCTGAGATCTGTCATGACCTTGGCAATCTCATCCGAAGTGCTCGGCACTTTGGAACTGAAAGTCACCTTCTGGCCATTGTTCTCATAAACACCCTTGATCGTTGTCACATTAGAGCCTACAGACAGAGATGCCTGGGTCACATCCTGGTTTACCAGCACATCCTGCAGGGTATTGTAATCCAGCTCCTGTGAGGAACTGCCGGGGTTCATCGAGAACAATGAAATGACCGCGGCGATCAGAATGACATACGGCAGAAACCGCAGCCACTTGTTTGCATCATTTTTCTGTTGCATTCTTACTGCTCCTTACCTGCATAGCATTCATCCTTCAGCACCCCGATATACGGCAGACAGCGGTACTTCTGGTTGTAGTCCATGCCAAAGCCGACCACAAACTCATCTGCCACCTCAAAGCCAACATAGTCAGCTTTCATATCGTTGATGCGGCGGGAAGGCTTGTCCAGCAGTGTTGCGACCTTCACGCTGGCAGCCCCTTTATGTTTCAGCATTTTCACAACGGTATCAATCGTTCTGCCTGTATCGACGATGTCCTCTACCAGCAGAATGTCCACACCCTTGATGGAAGTATCCAGATCCTTGATGATCTTGATATCACCGATGGATTCCGTTCCTTCATAAGATGATACATCCATGAAGTCATACTGAATATCAAGGTCAATATGGCGGATCAGCTCAGCCAGAAACGGCACAGATCCACGTAACAGCGCTACCAGCAGGGGAGCACGGCCAACTGCCTTATAATCCTCGGTAATCTGCTTACCAAGCTCAGCGGCCCGCTTTTCAATCTGTTCCTCACTGACAAGCACTTTTCCAATATCATTGTTTTCCCACATAGAAAATGCCTCCATGTCAGATATGATACCACAGCATGGAAGCCTTTCAGCAATCGTTTGCCTATGTTGCCCGACACCTTAAGACCAATCTGCAGATTTTCTTTCCTCAGACAAGACAAATCACAGGGTTTCGCCCCCTGCTGTCTTTTTCAATGATGTTTCTCTGCAAGCTCACCAAGACTCCGGGCATGCACATACATAGAAGGAGACGTGCTGTAATGATGGATATCACAGCCAAGTCCCGGCACCAGGATCAGATCTCCTCTGGCATTGACCACAACCGGCCAGCCAGAACGCAGTGCTCTGGGAATATGCCGGTCCACAAAGAATCTGTGCACAGACTTATGTCCAAACCGCATCTGAATTGCATCACCCGGTAGTACACTGCGAATCAGCAAAGGAAAATCGTCTTCCTTCACACTCACAGCTTCGACTGTGCTGCCAGAAGAGGAAATCACATACCGATCAAAACTGCCCTCGCAAATCGATTCATACACGTCTTGATACATTCCAATCGCAGGCACCTGAAACACATGCTGGTTTTCTCTGCCGATCAGGCTGCCATGAAAATCCAGGCAGAAATCATCATGATGGCACAGATCATCAATTTCCTTCATCTGTTTGTTTGTACAGGAAAAATGATTATCCGGATCCAGATACTGCCGCAGGGCACTCAGCCGGACTTCTTCACGCTTTGCAAGATATACCTGCAGATCAATGCCGCCTGCCTCAAGGCAGGATGCCGCTTCCTCTCTGATCAAAGCAAGATCCGCGTTGGCAGTCTCAATCTCTTTGAGAATCTCTTCTCTTTCCTGCTTTGAAAGATTGCCTTCCTGTCTGAGCTGGCTGCGGCGGTTTTCCCCATGCAGATTTGTTTCATCCACAAAATAGACAATCTGATTCTTTGTGCAGTACGCTTCCAGCTCCTGTTTACGATAGGAAAGAAGCGGCCGGTATACCGGAATATCATGCCAGTAAGATACAGCATTCAAGCCATAATACTTTGGCACAATACCCCGTTCCTTCTGCATCATCCATGTTTCAATCAGATCATCCTGATGATGGGCCACCAGGATGCCATCGTACTTATTCTCTTTGACAAGCTTTTCAAAAAAGTCATAGCGCCAGGTTCTGGCAGCCGCTTCAAAGTTGCCGCTCCATGTAAAAGGATCATCCAGAATAGCCAATGGGACATGATGTGCATGGCACCAGGAGGTCACATATGCCTGCTCTGCATCTGCCTGTTTTCTCTGATGGTAATTGACAAAAGCAGCCAGTACAGAAATGTGTTCCTGTACACACATGGCTAACAGTGCCATGGAATCACTGCCCCCTGACACGCCGATTACATATCGTTTTCCCTGATACGCTTCAAGCATGTCGTTATTCTACCATCACTCATGATCAGCCGCAGAATTCTTGTCTGGATCTCAATAAACAGATCACTGCCCGGATCAATGCGTCCCATGATGTCAATGACTCTGGCAGTATTGACATACTTCAGGTCATTCAAAAACAAGACAGAGTGTTTCCGCATCCCCGGTATCAGGCCGATCCGCATCAGGTGTTTCCGGCCGCTTGGATTGTCATTGGGATCATAGGCATTGCGGTACTGCAGCGTGTTGCTGGTCATGGGCACCAGCAGTGCCTTTGAGCCATAGATGGAAAGCACCAGGCCGAAATGCTGGAAGGCACACTCATAGAGATATCCCTGGCCAAAGTCGGTATAGCAGATATCACCCTGCTTCACCTGGATGCCAAGGTTCTCACTGGAAGACAACTGGCAGCGCTGCAGGTGGTTGCGCTCTGATATCATCGCCATCTCCACATGCCCCGGCATCAGATCCTGATACACACGGCTGCGGTAATACATATAGTTCTGCATGTTTTCGTTGTTCTCACTCATAGAAAAAAATCCCTTTCTGCCTCTTTATGGCCTTGGAAAGGGATAATTCCTTTATTTTAGATAAACAAATGCAAGCAGAAAACTTCCTGCCAGGTATGCCAGTGCGCACACACAGAACAAATACAGCATCCATGCCTGCCCGACATGCCCTGGTTTGAGAAACTTCTCAAAGTTGACACCGGACATGGCATACCATGCCATAACAAAGCAGACCAGATATACTGCCGTGCGCAGCAGAAACTGTGTCATTACTTGGTGCCGAAGATTCTGTCACCGGCATCACCAAGACCCGGTACGATGTAGCCCTTCTCATTGAGATGGTCATCCAGGGCAGCCAAGTAAATGTCCACATCCGGATGGGCGTGCTGGACAGCCTGCACGCCTTCGGGTACACCAACCAGACTGACAAGCTTGATTGTCTTGGCACCGCGCTTCTTGATCGCATTGATGGCATCCACGGCACTGCCGCCGGTTGCCAGCATCGGATCCACAACCATCACAATGGCCTCATCCAGATTGGAAGGGAACTTGGCAAAATACTCATGCGGTTTCAGTGTTTCCTCATCGCGGTACATGCCAATAAAGCCAACCTTGGCTGTCGGCACCAGTCTGCGGATGCCATCCAGCAGGCCGATGCCTGCACGCAGAATCGGCACAATCACAACCTCACGGCTCAGTTCAAAGCCTGTTGTCGGTCCAATCGGCGTCTCAATGCTCACCGGCCTTGTCGGCAGATCACGACACACCTCATAGGCCATCAGCTCGGCAATCTCATCCAGATTCTCACGGAAATCCTTTGTACCGGTTTCCTTTTTGCGCATCTGGGTCAGCTTATGTGTAATCAGCGGATGATTCAATACTTCCAGCATATTCTTGCCTCCTGTTTTTTCCAGAACAATGATATTTGAGAATGATGCGCATTTCAACGCACAATTTAATAAACCATGCAATCACGAAATCACTGCCAGCGTATCATCCACCGTTTCCTGCCACTGTTCCTTTGCAGAAATGGATGCCTGTCCATCCCCCTTCTGCACGCCATAGCTGCCAAACTGGGCATGATTGCCCCCGGTAATCGTAAATACATACGTATTTTCAGGATAGTGATCCTGATTCTTAAGCACCTGCTTCTGATTGATCACACCATCCTGATCCCCATCAATCCATACCACCGTCAGATCCGTATCCGATAAATCCTTTGTACTGTAGGCCCCCAGTAAGATCAGCCCCTGATATTCTGACACATGCCTGGCAATATAAGCTGCTGCCATTGCACCGCCCAACGAATGTCCGGCCAGATACCACTTTGTAATCTTGGGATACTGTTTCTGGATGCCATCTGCCCCGTTCATATTGAACACGGCAAGATGGAACGGCATCTTGACCAGAATGCAGGTAATGCCGTTTTCTGCATACTTCTTTAATAGTGGCAGATAGGCACGCTCATCTACTTTGCCGCCAGGATAAAAGATGATCCCGGTATCACCTGCCTTCTGCGGCAGGACGGTATAGTTACCCTGATCATCCTGCAGAATTGACACATCACCAGGATTTTCCAGCAGGGACAGGGCCGTTTCATCCGCGTGATAATAGTCACTGACATAGATGCCAAAAGACACACCCGCAACAGCCATGATCACCAGCACAATGGCAAGGATGATCTTCAGCAGTGAATGCTTTCTTTTCTGTTTATTATCCTTCATTCTTTTCCACCTGCAGATATTCACCATCTTTGTCCGCAATCCACTCATTCTCACCAATCCGGTACCATGTATAGCCGCCGTTTTCCATCATGGCATCAAAAGGATAACTTTCATCCTTATATACAAGATCCACGGCATTGGCTGCAGATGACGGCTTTTCGCGCACATTCAGATTATCCGCCAGCACTGTTACCGTACCGCTCACCGTTTCCTGCACCTTTGTGGGGAAAAGGTCCTCCAGACTGACAAAAGCATTGACTTTCACAGCATCCAGATTCAAAATACCCCACTGGCCGTCATGGCACACATAGGCATGGCCATTGACTACATAAGAAACATCATCAAACTCACACGGAATGACTTCCTTGCCTGTTTCATCAATAAAGCCCCACTTGTCATCCCGTTTGACAGGGCAGTAGCCATTCTCAAAGTACAGCACATCCTGATAAATGTACGAGGTAATGGCTTCACCGGTATCTGCCTTGACAATGGCCATCAGTCCATCCTTGTCTGTCAAAAGTGAAGAACCGTCCTGACTCTTTTCCTCCACAGCATAATACCCATTGACAAACGTATCTTTCACCACCATGCCGGAAGGCCCATCCGCCAATGCATTTCCGCTTTCATCCAGAACCTTATATCCTGTCATTGCAAAAGAAGAATCCACCACTGGCATAATCGCACGATGGCCTGAGGCATCATACGTTTTGTCAGAAACAATCGAGGCCGTTTTGCCATCCTTGCCGTGTTCCACATAGACAAGTTTGTCATCGAGCATTACAAAGCCAATGTCCTTCAATGCCTTGGAAGAGGATGGTGTAAATTCTGACAATGTGGAGAAATCACGGGAAATCCGATACACCGCATCGCCATCACTGTAGATAAAGCAGTGATCCACAGCATCATAGCTGATCTTGTCCTGATCAAATGTCACATTGGCCTGAAATGCCTCATTGCCATCAAAGTCCTGTACGGCCAGTGCGCCATACCTGGAAATGCCCACAAATGGTGTTGCATAGGCATCTTTCATACCATCATCCCAGTTCACCGGCATGCCGGTTTTCTCCCAGGTGCTTGTATCACTGGAATCAGAATAGGTGGAAGTGGTCAGGATCATCAGATCATCCATCGCCATGCCCGGTTCCACAATCCAATACGGATTGGCAGAAGCAGTGGGTGAAGCACTGGCAGTGGATACAGCAGATACTGTTGGTGCAGGTGATGCATCATTCTTCTTTTTAAAGATGTACCCGCTGACACCAGCAATGGCCACGACAATCACCAGCACTGCAATGGCCGGTCCATATCCATGCTTTTTCTTTGGTTCTTCTTTGATCACCGGGATCTCTTCCGTATCCCGTTCATCCTTATTTCTGTTCTTCATAGGCACACAGCACGCATCATCAGCGCGTCCCCTTTATAAAAATGGTATCATTATTTTCGATGAAAATACTGATTGTTCCCTTCATTGTACATCCCAAAGCAGACGCAGCGTACTTCCTGTCCCGCAGTATGTCCGATGTTTTCACTGCTGCCGGCATGGAATGCGCCATCTGCTGTGATCCAGACAACACCTTCCGGCAGGTGCGTGTCTACCCCAGCCATCTGCCATCCCATCCCCTGTTCAACTGGGGTGCCGACAACCGTTCCTATGAAGAATGGATGTACTCCCAGGGCCTGCTGACAAAAAATGCCGTGCTTTCCGATACCCAGGACATTCAGGATGCCATCGCTGACTTCCACCCCGATCTGATCATTGCCATCAACCGCCCGTCTGCCAATATTGCCGCCAAACTCGATACGATTCCCTGCTGGACTGTTGTCCATCCTGCCATGTACCGCAATGCGTGGTTTCCCAGCCGCTGCATGCATGGCATCAACCAGGCATTGACACAATTGCAGACAGAACAGGAACTGGATCTCAAGACTCTATATGCCCACAGTGTGCGCCGGCTTGCCTTTGGCTGCCTGCAGAGTGCTCCGTTTCCATCTGATGCCAATATCACAAGAATCGGCTCCATGAACATTGAGGAACACCGCAAGACCAGAACAAACCGGGTATGCATCTACCTTGGCAGTCTGCACAGCCGGCCAAAGACAATCGCAAAGATCATTGAAGAAGCCTTTGCCGGTGCACCTTACTATGTTTACATCTGGATCAAAGGCATCCCCGCCCACGCATACAAGAACCTGCACTACATCAGGGAACCGGACAGCAGCCTGATCAACGGCTGCTCTGCGGTCATTCATGATGGCAATACCTATTTCTATAACCAGGCAATGGTCAATGGCATTCCACAGATGTTAATCGCAGATCACACCTGTATGCGCAACTACAATGCCATGGCAGCCGCAAGAGGACATTTCGGAGTATATCTGTATGAAGAAGACCTCGAAATGGCCGCATTATACGAAACATACAGAAAACTCATGAGCGATGATCTCTACTATGAATCCGCCCAGAAATACAGAGAGATGACACTGCACCATGGTGATCTGACCCAGATTCATGACTTCACGTATATTGACATGATCAACAATAAAGCAAAACAGCCGCAGGAATAATCCTGGGGCTGTCTTAGTTCGTATCGTAAACGGTTGTACCATGGTCCTCCGTTCGTGACCATGACTGCCGTTCCTTCAACGATTCACTCGAGAAGTCAATATCAGCCAGCTTCTCCATGAAGGTACTCTTCATCTCAATCTGTTCGGTCACATCCTTGAGTCCATATTCCTCCAGCAGGGTTGGGGTATCACTGAACAGGTTGGTGCCTAAACCAAGCCTGTCTCCCTCAATGGCGGCACCAAGGGCAGCCAGCGTCGTTGGAAACGCATCCAGCGTACTGTACGTACGGTATTCGGTATTATCGGTTGATACAGCACTGTTGATATAGGCCACATAGGCACGCCGCTGATAAGACGATGCCACATCATCACAGAAGTCAGAATCCATCGTCGGATGATCACCGCAGATAATCACGGTTGTATTGTCATACCATGGCTGCTCCTGCATCCAGGCAAGAAACTGAGATACCTGATACGAGGAATAAGCCATGACATTGGCATACTGGTTGTCGCCAAACGGTGTCGGAATGCCAGGCTCTGCGTAGCCATTTTCAAAATGCGTATCTACGGTCAGCAGGGTCAGGGCAAACGGCTCATCCACCTGCGATAATGCAGTAAGTTCATCCTGGGCAAAAGAGAACAGCTTGCTGTCTTCAAAGCCCCACCAGACCTTGTAGCCCTTGGGAATCATGCCCATATTCAATGCATAGTTGTAGTCGATGATGTCATAATTGCCATGTTCTTCAAAGTACAGCCGTCGGCCGCCAAAGGACGCATTGGAGCCAAGCATGAACACATTGTGGTAGCCCTCATTCTCCAGAATATCGCCAAGACATGTCGTATTGGCAAAGAACTTGGACTGGGTGATCATGTCATTGTTTTCCAGATTGTTCTTCAAAGGAAGACCGGATGTCATGCCAAACATCGCCCCCATCGTAAAGGTCGTATACGGCAGGGCATAGGCACCATTCAGAATCGACTGGGATCCAGAGAAATCTTCATTGCTCTCGGCAATCTGTGTCAGCTCCGGAATCACATCATCCTCAAATCCGCCCCCATCAGCCAGATCCGAATATGTCACTTCCATCGATTCCAGATAGATGAAGACAAGATTGCGCTTCTTCTGTGGGAACGTAATCGAAACCGAATCCGGATCAACGTAATTGTCTTCAATGAATGTAGAAGGATGCGTCTGATAGTTCAGATAATCACCAATGGCAAGGATGTTCCAGACATACACATCCGTAATGGACAGCACTGCCACCGAGGATACCAGGCAGATGATCAGCAGTTTCTTATAGAAACCCTTTCGTCTTGTATGGCGGAAAAGCTGCCAGAAAAAAATAATGATGGCAGCAGAGGGAATACCAGCCTGAATGATCGCACTTTCGATGATGCCGCCGCCCGTGCCCTCGGTTGGTGCAGACAGCTGGTACATCAGCTCATCCATGGTCAGATTCTGCCATGTCCGCAGCACCCAGGAAGACAACAATGCTGCAATAGCCGCAAAAGAAACCAGCAGCAGGCAGATCACATGAATCACCTTCCACTTGCGCGGCATTTTCTTCGCATCTTTTCCGGTATCAATCTGCTTTTCTTTTTTCTTTTTCATTGCAAATCCTTTACAATGCGAAATGATACCTGTGTTCACATAGAATTGCAAAACGACAAATGACCAGATCAGTCAGAAAGCTTCTGAATCTTTTGAATCAGAGATATATGTCCTTTGATCCAGGATACACATGGACCAGTCAGAAAGGCAGTGATCACGGTGCCGATGCCAACGCCATGCAAACCATGAAAGAACACCAGAGAAAGCACAGAGGCAATAGCAATCATGGAAAGATCAAAACAGATTTTCACACTGCCAAACTCCTTCTTTGACGCAATTGCAATGGCTTTGACAATCCCTTCACCCGGTACCGTGATGACATCCGGTGCCACTTCCACACAGATGCCAAACGCCAGAATCATACTGCCGGCAATGACAAGCAGGATCTGCAATACCAGACTGGCAGGTGAAAGGAACGACAGTACTGCCATAAAGAGATCCAGAAAGGCACTGAACAGAAAGTTCGCTGCAATCTGCAGAAACTGAATCGGATGGAAATCCTTTTTCAGCAGGATCATCTCAACCAGAATGAAGAGCATATTGATGATGAACGTCATCATGCCAAAAGACATGGAAGGAAACCGCAGAGACAGTACATATGGCACACTGGAAATCACCGAAGTGCCAAGAGCACCTTTGGTAATACACACAATGCCAAAGGAATTAATGCACAGGCCGCACACAAACCAAAGCCATCTTTTCATCACATTCGTCTGTTTCATCTGTCTGCCTCCCTGTACTGTGCTGCCAGTTTTTCTAACAGCTTCATCAGCTGCACACGTTCATGAAAGCTCAGACAGGACAGCACCTCCTCATCTACCTGGGCAAAAGCCGCATCGACCTTTCCAGCCATCTTTTTTCCTTTTTCTGTCATCTTGATCAATACAGAACGGCCATCATCCGGATTGGCAAAGCGCTCAACAAGGCCATCCTTTACCATCTTATCCAGCAGAATTGTGGCAGTCGCCTTATCAATCATGCACACAGCACCAATCTGCCGCGGTGATGCAGGCCCGCAGAAAGAAAGGCATTCCAGAATCTTGGGCTGACCAGCTGAAAGGCCAAGCCGCCTGACCTCTTTCTGCAGTGCCTGATGATGCCCGTTCTGCAATTGCATTAACACAAAATGAAACGAATCAATCATGTCTGCCTCCATATAGTTTGAATGCAAACTAATTGTAAACGGATGGATTCCCCTGTCAAGCCAGAAAAAAAGCGGTTTCCCGCTCATTTCAATGAAGAATAAAGCAAGGAATCCCGGCAATTCATTGCTGGGAGGAATTGCTTTTCTTTTCTCTTGCGGGTGAGTGATCTCCACCTTTGCCGTCATACTGATTTTGGATATACCGTTTTACTGTTTCTTTGCTCATGTTGCCAACACTGCCAACATAATAGCTTGGCGCCCATAGCTTATCACCCCAGAACATCGCTTTTCTAATTTCTGGATGTGCTTTCAGAAACAGTCTGGCAGATGCTCCTTTCAGGTTTTTTACCACATCAGTAATGCTGTACTTTGGCTTGAAACTGCACAGCAAATGGATATATTCTGGCATCACTTCCATTTCCTGAATGTCTACATCTGCCTGCTTTGCAAGACTTTGCAGAATATCTTTCATCTCATTCACAAGCTCAGGCGTTGTAAACCATGGATTACGGTACTTCGTACACCAGATAATATGAAAGTGCAGATTATACACATATCCACGTTCATAAATGGCATCTTCGATTCGATCTATATGTCTCTTCATATGTATCCTCTTTTTTGTTTTATATATCATATGTATACCATATATAATAAGCAATATATATGTGTTATAATTATAACATGAAGAAGATGTCTGATTACATGTTCCATATTGGACTGCAGATGCGTGTATATCCGTCTGATCGACAAAAGGCAATGATTCGCATGAACGGCGGCGCCTCACGCTTTGTATACAATCGTCTGGTGGCTGTGCACAATGAGATGTTCCGTCTGAGAAAAAGTGCATCACTGTCTCCAACAGACACAGAAAGGCTTGCATATCTGGCATCTGCATATGGTGATGCAAAATCTATCAAGAACGCAATTCCTTTCTTGTGGGACTGCGATTCAGACATGGTACTTCATGCCATTATGAACTATAAGCGGGCGTGGAGTCAGTTCAGAAAAGTGAAAGGGACCAGTATTCCGACATTCCACAAGTTTGACAACACGTATTGCTATCAGACCAGCAATCACTATGCCGGAAAGAAGTTGAATACCATTCCACACGTTGTCGGCCTGTACGAAGGAAGCGTACGCTTTACAGACAGGAATCATCTTGTGCTGCCGATGCTTGGCACGATCCGCATGAAAGGTTCCCGCAAGCTGATTGATGCGCTGCTGAATCGTGTTGCAGAAACACGCATTGGCACTGTTGCCATCAGGATGGATGCGTGCGGAGACTGCTATATTTCGCTTGCTCTGGCATCAGACGAACCATTTCATACTGCTTATGCCAGCACTGGCAGAGCGGCAGGCATGGATCTGAACCTTTCCAACTTTCTGATGGACAGTGATGGCTGTGTGATCGAATCACCGCGTTATCTGAAACGGGCAGAAAAGAAGTTGCGCAAAGCGCAGCGCGCCCTTTCGCGAAAGTACGAAGCTGCCAGACGAGATGGCCGAGACTATCGTACGTGCAGAAATTATCAGGAAGCACGTCTCAAACTGGCCAAATGCCATCGTCATGTGGCAAATCAGAGATTGGACTTTATCAGATGTACAGCAGACAAAGAAGTCAAAAGCCACGACTATTTGTTTGCCGAGGATCTCAAAGTTCGAAATTTGAAAAAGAGCCACAAATTGGCAAAGGCAATCTCAGACAGTGGATGGAGAACTTTTCTGACTGAGCTGCAAAACACAGCTTCCAAACGCGGAAAGATATGTCTGCTAGTCAATCCCAGAAACACGACACAGACCTGCTCGTCATGCGGCTATGTCATGTCAGACGACAACAGAATCGTACTGGGGCAGGAAGAATGGGCGTGCCCAATATGCGGCACACACCATGTACGTGATTATAACGCTGCCATCAATATCAAAAATGCTGGTCTTGCCTTACTGCAGGAATCCGGCATTGCGATAGATATCCGCTGATCAGCGGTATGGGCAGTACGTTTCTGCCCTCATAGTTTGGCAACTCACTATGATAACCGCCCTCTCACTGGCAGACCTCCACTTACCTGCTGCGGCAGATAAGCGAGTCAGCTGTATCAGGGTAAGTTGGAGTGCATGACTGCACAATCTATGTGCAGTCGTGTTCCTTCAAGCCTGCGGCTTCAGCCGCGGGTAGTTGACCACATTGAGAATCTTTTCTTTGGTCAGCGGCCCCTGCCGCAGGATCGGAAGATCTGCCTTTGTGCCATCCACGATCGTACTTGCCTGGCCAAAAGAAACGGCCCCTTCCATCATGCCATCCAGTAAAGGACACTGCTTTTCAATCTCATCCAGGCTTGTGCATACCGGCTGACCAGACTGATTGGCACTGGTCATATACAGCGGCTCTCCCACAGCCTGAATCAGATCATGCAATTTCTTAGATGTGGCAAGACGAATGGCCAGTGTATCCAGGCCGCCATTGACAAAAGATGGCACTTCAGCCTTCTTTTTCAATATGATGGTCAATGGGCCTGGCATGAATGCCTGGATGATCTTTCTGCTTGTCTCATCCACTTCACAGATGGTTTCCACCTGGGCAAGATCGGCACACATGATGGGAAAAGCCTTGGTCAACGGCCTGTTTTTCACATGGCGCAGGTTGTCCTGTGCCTTTTGAGATAACATACGCGCACAGACTCCATATACCGTGTCCGTCGGCACCGACAAAACACCATCCGCTTTTAGCACTGCTGCCATTTCATCAATTTCATCACCAGAATATCTTCTCATCACATCAACATCGTCATGATCATGCTTGCTGTAAGCAATACCACCAGCACAATCATGATGCCTTTCATTGCCTTTTTCTTCATCTGTCTTCTTTTGTCGCAATCGTGCCATTATTCTTATAGATCGAATTGGCCGGCACTACACCGCGCACACACGATGTAGGGTAAACATTGCTGTTGGGGCCGATGACCGTGCCCGGATTCAACACAGCATTGCAGCCGACTTCCACATGGTTGCCAACCATGGCCCCAAACTTCTTCAGACCGGTTTCGATCTGGTTTTTGCCATCATGCACCACCACAAGCTTCTTGTCCGAGCGCACATTGCTGGTGATCGAACCAGCACCCATATGTGCATAGTAGCCCAGAATCGAATCACCGACATAGTTGTAATGCGGTGTCTGCACATGATCAAACAGGATCACATTCTTCAGCTCTACACTGTTGCCAACCACACAGTCTGCCCCAACCAGAGCAGAGCCACGGATGAAGGCACAGTGGCGCACTTCTGTACGCGGGCCAATGATGCATGGTGCTCCCAGATACGCACTGTCAAACACTTTAGCACTCTTTGCCACCCAGACATTGGGACTGACTTCTGTATATTCATCCTTATCCAGCATCGGTCCAAGCTTGAGAATCAATTCCTTGATGCCAGCCAGCGCTTCCCATGGATAGGTGAACTGCTGCAGATATTCCTTTGCGATCGTATGATCCAGATCATACATTTCCTGAATTGTATACATGATGGTTATCCTCCCCACAACTATGAGTTTATATACCGCAGTCCAGGTGATGTCAATCAGCCTTTACCAGCTTGCAAAGCAGCGCATACCTGCCATCCTGCACAAGATCAGAGCACGAGCTGATCAGTACCGTCTGATCAGAAGGAGAAAATGTCTCATTGGACTTGAATGTACTGTTATCCAGGAAATTCTGCACATATGCCGCATAGTCATTGTCATCCGCAAACGATGTCCGGATATAGGCATCCGTTCCCTGTTTGACAACACCCGCAATCGGATACAGCAGATAATCCTGATCCGGTGTCAGAAACTCCAGATACGGATGGGCATCATAGTACGACTGATCATTGTAATAATCCAATGTCGTCAGCATCGTATCATCATAGTGCGAAAAATGATGGCCATAGATTACAGTATTCTTATCGACAAAGCCACGGTTGTTCTGATAGTCCACAAAGATCGTGCCAAAGATACTGTATTCACCATCAAGGGTATGACGCAGGTAATAGCTGTTGTCTGATCCATATACAACCGGATAGTCAATCGGCGTATCCGGCTGACGGATCCAGCCTGCTACGTCAGAGTTCATTGCCTGCAATGCACTCCAGTCGATATTGTCATTCACCAAAGATGTATCAGCAGAAGCAGACGCAGAAGGTGTCGGCGTAGAAACTGTTACAGCCTGACGCAGATCTTCATACTTCTGATCATTGGCTTTGTACTGATGCAGCTCAGAATAAATTTTCCAGCCAGAAAATGCGGCCACACAAAGTGATACCACCAGCACAACATCCAGAATAATCCGTCCGGATTTCGTCAACTTCTTTTTCTTCTTTGCCATGATGTCATTCTACCACATGAAAAGACAGACCCGTTACGGTCTGCCTCACTGTCCTGTCCAGTCATTCTGTTCCATACCAGCATAATTATAATTGAAATCATAGGAAGAATTGCTGTCAGAGCCATAGTAACCATCTGCACCGGAAGAATCAGAATCGGAACTGTCATACGAACCATCCGGCAGATCCTGCTGTTCCACCGCAGAGCCATTGATCACATTCTGAATTACCTGTGCCACAAACTCCACCTGATTGTCATATGGATACACAACTGACAGATACTCGCCGCCAGCCGATGCACATGGACTGGTTCCTGTCTCACCAAGCACATGGTAATTCACAATATCCCAGCTGATATTCTCACTCAGCTGCATCTTGGCAAAGGCATAGATGGAATCACCAGAAAGATCTGTCAGAAACTGCCCATCAAGCGATTTCAAAAGACTTTCCAGATGTACAACAACCGAAGCACTTGTCAGTTTCTCAATAATGGCCTTCATAACCAGCTGCTGGTGCATCGTTCTGCCGAAGTCACCATCCGGTAACGTATGACGTTCACGCACATAGTAAAGAGCATTATCACCATCCAGATGAATATTGCCTTCTTCAAACCAGATTGATGAATCATCAAAGAAGCCAAATGCATATGGATTATCAACATCAACACCGCCAATCGCATCAATGATCGTTCGGAATGTTGTAAAGTTTACTAATACATAATGACTGATTGTATCGCCAAGACCCAGGTAAGAATTCAGCCCATCCATTGTATTCTGAATGCCGCTGACACCAAGATGAGTCAACTTGTCATAGGCATTGGTACCATAAGCAGGGTTAGGGATATAAGAATCGCGAGGGAACGACACAATCGCAATCTGATGTGTGGAAGGATTGACCGTAACAATCATATTTACATCGGTGCGTCCTTCTGTATACAGCTGACCTTCCTCATCATTGCCGCCAATGAAGATCGCAAATGGCTGAGAAGTCAAAGCATCAGAATCTGTAGAACTGCTGGAAGTAGACGCAATCGTATAAGAGCCAATCACCGTTGTTTCATTCTTGAAATTGGTATAGGCATCCTGATCCGTAATCATCGATACGTACGAATCTGATAAAACCATGACATCAGCCTGTGCTGTATACAGGTATTCTGCTTCCTGCGTAACACTGGAACAATCAACTGTATTTACAGTGCCAAGCTGGCTTTCCACCTGCTGTAATGCATAGCTCTGATTTGTCTTATCCGAAGACAGACATGTTGCAAAGGAGGCATTACCATAATCGCTGAGACTGGTTGAAATAGAGCTATTCGAGAAATATTCCGGGTGTTCAGCACGATACGATTCATTCATCACGTACAGACGGACTGTTGTCTTATTGCCCGTAACATTGTCGAACAGATTGCTCACCAACGATTCATAGTGAGGCACAAATACATCCGCCGCTGTCAACGCAATAATTAAAATCGCATCGACTATCTTGATGAACCGGCTCTTTTGGAAGGCAAAAGAAAGCAGTCCTGTGATAAACACGATTGCCGCAATCACGATCAGTGCCATCAGTTTCCAATCATCCGGCAGGAACGCAAGTCCAAAGACAATGAATGCAAAGGCTGCAGCTGTAATCAATACAAACAGCCACACAAATCTGGCACTCAGAACCCGTTTTTTCTTTTTGCGTTTAGACATTCATTCTCCTAATCACTTTTCTATCAGCCAGCATCGCTGCTCGTACTGTCTGTCCCTGAACTGTCACTGGAATTATTATCCTGACTCTGGCCTCCATCCTGCGAACCGCTGTTATCCGGCTGTGTTGGTGTCTCTGGCTGCACAGGCGTTGTATCAGACGTAGGAGCACTTTCCGAGCCAGATGAATTCTGACTTGAAGATGACTGATTATTACCAGAATAATTGTTAGGCTGCTGCGATCCCTGCTGCTCCTGATACTGATTCTGGTTTGTAGTTTCATTCTGCTGAGAATACTCATTTTCATAGTTCTCAGAGCTGGAGCTGCCGACAGGTTCCACAAGCGTGCCATAACCATCCGGCAGATCCTGCTGAGTAATTGTTTCACCAGCTTCCACCTTATCGATCTCACTGCTCACAAAAGAGATCTGATTAGAATACGGCATTACAACTGAAAGAGGTGTCGATCCAGAAGATGCGCAGACTGAAGTACCAGTCGTTCCCAGAATATGATAATTCACGACATTCCAGCTGATATTCTGATCCAACTGCATTTGACAAAGGGAGTATATAGCGGAATCCGAAATATTGGTGAGGAACGTGCCTTTCAACGCCGTCAGCAGAGAATCAAACTTCGTAATGACGGCTGAGCTTGTCAGCTTGGCAATAATTGCCTTCATCACAATCTGCTGGTGCATCGTTCTGCCAAAATCTCCATCCGGCAGCGTATAACGCTCACGCACATAGTAAAGAGCATTATCACCATCCAAGTGAATATTTCCCTGTTCAAACCAGATTGATGAATCTTCAAAGAAACCAAATGCATATGGATTATCGACATCCACACCGCCCAATGCGTCAATAATGACACGGAACGTTGTGAAGTTAATTAATACATAGTTATTGATTGGTGTCCCAAGCAATGAAGACAGCTCGGTCATCGTATTCTGTAATCCCTGTAAACCAAGATGGGTCAGCTTGTCCGGACTGTTATTCAATGCAGGATTCGGTACCAGGGAATCACGCGGGAAGGAAGAAATCAGAATCTGATGGCTTGTCGGATTTACGGTCACCACCATATCCACATCGGTTCTTCCTGTCAAAGACAGTTCACCTTCCTGGTCATTGCCTCCAAAGAAGATGGAGAACGGCTGGGTAGTCAACTCGGAATCAGATGAAGATATACTGACATCATTGGTTAATTTAATCGTATACAAAACTCTTGTATCACTTGCAAAGGAGGCATATTGTTCAGTATCTGTAATCATACTGACATAATCCTGATTCAGGATCAGCACCTGTGCTTCATTGTTATACAAAGCAGAAACCGCATCAGTCATGGAATCTTTGTCAGTCACGTTGAGATCCTGTTTTCCCAACAAGTTTTTGACCTCATTTAAAGCATTTCGCTGATTCGTTTGGTCAATTGACATCGTTGTGATAAATGTAGAATCAGAATACTGCTTCAGATCGTCAAGTTCATCACTCTTCTTGGAAAAACTGTTCGTATCTGTAAATAGATCTGTATGTGCTTCTTTATACGAATCTGACATCACATACAGATTCATCAGAATATAATTCTCGCTTGTTTCATCACCAGAGCTGATTACATTTGACACCTTGGCCTTATATACGGGCATAAGGCATGACAAAATAGCCAGTGCACATGCCAAGGCCAGATTGATTACCCGCATCAGAATACGCGGTGACTTCTTCCACTTTGTCAACAGATACAAAGCAACAAGAACAACGGTTAATACAGCGAGAGCATACCATGTCCATTTGCGAGGGAACATCGGCATGTTATAGAAGATCGACACAAAAATAATCGCTGCAATGTAGGCAATAAACCAGAACAGGATGGGATTGAGATACTTTTTCTTCTTTGTCTTGCGGCTCTTTGGTGTGATTTCAGACACATCAATCTTTTCCGTATTCTCCATGGAGCTGTCGTTATTTCTCATGCTTCCCTCCTGCTTAAGCGCCAAAATATTTTTATCAGTATACAACAATAAGATGAACAAATTGTAAACATCGTGTCAGACGAACTTATTTATCGTCATGAAACTGATGCTTATGTTCTTCTTCCATTTCTTCCATATGTTCCTGCTGTGCTTCTGAAAAGCCTTCTGTACTTTCCTTCTGAAAGATCACACGCACTGTTTCAAACAGAATCTGTACATCAAGCAATAATGAATAATTCTCAATATAGATCAGATCCATCTTCAGCTTATCCAATGCACTCGTATTGTATTTGCCATATACCTGCGCATATCCGGTCAGGCCGCCCTTCACCTTGGAACGAAATGAAAATTCTGGAATAGATTCTGTATACAGCTGGACATGTTCAATTCTCTCCGGACGAGGCCCAACAATAGACATATCACCCTTTAAAATATTGATCAGCTGCGGCAGCTCATCAATACGCGTTTTACGGATGAACTTACCAACATGTGTAATGCGGTCATCTTCCTCTCCAGCAGGATGAGGCCGTCCATCCTTCTCAGCATCCACAATCATGCTGCGGAACTTGAGAATCATGAATGTCTTATTATTCAGCGTACAGCGTTCCTGCTTGAAGAACACAGGACCGCCGTCCTCCTTCTTGATCGCAATTGCCACAATCAACAATACAGGTGACAGGATAATCAAAGCAATCAAAGACAGCAGGATATCAAAGAAACGCTTGATAATACGCTGTGATGCTTTCATACCCATATTACGGTTAAGATATAAAGGAGTATCAAACAGATTCAGGTTTTCAGATGACTTAATGATGATATCAGACAGTTTTGGTGTGAAATACACCCGCTTATTCATCTCAAAGCACAGTTTGATCAGCATATTCCGCTTCTGAGACGGCATATCGTCTACCAGCACAGCATCATACTGATTCATTTTCTCACGCAGAGCTGATACATCCTGATCAACAGAAATACTCGAAGCAACCTGGTACTTGTCAGGTCTGCCATGGGTGATCTTTCCACCAAGATCCGTAGGTTTGGCATCGTACACTTCCAATACCTGCAGAGGCGGGAACAGATGACGATACAAATCAATCAGCTTTCCTGTCAGGCAGCAGATTAAAAATGCCTGTACCAGGAACATCGCAAAATAACGGGTCAGGAATTCATCAAAGAAGCGGAAGTTTCCGGTGATTGCCATGGACACAAAAACTTCCAGAAAATCAGAAACAAAAAGAGCAGATACCTGAGCTGCCAACGTGTTCATCTTGCGATGAACGCCAATCTTATATCCCCCGAAGAAATGGTTGAACTCCAGCAGCATCAGCAGATAAATTCCCAATGCCATGAACAGGTTGCCATAACCAGTCAAATGCCCCGTCTGGTTATGATCCACAACAAAGTTTGTCCATACCCAGAAGAAAAGCACCGTCATCAAAAGCGTCTCGCCAGCACCAACCACCTTACGATATGCATATTTTTCCTGAATCTTATGTTTTCTATATTGCCTCAAGAGATGGTCCTCCTGTCGAATGCGCACACTCTATGGTATTTTAGCACACGCCCTCATTGTCACAAAACAGACGATGGTTTCTTAAACAATTTCCCACAATTCTGCGGCAATTGAAAATACAGTCAAAACACAGGAACTGTTGTAACGTTTATGTAAAAAGCCATTTATAATAGTGGCGTATACGAGGTTTTTATGCCAGATAAGAAAAAAATATTATTGCTTGCCAATGGGACATCCGGCACGAATTCTGCCGTGAATGATCTTTTTGAAATGATCAGACTGCTCTCAAAAGAAAACTGTATTGTCACAGTCTACCCGATCATCCCTCATGACCACCTGGTCTGTGAGGATGTTCTGACCAATCTGAAGGACCATTATGATGTCATTGCCTGCTGCGGAGGCGATGGCACATTAAATCATGTCGTAAGCCAGATGATCATAAACAAAATAGACACACCAATTGGCTATATCCCTACCGGCAGCACAAACGACTTCTCCCGCAGCATCAACAATGGCAGATCACTTTCCCTGCAGGAACAATGCCAGGCAATTGCCAATGGCATTCCGTTTGCCTATGATGTCGGCAGAATTAATGAGGAATATTTTAATTACATTGCGGCATTTGGCGCCTTTACCAGAGTCAGCTATGATACTTCCCAGAAATGGAAAAATACGCTGGGATATGCAGCTTATGCCTTAAATGCAATTGCCAGTATTCCGGAAGGTCTTGCCTATCATACCCATGTAAGACTTGCACATGATGGCATTACAGATGAAGGTGACTATATTTTTGGGGCAGTTGCCAATACAAACTCCATTGCCGGCGTACAGTCACCACTTGTCCAGAATGCACAATTAGATGACGGCCAGTTTGAAGTTATCCTGATCAAGCAGCCTAATAACATCATTGATATCAACCGTATCCTGTCAAAACTCACCTCCGGCAATACGGACGATAATTACGTGACTGTATTCAAGACAGACCACATCAAATTCTGTTTTGACGGCGAAACAGCCTGGACCCTGGATGGAGAAAAAGGGACACCAAATACCTGTGCAGACATTCAGTGTCTCAACAAAGCTGTATCAATTCTGACTGCAAAGGATTCAAATCAGAGCGCACAGAGTGTACAATGATGGCAATCCCGAGGTGACTATGAAGAAAGAAAACAAGAAAACAGGATCTGCTGCTCTGAATGTGACCAAAACGATCCTGATGTATGCTGTGCTGACTGCCGTATTGTTATTTGCCGGCATCAGGGTCTTTGGCGTGCTGATGAATGGCAATACAAAAGCAAAAGCAACTGCTTCCGCATCTGCCACACCAACAGCGGCTCCTACCGCAACACCAACAGTGACGCCTGCTCCTACACCGACTGTATCCGCAAATACGGTCATTGGAACCATTACGATTGGTTCTTCTGAGATCAATGTACGCAGTACACCATCTACAACAGGTGACCTTGTCACAACAGTACAGGCATATTCATCCTACAAAGTGTATGAGACAATAACCAGCGGTGGTTATACCTGGTACCGCATTTCAGAAAATGAATGGGTACCGGATGGCGGCAACTGGCTGACATATCAAGCAAACTGATTAATCCGCATCTGCGCAGGCAGATGCTTTTTTCTGTATGAAGCCTGTATCTAAAAGTTTGCATACATCATGGCAATTGCATCATATCCTGGTCCATATGCCCCAAACAAAGCAATGTAAATCATGATTGTATACAATATGCCCCAACGCACGATTGTGGTTTGGCTTTGAAATTTCTTCCGAATTGGGAATTTCTTTTCTTTTAGAACTGAGATGGAAATCAAGAAGATACTTGCCATGATAGCTGCAATCCAGTCAATGGAATCCAGTCCATTGGAAAGCAGAAACGAAACAGCTTCACTCAGATGCCAAGGCTTAAACCATGTGCAGAACATTGCCCATCCAGCCGTAAAAGTAGATGCACGGAAAAACATTTCACCAATAATGACGATAAAGAACAGCTTGATGAACCGGAATACGGTAAGCGGCATACCCGAAAGGTGATGCCTTGCGCACCACTTTTCAAATGGCTTTGTCAGCTGCATTTCAATAAACATCAGCGCAAAATAATACAACCCATATCCTACATACGTCAAATGTGGACCATGCCAGAAACCATTGGCAAGCCATACCAAAAGCAATGCCAGCGTAGGGCCGGCATACCGCGAACCCCATTTCATGTCATGTGCACGAAGGAATTTTGTTATTTTCATCACCGGCTTGCTTAACGATACAGGATAAAAGATATAATCTCGGAAAAATGTGCCGAGTGTTATATGCCATCTGTGCCAGAAATCACCGGCATTCTTTGCAAAGAACGGCTGTCTGAAGTTTTCCGGCAATGTAATGCCAAGCATTTTTGCTGAGCCAATAGCAATATCAATGGTACCGGAAAAATCCATATATAACTGCCATGTGCAAAACACAGCTCCGAGAAAAGCAAGAGCACCATTCTGGCCATATCCTGCAAAAAGTGCATTTACTGTGCCAGCAAGATGGTCGGCAATCACTGTTTTTTTCAGCAAACCAATGATAATTCTTTCAAACCCAACACTAATGTTTTCTGCTTTTAGTGATTCCCCCGCAGCAAGGAAATCACCCACTTCTTCATATCTTGTGATAGGGCCTTCGACTATGGTAGGAAAAAAGCTCATATATAGAGCCAATTTTCTTAAAGAGACTTCCTGAATTTTCCCGGTCTGAACATCTGCTATAAAAGAAATCGACTGTAATGTGTAATAACTGATGCCAATAGGAACAGCAATGTTTAGTGTATTCCAAACATTACCTGTAAGTGAAGATACTGAGCTGCCAATAAAATTAGTGTATTTCAGGGAAATCAATATGGCCAGTTCGAATAGTATTGCCCAAAATTTAATCCTGTTTTTCTTCTTTTTCTCTTTTTTTCTCTTCTCACGATCCTTGCTTGATCCTATGTTAATCATTACTTTCCCGGCAATAAATGCAATGAATATTGAAATCAGCATCCAGACAAGAAGCCTGCCCGACCACATCCAAAAAAAGAGTACATTAAACAACAACAAAAGAATCCACCTGAATTTTCGAGGAGTAACCTGATAGCTTAATAGCAGGACTGGTAAAAACCCAAGCAAATACCTAACTGAATTATAGCTCATGCTCATGATTGTATCTCCTGCATCTGATAGCCTGATTCTATCGCAAGCTGATTCCAATCCGAATAGTGACTATCATCCCTGTGATCTGGCAGACTGTACTTTTGTTTTAGCATTTTTCCAATAAGGCGGACTACTTTTAGACTGCCATTATTGTTCAGATGTTCACCACCATCTCTAGTATCTGTCTGCCAGTCAATTCCCAAATCTTTTGCAGCATTACCAGTATTATAATCAATATATGTTAGTTGATATTTTTGACAAAACGCCTGGACACCATTATTCTTTTCTGAGTTCCAAGTCACATTCGGAAGTCCAAGAAGAATCATCTGGATTCCTTCTGATTCACATAGATTTACAATTTTTTCCAGATAATATGTATTAGCGATTCCCAACCATTTTCCCTTTTTGGAAGTTCTCATATAATCCAAGCTTCCAGTATATGGCACAATATTATCAGTACCTGTATATCCCTTTGCATAGTTTGGCAGAGGAGAACTATCATGAAATTTATATGCATAATGATATTGGAAAATTGGCCACAAATAATTAACTGCATACTTTGCATCGATCATATGACTATAAAAAATATTTTCTTCAATAACAACAAGCCTTGGCCTTTGGCGCTGTAACATATGTTCAAGTATCAGATAACCTTCCTGAGGCAATTGTCCTGATGTGCAGCAGTTATAAGAAGTGTATCCAAAGTTTGCATACAGATTAAGCGGTGAGAAGCCTGCCCATCCAATACTGTCACCAATAAAAGCAACATCAATTGAATTCTCTTGCTCAGCATCAATATTTCTCTCTTTCAGCATAATATCCGGATATTGGCTTCCATATTTCCTGTATTTCATAAAAGGAAGAGAAAAAATCATCATTACCAGAGAAAGCACGATAATGAATTTTAATAACCGAAAGATTGACCGATACTTTTTCGACTTTTTCTTATTCACATTCATATTTCACTTTTTATTGTACACAAAAATATCTTTTCCGAATATTAAGGTATACTGGTATCATAAGTTACGACATAAATATGAGTGAGAAAACAAAAGTTAGTGTTGCTATTGCTACCTACAATGGCGAAAAATTCATAGAACAGCAATTGCGATCCATTCTTTCGCAAATTCAGGCAGAAGATGAAGTGATTGTTTCAGACGACCATTCTACAGATCATACTGTTGAGATTATCCAAAGAATAAACGATCCCCGTATCCAATTGATCTTTAATGAATGTCGGAAAGGAACATGTGGAAACTTTGAAAATGCATTAAGACATGTACGCGGAGATATTATTTTCCTTGCTGATCAGGATGATGTCTGGCTCCCCGGTAAATACAATATCATGACCAACGCTTTAAAAGATTATGATCTTGTTCATTCGGATTCAATTGTTACAGACGAATCTCTGCATCAAACTCATGATTCTTTGTATGCTTTTTATCATAATGGCCCAGGTGTATTAAAAAATATAATCCATCATACCTACTTCGGATCTCATATGGCTTTTAATCGCACCGTGCTGACTGCATGCTTTCCATTCCCACAAACAGATGAAGTTGGGCATGATACTTGGATTGGCATCATTGCCGAAACAATTGGAAATGTCTGCTTTATCAATGATAAACTCCTTCTCTATCGCCGGCATGCGGATGCCCATAACGGATATTTTGAGCGCAGCCACAGAAAGCTCTTCACAAAGATATTTAGCCGCATTCAATTCATGTACTATTATCTCGAATTCAGAAAAAGATATAAACACAATGGAAAACATAAACAATAACAAAATTAGCGTTATCATATCTACATATAATGGTGAAAGATTTATTACACAACAACTAAATAGTATTTTTGCACAATCGACGCTTCCTGATGAAATTATTATCTGCGATGATTGTTCGATTGACAAGACTGTTAGCAAAGCAGAATCCTGTTTGCTCTCGACATCTATTAGCTTCAAAATCATTCAGCACAAAAAAAATACAGGCGTTCGAAATTCTTTTTCAGAATTAATGAAGCAAGCTAATGGCGACTATATTTTTCTATGTGACCAGGATGATGTTTGGATGCCAGACAAAATCGAGAGATTTTTGCAACTATTTAAAAGTGAGAATAGTGATCTGGTCTATTCAGATGCTTTCATTACTGATAGCAAGCTTAACAAAAAAGCCACAACTATGTGGCAGGAAAATCACTTTTTCCTGCCCAATGCTGCTTTTGGAAAAAAGGAAATCATTAATGAAATGCTGAAACGTAATTTGTTTACGGGAATGTCAATGGCGGTTAGCAGGGACTTGATTAATAAATCAAATTTTAATATGAATCATATGCTGCACGATGAAATACTTGGCTGGACAGCTCTTAGATATGGAAAGATTAGTTTTCTGGACGAATGTACAGCATATTACCGCCAGCATGGCAACAATACTGTTGGAGTTAGGAAATATACGAAATACACAAACATGAAACAAGCCGTTGCTAAAGTACAGGAAAGCACGACATACAATTGCAAGCGCATAAAAGAAGCATCTTCTTTGTTTTCTGGGACCGAATATGAATCGCAGTTAGAAAAAGCTATCCAATATTACGAAAAACGGATAACTCTCTATTCCGAAAACAGGTTTAAAGCACTTTCAGATTATTTATTTTTATTACCATATTATTCGACTTATTCACTCCCAACTGCTCACGAAAAACCTAAAGACCTTGCCTGTATATTATTTCATCAATAAATTAATGTTTTATTAACTCTTCCGCCATGGAAACAATACGCTTATATGATTTGGATCGGTCAAATTGTTCTTCACATAATCGTCTCGCATTTAACCCATATTGACGGCTTAACGTACTGTTGTTGTATAAAGTCAATATTGCTTTTTTTAACTTTTCACTATCACCCGGTTCAATGTTTAATCCAATCTGTTTTTCTTGTACCAGTCTACAGAAAATTGGATTTTCCAAAGTATTGATCATTGGCTTGCCACTGGCAAGATAGTCTCCTACCTTATTGACAATGCTCTGTGGAGCTCCTTTCACAAAACTATTTACCACTATATCCGATTTGCTTAGAGCTGCTGCCATATGATGATATTCTGTGAATCCCCAGAAATGGATATTTTTCATATTCCTGCTGTATTCTTCTAATTCATCTTTCAATGAACCTGTTCCCAGGATCTGAAGCTGTATATTCTCACTCTTCAGTCCATTTACAGCGTCAATCAAAGTCTTAATATCATAACTTGTACTGATGCTTCCGGCATATGTTACCCAATACTCATTGGCACCTTTAATGATCTGATTTTGAAATTGTTTTACTCCATTGTCAAATTCTTCAAGATGACACCCAACATAAACAGTTTCTGCCGGAATAGTCCTTGCTCTATGTTTGAATGCTCTATCTGTATAATCTTCAGAAGTGCCAATTATGCCAGACGCATTCCTATATGCAGTCTCAGCATCCCTGGTAAATGAATGAAGCAATACATTTCTGATCATACCATTCTTTATTACCATAGCCATTGCTTCTGGCCAGAGATCTTCCACATCAACAACACAGGGAATGTCATGCTGCCTGGCAGCCTCAGTTACTATAGCCGCAATATTATTTGCAGGAATAGATACATAGATCAAATCATACTGCTCAATATTACCCTCAAGATACGCTTTCAAATTCCTTGCAGCTCTTGAATTACTGTATACTCTCTTCAAACTCACATTCTTGTCATAAGCAGGTGCTTCAATAAAAGTAATCTTAAAAGGATAGTTCTGAGCAAGAATCTTCTTCTGATCACGCGGTTCTTTCTTAAAATGCTGAAAAGAGGTGGTTATACATTCTACTTGCCATCCGCTTCTTACAAACTGCATGGCAATATCAAAGAATCTGGAGGTTCCAGATTCACAAGGAAACCATAAATACCCTAATGAGATAATTGCTATTTTATAATTCATATTTCTTGCTCACTTTTGATATTTTTCTACACTGGAAATTCAACAATCGGATATTTCAATTTAATAATAATAAAATGCTTCAATTTCACAAAATATAACCATGTATAACAGAGGGATGAATTTCATCGACTATCAGTGCTGTAACACGCAGAAATATTTAGTTGTTATCATTTCTTTTTATCGATTTGTTCTACTTTTTTCTG
Organism: Lactimicrobium massiliense; assembly: GCF_900343155.1. GTDB lineage: Bacteria > Bacillota_I > Bacilli_A > Erysipelotrichales > Erysipelotrichaceae > Bulleidia > Bulleidia massiliensis. The sequence goes on from NZ_OUNG01000003.1 coordinate 377,548, forward strand.
GCCTTTGTTAGTATTTATCTCAACAATAGCAACAAGAATTATTATTTCAAGTAGAAAACTAATGATTTGAATATAACTTGCACCATTTGCACCAAACAATTCAATCAATCTCCTATTTAGACAAAGATCAACAATAAAACCGCAAAAACTGACAACCATTGTTGACATTATCTTTCGAATCGAAGTAACTATTGAATTCAGAATCCAAATAAAGGCAGTAAGGGTAGTGCACCATACTAGTGGGATAAACAAATTATATGATTTTAATATAGATTTTCCGTAAAGAAGTGATAATCCAAGTTTTCCTAGAACTAGTGCGCCAATAGTCACACATACGGAAAAGAACAAAAGCAATAAAAGAATCTTATGAAAAATTTGTCTAAATTTTTTATATTCACCACTCTGATATATGCGAGCTAATTCCGGCAAAACTGGTGCAAATACATAATTTGCAAACACTTGAACAATTAATGTTGGTGAAGCAATTGAAGAATAAATACCAAGCACATCATTACCAAGATTGTTTTGAATAGTTGTGCGTGGCAAGAGTGGAATGGTGCTTAATAAAAAGCTCGTAACAACAAGTGGAGCGCATTCTTTTAGCAAGTCAAAAACTTTTTTATCTTTAACAATCGGCTTAAATTTACTTAGCATTCTTGTTTTGCGTAAATCATACAAAACTACAAATAATAAATTTCCAATGCCAGTTATCAATAAAGTTATATATAAGTCTAGGGAAAAGAAAATCCCAACAGAAAATAAAGCAACTGTTAAAATTCCTCTACATAGGAAAGATTTTCCAATGATGTCATAGCGGTTTATACGCTGATCAATGCCATGTATTACATCAACTGCGCTCTCAGCAATGCGTATTATCATATAAGCATCAATACACAACATCTGATAAACTGATGAACTATTAAGTGAAAAGATACAGCATAAAATAAAACCGATCAAGCATGTAATCAATCGGCTTCCCGCATAAATATCATCTGCGTATTCTCTTTTAACATCAGAAACTTGAAAATTTCTCATATTAAATAAACACACAGTTGAAAATGTACTACTCGTACTCATTGCTAATGATAAATAACCAGCAGCATCATAAGAATCTAGTCTGACAATTAATACCGTAGTAACCCATTGGCAGAAGAAATAAATGATATTACCAACCGTATTCCATGCCATATTCTTCATTAAACTATTCTTAGAGTCCATATTTATACTATCGTTTCTTAAAACATAACAACAAAGTTCTCATTTCAGAAACAGCTTTAAATATATTCCTGATCCAATGCTGAGTATTTTTCTAGCCAAAACACTTAGCTCAAAATCGAGCCAAGAAATATGCAAGTTATCTCTATGCTTTTTTAATAGTAGCTTATGCTCCGATAAATATGCCTGACCTTCCGAACTTAGAACTTTTCCTGTATTAGAATCATTCCTCAGTCGAAAATAATTCAATGGTTCATGGATAATATAGATCTTTCCTAGACAGGCAATTCTAATAAAAAAGTCATAATCAAGAATGTATTTAAAGCTGGGATCAAAACCCTTAACACTTTTCAGCACTGATCTTCTAAATGTGTTATTTAATGGAGCTCCAAACCAGTTTTTAGAAAAAAGGCAGGCTCTAGCTACTTGCTTTCCTTCTATTAGGCCACTTTTTTTATACCGATGATACTCCCCTTTTGTATTTCCGCATAGATCTCGAAATTGTGTGTCACTTTCAGACATAACCGCACTCGGATTATCAATCAATGCTCTTACTTCTTTTTCTAAAGCATTTGTTTCTAACATATCGTCAGCACAAATCAGCTTAATATATTCTCCCCTGCATCTGTTCAGGCAATTGTTCCAATTTCCAGCCATCCCCAAATTATTTTCATTCAAAAATAATTTGATTCTTGGATCATGAAACTTTTTAACCACTGCCACAGTATCATCTGTAGATTTATCATCACAAATCACTAATTCTATATTCTGATATGTTTGATTCAGTATGCAGCTAATTGTTTCACCGATATAAGCGGCATTATTGTATGCTGGGATGCAAACACTAACAAGCGGATCATTATTTATCATTGTTCTCTCTCATTTCCTTATCCATTATTGCTATTTTTTGTGCTAGCTCTTTTATTTCGACCGACTGCAAAGAAACTGCTTCCGTCAGCCTATATATTATTAATATCATAAATAAGAATCCTAAAAAGAAAACCATATTTATGGGTAATTGGACCCCCATTTTTCTAGTAATCCATCCCAGTAGCCCAGGGAAAAGCAATACAATAGTTAATCCAAGCAGCAAAAAAATCCAAGATAATGAATATTTCAACATCAATTTCCCATTTTTTATTTGTTTAATGAAAATTACGAACGCAATTAATAAAAGGATTAATAAGAGAACTCTAAGTTTTGCACTCATATGCCAACCACCACCTGTTAATATTTCCGCATATTTTCTATTAATATTGCTATTGTAACCTTGATCATGTAATAAACCGAGTTATTTAACCGTATTGATGACTGTCCGCCCTGCCTCTCTTTCATAACCACAGGGATTTCTATAACTTTGAACCCTCTTTTCAATAAAGAGACAATACTCTCTGGCTCTGGATAATCTCGGGGGTAGTCTGACGCAAATAATTCAATTACTTTTTTATTTACCAATCTAAATCCCGATGTAGGATCTGTAATTGTAGTACCAGTTAGTCTCTTAATAAGATGTGTAAAGTAATTAATACCTACTCTTCTCGCAAACGTAGACTGAAAGCCCTCTTTGCTGATAAAACGCGAGCCAATTACCATATCAGCATCTTCCTTTTGCATTGTTTCTACAAGCAACTTCAAATATGAGGGATCATGCTGACCATCTCCATCAACCTGAACAGCCATATCATATCCATTTTCATATGCGTATTTATAACCTGTTTGGACTGCACCCCCAATACCTAAGTTAGTTGGTAAATTTAGATACTTAAAATTATTATCTTTTAATATTTTCAACGTATCATCTTTAGAATGATCATTTACGACAATATAATCAAATTCTGTGGCTTTTTGCTGTAAAATGCTTACAGTATTTTTTATATTATCGCTTTCGTTATATGCTGGTATAATTACCAATACTTTTGCTTTCTGACTTTTCATATCCATAATCTCTTCATAATAAACTCTCAAAACTTCTATACTGATGTAATACTATACGCCCAGAATACTATGAGCAACTTTTTTCCACTATTACACCTCTTTCAATAAAGGTAAAACTCATAGGACATCAAAGCCTAATCAAAAGATACTGAAGTGAAAACGTTGAAACAATTGTTAAAGCGAGAATAAAACCATCACTATTTATCGATGTAATCCTAATTGGCATCTTCTTCTCAAGTATTAGCGGAATTAGCAGAATAGGTGAGAAATATCTTCCTTGAACTCCTTGTACTATTGAAGAGGATATCGGTGTCCACGCAATTGCCATTCCACATATTATATTAGCAATAGTAAGAGCAAATATGATTAAAAATATACCAGAAAATCTAAGACAAGATACATTTTCAGATGGTCTTCTGATTCCAGATAATAGCAAAATAATAATGAAAATAATAATTAATTGTTCCGGCATCATTAAATTCAACCATCCAAGCTGCTTGCCAATCATTGTTTCAATGTACCACTGTGAAGAAATTATCAGTGTTCTAAACAACATTTTAAAGCTATTGACCGGGAAAGCCAGCATATAAGAAACAGAATAACTCTCCTCAGGCGTAATTGTACCAAATTGGTCAATAATAGTAGGATGATACATTCTTACTGCGAATCCTAACAAGTAGAAAACAATATAGCCACTACATAATATCAATAACCCGCACAGAATTAACTTTTTAATCATTGTAGATTTTTTTACTATTATGTTTTCATACCTTATCAAAACCGTTACTAGCAACGGGAGAATTCCAATCAACATATATGCATGACTTTTTATTCCAAAAATAAATATAAAAACAAATAGCGATTTAAGGACATTTTTGAAAAATTCATGCTTATTCAAGTCTGTCCTATTGTCATATATTGTTTTTATTGAAAAACAAATACAATATGCAGACAGTGCAAACAAGATCGAGTCATACGATATAGATATTGCTTGATGCAATGTCATTGGCAATAAACAATATGTAAATAATGCTTCTTTCCCTACTGGAATGAGTTTAATGCTTTTATTTATTATTAGACAAAAAACGATAAAATTCGCTATTCTACCCAAAAGTAAAGTTAATCCTGTTCCCAAGCCAAAAAGTCTGCCTACAGAAAAGCCTAATGCCGGCACAATATACACATAGCCAAAAAAAGATGGCTTCGGAAAACTTACCTGTATTTCATTTTTTGTACTTAATGGTGCAACAAGATCATGCAAGTATATTTCATATTTTCCTATATCTTGATAAGAACCAGTCCAATAATCGTGTTGATTGACCAGATAATCATCCTCTCTGATTGTGTTTTTGTTCATAATGATGTTTGAAACAGAATATGTCCAGCGCATATGCTGCGGTTCATCTGGAATTGCTCCTATTGGCATGCATATCATCATTACGCTTCCCAATGTAACCAGACAAATCATAAATATTCTTCGTAAATCTGATTTCCATATGCTCATTGCATAAAAGACAAAGAAAACAAGAGAATTTAATATACACTCTATCACAGAAAATAAGCGTGTAAATCTTTCAGCCTGAAGATGCCCATTAAACACAAAATATATACAAATAATATTAAATAGTACTATTATCAAACTAATGACTATCGTCTTTGTTATCTTTTCTTTTTTGATCTTGCCATGTTTAAGCTCATTGACATACAAAAGGCTGGAATAAATGCATAAGTTTATCAGAATTATTATGCTAAAAATAGAGGAGCCTAAAACAGTCCTAATGGAATAAGATTGAATCAATACGTATAAAATAGAACAAAGCAGGAATATCACTTTATCATTGAGTTTAGTATTTAATAATTTCATAGTTTTCTCTCCCAAGCAAAGTGTTCTCATTTCAGTAAAAATGGTCCATCTTCAATCTTAAAGTTTTTATTATAGTATGGATCCTCTGCACATATAATTGACTTCCATTTTTTTTGGAATACATGTATTTCATGATCAAATCTCTGCACATGTTCAAAATCATCTTCATACCCCCGTGACTTTGATTCATAGTGATGCCAGAGAGCAAAAGCATTATAGACAACAAGCTTATTGATACTGCGTACTTTCAGGCAGTAATCAATATCATTTCCTGCGACTCTGAGATCCTCATCAAGGCCGCCAACAGCCTGATATATATCTTTCTTAGTCATCAGGCACGCACCTGTCACCGCGCAATAATCACCATTCAGCATTGCCCGCATCATAAAGCCTAAATCTTTTTTACCAATACCAGTAAATACATGACCAGCGAAACCAGAAAATCCTGCAACAACCCCTGCATGCTGAACAGTATCGTCTTTGTATAATAGCTTTGCTCCGACACATCCAACATCCTCACGCATGCAAACGCCAAGCATTTCAGTAAGTGCATCCGGAGAAACCATCTCAGTGTCATTATTTAACAGAAGCAGGTATTCTCCCTTTGCTTTCTCTACACCAAAGTTATTAATCGAACTGTAGTTGAACCCTGCATCTGATTTCCAAGTATAGACATGAATATTGCTGTGTTCCTTCTGGACAGCATCATAATATGCAAAGGTATCCTGATTCTTAGAATTATTTTCGATAATCAGAATTTCAAAGTTTCTATATGTGCTCACATTTATGATTGACTGAATGCAGTTTTTCAAGAGATCCACATGATCACAGCTTGGAATAATAATGGAAATAAGCGGATTATTCCCAGTACTGTAATGAATATGATACATTCCCCAATAAGGTTTAGGCATGATCTCTGCTTTTGCATTGATTCCCGTTCTTTCAAAATGTTCATCCAATGCATTTTTGCCAGCAACATAGCAGTACATTTTGCTTTCTGGATCCAGTGCCGTAGAACCCTCATGCATGCGCCAATGATAAAGAATCTTTGGAATATGATACACATCATGTGATTTTTCAATGCATCTCAGCATAACATCATAATCCTGAGAGCCGTCAAACTTAGGGCGGAAGCCGCCTACGGCATCAATAATTTCTTTCTTTACAGCAAAAAAGTGAGTTATGTAGTTATGTGACAGAAACAGATCCGGATCAAAATCAGGTTTCAAGTTTGGATCTTCATATCTACCAGAATCATCATTATACTTGTCTTCATCTGTATATAAAACATCATAATGCGTATTCTGAACTGTCTTTACAATCTGGTACAAACAGTCAGGCTCAAGCAGATCATCATGATCAAACAGCGCTGTATACTCACCCGCTGCCAGTGTTAATGCTTCGTTGGTATTTCCAGAAATGCCCTTATTTTCGCTCAGGAACGTAACTTTAATACGAGGGTCACTGTCCTGGTATTGCTTTAACTTCAACCTGATATCATTATCCTTATCGCTGGCATCAGCGATACATAGTTCCCAATTAGAATATGACTGATTTAATACTGAATGAATCATCTCTTCAAACAAATCTATGGGGGTGTTATATGTTGGAACTAAAATACTGATCTTAGGGGCATACGAAAAAACATGGGCCCTCTCTTTTTCAAGTTCGATCTGCTGCGCACGATTGCGATAAAACCATGCATCGTAATCAAATTTTTCTAACCTCGCATGCAGCACCTTGTGTCCAAATCCCTTGAAACCATACTCATGCAGATATTTAACACCTTTATCAATGTTTTCTTTGGTCATTGCCTTCATCAATCTTACGAAGGAAAAACCTGGCTCACTGATCATGTTTTTTTTCACAGGAATAGAAAGCTTTGATGCACCATCTTCAATATTCAGAAAATATTTAGCTTCCTTCATAGGTGTAAATGTAATCAGGAAGCCAACGCTTAATGCATTATCTGTATCTGTAATACCAGATTCAATTGTCCTCTGGAAGACTGTATTTCTGACAGAAATTCTCTGTTCGTTTCCACTTTCATCCGTGATCGAATACTTCTTCCCGCCCAGATAGGAAAAGCTCCATCCTGAAATCTGTGTATAGTTCTTGAACTCACTGACACCATAGATATCACCAATTATTGATCTGACTGGAATATCAGTGGTTTCCAATTGATCTCTTTTGACACTGCCATTCCTACAATGACTGATAAGAGCAATCTCATTCAGATCCTGCTGATCAGAAAGGCGAATATAAAACCAGGCAGAATAAATTTCGTCCGCGAATTCAAACAGCTCTGTCGGTTCATACTTTTCTCCATCAATTTCAGCATGCATGACAAAATACTTTTCATCACTCTCAACTTCCAACTGAAGGAACAGGTATCTGCTGTTACCAGCTTGATATATATTACTGTTTTTTACATGTACGTTAAATTTCATCATAACCGCCCATCATTTATAAAGTGATCACACTGTCCTGCATTGCAAGATTTGGATTATAGAATGGATCACCTGCATCCAGAAGATCCTTCCATCTTTCTCTGAATAATGCTTCTGATCTTATCTTTTCATCCGCATCGAATTCTTTCTTCAAATACAGAGAGGTCTTGCCAACATGATTAAACCATTTTGAGAAAGGATCATATACAATGTATTGACCAAGTCTTCTTGCTCTCAGGCACAGATCGACATCAGACAAGCGCTCCCCCATTTCTACGTCAAAGCCATGCAGCTCATGGAAAAGGTCTTTGCTGATCAGCATGCATTTTGAGGTTACAGCACTGTAATTGCATCTGACAATAGCCCGCATCTGATAGCCAAAATCCTTATCTGCCTGACCCGTCAGCACATAACTGGTAAGATTGTTACGTTCGATAATAATTCCTGCATGCTCAACAGTACGATCGTCAAACAGGAGCTTTGCACCTGCGATTCCCCTATGATTGCATTCAAGGTCACCAACAAGCTCACTGATAGATTCCGGATTGATCATTTCAATTGTTTCATTCAAGAACAGCAGATATTTTCCTGCAGCAAGCTCTGCACCAGCATTGTATGCAGCAGGACTGCTGTATTTTCCCTCATATGCTGCATACTTGTAACCTGCAGACTGATGATGAAGAATATCATTGTCTTTGCTGCAGCTGATAATAATCTCAATATTATGATACAGATTAATGCTGTTAAGAGATGCTATGCATTTTTCTAATAATTTTTGATTATTCTGAGCAGCAATAATAACAGATACCAGCGGATTTTCTTTCAGATCAAACCTAGTGCGGTACAATCCCCAGAGTCCATTCGGCATCATTTCAACATGTGCATCGATGCCAAAACGTTGATAATGTGCCTGAATTGCATTTTTTCCCGCTTCATAGCAATACATCTTGGCAGATGGATCAGAAGCCGTTGATCCTTCATGAATCCGCCAGTGATAAAGCACCTTGGGAATATGATATACAGACTCAGCATTCTCTACACACCTGAAAATCAGATCATAATCCTGTGATCCATCAAAGGAACTTCTGAAACCTCCAACCTTTCTTACAATCTCTGTTCTGGCGACAAAGAAATGCGTGATGTAATTATTGGAGCAAAGCTGATCCGGTGAAAAATCAGGCTTCATATTTGGATCATCAAAAATGCCGGTTTCATTATTCAACTTATCTTCATCTGTATATATGACGGAATATTTTTTATTCTGAAGCGCTCTTACAATCTCATACAGCGCATTTTCTTCCAGCAAATCATCATGATCAAACAGAGCTGTATATTCACCTTCTGCTAGTTCCAACGCCTTATTTGTGTTGCCAGAAATACCATAATTATCATTAAGATATTTCACTTTGATACGCGGGTCTTTCTTTTGATAATCAGAAATTATTTGCTTGGCAGGATTGCCAGCATCACTGCCATCCGCAATGCACAGTTCCCAATTTGAATAGCTTTGGTTTCTCACCGATTCAATCATTTCAACAAGCAGCTTTTCAGGCGTATTAAAAGTAGGAACAAGAATAGAAATCAAGGGATTATATGTAAAAACATGCTTTCTTTGTTCCTTCAATTCTTTCTTAGACACACGGTGCAGCAAGAACCATTTGTTATAAGTATTGATCTTCTTGGAATCAAAATAAATTTTCTTATATCCGGAGAAACCACTGTTATGAATATGACGAAGGATATCGATAAGAGATATTCCAATAATTCTTTCACTGATATCTTTGAAAGAATGAACACCATGTGCTTTCTGGTAACGGTGAAGGACATTAACCGTCACACTGTCCAAGCCATCACTGATTGTCAATACTGTCTTCTGATCTAAATTGCCAGGATATTTGATTTCAAAGCCACATTTTCGATCCTCATATGGCACAATTGAAAAATCGTAGAGATCGTTACGCAATATTTTTTTCTCTGTATACTCTATTAAATCTCCGGATTCACTGTCATGAACGGAAAGCACAAGCGGCTTTCTGCTTGCGGAATGGCACCATCCGCTGACTACCCAGAGATTTTTCTTATCATCATGTAAAATTCCATCAATTGAAAATAATATATCATTTGAAAAGGAATACTGTTTCAATCTTGGCCCGGACAGCTTAAATAATGTATGATTCTTCTCTCCATCATAGGCTTCAATGACCAGCGATCTAATTGGCTCAACATCATTATTCTGTATCTTAAAACCACAGAACATTAATTCATCAGAAAGACTGTACTTCCTCATGATGTCATATCGTAAGATATCTTTATATTCAAATTGAATGTATTTCCCATTCACTTTGATACTGATGGCTGGCAGCTTATGATTCTCCCCAAAGCACCAGCCGCTGATCATCAGCGTATCATGTCCCCCAAGCTTCTGTATTCTCAAATCCTCAAAATGATAATATATCTTCATTGAAGTACACCTCAGAACTGCTCAGCGAATCCTTTTTCAAGCTTGCTGAAAACAAACCAGCCAATCGCAAGAGTCACGGCCGCAATAATTGCCAATACACCCATGATTCTCATATCGGGGATCTGATGGTTGAGAAATACATCACGATAGGAATTGATAATATGTGTAACCGGGTTTAAATTAATCAGCTTAACCAGTTTTGATGTAGAAGAGAATGTTTCAATTCGATAAATAATCGGAGCGCCATACATTGCAAGCGTCAGCAGGAAATTCACGATATATTCAAGATCCTGGATGTAAGCATCCATTGCACCTAACAACATACCAATTCCCAAAGCGAAAACACCTTCGATCAATGCAATCAATGGTACAAAGATGATATGCCAGCTTACACCGACACCAAAGATCATACAGAAAACAATGATGATAATACATGAAATAAAGAAGTTGATAATTCCGCTGATTGCAGTCGCAAGAGGCAGAATTTCACGCGGAAAATATACCTTCTTGATAATGCCAGAATTGCTCTTGATGGATACGACACACTGGGTGATTACCGTCGAGAAAAAAGTCCAGGGAATAATACCTGTTACCAGATAAATCAGGTAATTATCACCAGTGTTATTCAACAGGTACGGAAAAACAATTGCATATACGAGTACCTGCAGCAGCGGATTGATAAATGACCAAAGTACCCCGAGGATTGATGCCTTATACTTTCCTCTGAGCTCCTTTTTCACGCTGGTCTTTAACAATTCCCTGTATTTATATAGTTCTCTGAATTCATTCATGCTGCTTCTTTTTCTCCATCATAAACTACATATACATCTTTATATGCGATCACATTACCCTGATCATCTTTTAAGGTTGCAGAAACCGTGATTCTGTTTTTATCATCACGCTGATCAAGGTAATCTTTCATATCAATGCCTTTTGTCCAGCCAACAGTATCCGGATCCATAAAGCCGCCGTATTCTTCCGAATAAATCTGAACAACATCATCGCGTCTCATCGGCTCCAGATCAGTAACTATTTTATTACCAATTTTCACCTCAAAAACAGCATTCTCACAGTCGCTGACTTTCCAGCCGCCAATCGGCATCTTACTTGTCTGATCACTGAAATGTGTATAATTCCGTGGGCCATCAATATATACCAAACCTGAATACGACGCACCGCTTTCCTGAATCTTCTTTTTCTTTTCAGCTACATTATCCAGAGCAACCTGTTTTAAGTATTCATCAATGACAATACCAGGCGCTCCATCCATGCGGAAACTGCCATGATACAGCCATACAACGCGTGTACACAATTCACGAACCATATCCAGGCTGTGAGAAACAATCACAATTGTCTTCCCGCCATCATCACGAAGCTGCCGCAGCTTCTCAAAGCACTTTTCCTGAAAATGCTGGTCACCAACTGCCAGAATTTCATCAATCAGGAGAATATCTGCATCCACGTTAATAGCAACGGAAAAGGCCAGGCGCATATACATACCAGAAGAATATGTTCTGATCGGCTCATCAATAAACTTACCCAGCTCAGAAAATTCAATGATTTTATCAATTCTCTGGTCAATCTCTTTCTCTGTCAACCCAAAAATAGCAGCATTAAAATAAATATTCTCTCTGCCTGTAAAATCAGGATGAAAACCAGCACCTAGTTCAAGCAGTGATGTTACTTTACCATCTGTCTTGATTGTGCCTGAATCAGGATAAATGATTTTTGTGATCAGCTTCAAAAGGGTTGATTTGCCGCTTCCGTTTGTGCCAATCAATCCAACAGTATCACCCTTTTTAATATCCAGATTAATATCGTTAAGCACCTGAATCCGATGCTTTTTACCTCTGTGTCTCTTTGTCAGGAATTCCTTTAAAGTCTTCGCACCATCATGCTGCACTTTAAAGCTTTTTGACATATTCCTGATTTCTATTGCATTTGAAGGATCCATTTCTCATTGCCTCCTGAACAAGCTGCTAAGTTGATGTTGGATGCGGCCCTCTGTCTCACTTTGCAAGGCAGTGCATTATCCAATAGTGATCGATTTTATCATACTATAGGAATGAGTCAAATTAACATCTTTGTTGTAGTAATGTTAGAGTCGGGCGGAATTGACCATTTGGGGGTGGTTACTTTCCCCCGACTCTAACAGCGCTTACTTTATTTCAATGAGCCGAGACTTATTTATTAACCAAATACAAAACGTATACAAGGCGAACGCTGTTACTCCTATGAAAAATGTATACAAAGTCCATTTCAGTAAATTAAGCATAAAAAATAATGGACTATTTGCAAGGAGCGTTACCCAGTCACGCAAATTCCAAAGTTCATAAAAAAACTGATTATCATGTATTAGGTACACCATAAATGTTGATTTACCTAGTAGCGAAATAACGCGATTCTGTTTAAGAGAGATTCTTCTAAATACTTCAAACATACATATAGCCAAAACAATAATAACTATATCATCAAGATTATAGCTTGGCATTGGTTGAATAAATACATCTTGCGAAGCATTGCGCAAATAAGTTTCTATACTAGTCTGCGTGACATTATAGCTAGAAATCAAAACAATACCGTAAGATAATACTGAAATAGCAATCGCAATGTAGGTTTTGACCATTTTAAATGGCTCAAAACGATGAATGTATCCACCAAGGGAATATAAAAAGATTCCGGTCAATAACGTGCGTAAGCCTGAAGCTAGATTATCAACAAGACCACCAGTCCAAGAAAAAGATACAAATGCCAGAATGGTCAACAAAAATGCCACATATTTTTTCTGATCAAAATTAGCTAGCAACTTATTAATAAAAAGTTTTCCACATATAATGATTGCAAAATAATATCCGACAAACCACGACATTGAATTGAAACTGCTAATGGTTTGTAAACTAACAAATTGTTGGAATTTGAACTTATATAACATTGTTGGCACACAAACCAGCCATAAGCAAGCAAATCCTTGCTCCAACAATAATTTCTTTGAAATACGCCCAAGATGTATTTCCGAGCTATTTCTATTGGCCATATAATATCCAGATATTAAGATGAAGATATCATTGCTAATCATTCCGAAAGTCATTATTATGTCAATAATTAGCAGTCTTTTATAAAAGATAGGGTGGTTAAATATTCCAATATTATTTCTTCCAAGCGCCCCAGGATCTGTAAGCTGAACTATAACACAATGCACTATTATGTGATATATAACAATCATTAACATTGCAATAATTCGAAGTAGTTCAATATTTGAATCACGTTTTTTCCTGAATTGATTTTGTTTATTTTTATCATTGATTATCATAATACTCTCTCACAAAATTTGTTTTTTAGAAGTGTACTGATATAGCTGATGTACATGTGTAAGCATTAATATACTGATTTCTTCACTGAAGGACAAGATCTTTGGTTTACACATCATATTCAGCGATATAGTAAGCCTGTAAAAATACCGGAGTAATGTTCTGGCGTTTTTAGTACTGTTTGTCATTCTTTGCCATCTTCAATTCATTAATGCAGCCAGAAACGCAAGAATATTTGCTTTCTGTAAATTAGCACTCTAAATGACAGTTAGTATGGATGTAAGATACAATGTAGTGTCAATTCCATAACATAATCGTAATATCTTCTTATATATCTTTACAGTTCGGCACTGTCTTGCTGCAACTATGTTTATATACGATGCATCAACGTTCCTCTTGAACAAAATATGCTCCTCTAAATATTCCTTCATTCATTTTTACATCTTGATCCTAATAAGTGAATATTTTGCTGGAATTCCTTCTCGCACTTATTCATACTGATCAATTTCTTATTCGGTAATTGCATGATGTACTGTTTTGTTAGTTCTACCTGCGACTTTCTGGCCTTTCCTTGGTTTGCATGCCCTCAGCACCTGTGTCTTACGCACTTCGTATTCCCCAGACCAGATACTTGCCTGCTCCTTATTTCGGATTCCGCCTCACGACAGCCCTCCTTGGCATTTGCAAACGGTTATCAATCACAAAGCACCCGCAGTAGATTTTCACCACCTAGATATTTGCAATGCCAAGCACACTAAATAGTGTATGTTAATACACCAATGAGTATTTGCTGTGTTACTGTTATGTCAAAGTTGGATCACTTCACCACAACTGCATATTTTCGGAAGTTATAGATCCATGCAAACTTTCCAACAGGCATCCAATAGCTTCCGTCAATTGGATCAGACACATGAACCTGGTTGTGAATTGGATCATATCCATCCAAACAAACAGCATGATTATTTGACATGGCAGAGCCAAAGTTTGTAGATATCCAAACCGGGGGATAGAAATGAATTGTAACAAACGCAATCACAGGATTTCCATATTGTATCTCACGCATCAATGCATCTACAGAGGAGCCCGTATAGTCTTGTGTCGGTTCATATCTGCTGCCCCATGCCGCAAGAGGTGAAGGAAAAATGGATGTATAAAGTCTTGAATTTGAAACAAATGGACTGCCCACAAATCCCGTAAATGGAGTCCCATCCGTAGAATGAGGTATTGTCCTCAAGAAATCTCTGACATTCATATCTCTCAGTTTTCCTTTTGCCTGTAAAGCTTCAAATAATGAAACACCTTCACAGCCCACAGGTGCCCCAATTCTGTACTGATTATAGTTCGGAGCACCAAGATAAGTACGTACACTAAATGGATATGAAACATTAGAGCCAAATGATCCTGGATAGGATCCCTTAGGCAATATGTAGAACTGTAATGCCTCAACACGCAAACCATAACCTGTTGTGCCTGCCATGCCACCATTCATAGTCCAATTCATCCAGCCAACATTTTCCACATGCACTCTGTACCAAATATTCATGGCAGAGGATATATCTCCCTGAAGCCGCACCTGAAGTGCTTCAACTTGCAGAGCCATTCCAGTTGTACCAGCAGTACCTCCAGAAGTTACCCAATCCTGCCAGCCAATATTCTGAACATGAGTTCTATATTGAATAGAGCCTGAAATTCCTTCTACTCCCAAATACATTTGTAATGCTTCAACACGCAGGCCTTGTCCAGTTGTTCCAGTAACACCTCCGTTGCCGCAACCAACCTGCCATCCGATATTCTGAACATGTGTACGATAAGAAACTGATACGCTAAAAAATGGTCTATCTGTTTTTCCTGGTGCTGGAGCATTTTTAGGTAACAATCTTATTTCAATTGCCTCAACACGCAAACCAAGGCTAGTTGTACCAGCACTGTTGCCATTACAAGTCCAATCAAGCCAGCCAAAACTTTGAATGTGAACACGATAGTAAAGATTGAAATGATTACTCATTTCACCAGTCAGTTGCATTTGAATGGCTTCAATCCGCAACCCTCTGCCGACAGTTCCTGTCAAGGCATTATTTTCTGACCAATTCTGCCATCCAATGTTTTGAACATGGGCACGGTATTGAACGCCACCAGAAAAATCTTGATGATCAAGATTGATCCGTAATGCTTCCATTTGCTTTGCCTGCCCTGTAGTTCCAGCTAAATGCCCATTTTCTACATATGACTGCCAACCAATATCTTGTACATGAGCCCGATACGAAAGTCTGGTGTGATAGAAGGAACCTCCGGTTGTTTCAGGAGCCTCCTCACCTTTCCTTACAAATTTAAATTGAACTGCAGATAGGGGCAAATCGAAATCATTCGTTCCTGCAGAATCTCCATTTCTCGCCCATGATAGCCAGCCACTTCCTAAAACACAAACTCGATAATATAAATCAAAATCATCACTGATATTTTTACCGGGTTTTGCTTCAATTGCTTCTATCTGATATCCTTTTCCTATTGTTCCTGCTGTCTCTCCATTATGTTTCCATTCTTGCCATCCACTGTGCTGAACATAAGCACGATAAGAAACAATATCGTTCACTGATTCCAGATTCTCAGTTGAAACATTCAATTGAAATGCTTCCACCCTGTCACTATTCTCCAATCCTGCAGTCTCTCCATTACCAACTGCATCTTCCCATCCAATATTGGAGCAGTAAACTCGAAAAGATGCAGATACGCTTACTTCTGGAAGATCCGGTATTGCGGAAGGTAATTCAGTTGGTTCTGAAACCGGTGGCATAGTTGCAGGCGCAACTGATGCTTGCGCTCCGTCTGTTTGGTTATTAACTTCATCCTGAGATAGCTCAGCTGGTGGTGCTGATTCTAACAATGGAGTTGATGAAGGCTCAGGAGAGGGTTCAGATGTCATTTCTGATTCAGAAGATGGTAAAGCAGGAGCTTTATCATCTTCCGCATATGCGACAGATGGAATAAAGAACAGTGCACTCAGCACAACTGCAGTGAGTTTTGTAATAACCCTCATTGAAATTCCCCCAATTTATTTTGAAATATATTATAGATTTGGTTGTGATTAATGTCACATTAATTTATCTTACAGTTCATTCATTTATACAAAATAGAAGCAGTATTTTCATAGGCAATCTGTTTCTAATCTATTTTCCGATTATTCAACAAAATGGTCTGCCAACAGCAAATATACTTCCATGTGCAGGATAATATACCGGATAGCAATCATTTACACTGGGCGGCCAGGCATCAATCACTCTGCCATTGCCAAGTGCAATTGCAACGTGAATGATTGTTCCTCTGCTTGCATACCACACAAGATCCCCTCGGCGGATATCAGAAGAAGAAACCTTTCTAATCCCTGGTGTAGAGTAGTATAACGTTCTGGAATCCCATTCATTTTCACGGCGTGCATGATGCTCTGGCGTAGCCGGAGAAGGATCAAATCCTGCCGCATACAAGCACTGCATTACCAGACCGCTGCAATCTACAGCACCTCCAGGAGCCGTAGAATGACAGATAAGGTACCGCGTTCCCATATACTCATATGCGCACTGAATCATAGCTTCTATTCGTTCATTAGAGGAATTCAAATTTCCCGTTATCATAGGATGGACGTAATAACCCGGCAAAGAATACAGTGTCGGTGCAAAAGGTTGAACCGCATCCTGATAGCCATCCCCATTATAGTGATACCAGAGTCCACCCGACTTCAGCCATCCATTCACATGAGAAGCATCTTTTTT
The DNA here is from genome assembly GCF_900343155.1 of Lactimicrobium massiliense. Taxonomy (GTDB): domain Bacteria; phylum Bacillota_I; class Bacilli_A; order Erysipelotrichales; family Erysipelotrichaceae; genus Bulleidia; species Bulleidia massiliensis. Next base: position 394,545 of record NZ_OUNG01000003.1, read on the forward strand.
CTGAAAACTATTTGCTGTTGTTCCTGGGCCCGATTTTCCCTTAGGCGAAATAATTACCTGGATTGCTTCAACCCGGTAACACATGCCTTCTGTACCAGCGCTGCTTCCATTACATGCCCAGCCCATCCAGCCACCATTCTCAACATGTACCCGGTACCAAACATCCATGAAGTTAGAAGCATCTCCGGTCAGTTTAATCTGGATTGCTTCTATTTGTAAAGCTCTGCCTGTTGTTCCGGCTATATCTCCATCAGTCTTCCAATCCTGCCAACCTACATTTTGTACATGTACGCGATATGCGATACTTCCATCTGTACCATGCGAAGTGAATTTCATTTGCAGTGCTTCGACCCGTAATGCTCTGCCTGTTGTTCCGGCAACAGAATCATTTCCGACAAATCCCTGCCAGCCTATATTTTGAACATGAGCACGATAAGAAACAGAAAATGAAAGACATGGTTTTGATGTATTTCCTGGAGCTGGAGTTCCCTTTTCAACTAATCTTACTTCAAATGCTTCAAGCCTCAGGCTCATTCCAGTCGTTCCGGCATCCGCACCATTCGAAGCCCAATCCAGCCAACCTATATTTTGAACATGAACACGATAGTAGATATCATAGTGACTTGCCATTTCTCCTGTTAAACGGATTGACAATGCTTCTGCTTGCAAAGCTCTTCCTGTTGTCCCGGAAACATTTCTTGTCCATCCTTGCCAGCCTATATTCTGCACATGAGCGCGATATTCAACGGAACCTGCATAAGGCTGCTTAATCAGTCTCAGTTTAAATGCTTCAAGTCTCAATCCTTCTCCAACAGTTCCTACAGTTTCCTGCTCGTTAACATCGGCAAGCCAGCCATAATTCTGAACATGAGCACTGCATGAAAGGTATCCTTCCAAAAATGGGTGAGTTGTGCTTCCTGGTGCCGCTGTCCCATGCGGCTGAATTACTACTTGCAAAGCCTGCAATGATCTAGACAAATCGATCATGCCAGAAATCTGCCCATTACACGCCCAGTCAAGCCAGCCCAAAGTACTGCTATAACTGCGATAGTAAATATCATATTGGCTTGCTTCTGCACCAGTTAATTGAATTTTAAATGCCTCCATGCGCAGATTCTGTCCTGGGATTCCCGCATTTTGACCATTAGAAACCGGATCCATCCAGCCAACATTCTGAATATAAGCAGCATATTGAAAATGAACCATGTCACTGTCAAGGTGATAAGCTTCCAAATACGCAGAATTTCCCTTTTCAGAACCTGCTGTCAAGCCGCTCGTTTTGGTTTCCTGCCAGCCTGTATCATTGAGATAAACGTCATAAGAAATAGATGGAAGATCATTTGATATATGCTCAGCAGAGTCTGATGCAATCGGCGCTGATGGCTCAGCCTGCTCTGGAGTGGAAGCAGTATCTATCCCAGTTTCATCAGTATCTTCAACAGATTCTGGTACTTCTGTATCAATCGGCTCCTTCCCACCATCATCACTTTTCTCATTTTCCTCTGGTAACGATGTTGGCTCTGGCGATGAAATAGCATTTGTATCTTGCGAAGCTGATGATGGTAATGGCACTTCTTCAGCCTGAGCAGGCAGAGAAACTCCCGATACTATTGTAATTGCACAAACAAATGACAGAATTATCTTTCCCATTTTCATCATTTCTTACTTTCCTCTCAATACTTACACCTAATGTATCACCAAGTTCGAATGGGCTCAAATCCTGCTCCACCAGAATTGGATAAGTCTCAATTGCCTTCGTTACGCTGTCCATAACCTGGGCGTCGGCTAAGCTTTACAACGGGATTAAATCCCAAGGACAATATATCTGCCGACTGCTGGCTTGTACTTTGTCTTTCTAAATCTGCTGACTTGCCCTGACAGCACTGCTTGCGCAGCGGGCGGTAGCCTGTCAGGGCTTACCGGTAATGCTGAACTGTCTAATAATCCGTCGATCACAAGGCAGATCTCAATGTCAATGTCATTAAGTTAGGGCTTGATGATTGAAACGCTTTGTATTTTGTAAGAATACAAGGCGTTTTTTTTGATGGCCAAAAGGGTCCGTATTTCTTTGGATGATTTTCTAAAAAAATACTTGACAGCCAAAAATCAGCCTTTTTTACACAATCCGAAGGAAATTGTAGGAGGAAAAATTCACTATGATTTCCATTGACTCTGTTAAGTGCGTAGATGACATTTTAGCTAAGGCCATTGATATGGTCGAGCAAAATATAAGCTGCTATTGTACGCAGCCAGGTGTTGACTTCACTCGGATACGTGCACTGCCCGCTGGTACTCTGATTCGCTTCCTTATCCAGAAACAGGCCAAGGCATTAAACCAGGAACTCTCTGATTTCTTTGTTTCCAAAGTCCCGCCGTCTGCTTCGGCTTTCTGCCAGCAGCGTTCAAAGCTCGATCCCGAAGCTCTTGAAAGAGTAATGCACTTAATGACTGAAAACATTCCTGGAACCAGATTCTTCAAAGGCTATCGTGTATTCGCTTGTGATGGATCAGATGTACGTATCCCTTATAACCCTGATGATCCAGAGACATTTCTGAAGAATGATGAGAACAGCCAGGGCTACAATCAGCTTCATCTCAATGCTCTGTATGACGTTCTGAATCGCATATATACAGACGCTATGATAGATACGAAACAGAAGTCTCATGAGAAAGGCGCTCTGCTTGATATGCTTAAAGCCCATGATCTGCCAGCCAAAACGATTATTACTGCTGACCGCGGCTACGAAAGCTATGAGCTGCTTGCCTATATGCTTGAAAACAGCATTCACTTCGCTATTCGTATAAAGGATATATTCAGCAGCGGGATCTTATCTGCCATTGATCTGCCAGATGAAGAATTCGATCGAGATATCACTCGTATATTGACAAGAAGCCAGACGAAAGAGATCAAGCAAAACAAGCAGAAATACGTATTCCTGCCATCAAACGTAAATTTCAGTTATCTGGATTTTGATCATCCGTTCTACAATATGACTTTCCGTGTCGCCCGTTTCAAAATCACGGATGGTACTTATGAGTGCCTGGTTACGAATCTGCCCAAAGATGAATTTTCCATCACTGAGCTTAAGGAACTTTACCATATGCGCTGGGAGATCGAAGGTGCATTCCGCCACTTGAAATACGATACAAACATGGTTTACTTCAATTCAGTCAAGCAGAAAAACGCAAGACAGGAAATCTATGCCGCTCTCATCATGTACAACTACACCCAGCTTCTGATCAATGCTGTGCCGGTAGAAAAGCATGGCAGAAAATGGGCGTATCAGATTGCTTTTAAGCCTGCCGTTACGAATGCGCGATTATTCCTGAAGAAGCTTATTACGACAAAAGCATTCATAGACAGAATAAAAAACTTCCTGAGTCCCGTACGACCAGGAAGAAAGTTCAAGCGCAATATAAAGTCACAACCAGCAAGACTGTCACTCTATAGAGCTGCCTAAGCAACTTCATTATACGAGGTAAGCCTTTGGACGCAATGATAAAGTGACAGATTGCTCAAAAGATGTTTTCGTCATGCCTTCTTTTTGAGAACCTCTGGATTGTCCTCTAAGAGCTGAGTAAAAAAGAAGCTGAGTCCTGAAGAATAACATTATTATTCTTCATCCAGCTTCTTAACTTAACAGGTCAAAATCTCAATATCACTTTCATGAGCTTATCTTAATGACATTGATCTCAATGTCTGAGCTTCAGGCACTCAGATCTGCCTGTGATATATTTCTTTGATTCTTACGCTGCAACTGGACGAATAATGTCTGCCGTCATCTTCTGGCCATCATATGGAATTCCCCTGTTGTCAGAATCTTATAGAAAACCCTCAATGCTTTACAGCCAACCGCAATCACCGACTGCATCTTCTTTAACGGATTCTCTTTACGAGTCGTGTAGTATGCGTGGATTGCCGCAAATTCACTGTTGTTGTTAATCAGTGAAATTGCCAGCTGATACACACACAATCTCAGTCTCTTGCGTCCTCGATAGCTGATTCCGCTCTCTCAGTTATGTTTGCCGGAGCTGTCTGCTACAATCGCAAGTCCAGCCAGCTTCTGAAGAGCCTTGGCATCCTTGATTCTGCTGATGTCTCCGACCTCAGCTACAAACGTCAGTACCGAGATCGATCCAACACCAGAGATCCTGAGCAACTCTCTGGTGTTCAGAATCTGCCACAGCAGATCATTTGCTTCTTCCATGACCCGATCCACTCTTGAGCGGTACGTCTCCAGATCATTCAGAAAATCCATCAGCTCCATCCTTGCGGCTTTTGGTGCTTCTTTCCTGCCGATGCTTTTCTTCGCTGCTGTGTACAATTCTCAGCGCTTCTTCTCCCTGCTCCTTTCGCCTTGTTATCGCGTCACACCTTCAGAATTTCATCAATCCCTGCTGCCACAATATCTTGCGGGAGCGAGTATTTCTTCAGAATCATCGTTCCTGTCACATTGCCAATATTTCCATATACCTCAAGGTATTCTGGGAAGTAGAAGGAAAACCCTCTGGCTACTCTGTTCTTGATCCTTGTCAGTTCTACCACTGCACGTGTTCTCTGATTCGGCAGCTCTCTGATTTCCGCATAAATGCCTTCAGAGATATAGGGAAGGCAATAACGTCTTCACATTCCAGTCCTGCTATTACCTTCGGATCTTTGCGGTCATTCTTGGAAGGATCGTTATCATCGAGTTCCTTTGACTTCTTGACCACAGCAGAATTGACCTGTGCAAGAATCATTCCGCTGTCCTTGATGTACGCCCCAGATTCATCCAGTAATGACCTGTAGGTTCCAATGCAGCAAGGATGAATTTCATGCCATTCTTTTTTGCCAGATCAGCTGCCCAGGCTCTGAACGCCTAAAAGCCCTCCTTTCTGTTGGTAAACTTGAACGGTTTACGGGAAAGTTCAATCTTCCGATTGGTGAACGCTCTTGCATAATGATTCTCGCTGCCTACGTCTGCACCGATCACCATCATGTCATCCGTGCCTGTGATTGGCAGCTCCCTGTCACACTTATATGCTACAGGAAGCTTTTTATACATCTGACATAGGAAACATATATACTTTTGATCAAGGAGGCAGACATAATGGCAAAACTACAGGCAGGCATGAAGATGCCGGATTTTCACTTCGATACAGCTGAAAAGCAGAATATTGACTTTAGAAACGAACTTCAGAAAGCACCTAAGACAGCACTTGTCTTTCTGCGTTACTACGGCTGCACATTCTGCCAGATGGATATGCATGACTATGAAATACACTACGAAGAAATCACGGCTAGCAAAGGCCAGTTCTTTGTTGTACTGCAGTCCAATCCAGATCACATCAGGCAGCAGCTTGCCCAGCACCCACTCCCCTATCAGATCATCTGTGATCCCGAAGCAAAACTGTACAAACAATTTGAGATCACTGCCAGTGCAGATATGAAAGACATTGTAGGTCCACACACCATGCTCAAAGCAGCCAGAGCAAAGAAAGAAGGCTACACGCATGGCCAGTATGAAGGGATTGAAACCCAGCTACCAGCCACCTTCATCATTGCGCAGGACGGCACCATTCTAAGTGCATACTATGCCAAGCACGTGGACGAATCAGCCACTGCAGAATACCTGAAAAACGCACTTCAATAGCATTTCTTCGCTTACATTTCCATTAGCAAGCACTCTGCGGCAGATTTTTCCTGTCACAGAGAATTTTTTCAGCTTTTCCAATGATATTTTCAAAGATTTTCCAACAAGTCTAATTTTTGCCGCATTTGCGGAAGTGCTTTGGCATTGTACGCAAAGGTGAAGCCACCTAACATGAAATCAGAGAGAGGGTACGATGACAACACTGAATCAGAGACAGACAGATCTGCTCCGGCATTTGATGAGGCAGGATCATGATGTGACTGTAAGCTCACTGGCATCATTGTTTTCAGTCAGTTCCAGAACAATCCGGAATGATCTTAATGATATCCGGTATTACCTGAAAGACTATGATGCCGAGCTCAGAAGCGAACCCCACAAAGGAATCCGGCTGATCTGTGTGGAAGCAGAAAAAGCAGATATTCTTCAGCACGCAATTGCAAGCCGGTCTCCTTCACCAGAAGAGCGCATCGCCCGCATGAGCCTGGAACTGCTTTGCAATGATGTCTGTACCTATGAATCTCTTGCCCACGCTTGTCAGATCAGCAGACAGACCGTCATCTCCTGCTTTCCTAACGTCGAAAAGCAATTCGAAAACAACCATCTTTCCATAAGCAAAGAAAAAGGAAACGGCATCTTTGTCAGTGGCAAAGAGATTGATTTCCGTGAATTGTTTGTGGAAACGATCGCCAGCATGCAGGATGATGCAGAAACTATCCAGGCAATGCAATGGGCAAAGGAAGGCGGACAGAAGACCGCCTGGCAGCTTCTGCGCTATGCCAGAGACACACTGCATGTCACCTGCTATGATCCTGAAAAAACTGCGCTGATTGTGCAGTATGGATTGTACCGCAGCGCACATAATCACAATCTTGCCCCAGCCGACCTGCCAAGGATCATTTCCCCCGAAAAACTGCAGGCCTGCTCCAAGAAACTGCAGGACCAGTTTCCAGCAAAGCTGCCGGAAACAGAACGACTCTGGACTGTCTCCATTCTTTTACAGAACATTGCCGGCAATGACGGCAAGCCCGGCATTTCCCAGGACGCTTCCAGACTGGCCAGATATCTCATGAACCGTCTGCAGGTATTACACCCGTTAAACGGTGATGAGAAGCAGACCTTCGTCAGTGGACTTGGCCGCCACCTTGAAACAGCTTTATTCCGTCTGAGAAATCACATTCCTGTCCAGAATGTCATGACCGAGCAGATCCAGATCAGTATTCCGCTGATTTACGAATATACCAAGCTGCAGCTTGTCAACTGTGAAAAGAAGTACGGTGTCACTTTTGACGACAATGAAACAGCCTATATCGCCATGTACATTGCCAGTGCCTATGAATCTTCCAGCAAGATGGATATCAGTGCAAAGGTACTGATTGTCTGCTCATTTGGCACTACTACAAGTGCCATCCTGGCTGCCCGCATGCGGCAGACCATGCCGGAATGCCAGATTATCGGTCCAACTTCCCGTCAGGAAGCAGAAGCCTATCTCAAGGACAATCCCGTTGATCTGGTTGTCTGCACCGATGGTGCCCACCAGATAGCCGGATATCCTGTTGTTCAGGTCAATCCATTGCTGAGCCATGATAACATTGAACTATTACGTTCCCAGCTTGATCAGATCACCTACGAAAAGATGTGCGGCAATTTCCTGACCAGCTACAAAACAATTCACAACAATGAAACCAACCGGAAATCATTCATCCATGATTTCATGAGCAGCAATGAGATCCAGGTCCTGGACAGAGTTGACTCCTGGCAGAGTGCCATCGAAATTGCTGCAGCACCATTATTAAGAGAAGGAAAGCTGGAACAGCACTACATAGACCGCATGATTGAAGCTGTCAACAGACTTGGTACCTATATGGTCATTGTCCCGGGAACAGCCTTCGTGCATGCCGGCACAAGCGATGGCATTCACGCTGACTGCAGTTCACTGCTCGTATTAAAGAAGCCCATCATCTTCGGTGATCACGATGCCAAATGCGTCTCCAACATCGTTGTGACCGGCGTATTGAACCGCGAAAAAACAGCCCTGCTGGATCTTGTCTACATCTTTGCCAAAGAAGCCAACCAGCGTCTTCTGCAGGAAGACGATATTACCAAAGAAATCATTCTGAATCTGAACAACGGAAAGGAAATCTGAAATGGATTTGATCAAGAAGGAAAATCTGAAGGTACATGAAAAGGCAGACACCTGGGAACAGGCAATCCAGTGTGCCGGCCAGCTGCTCGTCACAAATGGAGACATTGAGCCAGCATATATCGATCATATGATCAACAGCGTCAAAACACTGGGACCATACATCGTACTGACACCGCGCTTTGCCTTAGCACATTCTGCCCCCTGCAAAGAGGTCAAACATACATCTGTTTCCTTAATCACACTGCAGAAACCAGTCGACTTCGGCTCTGACAAGGGACCGGTAGATGTCGTTATGGCACTTGCGTGTACAGATACCACATCCCATATGGAATGGATCCAGAAAATAGCCCAGCTGCTGATGAGAAAAGATATTCTCGCACAGATCGAGAAATGCACAGATACAGAACAACTCTATCAACTGATCAATGGCACCAGTACGAAAGGAGATGATTAAATATGGTACCTAAAATTCAGTGTGTTTGCGGATTTGGATGCGGATCGTCACTTATGCTGCGAATGGCGATCGATGACATCCTGAAAAAGAACAATCTGGAAGCAGATACGTTCACAGGAGATGTCGCAACCTGTCTGACAAACGATTGTGATGTCATCTTCATTTCCAAGGAACTCTCAGACCAGATCATTGACCGTGCAACAATGCCAGTTATCACGATTGATGACTTCCTGAATCCAAAGGAAATTGAAGAAAAAACACTTGCCTTCATGAAACAGTATTCAGAAAAACACTAAAGAAAAACAAGAAAGGGGATTATTATGGTAGTTCTGAACTTTATCATTAACGAGATTTTCGGACAAGGCGCAATTTTCCTCGCCCTTGTCGCTATGATCGGCCTGATTCTCCAGAAGAAATCAGCATCTGAAGTCATCCGCGGAACCATTATGACCGCCATTGGCTTCTTCGTCCTCAACGCCGGCACCGGCTTAATCACCGGCAGTTCCATTGACGGCATCTCCGCAGCCTTCAACGCATTGCTGCCAAAGGCCGCAACAGACACAGCAACCGTTGATATCGGCGGCACCTACGGCACCCAGATCGGCATCGTCATGCTGCTGGCATTTGCCTTCAACCTCCTGTTTGCAAGATTCACCAAATGGAAGTCCATCTTCCTCACGGGCCACATGCTCTACTGGTTCCCATATGTATTCATCGCCGCAGGCGTTGATGCAGGCCTGACCGGAGGCAAACTCATTGGCTTAGCAGCAGTCTTTACAGGTCTCTACATGGTCATTGCGCCAAACCTCATGCACCCGCTGGTCAAGAAAGTCACCGGCAAAGATGAATTCACCATCGGCCATCCAACCACAACACTGTCTGTCCTGTCAGCAGGCATTGCCAAACTCACTGGCGATCCAAAAGACAGCTGCGAAGACATCAAGGTTCCTAAGTCACTTGGCTTCCTGCGTGAAGTATCCATTACCGGTTCCATCACCATCGCAGTCGTATACATCGTTCTCTACTTCATCCTGCTGGCCAACGGCCTGACACCAGGCGAAGTATGGGGCTATGCTGAAGGCAGCACAGGCTTCTTCACATACTGCTTCACTCACGCCATCTACTTCGGCGTAGGCATGACCATCATGCTGCAGGGCGTCCGTATGCTCATCGGTGAAATCGTACCTGCCTTCAAAGGTATCGCCGAAAAGGTTGTCCCTGGTGCTATCCCTGCCCTAGACTGTCCGGTCATCTTCAACTATGGACCTAACTCCCTGATCATCGGCTTCATCACAGCCATGATCACTTCCACAATTACAATCCTGCTGACAGCTGGCAGATTCCCGACCGTTGTCATTCCGCTGGTTGTCACATGCTTCTTCGAGAATGGCTGTGCAGCCATCATCGCCAATGCCTATGGCGGCCGCAGAGGCACCATTATCGCCTGCGCTGTCAACGGCATTGTCATGGTACTGCTTGTAGGCTTTGGCGCATACTTCTTCAACAAGACCATCCAGCCATGGATGCTCGTCTATGGCGGCCAGGACTTCTCCCTCTGGGGCATCATCGAAGGCACCATCGCAAGGATCATCCACTAATGGAATTTGCTTACTTTGACAAAATCAACACACTGATCCAGACAGTCGAAACAGAAGAAAAAGAACACATGGAACAGTGTGTCAAGCTCCTCAGTGATGCCGTGATGGCAAAGCACGCCATCTATGCATTCGGTGCCAGCCATGCCGGCATACTTTCACAAGAGCTCTACTACAGAGCAGGCGGCCTGATGACCATCACCCCCATCTTTGCAAGAGAAGTCCTGTTAGACAGATCACCGATCACATTCACCAGCAGGATGGAAAGATTAATCGGATATGGCACAGAAGTCGCAAAAACAGTCAGCTTTGAAAAAGGTGACGTCCTGATCACACACTCCGTATCAGGACGCAATCCCGTTACCATCGAGATTGCCAAATACGCAAAAGAAAAAGGAGTATCTGTGATTGGCATCACCAATCTCAAATACTCCCAATCCGTCACCTCACGCCACCCCTCTGGCAAGAAACTCTATGACTTCTGCGACATCATCCTGGACAACCACGGAGACGTCGGAGATGCCTGCGTCCCCATCCAGGGAACAGACCAGAAGAGCGGACCAACCTCAACCGTAGTAGGCGCCATCATGCTCGATGCCATCGTTGCCGAAACAGCAAACGAACTGGTAAGAAGAGGCCTCAAATACCCACCCGTCTTCTACAGCGCCAACATTGACGGAGGAGACCAGCTCAACAAGAAGCTCTACGAAGAATACAAAGACCAGATCAAGTATTCTTACTAGAGAAAGAAGCAAAAAACACAGAATGTCCATGCTAAACAGCATGGATTTTTATTTACACCAAAGATAATCATACATATCAGCAGATCAGTTCAAAAGCAGCCGCAACATATAACTTAATCCCAGTGCTCTATCCTTCTATTACGGTGCCAGCACACCATCTCGACGAATCCAGTATCTTCCCCGGATTGCAGGTACCACCTCATGCCAGATTCATGCGTCCATAATCTCTGCATATGCTTCACAGCAGGATTCATTACCACTGCTTCATGAATCTCTTCTCACTAAAATGAAAATTCTGGCCAAGGAAACAATACAGCTCTTCGATCTCTTTCTGCAGCAGATGGATTACATCAAATGAATTTACTCCTGAACATGCTTCAATAAGACCATACAAAGGACGGTCTGGCAATGCATTGCTATCATTCAATAGTTCTCTGCCACTCTTATCCTGCAAACCATAATGCATCATAGCATTGCGCAATAAGGATAACTCCTGCACATGCAAAGAAGGTAATAACGCTTTGATCTGTTTGATTATCTGCGGTGTTTCTCTGCCATTGTAATAATTAACAACATTTACGAATCCTCTTTCAATATTGTATACAGCCACAAACTTCATTCTAATCAGCCAGCTGTTATCTTCAGGAAGCTCCTTCTGCAATACATTCCTGACATAGCCAGTCCATGTATACATATGAAAAAGATATATGCTTAACTCTATTGGCACTCTTGGTTCAAAGATATGCGTTTCTCTGCTTGTATTAACATCAATATAGTATTTTGCAGAAATCCATTCTTTGATGGGAACAGACTTACCTGGTCCTGTTATATGTACGCTGCTTTGATACACCTCACCAATAAATTGACCCATTTGTTTTCCAAATGATACCAAGTATGATTTATCATGCCTAAAAAGTGGATCAGAAACATTCGCAAGCTGTGTATTAAATACAATCTCCTTGTTTGCATCAAAGAAGATGCCAAGGTCATCATTCAAATCAAAGATCTTCAATATCTGAAAATGTATCATGTCCCGGAAATACGCATCATGAACATCCCTGGTAGAACTCATCTTTCTGATTGAAGGAGAATATTTATCAGTGAAGATTTTCAATGAATTTCGGTAATCATTTACCGTCCTTGCAAAAGCAGTATTTCCATCTGCATCAATCACATGCAGAATTTCATTGCAAAACGCTATTTTCAAATAAATAGTTGATGTACCCGAACAAGTACATCAAGTTAATATCTATAACTTATCATGACTTCAGTTGAGGTGATGATATGCTCGTTAATCAGAATTTCCTGAATTCTTTATCTCCTGTCGAAATTGAATTCATTCGTGTTGGTTTAGAAAAGCTATTCAGAGAGAAAGTAAACTGTACGACAACAAATTACGAGAATCTCTCTTTGCATGTTGAGAAATGTCCTCATTGTGGTTCAACTCACTTTGTTAAGAATGGCTTTAACCCACATAATCGTCAGAAATACAGATGTAAAAAATGCAAATCTGTTTTTATGGCAACAACAGGTACGATGTTTACTCATTCCAGAACAAGCTTTGATATCTGGACTACTTTTATCTCTGGCGAGCTTAACGGAATGACTCTGACTCAGCAGAGTGTAGCTACAGGCTTATCAGTTACTACCTGCTTCAACATGCGTCACAAGTTATATCAGGCTGCAGCAAAGATTCAGAATAATGTGGTCTTAAGTGGAAATGTTGAATTGGATCCTACTTATACCAAAATCAACCTGAAAGGGACCAGGAAGGATAAAATGCCAAGATTCAGCAAACAGCGTGGAAAGCATCGCCGTCATTCAACCAAGCGTGCTTTACCTGGCACCAGCCATCACAAGATCTGCCTGGTAACAGCTATTGATGAGCATGACAATATTCTCTTTAAAATTGGAGGATTAGGCAGAGAGAGTGCAGAAATTCTGAATCAATATAGCTCTCACTTCGCAGCGCATTCAACAATTATCAGTGATGACAGCCATAGCATTCAAACTTTCGTGGGCGATAATCACTTCAACAGTGACATTATTCCATCTAACGGTTATTTAACACCAAAGGGCAATACAGTATCTGAAGTAAACGAGCTTCACTCTGAGCTAAAAAACATGATCAGGCAGAAACATGGTATCAGCACAAGACATCTCCAGGGTTATTTGAATTGGATCGTCATGAAGAAATATTTAAAGTACAGGCTGGACATGCGCAAATGGAAATCAGAAGCATACATGGAAACAATGTTTGAACAGATTCCATTTACCTGTGCGGAGATCCCAAAGCTTAAAATGCCAATTAACCTCTATGAGGCATATAGCTCATGATATTTTGGTGTTTACAGCCTCATCAACTAAATCTTTGAAAATAGCGTTGCAAAAAAAGCAATAATATGGAAATGTTGCTATAGCAAGACCGCCGTCATGATTCATTGTTAACGCCATCAAGCTATTGGCATCATCCCTGATGATTCTCCACATCCATAAATTATTTATCGCAAAATCGCTGCAAATCATATTCTTAGCTTAATCAGTTCGCAATAAATGCCATCATTCAACATAGTCAATTTGGAATTAGCCAACGCCATTCTGTATGATAATAGTCATTACCGGTCGTTTTTCTATCGCCCTTCCATCTGTGTCATTATCAGCAACTTGTGCCTGGCACTTGATAAGTAACATCACCACTTAATCTTTGCCCAAGCTTTTCTGAATAAATTGTATAATGGAAACTTATTATATCAGTAATAGGTCTTACTAAGATTCCTCTTCCTATCCATACAGTTTCGGATGGTCTCAACGATTTTAGCTCAAACTGATACCGGTTACCATCTGGCTTTTCTACAAAATCCACTAAATCTGCAATAAAGTCTTCATCCGAACTATTTCTTTCAAAAATTGAAAACGTATTATTATGAATTCGAGGGAATACAATATCACTGATTGGATATTTTTTCTCTGCTATTTCCTGGTTCTCCGGCAGCTTAAACACATTTTCAACCACATCTTGATCATGGAGATAACCGCCAAACCCATGCAAATCGCTGCTTCCAAGAATTTCTTCTGGATTAACAGTTGTTGCAGTCTTTGCATCAACTGATACCTCGATCGAAATATTATCATCAGCAATTGACGAATCGTTCTTTATCGCAAATGGAATATATAAGTAGTTATCCATCACTTTCAACATCTTATCAATAAGTGAAAGATCCACCAGATCTGTTTCAAGATCTTCTATCCAAGAGTATTTTTGCTTTTCTTCCTCAGATCCGTTAATTCTAGCTGCCGGATCATCAATAAATGCTGGAATACGAAATAGTGGTATTGTTTCTTTCAAGTCGCCTAATTCAAAGAAATTATCAGGAATATTTCCAATATCTAAGTACTCTTTTAGACATTTCTTTATGATATCCTTTGATCCCTGGCTAATAGTAACTTTCGTCGTTTGCTGTTCATCAGAAAAGTTGGTTTTTTTTCCAATATCTGCAATCTCTGGATCCACCTCAAGATGCTTTGATAATTTCAAAACACCTTCAGAATCGCTAATAGTATCAAGTTCGTCTTTCCTTGTTTCATCTCCATTATCCTCAATTATAGACCAACATATTTGTTCAACACTTTGCTCTTCACTATTGCCAACAGATGACGAAACAATCTTTTGATAGATTTCTCTTGCATTCAATTTCTTTTCTTGTTCATAATGCTGAACCCATTTGCCATTTCTCAGATTATAGGGAATAATGCAATTGGGCATAAATGAGTTCTGCTTGAGGTCAAATCCGCCAAAAATGTGAAATGAATGCCCGTTATTTTTCTTATGATCAATCGAATCTATATGATTATGAATATTATCAGTGATAATACTTGCGATACGCTCTTTCTCAGATTCCCTCGTTCTTTCTGTAAAATGGTAAGTTGTAATACGAAGATGTCCAAGATCAAATGGCAGTTTATCTGGCAAACCATAATCCGTATTCATTAGTAGAATGACCCTATTCCAGCCTAAAAGCCGAGCAGCATATCCCATTTCTATTAGCACATTGGGATTTGGAGTATACTGAACTCTTGGTGCAATAGCCGACTGATTCGGAATATTAGGAACTCTCTTCTCATAACTTCCAACAATACTGACATCAGCCACAAAGAAATCACATTCTTCTATTTTGGCAAAGATCGTGTGCACAATATCCGGCGAACCTGTTATTCCGGCTGTATCATTATCTCTCTCAGCAGAGACTACATAATACGCCAGTTTACCAATCGCAGCATCAATACATTCCTGAATGAATCTTCTTGTTTTATTGCTTGAAAGGTCAGATTGCCACGAATAAAATATTTTTGCTTTCTTATTTGACATAATACTTCCTTCTTACTGACTTACTGACGAAGCATGAAAACAAAATAATGCAATATCTTATCAGGACAAATCACTTTCTGTGACGTTAACCCCCTGTTCCACGGTGTCTACAGTTACGTAACACTATTGAATCTGCATACTTCATTGAAATTTTTTCATGCTTGAAATAGGTCTTATTCCAAAATTCATCTAAATTCATTGACACAAAAAAGAAGTTTTTTATATACGCGAATATTCCAATACGCATCTGAATCACTTTCTTTTGCTTCAAAAATCTGATCCTGAACTTCAAGAACTTTATCAGTAATAACTGGAAGATTTCCATTACGAGCTTTGAAATATTCCTGAAAATGATATGACTCACGACATATTTTCTTATCTACATCCGCCAAAGGTTTATAAATTCCTTCATATACCTTCTGTCGGTATTTATTTCCTAGAACAAAGTCTAATGCTCCATACGCATCCGATAGAGGATTAGTATCATAGTCTCGTAATGCAATATACTCTTTCGCAGATTTTTCAATGCTGCTTTTCGCATCAATTATCAGCTGCTGATAATCTTTATCCAGCTCTTCTTGAGATATTATCTCACTCATATTCGATTGATAAAAAGGCTTGAGCCATTCAATCAACGCATTTTTCGCATCGCACTTCTTTTCACTTTCAGCAAAAAGAACTGATGCGTTAGCCCATTCTTCTGCAAGCGCATTTAACACCAGCTTTCTTGGTGCTGAAAATGCAACAATTGGAACCTTGGAAAAAGCTGCAGCAACTTTACGAGTCTCTTCCATAAACAACTCCATGGTGCTTCTCCGTACAGCAAAGTATTCCAAGAAAGCCATGATACATCCAATAAAAGCAGATCCAAAGCAAGCCATTGCTACATCATAAACAAATGAAGCAGTTGGATATACCACTGCCGCAACCACGCCACTAATTATTGTGATCAATAGGGTAATATATATCACAAACTTCTTTCCAAACATTTTCTTTATTTCCTGTGGTCATCTCATGATTTGAATTACATAAGAACAATAAGGCAATGAGGTTAGTCTAGGAAATCTTATTAACAAGACTACAAACACTATCGTCTCGAGTTTTAAATATTATCTGCTATACAATTTTTCTCGATATCTTACATGGCTATTGCGGAAAATGGACATTTCTAATTTCAACTAAACCTATTGCCCAGCTAAGTATTATCAAAATGAGTAATCCTATGAAAATAGCATTTGCAATGATTAATGGTTTAATGCTGCGCTGCTTTGGTCCATTTACCAATCTATCAACATAAGTAAATAACCCGTACAGAACATTGATAAGAACAAGTCCCATAAGTACAGCCAGCAAAGATACACGGTAAACGGATGCTAGATTTATTGCACCAAGAATAGATGTTGAAAAAGTAATACCTCCAATAAAAGTTACGATAATTGAAGCAAATATTCCTAAAATCGCAATATATTCCTTTGAGGCGTTATCCATCTTTTCTGTGGATTGTGCCACATTATCATTTAATTCTGAAATGCTAGCTCGAACTTTCTGTAATTTTTCTTCTTGAGAAATCCGCCAATCGCCAGCATCAGAATAATCCATTCTAGCTATTTCAAGATTAACATGATCATATAACTTACGAATTGAATCACTAATATCTATCAAATCGCCATTATCATTTATGTTTTTTGCTTGATAGCCCTGCCGTAAAACATCTAAATTCTGCCCAAGAAAGTTCCTGTTACCCTTCTCAGGATGCTGGTTTATCTCATCTAAGACCTGAAATATATCCGAATAATAATGCCGGAATTTCTTACTTGAGTCTTTGTTATAATACAAATTTTCCAGCCTTCGATACATCTCTGCTCTTTTTCCTTTATCTTGAAGCATGCTTTGATCTTCAGAAAGATCAAATAAGATGTCTTTAAACTGTCTTCGCTGCTGTTCTTCCTTGCTAATGTCCATTAATGATTATCCTGCTGTTTTGATAAGCTGCTTTGGAATTACTTGACGATTGCCTTTTCCATGCTGAAAAATCCGATCCCAGGCACCACCATTCCTGTGCGTTTCTTTGACAAGATCCCAAGGATTTAGTTCTCTCTTCTCATCAACAATGGGGTCGATCATCGCCATTGAATCAGAATCTAAATGATATTTTGATTCGAAAATGTCAATCGGCATTGAACCATACGCGCTATATTTATAGTACACAGCGGGAACAACAGGTCCAAATTGCCATGCTTCAAAATCATCCTCAAATAATGGCCCACTTGCTTTAAGAAAATTCAATTGAACATAATATAAAATCTTCTGTAATTGAAGATTACTGATAGGCTGACCATCACTAACGCATTTCTTCACGATATAACCAGCCACTTGTTCTGCTTTATACATGATAGCCCTCCTTCTTTTACAATTTCAATATAGCAAAAATGCAAACTGTTCTCAATGGTCCACATTTTGTTTTTGTCCCCTCAATTAAACGGCAATTGAGTTTGTACTCATCAATACCAATTATCTATAGTTCCCAACAGAATTTCTAACCACATGCTCGGGGAATTTCAATGTCATACTTGATACCGAAATATTTGTAACAATCGTTAGCTTTCTCTGAGGCCTCCTGAGCAATCACTTGATCATCATAGACTTTGCATTTCTGATTTCTCAGATTCATGAACATTGAAATCGGATTATAGCTGGTGATTTTCAGCTTATCCTGTATACGTTTGACAATGACGCTTGTAATGAATGTCAGCAGGAGGTATCCCCTCAAAGTTTCTTCTGGCTGCACTCTGATCGACAACATATCAGCATAGTTCTTTCCTATATCAAAGATCTGCTCAATCTGTTGCCTTGTGTAATACGTCGAAAGAATTCTCTCTATTGCAATTCTCCTGGATGAAACCAGAACAAATGCTCCTTCCCTCAACATTTCCTGGAATACTTCATCCTTATCGAATTTCTGGACCTTTGCGCGTTTAAAAAGCTTCTGTGTTTCAAATTCTTTGCGCTCAATGTCCAGGCAGACATATGCGTACCCCCATATGATCGTCAACAAGTTTGCACTGTACTCTCTTTATATAGGCGTATCTTCCATTGTATTCGACCAGGTCTTCCTCTTTTTCGATTGAAGGAAGATACTTTGCTGTCAGATCCTTGTACAGCTTGAAGTTTTCCTTCAGCCTCGAGATAAAAGAAACCTTGTGCTCATACAGCGTTCGGATGGTATTCTCTCCAAAATAACCGGCATCCATAATTGCAAAACCTTGTATTGATTCCGCATTCTTCCAGTTCTGCAATCGTGGTAATTAGCGTGCTGACATCAACAATGTTTCCTGCAATATACCGGAAGTAGATGGGAAGCCCGGTTTCCTGCTGAGTAACATAAATCAGTCGTATCTCATTGTTAATATCTCCATTGTGGTTGCTGATTGCTGTCAGCGGAAAATGCACGCTGTTTGGAAGTCCTGTGCTGTCATTGAGTATGTGGTTGAAATTGCCTGCACTTTTCAAGACATATTTCACATATGCTTTAAAAAATCGGCGCAGCTTTTCTTCATCTCCGATCTCTGCAAGGAAGTCGCTAATCCGCTGGTTTTCCAGCTCTGCATTCGGATAAAGAATGCTGGCATAATTGCCTTCCCACCAGTCTTTCGCATGACAATTAGCCAGCCTGCACAGAATGTAGTAATGGATCATCGTATACAGGGTATCCGGATTACTGCAGCCTACGGCATCAATGACCGGCTTGATTCCATCTATCTGTATGAACTGATCTAGAAAACAAGAATCTCCAAAATCAAGGATCAGTTTCTCTTTAACAGGAGGATACTTTGCAGCAGGCAGGATAACAGAAGAATCGGGAATGTTGAAGCTCCCATCTTCCGGATTAAATATAAGTATCCCGCGAGCCCGATTCTTAAAGATGTGCCTATCTTTATCGATCACCCGCCCCAGGTTAATATAGGTTTTATTCACTTGCTTGCCAACACGTGTGGATGTAATGGCTTTGCCATACGCCACTCCGTTCTTGAGATCGTATGCTATGAACATAATAAACCTTGTGGTTATAATTTATTCTAACCACGTCATAGCACCAATCACGAGAAAAGGGTAGTAATCATTGGCTGAAAAACGTTGATTTTATTGGATCTTTTGGATCACATCTATGTGGTTCAAAATCGTAGTTAGAAAGCTTGCCGGTAACTATAGATAAGTTACAGATGAAGATACACGGCATTACGGTGCAATACCGTACATGGCTTATTATCATCTGTCCAATGACAGAATTGAAGAAATAAACAACTGGCTCAAACTGACACTACCCCCCGGCTGAAACATGCTATAGCAATTTCTATAAGGTTTTTGCATTTCCCAGTAACTGATT
This sequence comes from Lactimicrobium massiliense, assembly GCF_900343155.1. Lineage (GTDB taxonomy): Bacteria > Bacillota_I > Bacilli_A > Erysipelotrichales > Erysipelotrichaceae > Bulleidia > Bulleidia massiliensis. The sequence continues at coordinate 413,863 of NZ_OUNG01000003.1, forward strand.
CCGCCATCGCAAGGCCCCGCCACGCAATTATGCTCAATTTTTCACTCCGCTCCTTCTCTCTTGAAGACCTTCCCAACTGTCTTCAGAAGAATAAAGAAGTCTTTGGATAATGACCATGTTTCAATATATTCTTCATCCATCTTTACCACTTCATTAAAATCAGTGATTGATGATCTGCCTGACACCTGCCAGATTCCGGTAATACCAGGTCTCATAGACATACGGATACGGTGTCCCTCTTCATACTGCTGCCACTCATCCAATGTCGGAGGCCTTGTTCCCACCAGAGACATATTTCCTTTCAGAACATTCCAGAACTGAGGGAATTCATCCAGAGACGTTTTGCGGATAAAGTTGCCAATTCCAGGAATAATTCTGGGATCATTATCGATCTTGAACATCAGGCCATTAACCTTATTCTGCGACATCAGTTCTGCTTTTCTTGCATCAGCATCCTGATACATGGAACGGAATTTATAAAATTTGAACTGTCGGCCATTCTTTCCAATCCGGATAGATGTGTAAATCACTGGCCCCGGATCAGCATGATAGATCTGCGGCGCAATAATAATGAACAGAATCCCTGTAATTGCCAGTCCGACAAGTGCTCCGATAATATCAAAGAACCTCTTCAGCCACCATTTGATAAGAGGTACATAACGGATCTGATGCGTTTCAACAATGTATTTTCCAAACTTGTCAATTCTCTCATATCCTTCAATCGTATCATTGTGGAGCAGGAAGATTACCTGATGCGTCGTAATTCCCATACTGCTGAAATGCTGCTGGATATTCTTGATTTCCTCATCCTGATTTCTCAGATTGATGATCACCTCATCCACCCAGTGATTGGCAGAATATTCAATACTGTCCTTTGCACTTCCTAATACCGGAATGCCGTCAATCTGTGTGCCAGCATCTTTTTTATCATCATAATCCAAAAGAAAAATAGCTTTTATAAAATACCGGGAATATGGAACACAATGCAGATTCGTCACCATCGCATGTGCTTTGTTTCTGGTTGTCACAACGATAAATGCGCTCTTGGCGTCCGGACGGTTAACCAGAATATGATGTCTCAGCAATCTCTTCCATACAAGACGAAAACAAATCTCGAGGATAAAATAAAATAACCATGTAATGAGCAGTATTATCCTCGACAGGTTTCCGCTTTCATGAATAAAATACAGGAGAATTACATCTGCACCAGCCATTTTTAATGTATGCGCTGTTATAGCAGCAATTTCCTGATATTTGTCCCTCTTCAATATTCCATTATAAGGCCGTCCTGCTACCAGTGACAACGTTATGCAGAGCAACAGAATCACTGCCTGATGATAGTAAAGCCTGCTGAAAGAAACTGACCCCTCAAACACAATTGAATACCACAGATTTGCTAGACAATATGAAACCTGTAATATAAAAACATCAGCGACAATAAAGTCCAGATGCTTGAGCAAACCTTTTTGCTTTGCTGTTTCCACAATTCTCCCCCCCAATTCAAAAGAGCGTTGTCGAAAACTCTTAGGAGTACAGGCAACGCTCTTTTCTCTGTGCTCCTCATTTCATAATCCCCCCACTTTTTCGCTGTCAACTCTTGACAAAATTTCAAGCGTGCCCTGCTCGCTTCGCTCGCTTTTCTTGAAAAGGTGGGAGGTGAGTGAAATGCTCAAACATATCTCTTCGTCCCTGGAATATCGTGCTTTCCTTAGGGATGAAAAAGATCATCTTGGTTATGCTCAGCTTAAACGACTGGATACTTCTAAGTTCCATTCTGCTTTGCATAAGCTTCGGAAGCTGGACGTCGATCTTGCCGTAGATGTTCTGTTTCCTCTCTACTCTGTTACCGGCCGTCCGGCTCATGACCCCGCTGTGCTCATCCGGTCCTTCATTCTCATGCAGCACCTCGGGTATTTGTCCATTCATAACTGGTGTGCAGATCTGTCTTCTGATTCTCTGCTTCAATGGCTGATTGGCTCTTTCTCTCCGCCTGGTCCTGCTTCTCATTACGACTTTATCAATCGTTTAACGCACTCAGATCCACATCTCTCTGATCTGCTGCAGCAGGGTTACTATACGAAGCCTTCTCAAAAGAAACCCAAGAACCATGACAAGCTGATTAACTATTCACATTCCGAAACCTTATTTCTCGCTGACAAATATAAAAACGGCGCCGAATGGGATCGGGATCGGATGATCTACACACTTCAGTCTCTCTTCAATGCACTGGCTGTGATTCCTTCTTCCGACATGGGATTCATTGAGTCGAATAATCTCATCTTGTCCGGAGATGGTTCTTCGCTTCACATCCACGCCTCTCCATTTGGCCACAAAGTCAAATTGGATAAGGATGGAAATCCTCTCGTCCGCTATTCTGCACCTGACGCTGACATCGGATGGGACAGTGATCTTGAGTGTTACTATCTCGGCTACACTCTTTACAACATCTCGTACCACAATCCCCATAGATCAGTAGACTTGCCTATCTATATCGATCTTGAGAAAGCCTCACGGCACGATGCTTTGACCACCATATCTGCCTCAGCACGTCTGTTTGACATGAATCCCGATATCCACCCGCGATACATGTGCTTTGACGCAGCTTCTGACAGTCTTGCCATCTTTCAGTTCTTCCGTCACAAGAATATTATTCCAATCATCGACCGCAATCAACGGTCTGCTGGGGACAATCCCTTTGATAAGTTCAAGCTGAATGAGAATGGCGTGCCTGTTTGTCCGAATGGAACACCGATGTATGACTATGGCTACGACATTCAGAGAAAGCGCAGAAAATTCCGCTGCCCACTCAGGATGAATAAGATTTCCTCCTGTCCATTTGCGAATGAGTGCAGTTCTTCCGCTTATGGAAGAACGATATACGTCAATGACGGTGATGACATCCGGCTCTTCGGACCTGTTCCATACAGGTCTGAAAAGTGGAAAGAGATTTACCGGAACAGAACTTCGACAGAAAGAATGAACACCAGAATCCTGAACGACTATCATCTTCACCAGATGAAAATCCGTAATGGATCCAAGCATGCTTTCTTCGCAATCTTTGCCGGCATCAATATCCATCTTGATGCCTGGATAAAGGATGAGCTGTAAGCATTGAAGATTCAGTTTTGAAAGAACGAGTTCCAAAGTTGTTTTTATTGCGCCTTGGCCGCAATTTTTTATATCTCCGGCTTCTCAGCCGTCAGATACCTATCAGTTGCCTTCCGGGTTTTCGACACTACTCCAAAATAGCAGACATATTCCTCAGTATTCCCGCTTTTACTGTTCCTCCTGCCAGTCTGCAGTACTCCCCCCAGATAGTCAAAGAAATCCTGCATAAACAACTGCCTGCTGCTTGCCGCAGAATACAGCAGTTCCTGTCTAGCACATTCTCAGGTAAATAACACTGGATATAATGACAAATATGCAATTTTGAAAACAGTCTGTAGTATCCTACACCTTTTCTGCGCAAAAAATACTGCATGGAAAGGTGCTGAATATTACGCATAAAGTATATCCTGAGATCAGGCTGCCTTCAACAAAATGCGTACCGGATCACTGTGGATTGGTTACTATTCAGCAATAAAGTGAGCCTGTAAAAATGCCTGTTGGCCTTTGCCACCTTCCATTCATCAGTGCAGTCTGTGGAGCTGCAGATAAACAGTTCGCGCAGCAGAGCCACAAACACAATGTTCTAGTCCCTAATTGCGACGGCAAGAAGGTTTCGCAATCTGGACAATATGTTCGCTCTGATCTACCTTCGATGTTCAGACCTGACAGTTCCGCTAAACAACAGATATCAGCCATCTAAGAAGAAGATAGCAGAGCTTAGAGAACTGCAGAACGCAAGGAAAAAAGCAGGAATGGAGAAGAAGCGGGGATCCATTCAAGCATGTTAAATCAGCAATAACCCCCCCACCATGAGTACAGAAGAGCCAAAAAAGTGGGCATGGTCTGATGACCACACCCACAAGAGAGAGGAAGGAGAAAAACAGTTTTTATCTTGTTCCGGCTTTTCTTCTCTTATCAATGAGATACATGACAGAGAAGGAAGCAATGCCGCAGGCCAGTACATAGCCCATGATATCCGTATCTACACCGGTCTGAGGTGATGTACTCTTTGCCGTTACCTTTGTTGCTGTATCAGATGTTGTTCCTGCTTCAGCAGATCCAGACTTGCCTTCTTCCGGCTTTGCCGGTTCAACAGGTCTTGTATCAGCAACATAGAATGTAGCTTCGGCATCATCGCCATCCTCGTAAGTGAAGCGGATCTTATGAGCGCCGTTTTCCAGTGTGTGCAGATAATCAGCATGGAGTGTAACCTCAGTTGATCCTGATACTGCATCGTAGTTCTTTGCATCAACCAGTTCACCGTCAATGTAAAGACCAGTGAATTCAGGGAAATTGCCATTGGAGACTACAAGCAGATCGTTTGACTCATCCTTATAGACAGTGGAATCTGCGCCTCTTGTGATGATGTAATCAACACCGCCCTGAAGTGCCTTCCATACAGACTCTGCCTTGTCGTATGCTGCCTTTGCAGCCGTATAGACAGTATTTGTCTTTTCGTGTTCATCGGTTGCTGTCTTCAGCTTTGAAGTAGCAGATTCTACTTCTTTAGCTGCAGCCTCTACCTTTGCATTGGCATCAGCAAGAGCCTTAACTGCATCCGCAATATTCTTAAATTCAGGCGTATTGGCAAGCGTCATTGCTGTGCCATTCTTCCTGTAATCTTCTGCAACTGCCTTTGTCCGTACCAGCTTATCCTGTGCTGCTTTCTGAACTGCCTGTGCATCAGACAGTGCCTTTTCCGCTTTGGCAAGAGCCTGTTCCGCCGTAGTCAGAGCAGCTTTCTTTGCATCGAGGTCCTTTGCAGCTTCTTCAGTCTTTGCCTTGGCATCCATGACTGCCTTATAGTCGGCTTCGTACTTTGCCAGCTTTGTCTTTGCATCTGCAAGAGCTGTCTCAGCATCTTTCTGCGCATTCTGCTTTTCAGTCAGATCGCTCTGTGCACTTACAAGATCGGCCTGTGCCTTCTTCAAAGCATCTTCAGCATCCTGCTTTGCCTGGTCCTTAACATGCTTTTCTTTATCGAGCTTGGCTACTGTTGCCTCAGCCTGATCTAATGCCTTCTGTGTCTCTTCAGCATGTGCCTTGGCCTTTGTTACCGCTTCATTCAGAGCATCAAGATTTGCCTGTGCTGTAGTGACTGCTGTCTTTGCATTCTCTACATCCGCTGCTTTCTTAGCAGTATCTGTTTCGGCGTCCTTAACTGCCTGTTCTTTGGCAGCAATGTCATTCTTAGTATCAGTGACAGCCTTATTCGCAGCATTGAGAGTTTCAGTTGCCTTTGTAACGTTGCTGTTTGCAGCAGCAAGAGCGTCCTGTGCTTTTTTAGCTTCAGAAGTTCTTGTGGTCAGAAGATCCTCTGCTGTTTTTTCTGCCGCTTCAGCATCCTCTACAGCCTTTGTCTTTGCATCCATTTCCTTCTGAGCAGTATCAACTGCCTTCTGAGCTTCTACGATCTTAGAATCATCAGAGGATGTTGCCTTCAGTTCAGCAAGCTTCGCATTTGCATCATCAAGGTTCTTCTGTGCAGTTACCTTTGCCTTTGTAACTTTATCGTAATATGCAAGGAAGTTGCTCTCATATGTTTCTACATCATACAATGTGCCTGTTCCACGTTTCTTTCCGCCTGGAGTTGCCATAGCCCACTGGCCAGCAAAGACCTGTACTGCGTCCCCCTGTCTCGAAAAAGTAGCTGAATCAGTATTTGTATTGATAGCAAATCCTGTTCCGATACAATTGCTATCAACAATATTGGTGTAATGCCCAGTGGTCTTTACATCATTCGTTGTATACATGCTTGCTGGGAAAATTGAAGGATCAACTTTTGACTTTAAATATTCCAATACTTCGTCATCAGTCGCATTTTCATTATCTTTTTTATAGTCATACACAATTTTTTCGACGTTATACCAAAGATAGAATGCTTCCTTTTTATTAGAGGTTCCTGCCCAATTTTCACCGACATTATAGACATAAAGATTACGTATCCAGTGAGTGCCAAGATAGTTTTCCATATTTGCATCTGCCTGAGCAATCGCAAATAATTCATCAGATACTTTCAGAGGATCAAGACCTTCACTGGCACGCAGTTCATTAGCCTTCCTGATATACTCAAATGCTTTTCCGAAGTTTTCCAGAGAGGATGCATCGGTTGAATTTGATGGATCAGTCACGCCTCTGGCATCATCTTTTGTTGCCAGTGCAATTTCCTCTTCCATAATCTTTGCAGCATTGGAAGTCTCACCATCCGCAACCTTGCTGTTGAAGTACCCGATTGAGCCTTGATTGTACTTTTCATTTGCCGCATCCAAAGCTGCCTGCGCATCGGTGACAGCCTTTTCTGCTGCTGCAAGGTTATCCTGTGCAGTTTTCTTTTCATTCTGCGCGTTGGTCAAGGTTTTATTAGCGTCACTTAAAGCGTTCTTAGCTTCTGCAAGTGCAGAGTTAGCATCTGTTACGGCCTTTGTCTTTGCGTCTACATCAACCTGGGCTGCTGTCTTGTTGGTATTAGCTGTATTCGCATTTGTTTTCGCCGTTTCAAGTTCAGCGTTTGCCTGATCCAATGCTTTCTTCGCATCCGCAGCTTCATTAGCCTTTGCAATGAGTTCATTCTTGGCTGTTTCAACTACCGTGTTTGCATCCACGACCGCCTTATCAGCCGATTCCTTCGCAGCGTTGGCAGACTCAAGATTGGCATTTGCCTGATCCAGTGCACCTTTGGCTGTTTTATATGCATCGCTTGATGTATCAGCATTTGCTCTGACATTGTCTAATGCTGTGATAGCAGCGTCATTGGCGTTCTTGGCATCATTACTTACTTTCTGGGCATTTTCCAATTCCTGCTGTGCCTTTTCCGCTGAAGAAGCAGCAGTATTCAGTTCTTCTGTCTTATCTGAAACTGTGTCTTTGCCTGAAGCTACATTCGACTCAGCTTTATCAACTGCTTCATTAGCGTCTGTCAGATCAGTATTGGCATTGTCTACTTCATCCACTGCGGCTTTATGATCATTTTCATTATAGCCAGTAGCCTTCTCAGTCTCTGCCTGTGCATTCTGAGCATCTGTCAATGCAGTTTCAGCAGAAGCGACATCAGATTCAGCATTCTGCTTTGCAGCTTCAGCAGTATTCTGATCTGTAACTGCTTTGGCTGTATCCGCAGAAGCATTCTTTGTTTCAAGCTCAGCCTGTGCTTCTGTTGCATCTACTGCCTGATCTGCCTCAGACTGTGCCTTTTCTGCCTGTGCATCCGCATCAGCCTTATTCTGATTAGACTGATCCAGAGCGGCCTGCGCCTCGTCTACTGCCTTCTGTGTCTCTTCATTGGACTTCTGCGCAGCCTTCAGTGCTTCGTCAGCCGTATCCATTTCAGATCTGGCTTCTGTTCTTGTTTCAGGCTCATTCGGTGTTTCTTCGGCATAGACAACTGTATTTGTCGCTGTTCCTGAGATTGTGGCCGCTACTGCTGTTGCGGCTACCAGTGTAGTTATTTTCTTTTTCATGATCGAATCTCCCTTTCCTTTTCTGATGCACAGATATTTGTTCTATGCATTTCCCTCTGTCTTTCTTTTAACAACTGTATTCTGTTATGTAAAAGCCAATGTCAAGTGCTAGTTTCGGATTGATTCAATATTTTTTGTCTGCTGTTGAAGGCATGAGGAAAGAGTCTCGGATTTTCAACAGTTCGCGGTATTTAGCCATTCTGTTATTCGTGTATCAGGGACAAATGCTCTCCCACCCCACAGGCCAATGGTTTCGCCGCCAGCTCTGCTGTCTAATATCGTGGATCACCATGAAACAGCGCCATCATAGAATCATCGCAGATAGCTGAACCATCCAGTTCAAATCCGGGCTGCTCCTTCCTGATGCCTTCAATCTAATTCTTATCCTCCTCTTTGTTTTTAGGTCATTCAATGATTTCCTGATTTGAAGTGCTCAACGCAAGTCTTGACTGCCCGATAATCGATAGAATCATTTTAAGCAAGAACAGTATGAATATTGCCTGTCATCATTCCCCATATAAAGCATGCCAGCTCACGTGCTATGGCTACTGTTGCTTTGTTATGGCTCTTTCGATTGTGAAGCACAAGACGCATGTATCTCTTCCGGAGGCGTTCATTCGCTCTGTCCGCATATGCAATGACTTCAGGAGCGTTGCCTTCCTGCCGCTTCTTCAGTGCTTCACTTTTTCCAGATGATGTCCGGGAGAAGGATTGTGCACATTCGACAAGTAGTTTTCTCAAAAAGGTGTTTCCCTGTTTTGTTATTCCCGTCTGATTCTGATCATCGCTGCTGCTGAGTTCTCCTGCAACCAGGCCCAGAAATGCCGCAAAGTTTTTTGCTTTAACGAATCTGGTGAAATCTCCGATTTCCACAATCACAGCCAGAGCAGTAAGTACTTTCACTGACTTAAAGCAGATCAGCTTGTGAACTGCTTCCCTGTATTTATCTGTTTCAGCAATTTCTTCAATGCGTTTGTTCATTTGCTCAATTCGATCAGAAACTGTTTCATATGACAGCAGGTAAGAATCCAGTGTTTCCTTATTGATCCCCTCCAGAGGAAGCTCCTTAAGCCATTTCAGATGTTTCTTTGTCCAGTAATTCCTGCCATCCGTAAATTTGTATCCATGCCTGGTAGTAAAGGCACAGATCTGCTGTTTGATCACTCTGAGCTGCTTCTTGTGATCCTGTTGCATACGGATGAAATCACGTACTGATTCATCTTCTTCATCGGGGGTATAGACTTCGCTGTATTCATGATTCTTCAGCGATCTGGCAATCGCTTCAGCATCCCGCTTGTCTGTTTTCTTCCTGCGCCGTCTGTTTATTTCTGTTCCGGTAATTGAAGCAGGGGCAAGGATCTTTACGGTAAGACCCTTCTCCTCAAGATCACGCTTCAGTTTAAATCCAAGGCAGCCAGCTTCATATCCAACAACGATCTTTGTATCATTTCCAATCTTTTTCCTGATCCCCTTGCAGTAGTTTACGATGTTGGAAACAGAAGGAGAATAGGCGTTGGTGTTCACAGGTGCTACTGATGATCCTTCAAGATAAGTCGAGAGAGTGTAGTTTGTAGTGTGTGCATCAATTCCAACATATGCTATCATGTAAATGCCTTCCTTTCTTGGATGAGGCAACTTCCCCCATCTTATTAAGCCAATAACAAGTATGCGGGATGATCCTCGAACACACAAGTTAATGGAGGGCTTTTACATATTGTCTAACACCTTGTATTTTGACTTTTTGCCAAAATACCGCTCGTTTACAGAATTTTACAAACTGTTTATTCAATCCTTCTTTTCAGCCTGTATCAGGTTCATGCGCCTGATCCAAACATAAGCAAAGAAGAGACATTTCTGCCTCTTATTCTATAAAAGAAATCCAGTCAAGGGATATCAGGACTTTTTCTGATCTGACCCAAAATCTAAGATTGCTTCATCCATTCTGACAAAACAGGATCTATTTTTTGTTTGTAGCTACCAGCTTTTTTCACCCACCTTCACTGCAGAAGACTCTGTTGACATTGTTATTCTTCCATATTTAGACTTGATTCATTTGAATCTGTAGTGTTAACTCTTTTCTCTGCATCCCTTAATTTGGAGATAAGCTGCGATACTTTCTCTATAAACTTATCAGTATGCATTGCAGCGACCTTTCGATCAGAATTTAAATATGAACTTTTCTTCTCAACGAGTAGATTTTTTAATTCAGTTAAGCCTTTTATAGTCTCATCCGCTTTTATATAATCCTCCTGATCAATATATTTCCATAAATTATAAAATTGACTGCCGAACCTAGCTTTGTCATATTGTGGTGCAGTATCAAATGCATCTAATGTAGCTTTAGCCATTTCAGCATCAAATACATTCATTTGTTTATTCCTACATAGAACAAATGCTGACTGGCTATCTGATTTCATTAAATCTAAATATTGTTTTCTGTTTTCAGCAAAAATCGCAATGCCATTTTCTCTAAAACTACGTATTAATTTGTACGCATTAAGCTCATCATCATTTAAATAGTTTAAATCCTCATCAGAAATAAACTTATGAGTTTGATCGGGTTCTTTTTTATAGAGATATTCATTAATACATGTATTTATTCCGGCAGTTATCTTCTTCCAATCAATAGAAGTATTAACATCAATTTTATAAGTTCTGATGAAGTGACAATTTTCAATAAAAACAACATATTCATCCAATGAAAGTTTACCTAAATATGCATCATTTAAAAGATCCTTAAATGCTGTCTTTATAGTTTCATCTTCTACAAGTTCAAATCTTGTTAATCGTAAAATATCCTTTTGACTTAATGGCTTTGACATTTCTACAGCAAGTTTTAGCTCTCTCGAAAAGGCATTTTGATTCCATTCACCTTTATTAACCCAATTCTTAGCTGAATCGAACATTTTGCTATTTTCATAGAGCGGATAAATATCTGAAGTCTCATTATCTGTAAACATTTGATCTTCATCGTTGGATAGTTTAATTCCGCTCTTCGAAACCATGCTATATGCCAAAAATGAATATAAATACTTGTCTAAATCAGGAACTCTTTCAGCACTCAATTTTTCATAAATACGATAAAAATCCTGCAATGCACATTTCAATATTCTTATATTCTGCGGTACATAATCTACAGTATCATCTGATGATCTATCTTCATTTCCATTCCCATCACTTTGAGATAGCTTAAATAAACTTTTAATAAGTGCTTTGTTATCCTTTAAAAATTCTTTGTATTTAGTACTTTGCCAACTTTTATTTTCGATAATAGAATCAATTATTCCATCAAAGTCTGGTTTTAAGTAAATTGTTCTCTCTACAATTTTCTCTTTTATCTCGTTATAAGACAAAGAACTATTTTCTTTCTTATCTTTATCAGGGATCTTGCCTTCGTTGACGACAATTACCGTATGAAATCCCTGATTTTCGCAATATTCATTGATACATCCTAGTAGTGTGATCGTATCTAATTTAGATCTTTCAAGATCATCAAAAACTAAAACTACATCTTTCTTTCCATTTACTGTTGTAACTTCTTTTTTTACCGTTATGTAATCAAGTGGATCAATGGAAAGTATAGTGTTCAAAGCGGATCCTTTTATTTTCTTTAGAGCTGGAACAAATGGTATCACCTCACTGAAGAGAGATTTTCCAGTATCAATCAATTTTTTCTTATCTTGCAATTTGCTTAAAATACTATTGCATTTAGAAATCCATTGTTTGCGAACAGCATGATTAAACGAATCAATAGAATCAACACCAAATAATGAAATTCTTATAATTATGTGGGTATCCTTGAGCTTTTCAGCTAATTCATGCTCAATCAAATATGTCTTTCCACTGCCCCATTGCCCAGTAAGCATTATTGCACCTACAGGATCAACTTCATTGCAGTAATAAACTAATTCATCAACGGTATTCATGGACTTTTTCTATATGGTCAAGCTTTTTATCCTTTCCTGTTTATTCGTATATTCAGGATTCATCATTATCTTCAACAAACATCGTCTTAATAACGATCTACCTTCTTTCACATCTGAATATTCTGCTTTCCATAATCCCGTATGGATATATTCAGATCGAACTTTGTAAAGATGACGAATCTCTTTATAAATTGAATCCCTCTCTGAATCGCCATTTCCAAGAAACAAAGATGTTCGTTTTGCTAACTGCTCCTTTATTCCATGCTGTTCTTTTCCAAGTAATGCTTCAAGAGCAGACATTAAAAGAACCATGCCAACATTGTAATTAATGCTATAGGAGAGATCATACATTCCATACGCAACGGCTATATCGGATGATGAACCATATTTATGGAAATCAAAATCAATATCAGAATTGTTGATCAGCTCCACATCTACAGCAGCAAATGATTTGCTTTTTGAATTCCATATATGATCAGGTGAAGGAATATCCGTGTAATGTGAATAATGGGCTGCATATCCATGAAAACCTATATCGACATAATGGATACAACTTTCTGTTAGGAATCGAATTCTGCGGATAAATGCATCAATGACCTGCATTTCATCATTAACGAATTTATCAAAGTCATCACTTTCAATGATCTTCCTTTTCGTCAAAACTATGACTGTTAATGGATCATTATCAGATTTTATCTTGGCTGCTTCATACCTCTTGCGAATATCAAAAGCATCATGCAGATCAAACAGCTTTTCAAACCATGTGCAATCCATAGCCATGGATTTTAATGACCATTTATATCCATCTGGAGGGATAATATCCATTGCAGTCTTATCCGCAGAAAATATCACTGTTGCTATATCACAAGTAAGATCCATTGTTGTCACTTATGTTCTGCTTTATATATACCCGTTGGATAAAGAATTGCCACACCATCATCATATTCAGCAATATTATATCCCTCTCGATGGTTTTGACGACTTGTGAAATCAATAGCCTTTATCTTCTCGTAAAACTCGCAATGCCATATCATCATCGCTCATTTCATGTGATTTAATATCTGCTTCGTCTAATTCAATTTCAAGATTTTCATTATCCGTAAAATATAATGAATTAACTTGTGAACAGTTTAATGGATCATCTATTTTATCAATATCATATGAAATAGTTATTTCACAAATGGTTTCCACTTTGCCATGTTTAAACTCAATATCATCGTATGATTTATATGTATATTCACGGTCTTCACTATCCCACAATGAATTATCTTCATCAAAAACAATTGCACTACCATCGACTAGACATGTTGCGTATGTTTGTATCACTATGAATTTTCTAGTGATTCTTAATAAATCAATTTCTGTTGGATCAGTTATAATATTGAACTCATAAAACTCATCTACAGTAAGATCCTCATTATCATCGTCATGGCTAAAACCATCTAATAAATAGGTGCTTTGATTAAACTCTTCTTCTAAAAGAATTTTCAAATCTTTTAAGTTAATTTTTAACAATGTGCTAATTTGGTTCTCTGAAAGAATCTTTTCGGTTTTATTAATTTGCTTAACTGCCTCTTTAATTGACGAGCAAAGAATAGCTCTTTCGGTATTATCAAAAGCTCTTTTCCAGTCTTCATCATCAGATACAACTAACAGCGTATCTTTCACATGACTTGCCAAGTATACTTTTGCCGATTCAATAACAAACGCATCTGGAAATTCCGACTTTTTCTTTCCCGTTTCTGCAAAAGGCGGTACTGAGTTAAAATACTTATCAAAAACGGTCTTTGGATCGGCATAAGGTAAAGAGATGCTGTCTTCATAAGCAGTATGATATGCCTTCATTGTTTCTTTCATTAAATCTATTGATTTCAAACGTTTAATTATTTCTGCACCATTCACGGATTCAGAAGAGCCCTCAACATCATCAGATTCAGATTGATCATTGTCTTTAACAACATTAAAGTAGCGCAAAAGCCTGTCATTATTTTTGAGGGCATTCTGCAATTCATCAAAGTCACTTACAATGCTTGACTGGCACAAATGGTTTTCTAATTCTTTATCTAGAATTTCTGAATATAACAATCCAATGCCCTTGTTTTTAAGAACCACAAAAAAATTTGGAATCAACGAAGACCTTATGCCTAAAAAATCACTATTTGCCTGTATAAATGCACTCGTATCTATCAAAACAAGTGTAATTTTTTCATAAGCAGCGCCATTATCTTTAATCTGCTGATTTTTAATAATCTTTTCTTCATCCATAAAACCGATCTCAAATCTGTATGATATCCCAACCGTTGAAGGCTCCAGCAGCCTTCTCAAATGTTTCTTTTTTCATTGCAACGCAAAGAAATTTACGTGGCCGGCTAAATCCAACATAAACACATTTTCTGCAATAATGATCAATCTTTCCACTACCTAATTTCTTTCCTTGAAAAAGTGGAAGAACATGATCCAAGTCTGACTTATTTTTATATTCTGTTTCTAGATAAAGTGTTGCATCATGAGTTTCGCCCTTCACTTTATGTATAGTGCTGAATTGAACATTAATACCGGTTGAAGCATCATGATAAATGTTTGATCGAATTGATTTATTGCCGCTGCCACTGCCTTCACCCATAAAATAAGCCGGCATACTGGTAAGAATACTATCAGCATTTGCATTACTTGTTATTAGTTTCGAGAGCAATCCTTTAATCGCAATATTCATAGACTCTCTGTTATATTCTTCCAATTTTGATATTTGCAGTAGGAAATCGGCATATTCATTTCTGTACTCTGCAAGAAGCTTGTCATGAATGGATGGTGATGTATACGAATAACCATTATTAGACTTAATTCCTAGATAATTGATTATTCTGCATATCAAATTGCGTAATGTTGATTCAGCCTTATACAACTTACCAGCTTGTAGGCTTTCGCAGATATCATCAATGAGAGACCAATATGTATCATTACTTGTGCCTTTACTACCAGCTTTGTATCCATCCCAATAATCACAGATTTTTGTTCCTGCTGCTGTTTCACTTTTTATCCAGCCGATGGCTTTATAGATTCCATCAGGATCAGTCAGGTCATGCTTTACAAGCTGATCAATAAAAGCTAGCAGAACATTTGATATATTTGATTCATTGTAAACAATAACAGCTGGTTTAACAGTAGTTGGTCCTCTATTAGAGAATATTGGCACTCTGTCAGTACGCAGTAGTGTCAATATATCTGCGATCTCTTGTGAATAACGATTTGCAGAAGCAATCGCTAAGGCATTAGAAGCCGGCAACCAGTCACAGGATTGATCTTTATCGGAATTATAAATGGCTTGATCTGGATCTCCAATATACATCACAGAGCTGACTGTCTTATCAAATATTGCGTCTAATATTCTTCTTTGTTCATCCTTGCAATCTTGATATTCATCGACAAAAACATAGCGAAATCTTCGACTCAACAGTCTTACTAATAATTTATTTTCATTAACAGCTTTTTCTGAATATCTATAGGCATCGTCATAAGTTACAAAGCCGTTTCTCAGCATCTCTTCTTTTGCATTTTTAAACTGTTGAGAAGATGGTCTGGTTGAGCCTGCAAGCGCTCTGCTTTTAAGACTGATATGATGTAATGAACCATCTTTATTAAGATATAAGCCTTGTACATAATATGGTTTATCCGAATAATGCCCTGAATCATATTGTCTGTTAATCAAACTTTTTAACTGCCAATATTGTTTACCAGTATCAATTAAATAGAGCAGATGCTGGGCATATGTTAAATCATCAATTACTTTTATCGGTTCGCTGGTTAATGTACGTAAATATGGTATTGTTATGAATTTATCTATGAACGTCTGAATAGTTCCCACATAATTCGGATAGCTCAGCAGCTTGTCAGCATAATTGGCCATCCTATTCTTAATTTCGTTCACAGCAACATTTGTATGAGAGAGTACACAAATCCCTGCACCGTTTTCTAGCGGCATATGATCTGCAAGAATTTTTAACTTTGCTAACAGCACTGTTGTCTTACCGCTTCCAGGGCAGGCACTAACTTCTGCTGAATGCCAGCACTTTATGACATCTCTTGCATCATCAGGAAAACTGCATCCATGTGGCAATAACAATTCTTCTGTATCTTTAATTTCTAGGTCTGATGCCACAATTGTGCTCATATACTCTTCGTTACTCCTTGACAGTTTCTATATCATTGTTGTTAGATGCATAATGTATAGCTTCTGTTATGTATTTCAGATATGGATCATTGATTATTCTCTTCTTCATTTTTTCCTTCTTTTCTGGATCAATTTTGCACTGGTAAAGATCATAATCAAACATATCTTCATGTAGCATATCATCAGGATGATTAGTAATTTGCCATCTTAATTCAGCCGCGAAGCATTGAGCCACAATAGCCTTAAGAAAGCTGCCTTTCCCATCACTGCTAAGTATTGATCGAAACATCTCATATGCTCTTTGCTCATGTGAAAGACCAGACCATTCTTGATTATCATTATCTATTTCATTTTCAACCTTCGCTATTTTCTTACCAGTCAAAATATACTTATTACTATTGAGGATTTTCTTTCCATAATGAATTGCCCGATGGAATTCTTCTGACAATGAGCTTAATGCTATGCAATATTCAAATGTTCTTTTAGAGCTGACGAATGCCTTAACATCTCCTTCGGAATAATCATTAAGCTTCTTCTTAACTGCGTCATCAGTATTTTTGTCTACAAAATTTCCTTTTTCATCTTCAGGCTTTACATCGCAATCAGTTACTATTGCTACAGGGATGCCCATATCACCACCGTCGCTTCTCAGAAAAATACGACTATATCTAAAGAAAGCAGTACTTCCTACATTGACAATAGATACGCCATTTTTCTCTAATGGGCAATCAATGATTTCAGCAATCATTGGAAGAAGAATATTCTCAGCATCGCCTTCAACCATGATTACACCTTTTGCGAAGAACATATTTGCTTTTGTTGAATCAAGAAAGCGCTGTAAGAAAAGATAGTCACCCTTTTCAAGCTTCGTATATTCTGGTGCTAGATCATAGCCTTTCCCATTCTTAATCAAAATAATATTTTTCAAATTAATCTTACTTGCAAGGATTGGACTGTGCGTTGTAATGATGATCTGAGCACCATTATTTTGATATTCATTCTGTAAATATTGAATCAGTCTTAACTGTGCCTGTGGATGAAGATGTGCTTCTAATTCCTCTACAAGAGCAAGTTTTAAGCCACCGCGGTTATCCTGATTCAAAAGTAATAATTCTGCAGCAATAAACAGAAGATTCAGCTCACCTAACCCCGGATTAACTTCCGCAACAGAAAGTGACAAGCTTTCGAGGATAGACTTCAATTTTATCTCGGATGTGTGTATTTCAGCACTGCTTTGTATATCCCGCTCATTTATTTCATTAAGAGTACTACGAATGGACATAAGTATTGCTTGCCCATCTTCTTCAGTAAAATAATGCTCTATCTCCCGATTCGCATTTCTTAGTATCTCCACAAGCTTATTCTGATCAGGATTGCTAAACACCGGATGATTGATCAAAATCTGTGAAATTCTCGAATTCCGACCGTGTGCCATTTCGTGTTCAGCATCACGCAAAGGTTTAAGATAAACAGTCTTTAATAAATCTCTGGCTTTGCCATCAAGAGCAACACCATCGTCAGCTTTTCCTACCTTTAACTCATAATAGATCCTGGATCCTTCTTTCCATGCATGGTAATGAAGATGAAGGAAATAAGCAATATTTGATGGTTCACCCTTCTTTTCAAATTCCAGGTATTCAACAAAGTTCTTTGCTTCATTATCTGTAAAATCTGATAACGTTATATCTATTCTCAGATCTGATGCAGTAAAATTCCTATCTGTATAAAAATCATCATCAGTTACTCGGATGTATTCATTACTTTGTGTTAAGAGCACGGTCTTGATTGCATCTACAATGGCCGACTTACCAGCGTCATTTTCTCCAATCAAAGCGTTAAGGCCATGATGGAATGTAATTGAAAGACCTGGACTTCCATTCTCTGATTTAAACTTCCGGTAATTATAAAGTTCCAGTTTTGAGATGATCATTTATGTAACTCCTGTAATAAATTAAAATTGATAATTACCTACAATGATAGTCATATCAATATATTAGCGCTTATATTGTCATTTATAAAAAAAACTGTTAACATTTTTTGAAAATGTCTCATCATGTTAGTGAATTACTAATTTATCACAAGCTATCTATTTTGCTCGTGAATCTCGGTTAGAATCTGTGCTAGCTGCTTCTGAGTATTGGCCTCATAAATGTCATCTCTCTTACGTTGACCTACTTTCATGCATGTGTAATGCTTGCCATATCGTTCCAGATAGATCTCTTCAGTGAAGACATCGACATATACGTTTACTGCCGTCTTCTGATTGAATTCCAGTAATACGCCATTTTCATCAAAGGCACTGTACAGAGCATTGCCCATAGAAAACATGTTGTTTCTTACCTGTCTGGGATATACCGCTCTGAACACCTTGGAACGATTATAGTCAGATGGTAATGGTCTGAATACTTCATGTGGATCCTTCGGACGGAAGGAAAACTTGGCATTCAGATACCTGATGTAGGTCTCATTGAACCATCGATTCAAATAGTCATAATCATGCGGTATATGCCATCTGATGATGTCATTCGGGAGTCTCAATTGAGCAGTGCCGTTATAACGTTCGATACGTCCTTTTGCCTGCGGTGTATTAGCGAAGATCATCTTGATTCCCAGCTTATGGATCATGTTTGCATACTGGGATGGCGTGCCGCTCTTAACACTTCTGAATACGGAATCCTTATCGGAATAGAAAGCTTCCGGGATCCCATACTTATTCAGAATCAGATCAGTCATTCGGGCATAACCACGTGTACATTCGGATGGTATGAACCATCCAGCAAGCACGCTGCTGTCCGCATCATCAACCGCTAAATGCAACCGGGAGTTTGACAGTTCACTGGCATAACCATGAATAGAATAACCAATGATGATGCGGGATTTCCGCATTATTTTTTGTCAAATAATATGCTTCTGTATATCGTACATCTCGTACATATTGTATAATTGTTCCAGGAGGATTTCCCCATGAGACTGAATGTCATCCGCAGCCCTAAAGGCGTTGAATCTCTTTACATCACCAGGGATACCTATCTCGGCAGTAAGCCTGGACCGGACGGTAAGCCCGGTAAGAAGAGAACTACTTCTGTTTATAAAAAACTTGGACGTGTTGATGTTTTGATGAAAGAAAAAAACATGTCTCATGACGAGGTGATTCAATGGGCCAGAGACCATGCAAAGGAACTTACCGAACAGGAGAAGTCGAAAGATCTGATCGTTCCCCTGTATCTTCACACAGGTGTTCAGATTCCTCTGAATGAAGAACGCTCATTCAACTGCGGGTATCTGTTCCTTCAGAACATTTATTACGGCATGAAGCTAAACAACATCTGCCGGAACATTAAGCAGCGCTATAAATACGAGTTCTCACTGGATGCCATTCTGTCAGATCTTGTATATGCGCGCATACTTGAACCATGCAGTAAGAGAGCTTCCTATCAGTATTGCCGGAAGCTTCTGGAACCACCCAAATATAGTGACTACGATGTTTACCGTGCTCTGTCTGTACTTGCCAAAGAGTGTGACTACATTCAGGCAGAACTTTACAAAAACAGTAATCTGATCTGTTCAAGGAATAACCGTATTCTTTACTACGACTGCACGAACTACTATTTTGAGATTGAGGAAGATGACGACCTGCGCAAATACGGAAAGAGTAAGGAAAACAGACCTAATCCGATTGTGCAGATGGGCCTGTTCATGGACGGCAACGGTATTCCTCTTGCCTTCAATGTATTTCCCGGAAACCAGAATGAGCAGCCGTCCATGACACCTCTGGAACAGAAAATCATAAGGACTTTCGGATTTGAAAAGTTTGTTGTATGTACTGACGGTGGTCTGGGTTCTGACAACAACCGTGCTTTCAATGACATTGAAGGCAGGGCCTTCATAGTCACACAGTCTCTGAAGAAGCTGAAGGAAGACGAAAGAAAATCAGCCATGGATGACAGGAACTGGAAAAAGCTTTCTAACGGAGAATCTGTAGATATCAATGAAATCATAAAAGAGCCGGAGAAACACACAAAGGAGCTGTATTACAAAGAAGATGTCTACGGTACGAAGAAAGTCCCCGGTCAGCTGATGATCGTCACATACTCACCCAAATATGCGCTGTATCAGAAGAAAATCCGGGGAAAACAGATTGAACGTGCTGAAGCTATGATCAAAAGCGGAAAGAAGAAAAGTACACACAAAAACCCGAATGATCCGGCACGGTTCGTCAAAAAAACATCAGTGACAAAAGACGGAGAAGCAGCCGATAAGACACTGTATGAACTGGACGATGACAGGATCGCAGAAGAAAAGCAGTATGACGGATTCTATGCGGTATGCACGAATCTGGTTGAAGAGGATGTGAAAGCCATTCTGGAAGTTTCAGAAGGCAGATGGGAAATTGAAGAATCCTTCCGTATCATGAAGACGGACTTCCGGGCAAGACCGGTTTATTTATCCAGAGAAGACAGAATATGCGCACACTTTCTGACATGCTTTATGGCACTGCTGATATTCAGAATTCTGGAACACAAGCTGGGCGGCAGATACACATCAGGCGAAATCATCGACACACTGAGGGAAATGCGAATGATCTCTACAGAAGGCGGATATCAGCCGGCATACAAGAGAACAGAGCTAACTGACAGTCTTCATGAGATATTCGGTTTCCACACTGATTATCAGATCATTCCGAGATCAGATATGAGGTCCATCATAAAAAACACGAAGAAGTTATAGTTTACGCACATTCGCTGCAATATGAAAAACACCCAAAAAGCCGATGAATAAAGGCTATTCGGGTGTTTTTGACCTTATCGAACTGTTAAAGACAGGAATATATTAGCGCTTATATTGTCATTTATAAAAAAAACTGTTAACATTTTTTGAAAATGTCTCATCATGTTAGTGAATTACTAATTTATCACAAGCTATCTATTTTGCTCGTGAATCTCGGTTAGAATCTGTGCTAGCTGCTTCTGAGTATTGGCCTCATAAATGTCATCTCTCTTACGTTGACCTACTTTCATGCATGTGTAATGCTTGCCATATCGTTCCAGATAGATCTCTTCAGTGAAGACATCGACATATACGTTTACTGCCGTCTTCTGATTGAATTCCAGTAATACGCCATTTTCATCAAAGGCACTGTACAGAGCATTGCCCATAGAAAACATGTTGTTTCTTACCTGTCTGGGATATACCGCTCTGAACACCTTGGAACGATTATAGTCAGATGGTAATGGTCTGAATACTTCATGTGGATCCTTCGGACGGAAGGAAAACTTGGCATTCAGATACCTGATGTAGGTCTCATTGAACCATCGATTCAAATAGTCATAATCATGCGGTATATGCCATCTGATGATGTCATTCGGGAGTCTCAATTGAGCAGTGCCGTTATAACGTTCGATACGTCCTTTTGCCTGCGGTGTATTAGCGAAGATCATCTTGATTCCCAGCTTATGGATCATGTTTGCATACTGGGATGGCGTGCCGCTCTTAACACTTCTGAATACGGAATCCTTATCGGAATAGAAAGCTTCCGGGATCCCATACTTATTCAGAATCAGATCAGTCATTCGGGCATAACCACGTGTACATTCGGATGGTATGAACCATCCAGCAAGCACGCTGCTGTCCGCATCATCAACCGCTAAATGCAACGCATAAGATCTTCCGTCATTGAACCAGTCATAAGATGTTCCATCAATCTGTTCCAGCTCACCACGATGATCTCTTGGATTCCGGATCGGATGCGTTACTCTTGATCCATCCATTCTCACCGGCTTTTCGGCTGGTGATTTCCAGTGCTCCTTTACAAACATATTGCGGAACCAGGATTTACTTCGATCCTTTAGTCCATACTTCTGGACATCATCCTGCATGGCTGGATTCTGAAGAATATCTTCCTGATAGATATCACGGAACTGTGCTATCGTAATAGTCGGATATGTTTTCTTAAGCTGTTCAAGGTAACTGATCTCTTGGTCGGAGGCAGTCGTTACCGGTTTCTTGCCGGTATTTCCATGGACAAGGATAGATTGCATATCCTTTTCTTTTAATTCCATGGCAAATCGTTCGATCTGCTTTCGGCTATAGCCTGTCTCATCTCCAATCCATTGACAGGTGATTTTAGGGTCTGACTCTCGTTGCTGTAAGAGCTCCAATGCTCTTTTCTTATTTTTCTTCATCTGGACACCTCCAGATGAAGCTTTATCACTCGACCATGAGCATTTTCAATGGGACATTTTCATTTGATCACGAGTGGGACATTTTCATTTAACTATGACAATCGTCTTCGTTCATACCTAAATTCCTCTATTTCTTGCCATAATATGAGTTTATGATTTATACTTCAAGAATTTCATACTGCAACCCAGCGTTTCTTATGATTATCATACAATATCATTCCGCTATCTCTCATATTATTGATAACTGTATTAACTAAAGAACTACTATACGGTAAATTATCTGCAATATCATTTTTCTTTAATTCTTCAACATTATTCTCTAGTACATTTAATATCGAATTATTGATTTCGTTATAAAGCTCTTCCAAATGCAAAGATAATTTATTTGGCCCGTCCATAATTACTTTTTTCCAAGTAAGAAGAGTATCCTCAGATAAAATCATTCTCGCTCTTACTATATATTGATTAGTTTCACGTTTTCTAGTTATAGCTTCTAATGCATAGATCCGGCTTTCGTTACAATCTTTATGATCATGAACCGCATACACACAAAAGCGACCATGCGCAAAAGCACAACGAATATAATAAAAAATATTGAGCATTTCATTCCGATGGTTGCCGTTATAAATGAGTATTCGATTAGCATATCGATTATTTTGAAAATTTCCATCTAAGCCAATCGCCGTTGCAGCATTAGACATTTCTTCTAATTTTGTGACTTTCTTGTATGTGAAATCAACTTTAAGCTTTGCTACATTAAATAGATATTTTTTCAGATTTCCATCCTTCCATACATTCTTTTTCCATCGATATTCCTCGATACCTTTGCTTCTTGACGATGTCGATGACACCGGTAAATTCCATAGATAAAACCCAATAATCTCATTAAATGTCTTGTCTATAGGAATTATTTTTCCATGTACCCAACCGGCATTAAAAGCAGTTATTATTTCTGACATAAATACACCTCAGATTATTTTTCGAAACTAATATAGCCGTGAATAAGAATGGTTCAGTCCTAATTCCTGTTGATAGATGTACCCAGAGGTCATGAGAATTTCCTGCTGGCATCAATGATCTTCAGGAAGAAATATTCATCATCTGGATAGCCGTATCCTTTGCGTCTCAATGTTTTTATCATCTGGTTGGTTCCTTCAACTTTGCCGGATGAGATATGGACTCTTGCATGAGAGATAATTCCTTTCATGTGTTCCTCCAGCAGCTTGGCAAACCATATGAAATGCTTGTTCTCTGTTGCTTTGCAGGTGCGTATGATCCGGTTAATATGAATCTTCATGCCTCTTTCGCTATTTGCTTTGTATGCTTTATCAAGCTGTTCCTTTACCAGATCCATGGTGAAGAACAGCTTGTTTTCATCCAATAGCTTCTTGTATTCTTCTTCAATGCCTGCTTTCTGCTTCACCTCCGGCTTCTTGAACAGATCGCTTCCACGGGCAATGGTTTTGCCCGCTTTGGCATCTTTTTCTTTCTGCTTTCTTGTTTCAGCACTTGTCATCAGAACATACTTAGAGCCTTTGAGAGCTTTGGCAGCTTCTGTATTGCCTTCTTCTATCAGGCGCTTCTGTTCCTCTTTACGGACTTCTGATACCACCTTGTCATTGAAGTTTTTGACCAGATGGAAATGGTCATAGACAATATCCAGCCATTCACAGCGATCTTTAAAGGCTTCTTCAAAGTCACTGTTCATATCACAGGCCACAGCCTTCACGTTCTTCATCCAGTCGATGCCGACCCAGTCAATAAAGTCATATACAGTCTGTTTCTTCTTGCCATAGGCAAGGTACAGCACATGTCCGCTTTTCAGGTCCATGATCAACGTAGCGTATTTATGGCCTTTATGAAGAAGAAATTCATCAATGCCAAGATACTCCAGGCATTCTGCAGGCTTCTTCAGTTCCTTGCCTTCACCATTAACGGTATACAGCTCCTGAAGGCGCTTCTTATCGATCTCCTTGACTGTATTCTTGCTTAAACCGGTAATGATGGATATTTCCTTCATTGTCAGTCCAAAGCGAAGCAGATCGCGTGTATAGTTCTCAAGAGCAGCTGTAATCAGATGTCCCTGAGCCTTGAAATCTAGTGGTTCTGTATAAGTACTGACCGGACAGTTCTTATTCTGGCAGAGTGCTCTCTGCTTGGATACAACAATATGAGTATAGATACCTCCCATAGGAATGTGTTTCAAGTCAACCTCAGTTGTACCGTTATACACCATTTCCTGGCCACAGGAGCTGCAGGTAGATCGGCTGTCCGTTCAGATGATTCAGCTTTCCCTTAAAGAAGTATTCAGTGACACTGCGCCTGGCAGGTCTGGATGATGTGCCCACAGAGATCTCTTTAACGGCCGTTTCCGGCATACCAACCTGGGTAAAGGATGGCAGACCTGATGAGAATGTTAAAATGCCACTCTGGAGTTGCACATCAGAAATTGAGTCAATCAGATCATGTGCATCAGAGCGCAGATCGTCTGATCTTGTATCAATTAATTCTCCCTGAATAAGCGGCTGTGTGTTAACATTCATATGGATCTCCTATCTTGTATGTTTGGGTACACACAATTATACGAGATCTATTTTTATATTCGTACTATATCTCCATCCCACATGGCGTCATATCAACAGGTTTTGGGATTGAGCCGTTTTTGTGATGGCATGGTCCAGATGATAGTCTCCATCCGCATAGCGGATCATTTCAATCTTTTCCAGCTCTTTCACCGCTGCTGGAATTGTCATGTAATTCATCCTCTTTCCTTCTTCCTTCATCAGCTCGATCAGTGATGTATAAATACCGGATCTGATGATCAGTGCCACAAATTCAATGAAGATTTTTGATTCAAATGGCTCGATTGTATAAACTCTTTCTGCTCGTTCACCAAGATACGATTTATCTCCTCTGAACAGCTTCTCAGAATCATCTCTGCTCTTATACATAAGAAGGGCCTCTTTGGCATTCATCTTCTCTGAGGTAATAATGCAGAAATAGCCGCAGAGCTTCATTTCCTGCTCAATGACATCATTCCTGGCAGCTGCCGCCTGAAAGACTTCATCCTCTTGCCCCTCATGATAGTAAATGAGATCGAAATAGTGGCTGAAGATGGCATCTGGATGAATGGGATCTCCCTGATGTTTCTTCAGACACTTCTCCATCACATCAATCTTTTGCAATAGCTGTGCTTTCTCCTGTGCCGCTTTGGATTCATTGAAGTAGATATGGACATACCGGTCTTTACTGTCGCCTCTGAATACAGGCATTGCGATAGTGGTGCCGGGAATGCCATACTCATGGATCATGCAGGAATATACTTCCTCAAAGCTTCCCTTATTGGCAAGTACTATCTGGCTTACCATCTTTTTCATGCCTTTAACCATGATGACAAAGTCATATCCGTTATCATCCATGAACCGAATGTTGGCTTCCGAGAAATAGCCTCTGTCAAGAATGAAGCCTGCATGTTTGTAGCCAAAAGCTTTTGCCTTCTCAATCATTTCTGTCAATTGAGTGACATCTGTAATGCTGCCAGGATAAGCTTCATAAAACAGCGGTTCTCTGTTCGTCCTGTCATATGCGATGGACATGTTGAAAATCGTATCAGACTGTCCTGTCTTACTGTGGCCAACCTCAACCAGCTCAATATCTCCTGCCTGACATTTCTTGTTCGTTGAATCATATGAGATGTAGATCTTACTGCGGTGGTCTCTGTGCTCATTCCATGCATTCAGAAAACTGATGCTTTCATCCCTGGTTAAATCATGCAGGAATGTGCTGACAGACGAATCACTGTAGATCTTCATGTCCCTGGTAAACAGCGGATGGTCATAGGCATAATCCGGATAATACTGAGCTGCGTTATTCTCAGTGACAATTGTGTAAACAGCCAGGTCAAGGAACAGACCGTACTTATCACCAATGATGTCTTTGAGATATCCTTGCAGGTGATAATGATGAATCAAATGATCAATCACGATCCATGTGCCAACCCGAAGACAGCTGCTGCGGCCTGTGTCATTGAACTCAGGGAGCTGAGCATCTGGATAAAACTTCAGGTAGCTGGGATTGGGATTCATCATGGAAGGATCATCCTTGCACACCTTACCAATCGTTGTGCGCCTGGGCATATTGTACTTTCTCTCCGGACGGTAATTCGTATCGTACTGATAATAAACATACTGATACCCGCGAACAGACTTGATAGAAATTTTACCCTTATCAGAAGGAATTTTAACTCTTGAATTGAGATACATTGGGCTCCTAACTGGTGGTATAATTATCCCACTTTTATTATACCACCGAAGAATAAAAAAAGAGTGGATTTCTCCGATAAATACTGGGGAAATCCACTCTCAGATTCTGCCAATCTCAATGTGAGGGATAATTTTTCTGGAAGTTAAGATTGAAGGATGGTACATTTTAATCCAGAATTCCAATAATGGCTCATCTAGCTGTGGAGTCAACTTTTCTTCACACTGAATCAGAAATCCATCTGATTTATCTGTTTCTTTTCTGATATATATTTGTTCACTGTCATCGACACAACTTTTGAACGCAACAGGAAGGTTTTGTGCTTCACCTGTATTGAAATAAAACAAATGAATTCGTTTACTATCAATTTCATCCACAACATTGCAGATTTCGGCTTAACGGCATGGCCTTTTCGCTAGCATCGGCATGATCTCATCGGATAGACGGCATGTGGTTTTTGCAGTAACGGCATGCCGTTTTTATTTTGCCTATTATGGTTGCGTAGTTTTTGGAAAGGAGAATTTACATGCAAAACTACACAACGATTATGGGCGTCATCCGTATGAGGGAGGCACACTCTTCCTACGATGAATGCCAGCGCCGCTATCAGGTCGGCTCAAGCACATGTCAGCTGATCATGAAGCGCTTCAAGTCTATTGGCTTGTCTTTTCAGGATCTTCAGAAGATGGATGAGCAGAAGGTTGTCGATGCCTTCTACCCACCCGATCAGATAAGGAGAAAGAAAACTCCACTTCCCGATTATGAGAAGATCTACGAAGCACTCACTGCAAAAGGCAGTAAAGCCAACCTCTTTTATCTCTGGACGGCTTACAAGAAAGAGAATCCAGACGGCTATCAGTACACGCAATTCGTTGAGTATTTTAAACGATTTGCCGAGAAGCACTACGGTCTCAGAAAGGTATCCATGGTCGTAGAAAGAGTTCCTGGTCAGCGCGTCTATATCGACTGGGTTGGCAATGAACCCGAGATTATTGAAAACCCTGAAGATGGAACCCTGCAGAAAGCACATGTTTTCGTGACAACAGTCGGCGTCAGTGACTATGTCTACGCAGAGATTTTTCCGGATGAGAAGATGCCAAACTTTGTGGCAGGAACTGTACACGCGCTGGAATACTATGGCGCAATACCGCGATATCTGGTCCCGGATAACGCCTCAACCGCAGTCACCAGGCACACCAAGGATCAGCTGATGATCAACAGCACGTATCAGGATCTGGAGAACTTCTATGGAACAGTTGTTTTACCTCCGCCTGTCTACAAGCCCAAAGGAAAGCCGACGGTTGAGAAACACGTTCAATATCTAGAAACGTGGCTGATTGAAGAACTCAAGAAGAATGTTTACTACAGCTTTGAAGCTGCCAATCAAACCTGCAGACAAATAATAGCGGACATCAATGACAGAAAGCCCAAGGGATGGGAATACACACGGAAGCAGACCTTTGAACTCTACGACAAGCCGAACATGAAGACTCTTTCCGACGGATCCTTCACGCTCTGTGACTATGTAGCTTTTAATGCCGTTCCTCCCAACTATCATCTGCCATATGATGGCCACTACTATTCGGTATTGTATACCTACTATAACAAGCCGGTGATTCTGAAGGCGACAATGACAGAGATACGAATCTGTGACGAGAATAATCTGCACAATCCGGAAAAACGGAACGGCTGTTCCGCTTCATCGGTGCGCCGTTCCGCTTTAGCGGAACGCTAGTTAAAGAGACGGGTTCCGCATATTCTTGCCATTAAATTGTAGTCTGAATGCTCTGTTGACCAATCGGTCCAGACAGGCATCTGCGTAAGTGTTGTCCTTGAACAGCTCATACCATGAGGAGACTGGAAGCTGCGATATCACAATCATGGATTTTCTTCCTTCTCTGGCGTCTATCAATTCAAAGAGATTTCTGCACTTATCTGGATCGAGGTCCATGAGTCCAAAGTCGTCCAGCACAACCAGATCCAGCTTTGCTAGTTTGGATATGTATTCCAGGTGAGTCTTCTCAAGATCCGCCTTTTCAAGTTCGTATATGAGCGTGCTGGTTTTACTATAGCGAACAGTCTTGAACTGTCGTAACGCACATATGCACAATGCATTGGCAATGTATGATTTACCGTAATGTAAAGCTTTACATTATGGAAATTATGCAAAGCAATTGATAATGTAAAGTAAATGCCGCAATCATCGGTGCTGATGCGGATAACTGCGGCAATTACTTTACATTATTTTCGTTTCCTTCTTTACCGGGCATACTTCTTCTATGGGAGTACCCATAGAAAGGAGTTCTCAAAATGGAGAACAGATTGACAATTGAACAGTGCATATTTCAAATACTTGAGATCATGCGGCAGCGTAATTTCAGCAACGGAACTATCAACATCTATACTCATCATTACAACCAATTTAAGAAGTATTGCAACAAACATAACTTCATTTATTTCAGTGATCAGATCAGCTTGGAATTTTTAGACAATATGTAAAAGCCCTCCATTAACTTGTGTGTTCGAGGATCATCCCGCATACTTGTTATTGGGTCAATAAAGAGATGGGGGAAGTTGCCTCATCCAAGAAAGGAAGGCCTTTACATGATAGCATACGTTGGAATTGATGCACACACTACAAACTACACGCTCTCGACTTATTTGGAAAGATCAGCAGCACCAGTGAACACGAATACCTATTCCCCTGCTGTTGCCAACATCGTAAACTACTGCAAGGGAATCAGGAAAAAGATTGGAAATGATACAGAGATCATTGTCGGATATGAAGCTGGCTGCCTTGGATTTAAGCTGAAACGTGATCTTGAGAAGAATGGTCTTACCACAAAGATCCTGGCACCTGCTTCTATTACCGGAACAGAAATCAACAGACGCCGCAGGAAGAAGACTGACAAGCGGGATGCCGAAGCGATTGCCAGATCACTGAAGAATCATGAATACAGCGAAGTCTATACTCCCGATGAAGAAGATGAATCCGTACGTGATTTCATCCGTATGCAGCAGGATCACAAGAAGCAGCTCAGAGTGATCAAACAGCAGATCTGTGCGTTTACCACCAGGCACGGATATACTTATACGGATGGTAAAAATTACTGGACAAAGAAGCACCTGAAATGGCTTAAGGAGCTTCCTCTGGAGGGAATTAACAAGGAAACAATGGATTCTTACCTGCTGTCCTATGAAACAGTTTCTGATCGCATTGAGCAGATGAACAAGCGCATTGAAGAAATCGCTGAAACGGATAAATACCGGGAAGCAGTTCATAAGCTTATCTGCTTTAAGTCAGTGAAAGTACTTACCGCTCTGGCTGTGATTGTGGAAATCGGAGATTTCACCAGATTCGTTAAAGCAAAGAACTTTGCGGCATTCCTGGGCCTGGTTGCAGGAGAACTCAGCAGCAGCGGAGATCAGAACCAAACGGGAATAACCAAGCAGGGAAACACCTTTTTGAGAAAACTCCTTGTGGAATGTGCACAGTCTTTCTCACGGGCATCATCTCGCAAAAGTGAAGCACTGAAGAAGCGGCAGGAAGGCAGCGCTCCTGAAGTCATTGCATATGCGGACAGAGCAAATGAACGCCTCCGGAAGAGATACATGCGTCTTGTGCTTCACAATCGAAAGAGCCATAACAAAGCAACAGTAGCCATAGCACGTGAGCTGGCATGCTTTATATGGGGAATGATGACAGGCAATATTCATACTGTTCTTGCGTAAGATGATTTTATCGATTATCGGGCAGTCAAGACTTGCGTTGAGCACTTCAGATCAGGAA
>NZ_OUNG01000007.1 GCF_900343155.1 Lactimicrobium massiliense
CGCCACTCGGTCAACCCAGCAAGCTGGGTCTTCCTCGTTCGACTTGCATGTATTAGGCACGCCGCCAGCGTTTATCCTGAGCCAGGATCAAACTCTTCATTTGACTTGTGCTCACCTGATTACTTACCAATCAGGATTTCTTATAAACTCATTGACGTTGTTTGTGTTCTAATCTTTCTGTTCAGTTTTCAAAGATCTGTGCTTACTTCTTTCTCAGAAGCAGCTTGTTTATCTTACCTCTTCAGTTTATTTTGTCAACAACTTTTTTCCTCATTGCCAACCTGATCCATGATCATTTCCTGATGCCTGAACCCCTGCTGAAGAAGCTTCATGATCTTACCCTCTCTTATGCCTCCCTGTCAACTGGTTTTTTTAGAAATTGAATTGCGCTGTGGACGCAGCACGATTTCACTCGGGCAGATCTCCTGTCTTATGACGAGCAGATCATGCACAGCCTGCGCGATATCCTCGGGTTCCAGATGACAGTCCGGTGCTTCATTCGGTATAAAATCTGCATTTCGATACAATTCTGTTTTAGTCAGATCCGGCATCATACAGATGACCTTCATCCCGTGCTTTCTTTCTTCTTCAAACAGCGATCTCGAAAAAGCAACCAGGCCGGCTTTGGCAGCGCCATACGCAGCCGCATGGGGACTGGCAGACAGGGCAGTGACACTGGAAATGTTGATGATCGTGCCCCGATTTTCCCGCAGCATTCTTCCATAGTACCGGCATAAGCGCATCGGCACTTCCAGATCCAGCCGTACCATCTGCTGAATCTGACTGTCTTTCATAAACTCATGCAGCCCATAGTATGCACAGCCCGCATTATTCACCAGCAGTGACAGATCAATATCCAGATGGTCAAGACAGGATATGACTCTTTGATCATCCAGCAGATCCAGAATAACCGGATGAAATGAAGATGGGTATGGCTGCTGATCAAACGTGCGGCCAATTCCCCACACCTCCCAGCCATCTTTGCACAGCTGTATGGCAATGGCCCTGCCAATGCCATGGCTTGCGCCGGTTACAAGTGCCTGTTTCATGATTCCCTCCAGAAGAAAATCTTTTCTTTACCAATGCCATATTCTGCCAGAGCCTCAACAATACTGTCGGTCATGTCTGCTTCCATCTGTGCAGGCAGGTGATAAAAACCCTTTTCGCATACATACGGATACTGCAGCACGGCACTGTCAGGATACTGCCGGCGCATCCTTGCCATATACACCTTTGAAAGACGGAAACTGCCAATTGAGAAATCACGCACTTTCTGCAGATCGATTGTCCTGGCAGTCTCTTCCACAAGATCACGATATGCCTGTTTCTGATCAATGCACATCAGCACCGGATCAAAACAAATCCGCACCGGAAAGCCAAGATTCATTGCCTCTTTCAGCATCGTCAGACGGGCAGAAAGGGATGGTGTCCCTTTTTCCTCTTTTGCAATGATGCTGGATGGAGACAGCGTAAATGCCAGAATGGTTCTGCATGAAGCTGTCATCTTCTGCCATGTTTTATCAAAAGTTCCCTTGGTACGGATTTCAATCGTCAGGCGATCATGTGCTTTCGCAAATGCACTCCATGCCCGGCCATAGCCAAGTATGCTCTCCAGAGATAACAAA
The DNA here is from genome assembly GCF_900343155.1 of Lactimicrobium massiliense. GTDB lineage: Bacteria > Bacillota_I > Bacilli_A > Erysipelotrichales > Erysipelotrichaceae > Bulleidia > Bulleidia massiliensis. Next base: position 1,626 of record NZ_OUNG01000007.1, read on the forward strand.
TCCGCATCATAGGAAACACAGATATACAGCGGGTGTTTCCGCAGTTCTTTCTCTACCGCCTCAAAATAATCTTCCAGATTGACAAAGACAGCCAGATTTCCACCCGGATACACGCCTTTGAGGAAACAATAGCTGCAGTCATAGACACAGTTCATCACACAGGAAGAATACATGAAATATGGATTGCCAAAGGACTGGCAAACGGGTGAGCCAGGATAGAGAAAGCCATCTTTCTTCTTTGCCAGGATCAGCTTCTGGCTCTTGTGCTGCAAAGCATAGGACTGCCGGGGCCGATCAAACACATCACGGTAATCTTTGATTTCAATGACATGGGCAGCAGGAAAGCGGGACAGAATGGAATCTGCCTGTGCTTTGATCCCCTGTTCCACATAAATCTCAGTGAAATCCGGCTGTAACAATCTCTCTTTCAAGCTCATGCAGCACCTGCTTTCCCACTTCTTTGTCTTTAACTTCTGCCAACAGCGCTTTCTTTATAAAAGCATCTGTATCAATGCCTGATGCATGCCCATAGCGCAGCAGCTGGGCAATCTGTGCACGCATTGCCACTGTCGCATGAAGCTTTTCAGCTAATGCATCGATCATTTCCCCATGATCTGTTTCCGTATTCTCACACAGCAGATCCTGATATGCCAGCAGCTTATTGACAAGATCTTCCAGCACTGGTGCATACTGCAGAGATAAATCATGCAGTCTCTGCCGTGTCAGGATCCCGCTGCCATCATCCGATACAAAACGCACAAAGAACAGCTGATGCGGGCCCATCACTCTGCCAGCAGCACAGGCAGCCCCTGCACACTCCATCTCATAGATGCCATGCGTTTCATCCATCCTGGCATTCTGCTGTGCATACAGCTGATAACCTGAAAGAAAGCCGGTCAGCGGAAGATCTGTATCCAGCAGTAAATCCGGATAATACGTCCTCTGCGTCACGGTATCGGTAATGCATTCTGCCTGATACACGCCCGGTTTGATCCCGGCAGCACACCCATACCACAGCAGCACATCCTGACTGCCGGCATGTACCTTTTCAAGCAAAGCGGCAGCAGACGATGCCGCATTGAGCTGGCCGGTTCCGCAAACTGCACATTTCAGCTTCTCATTGGAAAAAAGCTGAAGACCGCGGACACCCGCCTCCTTCTTCAGCTGCTTCTTTTCAATCAAAGGACGAACTTCCTCATACAATGCGGATGCAACATACAGCATGCGCCACCTCCTGTCATCGGATGATCACAGGCATCCCGGCATCCAGGCCGATCATGCCAAGCCACTGTCTGAATTGCACGAGCAGTGAAACGGCCTCATTCCTGCCTTCTCTGCAAACCGAAAAGATCTGTGTTTCACCGGGTGCAATGACAACTCTTGCCAGCATCTGCTGTGAATGCCTTGTTGTCATGACAAGATGAAGTGGATATGTCCTGTTTTCCATTTCTGCTTCTGTCTCTTTCAAAGTCATGCCTGTTGGCAGATCATCCCCCTGCAGATATTCCCGGATCATACCGCCCTCATCCAGAGCGGCAATCTCAAAGTAATTCACTTCTTCCAGCGTCAGACCGCAGGCAGGGGCATTCCGCCTTGCCTTTGTGCGGGATTTTGCCGCCAGAATCTTCTCAATATCCTGCGGCATGATGCGGTGGCGCCCTGCCTCAATCAGCTGCGCACTCATCATCCGTACCATATAGCGCAGAAACCCCTTGCCACAATAGGTAATCACAATATGCCCGTTGTTCTCCTGCAGATCAATCGACTGGATCGTCCTTGTCTGATCAGGATATTCTGAAAGCGGCGAAGAATTCAAAGATGTAAAATCATGCGTACCGACAAGATACTGCGCAGCCTGTTTCATTGCTTCAAAATCCAGTTTGATCGGGCACTGGTATTCATAGTCTTTGGTAAACACATCATAAGAACCGATATTGATACGGTAGGCATACTTCTTCCATCTCACATTGTAGCGGGCATGAAAGCGGAACGTCACAAGCTTCACATCCAGAATATGAATATCGTCCGGCAGAAAGGCATTGATGGCACCCATCCACTTGCGCTCCTTCATCTCACGTTCCGTATCAAACATGAACACCTGCATGCGGGCATTGACACCCGCATCCGTCCTGCCTGAGGCAATAATATTTGTCTTTTTCCCGGTAATTCTTAACAGCGCAGCTTCAATCTGTTCCTGAATGGACGTACCAAGTGTCTGAGACTGCCAGCCATCGTACTTTCCGCCCATATACTCCACAACGCAGCGATAACGGTTCATATCACGTATGCCAGCAGAATCATCAAAACAAGCACACCGCAGGCACCGGCAAGAAACAGCCAGTCTGAAGAATGCATTTTCAAAATCTTATAACGGGTACGGGGTTCACCCGGGGCATAACCCCTTGCTTCCATGGCATTGGCAAGATCCTCTGCTCTCTGGAACGCACTGACAAACAGCGGTACGATCAAAGACAGGATGGCAACAATCTTCTCTTTCATCGTACCTTCCTTCATATCCACGCCGCGGCTTTCCTGTGCCTTCATAATGCGAAGAGTCTCATCAATCAGATCCGGAATAAAGCGCAGGGCAATTGAAATTAACATGGCAATCTCATGTGCCGGCACATGAATCACCGTAAACGGCTGCAGAAGATCCTCAATGCCTAAAGTCATATCCAGCGGCTTTGTCGTTGCGGTCAGGCAAGTTGTAATCATGATCATCAATAACAGTCGAACAGCGATATAGGCAGTCTGGGAAAGAGCACCGGTATACAGCCCCCATTTGCCAATGCCAAACAGGCGGATGCCATCCTTAATGACAAACGAGTTGACAATCAGCAGGAAAACCATCATGAACAGCATCGGCTTCATGCTCTTCCAGACATAGGAAAAACTCAGCTTTCCAATCAGGATGACACATGTCGCAATGGCAAAGATGATGGCATAGCCAAGCCATCCTGCCGGAAAGAAAATCGCCACCAGCATGATTAACATGGCCATGATCTTAGCCCGTGGATCCAGCTTGTGAACAGGTGAATCCAGAGGAATATAACGTCCCAGTGTAATGTTATTCATGTTTCTTCACCTGTCTGGCAATGCAGTCTGCCAGTGCTTCGATATCCACAATATCATCATCTATCTGGAAGCCCTTTGCCTTCAGGCCGTCCTTCATCTGCACGATGGCCGGCGGCACAATGCCAAGGCTCTCACAGATCGAGCCATCCCGGAAGAATTCCTTCACAGAAGTATGCAGGCGGCATTTGCCGTCTGCCATCACCACAACCTCATCACAATAGCGGAATACCTGCTCCATGTCATGAGACACAACAAGCACCGTCGTGCCAATCTTGTTAAGTCTGGCAAACAGCGACATCATTTCCACGGTTCCCTGGGGATCCAGACCTGCCGTCGGCTCATCCAGCACCAGAATCTTTGGATCCATTGCCAGAATGCCGGCAATGGCAACCCGCCGCTTCTGTCCGCCGGACAATTCCAGCGGACTGCGCTGATACAATGCCTTGTCAAAGCCAACCAGCTGCAGTGCCTTCTCTGCCTTTGCAATCGCTTCTTCCTCACTCGCCCCGAAATTCTTCGGACCAAAGGACACATCTTTCAGTACCGTTTCTTCAAACAACTGATACTCCGGGAACTGGAACACAAGCCCGACATCCCCGCGCAGAGACTTCAGTCCTTTGGGACGGGAGCCAGCCTCAATCTTACGATCCAGAACATACACCGTGCCCTTTGTCGGCAGCAGTAATGCATTGAGATGCTGGACAAGTGTGCTCTTGCCAGAACCCGTCTGACCGATGATGGCCGTCATCTTTCCTTCGGTAAAAGAAAGCTCCAGATCATGAAGCGCCGTATATGCCATCGGCGTTCCTTCACCATAGATATGTGTTACATGTTCGAACTGTATCGGCATAGATCCTCCAGCAGGCTGTCAATTGTCAGATCACGGGGCAGCACAACCCCACGCTTGCGCAAAGCTTCCTGCAGTTTCAAAGAAAACGGAATATCCAGCTGAATCTCCTTCAGCTTCTTCTCCTGGCGGAAAATCTCAGCAGGTGTCCCCTGCATCACGCACCTGCCGCCGGCCATGACAATGACCTGATCACTGGAGGCAACCTCATCAATGTCATGGGTAATCGAAAGAATCGTCAGACCCCGGTCTTCATGAAGCTGCTTCGTCACCCGGCGGATTTCCTGACGTCCCTGGGGATCCAGCATGCTGGTTGCCTCATCAAAGATCAGAATCTTTGGCTTCATCGCCAGCACACCGGCAATGGCAACCCTCTGTTTCTGGCCGCCGGAAAGATGGGTCGGCTCATGATCCAGATACTTCGTCATGCCTACCTTTGCCGCATACGTATCAATGATCCCCTCCATCTCATCATGCGGTACACAGTGATTCTCCAGGCCAAAGGCAATATCATCCCGCACCGTGGAGCCAATGAACTGATTGTCCGGATTCTGGAATACCACACCCACCCGGCTGCGGATGGCATTGAGATTCTCCAGATTCAGCTCTAGGCCGTCAATCGTGATCTCGCCTGAAGATTTGTCCAACAGGCCGGCAATCAGCTTGGCAACTGTAGACTTACCCGATCCATTATGGCCGATAATGGCCGTATAGCTGCCCTCTTCCACGCTAAAAGAGACGTCACGGATCGTGGGGACGCCTTCTTCATAGGAAAAGTTCAGATTTTTCACCTGCAATATTGACATAGCAGGCTCATTATACACGATTGTGAAGATATCAGCAGGCAAAAGCCCGCCAAAACAGCAGGATCAATTCAGGCTGTCTGCCGCTGTCAGTGCACAAAGAGAAACAAGAACCACGATATGTGCTTTCTTCATACCGTTTTTCTCTGGCATCATGCCAGCAGGCAAAAACGTTTACAGACAACGCTGTTCCAGCAAATGCACAAAAAAGAAGCTCCGCAGAGCTTCCTGATTCACTGTACTAAATCGCAGTCCTGATAGGTGCCGCCAAGGGCAACTGCCTGATTGGCTACATTGAGAATATCCGAAATGATCGCACCATCCTCAACAAAGAAACGCTTGGAGGCCTGCACACTGCCATCTTCCTGATGCGTGCATGTATAGCCGGCATCATTGAGAATTCCCTCAAAGTGCAGCAGTGAATGCAGATCCGCAAATTTCACATGATGTACGGCACAAACAAGCGTATCTTCCGGAAACTGTGCATTATATGCATCGTTGCGGTCCAGAATCTCCTTGATAAAAGCAGGCTTGAGATACGGATACAGCTCGGCAACTTCCTTTACCTCATCACTGAAATCCTCTTCCTGTTCATCATCAGAACCGGCATCTGTCTCTGCCTCTGTATCAGGCTCTTCTTCATCCGCCGCAGGTGCTTCCTCATCCCCATCACTGATGGGAATCTCATGAGGCCCTTCCTCCTCATTCACCTGTGGCGCTGCTGCTTTTTTTTCCTCAGATTCCTCTTCTTCCTCAGGCTCTTCTTTCACATCTTCCTCATGATGATCCGCTGAATCAAACTTGTGAATTTCCACATCGTCATCATCATCCTCATCATCACTGTCATCCATCTTTACGCCATCAAGATGGGCAGAGCTCTTATTTTCTTCACTGCCATCCTTGATCTCCACAAAATGGATCTCATCGTCATCGTCAGCAGCGGCATTCTCACCATCATTTTCCTGCTGATCTTCTTCATCCTCTTCCGAGCGGCGGTCACGAAGCTCTTTCACCACCAGCACCGCTGCAGCAGCCGCTGCCACAACAAGCGCACCAAGTACTGTTTTCTGGAACATAACCCTGTCATTTCCTTTCGCTGCCTTTATTTTAGCACATCAGGCATGTTTGCAAACATACTCCATGATTTCCACCGCATTGGCAGCAGCACCCTTGCGGATCTGATCCCCGCAGCACCACAGAGCAATGCCATTGTCATTCACCAGATCACGCCGCAGACGGCCAACATACACCTTATCCTGATTGCTTGTCATCAAAGGTGTCGGCACCTCATCATCATACACATCCCCGCCAAACGCAGAAATAGCCTTCTTTACTTCATCCAGATCCAGACGATCCTCAAAAACAGCACACGCTGAAATCGCATGGCTGCGGAACACCGGCACCCGCACACATGTACAGGTCACTTTCAGATCCGGCAGATGCATGATCTTTCTGCCCTCATTGAGCATCTTCATCTCTTCGGTTGTATAGCCGTTGTCCGTCATGGATCCGATATCTGCAATGCAGTTATACGCAATCTGGGCCGGGAACACATGCGGGGTAATTTCCCTGCCCTTGCGGACATCCTCTACTTCTGTAGACAGCTCCGCAATGCCCTTCATGCCGGCTCCGCTGACCGCCTGATAGGTCGAAGCCGTCAAAGACACAAGCTTTGACAGACGTGCAATCGGTGCAATTGCCATATAGGTAATGATTGTCGAACAGTTCGGATTGGCAATTGTGCCATGATGATGCAGGGCATCCTCACCATTGATCTCCGGGACAACAAGCGGCACATCCTTCTCCAGACGGAATGCACTGGAATTATCGATATAGACAGCCCCAGCCTTTTCAATCAGCGGACGGAACTGCTTTGAAAGATCATTGGAAACAGCTCCCAGCACAAAGTCCAGCCCATCAAAACAGCCCGGTTTCACCACATCCACCATCAGCTGATCATTTCCATAAGGAATCAATGTTCCATGGGAACGCTCTGATGCAAACAGCCGGATCTCTTCACAGTCAATCTTTCGTTCTGCCAGGCAGTCCAGCATCTGTCTGCCAACAGCACCCGTAGCTCCAACAATTCCAACTTTCATTTGTTTTTCTCCTCGGAAATAAATTTATCATAAATCGCATGAATGGCTTTCTCAAAGTCACTGTCATTGACACCAACCACAATTGTCAGCTCATCACAGCTCTGGGAAATCGTACGGATATTGATGGCATGATTGCCAAACTCGGATAACAAAGCCCCCGACATACCCGGCCGGTTGCGCATTTCACGGCCAACCACGGCAATCTGAGAAAGATGTTCCTCAATCCGCAGATCATCCGGCTGCAGCGTATTCTTGATCTCTGAGACAATCTCATACAGATTCTGATCCACCGCATGGCTCTGCACAATGACAGAGAACGTATCCACCGTCACCGGCACAGATTCCACCGACACATTGTACTTTTCAAACGCATCCAGCAGCTTCCGCAGAAAGCCGACTTCCGTAGAACTGTGGGCCTTGATGACATTGATCGACGTAAAACCCTTGCGGCCGGTGATGCCGGTAATCACATGCGGCGGTTCCAGGGCGTCCATCTCACTGCAGTCCTCCATGATCATCGTGCCAGGATTATCAGGATCATTTGTATTGCGGATATTGATCGGAATATTCTTCTGCCTCACCGGGAACACCGCATCATCATGCAGGACATTGGCACCCATGTAGCTCATTTCCCGCAGCTCATTATATGTAATGCGCGGAATCCGCAGCGGATGCTCAATGATACGCGGATCAGCTACCAGAAAGCCAGACACATCCGTCCAGTTCTCATACACATCCGCATCCACCAGATTGGCAATCACCGCACCAGTAATGTCCGATCCACCCCGGGTCATCACCTTGATGGCACCATTCGGCATCGCCCCATAGAACCCCGGAATCACAATCCTGTCTGCACCAGCCGCAGCCTTCTCCAGCTTCTCACCTGTCACAGCCATATCAATCGAGCCATCATAGCGGAAACTCATCACATCCGCCGCATCCACAAAGGCTGCCCCCAGATACTCTGCCAGAAGGCGCCCGGTCAGATACTCACCGCGTGAGACAAGATAATCCGTCGACACATTGGCATCAATCAGCTTCCGGATCATGGCAAACTCATGATCCAGATCCGTTATCAGGCCAAGATCTTTCCTGATCTTTTCATACTTGTCCTGCACTGCCTGAAACAAAGAATCATACGACACATGATAGCGGACATGCGCCTCAATCAGATACAGAAGATCCGTCACCTTATGATCATCACTGGACTCCTTGCCGCACGCACTTGTCACAATGAACTTCCGGCCCGGATCAGCCCCGACAATGTTCTTTACCTTGGCAAACTGCACCGCATTGGCAACAGACGATCCGCCAAACTTGGCAACCTTGATCATAACATCACCCCCGCAAACAGTTTCTCATCCGCTGCCTTCTGCACTCTTGCACAAAGATCCATCAGAGATATTTCCCGGGTGATCAAAGCATCTCCGGCATCTTCCTGCTTCACATCATCAAACACAGCCGGATTCACAGTACGCACATAATAGCGGCCTGTCACACTGCTTTGATCCATCACAGCTGCCGGCATCACAGCTGCTCTGGCACCACTGCCTTCATACAGATCCAGAAGATCCTGCACCACGGCATGGGCAGTCGGCAGACTGCCGGCACCCGGGGCCGCAAAGGCCGATGTACCCAATGTTTCAGAATGCGATACAAGCACATTGTCATTGGCACTGATCGACGCATACAGACTGTCTGCTTTGACAAAAGCAGGCATCACCCACGCCGATACAGTATGATTGTGATTCTCACCCGTTCCAAGCAGCCGGATTGTTACGCCATGTGACTTTGCCCAGGCAAAATCACAGGCCTGAATACGACGGATGCCGAAAGTCTCTACAGCAGAAACCGGCATATATACGCCAAATGCCTGCATGCAGGAAAGCACGACTTTATTGGCCGCATCCACACCATCAATATCATCACTTGGATCACGCTCAGCATAGCCAAGCTTCTGTGCCTCTTTCAGCACATCCTGAAAGTCTGCGCCGCCCTTTTCCATGCGCGAAAGAATGTAATTTGTTGTCCCGTTGAAGATTCCCTGAAAGGAAGATACCGGTTCAATGCGCGCAATCCGTTTCAGATTCGCCATCCATGGAATCCCGCCGCCGCAGGCTGCTTCGTCCAGAAGACAGACATGATGTTCACTGGCCAGTGCATACAGCCGGGCTGCCTTTTCCGCAAGCATCTTCTTATTAGAAGTCACAACTGACTTTCCGCCTGCCAATGCCTTTTCCACAAAAGAACCAGCCGGCTCAATACCGCCCATGCATTCCACAACCACATCAATATCCGGATCATCCAGCACATCATCCGCGCATTCCGTAAAGCGCGCATCCATGCCTTCACCAATCTCTTTCACCAGGATTCTGGTCAGCTGCAGATCACTGCCTGCCTCCGTCTTTCCCTCATCCAGAATCTTCTTTACACCGCTGCCAACAACACCGCAGCCAAGCATGCCAACTTTCATCATGAACCCCTTGTCTTTATTTCAGATACACTTGTTTTTATAGCGAGGACAGTGTATCATTGCACCGAAGTCAATGCAAGGAGAATATCACGATGAAATATGTCAGCACCCGAAACAAGAACGTCTCTGTCAGTGCCCATCAGGCCATTCTCAAAGGCCTGGCAGCGGACGGCGGCCTGTATACACCCGCACAACTGCAGATTCATTTCACGCCAGAACAGTTTCTGCACAAGACTTATCAGGAAACAGCCGCAATGATTCTGTCTGCCTTTCTGGATGACTATTCCAAAGAGGAAATCGTGGAAGCTGTTCACAAAGCATATGATGACAAATTCGATGACAAAGACATCGCACCGGTGCGTTCTCTTACGGATACAAACCTGCTGGAGCTGTATCATGGCCCTACCAGTGCCTTCAAAGATCTGGCTTTGACCATTCTGCCAACACTTCTGACAGATGCCATTCGCAAAGAAAACTGTCAGGATACCATCTGTATCCTGACAGCCACCAGCGGCGATACCGGTAAGGCAGCCCTGGCAGGCTTCAAGGACGTCCCGGGCACTGCCATCACTGTCTTCTACCCCGAGATCGGTGTTTCTGCCATCCAGAAACGTCAGATGCAGACATCCCAGGGAAATAATGTCAATGTCATTGCCGTCAAAGGCAACTTTGATGACTGCCAGCGCATGGTCAAGCAGGCAGCCTCAGATCCGGAAATCATTGCGGCAGGCAGAGGCGTTTCCCTGTCCAGCGCCAATTCCATCAACCTGGGCAGACTGCTGCCGCAGATCGTCTACTACTGCACTGCCTATGCAAAGCTTGTCGAAAACAGCAAGATCAAATGCGGTGATGAAATCAATGTAGCGGTTCCTACCGGAAACTTCGGCGATATCCTGGCAGGCTGGCTGGCCAAAGCCATCGGCCTGCCGATCCACAAACTCATCTGTGCCTCCAACACCAACAATGTCCTCTATGACTTCCTGACAACCGGCACCTATGACAGCAGAAGACCGTTCCATAACACCATGTCACCGGCCATGGACATTCTTGTCTCCAGCAATCTGGAGCGCCTTCTCTTCCTGAAATCAAAAAAGGATGATGCCCTGGTAAAAGACCTGATGAAGCAGCTGCAGACAAATGGAAAATATACAGTGCCTGCGGAACTTCTTGCCAGCATTCAGAATGATATGACCGGTGAATGGACAAATGAAGAAGACTGTGCCAGGACAATTCATGACACATGGCAGAACGAACATGTCCTGATTGATCCCCATACTGCCGTAGCACTGCATGGCCTGAAACAATATCAGCAGGACACAAAAGACAGCAGGCCTTCCCTGGTGCTTTCCACTGCCTCTGCCTACAAGTTCTCGCACGATGTATACAAAGCGCTCACAAACAAAGAAGAGGCAGATGATTTCAAGGCAATGAAAGATCTTTGCGCACTGACCGGATGTCCGATCCCGGCAAACCTTGCCAATCTTGAAAATCTCCCTGTCCGCTTCCACGCTGTCATAGATCAGGAAGACGGTATGAACACCATCAGGAATATCATGGAGGAACTCTCCCATGCCCATCATTAAAGTGCCCGCAACCTCCGCCAATCTCGGTCCGGGCTTTGACTGCCTTGGCATTGCCCTGGACCTCTATGACACGTTTACCGTCACAAAAGCAGAAAGCAAAGACATCCTGCACAATGTCGAAGAAAAATACTGCACACCGGACAATCTGTTTCTGCAGGCATACCACAAAGGTGCCGAAAAACTTGGATACAGTGACTATATCGAAGCAGAATTTGCCTGTGATATTCCGATTTCAAGAGGCCTTGGCTCCTCTGCCGCCATGATCATCTCCGGATTGCTCGCAGCCAATGCTCTGCACGAAAAAAAGTTAACAAAAGATGAAATCTTCCAGCTTGCCTGTGACATGGAAGGCCATCCCGACAATGCCGCACCGGCTCTGGCTGGTGGATTCTGTGCAGCCATGCATGGAACAGCATGGACCATGACAAAACTACCCCTGGATCCCTCTTTCGTCTTTACTGCCTTAGTACCTGATTTTGCCGTAGAAACAAAAAAGGCAAGAGCCATCCTGCCGGACAGCTATCCCAGAAAGGAAGCTGCTGCCAATATCGGTCATGCCATCTTTCTTGCCAAAGCACTGGAAACAGGCAATATGGACCTGCTCAAACAGGCATCAAAGGATTACCTGCATGAACCATACCGCAGCCAGCTGATCACAGATTTCGACAAGATCAAAGATATCACCGAAACAGATACCGATGGGCATCTGTTTATCTCCGGTTCCGGTTCCACCTGTCTGCTTGTTTCCGCAAGGCCGCTTTCCAAACAGGCACAAGACGAAATCAGTGCCCGCACAAACCCTGCCTGGAAAATCTATTCCCTGCACTGTGACAGAGACGGAGGCAGAATCCTATGAGCTCTGATTTTCTGATCGTCCACAAAAAGATCCTGCCGGACTATCTGGAAAAAGTCATCGAAGCCCGAAACATGCTGGAAGCCAAAGAAGCTGCCACCGTTACCGAAGCTGTCCAGAAAGCCGGCATCAGCCGCAACACATACTATAAGTACAAGGACTATGTCTTCCCCTATGATGACCGCAGACAGACAAGACGGGCCGTCATCTCCCTGATCGTCAAAGATGAAAGCGGAGCCCTCTCCGCCATCCTGACATTCCTATCCGCCCACTCCATCTCCATCCTGACCATCTCCCAGGCTGTACCCATTGCCCAGAAAGCCAACGTCCTGCTCTCCCTGGATATCTCCCACACATCCATGCCCATGGAAACACTGATCCAGAGCATCAGACAATTGCCATCTGTCAAAAGCGCCCATCTGGACGCCATGGAATAAGAAAAAGTGAGCTGATATCCGGCTCACTTTTCTTCTGAAGACTCACTGCCTTCCGGCTTTTCATCCTTCTTTTCTTCTTCACCCTGCGCAAACTCACCAAGCTTTAATTCCCTGCGCACCTTCTCCGGGATAAAATCCTCCGGTTCCCTGTAAACAGTTCTGACTTTCTTTGCCATGCCGCACCCCCCTGCTCTTTCTACTATTATCTTACCCCAAAGGAGTATCTCCGAAACAGGATTCACACATACAGCATTTTTCAGCCAGGAATAATGTGACGCTCTGCATTACAGCTTCCAGAAATCACATAGTTCCCAAACCTCATCATAGCGAATCATCACACGCTTTGAAGTCTTACAACTTCCAGAAATCACATAGTTCCCAAACGTAGTATCATATGCTGAAAGCACCGTATAGGTCTTACAACTTCCAGAAATCACATAGTTCCCAAACGCGGTGCAGTGGGTGAAGTTGACCGATGCAGTCTTACAACTTCCAGAAATCACATAGTTCCCAAACATGACGTCAAAGATTTGTGCGAAAGATTTGGTCTTACAACTTCCAGAAATCACATAGTTCCCAAACATGGACCCACAGCTGAAGCCAATCAATTTCGTCTTACAACTTCCAGAAATCACATAGTTCCCAAACGTCTCCAACTGCCTTTAGATAGTCCTCAGAGTCTTACAACTTCCAGAAATCACATAGTTCCCAAACGCATGCCATGGTCTGGATGGTCTTGTGGTTGTCTTACAACTTCCAGAAATCACATGTAATAGTTAAATGAAAATGTCACCTTTCTGATTTTTTGAAAATGTCACCCTTTTACGGGATGGATATCAGTATTTGAGTAGAATGCCTCATTGGAGGTGTTCTATGAAGAACGATAAAGACAAGTCCGGAGCGTTGAAACTTCTGATTCAGAAGCAGAGCGATCCACATATCACTTACCAAGAGATAACTGAGAAAACTGGTTACAGTAAGAGACAGCTTATACGGCTTGCGGGGGAGCTGAATGAAAAGGATATGCAATCTATCCTTGTTCATGGTAATACCGGCAAGAAGCCAGTAACGACTGCCTCCGACCAAGAAGTCAGTTACTTAGAAGAATTCAAGAAAGCATATCCAAGCATTACCATAGCACAATTCAGAGATATCTACCGAGAGGATGTAATCTGGGGAAGAGATCCTGAGAGGAAAGGAGATGCAGCGAAATATGGACTGAAGGATAGAAGTAAATCTTGGTTCAGAGATCTTTTCGTACGAGAAGGTTGGAAGTCACCAAGTGCCAAGCCGATTCGAACAGATGGTTCGCATGTATCGCATCCAATTCGTAGGCCGAGAGACCGCCGCGGAGAGCTGATCCAGATTGACGGCACTCCATATGATTGGTTTAACGATGGCAGAGCTTACGCACTGCATCTGGCAGTAGATGATGCAGGAACCGAAGTGCTCGCAGGATGGTTCATGCCTACAGAGTGTACCAGAGGATATGCACGCATGATGCGTCTAATCCTTGAAAAGTACGGTGTTCCGATGGCAACATATTCTGACAAGGATTCTGTCTTCAGAAGTGTTAAATCCGGAAAGCCGTCACAGTTCGCGGACATGCTTGCCCGTCTTGATATCAAGATGATCTTTGCCAATTCACCACAGGCTAAAGGACGTGTAGAGCGGTACAACGGCACTGCTCAGGGACGCCTTCCGAATGATATCATTCGATTCCATATTCCACATAACTACAACACGCTGAACCGCTGGTTTAATGAGAAGTACATTCGTTATCTCAACGCAAAGTTCTCATTCCCGGTTCTGGATCCAGTCGATGCATTTCGTCCGCTTCCGACAGATTTTGATTATTCTGCCGTGTTCTATGCGGAATATCCAAGGACCATGAGAAACAATATGTTTTCGATGGGAAACTCATTATATGAAGCCTTTGACGCTGATGGAGTAATGTTCGAAATCTATCAGAAGACACCTATTACTGTGAAGATTGATGCCTTTACTGAAGAAATGTACATCAATCGATATGGCAAACACTACAAATGCGTAAAGGTGGGCGAGCGTAGAAGAGATCCGATCTATGAAGCGGACAGTCAGAAGGACGTACAGCGCATCCTCAGTGTTCTGGAAGATCATAGAAAGTAGTATTCGTGACAAAACAGTAACAATTAACAAACGGTGACAAAATCAAAAAATCTTAACACTTCCAGAAATCACATAGTTCCCAAACGCCAGATGTGTTCTTTCCGGATTCTTTGCTGTCTTACAACTTCCAGAAATCACATAGTTCCCAAACTGCAGCCTCGAGCTTAGACCAGGCTCTTTTGTCTTACAACTTCCAGAAATCACATAGTTCCCAAACAAGGCATTGAAGGCATTGCTTACAAGTGTTGTCTTACAACTTCCAGAAATCACATAGTTCCCAAACTTTCATTTAGCGGTGGAAAAGATTCAACAGTGTCTTACAACTTCCAGAAATCACATAGTTCCCAAACTGGCTAACAGCATTAAAGAGTTCGGATTCAGTCTTACAACTTCCAGAAATCACATAGTTCCCAAACAGCGCATCTGTTATAACCAGAGAATCTTTTGGTCTTACAACTTCCAGAAATCACATAGTTCCCAAACCATCTGGTGCAGGATAACATGGGAATAACAGTCTTACAACTTCCAGAAATCACATAGTTCCCAAACAACATCTGAAGTCGTTAGCATTTCTGTTCCGTCTTACAACTTCCAGAAATCACATAGTTCCCAAACGTAACGTGAAACGAGTGAGAGCAGGCGACTGTCTTACAACTTCCAGAAATCACATAGTTCCCAAACTGGGAAAAGGACAATGACAAGGTGTTTGTCGTCTTACAACTTCCAGAAATCACATAGTTCCCAAACTGCAGGAATGGGGAAAATACAAAATCGGATGTCTTACAACTTCCAGAAATCACATAGTTCCCAAACGCGGTTCTTGGCCCGCCATTCCTTGTTATAGTCTTACAACTTCCAGAAATCACATAGTTCCCAAACTGCAAAGATGAGGATAAGAATGCAGTTTTCGTCTTACAACTTCCAGAAATCACATAGTTCCCAAACAGGAATTGTGGTGAACATGAAAAACACCACGTCTTACAACTTCCAGAAATCACATAGTTCCCAAACTCCTTCCTTATGCGTATGCGTATTTCCAGTGTCTTACAACTTCCAGAAATCACATAGTTCCCAAACCTCAAATTGGTGAAAAATAGTGATTTTACCGCATAGTAGTACGGATCTGGAAGCATAAGATCACCCTTATAGTACACACATATC
Organism: Lactimicrobium massiliense; assembly: GCF_900343155.1. GTDB lineage: Bacteria > Bacillota_I > Bacilli_A > Erysipelotrichales > Erysipelotrichaceae > Bulleidia > Bulleidia massiliensis. Next base: position 17,105 of record NZ_OUNG01000007.1, read on the forward strand.
TTTATCGATGATAGTCATGTTTTTCGGATCATCCATTTCATCATGTGTGTGACGTTCAATCATCAACAGCGGAATGTGCTGATAACATGCGGTTTTTATTGCAGCTTCATATTCATTACTGTTGATAATATCCTTCAATCCAACAGTGACAAATATTTTCTTTTTCAATATCTGCATGCTCAGATTGCAATATTGCAGAAATTCATCCATCAAGTCTTCACATTGCTCATCAAAATGAAAAGCAAGCAGTTTCGCCACATCCGGGATCTGCACGGCATCATTAAAAACCAGCGGAAAAGATGAATTATCACAGACAATGCATCCAAATTTGTTTAATGCTTTAAGTACATCATAAAATGCTTGTGTACCTGCGTACTCTTTTGCAATATCCTGAATTAATCTCGTGATGATTTTCCTGTCATTAGGATCTACAGAGAATAAATCTGTAATTATTGTCATTACGTGGGCAATATCCAATTCTTCATCATTATCTGACAAATAAAAATCACCAGTTCCACTCTGATTCTGTATCAGTAACTCATGAATCAAATTACGATACATAAATCCATCTTCAACGATTAATGTATACGGCTGATCAGACGATAGCTGAATCTCTTCAAAATAGTAGGGATGGGTAAATATCATAATACGATCATCCTCTCTGCCGAGCTTACAATATCACTTTTCTTATCTCCCACCATGATTTCTATTCCGGCAAACTGTTTTTCAGTAATTGTTAAAACCTGAACGATTCCCTCTTTAGGACTATGTTTTCTGATATGTTCAATCAATGCATTTGCACCAAGCTGATTTGGACAAATCTTGCAATACACAGATTCCTGCATCATAAAGAAACCATCTTGAACAAGAAATTTTCTAAACTGCGTGTAAGCACGCTTTTGTGCCGGTTCTATAACTGGAAGATCAAAGAACACAATCACTCTCATATACCGATAATTCATAATCAGGAAATTTTATTGCAGAAACATCCCCATCTGTAATTGAATCTAGAATGCTCTTAGCATAAATAGTAATTGCATTCAGTACAAACTGTTCACGGCCATCCTGCTGGATCTTGTGATTCAGCATTCCAACAATCTGTTGTTTTTCAGCCTGAGAGAACTCTTTGTGAGGCATTTTTGCCACCAAACAGTCCACAAATGGCCGAAACGGTTCCATAAGATCACAAGCCAGATTCAGATTATTATAAAGATTATCATGGTGAATACCGACCTGGGTGATATATCCATTATTGACGACTTCACGCGACACAACAGATAAGAGAATGCCATAGCCATAATTCAGTTCTGCATTAATGATATTATCCTTATCAGCCCTGCTGAATCCCATGCCAAACATTGCATTGAAATACACTTTAGCTGCATGGCCTTCTCTGTTTGTTACATCACCGGGCTCAACCTGAGAAATATAGCCTGCCAATTTCTTACCAGCATCCTGCTTGTCAAAATGGCGAAGTACTGCACTTTGTCCGGCAATTTTTCTCTGTACAATAGATTGCCACACAAGATTTCTATTCTCCTGCAGCCAGCCAGTCTGTATTTTTACCTTGCGGCTTGTGTCATAACTGCCATACAAAGGCATATAGACGCCTTGTGGAATTCGCTTTTCATCGCAAAAAACAGTAATGATTTTTTCTTTTTCCAGCTCTGAAAGTAAATAAGCAGTCAATGAAACAGCAGTAGATTCAACAATCAAAACTGCTATCTCACTGAGATGAATTCTGGTAATGGCATTACCGCTTCTCACCACCAGATAATTCATCTTATAATCGAGTTTCGAAACACTGGAAACAATTACAGTTCGCCAGCCCATAGTGTTTTCATTTAAGAAGATTAACTTTCTTCTCTGTCAGGCCGGTAGGAGACTGATAAATTAAGAAAGCTGACATCACTTTATCAAGTGTATTATTGATCGTTATCACCCCCGAGTTTTTCGACAGGCCAATAAGAGAAAGATCTGATAGTTCACGATTACATTTAAAAACTTTTAATATTTGCAACGCTATTTTCAAATAAATAGTTGATGTACCCGAACAAGTACATCAAGTTAATATCTATAACTTATCATGACTTCAGTTGAGGTGATGATATGCTCGTTAATCAGAATTTCCTGAATTCTTTATCTCCTGTCGAAATTGAATTCATTCGTGTTGGTTTAGAAAAGCTATTCAGAGAGAAAGTAAACTGTACGACAACAAATTACGAGAATCTCTCTTTGCATGTTGAGAAATGTCCTCATTGTGGTTCAACTCACTTTGTTAAGAATGGCTTTAACCCACATAATCGTCAGAAATACAGATGTAAAAAATGCAAATCTGTTTTTATGGCAACAACAGGTACGATGTTTACTCATTCCAGAACAAGCTTTGATATCTGGACTACTTTTATCTCTGGCGAGCTTAACGGAATGACTCTGACTCAGCAGAGTGTAGCTACAGGCTTATCAGTTACTACCTGCTTCAACATGCGTCACAAGTTATATCAGGCTGCAGCAAAGATTCAGAATAATGTGGTCTTAAGTGGAAATGTTGAATTGGATCCTACTTATACCAAAATCAACCTGAAAGGGACCAGGAAGGATAAAATGCCAAGATTCAGCAAACAGCGTGGAAAGCATCGCCGTCATTCAACCAAGCGTGCTTTACCTGGCACCAGCCATCACAAGATCTGCCTGGTAACAGCTATTGATGAGCATGACAATATTCTCTTTAAAATTGGAGGATTAGGCAGAGAGAGTGCAGAAATTCTGAATCAATACAGCTCTCACTTCGCAGCGCATTCAACAATTATCAGTGATGACAGCCATAGCATTCAAACTTTCGTGGGCGATAATCACTTCAACAGTGACATTATTCCATCTAACGGTTATTTAACACCAAAGGGCAATACAGTATCTGAAGTAAACGAGCTTCACTCTGAGCTAAAAAACATGATCAGGCAGAAACATGGTATCAGCACAAGACATCTCCAGGGTTATTTGAATTGGATCGTCATGAAGAAATATTTAAAGTACAGGCTGGACATGCGCAAATGGAAATCAGAAGCATACATGGAAACAATGTTTGAACAGATTCCATTTACCTGTGCGGAGATCCCAAAGCTTAAAATGCCAATTAACCTCTATGAGGCATATAGCTCATGATATTTTGGTGTTTACAGCCTCATCAACTAAATCTTTGAAAATAGCGATTTGCAATAAAACTATGCATTGATTTTTCAAAGACGCTATTTTCAAATAAATAGTTGATGTACCCGAACAAGTACATCAAGTTAATATCTATAACTTATCATGACTTCAGTTGAGGTGATGATATGCTCGTTAATCAGAATTTCCTGAATTCTTTATCTCCTGTCGAAATTGAATTCATTCGTGTTGGTTTAGAAAAGCTATTCAGAGAGAAAGTAAACTGTACGACAACAAATTACGAGAATCTCTCTTTGCATGTTGAGAAATGTCCTCATTGTGGTTCAACTCACTTTGTTAAGAATGGCTTTAACCCACATAATCGTCAGAAATACAGATGTAAAAAATGCAAATCTGTTTTTATGGCAACAACAGGTACGATGTTTACTCATTCCAGAACAAGCTTTGATATCTGGACTACTTTTATCTCTGGCGAGCTTAACGGAATGACTCTGACTCAGCAGAGTGTAGCTACAGGCTTATCAGTTACTACCTGCTTCAACATGCGTCACAAGTTATATCAGGCTGCAGCAAAGATTCAGAATAATGTGGTCTTAAGTGGAAATGTTGAATTGGATCCTACTTATACCAAAATCAACCTGAAAGGGACCAGGAAGGATAAAATGCCAAGATTCAGCAAACAGCGTGGAAAGCATCGCCGTCATTCAACCAAGCGTGCTTTACCTGGCACCAGCCATCACAAGATCTGCCTGGTAACAGCTATTGATGAGCATGACAATATTCTCTTTAAAATTGGAGGATTAGGCAGAGAGAGTGCAGAAATTCTGAATCAATACAGCTCTCACTTCGCAGCGCATTCAACAATTATCAGTGATGACAGCCATAGCATTCAAACTTTCGTGGGCGATAATCACTTCAACAGTGACATTATTCCATCTAACGGTTATTTAACACCAAAGGGCAATACAGTATCTGAAGTAAACGAGCTTCACTCTGAGCTAAAAAACATGATCAGGCAGAAACATGGTATCAGCACAAGACATCTCCAGGGTTATTTGAATTGGATCGTCATGAAGAAATATTTAAAGTACAGGCTGGACATGCGCAAATGGAAATCAGAAGCATACATGGAAACAATGTTTGAACAGATTCCATTTACCTGTGCGGAGATCCCAAAGCTTAAAATGCCAATTAACCTCTATGAGGCATATAGCTCATGATATTTTGGTGTTTACAGCCTCATCAACTAAATCTTTGAAAATAGCGTTCAAAGAAAGATTAGAAAACGTTTTCTTTTCCATTCCAACTCTTTCACCAAGTGACTTTATTGCACCCACTTTGGAATAAATAGTTGTCTGCATCTTCGACACAAAAAGATCAAAGAGTTCAATATTTTTCTCCTTTGACAACTCATATCTTGCTAAAGAATCTTCGCTCTCTTGTTCATCGCGCTCAATATATTTCTTAGCGTTTTTCAAGTATTTGCTATTATCATCAGAAAGTGCGAATTGATACATATGTCTAGCAACATATCTGTTATTGGTCTTCCCAGTCACCGAGAAACGTACTCCATTAATTTCCAAAATATCATTCACCAAGATTCTCTTGCAAATTATTCTCGGATCTTTATAGCCCCTTTCTGAGAAATACAACTCAGGATTATTTTCATACTGTTCATGATCATAAAGGTACACAGGTTCAATTGATCTAATTCTCTTTGTTTTTTTCTGATATTCAACGACGCAATAATATGTAACTGAAAGGTTTTTATATCCTCCGTATTTCTGCGGATCCATTCCCTGTTTAACCGGGAATAATGAACCGTTGCCATGTGGACGTAACTTCAAGTCTGAAATAATACCTTTTGCAGGAAAACAAGCAAAAGTAACAATAGGATTATTCTTTGCACAATAATGCTTTACCAGCTTCAAAGAAGAGTTATCTTTCCCATTCCAAGCTCCAGGAACAGACCATTTGAAGATTTCTTCTGTTTTCAGTGTGTATTTTTCATTCTGTATGTTCCTGAAAAACTGCTCTGTAAACTTTGTATCATAGACGTTTCCAACAACAATGTTTAAATATGCATCTTTTGCATGATGCTGATCATTGATGTCTCTGAATTTCGGAATATTAAATTCATGTCTGAAATCAGTGACATTCTGAGCTTTTGAATAAACAATCTTGCTGTTTGGGCAGAAACTATGAAGAATATCCGCAAGAGCTTTTGTTGACTGTCTTGTTTCAACTAATTGCCTTGCTACAAAGGAGCTTAATTCATCAGCAGTAAGCGGGTAATTTCTGGTCAGCCGGTCGAATTTCTTATCAGAAATCAGCTCCTTCTCATGGAGCATTTTCCAAAATGGAGACATTCTTTTACGGATGGATTCATCAATAGGATACGACGCCTCCTTATCACGGTTCAGTTCTGTCTTGACAAGCACACGGTTAGAAATGCTGTCATCTTTAACTCTCGAGCGTGGGAAAATGTGATCAATATCATATCTTTCATTATTAGCAAGACAGCTTGCAAGATCTATTCTTTCTCCTGAATACATGCATCTGCCCAGCTGTGTATAGTAAAGATAAAGCTTATCACGGCGCAGAGAATCATTATCAAGGCTTTGCAGACCACTATACAAGCGTTTATATTCCGCTTCATCTCCGCCGAGCAAGTCAACAATCTGCTTTCGGCATGATCTATACAAAGCTATCAATCTTTCCTGGCGGGTATCTGTTCTCTTTTTCTCATTTTTGGCATCCTGATCACGTGCCATCTCGATAAAGATTTTCTTCGGAGCACATTTCCTGATATCGATGAGTTCATCTATGACTTTCATTGTCTGATGAATGCCACGCTTCACCCGTGGTGAAATATACATGGTATCCAGCACATCCTGCAAAGAGTCAGGAGCACCATACTTTTCCTGCTTATACTGCTGTGCCTTCTTATCAAAGCCATATCTTTCATCATGGTATATTTCCATGAAATTCTTATTTGTGCTTCTGAGAAGATCCATAATGCATACTTGCTCTCCATTTTCATCACATGAAGAAATACCAGTAAGAATCTTCTTCGACATGCGCCCCCAGTCTTTATAATTCAATTTCAGAATATGCTTGATATCCTTGTCAGTAAGCACCTTACCATAATTTGAAACAAGCCATTTTCTCAATAACTTCTTGTCATCACCGCAGACAACAATTCTTTCGATAATATCCTCTACCATGTTAGTGACACCAGGGATACTATTTTCACGTGAAAGAATCTGCGAAAAATCATGGTATGACCTGAGATTGCTCTTGATTCCAGTCTGTGTATCAAACCCAGATAGCTGATCACTCTTTTCAATGTAACCATGCTTCAACAAGCAGTCTTTCAACCTTTTGGCCGTAACTTTTTTGCTGCTATCTACAAAAAGATCCTGATAGATATCTGAAAGAGCCGCCGGCGATACTGGTTCACCATTCACCTTCAGTTTATTGATCTCATTGCGAACACAGTATTCATTATTCAACAAGGAATCTTTAGGAAGAACGGGATCGCCGGAGTAGTAGCATCTTCCAATTCTGTCCGCAATAAATCTTTCCTGCGTTTCCTGAAGATCAATCACATCTTCAAAATTCCATGGATATATTTTTTCGTTGGATTTTCTCACAATATTATTTCTTGGAGATTTTGTGCTCAGTGGACCAACATAGTAAGGAATTTTGAACGTGAAAATAGATTCAATCTTCTGTCTTACAGTAATGCCATTTGCATCCTCTTCATTCAAGAAGGGAAGATACTCCTGCGCATTATCAAGAATCTTCATTAATTCCTTTTTCTGAAGCTGATAAGGCACAAGTCCATTCTCAGACCCCTTCAAGCGAGGAAAAAATGACTTGGAAGAAATCTTGGCATATACTGCAGCAACGTCCGGATTGCTGTCATTCTTCATTCCAGCGCATATTTTATCCAGAAACTTGCACATTTCTTCCTGAGTACACTTCTCATCTGTTTTATAGCGGGTATAAGCCGCAAAGTTCTTGACTCCTTGTTTTACTCTGAAAACATCCCTGTATTTATCCGGGCAATTCTTTTTTATCCAGCCTTTCAAAATACGAAGATCTTTCTTGTTCTGATCATATTCCGCTATTTTTGCATCACTGAAATACTGGTATCCTGCCAGAATCTCATCAAGACGGGCAGTATTAAATACTTCGCTTGCGTGCAGGATTACATCCATTCTGTCTCCCAGCTCATCAGACAGCTTTCCGCCAATCTCCTCGTCTTCCAGATTATCTGACAGAGAAACAGAAGCTAGCTGTTACTGATACACTGAATTGTCCTGAAATTGCTAATCTTATTTGTCATGATCCTGCTAATGTTCGTGACATCAAATGCATATCCCATACGCAAATGACGGCTTCCCTGGTTAATAGGGACAGCCGT
>NZ_OUNG01000002.1 GCF_900343155.1 Lactimicrobium massiliense
CGCCACTCGGTCAACCCAGCAAGCTGGGTCTTCCTCGTTCGACTTGCATGTATTAGGCACGCCGCCAGCGTTTATCCTGAGCCAGGATCAAACTCTTCATTTGACTTGTGCTCACCTGATTACTTACAATCAGGATTTCTTATAAACTCATTGACGTTGTTTGTGTTCTAATCTTTCTGTTCAGTTTTCAAAGATCTGCGCTCGCTTCCTTCTCAGAAGCAGCTTGTTAATAGTACTGCTGCACACAAGAAGTGTCAACTGTTTTTTCAGAAGTTATTGGAAACTCATGATCTTTATCAGAAGTACTTCTTTTGTGAGCATTTGTAAGATAGCACTAATTCACGCCAATGTAAAGGAAAACATAGCATTTATGCATGCTTTTTGTAAGATTCGCATCCTTTCGCCTTCCGAAATATTCAGAAACTTCTGTGTCCTGGATATATGATTTTCAAGATGGGAAAATTTTGCTGTTTCTGCATTAAGGTTTTCAGCTGATCCAGCCCATTACAATGCTGCATGTATTCTGTATTTACAGATCACATGCCCATTCAGATCCGTGAATGCGCATCGGTTTCTATCAGGCAGCCGGGCAGGTTAAACCTGCATTCATTGCCGGTGAATTTTCAACTCATGCAATTATCGACTTTTAGTGGTGTCAGGAACCCAGATATCAGCCAGAGCCCGAATTTCCATGAGGATCAGATGATTCCCATGTAGTTGTACCAGCTGGTTTTCATCATTCGTTATTAGCTGTGATCCATCTTCCACATGAAAAGGCACACAGTCCTGATGGACCATGTGCCCTTGCTGTATCTCTTGGTTTATGATCTTACTCTACGGTAACACTCTTGGCCAGGTTTCTGGGTTTATCCACATTCAGGCCCTTTGCCACACTGAGGTAGTATGCCAGCAGCTGCAGCGGCACAATGGCCAGTGATGTTGTGAAGTGCTCATCAGTTCTTGGAATATACACAGTGAAGTCGGCAGTGTCCTCAATGGCATAGTTGCCATAGGTTGTCACGCCCATCAGATAAGCGCCTCTGGACTTGACTTCTACCATGTTGGAAACTGTCTTTTCAAACAGTTTCTGCTGTGTGCAGACGCCAATGACAAGGGTGCCGTCTTCGATCAGTGAGATCGTGCCGTGCTTTAATTCACCTGCAGCATATGCCTCAGAATGAATGTAGCTGATCTCCTTGAGCTTGAGGGAGCCTTCCATACTGATCGCATAATCCAGGCCTCTGCCGATAAAGAACACATCATGGGCATTGGCATACTTGGCCGCAAACCACTGGATTCTCTCCTTATCTTCCAGAATCTTGCCAATCTTCTCCGGAAGCTGCTGCAGTTCACTGATCAGTTCTGCTTCCTGATCCTCATCAATCTTGCCATTCACCTTGGCAAGGGCGATGGCAATGACATACATTGCTACCAGCTGGGCACTGTACGCCTTGGTCGTTGCCACGGCAATCTCCGGACCAGCCAGTGTATACAGCACATGGTCTGCTTCTCTTGCAATCGAAGAGCCAACCACATTCACAATGCCAAGGGTATCTGCGCCAAGCTGCTTGGCTTCACGCAGTGCAGCCAGAGAATCTGCTGTTTCACCAGACTGGGAAACAATGATGACTAAGGTATTCGTGGGATCCAGAATCGGATTGCGGTAGCGGAACTCGGATGCCAGCTCAATCCGGACCGGAATTCTGGCAAGATCTTCAATGACATACTGGCTGGCTGCACCAACATGGTACGCAGAACCACAGGCAACGATCTCAATATGCTTGTATTTCGCCAGTGTCTTCTCATCAAGGCCCTGCTCGCTCAGGTCAATCTTACCTTCTTTGATCAAAGAATTCAGTGTATCTCTGACTGCCTTTGGCTGTTCATGGATCTCTTTGATCATGAAATGCTCAAAGCCGCCTCTTTCTGCAGCCTGGGCATCCCACTTCACTTGTGAAGGCTCCACCTGTGTTTCTTCACGGTCAATGTCATAGAAGGTAACTGTACCCTTACCAAGCTTTGCAATCTGCTGGTTGCCAATGTAATAAACGGTGCGTGTATGATTGATGATGGCAGTCACATCCGATGCCAGGAAGCTTTCATCCCCAACCGTACCAATGATCAGCGGTGCATCCTTTCTGGCACAGTAAATCTCATCCGGATAGTCATGGAACATCACAGCCAGCGCATAGGTGCCCCGGATCCGGATCATCGCCCGTGCCAGTGCATCCACAGGACCTTCGTTGTACTTCTTGATATAGTAATCAATCAGCTTGATCGCCACTTCTGTATCGGTATCCGAATAGAATCTGTAGTCATGGCGCATCAGCTTTTCCTTCAGTTCCTGATAGTTCTCAATGATGCCATTGTGCACACCAACGACATTATGGTCATCGGAACAGTGCGGATGGGCATTGAGCTCACTTGGTTCCCCATGGGTAGCCCATCTGGTATGGCCGATGCCGCAGGTGCCGATTAAGGCCTTGCCATCATTTGTTTTTTCAGCCAGAACCTTCAGTCTGCCCTTTGCTTTGACGATCTCAACATCTTTTTCATGATCTCTGACAGCCAGACCAGCTGAGTCATAGCCGCGGTATTCGAGTCTTGCCAGGCCATCCAGCAGAATAGGAGCTGCCTGCTGATTCCCAATGTATCCTACAATTCCACACATATTCACTTACCCCTTTTCCTGCCAATTATAATACAGAGTAAGTTTGAGTACAAAGTTTGTATTTTTCAACAATATCCTGCCGATAAAAAAAGGCCTCCGGATGAAATGACTTTCATCCAAAGGTCTCTTTGATGATTATTCAGCTTCAGAAGCCTTGCTATCGTCTTCTTCTGTACCTGTATTGAGGATATCATCCGGCAGCTTCTGCACATTGTTTGCAGCAACTTCGGCATTTCTTTCCTCACGGGCAGCCTTGAGCTGGGCAGCACGTGCCTTGATGCGGCGTGTTGTCTCACGGTCAAAGTCACGGCCAGTACCAGCCGGAATGAGCTTGCCAATGATGACATTCTCCTTCAGGCCCTGCAGATGGTCAACCTTACCGCGTACAGCAGCATCGGTCAGCACTCTGGTTGTCTCCTGGAACGAGCATGCGGACAGGAAGGAATCGGTTTCGACGGCAGACTTGGAAATACCAAGCAGAATCGGGCCGAACTTGGCCGGTGTCTTGCCTTCATCCAGCAGCTTTTCATTGATGGCATTCATATGTGCAAGAGACAGTGTCTGGCCTGCAGACAGACCGGAATCATTGCCTTCGAGCACAATGACCTTCTTGAGCATCTGACGGATCATGACTTCCAGATGCTTATCAGAGATATCGATGGACTGTGCAGAGTAAACCTTCTTGACTTCCTTGAGGATGTACTCCTGAACAGCTCTGACACCAGCAACTTCCAGCAGTTCCTTCGGTGCAATCTGACCTTCTGTCAGCTTTTCACCAGCCTTGACCTTGGTGCCAACCTTGATCCATGGACGAATGACCTGCGTCAGGTCGCACTTATGCTCAATGCTTTCCTTTTCACCTGTTACAGTGACGATCATACCCGTGTGGTTATCCTGTTCACGGATGTCGGAAACGACACCGTCAATCTTGGAGATCACCGCAACACCCTTCGGTGTACGTGCTTCGAACAATTCCTCGACACGCGGAAGACCCTGTGTGATATCACCATTCTGGGTCGCAACACCGCCGGTATGGAAGTTACGCATGGTCAGCTGCGTACCAGGTTCACCAATCGCCTGGGCAGCCATGATACCAACAGCTTCTCCCTCTTCGACCAGGTTGCCGGTAGCCATGTTCTTGCCATAGCACTTGCGGCAGATACCATTGGCAGCTTCGCATGTGAAGACATTACGGATGTATGCCTGCTTGACGCCCGCATCCACACACTTCTGCGCCAGTTCATCTGTGATGTACTGGTCTGCATCTACAATCACTTCACCTGTCTTAGGATCGGTGATCGGCTGCTGTGTATAACGGCCGACGATACGATCATAGAACTTTTCGATCACGGAGTTGTTCTTCTGATCGATGATATCTTCTACCAGGTATGCCTTGTCGGTACCGCAGTCGTCCTCGGAAATGATGACTTCCTGGGCAACATCGACCAGACGTCTTGTCAGATAACCAGATTCAGCGGTCTTCAAAGCGGTATCGGTAAGTCCCTTACGGACACCATGGGTGGAAATGAAGAATTCGGATACGCTCATGCCTTCACGGAAGCACGATGTAATCGGGACTTCGATGATGGAAGGCTGATATTCCTTCTTACTCTTGGACTGGGTAGGACGGGCCATCAGACCACGCATACCAGCCAGCTGGGTGAAGTGGTTCTTGTTGCCACGGGCACCAGAGACAGCCATCATGTTGATCGGGTTCATACGCGGCAGAGATGCCATCAGCGTATCACCGACTTTATCCTTGACAGCAGCCCACAGTTCCTGATAAGCACGGTCCCACTCCTGCATGGTCAGCAGGCCTCTGTCTCTTAAACGATTGAGCTCATCAGCCTTCTTACGGCCTTCTTCAACCATTTCTTCCTTGTGCGGTGCAACCTTGATGTCACTCAGGGCAACGGTCATACCGGCAACAGTAGAGTACAGATAGCCCATATCCTTCAGAGAGTCGAGGATATCGGATGTACCGTGTGTCTTATACTTGTCAAACACAGCAGCGATCAGATTGCCAAGGTCCTTCTTCTTGAACTCACCATGAATTCTTCTAGAGGCAAATTCCTTGGTAATATCAGTGCCCATCGGTACAAAGTCATCATCCGGCGTCACCTTCAGATTAGCTGCATTTGTTTCATTCAAATACGGGAAATCCGACGGGAAGACACTGTTGAAGATGATCTTGCCGACAGATGTCAGCAGATAGCATTCATTCTGATGCTCTGTGAAGCATGTCTTGCCAACAGTCTTTGCCGGCAGGGCAATACGGCTGTGCAGATGCACAACACCAGTCTGATACGCCATCAGAACTTCATTGGGATCCTTGAAGACATGGCCTTCATTGTCACCATATCTTCTCCATCTGGCAGCCTCGCTCTTTTCGCCAAGGTTCTCCAGGGCATCTGCCTTGTTATAGAACTCCTGTGCGGTTTCTTCCATGTTCAGATAGAAGTTGCCAAGCACGAGGTCCTGTCCAGGTGTAACGATCGGTTTACCATCCTTCGGGCCCAGAATGTTATTGGAACCAAGCATGAGAACTTCCGTCTCAGCTCTTGCCATCTCACCAAGCGGGAGATGGACAGCCATCTGGTCACCATCGAAGTCGGCGTTGAATGCCGGGCAGACCAGCGGATGGACACGGATTGCACGTCCTTCAACCAGGATCGGGAAGAATGCCTGAATACCAAGTCTGTGCAGTGTCGGTGCACGGTTCAGGAATACCGGGTGGTCTGCAATGACCTTTTCAACAACATCCCAGACACGCGGATCCAGTCTGGCAATGAGCTTTTCAGCAGTCTTCGGGTTGGAGGCAATGTTCTGGTTAACCAGTTCGTTGATCACGAACGGCTTGTACAGGTTGATTGCCATTTCCTTCGGCAGACCGCACTGCCACATCTTCAGGTACGGGCCGATGGCGATAACGGAACGGCCGGAGAAGTCAACACGCTTGCCGAGCAGGTTCTGACGGAAACGTCCCTGCTTACCCTTGAGGGCATGGGACAAAGACTTCAGAGCACGGCCGCCGGCACCAGTGACCGGCTTGGAACGTCTGCCGTTATCGATCAAAGCATCGACCGACTCCTGCAGCATTCTCTTTTCGTTCTGGACAATGATGGCAGGTGTGCCAAGTTCCAGCAGCTTCTTCAGACGGTTGTTACGGGTGATGACACGGCGGTAGAGATCGTTCAGATCACTTGTTGCAAAACGGCCGCCATCCAGCTGCAGCATCGGTCTTAAATCCGGCGGAATAACCGGCAGAACAGTCAGCACCATCCACTCCGGCTTATTGCCAGAGGTCATGAATGCTTCCACTGTTTCCAGACGCTTGATCAGCTTCTTGCGCTTGTCACCTTTGGCACCATCCAGTTCCTTCATGATGCCATCATACTCAGCCTGCAGATCTACCTGTTCCAGCAGCGTCTTGACAGCCTCAGCACCGGTAGCAGCAGTGAAGCTGCCCGGTCCATAAATGGCTGTATTCTCACGGAATTCCTTCTCAGAAAGAATCTGCTTGTAAGCCAGGCCTGTATCACCCGGATCAGTTACGATCCAGGACACAAAGTAAACAACTTCTTCCAGCTGCTTCGGCGGTACGTTCAGCAGCAGGGACATGCGGCTCGGAATGCCGCGCAGATACCAGATGTGGGCAACCGGGGCAGCCAGTTCAATGTGACCCATACGTTCACGGCGCACACTGGACTTGGTAACTTCAACACCACAGCGGTCGCAGACCACACCCTGATAGCGGATCTTCTTGTACTTGCCGCAGGCACATTCCCAGTCCTTGGTCGGACCAAAGATACGCTCACAGAACAAGCCGTCACGCTCCGGCTTCTGGGAACGGTAGTTGATTGTCTCAGGCTTCTTGACTTCGCCATAAGACCATTCACGAATCTTCTCAGGTGATGCGAGTCCTACTTTAAAGGCTGTGAAATTGTTGATATTCATTACTCGCCCTCCTTATCGTCTCCGCTTTCATCGTCATCATCGCCAAAGCCGACAATGGCAGCTTCCGGAGCGTCCTCTTCATCAATGTGGTCACGGATGGTCAGATCGCCATTCTCCGCCGCATCGTTGACGATGTTCTGGCGGCTCATGTCGAGTGTTGTCTCTTCACGCAGCTCTTCCTGCTCCATCTGCTTCAGATCCATCTCATTGCCATCGTCATCCAGCATTCTGACATCCAGAGCCAGAGCCTGCAGTTCATGAACCATGACACGGAAGGATTCCGGAATGCCCGGCTCAGGCAGATCCTGTCCCTTGACAATTGCTTCATAGGTCTTTGTACGGCCCATGATATCATCAGACTTCACGGTCAGGATTTCCTGCAGAACATGGGCAGCACCATATGCTTCCAGAGCCCAGACTTCCATTTCACCAAATCTCTGGCCGCCGTTCTGGGCCTTGCCGCCCAACGGCTGCTGTGTTACCAGAGAGTAAGGTCCGGTTGCACGGGCATGGAGCTTATCATCGACCATGTGAGCCAGCTTGATCATGTACATCACGCCGACTGCAATTCTTTCATCAAATGCCTCACCTGTCTGGCCATCATACAGAACGTACTTGCCATCCGGGGAAACATTGGCTTCTTTCATAATGTCACGGAGATCCTCGTTGGAAACACCATCGAAGACCGGTGTTGCAAACTTGACATTCAGCTTTCTGGCTGCCATGCCAAGATGCAGCTCAAGCACCTGTCCGATATTCATACGGGAAGGCACGCCGAACGGGTTCAGCATGATATCGATCGGGGTACCATCCTCCATGTACGGCATATCCTCAACCGGATTGATGCGGGAAATGACACCCTTGTTGCCATGACGGCCAGCCATCTTATCACCTTCAGAAATCTTACGTTTCTGCACGATGTAGACCTTGACGACCTCATTGACTCCCGGCGGCAGTTCATGGTTATCCTTGCGCTTGAATACTCTCACGCTGTGGACAGTACCAGCCCCGCCATGCGGCACCTTCAGGGAATTGTCACGCACTTCACGGGACTTCTCACCAAAGATGGCCAGCAGCAGCTTCTCTTCCGGAGATACTTCAGACTGTCCCTTCGGCGTCACCTTGCCAACCAGGATGTCGCCTTCCTTGACGTCGGCGCCAACCATGACAATGCCTCTGCCATCCAGATTGCGGCAGGCAGCTTCGGCAACGTTCGGGATATCACGGGTAATCTCTTCCGGACCAAGCTTGGTCTCACGGCATTCGATATCGTATTCCTCGATATGAACAGATGTGTAGACATCATCGTACTGCATTCTCTCTGACATGATGATGGCATCCTCATAGTTGTAGCCATGCCATGTCATGAAGGCAACCAGCACGTTCTGACCAAGAGCCAGCTCGCCATTGTACATAGACGGACCATCGGCCAGGATATCACCCTTGTCTACCTTCTCACCATCCCAGACAATCGGCTTCTGGTTCAGGCAGGTAGAAGAGTTGGAGCGCTGGTACTTGACCAGCTCATACGTATGTTCATGTCCGTCTTCCTCAGTGACAACAACCTTGGTGGCATCCACGAAGGAAACAACACCAGGGGCAGTTGCGACACAGGCAGCACCGGAGTCATGGGCAATGGCATATTCCATGCCAGTACCGACATAGGCGCTGTGCGGATTGAGCAGCGGAACAGCCTGACGCTGCATGTTGGCACCCATCAGGGCACGTGTGCAGTCATCGTTTTCCAGGAAAGGCACGCAGGCCGTCGCAACAGATACAATCTGGCGCGGCGAAACGTCGGCATAGTCAACTGTAGAGGCATCCACCATCACAGTTTCACCCTTGATTCTGGCAACAACCTTGTCACCAGCCAGGTGGCCGTCCTTGATCTCGTTGGCCTGAGCAATGATGTGATCATACTCCTCGTCCACAGCCATGTACTTGATATCATCGGTAACCTTGCCATCAATGACCTTGCGGTAAGGTGTCTCGATAAAGCCGTACTCATTCACCTTGGCATAGGATGTCAGGTAGGAAATCAGACCAATGTTCGGTCCTTCAGGTGTCTCAATCGGGCAGATACGGCCATAATGAGAGTTGTGAATATCACGGACTTCGAAGCCTGCTCTTTCACGGGTCAGACCGCCCGGACCAAGAGCGGAAATACGGCGCTTGTTGGAAAGCATAGCCAGCGGGTTTTCCTGATCCATGAACTGAGACAGCTGGGAAGAAGAGAAGAACTCCTTGATCGCTGCTGTCAGCGGACGGATATTGGTCAGCTGCTTCGGGGTCAGGCTGCCAGCCTCGGCAATGGACATTCTTTCCTTGACGACTCTCTCCATACGGGAAAGACCGATACGGAACTGGTTCTGGATCAGCTCTCCGACTGTACGGATACGACGGTTGGACAGCATATCGATATCATCCTGTGTACCGATACCATCCAGCATTGTCAGCTCATAGTTGTACAGTGCATACATATCACTCATCGTAATTGTGTGCTTCTGGTTGAGCGGATCAATACCGATCAGCTTCACAGCATGACCATCTTCAGCCTTGACCTCAACTTCCTGTACGCAGGCGCCAACCAGCCATACAGAAATCTCTTCACCAGCCATGACCTTCTTCTGGATGTAATCCTTCTGGGCTGTTGTCAGCTTCAGCGGTGCTTCATCCGGAATGTAGCGGTCAGCGACCAGTTCGCCATCCTTATCCAGGACATCTGTGCCATTTTCAGTCAGACGGCCAATGACATACATGCGGGAACCAAGATCCAGCACGGCATTGACATTGGCATTGGTCAGCTTCGCAGCCTGACCATAGACGCCTGTCCAGACAGTGACTTCCTTGAACTCTTTGGCAAGATCTGCCACGTTCTTCTCACTCAGAACAGTACCGGCATCCAGCTGTGTTTCCTCGCTGCTGCCATCCAGGTCAACGGCCAGGATTCTGCCTACCAGTGCGTTCTTCCATTCTGTGCTCATCACAGCAGTCACCGGATGAGAGAATCTATGGGTGAACGGCAGAGCACGGCAGTTGATGCCCTTGTTGATCTCATCACGCAGCTGATTGCGTGCTTCCTTGTCAATCAGCTTGTCCTTCGGCCACAGCAGTGTACCATCGGCACCGATCAGATCTTCAACAAGCTCATGACCTTCCATACGGTCCAGAATGTTCAGCTTCTTTCTGACCTTGTAGCGTCCTGCCTTGGTCAGATCATAGCGGCGGTAATCAAAGAACTTGGCATCCATCAGGTTCAATGAACCATCGATAGTCGCAATTTCATCAGCACGCTGATTTTCATAAACCGAAAGCAGAGCTTCGTTTTTGGTATTGGTCTTATCCGCAGCCAGTGTATTCTTCACTTCTTCATAGTCACCGAAGACGGAAGTATACAGCAGCATATAGTCGTTCTGCAGATCACGCGGTTCTTCCGGTACAACAACGTCCTTATGAACCTCGAAGTTCATGGCCTGCAGGAACTTCTCCATGGCAGTTGTATCATGGGTATCCTCACCCTTCTCCGGATCCAGGGCCATGCCGATCGCCTTGAACAGGATGGTGCTGAGAATCTTACGGCGGCGGTCAATGGACACATTCATGATTCTGCCCAGGGCTGCCTTCTTGTCATCAGACATGAATTCCAGCCAGGTGCCGCGGCTCGGAATCAGCTCGCATGTATACGTATCACGGCCGGTTCTCTCCTCTGAAACAATATCAAAGTAAGCACCCGGGGAACGGACAATCTGCGAAACGATAACACGTTCTGCGCCGTTGATGATAAAAGTGCCGGTCGGAGTCATCATCGGGAAATCACCGAGGAAGACTTCCTCCCACTTGGTCATGACTTCACCGGTCTCATTGTCCATGATCTCCAGTTCCATCTTGGCCTTCAGCTGAGCACTGTAGTTCACCTCACGGTATTTGCACTCGCTGATCGAATATTTCGGTTCACCGAACTCATAGTCCAGGAACTTCAGACGGATGTTGCCGGCATAGTTGCTGATGGGGTAGATATCGTCAAATACCTCCCTGATGCCTTCCTTCAGAAACCAGTCAAAAGACTTTGTCTGAATTTCCGTTAAATCCGGAAGATCCAGACCGCTGCTTACTTTTGAATAATCCCTGCGGGATGCTTTCTTGCCGTACTGCACAACGTGGTATGTTTGCTTATTCTCCATGTACGCCATCCTTTCACACGCATCTCGTAACGCCAAAAAGGGTAGTTTTACCCCTTACCCAATTTGGATTCTTTTGCAGTTTACTATATTAACATTACACATTCAACTTGTCAATTTTTCATACACTTCAACACCCAGTAGCCCCGGTCACGGCTGATGATCTCACAATTGCCGAACACAGAGAGAAGCTTTTTCTGGGCACTTTCTGCACCCTGCGCCCGCCGTATGACAGCCAGAAAGATCCCGCCTGCATACAGATGTGCAAAGGCATCTTCAAACATGGGATAAATCACTTTCTTGCCCGCCCGGATCGGGGGATTTGTCACGATGGCATCGAAAGAGCCTTCTACGGCCGCATAGCCATCGGAAACAAGTACTGATACCGGCAGTTCATTTTTTTCTGCGTTGAGCACGGTCAGCTCGCATGCCCGTGGATTGACATCGGCACAGGTGACATGCGCAGAAGGAAACTGTCCCTTCAGGACAATTCCAATTGCGCCGTACCCGCATCCCATATCAAGGATCTCACCATGAAGATCTTCATGTTCACAGCTTTCAAGCAGGACGAGTGTGCCATAGTCAACGCCGGTTTTGGAAAAGACGCCGTTGTCAGTGACAAATGTGTATAAATGGCCCGAAAACCGGAAAGAGTGCTCCTTCCGGTTTTCTTTGAGATTTCGGTTGTCAGTGAAATAGTGTGTCACTTATATCGATACTCCTGGGCCGAAAAGCGTAAAGCTTTTCAGAAATTGTGGTGCTCTTACTTCAGTTCGACAGTTGCGCCTGCATCTGTCAGAGTAGCCTTGATCTTCTCAGCTTCGTCAGCCGGAACATCCTTCTTCAGCTCAGACGGTACAGCATCAACCAGCTTCTTGGCATCAACCAGACCCAGACCTGTGATCTCACGGACTGCCTTGATAACAGCAACCTTCTTGTCGCCGAAGCTTGTCAGAACAACAGTAACGTTCTTCGGAGCAGCATCAGCAGCGTCCTCAGCCGGAGCAGCAGCTGCAGCAACAGGAGCAGCAGCAGTTACGCCATACTTGTCTTCGATTGCCTTAACCAGATCATTGAGCTCGAGAATAGTAGCTTCATCAAGATATGCAAGAATATCTTCCTGTGTTAACTTTGCCATGGATTATTTTCCTCCTCTTCCTTAGGCAGCTGCCTCTTCAGCAGCCTTTTCATTAGATCCTGCTTCTTCTGCAGGCGCACCTTCATTCTTCTGATCCGCAACAGCCTTAACGACACGAGCGAATGAAGAAACCGGCGCATTCAGTACGGAAAGCAGCATAGACAGCATGCCTTCGCGGTTCGGCAGTGCAGACAGCGCAGCAACAGTCTTATCATCAACGACCTTGCCCTCTACAACGCCTCCTTTGAGAACCAGAGCCTTGTGTTTCTTGGCAAACTTTGCCATGACACGCGCAGCAGCAGTCTCATCAGAACCAAATGCCAGCGCATTCGGACCAGTCAGAGAATCCTTGAGATCTCCATAACCGACGTTTTCAGCAGCCTTGGCAGCCAGAGTGTTCTTATAGACTTTCATCTCAACACCCTCAGCACGCAGGGCTCTGCGCAGTTCGGTAACCTCAGCAACACTGAGTCCGCGATACTCCGCAACGACGGCAGAAGAGGAATTCTTGAACTTGTCTTCGATTTCGCTGACAACGCTCTGCTTGGACTTCAATACATCCTGATTCATCTCTTCACCTCCATATTTCCGTGTTATCGCCTACTCATAAATAAAGCCCACGCGAAAGCGAGGGCCAAAAAGTACATATCCTTTTTACCTCGGTAACAAATTAAGCTTCCGCAGTTACTGTCTATGGTATTTGATAACGCCTGTAAATATTACTTTGTCCTGGAGAACCTGTCAATGCGAAAACATAAAAAATGCATGTCAGGACATGCATTTCCACTAGATTTAATCGATGAAATTCGTAAAAATGTGCTTTTCCACCGCCGGCAGGCCATACTTCTGCTTCGCATCCGCAATTGCCTTGACCATGAATGCCATATTATGCCCCAGCACACGCATTACCTGCAGGCCCTCCAGATCCTTTTCGACATCCTCTGCCGTAAAGCCATGAACCATGTTCCAATAGCTGGAGGACACAACCGGCATCTCAGCAATCGTGAAGTACTTGTTCATCTGGTCAAAGGTGGCTGTGGTACCTGCCCGCCGGGCAGAGACAACCGACGCGCCAACCTTGAAGCGCTTGTCAAAAGGGGTACTGTAGAACAGTCTGTCCATGAAGGATACTGCGGTGCCATTGGCCGAAGCATAGTACACCGGTGTGCCGATGATCAACCCATCCGCAGCTTCAAACTTCTTTGCAGCCTCATTTACTGCATCATCAAAGACACAGTGTCCAAGTCTTTGACACTGATTGCAGGCAATACAGCCGCGAATATCCTTGTTTCCAATCCAGAAAATCTCACTGTCAACACCATCCTGCTTCAATGCCATGCCAACTTCCTGCAGAGCTCTGTCCACACAGCCATGCTGGTGGGGGGAACCATTGATCATCAATACCTTCATCCTCAGTTTTCCTTCTTTCTCAGCTGCCGGATCATGCCAATCACCGCAGAAGAATCATCGCTTCCATAGCCCTTTGCCTGGCCAAGCCTGTACATCTGCAATGCATTGTTTAACATGATGGCAGGTACCTTTGCATCATGGCACAAATCATCCGCAAGTTCCAGATCTTTCACGACAAGATCCGTCGCAAAGCCCGGCTTTCTGTCCCCTGAAAGTACCTTGTTCATCTTTGCTTTCAGAATCATATTATTGCCAGAAGAAGCCGTCGTCACGGCATAGAAATCCTCTGGAGAAATACCGAGGGCATCTGCCATGGTAAGGCCTTCTCCATTGATCACCTGTGCAGAGAATGCCATGAAATTATTAATCAGTTTGATAGCACTTCCCATGCCAGGCTTCTTCATGAAGAAGTAAGTCTTTGCAAAGGCATCGGTCACCTCTTTCCAGCCATGACTGACAAATGGTTCTTCTTCACAGCCGATCATGATCGACAGTGTTCCTCTGGCAGTACCAGCAGGTCCGCCGGATACCGGACAGTCGATATAGTGCATGTTTTTCTCATCTGCAGCAGCTGCCATTTCCCGGGAAAGTTCCGGAGAAATCGTCGATGTATCGAGCACACACAAGCCTTCATGTCCATCAGAAAGCACCTCTTTCATCACTGCCGAAACAGCCGCCGGACCAGCCAGAGACATCACAACCACATCACACCTGGCAGCCAGATCGCCGGCACTTTTCACCTGCACAGCACCCTTTTTACACAGCGGTGCACATTTGGAAGCAGTGCGGTTATACACCATCAGATCACCAAATTTGTCCAGCAGTCTTTCTGCCATAGGCATTCCCATATTGCCTAAACCAATCATGCCAACTTTCATCATCACGTCCTCCTTTTTACTTTCTTAATCCAGATGAATATTCAGAAACTTCTCTTCCTGCTGGGCAAGTGTCATATGCCAGTATCTCCTGCCGCAGTCAAGAGCCTCGATTTGCTTTATTTCCCCGTCCGTCAGCGTAAAGTCAAACAGATCAATGTTTTCTTTCTGATGCACCGGATTGGTTGATTTTGGCAGCGGAATACGTCCTTCCATCACATGCCATTTCAGAATGATCTGGGCAGTGCTCTTGTGATACTTCTCTGCAATAGAAACAAGGACAGGTTCATTGAGCAGCCCGGCATCACCATGTCCCAGCGGATACCAGCATTCCATTTTCATGCCATACGGGTCAATCCTCTTCTGCAGATCCCACTGCTGAAAGTAAGGATGGCATTCCACCTGCAGAATCTGCGGTTTTACCTCGGCATGAGAAAGCACATCCTCAAGCCGCTCACTTTCAAAGTTGGAGAGGCCGATGGCTCTGATCTTACCAGCTTCATACGCCTTCTCCAGATTGTGATACCCAGCCAGATAATTGCCAACCTGCTGATGCAGAATCACAAGATCCAGATAATCCAGGCCAAAACGATCCAGCATGCGGTCAACTGCTGTTTCATCTTCATATTCATTCGGCCAGATCTTGCTTGTCACCCAGATCTCACTGCGGGCTGCGCTGCTTTCCCGTACTGCTTTGCCAACCGCCGCTTCATTGAAATAATGATGCGCACTGTCAATGTGCCGATAGCCCAGGGCAAGTGCATTGGAAACGGCTTTCTCACAAGTGTTGCCGTCTACCTGAAACACGCCCAATCCTATGCGCGGCATTTCCATACCATTGTTCAGCCTGACTTTTTTCATGGTTTTACCTCACAGCATCAATATAAGTGACATGTTGTCATTTGTCAATAAGCGACAACATGTTATTTACGCAAAACATATGTTACAATATCACCGGAGAAAACCATGTCAGAAGAATTCATCAGAGCGCGTACAAAAGAGCAGAAGGAAATCCGTATGAGTGCGGTCATGGAAGTTGCCGACGCACAGTTTCACAAGATGCCGTATCAATCGATCACACTGTCCACCATTGCCAGGGATCTTGGATCTTCCCGGGCCAACCTGTACCGCTATGTCAAAACAAAAGAAGAGATCTTTCTGCAGCTGTACCTGCAAAAAGAAAAAGACTGTATCCAGGAAATGCAGAGCCTGGAGGGCATCGTGCCGTGCGATCCCGCCCTTTTCGGTGCAAAGATGGCAGAGATCTTCTTCCATCATCTGGACTTTATACACTATCAAAGCATCCTTGCCCAGATCATTGAGCAGAATGTTTCTCTGGAAGCACTGACTGCCTTTAAAAAGCAGGTCAGAGAAGACCGTGCCCCCGTCTATGCACTGTTGAAAAAGCAGTGTCCTTCTTTAAGCCAGAAACAGATCCAGCAGATGTTTCTGACCTTCTTATATGAAAGCAGCGGCCTGTATGCCCATACCCAGGCATCACCATTAACCATCAAAGCAATGGAGCTTGCCGGATTTACGAATCAGAATGATTCATTCACCGACATGCTGGCAGAGTTCATCACCATGTGCATGCAGCACTACAAACCATTCCAACATAAGGAGAACAGCCATGATTGAGGAAAAATACATCCCGTTCCGTGAATATCAGACCTATGTGCGCATTATAAAAGAAGATGATCAGGACAGTGTGCCGATCCTTTTATTACATGGCGGCCCTGGCAGCACCCACAATTATTTCGAAGTACTTGATCCCCTGTCTGCACAACGTCCTGTGATCAGCTATGACCAGCTGGGATGCGGAAACAGCTATGTGGATCATCATCCAGAGCTCTGGACGTTATCCACATGGATGGAAGAGCTGGACAATGTGATCAAATCACTGCATCTGACCAGATTTCATCTGCTTGGCCAGTCCTGGGGCGGTATGCTTGCATTAGCGTATGCGCTGCAGCAGCCGCAGGGCCTGCAGTCACTGATTCTTTCTTCCACGCTTTCCAGTTCACAGCTTTGGGGCAGAGAACAGCGCCACATGCTGAAATATATGACAAAAGAAGAGCAGGATGCCATCACGAAAGCCGAAGAAACCGGAAACTGGCAGGACGAAATGGCACAGAAAGCCATCGCCCGCTATATGAAGCTGCACTGTGCAGATATCAAAGACAATGATCCGGAATGCCTGCGGAGAAAGAAGAGAAGCGGCACAGAATCCTATATGACTGCCTGGGGAACTAATGAGCTCACACCGCAGGGCACCCTGAAGAATTTTGATGTGACCGACAAACTGTGTGAAATCAAAGTACCCTGTCTGATCATCAGTGGAACAGATGATCTGTGTACGCCATTGATTGCAAAAACCATGTATGATCATCTGCCCTATGCCAGATGGGAATTGTTTGCCAATACAAGGCATATGGTCTTTGCGGAGTATACAGAAAAATACCTGCAGCTGTTAGCTGACTGGTGTCAGGAGACAGATACAGGTATGATCAGAAACGAATCAGTACAGTAATCCACCTAAAAAGCTCCGTTTTCGGAGCTTTTGTTGTCTGATATCATCCAATCACTTCAATATCATGCGGATAGTGATTCAATACCTCATGGCCATCTTCTGTAATCAAAACAAGGTCTTCAATTCTGACACCGGCAATGCCAGGATGATAGATACCCGGCTCAATAGAATGAATCATGCCAGCCTCTTCCAGATTGTGGTTCGTGCTGGAAACATCACCGTACTCATGGTCCTGCAGGCCGATGAAGTGGCCCAGTCTGTGGGTAAAGTCTTCACCATAGCCGCCATTGGTGATGATATCGCGTGCCTTCTTGTCAACCGAAGCAATCTCCACGCCTGGTTTCAGCATCTCTTCACTTTGTTCATTGGCTTCTCTGACAAGGTTGTAGACCTTCTCCGCTTCCTTGTCCGGATACTGTTTATAGAAGAATGTTCTTGTCATATCAGAGCAATATCCGTTGACCACGCAGCCAACATCAAACAGGACGATGTCGCCCTCTTCCAGCACAGTGTCATCCGGCATATGATGTGGATCTGCTGCATTATCGCCAAAGGCCACAATCGGATCAAAGGAATAGCCGGAAGCACCAAGCTTCTTGTAGATGGCAAGCATCTGATCAGCAACTTCCACTTCTGTTACGCCTTCGTGAATCAGCTTCTTGAACTGTTCCATAGCAAGATCATTCACATGGGAAGATGCCCGCATCAGCTCAATCTCACGTCTGTCTTTGACCGCACGGGTCTGATCTACAGCCAATGATCCCAATGCAAAGCTTGACGCTGCTTTCTGCTCCATCAATGGCAGCAGGAATCTGGCCGGCATGATCTTATCCACACCAAGACTCTGGTTAGGATCCAGATCCTTTCTCAGCATCGCAGTGACATCATCGGTATCATCATAATAGACTTTGCGTAAGCCCAGATCATCATCAAAGCGGAACAGGGCATTGACATAGAGCACCGGCTCTTTATCTTTGCGCAACAGCAGGCCAAGGAATCTTTCACCCGGCTCAAAATGTTTTCCACACAGATAATCGATGGCATAAGGATCCATCACCAGCAGGGCATCCTGCTGCAGCTTATTCAAAACACGATTGACTCTATCCGTATTCAGCATCATTTTCACCTCTGCTTCTATTATAGCAAACGAAAAAAAGAAGCCAGCCATCAGACTGACTTCCTGTGTGCTTACTTATTCAGCAGCTACCTTGATACCAGGACCCATCGTTGTAGAAACCGTGATGCCCTTGATATAAGCGCCCTTGACAGATGTCGGCTTTACCTTGACGATCTGATCATAGAGAGCTTTGTAGTTGGCAGCCAGTGCATCCTCAGAGAAGCTGCACTTGCCGATCAGGCAGTTCACATTGCCGTCCTTATCGACACGGTATGTAACCTTACCTTTCTTGATCTCTTCAACAGCACTGGCAATGTTCATTGTCACAGTACCTGTCTTAGGGTTCGGCATCAGGCCGCGCGGACCAAGGATCTTACCAAGACGGCCCAGCTGACCCATCATATCCGGGGTAGCAACGATGACATCAAAGTCCATCCAGCCGCCCTTGATCTTCTCAAGGACATCTGCTGCACCGACAATATCAGCACCAGCATTCTTAGCCTCTTCAGCCTTGGCACCCTGGGTAACAACCAGAACTCTCTGGCTTCTGCCAGTACCATTCGGCAGCACCATAGCGCCTCTGATGTTCTGATCAGCCTGACGCGGATCAACATTCAGCGAGAAGCTGACTTCAACCGTTGCATCAAACTTAGCTGTATTTGTCTTCTTAGCCAGGGCAACTGCCTCAGCATACGGGTACTGCTTATTGGAATCTACCAGCTCTTTAGCTGCCTTATACTTCTTGCCTGCCATCTGAGTCAGTCCTCCATTCCTTCTACTTCAATACCCATGTTGCGGGCTGTGCCAGCCACAATCTTCATTGCAGCCTCAACATCATTGGCGTTGAGATCCGGCATCTTGTACTCCGCAATCTCCTTCAGCTGATCCTTTGTGATCTTGCCAGCCTTGACAGTCTTCGGTGTACCGGAGCCCTTCTTGACGCCAGCAGCCTTCAGCAGAAGAACAGCAGCCGGAGTAGTCTTCAGAACGAAATCAAAGCTCTTGTCTTCATATGCAGTAATGATGACAGGAACGATATCGCCCTTTCTATCCTTTGTTTTGTCGTTGAATTCTGTGCAGAACTTCGGCATGTTAATACCGGCAGCAGCCAGAGCTGGACCCGGTTTAGCACCGCCGGCAGGGAACTGCAGCTTTGAAATCTTTGCAATTTTCTTTGCCATGTGGTTTTCCTCCTGTATTTTCCACATGCAGTGGTTATCGGGTGTCTGCTTCACCCTCCCACGCATGCACACACAAAAAACATGTGCTGAAATATATTACCCTTGTTTATCTGATGCGTCAATAAAAAGAGTGCCGAAGCACTCCTCAGTCATTAATCTTTTCCAGATCTGTATAGTTGATATCCGTCGGTGTCTCACGGCCAAACAGCATCGTCAGCACATTGGCAACCTGCGTCTGATCATTCATGGAAGAAACCTTGCCCTCCATGCCAGAGAACGGACCAGTCAGGATTCTGACTCTGTCACCAATGCCAAAGTTAACATCCACCTTCTTATCAGACTTGCCCATTCTTCTCAGGATTGATTCCATCTCATCCGGTGCAACCGGGAACGGCTTGGCACCGCCGCCGGAAGAGCCAATAAATCCGGTAACACCCGGTGTATTACGGACAACATACCAGGCTTCATCTGTCATCTTCATCTCAACAAACACATAGCCCGGAAACATGTTGTGCATCTTCTCAACCTGCTTGCCGTTCTTGATCTCAATCTCAGGTTCCTCGGCCACAACAATCCGGAACAGAGAATCCTGAATGCCCATGGATTCCACACGCTTCTCCAGATTATCCTTGACCCTGTTCTCATGGCCGGAATATGTATTGACTACATACCAGCGCTTCTGATGCTCATCATCCACAGCTGCGCTTACATCTTTTTTGTCAGTCTTCTTCTCAGTCATGTTATGCTCCAATTCCAATCAGCTTTAACAGAATCGTAATGACGTAATTGCACAGAACAAAGAACAGTGCAAAGAATGCAGTGAAAATCACAACCTCACCTGTATTCTGCCAGATACCCTCACCGCGGTCAGAAGAACGCCAGTGCGGCCACACAACACGCTTGGCCTCCTTGCGGATGCCGCGGATCGTAAACCAATGGTCCTTCGGTGCTTTATTCTTCTTCTCAGCCTTGCGTCTGGCTTTTTCCTCAGCCTTCGCCTGTGCCTTGGCTTTCTTTTCTTCTTTTGCCATTGGAAACCTCCTACTTTGTTTCCTTATGCAGAGTCTTCTTTCCACACTTTGGGCAGTACTTCATCAGCTCCAGCCGCTTGCCATTGCCTTTGCGCGACTTATTCGTCGTATAATTGCGGGACAGACAGACCTCGCATGCCAGGATGATCTTGTCATCTTTAGCCATAACAAAAACTCCTTCAAATGCCTTATTATTCTATACGCTGTTTTTTTCGGCGTCAATGGCCTTTATTTAACGGCATTTCTGACTTTTGAACGCACCCTCTGCAGCGTACAGTCATACGCCTTGCCCGTCATGCCAAGCAGCTGCGCACCCTGCGCATACGTCAGACTCCTCTGCCAGCAGGCCATCACCCGCTTCTCTTTCACACTCATCTGCCGTACACTCTCAGCCAGACTGGCCAGGGCCTGCTCATAGTGCAGAGCATACTCCGGCTCTTTCATCCCCGCCGGTTCACCAATGCATTCATGCCCGCTGAAATTCTCACGTCCATTGAGAATCGCATCCAGACTGACAGTCTCCATCTGCACATTCTGCAGAGATTTGACAAACTTGCTCAGCCGGTGGGTGATTACCCGGGCCGCAAAGGTTGCCAGGGATGCCTGCCGGTCAAAACGGTACGTATTGACAGCCTCCTGCAATGCCCTTAGTCCCAGTGCAAACATTTCATCTTCATACCGCTGTGCATACCAGTGTGGAAAACGATTGACGCAGTAACCGATCAGATTGTGAAACTGCTCATATAAAGCGCGCTGGGCATAGCCGTCTCCCATCCTGTTCATATACATCAGCTCATACGGATTGTCTCTCATATAAAACGCCCCCTGTTTCCTGTATTGTGTCACAGGATTCAGCAGGAAGCGTTCTTGTCTTGTCGCCATATTGTCCGTCAGAATGACCGGCATTTTTCAACAATTGTGGAGAATTACAGAGGATGGCGCTTACTGAAGATCTCATACATCAGAATCCCAGCGGATACACTGGCATTCAGTGATGTGATCTTCCCCACCATCGGCAAAGACACAATGTAGTCGCACTGCTTTGATAACAGGCGGGAAATCCCCTTACCCTCATTACCGATGACAAGCACTGTATTCACATCATAATGCAGGGCGCGGTAATCCTGACCATCCATGTCGGCACCGACAATCCACCAGCCCTTTTTCTTGAGATCTTCACATGTGCGGGACAGGTTTGTCACACAGGCACACTTCACGGTATCAATGGCACCGGCAGACACCTTGGCAGCTGCCGGCGTCAGGCCGACTGCATTATTTTTCTTGAAAATGACACCATCCGCGCCAACCGCATCCGCGGTACGCAGAATTGCGCCAAGATTATGAGGATCTTCTAGCTCATCCAGCATGATCAGCAGTCCCCTGCCGTCTTCCACATGTTCAATCAGGTTATCCACACTGTATGTCTGATATGGTGCAATCTCTGCACAGATACCCTGGTGATGATCACTGTGGACCATCTTAGCCATGGTTTTCTTATCGACCTGCTTCACAGGAATGTGCCGCATTGCTGCCAGCTTTTCCGCCTTGTCATCCGGAGAGGAAAGATAAATCACTTTGGCACGGCCGCCATCTTCCAGAATCTGATGGACAGTGTTTCTTCCATATATATACTGTGTCATTGCTTTTCCTCCATCGCAGTCACGGCATCAAAGATCTCCCGGATCCGCTCTTCTTTTCCCGCCAGTTCAAGACCGCCAAGCAGTGCCTCAAAGCCAGTGGATATTTTATAGATCTGTACATCGGTATGTTTCGGCACGCTGCCGGTAAACCCGTTGCGGCCCCGCCGGAACCAGCCTTCCTCTTCTTCGTCAAAGAAGTTCTTTGCATGGAGTGTTTCATAGAAGCGGCACTGTGCCTTGGCCGAGACATAAGAAACACTCAGCCTCTGCAGCGTCTTGCCTCTGCCTTCACCCTTTTCGATCAGCCAGCGGCGTACATACAGTGACCATACCGCATCACCCAGGAACGCCAGTGTGCGGCCTGAACAAAGTTCCGGATTCATCAAAGCAGTCCCTTTTCCATCAGCTGTTTTCTGGCCGCATCTGCAGCATCCCAGTTCTTTTCAGCCTTGGCCTTGTTCCAGGCGGCAAACAACGCCTTGTCATCTTCTGTCACAACCGGCTTTTCCACTACAATGCCAAGCACATCCAGCATCTTGGCCACACTGTTGCGATACCTGCCAACCTCTTCCCAGCTGACATCCTTTGTACGCAGCAGCTGGTTGATCTTCTTGACCGTATCAAAGATCACAGCATAGGCATTCGGTGTGTTCATGTCATCATCCATGCAGTCTAGGAAGGCACGCCACGATGCCTCATCAAAGGCATCGGTGCCGGCATAGCCAGCCAGCTGTGCCTTGATATCGGCCTGATGCAGCGGCTTCATGACCTTGTCAAGCTCCTTGCGGGCTGTTTCAACCGTCTCATCCGAGAAGTTGAGCTCTTTGCGGTAATGCACACTGGATACAAGCCATCTGGTCAGATTGGTGCCAAGCTGGGCAATGACATCCTTTGCCCACAGTGTATTGCCAAGAGACTTGGACATCTTTTCACCATTGATGTTGACCATCGCGTTGTGAATCCAGTAATTCGCCAGGCAGTTATGATGCATGGCTTCCTGCTGAGCCGCCTCATTTTCATGATGCGGGAATTTCAGATCCATGCCGCCGCCATGAATATCAATCCTCTCACCAAGATTGTTGTTAATCATGACAACACATTCTGTATGCCATCCAGGTCTGCCCTTGCCCCATGGCGAATCCCACTGGATGCCTTTGTCCGTCTTTTTCCACAAAGCAAAGTCATATGGGTTGCGCTTGCCATCACCGGTTTCATCCACACGCTCAGAAGCACCTGCCTCCAGCTGATCCAGCTTCTGGTGGGAAATCTCACCATACTTCGGATCCGAATCCACGCTGAAGTAAACATCCCCATTGACCTCATAGGCATGGCCGCTCTTGACCAGACCGTCAATGAAGGAAATGATCTGATCCATTGTCTGGGTCACTCTTGGCGTAATATCAGGAAGTTCCGTATTCAATTGCTTTCTGACATCCTGATACGCATCAATATAGCGCTGGGCAATGACAGCCTCAGTCGTACCTTCCTGGGCAGCCTTATTGATGATCTTGTCATCCACATCCGTAAAGTTGGAAACATAGGTCACCGTATACCCCTCTGCCTCAAACAGCCTCTTAAGAACATCAAACACAATCATCGGTCTGGCATTGCCAATGTGTGCATAGTTATATACCGTCGGGCCGCAGACATACATATCCACATGACCTTCATGAATTGGCTTGAAATCCTCAATCTGCAATGTACGCGTATTATACAGTCGAATCATACTATCCTCCCTTTTCAAAAAAGGCGTCTTTCTTTAAAAAGACGCCTCGCGCGGTTCCACTTTTCATTCTGCTCAAAGCCATAACGCGGCATACGTCAGACCCTACTGCATTCAGATCTGCCCTCGCGGATGCACTCCCCATCACGCAGACATGCGGCGCTTCCAC
Source organism: Lactimicrobium massiliense (assembly GCF_900343155.1). Lineage (GTDB taxonomy): Bacteria > Bacillota_I > Bacilli_A > Erysipelotrichales > Erysipelotrichaceae > Bulleidia > Bulleidia massiliensis. Next base: position 23,621 of record NZ_OUNG01000002.1, read on the forward strand.
CATACCGCCTTCGCTTCCATGCCAGACATGCAGGTACCCGTTCCGTTCAACGGTTTCCTTGATGATATCAGATATTAAAGTCGTTTTCAAACTCGCTGCTTTCCGTCAGATAGAACGAATAAATCGTATTGCCGATCTTCATCCACTGTGACAAATCCGGCATCCAGATCCAGTCATTCCCATCCAGAATTCCCTTGGAAATCAAATTGGAAAGCTCCTTGTCAGAATACGGCCCATACTTATCCCTGGACCCATCATTTTTCATGTAGTACCAGATCTTCTCACTGCCTGCGTCCATAGCTCAGTCCGCCTCCACATATACCGTAATTGCACTATTCGAGGAACTAATCGTATATTCCTTGGATTCATCACTGATCTTATAGCCGCCTGGTGCACTCAGGCCAAGATCACTTGCAGAATAAGAACCCGCAGACACTTTATTGACCGTCTGTGTTCCCACTTCACTGTTACTGTCTTTATCAACATACGTCACCGCAACATTGACATCAGAAGACTGTTTAGGTGCATTGTAAGTCACATTGATCTGGCTGGTGGAACTTTCACCATACTTGCTGTCATTGGAACCTGCCGCAACACCAATGGTATAGTTCGTACCATCCTGCAGGTTGGCACCACTGATCGTGTAGAAAGTCTGTGATACCTGGCCAGCGGATTCACCATTGATCGTCAGATCATAGTAGCTGGCATTGGATACAGCGTTCCAACTGATGGTCAAGGCACCGGTAGCGTCGACATTGGTGCTCAATCCGCTTGGGGCATCCAGCTGGATCGTCTTGGCATTGTATGTGTAATTCACCGTGCTGGCATCACTGTCCGAATATTTTTTGGAATCGTTTGCCTTGGCAACGATCGATACCGTATAGGTTGTGCCGCTGCTCAAAGAGGATGCCGGAATGGAAGCAGAGTTGCTGGCACTCTTGGCCAATGTGCCAACAGATGGTGAAACAGTGACTTCATAGTAGTCTGCATTGGTTACAGCATCCCACTTGATCTGCACATTCTCGGTTGTCTCGGTAAAGGTGATATTGGTTACTGCTGAAAGCTTGCCTGTATCCGCGGATGCTGAGGCACTTGCCGTTGCCGAGGCATCGGCAGTGTTTTCGTACTGGTTGTAAGTATTGTCGCCGGCACCATACATCTTGCCATCCTTGGTAATGGCAATCAGCGTATTGCCGTGAGCTGCAATGAAGCTGACATTCTTCCAGTTCTTGACGGCATCGGTGATCGCGCTGTCAGAGCTGACTGCCACAACCGTGCCATCTTTCTTCAAACCGGCAACGACATCATTGCCAGCTGCCAGAGCTGTGATATTGGAGATTGAAGAGGCATCCAGTGCAGAACCGCCATTGATTGCCACACTCTGCACCGCACCGTTTGCAATGACGTAGTACAGGGCATGATCACTCAGAGCGACAAGCTTGATATTGTTGTCCGAAGGAATCTTGATGCCGCCGGAAGATAACAAGGTGCCGCTCTTTGTCAGAGCAACCGTAACATCCTTGCCTGCATACACAGACGATACATTCTGCCAGTCAGATACCTTGCACGCTGTATCCGAACCGGTGCATTCCACCGAGCCATCTTTGCGTACCGCGGCGATATGATCTTCGCCCATGGCAATATCCGTGATATTGCTCCAGTCAGAAGTGTCCAGAGAACTGTTTGTCGTCACAACCGTGCCATCTTTCTTCAGAGCAGCAGCTGTTTCATCATATCCGCTGATCTGTACCGCATTGCTCAGCTTGCTTGTGTCTATGGTGCCATGGCTTGTGATCTTGCCGTCACTGTCCAGATACAGGGAATACTTGCTGCCAAGCACCAGGCGGTTAGTAGAGCCAACCGACAGAGTGGAAGAGGAACCGCGGCCTTTGAGCGCAATCAGCAGAATGGCAAGCACTGCCACTGCGGCAATGCAGCCAGCCAGCACAAACACGGTTTTACGTTTCTTCAGAGGCTGCTTCTTTTTTACTGTCTTCCTGGGACGCGAAGCCTGCCTGATTTCCTTTTCATCCTCCTCGTCCCAATCGTCATCCTCATCATCTTCGTCAGAGGTATCTTTGGTTTCACTCTCTTTGGTCAGATCATCCGGATTCATAACCTTGGTAGCACCAAGATCTTCGTCCCGGTCCTGATCCAGAACGGTGGTTGGACTGTCATCCACTGTATCCAGCTGCTGGGTAGCAGCCATACCATTATTTTTCTGGAAAGGAATGGTGGCACTCTTTTCCAGATTATCGATATTTGGCATCACAAATGTCATGGTATTGTCCAGCAGTGCCGTTACATCAATATGGTAAAGGGATGCCAGTGCCTTCAGATGCATGATGTCCGGGATACTGTTGCCATTTTCCCAATTCATATATTCTGCCACCGGCACAAACAGCCGTTTGGCAATTTCCGACTGCGGCAGTCCACTGTTTTTCCGCAGCAGGTTCAGTTTCTCTGGAAGCTTGTTCATAGCGATCCTCCCTGCCCTATATTTTATGTGCACTCTATTTTCTTTTCAACGAAATGCCGCGTTTGTCCGCTTTTCCAACAAAAAAAGACTCTGGACAAGCCAGAGCCTTCATTGTACAAAGCTTACTTAACGTTAGCGAAGTACTTGATTGTACGAACCATCTGAGAAGTATAGGAGTTCTCGTTATCGTACCAGGAAACTGTCTGTACTTCGTATGTGTCGTCGTCAATCTTGTTGACCATTGTCTGAGTAGCATCGAAGATGGAACCATGTGTCTCATCGATGATATCGCTGGAGACAATGTCCTCATCGTTGTATGCGAAGGAATCAGACTGAGCAGCCTTCATAGCAGCGTTGATGGCGTCAACAGTAACATCCTTGCCCTTGACAACGGAGAACAGCAGTGTTGTGGATCCTGTAGGAACCGGAACACGCTGAGCAGCGCCGATCAGCTTGCCATTCAGTTCAGGCAGAACCAGACCGATAGCCTTAGCAGCACCGGAAGAAGCCGGTACGATGTTGCAGGCACCAGCTCTGGAACGACGCAGGTTGCCCTTTCTCTGAGGTCCATCGAGAATCATCTGGTCACCTGTGTAAGCATGAACTGTGCACATAATACCAGACTGAATCGGATACAGATCATTCAGTGTCTTAGCCATCGGAGCCAGGCAGTTCGTTGTGCAGGAAGCAGCAGAGATAATCTTGTCTTCCGGCTTCAGTGTCTTCTCGTTTACGCTGTAAACGATAGTCGGCAGATCATTTCCAGCAGGAGCGGAAATAACAACCTTCTTAGCACCAGCATCGATATGAGCCTGTGCCTTGGCCTTGCTTGTATAGAAGCCTGTGCACTCCAGAACAACGTCAACATTCAGCTCACCCCAAGGCAGATCCTTAGCATCCTTCTCAGAGTAAATTCTGATTTCCTTGCCGTCAACTGTCAGTGTACCCTTCTCATCATCGCAGGAAATTGCATGATCCCACTTACCATGTGTTGTGTCATGCTTCAGCAGGTAAGCAAGCATGGAAGGCTTTGTCAGATCATTGATCGCAACGACCTCATAGCCTTCTGATACAAACATCTGTCTGAAAGCAAGACGTCCGATGCGGCCGAAACCATTAATTGCAACTCTTACATCTGTCATATTGTCTAATCTAGACCTCCTTAATGTTGCGCTTAAATTATAAAGTCTCACTGTTTGTTCGTCAATTGACAAGGCTAAATCCTAGAACGCTTCGTTCTGATTTAATGGCCTCCTCGATACCGCTAATGCCTCCTTCACATTGGACGCCTGCGACTGATACAGCTTGTTAAACAATTCATAGTCATTGATGCGCACCATCGTGCCAATATAATCGTGATGTTTTGCATTAGGAAACAGCGGCGTAAAGTTTTCTGCCTTTGATACATTGAAATGTACTCTTGGACGTTCCTGCAGGCAGGCATTCAGCAGTTTGGCCAAAGCTACACTGTCCAGATACACCAGCTCATCAATATAGAAATCGGAGCCCTGCATCGTCAGTGCCGCATAGCCGTCAATCCTGTCCTGGCCATTGTAATATCCGATGATCTTGCCGCCCTGGGCTGCAATTTCATTGCGGTAGCGCACAAAATCCTTTAGATCACGGCAGTAAAAGCCCGAAAAGCGCCGGATATAAGCAGAATATACTTTCAGCATATCCAGTGCCTGTACGTCATAGGCGCAGCCAAAGGAAGGCACCCGCTTCACATCCTGCCGCTGCACCATCCATCCTGTCCGATACATCCCTGCCCGGAATCCAAATGGTTCATACAGGGCAGGATCCCTGGCCCGGATGAAGGTCATCAGCTCGGAATGGGCACACGCATCCACCGTCACATTCATCAGCTGATGCATATAGCCTTTTCCCTGATAGGAAGGCAGCGTGCATACACCGGAAATCATGCTTGCGGAAAGTACCCTGCCATGAAACATGACCGGATGGGTATGGCGGCACAAAGAAGACACAATCCGCCCATCTTCCTTCACAACATAGCAGGATGCCGGATCCCATACCGACTTGAAGTAGTAATCAATATATCCTGGATCTTCCTGTGGAAAACAGATTTTCCACATCTCACGGACCTGCTGGCGGTCCTTTTCTTCTGCCAGTACGATCATAAGCGGTCCTCCTTGTTCTTCTTCATTTCGCGCTCTGTTTTCAACAGCCTTCTGGTACGGATCAGACCGATCACAGACATCATCATCGCCAGTGTGTACAGCCCCCAAAACTGTGGTGCCAGCACATACATCACAATCATGCCCACTGTGATCGCTGAAAGATAAATGAAGATCACACGCCTCTGCCTTTCTCAGCCAGTTCATGGATCCGGACAAAGCGGTGTTTCATCCCCGACTTGGATACCGGTGTCCCTGTCTTTCTTTCATACAGCGCGCACAGTTCATTCAGACTGGCCTCTGGATTTTCTTTCCGCAGCAAAGCAACATCCTGCAGTTTCTGATCCACATGGCGCAGACGATCCATCTCTTCCAGAAGCGCAATATCTTCCAGCTGCTTCTTCGCCGCTGCCTGCGACTTGACTTCATTTGCCACATCGCAGTTGTTCAGCCGTGTCAAAGAGTTGGTAAAGTCGCGGGAAATACGCACATTCTCAAACTTCATAACCGCATCATTGGCACCAATGATGCGCAGGAAGTCCGCGATCTTCTCTGCAGCCTTGATATACACAATTGTACGCCCGCGCCGCTGAATTGTGCGGCCCTGAATTTCAAAACGCTTCAGCAGCGAAACCAGAAATTTTCCATGTTCTTCATTGTTGGCCGTAATCTCCAGATGATAGCTTGTCTTCTCTGGCGGATTGACACTGCCCGAAGCCATGAACGCACCAGCCAGATAAGCCCTGGCATTGGTGTCAGCTGCCACAATCTTTGCCAGCGGCTTTTCCAGCAGGCCCCTGGCACTGTAAATGCCAAGATCCTGCAGAATCATCGGCACATCCGCTGTGATGCGCAGACCATAGATCAGATTCTTGTGCAGGTTCATCTTCCGTTTGACAGACAGATCGATGCCGGCATCATAGCGCTCTTTGATCAGCCGGTAGATCGTCCTGGCCACCGCCGCATTTTCCACACTGACTACAATGGCCATCCCCCGTGAGGATAAGGACAAGGATGAACACATCTGTATCAAGGCAGACAGTTCTGCCCTGGCATCGTTCTGTGAGAAAACAAGCGATGCCGTTTCATTTTTCACTTCGGCAGAGAATGACATTACACTTTCCCTTTCAGAAGATCTTTCGTCACATCATGAATGCCTTTGACATCATGGCGGATCAGACCGTCATCAAAGCTGAGCAGATGACGGCAGATAATATCATAGTCATGCTTGCACTCCCGCAGGCATACCGGATACGAATGCTGGCGCCTGTAACGGGCCCGGTTAGTCTCCGGAATATGGTCATCCGCCACCACCACAGCATCCACACTGACACCATGGCGCTTCAAAGCATCCACATGGTCTTCTACACTGTATCCATCCGTCTCACCCGGCTGGCTCATGGCATTGCAGAAATATACCTTGCGGCCATGGGTATGATGCAAGGCATCGCCGATTTCCGGAATGATGATATTGGGCATGATGCTGGTATACAAAGAGCCGATGCCAAAGATGATCAGGTCCGCATCCTCGATGGCTTTTACCGCCTCCGGGGTGGCATGGACATCCTCTGTGTAGAATACCCGCTCAATGTGATTGTCGATATGCGGGATATTGGCTTCACCAGCCACAATCACGCCATCCTCCATGCGGGCATACAGGGTAATGACCTGGGTTGTACTCGGAATGATTTCACCTCTGACATTCAATACATCATCAATGATCTTGACCGCATCAAAGAAGGAGCCGGACTGCTGTGTCAGAGCAGTCAGGATCAGATTGCCCAGGTTATGCCCGGCGACATCCGTCTCGGTGCCATTGGGATCATCAAAGCGGTAATTCATCAGGCTGCTCATGATCGATTCATGATCAGCCAATGCAAGCATGACATTGCGGATATCACCCATAGCCGGAATATTGAACTGCCGGCGCAGTCTGCCGGTAGAACCGCCGTCATCTGCCACGGTCACAATGGCAGAGATGTGGGTATCGGCAATATTCTTGATGCCGCGGCAGATCTGGGCCTGGCCATGGCCACCGCCAATCACAACAACATTACGCATCTTCACGAATCCACTCCTTCTGGTCACGGTGTTCCTTGTAGCAGTTATAGATCTTCCGATAATGCTCATACAGGAAGTTGGTAATTGTCACCGAGCGGTGCTGGCCGCCAGTGCAGCCAATGGCAACGGTGAAATGATTCTTGCCTTCCTTTTCGTACTGGGGAAAAACATAGTCCAGAAAAGACAGCAGACGTTTGATGAATTCCTGGGTTTCCGGCTTGTCCATGACATAGTTGTAGACACAGGCATCATTGCCGGAGTACGGCCGCAGCTCAACCTCCCAGAACGGGTTCGGCAGGAAACGGACATCGATCATCAGATCAGCATCCATCGGCACGCCATACTTGTAGCCAAAGGACACAAATGAGATGGAGAAGGCAGGCACAGCACTCTTGCTGAAATACTTCTCGAGTTTGCGCTTGAATTCCTTTTCCTGCAGAAAGCTTGTATCAATGGTCACAAAGGAATTGTTGACGTTGCGGGCCAGCATCTGCCGTTCCACCGAGATGGCTTCATCCAATGTATTGCACGTATTGCTCAACAGCAGCGGGTGCATGCGTCTTGTACTCTTGTAGCGGTGCAGAATGACAGCATCACTGGCATCCAGAAACAGCACACTGATCGTCATGTTCTGTCCCTTTAATCCGCGCAGAAAAGCCGGGAAATCCTGGGCACTTGTACTTAACGCAACATACGAATAGCGGGGATCTGTGCTTGTTTCGATCATATCCACAAGCAGGCTGATCAGCTGAACCGGAAAGTTATCAATGACGTGATATCCCATATCCTCCAGAATGCGGGCAGCCGTTGATTTGCCGGCCCCTGACATCCCACTGATGAGAATCACTTTTTTCTTCTTCTGTGTTTCCATATGCATCACCGATGGTATTGTAGCATTCTCCCCCACTCACTACAACGGATACCGGCGTGCCAGATCATCCAAAAGAAAAAGCAGCCTGCGCTGCTCATTCAGAATACTTTCTGCGATCCGGAGAAAGATTATCACAATAATAGCGGACCGTCAGTTCCGGACACTGGCGGTGCCCGCTGCCTGGATCATTGATAAAGCAGTCACCCTCCAGCATGCATTCCTGCATCGCCTCAACCGCTGCCATCAGATCTTCATCACCTGCACCAATGGAAGTCATCAGATCCTTCGCATTGATTTCCAGCGCATTCCACCCATTTGCTGAAAATTCCTGCTTCTTGAACCGAATAATTCTTTCAAACTCTTCAATACTCTTCATACACCCCTGCTCACAGTACCCAGTATATCATGATTTTTTCAGAGCATGAGCAGATACTCAAATTTGTACCTGTGTTTTCAAAAGATTTTCCATTGGCATTACAGCAGATTGTATGTCCAGTTATGGTCAGTTTCCTGCAGAATATCTTCCAGTTCCCGCAGATCACGGATCATGCGGTTGGGCATGGCTTTGGTAATCCTGTTGAAATTCTCCTTGCTGGTAACATAGCCGATCGCATAGACACAGGCTCTTCTGGCCATCCGCACATCTCTGGCATGATCGCCAATATACACGCAGTTGTCATGGCCAAGACCCAGGGCATGGCAGATCCGCCGCAGGGCATCCGGTGCCGGCTTTGCCTTCTTGTAAATCTCCTTGCCCATAACCATATCCACATAGTCTTCCAGATCAAACTCTTCAATCCAATAGCGGCAGTTGTCTGTAGGTCTTGAGGTCACAACGCCGACCGTATATCCGTTCTTCTTCAGCCACATCAGCACTTCCAGCGCATGGGGCATGGTATTGACAAGACCCAGGGCAGGCAGGTTGGCCTGGAAGGTACGGAACTCATGGGTAAGCTCATTGGGATCCTCACCCTTGAACAGACGCTTGATTTCCCTGCGGTCATCCGCGCCGAACACTTCCAGCTGGGTACGGTCATCAAAGTCATCTACTGTACGGTACTTGTTAAACAGGTACCGGTAGGATTCATTCACCATTGCCTGGGTATCCATCAGGGTGCCGTCAAAGTCAAACAGCACAAGCGGCTTCCGGTCCATCTTCTTGCGGCGGTTGAACACGTAGAAAATCAAAGCACCAACGGCTGTGACAAGTCCCGGCAGCAGCATCATCAGGCTTGCATTGGAGCGGCCATAGGTTGCAATGTTGACAAAGAAGCGGCTCAGGCCAATCCACAGCAGTGCCAGGGCTGCCCGGTCCCCTCTGTGTTTGTCATAGAAGTAGTTGCGGTAAAGCACCTCCAGCAGAATGTAGCCCAGCATGTCAACACCGACGATAAGAATATTGCGCCAGTCGGAGAACATATAGGGTATGCGGGAAATGGCCGCGGCTAACAGAAAGTGCGGGATGATGCAGTCCAGGGTACGCCGGAAGGACATAAAGTTCTTACGGACATAGAAGAAGACAAACAGCATCACGAAGTAGATGGCCATCAGTGGTTCAAAGCCGTCATCGAAGAACAGGAAGAACCGGGAGATATGATCGAATCCATTGGCGATATACCAGCCGATTCTGCCTCCCAGCAGGCCAAAGACGACAATGCCGAGGAATACTTCCTGGGAAATGGCACGGACATAGCCGTTTTCTTTCATGTCACGCCGGAAGAACAGGTATGCCACAAAGCAGCCGAAAAGGGTCGCAAGTCCGGCCCACCGTATTGTTACATGTGCAAACATCGCTTAGATATCCTTTCCGGCATATGTATTGAAGCGTTCCTTGATTTCCTTGCTGGCAGAGAAGCCATCCTGCTGCAGACGGAAATTGGTCACGGCAGATTCAATCAGAATGCGCATATTGCGGCCGGCACTGACCGGCAGCACAATCGTCGGGACAAGAACATCCAGAATCTTTGTATAGTGCATCGTCTCATCACCAATGCGGTTGTATTCATCCGCCGCATTGAACTTAACCAGGTCAATAACCATATCCACAGGCGAACGGGCAATCAGCGCACTGGCACCGAACATCTTCTCCACATCGATGATACCGATGCCTCTGATTTCCAGCAGGCCTTTGATAATAGCCGGGGAATGGCCGATGATATTGTTATGGATATGCTGTACATCCACACGGTCATCCGCCACCAGCACCTGTCCATTGCGGATCAGCTCCAGAGCGGTTTCAGATTTACCCATGCCGCTTTCACCGGTGATCAGCACGCCTTTGCCATAAACACTCATCAATGTGCCGGAGATCGTATCCTCCGGGGCAAGCCGCTCATCCAGGAAGGAAATCAGTTCCGTCACCAGGCGGAAAGTCTCCATATCTGTCCGCATGATCGGGAAGTTCAGATGATCCGCAATCTCTTTGAGAATCGGCGGCAGCGCGTTGTTCTTGGTAATGATCAGACATGGCGTATAGCCATCCGTCAGCATCGGGAAACGGGCACGCTGCTCCTCCGGTGTCATTGTCTTGATAAACTCGGATTCCTTGTTGCCGATGATAATAATACGGCGTGGATCCGACTGCTTGTAAAAGCCGCACAGCTCAAAGCCAGGCCGGTTGACATCCGGTACAACCGTCCAGCGGTCCAGCGACTTATCATCACCAGTCAGACGTTCAAACTTGAAGAAGTTCAGAATCTCCCTGACTGTTACTTTCTTTGTATATTTATTCTCTTTGTTTTCCATACAAAACCCTCATCGTGATTCTATCACAACTCTGTGGCCGTTTTGTGAAAACAATCAGCTCCTGAACATTTCTGTAAACGCCTTGAACTTCACTGTCCCCATCGTTTCCCGATGGCCGTCCGCATGGACAATCGTGACACGCTCAGGCGAAATCGTCACTTCATACTGCAGCGAGCGGATCTTGGTCAAAGCATAGCGCCCCTGCATCACCTGCCAGGTCTGTCTGGCATAATACCCAAGTTCATTTCTTTCCTGTTGGAAAAACCCTATCATGCAATTCCTCCTTTCATGGCGGGTATACTAATACGATTGAAACAGGATTGCAAGAAATGTGCAGACAATTTCATACTACCGTCACATAAAAAGCTGCCTCAGGCAGCTTTTTCATTCCCTTCACGATGATCATGCTCTTTTGTCCACTTGAGCGCTTTGATCAGATACTGTCCGGTCCAGCTTTCCTTGCAGGCTGCCACCTGCTCTGGTGTGCCTGTGCACACAACCGTACCGCCGCCGTCACCGCCTTCCGGACCAAGATCAATGATCCAGTCAGCACACTTGATGACATCCAGATTATGCTCAATGACAATGACTGTATCACCGCCATCTACGATTCTTTCCAGCACGGCAATCAGACGTTTGACATCATCCGTATGCAGACCGGTGGTCGGCTCATCCAGGATGTATACTGTTCTGCCGGTTGCCACTTTCTGCAGTTCCGTAGCCAGCTTGACACGCTGTGCCTCACCGCCGGAAAGGGTTGTACTTGCCTGACCGAGCTTGATATAGCCAAGGCCCACATCATACAGCGTCTGCAGCTTACGCTTGATCTTGGGATGATTGCCAAAGAACTGCAGCGCTTCTTCCACTGACATCTCCAGGACATCATAGATGTTCTTACCCTTGTACGTGCACTGCAGGGTTTCTTCGTTATAGCGCTTGCCATGGCACACTTCACATGGCACATACACATCCGGCAGGAAGTTCATGCGGATGACCTTGACGCCATCACCCTGGCAGGCTTCACAGCGGCCGCCTTTTGTATTAAACGAGAAGCGGCCCTTGTCATAGCCTCTTAATCTTGCCTCAGGCGTGTGGGCAAACACATCGCGGATATCATCAAATACACCGGTATACGTAGCTGGATTGGAACGCGGCGTTCTGCCGATCGGTGCCTGATCAATCTGCACAAGCTTGTCGATATTCTCCAGACCCTTGATCGACCTGAACTTGCCTGGATGCACTTTCTGTCTGCCTAAATTCTGCAGAACTGCCTGCATCAGCACATCATTGACGAGCGTACTCTTGCCGGAACCGGATACACCGGTGACCAGCACCAGCTCACCAAGCGGGAACTTCACATTGATCTTCTTCAGGTTATGTTCCTGGACGCCGCGCAGTTCGATAAACTTACCGTTGCCTTTTCTTCTTTCTTTTGGCAGCGGAATGATTTTTCTGCCGGCAAGGTAATCACCGGTGATGGATCCCGGTGTGTTCATGACCTGCTGCGGGGTGCCGTTGGCCATGACCTGACCGCCATGGATGCCGGCACCCGGGCCGATATCCACGATCCAGTCAGAAGCCATCATCGTCTCTTCATCATGTTCGACAACAATCAGGCTGTTGCCAAGATCCCGCATGCTCTTCATGGTCGCAATGAGCTTGGCATTGTCACGCTGGTGCAAGCCGATGCTTGGCTCATCCATGACATACAGTACACCGGACAGCTGGGAGCCGATCTGGGTAGCCAGACGGATCCGCTGGCTCTCACCGCCGCTCAGCGTGCCTGCCAGTCTGTCCAGAGTCAGGTAATCCAGGCCGACATTGGAAAGGAACTGCAGACGGCTGCGGATTTCCTTGATGACAAGATCGGCAATCTTTGCCTTCTCTGCATCCAGCTTCAGATCATTCAGCCAGAGCAGAGCCTGCTTGACACTCATCTTCGTGAAGTCAGCGATGTTCTTGTCGCCAACCATGACACTTAAAGCCTGTTCATTGAGACGGTCGCCATGGCACTGGCGGCATGGTGTTTCTGCCATGTAGGAATGATAGTAATCCTTGTTCCAGGAAGAAGTTGTCTCAACATACCGGCGTTCAATCAGATCCTTGACGCCTTCAATATAGTCATTGCGGGAATACGTATTGCCGCCGGAAGAGGTGATGCGGTAAGAGATCGGCTTGTCAGAGCCATGCAGAATGCGCTGCATCTGATAGTCACTCAAGGATGACAGCGGCGCATCAAGATCGATGTCATAGGCCTTGCACAGCACACAGAATGTCTGCCACTCGATGTTGTCGCTATCGACCAGATTCTTATAGTAGCGAATGCCGCCCTTTCTGATCGAAAGAGAAAGATCCGGCATCAGATTACTGATGTCGACTTCCTCGGTAATGCCAAGGCCATGGCATACCGGACAGGCACCCAATGGTGCATTGAACGAGAACAGTCTTGGCTCCAGATGCGGTACAGAAAAGCCGCAGATCTTGCAGGCATAGTTGCTGGAAAACAGCATTTCCTTGTCACCGGCAAGCACCGTTGCCATGCCGTCTGCCAGAGAAAGAGCTGTCTCAATAGAGTCATGAATACGGGATTTGGAATCATCGTTCTTGATGATGCGGTCCACAATGACATCAATGCGGTGGCGCTTGTTCTTTTCCAGTTCAATGTCTTCTTCCAGCATGCGGATTTCACCATCCACCCGCACACGCACATAGCCATCCTTCAGCAGCTTGGCAAAGGTATCCTTGAAGGTACCTTTCTTCTCTTTGACAATCGGTGCCATGATGGTCAGTCTGGTACGCTCCGGCAGGGCCATGACGGCATCCACCATCTCGGTAATGGTCTGACCGGTAATCGGAATATGATGATGCGGGCAGTACGGCACGCCGCATCTTGCATATAACAGACGCAGATAGTCATAGATTTCCGTCACCGTGCCAACGGTAGAACGCGGATTGTTGGATGTTGTCTTCTGGTCGATGGAAATAGCCGGAGACAGTCCTTCAATCATCTCAACATTCGGCTTTTCCACACCGCCCAGAAACTGTCTGGCATAGGCAGACAGTGATTCGACATATCTTCTCTGCCCTTCGGCATAAATCGTATCAAAGGCCAGAGATGTCTTGCCAGAGCCGGAAAGTCCGGTCATCACGACCAGTTTGTTCTTCGGAATTTCCAGGGAAATATTCTTCAGGTTGTTTTCCTTTGCCCCCCGGATCATCAGCTTATCATTTGCCATTGGAATCCTTCTTTGCCTCCATCACAAGATCCGAAAGCATCACCCACGCCTGGCGCGGACTCATATTGTCCACATCAGCCTCCTTCAGCTGGGCGATGATCGTCTCTGCCTCTGTATCTTCCTTCTTCATTTCAATCAGCTGATAGCTCTGCTGCACAACCCGCTTCTTGCTTTCCAACTGTTTCTGCAGATCTTTGGCACGCTCCAGCACGCTGTCCGGCAGACCGGCCAGACGCGCGACATTAATACCATACGAATGGCCTGCCGGCCCATCCTTCATCCGATACAGGAAGGTCACTTTGTCGTTGTCTTCCTTCACAGCCACATGCATATTGCGCACACAGCCGATCGAGTCGACAAGTGTCGTCAGTTCATGGTAGTGGGTTGAAAACATCGTCTTGGCATGCACACAGGCTGCGATATATTCAATCATTGCCTGGGCCAGTGCCATGCCATCATACGTACTGGTGCCTCTGCCGATCTCATCAAACAGAATCAAAGAGCGCGGTGTGGCATTCTGCAGAGCACGGTTAGCTTCACTCATCTCCACCATGAATGTAGACTGACCGGACAGGATATCATCAGAAGCGCCAATACGCGTAAAGATCTTGTCAAACACCGGCATCTTACATGACTTGGCAGGTACATAGCAGCCCATCTGGGCCATGACGACAAGCAGTGCTGTCTGGCGCATATAGGTCGATTTACCACCCATGTTCGGACCGGTAATGAGAAGAATACTCTCCTTGGCATCCATGTGCACTGAATTTGCTATATAGCGGGGATCTTTCATCAGCTCATCCAGAATCGGATGCCTGCCGCTGACAATGTCCAGCACGTCATCGTCAAACACCGGCCGCACATAGCCATAGGAAGACGTACTTTCCGCCAGAGCCTGCAGCACATCGATCTCACTGAGCACAGATGCCAGTTTCTGCAGACGGGGCAGATAGCCCTGGATCTCATGGAGGAGATTGTTGAAGAGCTCTTTCTCCAGATTGACCGCATTCTCCTGGGCATGCAGAATCATGTCTTCCTTTTCTTTTAATACCGGTGAGATAAAACGCTCACAGCCGGTCAGTGTCTGTTTGCGCACATAGCCCCATTCCGGTTTTACCTGCTGTGCCGCAGCCTTGGAAATCTCAATATAATAGCCAAAGATCTTGTTGTATCCAATCTTCAGGGTTTTAATGCCAGTACGTTCCTTTTCAGATGCTTCCATGCTGGCAATAAAATCCTGACCGGAGCGTGCCATCTGTCTGGCTTCATCCAGACCGGCATTGTAGCCATCGCGGAAGACGCCGCCATTGCTCAAAACAACCGGCGGATTTTCGACAAAGGCATCCCTGAGCTGATCATATAATGGCGTCAGCGGATCCACATCCTTCAGCCTGCCAAAGGCATCATCCTGGATGCAGGCAAGTACGGACGGCACGGCCGCAAGGGTTTTGGTAAGACGCACAAGATCAACCGGATTGGCAGACATCATCGCACAGCGTGCAATCAGACGGGAAAGGTCATACACACCATCCAACGCATCGCGCAGGTTCTGGCGCATCATGAAGTTGTTGCACAGATACTGCACGCAGTCATATCGGGCATTGATGCGTTTTTGATCGACCAGCGGCTTTTCAATCCAGCGGCGCAGAAGACGCGATCCCATCGCACTCTTGCACTTATCCAGAAACGACCAGAGCGTAATGTTCTTGCCATTGGGATGCAGCGACACGGTCAGCTCCAGATTGCGCTGGGTATCATAGTCCATATCCAGGAAATCTTCTTCATTTTCAATCTGGCATGTTTCCAGATGGGACAGCATATGTTTCTGCGTCTGCTCGAGATAGTTGAGCATCAGGCCATAGGCAGAGCGCTCATAGTCCTTCTTCAGATTCTCACATAACGGCTCATATTCACTCTTGATGCCATCTTCCTCGCAATAGGAAATGACAACCTGCATCTGCCGCAAAGACTTGATCAGACGCTGCGGGAAGCCTTCCCTGACAACCACCTCACGGATATTGTTCTTCATGACCGTCTGGACAAGCACAGTATCCTTATGGGCAACATCTTCCACAAAGTTTTCACCGGTGCTGGCTTCGACTACGGCAAAGCTGTATCCATAGCCATAATCACAGATGGCCCCAAGATAGACAGAACTCTTGTCATCGGTGATTTCATCCATGATGGTGCCAGGTGTGATAATGCGGATCACATCACGCTTGACCAAGCCGACTGCTTTCTTAGGATCTTCCATCTGTTCCACGATGGCTACCTTGTAGCCTCTTGCCACAAGCCGCTGCACATAGGAAGAAACGGCATGGTGAGGAACACCGCACATTGGAATCCGCTCCGGCACGCCAGCATTCTTTCCCGTTAATACAAGATCCAGCTCTTTGGAGGCAAGCTGGGCATCATCAAAAAACATCTCATAAAAATCACCAATGCGGTAGAACACAATCGTATCCGGATACTGTTCCTTGACCTTCAGATACTGCTCAATCATCGGTGAATACTTTTCTGCCATAGTGCCTCCCCTTAATTTGCCCCGCTATTATAGCATCTGTTGCAAGTACAAAAAGCATGACCAGCATTGACATTTCAGCAAATAGCAAGTCATGTATGATGATGTGTTAAGGATCATGTAAGATATTTTCAGAGCGAAAAAAGAACTTTCCGGTGGAAAATCCTAATGATTCTCCATCAGAAAGTTCTTATTGACTGATTCGTTATGCAGCTTTCTTGAGATCTGTGAACTGGGCACCATTGGTTACGACCACAATGACCGTATCCGGATGTCCGGCATCCTTGATCTTCTTTCTGTCAAAATGAATGAGCTTCTGTCCCTTGGTGATTTCATCATCCTGTTTGACAAAGGCTTCAAAGCCATCACCATTCATTGCGACGGTATCAATGCCAATGTGAATCAGTACTTCAATGCCATCCTTGGATGTGACGCCAATGGCATGCTTGGTCGGGAACAGCATTGTGACTTTGCCATCAAACGGCGCCGCAACTGTACCGTTTGCCGGTTCAATACCGACAGACGGACCCATGGTTTCCTGGGCAAACATCGGATCTGCAATCTCAGAAGCAGGAATGACCTTGCCGGCAACCGGCTGAGCAACGTTGCCCTTCTCGGTTGTGAAGACATCCTTTGTCTCCATCTCCGGCTCTTCGCCGCCTTCTTCTTCGACTTCCTTATTATCACGGAAGGTTACAAATGTGATACCGAAGGCAACCGCAAAGGATACAGCTAACAGAATGGTATAGGTCAGCGGATTCGACGCAATCAGATAGCCCGGCAGACCGGTAACGCCATTGGCAGTTGCGCCAAGGCCGGTGATGGCACCAACCAGAGAACCGGCGGCACCGCCGATCATAGCAGCGACAAACGGCTTGAAGAAACGCAGGTTGACACCGAAGATGGCAGGCTCGGTAATGCCAAGAGAAGCAGACATGGAAGCCGGCACAGCCAGTGCCTTGGTATGTCTGTCTCTTGTCTTAAGACCTACGGCAAGGCAGGCACCGAACTGGGCAAAGTTGGCAGCCGAAGCAATCGGCATCCAGGTGTTCAGATGACCCTGGGCAAGCATGCCAAGCTCGATCGTGTTGTACATGTGATGCAGACCCATGACGACAGTGACAGGATACAGCGCACCCATTGCCGCGGCGCCGATCGGGTTGGCAACCAGCCATGTAGCACCGTTAAGAACAAGTGTTTCCAATGCAGAGAAGATCGGGCCGATGACCATGAAGGTTGCCAGTGCCGTGACAACAACGGTTGTCAGCGGCGTGACAAACAGGTCGATCATCTCCGGCACATGCTTGTGCAGCCACTTCTCGAGGCTGCTCATGACATAGACAGAGATGACAATCGGAATGACATGGCCCTGGTAGCCTAACTGGTTGACCTGGCCAAGTGTATAGCTGCCAATCTTCAGACCATGGCCAAACAGGTACCATACCTTGTAGCCATCAGCGGCATTCCAGCCGTTGGTCAGGCTTGGATGGACCATCATCAGACCAATGACAGCCCCCAGATAGACATTGCCGCCAAATACCTTGGCAGCACTGATCGCTACCAGTACAGGCAGGAACGTGAAGGCTGTGTTGGCAGCCATATCCAGGAAGCCGTACCAGTCAGTGGACGCAAAGTTCGGAATGGCATGGCCGAGCGCTTCGACCAGGCCCATCATCAGACCAGCAGCGACGATAGCCGGCAGAATCGGAACGAAGACATCACCAAGTGTCTTGATCAGACGTTTCCACCACGGCATGTTGGCAGCCGCTGCTGCCTTGACATCCTCTTTGGAACCAGCAGCGACACCGGACACGGCAATAAACTCATCATAGACTTTATTGACCGTACCAGTACCGATGATGATCTGCAGCTGTCCATTGGAATTGAAGACACCCTGTACACCCTCTGTGTTCTCAATTGCCTTGACATCTACCTTGCTGTTGTCGACGATTGCCAGACGCAGTCTCGTTGCGCAGTGTGCAGCACTGGCGATGTTGTCTTTTCCACCCAGATGGGAATAGATCTCTTCCGCACACTTTCTGTAATCCAATGCCATAAATTAATTCTCCCCCTTGATAAATGCATTGATTTCCTGTTCAGTTGGCATCACACGCAGAGCACCTTTGCGTGTTGTGACGATCGATGCCGCCGCATTGGCACGCACCAGCATCGCATGAAGCTTCTCTTCATCCAGTCCTTCCAGACCTTCTGACAATACAGTATCCAGCACACATGCACAGAACGTATCACCGGCACCGGTTGTCTCAATCGTGCCTTTCTGCAGAAAGGCAGGCACATCCGCACGGGCACCATTGGCAAAGGCACTGCTGCCATCCGGTCCCTTGGACAGCGCAATCAGTTTCAGATTCGGATACTTCTGCTGCAGATACGCAACCCCCTGGTCAAAGTCATCATAACCTGTAAACCACTGGATCTCATTGTCAGAGATCTTCAGGATATCTGCCTGCTGCATGCCCCAGTCAATCTGTTCCTTTGCTGCATCCAGCGTCGGCCACAGCGGCTCACGCAAATTTGGATCAAATGAAATCAGAAGATTGTGTGCCCTGGCATACCGAATAGCCAGCTTTGTAGCACTGCGGGCAGGCTCATCAGTCAAAGACAGCGAGCCAAAATGGAAGATCCTTGAACTGGCAATCAGATTCTCATCAATCTCATCTGCCCGCAGATCCACATCCGCACCCGGATTCCGGTAAAAAGCAAAATCACGGTCGCCATTTTCCAGCTTCAAAACCAGAGCCAGCGTCGTATGAACCTTGTCATCATACCTGAGTCCTAGGTCTGAAATACCCTGTTCCACAATCGTACGGGCAAGCATCTGGCCAAAGCCGTCATTGCCTACCTTTCCAATAAAGACTGTTCTGCGATGCAGACGGGACAGCATGCTTAAAACATTGCATGGTGCACCGCCCGGATTAGCCTCCAGAAGAGGATTCCCCTGCTCTGATTTTCCATTCTCTGTAAAATCAATCAGAAGCTCGCCAAGCGCAGCCACATCAAAAGCTTTCTTTTCCTCACTCATGTCTGTAACTCCTATGCATTTATGCAACTCAACACTAGCATAAAAAGGGTCTCACCGCCATATGCGGGAAACCCAAATACCATTATTTTGAATACGGTTCTTTCATCCAATTATCAACAGCTATCTTCCTTATTCTGTTTCAGGTACTTTACACATGCAAGAATTACCAGAATCATTATGGCAATATTCAGCACTGCTGAAAGGAAGCGGCACTTGCACAGAAAATCTATATCTCACAGTGTCAGCTATGATTTTCTGGCATTCATGCCGCTTTTACTCCACTATATCCCTAATACCGCCTATTCGGCTCATTGATCATTCATCTTTCTTTCATGCACCATAATATATTCCGGCTCCGGCGTCCATTTCTTCACCAGCTCGTCTTCAGTTTTTTCCTGGGAGTTATATTCCAGATCCAGAATAGAGTGCTTATGAAAAGGCGAGTCAAATGAAATCTCCCTGACCACAGCCGGAACTCTTGTTTCGATCAGAATCGCAGAGAACATATGATTCAGTCGTGCATTCTGCATCAGCCGACAGAATTCATCAAACAGTTCCTCATCCGCGAAGCAGAAGCTCACCTTTTCTGGTGAATAGGCGTGAGTATCTTGCCAGGCATCTGTCAGAAACAGCAGGGATGATTCCCGGATCACATTTCTGGCAAGCCGGTTGACAGAGAAGCCTCTCTCTCTGAAATCTTCCGCCCTCTGTGGAAAGAAGAGGAAATCCCAACGATACTGGAAAATACTTTGATTGTTTCCGTAAGGGATATCCCCGTATACTAGTATTTCAAAATCAGTCTTCACTTCCGCTCCAAACATTGTTGAAACAGCATTGAACGTGAGCGGCCCTGCCTCATATTTCTTTTTGTCGACATGCTGCTGCAGAGCATTTTTTATCGCTTTGCGCATCAGGGATGCTGCCGAAGCAAATGTCTGCTTTCCCGGGTTGCGCAGCGGCATTCTGCGCCGATACTGATCAGCCTCCGATTTCTGGGCATATCCGCTTGCCCGTGCAAGTTCCATAGCCGTCATGGAATCCTTTGTCTCTGCGTGACATGCAATCCGGACGATGTTCTCAAGAGACAGCGGTTCCACTGTCTTTCCATTCTGAATTCTGGATAGCGTTGCGGTACTAATACCTGTCTCACTGGCAAACTGTCTCTGCGACCGTTTACCCTGTGCTTTCCGTATCAGCTCTGCAACCTTCTGATCATCCGGCCTGAAATATTGTTCCAGTTCTTCCTGAAGTTTTTCGGTCATCATGGTAATTTCCTTATCCGTTATCATCCTCGTTTTCCTCCCGTTTCTTATTACCGTACCGCTTTGCTTGCGGTACTGTTGCAAGGATACTATAGCAAATGTCGCTGTGTTATCAATAGCTGTAACATTGTTTATGCGTTTCACTTGCTTTTATCACGCTGAATACCAATAATACATCTTTACTTCAGTACATACACTGCTGAAATATGGCCTTCTTGTCAGATTGTCTGTAAATATCCACGGTGGTGCAGAATGCCATCACTCTGTAAAAACGGAATCGTGCCTGGTTATGCAATTTCAATCATTCTTTCCGCGTGCCTTCATATCTGTCTCGGGCAAATCATAAAAGCCGCCTTTGATCGGCGGCCTGTGCTATTTTTTGATTACATTGTGTCTCTGACACCGCTGCGTATTCCATTCCTGATACTCCTTGCCGCCATTGTGCTGACGGGACCGCAGGTCACTGCCACGCCATCCGGTGTTTCCAGTACTCTTACTCCGCCCAGTCTGATCAGGCGTTCCGTATCAATCATGCTCTGATCATAGAGACTGATATACAGGGTATCAAAGGAACTGTCTGCCCGGACGATATTGGACAGGCCGCCGACGGCGCGCTCTGTTTCCAGGACGAGTTCCTTTGCCCGGCCGCCTTTGAACAGATCCAGAGCAAGATAGCGGAAGTACAGACGGGATGCGGCAAACCAGACAAGGAAGCAGACTGCACCGATCAGAACAAGTTTCAGGATGGAGGAGCGCAGGCTGTCTGTCTGCAGATAGGCAAGCAGTTCCATCAGGGTTCCGGGCATGGCGACCATTGTCAGTGAAGAGGTTGTATAGTAGCCAAGGTAGATCTGCAGTCCCTGCAGCAGGGCAAACAGGATGCCGGTCAGGCCAAGATGAATCACAAACAGAAGAGGTGCCACAAACAGAAGAGCAATTTCTGCCGGCAGCAAAATGCCGGAAAACAGAGAGACAATTGTCAGCAGGAAAACAGTCAGAGACTGACGGCGGCGTCTGGTTCTGTCTGTGGTCAGCGAAAGTGTGCCCCAGAGCAGGCCAGGTACTGCAAAGATATTCAGGATGTAATATGGTGTGAAGTAACGGCCGGCCATGCCGTTGAGGGCGCCGGCAGAGTATTGTGCAGTCCAGACACTGGCATCGCCGGTGATGGTTGTACCCGCTGCACTTACCCAGGAGCCGCCCTGCGTACTGTACCAGAATGGTGTCCTGAACAAAGTGCCAAGGTTCAGTACGCCAAAGATCCTGTCCAGC
This sequence comes from Lactimicrobium massiliense, assembly GCF_900343155.1. GTDB lineage: Bacteria > Bacillota_I > Bacilli_A > Erysipelotrichales > Erysipelotrichaceae > Bulleidia > Bulleidia massiliensis. Next base: position 45,243 of record NZ_OUNG01000002.1, read on the forward strand.
ACACCATAGAAGCCCAGCATGGCAGATGAGCTTGTATCACTGGCCAGGAAACTGATGCCTCTGTTTAACACTGCAATCAGATACGGCCAGGCAAGTGCAATCACAATGCCGCATAATGCACTTAGCAGGACGGTCTTGACGAAGACGACACTGCTGAATGAGAAGTGACTGCCCTGTTCCGGTACATTCTTTGTATGACGGAAGCAGAAGATTGTCACCGCTGCCACAATGACCATGGCAAAGACACCTGTCTGCAAAGGATATACCGTCACTGTCTGGCTGGAGTACTTCACGCTCTGTGACATCGAGATGCCAAGGATAGAGGAATAGGCACTGGCAGGAAGGGAATTGCTGTGCAGCACCATGGTTGCTGACAGATACGCAGCGTAGCCGCCAATGGCTGCCAGAATCGTGGTGTAGGAAGAAGCGCGTCTTGATACAAGACGAATCAGAAACAGCAGTGGAAAGTTGACGATCAGGAAAGAACCAGTCCGGGACAAAATCATTGCGGCCGTCGTCAGCCATCCGGAATGGACGGTATACAGGATGCTGAAAACTGGATTGACAAGCAGATTGCCAATGCCGAGAAAGACATATCCGACAACCATGATCTCCAGTGGTGTTTTCAGCAGTTCATAGAATGAGTGCCAGATTTTCTGCATTGTCACTTTCCTCCTTTCAGAACAGGCTCTTCAGTCTGTCAAAATAGCTGACCTGTCTGCCTCTGAGCATGCGGACTGAAAGATCCGGGGAGGTATGCATGGTGATGCTTTTAACACCATCCAGCGGCAGAACATCTGAGTCTACTCCTAATAATGCATGGTCAAAGCTTTCCGATTCAAAGCGCAGCTGGGTATTCTCACACATCACAATCGGTGAACCCAGTGATCTGTATTTGACATGATGAATGCCGGCAATCTCTGTCATCTCAATAAAGCGCAATCCTTCCTGGATCACTGCCCCGCCCAGAGAACGGTTATACGCAGTCGAGCCAAGCTGGGTGCACACACAGATGCCGGTGCCCCTGAAATCCTCGAACTTTCTGTCATTGACATAGATTTCCATGACCTGTGTCCTTGCTGCATTTTCAATCCGGATTTCATTGATGCCATGTACTTCATGGCCGTCATAGTGGGCACTGAGGATGGGATAGCGGACTTCTGTACACTGGTCATTGACATAGGCAGAAACAAACGCATCCAGATCTGTATCCAGATAATCCGTATAGAAGCCAAGTGTCCCTGTATGAATGCCATAGAAGCACACTTCATCCAGGTGGGGCATATATTCATGTACGGCATAGATGAACGTGCCATCCCCGCCGATGACAAAGATTGTCTGCGGCATGTGAGGATCTTCCACACAGCCATATACCGCAAGTCTTTTCCGCAGCTGATCTGCGATCTTTGCCGAAGTTTCATCCGGTCTTATTACAAGTGCATATCTTTTATTCATGAAACCTCCAAAAAGGAGATGCTTTCACATCTCCTCTTACTTTAACAGATTTTCGTTCCCGGTTTGAGACCGTTTACTTCAACCACGGCAATTTCCTTGTCATTCTTTCCCGCCAAGAGCATGCCCCTGCTTTCCACACCGCGGAAGACATGCGGTTTCAGGTTGGCAATCACAACGATGTTCTTGCCAATGACCTGACCAGGTGTATAGGAGCTTGCCAGACCAGACACAATCTGTCTTGGCTTATCCTCACCCAGATCTACCTGCAGGACATACAGTTTGTCCGCATTGGGATGATGTTCACAGGATACCACTCTGCCAACCCGCAGATCCAGCTTGTCAAAGTCATCGACCGTGACTTCCTGCTTCTTCTCGGCCTGCACAGCTCTTTCCTTGGCAATGCGTGCATTGATCACATCAACCTTGGCCATGACTTCCTTCTCATTCAGACGGGCGAACAGAATCTCCGGATGATCCGTGATCGTAATGCCGGTTTCCAGCTGCCCAAAGCTCTGAATGGAATCGTAGTCAGTATGTACTGTATTCAGACTCTTGAGAATCTTATCTGCTGTATCCGGCAGATATGCCTTCAGCAGTACGCCTGCTGTACGGATGGCTTCCAGCAGGTTGTAGAGAACCGTTGCCAGACGCCCGCTCTTGCCAGGATCCTTGGCCAGAGACCACGGCATCGTCTCATCAATGTACTTATTGCAGCGGGAGAACAGATCCAGAATCAGCTGGATCGCATCTGCCACACGGAGCTCATCCATCTTGGCATTGACCAGGCGGACCGTGTCGCTGACAGCCTGTTTCAGCTCTTCATCCACCGGTTCATCATCATGCGGATTGGAGACCAGGCCATTGAAGTACTTGTTCTCCATGGACAGTGTACGGTTGACCAGGTTGCCGAGGTTGTTGGCAAGATCTGCGTTGATTCTGTCAATCATCAGGTCATAGGTCACATGGCCATCCTGGGCAAACGGCATCTCATGCAGCATGATGAAACGTACGGCATCCACGCCAAACAGGGATACCAGATCATCCGCATAGATGACATTGCCGGCGGACTTGCTCATCTTTGCATCACCGGTTAACAGCCACGGATGACCGAATACCTGCTTTGGCAGCGGCTCACCCAGTGCCATTAACATAATCGGCCAGTAGATGGTATGGAAGCGGACAATGTCCTTGCCAATCAGATGCAGATCAGCCGGCCAGTACTTCTTGTACAGCTCAGAACTGTTGCCATCAGCGTCATAGCCAAGACCGGTAATATAGTTGCTCAAAGCATCAATCCACACATAGATGACATGCTTTGGATCAAAGTCGACCGGAATGCCCCAGGAGAAGCTTGTACGGGATACACACAGATCCTGCAGGCCTGGTTTCAGGAAGTTGTTGAGCATTTCATTCTTTCTGCTCTCCGGCTGGATGAAGTCAGGATGTTCCTCAATGTACTTGATCAGACGCGGTGCATACTTGCTCATCTTGAAGAAGTACGCTTCTTCTTCCATCGGCTTGACATCATGGCCGCATACCGGGCACTTGCCATCTGCCGTCAGCTGGCTCTTGGTATAGAACGCCTCACACTCCTGGCAGTACATGCCCTCATACTTTCCTTTATAAATATCACCCTGCTCATAGAAGCGGCGGAAAATCTTCTGCACCTGCTTCTCATGATACGGATCGGTTGTCCGGATGAACTTGTCATAAGACACATTCATGACATCGAACTGTTCCCTAATCTCACCGGAAACCTTGTCAACAAACTCCTTCGGTGTCACACCGGCTGCCTTTGCCTTCTCTTCCACCTTCTGGCCATGTTCATCTGTACCAGTCTGGAAGCGGACATCATAACCCGTCAGTCTCTTATAACGGGCAATGGCATCTGCCAGGACAATCTCATACACATTGCCAATATGCGGTTTTCCACTCGTATAGGCAATGGCCGTCGTAATATAGTACTTTCCCTTATCACTCATCTGCTGCACCTCCTTATAAAATAAAAACGTCCTGCTGAAAGGACGTATTTCACGCGGTACCACCTTTATCTTGCCTGCAATTCACAGACCACTCAACAGCTTTAACGCAGCCAACGTGCCATGCTCAACATTCACACAGCCTGCTCCAGGACCATCTTCCTCTTCCCCTCCATACCGGCCTTCCACCATATACCGGCTCGCTTCATATCAGATAAAGAGTACTCTTCCCTTCCCTGCATTTGCTTTCTTATTATATGTGAGCTGTCAACATTTGCAAAGATCATGCCATGCCAATTTCCACCCGAAGATGAAACCATCACGGCAGAATGTGCCTGACAAGATCGTGCTCGTTCATGCATAGCCCGCTTTTCGCAAATCCTGATTTGACTAATCTGAATTTGACAAATTTAGATTTGCTTATTAGACTGATGTTAGCAGAAAGGAGGGGTTACCATGTTCTATTTCCGTGAGCAGGAACTTCTTACACTTCAGAATTTCTGTTCAAACGTATCCAGTAAAGCAATGGCAGTCTATGGCAGACGCAGAACCGGAAAGACAGAATTCATTACGCACTATATGGATCTTCACGCTACAGACCGCATTCTGTATTATCAGTGCACAAGCTATGACTACAATACATGCCTGAAGGACTTTACAAGTATTTTGAAGCTGTATTATTCGGGTGATACCATACTTGATTCTCTGCAGACATTTCGCGATGTTTTTACCTATATTTCCCGGGATCGGAAAGTTGACCTGATTGTCATTGATGAATTTCCGTTTCTCTGCAAGAAGAAAAAAGATACTGTTACAGAATTTCAATGGATCATTGATCATGGCCTGAATGGAATCAAGCTGATTCTGATGGGCTCAAACCGTTCCTTCATGAAACACCAGGTTTCTGACCGCGAATCGCCTCTTTATGGCAGATTTGATGAAATTCTGGAAATCCGCCCCTTTACGTTTGATGAAGTCTGGCAGTTGTTTCCTGACTTTGATGATGCCGTGCAGGTATATGGCGAAACGGGCGGTGTCGCCCAATATGTGATGTTCTTCAAGAATTATCCGTCTGTTGATGAAGCCGTCAGGCATCTCTATTTCAACCGCAATGGCAGGCTGTTTCAGGAGTCTGCAAATTATCTGCTGCAGGAATTCAAAGATCCTACGGTATATGCAAATGTTTTACGTGCCATTGGAAGTGGTGAGAAGGATTCAGGCCAGATTGCTTCAAAATGCGGTCTTGAAAGCAGAGCTGTTTTTGCTTATCTGAAAAAGCTGGAAGAGCTGGAAATTATTGCTGTTGCTGCAAACCCGCTTTCCAGCAAAGACAGAGGTGCAAGATACCGGATCATTGACCGTCTGCTGCGGTTCCATTTCACGTTTGTGGAGCCAAACATTTCCATGATCGCTGCTGTTGGTGAGAGGAGTGCAGATTACATTCTCAAAAATCAGCTTAATGAATATCTTGGCTTTGTATATGAGGAAATCATCCAGGAGAAATGCTTTTCCTATGCCCTAACCGGAAAGATCCCCTTCATGCCGCAGACCGTTGGCAAATGGTGGGGAAATGTCATGGATCAAGGCAGATGGCATGAAAGTGAAGTGGATGTCATCGCCTTTGATACAAGTCATATCATCATCGGTGAATGCAAATACCGTGAAAAGAAAATCGGGCTGAAGGAACTGGAACTGTTGAAAGAAAAATCCAGATATATTCCTGTACAGAACCGGACAGTATATTATCTGCTGGCAAGCCGTGCCGGTTTTACAAAAGATCTTCCGGAAACCAGTGATGTGATTCTGATTGAGAAAGCGTGAATCATCTGTTTCCATGGCATGTTCCGCACATGCCATTCTTCCGCATGAATTTCTACTGAGTTCACCCGCTTTCTTCTTGCGTGAGGGTGGCAAGCGTGCTAATGTACTTTTGTATTCTGAGTATGTACATGAAAATGATAATGCGGGGATACAGATCATATAGATAGGAGATTCAAAAGTATTATGGCAACAGGTAAGGTAAAATGGTTCAACGCTGAAAAGGGCTATGGCTTCATCACAACAGATGACGGCAATGATGTCTTCGTACATTATTCCGCAATTCAGGGTGAAGGCTTCAAGACTCTGGATGAAGGTCAGGCAGTCAGCTTTGATATTACACAGAGTGACCGCGGACCGCAGGCTTCTAACGTCGTCAAGCTCTGAGCTTAGCCAGGGAGATGGCATCTGCCATCTCTTTTTCTATGCAAAAAAGGAAGAGATTTCTCCCTTCCTGTTCAGTATTGATTATAACGATAGCCCTTTCCCCAGAAAGAATCCAGATACATGGGCTGTGAGGGATTGATCTCAATCTTTTCCCGGATATGGCGGATATGCACTGAGATAATTGGTCTGCATTCATACGGTTCCTCATTCCAGGCATTGCGGTAAATCTCCTCGGCCGTAAAGGTCCGGTTTGGGTGAGACATCAGATAGGCAAGAATGCCATACTCATGCGGTGTCAGGTGAGCATTTCTGCCATTGGCACAGACACTCCTTGTTTTGTCATCAAGCAAGATTGACATATTACTTTCCTTCTTTCTGTAAATACGCCTGCAGCGTATATGTATTTTCGCCATCATCCGTCGCAACATTCACTTTCGTAAACTGACTGACCGTCATGAGCTCATCAAGTGTAAGCATGTGATCTTCCGGCAGCGGATAGCGGTGATAATTGGTCATTCTGGTGCTGCCGTCAGCGACAGTGCTGGTATTGTAGATGGCAAGAGCGCTGGATGAGAAATATGCTGTTTTCTCCTGGTATAACGCAGTAATGCTTTCTTCCATGTGCCGGTTGAAAATATCCTGGAAATCTTTGTTGTTCTGCCATTGGTCATATGTCATGACGGCGTCGAAATATACGGAAACATATTCATCAGGTGCACTGACATCACCGAGATCTTTTTTGCTCATATACGCGTCATAGTTGATTTCCACATCGCTGTCTGCAGACAGATTGACAGGATAGATCAGTCCGAAGCCCTTTGTCTTCCAGCCAATTTCTGACAGTGCGCCTGTCAACAGGCATAAGATAGCAAAGATGATAAACAGGCGCGGCCGGATGATGATGCGGCGGCGGTAGATGAAGGAACCTGCTGCATACAGGCACAGCATCACAAGTATAAAGATGAAGGAAGCGGTAAAGCCTTCCTGGTGATAGCTGCTGGAGATCAGCAGCAGGCCAAGAAACAGCATAATATGAATCACAAAGGGATAAGCAAGCGGACTGTCTGACAGTTGTTCTGCACGTTCTGCCTTTCTGCGGACAAGCAGCCTCTGGTTCAGGATGAAGGCAAAGATGCCATAGGCAAGCAGAACTGCTTCTGATATCCAGCTCCATGCATTTATATCAGAAAGGCCAATCATATCCGGATCAATCAGTATGTTTGCATTGGCAGTGCCAAGATAAAGTGGTGACAGCCAGCGCTCAAAGAATGCGCTGCTGTAGAACTGGGCAGAGCCGACCGTCACATCCTGCAGGAAGGTTTTGACGACGAACTGCATAATGAAAGGCAGCAGCGTATAGGCGCCAAGCATCACAACACCATCCAGAATGTTGTTGGCAGTCATGTAGAGCAGACTGTTGAACAGCAGCATGACGCCGGTGAACAGGGCCATGTGGGCTGTCAGGGCAGCCGTCTGTCCCGCCGCATGAATCAGCCCGGGATATGTGAAGATGCCGCACAGCAAACTGACAAGGGCAGATGCGATGAAGCCGCCCATGACAGCAGCGTACATGATGAAGAATTCAGTACGGATCTGCTGTGCACGTGAGATTGGCAGACACAGGAAGAGATCCTCACTGCGCTTGCGGTGCAGATAGCTGAACATGAAGACGGGCAGGATGAAGCAGGAAACAATGGCAATGCCTGCAGAAACACCAAAAGCAGTGTGCAGACTGTCTCTGACAGCCTCTCCCTGGTTCAGATAATAATTACTGCCATCCAGCAGGATGCACGCCGCCGGGATCATGACATACATCACAGCATAGAACAGCCAGCCCGGTTTCCATCTCTTAAACAGATATAACGCATAGTTCTTATTCATGTGCATCACCCCTGCTTTCCATTTCATAGATAAACAGTTCCTCGAAATTCACCTGAAGCACATCCAGCACCAGCGGGTTCATTTCTTCCAGCTTTGCCATCACCTGTTCACGCTCACCTTTGATCACCATCTGACAGACACGACCCTCACTGCTGAAATGCAGCAGATCAAAACCGGCAAAATCAGCTTTTGTCATTGGTTTTGCAAAGGCTGCCTGGTACTTGTTGATCACTGACTTGGAGGCGAGCAGATCACCATACTGCATCATTCTGCCATCTTCCAGAATGCCGAAGGAATCGCAGATATCCTCAAGCTCCTTGAGATTGTGGGAAGAAATGATGACGATCGCATGATCCTCTTCAATCAGTTCTGCCAGTGCTTTTTTGACCGTCAGACGTGCAAGGGGCTCAAGGCCGTCATACGCTTCATCCAGCAGAAGCAGGCGGGGATGGATACAGAAGGCAAACAGCAGCGCAACCCGTCGTTTGTTTCCTTTGGACAGATTCACGATGCCGGCATTCTCATCCAGATGAAACAGAGCAAGATACTTCTGATAGACTGCTTCATTGAAGTCATACATGGTCTGGTACAGCAGTTTTATGGAACGGATGGTAGAACCGATCGGATAGTACTGTTCATCAGAAACAAAGGCAATCTGGCGGCGGACCGCAGGATCCAGACTGACGTCTTCATCCTGAAACAGAATATGGCCTCCATCTGCTTCATATACACCGGCAATCAGCCGCAGCAGCGTACTCTTGCCGGCACCATTGATGCCAACAAGCCCAAAGATGGAACCATCCTGTATCTCCAGGTTCAGATCCTTCAGAACTTCTCTGCAGTCAAATGACTTGGTCAGATTCTCAATTCTCAGCATGTTCGTCCTCCCCATACAGTTCCTTTACAGCATCCAGAATTTCCTGCTTCTGGATTCCCATCTCCTTGAGCGGTGCCAGCACTGCAGCAATTTGATGGCGGTGCGGCTGCTGCACATCCATCCTGGCAACATACACCCCTTTTTTTGGTGCATTGTATACACAGCCTGTCTTTTCCAGCTCACTGTATGCCTTGGCAACCGTATTCGGATTAATCCCATTTTCCTGGGCAAGCTGGCGGACGGAAGGAAGCTTGTCCCCCGGATTCAGCACACCTGCCTGAATAAACCGGATCAGCTGTTTCTGGATCTGTTCATAGATCGGCTCTTTGCTTTGCAGATTAAGCAGAAACATATATCCTCCCTTTCTTCTGTACTGTCTGTATTAAGTGTATTATCTGTACTATCTGTTTGTCAATCAGTCAATCGTAAGACTTCAAATATATTGTTCAAAAATACCAACATACTGCGCACTTTACGCAATCCAGTTCCCCTGATTTTTTTATATAATTTATATGTATGCGCACTGTGTTGATACGGAAGAGGTGAGAGCGCATGGAGATCAATTCCGCACGATCAATCAAAGATTATCTGCGGCTTACCAGAAACAAAGACCTGAAGCAATTCATGAACAGTACACCGATGATGATCGCAGCTGCGGAGAATAATGTCCGCATCAGCTATGTCGTCTCTCTCCTGCTCATTCTGCTTGGTTTCATTGGCTCCGCCGGTCTTTTGATCTATAAAGATGAGGCAGCTTTGTACCCACAGGTGCCAAGCATCCTCGCTTATCTTGCCTTGATCATCTTCAACACTGTCCTGATTTTCTATCTGCTGCATCTCAGTGTAGCCTCCGACCGCAAGTCTGCCATTCACAACCTCAATGTCAGTTATGTCGGTTTTCTGATCAATGCTTTGATCTCCGGCATGACGTTGTTTACAACCCAGACAGGCAGTTCCTTGTTTTTTGAGCTTGTCATCATTATGACACTGGTCACGATCCAATGTCATTAAGATAAGCTCATGAAAGTGATATTGAGATTTTGACCCGTTAAGTTAAGAAGCTGGATGAAGAATAATAATGTTATTCTTCAGGACTCAGCTTCTTTTTTGATCAGCTCTTAGAGGACAATCCAGAGGTTCTCAAAAAGAAGGCATGACGAAAACATCTTTTGAGCAATCTGTCACTTTATCATTGAATCCAAAGGCTGACCTCGTATAATGAAGTTGCTTAGGCAGCTCTATAGAGTGACAGTCTTGCTGGTTGTGACTTTATATTGCGCTTGAACTTTCTTCCTGGTCGTACGGGACTCAGGAAGTTTTTTATTCTGTCTATGAATGCTTTTGTCGTAATAAGCTTCTTCAGGAATAATCGCGCATTCGTAACGGCAGGCTTAAAAGCAATCTGATACGTCCATTTTCTGCCATCCTTTTCTACCGGCACAGCATTGATCAGAAGCTGGGTGTAGTTGTACATGATGAGAGCGGCATAGATTTCCTGTCTTGCGTTTTTCTGCTTGATTGAATTGAAGTAAACCATGTTTGTATCGTATTTCAAGTGGCGGAATGCACCTTCAATCTCCCAGCGCATATGGTAAAGTTCCTTAAGCTCAGTGATGGAAAATTCATCTTTGGGCAGATTCGTAACCAGGCACTCATAAGTACCGTCCGTGATTTTGAAACGGGCGACACGGAAAGTCATATTGTAGAACGGATGATCAAAATCCAGATAACTGAAATTTACGTTTGATGGCAGGAATACGTATTTCTGCTTGTTTTGCTTGATCTCTTTCGTCTGGCTTCTTGTCAATATACGAGTGATATCTCGATCGAATTCTTCATCTGGCAGATCAATGGCAGATAAGATCCCGCTGCTGAATATATCCTTTATACGAATGGCGAAGTGAATGCTGTTTTCAAGCATATAGGCAAGCAGCTCATAGCTTTCGTAGCCGCGGTCAGCAGTAATAATCGTTTTGGCTGGCAGATCATGGGCTTTAAGCATATCAAGCAGAGCGCCTTTCTCATGAGACTTCTGTTTCGTATCTATCATAGCGTCTGTATATACGCGATTCAGAACGTCATACAGAGCATTGAGATGAAGCTGATTGTAGCCCTGGCTGTTCTCATCATTCTTCAGAAATGTCTCTGGATCATCAGGGTTATAAGGGATACGTACATCTGATCCATCACAAGCGAATACACGATAGCCTTTGAAGAATCTGGTTCCAGGAATGTTTTCAGTCATTAAGTGCATTACTCTTTCAAGAGCTTCGGGATCGAGCTTTGAACGCTGCTGGCAGAAAGCCGAAGCAGACGGCGGGACTTTGGAAACAAAGAAATCAGAGAGTTCCTGGTTTAATGCCTTGGCCTGTTTCTGGATAAGGAAGCGAATCAGAATACCAGCGGGCAGTGCACGTATCCGAGTGAAGTCAACACCTGGCTGCGTACAATAGCAGCTTATATTTTGCTCGACCATATCAATGGCCTTGGCTAAAATGTCATCTACGCACTTAACAGAATCAATGGAAATCATAGTGAATTTTTCCTCCTACAATTTCCTTCGGATTGTGTAAAAAAGGCTGATTTTTGGCTGTCAAGTGTTTTTTAGAAAATCATCCAAAAAAATACGGACCTTTTGGCCATCAAAAAAAACGCCTTGTATTCTTACAAAATACAAAGCGTTTCAATCATCAAGCCCTAACTTAATGACATTGGGTCACGATCCTGCCTTTTTACCGCAGCAATCATATCGTGCCGGTCGTGCTGACATCCGCGATCACAATGTTGGCCTGCCTGATTTTCTCAAACGCTCATATTGCCTGGCAGGATGCGTTTGATCTTGGCATTTTCTATTTCATCTGCGTATTTACAATGATTCTGCGCACGATCTGGTTTGCCCAGACGACCTGGCTGCAGTCAGAACTTGCCAAAGCAAACTCCACGCTGACAAAGGAAAACCGCACGGATGTACTGACCGGTCTGAACAGCCGTGCTGCCCTGCGCCAGGACTTCCCCGCTTTTACCGGAGCTTATGTGTGCATGGCAATGATGGACATCGATGATTTCAAACGGGTCAATGATGTCTTTGGCCATATATATGGTGATACTCTGCTGCAGGGAGTTGGTACTGCCATGGCCAAGGATCTGCAGAGTGACAAGATCAAGTGTTACCGCTATGGCGGTGATGAATTCCTGGTTATCAGCCGTAATATCACCCAGGCAGATTTCAAGGCGCAGATGGAACAGTTCCGCAAAGACTTTGCCCGGAAGATGCCGGATGGGACGATGTCTTCGTTCTCGATTGGCATCAGCTACGGCATGCTGAAAAATGAGCGCGATATCCGCTCCTGTCTGCAGCAGGCAGATGACTGTCTGTATGAAGTCAAGGCACAGGGCAAGAATCAGATTGTCAGCCGGGCATTTTCCATTGACTATAACAAGCCGGATGAACATGTGCCAAGCAACGAAAAAGACCGGATTACCGGCCTGCCATCGCTTTCTTCTTTCACCCATGAGGCTCAAGATCTGATCAAAGATAATCCGGAATGGAAGCTGATCTTCTTTGATATCGACCGTTTCCAGAGTCTGAATCAGACGAACAGTTTCAAAACCGGTGATCAGGTACTGACCAGAACCGGCCAGCTGCTGCAGAGAAACTTCCCCGGCGATCTGATCACCCGGAGTGAGAATGACCACTTTCTGGTTCTAACCCAAAGAACAGATGACGCAGCCAGAATCGAAAAGGTGCAGCAGGGTATTTCCCGTTATCTGCCGCACAATTACATCTTCCTGCGTGCTGGTGTTTACCTGCATCACAAAGACCGCGGCACGAGCGATCTTCGCGCATGTATCGATATGGCCCATGCGGCGTGTGATACCCTGCGTCAGCAGACGGTGAATTCCATCCGTGTGTTTGATGATGAGCTGTTTCAGAGCACGCAGAAGGAAACCTTCGTGCTCTCCAAGTTCAACGAAGCTATTTCTCGTGGTGATTTCATCCCGTACTTTCAGCCGATTGTCGGCGGTGCATCCGGCAAGACATGCGGCTTTGAGGTGCTGGCACGCTGGAATGATCCTGAACGCGGCATCATCTCACCTGGTAATTTCATGCCGGTGCTGGAAAAGTCACATGATGCCTATCGGCTTGACTTCTATATGCTGGAGAAAGGCTGCCAGCTGCTGGCAGATATGAATGAAGACCGCCGTGAGAATCTATTCTTCTCTTTCAATCTGTCACGAACGGACTTTGATGTATGTGATGTACCGGCAAGACTGAGCCGGATTGTTTCAAAGTATGAGATTCCTCACAATGCCCTGCGTATTGAGATCACAGAATCTGCGATCATTGAAAGCCCCAAGATCCAGAATGCCATCCGTGCCATGCAGAAGGAAGGCTATCAGATCTGACTGGATGATTTTGGCACCGGCATGTCTTCCCTGAGTGCTCTGAAAGATTACAAGGTAGATGGCGTCAAGCTGGATATGGAGTTTATGCGCAGCTTCCATGAGAATGCGCGTTCTTCCATCATTATCCGGGCTCTGATTGAGATGTCGCATTCGATGAGGACGGAAGTGGTTGTTGAAGGTGTAGAAAGCAGAGAACAGCTGACCTTTGTCCGTCTGTGCGGCGTCAATTATATTCAGGGTTTCTATTATGCTAGTCCGATGCCATGGGAGGAACTGATCAAGAGTACGTTCTGGACAAACTATGTACATATGGATCAGCTTCCTTATTATCAGAAAGCCAATTCCTCCTATTATTCTCAGGCAGGTCACTATCTCACCATTGGCAAGATCATTCCTGAAATTGTGCTGGAAGTATCCAATTCTAGTATTACCATGCTGCGGCTGTCAGATGCCATGGAGAAATTCATGGGCAAACACAGCAATATCCTGCAGAAGCCTTTATGTCAGCAGGTGCTCAGGAAAGCTGCCAGATCCAACATTCCGGTATGGCAGGCCGGCCAGATTGACAATGATACCTATCTGGTGCTGGCCATGCGGCTTGGGACATCGCCAGATAACAGCAAGGCAATCTGCCAGATGGGAATCTATCATAACCAGACATCCGATAAAGAGAACTGAAAAAGGAAGACCTCGCATCTTCCTTTTAGTTTACTGCCAGTGAATTCTGCTTTCTTCAAAGCGATCCTGCTGTTTCTTCTCCTCCGCCGGCCAGCCAACCGGAAACAAGGAGAACGGCACAAGTGTATCCGGCAGATCCAATATCTTTCTGACTGCATCCATGCGGTCCTGTACAGGTGCAATGGCAAGCCAGACACCGCCCAGTCCCAGCGCATCTGTCATGATCCACATGTTTTCCTGGGCAATTGCCAGATCAATCTGGGCGAATTCAGGAAAGCGCAGCCCATCTGTGCGGTACACAGGTACGATCACTGCCGGTGCACCGGCTGCACAGCCGGCATAGGGGCTTGCCTTGGCAAGCTGCGCAATCATATCCTTATCCGTAACAACATAAAACTCCCAGGGCTGCTGATTGCCGGCACTTGGTGCCTGCATGCCTGCCCGCAGGATTTCTGTGATATCCTCTTTTCTGACAGGTTTATCCTGATATTTCCGGATACTGACACGGTGAAACAGATTTTCCATAGTATGACCTCCTGTTATCAGGATAGTAGAGATATCCTCAAAATGCATGCAGAAAGATGCAGAATTCAAAACCAGATTATGACATAAAAAGCAGAGATTGTTCTCTGCTCATTCCATAATCATCTTGTAGGCCTTGGCGACATAGTAAGGTACCTGCAGGGCACCGTGGCTGCAGAATTCCAGCGTAGCACAGTACTTGTCGGCAATGGTGATAATCATGCCTTCTTTTGTCTTTGGCCTGGATGTTCCGTTTGGCCACATGTGGTGGACAATGCAGTCTTTCTCAATATCGTTGAGCTTGAAGTACTTCTCTGCATTCATCAGTGCAATGCGCGGATGTACAGCGCAGTGCCTGCCGGGGAGTGGTGTTCCCTTATGCCAGTCATACAGGTAGAAGTCATGCAGCATGGCTCCTCTGGCACAGCTGCGGTAATCAAGTCCTGCTTTTCTGGCCATCAGGTAGGAATACCACGCCACATTCAGACAGTGCTGATAGCGTGAAGTCGCATGATGCTGGCGGCAGTGCATCAGTTCTCTGTACTCCTTTACTGTCGTAATATCTGCGACTGTCTCTATAAACGTCAAAGCTTTTTCGTCATCTTCATCACAGAAGGTGCGTCTTGATCCCAATACTCTTGTCATCGAGATGTAGAATAGTCACTTTGTATTCTGAATTCAAGTCAAATGATGACAAGTTTTCCCATGCTTTTTGTAAAAACCAGGTTTCTGCTTATTTATCGTTGTTGATGACGAAATCCAGCAGTGCCTGGGCACCTTTGTCAATGCCATGGTCTCCTTTGTCAGGCAGGCCGAGGCATGTGTAAACTTCGCCAACCGGAATGCCTTTTTCAAATAGTGCCGCAAATATCTTGTCGATCAGGGGCTTGCAGATGTCCTGTTCCTGCATTGGTCCAAACGGATTGGCAAAGAAGGTTGTGGACAGGCCTTTTTCCTGGGTTGTGCCAAGAGCGAAGCGCTTACCCTGAATGAAGACATTCTTGGCTTCTTCTTCATTGGCAAATACATGCATGCCGCGTTTGTCATCATAGTTGTTGGCATAGACAAAGCAGTCAATCGGATGGTTCTTTATGACAACCTTATACGGTGCAGCAGGCATGACAACCCGGGCATTCTTTTTGTCCGGGTTGAAGAAGATAGAACGGTCAAGGTCCTTATAGGCAGTGCCTTTATCAAGGTCATCCAGGCGGACAAAGGCACCGATCTCTGTACCCTGTGCCCAGAGATTTCCATCTTCATCCATGTGGATTGTGCCCATGTCATCAAAGACCGTTTCCTGATGGTCGATCTGATCACTGGCAAGATTGCTTAATGCTTCGATGGTTTCACTCTTGCCGGCTCCGGAATCACCCATGAACATCAGGCCTTTCTTTCTGCCATCTTTGAGATAGAGGTTGACCATCGCCCCATGAATTGGCAGCCAGCCGCGTTCCATCATGGCAAGGTTGTGAAGGGTCAGGATGCTCTTCTTGGTATAGCCGAAGTAGTCAATCTCCGGGGAAGCACTTGTCTTGCCGATCCACATGTGATTGTCAGTGTCATGATAATAGACCGTGTCTTTGGTGCCGTCGGGATTGCCAAAGAAGAGTATCGCATCTGGCTTTCTGCCGCGGCAGTCTTCTTCTCTGGCCAGTTGAAACAGACCGGAGGTGGCGACACAGGAGCTCATTTCATCTTTGTGGAAATACACAAAGATCAGGACTTCACCAACAAGTGCCGGGAAGCAGAACCAGTCATCATCACCCTTTTTAAAATCCAGGACAGGATTGTGATCCGATGGTGCAAAGGTGTTGGTGCGCTTGTTGGACTTGGTATGAATGATCAATGGTGTACGGACCATGATTGTATGCACAAAGTCAATATCCGCAAGTTCCTGATATTCCTTCGGGCATTTCCAGGCATATTTCTGCATGAGCAAAGAGGCATTGGTGCCTGCCTGAATCTGACGGTAGACATTATCCGCACGGCCGGTGATTTTGGCTTCAACAGTACGGAAGAAATTGCGGGCAACCTCATTGATCTGGTTGTCCACGTTCATAAAGGAATTGGTCTGATAGGAATCTGCTCTCTGGGCATAGAGCACACTGAAACGCTGCAGACTGTTCCAATAGCGGTATCCTTCCTCAATCACATCCTGCATTGTCTCAGGCAGCTGAAGATACGGCATATCCACCTTGTTCATGTTCATTAACAAAAGAACATGGAGAACATTCTTCAGGTCTTCTTTTACTTTTTTCCGCTCATCCGTGTTCTTGTATAAAAAAACACGCAGATCACCGCGGTGGCTGTCCAGATACGTCAGATAATGATCCAGAAACTCATTGAATACCTGAGAATCCAGCAGCTGTGATGTTGAGGTGACAAACTCGGCAGAATAGTTCAGAATCACCTCATGATCATGAAAATAGCATGGTTCCTTCATAAATAACCTCCAATGTCAACAATGAATCTGTCCCCTTTGCCCTAATGATGACTGATTTCCAATTTTCTTTCAAGACTTCAAGAATTCTTTCACGATTCTTTCATACATTTTGTAATTTTTGTATTGACAGTCAAAAGAAAAGCTACCATTTCTGGCAGCACCCATCTGATTCATGATTGATCGGATCCATTCTCTGGATGGTTCCTCAACTGCTGGACTTCTTCAAGACTTAAACCTGCAATCTTTGCAATCTTTTCATCAGGAAGAATGCCATCTTTCATCATTTTTTCTGCAATATTGACTGCATACTTTCTTACTTCTTCCTGATACGCCTGCTGATACGCTTGCCGATACGCCTGCCGATACCCAGTCTGATAGCCTTTTTCATAGACCCAGTCGCTGTAATCACACATATTTCTCAGCTCCTTTCTGAGTTCATTGGAGAGGGATGCTCCTGTTATCAGTTAAGCTGCTTCTTGCGGAGCTGACGGACTTCTGCAGGAGAGATACCGGATATCTGGGCAATTGTTTCATCCGAAAAGCCACCCATTTGAAGCATATTCATTGCCGCCTGAAGACTATGCTCTCTTATGCCTTCACGCTTGCCTTCCATCTTACCTTTCCTGATACCGTTCTCATAAATCAGATCACTGTAGTTGCACATATCTCTCAGCTCCTTTCTGAATTCATTGGAGAAGGATGCTCCTGTTATCAGTTAAGCTTCTTCTTGCGGAGCTGACGAACTTCTGCAGGAGAAATACCAGATATCTGGGCAATTGTTTCATCCGAAAAGCCACCCATCTGGAGCATATTCCTTGCGGCCTGAAGACTATGCTCTCTTATGCCTTCAAGCTTGCCTTCCATCTTGCCTTTCCTGATACCGTTCTCATAAATCAGGTCACTGTAGTTGCACATATCTCTCAGCTCCTTTCTGAATTCATTATGATCGATGATGCCGAATTGTGCCAGCCTTTTCATCTTCTCTTCTGCGCTGCAGGTTTCTTTGAAGATGATATGCAGCACATGGAGAAGATCATTGTCACCAGTATACGGTTCATTGCCGACCATGATTTCAATGATCGTGGATGGGAAGTTATCCGTTCTTTGCTGTCCTGATCCCGCCATGATTCTGCGTTCTCTCTGGCATCTGATGATGGTATTGCTGTATTTCTTTGGCACATTCAGGTACAGCCAGATGCCAATCGCATGATGAATCTTTCCATACTCCTGTCTGGCCAGTGAAAAGATGCTTTCCGCCTGTGCAGAAATCTGTCTTGCCAGATAGAATTCTTCCCGGCAGGCAGGTGGATATTTCAGATGGAAATTCTTCTGGATCTCGACATTGACAGTGATTGTTTTATTGGATTGTAGCTGCGTATCAAACAGCAGGTCAAAGACAATTCTGCCTTCCGACGGGATAAAGTTTTCCTGTTGTTTCACGCTGATTCGATTGGTATAGCCAGGGTCTACAGGCACCTTGGAGACCAACATATTTCTGATGGTTATTTCTACCTGCTGGGGAAACAGATCTGGTACTGCATTTTTCAGCAGAACTCTGATGATCTGATCGTCTGCCATGATCTTCTTGGCATACAGATCCAACTGTTCTTTCTGATAGGCAAGGTTAATGGCATTGTTGATTGGCATCATTGTTTTTCTCCTGCTTCTCTGTTCTGTAAAGAATATCTTTTACGGTCTGCTCATCCAGAATCCGGGTGAGCCCAAAGCATTTTCTGCCAGCATCTTTGATGCCTGGATATTCTGCAGTCTGCCCAGTTGTCCTTTATCCTGCCGGTTTGCATACTGTTCTGACATATCTGTTCCCTGCTTCCTTATAGCCAGAAAAGCCATGTTTTCCCTGTTGGAAAAGAAATTTGTTTCTTTTACTTGCATTTATCGTCACGGTGTACTAATCTACTAGTGCACTAGTGAGGAAGACATATGAAGTATGACACGAGTATGCCGATCTATCTGCAGGTTGTACATCAGATTGAGAAAGAGATTGCCTCTGGCAAGCGCAAGCCAGGTGAAAAGATGCCTTCAACGCGTGATCTTGCCATTGCATTTCAGATCAATCCGAATACTGCTTCGCGGGTATATCAGGTATTGGAGAGTGAACACATCTGTATGACCAGGCGCGGACTTGGCACATTTGTCAGCGAGGATGCGGACATGGTGAAAAACATCCGCAATCAGATGGCAAGAGAGTCTGTTGACAGTCTGATCAGCAGTTTGAAAGAGCTTGGCTACAGTGAAGAAGAAATGATCCAGATGATCAGGGAGAATTGGAAAGATGCTTGAAACAAATCATGTTACGAAGAAATTTCTGAATACGACGGCACTGGATGATGTGTCGTTTACGATTGCACCAGGAAAGATTTATGCCCTGCTTGGCCCCAATGGATCCGGCAAGACGACCTGGATGAAGATTGCGGCTGGTTTAAGCAAGCCGACATCCGGTGAAGTGCTGTATGAAGACGAACCGGTGGGTGTGAAAAGCCGGAAGTACATTGCCTATATGAGCACGGAATCCTACTTCTATGACTGGATGAGCGTGCAGGATGTACGGTCCTGGTTTGCCGACTTCTTTGATGATTTTGATCCATCGCGCTTTGATAATCTTTTAGAGAAAATGCAGCTGCCTGCTGACAAAAAGCTGAAGAATCTGTCTTCTGGCATGCTGGCAAAGCTGAAAACAGCCGGCGTGCTGTCCCGCCATGCCAAAGTGTATCTGCTGGATGAGCCGCTCAACGGCATTGATCTGTTATCACGTGATGCCATCATGAACACGATTATTTCTGCTGCCCAGCCGGATACAGCCATTGTCATCTCCAGCCACCTGGTGGAAGAGCTGGAACAGTATGTGACAGATGCGATCTTTATTCACAACGGTCATCTGATCAAGACGGTTGATACGGAAGATGTCCGCAGTGAGGATCATGATTCTCTAGCTGATCTGTATCGTGAAATCATGAAGTAAGAAGGAGAAAAAACATGGGAAAACTGTTGAAATATGAATTCCGTAAAACGCGGAATCTGAAGCTGATCATTATTGTCATTGCCTGTTTGTTTGAGGCATTGTTTCTGGTTGGTCTGCTCCATGGCAATCCGGTGAAATATGACATGAGCAGATCCTTGATCTTTGGCTCTATGGGGCTTGTCTTTACGACTGCCCTTGGCCTGATGATCATTGCCATCTACTCCACAATGATTCTGTACAAGGATCTCAATACCAAGCAGAGCTATATGCTGTTTCTGACACCTCACTCCTCCTGGGAGATCCTGGGTGCCAAAGTGATTGAAAACACGGTATCTTTCTTTGTCATGATTGCCTTCTTTGCCTTGCTGGCCATCATTGACCTCAAAGCAGCCGGCACCATCAGCCCGGATATCACGATCCGTGCCTTCCTGTCTGCGTTTGATCTGGACAGTTTACGCGTGCTTGATATTGTCAGATTCTGCGTTATCAGCCTGCTGGAACTGCTCTCCTTCACCCTTGCTGCATTCTCTGCCGTCATTATTCAGGCCACGCTGTTCAATGGCAAAAAGTACGGCGGCTGGCTGGCCTTCCTGCTGTTCATTGTCCTTGCCTGCCTGAATGCATGGATGACCAGCAGAGTTGATACAAGCTATGCGGCCACTACCCTGTTATCTCTTGTCTGGGTGCTTGGTCTGTATGGTCTTGACGGATGGCTGATGCAGGACAAACTATCGGTATAAGCCTATGATCTTTCTGAATATCAAAAAGCACAGTGTCTCTGCCAATGGCAGAAACAGCCATCTGACTCCCAAGGAGTTTCAGATTCTGCACTTCCTGATGGCTCATCCTGACCGCACGTTCTCTCCCGAAGAGATTTACCGTCATGCCTGGCAGGAAGAGCCGTTTGAAGTCAGGCCGATCATCTCTGTGCACATCCGCCACATTCGTGAAAAGATTGAAGTGAATCCATCTCATCCAGTCCATGTCAATTATGATATGGGCATGGGTTATCGATTTACAGCCTGAGGAAGTCTTTGCGGCTTCCTTTTTTGTATGAAAAAGCCAGTGTTTCCACTGGCTGTATGTGTAACTTTTGTTATGTCCTCAGTCCTTGAACAGATCGTAGACATCAGATACCGGTGTATGGTTCTGAATGGAATCAATCGTCCTGGCGATCATGTCTGCGACGGACAGAACGTGGATCTTGGTCGTTCTTGCCTTCTGTTCCTCACTCATCGGAATGGTATCGGTGATGACCATTTCCTTGATCGGAGAATTCTCGATCTTTTCAATCGCATCTCTGGAGAAGACACCATGTGTGATGCCGGTATAGATTTCAGAAGCACCATGGTCCTTCAGGATCTGGCATCCTGCAACAAGAGATCCGGCTGTATCGCAGATATCATCGACAACGATGCAGATCTTGCCATTCACATCACCAATGACATTCTGTGCTTCGACCATGTTCGGCTTCGGACGGCGCTTATCAATGATCGCAATCGGTGCATCCAGAATATCGGCCAGTCTTCTTGCTCTGGTGACGCCGCCGTGGTCAGGTGATACAACGACCAGCTTGTCAGACGGCAGGTTCTTCTCCTTGAAATACTGACCAAGCATCGGTACAGCGGTCAGATCATCAATCGGAATATCGAAGAAGCCCTGAATCTGGGTTGCGTGCAGGTCAAATACGACAACACGGTCAGCACCAGCTACCTGCAGAAGATCTGCAACAAGCTTTGCTGTGATCGGCTGGCGGGGCTTTGCCTTGCGGTCCTGGCGGGCATAGCCATAATACGGCATGATGACATTGATCTCACCGGCAGAAGCACGCTTGCAGGCATCAATGCATACAAGCACCTCCATCAGTCTCTCCGTTACCGGATTGCATGTACTCTGGACAATGAAGACAGATCTTCCACGGACAGATTCCTGCGGTTCTACAAGAATCTCACCATCAGCGAAATGTTCCACCTTGATTTTGCCAAGCGGCAGGCCAAGATCCCGGCATACATGCGCAGCGAGATCAGTGCTGGAAGTAAGTGCGAAAATGACAGTTTCCTTTACCATACTGGTTCCCTTCTATATCCTCACAAACAGGTTATATTATAAGCGCGAAACCGCTTTATGAACAGGTTAGAATCCCAATCTTACAGGCCAATCTTTCCGTTTGTCAGCACCGTACCCGGTGCTACGACAGTTCCATCCGCAATCTTCGTATCACCAAACAGGCACGTATTGGGATAGATGACGACATCATGGCCGATTGACACATGCGGACCGATGTAGGTGTTCTTTGGATCGACAATTGTCACGCCGGCCTGCATATGGGCCAGGTTGATGCGCTGCTGCAGATAGTAACTGGATGCGGCCAGGGCCGGATTGTCATTGATGCCGGATACTTCCTGCCAGTCATCACAGGCAACGGCTGTTACTTTCTTTCCCATCTTCTGCAGAATCTCCACAAGATCGGTCAGATAGTACTCATGCTGGGCATTGTTGTTGTCCAGATGAGACAGTCCTGCAAACAAAGACTGTGTATCAAAGGCATAGATGCCGGTGTTGACCTCCCTGACCTTTTTTTCCTCTTCATCCGCATCCTTGAACTCCACAATCTTCTTCACACTGCCATCTGCGTTCCGGATCACTCTGCCATAGGCACCATTGTCATCCGGAACAGCCGTCAATACGGCCATCTGGGCATCTTTGAGCGCTTCATACATGTGGGCATACGTTTCCGGCCGTACACACGGACAGTCACCGGATGCCACCAATGTGATACCCTCTTCCTTTTCAAGCTGATGAGCCTGCATGACCGCATGGCCGGTGCCAAGCTGCGGTTCCTGCACGGCAAATTCACATCTGCCTGCCATGGCTTTTTCGACTTCTTCATGGTGATAGCCGACAATGGTCACAATCCGCTGTGCCC
Source organism: Lactimicrobium massiliense (assembly GCF_900343155.1). Taxonomy (GTDB): domain Bacteria; phylum Bacillota_I; class Bacilli_A; order Erysipelotrichales; family Erysipelotrichaceae; genus Bulleidia; species Bulleidia massiliensis. The sequence continues at coordinate 67,596 of NZ_OUNG01000002.1, forward strand.
CGGCAGCCTGCAGGCTGTCAATAACCAGTCCCAGCATCGGTTCATGCAGGATTTCATGCAGAACCTTGGGCTTGTCTGACTTCATGCGGGTGCCTTTGCCCCCGGCCATGATAATTGCATTCTTCATATTCATCCTCCGCTAGTTGCAAGTCTATTATACCGCTGGCAATTGCCATCCCAACCGGTGGCGGATGATGTATCATGAAAGCGGAGGACTTTTTTATGGACTATGAATCCGTCACGGCCATGCCCCATGCCCTGGGGCTTGCCCATGTCGACAATGACCGCCAGCTGGGCGGCTATGTAAACAAAGTGGGCAGAAAGATCCGCATGGACCGTCTTCTGCGCACCGCCAATCTGCATAATCTGCAGGATGATGACATTGCCTTACTGACTGACAAATATCATGTCAAAACGATCATTGACTTCCGCACCCGCCTGGAAGCTGCTGCCAAGCCGGATGTTTCCATTCCCGGCACAGACTATGTCTGGATTTCGGTCAATCCAGAGGTGTCTGAAGATAAAAATCCGGTTGTGCATGCCAATGATGATGAACTGTCCATGGTCATGGAGATGGTCAAGATGCCGTTTGATCTGTATGGCTTCTATATTGAGATCATCAAGACGTTCCGTGCCCAGCAGGGATACCGCAAGTTCTTTGACTATCTGCTGTCCAATCCGGATGGCTGTTCTGTGCTGTGGCACTGCAATGCCGGCAAGGACCGTACTGGCATTGCGGCTGTCTTCCTGATGTCTGTACTGGACTTTGACAGAGAAACCATGATGGAAGACTATCTGCTTACCAATGAGTTCCGGGCAGACCGGATTGAGTCGATGCTGGAAAAGGCACGTGAGCTCACTGATGATGAGCGCATCATGACCGGCATCCGGTGCATGTTTGGCGTCATGCCGGAGACCATGGAACAGATGATGGACTGGTGTGACCGTGAATATGGTTCTGTAAAGGAATTTGTGCAGAAAAAAATCAATCTCAGCGATGATGAGATTGATCGGCTGAAAGCCATGTATCTGGAATGATCAGCGGGTAAGAATCCGCGTTCTTCTGACAAAATATTTGCGCTCATACAGCAGCTGGCTGGCTTTTTCCAGAAGATCATGATCTCTGGTGATGCCAAAGACTGTGCTGCCTGAGCCTGACATCAATACGCCATCGAAGCCCAGCGCATGCAGGGCTTCTTTTACGCTGCGAATCTCGGGCACAAGCTGTACAGCCGCATCCTCCAGGGAATTGCCAAGCGATGAAATCACACCCTGATAATCATTTTCAATCAATGCCCTGCACATGGCCATGCAGTCAGGATGGATGGGATCTGTCTTGTCACTGAGAGCAAAGGCCTCCTTGGTGGAGACACCGCGCTTGGGCTTGACCAGCAGGATTTCAAAGTCAGGATGGCATACAAATGGCTGCAGGATCTCGCCGATGCCCCGAACAAAGGCCGGCTGATTCAACAGGCAGAACGGTACATCGGCACCGACCTCCTTGCCCACTTCAATCATGTCATCTCTGCTCATCTGCAGGTTTAACATGCGGTTCATCATGCGGATGGCGGCCGCCGCATCGGCACTGCCCCCGGCCAGACCTGCCCGGGTTGGAATATGCTTGTTCAGTGTGCAGGCAAAGTTTTCCGTAAAGCCATAGCGGTCACGCATGACCCGGATTGCCTTAATCACCGTATTTTTCTCATTGACCGGCAGAAAGCTGCGGTTGTTGGACAGGGTTGTTTCCGGGGCAATATCCATTTCCAGCACATCATAGAAGTCAATCGGCACCATGATCATCTCCAGATCATGATAGCCGTCTGCTCTTGTGTCTTTGATATTCAGGCACAGATTGATTTTGGCATAAGCACGTTCTCTCATAATGTATCGTACAGCTTTCTTAACTCCTCTTTGCTCAGTTCCTGCGCTCTGGTGCGGGGATCAATGCCTGCCCTTTCAAGGACAGCAAGTGCCTGATCTCCTGAGCCAAGATAGTCTCTGAGATTATTGTAAACCGTCTTTCTTCTCTGGCGGAAGCAGGCTTTGACAAAGGTGAAGAATTTCTGCAGATCTTCTGGATCAACAGTTTCCGACCGGCGGGCAAACTGAATGATCACACTGTCCACATTCGGACTGGGATTGAAGGATCTGGCCGGCACATTGAACAGCTTTCTGACATCATACAGTGTCTGCGCCTCCACACTCAGGGCACCATACTCCTGGGTATTGACACCAGCCGCAAAGCGTTCTCCAACTTCCTTCTGCACCATGACCGTAATATAGGGAATCTCAGGTGCTTCCTCAAACAAACGGAACAGGACGGGTGTGGTGATGTAGTAAGGCAGATTGGCACACACGGAAACACTGCCGTACTGTTCCCTGAGTTCCTGCACTTTTGTCTTGATATCACAGGTCAGAAAGTCCTGCCAGATGATTTCGATATTGTCATAGGGTGACAATGTATCTGCCAGGACCGGTTTCAGATCTTCGTCGACTTCATAGGCGGTGACATGTTTCGCCACGCGGGCAAGCTGCTCGGTCAATGAGCCGATGCCTGGTCCGATTTCAATGACGGCATCTTCGGCATGAGCCTGCTGGGCACAGCGCTCCACAAGCATCGGATCCACCAGGAAATTCTGACCATAGCCCTTCTTTGCATGCAGGCCATAATCTGCCAGGATTTGTTTTGTCCGGGATGGTGTTGCAATCCACTTTGTCATTTCAGTGCCTCCTGGAGTTCTTCTTTACTGATGCCAAGCGCATTCAGCCTGCTCAGCATGGTCTTTGCATTGCCATTGCCAAGATGATAGAGCTGTGCGATCTTCTCACGCTTTTCCCCACTGTCAGGACGTCCTGACAGGCCCAGTGCATACATATCCTGCATCGTCAGATGACTCTCTTCCGTAAATGTAATCAGATTGTCCAGTGCATCCTGGATCGTTTTGTCATCCGCATGCTCAACGCCTACTTTATGTGTCGTATGGGCATGCGCTTTATCCACAAAGGCATTCATACAGCCAGGCACGGCATCATTGACTGCCTTGCGGATGCGGTTGCCAGGAGAATCCGGATCCGTCATGACAATCACACCGCGGGTTCTGGCAGCCCGCTTGATCAAACGCAGCGTCCAGTCAGAAAGACACGTACCATGGGTTTCCACCGTATCGCAGTCATACAGCTGTTTCAGCCTTGCCGTATCATGGTGTCCTTCCACTACAATCAGTTCTTTGATCCGTTTCTTCTCAGCCATGGAGATACCTTTCATAGTTAGCCATCACAACATCTGCCATGTGTTCCACACTTTCATTGCGCACAGATGCCATCCTGGCAAGAATATAGGGAATGTTGGCCGGCTCATTGCGGGTGCCGCGCACTGGTTCCGGTGCCATGTACGGACAGTCGGTCTCTGTTAGCAGCCACTTTTCATCTACCGTTTCCACAACTTCAACCGAATGCCGGGCATTCTTGAATGTCAGTGCCCCGCCCAGCGCAAGAAAGAAGCCGAGCTTTGTGAATTCCTTTGCCATTTCCCTGGTGCCACAGAAGCAGTGCAGCAGGCCTCTTGGATGGACCTGTTTCATCAGGTCATAGGTATCCTGCATGGCATCGCGGGCATGGACTGCCACCGGCTTGTTCAGTGCTTTGGCAAGTTCCATCTGTTTGACAAACAGATCTCTCTGCAATTGCCGGATGCCTGGATCCTTGACCCAGTGGTATTCCAAACCCATTTCACCAAGTACGCTGACCTGGGGCAGGGCGGCGTCTTTTTCAAACTGGGCATAGTCGGCATCCGTGATCTTGTCAGCGTCTTCGGGGAAGATGGCCGCCGCGACCTGATAGTGTTCAGGATCTTTGCCAGCAAAGGCGATGGCCTGCATCGTCTCTTCATGTTTCAGCGTGATGATCAGTGTCCTGGTGATGCCGGCATTTTCAGCACGCCTGACAACATCATGAAAATCATCGTGAAATGCCTCATCAAACAGATGGGCATGTGTATCAACATACTGCATATTACTTACCGAGGCAGAACCGGCTGAATATTTCATCCAGCAGATCTTCCCTGCCTGCCTTTCCTGTCATTTCTCTTAAGTCTGTCCATGCCTTCTGCAGGTCGATGGTCACAAGATCCAGCTCCATGCCAGCTTCCAAAGAGGCAATGGCATCCTGCACAGAATTGCGGGCGGCAATGGCCAGACCGATCTGCCTTTCGTTATTCAAGGTATCAGACTGTGCTGCCAGCAGCTCTTTCTCATACTTTGTCTCAATGGCATCTTTCAATGCCTGCACGTCGCCCCTGCCGGCACAGATACAAAGCTTGCCCGGCACTTCCTGCAGATCTTTCTTGTTATAGACGACAATTCTGCTTTTATCTTTTGTCATCGCCAGCAGCTTTTCATCTTCTGCGTCCTGGCGGGAGGCATCAATGACCACGATGACAAGCTGTGCCTTGTGCAGTGCATCCATGGTCTTGGCCATGCCGATCTGTTCAATCTTGTTGGATGAATCATGCAGGCCGGCCGTATCAATCAGGTTCAGTGTGATATTGCCGACCCGCACACTGCCTTCCACAAGATCCCGGGTTGTACCGGCCACATCCGTCACAATTGCCTTGTCTTCTTCCAGCAGGGCATTCAAAAGAGAGGACTTGCCAACATTCGGCTTGCCAAGGATCACAGTATCAATACCTTCTTTGATCAGCACCGCATCCTGGGCTGTCTCAATGATCTGATCAATCTGCTTCACCCACTGCTTTGCCTTGGGCAGGATTTCCTCTTCGGTCAGCTGGTGGACATCATCATATTCAGGATAGTCGATGTTGACTTCGATGTTGGAGATGATCTGGGTCAGATCTTCTTCCAGCGGCGCCAGCAGTTTTTGAACGGATCCCTTGATGGCATGGACCGCACTTCTGGCATTGACTTTGTCACGGGAGCGGATCAGATCATTGACCGCTTCGGCCTGGGTGAGATCCATTTTGCCATTGAGAAAGGCACGTTCCGTAAATTCACCGCGTCTTGCCATGCGCACGCCAGTGCCTAATACGATGGAAAGAATACGACGGGTGATATACATACCGCCATGGCATGACAGCTCCACCACATCTTCACCCGTATAGGACTTTGGTGCCCGGAACAAAGAGACAAGCACTTCATCCACGGGTTCTTTGCCATCATAGACCGTCGCAAAGTGGATGGTATAGCCAGCCGCATGGGAATAGTCTTTGTGTGTGATCTTTTCCGCAGCGGATATCGCATTTTCACCCGAGATGCGAATCATCGAAACGGCCCCCATGGCATTGGCAGTCGCAATCGCCGCAATTGTATCTTCCATGTCTGTCTCCCTTCATTTCCTTATTAGTATACCTTCCCTTTCTTCTTTCCGCACAGATTGCACCGCTCACATCGATTTGCATTTTTTCCTGCACAAAGGCTACACTAGAATTATGAGCGATACGATGATTGCAAAAGAAACACTGCAAAAAGCAATGGTGCATTGCGGCATGAAAGACTTGCGGCCGATTCAGCAGAAATGCATTCCGTTATTGAAGCAGGGAAAAAGTCTCTATGTCCAGGCTCATACCGGCGCTGGCAAGACCGCGGCGTATCTGTTGCCTGCATTGGATTGCATCAAGGAAAACAGAGAGACCCAGGTGCTTGTATTGACCCCGACCAGGGAGCTGGCGGTGCAGGTGGAACAGACGGCTCAGCGGCTTTCCCTGTATACACGCATTCATACGGCCTGCCTGATTGGCGGCATGCCGATTGAACAGCAGGAAAATCTCTTGAAACAAGGAGCTGAACTGGTGATTGGCACACCAGGCAGGCTGCTGGATCTGATTCATCAGAACAGGCTGAACCTGAAGCGTGTCACATTGACAATCATTGATGAAGCAGACATGATGGCAGGCACTGGCCAGAGTGAACAGACAAAGCAGATTCTTGAGCAGGTAAAAGGACAGCGTGCTGTGTTTTCCGCGACGCTGCATGAGGATGTCAAATCCTTTCTGCCAGAGCCTTATGAAGAAGTGATTCTGGATGAGGCAAAGCTCAGCCAAAACATCAAAGCCTATGACATCCTTACCCAGAATAAGAAAGAGACACTGTTGGAACTGCTTCACGAAGACGGCATCCAGCAGGCCATTGTATTTGTGAATCATCGTTCGGATGCCAATACAATCTGTGACGTTTTGTCTCATCATGAGATTCTTGCGGCACCGTTTTCTGCCTACTTTGATGAGGCAAAGCGCCTGCATACACTGCATCAGTTTGAACAAGGTGAAATCCGGGTATTGTGTGCGACAGATGCGGCCGCAAGGGGCCTGGATCTCACCAGCATATCCAGAGTCATTCACTATGATCTGCCGGTGGATATGGATACTTTCCTGCACCGCTCTGGCCGCTCCGGCCATCAGGAACAAGCCGGCATGACGATTGCTTTGCTGGATCCGGATGATCAGGACAGTGACATGGGAAAGCAGATCATGGATATCGCAGAACCGTATCAGATCCGGAATCAGGCCGGTGATCTTTCCCGGCCAATTGCAAAAGCAGCAGCAGAAAACGTGGATGCCACGGAAATTTTGTTATCGCTTGGCAAAAAAGATGGGATCCGCATCAAGGATGTGATTGGTGCTTTGTGTGCCAGGATGCCGTTTGAAAAGATCGGCCGGCTGCAGTTGCAGGACCGCTATTGTGCTGTCATCATCTTTCTGCCCAGAGAAAAAGTCCTGCCATTGCTGGAAGGACTGACGATCAAGAAGAAGAAAGTCAAAGTGCAGCTTCGCCAGAAGAGTGTGCTGGCATAAGCTGGATGGTTCCGTAGCTGATCAGCTTGTGGACATCATACAGACTGTCGAGGATGGCACAGGCACGCTGTCTGTCAGTGCCAGTCGGTGCATTGATGCTGGGCACCATGATGACATCAATACCGGCGCGATGGGCAGCTTCAACCCCATAGCATGTGTCTTCCAGCACCAGTGCATCTTCCGGTGCTGTTTTCATTTTGGCAAGCAGTGTCTGATAAATCTCAGGATCAGGCTTTCTCTTTTTCACTTCATCACCGCATACGATGCAGGAAAAATACTGTGTGATCTGCATTTTTGCAAAGCGCTCCACCGTCTTGATGCGGGATGTGGCCGTACCAACTGCCATCGGAATCTTCTTCTCTTTCAGATCGGCAAGCAGCTCCTGGGCACCCGGCATCAAAGACAGATCACGGTCCATCTGCACATCTCCCAGTGCAAAAACATCATCCCGCAGCTTGTCAATCTCATCAGAAGTCAAAGCAGGCAGTTCTTCTCGAAGCATATTCATGACCATATCGCCATTGGTGCCAACCGCTTTATGAAATAATGGCCCAAACGCCGGCACATGATTCCTCTTGCCCACTTCATTCCAGATCTTCTGCCAGATAAATTCCGTATTCAGCAGTAAACCATCCACATCAAAGATCACCAGTTTCTTCATGCCCATCTCCTTCTGTCATTTCAGCCCTGCTATGATAGCAGGTTTTTCATGCAATGCCAGAAAGAACAGCAGAATTCATATTCTGCCTGCATTATTCTTCGGTTCTCTGCGGCAGCTTCAATACGTCATCTGCCAGTTTTTCTATACATGTTTTCTGGTGGTCTGCCAGCAGAATGGTTCTGCCGGCAGCTTTAAGATCCAGCAAAAATGTCTCCAGCTGTTCAATCGTCTTTTGATCAAGAGAGGCAAATGGCTCATCAAGGATCAATACCTCCGGATTCAATGACATAACCGCTGCCAGTGCTGCCCGTTTTTTCTGTCCGCCGCTGAGATGATACGGCGCCTTGTCTGCCAGTGCTTCCAGATGGAACAGTTTCAGACAGTCATTTGTTCTTTCTCTGACATCACGGTCTGACAGTCCCATCTGCCTTGGCCCAAATGCAATCTCATCATACACACTGCCATTGAACAGCATCACATCCGGGTTCTGGAACAGATAGCCGATCCGTTTATGAAACATTTTGGCTTTCTGCTGGTCTTTCAGGTATTTCTGATCAATCTGTACACCATCAAAGAAGTAAGTGCCATCCTGGGGAAAAGACAGGCCGTTGAGAAGCTGGAACAGGGTTGTCTTGCCAGCACCATTGGCGCCTTCCACTGCCAGGCATCTTCCTTTGCCAAGTGAAAAGCTGAGGTGTTCCAGCACCGGCGGTTCATCTTCACTGTATGCAAAGCTAATATCTTTCAGTTCCATCAAGCACATATCACAGTCCATTATAATCGCCTGTAAAGCCGCGGCACTGCATGGCTTCATACATCTGCTGGTTCATTTCTGATCCGCGCACAAATGTGATGCCCATGACGCCGCCAATGGAATTGTACTTCTTCTGATTTTTGCCCACCGAGCGAAGCTGCACAGAAGTCAGCAGATCATTGATCAGGCTACCCAGCAGAACAATGTATTTCAGGGTGAGATCAAGCGTGAAGATGAAGACGGCAGGCAGATGGAGCTTTCGCAGTGCTGTGGTGATGTGATTCCATTGGGTTGTGTGATTATAGATCCCAAGTGCACTGACACAGAGAAACACTTTGGAAATGATGAAAAGATCGTTGGGGATCAGGGTTGGACGCATCAGCATTGCCGGCAGCAAGAGCAAGCATGCAAGCAGCGATGCCCTGCTGCTGGCTTTGACAACAGGCAGGATATCTTTTGCAGGCCATGTGCAAAGATATCCAAGGATCATGGCAGCACATGCCATGAGCAGGATTCTGCTTCGAGCAATGGACACGGACAGGATCAGGATCAACAGCAGGCACAGTTTGAAAACAGGCGGCAGTGTCCGCCCTTTTTCATGGCCATGCTGAACACGGATCTGTGCCATGGCACAGCCAATGGTTTTGATCGTAGAAAGAGCGAAACGGCTGCCATCCTTTTCCGGATGGTAATCATCTTCTTTCTGCATCCATTCAGGCAGCATACTTTTCCTTTTTCTTCACAGGAATGGAAAGCAGTTTGAAAAAGATAATCAGCAAAGCTGTTCCTATGATGGCAGACAGGATATAGCCGATGATCTCATTGAAGCCGGAAACTGCATAATCCGGCAGTAAGGCCTGTAATGTCCACCCTTTTGATAACCCCTGCGGTGTATAACCGAGTGTTTTTCCATTTGTGACAATTGCTGAGATCTCATCTGCACCCCATTCTCCCCATGCTGTTCCCTGGGCAAGAAGACCCAATGGTGATGCCGCAATTAAAATGGCAGTCAGAGCAAACAGTGGCACATGAGATTTTGTGTGTGTCTTTGTGGCATCACCGTACAGCAGATCCGGTGATGTCTTTCTGACAAAGGCCAGAATTGCAATTGTAAAAGCAGCTTCCACAATGCCTGCAGCAAGCAGATGGGGAATCATCATAGCCGGGATGGAAACGGAAAGACCATAGGGACAATACAGAGCGTTGCCGGCTGCGTCATGAAACAGGATGGGCTGGATGCCGAATTCGATGGCTGTGCATAATGCCGCAAGATTGATGCCTGCATAGGAACCAATCGCAGCAGCGGCATAGCTGATGCCATGCCGGTCCTTCTTTCCTGATGCTTTCTGGATCAGCGAATAAATGCCATATCCTGCATAGGGCAGCACAAAGGCCATGTTAAAGCAGTTGGCGCCAAATGATAAAATACCGCCGTCACCAAAGATCACTGCCTGCAGCAACAGAGCAATGGAGATTGCAATGCAGGCCGCATCTGGTCCGAATAAGATTGCAATCAATGTGCCGCCTACGGCATGACCGGTTGTTCCGCCCGGCAGTGGTACATTGAACATCATGCTCAGAAAAGAAAAGGACGCTCCAACCCCAAGCAGCGGCATCTTCTCCTTTGGCAGATCACGATTTACCCTGCGCACAGCATGTACCCACACTGGTACCATTGCTGCCCCCATAACGGCACACGTGGCAGGTGAAAGATAATTCTCCGGAATATGCATTGTATTCTCCCCTTTTTCTGTATGTGCTTACATTGTATGAAAAATGGGAATTACTCACAACCCGGGTGGGGGTTACTTACATGTACTTTGATATTGCCTTCTTAAATTCTTCGATTGCATCTGTATCGCCATCCTCAATCGCATGGGTAATACAGTGTGTCAGATGTTCATTGATGATCTCTTTGCCAAGACTATGCAGAGCAGACTCTACGGCCGCCAGCTGCATCAATACCTCAGAACAATCATCATCATTTTCAATCATCGTTTTCACATGGGTCAAATGCCCGCTCGCCTTGGCAAGACGATTCAGCTGCTTTTTCTTTTCTTCAGGTGAATGATAGTGCCCATGAACGTGTGCATGTCCCACAGTCACATCACCAGGAATTCCAACATTATCTTTCTGTACCTTATTCATATCTATAACTTTATACGATAATCCACATTTTCCGCATCCATCAGAACACAATGATTGTCCCAAATACACGGAATATTCAAGAATACCTGAAAGCATGAAAAAGCAGAATCCTGATATCTTTTCAGATTCTGCCTCATCTGCTGCGATTTACAATCATGGCCGTCTTGCCTGATACCGGATTCCGATATAACTGTTCCGGAAATACAGTTCGAATTCTGATGTTGCGCATCTTTTTCTCTGCCAGCATTTCTCCAACCTGTTTTCTTACTTCCGCCTGTACTTTCTGATGATCCTGATCTGTCAGACAATACACGGTCAGTTCCTCTTTTCCTGTCTTTTCATACTGATAGGCAGATACGCCTTCCACATATAAATCATCCAGCAGCAGTGGATGCAGGAAATCAGGCTTTCCTTCTTCATTGTCATACCAGAGAGTATCCTCCACACGTCCGGCAATGCCATCAATATGCGTAAACGGCAATACGCCGTCGTAGCCTTTATCAAAGCCGGTCATGATGTCATTCATGCGGTAGCGAATCAAAGGAAATTCCGGATTGTGCAGGGTTGTCAGAATCAGTCTGTGCATGGAATCTTCCTCGACATAGTTGAGATCATCAAACAAATACATGCCTTCATACCAGCTGCCGCCGGCACCAATCAGGATGGATTCAGAGCTGCCGTAGTAATTGATCACATCCGCATGGAATGTATCACACAGAGCCTGCATCTGTTCTTTCGTGACTGGTTCACCGCCGATGATGATTTTCTTCGGGGCAAGATGAATCCTGCCCTCTTTCTGCAGTTTCAATAGAATCGCCACACAGGATGGATAGCCGGAAAGAAACTGCGGCTGGAAAGCACCGATCTTACTGACCCATTCGTCCAAAGGATCAGAAGCTTTCACCACAATGCAGTTCACATGATATTTCTTCAACCCGCTTGTTAACAATAGCGTACTGGCATAACCGGAGCCAACCGATGCCGCATGGATGTTTTTGATCGGCAGATCAGGCCAGGCAATCCGGTTCATGCCGCCTCTGTTGACCAGTCTGACAAAGTTTGCCTCAATTGCCGTCATCATTCCACGTCCATAAACAAACGGCGTCGGTATTCCCGTAGAACCAGAAGAATGAATCACCATGGCGCCATGGGACGCCTTCCAGCCATCTGCTGTATGATGGACTGGAACAGTGGCAATTTCTTCAAAATGATCGATCACATCCTGCTTTGCCATCACTGGCACATCGACTGGTGCAATCTCAAAAAGATCATCTCTTTTCAGTCCCGCTCTGCTGTACAGATCATGATAAAACGCTGAATGATCATAGGCATGCACAAGCACATGATGAAAACCATCCAGACTCTTCTGCTGGATCTCTTCCCGTGAAAGCAGCGAATTCTGCCAGTATCTCCGGCTTTCTATGACAAGTGTAAGTAATGACATCTCATCCACAGTATATCAGTACACCGATACTTCAATTTGATCATTTTGATGAATTTGATCAAATTGGAGACGATTATGATCAAATTAATCCTCTTCAAAATCATGCATGCAATTTCATCGTGTTTTTACCTGCCGCAAACACTGGTGTCATACAATAGAAATGAGGACTGTACGATGAGAACAATACAAGAAGATGCACAGCAGATTATGAAGAAAGCACTGCAGGATGCCCAGCCTGATCAGGCCGTCATTTCTGCCTTGAAGAAGATGCCGGAAGTAACAGGAAAAATTGTGCTTGTGGCAATTGGCAAAGCCGCCTGGACGATGGCAGATGCAGTCGCAAAGCAGCTTGGTGACAGGCTGTACAAAGGTGTCTGTATCACCAAGTACGGCCATGTCAAAGGCGATATCCCCCATGTCAAATGTCTGGAAGCAAGCCACCCTGTGCCTGATCAGAACAGTATCTTTGCCACAAAGAAGGCCGAGAAGCTGGTTTCTGATTTATCGTCGGATGATCTTGTCATCTTCTGTATCTCCGGCGGCGGCAGTGCCCTGTTTGAGGATCCGATCATTCCCCTTCCTGAACTGCAGAATATCACCAGCCAGCTGCTTGCCTGTGGAGCAGATATCCAGGAAATCAATATCATCCGCAAGCACCTGTCCGGTGTGAAGGCAGGCAGATTCGGCCAGCTGTGCCAGCCAGCCCATGTGTACGCGATTATTCTGTCTGATATTATTGGCGATCCGCTGGATGCCATTGCGTCCGGTCCGGCCGCCGTGGATCCCCATACCTGCCAGGATGCGATGGCAATTGTAAGCAAATACCATCTCACCCTGTCTGATGATGCAATTGCAGCATTGCAGGAAGAAACACCCAAAGCGTTATGGAATGTGGAAAGCATCGTCACTGGCAGTGTGAAACAACTGTGTCAAAGTGCTGAGGAGGAATGCAAAAGACTTGGTTATACGCCCATCTATCTGACATCTTCTTTGGACTGTGAAGCCAGGGAAGCAGGAAGGTTCCTGTCGGCAATTGCCCGTGATCATCAGGGCAGCCCGATTTCACTGGCATATGTTCTGGGTGGCGAAACCGTTGTGCATCTGACTGGCAGCGGTATGGGTGGCAGAAACCAGGAGCTGGCTTTATCAGCAAGTGAAGGCTTGTCCGGATATCATGACACATGTCTTTTTTCCATTGGTTCAGATGGCACGGATGGGCCAAGTGATGCGGCTGGGGGTATGGTGGATGAACATACGGCACAACTGCTGCAGGAGAAAGGCTTTTCCATTCCTGCCATTCTTTCTGATAATGACAGCTATCATGCCTTACAGGCTGCGGGTGCTCTGGTCAAAACAGGTCCTACCGGCACCAATGTCAATGATCTGACTGTACTTTTAATCAAGCGCAGGTAAAGATATTACTTTTTGCGGCAGCAGTTGATGCAGAACATGATCATCGATAAGAAATATGACTTTGAGGGCTCATGTGTCTGTGCCATTTTCAACTGATTTTTCCTTTTGCAATGTGCAAATGTATACACGCTGTGGCGGATAGTGACAATTCTTTCCCGTATAATGATTTCAGGAGGAATATTTGCTTTTATGGTAAAGGAAAATCCATTAAAGAATATTGTCAGGCTGCAGAAAGCAGGCAAATCAGTCAAACAGACGAATCTGCAAATAATTATAAAGATAGGAGGATGGGTGCTTCTTCCTGGCAATGAATTGCCAGGTATCCGTGCCTGAAATTATCAATGAATATATTAATTTCTATGAATCTTCTCCTTATAGCAGACATCTTGCAGGTCCATACAACAGTGGATGGTGGGATCCTATAAGGTCGTAATATTATGAAAAAACTTTTCTGGTGGAATTTGACAAAGGAGGAAAAATATCATCGTTTTCTGTGGTCAATCCCGATTTGGGTGGCTGCGGTTATTACTGTCTGTATAAAATCTCCTTATCCACACAATCTGATTGAATTAGTTCTTTTAGGAGATACATTGTATTCATCATTTAAATTATATGCACCCCCAAAAAAGTCTAAAAATCGTTTAGACAAAATGTAAAGTCCTCCTTTACTTATCAGATGATCTCCGTAAGCAGTACAGAGCTTTTACCTGTTGCGGAGGTCATTTTATGTTTGAGAGAAAATATTCAGATGAGCGGAATTCATGATGCTGTAAAGAAAAGATTAGTATTGTTAGCGTCGGGAGAAAGTAACCACTCAGTTGCCATGAAGACGTACTTTGATCCCTTCAGAAGTGTTTCTGCTTCGGTTTTGCCTTCTGAGATCTGTCTCTCCTGTTCATCTTTGTGCACTTCAGAGACTTCCTTGTCATTTGAATTTTTAACGATATGACAATGATCGAATATGATCTTCACTTCCGGATCCTTGTCTTTAAAAGCTTCTTTGTAATCGCTGTTTCTGTCACGGGCAACCGCCTTTACGTGGCGTATCCAGTCATCTTTGACAAATTCCATGAACTCATATACCGTCTGCTTCTTCTCATTCACCTGATACAGAACACAGCCTTTCATCGGGTCGATGATAACACTCGCATACTTATGCACTTTGTTAGCAGAAACTCGTCGATTCCGATGAATTCTGAATGCCTGGCAACCAGAAAAAGCACCAGCCAATACGTATCAGCTGGTGTTCTTCATTCACTCTTTAATTCCTGCAGGGTTCCATTTCCCTTTGGTGCAATCCCATCAATGGTAATTTCTTTGTTTCTTTTCTTCAGGAAAGCCGCAAGCCTTTCCGCCTGCAGTTTGTTATCGACAGTGAATGTAATACTTTCACTGCCCTGCAGTGTTACCTGCATGGTTTCTTTCTTGCCCGGCTTGATCTGCACCTTTGTCCATCCGGTGGATGGATATTCTTTCACCTTGATCTTATCTGTGCAAAGAAGAATTCTGTCTTCCAGGAAGAAGGATTTGCCAAGCATAGCTCCTTCATCATAATACTGATCCGCATGTTTCACCTGGTGCAGACTTCTTGTTGTGGAAGCTTTTTTGATCTCAGTCAGAATGATCTGGATGATCAATGTGATGCCAGTGATCACGCCCAGATACCAGTATGTTTTAGTGCCGGTATGAAAGGTCAGATAGGCAAACAGGAAGACAAGTAGTGCATTGATGGTCTGGCGCAATGCTGCTTTTAACGAAATGACAGACTTATAGTATCTTCTGATCATTTGATATGTTTGAGCTCCAGACGGTTAAGTGCCTTGGCGAGTGCTGCCTGGGCACGCTTCATGTCGATGTTAGGATCCTTGGAGGCAAGCCGCTCTTCTGCTCTTTTCTTAGCAGCTTCGGCTCTGTCTACATTGATTTCATCCTTGCTTTCGATTGCATCGGTCAGAATCTCAGCCGTGTTGTCACGGAAGTACAGAAGCCCTCCGGCCACGGCATATTCTTCTCTTCTGCCATTTTCCACCGTCGACATCTTACCAATCTTCAGCATTGTCACCAGCGGCATATGATGGGCAAGGATGCCCTGATCACCATCATTTGTCTGCACATTGAGAATCTCTGTATCAAATTCCTTGTACAGACCATGCGGGGTGACAATCCTCACGTGCAGCGTACTCATTTCAGACTCTCTGCCTTCCTGACGACATCTTCAATGGTGCCTACAGACAGGAAAGCCTGTTCAGGCAGATCATCGTACTTGCCATCAAGAATCGCTCTGACGGAACGAATCGTATCTTCAACCTTGACATAGACACCCGGCAGGCCGGAGAACTGTTCGGCAACATAGAACGGCTGTGACAGGAAGTTACGGATTCTTCTTGCCCGGTTGACGGTACGCTTGTCTTCTTCACCAAGTTCTTCCATGCCAAGGATGGCAATGATATCCTGCAGTTCCTTGTATCTCTGCAGAATCTCAACAACCTTTCTGGCTGTCTCATAATGCTCTTCACCAACTACCAGCGGATCCAGCATTCTGGAACTGGACTGCAGCGGATCTACGGCCGGGTAAATACCCAGTGCAGCAATGGAACGATCCAGAACGAGTCTGGCATCCAGATGGGTGAAAGTAGCAGCCGGCGCAGGGTCGGTCAGGTCATCGGCAGGCACATAGACACACTGTACGGATGTAATGGATCCTTTGTCGGTCGATGTGATACGTTCCTGCAGCTGGCCCATTTCGGTTGCCAGGGTTGGCTGATAGCCAACGGCTGAAGGCATTCTGCCAAGCAGAGCAGATACTTCCGAGCCAGCCTGGGTGAAACGGAAGATGTTATCGATGAACAGAAGCACATCCTGATGTTCTTCATCACGGAAGTACTCTGCCATGGTCAGTGCACTCAGAGCAACACGCATACGGGCACCCGGAGATTCATTCATCTGGCCATAGACAAGCACGGTGTTCTTCAAGACGCCGGACTGCTTCATCTCATAGTACATGTCATTGCCTTCACGGGTTCTTTCACCAACACCGGCAACGACGGAACGGCCGCCGTGCTCGATCGCAATGTTATGAATCAGCTCCTGTTCCAATACGGTCTTGCCGACACCGGCACCGCCGAACAGACCGATCTTACCGCCTTTGGCATACGGGCACAGCAGGTCAATGACCTTGATGCCGGTTTCCAGAATTTCACTGGATGTCTGCTGCTGGGCAAAGGTCGGGGCAGGACGGTGGATCGGCAGATGCTCTTTGGCATTGATCGGTCCCAGACCATCAATCGGTTCACCAAGGACGTTGAACATTCTGCCCAGTACTTCATCACCTACCGGCACTTCGATTGGATTGCCGGTATCAATGCATTCCATGCCGCGGACAAGGCCGTCGGTGGAAGACATGGCAATACAGCGGACGATATCATCGCCGATATGCTGGGCTGCTTCACAGGTCATTTCCTTATCACCCATCTTGATATGAATTGCATTGCGGATGGAAGGCAAATGATCCGGATGAAAGCGAATATCTACGACAGGTCCGATGACCTGTACGATTTTTCCAGTATTTTCCATCTTTTCCTTCTTTCTTGTCAGACGGCCTGTGATCCGCTGACGATTTCAGTAATCTCCTGCGTGATCGCCGCCTGTCTTGCCTTGTTGTAAGCCAGCAGCAGCTTGTCAGAAAGATCATTCGCATTGTCTGTTGCCGTCTTCATGGCAACCCTGCGGCTGCCCTGCTCACTGGTTGTACTCTCCATCCAGTCAGAATAGGCAACATCGGCGATCATCATCGGAATCAGTGCATCCAGAATCGTATCCGGATCCGGCTCAAACAATGTTTCGACGTGGTTCTCATTTTCTTTGACCTGCTGGTCTTCCCTGACTTCACATGGCAGCAAGACATCTTCAGCAGGCACAAAAGTCATCGTATTGATGAACTTTGTATAGACAAGCTGAACTTTGCCAACCTTGTTTGCCTGATACTGCTTCACGCCATCTTCGACATAGCCCTTGAGAGTCATGAAATCCATGTGATCACTGGAAATCGGCTTGTCATTGAGCAGATGGAAGCCTTTCTCCTGCAGGATATGGAACAATGAGGTGCCGATCAGGATCATCGGATCTTCTTTGTTCAGATAGGTCTCAACATAGCGGGTAATGTTGCCATTGTAGCCGCCGCAAAGACCAAGGTCAGAGCAGAATACGATGGAGTAGACTGCTTTGGCAGTCCTGGGCTTCATGAACTGATTGTCGATTCCTTTGTTCTTGGTGACAATCTCATTGACGGTGTCCTGCAGGCGCTGGGCATATTCACGATTGCTTTCCATCTTGTTTCTCTGCTTGAAAAGCTTGGCATTGGCAATCATTTCCATGGCCCGGGTAATCTTCTTGGTCGAATTGACCGATTTGATCCGGGACCGCAGGGCCTGTTTGGACTGACTCATGCAGCGACTCCCTTAAGCAGCTGGAAATGCTGCAGGGCTTCATCCATAGCAGCACTCAGCTTTGCATCAAGTTCCTTGCTGATGTCTTCCGTATCCTCGATCTCTTTGACAAGATCGGCATGCTTGTCATGGAAGAATCTGAGCATGGCTTTTTCAAATGCGGCAACCTGATCGGTTGGCACCTGATCCAGCTGACCTTTCCTGGCCGAGTACAGGGACAATACCTGATCTGCCATGGACATCGGCTGATACTGCGGCTGTTTGAGCAGTTCTGTCACTCTGGCACCATGTTCAATGATCTTCTTGGTATTGGCATCCAGATCAGATCCAAACTGGGCAAAGCTCAGCATTTCATGGTACTGGGCCAGATCCAGCTTGAGGGATGAGGATACTTTCTTCATTGCCTTGGTCTGGGCACTGGAACCGACACGGGATACGGACAGGCCGGAATCAACGGCCGGTCTGACACCGGAAGCGAACAAATCTGTCTGCAGGAAGATCTGACCATCGGTGATGGAAATCACGTTGGTCGGAATGTAGGCAGAGATATCACCTGCCTGGGTTTCGATGATCGGCAGTGCCGTCAAAGAACCGCCGCCCAGGGCATCCGAGAGCTTGGCAGCTCTTTCCAACAGTCTGCTGTGCAGGTAGAAGACATCACCAGGATAGGCTTCTCTTCCCGGAGGACGTCTGAGCAGTAAGGACATCGTACGGTAGGCAACTGCATGCTTGGAGAGGTCATCATAGACGATCAGGACATCCTTGCCCTGTTCCATCCATTCCTCACCAATGGCACAGCCTGCATATGGTGCAATGTACTGTAGCGGTGCACTTTCAGCAGCACCTGCGTTAACGACAACTGTGTAGTCCATGGCACCGGTCTCACGCAGTTTCTGTACCATACGGGCTACGGTGCTTTCCTTCTGGCCGATCGCGACATAGATACAGTAAACGTTCTTGCCCTTCTGGTTGATGATGGTATCAACTGCAATGGCAGTCTTACCGGTTTCACGATCACCAATGATCAATTCACGCTGGCCTTTGCCAATCGGAATCATGGAATCAATAATTTTAAGACCTGTCATCAGCGGCTGGCAGACAGATTTTCTGGTCATGACGCCAGGAGCGACTCTTTCTACCGGACGGGTCTTGGTTGTGTTGATGGGACCTTTGTTATCAATAGGCATGCCAAGGGCATTGACGACTCTGCCCAGCATGGCATCACCGACCGGTACTTCTGTAATTCTGCCGGTGCGGCGTACTTCATCACCTTCATGAATCAGGGAATCATCGCCAAACAAGACGACACCGATATGGTCTTCTTCGAGGTTCTGTACCATACCCATGACGCCATGCGGGAATTCCAGCAGTTCGGATGACATAGCTTTATCGATACCCTGGACCATGGCAATGCCATCACCGACACTGATGACATAGCCAACATCATCGGAATGAATGCGGCTGTCATAGTTCTTGATGGAATCCTTGATCAGGGAACTGATCTCTTCCGGACGCAGCTGTTTCATGCGTTGCCTCCTTTCAGTAATGCTTGTCTGAGATTTTCAATCTGGCTCTTCATGGTGATATCCGTCACGGTATTGCCAACTTTGACTTTGATGCCGGCAATCAGGGATGGATCCACAATGTTGCGCAGAATAATCTTCTTGTTTTGTTTTTTACCAATGGCATCTGCGATGCGCTGCAGGTCTTCTTTGCTCAGTTTGCGGGCCGAGTAAACTTCTGCTTTCTGGATGCCGAGTTTCTCGTCGGCAAGACCGATATACACACGCAGAATATCCTTGAGATACCAGGTACGATCGCGGTCGACAAGCAGCCTGATCAGGTTGATCATGTCCTTGTCCAGTGTATCTTTGAAGATTTCCACAACCGTATCTTTCTTTTCTTCGTTCGTAACTTTGACAGCCTGCAGGAATAAAAGCAGTTCATCACTCTGTTCTAATGTATCAAGAAGTGTTTCTGCCTGTTCCTTCTTGCTTTCAACGGTATTGTCTTCACATGCCAGCTCGAACAGACCTGTGCCGTATCTTTCAGCGACTTCACTGCTCATTGCCGGCTGCTTCCTTTACAAAAGCGTCAACGGCTTTGCGGTCCATTTCCTCATTGCTCTTTTCACCAATGAGCTTGCCGGCTGCGGCCATCGCCACATCGACCATTTCTTTCTGCATGGACCTGTACATATCCTGACGCTCGGATTCAATCTGTTCCTGGGCCTTCTTTCTGACCGCATCAGCTTCCTGATTTGCCTGTGCAAGGATGTTTGTCTTTTCATCCTTGGCCTGCTGTACGGCAGCGTCCACAATCTGCTTGCTGCGGGAAGAAGCTTCCTGGAGTTCGCTCAATGCCTTCTGGCGGTCGCCAAGGGCATCCTGTTTTGCCTGAGCAGATGCAGCCAGATCTGACTGCATCTTCTCTTCCCGGGCATTCATGAATTTCTTGACGGACTTCCACAGGAATTTCTTCATGAGTAAAAACAGAACGAGTGTGGAGCAGAGCTGAACGATCATCGTGTAAACGTTTGGAACAAGCTGTTCAACGATGTCGATATTAATCATTGATCAGCCTCTTATTAAAGATTCGGATAGACAAACATCAGCAGGATGGCAACCAGAAGACCATAGATGGCACATGTCTCAGAAAGAGCAATACCAAGGATCATCGTGGAACGGATCTTGCTTTCGACTTCCGGATTCTTGCCGATGGCATCGCAGGCATGAGCTGCGCAGGTACCTTCACCAAGACCAGTCATCATACCTGTCATAACTGCCAGGCCGGCGCCGATTGCGATTAAACCTTTGTTGATATCCATATTTTTTTCTCCTTTTTATTTCTTGATATCTTCAGGAATATCATTCCCGATCAGAACTACTGTTAATGTGACGAAGACGAGTGTCTGGATGAATCCAGAGAACAGATCGAAGTATGCATGCAGCAATGGAGCCAGAATCGGCGCCATGAAATTGAATACGGTTCCTGACTTGGTGATCCAGCCCAGCAACAGGTTGGACAGTGACTGGCAGGCGTTGTATACCAGCTGCATCATGATGCCGCCGCACAGAATGTTTCCAAACAGACGCAGCGACATGGAGATCATGGTAGAGAATTTGCCGAAGATGTTCATTGGCAGCATGACGGCAATCGGTTCAATGAAGCTGTGCATGTAGCCTTTGAAGCCGCCGTATTTGAGCTCCACATACTGGATCATAACCCAGGTAATGATGGCCAGCAGCAGGGTCACGGACAGATTCGCAGTTGGTGATGAAATACCGAACAGCGAGATGATATTGGCAAGGAAGATATATGTCCACAGGACAAGAATATACGGTACATAGTGGTCTGCCAGCTTTCTGCCGGTGTTGTCACTGACCGTGTTGTAAACTGCCTGGACGCCAAGGATAACCGCGCCGGTAAAGCCTTTGGGCTTTGCATAGGGATCAAGCTTGTCAATCTTCTTTGAAATCAGGACAATACTGATGCCAATGATCAGGGTAATGAGGATGATCGTATAGACATCCGATTGAATTTTCATTCTAAGATCGTGCTTCCTCCTTTCCTTTTGGCAGCAGTACTTCCACGGTGACCGTGATCTTGATCATCAGTAAGCCGAGTGCCGCTGCGAAGATATTCATGATCTGCGGGAACAGTGCTGCCAGCACCATCGGCAGTGCCATCAGAAGAAAATTGATGGCGAAATGAAACATGTAGCGGCTGCCTTTGGTCGTACCACTGTCAAGGATATCGCTCCAGTAGGTATCTGTGCGGTAATACAGCAGAATGCACATTGCCGTTCCCGCAAGAAAACCTGTTGTCCACCGCCAGTTAAATACTGCGGTGACCAGCGATATCAGAATCGTCAAAATCCTGAAAAGCTTCCACGAATTCGTACACATCGTATCACTCCTTTCGGATATGAACCATACTTATAATTTTAGTGGAATTCATCTGTAAAAAAAACACATTTCCTGTATATCATAGACAGAAAATGTGCTTTGTTTGTTAATCCTGCTCTGATTCATCCAGACAGCCAAGCATTTCCAGCAGACGATTGAGATCATCAGTATCACTGAAACTGATCCTGATATCGTGCCTGCCGATTTCTACCCGGGTGCCATACTTATCACTCATGCGGGTTTCCAGATCCCTCGTATACGGATCTTTTTCCTTCTCTTTCTTCAAAGCCGGCTGATCCTGGGCATTGAGCTGCTTGACATATTTTTCAACTTCACGCACCGACATCTTCTTTTTCAGAATTTCATCGGCCGCATCTTCCATCGCATCTTCATCCTTTAAGCTGAGCAATGGGCGGACGTGCCCCATCGTCAGTTTCTTTGCGACGACCAGATCCTTGATGGAATCAGGAAGTTTCA
This sequence comes from Lactimicrobium massiliense, assembly GCF_900343155.1. GTDB lineage: Bacteria > Bacillota_I > Bacilli_A > Erysipelotrichales > Erysipelotrichaceae > Bulleidia > Bulleidia massiliensis. Next base: position 89,651 of record NZ_OUNG01000002.1, read on the forward strand.
GCAGACGCATCATATTGGCGCAGTACTCACGGCTCTTACCGACCCGCTCGGCAAGCTTTTCCTGCGTATAGCCAAGCTTTTTGACCAGGGCTTCATAGCCAAGGGCTTCTTCGATCGGATTGAGATTTTCACGCTGCACGTTTTCCAGCAGCGCGATTTCCATCATCTCTGAATCATCGAAATCTACCTGAATGGCTGGCACTTTATCCAGGCCTGCCATCTTGGCTGCACGCAGTCTTCTTTCACCGGTGATCAGGTCATAGCCCATGACAGACTTTCTGACTAACAGCGGTGTAAAGATGCCATGTTCCTTGATGGAGTCAGCCAGTTCCTGCAGTCCTTTTTCATCAAACTCTTTACGAGGCTGATATGGGTTCGGCCTGATTTCATTGATATTGATCTGTACTTCCCGGCGGCCTGGTTCATCATTGGCATTTTCCTGGATCTCGTCCAGGAATTGTTCCACATTGCCGCCAAAGATGGAATCAAGTCCTCTGCCGAGTTTCTTTTTCTTCTCTGCCATTATTTTCTGCCGTCCTTTGCATTCTGTGTAATGACTTCCTTGACAAGCTGTGCATAAGACTTGGCGCCATCACATCTGGTGTCATATTCAAAGATCGACTTTTCCATGGATGGTGCTTCCGACAGCCTGACATTGCGTGGAATCACGATATGGTACACCTTTTCTTTAAAGTATTTGCGCACTTCCTGCTGGATTTCGACTGACAGTCTGGTACGCACATCAAACATCGTCAGTAATACGCCCTCGATCGACAGATGCGGGTTCCAGAGCTTCTGGACAAGGCGGATCGTGCTTAACAGCTGGGTCAGTCCTTCCAGGGCAAAATATTCACACTGTACCGGGATCATGACAGAATCAGCAGCAGTCAGTGCGTTTGTATTCAAAAGGCCCAGTGCCGGCGGGCAGTCGATGATGATGAAATCATACTTGTCGCGGGCTGGTTCCAGGCGCTTCTTGAGAAGCTGTTCCTTGCCGACTTCATAGGAGCTCATCTCTACATCGGCACCAGCCAGATCGATCGTGCTGGGCAGAACATCCAGCGGCGGCATGGTCAGATGCACAGTGGCTTCTTCCAGGGTATTGTCGCCGGTTAATACATCATAAACGCTTGCATCAAAACCGACTTTGTTGGCACCGATGCCATGGGTGGCATTGCCCTGGGGGTCAAAGTCGACCAACAGTACTTTCTTGTCAAAATATGCCAGACCAGCTGCCAGGTTAATGCTGGTGGTTGTTTTTCCTACGCCGCCCTTCTGGTTGGCAATTGCAATAATTTTTCCCATAACGTTTTTCCCTTAATTTTTAGGGAAACGGACGACCATTCGGATGTCATTGTCTGTTTCCATCTGCTGCACTTCTGCGTCAATGCCCATCTTACGGATCATCTGTACGCACTGATTCACCGAATTGATGGCAAGCTGTGTCTGCCTGGTGAATCCCTTTGTCTTCTGTCTTTTATGTACCTTTTCAGGCTGTGATGCTTTCCTGATGTAGTCTTCGGTTTCCCGCACAGTCAGGCCATGCTTGAGAATCTCGTGGTAAATCTGTTTCTGCTTTTCAGCCGGCGCACTCAGCAGTGCACGGGCATGCCGCTCCGAAATTTTCTGGTCCAGCACGCCTTCCTGAATTTCCTGAGGAAGATTCAGCAGGCGGATCTTGTTGGCAATGGCCGACTGCGATTTGCCGACCCTCTCTGCCATCTGTTCCTGGGTCAGACTGGCCTGCCGCATGATCTGTACATAACTCTTGGCTTCCTCAATCGCACTGAGGTCACGTCTTTGAATGTTCTCTACCAGTGCCATCTGGGCAGCCTGATCTTCACTTGGTGTCAGCAGATAACATGGCACCGTGTCATAGCCGGCCATCTGGCAGGCACGGAATCTTCTCTCACCGGCAATGATCTCATAATGATCTTCTACCTGTCTGACCGTGATCGGCTGAATCAGTCCCTGCTCCTTGATCGACTGTGCAAGTTCCTGCAATGCTTCCTCATCAAACTTCAGTCTTGGCTGATAGCGGGATGCTGCAATCTGCTCCACCGGAATTTGTTTGATTGTCTGCTCACTTTGACGGTCAAAGATATCAAGGATTCCTTTTCTTCCCTTTGTTCGCATACAATCTCCTTACAGCGGTTTCTTCTTCATCTGGCCATAATTGCGTGGATACATCACTGGTGTCTTTTTGACCTTGCGGTAAACCAGGTTGATGCGTTCACCCGATGGCAGTTCATGTTTGTATTCAGCTTCTTTTCTGCCGCCAAGAACGGTGATGGCATGTTCTGCCGCAATGGCTTCTTCGTCTCCATGAAGGCCTTTCATGGCAATGAAGAGGCCATCTGGCCTGACAAGAGGCAGGCAGAGTTCTGAAAGCAGTGACAGATTGGCAACGGCTCTGGCTGTTACCACATCAAAGTTTTCTCTTTTTTCCTTGGCAAAATCTTCAGCTCTTTTATTGATGACCTTGATTTCATTGAGATGCAGCTCATCAATCACTGCCTGCAGAAAGGTGCAGCGCTTGCCTGTTGGCTCCAGCAGGGTGACAGTGAGGTCTGGTCTTACGATCTTCCAGACAAGGCCGGGAAAGCCGGCACCGGAGCCGACATCACAAATATTTCCCAGGACATGAACATCGCCAAGAGGCAGAATGCTGTCAAGAAAGTGCTTTTCATTGACTTCCTCTTCCTCGGTAATAGCAGTCAGATTCATCTTTTCATTCCAGCTGGCAAGCATCTGAGCATATATATGGAGCATTGCCATCTGTTCATTGTCTAAAGGCATGTGCATGGCCGTGCAGGCATCCTTCAGTTGTTCATTGGTCATGTCTTTCCCTCTCTGCGCTAACCCATTCTACCATCAAGATTCAGATGCGGATACATTGGATTGTTGAAAAACAATTTATCCACATTTTCATGAAAAGAAAACGTACAGGGCAAAATAAATGTGGAAAAGTTTATTCTCCACATCTGATTACATACATGTACCCTGCTGTTTTACTGTGCTTTTGTAATAAATTCGGCATATGGCAGTGTTTCAATCCACTTGCAGAAAGCACGCCATTCCGGCAGTCTGTGATCTCTTCTCTGAAAATAGATCGTTTTGAGCTGACGATAGTTGGTCGTCATGCGGGCGGTCAAACGGAAGCCGGCCGGGTTGGAATACAGGATTTCCAGATACTTACTGCGGGCAAGATCATCCAGGGTTGAGGTGTCTTTGCCTTCTGCCTTGAGACGCTTGATATCGGCCTGCAGGTCATTGTAATCCTTGACCTTTTCCTTCATGATCGTGATGATGCGGGGATCGACATAGGAAATATAGGCCTGATCAAGATCAAACTTGGTGATCCGGTGCATGGTGGACTGTGAAGAGACAAAGTCCAGGAAGTGATAGCGCTCGGCTTCGACCCATGCCTTGTTGGTGAAGGTCAGATCAAACTGGACAACGATGCCGTTCATGAAGTTATCATGGCCGGATCCTGTTTTAGCGTTCGCAAGTTTCTGGGTGGTTGGGGTTACTTCCGAGGTAACTTTGGCAAGATCGGTTGCCATGGGATATTTGGATCCCTTGACGGATTCTTCCAGACCATAGACCTGGACATTGGAAACAACTTCTTCATAATTCATATGACTTCACTTCTTTCTGACTTTTGAGATATATAGCAAGTACGGCAAGATCAGCCGGATTGACACCCGAGATGCGGGATGCCTGGCCCATGGTGGCAGGACGGAACTTTGACAGTTTCTGTCTGCCTTCAATAGACAGATTGTCGACCTTCTGATAATCCAGATCATCAGGAAGAATGACATGGTCCATGGCTGCTAATTTTGCTGCTTCACGCTTTGCCTTATTGATATAGCCCTCATAGCGGACTTCAATACCAACCTGTTCGGCAATTCTTTCATCCACATCTTCCCCTGCTTTGCAAAGCAGCGTATACAGATCGACTTTCGGACGTCTGGCCAGTTCATCTTCTGACACGTGTCCTTCCAGCGGACTATAGCCAAGTGAGACAAGATAATCGCTGGCATCCTTATTTTCATGGTTCAGACCTGTATTTTTCAGATGTTCTTTGAGATCTTTGATTTTCTCCATCTTTTTAAGATACGCATCATGTCTCTCTTCAGAGATCAGACCAATCTGATAGCCTTTTTCCAGCAGTCTTTGATCGGCATTGTCATGGCGTAATAACAGGCGGAATTCAGCACGGCTTGTTAACAGCCTGTATGGTTCTGCCGTACCCTTGGTTGTCAGATCATCAATCATGACCCCGATATAGGCTTCATCTCTGGAAAGGATGAGTGGCTGCTTTCCTTCCAGTTTCAGGCTGGCGTTGATGCCTGCCATGATACCCTGTCCGGCTGCTTCCTCATAACCGGAGGTGCCATTTACCTGACCGGCAGTGAACAGATTCTGAATGATCTTGGATTCCAGAGATGGCCGCATCTGGATTGGATCGATGGCATCATATTCGATGGCATATGCATACTTCTTGATCACGGCATTGGCAAAGCCCGGCAGAGAGTGAACCATCTTTTCCTGGATGTCTCTTGGCAGAGATGTGGAGAATCCCTGGACATAGGTTGTATCCAGAGACAGTGATTCCGGTTCCAGGAATAAGAGATGTCTTGGCTTGTCCTTGAAGCGAACAAGCTTGTCTTCGATGGATGGGCAGTAGCGCGGTCCAACACCTTTGACAACACCGGAATACATAGATGACTTGTGCAGATTGCTGAGAATCAGCTCATGTGTTTCCGGGGTTGTATAGGTCAGATAGCAAGGTACCTGCTGGTCAAACGGGCGAATATGCGTTGTCGTGTCAGAGAAGCAGATGAACTTGTTGGTACCTGGTTCGATCTCTGTTTTAGAGAAATCGATGGATTTTGTCAGCACTCTTGGCGGTGTGCCGGTCTTTAAGCGGAATGTGCGCAGACCTGCTTCCCGCAGTGATGCGGACAGATCGTTTGTTGTGGTTTCACGGTCTGGTCCGCCTGGTGTGACTTCACTGCTGATCATGTTCAGACCGGCCATGTATGTACCGGTTGTCAGGATGACAATCTGGCTGTTGATGACAGAGCCATCCTTTAATGTGACGCCGGTGGCCTTTCCATCTTCCACATTCAGGCGCACAGCCATGTCTGCCTTGACTGTCAGGTTTTCCTGATGCAGACAGACATCCTGCATCATGGCTTTGTAAGCCAGCTTGTCAGACTGTACGCGCAGTGCTCTGACACCAGGTCCTTTGGCACTGTTGAGCATCTTGAACTGCAGTGCTGTTTTGTCTGCGGTGATTGGCATCTGACCGCCAAGGGCATCAATTTCTCTGACAACGATGCCTTTGGCTGGTCCTCCGACAGAAGGATTGCATGGCATCTTGCCGATGTTTTCAATACTGAGTGATAACAGCAGCGTCTTGTGATGCATGCGGGCACAGGCAAGTGCTGCCTCAATGCCGGCATGGCCGCCGCCGATTACAATGACTTCATAGTTGTCCATTCAACTGTTTCACGAGCCTTTCCATTTCCGCATCCTCTGTCTCACATAGTACGGACACAGAAAGTGCATCATTGATTTTATTCTGTTTCAGATACAATGCATAGAGCATTGCACGGCCAATCCACATCTGCATACGGTGCGGACGGTCAATACTGCTGCATACAAAGGGAATGGCAAGATGAATGCCATGGCTGTCCATGGATCCGCAGTCACTCAGTGATCCCCTGATCAATTCCCAGCCGTCTACTTTTGTTTTTTCTCTGGCCAGACGATGGCTGATGGTCTTCTCATTTTCTGATCCTGTTTCTTTGCCCATCTGATAGCAGGCCATAGCAAGGATGTGGCGGACTTCATCTGCCTTGAAAACAGTCTCAGGAGACTGCCTGTTGTCATAGCTCCAGAGATCAATGCCAAATTTATCCGCTTGTTTCAGAATACGTACTGTCACAGAAGGATCATCCTTATCAATGTAGCAGTAGGATTCCAGGTTAGCAGGAATATCCAGGCCGACCTCTTTTGGAAAGACAGGTGCTGTAAAGAAGACGATGTTGCTGAGGATGAGACATTGCATGGATTCCGGAATGTGGTTTCGGGATGCTTTGGCAATGGCTTCTTCCAGCTGTGCTTTGGTATCATAGCCGGTCATTCTGCCAAACTGTTTCCACATCTGGTTCAGTGACAGTTTTCTTGTGCCTTCGTAATGCCCGTAGCCAATAAATCCCTTCTTCCTGGAGCGGGGGCCGCGGGCATAGAAAAACAGCAGATCTCCATGATGGAAATCTGAGAATCTGTTTTTCACGGTCAGCCGCCAGAACAGGATCGTCTGGCTGCGGCACAGACGATGATATTCCAGCATGGCTGGATCACTTACGTAGGCAATGGAACTCATGCATATCCTTTCTAATCAGAACAGACCATAGGTATTGCCGTTTTCGTCAACACCCATATTAACCGCTGCCGGTACCTTGGGCAGACCTGGCATCGTCAGGATTGTGCCGGTATAGGCAACCACAAAGCCAGCTCCTGCCGAGATGCTGAGATCTCTGACATGAACCGTGAAATCACGCGGTCTGCCTTTGAGCTTGGCATCGTCGGACAAAGAGTTCTGTGTCTTGGCAACACACACAGGCAGCTTGTCCCAGCCATACTTTGCAAACTGAACAATCTTCGCCTTTGCTTCATCAGAGAATTCGACGTCCTTTGCACCATAGACAGTCGTGGCAATCTTTGTCAGCTTGTCTTCGATCGAATCATTGACATCATAAATCGGTGCATAGTGATTTTCCTTCTCACAAAGTTTGCTCACACAGCTGGCAAGTTCCGTCATGCCTGCACCGCCCTTTGCCCAGCCATCGGCCAGGCATACCGGGTGATTGTGGTCTTTGCACCAGGAAAGCAGGGCAGCGACTTCTGCCGATGTATCCTTTACAAACTTATTGATGGCAACCACATACGGCAGACCGAATGCCTGAATGGTTTCAATATGTTTCTGCAGGTTTTCTGCACCTGCAAGCATGGCTTCAACATTCTCTGTCTGCAGGTTTTCCTGTTCAACACCGCCATGCATCTTGAGTGCTCTGACAGTAGCGACAATGACAACTGCAGAAGGATGAAGATTGCCGATGCGGCACTTGATATCCAGGAACTTCTCGGCACCAAGATCTGCACCGAAGCCTGCCTCTGTGACAACATAATCGCTGAGTTTTAATGCAAGCTTTGTGGCGATCAGGGAGTTGCAGCCATGGGCGATATTGGCAAATGGTCCGCCATGGATGAGAACCGGATTGTGTTCCAATGTCTGTACAAGATTCGGCTTGAGAGCTTCCTTCATGACAACTGTAGCAGCACCGTCTGCCTGGATGTCCTTGACGGTGACTGGCTTGTCATCATAGGTATATGCGACAACGCATCTGGCAATGCGCTGCTGGAAGTCGCGGAGGTCTTTGGAAAGACACAGGATGGCCATGACTTCACATGCCACAGTGATGACAAAGCCGTCTTTGCGTTCCACACCGTTTGTCTTCTTATCCTGGGCAATCGTGATGGAACGCAGCGTGCGGTCATTCATATCCATGCAGCGTTTCCAGACAACCTTAGTTGGATCAATATTTAATGGATTGCCCTGATAGATCGAATTGTCGAGCATCGCAGCAATCAGATTGTTTGCAGTGGTGATGGCATGCATATCACCGGTAAAGTGAAGGTTGATCGCTTCCATCGGGATGACCTGGGCATGACCGCCGCCGGTGGCACCGCCCTTTAAGCCAAAGACAGGTCCCAGGGATGGTTCACGCAGGGCACCCATGGCTTTCTTGCCAATCTTGTTCAGTCCATCGACAAGACCAATGGTTGTTGTACTCTTGCCTTCACCTGCTTTTGTCGGGGTAATGGCTGTCACCAGAATCAGTTTGCCATCTGATTTATCCTTGAGACTGGCAAATATTTTGGTATCGACCTTGGCTTTGTCTCTGCCATAAGGTTCCAGATATTCTTTGGCAATACCTGCCTTTGCAGCAATGGTTTCAATGTCTTCCAGGGTCGCAGCCTGGGCAATTTTCAAATCTTCATTCATATGTTCCACCTTCTTTCTGATTACATCTTTCTGCGGTCACTCATCGCATGGGCGAGGGTCATTTCATCAGCATAATCCAGTAAACCGCCGCTTGGCAGGCCATGAGCAATGCGGGTAACCAATAAATCCGGATACTGGCTGGCAAGCAGCTTGTTCAGATACATTGCCGTCGTTTCTCCTTCGAGTGTTGTATTTGTTGCCAGGATGATCTCCCTTGCATGTTCTGCCCTTTCCAGCAGTGTCTGCAGGTTCAGATCTTCCGGCATAATGCCTTTTGTTGTTGAGATCAGTCCGTTCAGGACATGATAAACACCTTTGTATTCACCTGTTTTTTCCATGGCGATGACATCCTTGGGAGATGCCACGACACAGATCAGGGCATGATCACGTTCTGTATCTGTACAGATTTCGCATTCATCCCCTTCACAGAGGTTGCCGCATGTTTTGCAGTGGTGAAGATTGTTGCGTACTTCGACAAGTGCATCCGCAAAGTTCTGCACCTTCTCAGGATTCATATCAGTCACAAGCAGTGCATAGCGTTCTGCGGTCTTTTCACCGACACCCGGCAGCATCTTAAAGCAGTCAATCAGTTTTCTCAGACTCTGCGGGTACATGCTCACATCCCCGGAATATTCAGGCCGCCGGTTGCCTCATCCAGTGACTTTTCACGATCTTCACGCGCTTTGTCACTTGCCTGATTGAAGGCCAGCAGGATCATGTCCTGCAGCATCTCACGGTTATCCTTGTCACACAGATCTTCACCAATGGTGACACTCTGTACTTCATATCGGCCATTGATCACAATGGTTGCACCATCTTTGCCGCCATTATTGCCGGTATAGGTTCTTTCATCAAGTTCTTCACTCAGCTTGCCAAGATTATCCTTCATCATCTGGGCCTGCTGCAATATGCTGTTAAAATCCATGTTTCTCTCCTCTATATGATCTGTACATTTTCTCTGCCAAACAGATTGATTACTTTTTCTTCTGATGTTTCCTGATGCGGAATATCTTCGTTATCTTTGTATGATTCACATTTCCAGGGATCGGGCAATGTATTGTTTTTTCTGCGGATCATAAACTGCCTTGCCGCATCCTGAAACTGTCCTGATGTGATCGCATACGGCCTTTTTTCAATATGCAGATCATCCCGCAGAAAGCCATATAGCCCGCGGTTTTCCTTGTCACTGTTGATGCGGGAAGCACTTGCGGCATTGTCACATGCAAACAGGATCAGATCTTTTCCGCTTGCTGCAATCACAACGCCATTAAGCATCAGTTTCCATTTTGCCTTTTCCAAACCCATGATTTCATTCAGATGACTGTATTTCTGCTGATCTGCACTCTTATCGTCCTTATTGCAGACCTGCAGAATGGCAAGAATATCATCCATGCTGAGATCAGATGATGTTTCTGTTTTTGTTTCTATTGGTGCTGAAGATAATACTTCTTCGTTTGCACTGACAGGGTGCTCCTCATTCTGCTCCAGTGCATACGACTGCTGCATCATGGATACTGGAGGTTTCGGCTTATTTTCGGCTTTTTGCTCAGCTTTTATCTTATCAGCAGCAGGTTTTCTGACCGTCTGCACCTGTTCTGACTCTACTGGTGCATCCATAGCCGCAATGGTTTCCAGGCATACCACTTCAAAGGCCGAAGAAGCACTCTGGGCAAGCTTGAATTTATTCTTGCCATCCATCAGTACATCAATCATTTTTAACAGAATTGCCGGTGAATGGTCTTTGCTCAGCTGCTTTGCATGTTCTTCATCCAGTACTTTCAATAGATCTGCCTGTCTTGTATAGCCGTACACGGCCGCATCTTTCAGATCCGCAATCAGAGCATCTGACATACGGTTCATATCAATGCCGCTTTCATCATAGCTGCGGATTCTGTTAAGAACACTTGCCAGATCATGGTCAAACAGATTCTGCAGCAGATCAATCTGTTCCTGCAAAGATGTCAGACCATAAATACGGTCGATATCTTTTTCCTGTATCTTGTCGGATGAAAAGGAAGCACACTGGTCCATGATGGACAGTGCATCACGCATACCGCCGTTGGCCAGGATGGCAATCTTTCTGGCCGCACCCTCATCCATCTCAATATTTTCCTTTTTGGCAATATCCAGCAGATGATTCTGAATCTGATCTGTTTTAATCCGATAGAAATTGAACTGCTGGCATCTGGAAATGATGGTTGGCAGCAGTTTCTGAGGATCTGTCGTTGCCAGAATGAAAATGACATTTTCAGGCGGTTCTTCCAGTGTTTTCAGCAATGCAGAGGATGCTGCGGATGACAGCTGATGCACCTCATCGATGATATAGACCTTATGCTTTCCAACCATCGGTGCCAGTCTTGCCCGTTCAATCAGGTCACGTATATCATCCACGTGGGTCTCATTGGCAGCATTGATTTCAATGATATCAGGATGGGTGCCATTGGCTGCAGCGATGCAGCTTTCACAATGACCGCAGGGTGCTTCTTCTGGATTTTCACAATTGACTGCCTTGGCAAGCAGACGGGCCATCGTTGTCTTGCCCGTGCCTCTTGGTCCACAGAACAGATAGGCATGTCCTACCTTGTTTTCTTTGATGGCATTCTTGATGGTGCGCACCGTGACTTCCTGCCCGACAACCTCGTCAAATGTAGATGATCTGTACTTCTGATATAATGCCAGTTTGCTCACAGACACTCTCCTCTTCGTTCCCCTATTATAGCAAAAAACCTGCATATTTATGCAGGCTGCACAGGTTTCCGGTTCTTCTTTGGATGTTTGCGCTTTTCTCTGAAAAAGGAGCTTAGAATCTCGGCACATTCTGGCTGTAGTACACCAGAAATAACATTCGGATGATGATTCAAGCGCTTGATGTTTCGTACCTGAATCAGTGTATCCGTACATCCGCCTTTAGGATCAGCAGTGCCATAGTACAATGTCCGGATTCTGCTCAATACGATCGCACCGGTGCACATCATGCAGGGTTCCAGAGTGACATACAGATCACAGTCATCAAGATAGTAGTTGTTCAGCTTTCTGGATGCTTTCTGAATAGCCAGCATTTCCGCATGAGCTGTAGACTGCATCTTTTTTTCTTTGAGATTGTGTGCTCTGGCAATCACTTTGCCATTTTGTACGATCACGGCGCCAACAGGTACTTCATCAATGGCAACTGCTTTCTCTGCTTCTTTCAGAGCAAGTCTCATGTAATATTCAGGTGTTTTTTCCATGATAATAAAAAGTGGTACACGCAAACAGAGGAACGTATGGCTGCTTCCTTCCGGATCTGACCAGATTAGTACATGTTTGCTGTACCGCTGTTTATTATATGAAAGTTTTTGATTTGTGGCAACTGTGAGGTTTGGAATGTTTCACGTGAAACAAAAAGCCACAGGATTTCACCTGCAGCTTTGACGCATTACTTCTTTTTCTTAGGAACAAGAACAGTCTGACCGCCCATATATGGTTGCAGAGGCTTTGGAATCAATACAGATCCATCTGCTTGCAGGTTGTTCTCAACAAATGCAATCAGCATTCTCGGTGGTGCTACAACAGTATTATTCAGTGTATGTGGGAAGTAGTTGCCATCCTTGCCCTTCACTCTGATCTTCAGTCTTCTTGCCTGGGCATCGCCAAGGTTAGAGCAGGATCCGACTTCAAAGTACTTTTTCTGACGCGGAGACCATGCCTCGACGTCGCAGCTCTTGACCTTGAGGTCAGCCAGGTCACCGGAGCAGCATTCCAGCGTTCTGACCGGGATATCCATAGAACGGAAGAATTCAACAGAATACTTCCACAGCTGGTTATACCAGTACATGGAATCCTCTGGCTTGCAGACGACGACCATTTCCTGCTTTTCAAACTGGTGGACTCTGTACAGACCTCTTTCTTCAATGCCATGGGCACCAACTTCCTTACGGAAACACGGGCTGTAGGATGTCAGCGTCTGCGGCAGATCTTCTTCCTTGAGAATCTGACCAATGAAACGACCAACCATGGAGTGTTCAGATGTACCGATCAGATACAGGTCCTCGCCTTCGATCTTGTACATCATGTTTTCCATTTCTTTGAAGGACATGACGCCATTGACGACATTGCCATGGATCATGAATGGCGGCACGAAGTATGTGAAGCCCTTGTTGATCATGAAGTCTCTCGCATAGGCAAGAATGGAGGAATGCAGTCTGGCAACATCACCTTTCAGATAATAGAAGCCATTGCCGGATGTGCGGCCGGCAGAGTCAATGTCAAGTCCATCCAGGCTTTCCAGAATATCTGTATGATACGGAATCGGGAAGTCCGGAACCTTTGGCTCACCGAAACGTTCGTTTTCTACGTTCTCACTGTCATCCTTACCAATCGGCACAGATGGATCAATGATGTTCGGGATAACCATCATTCTCTTGGTGATTTCATCATCCAGTTCTTTTTCTCTTGTTTCCAGAGATTCAAGTTCATCACCCATGGACTTGACCTGATCCTTGACCTTCTGTGCTTCGTCCTTCTTGCCTTCACGCATCAGGCTGCCGATGGACTTGGACAGACGGTTGCGCTCTGCTCTGAGTTCATCGCCCTTCTGTTTGACTTCACGGTGTTCCTTGTCAAACTTGGCTACTTCATCAACAAGAGGCAGCTTTTCGTCCTGAAACTTCTTTTTGATGTTTTCTTTGACGAGATCCGGATTTTCACGGATTAATTTGATGTCGATCATGTTCGACTCCTTTCTGAAAATAAAAACACCATCCTATAGGGACGATGTGTTGTTCGCGGTGCCACCCTGATTGCCAATATGTTTCACGTGAAACAATATCAGCCTCTCATATCGGATAACGGACGCAGCCGGAAGGAATTAGCTTCACTCCAAGATGGACTTCCTTTCTGCTGCATACCAGCTTTCATCAGATGCCGGCTCTCTGCACTGCAGCCACAAAAGTACTAGATCTCTTCAGCGCTTTACCCCATTTAACCATTCTAAAAACACATTGTCAACAGAGATTCAACATGCTAACATGAGGGCGAACAGCACCATTCATGCAAAACCATTTTGAATCATGCCGCATATATAAAGGAGGGCAAAATGACACGTACAAAAAGTTCATATGCCAAGAAGCTGGATTACAATAACGCCTATAACAGGGAAAAGTATCGGTCCTTCTCCATGCGTTTCAACCTGGAGTCAGAGAAAGATATTATTGAGTGGCTGCAGAGAAAAAATGGCGTGAAGCCGTACCTGGAAGGATTGATTCGTAAAGATATGGCTGCCCGGAAAGAAGATGCGCCGGAAGCGAAGAAGAAAGAGAAAGACAAGGATAAAGAAAAGTCTGAAGATAAGAAGAAAAAAAAGAAAAAGGATAAGGACAGAAAGTAGTCCAAATCCAATTTCTTTGACAGGCACTGCCTGTCTTTTTTATTTGAGAGGGGTTTATTCGATTGCGATATACTTCTTTTCAGGGATCTCTTTCTTGTCTTCCTTAGCAGGCAGCTCAATGGTCAGTACACCATTGTTATAGTTTGCCTTCACATCGGAATCCTTCACCTGATTGCCTACATAGAAGCTGCGGCTGTAGGATCCGTATCTTCTCTCACGGCGCAGCACCTTGCCCTTCTTGTCCTTCTCGTCCTTGTTCTCATGGCGGGAAGCGTGAATGCTCAATGTACCGTTTTCAAGTGTTACCTTGACATCATTCTTTGCAAAGCCCGGCAGATCTGTCTTCATGATATACTTGCCGTCTTTCTCAACCACATCTGTCTTCAGCACAGGCTCCTGATTGAACATCGGAACATCAAACCCATTGTCAAAGACATCATCAAACAGATCAAAATCATCTCTCACATCCGGCATGAACCTCATTGCAATCATCTCCTTTACTGATCAAACTTCTCTTTACTGATTACTGGATATCAATATACTTCTTCTCTTCGGCTTCTTTCTTCTCAGCGGAAGGAACCGTCACAGTCAGAATACCGTTGTTATAGGACGCATGTACGTCGCTCTCCTTCACATGATCACCGACGTAGAACGTTCTGCTCACGGCACCATAGCTGCGCTCGGAATGAATGACTTCACCCTTGGCATCTTTCTCTTCTTTACTCTCATTGTGCTGTGCACGGATCGTCAGCTCACCATTGTACAGAGAAATTCTGATATCATCCTTGTGATATCCCGGCAGCTCAACCTCTAAGCTGTAGCTGCCATCCTTCTTATGGACATCTGTTCTCATCAGACCTGTGGAATTCAGGCCAAACTCATTGAACATATCTTCAAACAAACTTCTTTCAGGTGCGTATCTCATGTTATTACCTCCCTGAGGCTCTCACCTCTTACACCCATAATAGTAATCACTTGTTTAGCACTGTCAATAGTTAAGTGCTAAATTTTTATAAATTATTTTTTATTTCATTTCAACTTATATGCTTATGTGTTCAATTATTTAATTATTCTAATTATCATTTTATTAAATATAATTTGATATATGCATGCAATTCAATTCTGATCATCATAATGCATCAAAAAAGATCTGGCAGTTAATTAGTTTATCTGCCAGATCTGATGTTCTGTTGAGATGTGTTCAGTGCTTATTTGGCAGAATCATCGTCTGTTTCCGGTGTTTCTGCTTCTTTTGCGGGTTCTTCTTTCTCTTTGTCTGCTGTTTCCGCAGTTTCTTCATCTTCTTCCGGTTCCAGGATGGAGATGGTCTGTACTTTGGAATCACCGGAGACATGAATGAGTCTGACACCGGCTGCACTTCTGGAATAGACAGATACCTGTTTGAGCGAGATGCGGATGACGATACCGTCATTGGTCATGATCATGCAGTCTTCATCACCGTTGACGGCTTTCATGCATACCAGGCTGCCCGTCTTTTCGTTGATGCTGGCAGCTTTGACACCCTTGGCACCACGGTTTGTCTGTCTGTATTCTGACAGCAGTGATTTCTTGCCATAGCCGTTTTCGCTGACAGTGAGGATATACTGTCCTTCACTGTCCAGAGCCATGCCAATGACCGTACTGCCATCGGTATTGAAGCCTTTGACACCCATGGATCCTCTTCCACTTGGCCGGATCGAATCTTCAGCGAATCTGACTGCTTTGCCGTTGGAACCAGCCAGGATGATCTCATTGTGGCCGGTAGTGCCTTTGACAAAGGCAAGTTCATCATCATCACGCAGAGTAATAGCCTTCTTGCCATTCTTCATGATCGATTCAAATTCTGAAATTGGTGTTCTCTTGACCAGGCCGTTGCTTGTTGCAAAGAACAGGTATTTGACTTTGTCATCACCAGTGTCGGCATATGGCACCATGGCCTTGACCTTCTCTGTCTTATCCATTGGAATGATGTTGATCATCGGAATACCCTTTGATGTTCTGGAGAATTCAGGAATGTTATAGCCCTTGATCCGGAAGACTCTGCCGGTATTGGTGAAGACAAGCAGATAATCATGGGTCGACATGTTAATGAACTGGTCAATGACATCGTCATGATTGAGTTCCATGCCCTTGATGCCCTTGCCGCCGCGGTTCTGTACACGGTAGGTATCTGTGGTCAGACGCTTGACATAGCCATTGGACGACAGTGAGACAATGACATTCTCTACCGGGATGAGATCTTCATCATCCATGCTTTCCGGTGCATCAATGATCTCGCTGCGTCTTGGTGTGTTGTATCTTGCTTTGATCTCGAGCATTTCATCCTTGAGGATTTGTACGATGCGCTCATGATGGGACAGAATATCCTGATAGTCCGCAATCTTGAGCAGCAGATCCTGGTATTCATTCTCGATCTTTTCGCGTTCCAGACCTGTCAGTCTTCTGAACTGCATATCCAGGATGGCCTTTGCCTGGATCTCATCCAGTCCAAAGCCGTCCATCAGTCTTGGCATGGCTTCATTGGCATCCTTGGAATCACGAATCGTATGAATGATCGCATCCAGATTATCGACGGCAATGCGCAGTCCTTCCAGGATATGGGCTCTTTCACTGGCCTTGCGCAGGTCATACTGCGTCCTTCTGGTGATGACTTCTTCCTGGAACTTGATGTAGCCGACAAGCATATCCTTCATGGATGTGGTGCGCGGTACACCGTCAAACAGGACAACGTTATTGACGCCGAAGTTTGACTGCAGCGGTGACAGCTTGTACAGCTGGTTGAGAATGACTTCCGGCTGGACGTCCTTGCGCAGTTCAATGACGACTCTGACACCGTCCATGTTGGATTCATCACGCAGGTCTGTGATGCCTTCAATCTGCTTTTCACGGGCCAGCGCAGCAATCTTCTCGACCATGGTGGCCTTGTTTACAGCATAGGGAATCTCGTAGATGATGATTCTCTTTTTGCCATTCGGCATGTCTTCGATGCGGGTTTTGCCGCGCATGATGATGGAGCCCCGGCCAGTTTCAAAGGCGCGCTTGATGCCGCTGCGGCCAAGGATATAGCCGCCGGTCGGAAAGTCCGGTCCTTTGATGTACTGCATCAGTTCAACTGCAGTCATTTCCGGATTGTCCATGACAGCAACACAGCCATCGATGACCTCACCAAGATTGTGCGGGGCTACATTGGTGGCCATGCCTACGGCAATACCCATGGAGCCATTGACAAGCAGGTTTGGAAAACGGGATGGCAGTACAACCGGTTCTTTTTCTTCGCCATCATAGTTGTCCTGCATATCCACGGTTTCTTTATCCAGATCCCGCAGCATCTCTACGGCAATCTTGGACATTCTGGCTTCGGTATAACGCATGGCAGCAGCGCCATCGCCATCCATGGAGCCAAAGTTGCCATGACCATCGACAAGTACTTCTCTCATGTTCCAGTCCTGGGCCATATAGACAAGGGCACCATAGATGGAAGAATCGCCATGAGGATGATATTTTCCCATAGTATCACCGACAATACGCGCACACTTACGGTATGGCTTGTCAGGTCCATTGTTCATCTGATACATGGCATAGAGAATTCTTCTCTGTACCGGTTTCAGTCCATCCCTTACATCCGGCAGGGCTCTGGCCACGATGACAGACATCGAGTATTCCAGAAAGTCACGGCGGATCTCGTGAGATAAATCTGTTTCGGTGATATTGCCTGGGTCGAAGTTTTCTTCGTCAAATTCCATGAAATCGTCTAATCCCATAACTTACCTTCTTTCCTCAGACATCCAGATTCTCTACAAAGTGGGCGTTATCAATAATGAAACGCTTGCGGGGTTCTACTTCCTCACCCATCAACATGCTGAAATTGCGGTCTGCTTCCTCGGCATCATCGACGGTGACTCTGATCAGGGTGCGATTCTTTGGATCCATGGTTGTCTCCCACAGCTGGGAAGGATCCATCTCACCAAGTCCTTTGTATCTCTGAATCGAGATCTTGGAGCCCATCTCCGCCTTCACCTGTTCCAGCTGATGATCGGTATAGGCATACTTCACACTGGTGCCCTTCTGTACCTTGTACAGAGGCGGCTGGGCAATGTAGACATGGCCCTGTTCCAGCACTGGTTTCATGTAGCGGTAGAAGAATGTCAGCAGCAGTGTCCGGATATGCGCACCATCAACATCGGCATCGGTCATGATGACGATCTTGTTGTAACGCAGCTTGGATACATCTACTTCTTCCTTGATCCCGCAGCCAAAGGCCGTAACCATGGAGCGGATCTCATTATTATCAAAGGCACGTTCCTCCCTGGCTTTCTCAACGTTCAGGATCTTACCTCTTAAAGGCAGGATGGCCTGATAGTGAGAATCTCTGCCCTGTTTGGCAGAGCCGCCAGCGGAGTCTCCCTCGACGATATAGATTTCACAAATGCTGGCATCCTTGCTTGAGCAGTCCGCAAGCTTGCCAGGCAGAGAACCCACTTCCAGCGGATTCTTTCTTCTGGTCATCTCTCTGGCTTTCTTTGCTGCAATTCTAGCCCGGGATGCCAGGGAGCACTTCTCGACGATGGCCTTGGCCTCATCCGGATTCTCCATCAGAAACTTTTCCAGCTGAGAGCCGAAGATATCTGAGACAATCTTTCTGACTTCGCTGTTGCCAAGCTTTGTCTTGGTCTGTCCTTCATACTGCGGATCCGGATGCTTGACGGAGATGACAGCGGTGATACCTTCCTTGCAGTCTTCGGTAGACAGGTTGGGATCCTTGTCCTTGAGCAGTTTTGCATTTCTGGCATACTTGTTGATCTCACGCTGCAGGGCAAGATTGAAGCCTTCCAGATGGGTGCCGCCTTCTACCGTGTTGATGTTATTGCAGAAGGTATAGACAGACTGGTTGTAGCCATCGTTGTACTGAATGGCTGCTTCTACCTGGATATCGGATTCATAGCCTTCGGCATAGATGATATCCGGGTTGACGACTTCCTTGTCCTTGTTCAAAAAGGCAACATATTCACGCACGCCGCCTTCATATAGGAATGTGTAATCCCGTTTTTCAGGGTCTTCCATGCGTTCATCATGGAAGACAAGGCGGATGCCCTTGTTCAGGAAGGCAAGCTGTCTGAGCCTGTTTCTGACCGTATCATGGTCATAAACAGTGGTCTCCTGGAAGATGGTCGGATCTGCCTGGAAACGGACAGTAGAGCCATGTTTTTTCGGGTCGCAGGTACCGATGACATGCAATGGCGCTACGGCATGGCCGCCGTTTTCAAAGCGGACAAAGTAAACTTTGCCTTCGTGATAGACGGTGACTTCCAGCCATGTGCTCAAGGCATTGACAACGGATGCACCGACGCCATGGAGGCCGCCGGAGATCTTGTAGGCACCGCCGCCGAACTTGCCGCCGGCATGCAGGACAGTAAAGATGGTCTCAATCGTTGATTTCCTGGTCTTGGCATTGGTGCCGGTAGGCATGCCGCGGCCGTCATCATCAACCTGTACTGCATTGTTTTTATCAATTGTGACGGTAACAGTAGAGGCATAGCCGGCCATGGCTTCATCGATGCCATTGTCTACGATTTCCCAGATCAGGTGGTGCAGACCGCGGGAAGATGTCGTGGCAATATACATGCCCGGTCTCTTTCTGACTGCCTCCAGGCCGTCCAGAACCTGAATTTCGGAATCATCATATTCCTGGGTAGCCTTCATATCCAGTTCCTGGCCAATCACGGCATGGGAGATATCCGGCTCTTCCTGAAGCAGTTCTTCTTCCTCTTTGCGCCTGAAATCGTCTTCTGTACTCATAATGCCTCCATTTCTGTAATCGTACCGGCTTTGATCCGGTATTCTTTCATGTGATCTGTCTTTAAAAATGCGGGTATGCTGGTCGCTGTCAGGATGCACTGTGAACCGCGGATCATTTCCAGCAGGGTTTGCTGTCTGGTCAGATCCAGTTCCGAGAGCACATCATCCAGCAGGTATATGGCATTGCGGCCGGTATTGTTTTCAATACAGGCATGCAGGGCCATCTTATAGGCCAGCAGAATCATTCTCTTCTGTCCCTGGGATGCCGCATCAATTGCTCTTCTGCCATCCAGATCAAAGGTGAAATCTTCCCGGTGAATACCGGCTGTGGTCGTCTGGTACTGGCGGTCTTTCAGCCGGCTTTCTTTGTGCATGTTCTGGATGTCCTGCCTGTCTGCATTGCCATCCATGCAGCAGGCATAGACAGCCTGTACCTGATGGTTTTCTTTTGACAAGGTATGGAAGAGACTGCCGAGATTCTGATTGATCTGGCTTGTGAAGTAGCGGCGGGCACGAATGATGACAGCTTCCTGGGCAGCCATTTCTTCATCCAGCGTATCCAGGAAGGTTTCATCTACGCTCTCTTGCTTCAGCACAATATTGCGCTGTTTGAGCAGGCTTTGATAGCTGTAGAGAGCATGCATGTATTTGTGTGAAATCTTGGCAATTTCCTGGCTGAGCAGGCGGCGGTGGTCCATGGGAGATGCCGTGAACCAGCCAAGATCATCCGGTGAGAAGAGTATGACATTGAGAATGCCGATGAAGTCACTGCTTTTTTTCATGGCATTGCCATCGATCAGCAGTGTCTTTCCTTTGGGTGTGATCAGGGCCCGCAGCACTTTTTCTTCATTGTTTTCATGAAGCGTGCAGCGGATGTCCGCATACTCGCAGCCATCTTTGATCAGGCGGCGCTCATTGTTGATGCGGAAAGACCTTGTCAAAGACAAATAAACAAGGCTTTCCAGCAGGTTTGTCTTTCCCTGGGCATTATCACCCGTGATTACGTTCATGCCATCAGAGAAGGTAATTTCAGCCTGCTCATAGTTGCGGAACTGATGCAGTTTCAGATTGCTTACATGCATCAGCCAACGACAAGCTTTCTGCCGCAGGCTTCTACGATATCACCGGGATACAGTTTTCTGCCTCTGTGGGTTTCAGGAATGCCATTTACTTTGACAGTTTCCTGCAGAATCATGACCTTTGCCTCGCCGCCGGACTGGACGAGTCCTGCCTTTTTGAGAAACTGCTGAAGGGTGATATATTCTGTCTTTTCTCTGGTCATGACGGGCTCCTTTTCAAATGAAAAATCCACTCTTGGATTATACCATAAAAATGTTGATTTTTGCCGATAAACAAGGCATTTCCGGGGAATGAAAGCAGGCTGAAACAACCGTGCAGAAAGGCATCAAAAAAGCTCCTTGGGCAGGAGCTTGTATGTGATCAGTTATAAGTGCGTACCGGCAGAGCGAGCTGCAGGATCGTATCGTTGGCAGGATCTTTCAGGATGAATGGTTTCATTGGTCCTGAGAAGCAGATTTCAATGGTGTCTCCCTTGAGAGCTCTGGCTGCCTGCTGAACATAGGCACCGGAGAAGCTGATATCGATCGGATCACCTTCGAACTTTGTCCCCTCTTCCATCAGTGACTGCTGGAAGTCGCCGATTTCCTGAGAGCCATTGGAGAAGATGACATCATCCTGGGAACACTGCAGGCGGTTGACAGTCATGTTGTCACTCTTGAAGATGCAGCGGTCCAGGGCACTGAGCAGTGTGGAACGTCTGATGGTCAAAGTATGATGGAATTCTCTCGGGATCAGGCGGTCTGTATCCGGATAGCCACCATCGAGCAGTCTTGTCTGCAGCAGTACAGTACCATTGGAGAACTGTGCCTTCTTGGTATTCTGGGCAATTTCGATATCCTTGTCTGCCTCCTGCAACATGATCGCCTTGACTTCATTGAGGCTCTTGGCAGGAATGGTGACACGGAAGGTAAGGTCGCTGGCAAAAGGAATGGTTTTCTTGGCCAGGCGGTAAGAGTCAGTTGCCGTGCATTCCAGAACACCGTCATGCAGGGCAAAGTTGACGCCGGTCAGAACCGGACGGGTTTCCTGATCACTTGCGGCAAACGCTGTTTCATCAATGATCTCTGCCAGCTGGTCTGCCTTGGTTGTGATGGCATCGGTTGGTTTGGAAAGGTCAATGGTTGGGTAGGTATCTGCTTTCATGCCATTGATGCGGTACTGGGCATTCTGTCCTTTGACCATGGTCAGAGCACCGTCGATGATTTCCATATGCAGTGTATCGCCATCAATCTTATGGACAATATCAAGCAGGTATTTGGCATCAATGACAACTGCGCCTCCTTCTTCGATGGTCAGGTTGAGATCCTTGTCCTGTTCATTGCTTAAGGATGTCTGAATGGCAAGATCGTTATTGCTGGCAGTAAGGATGAGGTTGTCAGGTTCATTGGCGTTGATCTTAATGCCTTTTAAGACGGGCAGCGGACTGTTTGGAGAAATCGCATGGGCGACGTTCTGCAGAGCTGCGTAGAATTTGTTTTTGGATACGGTGAAGTTCATGGCGGTTGGCCTCCTGTCTGTTATTTTATATCTTTTATCAGGCTTATTATTACTAAGCCTGTGGAAACTGTGGATAAAGCATGAAACAGCTTGTAGAAATGCGTGTTTTCCAGCATTGATGCGGTGTGGATAACCGGTGGATAACTGTGGAAAACTTTTTACTGTTTGATGGAATTTTCGATCTGCTGGATGGCGGTTGCCATGGCAGGGTCACTCTTGATCTGGCGGCTGACTTTGGTGCAGGCACTGATGATCGTGGAATGATCCCGCCCGCCGAATTCTTCGCCGATCTTGATGTAGGACAGATTGAGCAGATGCCGGCACAGGTAGATGGAGATGTGGCGGGCATTGGCGATGTTCTTTGTTCTTGTCTTGGATGTAATCTGCTGGTGGGTCAGGCCATAGTAGTCAGCCACAGCCTGGATGATCTTCTTTGGTGAAAGACCGGTCTTGTCTGAGACGACGGCCTGCGACTTCAGGGCATTCATGACGGTTTCAAAGCGGATGACGCCGCCGTCTGGCTGGAACTGGATGGCATAGAAGAGCACTCTGTTCCATGCCCCTTCCAGGTTACGGACATTGCCGGAGAAGTTGGAGGCAATATAGGCCAGGCCTTCCGGGTCAACATCTTCAATGCCATAGCCGTTCTGGCGGATCTTCATCTGCAGGATGGCGAGTGATGTTTCAAATTCCGGTGAATCAATGCCAACGCTCAGACCGCTGGAGAAGCGGGAAATCAGTCTGTCTTCCAGTCCTTTGATTTCATTGGGCTGGCGGTCTGAGGCAATGCAGATCTGCTTGCGGTTATTGATCAGTTCGTTATAGATGGTAAAGAAGATTTCGTGTGATTTTTCTTTGCCTGCCAGAAACTGGATGTCATCGATCAGCAGCAGATCGACGGAGTACATGTACCGCTTGAACTGTTCGATCTTGTTATCACGGATGGCATTGACAACTGTTTCAACGAATTTTAAAGATTCAGTGTAATACACCTTGCGGGTGGGATCATTCTTCAATACGTAGTTGGCGATGGCCATTAACAGGTGTGTCTTGCCAAGGCCTGAATTGCCATAGATAAATAAGGGATTGAAGAACTGTCCGGGCTTGGCAGCACATGCCAGGGCAGCCGCATGGGATTCGCGGTTGCAGTCACCGACGACGAAGTTGTCAAAGGTGCGGTCCTTCTGAATGGGCATGGATGGAAAGGATGCTTCATCGAGATCCTGCTCAGGAAGGCTGTTAGAACGCATGACATTGTGCAGATCGTCCTTCCGGCATATTTCTACCGTGATAGGCGAATCGGCCTGCAGAATGTCTGTAAATGCGGCTGAGATCATTTCTGACTCCGGCTGCAGAATCTGTTTGTTGACGATCGTCGGGGCGAGGATGACAGCCTTGGACGATGTTAAATCGTACAGAGAACAAGGACGATAAAAATTATCGATGATCTCTGGCTCCATATTGCAGTTCATCTGCAGATATTGCAGTACCTTCCCCCAGACATCCTGAAGGTACATATCTTTGTTCTCTGTTATCATGAAAACTCCTGTATTGCTTGCTTACAGCACGACTATTGTAGGCATGCACGATGGTAAAATCCACATGAAAATTGTTGAAAACTATTTTCTCCACAATAGCAGTAAATGCAGATCATACGATAAATACAGGTTAAAAGAAAGTTTTCCACACTTTTCCACAAAATTCAGGGTGTGGATAATTTGTGGAGAAAATATCCACATTGTGCATAACTCATAAAAATGTGGAAAATCATCAGAACATGACTTGTTTTTAACATTTTACTAACATGAAAAAATATGCATAAATACTGACTATTTTGCTGTTATCAACAGTTTTCAACATATGTGGAAAATTCATTTTGTGGATCGGGGAAAACACTGTTGAAAAGTGGTATGAGAATCCTGTTCTCCACCGTGTATAAAATTGTACGACAGTGGAAAAGTAGGCTTATTTACAGGCTTTTTACAATATGTGGAAAACTCTTGCGGTAGAAAGTTATCCACTGTGGATGATGGGAATGTAAGACGGCTTTTCCACAGAAAAAAACCTCTGCAATAGATGCCAGAAGTGTCAGTATTTCATATGTTCCTTGATGGTATGCCTGTTGAGTACTTCCAGACAGCGGATCATGGTGCCGGGCAGCTGGTAGCGTTTGAGACGGTTGACGTGGATGATTTCGGGAATATAGGCAGGTTCAATGTACTCTGCCAGTGCATTGCATATTTCATCAGGGTCTGGGCACAGTTCGCAATAGTAGACGATTCTTGCCGGGGCAAGTGTGGAGATCAGTGACAGGATTGAGATGACTAACAGCTGTCTGGTACTTTCCGGCGTGATGTTATCTGATGAGATGTTGGGACAGAATGCTTTGAGCAGGTGGTGCATTTCACCGGCATGGTGGGCATAGCCAAGGCGCAGCTTTCCATCCATAATCAGCCCGGCACCAAGATCCATCTGGCCATGGGGCATGAAGCAGAAGGCCATGTCGTCACTGTCTTCATGCATCGCATGGTAGCCAAGAGCCATGGCATTGACATCATTCAGGATGATAGCGGGATGGTGATAGCGTTTTGTGATGGCATCGGCGAGGTTATAGTGATCAAAGTCGGAATGTTCAAGGTTGAGGAAGCCATGGTTGGCAACGCCTGGTAAGGAAATACCGATGGCATCGATGTTGTGATGGCGCATCATCACATAGTCCAGCAGATCGAAAAGGTCCTGCAGCGTGATGTCAGGCTTAATGACTTCTTTGTCCAGGGTTTTACTGCCATGGTCATAGATACGGTAGCCAAAGCGTGTCTGCTGGCGGTGACTGATGACAGCGATGGTCAGGATGCGGTATGGATTGTCATAGATGGAACGCAGTGGAATGTTTTCTTCGCCAATGCTTTCATCAATGTGCTGCATATATTCTTTCTGCAGCAATCCCAGCATTCTGCCGGCATCATAAGCCGCAAAAATATCTGCGGGAATCCGGATTACAAGCTGATCGTGGAAAACGTCTTTGACCTTTTTGTACTGGAAATGAATCTGTGGGGCCAGCAGGATGATGTCACAGTCAAAGCCCTTCTTATACAAATCAGAGAAGCAGACTGCTGAGAAGACAAAGTCTTCATGAAGAATTTCGGCAGCCTGGTTAAGCTGCTGGGCAAAGAAGGATGTAGTCAGTCCGGATGTACAGCAGAGTACAACCTGCAGAATACGCTTACGGGCGGTTTCCTGCAGCGAGACAAGCATCTGATGGATCAGATCCTGATCATGTTCTTTGTCTTCAATGTGAAAGTGCAGGTAGAACGTGGTCTTGCCTTCTTTGTCCTGGATGCAAAGCTCGACAATGTCCTCAGGGTAGATGTTGATACTGCCATTTGCATTTGATGAGACAAATTGATAGTGGTCTTCTTCTTGGTGCAGATCAAAGCCTTCCACATGGAGGCTTTTAATCCATGTACAGCATTCTTCCTTTGTCCATTTCATACCTTAATAATAGATGAAAAAAAGAGATATCGTACACGATATCCCTTATGCTTCTTCACTTTCTGCTGTATTTTCAGCAGGTTCATTCGCATCCGGTACATAGCGGATGCAGACATGGCGGCTGGCACCTTCACCTTCAGATTCCGTGCGCAGATTATGCCATTCATTAAGCTGCTGGTGAACGACTTTGCGCTCATCATTCGGCATCGGATCCATTTCCACATCGACATGGGATTTCTGGACCTGACGGCCAAGCTTTTTAGCAAGGAAGCGCAGCTTGGAATAGCGGTCTTCCTTGTAGTGGTTGACATCAATCAGAACGTTGATTCTGCTCTTAAAGGCGGCGTTGACTGCACTGCGGACAACAGTATTGAAGGCAGACAGTGTCTTGCCATTGTGGCCGATCAGAACAGCATTGTTATCCGCATTGAGGTTGACGATGAAGCCATTGTCTGTTTCTTCGATCGCAACTTCGATGTCTTCATCAATGCCGGTGAAATAATCACCAAGGTAGTCAAAGATGAATTCTTTGACATCTTCCATCGTATAGACGTCGGCACTGACGGTGCCTTCTTCTTTGTTATCGCTGGTGATGACGTATTTAAGATCCTGGCTGGAAACACCGTTTTCTTCAGCGGCTGCTTCCAGAATCTCTGCAATGGAACTGCCGGTATAGTTTTTCATGCTTTCCTCTTTTCTGCCTGCTTGTGATCGATGTATTTCTGCACAATGATCGTCTTTACAATTGTGACGCAGGAGTTGATTGTCCAGTAAACGGTCATGGCAGTCGGCCACATCAGACCGAAGATCAGGATCATGGCCATCATATAGATCTGCATGAGTTTCTGCTGGTTGCCGCTTGTTTCTTCAGGCTTGCGGTGCTGCTTGGCAGCAGCGGCTTCTGCCTTCTTTTTGGCAAAGTGCATCGGCAGATACATGGACACAAACTGTGTCAGTCCCATCAATGCAAAGATGAGCAGATACATCCACTGGCCCTCTTTCATGCCAGTCAGCGGTGTTGTCTTGAGGTTCAGTCCCATAAAGGAACCATTCTGTACAGCAGCGGCTCTCTGGACGGCCATATACATTGCCATCAGGATCGGCAGCTGCAGGAAGCTTCCGACCATGGTGCCCATCGGATGAATATCATGACTGGCATACAGCTGCTGCATTTCCATAGCCATCTTCTGCTTGGAAGCAGGATCGTCACGGCCTTCATACTTTCTCTGCAGCTTCTGGATCTCAGGCTGAATCAGCTGCATTTCCTGGGAACCAACGGTTCCTTTGATAGTTGCGGCAGCGAGAATGCCGTTAACAATGACGGTGATCACAGTAATGGCAAGGCCGACACCCATCTTCGGCGTCATGTGGTTGATGGCCTGTGCCAGCGGCCATACGAAGATGGCACTGAACCAGTTTTCATCACTCATGACCTGTTTGAATGTTGTTGTTGTGTCAATCAGAATGATATTGCCGGAGCTGTCACGCGGAACAGTACATCCCGTAAGTGTTGCGGCAATTCCCACGAACAGAAGCACTGTGAGAATCTTCTTTGTACGAGGCTTTAATTTCATCGTAATCTCCTATTTGTAAACTACTTTATTGTAGCGTCAGTAAGTAGTTTTTCCAATATGTTTTTGTTCGCTGCATAGCTGTGATCCCGATAGGAAAACCGCAGAATAATCACCCCATCCAGAGGATAATTCTGAAAGTCTATCAAGTCCTGGCACATCATTCTCACCTGCCGCTTATACAGGTTGCGGTCAACCGCATGGCCGATCTTCTTCGGCAGTGAAATTCCAATCCGGGCTTCTTCTTCCTTCTTCGGCAGATAATAAAAGATATACGCAGGAGATACCTTCTTTTTGCCGGTATGGATGATCTTCTGAAACTCCTCTGCTTTTCTGACTCTGTTTTTCTTCTTCATGATGAATAAAAAAACCACCCCGCGGTGGTTGATTTCAGGCGGAAAGTACCTTTCTGCCCTTTGCACGGCGTCTTGCTAATACCTTACGACCGCCTACTGTAGCCATACGTGCTCTGAAGCCATGAGTCGCCTTGTTTTTTCTTTTGCTAGGCTGGTATGTTCTCTTCATTCATGCCACCTCCTGTTTTTTACATGTTTAGAACAAACGCTTTTATATAATAATAGTGAGGTTTGTCAATGTCAATTTGATGTGTTTGAAAATTTGCGCAAATTCAGCTGCGCAACAGGAGGAACACTTCCAGCGTCATGATGAATGAATCAGATTCAAAACTTTTCTGTATGTAATGTCTTTTTGGTCCAGGCAAAAAGTCCTTTACATCCATTTTCCAGCTTATCCGTACATTTCTGGAATTGTCTTGTATACCATGGATCATCGATCTTTTGATCAGGTGAATCTGTATATTCCATCAGGTAATGGATCTTATGAGCAGGATCCTCTTTGAGAATCTGTTTCATCAGAAAGATGTTTTCTTCATCCATGCCAATGAGCAGATCATATTTTTCATAGTCTTCCCTTTTGAGCTGCCTTGCCCTGTGGCTGCCAATGGGAATGCCGTTTTTCTGCAGGGCTGCTTTCATAGGCGGATAGATTGGATTGCCGGTTTCTTCTGTGGATGTGGCAGCGGAATCGATGTAAAAGTCATCACTGCACCCGGCTCTGTTTACAAGATCCTGCATGATGTACTGGGCACCGACGGAACGGCAGATGTTGCCATGGCAGACAAATAGAATTCTGATCATATTTACTCCTTAGACTTGGGCGGGGTGAAACTGCTAAAGAAAAACAGCCCCGCGGCTGTTTTGTTAATTGCTGGAACTGAAGTACTCCTCCATCGTCTCATCCGGAGAGATGGCATACATGGCATTGGCTGTATCTGTGCCGACATAGCGGTAATGCCAAGGCATGAAGTTGTACTTGGTGATGGATTCCTTGCCTTTTGGATAGCGCAGAATGAAGCCATATTCATGGGCATGTTCATAGAGCCACTTGCCGGCATCTGTATCTGCGAAGGCTTCGGTCTGACTTGTTGTATTGACATCATCGGTCAGATCCACGGCAAGACCGAGCTGATGTTCGGAATATCCTGCCTTTTCACATGCTGTGATGGCCTTGGCTTCTGTCAGCAGCTGCACCTGGCTGGAATACAGCTTGTCCTGATCATCATAGCTGCGGTATCCAGAAGATACATACAGTGTGATGCCGGCATCGGATGCGGCCTTGACCATGGCTTCCAGCTGGGTGGCAGCTTCTGCACGGATTTCAAAGACGCTGGAAGTACTTTGTACATTTTCCGGATCAGCAAGATCAGATGGTACATAGGTAGGATCCAGTGATGCAGTATCCTTGTTTAACAAATACGTGTAGCTGTTGATATCAGAGGCTTCTGCCGGCAGCGTGCTTGATGCCGTAGAAGCAGCAGCCGTTGTTTTGGCATTTTTGGCAGTGATCTTCTGCTCATCATTGTTGCGGCGATAATTCAGAATCAGGCCGATACCAAGGGCAGCAACAAGTATCACAATTACGATTGTAATGGTCAGTTTTGGATTAAAGCGGAATCCTTTTTTCTTTTTCTGCTCAGACATAAGGTACCTCGGGAACATCTGTTCCGCTAACATGGTAAAAGACATATGTTAAAATTGCAAATCTGATGGCATTTTCACAATGTCTGCTTTTGGCTATAATGTCAAAGACTGCAGGAAGTTTCTGCAAGAAAATGGAAGGCGGCATGGCCGCTGGATGACAGGAAAAGGAGGAAGGCGTTTCCAACTGCTGGATGTGGGCAGATCCGCGCCGATCAGAACTATGAGCAAAGGAATGACATTTCTTCTGTATGCCCTGATGATTTATATGGTTGTCAGAATGATGATCATGCAGAAAAGCAATAAAAGAATGGATAAGGTGATCAATGTTGTCAGGCTGCTGGACAAGGAGAATGACTTCTTTCAGGCAGTAGATACAGAGATTGAGGCTTCCACAACCCTGGAACAGAAAACAAAGTTTCAGATTCTCAAGCTCTGGGGTACAGCGTATCACAACCGCTATGAGGAGAAAGATTTTGACGGCCAGCTGGCTGCTATTGACCTGGAAAATCTGAAACAGGAAAAGAAGATGTCCGAGGATGATTCCTTCTTCTATTACTTCCTTGCCATTCCGAACATTCTGCAGAAAGATGGACAGGAAGACAGGATTAAAGCAATGTATGACCATCTTGGCGGTGATCTTGCCTGGTATCAGACACGTCTGGATTATCAACTGTCCCTTGCCTGCCTGAAGTTCTATAACAAGGAAGATGATCTTGGCCGAGCCTTCTTTGAAAAGGTCATGGATGGTGATTATCAGGATATGGCATATTCCAAGCAGTTGATCGGTCTGTATAAGCAGCTGACATCTGCCATGCTTGTCAAACTGTATGAAGACAATGGTGAACAGGACAAGATGGATGAGATGATGTCCGTTGCCAAAGAGTTCAACCAGACAAGAATTGGTGAGGCATGGCTGAAGAATATCGGTGTGCATATGGCCGATGAAAAAAAGGATGAGGCTGAATCCGGAACGGATCATGAAGAAGATACAGCTGCTGAAACTGAAAATAAGGATGCAGGTTCGCATGAGGATCAGCAGGAAAGCAGTGAATCTGTCAATGCGGAAACAAATACAGAGACAGATGCGAAGGAACAGACAGAGTCCGCATCCCGTGATGCGGAAGATCTGATGGCTGCTAACAGTGATTTTGGTACGTCCTTTACGGAGGAGAAGAAATGAAGCTGATTGCGGGGCTTGGCAATCCTGGCAAAGAGTACGAGAAGACCAGGCATAATTCTGGCTTTATGGCCATTGATCTGCTGGCTGACCGTCTGGATACCGGCATTGATGTGAAAAAGTTCAATGCTTTGGTACAGACCGTGCGGATCCAGGGACAAAGTGTTCTGTTAATGAAGCCGCTTACCTATATGAATGAAAGCGGCAGTGCGGTTGCCCAGGCAGTCAATTTCTATCATATCGACCCATCTGATATCCTGATCCTGCATGATGACATGGATCTGCCAACGGGTTCTGTGCGGATCCGTGCTTCTGGTTCTGGCGGCGGTCAGAAAGGCATGAAGTCAATCATTGATGCGTTAAAGACGGATCAGATTGCCCGTGTGCGGATCGGGGTCGGCCACAGTGCAGCCGGTGAACATGATCTTGTACCGGACTGGGTACTGTCACCAGTGCCAAAGGCAGAGCGTGATGTGTATGATGCAGCTTTGCTGGATGCATCCAAAGCAGCCTATGACTGGGTATTCCGTCCGTTTGATCAGGTGATGAACGATTATAATATGAAAGCAAAAAAGTAATTCTGCAGCCGTGCAAAGTATGATGCACGGCTGTGTTTGTGATGCTAGAATAACTTGGCTTATGAAAGGAGCAGGCTTATCAGCGAGAAATATACAGGTATGCCAGAATGGCTGGCCGGCTGTCTGAAGGACAATGAAGCCGTCCGAATGCTTAAAGAAAACCGGGGACCATTGCCTTTATCATCTTTGATTCAGGAAGCACTTGTGATCAGTGCATCCTATCTGCAGAAACCCCGTCCCATTCTGGTTGTAAAAAAGAATCTGTATCAGGCACAGCGTCTGTTTGAGAGGGTTTCATCCCTACTCTCTCAGGATGAATGCGCCCTTTTTGGCGCGGATGAATCGCTGCGCATGGAAGCGCTGGCCTCTTCTTTGGAGATTACAGCCGGCAAGGTAGATGCACTTTCTTCCCTATTGGAGAAGCCTGCACAGGTTGTTGTCACATGTCCTTCCGGCTATCTGCGCAATCTGCCCTTCCCGGCTGACTTTGCGGATGCCTGCATGGTTCTGAAGGTGAATGATGTCATCAGTATGGATGATCTCAAGCGGAAACTGCGTGCTGGCGGTTACAGTGAGACAGCCCATATTGATCAGCCGCTGAGCTTTGCCTGCCGCGGCGGCATCGTGGATGTCTTCTCGATCAATAATCCGCAGCCTGTCCGCATTGAATTCTTTGACAATGAGATCGACTCCATCCGCTTCTTTGATCCTTCTACACAGAAGACAGTGGAAACGATTGATCAGGTACGGATCGTACCGGCATCAGATGTTCTGTTTAACGAAGAACAGCTTTCTGCCATCCGCACGAAGGCAGAAAAGGTATTAGCAGAAAAGAATGATGCCCTGCTGTCTGGTGAGATTGAAAGTGATCTGGATGCTTTGGATCATCATATCCGGGAGCCAAGGATGTACCGCTATACGGCACTGCTTGACAAGACGGCATGCCTGGCGGATTACATGGGACATCCGCTGATTCTGTATTCCGATCAGGATGCTGTCTTTGATGGGGCAAAGCATCTGATGGAAGAGACAGCCGTCTATCTGCAGGAGATGGTATCAGAAGGCAAAGCACTGCCTTTTTATACGATGTACCATGATATTCATCGTATAGCATCTGACTGTACGAAACTGCCGGAAGATCCCCTGACATCGAATATCTCCAACATTCAGGAAGTGCATGTGCCTAATGAACCGCTGGATATCAAGTTAAAGCTGATTGATGTACCGGGAAAGAATGTCATTGTCCTGAATAAACGGGAACAGGATACTGTCAAGGATACATTGAAGCAGCTGAAGATCCGGTATCATGATCTGAAAGATGACGGTGAGATTCCGGATGGGATTTCCTTTTATACGGGTGAATATCCGGAAGGATTCCTGCTGGCAGATGCCGGTGTGGCAGTGTACACCTCCAATGAACTGTTTGAAGTGCGCCATCATCACAGCCGCTATGAGAAGAAGTTCTCTTCTGCTCAGGTGATTTCCGGTTATGATGAGCTGAATCCAGGTGATTATGTAGTGCATGCCCAGTATGGCGTCGGTCAGTATGTCGGTATTGAGAATCGTACGATTCAGGGTGTGCGCAAGGATTTCCTGAAGATTGTGTATCGCGGCGATGCCGAGCTTCTTGTGCCATTGGAACAGTTCAAGCTGGTGCGCAAGTTTGTTTCACGTGAGGGTGTTGTACCACGATTGAACAAGCTGGGCAGCGGTGAATGGGAGAAGACACGGGCGAAGCTGCAGGAGAATGTCAATCATATTGCCGACCGGCTGATCGAACTGTATGCCAGCCGTGAACAGCATATCGGCCATGCCTTTTCACCTGACAATGAGATGACAAGACGGTTTGAAAACAGCTTTCCGTATGAGCTGACACCGGATCAGCAGAAAGCGGTTGAGGATGTCAAGCGGGATATGGAAAGCGACAAGCCGATGGACCGTCTGGTGTGCGGGGATGTTGGCTTTGGCAAGACAGAAGTAGCGGTGCGTGCTTCCTTCAAGGCGGTGTCGGATGGCTATCAGACAGCCGTGCTGTGTCCGACAACAATCCTGGCTGAGCAGCATCTGCATACCTTCCAGAAGCGGTATGAGGGCTATCCGGTAACGATCCGTGTGCTGGACCGTTTCCAGTCTGCACAGGATGTCAAGAATACACTGGAAGGGTTGAGCAAGGGTACCGTGGATATTGTCATTGGTACGCATCGTCTGCTGTCCAAAGATGTGCATTTCAAGCAGCTTGGCCTGCTGGTGGTGGATGAGGAACAGCGCTTTGGCGTGGAGCATAAAGAGAAGATCAAAGAGATGAAGAATGGCATCGATGTGCTGACATTGAGTGCAACACCGATTCCAAGAACCCTGCAGATGTCTTTGATCGGCATCCGTTCTTTGTCACAGCTGGAGACACCGCCCCGCAATCGCTACAGTGTGCAGACATATGTGGCAGAGAAGAATCAGGGATTGATTGTGGAAGCCATTGAGAAGGAGCTGGCAAGACATGGCCAGGTGTACTATCTCTATAACAACATCCAGCAGATTTACAATGTGGCAAGAACGCTGCGGCATCTTTTGCCGGAAGCACGGATTGGCATTGTGCATGGACAGATGGACCGTGAGGACATTGAGGATGCGATGATGCGGTTTACCAATCATGAAGTGGATGTGATGGTATGTACGACGATTGTGGAAAATGGCATCGATATTCCCAATGCCAATACGATCATCATCGATAATGCCCAGGATTTCGGCCTGGCACAGATGTATCAGATCAAGGGCAGAGTGGGACGTTCTGACCGTGAGGCATATGCGTATCTGCTGGTGCCGCCAAGGAAGCAGCTGTCTGAGGTGGCAGCGAAGAGACTGCAGGCGGTGCGTGAGTTTGCGACGATGGGATCCGGCTATAAGATTGCAATGCGGGATCTGACGATACGCGGTGCAGGTGATCTTCTGGGTCCGCATCAGTCTGGCTTTATTGATACGGTTGGTATCGATATGTACATTGAAATGCTGGAAGAGGCGATTCAGAAGAAGACGCATCCGGAACAGGAAGAAAAGAAACCTGTGACAGAAAAGCATGCGAATGTATCGGTATCCGGGTATATTCCAAAGAACTTCTCGGCGAATGATTATGATAAGCTGGATCTGTATCATCAGATTGAAAATATCAGGACAAGAGAAGAACTGGATGCGTATGCGGCCGGGATTGTGGACCAGTATGGAAAGCTGCCAAAGGCTGTGCAGACATTATTCCTGAAGAAGAAGCTGGATCTGTTATTGAATGAGCCGTATGTACAGAGTTACCGGGAAGTGAACGGACAGCCGCAGATCACGTTCTCTACCCTGTTTTCCTCACAGGTGGATGGTGTGAAACTGTTTGAGATTTTCTCCAATATTTCCAAGGATATCCGCATCCGGTATACAAACAATACGATTATTGCAACGCTGCCCAGAACCAAAGATGTGCTGGACATGTCGATTCAGGTGATGGAGTCAGCGTGGGAGGCAAGGAAGAAATGAGAATTGACAAATATTTGAAGGCTTCCAGAATCATGAAAAGAAGGACGATTGCCAATGAGCTTGCGGCCAATCAGCGGGTGGAAATCAATGGCAAGGCTGTCAAGCCTTCGCATGAGGTGAAGGTTGGCGATGTGGTGGCTGTAACCTTTGGGTCCAGACGGCTGGAGGTGCGCGTGCTGTCGGTGGAAGAGGCAAAGAAGAAAAAAGATGCCTCGTCAATGTATGAAATCATCGGGGAATCACGGGTTGGAGAAGCTTCCAAGGATTGAAGGTTTCTGCTGTGCGTGGTATAAAACTTGTGTATGGCACAGATCAGAAAGAGAAAAAAAAATAAGGCAAAGAAGCTGTCACCGCTGATGAAGCTGTTTTGTGTGGCAGTGATCTGCGTATCAGGATGGCTGATGTTTTCCGTGGCGAAGGAAGTTGTAACGACGGTAAGGCTGCGCAGCCAGCTTTCTGATGCGGAGAGCAAATATGCCCAGGTAAAGGCAGAGAATGAGAAGCTGACCGATCAGAAGCAGAAACTGCAGGATCCAGATTATGTGGAAAGCTATGCCAGATCCAATTATAATCTGTCAAAACAGGGTGAACAGATCTTCTATCTGCCTGAAGATACAAGCAAGTAATACGAAGAACAAAGACAGCGTGCCAAGGCACGCTGTCAATGGCGTAAACCTATAGCCAGAAGGTTTACGCTTTTTTTTGAGCTTTTCTGCTGTAGTTTGACCTGAAAAAATGCGCGTAAAGGAAAGCGTCTGCCAGTTTCCTGTCAGAATCTGAACATATGACTGTCTTGCATTAAATGTCTTATCGTTCTATTCTTGAGTTGCTTAGAGGGTTCTGCCTCTATACTACGGGAGCCGGCTGGTCAATGATTAGATGTTGCCAGCCCGGCTTTTGTTATTTTCAGTGGCGGATTGTTCCTTCCATCTATCCTGTGACGTGTGTTATCAATCTTGATCCTGAACTTGTTCCACCGGCTGTAATGCCGGTCGGGGCGTATGAGAATCCTGATACGCCTGCACTCTCTGATCAGCTTTCCAACTGATTCTCTGCCGAACTTTCCACTGCAGAAAGCACTGATGAACCATGCACAGTGCACTTTTTCAATGACGCTCTTATTATTGACGATACAGTCGTTCCTGGCCAGCTGTCTCTGGCTTTCCTTCCATACAAGATTCTCAACGTTGAAGAAAATGATCTTTGCCATGATCTCGTTCATCACACTGATCGGATTATGAGAATTGACCTGTTCGATATCAAGCTGTGTCTTCAGAGTATCGTAGGCTGTTTCAATATCCCATCTGTCGTTGTGATACATGCCTATGATCTCATCCGCATCGAACTCCTCAGGGTCAAGGTCCGTGAAATATTCGGCATCGATCTCAATATGCTTTTTCTTTTTCCTGTCACAGTATGTCAGCTCTTCCTGGTCATATTCATAATGTCCCTTCACCAGACGGACAGTCAGCTCCGGATGTTTCTGGACATACATGCGTATATAATCATGGATTATTCTGCCTATCCATAATTTATCCATTGTTATACTCAGAATGTCATCGCGGCTGTTCGGCGGCAGCTTTTCCCTGTAATGCTTGAAGAAATTCGACTTGGCACGGACCAGATAATGATATCCTTTCATCTCACAGTACTTGAACAGTTCTGCGGAACCGTAATACCTGTCCGCAAGTATGATGATCTTCTGATCTTTCAGGATATCTTCAAGTGCTTCAAGATGTCTGAACATCAGCGGTATCTCTGATACATTCTGATGATCGACCTGAAAGTCCAGTACTGCGTGATTGAGCACATCGTAGGCGATCGATACTTTTGCCTGCGGAGGTGACTGATTTTTCGAATTCTTTTTAGAGGCTGTGTTCTCCCGCTGGCCAAAGCACTGATTCAGGACATCGGATTTCGGCAGTGTTACGAACGTCCCGTCTATAGCGATCAGAAGATAGCCTTTGACATGATCTTTCTTCATCGGCAGATATATCCTCTCAAGGAAAAGACGCTGGATCTGAAGCCAGACAGTGTAGTTGAGTACACTCATGCGCTTCAGCACTGCCTGCTTGCTTGGCGTTCCTTTATCAGAAACATATGGGAAGAACCTGGCAATGTCTTCAGAAAGAGTCCTTCCATGCCGGAAGATGAGATACGTAAGAAGAGTTCGGAGCGGCATCTTCCCGTTCTCTCTGGTAAAAGAGCCGGGAATAATGCGGGCATGATCAAAGAGCGAAGGGTCACACAGGATAGAAGAGAAGATCCGCAGTTTTTCTCTCAGATCCACAGAATTCTATACTACTTCCCGTCGTATACGAGGCGAGGCTTGGGTTCCATGAAAGCAGCTTTTATATATGGGACCTGATCCTTCTCAAACAGCCCAAGGCTGCGGACGGTACGGTGCCTGACCTTTCCGTTCCTGTCACGATAAGA
The DNA here is from genome assembly GCF_900343155.1 of Lactimicrobium massiliense. Taxonomy (GTDB): domain Bacteria; phylum Bacillota_I; class Bacilli_A; order Erysipelotrichales; family Erysipelotrichaceae; genus Bulleidia; species Bulleidia massiliensis. The sequence goes on from NZ_OUNG01000002.1 coordinate 126,239, forward strand.
CTCGGTGAGGTAGATGAAGAAAGTATCCTTCCTACCTTTGTTATTAGGTACTACTTTGACAAACATAAGAGCCTCCTTCCTATACTACAATTATACAGAATAATAGCTAATTAAATTATTTGAAATTATATTATCCTATACTACATTTGAGCTGTATTTAAAGCTTCAATATGAGAAAGCTGGTGACATAAAGACAAAAAAATAGCGTAAACCGTTAAATTTAGGTTTACGCCATTGACAGCGTGCCAAGGCACGCTGTTTTCATGTTACATATTGTTTTCTTTCAGCACGGGTTCAATATGTTCTTCATAGATGCGGTTGAGCCTGACACCGGTATCATTGATTTCTTCTTCATTCTGCAGTCCCTTGCGGACATAGAAAGAGCGGTAATCCAGCAGAAAGTCATTCAGGCTTTTCTCCGGAATATCAAAGAGAACGTCTTCCCCATTGTATACCGTTCTGACAATATACTTTGTCATGGTTTCCACAGTCTGTTTCAGAAACAGAAAATCTTTGGCACTGACTTCAAATGAGACCATTCTCTTCACCCCTTTTCCTCATTATAAGGCAGAATTGCATGAAAAAAGCACAGATTGTGATGAATCTGTGCTGTGTTCTGGTCATAGCGTGACGGTAATGTTATGCACTGGTTCAAAGGAGATGACTTTGTGCTCCATGATGTACTTTGCCAGGATTTCGACCATGGATTCACTGTATTCTTTGACAACCGGCGCTCTCTTTAACATGTCATAGTTGCCGCCGCCGGCAGCCCGGTAGTTATTGATGGCAAGCGTGAATTCATCATCATCCTGCACCGGTTTTCCGTTTCTCATCAGATCAGAGATTCTTTCACCAGGGTCATTGGCCACATGGATGGTATAAGAGACGCCATCCAGCATGTCATAGTTGTAATGCTGCGGCTTCGGATAGTCATACAGCGGATTGACGCCAATGGATCCCCCTGCTTTCAATGTGAAGAACTCAGCATCTTTTTCCAGATATTCCTTCAAAACCTTTCCGGTGACTTTCTTGACAACGATCGTATTGGGAAAGACATACGTGCTGACAAGGTCCCGCATCGTGATGTTCTTGTTAAACCCTTTGGCATGCAGGAACAGGGCATTGGCAGCCAGATCTGCACCAGTGAAGTCCATTGTTACCTGGTTCAGGAAAGTCACAACCTGTGACTTGTGCAGACGGGCTTCGTTTTCATCGGTGATGGTCAGATCCATGGTGGTTGTGCCAAGCGGTGTATCCAGCCATTTCTGGCATTCATCTTCCTCTTTCTGCACACGTTTCAGCATGTCTTCATCTGCCTTTGCGTCACAGTCGAGCAGATTGATTTCGATGTTATGAATTTCCGGGTAGATATCAATGCAGGCCAGCTGGGCACCATTGGCACTTGTCTGTGTATAGTACGTGTTGAACAGTTTTCCCTGCAGGCTGCGGTGCTGGTGGCCTGAGATCATGATATCAATGCCGGCAACTTCCCTGATCATCTGGTATGCCTGGTTTTCACCTGTGAGATCCTCGGTTGTTTCACCTGTCTGAAGATCACGCTCAAAGCCGCCATGGTACATACATACGACATAATCTGGATTTTCCAGACGGCGGATACAGTCTACTGTCCTGCGGGCTGCCTCAACGGCATCCAGGAAACGGCTGTGCGCGATGTGGTCTTTCTTTTCCCAGTGCGGGATGTATTTGGTTGTCAGGCCAAACAGGGCAATGCGCACACCATTGATTTCACGCAGAACATAGGTTGGTCCATAAGGCTTGCCATGGAACAGCCAGTTATTGGTGATACAGGGGGCCTTCAGGTTCTGCAGGTGCATCATCAGTGCCTCTTCACCATAGTTGAAGTCATGGTTGCCGACGTTGACATAGTCATAGCCGATTTCATTCATGACCGTGGTGACCGGGGAGACATCATCAGGATGGTCTGTATAGTGATAGAACATCAGCGGTGAGCCTTCCAGCACATCGCCATTATCTAGAATCAGAGTATTTTCATCCCTGAGGGAATCAATCATGGTTTTGATGCGGCCAAAACCAATATTTGCATTCATGCCGTCAGCGTAGCTGTACGGAAAGATATAACCATGGACATCAGATGTTGCCAGAATTCGGATTCGTTTCATAAATAATCTCCATCAGGCCTGTATTATAGCGCATCAACTGGCGAATCAGACAGTTTTCGGTTATGCTTGTCATCGTATGAATGAAAAATGGTTATTTCGCAAAGAACTGAATTTTCGTGATCTTGGCGGTCTGCCCACCAAAGATGGAAAAAAAGTCAAAGCAGGATATTTTTACCGCAGCAGCGGTCTGTATCTGCTCAATGAACAGGAAAAACATGAATTAACGCAGATGGGAATCAGAGCGGTGCTGGATCTGCGTACCAAGCAGGAGATTCAAAGAAAGCCGGATCCAGACCTGCCGGGGATCAAAATGTTGCAGCACTCGGGGGTTGTGTCCAAGGGCGGTGAGGATATCGACTTTTCACCAAAAGGCATGATGAAGACCGGCAAGGATGCGGCCGAACAGAAAGCAAAGCTGACAGCGTATTACCAGGAGATGCCCTTTGGCAATCAGGCCTTCCAGGTCATGTTTGATGAGATCAAAGCCGGTGATGTGCCGATTCTGTTTCACTGCGCCACTGGCAAAGATCGAACTGGTGTGGCGGCAATGTTATTACTGCTGGCACTGGGATGTGATGATGAGACCGTCTTTCAGGATTATATCTTTTCCAATGAATGCCGGAAGCCATTCATTGATGGCAGTATGAAGGGACATAAAGAACAGATTGCAAAGAATCCTGAACTGCAAGAACTGTTACAGATGAAGGATGGTGTTTCAGAGAAGATTGGCAGAGATGTCATTGCCAATATTCATCACAGGTATCCTGATCTCAATGAATTCTTTGAGAAAGAATATGGTCTGAGCAGGAAGGAGCTGCAGGATCTGAAAGATAAGTATACGGAATAAGAGAAAAGGAACATAAAAGAGGTGCCGCACTCATATGAAAGTGAATGGACATCTCTTTTTAATGATGATGGCCGTGTTTGTGTCTGTTCTCTTTGAGATCTTTGCCATTCATGTGGTCACTCAGCATAGGCAGGATGTTAAACAGGCATCTTGCCCGGTTATGCCAGTCATGCATTTCACCATCACAGACGCCATATGTGACATTGATGCCTGCCTTTCCCGGTTTTCCAACCTGGAACATGTCCCCTTCACTGATCAGGCTTTGTACCATGGTATCCATTAATGGATAGGCTTCATCCTGGGAACCTGTGGCGAGATACAGGTAGAAATCTTTGCCAGTATATCCCTGCTCTGTAATTTTCTGTTTCAGATATGCGGCTGCCCAGTCTCCTTCCTGTGTATTGACCAGATTTGACCAGTAAATTGGGCCAGAGAAGTCAATGAAACAGGAAAAGATGTCCATGCTGTCCATCATCCGGTAAAGTGAGGCAACCCCTCCCATCGAAAAACCGCCGAAGGCTCTGTGCGTGCCGGAATTCTGCAGTCCTGCTTCATCGGTTGTTTCAGCATACGTGGAATAGGTACTTTCAATGGCTGGAATCAGATCATTGCGCAGTTCTTTGCCAAATGGTTCCAGCAGGCTTGTGTCCATGTTATCTGTATCTTCATCCTGGTTATTGTCGTAGTAGGTAGGACACACCACGATCACAGGCTGAATCGTATGATCTTCGATCATATGGTCCAGCATATACTTCACTTCTCCTGGCTGTGAGGGAGATCCCAGCCAGACATCGATATCGCCGCCATAGCCATGCATGAGGTAAAGAATGTCGTACTGCCTGTCTGGCGTATAGCCATAAGGCGTATAGACAACTGCATACTTGGTTTCCTCTGACATATCTTTGTCATAGTTTTTTGTCTGATACTGGAAATACTGCAGCGTACCCCCCTGCTCTGTTTCCTGAAAGAAGTCATCCGATACATCCCGCAGATCCATCATGGCTGCTTTTACATCTTTCTGCCAGGTGGTGTAATCCGGCGTAATCGGCTCGCCTGCTTCATTTTCATCTGGCAGCGGTGTATCACCGGCGAAGATCAGTAGCGGAATCAGAATCAGGATAAGAATGATGTGTTTCATATCTTAAGTGTATGTCGGTTTTTGTGAGAAGTGATGAAAAAAGCTGGCTTTTGCCAGCTTGTGATGCTTATTGTCTGCCTCTTGCCAGTCTTGCCCGGATCTTGGTGGAGCAGTACTCGATGATCAGTACCAGGATGATGAGGGCAAGCAGGAAGGAACCGACCATGCGCCATCTGCGTCCGGAGATGGCAATGACCAGGGATGCACCAATACCGCCGGCACCGATGAGGCCGAGGGTTGTGGCATCCTTGAGGTTGATGTCGAAACGGTAGATGACCGTGGAGACAAAGGATGCGGACAGCTGAGGCAGAATGCCGCAGCGGATCTTCTGGAAGGTTGTGCAGCCTGCCGCGTCCAGTGATTCCAGAATGCCTGTATCCAGGTCTTCAATGGCCGTGATGTACATCTTGGAGATCATGCCGATGGAGCAGATGGACTGGGTGACAACACCGCAGAAGGCACCTGGTCCGGTGACTCTGATGAGCATCAGTGCCCATACCAGTGATGGAATGGTTCTGATCAGCAGGATCAGCAGACGGAAGATGGCTGCGATGGGCTTTGGTACGATGTTGTTGGAAGCCAGGAATGAAATCGGGATGGACAGGATGCCGCCAAACAGAGTTCCCAGAATGGCGATGGCGATGGTCTGTGCTGTCAGGTAGAGAACACCGTCATGGCTCATGTCTGTCAGCAAGGACCAGTCAGGGTGTGTTAAGCCATAGACCGTACCTTTGGCAATATCTGCACCGGATTCGACGATGCCGGTGAAGTTGATGCCGGATTTGGACCAGACAACCAGGGCCAGCAGGATCAAAAAGGCAATGAGTCTTGCCGCGAAGTGGCGCGGGCGGTTGTCGTATACTTCTTCTACTGTGAGTTTCTTTTCAGACATTGCGCACCTCCTCAGGACAGTTTTTCACGCAGCCAGTCGCTGAAGAAGTCGATGAAGACAACGACAACGAACAAGGACAGCAGTACCATGCCAAGTCCTCTGTAGTCACGCCAGCCGACGCGTTCTGAGATCAGTAAGCCAAGGCCGCCGGCACCAACATAGCCGAGGATACTGGAAGCACGAACGTTCATCTCGAAGCAGTACAGGGAGTGGGAAAGATAGGTCGGAAGGATCTGGGGCATGCATGCGGCCCAGAAGGCTTCCAGGGTTGTGGCACCGAAGGATGTCATGGCTTCAAACGGTTTCATATCGATCGTTTCGATGGATTCATATAGCATCTTGGCAACAACACCGATGGTGAAGATGGTGATGGCCAGGAAGCCTGCATAGGTGCCCATGCCATACATCAGGGCAAAGATGTTTGCGATGATGAGGGTTGGCACGGAACGGGTGATGGCCAGGATGAAACGCAGGATGGAGACGATGACTTTGTTGTGGCAGATGTTGCTGGAAGCAAAGATGGCCAGCGGCAGGGCAATCAGGCAGCCCAGCACTGTTCCCAGCAGTGACATCTGGATGGTATCCAGCAATGGTTTGACGACTTTCGGGAAATAGGAGAAGTCGGGCTGGAAGATCTGGCTCATGATGACGCCAAGTTCATGGCCGCGCTTGATGAGGATGCCGAAGTCGAAGTCGGTGACCTGGAGGGAGATGATGACGACAACCAGCAGGATGAGTGTGATCAATGGTGTCCGTGAGCGTGGTCTGTCAACTGTGTGGCCGTTGTCCAGAACAATGTGTTCCGGTTTGAAGATGCGGTCAAACAGAGGTGCTTTCTTTTCGATTGCTTTCTCGCTCATGCGGCTTTCACCTGTGGATCTGTGGATTTAGGAACAACTTTTCCGTTATATACCTGATCCAGTACATCTTTGGTTACCTTGTCAGCAGGTCCGTCATAGACGACATGGCCGGCACGGATACCAATGACTCTTGTGGCGTATTTCAGGGCAAGATCAACATGGTGGATGTTCAGCAGGATGGTGATGTTCATATCCTTGTTGATCTTGGCAAAGTCGCTCATGACAACATCAGCCATGATCGGATCCAGTGATGCGACCGGCTCATCGGCGAGGATAATGGACGGGTTCTGGTTCAGTGTTCTTGCCAGGGCAACACGCTGCATCTGGCCTCCGGACAGCTCATCACATCTGCTGTAGGCCTTGTCGAGAATGTTAACTTTGTCCAGTGCTTCCAGAGCCTTGATTTTCTGGTCTTTGGAATAGATGGAAAACAGTACTTTGTACCAGGGCATATCCGGTACATTGGCAGTCAGAACGTTATTGATGACCGTTGCACGGGAAATCAGGTTGAAGGACTGGAAGATCATGCCAACCTTTCTTCTGAACCGGCGCAGTGCCTTTCCCTTGAGGGTCATGACGTCAACATCATCGACGATCAGCTGACCATCGGTGATATCAATCATGCGGTTGATGGTGCGGATCAGTGTGGACTTGCCGGCACCGGACAGACCGATGATGGCAACGAACTCTCCCTGTTCAATCTTCAGATTGACATGCTGAAGACCTTTAGTGCCATTTGGATACGTCTTGGAAACATCATTGAATTCAATCATTTATGTGTATTCTCCAATTTTCTTTTGAAACAACACAATTATATAAGAAAGCACATTTGGCGCAATAAAAACCGGCAGGAATATAGCCTGTAAAGCCATGTATTCCGTGCATCCTGTCATATCTTGACAGACCAGAAAGGATACAAAAAGCCATGCATATCTGCATGCATGGCTTGGTGTGAATCAATTGTTCAGGCTCAGTTGCCGGAAACTTCCTTCAGACCTTCACGGATGGAGTCATAGTCAGAATCGTTGGCCTTCTCATAACCTGTATGAGAGTAGACAGCGAAGATCTTCTTGCCTTCATCAGTGCCGGCGATCTCCATCATAGCATCCTGGAATGCGGAGATGAAGTCGTCGTTGTAGATGTCCGGGTTAGCCTTTGTGACTGCAACGGTATCGTTGTAGATCTTGTCGGTAACGCCGATGACACTCATTTCGTTCCAGATGGAATCGGATCTGCCGAAGCCCTGGATACCTGTGGAATCCTGCTCAGTTGTCGGTGTTGTCCATGCCTGCTCATAGTCCATACGGCCATCAGCGTAGCAGAGAACGACATCAACGGAACCTGCAGCAGCCTCAGCAAAGGCTGTCGGATAGTTTGTCTGTGTTGTGTTGGAGAGATCAGAGATCTTCTTGCCGTCATAGTTCTGCATCAGCCACAGAGACGGGAAGATATAGCCAGAGGAAGATGTTGTGGATGCGACTGCCCAGCTTGCATTGTTCAGATCGTCCCATGTCAGCTTTTCACCAGCTGCAACCTTGGCAGCAAGTGCCTTGCCCTTCTCGGACGGACCAGCATAGATCAGGCCTCTGTAGTAAGTGACAGGTTCACCGGTAACACGTGTTGTCTTGTTGGCATCGCCGTTCCATGTTGTAGGATCGGTGGAGTCGTTGGACAGAGCGTCACGTGTAGCTGTGAGAACAACCTGTGTCTCATCAGAATACTGTGCATAGGTACCTGCCGGCAGCCATGCAATGTCAACAGAACCGGAAGCCAGAGCCTCGCCTGTGACGTTGTAGTCAGAACCAGCACCAACGGTGATATCAATCTTGCCGATGTTGTAGCCCTTTTCCTTCATTGCGTCGATCAGAAGCTGCGGCAGATCTGTTGTCTGCTTCAGAATTGTCTCGGCATCACGAGAAGGTACGAACTGCATCTTGATCTCATCGATGTCCTTGGATCCGGATGCAGCTGTGGAAGAAGCAGCAGCGGCACTGCCCCCACCGCAGCCAGCCAGCATGGCAGCGGCCAGAAGTGAAACGGTAACCTTTTTAATGTTCATAATTCCTCCCTTTGAATTGAACATGAGAATGATAGCACATGGAAAGTTTTCGAAGAATAAATTTTGGGTAAAGAATGCGGCAGATACGCTTCTACGACGTGAAGAAATCGGAATCTTGCAAAAAGTTTTCATGTAACAAATTGCATTTTCTGCCTGAGACGGGATATTGACATTCTGCTGGATGTGTTTTTGTGCATGTAAGCGATTGCGCGTGTCCAACAGGCATTTTCTTATACTATAATGAAGCGTGTAGAAGGAGAATACATATGGGAAAACCAGTAGTATTAGTTGTAATGGATGGTGTTGGCTGGACTGAGAAGGACCATGGCAATGCTGTTCTGCATGCGTATAAGCCGCAGATTGATGAGCTGATGACAAAGTGGCCGCACACAACGATCAAGGCATCGGGTGTTGCAGTTGGTCTGCCGACTGACAAGGACATGGGCAACTCTGAGGTTGGCCACAATGCTCTTGGCTGCGGACAGATTTATTCACAGGGTGCCAAGCTTGTCAATGAGTCGATTGAATCCGGCAAGATCTATGAGTCTCAGGCATGGAAGGATGCTGTGAAGTATGCTAAGGAACATGATGGCAAGCTGCATTTCATCGGTTTGCTGTCTGACGGCAATGTGCATTCCAACATTTCTCATCTGATTGCCATGCTGAAGGAATCCAAGAAGGAAGGACTGAAGCAGGTACGCGTGCATGCCCTTCTGGATGGCCGTGATGTACCGGAGACAAGTGCTCTGCAGTATGTCGATCAGCTGGAAGATGTCATCAAGTCTTTGAATGATGACAATTATCATTGTGCGATTGCCTCCGGCGGCGGCCGTATGGTCATTACGATGGACCGTTATGAAGCTGACTGGGGCATGGTTGAGAAAGGCTGGCACATCCATGTGATGGGTGATGGCAGAAAGTTCTCTTCTGCCCGTGAGGCTATTGAGACATACCGCAAGGAAGGCGGCTATACAGATCAGTATCTGCCGGGCTTTGTGGTAGCTGACAAGGATGGCAATCCGGTTGGTACGATTGATGATGGCGATTCGGTCATTCTGTTCAACTTCAGAGGTGACCGTGCTGTTGAGATTTCCAAGGCCTTTGACTACATGAACAAGGGCTTCAATGCATTTGATGAGGTCAAGAAGCCGAAGGTATACTATGCAGGCATGCTGCAGTATGATGGCGATCTCAAGCTGCCTGAGCACTTCCTGGTTGAACCGCCGCACATTGAGCATACAATGAGCGAGTATCTTGTACAGAAGGGTGTGCACAGCTTTGCATGCTCTGAGACTCAGAAGTTTGGACATGTGACATACTTCTGGAATGGCAACCGTTCTGAGAAGTTCTCTGATGAGCTGGAAGACTGGGTTGAGATTCCTTCCGATATCATTCCGTTTGACAAGAAGCCTTGGATGAAGGCCTGCGAGATCACAGATAAGATGGTTGAGGCTATTGCCTCTGGCAAGTATCAGTTCCTGCGCTGCAACTATCCGAATGGCGATATGGTCGGCCATACTGGCAACTATGAGGCAACCATGATTGGTGTCGAGTCTGTTGACCTGATGCTGAGAAGACTGATGGATGCCTGCAAGAAGTATGACTACACACTGATTGTGACTGCAGACCATGGCAACTCCGATGAGATGTATGACAAGGGAACAAACCCGGATGGCACACCGAAACCGAAGACATCTCATTCTCTGGCAAGAGTTCCGTTTGCCATTTACAATGGTCCGGAAGGCACAGAGATGAAGGAAGGAGACGACTTCGGTCTGGCAAATGTTGCGGCTACTGTCGTCAAGATCCTTGGTTATGAGAAGCCTGAGTGGTGGCTGGAATCCATCATCAAGTAATCATCACGACATTTAAAAGAGGATGCACAGTGAATCTAAGTGAAGATTTACTGGCACCCTCTTTTTTTTGCTTTCTTTCGATTACTTTTTCATATTGATCTTGTCATCGAAATATACAAGGCAGCGCAGAGTAAGGCCGGCTGCAATTGCCGCAGGGAAAAAGATTCTGTCTGATTCTGTCATGCCAGCTTTCAGCAGGCTGGATGCTGCAAAGAAATGATTGTAAGTCAGTTTGATCAGGAACCAGATCCCCAGAACGATGAAGAAGTATTTGGTTCTTCCACGCAGCTTTTCCATAGCATCTCCTTTGTACAGCAGATATGTAACTTTTTTGAGTCTGCAATGATAACGGCAAATAGCTAATTACAGTTTCATTATACAAGGTGGAGTAATAATGGAGACGGTAATCATGATCGTAATAGATTTGAAACTTGATAATTTTAAGGCATTCAGGAATTTTCATCTCAATATGTCTTATCCAAAAAAGGTTGTTCATTCGACGATCGTGGATGAGTGTCTGAAGGGAAGAACAAATTTCAGATATAAGAAGCTGAATATTCTGATGGGTGGAAATGCGACTGGTAAGACGAGTCTTGGCAGAGTGATGGCAGATATTTTTGCATTTATTTCCCGCAAAGAGTATCTGGCTTTAGTCAATGATATTTCTGATCAGAGCAGGCCAGCTTTCTTTTCAATTGATTTTGTGCCGGATGGAAAGCTGGAATTATATCAGTTAAAGACAGTATTTGATGCGTCTGCAAATGGCCAGTATGCCAATGAAATGATTCATGCATACCTTAAGAAAGCCAACATTGATAATGGAGACAGTTATGAGAAATGTATTGAGAGGATAAATTCTGTTAACGAAATAGAAAAGCTTTGGAATGTTGTGCTGGAGAAAATTCCTCCGATTTCCTGGTATCTCGCCTCAACATCTAATAATCCATTTGTGCATATTCGCAATAATGCGGATGATGATTATCTGAAGGTGTTTTCTACTGTGCTGCAGTCAATTGACCCATCAATTGAGAAAGTAAGCAGAATTGATGGAACATCCGATTCTTATATGATTCATCTGAAAGATATTGATGTCATCATACAGCAAGGACAGATATTAAAAGAAGATCTGCTTTCCAGCGGTACAAGAGCCGGCATAGATATTGCGGATATGATGTCATGGCTGCTTAAAGACCTGAGCAGATTCTTCTATTGTGATGAAAAGTTTGCGTATGTAAGCAGCGATATCGAAAAAGCTTTTCTGGCAGTGATGGTTGAATGTCTTCCGGAAAATGGGCAGATATTCTTTACTACACATAATCTGGATATTCTGGATATGCAATATCCCAAACATTCATTCTGTTTCTTGAAGAAGAACGTAAATGATGAAAAAATGCCGATTTCCTGTGTGTGGGCATCAGACTATTTGAAACGTAATACAGATTCTGTACGAAGTGCAGTTGAAAATGATTTGTTTTCAGTGTCTCCGTCTGTGGATCTTGTTTATAAGCTGGCTGATCTTGAGAAACGAAGTGTCTGATGGCTTTGAAGAATTATTGCTATTTTGTAGAAGGTGCTGATGAGAAAAAGATCATTGATACACTTGAAACTGATATGAAACTGATCAGCCTGGAAAAGTGTATGTTGTTAATCCGGTTCAGGAAAAAATCCCAATGAGCAGTATTCTGAAAGCAAATATTAAACTGATTTCTTCAAGCAGGAATGATTTAAGGACTATTTGCGTGACTCAGGTAAAGAACCTTGAAGATGAGCTTATCCGCAGCTGTGATATCGGGAATATTCGTGAACTGACAAATAGCAGATCAGACCGCTTTTTTGAGATCAGATCATTATTTCTGCGTGAACATTTCTGGGAAAAAAGCACCAGAAGAAAGATGCGAAAACAATTTGAGTTTTTCGTATTTTCAGCTGTTATGTAAAAGCCAATGTCAAGTGCTAGTTTCGGATTGATTCAATATTTTTTGTCTGCTGTTGAAGGCATGAGGAAAGAGTCTCGGATTTTCAACAGTTCGCGGTATTTAGCCATTCTGTTATTCGTGTATCAGGGACAAATGCTCTCCCACCCCACAGGCCAATGGTTTCGCCGCCAGCTCTGCTGTCTAAAATCGTGGATCACCATGGAAACGTGCCATCATAGCTGAACCGCAGATAGCTGAACCATCCAGTTCAAATCCGGGCTGCTCCTTCCTGATGCCTTCAGTCTAATTCATATCCTCCTGTTTGTTTTTAGGTCATTCAATGATTTCCTGATCTGAAGTGCTCAACGCAAGTCTTGACTGCCCGACAATCGATAAAATCATCTTACGCAAGAACAGTATGAATATTGCCTGTCATCATTCCCCATATAAAGCATGCCAGCTCACGTGCTATGGCTACTGTTGCTTTGTTATGGCTCTTTCGATTGTGAAGCACAAGACGCATGTATCTCTTCCGGAGGCGTTCATTCGCTCTGTCCGCATATGCAATGACTTCAGGAGCGTTTCCTTCCTGCCGCTTCTTCAGAGCTTCACTTTTGCCGTATGATGCCCGGGAGAAGGATTGTGCACATTCGACAAAGAGTTTTCTCAAAAAGGTGTTTCCCTGTTTTGTTATTCCCGTCTGATTCTGATCATCGCTGCTGCTGAGTTCTCCTGCAACCAGGCCCAGAAATGCCGCAAAGTTCTTTGCTTTAACGAATCTGGTGAAATCCCCAATCTCCACAATCAAAGCCAGAGCAGTAAGAACCTTGATCGACTTAAAACAGATCAGTTTGTGCACTGCCTCACGGTATTTATCCTTTTCAGCGATCTCTTCAATGCGTCTATTCATCTGTTCCAGACGATCAGAAACTGTTTCATATGACAGCAGGTAAGAATCCAGTGTTTCCTTATTAATCTCCTCCAACGGAAGTTCTTTAAGCCACTTCAAGTGCTTCTTTGTCCAGTAGCTTTTGCCATCGGTATACTGATACCCATGCCTGGTAGTAAAGGCACAGATCTGCTGTTTGATCACTCTGAGCTGCTTCTTGTGATCCTGCTGCATACGGATGAAATCACGTACTGATTCATCTTCTTCATCGGGGGTATAGACTTCGCTGTATTCATGATTCTTCAGCGATCTGGCAATCGCTTCAGCATCCCGCTTGTCTGTTTTCTTCCTGCGCCGTCTGTTTATTTCTGTTCCGGTAATCGAAGCAGGGGCAAGGATTTTTGCGGTAAGACCATTCCTCTCAAGATCACGCTTCAGTTTAAATCCAAGGCAGCCAGCTTCATATCCAACAACGATCTCTGTATCATTTCCAACCTTTTTTCTGATTCCCTTGCAGTAGCTGATGATGTTAGCAACAGCAGGGGAATAGGTATTTGTGTTCACAGGTGCTGCTGATCCTTCAAGATAAGTCGAAAGAGTGTAGTTTGTAGTGTGTGCATCAATTCCAACGTATGCTATCATGTAAAGGCCTTCCTTTCTTGGATGAGGCAACTTCCCCCATCTTATTAAGCCAATAACAAGTATGCGGGATGATCCTCGAACACACAAGTTAATGGAGGGCTTTTACATATTGTCTAATATAAAGACGTGAAAGGATCACCGATGACGGTTGACCCTCTATGCGTTAAAATAACCGCTATCTTTCGAGGGACAAGCGGTTATTTTTTTTGATACGTTATGTGAGCTGATGCTCAATCCCAGCTTAACTGCTGCGATAGTCAGGGTAATCAATCCAATGATTACCATAACGATCTCATAATCGCTCATAGGCTGTACCTCACAAACCCTGCCGACATCATTGCCGAAAGGCATCTAAGGATGCTTTGCTTTAGGAGGGACACCCAACCCCTCCTAAAGCATGACTGCTTCGGAGGGACAACCGCCACCGCTTATGATGATCCAGCGGGCTTCTTGACCGCTTTTTTATGATATCAGACAGCTTAATACTGCAACAATCATTCCGGAGACGAACCGCCAGGATTGCTTATGAAACATGGCTATTCATCATTCAGTGTGCTGATACAGCCTGCTGTATATTATGGTATATCTTTTCCTCTGCTGTATAGATCCTGAATTGACGAATTACTTGCAGGGATATTGCTTACGGACTTATCATATAGGATTCAATGACAAAAACAGGAGCTTCCATCATATGAGATGGAGGCTCCTGTTCATAAGAGAGGATTGTTATTCCTGCTTTTCTCTTTCTCTGATCAGGTATCCTACGATAACCAGCAGTCCACACAGAGAGAAGAAGAGAGCTATTTCCCAGGGAAGAACATTTGTGGAAACACCGGTCTGCACACCAGTTGTACTGTTTGCCGGTATTGTTGGTCTTGGTGTTTCAATTGAGGGTGTTTCAGATGTTGGCGTTGGTGTAGGTGTATTGTCATCTGTACCAGGACCATCTGGCTGGTGTTTGTCTACCAGAGTGATATCAGATGTCTTTTCACCTGTTTTGGTGTTGTCATGAACAGTTGTGGTGATAGTCATATCACCATCAATGTTCTGAATCAAGACATGCATGTACCAATTGCCAAGCTCGTTGTTGTCATTGTCAATTGCCTGCAGGTGATACCAGTAGTCACCAACACCTTCAAATGAGATTTCAATGGCATAGTCTGTTCCATCTGCCTTGGCAATCTCGATGATGTCCTGATTGCCTTGTGCTTCTTCAGGCATAGGCTCACTGCCTGTATCACCTGTCAGGATGATCTGATAGGTCTTCTGGGCACTGAGCCCGCTTGATGAGAAGACAACATTGATCGGCACTCTCAGAGTCAGGCTTGTACCTTTTGCCAGTATGGGCTGTATTGTCAGGCAGGAGAGAAACAATGCCAGGCCAATGGCAATCCATTTATGAATCAATTTACTTTTAAGAATCTTCATTCTTTCCCTCCTTGTAAGAGTGCCTGTGTTCTTATCCGCATCATTCATAATTTGCTGGATAAGAGACAATAACAGCAGTTCTGTCACGTTCCTGATCAGAGGAACAGGTAGACAGTGTCAGCAGATGGGTTGCATTTGGATCTGTAACAACAGAGTTCAATGCAGAAGCATTGCTGTATCTGGCATTGGTGCTGATATAACTCAGATAACCTTGAGGATCATCATCCACAACTGCGGGATCAAAGACCCAGGCATCGTTGTCTTCAACAACCATGACAGCTACAACGGTTACCGGGATTTTCTTTCCAGGCAGCAGTAATGTGCCCGTTGTATTGGTGTTAAAGAAGTCCTGATCGAGATACAGGTCAAGGTCACCAAACATTTCATGTTTTTCCATGTGGTGCCCATAGATCAGCTCATTGAAATCGGTAAAGTTTGGGTCACATCTTGTATCCAGGAAGATACTGCCGGCAAGGGAATAGTCTCCATAAACATCTTTATTGAGATATTCTTCGTTGTTTTTACCTTGGACAATCGGATAGTCAATATTTGTACCATTCAAAGTGATCCAGGCCATGACATCCGGATTGATGGCACGCAGCTCATCAAAGGACGGCTTATCCCCTGTCGGCTTCTTCTCACGGATTTTGACAGATAAAGACAAGGATGCAGCATAGATACTGTTGTTGTCCCAGATGGAATACAGGCTGTATGCCATCGCAATCAGGATAGACAGGATGATGATCACATCCAATATCCGATTCAGCACTTTCAACAGTTTCTTTGCCATCTTGTCTTATCAATCATTCTTTCTATTAAGCGTGACGCTTCTTGTTAGCTGCGAAGTAAGCAATACCGCCAATCACAGCAATGCCAAGGATCATGAAATACGGAGCATTAGATGTGAAGATACCAGTATCGATGACGGTATCTCTCTTATTAGTGATAGTAACAGCGTTATCCTGACCAGCAACCATAGGGATAGTTTTTGTCAGATCTGAGGGGGATGCTGTACCGCCGGTTGCTAAAGAATAAGTTGTATCATAGCCATCTTTGGAGTAGTCAGCTTCCTTAACAAGCCATGAAACGCCAGCAGGAATATTTGTAAGTGTGATTGTTGTGCCATCAACGACTGTGTATGTCAGGTTTTTTGTTCCTGTCCAGCCATTTTCTCCAGGATCAATGTTTTTCAGTTCATTGGCATCCGGAGCATTGGTACCGGTCACGCCAATTGTAGATTTAACAGTTTTGTCCGATGTTAAAGTTACTGTCACAGTGAACGTCTTTGTTGTAGTATCACCTGCGTTACCAGAAACTTTCTTTGTGAATGAAAGTTTGCCAGCTCCATAAGTGTTAGTGATGGAATCGACTTTATTTCCAGAATTTTTATTAATTAGTTTAACAGAAGAAATCTTGAATGTGCCATTATCATTCTCTACGTTTAAAGCAACACGGTAATTATTTTCGCTATAGGTGATACCAGCGGTTGTGCCAGAAACTTCATGGAAGTCATAGTAGTAAACGCCAGGATTTTTATATGTGCCTGTTGTTGTGACATTGACTGCAACTGCATTACCTGCTGTTGTAGCTCCTGTTGTGACTCCATCTACTGTTGTTGGATAGGCTGCTGTATCAAGAGTAACGGTAGTAGGTACAGCGGCAGCCTTGATTGCAGCCCGCGTTCTGGAATCAAGAGAGCTGAGTTCCTGAACAGTGTTAATATCAGGATTAAATGTTGTGTTTTTGATGGCTGCCAGAGTTGCTGTATTGGCAGTAGTTGATGTGGCATCTTTGGTACCAGAAGAGAATGTGAATGTCTCTGCCGGGCTTGTATATTTTGCGTCATCCTCATTTGCAGGCAGGGTCAGTGTGTAAGTGTTTGTGAATGAACCTGCTGTTGTATTAGTCGTCGTTGTGTCATCTGCCGCCAATGCCGGGAGTACGCTTGTTCCTGCCAGTGTTACGGCAGCAAGTGCACTCAGAAGAATGTTTCTTGTTTTTGTCAGTTTATTTTTCCGCATCCTCGTTTTCCTCTCTTTTTCTTTTGATGGGATTTGTTTTCATCTATTTTATATGCCCCTTCTTCTTAGAAGAGTGAGCACTTTTCCTTTGATGCTTTTGATGGGGATTGCCCCATAGATACGGCTATCTCCTGTTTCCATGCGGTCATCATTGAGGATGAACACACTTCCTTCAGGGACAGTATATGGATACGTCAGCGTACCGGGATCGTCGGTGGAGAACAGGATTTCTCCGCTCTCTGTAACACCGTTGACCTGTACACTGCCGTTTCCGCTGATTTCAACGGTACTGCCAGACAATGTCAGGATTCTGCCAAAGTGCAGAGAACCATCTGCCTGATAGAGAACCACATCACCAGATCGCAGTGTTGATTCCAGGCGGAAGCCCAGAACCAGATCACCATCTTTCAATGATGGGAACATATCATTGCCATTCACTCTTTTCAGAAACAGTATTTGAGTAAACAGCACAACGATAATCAATATGAAGATGCCAGCCCGGATGAGCAGATTGACATACCCTTTCCATAAGGGCTGCTCCGTTTCAGGAGTTCTTTTCAGCTTTTCATCTGTCTTCCTCATCTGTTATGACTCTTATTGAATCTGCGTTTGAGATACAGCACGTAACAGATCGTAATGCTATCCAATAACAGGAATGCTACAAAGTACCAGAAGTTATCTCGGATATAGACACCAGTTTCTGGAATCGTGAATTCCTGATTGGTGATTGTTACGGTGCCGGCACTGTCTGTATCTTCAACGATAATCTGATTTGTAGCAGGATCGTATGAAACAGGATCAGCATCACCTGTTTTCTTTAAAGTATAGGAAGCGATATAGCCATTGCCTTCTTTGTTGTAAAGGATATGTCCTGTTTTCACTTTTTCATCATTGGCATCAAGTTCATAGACAGAATATCTGTCACCAACGTTCAGATCTGTGAATGTTGCAGAATCAACGCTCTTGGTAACATTATTCTCTGTCAGCTGATAGGAAGCAGTACCATTCGAATATGTAATGGTCAGTTTTTCCACCAGATTGTTATCAGAACTGTACAGACCGAAGTAGAATGTTCCATCCGGTGGAGTCGTTAATGTACTGCCATCTTTATCCTGGAATTCCTTGACAAGATTCAGAGAAACTTTGTGATTGTAGGCTGTGTAGGTATACGTACTGCCACGGTAGTTGACCGTGACACCTTGAGCAGCCCAGGCAGCCACTTGCTCTTTTGTGTATGTCACAAGATTACTGTCGATGGTACTGTTCCAATCGGTGGATTCATTTGGATACTTGCCTGCATTATCAGCTCTTGCCATGGCAATGAAGAATGGCGAGGAATTCTTTACATAACCTTCTGGTGCATACTTTTCGACAATGGCATAGACTGTATTGTATTGAAGCTTCGTCGTACCAGAGCCAAAGCTCAGCCTGCCATTACTGTCACTAGTGGCTGTTTCCAGCGGATCACCGGTTATTGCCCATGTACCATTCGTTTCAGTAGTTTTGTAAATCTCAAACACAGCACCGGACAGCTTCTTACTGACATTGTCCTGATCAACCTTGATAAGGTTGATAATGGGATTGTGTTCGAATCCGATGCTTGCATCGACGCCGTATTGGACAGTATCCTTGATTGTCTTATAGCTGTCTGTACTTACACCATACCAGTGAGCAGTATTCTTGTATGAGACGTCAGTTCCAGGCGATGCATCAATCGATGCCTTGTATGTGATTGTCAGCTTCTTGCCATCCGGAACGGTCATGGTCATGACTGTCTTTTTGGCAGTATCTTTTGTGATACTCACGGTCCATTGACTAGCGTCAAGAGTATTGCCCTTGCCATCCTGTACCGTGATAGAAGCAGGATCCAAAGACATTGAACCTTCTAGTTCATCTACCAGCGTCAGTGTGTCTGTATCTGGTGAGAGATCAATACCCAGGGGATTGGCAGTAATTGTAAAGGGAACCATACCGTAGCTTACAACACCAGCTGTTTTATCAACTGTGTGAGTTTTGACGGTTGTTGTAACTTTGCTTGTTGTGACAAGATTGTTACTGCTGTTGTAAACATTCATGGTATTGGTATACGATGCACTGTTTCAAATAATGTTATCAGAATTTGTCACCCGCATGACAACCTGTACCTGCAGGTCATTCGTATCTATCTGGCCAGGTGTGCCCTTTTGCAGATTATCTGCCATGAAGATAATTCTTCTGCTTTCAGAATCATAGTAGGCATAAGCACTTCCCTGATAAGTAGCGTTATCTATTGCAGTATTCTTTAAGCCGATATCTGTCCAGTTGCCAGTACCAAGTTCGTCACTGCTGATTTCTGGCATCGCTGGTGCATTGTTACCACTTCGCAGTCCATTTGGAATCCAGAAATATCTGACGTAAACAGGTTCCATGCCTTCCGGTACAACGGCTTCTACTTTGAATTTGCCTGATTCATCACCTGCATAGTTGACGACCAGAATGTAGTCAACATATGTACCGGAAGTGAGTGTCTGAGTTCCTTCGTTTGTGTTGTAAGATGTCAGGATTCTGCTGATGGCGTGATTTGGGGCAATTTGTGTATCACTCCATTTCTTTGTATCAGCATTGTATGTACCATACTCACCAAATTCCTTGAAGTTTGTGCCCTGACCAAGGACATACAGAGTTGCTGTATTGACATCGTTCCAGCCCATATTAGAATTTGATCTTTCCTGCAATGTGTTGTAGTACGTTGTCTGCGTCCGGGCATTATCAGATGGCTTATCGTTAGGATAAATAGCCACGATGATATACATTGTCTTTCCGTTTGGAATGGCAATATCTTTGTTGAAAGTCAAAGTGCCAGGACCGTTGCCATCAAGCTTCCATGTATAGTTGGATGAATCAATCTGCTCAAATGAGGAATCTGCAGATAACTCGGCATAGTTTCCATAGGTCTCTGTAACGGAGCTGCCTTCATCCGGCGTATTGCCGAAGTAGATGCCAACAATAGAATTTGCGGTGGCATGGCTTGGCTCTCTTCCTGGAACATCATGCAGCTGCATTCCAGCAGGCACCTTGGTGCCATCTACCGTGATGATCCAATACAGCTTGCCGTTGGTAAAACCATTAGATGTGTCGCTTGGATCGTAGTACCAGGAATATTTATGCGCAGAATAATTCGTGGTGCCGGTAACTGTTACGTTTGTGTTGACATTCATTGCCGGCAGTATGTATGATTTATCGCCTTTACCAACAATTGTTCCACTCAGGGTGAAGCTGTTGCCTGTCCTCACACTGCTGAAAGCACCTGTCAAAGGTTTTGCATAATAGGTCAGCAGGAAGGAACCTTTGCCAAAACTGCTTCCCAGATCCTTCGGGGAAAGATTGAAAGAGGACATGTCATTGATATTGAGCCAGACTGTCTTTGTGGGTGTTTTAGCTGCCAGTGCTTTTGCTACATCACTGTCAGATCCATTTGATACAGAGGAACTGACACCATCTGAATAGTAGTCCAATCTCAGATAACCTGCATAATGAAGAAACTTACCATCATTTCCTAGCGTGTCTGTAAACTGAGAGGATGAGACATCCCAGATCGCCTGTTCATTGACGACAACCTGATACCGATAACTGCCGGCAGGAATTTCGATTGCACTGTTTGAAGCGGATGTGGTCCAGGGAGAATTTGAATCATTGTAATTGTAAGTGTAAACAGTATCACCAGAATCCGGTGTCTGCATAATTGAGGATTCTGTAGCAGATCCCATGATCTTTCTGTCCCAGTGCTGCTGATCAAAACTTGTTTGAGCTGTCCCTCCTCCAAGATATTTGTTGCCGAGAGATGACTTATCGTTGGAAAAAAGGATACCACGGTTGCCAATCTTGACCTGGCCAGCAGAGAAAATTGGCTTCATTGTAAGATTTACCTTGATAGTGATAGTTTTTCCAGGTGCGACATCGCCAATATACAGGTTGAAGCCCGGATACTCGTTTGTTCCCTTCAAGGCATAATAGGGAGCCGTACTGGAACTTGTACCTTCAGATACTTCGGTTGTTGTACTGCCATCGATGATCTTGAAATCATGGAAGCCAAGATATGGGAAATCGGTTGTTGGTGTAATTGCATTCCAGAGAGTTGTTTTATTGGCATTTTGTGTCTGCGAGTCGCCAAAGTAGTCAGAAATTTTCAGGTTCTTCAGAGGCCATGTATTGCTTTTGTCTGTTGTAACTGTGATTGTGTAGGGGATTGTAATTGTACTGTCACTGTTTTCAGTGGCATCACCGGCAGTTTTAGTCATTGCTGCACCGGCATGTGGCGTAAATGAAGATGAGGCAGAATTGTGTTCATAGCCTCTTGAATATGGCGTAGCAGTATTCGTGATTGCACCGTTATCTGCTGATCCATTGCCAACATAATCGGAAGACAGTTTAACCTTATAGTGCAGGACTCTGACTTCATTGGCAGCCATATCTCCAATTGTCCATCGCATGGTGCCTGGATCAGAAGTAGTTTTATCTACAGAGAGCTGCACACTGCCAGGAGCTGCTGAACTGCTGCCTGAAATGATTTCTTCATATACAGAAGCACTTGTCTCAGATGTCAGATTCACTGCGGTCGAAGTGATGCCAACATAAGAATCCACAAAGTTTGCGTTGCTGGTGAAATGATCTTCTACAGTAACTTTCGGCATTGCTGCATCCCCTGCTTTCACTGTCAGTGCATAGGTGAGATAGCCATTGCCTTCTGCATCAGATGAATAAACCGGAGTGGATTTCTGCAGGGAAAGATCGGATGATTTTGCGTCGGAATCCGGATCAAAGTTGATGGTGACATCCAGTTTTCCGATTTTGATCTGCTGTGTGTATTTATCCCGTATCTGTGTAGGATCTGGTGTGGCTGTAAAAGTCAGGCTGCCGTTTTGAATCAAGAAGTCTTTCCCTTCATTTTTAAGCTGATTGGACAGATAAGTTTCGTCAATTGCCAGAGTGATGCGCTGCCCGTCAACAATAAGAGATCCTACATAATTACCGCTGGAATCCTGCACATCGCCACTGGAAACAGTTGGATTGGATAATATCGACGGTACGTCCAGATAAAGTTTTCCACCATACGTCTCTTTGAGGGTCGTAGCAGAGATGTTTCCAAAGTATACGTTCATCTTTACTTTGGTAAACATGGAAATCTTAGTAGTATTGTCTGATACAGTGACCCAGTCATTGCCATCCTGATAAGAGAGCTGATAACCAGTGACATAATCGCCACTGCCCAGATCCAAGCCTGTGGTTGATGGGTCTGCTGTAGTTGTATCTTCTGCCAGAACCGGCATCGGGCCGATCAAGGTACCCAGTACAATGGCAATCGTGCATATGACTGCCCCAATCTTCTTTCCAAAAACAGTTTTCATTCCATCACCTGCCTATTCTTATCTGTCATAATATTGATTGCATACCAATTTGGTATACATTTGTTCTGGTAAAAATACAATCTTGTTTGTATCTTCTGATGATCTAGAGCAGGAAAACCAGATGACATAAGCATTGTAAGCACTTATATAAGGAAAAATCTGCACGGTAGATCTGTTTTCACCCACTTCTGGTGAAAGAATACTTGTTCCGGATAGAAATGCAAGAAGATTGATCAGAAAAAGTTATTTATTATTGAAAAAGACAAAAGGTAGGGTAATAGTTGCAGAAGTGGCCGTATGATGGCGCAATCGTTTATTCTTTCTGCCATGTATTGTGATGCAGATCATATGTCGGGCAGACTGGAAAACAGAGGAGGGCTTCTTCGCTGCAGAACTTACATATTATATAAGGGTCTTACAAGCCACAGGACGAGGTATGCCTGATGTCATCCGTGCCAGGATATCCAGCCAGGATATTGCGGATGATCTGGTTCACTATGTTATTTTGTGCGAAGATAACTGGCACAGAAAGCTTCTATGTGTAAAGAATGCAATCAGCGTGAGACAGAGGGCAGTACAGAAAGAATTTACCCGGCTGACTGACAATCAGAAGGATACATTCTGTAAAATGACTGGGGAGATATGCAGGGCAAATGAAAATCTGTGTTCCACCAGGCCGGATGTATGCCCTGTGTGAGGTACTGTGCATCCAATGCTTTACCGCCGGGATAAGAAGATCAGATGGTATTGCGGCAGCTGCAGTTTTAAGCTTGCGTATGTTTCACATACAATCACTTTCAGTCTCAAAATCGCAAGAGATGTCTTTCTGGATACGCTGAATATGGTATCCATCAGGAAAAATGTAGCGTGTTTTCAACAGCAGTACTTTGCCTGGTCAAATTAAATAGATTGAGTAGGAGCCTGTGTGTATGATTAATACAAATAACAGGAGAACAACTATGAACTCAGCATCCTATCCCCGTATTCTGCAGAATAAACTTTATCTCTACCTGACAGAGTTTTTCTCTGGCATGGCTGTGATGGCCGTAGAGATTGGTGCCCAAAGACTGATTGCGCCTTATTTTTCCTCCTCTCAGATTGTGTGGACGATCATCATTGGCATGATCATGATTGCTATGGCAGCCGGCAATATATATGGAGGTAAAAAAGCAGACAAGGATCAGAATCCGGACAACCTCTATGGCAGAATCCTGTTTGCGGCCATCTGGCTGGCATTGATCCCATTTCTTGGAAAGTACATTATTGTTGGCATCTCAGCACTGGTCATCTTCTCGGTCAATGCCAATTATCTGATTCTTGCGGCTTTTGCTACCTGCCTGATTGTATTTGTGTTTCCATTGTTCCTGTTAGGCACAGTGACGCCCTCACTGGCAAAATATACAATGCGCTCTCTGGAGGAAGGCGGCAGTGTGGTTGGCACACTGGGTGCGGCCAATACCATTGGCAGTATCCTGGGCACCTTCCTGCCGACATTTGTGACTATTCCCACCGTTGGCACCAGCATTACATTTCTGATCTTTGCCGGCATCCTGATTGCCTTATGCATCGTCTACTTCCTCAGCGAAAGGCGGGGCCAGAAGAAAAGCGTGACGGCAGCGATCCTGTTCATCGTCGCAAGCCTGCTGGGATATCAGACCAACTTTGCTTTCTGGGAGTCAAAAGACGGTATTCTGTATGAAGGAGAATCAATATACAACTATCTACGTGTGCAGGATACGCCAACGGAAACGATTCTTTCTACAAATGTATTGTTTGGCGTTCAGTCACTTCTGGAGAAAACCAACCGTCTGACCGGCATGTATTATGACTATGCTCTGGCAGCACCATATATGGTGCAGAATCCAAAGGATGTACTGATCCTTGGCATGGGATCCGGCACCTATGCTCATCAGCTGAATAAATATATGCCGGGACTGAATATCTCCGGTGTGGAGATTGATGGCAAAATTACGGATCTTGCCCACAAATATTTTGAACTGCCTGAGACTATCCCGGTCAGTGAATATGATGGCAGGGCATATCTGAATGAGACAGATGACACGTATGATGTCATCATGGTGGATGCCTACCAGGATATTACCATCCCTTTTCAGATGTCATCTGTTGAGTTTTTCAACAGTGTGAAGACACATCTCAAACCTGGTGGTGTGATGGTTGTAAACCTGAATATGCATGGTACCAGACAGGGAGGTATTGCCGACTGGCTGTCAGATACAATCGCTTCCGTATTTTCAAATGTTATGACAGTGGATGTGCCAGGCAACACCAACAGAGAACTGTTTGCAAGTGATCAGGATATGAGTGCGCAGATGAAAAGCAGTATCAGTACGATTCTGTGCAGTCAGCTGAAAAAATTCATGCGTCAGGCATCATCACAGATGTCCGTCTATCACAGCAGCGGCCATCTGTTAACAGATGACAAAGCGCCGGTAGAACTGTTAGGAATGAAGGAACTTGATAACATCATTCGTGAACAGGTACAGCCATATAAAGAGATTTACAAAGAGGAAGGTTTACAGGGTTTACTGAAATCATTCTGACAGGGGAGAGATTCTCTCCTGTTTTTGTTCTTTTGTGCATATTCAACATTACTGAGCTTTCCATTTACAGACGGAAGTCATGAAACTGGCAACTGATGAAGATAATCCGGTGAAAACTACATTCCGATGATATTTTAACCGAAATAAAATATAATAAGAGTAGAAGCGGAGGTAAAGATCATGTATTTTCATCGTTCCATTGAAAAAACTATTGAAGAAGTAGGAAGATCCTTTCCTTGCATTGTGATTTATGGATCGAGGCAGGTGGGCAAGTCTACTACGATCGATCATCTCTATGGTGAGAAGTATCAGAAGGTAACTTTGGATGATATGGATGATCGTCTGCTTGCGCAAAGCAATCCCCGTTTGTTTCTGGAGACATATCAGTGGCCTTTGATTATTGATGAGATTCAGAAAGCATCGGGCCTTTTGGATGAGATCAAGAAAGTTATTGATGAACAGAGATTGAAGTGGATGAAAGAGGATGCACCGAGGCAGTTAATGTATATTCTGACGGGTTCCAACCGCTTTGAATTGCAGCAGGGAATATCAGATTCTCTTGCAGGCAGGTGCGGTGTAATAGATATGGCGTCTTTTTCAAGTATGGAGAAACAGAAGCTGGAAGAAAACTGCTTTTCTCCTGAGATATCTTTCTGGATGAAACTGCAGAACAGTAAGAAGATTCCGTACCATACAAGAGCAGAAATCTTTGAGACAATCTTTCAAGGCGGAATGCCGGATGTTGTATCAGGTGCTGCAGAGCGCAATGCGTTCTTCAAATCTTATGTGAGTACCTATATAGAGAAAGATGTCAGAAAGCTGATCAATGCCTCAAATGAATTGCAGTTTCGCAATTTCATCTCCATTGCTGCACTGCGCACAGCCCAGGAACTTCATTATGATGAGATTGCCGGATCGGTCGGTATAGATGTGCGAACCTGTAAGAGATGGATCTCAATTCTGGAAACTTCCGGGATTATCTTTCTTTTGCAGCCATACATGGCAAATGTTTCCAATCGGATTATTAAAGCTCCAAAGATTTACTTTATGGATACGGGACTTTGTGCATGGCTTTGCAAATGGCCAAATGCCGAAATGCTGTCCAATTCAGCAATGAATGGAGCCTTCTTTGAGACGTATGTTGTCAGTGAAATCGTTAAAAATGCTTATGCATTCAATCTGGATCCGCATGATTTCCTGTATTACTACCGGGACACAGACATGAAAGAAATCGATCTTCTGTATGTCATCAGAGATCAGATCTATCCGATTGAGATCAAGGCAGGCATCCTGCCTGTACATGCCGCAAAGAATTTTTCCGTGCTGGATAAATATAAGATGAAAATCGAGACCGGTCTGATTATCTGTAATACGGACAAGATACGGCCCATCAATGAAAAGGTCTATCAGGTTCCGGTGTATCTGCTTCCTTAGCAGTGCGCAGAACCAATGCTGCGAACCATTCTGGTGATTTTCCACTTACTGTGTGGAAATTTCTCGTCTGCCCCTGGATCTATCAATCGAAAAGCTGCTAGCAAATTGTCTATTAGTTTTGCATGGAAAGTCGTCCATAAATTTGCCAAAGCGTCTTTTTCTCATCGAAGAATTGCGGCTATAATATTCGTATGGATATCTTTGGAAAAATTGTGAACTGGTTTCGAAAGGAAATTGAGATTATCAGGCTGCAGTGGCAGATTCATACGATGAAGGGGCAGCTGAGCCATATTTATGAGAAGCTTGGTGAGGATTATGTGGCGGTACACCGCAATGATCCGGATGATCTGAATGCGGATATGATTCAGGAAGCGGTTCGTCTGCAGAAGGGAATCAGAGAGAGGCAGTCATCGATTGATGAGATGCGTGGTATTGTGCGCTGTGCTGCGTGTGGAGAGCGTATTCCCAATGGATCTTTGTTCTGCCCGTACTGTGGCATGAGACAGCCGGAGCAGAAGGTCAAGGTGGTGCGGTATTGTCCGGAGTGCGGTACGAAGCTGGAAGTGGATGAAGTGTTCTGTCATCACTGTGGGGCAAGGATTCCGCAGGATGATGCAGTGACAGAGGAAATTGTGCTTCATCAGAATCAGCCTGAAAAGAAAGTTGAGGAGAAGAGACCGCTGAACTGAGGCGG
This sequence comes from Lactimicrobium massiliense, assembly GCF_900343155.1. Taxonomy (GTDB): domain Bacteria; phylum Bacillota_I; class Bacilli_A; order Erysipelotrichales; family Erysipelotrichaceae; genus Bulleidia; species Bulleidia massiliensis. Next base: position 153,001 of record NZ_OUNG01000002.1, read on the forward strand.
CCTTTTTGTCAGTTATGCCGGTTATTCTGCTTGTGGAAGATGATGCCTCCATTCAGAGTTCATTGTCTTTGTTTCTGAAAGAAAATGGGTATGAGGTGCTGTGTGCAGGTACAGCCGCAATGGCAGGACAGCTTGTGGGAAAAGACCTTGATCTGATTCTGCTGGATGTGACGTTGCCGGATGGCGATGGCCTGTCTTTTTTCCGTTCTCTGGATAAAGAGATTCCGGTCATCTTTCTGACAGCGCGGGATGATGAAAGTCTGCAGATTCAAAGCTTTGATCTGGGGGCGGAGGATTATGTGGAAAAGCCTTTTTCACCACAGGTGTTGCTGAGCAGGATCCGCAATGTATTAAGAAGACGGCATCAGGCGGCACCAGTTGTGATTGATGGGCTTGTCATTGATATGGACACGGCACATGTGTCCCGTGATGGAAAAGAGATTGTGTTATCCGCAATGGAATACAAGCTGCTGCAGATCTTTCTGGATCATCGCGGAAAACTGCTCAGCAGGGAATTCCTGCTTGATGAGATCGTGGAATGCTGCGGCGACTATGTGAATGACAATACCCTGTCTGTCTATATCAGGCGGCTTCGCAGCAAGATTGAGAAAGATCCTGTGCATCCGGTGATTCTGCAGACAGTCAGGGGATTGGGGTACCGGCTGTTATGAAGATCTTTCATAATCCGGAAATCCGTAAAGAAGTGCTTGCGGCTTTGCTTGTGATCATCGTGCTTTGTACGTTGGGCTTTCTTTACGATGTATATGCAGGCATGCTTGTGCTGGGATGCGGAGTTCTGCTGTTTCTGACTGGCTTATACTTTGCTGTGCATCGCTATCGTGCCATTGCCAGACTGTCAGAGGAACTGGATGAGGTACTTCATGGCAAAAGGGAGATCATGATTTCTGATATGCAGGAAGGGGAGCTGTCTGTTCTGCAGAATGAGATTGCCAAGACAACGATGCAGTTAAGAAGTCAGGCGGATCATCTGGAAGAGGATCGAAAGATGATGACAAGGGCACTGGCGGATATTTCACATCAGCTGCGTACGCCGTTAACGGCATTGCATCTGAATCTGCAGCTGCTGCGGGATGAAAAGATGTCTGCAGAACAGCAGAAACATATCCGCCGTGAGATGCAGAGATCCCTGCATCATATGGAAAGTCTGGTGGAACAGCTGCTGAAGATGTCAAAGCTGGATGCCGGCACGGTACAGATGAAGAAGCAGAAGATTTCTGTATCTGACTTGCTGGAGCAGGCAATGGAAAGTCTGCGCACTGCTTTGGATCTGAATGGGACAGAGGTAAAAAAGGATATTGGCAGTACGCAGGTTGTGTGTGATGTGTACTGGACTGCAGAGGCACTTGGCAACATCATTAAAAACTGTATGGAACATACGGGTGAAGGCGGCAGAATCACCATCACGGCCAGACAGACACCGTTGTATACCGAGATTGTGATTCATGACAATGGGACAGGCTTTGATGAGGAAGACCTGCCGCATATCTTTGAGCGATTTTATAAGGGAAAGAATGCATCACCCAATGCGGCTGGCATTGGTCTTGCGCTGGCTCAGGCAGTCATTTCCCGGCAGGATGGCACGATTCAGGCGATGAACGATCATGGTGCCTGCTTTGTGATACGCTTTTATACCCAGACAATCTGATGCGATCTTAAGATTCTTGTCACTGTTTTGTCATTCTGAAGATGGATGATACAGGTGTCAAAGGAGGAAGACACAGATGGAAATCTTGAGAACAGAAGATCTGACCAGGATCTATGGGGAGGGAAATAATCAGACGGTTGCCCTGGATCATGTCAGTTTCAGCGTGGATAAGGGGGAGTTTGTTGCCATTGTGGGCTCTTCCGGTTCTGGCAAATCAACCCTGCTGCATCTTCTGGGAGCGGTAGATCGGCCAACATCGGGCAAGGTGTATCTTAATGGGCAGGATGTATATGCCAATAATGAAGACCAGCTGGCTGTATTCAGACGGCGTGAGGTAGGCATCATCTATCAGTTCTATAATCTGATTCCGGTCCTGAATGTAGTGGAGAATATGACGCTGCCGGTATTAATGGATGGCAGAAAGGTGGATCAGAACAGGCTGGACGAATTGCTGCGGATATTGCAGCTGTCAAACAGGAAGTACAGTCTTCCCAATCAGTTGTCGGGTGGCCAGCAGCAGCGCGTTTCCATTGGCAGGGCGCTGATGAATATGCCGGCGATTGTACTGGCGGATGAGCCGACGGGCAATCTGGATTCGAAAAATTCACAGGAAATTGTATCGCTGCTGAAGTATTCAAATCGCACCTATGAGCAGACCTTGATCATGATTACGCATGATGAGAATATTGCCCTGCAGGCAGACCGGATCATGACAATTGAGGATGGGCGCATTGTTTCTGATGTGCGCAGGAAGGCGCGCGTATGAATATCTTTGCAAGATATGCGGCCCGCACCATGAAGAAAAATCATACCAGAACACGGATTACGTGGATTGGCATGATTCTTTCCATGGCCCTGTTTACGGCGGTGATCGAAGGCGCATTCAGCTGTGTACAGTGGCTGAAGAATACTGTAAGGGAACAGGACGGTTCCTTTGAAGCTGTCTATCATGCCCAGGATTCTGACAGTGCAAAGATGGTGGCGGATGACAAAGAAGTCAGAGAAGCTTTGATGATGCAGATCAATGGCTGGGCAAAGATTCCTTCTGCAAATGACTATAAGCCGTATCTGCTGATTGAATCCGGAGATCTGAATTCTTCTCTGCTGAAGGTAAAGCTGACATCCGGCCATCTGCCTGAAAATGAGAATGAAATCATTCTGCCGGAGAATATGAAAAGTTATATGGCAGATCCTTATGACATTGGTGAGAGTCTGACGGTAGATGTCGGCACGCGCACTGATAACGGCAAAGTGATGAGTGATCTGGATATCCTTGATTATGGCAAAGAAGAGATCGTTGATGCTTCTGCAAAGACCTATACGGTGACGGGCTATTATGAAAGACTGAGCACAGAGGCAGAGAGTCTTTCCTGTCCCGGCTTTACTGTCTTTACAAAAGGCGGTGATGCCATAGGTGTCAATGTGTACGTGACATTGAAGAATATCCGGCATCTGAAATCGTTCATGCAGAGGGTACCGGATGAAAGTCTGCTGACGCTTCATAGTGATCTGACCAGGTTTGATGAGCCGGCTCTTGGCGGTGTTTCTGACAGTCTTTTGGCTGTTATCAGAGGACTGGCAGCGATCCTGATTGGTCTTGTCATGGTTGGCTCTGTTTCCCTGATCTACAATGCGTTTACGATTTCAGTATCAGAAAGACAGAAGGAATATGGCCTGCTGAAATCGATTGGCGCTTCACGTGCCCAGATTCGTTCAACTGTACTGTTTGAAGCATTGATGACTGGTGCTGCCGGCATCATCCCGGGCATTGCAGTTGGTCTTCTTGGCACCGGCATTACCCTGCATCTGATGTCAGGCACACTGACTGCTTTACGATCTGGTTCAACTGCATCCCTGCATCTGATTATCAGCTGGAAAGGACTTCTGCTGGCCAGTGCTATCTGTATGGCAACGGTACTGACCGCTGCCTGGATTCCTGCTCACAGGGCTATCAGGGCAACCCCAATGGATGCCATCCGTCAGAAAGATGACATCAGAATCCGTAAGAAATCTCTGCGTACTCCAAAGTATATTAAAAAGCTGTTTGGACTGGAAGGTGTTCTGACATCCCGCAATTTCCAGCGCTCCCGCAAAAGATTCCGGACAACCATTCTGTCCCTGAGCGTTTCGGTCGTACTTTTTGTCAGTGCTTCTTCATTCTCATTGTATCTGCATAAAACCATGCAGCTGGAGTACAGCACTAATCCATATGACATTATGGTACAGATGGTCAGCAATTCACCTGTCATTGATGCCGGCAGCGTAAATGAGGTCTATGACAGCATGAAAAGCTGTGGTGATGTGACATCCGGCATGTACTATTCTGCAGCAAGTCCGTACCAGTTACTCATTGATCCCAGTCTGCTTACGGCAGAAGCCCTGCAGCTGACTGACAGCACAGGCAGTCTGATTCCGCTGCATTCCAGCCAGTTTATCTTTGTGGACGATGATTCCTTCAGGCAGATGCTGCGGGACAATGGTCTAACAGAAACAGAATACTTCCATGCGGATCAGCCGCTTGGCCTGTTCTATAACACGGAGCTGGCTGTAAATGAGGATGGCAAAACAAAAGAAATTCAGGTTGTCAGAAGCAATAGGGACTTTACGGTTTACAATCGTGCCATCAGACAGATGGAGGGCATGATTTACGGCGGTTCTGACACCATCAATGGTGAAGAATACATATTGTATTATGATGATGACTATATACAGTCGATGCAGGAGGAAGGAAAGTCCCTGGATCCTGTCAGAGCAAAGAAGATACCGGCAGATCAGGTGCAGATTCTGATTCCGTTCAGGATTGGTGCTGTGATTTCCTCCTCAGAGATTTATGAAAGCATTGGCTACCGGACTTCTGGCATTATTTATCCAATGTCCATGCTTGATGCCGTTGCACAGATGAATCAGGCTGACAGCCAGTATACCAGTTCCAACAATGTGTGGATGCAGTTTGCGGCAAAAGACCATGCCAGTACGGCAAAGATCATGACGGATGCGGCCAATGAGATGAGCAGCAGTCTGACGGTCACGGATATGACGGCTTCAAGGCAGCAGGAAGAGTCCTTTATCTTTATGATCTCAGCACTGAGCTATGCCTTCATTACTCTGATTGCCCTGATTGCGACTGCAAACATCTTTAATACGATCTCTACGAATCTGCAGCTGCGCAGGAAAGAGTTTGCCATGTTAAGATCTGTGGGCATGACCATGAAGAGCTTCCGGAAGATGCTGTATGAAGAGTGTCTGCTCTATGGCTTACGTTCTTTGATCATCAGTATTCCCGTGTCTGTTCTTGTTACATATGGCATCTATCTTTCGGTTCGCAACAAGATGGACTTTGGCTTTATTCTGCCATGGAAGGCCATTCTGATTGCCGTCATTGCCATCTTTGCCTCAGTTGGCGCAGCCATGCTGTATGGCGGCAGGAAACTGGCTAAAGAAAACCTGGTAGAAGCGCTCAGAAACGAGAATGCTTAACATAAAAGTTTGACAGTTTGAATATGCATGAATGCTGGGAAGTCAATAAAAATATTGGCTTTTCGGCATTTTTTATTCTCTGCGATTTGTAGTATGTGGATGCCTGAGATATGCGCATTATTTGCAGGGTATTCTGGTCATTAATCCGAAAAATATAAAATAAAAGTGCCGAAATTTCTAAAACAAAACAGCCGAAAAAAGCAAAACAGTTTTATTTTACATCATGGCACTTTACAAAAATTTAACAGATTTATATATGCATGAATGCCATATAGACGCTATAAACAAAGAATAAATCGCATTTCTGTTCAGGCCTGACAATGTTGTATGTGATACTGCATGAAAAGTGGTTATGTTCTGATAGCTGATAACACCATATGCATCATTTGCATTGCTGGCAGGAAGAATATTTCAGGCGGATGGTGATGTGCAGTGCTATAAATAAACCAGAGAGCATGAATGATCAGGAGGATATCATGAAATACGTTAATTTAGGCAGAACAGATATCAGAGTATCAAGGCTGGCGGTTGGCGGCATGTCGTTTGGAAAGGCGTCTGAAGATTTTCACCTGTGGACACTGGATCAGGAGAGAACAAAGGAAATGATTGGCCATGCCCTGGATCTTGGCGTCAATTTCATTGATACGGCAAATCAGTATTCGCATGGAACAAGTGAGGAATATATTGGCAAAGCACTGAAAGATCTTGGCATTGCGCGGGACAAGGTTGTGATTGCGACAAAGGTGTATTTCAATGAGGGACATCTGAGCCGGAAAGCAATCATGCGTGAGATTGATGGCTCTTTGACAAGACTGGGTACGGATTATGTGGATCTGTATCAGATTCACCGGTTTGACTATGACACGCCAATTGAGGAGACAATGGAAGCTTTGCATGATCTTGTCAGAGCTGGCAAGGTGCGTGCTATTGGTGCTTCGGCTATGTATGGGTATCAGTTCCATAATATGCAGGTGTGTGCTGAGAAGCATGGCTGGACATTGTTCTCCACTATGCAGAATCATTACAATCTGCTCTATCGTGAGGATGAGCGTGAACTGATTCCGGTATGCCAGCAGTATGGTGTTTCTCTGATTCCGTATTCGCCGCTTGCTGGTGGGCATCTGGCACATCCGGGCTGGACAATTGATTCCAAGCGCAGTCAGACGGATAAAGTAATCCGGGCCAAGTATGATGCCTATAAGGACAATGATCTGCAGATTATTGGCAGGGTGGAAGAACTGGCAGAGAAGTACAATGTTTCGATGAGTGAGATTGCGCTGAGCTGGCTGTATCACAGAGGTGTGGCAGCACCGATTGTCGGTGCCACCAAGATGAATCACTTTGATGATGCCGTACGGGCTGTGGATTTTGTTTTGAGCGATGATGATGCAAAGTATCTGGAGGAGCTGTATCAGCCGCATGCATTGACAGGGCTGATTCCGCATAAATAAGCAGGAGAAATATATGAGTGAGAAACAGCAGGCAAAGGCTGAACGCATCCAGATGGATGCCAGCGATTTTGCGTCACGCAATGATACGGCTGTGTACTGGCTTGGCAATGGCGGCGCCATGATCAACTGCCGAGGAACAATCATTCTGATTGATCCGCTGCTAAAGGGATTTGATATGCCGGTTATGACTGAGGCGCCATTCCAGCCGGAAGATGTACCACACGCAGAAATGATCACTTCTCCAGAGCCAGTCTGAAAGAACTGAAGGATAAAACGGACACATTCTGCACCACAAAATATGTGGCAGAGCTGTTCAAAGAGCTGGATATCGAGGCAGAAGGCTATGATATTACCGATACCTTCCAGATTGGACCAGTCAGGGTGACATTAACCCCTGCCTGGCACAACTGGCAGAATGAGTCACCGAAGCATTCCAAAGAAAGATATTTCAAGAAGGAAGACTATTGCGGATTCTACATGGATACACCGGATGGAACGGTGTGGATGGTAGGAGATTCCAGACTGATTGAAGAACAGCTGCAGCTGAAGGAACCGGACGTTATCCTGATGGATATTTCTGATGGTACATGGCATATCGGCCTGCATGGTGTCAAGATCCTCACTGACAAGTATCCCAACAGTCAGCTCATCCCGATCCACTGGGGATGTGTCCGATCTGACTGGAAGGAATTCAATGGTGATCCTGCAGTATTAAAGGATTTCGTAAAGAACCCAGAAAGAATTCATGTTCTCCCAGTTGGCGGACATCTGGATATCAAAAAGTAATTGATTATATTAAAAAGACTTTCAGACAAATGAGCTGGAAGTCTTTTCATAGTGTGTCGGGCATGGCACACATCTAGCCTGCAATAGAGGCAGGCCGCGGGTATTTGTCGCCAAGCGAAGTGAACTACCAGACGAGGGTGAATAACCCAGAGCGAAAGCAGTAGCTAGCATATTTCTGAGCTTACGTACAGAAACCTGATTGAGGCCATAAGGCGGATAAGGCTGCTATGCAAGCTGAAGTCCAAAAGACAAACGTAAAGCCGACCGGTAAATCAGGAAGCTATGGAAATTACAGATGTGTGTCTTACCCCGAGAGATCCTGCGGACAGATGAACCTAAACACAGGGAAACCGAGACGCTTTTAAACAGCTATCGTTATCATCTGGTCGGATAAAGGTCTATCGCAGGAAGTCAGCTGAGGTCATAGTAGTGATGAAGCTTCTGTAACGGAAGTGGAGCGAAGGACCTAATGTTTGTATAGTGTGCCCCACTATACGCAATGTTCGGATAGTCCGAAAGGGAGGATAAGCCTACAGCAGAGGATCGTAACCTCTGACGGCAAAGGGCCCCGGGATGATTCTGAATAATCTACAGATAGAAAGGAATGGCACAGCGGTATGGAATTAATTGAAGTGATTCTGAGTGACGAAAACTTGGAAGAAGCGATCAGAAGGGTTAAGAGAAACCGTGGCGCGGCCGGCGTGGACGGCATGAAAACCAGTGAGCTGGATGAGTATTTCTCTAAACATAAAGAAATAATCAAACAGCAGATCCGGAACATGCAGTACAGACCGAAACCAGTCCGCAGGGTCTATATACCCAAGCCCAATGGCAAGCAAAGGCCATTAGGTATTCCGTCAGTCGCAGACCGGGTGGTACAGCAGGCAGCAGCCCAGGTACTCAGCGGCATCTACGACAGCACATTCAGTGACCATAGTTATGGATTCAGGCCAAACAGAAGCGCACATGATGCGATGAAGGATGTCCTGAATAATCTGAACAGCGGATACGACTGGGTGATTGATCTCGACATCGAAAAGTATTTCGATACGGTGAATCATGACAAATTAATCTCCATTTTGAGAGAAAAGGTAAACGACAAGAGAACGTTACACCTGATCCGGTCCTTTCTGAAGGCTGGCGTCATGGTGAACGGACTCGTATCACCAACTGAACTAGGCGTTCCGCAAGGCGGACCCCTCAGTCCGATACTTAGCCTTATTTATCTCGATAAATTTGACAAAGAACTGGAGAGCAGAGGACTGCATTTTGTGCGGTACGCAGATGACTGCGACATCTTCGTGAAGAGCGAAATGGCGGCAGACAGAGTGATGAAGTCGGTAGCCTCATGGCTGGAACGAAAGCTGTTTCTGAAGGTCAGTCCAACCAAGACAAAGGTGGTCAGGCCAACACACAGCGAGTTCCTAGGCTTTACGTACTGGAAGGCAAAAGACGGATGGCACTGCAAACCGAGTGATGACAGAAAGAAACGGCTGATGGCGAAAACCAAGGCTGTCCTGCAACGCAAGGAAGCAATATCCAGACCTCTGGCCGTCACATTCACAAAACTGAATCAGATCGTCAGAGGATGGATCAATTATTTCATCATCGGAGATATGAAGGCTTTCCTCGATGAATATGGACAGTGGATGCGGCACAAAGTCAGAGTCATCATCATCAAGCAATGGAAGAAACCGAAGCGTATAGACACAAATCTCCAAAGGCTTAACGCTATGTTCCATTGTAATTTCACCGATGAAGATACATACAAGGTAGCCAACTCACGCCTAGGATGGTATCGGAGGAGTGGAATGGATGTGGTAAATTACGCTCTCAGCCCGAAAGTACTGGCCCTGCCAAGTAGGAAAACAGGTCGACCAGGACTGGTCAACCCGTTGGAATACTATCTCAATAATCGTAAGTAAATACAAACGTAGCGCCGTATACGGAAAACCGTACGTACGGTGCAACGGGAGGGTCGAGCCGCTAACGCGGCTCACTCTACCCTATTGGATTCAAACACTTTACGGAATGCTTTGAAATCCGGTGCCTGAAGCAACCTTTGGACAATTTTTTCATCACTGATGGTCTTTGCCAGATGATCGTAGAACCACTGATTGACTGCATTGTTTCCGGAAACAAGGAATATAAGCTGAACCATTTTGTTTCCCCACTGAACAGGATTCTTTAATCTGGCAATGGCAATAAAGCTGGGCATGTCATCATTAAGAATAGGATGTGGAATAGCGATGCGGTTATTATATGCAGTAGATGCGCAAGCTTCCCGATGCAGCACACGTTCCAGAAAATCTGCAGGAAGCGGAACGCTACGCGCAGTAAGATCTGTCATCTGGTTCAGAACATCAATTTGACTGCTCGCGGATATGGTCCAGAAAAGATATGGCTTGACCATGATGTTGTCAAAGAAGGCAGCATTTAGCTGAATAATACGCCTGCGGATTGCTGAAATGTCAGGTTCAGACATCGCCGCTGAGATATGGATCGTTCCTTCAAATGTACCTTCCATATCGTCAGAAAGTGAAAGGAATAACTGATAAATCCCGGGCTCGATATCCTTACGTTTATCTTTTGAAATAAACATGATTTCATTGATATCATCTTTGAAGTACTGATTTAATCGGAATGTGACAATCTGATAAATGCTGGATACTTCTTCGCAATAGATGGCTACATTGTAGCGAATATGGTTTGCGTCTTTTCTCTTTTCGTAGGCAAGCTGCAGATGCAGTGCAAAGAATGAAATCTCTGCTTCAGGAAGTGCCTGGTCAATGATGGTAAGACCGCTGACAGCAGTGTCATATGCCAGAGGGAATTCACTTTTGATGCTTGACAGCTCGGTTTTTTCAATGAGCATATTTCTCTTTAATCTGGTCAGAAAGGGTGCAATATGATTCAACAGAGAGGAACGGAGATCTTCATCATTAAAGAAGTCTTCACCCGTCAAGTGCAGGATTTGCCGTAGGAATTTGTTATAGAACAAAATGGCATCATCACTGATTTCATTGTCAAATTGATCATGACCAAGCAATCTTTGTTTACCTGCAATATGCATGGCAAGATACAGAATTTCAGATTCATCAAGCTGAATATGAATACCTTTGAAAATTTCGGATGCAATCTTTTTTGCTGCGTTGTACTCTGGCTTTGACTTGATCCTGGCGATATCTATATAATTTTGCAGAACCACAGGATTATTAGTCTCAATGCGGTTAATCGCAATCAGTGCATGCAGGGAAAGGGCATTGATGCTGTCGCTGGAAACAGCAATGTTAAATTGCTGCAAAGCATCGCTGATCATCTGGTGCAAAGAAGACTGCAGATTTCCCTGGTAAGGGTTGGATACCAAAGTGTTTTCAATAAACATGGCATTGCCTTCTCTTGAAAGGCAATGGCGTATATCCTCTTCTTTGCCAGAAATGCGATAGCCATCAAGATGTGAACGGTGTAGGCTTAGATTGTATTTCTGCAGTACAGGTTTGAGGGAACGGATAATAGAACGTAATGTTCCAGGTGAAATGCCAATGTCTTCCGCCAGTACATAACCATCCAGATGTGATGAGTCCAGTAACAGGCGCATCAGAATATAACGACTGCGAATCATTGGATCATTGAAGAGATCTTTCTGATAAAATCTGGAGCAGAAAGAAGAAAACTTCTGCTGATCCTGGATCAGAAGGACAGAACCAGAGCGCTGTCTGATTTCAATATCAGCACCGGATCCAGCCAGTTCCTGTTTCAGCATATTCAGATATTTCAAAGCAGTTTTATCTGAAGTGCCAAGTTGAAAAGCAAGGTCTTTGCTTGCAAGAGGCTGGTCGGTATGCATGAGAATTTCCAGAATCTTTTGTTCTGTATTCATACACAAATAGTAGCATGATTTCCTTTTTAAAACGGAAATGTTCAGCCACAAATCCAAAGAGAAAAGTTCATACTTCAGATAGTGAAAGGAGTTACATGCAAAAACCAGTGTACGTTCTGCTGGTATGTTCCGGTGGAAATTCAACATCAATACTTGTCGCTCAGATGGAAAAGCATTTGCGAGAGGATGAGTGCTGGCATATTGATGCAATAGGATATAGTGAACTTCCAATGGTGATAGGCAGATATGACTATATTCTAGTAGCACCGCAGATGAGTTTTCAGCTGAATGAGATTCAGAAACTAGCGGACCAGTTTGATGAAATTTCTGTTATTCAGTTGCCTGCGGATCTGTATGCCAAGTGTGATGGTGAACAGTTGGATGACTATATTCGTACATTGATGATGCATGAAGATCCTTCTACATCGGGAGGAAAACGTATGTCTGAAGTAAAGAAAAAGGAATCCGCACTAGAGCGGTTTTCCGACTGGATGATGCAGTATCTGGTTCCGGTTGCATCCAAGATTGGCAACCAGCGTCATCTGGCAGCAGTTCGTGATGGTCTGACAATTTTGATTCCGGCAACAATTGTTGGTGGTTTCTCTATTCTGCTGGCCATTCCACCAGTACCGGCTTCAATTACTGAGCCAAGCAATTTCTTCTATGCGTTCCTGCTGGCATGGAAGGCGTGGGCGGCGAATAACTATTCACTGTTGATTACGCCTTATATGCTGACAATTGGCATCATCTCAATTTATGTTGTCTGCGGGGTTTCCTATCGTCTTGCAACAAACTATAAGATGAACGGAATCAATAACATGATAGCTTCATTGCTGGTGTTCCTGGTTGTTTCTGGTGCCCTGGACATTGAAAATGGCACATTGAATGATGCAAGACTTGGTGCCGGCTATATGTTTGGTGCCATGATTATTGCGCTTCTGACCGTTGAAATCACACGGGCATTTGACAAGCATAACATCAAGATCAAATTGCCTGACAGTGTACCTCCGAATGTGGCAGCTCCGTTCAATGTTCTGATTGCCCTGGTATTCAATGTCGTTTTGTTCTCAATCATCAATGCGGTGCTTGTTCATTTCACAGGCGGCGGCATTACAGATCTGATTTACACGATTTTCCAGCCTCTGATGAGAGCATCAGGAACATTGCCATCTATTCTGATTCTTTCTCTGCTGACATCACTGTTCTGGTTCTTTGGTATTCATGGTGACAACATGATGAGTGCAATTACCACACCGATTACAACAGCGGCAATTGCGGCCAATGCCGAGGCAGTTGCAGCTGGTACAGCTGTAACACAGCTTCCATACATTTATGCCGGCTCTATGACTGCTGTGTTTGGCGGCTGGATTCTTGGCAATTGCGGTATGAATCTCTGGCTTCTGCTATTCGCTAAGTCTGAGCGTACAAGATCCCTGGCAAAAGTTGCAGCTGTTCCTGCCTTCTTCAATATTGCTGAACCATATGTATTCGGTCTGCCGGAAGTGTTGAACCTGTATTATTTCATTCCATCCGTGATCTGTCAGATTCTGAATATTTGTGTCTATTATGCATTGGCAAGTGCTCATATAGTCGGCCGTTTCTATATCACAATGCCATTTACAGTTCCTGCTCCACTGCAGGCATTCCTTGCCACAGGTGGAAATGTACCAGCACTGATTCTGATTCTTGTTCTGATGGTTGTTGATATGGTGATTTTCACACCTTTCATGAAAATCTTTGATAGACAGCAGATTGAAGAAGAAAAGAGAATGAAGACTGAACAAGCCACAAAGGAATAATTGCAAAGAGGCGGCTCTGCCGCTTCTTTGACGTTAGAAGGAGAGGAAGATGGAATTCTATAGCAATGAAAAAGTAACAGAGCATATTACCAGAATCCGTGCTTTCTGGAATGATGCATGCATGTATTATATCCGCGGAAATGAAAGAGGCGTTCTCATTGATACGGGATATGGATTCGGAGATCTGAAAACCTATGTGGATAGGCTGGCAGACCAGCCATACGATGTGGTTCTTTCTCATGGTCATCTCGATCATGCAGGCGGTGCCGGCCAGTGGAGCAAGGTATATATGAATCTTGCTGATCTTGATTTATATCATGAGCACGGAGAAATTCCTGCGCGAAAGAAGTTTCTGGGCAATTATGTCAAGAATCTGGATGATTACAGTGAAGATCTGTTTGTGCCTTTACATAACGATGATTTTACAAATCTGCACGATAGAGATGAATTCGATCTTGGAAATGTACATGTAACGGCATATCATGCGCCAGGACATACCCAAGGCATGATGGTTTTTCTTGTCAAAGAAGATAGGACAATGCTTTATGGTGATGCGTGTGGTGTATTCACGTTATTCTGCATGAAGGAATGCACTTCTGTTGAAACGTTCACTAGAATTACGTTAAAGAAACTGAAGGATCTGCAGCCTCTTTATGATCGCATTCTTCGCCAGCATGGCACTTGTGAGTCTCCGATGTCTTTGCTTCATGAAGATATTGCAATTGCAAAGTCAATTCTGGATGGAACAGACGACCATCAGGAGATTGAATTCAATGGCATGAAATGTTTTGCGGCAAGAAAAATTGATTTTTCCACAAACAGACGCCAGGATGGTGGTGAGGGGAATATTATCTATGTGCCGGAGAAAGTGAGAGATGAATGAAAATATCTGAGGTAATTGCAAAGATCAAATCCTATTCCAGAGGATTTGATCGTGACGGTAACCCAATTGATCCGAAAACAACAAGAGATCAGGTCCTATATGGTGATACAGACAAAGGGTGTACCGGTATCGTAACAACATGCTTTGCGTCTGTAGATGTGATCAGAAAGACGCATGAACTTGGTGCTAATTTGATCATTTCTCATGAAGCCTTGTTCTGGAATCATGGTGATCATCAGGATTGGCTGCAGAATGAGAAAAACAGTGTCTATCTGCGTAAGAAAGCATTGCTGGATGAATATGGCATTACGGTCTGGCGCGATCATGATTACATTCATTCTGGCATTCCCGATGGCAATGGCGGCTGGTACGATGGCATCTTCCTCGGCTTCTTGCATTATGCTGGTCTTGAACAATATTATGTTAGTAAAGCAAAGAATCCGGTTCAATTTGGTGGTATGCCCATTGAACTGTATGTTCCGGATGGAATTCATGTAAAAGAACTTGCAAGAAAGATTATTAGCGGTATCAACTTGAATGGAATTCGTCTGATTGGTGATCCTGAGACAGTTATCAGAAGGATCGCTATTCCAATGCACTGTATAGGTTTTGCGGATAAGGAAACGATCAGCTATATCAATGCGCACCAGGTTGACTGCCTTATTACTATGGAACTGATCGACTACACGGTGAATGAATATATGCGGGATGGCATGATGCTTGGCGATTCCAAGGCAATTCTTGCCGTAGGCCACTTCAATGTGGAAGAGTTTGGCATGAAATACATGCTGAAATGGCTGCCGGAGGCACTGGGGCATGAGGAAATGAAAGCAGATTTCATTCAGTCGGGTGATATGAATCATTTCATTGTATAAGAAATGGCAGGTCGAATCGCCTGACTTTTATGAAAATCTGCTTACTTACCAGCAGGCAATGTTTCCATCGGTGCGTGATTCAGTGGCACCAATCAGCACACCATTTTCCTTGCGCAGAATACACTGTCCTCGGCCAAAGGGTGTGCGTTCTGTGGCAATCTGGATCTCATGTCCCTTTCTTACCAATGCCTGGGCAATTGCATTGTCAAACTCTGGCTCCAACAGAATCTTGTTTTCTCTTGTCCATTGCCATCTTGGCGCATCCAGAGCCATTTGTGGATTGAGATGGAAGTCAATCATGTTGGTAAGCAATTGTACATGTCCCTGCGGCTGCATATATCCACCCATGACGCCAAATGCTCCCAATGGCTTTCCTTCTTTGCAAAGGAATCCTGGAATGATTGTGTGATAGCTTTTCTTGTGTGGGGCAAGGACATTGGCATCATTTCTGTTAAGGGAGAAATCTGCTCCTCGATTCTGCAGGGCAATGCCGGTGTCTTCAATGACAATGCCAGAGCCAAAGCCCATGTAATTGGACTGAATGTAGGAGACCATATTGCCATCTTTGTCTGCTGTGGCAAGATATACCGTTCCACTCTTTGGAGGTGTCTCTCTTGTATAGATGTTTGCTTTGTCAGGATCAATGCGCTTTGCATTCTCTCTGCTATATTCTTCTTTGAGGAAATCTCTGTAATCCTGCTTCATTTCCTTTGGATCCGTAATAGCTTCCAGCCCATCCGCAAACGCAATCTTCATGGCTTCAATGGCTGTGTGAATACTGTTGACATCACGATGATCAAAGTGGAACTGATTCAGAATATTCAATGCCATCAGGGCTGTAATACCCTGGCCATTGGGCGGCAGTTCAAACACATCATAGCCATGATAATTGACGGATACCGGATCCACCCATGTAACCCGATAATCTTCGAGATCTTTCTTTCTCAGATATCCACCGTCACGAATGCTCTGTGCTTCAATTCTGTCTGCGATTTCACCATGATAGAAGGCATCGGTAGTGGTGTCGGCGATCATTCTCAACGTTTTCGCATGGTCCTTGAGGATGACAAGGTCACCAAACTGTGGCGCTTTTCCGTCCTTCGTGAATGTATCAAACCAGGCATCAAACTCATGTTTTCCTTTGAAAATCTGTTGAAAACGATTGGCGGCTTTGTTCCACATGTATGCCAGCATTGGCCCTGCCGCATATCCGTTTTCGGCGTAATCAATAGCCGGGGCGAGATCTTCCTTTAATGTCAGCCTGCCAAACCTCTTTACCAGTTCACCCCATCCTTTGACAGCACCCGGGACCATGACGGGAGCCCAGCCATGGGTTGGCATTTTCTGAAATGAAGACAGCTTATCAAGAGAAATGTCATAGGGAGAATAACCGGAGGCATTGAGGCCATAGAGTTGGTTGTTGCAGCAGATGATGGCAAAGGCGTCGGCACCAAGGCCATTGGCGGTTGGCTCACAGACGGTTAAGGCAGCGGCTGTGGCCACAGCAGCGTCTATGGCATTGCCGCCTTTCTGCAGGATGAGAAGACCTGCCACTGCAGCCGGAGCACTGCCGGTGGCTACCATGCCATGATTTGCAGTTAAACAATAACGATTGCCGGCATAGGGCTGATACATGGGATCAAAGTTCATGAGATTGTCCTTTCTGTGCTTGTTTCATGATACTGCAGATGATATGAGTTGGCCCTGATTGTCAGATCATTTTCATAAATGACTTTCAAGGATGCGCGTATAATGAGTGCAAATTACTAGTGAAAGGATGACGCATATGGATGAGAAGATGGTTGCACAGGTGATGGTAAAGATGGCGGCGTATTCGCAGGGTAATCTGCATGATATTGCGCATTATACAAAGGTGCACAGTTTTGCCAGGACAATTGGTATTCTGGAGAATCTGAGCGATGAGGAACAGGAAACGCTGGAACTGGCAGCAATTGTGCATGACATTGCCTGTCCGTTATGCCGGAAGAAGTATGGCAATACCAATGGTGTGTATCAGGAAAAGGAAGGCGGACCATTAACAGAAGAATTCTTTAAAGATGTGGATATTCCGGAAAGCATGAAGGAACGGATTGTGTATCTTGTCAGCCATCATCATACATATACCAATGTGGATGGCAGGGATTACCGCATTCTGCTGGAAGCAGACTTCCTGGTCAATGCGGATGAAAGCCACATGTCCAAAGAGGCTATAGAGGAAGGAAAGAAGAACATCTACCGGACAAAGACAGGTACAAAACTGCTGGAAGAGATTTATCAGAAAGCAGAATAAAACCAGGCAAGATGTAAAGCCTGGCTTTTATTTATGACTTCTTTTCAATTTTTGTGATGCCGGCAATCATCAGTATCGTGCCGATCATGGATACGGCAGTGCCGATGGCAATGACCGTATGTACGTCGAAGTGCTGGAAGAGCTGGCCGCCGATGAAGGAGGACAGCAGACCGCCAACCGTCGTGGTGGCTGCCATAACAGCCTGTCCCTTGTTGCGATCTTCCCCGGAAACAATCTCATTGGCAAAGTAGACACTGCCCGGGACAAGGATGGCGTAGGACAGCATCTGCAGGACCATGGCAAAGTACAGCATGCCGATATTAGAAGCAAACAGGATAATTGCATGCTTGAGGGAATAGATGACGGCAGAGAATATCATCAGTCTGTTTACCGATGCTTTTTTCATCAGCCAGGCAAAAACAAACATGGTGGGCAGTTCACACATAGCCTGAATAAACAGGGCAGTTCCCTGGAAGCCTTCCACCGTACCGGCAGTGCCTGCCTGCTGTGCGCCAATAATCGAAGCAATGATCTTGGCCAGATACGTATTGACCAGCATATGACAGAAGTACAGCATGATCATAGCAGCAGCCGGCAGCAGAATACGCCTGTATTTGTGGAAGAAGCGGATATAGCCGGTATTCTCAGTCTTCTTCTCTTGGTTCCTTTCATGAACAGGATCTGGCATCATCTGCATCAGCGTCCATGTAATCAAAGCAAACACCAGCAGATACCATGGCATGACAGCTTTGCCATAGTGTCCCCAGAGAGTTCCCAGCAGGGAA
The DNA here is from genome assembly GCF_900343155.1 of Lactimicrobium massiliense. Taxonomy (GTDB): domain Bacteria; phylum Bacillota_I; class Bacilli_A; order Erysipelotrichales; family Erysipelotrichaceae; genus Bulleidia; species Bulleidia massiliensis. Next base: position 170,893 of record NZ_OUNG01000002.1, read on the forward strand.
GAACCTACTGCATAGGCAGCAGAGCCAATACCGCGGCCAATGCCATAGTTGATCGCATGTCCCTGTTTTTCATAAGCAAAAGCAAGAGAATTAAAGAATGGAAAACCGGAAGTGCACATCGTAAAGCAGCAGATTACCAGAATGCACAGAAATATTGTATTTTTCACAAATAACAGCACAATGGCCAGGACTGCTGCCAGAATCATGGTCAGAGAAATAAAGCTTTTCTCACTGAGCTTTTCAGAAGAATCAATGACAGAGCCAAATACAGTCTGCAGAATCAGACCAGTCAGAGATACGCAGGTAATAACAGTGCCGGCCATGCCATCAGACAGACCAGACTGAGACAGAAAGTTGTAGGCATAGCCGCCTACCGCTACCACCAGCATCATATAAGCAGCAGAAACAAGCGCATATTTCGCGTTCAGATAGGAATATGATCTCATCATACAATACCTCTCTGTCTGTAATTCTAGCATGAAAGCGATTACATTTCAGAAACCAGTTATTCCACTGCATTTAGAAAAAAGCAGATATCCCATAAATATAGGTAAATCTGCCATTTGCCTTCAAAATAAAGTTATTGTTGCAGAATGTCATCAATCTTCTGGAACAGTTCTTCCCTGGTTCTGTATGTAAAGATACTGAAATAAGGATCTCCTTTGATCATGGCGGAGAGCTGGCACTTTTCTGGTCTGTAAAAGACAAAGACTGGTTTTCTCAGGCTTTCTGCAAAGGCGAGTTCATAGCCGACGCCGAGGGATGGTCTTGTGCATTCAGCGATGACAAGATCACATTCTTTCAGCCAGTTTGTGTCCTGGGTGTAGATGAGGTTATCCCTGTCTCTTTCCTGTTCATGGATTGAGCGGGTGAGATCACCGACATGTTCGGTTAATACGATATCTGTTTCCTGGATGTGCTGAATGGCATCTTTGTACAGCTGGGCATCTTCTCTGCCGCCGCGGATACTGCCGGCAAAATATACTTTCTTCTTCATGAATGTCTCCTTTTGCATTACTATACTCGCGAAAGGAAGAGTGTGTGATGAATCTGGATGAAAAGACACTGAAACAGGAATCTGTGTATGATGGGAAGATTCTGCATGTGCATAAGGATGTGGCAGAGATGCCGGATGGCACGAATGCGCCCCGTGAGGTGGTGGAACATCCCGGTGGTGTTGGCATTGCGCTGGAAGATGAATCCGGCAGGTTCTTTCTGGTGAGCCAGTATCGTTATGCCCAGCATGAGGTGACTGTTGAGTTTCCGGCTGGCAAGAAGGAAAAGGGAGAGGATCCTTTGACAACGGCAAAGCGTGAGATTGTAGAGGAAACAGGCTATAAAGGTACTGACTGGGTGTATCTTGGCAAGATTTATCCAACGCCTGCCTATGATTCTGAGGTGATTGATCTGTATTATGCCCGACAGGGAAAGTTTGCCGGGCAGCATACGGATGATGATGAGTATCTGGAGCTGTCTAAAATGACATTGGCGGAGCTGACTGATAAAATAGCAGACGGAAAGATTCCGGATGCCAAGACGGTCAGTATGACGTTTCTGGTGAAGGAATTCAAGGAAAGAGGACGGATATGAGTGAGAAGATTACGATTCATGATCTTGTGACGTATCACTATGTAGAAAATCTGCAGTACAGCCCGGATGGGAAGACGCTTGCATGGCAGGTAGCGTATGCGGATGAGAAGAAGAATACGTATAAGCGTGATGTGTGGGTTCTGCGTGATAACAGGCCGGTGCAGCTGACCAGTACGCTGAATGCTTCGATTGTATGCTGGGAAGATGACAATACGCTGCTGTTATCCCGCCATACGGAGGATACTGCTGCTTTGACAACGGATCTGTACCGTATTCATATTGATGGCGGTGAAGCCGTCAAAGCTTTTACCCTGCCATTTGCCATGAGCTCTGTGAAGAAGGTAAAGGATGGCGTATATGCGGCTCTTGGTACGATTGATATGCACAATCCGGATGTATATCTGCTGGATGAGGAAGGCAGAAAGAAGTATGCGGATGAGCAGAAGGAAGAGCATGAGAATTATCAGGTTGTAGATGAGGTGCCGTACTGGTTCAATGGCCAGAACTTCGTCAATGGCAATCGTACGGCATTGTTCCTGATTGAGCTGAATCCGTTTGGTGTAAAGCGCCTGACGGCTCCGGCTTTTGATACGGATGCGATGCTGGTGGATGGTGAGCGCATTATTTATTCCGGCAATGAGCGTACCCGCCGTCAGTCTCTGTATAACAGGGTATATGCGTACGATGTCAAAACAGAAAAGACAGAGACGATCTATGGAAAAGATGGCATGAGCTTCAATAATCTGTTTGTATTGAACGGAAAGCTGTATGGCCAGGCATGTGATCTCAAAGAGTACGGGGTCAATGAAACAGGAAAAGTTTCCCGTATTGAAAAGGATAAGCTGGAAGTAATCTTCAAGCCTGAGATTTCTCTGTATGATTCTGTGGTTGGTGATACAACGCTTGGCGGCGGCAGGGAATCTGTCAGTGTCAGGAATCACTGGATTACGATTGCTACAAAGGATTACTATACGGTGCTGCTCGACTTTGACAAGAAGTTCTCCCGGAAGGAGATTTCTACTCAGGGAATCAATGCCTACTGTCTGGCTGCCAATGAGGATCAGATTGCCTTTGCAGGCCAGGACTGGAATCATCTGTCTGAGGTGTATGTGATGGACAGGGATGGATCTGGTCTGAAGAGAGTGACGGCCTATAATGATGAAGCTTTGAAGGACAAGTATATTGCGCAGCCGCAGAAGCTTGTCTATACATCCCAGGGTGAGGTGCTCAATGGATGGGTGCTGCTGCCGAAGGGATACAATGAGAAAAAGAAGTATCCGGCTGTGTTTGATATTCATGGCGGACCGCGCTGTGTCTATGGTGAGATGTTCTTCCATGAGATGCAGGTATGGGCAAGTGAGGGCTACTTTGTCTTCTACACCAATATTCGCGGATCTGACGGACGCGGCGATGCCTTTGCAGATATCCGCGGCAAGTATGGTGAAGTGGATTACCAGAACCTGATGGACTTCATGGATGCGGTACTGAAGAAGTATCCTGCCATCGATCCCAAGCGTGTGTGTGAGACCGGCGGCTCCTATGGCGGCTTTATGACCAACTGGATCATTACGCATACAGACCGCTTCTGTGCCGCTGCTTCCCAGCGTTCTATATCCAACTGGGTTTCCATGTCCTTCATTAGTGATATCGGCCCGTACTTCGGTGCAGATCAGAATGCAGCCAAAACACCGTTTGAATATGACAAGCTCTGGGAACATTCTCCGCTGAAATATGCTGAGAATGTCAAGACACCGACCTTGTTCATCCATTCAGATGAGGACAGACGCTGCCCGCTGCCGGAAGGCATGCAGATGATGCAGGCACTGGCGGTCAGAAATGTGGAAACCCGCATGTGCATTTTCCATGGAGAAACACATGAGCTCTCCCGCTCTGGCAAACCGCTGCACCGTATCAGAAGAATGCAGGAGATTACCGACTGGTTCAATGCACATACGGGCAATGGCAGGAAGGACAAGAAAGCAAAAAGTACAAAGAAGTAAAGTCTGTTGTCAGCTTGACAGGAATGCTACAATACTTGAAAGACAAGGAAAGAGAGGAATGTGGAAATGAAGCATATTGCAACATTGAATACGCGCGACATGGAGAAGTCTGTATGTAACGGCGGCTGCGGCGAGTGCCAGACATCCTGCCAGAGTGCATGCAAGACATCCTGCGGTATTGCCAATCAGAACTGTGAGAATAAGAACAACAAGTAAGTTGTTGTACAGGGTATGAAGAAAGATGGGCCGGAACGGCACTGGTGCTGTTCCGGTCTGTTTGCGTTTTGGAGGATTAAGCATGATTCATCAATACAAACTGAATGGATATAACATCGTCCTGGATGTGTACAGTGCTTCTGTCCATGTCACGGATGATATGGCCTATGATGCCATTGCCCTTCTGGACAAAGGTCTGTCCAAAGAAGAGGCACAGAAAGAAATCACCGAGAAGTATCTTGGCAGGCAGCTGCAGGATACGGATGGCAATCCCGGGGAGATCGTTTCTGAAAAGGATATTGCGGATACCTTTGCGGACATTGATGCGCTGACTGCCCAGAAGAAGCTGTTTACCGAAGATACGTTTGCCCCATTGGCAGGAAAACTGAAGAACAAGTCCAATGTCGTCAAGGCACTGTGCCTGCTGGTGGCCCATACATGCAATCTGAACTGTTCCTACTGCTTTGCCAGCCAGGGCAAGTATGATAACAAGACCGGTCTGATGAGTTTCGAGACAGGCAAAAGAGCTCTGGACTTTCTGATTGAAAACAGCGGTACCAGAAGGAACCTGGAAGTGGACTTCTTCGGTGGGGAGCCGCTTGTCAACTTTGAGGTTTGCAAACAGCTGGTTGCCTATGCCCGCTCAATTGAGAAGGAAAAGGGAAAGAACTTCCGCTTCACCTTGACGACCAATGGCGTCAATCTGAATGATGAGGTCATTGCATGGGCCAACAAAGAGTGCTACAACGTCGTGCTGTCTCTGGATGGCCGCAAGGAGGTCAATGACCGTTTCCGTGTGGATAAGGCAGGACATGGTTCCTATGACCGCATTGTGCCAAACTTCCAGAAACTGGTAAAGGCCCGCGGAGGAAAAGGATACTATATGCGCGGCACCTTTACCCACTACAACACAGACTTCACCAAAGATATCTTCCACATGGCGGATGATCTTGGCTTTGATGAACTGTCCATGGAGCCGGTAGTAGCAGATCCTTCTTCTCCTTCTGCTTTGACCAAAGAAGATCTTCCGGTCATCTTTGAACAGTATGAGATCCTGGCCAGGGATATGATCCGAAGAGAAAAAGCAGGCCACCCGATCACGTTCTATCACTACATGATCAATCTCGAACATGGCCCGTGCATTTACAAGAGAATCTCCGGCTGCGGTTCCGGCACGGAATATCTGGCTGTCACAGCCCAGGGTGATCTGTATCCATGCCATCAGTTTGTGGGTGATGAAAACTACAAGATGGGCAATATCTGGGATGGCGTCACGAATACAAAACTGCGGGATGAATTCCGCCAGTGCAATGTGTATGCCCGCCATGATTGTGACAACTGCTGGGCAAGACTGTATTGTGCCGGCGGCTGTGCAGCCAATGCCTACCATGCTACAGGTGATATCCATGGTACGTATGAGTATGGCTGTGAGATCTTCCGCAAGAGAATTGAGTGTGCGATCATGATTAAGGCAGCAGAGGCTGCCATGCAGGCAGAACAGGAATAAACAATCAGATTAAGAAATACCCGTGGGAAAATCGTGCGGGTATTTTGCATAGTGTGTCGGGCATGGCACACATCTAGCCTGCAATAGAGGCAGGCCGCGGGTATTTGTCGCCAAGCGAAGTGAACTACCAGCCGAGGGTGAATAACCCAGAGCGAAAGCAGTAGCTAGCATATTTCTGAGCTTACGTACAGAAACCTGATTGAGGCCATAAGGCGGATAAGGCTGCTATGCAAGCTGAAGTCCAAAAGACAAACGTAAAGCCGACCGGTAAATCAGGAAGCTATGGAAATTACAGATGTGTGTCTTACCCCGAGAGATCCTGCGGACAGATGAACCTAAACACAGGGAAACCGAGACGCTTTTAAACAGCTATCGTTATCATCTGGTCGGATAAAGGTCTATCGCAGGAAGTCAGCTGAGGTCATAGTAGTGATGAAGCTTCTGTAACGGAAGTGGAGCGAAGGACCTAATGTTTGTATAGTGTGCCCCACTATACGCAATGTTCGGATAGTCCGAAAGGGAGGATAAGCCTACAGCAGAGGATCGTAACCTCTGACGGCAAAGGGCCCCGGGATGATTCTGAATAATCTACAGATAGAAAGGAATGGCACAGCGGTATGGAATTAATTGAAGTGATTCTGAGTGACGAAAACTTGGAAGAAGCGATCAGAAGGGTTAAGAGAAACCGTGGCGCGGCCGGCGTGGACGGCATGAAAACCAGTGAGCTGGATGAGTATTTCTCTAAACATAAAGAAATAATCAAACAGCAGATCCGGAACATGCAGTACAGACCGAAACCAGTCCGCAGGGTCTATATACCCAAGCCCAATGGCAAGCAAAGGCCATTAGGTATTCCGTCAGTCGCAGACCGGGTGGTACAGCAGGCAGCAGCCCAGGTACTCAGCGGCATCTACGACAGCACATTCAGTGACCATAGTTATGGATTCAGGCCAAACAGAAGCGCACATGATGCGATGAAGGATGTCCTGAATAATCTGAACAGCGGATACGACTGGGTGATTGATCTCGACATCGAAAAGTATTTCGATACGGTGAATCATGACAAATTAATCTCCATTTTGAGAGAAAAGGTAAACGACAAGAGAACGTTACACCTGATCCGGTCCTTTCTGAAGGCTGGCGTCATGGTGAACGGACTCGTATCACCAACTGAACTAGGCGTTCCGCAAGGCGGACCCCTCAGTCCGATACTTAGCCTTATTTATCTCGATAAATTTGACAAAGAACTGGAGAGCAGAGGACTGCATTTTGTGCGGTACGCAGATGACTGCGACATCTTCGTGAAGAGCGAAATGGCGGCAGACAGAGTGATGAAGTCGGTAGCCTCATGGCTGGAACGAAAGCTGTTTCTGAAGGTCAGTCCAACCAAGACAAAGGTGGTCAGGCCAACACACAGCGAGTTCCTAGGCTTTACGTACTGGAAGGCAAAAGACGGATGGCACTGCAAACCGAGTGATGACAGAAAGAAACGGCTGATGGCGAAAACCAAGGCTGTCCTGCAACGCAAGGAAGCAATATCCAGACCTCTGGCCGTCACATTCACAAAACTGAATCAGATCGTCAGAGGATGGATCAATTATTTCATCATCGGAGATATGAAGGCTTTCCTCGATGAATATGGACAGTGGATGCGGCACAAAGTCAGAGTCATCATCATCAAGCAATGGAAGAAACCGAAGCGTATAGACACAAATCTCCAAAGGCTTAACGCTATGTTCCATTGTAATTTCACCGATGAAGATACATACAAGGTAGCCAACTCACGCCTAGGATGGTATCGGAGGAGTGGAATGGATGTGGTAAATTACGCTCTCAGCCCGAAAGTACTGGCCCTGCCAAGTAGGAAAACAGGTCGACCAGGACTGGTCAACCCGTTGGAATACTACCTCAATAATCGTAAGTAAATACAAACGTAGCGCCGTATACGGAAAACCGTACGTACGGTGCAACGGGAGGGTCGAGCCGCTAACGCGGCTCACTCTACCCTATTTAAGATGTACCATGCTGGCATGAAGGGGTCACGAAATGAGCCGTTCATCATCTCACTTAGAGAAAGCGGTGCAGGTTCAACCATCGCAGCTCTTCCTGCAAGCGGTTCTGAAGCATGCTTCATCACATGCCATTTTAATGGTTCGAAAAAGATCTGGTACCCGCTGTACTTCATCGATCAGAATTGGAGGACGGCATATAGAAATACAGATCATCGTCTTCAGCGGCACACTTCTAGATGATGCGGAAAGCCATGACTTGCGGAAACGACCTGCAGGCCGGCATTCTGCATCTTTTTCAAATAGGAAAGCTGTTCTTTGGTAATGACTTCCCCCGGCACAAGAATGGGAATGCCAGGCGGATAGGCAAAGACGGCTTCTCTTGCAATTCTGCCAATGGCTTTGTCTGGCTCTGCATTTTCAGCCTCTTTTTCCATGGCCTGCCATGGTGATAGTGTACCGGTGGTAATGGTATCTGGCAGTGAGATTGGATTCTGGTGATCTTCCTGCGCTTTCAGTTCTGCATCAATTTCCAGCAATGCTTCTTCCAGTCTTTGGAAGCCTTCATCACGATCGGCTGCACTTGTCATGGCAAGTACGGCATCCATGCGGGTGTATTCTGTTTCAAGATGATACGTATTCCGCAGAATTTCTGCCAGTTTTGGTCCGGTAAGATTTGTTCTTCTGGTGCTGATCAGAATCTTGCCTGGATCAAAGGCATAAAAATCCGGATGATTGTCTTTATCCTTGCCATGACAGACAACATGCAGGTGCTGCAGCGGCTGGATGGCATTATCAAATTCCTGCAGATTCTGCCAGTATGCATCAAACAATTCTCTGCCATGGTCCTTCATCAGATGAATGCACTGATCACAGCTGCATACCAGTACATAGCTTGGTGAACTTGTTTCCTCCACCGCAATCATTCTTCTGATTGTATTGGGATCCATTCTGTCTGAGCACACATGTAATATGGCAGTCTGTGTTAAGCAGGGAAGCGTTTTATGCAGACTCTGCACAACGACATCCGCTCCTGTTTCAACGGCACTCTTTGGGAATCTGTGATCTAAGGCAAGATGGGCGCCATGGGCTTCATCAATCAACAGCTTTGCATTGTGGCTGTGGACAATGTCAGCGATCCCGCTGATATCTGACAATACACCTTCATAGGTTGGCGATACCAGGATGACAAGAGCAATGTCAGGATGATCCTGGAAGGCCTGCTGGATCTGCTCTGGCTGGATGGAGGCACAGATGCCATCCCTGTCCATTTTGGGCCAGAGATAAATGGAATCTAATTGTGCCAGGGTAATGGCATTGTAGATTGAGATGTGGCAGTTTCTTGCCACAAGTACTTTCTGATGCGGCTTTGAAAGAGCAAGTACAGACGCAATCAAAGCACCGGTAGAGCCATTGACCGTATAAAAAGAGTATCTGCTGTGAAACAGCTCTGCGGCCAGCTTCTCGGAATCCTGAATCCATCCTGCTTTGTCATCTGGATTGTGCAGATCATCGAGATCTGTGATTTCAGTAGAATCAAACATGTACGGATTCATCATGTGCATCAGCTCTGTATTGCGCTTATGCCCGGGCATATGAAACGGATACATATCTCCTTTGGCATAACGTATGTAATTGTCATAGAGTGTCATGGGTGCCTCCTTTTGGTGCAGGTTTGTTTGGATCGTGTACAATAACACAGGAATTGAGGTGGAACATGTTACTGTCTTTGGAAAATGCCAGTTTTAAATATAATACCGAACCGATTCTGGATCATGTGAACTTTGTTGTCAATGACCGTGACAAATGGGGTGTGGTTGGCAGAAACGGTGCCGGCAAGAGTACCTTTCTTGCCGTGATGGCCCAGAAGCAGAAGCTGGATACGGGTGAGATCACAGCAAAGAAGGATCTGGTGATTTCCTACTGCCCGCAGGCAAGTGAGTTTCCTTCAGGCAGAACAATCTTTCAGACAGTCCAAGATGCATTGAAAGAGAAGGTGGAGGATTACCAGATTCAGTCCATTTTGAATAAGCTTGGCCTGACAGATTATGATGCCATGACAGATGTATTGTCAGGTGGTCAGAAGAAGCGTCTTGCTCTGGCCATTGCTTTGATCAGGAAGGCAGATCTCTATCTTCTGGATGAGCCGACCAATCATCTTGATCAGCAGATGATTCTCTGGCTGGAGAAGTATCTGATGAAATCGGACAAAGCCGTGGTACTGGTCACCCATGACCGCTATTTCCTTGCCCGGATTACCAATCACATTGTTGAAGTAGACAGGGGACATCTCTACTGCTATACAGGTGATTATGCGGATTATCTGGAACAGCGTGAAATTCGCAGGGAACAGGCCGAAGCTTCCCGGGCCAAGCGGGAAAACTACCTGCGCCATGAGATTGCATGGATCCGTGCCGGAGCCCAGGCAAGAAGCACAAAACAGAAGAGCAGAATCCAGCGGTATGAAAAGATTGCCGCGATCAAAGATCCTGCGCAGGAACAGACACTGCAGTTACAGGCTGGTGTTACCCGTCTTGGCGGCAATACAATCCTGCTGGAGGATGTTTCAAAGGTATATGGAGATCATGTGCTGTTCTGTCATTTCAGCTATGAAGTGCAGCATCATGACCGCATTGGCATCATTGGCCCCAATGGGTGCGGCAAAAGCACACTGTTAAGGGTCATTGTCGGCCAGATCAAACCGGATACAGGTACGGTGCGTATTGGTGAAACGGTCAAGATCGGCTATTTTGCCCAGCACAATGAAGTGTTCAAAGAGGATGAACGGGTCATGGACTATCTGGAATCCTTTGGCCATACGATCACAACTGCAGATCATGAAACCATTACAGCCAGCCAGATGCTGGAAAGATTCCTGTTTCCTAAAGAAAAGCAGTATCAGCCGATCAAAAAGTGCTCTGGCGGTGAGAAGAGAAGACTGTATCTCTGCAGTATCCTGATGCAGTCTCCGAATATTCTGATTCTGGATGAACCGACGAATGACCTCGATACCGATACGCTGACCATCCTGGAAAGCTTTCTGCAGGATTTCCCGGGTGCGGTATTAGCTGTATCGCATGACCGCTATTTCCTGGATCGGATTGCAGAAAGACTGTTTGTTTTTAACAATGGCACGATTGAAATTCATCAGGAAAGCTATTCTGATTATCTGGATGCACAGGCGGCGGAAAAGAGTGAAGAGAAAGAAAAGAATAAGGAAGTGCGAAAGGTTAGTGCACCCAAGCCTTCCAACCGTCTGAGCTATATGGAAAAGAAAGAGCTGGAAAAGCTGGAAAAAGAGATTCCAGGTGCAGAGCAGAACGTCAGGGATCTGGAAGAGCAGCTGAACAATGCTACTGACTATCCTGAGATCCAGAAGATCAGTGCCGATCTGGAAACAGCCCGCAGTCAGATGGATGAGATGGAAGAACGGTGGATGGAACTGTCTGAGAAGGCAGAAAACTGAATGAAAAAACAACAGATGATACGCTGCATTGACAGCGATGATCTGTTGTATCTTGCTTATCGTGTTTCCCGGATGATCTGGCACAGTTTGTCCACATCTTCTTTTGTTGTGGACCAGCTTGTCGCAAAGCGGATCACAGCATGTGTTTCATCATACTTCTCCATGTAGCTGTAGACTGCTTTCTGGCTTAATGTCTCCAGTTTATCATTTGCAATGACGAAGAAGATCTGGTTGGTTGGGGAGTCGAAGTACAAGTTGTATCCATCTTTGACAAGTTCCTGCTTAATCTGCTCTGCATACTGAACCGCATTTTTACCAATGTGCATGTAGAGATCATTTTTGAACAGCTCATCAAACTGGATGCCAAGCAGCCATCCCTTGGCCAGCAGGGCTCCATCCTGCTTGATGATTGTAAAGAAGTGCGGAATCAGATGGGGATCCGGGATGACAACGGCTTCACCAATGAAGGCACCGCATTTCGTGCCGCCGATGTAGAAGACATCACACAGTCTGGCTAGATCGGGCAGGGTTACATCATTTACTTTGGCTGCCAGGGCATAGGCCAGTCTTGCCCCGTCCACATATAAAGGCAGATGATACCTATGGCATACAGCACTGATCTCTTCCAGTTCCTTTCTGGAATATAGCGTGCCAAACTCGGTCGGCTGGGAGAGATAGACCATGCCCGGCATGACTATGTGATCATGGTTATCATCCTGTTCATATTCCTGCATGCATGCTTCAATCTGAGCTGCGCTGATCTTGCCGCATTTTCCCTGAAGCGGAAGTACCTTATGGCCGGTATGCTCGATGGCACCGGCTTCGTGTACACTGACATGACCGCTGTCTGCCGCAATCACACCTTGATATGGCTTCAGCAGCGCCCCGATGACAACGGCATTGGCCTGGGTGCCGCCGGCAAGAAACTCTACTTCCGCATGCCTGCAGTCACATGCCCGGCGGATATGTTCCTTGGCCTGTGCACAGATTTCATCCGTGCCATATCCTGGCATCGCTTTCTCGTTCGAGGCTGCCATAGCAGCAAGAATGGCGGGATGGGCACTGTTTTGATAATCAGAAGCCATCATGATCTTCTCGTTTCTTTCCATAGGAGATCTCCTTTTTCCTGTAAACAGTTACATAGTAGTATTCTTGCCGCCGTCACACAAGCATCTTTGCGGCAGGAGGAGAAATGCAATCATATCTGGCGTTTTTGAGTGCCCAGACGCAAAATGAAAGCAGATAAAGGAGATAATAGTATGTATCGTTTGATTGCATGTGATCTGGATGAGACATTGTTACGGAAAGACAAGACGGTTTCAATGGGAAACCGGAAGGCCATTGCGGATTTTGAGGCTGCCGGCGGCATCTTTGTGTGTGCAACCGGCCGGCCGTTCTGGACCGCGGAAGGCACACTGAAAGAGATCGGCCAGTACAGGCGGTCTGGCTCTTATGTAATCTCGTTCAATGGCGGTGCCATCACCCGCAATGAAGATGACAGGCTGCTCTTTTTTGCAGGAATCAGCTGGGATCAGGCAAATGATCTGTTTACCAAAGGAAAGCAGTACAATGTCTGCCAGCATATCTATACGCTGGATACGGTATGGGCATATAACATGAATCCTGGTGAAGTGGATTATCTGAATGGCAGACAGGCATTTACCGAGTTTGATCATGATGACTTGTCTTTTCTGAAAGGGCAGGACATCGTCAAGTGCCTGTATGAAAACACAGATACTGACTATCTGCACAGGATTGCCAAAGAACTGGAACCCATGACAGCAGACATGGATGTCAGCTATTCCTCCAACCGCTATCTGGAATTCAATAAGAAAGGCGTCAATAAAGGCACCGGCCTTCAGCATCTTGCCAGCATTCTTGACATTGATATCAAGGACACCATTGCCATTGGCGATAACTACAATGATCTCAGTATGATCCAGGATGCCGGCCTTGGCGTGGGTGTAGCCAACACAGTGGAGGAAATGAAACCATTGTGTGATGTGATCACAGAGCATACCTGTGAAGAGGATGGCGTGGCCGAAGTGATCTACAAGTATGCTTTACACAAGTAAGCATATATACCAAAAAAGGGCGTTTGCCCTTTTTCTTATGCTTTCCAGATCATCTTCAATAATGTGACAGGCTTGATCTTCTGACCATACATCAAGACACCGGTACGGTAGATCTTGGCGGACAGTTTGCCAACCAGGAAGACCGAGATGATCAGGATGCCGATGGAGATCATGATTTCCCATGCAGGTACCGTGGTCATGGCAATTCTTGTGAACATGACCATTGGTGAGGTGAACGGGATGTACGAGCATACCTTGATGAAGGTGTTGTCGAGGTTGCCGGATGACATAGAGAACATGGCAATCATGAAGCAGATGACCAGGATCATGGTGATCGGCGTGATGGCTGTGCCAAGGTCTTCGATGCGGGATACGGTGGAACCGATGGCACCGAACAGGAAGGCATAGATCAGCAGTCCCAGCAGGAAGAAGATGATCATATAGCCAAGCAGTGATCCGGGAATGTTGAAGATGGATGAAAGCAGAGGACTGCCTGCCCAGACGGACCTGTTCATCTTTGCAAAGAGAATGGCAGAGCCGAAGATAACGACTATCTGGAAGATACCGGCAAGACATGCTGAGATGACTTTGCCAAACATCAGTGAAGTCGGCGAAGCACTGGAGATCAGTAATTCCATTGCGCGGGAATCTTTTTCGGCCGCCACTCTTGAGGCAACCATCTGTCCATACATGGCAATGACGGTATATAGTGCCATGACCATGATATAGGCATAGATGAAGGAAGTGGACATGTCTGCACCAAGATTGACAATATCATGAGAGGCACTCAATGACAGAATCGCACCTGCCTTGGCAGCAGACATATTCTCTTCTTCCAGTGCTTTCTGCTGCAGGGCAGTCGTGAAGATGCCGTCGAATGCTTCTGTATTGGCATCATACATGGACTGGTCCTTGACATAGTAGGTATACCGGGAAAAGTTAGCCGCATTGATCATGACAGCGCCATCCAGCTCTTCATCTTTGACTTGTTTCTGCAGCGTGTCCGCATCATCTGTGACAAACTGTACATCATCGGTCGGCAGTGCTTTTGTGATCGCAGACTGGATCGCAGTGACATCGGTCTGATTCATCGTATCCCAGTCAGCACTGACGGCAATCGTATTATTGCTTAAGGAAGAAGGTGTCAGGATGGTCTTGATGAGCTTTGGCACAAACATGATCAATGCCATGATGATCACCGCAATGATGGTCACAGCTTTGAATGCCTTGGAGGAAAAGATTTCTTTCAGCTCAAAGCGCAGAATGATTCCAAACTGTTTCATGCCTTGGCCTCCTTTCCAGCATAGTCCACAAAGATATCTGCCAGTGTCGGCATCATGATGCGCATCTCATCCAGATCATAGCTTTCACTCAGTTCCTGCATCAAAGCATGCTTGTCAGCTTCCTGTTCCATCGTGATGACGGCACCATTTGTCTCAAACGGCTGTGCGTCATACTTCTCAATAATCTTGCTGATATTCTGACTGCGCACAAGCAGCCTGTTCTGCGGATAGGAAGCACGGATATCATGCAAAGATCCGGACAGTACAATCTTTCCATCCCGCAGGATCGCAATGTTGTTGCAGAACTCTTCAATATAATTCATCTGATGGCCGGAGAATAGCACAATCTTTCCACGGGCAATCTCTTCCCGCACAGCATCTTCCAGCACCCGGGCATTGACCGGATCCAGCCCCGAGAACGGCTCATCCAGAATAACAATGTCCGGATCATGAACCAGTGCGGTAATCAAGGCCGTCTTCTGCTGGTTGCCCTTGGAAAGGGTATCCAGCTTCTTATTTGCATATGCATCCAGGCCAAATTTCTTCAGCCATGCCATGCACTGCGTCTTTGCATCAGAATATGCCATGCCCTTCAGCTGCGCAAAATAAATCAGCTGATCCAGAATCTTTTTCTTGGGATACAGTCCTTTCTCCTCCGGCAGATAGCCAAACCTGATTTTTGTTCGATCAATCGGCTTTCCATCCAGCAGAATCTCACCGCCATCCGCGGGGAAAAGATCCAGCAGGATACGGATTGTTGTCGTTTTGCCGGCACCATTGCGGCCAAGCAGTCCTAAAGCACTGCCGCTTTCTGCCTGCAGACAGAGATCTTTCAGTACCTGCTTTCCGGTAAAAGATTTCTGTAAATGTGATATGGTAAGTTCCATGAGACAATCTCCTGTAAGTGTCTATATTATACAGGATATGACACAGTCTATTGATTAAGAATGCGTAAAGGTATGGTAAAGAAAAAGAAAACAAGCTCAGCGCTTGTCTTCCAGGTATGCCTGCATGATCAGATTTGCCATGTAGATCAGTGAATATGGATGGCTGGCCTTGTCCAGGCGGGATGGATACGGCACAAATAAACTTGTCAGATTTGGATACATGTTTTTCCCGCCGCTGATCATGATCACCGGGGCATGGATGTGCAGCTGTGCATTTTCTGTCTCATTGATGTCAAAGTAGCTGCCTGTATAGCTGAACAGAATGATCAGTTCATCTTTTCCGACTGCTTTGATGCATGCCATCTGCTGGGTATGGGAAAACAGAGTCGCTGCGTCTTTGCCTGCCAGGCACAGATCATCCGCCAGACAGATCGCGGCTGCCTCTGCTTTCATCAAGCCAAACACCCAGATTTTCTGATAGCGGGCAATAGCCTTTGCACACTGCTTCACTGCCTGCATGTTTACGGTACTGGCCAGCCTGATGCCGGCTGTAATCTCTTCCTCTAACACAATTCTGGCATCCTGATCCACCTTTTTCACAGGCTCCGGCTTGTCCAACCCTTCTTTGAGCATGTCCCGCAGAGAGGAAAAGTCTTCAAAGCCAATATCTTTGACAAAGCGGGAAACAGATGCGATGCCGACATGGGCACCATCCGCAACTGCTCTGATGGAAAGCTGGTCAGGATCTGACTGGTGCAGCAGCCAGCGGGCAATTGCTGCATTGGCCGAATCAGGTCTTTCACTGGCAATTTCATTCAGCAGAATAACAGCTGGCTTTCCATAGATCATAACAAATTCCTCCTGCTTTCATCTTACCTTCGCAAGGTCTGTTCAGCACATGGAATATGAATGTTTTCCACAATCTGGAAATATCGCATGATCTGTGTTTGGATGCGTATTCTTACATGTGCAGCAGGGAGGTGGAAAGGAAATGAAGAAAACAGTTTTGATTTTACCGGATGGATGTGAAGAAGGAGAAGCACTGACAATTGCGGATGTGCTGCGCAGAGCGGAAGTTGAATGTGAGCTGTGTGCACTGCAGAACAGAGATGTCACCGGTGCGTGGGGCAATGTGATCAGGGCAGATCATGTGCTAAGCAGTATGGATGCACAGGCGGATATGATCATTCTGCCTGGTGGATACAAGGGTGCAGAGAATATGTGTGAAGACAGGCAGCTGCAGGAAATGCTGCAGCAGATGAACAGAGAGGGGAAGATCATTGCAGCAATCTGTGCGGCACCGTTGGCTCTTGAGAAGGCAGGGGTTTTGAAGGGCCATTGCTATACGAGCTATCCAGGTATCAGGGACAGGCTGACAGATGGAACATGGCGTGATGAACTGGTTGTCAGTGATGGCAATCTGATTACTTCACAGGGCCCGGCACTGGCCTGGCGGTTTGCCTTTGCCCTGTTGGAGGCATTGGACGTGGATCCTGAACCAGTGAAGAAGAGAATGGTTTATGAAAAGGCATTTGATGAGGGAGGAGAGCAGGCATGAAGAAGGCAGCAGTATTGATGATGGAAGGCTTTGAGGAAAGTGAAACTGTGCAGATTGCAGATCTGCTGCGCCGGGCTGGTGTATCCGTTACGAAGTTCTGCTTTCATGAGGATCTCTGGGTGCATTCCATGCAGGGAATGGATATCAGGGCAGATGAACCATTTGATGCTGAAAAGGCAAAGGACTGTGACATCATCATTGTGCCTGGCGGCAGGGCATCCTGGACGAAACTGATGGAAAACAGTGAGGTTATGGATACTCTGTGCTGGTTCAATGATCACAATAAGCTGATTGGGGCAATGTGTTCCGGGACAAAGGTTGTCCATGCGGCAGGTGTCATGAAAGGAAAAACCGTTACCGGCTATACCGGCTATGACAAGGTGCTGACAGATGGAAACTTTGTGGATGCCCCGGCAGTATGGGATCACAACCTTGTTACCTCACAAGGGCCGGCAACGCCATATCCCTTTGCCTTCAGGATCATGGAGGCACTAGGCATTGATCCTTCCCCTTTGAAGCAGCGTCTTTTGTATAACAAAGCAGGCGGCAGATGAATAAAAGAACCCGGCATGACTGCTGCCGGGGCGCGAATGTAAAAATCTTTGACAGTTTGTTCTTCCACAATGCCGGAAAACCATGATGAATACTGGTGATCCGGCTTTTTCCTTCACTGATGGACATGTTGTATGTGGCTGTTTCCCGTATGAAAGAAATTACATCAGATTATGTGACGGAGGATCTTTGCCAGCTTTTCTCTTTTCTGTGTCTGGGCATCTTTTATCTTTCGTCATATCATTAGATCAAACAGGAGATGAAAAACGATGGAATTTGATCTGCAGAAAAGACAGTGTTACTGGTTTGATGAAATTTCAAAGATTCCGCGTGGTTCACGCAGCGAGAAAGCAATTTCTGATTTTGTTGTGCAGTTTGCCAGGGATCACGGGTTTGTCTGGCATCAGGATGATGTATGGAATGTCACAATTGACAAGCCTGCCAGCAGGGGGTATGAAAATGCATCTGTGCTGATTCTGCAGGCGCATATGGACATGGTATGTGAAAAGACAGCTGACAGTGATCATGACTTTACCAAGGATCCGCTGGATCTGTATGTGGATGGCGATTTGTTAAAAGCAAAAGGTACCACCCTTGGTGCAGATGATGGCATGGGTGTGGCCTATATGCTTGCTATTCTGGAGGATGACAGTCTTGCCCATCCGCCGCTGGAATGTATCTTTACAACGATGGAGGAAATTGGTCTGCTGGGAGCGGAAAAGCTTCATAAAGAAGATCTGCACGGGCATCGGCTGATCAGTCTGGATGGCGGCGGGGAAGTGGTTACGGCTGCTTCTTCAGCCGGCGGCTGTGATGTGAATCTTGACTATAACATGCATATGGCAGAAAACAGTGATCCTGGTTATGTACTGCATGTATATGGCCTGCAGGGAGGCCATTCCGGCGGCGAAATTCACAAAGAGCGCGGCAATGCCAATATCCTTGCCGCAAGAATATTGGAAGAAGCACAGCGTAATGGCATCAGGATGAATCTTGTATCACTGGAAGGCGGCAGTAAGGATAATGCCATTACCCGAGAGGCAGAATATATCTTTACAACACCTGCAGATGTATCCTGCCTGCAGGCATCTGTGGAAAAAAGTGCAGCAGCGATCAGGGAAGAATTACGCATCAGTGATCCTGGCTTTCAGGTTGATTGTAAGCCGGGTTCAAAGCCTTTGCAGCACGCAGATGACGACTCTTCTGCAGCCCTGCTGGATATGATCTATCTGATGCCAAACGGCTTCCAGCATCGTTCTTTGGCCATTGAAGGGCTGACCCTGACATCATTGAATCTTGGTATTGTACATACGGACGGAAACAAGGTACATATGCAGACACTGATCCGCTCTGCCCTGGAAAGCGGGGTGGATAACCTGATTGGCATTCTGCAAAGATTATCAGAGCGGCTTGGCATCAGAATGGAAGTTTCTGCAAGGTATCCTGGATGGAATTATGCTGAAGTTAGCCAGATGCGGGAAAAGTATGCCAAAGTGACAGCTGCCCATGGCAGAAAGCTGGAAGTTTCAGCGGGACATGGCGGTCTGGAGTGCGGTATTTTCAAGGGACTGGATCCGGAAATGGATATCATTACGTTTGGGCCGATCGCACATGGTGCCCATACACCGGATGAGGAACTTGACCTGGCATCCTTTGACAGAGCATATGAAATGCTGAAAGAGATCATTGCCCTGTGCAGGGACTGATATGCAGAAAGAATATTCGTTTACTGCCATCCTGCATGAGATTCCTGACAAGGGCGGTGCCTACATCATCTTTCCGTATGATATCCGCAGGGAGTTTGGCAAAGGCCGGGTCAGAGTGCATGCCGAATTTGACGGTATCCCCTATGATGGCAGTATCGTCAATATGGGCGTCAAGGATGAACATGGCAAGATCTGCTACATCATCGGTGTGCTGAAATCCATCCGGAAACAGTTAGGCAAAAAGGATGGTGACAGCATACAGGTAAAGATTACGGCATAGTAAAAAGCGCAGGAGCTTAACCGCTTCTGCTTTTTTTAACATGCTAGAATGTTCCAGACATATTTTTTCTGCCCCATTCACACAGACTATAGACCACTTTCTTCAGTGTCTTTCTGCGCTCTGTCAGGGAATACTCCGGCTTTGGCGGCACCACCGGATATACTTCGCGGTGAATCAGTATGAAAGCAATTCGCTGCATCCTGCCGATCATGTGATTCCCTTCTGCCATGCCCATGACATTGTCTTTCAGGCATGGGGACCACTAGGCCTGGGACAGGGCGGTCTGTTCACAAATCCCATCGTGACACAGATCAGTGGAAAACATCACAAAACACCTGCCCAGATCATCCTGCGCTTCAGCCTGCAGAAAGGCATTGGCATCATTTCAAAATCCGTTTATCTGGAACGCACGAAACAGAATCTTGATTTAGTTGCGGCGCATACCCAGTCTATAGCGGTAAAAGACGTTTAGGCGGGGTTAGCCGCCTTTCTTCTTCCTGCATGACGGCGATATCCTTCATTATCACGCTTCTCCTGTTCCTGAATATAAATTCTTACTGCTTCTTCTGTAGTCTCTGATACGGTACTCAGGAAGTAGCTGTCAGACCAGAATCGATCCTTACAATCATATTTTTCTAATGCGGACGAAAACTCTTTCCTTAGCAGCCGGGAAGTAACGGTTTTATAATTATTCACCAATTTAGAGAGCTGCGTCTGAGGGGACGCTTCAAAAAGAATATGAACATGATCTTTGTCCGTATTAATTCCCAATACCCGGCATTTCCAATCGTCTTCTATTACTTTGCGGCTGATCTGGATCAGCCGATTCGAGAGTTCTTCTGTAAGCACTGAATGTCTGTTTTTTGTAACGACAACCAAATGGTATTGAAGTTTGTAGATTGCGTGCCTGTTCTTATGATATTCAGTGTAATAATCCATAATAGTGTCTCCTCCTCTACAATATTACCACTAAACATGTTATACTGTGCATAGGAGGAAATAAATAATGCAGGTTGTTGGCAGCTATGGGGTGCGTATTCGGGATGACTATGATGCACTGAAAAGAACAGCAGATCTCTTTTCGAATGCCGTTTCCTATCTTGTTCACCCTGCACTTGAAAATTGGGAAGCCCTGTGTGAAGCAAATAGCTTGCAAAGGCGTCAGAGAATGCTTGAATGCATGATTCATTCTTCTGATGGGTTTTCTTCATCTGATTCCTTCGATCAGAGGTTCCCAAAATTTCCATCTTATTATCGCAGAGCCGCTATTACACAGGCACTTGGCATCGTTTCTGCTTATCAGTCAGCACTGAAGAACTGGAAGGAAAACGGCTGTAAAGGAGAAGTGCCAAAGCTGGATGCCTGCAGTCATCGGATGCCGGCATTGTATCGCGGCAACACATACAAGCCGGTAATAGACAAAGAAACTGGCGAAGTGCTGCCTTATGCAGCAAAGATCAAGGTGTTCCGCAATAACGACTGGGTATGGGATACCGTTCGTCTTTCCAAAACGGATGTGGACTATCTCAATAAGAGAGGTAGAAATGGAGAAATCTCCGCTCCTGTGTTGGAAAAGAAGCACGGCTGCTGGAATCTGAGACTTGTGGTAACGGAAACTATAGAATTATCCGCAAAGCCTGTATCGGAGCAGAAGATCTGTTCTGTTGACCTTGGCGTAAATACAGATGCGGTATGCAGCGTCATGGACTCTGAGGGTACTGTCCTGGCGCGTAAGTTCATTATGCGCGGAAGAGAAAAAGACTCTGTGAACAATGCCTTGCATCGTGTATCTGTATTTCAGTCTCTGCATGGATCACATGATTCCGGACGGCTTTGGAATATTGCAAAACGAAGAAATGCGAATCTTGCACATCAGATCGCGCGGGAGATTGTCAACTTTGCCATTGCGTATGAATGTGACGTTATTGTCATGGAGCATCTTAATACAAAAGTGTTAAGATTTTTTGATTTTGTCACCGTTTGTTAATTGTTACTGTTTTGTCACGAATACTACTTTCTATGATCTTCCAGAACACTGAGGATGCGCTGTACGTCCTTCTGACTGTCCGCTTCATAGATCGGATCTCTTCTACGCTCGCCCACCTTTACGCATTTGTAGTGTTTGCCATATCGATTGATGTACATTTCTTCAGTAAAGGCATCAATCTTCACAGTAATAGGTGTCTTCTGATAGATTTCGAACATTACTCCATCAGCGTCAAAGGCTTCATATAATGAGTTTCCCATCGAAAACATATTGTTTCTCATGGTCCTTGGATATTCCGCATAGAACACGGCAGAATAATCAAAATCTGTCGGAAGCGGACGAAATGCATCGACTGGATCCAGAACCGGGAATGAGAACTTTGCGTTGAGATAACGAATGTACTTCTCATTAAACCAGCGGTTCAGCGTGTTGTAGTTATGTGGAATATGGAATCGAATGATATCATTCGGAAGGCGTCCCTGAGCAGTGCCGTTGTACCGCTCTACACGTCCTTTAGCCTGTGGTGAATTGGCAAAGATCATCTTGATATCAAGACGGGCAAGCATGTCCGCGAACTGTGACGGCTTTCCGGATTTAACACTTCTGAAGACAGAATCCTTGTCAGAATATGTTGCCATCGGAACACCGTACTTTTCAAGGATTAGACGCATCATGCGTGCATATCCTCTGGTACACTCTGTAGGCATGAACCATCCTGCGAGCACTTCGGTTCCTGCATCATCTACTGCCAGATGCAGTGCGTAAGCTCTGCCATCGTTAAACCAATCATATGGAGTGCCGTCAATCTGGATCAGCTCTCCGCGGCGGTCTCTCGGCCTACGAATTGGATGCGATACATGCGAACCATCTGTTCGAATCGGCTTGGCACTTGGTGACTTCCAACCTTCTCGTACGAAAAGATCTCTGAACCAAGATTTACTTCTATCCTTCAGTCCATATTTCGCTGCATCTCCTTTCCTCTCAGGATCTCTTCCCCAGATTACATCCTCTCGGTAGATATCTCTGAATTGTGCTATGGTAATGCTTGGATATGCTTTCTTGAATTCTTCTAAGTAACTGACTTCTTGGTCGGAGGCAGTCGTTACTGGCTTCTTGCCGGTATTACCATGAACAAGGATAGATTGCATATCCTTTTCATTCAGCTCCCCCGCAAGCCGTATAAGCTGTCTCTTACTGTAACCAGTTTTCTCAGTTATCTCTTGGTAAGTGATATGTGGATCGCTCTGCTTCTGAATCAGAAGTTTCAACGCTCCGGACTTGTCTTTATCGTTCTTCATAGAACACCTCCAATGAGGCATTCTACTCAAATACTGATATCCATCCCGTAAAAGGGTGACATTTTCAAAAAATCAGAAAGGTGACATTTTCATTTAACTATTACACATCTTAATACAAAAGGCAAAAAACGTGGCAGTAAGAAGCAGAAGCTTGCCATGTGGAAGCATGCTGACATTCAGAAAACCGTAGAAAGTCTTGCCCATCATTATGGGATTCGTATTTCCCGTGTCAATGCGTGGGGTACAAGCCGCCTTGCGTATGACGGAAGCGGGCGTGTCAGGCGAGGGAGAGAAGTATCAAAAGATACGCCATATGACGTCTGTGTATTCAAAAGCGGAAAGATCTACAATTGCGACCTTTCCGCCAGCTACAACATCGGAGCCCGTTATTTTATCCGCGGGGTGTTTATGGAATCACCCAATCTTATGACAAAAGTCTCTGGGATTGGGAGTGGAACCCAAAGGACGTTGGCTGACCTATGGAAGATCAACAGGGTCTTGTACCCTCTGCTTCCTGCGACAGTCTGACGATCCCGACATAAGTCTGCGAAACGTTAGTACAGATGGGCACATAAGCTTCGGCTTGTGTGCTGTGCTGTTACCGTATCGTTTGTGTAGACGTAAGTCTGAGGGAACACAAGCCCTCAGAAGCCCCGTCTATAGTGCGTCAGCACTTAGGCGGGGAGGTTCACATCCTGGATTTCTCGCTGTCTGAGACAGAAATGAAGCAGATTTCATCGCTGCAGACTAAGGATGCCAGCTTCCTGCATTCGCCTGACTTTGTTCAGATGCTTTGCAGCAAGTGGCATGCCGCCAGATAACGCCGAAGAACTGTTATCCCTGCACTGCAGAGATGGCAGTTTTTTACGTCTTGGCTGGACATTGCGTCTGGAAGCATCACGGGCTATGATGGTCATACAAGTAGTATCAGGGGAGAAAGATCATATGGAAGAAGATATCAGAAAGACTGTTGAGAATGTCAGAACATGCAGGCAGAATGTGCTGCCGGCACATTCAGATCATGTGTGGTACCGAAGTGAAGAAGAACTGCAGGCACAGAAGTCATCGTATCGGATGTGCCTCAATGGCATCTGGAAGTGCTACTATGCAGAAAACTTTGACGGTACACCGGATGGCTTTGAACAGTGTGACTTTGATGTATCAGACTGGGATGAGATTCAGGTTCCTGGTCATATCCAGCTGCAGGGCTATGACAAGCCATCCTACAATAATATTCAGTATCCATGGGATGGCAGAGAACCGCTGCACATTCTGGAAACACCAGAGAAATACAATCCGGTCATGAGCTATGTCACCTTTTTCACTGTGCCGCAGGCAATGCAGAGCGAAGAAATCCGCATCTCATTTGAAGGTGTGGAATCCGGCATGGCTCTCTGGTGCAATGGCAGCTATGTTGGTTACAGCGAGGATTCCTTTACACCGCATGACTTTCTGCTGAGTCCTTATCTGCATGGCGGCATCAACCGCCTTGCCGTCCAGGTCATCAAGTGGACACCATCCTCCTGGCTGGAGGATCAGGATATGTTCCGCTTCTCCGGGATTTTCCGTGATGTCTGGCTGTACAGCGTTCCCCATGATCACATTGAAGATCTCAAGGTGGAAGGCAGCTGGAACGAGCAGAAAAATATCGGTACGCTTCATACAGAGCTGCAGATATCTCAGCCTTCTGGCTGTACAAGCTGGAAACTGCTGTATCAGGGAAGGGAGATCGCATCCGGGACAGTTGAAAACAAAGAACATGTCAGCTTTGACTGCATCGTGGATCAGCCAAAGCTATGGAGTGCAGAAGCACCCCATCTGTATCAGCTGCTGTTATATACCGGAACAGAATGGATCATGCAGGAAACAGGTTTCCGTAATATTGAAATCAAGGACAGGCAGATCCTGCTGAATGGAAAACGGGTTGTGTTCAAGGGTGTCAACCGGCATGAGTTTGACTGTGACCATGGCAGAGTGCCAGATCCAAAGCAGATCAGGCAGGATGTGTTTCTCATGAAGCAGAACAACATCAATGCGCTGCGTACTTCCCACTATGCCAATGCACACTGGATTTATGAAGACTGTGACCGGTATGGCATCATGATGATTGCCGAAAACAATCTGGAATCGCATGGTATTTTCGATATGGTTCTGCAGGGTAAGATACCACAGTCTGAGGCACTGCCTGGAGACCGTGAAGAAGTGCTCGATCTGCTATTGGACAGAGTCAATAGCACCTATCAGCGCAATAAGAATCATGTGTCCATCCTGATCTGGTCGGTTGGCAATGAATCCTATGGCGGCAAAGATATCTATGAAATGTCACAGTTGTTCCGCAAGCTGGATCCTCGCCGTCCTGTGCACTATGAAGGCATCATGCACGACCGCAGGTACAATGGCACATCCGACATGGAATCACAGATGTATACACCAGCTGCCCAATGTGAGCAGTTCCTTCAAAAACATCCTGAAAAGCCGATGATTCTGTGTGAATGTTCCCATTCCATGGGCAACTCTACCGGCGGTCTGCATAAATATATTGAACTTGCCTATCGCAATCCTTTGTTTCAGGGATGTTTTATCTGGGATCTGGTGGACCAGACCATTCGCAGAAAGAATCGCTTTGGACAGGAGTATCAGGCATATGGCGGCGACTTTCTGGAGCGGCCAAATGATGCGGACTTCTCTGCTGATGGCTTACTGACAGGTGAGCATAAACCATATGCCAAGATGCAGGAAGTCAAAGCCGTCTATCAGGACATCACAGCGGTGATCAATAAGGATACGATTCAGATCACAAACCATGCCCTGTTTACCAATACAGATGCGTATGATGCCGAGATTGTGCTGAAACAGGAAGGCATGGTACTGCAGCGAATGCCATTGCACGTATGTGTCAAGCCAGGTGAAACAGCAGAGATTTCCAATCCGATCACAATTCCGGATGCACCGGGTGAATATACAGAAACCATCAGCTGGCAGCTGAAGCACGATACGCCATGGAATCCAGAGGGTACAGAAGTCTGCTGGGCGCAGGGTGTATTTACCAACAAGATGAAACAGGAAGTGCATGTCGGCAGTCTGAAAGTGATTCATGGTGATTACAACATTGGAGTCATTGGTGATGGCTTTGACTTCCTGTTTGAAAAGAACAAAGGCGGGCTGACATCGTGCCGGACCGGAAACCGTGAATGGCTGGAGGCAGTGCCACGACTGAACTTCTGGCGGGCACCAACCCAGAATGACAATGGCTATGGCATGCAGCAGAGAATGGGCATGTGGAAACTGGCATCACAATACCAGACAGCCTTCCCAGTGGAAATGTCAGAGGCAGAAAAGCAGGTGTTTGCTGGATATCCCATTGTCAAAGAACAGGACAATTGTGTTTCGATCAAATGGAAATACTGGCTGCCTGGTACAGGTGGACAGACAGCAGATCTGACCTATCAGATCTACGGGGATGGCACGGTGCACATGGAGGCTGTCATGGATCCAAAGGAAGGCCTGGCAGACATGCCGGAATTTGGCATTCTGATGAAATGGGATGCGGCCTTCTCACATCTGAAATGGTATGGCCGCGGCCCGGCGGAAACCTATTGCGACCGCAATCATGCAAAGATCGATGTGTATGCCAATGCGGTAAAGGACAATGTGCAGCCCTATATCGTGCCACAGGAAGCCGGGAATCATAACGGTACTCGATGGGCTGAAATTTCAGATGAGGAAGGAAACAGAGTCCGCTTGATGTCAATGCAGAAAGACGGCATGGATTTCTCTGCCATTCCGTATACACCTGCACAGCTGGAAGAGGCCAAGCATCCATATGAGCTGCCTGCCAGCAGGTATACCGTTGTGCGCTGCAGCCTGAAACAGATGGGTGTTGGCGGTGATAACAGCTGGGGTGCACAGCCACTAGAGGAATATCATCTGAAACCAGATCACAGACTGGTCTTTGATATGGCATGGAAAGTGATACCAGCCAGCAGAAAATAGAAGAGGCATCAGCTTCCTGCAGTTAAAACTGGATCGCTTTCCTTAAAACAGTAATAAACGATTCCTATCATAATATCGTATTAATGAGGCACCAATGAAGCAGAACGTATCTGATGTGATAGAAGCCTATTAAGAATATATGCACGCATGGATGCGGCATATGCCGAATATGCCAGGTCTGTCGGATTGAATGAATCCTGTCTTTCGGTATTGTCAGTGATCTGTGCACATGACAGCTGTACGCAGACGATGCTGAAAGAGATGTGGAGCCTTCCCAAGCAGACGGTGTATACCGCGGTGACATTCTTTCTGAAGAAGGGATGGATTCAGATGGACGATATGCCGGATGATCGCCGGAACAAGACGATTCACCTGACCAAAAAGGGAAAGAAGGAAGCTGGCAGTATCGTCAAAGCAGTGCGTGGAAGTGAAGAACAGGCAATGTCAGATCTCAGCAGATCAGAACAGAAACAACTGCTTGCTTTAACGGAACGATATATCAGTGCCTGCAGTCAGGCAATTCAAGACAGGAGGAAATAAGATGGAAAGCTTTGAATATCAGGCTGGAACAAAAGTGTTGTTTGGCAAGGGACAGATTGAGCATCTGCCTGAAGAAATTGGAAAATTTGGCAGGAAGGTGCTGCTTTGCTATGGCGGCGGCTCGATCAAGCACAATGGCATTTACCAGCAGATTTATGATCTGTTGAAAGACTGTGAAATCTATGAACTGGCTGGCATTGCCCCCAATCCCAGAATCACCAGTGTCAAAGAAGGCATTGCCCTCTGCAGGGAACATGGCATTGATGTGGTTCTGGCTGTTGGCGGCGGCAGTGTGATTGACTGTGCCAAAGTTGTAGCAGCTGGTGTGTATTATGACGGCGATCCCTGGAAGATGGTGTCTGAAAACATCCAGACCGAAAATGCTCTGCCGCTTGTCAGTGTGCTGACTCTGGCTGCGACGGGCAGTGAGTATGATGATGGTGCTGTCATCACCAACCTGGATACCAATGAGAAACTTGGCTACGGCAATCCGCTGACCATGCCAAAGGTGTCCATTCTGGATCCAACCTATACGTATACAGTACCGGCAAAGCAGACTGCAGCTGGCACCATTGATATCATGTCCCATCTGCTGGAACAGTACTTTGGACCAGATAATACATATCTGGCAGATCAAATGCTGGCAGGTGCGATCAAGACAGTGATCCGCTATGCGCCTGTGGCAGTCAGAGAACCTGACAATGCCCAGGCAAGAGGAGAACTGATGTGGACATCATCGCTGGCCTGCAATGGGATTCTCTCTCAGGGCTGTGCCTATGGCGGCTGGTGCTGCCATGCGATTGAACATGAACTGAGTGCTTTCTATGATGTTACCCATGGTGTTGGTCTTGCCATCATCACGCCTAGATGGATGCGCCACATCCTTAATGAAAAGTCGGTTGGCCGCTTTGCCCAATATGGCAGAGATGTCTGGGGCATCACAGGTCTTGATGATCAGGAAACAGCCGAAAAGGCCATCGATGAAACCGAGAAGTTCTTTGCGTCACTAGGTGTACCAATGACACTGAGGGAGCTTGGCATTGGTGAAGAACACTTTGATGAGATGGCGGAGCATGCTGGCAGAGGCAGACTGGCAAATGCCTATGTTCCACTGTTGAAAGAGGATGTCAAAGCCATCCTGCATGACTGTCTGTAAGCGATGAAAACAAAGCTGCTGTATTAAGAAAACATGACAGAGGATCTGAAGATTTCGGCGTTGTTTGGAATGGGAGAAAGCTGGAAGACTCTGCGCATTTCACCAATCATGATCGTTGTATGGAGCATTAGCTGCATCATTACAGCATACTATGAAGGAGTGAAGGAAGACATGCAGAAAGATGCTGCGCAGATGGCGAAACAATGCACAGCCTGCCGGAAACAACAGCAAAATCACTCAATTTTTAGTACAATGGCCATATGCAAAATGAAATCTTTACAACAATGCCTGTACACAAGGCATATTTCAAAGCAGCCCTGCCGGTAGTCATGGGCATGGTTGTCTCTCTTGTCTACAATCTGGTAGACACATGGTTTATTGCCCAGACTCAGAATACATCACTGGTGGCAGGTGTTTCCCTGTGTGCACCAATCTTTTCTTTGATGATTGCCTTTGGCGATATCTTTGGCCTGGGGGCAAGCACAGCCATATCACGGTTTCTCGGTCAGAAAGAGTATGACAAGACCTCAAAGATGAGTTCTTTTGCCATCTATGCCTCTATTGGCACCGGCATCGTCACTGCACTGGTTCTGGTGCTGCTGCGCTATCCGATCCTGCATCTTTTAGGAGCGCGGGAAGATACGATCCAGTATGCGATGTCCTATTACATCTGGATTGCCATTGGTGCACCGGCGATTATTCTCAACATCGTGCCCAACAATCTGCTGCGGACAGAAGGCTTTGCCGGCACAGCCATGATCTGTACGATCATCGGTTCTGTATGCAACATCATCCTGGACCCGATCTTCATCTTCACATTGCATATGGGGGCAGCCGGTGCTGCGGTTGCGACTGTGATCAGTAATGTGATCTCCGATATTCTCTTCCTGTATGTCATTCATCACAGAGCAAACTATCTGTCTTTGGACATACATCAGGCAAAAGCACAAAAGCAGCTGGTCAAAGAAATGCTGGTTATCGGTATTCCGGCATCGATTACCAATACGATGCAGAGCCTGGCCGTCTTGTTAACAAACCGTTTCCTGCTGCCCTATGGCACCAGTCAGATCGCAGGATATGGTATTGCCGCAAAGGTGAATATGGTCAGTGTACTGATCATGGTTGGCTTTGCCTTCGGTGCACAGCCATTGCTGGGATACAGCTATGGCGCCAAAGATAAAACAAGACTGAACGAAGTCATCCGCTTCGATATCATGGTCGAATGCATCACCGCATTCATCTTCCTCATCGTATCCATGATCTTTGCCCCGCAGCTGATCCGGTTGTTCATCCAGCAGGCAGATGTTGTCACAGCAGGCAAAAACATCCTGCGCTGCATGATGGCAACAACACCTGCCATCGGCATCGTCCTGGTATGTACAACGCTGTTTCAGGCAGAAGGCAGAGCCATGCCAGCCTTTGTACTTTCTATTTCCAGACAGGGTATCTTCCTCATCCTCTTCCTGCTTGTGCTGTCCGCCATCTTTGGCTATTGGGGTGTGCTCTTAGCACAGGCGGCTGCAGATATCGCAACATTACTGATTGGACTTGCCTTCCTGAAGAAAACAACTGCATAACATCGTATCAGTGATGACCTGTTTCTATATGAGAGACAGGTTTTTCTTTGCCTCAGACAGCAGTTTTGTGGCTATACTGCATACATACAAGACTTCAGTCAGAAAAGAGGAAAGAATATGAAAGAGATTATTACGAAAGATGCACCGGCAGCGATTGGACCGTATGCCCAGGGCTATATTTCCGGGAACTATGTGTTTACATCCGGTCAGATTGGCGTGGATCCTGTTACAGGAAAGGCACCGGAAGGGATTGCCGCCCAGGCCGCAAAGTCCTGTAAGAATGTGGGTGCTGTGTTAAACGCAGGCGGCAGTGATTTTACCAAAGTGATCAAGACAACTTGCTTTCTTGCGGATATGAGCGACTTTTCTGCTTTTAATGAAGTGTATGCAAAGTACTTTAAAGGCAAGCCGGCAAGAAGCTGTGTTGCCGTGAAAACACTGCCAAAGGGACTATTGTGTGAGATTGAGGCAATTGCGGAGCTTTGAAAATGACACAAGAAGAAATCAAGAAGCTGATACAGGCAAACCGTGATTTCCTGAAACCGATGGAAGATGTACCGGATTATCAGAGTGATCAGGACCTGAAGAAACCGCAGCCGCCATTGGTCAAAGAACCAATGACGGATCAAAGCATCAAACTGCCTGTGAACTATCAGGATCTTATGATTGACAATGATTTCATGCATGTGATCAACAACCGTCAGTCGCACCGTGTGTATACACAGCAGAAGATGAGCCTGCTGCAGGTAAGCTATCTGCTCTGGTGTTCCCAGGGAATCAAAGGCATACGTGGAAAACACTATGCCACACTGCGAACCGTTCCCTGCGGTGGGGCCCGCCATGAGTTTGAAGTCTATATGGCTATCCAGAACGTGGAAGGCTTAAAAGACGGTCTTTACCACTACCTGCCGATGACGCATTCCATTGAGCTGCTTAAAACAGTGTCTGATCTGAAAGACTTCATTTCTCAATCATTAGATGGCCAGGTCTGGGCATCAAAGGCAAATGTTGTCTTTTACTACGGCTATGTATGTTACAGAGCAGAATGGAGATATGGTATCTATGCCGGCAGGATGATCATGGCAGATGCTGGCCACATCACTGAGAATCTCTACCTTTCTGCAGCAAGCATTTCGCTTGGCGGATGTGCCATTGGCGCTGTAAATGGGAAACTGGCAGACCAGACATTCGGTCTGGATGGCAATGATGAGTTCATTCTGTATGCTATGAGTGTCGGCACTATATCAAAGCAGGACAAAGACAAGGAAGATGATATCTATGCCTTTGTGAAAGAGCAGGGACTTTAATGATACAATAGCTTTGCATCATCCGAAGGCTGGCTGGTGAAGAAGAAAAACATCAGAATCATGATTGCACTGACTGTGGGATTTGTACTTGCTATGATATGCATGAGCATTGCCATCTATTATGGCTACACAAAGGCATACCGTACAGATGTAAGTGCACTGACAGTCCGAATGCTTGGCATTCCGATTTACCAATTAACACAGACTGGCGCAAAGTATGCAGGCAGCCCCATGGGCCCTTATATGGGTGCTGTGTGTGGAATCTTCATGATACTTTCTGTCTGCGTGGAAGAAACCATTCGAAACATGCATCATCATAGATGAACATCCAAAGATAATATATACAGAAGCTTGGGCAGGAGAAAATGACAATGATTACGGATGAAACAATCAAGCGTATCATTCAATTTACAAAGGATCGTGACTGGGACCAGTTTCACAGTCCGGAAAATTTAGCCAAATCTATTTCGATAGAAGCTGGTGAACTGCTGGAATGTTTTCAATGGGATGGAAACCATTATGACAGGCAGGCAGTAAAGGAAGAACTGGCGGATGTAATGAACTACTGCCTTCTTCTTTCCGACAAGCTGGATCTTGATCCGGACCGGATTATCAATGAAAAGATTGATCAGAATGAGAAGAAATATCCTGTTGAGAAGGCGAAAGGAACAAGTAAAAAGTATACTGAATTATAAGGAACAAACGATTGCGGCACAGGGGTGAGAGGAATGGACAATCCGGTGATCTATCAAATCAAAGATAATGAGACGGCACTGAAATGTCTGGAAAATGAACTGGAAACAGGACCGGATCAGAAGAATGCCAGATTTATCCTGCGATATCCAACTGTGTATATCCACAATCTCAAAGGCAGCGATCATTACGAGGTGTATATCGGCGAGTCCAATAATATCATCCAGAGAACGATGCAGCACTATGAGACAGCGAAGCAGGATGATACCTGGCAGCACCGGTTTGTACAGGATGAAAATGCCAGACTGTTCATCATCGGACATGATCACTTTAATAAGTCATTGACCCTGGATGTGGAAAACCGTCTGATGCATTACATGCTTGGCGTGCAGAAAGTGGAAAGAATCTATAACCGGCGCGGCAATGAGCAGGACAAGTATTTCCCGGAAGAAGAATTCAATGAAATTTTCCGGCGCATCTGGAAACAGCTGCATCATCTCAATGCAGACTTGTTTCCGGAGCAGCGGCTGATTGAAGAATCGGATATTTTCAAGGCATCCCCTTTCCATAAGCTGACTGATGAGCAAAAACATGATAAAGATATGATTCTGGAGATCATTGATACAGCTTTGCAGAGCCAGGAAATCGGTCAGCTGATCTTTGTCTCAGGAGAAGCAGGTACTGGCAAGACTGTCCTCAACAGCAACCTGTTCTATGAACTGTGCACTGCAAAAAAGCCGGATGGCTCTCCATATAACTGTCATCTGATTGTCAATCATGACCAGCAGTTGAAGGTATACCAGCAGATTGCCAGGAAGCTTGCTTTGAAGAGCGTGGACCGGGAAATTGTGAGCAAACCAACAGCCTTCATCAATAACCATATTGGCAGGCCGCCGGTGGATGTGGTGTTTGTGGATGAGGCACATCTGCTGTGGACACAGGGCAAGCAGTCCTACCGCGGGCATAATCAGCTGGAAGATCTGAGGAGGATGACCAAAGTCACCGTCATCATGTTTGACGAACATCAGACCCTTCATACGCAGGAATACTGGGATCCTGCCTATGTAAGCAGGCTCAGGTCCGAGGCAAGAAATCAGATCGGTTCGAAAGGCATCAGCTACTATTTTGAGCTGAAACAACAGCTGCGTATTCAGGGAAGTCAGGAAACGGTGCACTGGATCAGGAATTTTACAGATCATCTGCAGCTGGATCCGATTCCGGCAGATGAAAACTATGATCTGAGAGTGTTTGACAGCCCAAAGAAACTGGAACAGGCAATCCGGGCAAGGGCAAGCCATGAACATACAAAGCTGTCCAGGATTCTTGCTACATTTGACTGGGATTATATTGATAAAAAGAAGCCGGAACAGGATGATTACTGGTATGTCACGATTGGCGACTGGAAGATGCCATGGAACCTGCAGTTGCCCCGCATCGCAAATGGCAGAAAGCAGCAGAAACAACTGAAGGAAATGTCGTGGGCAGAACAGCCTGTTTCTCTTAATGAAGTTGGTTCCACCTTTACAATTCAGGGCTTTGATCTCAATTATGCGGGTGTCATTCTCGGCCCTTCGGTAAAATACAGAAATGGCAAAATTGTCATTGATCCTTCGCAGAGTGCAGATAAGAAAGCGACCCAGTTCCGCACGCTTGCAGATGGAAGCCGGGCACAGTTTGGAAGGGAATTCATCCGCAATGAGATCAACGTGCTGCTGACAAGAGGGGTACAGGGATTATATCTGTATGCGGTGGATGATGAGCTGAGAGCAGCATTGCTGAAAGCGGCAGGACCTGCCATGAAAAGATATTCCTGAAATGGCGGCGGTTTTGCCTGCTGAAAAGATGATTCAGGAGATTCTGAAAACGGCAGGTGTTTATTAACAGGACATATGAGGGAGGAAGTATCTCTTGAACCCGATTGATGAATATATTGCAAAGCAGGATGAAGCTGTACAGGATAATCTAAATGCTGTCAGAGATACAATCCGTTCGGTACTGCCAGATGCTGTTGAGAAGATATCCTGGGGGATGCCTACATGGTGGGACAAACACAATCTGATCCATATGGCAGCTGCGAAACATCACATTGGTATCTATCCTGGTGGTGATGGTGTAGAATACTTCACTGCTGAGCTGAAAAAGCGCAATCTCCGTTACAGCAAGGGTGCGATTCAGATTCCGTATGATGATACACTGCCTCTGGATCTGATCCAAGAGATTGCGGTATGGTGCGGTGTGCATCATAAGGAGTGAGTGTATGGGGAAGATTTATTTTGTCCGCCATGGACAGACGGTATGGAACGTGGAAAACAAGATCTGCGGATCTACCGACAGTCCATTGACAGAAAAGGGAAGACAGCAGGCGAAGGAAACCGGCATGGAATTAAAGAGAAGAATCGATGCTGGTGAGGTGCATATTGATGAGATTCTGTGCTCGCCATTGAGCCGTGCATATGATACAGCTTTGGAAATTGCAAAGATCACAGGTCTTCCTGTACGCGTGGAGCCAAGACTGCGCGAACAGTGCTTTGGCAGATGGGAGGGTCTTGCCCGTGACAGCAGGGAATTTGCTTTGGCAAGAAGGAACTTCTGTGACAGCTATGCTGGCGGGGAATCCATGATGCGGATGGCGCAACGTATCTATAATCTGCTGGATGAATTGAAGCAGGATACAGATAAGACCTATCTGCTGGTCGCACATAATGGCATTGCCAGAATCACGGAATCCTATTTCCATGATATGAGCAATGAGGAATTTGCGAACTATGGCATCAAAAACGGTCAGATCATTGTATACGATTTCTGATCACATTTGTGCTGCAAACAGCTTGATGAAGCCGATAGCCATCCGCTGGAAGATGTTTTCTTTAATGTCGCCTTTGTGCATCTGATGAGATACCTGATAGCATGCAATCATATCATCTCTGATATTCATGACTTTCTTTGAACCGCACAGATATGTGCCGTTTTCAAAGTGCAGATACAAAGAGCGGTAATCCAGATTGATGGTGCCTACAGTGGCAGCTTTATCATCGCTGACAAAAACCTTGGCATGATTGAAGCCGGGTGTGTATTCATAGATCTTCACACCTCCCGCAATCAGATTCTGATAGAACGATCTGGTGATATACCAGACTGTTTTTTTATCCGCAACACCAGGAGTCAGAATTCTGACATCCACACCCCGCTTTGCGGCAAGAATCAGAGCATTCTCCAGTTCTGTGTCAATAATCAGATAGGGTGTAGAGATATATACATACTTCTTTGCATTGTTCAGGATGTTCATGTAAACATTCTGGCCGGTGCTTTCATTGTCAAACGGGCTGTCTCCATAGGCGGCAATATAGCCATCCGCTTCACCCTGTTCAGCCTGGGCGTGAAAGATGCTGAAATCCTCATCCGTTGGCCGCAAAGCATTCCAGTTCGTCAGAAACAGAACAGTATAGGACCAGACAGCTTCACCCTTGATGCGGATACAGTTATCTTTCCAGTGTCCGTGTTTTACGATGCGGTTGATATATTCATCCGCCAGGTTGATACCGCCGGAGAAAGCTGTCTTACCATCAATCACCATGATCTTGCGGTGATCCCGGTGATTCATGACTGCACCAATGACAGGATTGAGCTTATTGAAACGCACACATTTGATGCCTTCCTGCTCCAATTGCTTTGCATAAGAAGCTGGCAGCGTGGCAAGAGAACCCATGTCATCGTACATCACCCGTACATCCAGGCCCTGCTGTGCCTTCTGCTTCAGAATCTCCAGCATGCCATCCCACATCACACCTCTTTCAATGATGAAGTATTCCAGAAAGATGAACTTCTCTGCTTTGCGCATCTCTTCCAGCATGACGGGATAGCCGTCATCTCCGAGTGGATAATAGTCAAAGCCGGTATTGTGATAGATCGGGAAGCCGGCAGTGGCACTGAGATAGTGCACATCACCGGACAGATCCGGCATTTCTGCCTGCAGATCATGAAGAGCCCTGGGATCCTGCTGCAGACAGCAGCTGGCTTTTCTGGTTTCTTTGACAAGAGCAGAGATTGTTCTGGAAGCGACCAGATTGGCACCCAGGAATAAGTAGATCAGTGTTCCTGGCAGCGGGAACAGCAGAATCAGCAGAATCCACATCATATCAAATGACAGGTGGCGGGAATTGTTAATGACAGTGATGACAATGACCGTGCTGATCAGTCTGAGTACCAGATCTACCCATGCAAAGCTTGTGAAGAAGTGGAATAATCCCAGAACAATTGCGATTTCAACGATACCGCCCAGAATCAGAATTGCCGGCCGCAGCAGTTTCTCAACATATTTCATAAGCAGTGATGCCCTTTCCGGCATAATGTGAGCCGTTATGGTGCTATTATACGACATCCTGCCAGAACAAATTTCCAACATTTGGAAAAACAGTAAACACAATGGTAAATCTCTGCTAGAGTTACTGCATCAAAGGGAGGAAGAGGAGATGGAACAACAAACAGAGACATATGACCGCAGAAAACTGCTTCAGGAAACAGTGAAACTG
The DNA here is from genome assembly GCF_900343155.1 of Lactimicrobium massiliense. GTDB lineage: Bacteria > Bacillota_I > Bacilli_A > Erysipelotrichales > Erysipelotrichaceae > Bulleidia > Bulleidia massiliensis. The sequence goes on from NZ_OUNG01000002.1 coordinate 207,102, forward strand.
GCATGGCCCGCTGTTCTTGAAAGCTTTTTTATATCTCTGGCAGGGATGATTGACACCATGATGGTTTCCTCCCTTGGCACCTATGCGGTGGCAGCAGTTGGTCTGACCACCCAGCCAAAGTTCATTACCCTGGCAGTCTTCTTTTCAACAAATGTGGCCGTTTCTGCCCTGGTTGCAAGAAGAAAGGGACAGAATGACAGGCGCAATGCTAATGAAGTATTGGTAACAGCACTGTGGTTTACAGTGATTGTCTGTATTGCTTTGAGCATCCTGTCTGTTGCATTTGCCAGCCCCATCATCAGACTCTGCGGCTCCAACAGTGATACCCATGATGCCGCTGTGATCTACTTCCGGGTCATCCAGGGCGGCATGATCTTCAATGTACTGACCATGGTGATTAACGCAGCCCAGCGCGGGGCCGGCAATACCAAGATCGCCATGACAACCAATATCGTTTCTTCCCTTGTCAACATTTGCTTTAATTATTTACTGATCAACGGCAACTTTGGTTTCCCGGAATGGCATCTGTTCGGTGCTGCTGTGGCAACGGTGCTTGGCACCATCGCTTCCTTTGCCATGTCACTGCAGTCCCTGTTCAAAAAGAACTCTTTTGTTTCGATTCCCTATATTGTAAAAGAAAAGGTCAGTGCTTCCTTGAACGTCATGCAGTCCATCTGGCATCTCGCCTATAACCTGTTGATTGAAAACTTTGCAATGAGAGTGGGCTTTATGACAACGGCCGTCATTGCTGCAAGACTTGGCACCGATGCCTTTGCGGCCCACCAGGTAGGTATGAATTTCCTGAGCCTGACATTCTCCTTCGGCGATGGCATGCAGGTCGCTGCGGTTGCTTTGATCGGCCGCTCCCTTGGTGAAAAGAAACCAGATCTGGCAAAGATCTATGGCAGCCTCTGCCAGCATGTCGGTCTGGCCATCTCCATCGTTGTTGCCATTATCTTCTTCTTTTTCGGCAAAACATTATTCTCCATGTTTTTCAATGCCCCAGATATCCTGTCAGATGGTGTGCTGATCTCCAGATTCATCATCGTCATTGCTCTGTTCCAGATCTCTCAGGTCATCTACGGCGGCTGCCTGCGCGGTGCCGGTGATGTCAAATACTGCCTGTTTGCCTCACTGCTCAGTGTGACGCTTATCCGTACCATTGTTACATGGATGCTGACATCCGTATTTGCACTTGGCCTGACGGGTATCTGGCTCGGTGTTCTTTCTGATCAATTCTCACGCTTTGTTCTTCTCAGATACCGTTTCGAGAAGGGTGAATGGACACAACTGCGTATCTAAAAAGACATGCCTGCTTATCTCAGACATGTCTTTTTATCAGGAGGATCCAGGCAATTGCTGTCTTGCCTGCATGCATGCTTTCCTTCTGCTTTGGCAGCAGGGATGTCATGCTGTGAAGGTCTTCATCAATGAAGTGCCGCCCCGCTTGCAGGCAGCGGTCACATGCGTATAAACTTGCTTGGCATCCCTGCTGGCCAGAATCGAAACACCGGCAGTGCCAAGCAGGAAACCGTACGCAATCATTCTTGCATTTGTCCAGGAACTCATGAATCTATTCTCCTTTTTTATACGGTTAGTATATATAAACTAACTAGTTTTGCTTTAACGCATACACAGATTTTGTCAATGTGCATTTGTACTGGCTTCAACAGTCTTTTTGCAAGTAACACGAATTTGAAATGATGACTTTCAGATATGAAAGCGCAATGGGGAACATTGCAATCAGATACGTATGCGATTTGGTACATGGTGCTGCATCTGACGTGACACATCCCATGGTTTTACCAAAATATGCATTTTTGATTTTCTGATCATAAATCGAAAATCTTTTGAAAAACAGACAATAATGAGGTACACATTTTGCAGAAAGTGTTTTTCTATAGCACAAACTGGCGAAGAAAAACAGAAAAAAGTGTCTGAAATACGATTTTAGAAGTAAAAATCATAGCCGAATGTAAGAATTTACATGAAAAGTGTAGATAGAGTTAACAAATTATGAAAAAATCATGAAATTTAATATTGTAATTTTCACGGATGGCCTTAAAATTGCAATTAATTCCAGAGAGGGGGAATATAAATGACAGCTTACAAGAAACCACTGGCATTGGCTCTTGCATTGGCAATGCTGGCGGGCTGCGGAGGCAGCGGCAGTGGTACTGCTGCAGCCAGCAGCGGAACTTCTGGATCCGGCAAGACGGTAACCGTCGCAATGGATGCAGATTTGAACACAATGGATTATGAGTATGCAACAGATGGCAACTCCTTCATCATGCAGTCAATGTGTGAAGCAGGACTGGCACAGCTGGATGCGGATGGTCAGGCACAGCCTGATCTGGCAGAGAGCTGGGATGTCAGCGATGATGGCAAGACATATACCTTCCATCTGCGTGATGGCATTAAGTGGTCCAATGGTGATCCGGTGACTGCTTCTGACTTTGTCTATGGATGGCAGCGTCTGGTCGATCCTGATCTGGCTTCTGAGTATAACTTCATTGAAACAACGATCGGCGTTGAGAATGCGGCTGATATTATTGCCGGTACCAAGGATAAGAGTGAGCTTGGTGTTGAGGCAACCGATGACAAGACATTTGTTGTTCATCTGACCCAGCCGTGCGGATTCCTGCTTTCACTGATGGCATTCCCGTCCTTCTTCCCGCTGAATCAGAAGTTCTATGAGTCTGAAGGCGACAATTTTGCCCAGAGTATTGATGATCTGCTGTACTGTGGTCCGTATACAATGACAGACTGGCAGACAGGCAACCAGTATACATTCACAAAGAATGATGATTACTGGGATGCATCCAATACAGATGTTGATACTGTAACCTTCAAGTTCCTGCAGGATACACAGTCCGCTATGCTTGAATATCAGTCTGGCAATATTGATGTTGTCAAGCTGGCCAGTGAGCAGGTTGATGCATATAAGGATCAGGAGGGCTTTACAACCCGTCTGCAGGGATATGCATGGAGACTTGATTACAACTTTGACAATGCAACACTGCAGAACAAGGATCTGCGTGAGGCTATCTCGCTTGCCATTGACCGTGACAGCATTGCCAAGGATGTTCTGAAAGATGGTTCTGTTGCGGCAGAGGGCTTCATCCCGAAGGAATTCGCATATGGACCGGATGGCAAGGATTATCGTGATACTGCCGGCACACTGATCAAGGAAGATGTTACGGCTGCGCAGGCTGCTTATGCAAAGGCTAAGGAAGCTCTGGGTGGAGATGTCACAGTTACCCTGTTGTTCGAGGATTCTGAAGCGAGCAAGGCTGTGGCTGAGAACCTGCAGCAGCAGCTGCAGACGAATCTGCCTGGCCTGACTGTCAATCTGGATTCCAAGCCTAAGAAGACAAGACTGGATCTGATGACAAAGCATGAGTATGAGATTGGTCTGACCAGATGGGGTCCTGACTATGCAGACCCGCAGACATATCTGGATCTGTTCAAGTCTGATATTGCTGGTTACAACGGCTCTTACAGCAATGATGATTACAATGCGCTGCTGAACAAGGCTGAGACAGGTGATGATGCATCTGATGCCGAGGCACGCTGGGCTGATCTGGTTGCTGCAGAGAAGATGCTGCTGGATGATTATGCAACCTGCCCGGTATATCAGAATGGCGGTGCGATGATGATCAATCCGAAGGTTACAGGAATTGAGTTCCACAACGCAGGTGTCGATTCCTATCGTCATATGAAGAGAGCTGCTTAAGGCTCATTCATCACACAACGATCATGGAGCGGGTTTAACAAAACTCGCTCCATTCTATGTTAGAAAGGATAGTTTATGACAAAATACATACTGAAGCGATTGCTGATCAGTATCCTGACCCTGCTGGTCATCATCTTTGTCCTGTTCCTGATGCTGGATCTGATGCCGGGATCTCCATTCAATGATGAGAAACTGACAGCATCCCAGAAGGCTGCCCTGTATGCCAAGTACGGCCTGGACAAGCCATTCTTCGTGCGATTCCTCAAATATCTCGTCAATATGCTGCATGGAGATCTCGGTGTCTCCTACGTATTGACCAAGAACAGATCAGTCACAGCAATGCTGATGGGACCGCTTGGCGTCTCCATCCGCATTGGCGCCCAGGCCATGGTGCTTGGCTCGATTCTCGGACTTCTGCTTGGCATTGCCGCAGCACTCCATCATAACAGCTGGATTGATTCCCTGTGCTCTGTTGTCTCCATTCTTGGTGTCTCCATTCCATCCTATGTATTCGCCCTGCTGCTGGCCTTCTATATCGGCTTCAAGCTCAAGTGGGCACCGATCCTCTACAACACTTCCATTCCCTTCTCATCAAGTGTTCTTCCTACGATTGCACTTGCCATGTTCCCGATGGCTAACATCTCCCGTTTCACCCGTTCTGAAATGATCGATGTGCTGGGATCTGATTATATTTCCCTGGTTGAAGCAAAAGGCGTCAAGGAACGTCCGCTGATTGTCCACCATGCCCTGCGTAATACGCTGATTCCGCTTGTTACTATTATGGGACCGCTGCTGGTCAACCTGCTGACAGGTTCCATGGTCGTGGAAAAGGTGTTTGCCATTCCCGGCATTGGTATGTTAATGGTGCAGGCCATTCAGTCCAATGACTATAACGTTGTCATTGCGTGTGCCTTCACGTATTCCGCCATGTACATCATCATGATGCTCATTGTTGATGTACTCTATGGCGTCATTGATCCTCGCATCAGAGTGGCGAAAGGAGGAAATTAACCTATGAGTGAAACAAGCAGACCTGTTCTGACAGATGAAGTCATCGACGATTATACAGAAGATGATTTCCAGTTTGTTCAGCAGAACGAAAAGCTTCATGACAAGGTGTATAAGACAACATCGTATGCGCACGATGTCTGGGTATCCTTCTGCAAGAACAAGGGCGCTGTTGTCGGCATGGTCATCATTCTGATCATTATCTTCTTCGCTATTGTCGGTCCGATGATCTCCGGCTATTCCGGTGAAGCGATCAACCAGGCAGAGCAGTCACTGCCGCCCCGTATTCAGGGCCTTGCAAAGCTCGGTATCTTTGCCGGCAAGGAAAACGGCGTCAATGTCTATGCACAGAAAGGCTTCACGAATGTGTATCACTGGTTTGGCACCGATACCAATGGCCGTGACCTGTTCACCCGTGTCTGGGAAGGAACCAGAGTCTCACTGATTATTGCCTTTGCCGCAGCCATCATCGATATCGTGATCGGTATGTCCTATGGTCTGATCTCCGGCTACTTCGGCGGTAAGGTTGATATGGTCATGCAGAGAATTGTCGAAGTGCTCAATGGTATTCCGACCCTGGTTGTTGTTACCCTGCTTGGTCTTGTACTGCCAAGCGGCATTACCTCCATCGTGTTTGCCCTGATGATCACCGGATGGATCGGCATGTCACGTATTGCCCGTGCTGAAATGCTGAAACTCAAGGAAAGTGAATATGTCCTTGCGTCCAGAACCATGGGTGCCAAGAGTTTCTACATCATCTTCAAGGACATCATGCCCAATATCTTCGGACAGCTGATCATCATGTCCATGTTCTCTATTCCCAATGCCATCTTCACAGAAGCCTTCCTGTCCTTTGTAGGTCTGGGCATCCAGCCTCCGCAGGCATCCCTTGGCTCTTTGATCTCTGATGGCTACAAGTCCATGACCGTGCATCCATTCATTCTGGTTGCGCCGATCATCGTGCTGGCTCTGCTGATGCTGAGCTTCAATCTGTTCGCAGATGGCATTCGTGATGCCTTCGATCCGAACCAGAAGCAGGGATAAGGAGGAAGCGTATGTCACTTGTACCACGTAAGAAAGAGGACCGCGTACTCTCCATCCGCGATCTGAACATCTCGTTTGAAACATCTGCCGGCAGAGTCAATGCCATCCGCGGTGTCCGCATGGACCTGTTCCGCGGCGAGACCATTGCCATCGTTGGTGAGTCCGGCTCCGGCAAGTCCGTTACCGTCAAGACCATCATGGGCATTCTGGCCAGCAACGGCCGCATTGATTCCGGCACGATCAACTATACGTATACGGATGAAAAGGGTGAAAAGCAGACCGTCGATCTGACCAAGCTGTCTCAGCGTGAAATTCGTTATCGCTTCAATGGCAAGCACATTGCCATGGTCTTCCAGGATCCGATGACGTCTCTTGATCCAACCATGCAGATTGGCAAGCAGATCATGGAGCCGATCACAACCCATGAGAATGTGTCTAAGGAAGAAGCACGCAAGAGAGCTCTGGATCTGCTGAGGGAGGTTGGTATTGAGAATCCTGAGAAGCGGTTCAAGGAATATCCGCATCAGCTGTCCGGCGGCATGAGACAGCGTGTTGTCATCGCCATTGCCCTGGCCTGCAATCCGGATATCCTGATCTGTGATGAGCCGACTACGGCACTGGATGTGACCATTCAGGCCAAGATCCTGGAGCTGATCAAGAAGCTGCAGGAAGAACATAACATTTCGGTTATTTACATTACCCATGATCTTGGTGTTGTGGCAAAGGTAGCAGACTATGTGGATGTCATGTATGCCGGCCGCATCATTGAGAAGGGTGATGTCAATGAGATTTTCTATGATCCGCGCCATCCGTATACATGGGGCCTGCTGGCTTCCATGCCGGATACAGATACGGATTCCACCCGTCTGTTTGCCATTCCCGGTACCCCGCCGAACCTGCTGGAAAGAATCCAGGGTGATGCCTTTGCACCGCGCAATCCGTATGCGCTGGCCATTGATTACAAGGCGGAACCGCCGATGTACAACGTTGGCGGCAAGCACAGAGTTGCCTCATGGCTGTGTGACCCGAGAGCGCCGAAGGTTGAGATGCCTGAGCAGCTGAAAGATCGACTGAAGAAGATGAAGGAGGAGGATGAACGCTATGCCGGAAATTGATTACAATCAGGAACCGCTGCTGCATGTGGAAGGCCTGAAGCAGTACTTCCGCATCTCCCGCAGCTATACAACCAAGGCTGTGGATGGCATTTCCTTCGATATCTACCGTGGTGAGACATACGGCCTTGTCGGTGAATCCGGCTCTGGCAAGTCTACCACCGGCAGAGCCATCATCCGCCTGTATGATCCAACCGCCGGCAAGATTATCTTTGACGGTCATGATATCTCGGGCAAACTGTCCAAGAAGGATGAGTCCTTCCTGAGAATCAATATGCAGATGATCTTCCAGGATCCGATGGCGTGCCTGAACCCGCGCAAGAAGGTCAAGGAAATCATTGCCGAAGGACTTGAGCTGCATCACCTGTATAAGGATAAGGAAGACCTGGATAACAAGGTCTATGCGATTCTGGACCGTGTCGGTCTGTCTCATGAACACGCGACCCGTTATCCGAACCAGTTCTCCGGCGGCCAGAGACAGCGTATTGGTATTGCAAGAGCATTGATCATGCATCCGGAACTGGTCATTGCTGATGAAGCCATTTCCGCCCTGGACGTTTCCATTCAGGCACAGGTTGTCAACCTGATGAAGGACCTGCAGGATGAAATGGGCATTACATATCTGTTCATTGCCCATGATCTTGCCATGGTCAAATACATCTCTGACAGAATCGGTGTCATGCACCTGGGATACATTGTCGAAACAGGCACGACGGATGAAATCTTCTCCAATCCGATTCATCCGTACACAAGATCGCTGCTATCTGCCATTCCGCATCCAAATCCTATTGTGGAAAAGAAGAGAGTGGCACTGAGCTATGATAAGGACAAAGAAGGTGTTGATTACAGCAAGGGTGTCATTCACCAGCTGACCAAAACACATTCTGTCCTGGCCACAGACGAAGAATTCGCCAAGTGGTCCAAAGAACATTACAACGCATAATTTACCCTTACATATCCTCCTTGATGGAACCTGCAGAATGAGCCCTGCAGGTTCTTTTATTGCTTGTGATAAAAAACTTTGCATGATAATATGCAGTCGAAAGAAGACAATAATTATTAATAAATTCCGGATGGTTATACTATGATAGAAAGAAAAATATATCTTGAAAAACTGATAAGGAAACAATGGAACGGTCGGATTAAGATTGTAACTGGTATTCGCAGGTGTGGAAAGAGCACCTTGCTTTTTGATTGATAACACCGCGCATACCCTGTCTATAGCCAAAACCTCAATGTTTGCACAACGTGGCGTAGGCTCAGGCGGGGTTAGCGGCGTCATTTTTCTTTTGGCCTTGTTCCTGAATATATTTACGGATCATCTGCTCTGTTGTATCTGATACGGTGCTGATGAAATATGTGTCAGATCAGAAATATGGCTTCAAACAGGATATGAACATGATCCGTATCCGTGTGAATCTCCAGTATCTCAGACTTCCAGCTATTCTCAATAATGGCATAGCTGATTTGGATGAGCTTGTCCTTAATGCCATCTACTCATACAGGATGTCTGTATTTTGCACAAACCACTAAATGATATTAAAATCTGTACACCGCATGCCGATTTGTGTAATATCCATTACGATATTGCATATCGTTTCACCTCTATGAATGTTGTACCACTAAATATGTTATAATATCTATAGAGGAACATATGATACTGACGTCAAGTTACGGATTACATTTCAAAGGCAGTGAATCAGCAATTAAGAACACAAGCGCGTATTACGCCTCTGCTGTTAAATATCTGATACCTGTAGTCCGCGTAAACTGGGACGCTGTTGAGCCGATCTCTTATAGCAAAGGCAGAGTGCGCCTTATTGAATGCCTGATCCACAGCAATAAGAACAACCGGGCAGTGTATAACTTCGATGACCGGTTTTATAAGTTCCCCGTTTATCTGAGAAGAGCTGCAATTGCGGATGCCATTGGCAAAGTAACCGCGTATTTCAAACTTTTCGAGCAATGGATAAAAAATGAATGTGAAGGCGTTATGCCGCAGATCGATACGTGTGACCATCTCATGCCGTGTTTCTTTAATGGCAATATGTTTGCCTGGGATCAGCTTGGCCGCACTGCTCAGGTAAAGGTTTATGCTAACAATGACTGGGTATGGAGAGAAATCCGTCTTTCCAAGACAGATATCAGGTATCTGAACAGCAGAAAGCGTCTGCATAACGCAAAGCTGTCCGCACCCGTCATTGAAAAGAAAAATGGACACTATCAGCTTCGCTTTACGATTCAGGAGAATGTCAGACTGCATCATACGCCGATCTTTGAACAGAAGATATGTGCGGTAGATCTTGGCGTTGGTACAGATGCCGTGTGCAGTGTATTGGATTCTAAGGGAACTGTCCTGTCAAGGAAGTTTATTAACTTTGGCAGAGAAAAAGACTCTGTATCCAATGCGCTGCACCGCGTATCTGATTTCCAGCGCGATCACGGATCTCATGACAGCGGCAGACTCTGGAATCTGGCAAAGCGCAGAAACCTGAACCATGCCCGCCTGATTGCCAATGCGATTGTGGACTATGCCATGGCAAATGACTGCCACACAATTGTGTTTGAGCATCTGGACACGGCAGGTAAGAAGAAAGGCTCAAAGAAACAGAAGCTTGTCATGTGGAAACATCGTGATGTGCAGAATACGGCTGAACGCTTAGCGCATCGTTATGGCATGCGGATATCGCGTGTCTGTGCATGGAATACAAGTAAGCTTGCGTATGATGGTTCTGGCAATGTAAAACGCGGCAGCGATGTACCGCGTTCTGAAAAAACAGAATCCATGATTCGTCATTCCATCTATAAAGGCAGGATGGAAGAAAGAGTTCCTTATGACATTTGTCAGTTCATGAATGGAAAGCTGTACAATTGTGATCTCAATGCGTCATACAACATTGGAGCACGATATTTTATTCGCGAACTGTTGAAAGCATTACCACAGATACAGGCAGAAGTTCCTGATCTGGGCAGTGGAAGCTCCAGAACATTAGCTGATCTATGGCAGTTAAACACTGCAATAGGTACAGCAGTCAGCTGATTGTTCTGCACATAAGTCTCCCAAAAGTTAGTGCAGATGGGTATAGCAAGCGTCAGCAAGCTATACTGTGCTGCAACCGTATCTGAAGGAGACGAAAGTCTGAAAGCACACAAGCTTTTGGAAGCTCCATCTATAGTCCGAACGTAAGCGAGGACTTAGGTGGGGAGCTTCACTTCCTTCTGGATCCTGACAGATTGGATCGATAAATCCAGCTAGTTATCATCAATGCATGTGCTGAATAAGCTCTTCAGGCATACTATGTGAGAAATGGAATGATAATCACATCCGGAAGTTACTCATAATTTAGATAAAATTGCGGATGATCATTGAGAAGAGACCCGGCATAGAAAATGGAGAATAAACAATGAAATCATTGTGGAACCTGTAATATAGAAACCAAAGACTATTGCTAAGAAGACTTGAGATTGAGGATGCTGCGGCAATGTATCACAACTGGGCATCTGATCAGGAAAGTCACTAAGTATCTGACCTGGCCTGCTTATACAAGTGTGGATGATGCAGAGAAGACATTTAGGGAATGGCTTTTTTCCTATCAGAATTCTTCCTTTTACCAATGGGCAATTGTACCAAAAGATCTCAATGAACCAATTGGCTCCATTTCGGTTGTTGATCTGGATGAAAAGACAGAAATGGTAGAAATCGGCTACTGCATTGGCAGAAAGTGGTGACATCAGGGTATCACAGCCGAAGCACTCAAAGCAGTCATTGATTTCCTGTTCGACCAGGTAAAAGCTAATCGGATTCAGGCAAGGCATGATGGCAATAATCCAAATTCCGGCCTGGTGATGAAAAAGTGCGGAATGCAGTATGAAGGCACGATGCGCGGTACTGCGATCAATAACCAGTGGCTTTGCGATGTGAGTTACTATGCAGTGTTGAGATCAGACAGGTAATCAGGAACCTGGCATACGCTTTTGGTATGGAACTGTGAGCATCTCGTTTGAAGTATGATGCAACTAACTATATGATCATGGCAGAAATCAACAAAGGAGAAAATTACCATGAGTAACGTATATGATTATTCTGTTCCTACCGTCGACGGCGGTACAAAGTCACTGAGAGATTTCCAGGGCAAGGTCATCCTGATTGTCAATACAGCAACAGGCTGCGGCTTTACACCGCAGTATGAACCGCTGGAAAAGATGTATGAGGACCTGCATGACAAGGGGCTTGAGATTGTGGATGTTCCATGTAACCAGTTCTATGGTCAGGCACCGGGCAGTGATGAAGAGATTCATGAGTTCTGCACACTGCACTATCATACAACCTTCGCGCAGTACAAAAAGAGTGATGTCAATGGTGACAATCAGCTGGATCTGTACCGCTATCTCAAGAGTGTGAAGGGCTTTGAAGGATTCAGCGGCCCGATGGCAGACAAAATGAATGATCTGCTGTCCAAGGTGGCACCGGACTACATGACAACCACAGACATCAAGTGGAACTTCACAAAGTTTGTGGTGGATCGTGAAGGCAATGTCGTCAAGCGGTTTGAGCCGACGGCTGACATGGCTGATGTCAGAGCATACGTTGAAAGCCTGCTGTAAGAAACACGATTGTGAACGAATAAAATTCTGCTATGATTGGCTCTGGAGATACAGACAATGAAAAAGATTGAGACATACAGTCTGCCATGCATGGATGGCAGCCAGCAGTCACTCCGGGATTTCAGCAATCAGGTATTACTGATCGTCAACACGGCGACGGAATGCGGCTTTACCTGGCAGTATGAGCAATTGCAGCAGATGCAGGAAGACTTTCATAACAAAGGCTTTACCGTGCTGGATATTCCCTGCAACCAGTTCATGGGACAGGCACCTGGATCAGACAAGGATATCCATGACTTCTGTGTGGAAAACTATCACATTACATTTCCCCAGTACCACAAGAGTGAAGTCAATGGCATCCGTGAACTGCCCCTGTATACCTATCTGAAATCACAGCAGACATTCCATGGCTTTACAGGTGAAGAATCAGAATTAATGGATGATCTGTTACAGGAATGGAAGCCAGACTATAAAAAGACATCAGATATCAAATGGAATTTCACCAAGTTTATCGTTGACCGCAAAGGCAATGTCATCAAACGGTTTGAATGCACCGAAGATATGGACGATGTCAGAAAGTGTATTGAGCAGACTCTGTAAGACAGAGCCAGAAAATGCAGACCACATATCCTTATGGAAGTGTGGTCTGTTTTTGCGATCTGGACAATTTCTACATGCTGGCATTTATCATTCCAATCCAATGTGAATACTGTCATCCATGGCATGAATGATACTGATGTCATCCTGATAATATGTGTCATGATCTGGCAGTTCTTCATCCGTGAGATCCTTGAACATCCTGCCATGAATATTTCCCCAGTGATCATCATGGGCTGTATAGATCACATCGGCACGTACATCAGAGATGCTTGTCTGTACAGTTCCGTCTGTTTCTGTTTTTGTGACCGTAACAGAGCCAATGAGCCCGGTTAATACGGATTCCGGTGTGCCGCCCATGGTGGTATCCTGGGAAGAAATACCATTGCCAAGTGCATAGAAGACAACGGCATGATCACCGATGTGGGTGACCGGCTGGATGTTATGGGGATGGTTGCCGATGATGATATCTGCACCGGCATCTGCTAACTGCTGGGCCAGGGATAATTGTTCCTCGTCAGGCTGGCTTATGTATTCGGTCCCCCAGTGCATGGAGACAATCACGACATCTGCTTTCTGGTCTGCTTCTTTTACCCAGTTCAGCATCTTCTGCGGATCATCCCGATAACAATTCACCAGATATTCTTCGCCATCCGGGCATACATTGCCATTCATGCCATACGTCCATGCATTGAAGGCATAGGTAATGCCATTGCACTCATGCACATTAACCGCATCCTGCTCTGCCTGGGATTCGTTTGTGCCTGCTGATATGACACCAGCTTTTGAGCTCCAGTACGCATCACTATTATGAATAGCCTGCTCTCCTCGATCCAGACAGTGATTATTTGCCTTGGACACCAGATTGAAGCCTTTGGATACCATATAATCACCAAATGCCTGCGGACCATTGAAGGTGGGAAAGTAGCTGATGCCTAGATGATCACCACCCAGAACGGATTCCTGATTGTAGAAGGCAAGATCGTACGCTTTGGCCTGATCTGTAATGTCATCAAACATACTGAAATCCCAGCTGCCGTCTGCCTGCTGTGCCTGGGCCAGAAGCTGTTCCTGGGTGAGGGCATCCCCCAGCAGGAACAGACGAAAGGAATGCGTATTGCTTTCTGGTGAGGAAGAAGGAGATGAAGATGGCTGTGCAGCCACCTGTTCCACTTCTTCTTTCTGATTACTGCCTGTACATGATCTGAACAGGAAAGTGCCTGTGATCAGGCAGGCACAGGCAAGTAATGAAACCTTGATGCTTTTACGCAGATGACGCTTCTTTTTCTTCTTGGACATGATGATCTCTCGTGCTCATTATATATAAGAAAGAGCAGGAATACAGAAGAACAGAAGTATCACATGGATAAATAAGGATACGGTATTATTGATCTTCTTCCGTGCAGATGTCACTTTTCTCAACAAATTTGATGATTTTTAACTTCTGCACCCAAGCTGGCCCGAAAAAGGAAAGAAGAAAAGCCAGCACGATTTCTATAAGAAATACGATCCATTCTCCGTATCTGGTAAAAACCATTTTCCCGGCAATTGCCCGTGATACGAAAACAAGCAATTTCATCACAATATATAATTCGATAAATAAGAGCAGCCAGTTATGCTTTACAACAAAAGTTTTATGACAGCTGCCGCAGGTATATGTGTCCTTGGAAAACCGTTTCTTTGGTTTGCTGATATGCAGTTTTGCCCCGCAGTTCGGACATTTGAAGTTTGGATTGCGTCTCATATCATTATTAATATTAATATCTATACATTTGGGAGGCAATCTTACAAGTGTATGGCGTGATCCCTAATGAGGGATGATCTGTCCACCTACATGTTCCGATTGTGTAACCCTCGGGATAAACAAATTCATGATAAATAAGCCAACTGCAACTATTATAAACATAGCTGTTTCTGCTGATATTTGCGTCATATGCGGTGTAATGTGTCCATATATAACTGATTGTGAAAGACATGCATAATTTGAATAGCGCGCTATGATGCAATAAGCATTTCTGATAATTTTGACTGAGTGCTATTCTTTTTCTGCAAGGAAAAGGAATGGTGATGCAGAAATGACAGAAGCAGTGAAGAATACAAAAAGAGGCAGGGAATTGTTTACAGACCGTGATCTGAAGCATCTGATTCTGCCGTTCCTGGGGGAACAGCTGCTTGTTTCCCTGGTGGGAATTGCAGATGCCTTTATGGTGAGCTTTGCCGGTGAAGAGGCAGTGTCTGGCGTAACGCTGACCAACATGCTGGTGACGTTTTTCCTGTATGTTTTTACAGCCCTGGCATCCGGCGGGGCAGTCGTAGTCAGCCAGTATATTGGCAAGGGCAGCCGGGAAGAGTCAAATGATGCGGCCAGTCAGCTGCTGATGGTATCTGGCGTGATATCCGGCCTGTGCATGGTTCTGGTCCTGCTGTTCAACAGACCGCTGCTTTCACTGCTGTTTGGCAGGGTAGAACCAGGTGTCATGGCAGCCTGCGTTACGTACCAGCGCATTGTGGCTCTGTCCTTTCTGCCATTAGGCATTTACAATGCCGGGGCTGCTGTCTGCCGCAGCATCGGCCGCACATCGATTACAATGAAGATCTCCATTCTGGCCAACATCATTAATGTTGTCGGAAATTCCATCGGCATCTTTGTCCTGCATGCAGGTGTTGCCGGCGTTGCCTGGCCGACCTTTCTGTCCCGTCTTTTCTCTGCAGTTGCCGTCACCATGATCTGCTTTCACAGGGAACTGCCGGTATATTATGAAAACAGGCATATCTTTGCTTTTGAAGGTGATATGGTCCACCGCATTCTTGGCATTGCCGTTCCCAACAGCATTGAAAACGGCATCTTCCAGCTGGTCAAAATCATTCTCAGTACCATCCCGACAATGTTTGGCACTGCCCAGGTAGCTGCCAATGGCATTGCCCAGACCATCTGGTCGCTTGCTGCTCTGATGGTCATTACCATGGGACCTGTCTATATTACGGTTATCGGACGGTGCATGGGTGCTGGTGATACTGAAGCAGCGGAGTATTACTTCCGCAGGCTTAATAAAATCACGGTTGTTTCTGCAGTTGCCTGGAATGCGGTGATTCTTGCACTGACACCGCTGTTTATGAGAGTCTATCCGGTATCGGATGAAGTCAGGCACCTGGTTGTTATTCTGGTATTGATTCACAATCTGTTCAATGGCGCTGTCTGGCCATTTGGCGGTGCCCTGCCCAATGGTCTGCGGGCAGCCGGCGATGTGCGCTTCAATATGATTGTCTCCATCGCTTCGACAGTTCTGGTCAGATTTGTATTCTCCTGGGTGCTTGGCGTGCAGATGAAAATGGGTGTCATTGGCGTGGCGCTTGCCATGGCAATGGACTGGTGTGTGCGGGCTGTGATCTGCCTGTGGCGCTATAAGCAGGGTAAGTGGAAGACAATGACAGTGATACAATAAGAAAAAGATGAGGTAGAAAAATGGAACTGAGACTGCTGGAGTATTTCCTGATTACTGCCCGCGAGCAGAGTATGAACAGGGCTGCGCAGGTCATTCATATCTCGCAGCCTTCACTGAGCCGGCAGATAGCCCAGCTGGAGAAGGAACTTGGCGTAACGCTGTTTGTGCGCAGCAGTCATGGCATCTGTCTGAGTGAAGAGGGCATTCTGCTGGAAAGAAGGGCACGGCAGATCCTGGATCTTGTGGATAAGACACAGGAGGAGCTGCAGGACAGTGAAAGTCAGCTGGAGGGTACGATTGGGATCGGCTGTGGTGAGCTCAAGGCCATGAAGGAAGTGGCGCGGATGATGAAGGACTTCCAGAAGGCGCATCCCCGTGTGAAATTTAACGTGTTTACAGGAAGTGCGGATGATGTCAGTGAGCGTCTGCAGCGCGGCCTGCTTGACATGGCAGTTCTGCTGAAACCGGTGGATCTGACAAAATATGCCTATATCCAGTTGAAAAGCGCGGAGCAGTGCGGAGTGCTGATGAAAACGGATGATCCGCTTGCCCGGAAAACTGACATTGAGGCAGCAGATCTGCTGCACAGGGAGCTGATCGTTCCATCCCGTCCGGAAGTGCTGAATGATCTGGAACACTGGTTTGGCAGGTATTATCCGCAGATGCAGATCCGCTGTACAGACAACCTCGCTGTCAACAATGCCTATCTTGTGCAGGAAGGCGTCGGAATCTGCATCATGGTCAACAGCATCACCGAGCTGCTGGATCCTTCTCTCTTTGTTTTCAGGCCATTGAAGCCGGCTTTGTGCCAGGGCTGTGTTCTGGTATGGCCGAAGGATCTGCCGCTGTCCCTTGCTGGCAGAAAGATGATTGCACAGCTGAAGGAACAGTACAACATGCAGGATCAGATTGAGGAAGCATCATAAAAAAGGAGAGAATAGGAGTATGGAAAAGATTGTTCAGACAGCAGGCCGGGATGCTCTGGGGGAGTTTGCACCGGATTTTGCTCATTTTAATGATGATGTTCTGTTTGGCGAGGATTGGAACAATACCGATATCGATGTCAAAACACGGTGTATTGTGACCGTGACGGCACTGATTTCCAGCGGGATTACGGACAGTTCGCTCGCCTATCATCTGCGCAATGCCAAAGCACACGGTGTTACCAGAAAGGAAATTGCGGCCATCATTACGCATATTGCCTTCTATGCCGGCTGGCCAAAGGCATGGGCAGCTTTCACGATTGCCAAGACAGTATGGGAAGAGGAAGCAGAGGAGGACAAAGATGCCTTCCAGAATGAGATCTTCTTTCCGATCGGAGAACCGAATGCTTTGTCAGCGTATTTCTCTGGCAGAAGCTGGCTGTCAACGATCTGTGAGAAGCCGTTTGCAATCATAAATGTTACGTTTGAGCCAGGCTGCCGCAACAACTGGCATATCCATCATGCAAAGCAGGGCGGCGGCCAGATCCTGATCTGTGTCGGAGGATCCGGCTGGTATCAGGAATGGGGAAAGGATGCCGTACAGTTGAAACCTGGCACGGTGATCACTATTGCCCCGGGAGTCAAGCACTGGCATGGCGCTGCCAGAGACAGCTGGATGGCCCATCTTGCCATTGAAGTGCCAGGCGTGGAAACTTCCAATGAGTGGTGTGAGCCTGTCAGTGAGGAACAGTACAGCCATCTGAAATAAACAGAAACAAATGCAGCGGCGAAGTGCCGCTGTTTTTCGTGGGCATTCTGTTTGGTTAAAAATGGCTTACCTGCGTATAATGTGAAAACAACGGAGGTTTACGATATGGAAAATCGTTATGATATTGCCGTGATCGGCACTGGGCCGGCCGGTTTGGAGGCTGCCATTACAGCAAAAGTCCGCAACAAGAACATTGTACTGTTTGGCTCCCATGATCTCTCAAATAAGATGCAGGTTGTCAAGCATCCGATTCTGAACTATCTTGGTCTGCCGTCGGTGACAGGAGAGCAGATGGCTGCTGCCTTTAACAAGCAGCTGGAAGAGCTTGGCATCACCATCACCGAAAAGCGAGTGACAAGTGTGTATGCAATGGGTGACTACTTCACTTTGCAGCTGGATGACAACACGATGGCAGAGGCCAGTACGGTCATCCTGGCAACAGGTGTGGTTGCCGGCAAGCCGTATCCTGGTGAAGAGAAGTTCCTTGGCAGAGGTGTCAGCTATTGTGCAACGTGTGATGCGCCTTTATATAAAGGAAAGGATGTTGCGGTCATCGGCGGTTCAAAGAAAGAAGAAGCTGAGGCAGACTTCCTTGGTGAAGTGTGCTCCAGTGTAACGTACTTCCCGCTGTACAAGGATGAACCAGAATTCAAGAACAATGTCAAAGTTGTCAGAGAAATGCCGAAGGAAATCCGCGGTGAAAAGAAGACAGAGGCGCTTGTTACATCCGGTGGTGAATATCCGGTGGATTGTGTATTCATTCTGCGTGAGGCACAGTTCCCTGGCCAGCTTGTCCCGGGTCTTGAGACCGATGGCAATGCAGTCAAGGTAGACCTGCAGATGAAAACAAACATCCCGGGTCTGTTTGCGGCTGGTGATATTGCCGGACGCCCTTACCAGTACATCAAGAGTGCCGGTCAGGGCAATATTGCTGCTCTGTCTGCGGTGGATTACCTTGCAGCAAAGAAGTAAATCGCTTCCTGACAATGTTGTGACGAAGGACAGAAGATGAATTCCTCTGTCCTTTTTGTTTAGCCTCAGATGAGGAAGAAGCTATGTAAATGATACGCTTGGTGATTGTGAAATAGCTCTTGGGAGTCGATAACAACTTGCGTCTTTTTTCGATAGTACATCAATCTTACAAAATGTGTGTGATCGAATTACAGATAGTGATAATCTTCGGATATTCAAATCCACTGGACAATTACTGTTAACAAATAGAATACAAACAAATGCTGTTCAATAGAATCTGTCGATGAAATGATCTAGTGTCGATATTGACGCAGCGGCGGTGGATTGTGACGCAAAAAGGACTACAAAAATGGAAAAAGAAAAATGGTAACTAAAATGAAAAATGTAATCGAGATCAGTATGAACACGAAAAACCAAATCGCAGAATATCTTAACAAGAAGACAAAAGAACTTGATATGCAGGATTTCAATGCTTTCACAACAAACATGATTGCTGAGGAAATGCATATTTCACGCACAATTGCATCCCAGTATCTGAATCAGCTTGTTGAAGAAGGTTGCGCATTCAAAGTGAAATCCAGACCGGTTTATTTCTTCAATACGCGTGTAATTGAAGAAAAATACCGGGTTCCAGTAAAGAAAATGGATTTTCTGGATATCAGTGACATGGTTGCTTATCTGAGCACCAGCGACCGTATCCCAAATGTCTTTGAAAAGCTTATTGGATATGATGGATCCTTGCGTCGTGCCATTCGTCAGAGTATCGAGGTTTTCAACTATCCGCCAGCTGGGCTTCCTCTTCTGATCTATGGAAATGAAGGCTGCGGAAAGAAGACATTAGCTGAGATGATCTGTAGACAGTCAAAGCTTGGCTCAGGTATCCTGCATCGGGATTGTGAAGTGATCCTGGTTGAATTGAGCAAGGATCCCAGCAGTTCAGTCAATGCCAGAAAACTGCTGCAGCAGCGTATGGACCGTGAGACCGTCTTCATCATCCAGCATATTGAGAATGTCAGCAATGAACTGCTGAAGTATGTATTCACTTATTGTGAATCAGCAGTCAATCGCAAATTACATTTTCTTTTTCTCAGTAATGAAAAACCAGGTGATTATCTGAATAACGAATTTGCGAGATGTATTCCTGTTTCCGTTCATCTTCATGATTTTGATGAACGTCCCAAGGAAGAAAGAGAAGGAATTGTTGTCAATCTGTTTCAAAAGGAGGCAGCAAAATTCAAAGCGTCCATTGAGATTTCCAGTAATGTTCTCCGCATTTTAGCTGCTGCAAGTTTCGATGACAACATTGTTGGTCTTGCCAAAGTTATCCGACTGACTTGTGCCAAAGCATCCAGTGGCATGCAGGACGGCAGGATTCGCATCCATACATATGATCTTCCAGATAGACAGCTTGAAAAGATTGAAATCTCAGACAGGAATGTGGAGTACCTTGACTGCAGCCAGTACAAGGTTGGCAGTGAGGTTGATCAGTATCTTGAATTATTCAACATCATTCTCCAGACTTGCAAAATGGGGAGCAAAACCGACATCAGCAAAGCATTCAAGGAGATCTATACAACCATCGGTGAGGATCTGATTGTAACAAACTCAAATTCTGACAGAGCACTTCAGGGTATGGAAGTCACCATGATGAATATTGTGAATGTGATTGCCCAAAAACACTTCATCAATATTCCGGGGAATTTCAGTTTTCTGATTGCCAAGCTGCTTTATATATACAACGAGTACAAGAGCAGATTCTCACACTGGGCAGAAGAAAATCGCGAGCTCATTAAAGCGGCAAAAGAAACAATGCGTCGTGAATATGTCAGTGAGTCAATGATCATGGATGAAATCAACTCACTCGCAGTAACAAATCTGGAGACGGGGCTTCCAGATATTGTCAGTATCATCATGTCACTGTTGCTATCCCGCTACAATACAGACCTGAATCGGAATAAGATCTTTGGCATTATTATCTGCCATGGCTATTCAACAGCCACATCCATTGCATCTGCAGTGAATTCCCTGATTGGCAGTTATGTGTTTGATTCCATCGATATGCCAATTAATACAACGGTTGATGAAATCAGGGATATCCTGCGGGAAAAACTGACCAGAATCAATTCCTATGCCGATGTCGTGATTCTTGTCGACATGGGAAGTCTCGAAGAAATTGTCCAGAATAACGAATTTATCGGAAACAGAAACGTTGGCATCATCAACAATGTTTCTACCAAGATGGCGCTGTCCATCGGCTACAAGATTAAATCCGGGTGTTCGATCGAAGCTGTATTTGATCAGGCGGACCAGGATTACAAAGTCGAGTATGCGATTGTAAAGGCACGCCAGCGCGACATGATTCTCTTTACCAGTGAGAGCGGACTGCAGACATCACAAAGAATGGTGAATCTGTTCAGGGACTCACTTCCACGGGAAATACCGGTTGAGTTTCTCATTGTCCCATTTGAAAAAATGATGGAAGGAAACATCGCCGATATTGTCAATTCCGGAAATGTCCTGATGATCATCGGTACCGAAGATCCGGGCCTGACAGTGGCACCGTTTATTCCCCTTGAAAGCCTTGTGGCAACATCAAACCTTGATCTTATCAGTCACAAATTATCTGGTTATCTTGATGAAGCTAGTGTTCAGCAGCTTACCTTCAACATCAGGAGAAATTTTACCTTGATCAATATCGTAAATTATCTGACGATTCTGAATCCGAAGCCGCTGCTGGATGCCATTACTGAATCTGTAGAAATTCTGCAGCAGAAAATGAATATCAGGCTGGATGGGAAGAGACTTGTAGGAATTTATATCCACGTTTGTATACTTGTTGAACGACTTGTAACAAAGACCGGACTGATTGAACACGACAATGCAACAGCAGAATTTGTCTCTCAGCATTCCGATTTTATTCAAAAGGCAAAAGAGAGTTTCAGTCAGGTGGAGCAGCATTACAACATTATGATCCCGGAAGCTGAAATGAAGTATCTATATGCATTCTTAAGCAAAGAAAATCGTGAGGATTAACCATGAAGGAAAGAAAGATCATTATTGCAACGCATGGAACATTGGCGGATGGATTCTGTTCTGCGCTAAAGATCATCACCGGTGCCACAAACATTCAAACATTGTGCTGTTATTTAATGCCGGATTTCAATCTGGAAAAGGCAATTGATGAACTCTTTGCAGACTATGATCCGAAAAAAGAAGAAGTGTTTGTATTTACAGATTTGCTTGGTGGATCGGTCAACAACGGCTTTATCAAAGCAATGAAAAACAAGGATTTTCATCTCATCACAAATTCAAGTCTGGGACTGTTAATTGATTTTATCGTAACAAATGAAAGTGTTGAAGATCTCAAAAAGAAATTGTCTTCATCCCAATTTCAGGCGATTTATTGCAATGACGTGATTAGTAACTGTACAGGAATTGATGAGGATATCTAGAAAGGAGGAAGGACATGATAAAAGCAGTAAGAATCGATCATCGTCTTGTTCATGGACAGGTGGCTTTTTCGTGGACGCACTATCTTGGCGCAACAAGAATCATTGTCATTGATGATAAAGCAGCGTCAGATGATTTTCAAAAAATGGCTCTGAAAATGTCTAAGCCAGCAGGATGCAAATTAAACGTCTTCTCAGTTGAAAAGGCACTGGAAAATGCAGCCAAAATTGATTCTCTTTCCGACATTGTGTTCATTGTCTTTGGTCAGACGCATGATGCTGCGCGCTACATTACTGCTCATCCGACATGCAAGGAATTGAATGTCGGAGGAACTGTAAAGAAGCCTGGATCAAAAGTCTTTTCTGAAGTTGTTTACCTTACCCCGGAAGAGCAGAACGACCTCAAGCAGATTGAAAAGACCGGATGCAAGCTGTTTATGCAACAGCTCCCGACAACCAGACGCGAAGATCTTGTGCTGTAACATCACAATCAGAAAATGGAGGTGAAAATATGCATTTAGTTCAATCTTTGATTGTGACTCTCATTTCCGTCCTCATGATTCTGGATTCCCGAATGCTGGGAAGACTGAACTTTGAGCGACCATTAATCACCTGCTCAATCTGCGGTCTGCTGCTTGGCAATATCAAGGTAGGACTGACGGTTGGCGCACAGATGGAGCTTGCGACACTTGGCATGATGTCCATTGGTGCATCCGGAATCGATATGAATATGGGTTCTCTGGTTGGCTGTGCCATTTGTATTATGACAGGTGCTGATATTGAAACAGCAATCACAATTGCTGTCCCGATGACACTGCTTGCTACCGTCTTGGGTACAGTTTCCAGTATCATTCGTATTCAGTTTGCCCATATGTGCGATGCGGCGGTAGACAAGGGCGACTTTGCCAAAGCAAAGCGTGTGGATATTGTATATGGTCCTGTGCTATATGTCCTGTTCACAATTATCCCGGTCTTCTTGTCAGTGTATTTTGGCGCAGGTGTCGTTCAGTCTATTGCCGAAATTGTGCCTTCGTGGGTGACAAGCGGCGTATCCTTAGGCGCTAATATAATTGCTTTCTATGGATTTGCAATGCTTCTGTCAACGATGGTTAACAGGAATACAGTGGTTTACTTTTTTGCCGGCTTCTTGCTGGCAGCCTATTCGGGAATGAGTCTGACTGGACTTGCTTTGGTAGGTATTGTGCTGGCTGTTATTCTCTACACAGTGAAATACGTTGGATCTTCGAACGGGCCCAGTGTTAAAAAGACAGCGGATGCATCGATCGATGATTTGGAAAATCTTGATAATTAAAGGAGGACGATATGTTGCAAACGGCGGTACGTTGGACCCAGTGAACCGGAAATTTTGGACCCGGTCTTCCGGATCTATCGGTACCGCCTTTTTTTGTGGCGAAGAAGCGTAAACTTCGAAGCGTCTCTTTTCTGACTAAGATGAAGCTGTACGGAAAGCAACGTGCAGCTTTTTCGTACGTCAAAGGAGGTGCTTTAAGCATGGAAAAGTCAAAGTACATTGACATCGCACGGTATCTATCTTCGGGATCATTCTCACAGCGGGATATTGCGGGAATGACCCACACATCAAAAAACAAGGTATCCATCATCAAGGAGGTGATGGAAAAGAACAAATGGATACCGGAAGATCTTGATCAGTTTGATTCGAGTCAGCTTGATAAGATCTTCAGAAGAAGTGACATTCCTCAATCGGATGGACCAAAGCAGGTTCTCTATGTTGAGCCAGACTATGACCAGCTTTGTAAGGAGCTTCTCAAGCCTGGTGTCACTAAGAAACTCTTGTTTGATGAATATGCAGAGTCATGTGAAAGAGCCAATCTGCCCCATTTGCAGAAAACCCAGTTCCAGCTTCATCTTGAAGAACATTTGACCAAGAAATCTTATTCTGAGGTAATCAGGCATGAGCCTGGAAGAGAAATCGAAGTTGACTGGACCGGAGATCCAGCATACTGGAAAGATCCGTACACGGGAGAAATTCAGAAAGCGTGGCTGTTCGCTGCAATTCTGCCATTCAGCGGCTATGCATACGCTGAAGTCTTCCCGGATATGAAGCTGCCAAACTGGATTAAAGCAAATGTGCATATGCTGGAATACTTTCATGGCAGTCCGCATGTCATCATCTGTGACAACCTCAAGACTGGTGTTATCAGGCATCCAAAGAACGGTGATGTTATCTATCAGGCTGATTATGAAGCGTTTGCCAACTATTACGGCATCATTCTTGAAGCTGCCAAGGTGCGGGCGCCACGATATAAAGCGCATGTAGAGAATGTCGTTGGCAAGTTTGAATCCGCCATCCTTGGTCGGCTGCGCAACATCCAGTGCTTCTCAATTGAGGAATACAACAAGTATGTTCGTAAGGAACTGGATGAATTCAATGCAAAGCCGTTTCAGAAGAAGGAAGGCAGCAGACTCAGCCTGTACACCGACTACGAAAAGGATCGGCTCTCTCCATTACCATCAATTCAATACGAATATTTCACCAGGAAAAAAGCAAAGATATATCCAAATATCTGTTTCCAATACAACAAGAATTTTTACTCTGTTCCGTATCAGCACATTGGTGAAGAAGTTTGGCTCAGGATCTTCAGTGACCGTATTGAATGCTGGACTATGAAAGGTGATTTTATCTGCACGCACAAGATTAAGGCTGGTATTGGCAAGTATGACATCTGGGACGAACACCGCCCGCCAAACAGTGCAAGCTTCGGCAAGTGGAACAGTAACAGATTCCTGAAATGGGCAAAGGAGATCGGTCCATACACTTATGAAGTCGTTGACCGCTTCTTCAGAAACGGCGGTGCAGAGCAGCGTTATTACAATACCGTACTTTCAATACTAAAACTGACAGACACATATCCTCGGCCAAGAGTAGAACATGCCTGTCAGATAGCACTGGACCATTACAAAAGACCAGTCTACAAGAATATTAAAGCGATTCTTTATGCCGGACAAGATATGGCTGTAATACAGCCTGATACAGGTGAAGTTGAATCAGATGGCACCCAGGAAAAGTCATTTGTCAGAGGAGCAGAGTATTATGCCAAGAAGAACAAGAAGAAATGAAATCACGCCGAAAACCGTCAGTAAAGAAATAAGGCAGCTTGGCATGAAAGAAATGGCTGATCTCTTTGACGCAATGGCAGAAAGCGGTGAACTGGCTGATCAATCGGCACTGCAGGTAGTTGACCAGCTCATCAGTTGTCAGCTGATTGGGAACGGCAATCGCACAGCAGACCGTTATAAGAAAGCAGCTAAACTGTTTTTCCCATCTGCAGATTTTAACAACCTTCTCTATCTGCCTCAGAGACATTTGAATATTCCTCTGATCGATCAGCTGAAAACGTGTGAATTCATAGACAGTGAGCTGAACATCATGATTCAATCGGCAACAGGAGGCGGAAAGACGTTCCTTGCCTGTGCTTATGGCAACGAAGCATGTGAGCATGGGTATACAGTCAGATACTTCATCATGCCTGACCTTATGAGCACCTACCACAATCAGGAAAGCAAAGGTAAAGGAGAGAAATTCCTCAGGAAGCTGGTTAATACGAACCTGGTGATCATTGACGACTTTATGCTTACCAGGATAACCAGTGAAGATGCGGATTTCCTGTACCGACTGATCTCATCGAAACCCAGATCCAGTATTCATCGTTCTTTCCTGATCTGCTCACAGCTAATGCCTGAAGAAATGTATAACCGGCTTTCACAGGCAGGAGGCGCAATCGCAGATACGATCATGAACCGTCTGACTGCCAAGGCATACACAATAACACTCGAAGGTGACAGCATGAGAAATATCGATATAGCTGCCGCCCTTGCACAGCAGCAAGCTTCACGAAGTAATACACAGTAATCAAATGATCCCCTGTCCAATACCGACAAGGGATCACCCTTTTATGGCGGTACCATGACAACCGGTTCAGTGAGTCCATCAATTTCCGCACTGCCGGTACCATCTCATGCCGGATCTATGCGTCCAAAGTCCCGGCGTCTGCAATATGTCACAGAAAGGTTTGGAAACACAGAAAAACTACCCTCTGCATAAGAAGCTGAAGGAAATATTCTGGGGCGCATGGTGTATGCAGACAAACTGGAACTATGAGCGCCAGATGAACACAGCTTATATGTATGCAATGTCGCACTGTATCGATCGTCTGTATCCTGACAAAGATGAAATTGAAAAGAAAAAAGCAGCATACAGACGACACTTGGAATTCTTCAATATCACACCTCAGTGTGCAGCTCTGACACTTGGTATTTCCGAAGCAATGGAAGAGGAGTATGCTGCCCACCCGGATACGTTTGATCCTGCCTCAATCAACGCTGTCAAGGTTGCTTTGATGGGCCCTCTGTCAGGCATCGGTGACTCATTGTTCCAGGGAACCATCCGTATCATTGCAATGTCTATCGGCATTTCCCTTGCCCAGAAAGGCAGCATCGTTGGACCGATTCTTGCGATGGCAATTTCCATCGCAACAAGTGCACCGTTTACCTGGTACATGGGTAAACTCGGCTATACGAAAGGCCAGGAGTTCGTTAAGCAGTTATCAGAATCCAACGTCATGGAAAAAGTGATGTTTGTATGTTCCATTGCCGGCCTGTTTGTTATTGGCGGTATGTCTGCATCATTGGCTAATCTTACAACACCGATCTCATTTGGCTCTGCCTTTGTTTTGCAGGATGTTCTCGATGGTATTATGCCGAAGATTATTCCGCTGGTTATGACATGGATCATGTATGGCATTATCAAATCAGGCAAAGTTAAACCAATGTATGTCATCGTTGCATGCTTCGTCTTTGGAATTATTTTGAATTATCTTGGAATTTTAACAGTCGCATAACGAGAAAAAAGCAGAAGAGGAGAAAAAGAAAATGTTTGACGTTAAAAGCACTGTAGAAAAAATTGTATCAGAAAAGCACATTAACAACATTAGCTTCACTGGATGTGGCGGTTCACTGTCATGCTTCTATGCACCATACTATTATGTGACCCGTGAAGCAAAGATGATTTCCACAAACTATGCTAACGGTCATGAATTTACAGAAGATACCCCTGCAAATGTTGGTGAGAACTCCATCGTTGTATGCGCAAGCCGCAGGGGAAACACACCCCAGACTGTCAGCGCTGCACAGCGCGCAAAGGATCTTGGCGCAACTGTAATTGCTCTGCAGATGGAGACGGATACACCGCTTGAAAAGATTGCGGATTATACAATCCAGTTTAAGGACACTGGCGTGGATGGTGCCCTTTATGAGGAATCCAAGGGTGCTTATGCTCTGAAGATTGCTTATGAGACCGTAAATGCTGTTGAGCATAATACAGAAGTATACAATGCAATGACAGATGCAATGAGCAAGATGAATGAGATTGTTCCGGCTGCGCAGAAGAAAGCAGTTCCGGATGCGATTGCATTTGCACAGGATTATGCAAACGATAACATGATTTATACAATGGGATCCGGTACTGCATGGGCAGCTGCCCAGCAGCAGACCATCTGCATTTTCATGGAAATGCAGTGGATCAATTCCTCTGTAATTCATTGCGATGAATTCTTCAATGGACCATTTGAGATTACAGAAAGAGACACTGCTTATCTGCTTCTGAAATCTACCGGCAGAACAAGAGGAGTTGATGAAAGAGCAATTCGCTTCCTTGAGAAGTTCAACAACCATACAACCATTATCGATGGGTATGATTATGGTATGAAGGAACTGGGCGAAGTTTCCGAATATTATGATCATGATTTCTATAGTGAACTGCTTGGAGTGTATAATCATCTCCTTGCAGATCGCCGCCAGCATCCTCTGAGCTGGAGAAAATACATGTGGAAATTCGCATATTAATTGAACGTCTGCTTATATATTTTGCTGATTGACTTTCAGCCCACATACTGGATCTGTATGTGGGCTGAAGTTATCTTAATATTCATTACAATATTCATCTCTTCATCATTTTATTCAGAATCATGTGTTTTGATTATTTCTACATGTTCAGTACTGCGATGGCACTGAAAGGATGAAAAAAATAATGGCTGTATTTACATAGAGGAGAAAAGGAAAGCATGAAAAGAAGCACATCTCTGGATCATCGGATACTTCAAATTCTGATTCCCGCTATCTTGGAAAATGCGCTGCTGCTGCTTTCAAGTATGATCCTGACCGGTTATATCGGAAGGCTCAGTATCAATGAAATCAGTTCATATGGAATCGCAAATCGGATATATTCGATCTATTTCTCGATTTCACAAGGATTCTCTATTGGGACAATGGCGCTTCTGGCCAGAAAATTTGGAAAAAATGATGTCAGGGCGTGCAGCAGGCTTCAGATGGGTTGCTATTTGTTACTGCTTCCATTAGCTGCTGTTGCCATGATTCTGATTTTCCTGTTTTCCCGGCAGTTGTTATCCACGATGACAGAGGAAACAGTTCTGCTGGATCAGGCTCAGAAATTCCTGATGCAGACAATATGGTTCTATCCGCTGATATCTATTGTGCATCAGAATGCAACAGCATTCCAGGCAGATGGAAATACAAAAACACCACTTGAAATCGCAACTATTGGCAATATTGTCAATCTGATACTTGGCTATATGCTGATCTTTGGAAAAGGTGCTCCAAGACTTGGTTTATCTGGCGCCGCCTGGTCTCAGAATATTTCATTCCTGGTGATGGCTTCTACCGGGCTGTATTTCTTGTATGGAAAGAACGGTCTGTTTTCGTCCCAGAAAATTGAAAGCCGGCTGAGCCTGAATGAATGCAGGGAAATCGTTAAAACCGGAACACCTGCTTCTATTGAGAACTCACTGTGGAATATAGCTGCTGTTTACATGAGCTGTGTCATTCTAAGCTATGGCAGAACTGAATATGCAGCATATCAGCTTGGCATGCAGGGAGAAGCTTTCTGCGATATGATGTCCGCCGGTTTTCTGACGGCAGCCATGTCGCTTTCTGCAAATGCGATCGGTGCCTCGGACAGTAACCTGTATCAGAATGCATTAAATCGGCTGAATTATTACTGCCGGCTGATCAGCGGCGTTACCATGCTGTTTCTGCTGCTGTTCTCCCCCTTTGTACTCAGACTTCTAACGGATAAAGCAGAACTGATCCAGATTGCAAAAATCTATTGTTATATGATGATCATTTCGCAGTATCCTCAGCACCATCAGAAAATCCTGTATGGTTATCTGCGCTCGGCAGGTTATTATAATTCGCCTCTTGTCATCAGTCTGATTGGAATTTATGGATGCCGCGTTCTACTGTCATATATTTTCGGTTTCCTCCTGCATTGGAATATTGTCTGGATCTGGATTGCGATGGATGTGGATCAGTGGGCAAGGGATATTTTTGCAGCAATTATATTTAAAGTCAGAAATGTAAAAAGCTATGTAAAGGAGCAGACAAATGCAGCTAAGTGTTAAGCCAGAATTAGTCATTTTTGATGTTGATGGATTGATGCTGAATACAGAATTTATCTGGAAAAAGGCATGGGAAGAAAGTGGACGTCTAAATGGAATTGATTCGTTTGGAAGTGCATTCTGTAAAGCTGTCGGTATTACCGGGGAAGATGTAGAACGTATGCTGGCGGCAGAATATCCGCATGAACCATGGAGGATTGCGCTGGCGCAGGCTCGTGAAATCGGAAGCAGAAAACTATTGGCAGAGGTTGATGTGATGCCGGGGGTGATGGAGCTGCTGGCTGTATTGGAAAAACTGCAGATTCCAAAAGCTGTGGCGACAACAACCAGCCGCATCCAGACAGAAGAGAGGCTTTCAAAGCTGCACCTGTTGACCAGCTTTGACTGTATTTTGTGCGGAGATGAAGTGAAGTACCGCAAGCCGAATCCGGAAATCTATCAGACTGTCCTGAGGAAAATGAACTGCCGGCCGGAAGATGCTCTTGTTCTGGAAGATACAGGATATGGGGTCAGAGCAGCTAGTGCCGCAGGCATCAGGGTGATCATGGTTCCATCCATTAATACCCCTACAACAGAGGACATTCAACGATCATTTGCTATCGTGTCCTCTCTGCTTGAAGTGAAGAAGATGATGGAGATCTTTATATGAAATCAATGTATGAATATATTTGTGAATCAGATAAGGCTGTCAGGAATATCATTAATAACAGGCTTGCCATTTATAAAGCATTAAAAGACAGGCCAAACATAAAGAAGATGAAAAGTGTATTTCTGGCAGGGTCCGGAACAAGCTATCATGCCTCATTGGCATCTGCCTGTGCCTGTGAAAATATTCTGCATGTTCCTGCGCGGGCAGTAATGGCAATGGAGTTTGTTGACAGTGTGAATGTGATTCCGGCTGATTCTCTGGTCATTGGAATCTCTCAGGGTGGCAGAAGCACCAGTACGATGAATGCATTGCGCAAGGGCAGAGACCATGGCTGTGTCACCATTGCCATTACCTCAGATCTTCACTCTCCGGTTGCGTCTGTGGCTGATATCACCATTGAACTCATGGTTGGTGAGGAAGATATGGGGCCAAAGACAAAAGGATATTTCTGCTCTGTGGCAACGATCATTGTGCTTTCTGAAGCGATTGCACTCTTGAAAGGAGAACCGGCCATCAGTGAAGAAACACTGTATCATGAACTGCTTTCCTGCGCAGACGTAATTCCGCCAATTGCTGTAAAAGCCAAGGCGTTTTACGAACAGAACAGACAAATATTTCTCCAATCCAGAAAAATATTTGTTGTCGGCTATATGAGTAGTGTTGCCTCTGCATATGAAGGCGCTTTGAAAATTCTGGAAACGGTCAACTGTCCGGTACAGGGATTTGAAATGGAAGAGTTCATGCATGGCATTTATCATGCCGTGGATGAAAATACATTGATCATTTGGCTTGGTGCAGATCAATATCATTACAGGAGAATGCTGGGACTGCTGCACTATCTTCAGCAGCATAAGCACTGCAGTTCGGTTCTGATTACTTCCGGTCAAAGTGCAGATGTCATGCCTGTGATGCAGTTTCCGTTTGTCAAAGACAACTTGTTTGAGGGACTGGAGTACATTGTTCCCGTACAGGTTATTGCAGAACAGATGGCATCAGATCGAGGCATTGATCTGACCGTAAGTACAGATCCTGACTTCCACCGTGAGATGGGAAGTTACTGCTACGAAAAGTAAAAAAGAGAGCAGATAATGAAGCCCGGTATTGCAATCTATGAAAAAGCACGGAATTGCAGCGCTTACAGTGAAAGACTTTCTGAAAATACACGAAATATTCTGACACCATGATGTTATAATCATGCTGTTTCATTAATAAAGGGGATGAAATGATGGATAAGAAATTTTCGGTTCAGTCCTAATTCCTGTTGATAGATGTACCCAGAGGTCATGAGAATTTCCTGCTGGCATCAATGATCTTCAGGAAGAAATATTCATCATCTGGATAGCCGTATCCTTTGCGTCTCAATGTTTTTATCATCTGGTTGGTTCCTTCAACTTTGCCGGATGAGATATGGACTCTTGCATGAGAGATAATTCCTTTCATGTGTTCCTCCAGCAGCTTGGCAAACCATATGAAATGCTTGTTCTCTGTTGCTTTGCAGGTGCGTATGATCCGTTTAATATGAATCTTCATGCCTCTTTCGCTATTTGCTTTGTATGCTTTATCAAGCTGTTCCTTTACCAGATCCATGGTGAAGAACAGCTTGTTTTCATCCAATAGCTTCTTGTATTCTTCTTCAACGCCTGCTTTCTGCTTCACCTCCGGCTTCTTGAACAGATCGCTTCCACGGGCAATGGTTTTGCCCGCTTTGGCATCTTTTTCTTTCTGCTTTCTTGTTTCAGCACTTGTCATCAGAACATACTTAGAGCCTTTGAGAGCTTTGGCAGCTTCTGTATTGCCTTCTTCTATCAGGCGCTTCTGTTCCTCTTTACGGACTTCTGATACCACCTTGTCATTGAAGTTTTTGACCAGATGGAAATGGTCATAGACAATATCCAGCCATTCACAGCGATCTTTAAAGGCTTCTTCAAAGTCACTGTTCATATCACAGGCCACAGCCTTCACGTTCTTCATCCAGTCGATGCCGACCCAGTCAATAAAGTCATATACAGTCTGTTTCTTCTTGCCATAGGCAAGGTACAGCACATGTCCGCTCTTCAGGTCCATGATCAACGTAGCGTATTTATGGCCTTTATGAAGAAGAAATTCATCAATGCCAAGATACTCCAGGCATTCTGCAGGCTTCTTCAGTTCCTTGCCTTCACCATTAACGGTATACAGCTCCTGAAGGCGCTTCTTATCGATCTCCTTGACTGTATTCTTGCTTAAACCGGTAATGATGGATATTTCCTTCATTGTCAGTCCAAAGCGAAGCAGATCGCGTGTATAGTTCTCAAGAGCAGCTGTAATCAGATGTCCCTGAGCCTTGAAATCTAGTGGTTCTGTATAAGTACTGACCGGACAGTTCTTATTCTGGCAGAGTGCTCTCTGCTTGGATACAACGATATGAGTATAGATACCTCCCATAGGAATGTGTTTCAAGTCAACCTCAGTTGTGCCGTTATACACCATTTCCTGGCCACAGCAGTTGCAGTAAATCGGCTGTCCGTTCAGACGATTCAGCTTTCCCTTAAAGAAATATTCAGTGACACTGCGCCTGGCAGGTCTGGATGATGTGCCTATAGAGATCTCTTTAACGGCCGTTTCCGGCATACCAACCTGGGTAAAGGATGGCAGACCTGATGAGAATGTTAAAATGCCACTCTGGAGTTGCACATCAGAAATTGAATCAATCAGATCATGTGCATCGGAGCGCAGATCGTCTGATCTGGTATCAAGTAATTCTTCCTGAATAAGCGGCTGTGTGTTAACATTCATATGGATCTCCTATCTTGTATGTTTGGGTACACACAATTATACGAGATCCATTTTTATATTCGTACTATATCTCCGTCCCACATGGCGTCATATCAACAGGTTTTGGGATTGAGCCAAATTTTCTACAAAGTCAATTGTCGCTACGGGTCTTGGTGCAGCTGTTTTCCTTGTGCTGTTCATGTTTGTCAAGATCCCTTCTCCGGTACCGGAGACCAACCTGCAGATTGCCTATGGCATCTCTGGTTTCTTCGCTGCCCTGTATGGTCCTCTGTGCGGCTTCCTGGTTGCCTTCATCGGCCATGCACTGAATGACTTTATTTCCTATGGCAGCCCATGGTGGAGCTGGATCATTGCTTCTGGTCTGAGTGCTTTGATCACAGGTCTTTGCGCCAAAAAGATTGCGCCGCAGGTTGAGGATGGCAAGTTCTCCGGCAAGGAAGCAGGCACATTTGTGCTGTACACCGTGATTGCTCATGCAGTCAGCTGGATCGTTGTGGCACCGGTTCTGGATATTGTCATCTATGGTGAATCTGCCAAGCTGGTCTTTGCCCAGGGTGCCATTGCCTTTGTGACAGATGCCATCACAGCAGCTGTGGTTGGCTTACTGCTGCTGAAGGCATACAGTGCAACCAAGGTTTCCAAGGGATCTCTTGCAAAAAACAAGTAAGTAACAGCATTTCAGTTTCATGCAGGAACATTGCCCTCTTTAGGGCCGTGTTCCTTTTGTGGTTTTAAGGAGTATGCAAATGGATAACGATGTCATCATAGAATTCCGGAATTTCAGCTTTCAGTATTATGCCCAGGCAGAGCCAACCCTGCATGATATCAATCTGAAAATCCACCGGGGTGAAAAGATTCTGATTGCCGGGCCAAGCGGCAGTGGGAAAAGCACGCTTGGCAATTGTATCAACGGCCTGATCCCCAATGCCTACCGGGGTGAGATGAAAGGCGATCTGATCATTGATGGCATCCAATGTCCTGCCTCTTTGTTTGCTTTGTCACAAAAAGTCGGCACGGTGCTGCAGGACAGCGACGGCCAGTTCATCGGTCTTTCGGTTGGCGAAGACATTGCCTTTGCTTTGGAGAATGACCGCATTGGGCAGGATGAGATGAAGCAGAGAGTCGCAAAGATCGCAGCCAGTGTCGGCCTTTCGGATCTATTGCATCAGAATCCGCATGAACTCTCCGGCGGTCAGAAACAAAGATGTTCCATGGCTGGTGTCATGGTGGATGATGTCGATATCCTGCTGTTTGATGAACCTCTGGCCAACCTCGATCCATTGACAGGCAGAACTGCCATTGAGCTGATCAATGATCTGTGCAGAGATGGCAAGACGGTCATCATCATTGAACACCGCCTGGAGGATGTGCTGCACTGTCCGGTGGACCGCATCGTCCTGGTCAATGATGGCAGAATTGTCATGGATGATACGCCGGCAAACCTTCTGTCTGCCGATGTGCTTGGAAAATATGGCATCCGGGAACCACTGTATCTGACCGCATGCCGCTATGCCGGTGTAAAGATCACGGCGAATATGCATCCGGAATCACTGCAGACGATGGACCTGACACAGGCAAAGCCCAGCCTGGCAGCCTGGTTCCATCAGAATGCTTCCAATCCATCCCAGCCAGAAAGAGAACCTCTGCTGAACATCAGCCACATTTCTTTCAGCTATGATGGCATCAAGCCAATTCTTTCGGATGTATCTGCGGTTGTCCACAAAGGTGAGATGTTAAGCATCGTCGGTAAAAATGGTGCCGGCAAATCTACCTTGTCCAAGATCCTGACTGGCTTTATCAAGCCAGATGCCGGTACGGTCACAATGGAAGGCACCGACTTATCCCAGTACACCATTTCCGAGCGTTCTGCCTTTGTCGGCATCGTTTTGCAGGATCCTAACCAGATGATCTCCAAGACAGGCATCTTTGATGAGGTGGCTTTAGGATTGAGAATCAGAGGCATGGATGAGAAGGAAGTGGATGAAAGAGTCACGCGTGTATTGCAGATCTGCGGATTGTCTGAGTTTAAAAACTGGCCGATCAGTGCCTTGAGCTATGGACAGAAGAAACGGGTGACCATTGCGTCTATTCTGGTATTGAATCCAAAAGTATTGATTCTGGATGAGCCTACGGCCGGCCAGGACTACTATCATTACAGCGAAATCATGGAATTTCTGAAGAGTCTGAATGAACAGGGACAGACGATCATTCTGATCACGCATGACATGCATCTGATGCTGGAATATACACCAAGGGCAATTGTATTGTGCGATGGAAAGATTCTGGCAGACGGGCCTTCCTATCAGATTCTTTCCAATAGAGAACTGAGTGAGAAAGCCAATCTGAAGATTACATCCCTGTATGAGCTGGCTGAGAAGGCCGATATTGATCAGCCCCAGAAATTTGTGAAGTGCTTTATTGAATATGACCGCAGGGCCAGAAAGGAAATGACAAGATGAATCTGAAACTGAAAACATTCTCCTATGCCCAGTTGAATACATTCCTGCACAGGCTGAGCGGCGTGACCAAACTGATCTGTTTCCTGCTTCTGACAAGTGCCGTCATGTTTACCTATGACATTCGTGTCATCCTGAGCATCATGGTCATGTCACTTATACTCATGAAGATTGCAAAGATCCGCTTCTCTCAGGTGCGAATCATGTATATCTATGTTTTCATCTTTCTGATTGCCAACTTCTTTCTCACTTTCCTGTTTGATCCCCAGTACGGTGTCAGAA
This sequence comes from Lactimicrobium massiliense, assembly GCF_900343155.1. Lineage (GTDB taxonomy): Bacteria > Bacillota_I > Bacilli_A > Erysipelotrichales > Erysipelotrichaceae > Bulleidia > Bulleidia massiliensis. Next base: position 242,376 of record NZ_OUNG01000002.1, read on the forward strand.
TCTATGGCACAAAGCATGTTCTGTTCACCATTGCCGGCAGTTACATCGTCACCCAGGAACAGCTGTTCTATGAGATTTCCAAGTTCTGCAAGTATCTCAGTGTCATTCCGCTTGGCATCATCTTTGTTCTGACAACTAACCCGAGTGAATTCGCCTCATCGCTCAATGGCATCGGCATCAGCTACAAGGTCGGCACAGCCCTGTCTTTGACGCTTCGCTATTTCCCGGATGTGGCCGGTGACTATGAGACGATCAAAATGGCACAGGAAGCCCGCGGCCTGGATATGTCCAGGAAAGCAAGCATGGGTTCCCGTCTGAAAAACTCTTCTGCCATTCTTTCCCCGTTGATCATGACAACCATGGACCGCATTGATCTGATCTCCAATGCCATGGATCTGCGCGGCTTTGGCAAACATAAGAAACGAACGTGGTATGTCAGAAAGCCATTGACCAAAGAAGACTATCTCAGCATTGTCATCAGTGCCCTTGTCTTATTCGGCGCTCTGTATGTTCGTTTCTTCATCAACCATTCCTATTTCTATAATCCATTCATCAAATAACAGGAGGTATCCATCATGTCATCTATCATTTCTCCGATTCAGGAAATGCTCGTATTTCAGACCGACTTTGGCTATAAGGATTCCAGCGTGGCTGCCATGTATGGGGTCGTCAAGAGTGTAGACCGCCATATTGAAATCATTGACAGCACCCATGAACTGCCTCAGTTTGATATCTGGAGTGCATCCTACCGCCTGTGGCAGGCAATGCGTTTCTGGCCAAAGGGAACCATCTTCGTGGCTGTGACAGACCCTGGGGTCGGCACCGCCAGAAAGGCATGTGTATGCTATACAAAAGACGGCTATTACATCGTCACGCCGGACAACGGTTCTTTAACACATGTGGCAAAGTACAACGGTATTCAGGAAATCAGGGAGATTGATGAAACAATCAACCGCCTGCATCATGCCGGTACCGATGAGACATCTGTCTTCCATGGCAGAGATTTGTTTGGCTATTGTGCTGCCCGCCTGGCGGCCGGCATCATCGACTTTGAACAGGTTGGACCTGCCTATGATCCGGCTGATGTTGTGAAACTGCCCATGCCGCAGGCCCAGTACCGTGATCAGAAAGCTGCTGGGATGATTGAGATCGATGATCCCAACTTTGGCAATCTGTTTACCAACATCGATACCAACGCGCTTCTTGCCCACGGCTTTGCGTATGGAAAGAAGATTCATGTCATCATCCGTCATGGTGATGATGTTGTCTTTGACAAAGACCTGCCGTTTGAAAAGTCCTTTGGCATGGTGAACAAGGATGAGCCGCTGGCTTATACCAATGAGCTTATGAATCTCAGCTTTGCCGTATCACAGGGCTCCTTTGTCAACACGTTCCATGTCGGATTTGGCAGTGAATGGACCGTTGAGGTGACGGCATGAAACCAAGTATTGTCCTGCAGACAGATTTTTCTTTGTCATGGTCTGCGGTATCTGAGATGAAGGGTGTGATCCGCATGGTGGATCATGATGTCGAGATTGTAGACAGCTGTCATGAGATTCGCCAGTTTGATCCGTTTGAGGCATCACTTGCTTTGGAAACCATTGAGCCATACTGGCCTAAAGGCACGATTTTTGTCTCAGTCGTGGATCCAGGTGTTGGTACAGACCGAAGGGCATGTGCGGCGCTTTTGAATGATGGCAGTATTGTCATCACACCGGATAACGGCTCATTGACACATCTGAAATATTCTGTCGGCATCAAAGAAGTGCGTCAGATTGATGAAAGCATCAACCGGTACCATGGTCCGCATGAGGCAGCCGTTTTTGATGGCAGAGACTTGTTTGGCTATTGTGCCGCGAAGCTGTCTGCCGGCATCATTACCTATGAGCAGATTGGCCCTGCCTATCCGGTCAGTGAGGTAGTGGAATGCGAAGAGTATCATCTGAAACCAGAGCTGAAAGACAATGTGCTTTCGTGCTTTGTGATGACAGGACTGCCTCACTTTGGCGGCATTCAGTTCAATGTGGACAATGCAATGTGGCGCCGTCTGGAGATTCCAACTGGCACATTGATTCATGTGGTGATTTCACATTCCGGGCATTGTGTCTTTGATCAGAATGTGGTCTATGCCAGAAGCTTTGGCTATGTCAAACAAGGCGAACCCGTGCTGTACTGCGGTTCCTCCGGCTATCTGAGTCTGGATTGCAACAAGGATAACTTCATGGCGAAGTATGGCGTTTCCTTTGGTAAAGACTGGCAGATACAGCTGCGATTGTCCTGATTTTCTGTTTGTGCGCGGTATGACAGCAGTGTAGATGCTGCGACACACCTTGTTAACAGCAGGGGGCAGGTTATGGATGAGCTTTCAGCATTTCATCAGTTTTATGATGATATGATTCATGGTATATGCATTGTCCGCTCAGATGGCACAGCTGCGATTGTGTATGCAAACAAACGTATGCTGGCGATGTATGACTGTCAGATAGAGAAGGAATTTCTTGCTCTGGCAGAGGGATATGTGCAGGGTTTGTTTTTTTGAAGGAGATGACCAGCTGGACTGGAAAGCATTTCTGACCACGGGTGGGAATGCGCATGTGACGTATCTTTTTACGCAATGCCAATGCGGCTTACAACACCCGCGATATGCTTGTGCAGTGGAAGGGAACAAGCCTGCGGATAAGCATCTGCTCCCCGGACGACGGTGACCGTTCTGCGCAGGTCAGCAGAATGCTGCATGATGAAATATGGGCCAGTGAAGCCATTGCCTCTGGCATGGGAGAAAAAAATACATCTGCCGGCATATAGAAGACAGTGGATGAAATCGGAAAGAATCTGCAGGCGGAGCATCTGCTTGTCTTTGAAGAGCGGGCAGATGGAACGGTATGCTGTACGTATGAATGGTATGCAGCGGATTCTCCTGCTTTGAAGAACGAACTGCAGAGCGTGCTGATGAGCAGGCTTGTTACTCTGTATAGGATGCTGGAGACAAACAAAGTTGTCATGATTGCCGATTATCCGTCATTCTCTCAGGAACATCCGGATTTCTGGCTGTCAGGCTACGAAATCCGCAATGTGATTTCCGGCCATCTGGCCAATGCCGGGGATCGGTCGGCTTTACACTTGTGCTGAATGCCTATGAGGAAAACTTCCATCGGGCAGGCTATATTCTTTCTACACTGACAGACTTCTTGTCGGTGATGATCCAGAACCGCAACAATATTTCTGAGGCACTTTCCCACAGTCTGCGTGATCCCATGACGGGTGTATTGAACCGAGCCGGCCTGGCAAAGTATCTTTCCACAAGGAAACGACAGGAAACGGCAGCGTTCATCAGTGGTGATATCAATGGCCTCAAGGAAGAGAATGACCGGCATGGCCATCTCTCTGGCGACCATTTGATCTGCAGCATTTCAGACATTCTTGTCAGCTTTGCAGATAAAGATCATGTTGTCCGCATGGGCGGTGATGAATTTCTGATGATAAAGGAAGGAATGGATGATGCCGGGGCACGGGATCTGATCCAAAGGATCAAGAATACATGCCAGACGGAAGGATACAGCATTGCGCTTGGCTATACCATTCACAGCGGCTCGATCGGCAATATGGATGATATTGTCATAAAGGCAGATAGGGCCATGTATGAGGACAAGGGACATTACTATCACCGCTGTCGGAGCGATTCTCCTTTTGACAGACGCAAACATGAATGAAAATGGGCTGCTGTCTGGCTGTCAGATAGGATGGCGGACCCGGCAATGATCCAAAACAAATGACATGTGCGTAATAGTAAAAAACAGTAACAGTGGCTTGCACTGTTACTGCTTCTTTTTACATTTAGCCTCGGATATATGCTTTGTCATCCGGATTATCTTCCGTGGATACATAGCGCTCTGCCTCCATGTGCAGATCATATTTATCCCGGAGTTTTGCCAGCTGCTCCATCATAGGAGAACGATGATGGGCATCGAGTGCCTTCTGATCATGCCAGCTGTCAATTAACAGAATGGTTTCCGGATCATTCAGGGGAATGAAGTACTCATAGCGCTCATTTCCCGGTTCATTGCGGATGGCATCCGCAATGCCGGAGGATTCCATTTCCATAGCAAACTTTCTGGCACTGCCATTGGTGCCGTGGTAATACAGATTTACAGTCAGACTCATCATTTTTACCTCTTCTTCAGTATAGCAAAAAGGAATATGCTTTCGACATACTCCTTCTTCATCTTATTTCTTGTAGAGAACAAGACACTCATATGGCTGCAGTGTCATATGTTTTTGTGCTTTTTCCCGGTGGACATTGCTGAGAAGAATGCTGTATCCTTCCAGATCATTGAGATCTACTTCTGTTTCTTTGCCGAAGAAGTTGCTGAGAACAATCATTATTTCATTATTCCAGAGTCTTTCGTAGGCAAATACGGAAGGATGTTCTTCTAACACAGGTTTGTATGTACCATCCTGGATGATCTTCATCGACTTGCGCAGAGAGATCAGTTTCTGATACCAGGCAAAGATGCTTTCCGGATCTTTGCGGTCATTTTCCACATTGATCTCCTTGTGTGTTTTACCTAGCGGAATCCATGGTGTGCCGGTTGTGAAGCCGGCCTTACTGCTGGCATCCCAGCACATGGGAGTGCGGGCATTGTCACGGCTGCGCTCATTGAGGATATGCAGGATCTCCTGTTCGCTTTTGCCTTCCTGCTTCAGAATGTGATAGGCATTGATGGATTCCACATCACGGTACTGGCTGATGTCATCAAAGCCGGCATTGGGCATGCCAATCTCTTCACCCATGTAGATGTACGGCGTGCCACGCATCAGATGAATTGCCGCTGCCAGCATCTTGGCAGATTCCTTCCGGTATTTTGTATCATTACCGAATCTGGATACCGATCTTGGCTGATCGTGGCAGTTCCAGAACAAAGCATTCCAGGCATGGTTTTCCTGCATGCCGACCTGCCATTCATTGAGCAGATGTTTCAACTGCATGAAGTCAAACGGCTGCAATTCCCACTTCTTTCCATCCTTGTAATCCACTTTGAGATGATGGAACGAGAACACAGAGGAGAGTTCATGGCTGTCATCGCCGGCATAGCCGGAACAGTTTTTGACAGTTGTAGAACTCATTTCACCAACCGTCATTGCCTCGGGATCATTGCCAAAGCTGTTCGTGTTAAGCTCTTTAAGATAGGTATGTACCAGCGGCTGATCGGTATAGAACTGGCGGCCGTCAAAGTTGTTTGGATCATCTTCAAATGACGATTTTGAGATCTCATTGATGACGTCGAAGCGGAAGCCATGGACACCTTTTTTCATCCAGAAATTGACAATGCCTGCCATTTCTTTTCTGACCGCAGGGTTGGTCCAGTCAAGATCCGCCTGTGATACATCAAAGAGGTGCAGATACCATTCGTCAAACTTTGGTACATATTCCCAGGCTGGACCGCCGAACTTTGACTGCCAGTTGTTGGGCGGTACACCGGGGCCTTTGCCTTTTTTCCAGATGTAGTAGGCTTTGTACTTTGAATCACCCTGCAGTGCTTTCTGGAACCATTCGTGTTCGGTGGAAGTGTGGTTGAAGACCATGTCCAGCATGATATCAATGCCGCGTGCTTTGCATTCTTTGACAAGCTGCTCAAAGTCGGCCATAGTACCATAGCGGGGATCAATATTCCTGTAATCCTGTACATCATAGCCGTTATCCTTCTGAGGCGAAATGCACATGGGATTGAACCAGATACAGTTGATGCCCAGCTCCTGAAGATAATCAAGACGGGAAATCACGCCCTGAATATCACCCCAGCCATCTCCGCTGGCATCACAGAATGATTTTGGATAAATCTGATAGACGACAGTACTGCTGCGATCCATCGCACGCCTCCTTAGCTAAGTTTTGCAATTCCTGTTTCACCAGCCTGTACGGACTGGTCTTTCTTTAATAATGTTACCGCGGTTCCATCTGTCAGGATGACCGGTGTTACGACAGATTTACCCTGTGACTTGATATAGTCCAGATCTACTTCCGTCAATACATCTCCCTGATGGACAGTATCTCCCTGCTTGACTCTGCCATGGAAGCCTTTGCCCTCAAGCTCGACCGTATCCATGCCAATGTGAATCAGTACTTCTTTGCCATTGGCAGCCTTGATGCCATAAGCGTGTCCGGTTGGAAAGGCAACCGTGACTGTACCAGAGAACGGTGCCACAATCTTTCCATCCGTTGGTTCAATCGCAAAGCCATCACCCATTGCTTTTGAAGCAAAGGCCTGATCCGGAACATCCTCAATTGCAATCAGCTTTCCACTTGCCGGGGATGCAATTTCTTCGCTTTCTTCTGCCTTTGTGAATGCGGCAGGAGCAGCTGCCGGTGCTTCTTCTGTATCAACAGTTGTGATGCGGTCTTCGGTTGTCAGTCTCTTTTTGCCGATGATCAGTGTCAGTACAAATGGAATGACAATTGCTGCGGCCATAGCCAGGAAGAAGGCACCCCAGAACTGCGGCATGATGGACAGGAAGCCTGGAATGCCGCCTACACCGATGGCAGAGGCATTGACGCCAAAGCCGACGGAAATGATGGCAGCGATGCAGGAACCTGTCATGGCGCAGTAGAACGGGAATTCATACTTGAGGTTGACACCGAACATAGCAGGCTCGGTAACACCCAGCCAGCAGGAGATGGCAGAAGGAATATTGACTTCCTGTGCTTTTGCATTTTTCTTCTGCAGAACGGACATGGCCCACACAGCAGATCCCTGGGCAATGTTGGATAGAGCGATCATCGGCCAGAGCATTGTGCCATGAAGCGGCGTATCGGCGATCAGCTGCAGATCGATGGCATTGGACATGTGGTGCAGGCCGGTGATAACAAGCGGCGCATAGAAGAAACCAAAGATCGCAGCGAAGATGATGCGGAACTTTCCGGAGATTCCGGCATAGACGACATCAGAGATCCATGTGCCAAGTGTCCAGCCGATCGGGCCCAGAACGAAGTGGGCTGCCATGACGGCCAGCAGCAGTGAGCAGAACGGGACAACAATCATCTTGATGACGGATGGTGTGATCTTGTTGAAGAAGCGTTCCAGATAGGCAAGTGTGAAGGCTGCCAGCATTGCAGGAATAACCTGTGCCTGATAGCCGATCATTCTTGCCGATGCAAAGCCGAAGTTCCAGACATAGTCAGGTGCCCAGGCATCGGCTGCCATGCCGGCAACGGCATAGGCATTGACCAGCTGGCCGGAGACAAGGGTCAGACCAAGGACTATACCAAGCATTTCAGTACCGCCCATCTTCTTCTGAACGGACCAGCAGATGCCTACCGGAATGCCGGTATGGAAGACAGCTTCACCAATCAGCCACAGGAATTTGTCTACTCCAGCCCAGAACTGGGAGGTGGCAACAAGTGTCTGTGTGCCGTCACCGAAGATATACAGAGAATCAATGACATTGCGGAAACCAAGAATCAAGCCGCCGACAATGATCGCAGGAATCAGTGGTGCAAAGATTTCAGCCAGATTGGTCATCAGCTTCTGAACGGGATTCTGGTTGGACTTGGCTGCCTGCTTGACAGCATTCTTGGAAACACCTTCCAGACCGGAGATCTTGATGAAATCGTTGTAGTAGTCAGCCACATCATTGCCGATGATGACCTGGAACTGTCCGGCCTGTGTGAAGGTTCCCTTGGTAGAAGGCAGGGCCTCAATCTTCTTGACATCTGCCTTAGACTGGTCAATCAGGACAAAACGCATTCTGGTGACACAGTGAGAGACTGCTTTCACGTTGTCTTTCCCGCCAACGTATTCCAGCAGTTTTGAAGCATCATTTTCGAAATTTCCCATATTTGCCTCTCTATGTACATGTACGTACATGTTCTGCATAGTGATATTAGCCTGTACGTACATGTATGTCAATAGCAAAATGAAAACGCTCTCCGCAAAAGAGAGCGTTTCATGCTTTGGGGTTTCTTCTGGCAAAATCACGGAACACAAACTTATCTGGTCGATGGCGGCTGGATGTGTACTGGAAGACACGTGCATCGTCCAGATAGGTGAAGGATTCCACATTGACAACCATGTTGAAGTGCTTCATATCCAGCCAGCGCATATCCTGATTGGTTGCACTCTGGCAGGTGATCTTCTTCTCGGCATACGCAATCGGCAGATGCAGTGTACCTTCCAGATATGCATACAGGGAGTCGGCTGCGATTTCCCTGGTGATGCCAGGACAGATCGCCGCATTGAGAACGTCGGTATCCAGGATGATGGCTTCGCCATCGACGCGCCTGACTCTTTGCAGAAGATAGATCCAATCATCCGGATTCATCTTCAAATAATTCTGAAACTTCTCATCCGGATGTGTCTTCTCACAGCAGATAACTTCAGTTTCTACATGGTTTCCCATGGTTGGAGCAAGCTCCTTGAAGGAAACAACGCCGTTGACTGGAAAGGCGAATCGGTTGATGGATAGTACGATGGAACCGATCCCTTTTGCCTTCTGGATATAGCCATCCTGTGCCAGCAGTGACAGTGCTTTGCGGATGGTATCACGGGATGCGCCATAGTGTTCCATCAGTTCATGCTCTCCCGGCAGGCAGGAACCGGCAGAATAAGTGCCATCCTCAATCTGTGCCCGTATTCTGTTTTCAATCTCCTGATACTTTGACATATGCTTTCCGTGTTCATTATACACAGGTAATTTTCAGGATGTCATAGGTGGAAAGACACCAAAGCAAATCTGTTTGCTTGTATCAGATTAGATTCGTAACCCATGAAAGAATGTTTTGCATATCACCCTGATCCTGAATTCTGCTATGATATTCGCTCCTTGACTGCAAATTGTATGGTGCTAAAGTAGGAAGCGACAAGTGAATATCTGCTGGGGGAGCGTCAGCTGAGAGTGTGCGTTGCACAGACCCTTTAAACCTGATTCGGACAATGCCGATGTAGGGAAGTGATGATGATCAGAATTTTTTTCAGCAGGAAAAATAGTTCTGATCATTTTTTGTTAAAAGATGCCCTTTTCTGGTGGATAACCGCCTATGTCTGAAAGGGGATCTTCATGAAAGAAGAAAAAGAAAGCATCATGCATCATCTGGAGCTGCGGGATGTCATTCTGATGGCCGGCTTTGGCATTATTTTTGCCATTGTGTATCTGGCTGTTTTCAATGTTGGAATGGGCCTTTCTGTTGCACTGACCACAACTGGTCTTGGCGATTTCTCATTTGACATCATTTATGGCGTCTGGTTCATGGCCGGAACAATGGCAGCTTACATCATCCGCAAGCCAGGGGCAGGCTTGATTGCTGAAGTGCTGGCTTCGGTTGTCGAACTGTTAATGGGAAACTCTGGAGGCATCGCTGTTGTTATTACAGGTCTGATCCAGGGGCTTGGGACAGAACTTGGCTTTGCCATTTTCCGCTATAAGAGATGGGATATGGCATCTCTCTCACTGGCATCTGTTCTATCCGGTGTCTTCATTTATGGCTATGAGCTGTATTACCTCCAATATTATATGCTGCCATTTGGGATGCATTGCGGGCATCTGATTATTCGTTCCATCAGCGGCATTGTTTTCTCAGCACTGATTATCAAGGCCGTCTCAGATGGCCTGGCAAAGACAGGTGTTTTAAAGAATTATGCAATTGGCAAAACGGTAAAGCATGCAGTTGTTCATGAAGAGGAGGCATAACATGGAAAAACTGAAGATTGTTTTTGACTGGTTCCCGAATACGATTCATGCAGGTATTCTCGCAGCGAAAAAGAATGGGGAGTATGAAAAGGCAGGACTGGATGTAGACATTGAGGGACAGGTACACCACGCCATGGATCCGTCCACTACGGATATGATCTGCGGACCGGAAATTTCGATGTTAATGAACATGGAGCAGGGGGTTGCTCTGACCGGTATTGCCCAGTTTACACAGAAATGTGATTCTGGACTGGTTTCTTTGAAATCTGCCGGAATTACCAGAATGAAAGATTTGGAGGGAAAGAGACTGACATACTGGGATCTGCCCTGGTATCATCCGGTTGTTGGCTATCTTGTTGAGAAAGATGGCGGTGATTACAGCAAGGTCAAGAAAGTGATGATGGATGTGGGGGACATTGTCTCAACACTTGGTACAACGGCAGATGCGACATGGGTCTATGAGAACTGGGAAAAGTATGCTCTGCTCGATGCTGGCAAAGAAGTGAACTACATCAACTTTGGAGATGCAGATCCGATTTTCAACTTCTGCGCACCGGCAATTGCAGCAACCGGCAATGCGATTGCCAATAAGGCAGATGCGCTGCGTACCTTCCTGCATGTTACGGATCTTTCGTACCGCAGGATGGCTGCAGATCCAGAGAAGATTCTTGAAGTCAGCGATATGATCCCGGAAGCAAGCAGTGACAACATGCTTGTCGCTGGTGCGAAGCATCTTGCACCGATCTGGGTTGATGAAAATGGCAAATGGGGACGTATCAAGCCGGCGATGTGGAATAACATGGCAGACTTCCTTGTTAAAAAGAACGTCATTTCCAAGCGCAGGGAGAAAGAATTCACGAACGAATTCTTTGATGACTGACTGTGAGCATTTCTGCTTCACATTTGAGCTTTGCCTATGATGAGCAGGGACCTCTGATTCTGAAAGACCTGAGCTGTGAATTCAAACAGGAGGATATCACCCTGCTGGATGGTAATACCGGGGAAGGAAAGTCAACTTTCCTGTATCTTGCGGCAGGGCTGTATCCGCATTATGCCGGTTTTTTGAAAGAAGGTACCGTACTTGTAGATGGAAAGGATCCTGGAAAAATGGATCCATCTGAACGCTGCCATTATGTTGGTATGATGTTTCAGAATCCTGACCTGCAGTTCTGTATGGATACGGTACGCAATGAGATGATCTTCTGTTTGGAAAATCTTCAGGAAAAGAAGGAAAACTTTGAACAGAAAATCAAAGAAGCACTGGCTTTCTGCGGTATTTCCCATCTGGAGAACAGAAAGCTGATGATCCTGTCAGGCGGTGAAAAGCAGAAAACAGCATTGGCATGTTTATGGCTTCTGAGACCCAGATGGCTGCTGTTGGATGAGCCATTTGCCAGCATAGATCAGGCATCCAGGCATGATCTTGTTCAAAAACTAATGCAGATGCACAGACAGTACGGTACAGGCATTGTGGCGGTGGACCATCATCCTGAAAACTGGCTTGGCGCTGCCACTTCTGTATGCCATATGCGCAATGGTCAGATTTTTCCTGGAAATCTGCAAGATCTGAATCCTGAACCAGTGCCATACATGGCAGATACAGGAAGAAATCACATTGGTGATGTTGTGCTGCAGATGCAGGATGTGACTGTATGGCATCAGGATGAGCAGCATCCTGTGATTGATCATGTAAATCTGACCCTTCGCCAGGGTGGCAGCTATGCCATCCTTGGCGAGAGTGGATCAGGTAAAAGTACTTTGTTTGGCGCTGTATTCGGTTTGTATCCGTACCATGGGAAGATTCTTTTTCCGGATAAAGAGATCAGGAAAATGAGGCGCCATCTGGCTGGACAGATTGGGATGATTACGCAAAGCCCTCAGGATCAGTTTATTGGCGGAACCGTACGGGACGAGATTGAAGCTGGCATGAATAAAGATAACAATGATGATGCCCAGAAAATCCTGCGTGAAATTCATTTATGGAAATATCGTGATGTTTCTCCTTATCTTTTAAGCCAGGGACAGCAGAGAAGACTTGGTGCAGCGGCAATGATGAACAGCCGCTGCCGGCTGCTGTTATGTGATGAGCCAACCTGTGCCCAGGATCCTCAGAGTGCATACACGATCATGACCAATCTGCTGCAGGAAGCCAGAGCAAAGCATATTGCACTTGTGTTTTCCACACATGAACAAGAACTTGCAAAGGTATTTGCGGATGAAATCTGGATGATCAAAGATCATACTTTGGTCAGAAAGGAGATTCGATGAGCTCTCTTAACCCATCTGCGAAACTGATTGGCCTTGTCGTGATGACAATGATTCTGGCAGGCGTTCACAATCCAATCCTGAATGTTGTTGTTTTTCTGGTGTCATCCATCCTCTGTCTGCAGTCATTGATCAAGGAACACAGGGGTGTTCATCTCTATTTTTATCCAATGATTCCTATTACCCTGCTGGCAGTTGGAATGTTCTTTACCGGATACCGTTTCACTTCTGCGCCATCTTCGGTTGTAAACAGTCATATCATGACAGGTTCTACACTGGCAATGATTCCCGGGAATGTTTATAACGGCCTGATCTTTGCCTCAAGAGTGCTTGTGTATGCATCAATCGGCCTGTTGTTTGCTTTGACTAGTGATCCGGTCACAATGGTGCGCTCCTTTGAAAAACAGCTCCATGTTCCGCAGATGTTTGCCTATGGGCTGCTTGCGGCATGGAATGTATTTCCACACATGGCACAGGAATACAAGAAGACAAAGATTGCATTCCAGGCTAGGGGCATTCATGTACCCAACTTTGACAGTTTGAAGTAATGAAAGTGCTAGAAATTCCGATGAATATTGGATTTTCCAGCACTTTTTGCGTTTTGATTTTTGTAGTATGTAGGGGCCTATCCGGACGTCTTTTTGAATTTTTTTCTGAGGAAACCGACCTTGTATCTCTTCTTGTCTAATCCTGCATTTGTATAGTTCTCGAGGGCATCCAGTGTTTTACTTCCTTTGTAGGTTGAAAGATAGTACATTCCATCATCTGCAACATTCATATTCTTCAGTGTGGTAATCAGATTTCTGGCCGTGATGTGTGTGCTTCTGTCATCCAGGCTGCAGCTCAGCAGACGATAGACAAGCAGAGCTGTGTAGCACACCAGGAAATGTGCTTTGATTCTTCTCTGTGCACTGTGGTACACAGGCTTTGATCCAAAGTTTGTCTTCATCACTCTGAAACAGTCTTCAATCATGTAGCGCTTGTGCATAATGTTCAGTACATCTTTCACATTGGCATCTGTCAGATTCGTCGCAACGGCATAGTAGCCATCGTACTTCTCTTCTTCATCGATTCTTGCCTGATCCAGATCATAGCTTACTTCTGCTTCCTTTCCGTCCTTGTCCCTGGCGATACGCTTCAGAAAACGCCGGACGTCATTCGGACCTTTCTTGATTTCTTCCGGATCCTTCATCTTGATCATCTGCTTTGCACGCTCGATCTGTCTGTTTCGTACGGTCCGCTGGTACTCCATCATTTTCCTGGAGAAGGTGATGATTACAACCTGCTCCAGAGTTCCCTTGGCTTTGACTTTGCGGGAACTTCCGTTCTGTAACTGCTTGTATTCAAACAGTCCAAGATCAATTGCTTTGTATGCAGTGTCATTGTACAGAGCCAGATTCTCAGGATTGCGGTGGTCAAACTCTTTCATGAAGCTGATCGTTACAGGTTTGTCATTTGACAGGAGCCTGTAGTTTTTATCGTTGAAGACAACAGCCTTCACTTCTTCAGAAAGCTTCTTTACTGACTGCGTTACAATGAAGGATCTGCCGCCCATCGCATTGAACTGACGGATATTGTAGGAGCCAAGTCCGGCATCTGCACAGTAGATGATGTTGGATTTCTCAAGAGCCGGCAGGATCTTCTTCTCCAATGGTACTGCAGTAACCTGCTCACTGGTGTTGCCGGAATGCAGGCACATCGTGATCGGAATACCGCGCTTGTCCATGAGCAGTCCCATTTCCACAATCGGATTGGGACGGTGCTCTTTACTGACACCATATTTTCGAAGCCCATAGGACAGTAATTCTCCTGTCACTTCATCGAAGATGTCTTCATCATCCTGCTCGGTCTCACAGTAGAAATTGGTGCAGTCATAGTAGACCACAGAAGAATCACGGGGAATGACATGGCTGCTGTTCTGATACAGCCATTCAAGATAAGCGTCGGTATTGTTCTCCAGAATATCAAGAAAGCGCAGGATCTGATGATACTGGATGTCAGGCTGCTCAAAGAAGGAATCCAGATGATCACACGTGCCATACTTGGAGCACGGATCCAGAATTCTGCTGTATGTAAGGAACTTATTGATCTGGTTATAGTCGAACGTATCACGTCGATCTGCTGTATGAATGTTGAAAAACTCATTCAGGCGCAGCTGATTGTAAATGTACTGAAGATAGAAGTAGCCAATGTTCTTCAGAGAAGAGCGGGAGGCGTCATCGGAAGTCTGGTCAACTTTTTCGTTGAGATCAACAGAGATCTGAACGGACTCTTTTCCCTGCCTGGAATCTTCATTCATCCTGGCGATCAGCTGCTTGCAGTAAGCAACGGGATCATCAGTAATCTTAAGAAGCTCAGAATGCTTGCCCAGCTTTTTCACATTCTTGGTAGTTGATTTGCCATCAGTCGTACGGAAACCCATCTGAGCATAGTAGGTTGGATCTTTCAAACGCTTATCATAGTAAAGTTTCATGCCTGCATACCTTCTACAGGACTATTGTACCATAAAACATACAACACATACAACATGAAAATATAAGAAATTTGACAAAAATAGACAAAGAAAAAGCCGCAGTCATGCGGTTTTCGAGAAATTCTATTCAAAGCAAACTGTCAAAGTCCCGTGCCTTTCACTTTACGCCTTACTGAATCACGAACCAGAAGATCTGACTGACATACAGGACAAACGCAGGTTTCATTAATCCTGATTAAAAATGCTTTCTTCTCCGGCAACGACTTCTACATCAAAATCTGTTATAATGACCATGGTTTTGATACCAGGTCCCAGAGTCTTTGTTGTCTAAGCAAATTGTAGCTCTGGGACTTTTCCTTTCTCAGTTAAGGCCATTATAAAGAGCAGCCCAGGGACAAACAACCTGAGCTGCTAATAGACATTATATAAGAGGCGTAACATTTAACTACAGACTACATTTTGCCGTTTTTATCAGTATAAGTACGCTTTATTAGCATATTTTACATTGCCTATGATGTTTAAACATATATTTAAGAAACACAAAAATAATTAAAATATATAATTACAATTGACAGCGCTTACACATCAATATATTACCTGACTTTAGAAGTTAACGTTAAAAAATGGTGCTAAACCTCCGATATCAAAATCGGAAGTTCAGCACTTTTTCTATTTTTCTGGAGTTCAATATATAGTGATCCAGAGGCAGCTTTGTCATCTCTGCAAACTCCTTTATAAAGGGACTGTTGGTTGCCAGATTGATGTATTTTCCATCTGCTTCTACTACATTGAATTCCTTCATGAAATTGAATATTTCTGATGAAGAGTATTTATTTTCCAAAATCTTAAATTGAAGGATCCTGCCCAGAAGAACTGTCAGATAACAGACCAGAAAATGTCCTTTGATTGTGTCCTCTTTCTGCAAGAATACAGGGCGTGCATCCAGGTCGGATTTCATGATCCGGAAGGATTCTTCAATACGCCAGAGATTGTGATAGGTGCTGTAGATGTCTTTGGGAGCCATATTAACTTCTGAAGTTACCAGCAGGTTATAACCTGCCAGCTTAAGGTCTTTCTCGATTTGCGCTTCATTTATCTCTGTAACCACCTTGTCATCTGTCTTTTCGCCTTTACTGGTTGACTTGAATGTGACGTATTTTGAAGATTCACCATATTCATTTTTCTTGGCCATAGACTGAGATAATCTGGTGGCTTTATCAACCATTTTCATGATTTCAAATTTCTTCTTTTTAGCCAGCTGCGGATTGTATGTTACAACCCGTTTTTCTTTTAAATTGACTGTATGCTTTTTGCCGTCTTTGTCTGTATAGGTATATGGGAATTTGTCGACACATGCCTTCCATTTGTATTTAAGGCTTCCATCTGGGTTCGTAACATTCTGATATCCGTTTTCCAGAAGAACCCATACTTTTTCCTTTTCAGGAAGTGTCTTTACAGATTTAGAAAAGAGATAGCCATCACCATTGCTTACCGCGTTAATGATATTTTCAGAGCAGTTGAGTCCCTTGTCAGCTACCTGTATGGTTTTCCCTTTAATGCCTTGTCTGTTTTTCATAGAGGCAATAATATCCCTGAGAACTGGTTTCTCGGATTCGTTCCCTGGATACATTCTCATCCCAATCGGAATCTGGTTGGCATCCAGCAGAAGGCCAAGCCCAATGATAGGATCTTTCCTGTTTTCCTTACTTGGCCCTTTTCTTCTGAAATCGTCTTCACGGTCAATTTCAAAATAGAAGTTTGTGCAGTCAAAATATGTTGTCGAAGTGGAAAGACTGTACTTTTCGGAAACCTGAGCAGTAAATAATTCAACAATTTTTTCATAATTACTTCCAAGAAACTCTATTCCTTTGAGCATCTGATTATAGGAGTAATCATATTCCTGAAACAGGAATGGCAGCACCTCGTGGAAAGTGCGTAATTTACTGCATGGATTGATAGCACGCGCATAGATCAACGAAAAGAGAACATCCGTAATCTTGAACTGAAAGTCATTAGTAAGCTGATACAGATCGATAAATCTTTTCACCTGCAGCTTTTCGAGAATTGCATGCAGGGGAAAGTAGCCTAAAGAGCGCATCGGAGAAGAAGTAGAGATGCGTTTGACTTTCTCTTTCTTGCGTTCCTGATTCATCTCTTCAACAACTTGTTTGTAGTGAGTGACAGGATCCGGAATTTCATCAGTCTTCAAATCATTTACATAGCCCAAAGCCTTGTAAGAACGATGGCAGGTCTGTCTCCTTTCCGGGTTGTAGAAAGACTCGTAGATCTGCAGATAGACACCTTTTTTCAGGTTAGATTTCTTAAGAAAGTAGGCCATAAAGCACCCTCTTATATTATAGCACCATAACACCATATATAGAATAGTTAAAAAATAAATTTGTCAAATTTTCACGCATCAAAAAAATCCCATGAAATAGGGCTGAATGAATGATTTGACTAATAAGGACTCCTAAAGATTCATGGTGCTATGCTCTAAAGACGGGCCCAGGGACAAACAACCTGAGCTGCTAATAGACATTATATAAGAGGCGTAACATTTAACTACAGACTACATTTTGCCGTTTTTATCAGTATAAGTACGCTTTATTAGCATATTTTACATTGCCTATGATGTTTAAACATATATTTAAGAAACACAAAAATAATTAAAATATATAATTACAATTGACAGCGCTTACACATCAATATATTATTATCGTAAACAAGGAAGAAAGTTGAGGATGAAAGATGAAACAGTACATTGCTCCATCGATTATCTGTGGAAATCGTCTGAATCTCGAGGCAGAAATTCAAGAGCTGAATCGTTCAGATGCGGACCTGATTCACTTTGATGTAATGGATACTACATTTACGCCAATGGACCCAACAACCTGTTTGTCACCAGACTTAATTCCATTATTTCGAAAACGAACAAACATTCCGTTGGATATTCACATCGAAATCAATGAACCATATAATCTGATTTGCAACATTCTTCCATATTGTGAAGGCTGCTATATTCAGGTACATATTGAATGCTGTTCAAAGATCAGTCATTACATAGATCTGATCAGAAAAGGAGGAGCCTATCCTGCTATTGCACTTAATTGCGGTACATCACTGGAATTGATTCGCGACGTAATTGAAGAAGTTGATTTGATTGATCTTTGTACAACAAATTCAAAAAATGGATCGCATGCATTTACAGAATCACTTCAGAGGAAAATTCGCAAGGCAAGAGAGATGACACTGGAAGTTGGCAGAAAGTATATGATTATCGAAGTTGATGGAGGGATCAATTTCGAACGGGCTGAAAAATGCAAAATTCTTGGTGCAAATGCGTATGTGTTAGGGACAAAGAGTGTTTACAACCAGAATAAGAGTGTTTCGGAAAAGATTAATGAATTTCGAAAATTCATCGAAAAATAAAATTAATCTTCAGGAGGGGAGACTATGAAGAGTTATTCCATTGTTCTAATAATAGGGGTGATAGTTACATTCCTGTATTCTGTTTTTCATGACCTAAAACTTCGCAAAAAACGCAAACAAGTTCTGGAAGAACTGACGATCGCTTTAATGAAAGGGGATAATCAGAAATACGAAATTATTTTGTCAGATAATCAAGGAATGTTTCCGAGATTTAATCTTGCATATCTTCAGCTCGAAAATGAAATCGCACAGAATAACTATTCAAACATCAGAAAGTCATTGGCAGATTTTGAACAGGCTAAGCTAAATAAGAAGCAAAAGAAAGCGCTTTACGGAATGCTATTCAATTATTTTATGGCGCAGGGACATTACAAAGAAGGTGGTACATGTCTAAAAAAGTTGAAAGAAGATGGAGTTACAGAGAGTGTTCATCATTGTGAAATTATTTACGACACTTTAGCGGAGAATGGATCAGCGTATATTGATGAAGTATTAAAAAGAGTTGAAACAGAATCTGGTGAAAAGCGACTTCGCAGTACATATTTGTTATCTAAGATGTACGCGAATCAAGGCGACTTGCTTAATGCCCGAAAATATGAACAGGAAGTCCAGGAAAACATAATAGCTTTGCTTCAGACACAAGCTTAATTCCGAGAAGTTAGGAGGAAACTATGATTAGAAATATTAATAAATATATTGAACACAGTCATGGAAATAAAACAAATGAAGTGTTTGATGAATATCTTGAAGTAGCAAGAAAGTATAATGTGAGATGCTGCTTTGCCAATCGCTTTCAACGTGATCATGCTGTGAAATATCTGGAAGGAACAGATGTAATTGTTGCTGCGGGGGCTGATTTCCCGCTTGGACAAGAATCGATAGAAGCACAGCTTGCTGACTTCGAAGATTTGTATCGTGTTGGCTATCGTGAAATCGAAGGAACACTGAACCAGTATGCAGTTGAAAACAGACTGTATGAATATTTGGAACGTGAGATCAGAGAACTCTCATTGTTCTGTAAAGATCGCGGAATCTTTACAAAGTTAATTCTTGAAACTTGTAAGATGGATGAAGAATGTCTTGAAAAAGTATGTTTTATGGCATTGGATGCCGGCACCTCATGTCTGAAGACTTCGACTGGGAGGAGTTTTAAAGGAGCCGAACTTGAAAAGGTAAGATTCATGAAATCAATCCTTGGAGATCGGGTCGCAATTAAAGCTTCAGGTGGGATAAGAACCTATGAGGATGCATGTGCATTTATCGAGGCTGGAGCGTCCTATATAGGTGCAAGCAATACGATTGAGATTATTGAAGGCGAAAGGAAGTATTTCAATTAATAGCAATTGTAAACGGACTATTGTTGACAAAGATAAAACAATTTAAATCAATAGAAATTATTAAAAGATGTTATTAATGCGCAAATTTTGATGAAAAGGAGAAAAAAATTCTGCGAAAGTTAGGAAAAAGAATGGAAAAGATAACAAAAATTGTAGTAGCAACGCACGGAAAGCTTGCAGAAGGATTTAAAAGCGCAATGAACATAATTGCTGGAGACACGACAGAAGTTAAATTTCTGTCCTGCTATACTACTCCGGATTTCGATATGGAAGAAACAGTGCAGCAAGTGTTCAAAGAAACAGATTTCGAACATGAAAACTTACTGGTCTGTACAGATCTGTTTGGTGGAAGTGTATGCAATTGGTTTATGAAACATTATAACGACCATCCATTTTTCCTGGTCGCGAACGTAAACCTAGGTATTCTGGTAGATTTCTTATTAACTGGAGAAGAGCTAAATGTTGAGTTGCTTAGAGAGAAGTGTAACAGCGATCTCCATAAGCCGGTTGAAGTCAGTTCCAGAATGGAAGATATAGAAGAGGATGATGATGATGATCTTTAATTACTCAAACAGGACGGAAGCGGAGTAAAGAAAAAGATCAAATTTAAAAAAATAGAAAGGAGAAAGGAAATGATTGCAGGCGTTAGGGTAGACCACCGACTCGTACACGGACAGGTAGCGGTAGCTTGGACGCATCATCTTGATATCGGGAGAATAATTCTGATCGATGATTCTATAGCAGCAGACGAATTTCAGTCACAGGTTCTTAAGATGGCAAAACCTGCTGGTGTGAAACTCAACATCTTCAGTGTTGAAAAAGCACTAGCAAAAATGCCTAAGGTGGAGTCCCTGAATGATCGAATCTTTATCGTATTCGGTAATGTAGATAATGCATTAAGATTCGTTAAGGGATATCCAAAACTGAAGGAAATCAACTACGGGGGCACAAAGAAAAAAGAGGGAACTAAGAAGTATTCTGAGACAATTTATCTCACTCCAACGGAAATTGAACAAACTCGGCAAATTCTTGATGCTGGTGTCAAAGTATTTATCCAACAGCTTCCATCCACAAAACGTGTAGATCTAACAAAAGAAAATTTATAAGAGGAGATTAGAAAAATGTTTGTTAAAGCATTAATCGTAGGTCTAATCGCAATTTACGAAAGACTTGACTCGAGAATTCTTGGTCGTCTTAATGGAGAACGGCCGCTCATCACATGTACGATTGTTGGTCTTTTATTAGGCGATCTGAAAACAGGCCTCGCAATTGGCGCACAGATGGAAATGGTTTCCATGGGCTTCATTGCAATTGGGGCTTCTGGTTATGACATGAACCTTGGTTCTTTGATCGCTACCGCTCTCTGTATCATCAACAAACTTGATGTCAGTTCAGCGCTTGCAATCGCTACAATCGTAACGACTCTCTATAATGCACTTGTTAATCTTCGTTCTATCATTTTAATCTCCATGAACCGTTCCATTCATGCAGCAATTGATAGAGGAGACTTCAAGGCAGCAAAAGCTTATCCGCTGTGGGGAGGGATAATTGTAAATGCATTATTCGAATTTATTCCAGCCTTTGTTGTTGTTTACTTCGGAAGTGGCTTTGTAGAGAAACTGAACTCCATGATTCCTCAGGTAGTTATTTCCGGCTTATCACTTGGTGCACAGCTCGTATGCTTCTTCGGTTTTGCAACACTGCTCAATATTATGGTCAATAAAAAGACTTGGGTATTCTACTTCCTTGGTTTCTTGATTGCTGCATTAGGACATCTCAACCTTACGTATGTAGCTGCGGTTGCAATCGTTCTTGCTTTTATTTTCTATCATCTCAGATATGGCAATGATTCCGGTAAGACCGCTCTTGCAGGAGCTGGTGTGGACGAACATGATGAGCTGGATGACTAAAGGAGGATCACAAAATGTCACAAAAAGGTCTTGAACTTCAGCGTAATACTCCACTGAATAAAAAAATTGCTGAATTTTTCTGGGGAAGCTGGCACATGGAATGCATGTGGAACTTTGAAAACCAGCAGGGAGCCTCCTTTATGAGAGGTATATCCAATACATTGGATCGTCTTTATTGCGAACCTGATGAAATTGAAAAGAAAAAAGAAAGATACAGAGCAGAAGATGAATTCTACAATTCTACTCCACAGTGCGGTGCCTTCATTCTTGGTGTAGCTGCCGCAATGGAAGAAGAATATGCTGCCAATCCTGATACATTCGATCCGCGTGCAATCTCTTCAGTAAAGACCACATTAATGGGACCTCTGGCAGGTATCGGTGATGCAATTATTCCTGGTACTATCCGTCCGATTGCGATGTCTATTGGTATCTCTCTTGCGCAGCAAGGTTCCATTCTGGGACCAATCATCGCAATGATTATTTCCTTTGTTACTAGTTTCTCCATTACATGGTATGGTGCAAAGTTTGGTTATACAAAGGGTGGGCAACTGATTAAAGAAATCAGTGAGAACAACATGTTTGATAAGGTAATGTATGGCTGTTCCATTGCAGGTCTTATTATCGTCGGCGGTATGACCGCATCTCTTGTTTCGATTACAACTCCACTTGCGATGGGAGAAGCACTTGTTCTCCAGGATTTGTTAGATAGCATTATGCCCTGTCTGCTTCAGCTTGCAGGTGTCCTGATTATGTATCGAGTAGTTAAGAAGGGCGTTCATCCGGTTGCGGTTGTCATGCTTTGTCTTGTACTTGGTGTCATTCTTAAGGCTCTTGGCATTCTCACAGCATAATAAACTCAATGAAATAACATTAGAAAAGGAGAAAAATGAAATGTTAGATGTAAAGAAAGCAGTCAGCGAATTAATGGCTGACAAAGAAGTCAAAAACGTGAGCTTCGCAGGATGTGGAGGATCTCTGGCATGCTTCTATCCGCCATACTATTATCTCACACACGAATCTAAGACTTTAACAACCAATTTCGGTAATGCGAATGAATTTGCAAATAATCCGCCGAAAAATGTTGATGAACATTCTATCGTTCTTGTTGCATCACGTCGTGGTAATACTCGCCAGACTGTTGAGGCTGCAAAGAAAGCGAAAGAACTCGGTGCTACAGTTGTAGGTCTTCAGCTTGAAACTGATACAGAACTGGAAAAGGTAGTTGATCTGACAGTACAGTTCAAAGATACAGGCGTAGATGGAGCTCTGTATGAAGAAAGCAAGAGCGCTCTTGCACTGGCTATCACATACGAAATTCTTAATAATGTTGAAGGCAATACAGAAATATATAACGAAATGGTTGCTGCGATGAAAAAGATGAACGAAATCGTTCCGAAAGCTTGCAAGGATGTAGTTCCGGATGCAATTAAGTTCTCTCTTGATTATGCAAATGATGATTTAATCTACACAATGGGAACAGGAACTGCTTGGGAAGCTGCTCAGCAGCAGACAATATGCATCTTTATGGAAATGCAGTGGATCAATTCTGCTGTAATTCACTGTGATGAATTCTTCAATGGCCCATTTGAAATCACAGAAAAAGATACAGCATATCTGCTCCTCAAGAGCACAGGAAAAACAAGAGCTGTAGATGACCGTGCAATTACATTCCTCAACAAGTTCAATAATCATCTCACAGTAATCGATGGTCTCGATTACGGTATGGGTGAGCTTGGAGAAGTATCAGAATATTTTGACCACAGCTTCTACAGCGAACTGCTTGGTGTTTATAACCACCTTCTCGCTGATCGCCGTCAGCATCCGCTTAGCTGGCGTAAGTACATGTGGAAGTACAACTATTAATTTTGCTGCTAACCAATATTGATTGAAATCCCCTTTCTGTACAGCCTGCATACAATTACAGTGTGCGGGCTGTTTCTATGAAGTAAGATTGTGTTTTAAGAGGAAAATTTGATGAGAAAGCTAGAAAAACTTGATCGCAGAATACTCGCAATTTTGATACCGGCAATTCTGGAGAATGCGTTGCTTACCGTATCAGGAATGATTCTTACAGCATATATCGGAAGACTGGAAATTAACGAAATTAGTGCGTATGGAATCGCAACACGAATTTACAGTATTTATTTTGCAATGTTTAAAGGTTTTTCAATCGGTACTATGATTTTCCTTGCAAGAGCATTCGGAGAAGAAAGACCTGAGTTATGCGCAAGATTGCAACAGATACTGTACACAATTGTATTACCTGTTGCTTTGATTGCAAGTATTCTGATCTATCTAAATGCAGAATATCTTCTTGGTTTTATGAGTACAGAACAAGAATTGATTGTACAAGCTGCACAGTATATTAGACAGTCAATTTGGAGTTACCCACTTGTAGCACTTGTCCACTTAAATTCTTCTGCATTTCAGGCGAAAGGGAATACAAAAGTTCCGCTTTACATCGCATTTATCGGTAATTTAATGAATATTATCATTGGGTATGTTTTGATTTTTGGTTTTGATTTAATACCTACATTGCATCTTCAAGGTGCAGCGATTGCACAAAATCTTCAATACACTGTGATGTTTCTGGTTGGCATCAGACTACTATATGGGAAGCATGGATTGTTGATCAGAAAAAAAGTAGAGTTTTCTTCTAGAGATTTCTGTATTATTCACGAAATTATCAATGCAGGAATTCCAGCCGCAATTGAAAATACCTTTTGGTCATTTGCAATGGTTGTCCTTTCCAAAGTCATTCTTAGTTATGGGCAGAATGCTTATGCTGGATTCCAGTTTGGACTTCAGGGAGAAGGGTTTTGTGACATGATGACAGCTGGATTCATGACCGCGGCATTATCACTTTCTTCTAATGCAATTGGTGCAAAGAATAAAGAGCTTTATGAAGCGGCATGGCAGCGGCTGGGTTTCTACTGTAGACTGATTAGTTTGATTACAAGTCTTTTCCTTTTGTTTTTTTCAAAATCCGCAATCAGCTTACTAACAGATAAACCAGAACTAATAGAGATCGGATCTGTATATCTTCTGACCATGTTCTGGTCTCAATATCCTGTTAACAAGCAGAAGGTTGTATTTGGCTACCTAAGATCAGCCGGTTATGTCAAAACATCGATGATCATCACATTCATTGGCATCTGGTGTGTAAGAGTTGATCTTGTTTTGTTATTTGGATATCTGCATCTGCCAATTATCTGGATCTGGTGGGCAATGAATATTGACCAATGGACTCGAGAGATTCTGGCGGAACTGTTCTTCAGAAAGAAACATGTGTTAAATATTCTTCAATATGCGAATTAGAAATATGAGGTAATGATATGGGAGATATGTATGACTACATTTTTGAATCATCCACTGCAGTTCAATCTATTGTCAAAAATCAGGATGTAATTCTGAATGATTGTGCTGAATATTTGATTGAACATCATTTTAAAAGTCTTTATTTAGTCGGCTCCGGTACTTCTTACAATGCTGCACTTGGAGTGAAGAAAGTAATGCAGAGTGTATTGCGTAGAACAGTAACGGTAATGCACTCAATGGAATTTGTCGATACTGAGTATCTAAACGGAGCAGAAACAGCTGTAATTGGAGTCTCACAAGGCGGTAGATCTCAAAGTACGATCGAAGCACTTCATAAAGCTAGGAAAGCAGGTGCAATAACACTATCAATGACGTCTGATTTGATCTGCCCTGTGGCATCTGCTGCAGAAGTGAATATCCAGCTTGATGTAGGGATTGAGGATACTGGACCGAAAACAAAAGGTTATTTTGGTACAATGGCAGAATTAACTCTCCTTGCACTGAAAATAGCTGAAAAAGAATTCTTGATTACAAAAGAAGATAAGGATTCAATACAATCGGAAATGCTGAAGTCGAGTGATTCGATTAAGGAGATCGGACATACTGCCGAAGACTGGTATTTCAACAATCATGAACAACTTCTTTCTGCACATCGCATCATTGTAATTGGATATGACAACGTCTTATCTGCAGAATCTGAAGGAACGTTAAAAATACTTGAAGGCTTACGGTGTTGTGTTGACGGATTTGAAATGGAAGAGTTTATGCACGGCATTTATCACGCAATCGATAATCAGACATGGATTTTTGCATTGGCACCTGAAGGCAGACATCGTGAAAGGCTGATTCGTCTTCTTGACTATCTGGAAAAGAGAAAAGGCTCTCATAACTTTGTTATTACTTCAGACACAGATAATACATATTCAAATGTCCTGAAATATCCGTTTCATGATTCTGTATATTTCGCGTCATTCGAGTATGTAGTTCCTCTGCAGATTATTGCCAGACTACTCTCAGAAGAGCAGGGAATTGATTGCAATGAGAACGATTCTCCTGATTTCCACCGAATGATGCAGAGTTACAAATATTAAAAAGCGGAAAAGGAAAAGTGTATGCAAACATATAGACGAGTAATCTTTGATTGTGATGGCATTTTGCTGAATACAGAATGGATCTGGCAGCGCTCCTGGCGTGAAGCAGGGTTGAATAATGGAAGCCAGACATTTGCAGATTTGTTTCCGAAAGTAGTTGGAATCAATGGCAGGGATGTAGATCGTGTTTTGGATACCTATCTTACGGATGTATCTGCAGAACATATTAAAAAAATGAGAAAAGATGTACAGACAAATGCGTCAAAGTATATGAAAGAAGAATTAAGTCAGATGCCGTTTGTAGAAGATATTCTCAAACAGCTTGAAGAAGATGGTGTTATCTATGCTGTCGCTACAGCAACGAATCGGTCTGCTACAGAAGAAAGACTCCGGAGTGTTGGATTACTTGATCGCTTTTCTTATGTGTTATGTGGAGACGAAGTGATAAAAAGAAAACCAGATCCGGAGATTTATATCACCATTTGTAAAAAAATGGGAGTAGAACCTAAGGATACTATTGTGATTGAAGATACTGGTTACGGTGTTAAAGCAGCTTATGCGGCAGGTTGTAATGTGATAATGGTACCCTCCATTAATCCCGAAACGGAAGAGGATAAGGCACGAGTATTTGCAGTTGTTAAAAACCTTCATGAAGCTGCAGTTTTGATTCACCAGACATTTGAGTATATAAGAGATTAGCTAGTATAACATAAATTAAGTAACTATCTATAATTATTCTCTTGTAAATGCTATAACTTAGATGCGTAAAGAGTAAGCGTCAAAGTAGCACCGTCTTTCAATAAATAGCAGGATATCCGATCCTGTATGCAGTAAAGGAGATCCTGTTTTATGAATGAAGAAGAATGGAAATTGCTCTGGGATCAGTTTGAATTATCGGATGAGTCTGTCAAAGAGTTCTGCAGTCGTATCGGGATGAAGCCACGGGCTTTTTACTACTTTAAGAATAAATACCAGGATGATAGCACCTGTCAGTTATGCCCTGTTGTTATCAGTCATTCTACTGAGACAGCAGTAAGGTTCAATGGCATTCCGGTTTCTTATGATAATGGCATTTCTGATCTGGAACTGCAGAGAATCATTTGTCTCTGCAGAGATCTATGATGCCCTTTGAAAAGATCGGTAAGCTGTATCTTGTGACTGGTGTTACTGATCTGAGAAAAGGGATTGATGGCTATGCCGCATTGATTCAGTCACAGTTGCACCAGAGCCCAATGGACCATTCGATGTATCTTTTCTGTAATCGTGACAGAACGAAGCTGAAGAGTCTTTACTTTGACGGCACAGGATTCTGGCTGTTATATAAACGTCTGGAGAAAGGCCATTTCAAGTGGAAAAAGGATGATGCCAACCACTCTGTCATGATCAGTGAGCAGCAGTTCGGATGGCTTCTGGATGGGCTGAAGATTGAACAGAAAAGTGCTTTTCAGCCTGTCAAAAAAGATTATATATGAGGCTTTAATACTGTTGCATAAAAGCATGCAAGAATGTATATTATAATCAATGATAGACGAGAAAGAATTCAAAAAGAATCTCGATAATCTGAGCCATAATGCCCTGGTATCATTTGCTTATTCCCTGGCTGTTAAGAACTCTGCACTTGAAGAAAACTATCAAGCTTTGAGTGCACAATCCGGAAAAACGGAACGGCTGTTCCGCTTCATCGGTGCGCCGTTCCGCTTTAGCGGAACGCTAGTTAAAGAGACGGGTTCCGCATATTCTTGCCATTAAATTGTAGTCTGAATGCTCTGTTGACCAATCGGTCCAGACAGGCATCTGCGTAAGTGTTGTCCTTGAACAGCTCATACCATGAGGAG
Organism: Lactimicrobium massiliense; assembly: GCF_900343155.1. Taxonomy (GTDB): domain Bacteria; phylum Bacillota_I; class Bacilli_A; order Erysipelotrichales; family Erysipelotrichaceae; genus Bulleidia; species Bulleidia massiliensis. Next base: position 269,715 of record NZ_OUNG01000002.1, read on the forward strand.
ACTGGAAGCTGCGATATCACAATCATGGATTTTCTTCCTTCTCTGGCGTCTATCAATTCAAAGAGATTTCTGCACTTATCTGGATCGAGGTCCATGAGTCCAAAGTCGTCCAGCACAACCAGATCCAGCTTTGCTAGTTTGGATATGTATTCCAGGTGAGTCTTCTCAAGATCCGCCTTTTCAAGTTCGTATATGAGCGTGCTGGTTTTACTATAGCGAACAGTCTTGAACTGTCGTAACGCACATATGCACAATGCATTGGCAATGTATGATTTACCGCTGCCGGAGGCCCCTGTAACGAGAAGGTTTCTTCCTTCCTCAATCCAGGAACATTTGGACAGGCGTTCAATGGTATCGGTATCCAGCTGACGAGCGGGATTATAAATAGTGTCGTCAAGGTCAGCTTCAGGATATCGGAGAGTGGCTTTCTTGATGAAGCGGTTGAGCTTCTTGTTATATCTAAGATTCCACTCAGCGTTGATAATGCCGTTCAAGCGTTCATCAAATGAAACAAGGTCGTGATTAGGGTCATTATTCTGACGCTCAAGTTCATCAGCCATGCCCGATAGCTTCATGTGTCTTAACTTCATGCAAAGCTCTTCAGTACTTTCAAGGATTCTGCGGTCGGTCATTTGTAGAAGTCCTTTCCACGGATGTTCTTATGTTCCGGAAGAGAATCTCCAGAAGGCCTGCCTCCGTTATTCAGAATGTCATTAAGAATTCTCTTGAAGTATGAATACTTACAGCTGTTAAGCTCTATGCATTTGCGTGCAGCCATATTGACAATAACCTTTGATTTTCCGTCGCACGAATTGTAACTCTGCTCTTCGTGCTTGGAGCTATGGAGGACGGTATCAATCAGTGTAAACATATCCTTTCCGATCGCCGATGCCCATCTGCGATAATAATCACCATCATGCATGTTTACTTCTTTATAGAAGCGGTGCTCTGGCGACATATGCTCATCGTTAGTGATGTATTTCGGAAATTTCTTGTAAGATCTTGGGTGAGTGCAGAGAAGTCTGTTGTTTTCATCACAGATCCGGATTTCTGTCATAGTGGCCTTCAAAATGGCTGGCCTGTTATAGTACGTGTACAATACAGAGTAGTAGTGGCCATCATATGGTAAGTGATAGTTTGCTGGGATATGATCAAACGCTACATAGTCGCAGGTTGTGAAGGTACCGTCGGAAAGTTTCTTCATCTGCGGCTTATCGTAGAGCTCGAACATCTCTTTACGGGAATGTTCCCAACCAGTTGGCTTCCTGTCATTGATGTCCGCTATTATCTTTTTACAGGCCTCATTGGCGCTGGCAAAGCTGCTGTAAACATTCTCCTTCAGTTTTTCCAAAAGCCATGTTTCAAGAAGCTGAACATGTTTTTCCACAGTTGGTTTTCCTTTTGGCTTATAGGCGGGCGGTGGGAGAATAATGGTGTCATAGAAACTTTCAAGATCCTGATAAGTGCTGTTAATAAGCAAAACATCCTTTGTGTGCTTGGTAACCGCTGTAGCCGCATTATCAGGGACTAAATATTTCCTAACCGCATCATAGAATGCCAGGGCATCATTAGTGCCTTTCATAAAGTTCGGCAGTTGCTCGTTAGGAAACAGTTCGGCGAATAGATAACTGCTCACCCCAACCGTCGTGACGAATACATGAACTTTCTGAAGCTCACCTGATTCTGGATTCATAATGATTTCCGGTTGGTCACCGACCCAGTCGATAAATACCTTCTCACCAGAGATACGTTCGACAGCCATGGAGACATCCTGGCTTCCGAAGTTTTGCTCGACATAGCGGTGGTAGTATTCCGCAAATTGCGAATATTGATAGCCGTTGGGATTGTCCTGCTTATACTCGGTCCAGAGGAAGAACAGGTTGGCTTTACTTCCTTTCTCCATAAGACGTTCATGGATCTTCTTGAAGTCAGGCAGCGGAACATCTTTGCGCCGTTTTTCATCCGGTGGATAGAACGCCTGGACAACCTTTTGGGGATCCATTTTCTCCAGGTCTGTCAAGGATAAGCCAAGGTCCTGGTATCTGGCCATGAGCAGGGTGATAGTACTGTTTCCGACCTTGAAGCGATCGTGGCATTGCCGGTATGAGAGACCCTGCTGTCTCATACGGATAATGCCCATAATGGTAGTGTAGTTTTGCATTGTAATCTCCTTTCATCAAACTACACAACCATAATAAAAGGCGCACCGTTAAAGCGACGCGCCCGCACCGTCAATTCAACATAAATGCACCGGTTTTAGCGGAAGACATGTACCGACGAACCGGAATTTGCACTTTGAGACGCAGAGTTTTTGGCATTAAGCACAATGAACACAATCCGCATGTTTCACCAGATCAGCTGTCATTGTTTAACGAAGCAGAAGCGATTGATGATACTGCTTCTGTTGATCAACTGTCTGCCTGTAAAGCCGATTCAGAGTTCATTGGCCACAGCTTCTGTAATCAGCCATATTGCGTATGAGAAATATCTGGTCGCTGTTCCCATCTATCGTTTGTCTAAAAATCTCAGGACCAGAGGAATTGAAATCAGCCGCCAGGTAATGTGCAGTTGACTGATGAAGTGTGCAGAGCTATATCTGGATCCCATCGTCAGACGAATGACTGAGGATCTGAGAAAGTGTAAAGTTCTCAATATGGATGAAACATCGCTTGAGGTTCTGGAAGATATTCGTAACGGATCCAGAGAAAAGAGCTATACGTGGCTTGCCATGAGCGGAAAACACGAGACAAAGCAGATGGCTTTGTACTTTTATAATGTCTCAAGAGCATACAGCTTTATCTATGAGATCCTGGGCCATGGTTTTCATGGTGTCATTCAGTCAGATGGCTATCAGGCATATGACAAATATGAGGCTGCCAGCGCTCATGCCGGGTGCAGCGCACACTGCCGCAGAAAATTTGAAGAAGCAGCGAAAGCCTATACTGATCTCTATGCAAAGTATAGCAGCCTGAAAGATAAAGAAGAGATCAAACAACTTCTTGATAACAATCCGTCCTTCGGCATCATCATTCGCTTTCTGGATGAATACTCAAAACTCTATGGCATAGAGAAACAGTTGAATGAAGCCAAGGCATCCCCAGAGATTATTCTCAGGATCAGGCCGGAAAAAGAGAAGCCAATATGGGAAGAGCTCAGGAATCAGCTGGATTACATGGATGAGAAACTCATGACCAGCGGAAAGCTGGGAAAAGCGATTACATACGCAAAGAATCAGTGGGACATGCTGATGTATTATCTGAGCGACTGGCAGGTTGGGTTGGATAATAATCTGGCTGAGCGTGAAGGAATAAAACCTTTTGTCCTGGCGAGAAAAAATTTCCTGTTCGCTGATACAAAGCATGGAGCGAAATACTCCTGCATGTACTTCTCGATCTTAATATCAGCCAGAATGAATTCCCTGAACCCAGAGAAATATCTAGCCTGGCTGATTGATCAGATGGCAAGAGCTTCAGTCAATGGAGGCATTCAGGAAGAAGATATCCAGAGATGCCTGCCATACGCAGCTGATCTGCCACAAGATCTTCAAATTTCAAAGAACTGCTCTGAATCCTGACACACATACAGGATACTCAGAGCAGTCTTTATTTTCTATACGTGGCTATATTGACGCTTACATTACAACAACACAGCTTGAAATGGCTAGTTAATTTTTATTCGATGTACTAGTTTAAGTTTTCTTCAATCTTTTACTGATTGTTTTCATAGAGCAGTAGTCTGCTGAAATCCCGAACAACAAATGCATCGCCAACATAATAATTATCAGAAAGTTCAAATGGTTCATCGTCAACATTCCAAAAGATTGTTTGATGCATAAGGGCAATATTACTGTTATCAAAATATTGTTTTTGTTCTTCCGTCGGTAGAGTCGCCTGAAGCGTTGTGTAACCGTATGATTTTTTAATACCTGCCTGAATTACATATTCATCGAGGGAACCACTTAATTTTGAAATATCAATTACAGGAAGAATTTTTTGAGAAAGTCTAGCAACGGTGTAGCACAGCAGACGATCATTGGCATATTTTAGACGAACGATTTCATGAATGTATTCATTTGGCTTGATGTTCAGTATGGCTGACTGTTCAGGGAGCTCACTACCTTTCTTTACCTGATATGAGACAATAACTGTATGCGGTACCATACCGTTAGAAATGATAATGTCGTTGATTGATTGAAGGCTATCCTGCGACGACTGAAATTTCTTTTTATAATCGTCACAAGCAAAGGAGCCTGTCCCAGGAACTCGACGGATATAACCATCTACGGCCAGCTGTGTCATTGCTTTATTAATTGTCATATGCGATGCAGAAAACTGTTGGATTATCTCTGGTTCCTGAGGGAGTGGAGAATCAGGTTTTATATATTCATTGATAATCTGATCCCTGAAGTAATTATAAATTTCTTGATATTTAGGTTGTTTTGGCATGTCAAATCCCTCTCTTTATATATATTATCATTAAAAATGCAAACGGCGGTACGTTGGACCCAGTGAACCGGAAATTTTGGACCCGGTCTTCCGGATCTATCGGTACCGCCTTTTTTTGTGGCGAAGAAGCGTAAACTTCGAAGCGTCTCTTTTCTGACTAAGATGAAGCTGTACGGAAAGCAACGTGCAGCTTTTTCGTACGTCAAAGGAGGTGCTTTAAGCATGGAAAAGTCAAAGTACATTGACATCGCACGGTATCTATCTTCGGGATCATTCTCACAGCGGGATATTGCGGGAATGACCCACACATCAAAAAACAAGGTATCCATCATCAAGGAGGTGATGGAAAAGAACAAATGGATACCGGAAGATCTTGATCAGTTTGATTCGAGTCAGCTTGATAAGATCTTCAGAAGAAGTGACATTCCTCAATCGGATGGACCAAAGCAGGTTCTCTATGTTGAGCCAGACTATGACCAGCTTTGTAAGGAGCTTCTCAAGCCTGGTGTCACTAAGAAACTCTTGTTTGATGAATATGCAGAGTCATGTGAAAGAGCCAATCTGCCCCATTTGCAGAAAACCCAGTTCCAGCTTCATCTTGAAGAACATTTGACCAAGAAATCTTATTCTGAGGTAATCAGGCATGAGCCTGGAAGAGAAATCGAAGTTGACTGGACCGGAGATCCAGCATACTGGAAAGATCCGTACACGGGAGAAATTCAGAAAGCGTGGCTGTTCGCTGCAATTCTGCCATTCAGCGGCTATGCATACGCTGAAGTCTTCCCGGATATGAAGCTGCCAAACTGGATTAAAGCAAATGTGCATATGCTGGAATACTTTCATGGCAGTCCGCATGTCATCATCTGTGACAACCTCAAGACTGGTGTTATCAGGCATCCAAAGAACGGTGATGTTATCTATCAGGCTGATTATGAAGCGTTTGCCAACTATTACGGCATCATTCTTGAAGCTGCCAAGGTGCGGGCGCCACGATATAAAGCGCATGTAGAGAATGTCGTTGGCAAGTTTGAATCCGCCATCCTTGGTCGGCTGCGCAACATCCAGTGCTTCTCAATTGAGGAATACAACAAGTATGTTCGTAAGGAACTGGATGAATTCAATGCAAAGCCGTTTCAGAAGAAGGAAGGCAGCAGACTCAGCCTGTACACCGACTACGAAAAGGATCGGCTCTCTCCATTACCATCAATTCAATACGAATATTTCACCAGGAAAAAAGCAAAGATATATCCAAATATCTGTTTCCAATACAACAAGAATTTTTACTCTGTTCCGTATCAGCACATTGGTGAAGAAGTTTGGCTCAGGATCTTCAGTGACCGTATTGAATGCTGGACTATGAAAGGTGATTTTATCTGCACGCACAAGATTAAGGCTGGTATTGGCAAGTATGACATCTGGGACGAACACCGCCCGCCAAACAGTGCAAGCTTCGGCAAGTGGAACAGTAACAGATTCCTGAAATGGGCAAAGGAGATCGGTCCATACACTTATGAAGTCGTTGACCGCTTCTTCAGAAACGGCGGTGCAGAGCAGCGTTATTACAATACCGTACTTTCAATACTAAAACTGACAGACACATATCCTCGGCCAAGAGTAGAACATGCCTGTCAGATAGCACTGGACCATTACAAAAGACCAGTCTACAAGAATATTAAAGCGATTCTTTATGCCGGACAAGATATGGCTGTAATACAGCCTGATACAGGTGAAGTTGAATCAGATGGCACCCAGGAAAAGTCATTTGTCAGAGGAGCAGAGTATTATGCCAAGAAGAACAAGAAGAAATGAAATCACGCCGAAAACCGTCAGTAAAGAAATAAGGCAGCTTGGCATGAAAGAAATGGCTGATCTCTTTGACGCAATGGCAGAAAGCGGTGAACTGGCTGATCAATCGGCACTGCAGGTAGTTGACCAGCTCATCAGTTGTCAGCTGATTGGGAACGGCAATCGCACAGCAGACCGTTATAAGAAAGCAGCTAAACTGTTTTTCCCATCTGCAGATTTTAACAACCTTCTCTATCTGCCTCAGAGACATTTGAATATTCCTCTGATCGATCAGCTGAAAACGTGTGAATTCATAGACAGTGAGCTGAACATCATGATTCAATCGGCAACAGGAGGCGGAAAGACGTTCCTTGCCTGTGCTTATGGCAACGAAGCATGTGAGCATGGGTATACAGTCAGATACTTCATCATGCCTGACCTTATGAGCACCTACCACAATCAGGAAAGCAAAGGTAAAGGAGAGAAATTCCTCAGGAAGCTGGTTAATACGAACCTGGTGATCATTGACGACTTTATGCTTACCAGGATAACCAGTGAAGATGCGGATTTCCTGTACCGACTGATCTCATCGAAACCCAGATCCAGTATTCATCGTTCTTTCCTGATCTGCTCACAGCTAATGCCTGAAGAAATGTATAACCGGCTTTCACAGGCAGGAGGCGCAATCGCAGATACGATCATGAACCGTCTGACTGCCAAGGCATACACAATAACACTCGAAGGTGACAGCATGAGAAATATCGATATAGCTGCCGCCCTTGCACAGCAGCAAGCTTCACGAAGTAATACACAGTAATCAAATGATCCCCTGTCCAATACCGACAAGGGATCACCCTTTTATGGCGGTACCATGACAACCGGTTCAGTGAGTCCATCAATTTCCGCACTGCCGGTACCATCTCATGCCGGATCTATGCGTCCAAAGTCCCGGCGTCTGCATTAAAAACAAGTATTAGTAAAACTTAAATATATATTTATAAGAAGAGGAAGTATTAAATATAATTTCCACACTAATGAAGGGGGCTGTGAACGGGACTTTGACAGTTTGCTTTGAATAGAATTTCTCGAAAACCGCATGACTGCGGCTTTTTCTTTATCTAATTTTGTCAAATTTCTTGTATTTTTATGTTGTATGTGTTGTATGCTTTATGGTACACTAGTCCTGTAGAAGGTATGCAGGCATGAAACTTTACTATGATAAGCGTTTGAAAGATCCAACCTACTATGCTCAGATGGGTTTCCGTACAACTGATGGCAAATCAACTACCAAGAATGTGAAAAAGCTGGGCAAGCATTCTGAGCTTCTTAAGATTACTGATGATCCCGTTGCTTACTGCAAGCAGCTGATCGCCAGGATGAATGAAGATTCCAGGCAGGGAAAAGAGTCCGTTCAGATCTCTGTTGATCTCAACGAAAAAGTTGACCAGACTTCCGATGACGCCTCCCGCTCTTCTCTGAAGAACATTGGCTACTTCTATCTTCAGTACATTTACAATCAGCTGCGCCTGAATGAGTTTTTCAACATTCATACAGCAGATCGACGTGATACGTTCGACTATAACCAGATCAATAAGTTCCTTACATACAGCAGAATTCTGGATCCGTGCTCCAAGTATGGCACGTGTGATCATCTGGATTCCTTCTTTGAGCAGCCTGACATCCAGTATCATCAGATCCTGCGCTTTCTTGATATTCTGGAGAACAATACCGACGCTTATCTTGAATGGCTGTATCAGAACAGCAGCCATGTCATTCCCCGTGATTCTTCTGTGGTCTACTATGACTGCACCAATTTCTACTGTGAGACCGAGCAGGATGATGAAGACATCTTCGATGAAGTGACAGGAGAATTACTGTCCTATGGGCTTCGAAAATATGGTGTCAGTAAAGAGCACCGTCCCAATCCGATTGTGGAAATGGGACTGCTCATGGACAAGCGCGGTATTCCGATCACGATGTGCCTGCATTCCGGCAACACCAGTGAGCAGGTTACTGCAGTACCATTGGAGAAGAAGATCCTGCCGGCTCTTGAGAAATCCAACATCATCTACTGTGCAGATGCCGGACTTGGCTCCTACAATATCCGTCAGTTCAATGCGATGGGCGGCAGATCCTTCATTGTAACGCAGTCAGTAAAGAAGCTTTCTGAAGAAGTGAAGGCTGTTGTCTTCAACGATAAAAACTACAGGCTCCTGTCAAATGACAAACCTGTAACGATCAGCTTCATGAAAGAGTTTGACCACCGCAATCCTGAGAATCTGGCTCTGTACAATGACACTGCATACAAAGCAATTGATCTTGGACTGTTTGAATACAAGCAGTTACAGAACGGAAGTTCCCGCAAAGTCAAAGCCAAGGGAACTCTGGAGCAGGTTGTAATCATCACCTTCTCCAGGAAAATGATGGAGTACCAGCGGACCGTACGAAACAGACAGATCGAGCGTGCAAAGCAGATGATCAAGATGAAGGATCCGGAAGAAATCAAGAAAGGTCCGAATGACGTCCGGCGTTTTCTGAAGCGTATCGCCAGGGACAAGGACGGAAAGGAAGCAGAAGTAAGCTATGATCTGGATCAGGCAAGAATCGATGAAGAAGAGAAGTACGATGGCTACTATGCCGTTGCGACGAATCTGACAGATGCCAATGTGAAAGATGTACTGAACATTATGCACAAGCGCTACATGATTGAAGACTGTTTCAGAGTGATGAAGACAAACTTTGGATCAAAGCCTGTGTACCACAGTGCACAGAGAAGAATCAAAGCACATTTCCTGGTGTGCTACACAGCTCTGCTTGTCTATCGTCTGCTGAGCTGCAGCCTGGATGACAGAAGCACACACATCACGGCCAGAAATCTGATTACCACACTGAAGAATATGAATGTTGCAGATGATGGAATGTACTATCTTTCAACCTACAAAGGAAGTAAAACACTGGATGCCCTCGAGAACTATACAAATGCAGGATTAGACAAGAAGAGATACAAGGTCGGTTTCCTCAGAAAAAAATTCAAAAAGACGTCCGGATAGGCCCCTACATACTACAAAAATCAAAACGCAAAAAGTGCTGGAAAATCCAATATTCATCGGAATTTCTAGCACTTTCATTACTTCAAACTGTCAAAGTTGGGATCATGTAAATCTGACCCTTCGCCAGGGTGGCAGCTATGCCATCCTTGGCGAGAGTGGATCAGGTAAAAGTACTTTGTTTGGCGCTGTATTCGGTTTGTATCCGTACCATGGGAAGATTCTTTTTCCGGATAAAGAGATCAGGAAAATGAGGCGCCATCTGGCTGGACAGATTGGGATGATTACGCAAAGCCCTCAGGATCAGTTTATTGGCGGAACCGTACGGGACGAGATTGAAGCTGGCATGAATAAAGATAACAATGATGATGCCCAGAAAATCCTGCGTGAAATTCATTTATGGAAATATCGTGATGTTTCTCCTTATCTTTTAAGCCAGGGACAGCAGAGAAGACTTGGTGCAGCGGCAATGATGAACAGCCGCTGCCGGCTGCTGTTATGTGATGAGCCAACCTGTGCCCAGGATCCTCAGAGTGCATACACGATCATGACCAATCTGCTGCAGGAAGCCAGAGCAAAGCATATTGCACTTGTGTTTTCCACACATGAACAAGAACTTGCAAAGGTATTTGCGGATGAAATCTGGATGATCAAAGATCATACTTTGGTCAGAAAGGAGATTCGATGAGCTCTCTTAACCCATCTGCGAAACTGATTGGCCTTGTCGTGATGACAATGATTCTGGCAGGCGTTCACAATCCAATCCTGAATGTTGTTGTTTTTCTGGTGTCATCCATCCTCTGTCTGCAGTCATTGATCAAGGAACACAGGGGTGTTCATCTCTATTTTTATCCAATGATTCCTATTACCCTGCTGGCAGTTGGAATGTTCTTTACCGGATACCGTTTCACTTCTGCGCCATCTTCGGTTGTAAACAGTCATATCATGACAGGTTCTACACTGGCAATGATTCCCGGGAATGTTTATAACGGCCTGATCTTTGCCTCAAGAGTGCTTGTGTATGCATCAATCGGCCTGCTGTTTGCTTTGACTAGTGATCCGGTCACAATGGTGCGCTCCTTTGAAAAACAGCTCCATGTTCCGCAGATGTTTGCCTATGGGCTGCTTGCGGCATGGAATGTATTTCCACACATGGCACAGGAATACAAGAAGACAAAGATTGCATTCCAGGCTAGGGGCATTCATGTACTGCCATTTTCTCCTAAGCTGCTTGTAACTCTCATGGTGAAAACAACCAGGTGGTCAGATGAACTTGCAATGGCAATGGAATCAAGGGGCTTTTCCTCTCATCAGACAAGAACCTCCTATCAGGCTCCTGTCATTCGGAAACGTGACATGATATTTCTTGCCGTAACGTGTGTCCTGTTTCCATTCTGTTGTATTGTACTGTAAGCTTCTCAACTGAAAATCAGCAGTGAATTGGAATTACTGCTGGTTTTCAGTTTTCTGTTTTTACCAGAATTGTGAAACAATGAATCATGAGGGAAAGCACGGTGAATAACAGAAAGCGGTATACTTTTGGTGTTATGAAAACTGATGAAATATTTGCCAGCGGCAAGATGAGCAGTGTGATCTGGAAGATGGCAGTGCCTGCCATTGCAGCCCAGCTTGTCAATCTTCTCTACAGTATTGTGGACCGTATCTATATCGGACATATTCCTGACATTGGCACAACGGCTCTGGCTGGTGTTGGTGTGTGCAATGCCATCATCATCCTGATCTCTGCCTTTGCCATGATTACCGGCGGCGGTTGTGCACCGCTTGCCTCTATTGCCTTAGGTTCCGGCAGAAAGAAACGGGCCAGCCAGATGATGAACAATGGCTTTGTCATCATCATGGTGCTGGGGGTGATCCTGATGGTAATCTTCGGATTGACGATTGATCCGATGCTCAGACTGGTCGGTGCCAGTGACGCTACCCTTCCATATGCACATACCTACCTGTCTATTTATCTGCTTGGTACCTTATTTGTCATGGCTGCCATCGGCATGAACCCATTTCTGAATGTGCAGGGGCATCCCGGTCTGGCCATGTCTACTGTCATCCTTGGTGCGGTATTGAATATCGTACTGGATCCTGTGTTCATGTTCGGCTTTGGCATGGGTGTTGCCGGTGCGGCCTGGGCAACCATCCTGTCCCAGTTTGCCAGTGCCCTGTGGATCATTCTGTTCCTTGTCTCAAAGAAATCATCATTGCGTCTTTGCTTTGCGGATATGAAGCCCAACAGGGAAATCATGCATAGGATCTTTGCCCTTGGTATTTCCCCGTTTGTCATGGCATCCACCGAAAGCATCATCGGCTTTGTCATGAACGGCATCCTGGTTAAGTACGGAGATCTGTATGTCAGCGTATTGACCATCATGTCCTCATGCATGCAGATGATTGCCGTACCGCTCAACGGCTTCCAGAACGGTGCTTCTCCGGTCATTTCCTATAACTATGGCCATGGCAGCCCGGACAGAGTCAAAGAAGGCTTTAAGGTGATCTTCCTGAACATGACCTTGTTCAACTGCTTCATGAGCCTGATGATGATCTTCTTCCCCGGCTTCTTTGCCGCTTTGTTTACCAGTGATGCCACATTGATTGCCGGCGTTAAGAAAGCCATGCCTCTGTTTATGGCAGGCATGACCGTGTTTGGCATGCAGAGAGCCTGTCAGACCATGTTTGTCTCCCTGAATCAGCCAGGTATTTCATTATTCATCGCCCTGCTCAGAAAGATCTTCCTGCTTGTGCCGCTGGCATTCCTGCTCTCCCATTTCTTTGGGGCCATGGGTGTCTTTGGCGCCGAAGCTGCAGCTGATGCCTTTGCTGCCATTACATGTATTCTGCTGTTCAGGCATATCTTCCCTGGTGTATTGCAAAAGATGAAAGCAAAGCAGGCATAAGAAAAACAGGCGTGAAGTCCTTGATGAATTTCACGCCTTTATTGTGCTGTTATGCTGCTTTTCTTTTTTGCAGTACTGCCAGCATGATGGCCATGACGGCCGGGAAGATGATGGCGGCCAGCAGGCCTGCCTGCAGGTTGTTATGGCTGGCAGCGGAGATCATGCCGGTTAATGTCGGGCCGGCATTGCAGCCCAGATCCCCGCCTAAGGCTAGTAATGCAAACAACGCCGTGCCGCCTGTTGGCAGCTGTCTTGCCGCAATGGAGAAGGATCCCGGCCACATGGCTCCTACGGCAAAGCCGACAATGCCGCAGCCTGCCAGCCCGATCCAGCTGATCGATGTCAGGGATGCCAGGCAGTATCCGATGATGCATAACAGGGCGCTGAAGATCAGATATTTCCGGATGTCGATGCCATGGGTGCTGGCATGAATGACACGGGAGAGTCCCATCAGGAAAGAGAACAGGCATGGTCCGGCCAGGTCTGCCACGGTCTTGGAGACATGCATGCCGCTTTCGGCAAAGGCAGATGCCCATTGGCTCATGGCCTGCTCGGAAGCACCGGCGCAGATCATCAGGATAAATAACATCCAGAACAGAGGCTGTAAGAGTAACTGGTGTACGGGCATGGTTTTTCCCTGCTCTGTCAGTGTGTTGATCGGGACGATTGAGAAGACAAAGCCATTGACGATTGGCAGGATGGCCCAGAGAAAGGCTAGGATCGGCCAGTGATGGATGGAGAAGATGTGGAAGAACAGAGTGGAGATCAGGGTAACGGCGACAACACCCCAGCAATAGAAGGAATGCAGTAAGCTCATGGCTGATGCTTTGTCATCCGTTGGACAGGCTTCAACGATTGGTGAAATGAGGACTTCGATCAGGCCGCCGCCTATGGCATAGATAATGACACTGATCAAAAGCCCCACAAAGGCATTTGACAGAGCATTCGGCAGAATGCCAAGCAGGATGAGACCCAGGGCAGCACAGATATGCGCCGCAACGATGCTGGTGCGCCATCCGATCTTATCGACAAACTTTGCGCTGAGCAGATCGATGACAAGCTGGAAACCGAAGTTGAATGTGATCAGGAAGGTGATCTGTGCCAATGGAATGCCATATTCTTTCTGGAACGTGACAAACAGCAGCGGGGCAAAGGAATTGACGACGGCCTGGGTGATGTAACCTGCATAGCAGGCATGGATGGTTGCTTTATAGTTGGAACGCAACATTATATTCTCTTTCAGATATCCAGATGTCTGTACAGTGACTTTGCAATGCCGTCATTGTCGTTGGTATCTGTAACTTCATCCGCAATCTCTTTGACTTTCTCTGCGGCATTTCCCATGGCAACCCCGATCCCGGCATATTCCAGCATGGAAATATCATTCTCGGCATCACCGAAGGCGATAACTTCCTCGGGTCTGATGTGCAGCTTTTCCATTGCCATTCGGATGGAAGTGCCTTTGTTGATGCCTTTCGGGCAGTATTCATAGTAGAAATTGGCAGTAAACATGCAGGACAGCGTGTCTTTGAAAGGCTCTCTCATTTCCTGCCAGTGTGCCTGCAGATAGCTGCTGTCTGCAGCTGTCAGAATCTTATGTACCGGGAAGTTGGTAAAGGATACCAGATCCTTTGCTTCCATCAGACGGTAATCACAGCAGCGGGATTCATATTCAATGACATTGAATTCTCTGTCACCATCATGAATCATGCCGGCAAAGACATTCTCTACCACCAGATATTCGCCATATGCAATCATCGGAATCACATCAAACTTCTTCATGTGCTTCAAAACGGCAGTGACAAGGTCCTGCGGCATGGTGATATCTACCAGTACTTCCTGGTTTTCACAATCGGTGACACGGCCGCCATTATAGGCAACATACAGGCCATGATGGTACGGCATATCCAGCAGGTTTCCATACTGTACAACCCCGCGGGTCGGCCTGCCGCTGGCAATGACCAGAATGATGCCTTTATCCTGCGCATGCTTCAAAGCTGCGAGTGTTTTCGGCGTAATCTTTTTTTCACTGTTGGTCAGTGTGCCGTCAATATCCAGAAGTATTGCTTTGATCATATTCTATCCTCTTTTATGTGCCGGACTATTCTAGCATGAATGCTTGCCATATCATCCCCGGGTGGTAAAATTTTTTATTGGACACTTGCCCCGTCAGTAGCGGCTACCTGACGTAAAACGAAAATAAGGAGATGTTTTTTCATGAAAAAAGTAAATCTGGACAGTTTTGCAAAGACTGCCATGATCGCTGCCATCTACACGGTTGTTTCCCTTGTACTGGCACCGTTTTCCTTCGGCAATATTCAGGTACGGTTGGCCGAAGCACTGACGATTCTGCCACTGATCTATGAACCATCGATCTGGGGCGTGACACTTGGCTGTTTCCTGACCAATCTGATTGGTGCTGCCATGGGTGTTAATCCGACCGGCATGCTGGATGCGGTGGTAGGAACACTGGCAACCTTCCTGGCTGCCTGGTGCACATACAGGCTGCGCAGCCATACGATCAAAGGGTTCCCGCTGTGGTCCATTCTGATGCCGGTGATCTTTAATTTCTTCTTTGTCGGCGCAGAACTTTCAGCACTCTATTTCCAGGGAAATTTTGTACTGGGACTTCTGATCATGGGCGCAGAAGTTGCCGTTGGAGAACTGATTGCAGTGATTCTTGGCTGGCTGTTAGTCAAGGCGTTGTCCCGGACAAAGATTTTCGAATAAAACGTGCAAAAAAACATGTACTGTTCCAATTGCCGCAGGAACGTGCATGTTTTATTTTCTGCTGATGGTCAATACAAGGAAGAACAGACCGCCAAAGACACCAATGACAGCTGCCAGCAGCGGCCAGTTGATGCCACCCTTTGCGGAAGTTTCTGCAGCTTCTGTGTCTTCTGTATCTGTACTTTCTGCCTGTGCGGTTTCCTCACTGGATCCTGTTTCATCATTGGCTGCGGTTGTCTGTACCGGTGCATCATTGGCAATGCAGTCCTGATTGTACTGATACAGCAGATCATTGGCAGCCGAGCAGATCTCAGCACTGTCATATCTGCCTTCCACATCTACCATGACCACAGCCAGATAGGGCTGATCACTCATGACGATTTCGGCCACATCATTGACATAGTCATACCATCCCTGTTTCTGATAGACCGTTGTCTGCTGGGTAAGATCGTTGTCAAAACCGTTGCTCTGATCGGGATCGGACATATAGGAGAGCAGTTGTTGAAACTGATCCTGGTTGTTATAGAGGTACTGAAGCACATCCATCAGGAAGTCTGCCGGATAGTCATTGTCCTGATAGGTGATGGGATCGATGCCGCCTTCTTCCTGATACTTCTGGGATCCGAAGGTTTCAAACATCAGATCTTTGTACTGATCATAGGAGCCAAGGGCATACATCAGTGTTTCTGAGGAAGGATTGTCGGACTGTACAATGGAAAGGTAGTGTGCCTGAGACAGGGTGTACATGCCGATGGCTTCATTCGGGTCGATATTGCCGGCATTTTCCTGCAGGTAGTAATACATGTTCAGCGGCAGCTTGTAGGTACTTGCCGCAAACATATAGGTATCGCCATTGTACTGCCAGGATTCACCCGATACTGTGTTGCAATAGGCAAGCGAAAAAGAGTCCTCATCCAGATCATACTCGTCCACAAACTGCTGAACTCTGGCGTCCAGAGAAACAAGAGACACCTGGTCTTCTGCCTGTACGGGTGTGATGACCATTGCCCCAGGCAGAGAACAGGCACATAACATGTTCAGCAGTCTCTTTTTCACAATGTCAACATGGTACCGCAAATCTTAAGATTTATCCTGAAGATTGTCTGAACATTCATGCGGAATTGTGCAAATGATGTATTGAAATGATCTGAAAAAGCAGAATGATGCATCATCCCTGCTGGCTTCGGGCTTCATCATGGCAGATGCCGGCATGTTTGTTTAATATAACAGGACGTATTTGTTAGAAAGAAGGAGACATATGAAAGAAGCTTCGGTGATGGTTCCGTTTCTGGATCAGACATCTGAACCGGATATTCTGTTTGAAGTCCGCCAGCGTTCCATCCCGCAGGGCGGAGATATCTGTTTCCCGGGCGGACAGAAAGAAGCTGATGAGACAGCGCAGGCAACAGCGACCCGTGAGACATGTGAGGAACTGCTGATCAGGCAGGAGCAGCTTCATGATGTGACGCCGCTGTTTACACTTCCGGGTCCCGGCGGCATTGCTGTACATGCCTTCCGCTGTCATCTTGAGGATTATCATCATACGTATGGGACCTCTGAAATTGAAAGTGTCTTTACGATGCCGCTGTCATGGTTCCAAATACATGAGCCATCGGGGCTGGAAGTACAGATGGAGATGAGACCGGAGGATCAGGCTGCCATCAGGGAACTGATCCACCGTTCTGATTATGCTTTCCGTCCGCAAATTAAAGTCATGCGCTTTTACAATACAGACCATGGCGTGATCTGGGGATTAACGGCAGAGATCCTGTACCGCATCACCCACCCGTGATCCATCATCCTGTGATTCATTTATATGACGAGTGATACGGCACACAGAACCAGTGCTCTTTGCCTGCTGTAATACCATTGAGAAAGCAGTAAAGCAGAAATGATGGCAGGATGTGGATCGGCATAGAACAGCCTTTTTCTGTGATTGCGTCATATACCGGCACGAAAAGGAACAGTTTTCTACTGAGATGTTCTGGCTGACTTTCAAAAAGAATGAGAACGGTACAGCATGGTAGAATGGAAAGCACGGAGGAAAACTATGGAATTTGTGTTTGCTGGCGGTGCCAGAGAAGTGGGAGGCAGCTGTATCTATGTCAGACTGAAAGAGATGGGGATTCTGATGGATGCAGGCATTCATCAATCAGGCAGTAAGGATCCTCTGCCTGATTTTCAGGCTGTCCAGCAGGCTGGTGATGTGGATGCGATCATCGTTTCCCACGCCCATATGGACCATACGGGTTCTCTGCCGGTGATTTCCAAAGCATATCCCGGTGCAAGGATCTATATGACGCCGATGACCATGGATCTGACAAGAATCCTGCTGGCAGACAGTCTGAAGCTGATGAACCGGGCAGAGGGCAGTGTCCCTTTATACTCACAGGATGATGTGGATGCCATGATGGCAAGGGTGGTGCCGGTTCCTTTTGAAACACCGTACCAGATCAAAGAAGGCATTACATTTACGTTTTATCCGGCCGGTCATATTGCCGGAGCTGCCTGCATTTATCTGCTGACACCGGAAGGCTCGATTTTCTACTCGGGCGATGTGTCTGGCTTTGCGCAGGAGACCATTGAAGGGATCCGGATTCCAAGACTCCGCCCGGATGTCGGCTTGTTTGAATCGACCTATGGCAACCGGCTCCATGCCAACCGTCAGGGCGAGGAGCAGAAGCTCATTGATACGGTCAGCGAGGCAGTCCAGCAGGGAAAGAAAGTGCTGATTCCTTCCTTTGCCCTGGGCAGATCGCAGGAAGTGCTGCTGATTTTAAGCAAGGCCATGGCAAAGAAACAGATTCCGATGGTGCCGGTGTATGTGGATGGCATGGTCAGGGATATGACGATGGCATATCTGCGATACCCAACATATCTGCGGGCTGTGCTGGCCAGAAAGATCATGAAGGGACAGAATCCGTTCTTTCATGATGCGATTCAGCCTGTCAGCAATGCGATGGACCGGAAGGAACTGGTGCATCAGAAAGGACTTGCGATCTTTGTGGCAAGCTCAGGCATGTTAACGGGTGGACCAAGTGTCACTTATGCAAAGGAACTGGTGCCGGATGAAAATGCCGTGATCATCATCACCGGCTATCAGGATGAAGAAGCACCTGGCCGTACGCTGCTGAATATGATGGATGCAGATCAGGAAGAAAAAGATGCGGTGATTGACGGCACCCTTCTGCCAGTGAAGTGCAAAGTTGTCCAGGTCGGTCTGTCTGCCCACTCTGATAAGTCAGAACTGCTGGCACTGATGGAGCGTCTTGGCTGCCATCAGATTGTGCTGGTTCATGGTGATGAAGATGCCATGAGTGTCCTTGGCACAGAGCTTTCTGGCAATCTGGCCAATCATGTCTATCAGCCATCCACCGGCACTTCCCTTTCTTTCTCATTTCATCACCAAAGAAAACAGCTGCCTCAGCAATTATCAAATACCATGCATGGTACAGATATCGCTGATCCACAGCAGCAGAAAGCACTCTATGCCTTCTGGCAGCAGAACTATCCTTACCGCACTTTTACCATGCAGGATCTGTATGCAATGTATACCGGCAGAACCATCCATGCCGATCGGTGTGATGCACAGGAAGAAGAACAGCTGCAGCAGTTTGCCAATATCATTGAAAATTCTGTCTATTTCAGCCGTGATGCCAGAAGGATGTTTCTGTTCAGACGAAACAATGAAGCAGAGATTGCGGAACAGACAAAGAAGAAGGAACCTGCCATGCAGGATGTGCAGGCAGAACTGAGCGAGCTGTTAAAAGAGATTCCTTACCGGAAACTTGGCTTTTACCAGGATGAGAAAATGGTGAAGATCATCTGTGACTATCCCGATGCCTTTGATAAGACCGTACTGCAGAATGTGGATGAGAAGATCTTCCATGATACGGGCTGGCATGTATCGCTGCATGAGGCCATGAACCACCAGGCAGCGGACATTCTGCTGCACAATCTGTTTGCCGGCAATGTGAAGAAGATTTCCTACTATGAAGAAAAGAAGGAATATGTGATCAGCCTGCTGGATGAGAGCAAGGCAGATCCGTCTTTTTCTGAACTGTTTACCAAGACAACCGGGTGGAAGCTGTCCTTTGGAATCCCGAGTGGTTCTGCCGTGTCAGTGCCGGAATCATCTGCAGTACAGGATGAAATGATGATCCTGAGCCATGGGGGAAATCCGCTTGAACAAAACGCTGCCATGACACTGATCCATGCCATGTTTGCAGGGGAGGATGTCAAACCATATAAGCTTGGCATCAAGACAGTATCTGGTGTGCGCTGCTTTGAGGCTGCCTTCCTGTCACCACAGCTTGGTCTGGGAAAAAAAGAACTTCTGCAGAGGTGTGCCGATGATACGGGCTGGAATATGCATATCGCAGCCAGCGTGAACCAGAATGCCATCCAGATTCTGTTGGCACAGTTATGCGCGCAGTATGGCATTTCTCTATCGAAGAATCCTTCGTATCTTGCGGGTGAAAAGACGATGGAGATCCGGACTGTGCAGGAGATTCCGGAAGAAATGAAAGACCGGTTCCACAAAGAAACCGGTCTGTATCTGAGAAAGAAAATCTAACTGTTGTAGTCGCCGCCGGAAATGCCGAAGTATTCTTCAAAGGACAGGTCCGGATCGATGTTATACATGGCGGTGGCTGTATCGACACCGACATAGCGGTAATGCCATGGCTCATAGTCATAGCCGGTATAGTCTGTCTTGCCTTCAGGGTAGCGCATAATGAAGCCGTATTTGTAAGCGTTGTGATACAGCCACTGGCCGGCATCGGTATTGATGAAGCTCTTGTCACAATACGTGCTTTCATCATCTCCGTTGAGATCTGCAGCCAGCCCGGTCTGATGATCGGAATATCCAGGCCGTGAGGAAATGGAATCCGCATAGTCGGTGCCATCATCATCTACATATTTGTTGTACAGTGTTGTCTGCAGGTCATAGGAGCGGTATCCAGAGCCCAGCGTCAATGTGATGCTGTCAGCCTGGGCGGCCGCAAACATATTCTCCATCGCCGTGGCAGCCTCTTCCCGCATCACGGCATTGTTATAAATCTGGGCAACATTGACATAACGCACATCCTCAGGGGCATAGCCCGATGGCAGAGGATGTTTTTTGTTTGCACAGAAGAGAATGCTGCTGGGATCTGTGAGACGGGTATCATTTTCCGGATCTGTGGATGCCGTTGTAAAGACGGCAGTGGGATTGGATGTTGAGGCGGCAGAAGCGGAAGAATCAGCAGTTTCCGATGCCTGCGCACTGGAAACAGCAGAGGCAGACGGGGAAGCAGCACTCTGTTTATGACGCATCGTATCCACAAGAGAAACAATGCTGGCCAGAATCAGAGCCATCACGGCTATTACGACAACCAGGCGCTGATAGCGCAGATGTCTTTTCTTTCTACGATATTTCATGCCCCGACATGATAGCACAGAAATGTTTGTCAATGCAGGCAGACTTAAACTTAGACAATATGTAAAAGCCCTCCATTAACTTGTGTGTCAGCACCTGTGAACACAAATACGTATTCCCCTGCTGTTGCTGACATCGTCAGCTGCTGCAAGGGAATCAGGAAAAAGGTTGGAAATGATACGGAGATCGTTGTTGGATATGAAGCTGGCTGCGCCTGGAAATACAGCACAATATCTGTCAGAGCTCTTCTGGCACCAAAAGTATGGATGCAGAAGCTGAATGTGTTCGTGGTATAATTTCTGGGATGAAAAAGGGACTGTTTATAACATTGGAAGGACCGGATGGCTCTGGCAAGACAACGGTATCCACAAAAGTTGTGGAATCTTTGTCGAAGAAGGGCTATCAGGTCATGTATACAAGAGAGCCGGGCGGCAGTGAGATTGCGGAGAAGATCCGCAGTATCATTCTTGATCCGGCCAATACGGCAATGGATGCCCGCACAGAGGCTCTGCTGTATGCGGCCAGCCGCCGCCAGCATCTTGTCGAGATTGTGCTGCCTGCTTTAGAGAAAGGCATCACGGTGATTTCTGACCGCTTTGTGGATTCCTCTCTGGCATACCAGGGCTGCGGCAGACAGATCGGCATTCAGGAAGTGTATGACATCAATCTGTTTGCAACGGGCGGCAGAATGCCGGACCGCACGTATTTTCTTAACGTGCCTGCTGAGACAGGGCTTGCCCGCATTTCCAGCCGTACCTATCTTGACCGTCTGGATCAGGAGAGTCAGGCATTTCATCAGCGTGTTTATGAAGGCTATCAGAAAGTGATTGCCATGTATTCAGAGCGGATTGAGGTGGTGGATGCCACCCGTGATGCGGATACGGTAGCTCATGATGTGGAGGCCCGCATTCTGGGACTGCTCAATGGTTAAAGAGCTTCTGCAGAAGATGGAGCCGGTTGTGTATGAGGCATTGAACAATGCCTGTACCAGCGGCAGAATCTCGCATGCATGGCTGTTTGCAGGCCCGCCCGGTACGCCGAAAAAGGAAGCAGCGTATCTGCTGGCACAGAGTCTGTTCTGTGAGAAACAGGATGGGCTTGCCTGTGAACAGTGTGAGGAGTGTATCAGGATTGCCAATAACAGCCACATGGACTTTGCTGTGCTGGATGGATCAAAGAAGGCCATCAGTAAGAATGACATTGATGAGCTGCAGAGACGCTTCTCTTTGACAAGTGCAGAAAAGGGCAGTGGAAACCGCTGCTATCTGATTTTGAATGCAGAAAACAGCTCGGCCGCTGCCATGAACAGTATGCTGAAGTTTCTGGAGGAACCCGGCGAAGGTTTAACAGCGATCCTGACAACGGATAACATCGGCAGGCTGCTGCCAACGATCATCAGCCGCTGTACAGTGCTCTCTTTCCGTCTGCCTGGTGCTGATTATTACCGGCAGATTGGCAAAGAACACGGTATGGCAGATGATGATATTTCCCTGCTGTCCCGGCTTGTACGAAGTCCTGAGGAACTGCTGGCAGCACCATCCTCTGCCCCGTGGCAGAATGCCGTGGCCATGTTTCAGCAGTATCTGGGAAAGAACGGTCCGTTTTCAGAACTGCTGGTAGATTATGACATCAGCTATCGTCAGAGCGAGAAGGCAGATGGCGCTGCCATGGTGCAGTACTTCCTTGGTCTGCTGGATCTGTATGCCCATGATGTGATTCTGAGAAATCAGGATGGCCCGAAGTGGTATCGGGAAGCGTTGGCAGATGCCCGTGGCAGCCAGGATGACTATGGCAGGCTGATCATCATCTGCAATCAGCAGAAAGAGCGCTGCAATAAGTTCAATGATGTGAACTTACTGATGGCGCAGACATATGAAAGACTGGAGGATTTTAAACGTGAGTCAGGAACTTAAGGAAACCAGGGAACCTGTGGAAGCGGTGAATTATACGTATACGGTGCCGGTGCGCTTTGAAAATGCCGGCAGGCCGTATTCTTTTGGCACAGAGAATGCTGAGATCCACAAGGGAGAACATGTTGTGGTGGAAACACAGCAGGGCCTGGAGCTTGGTGTTGCCGAGGCAGATGCCGTTGCCGTGGCCAAATACGGCCTGCGGATGCCGACCCGGCCCATCATCCGGGTGGCAACAGGACGCGATCTGCGCATCAATGAAGAAAACAAGCGGGAAAATGACCGCGCTTTTGCCATCTGTAAGCAGGAAATTGCAGATCTCAAGCTGGATATGAACCTGCTCAGCGCGCAGTACACATTGGACCGCTCCAAAGTGCTGTTTGTGTATCTGTCTGATCAGCGGGTAGATTTCCGTGAACTGCTGAAGAAGCTTGGCAGCCGGCTGCACTGCCGGATTGAGCTGCGCCAGATCGGCGAGCGTGACAAGGCCCGCATGGTAGGCGGCATCGGCATGTGCGGCATGGAATGCTGCTGCAGAAGGTTCAAGAGCAGATTCGATGTCATCTCCATCAATATGGTCAAGAACCAGCTGCTGGCACTGAACATCGACAAACTGTCCGGCATGTGCGGCAAGCTGATGTGCTGCCTGAAGTATGAAGACAATGATTACAAGGAAATGACAGCCGGCCTGCCCAAGATGGGATCTCAGGTAGAGTATGATGGCGAGATTTACCGCATCACGAATATGAATGTGATGTCCAATGAAGCCAAGCTGGAAAACCGTGAAAATGCGGTATTTCTGACACTGGATGAACTGCGTGAGAAGGCCATTCCCCGCAAAGGCGTGGTCATGCAGCGCAAAAAGGATGATCCTGGGCATCCAGTGCATAAGAATATCATTCATGTCGGCCAGCATCCTGAACATCGTGAAACGGAACACACTGCGCATAGTGAACCGGTTCGTGAGATGCGTGACAAGAATGCCCACATGGCAAGAGGACATCGCCGTGATGTGAATGCAAATGAGCCGGCAAAGAACAGCCGCACAGAAGTGCGTACATTTGGCCGCCGGAATAAGAATGAGCAGGGCAGCAAGCCGTCTGTGAAACCTGCCGCTAAAACTGCCGATCGGAAACCGGCAAAGAATGTGACGGTACGCACGTTTGGCCGCCGCAAGAAAGAGGAGAACGCGTGAAACGCCAGAAATCATTTGAGCAGGAAGGACCAAAGCTGTATCTGGTACCGACACCGATCGGCAATCTGAATGAGATGACGCCAAGAGCACGGGAGGTGCTATCACAGGCAGATGTGATTGCCTGTGAGGATACACGGACAAGCGGGCAGCTGCTCCACCATTTTGGCATTTCCAGCCGTCTGATTGCCTATCAGAACTTCAATGAGGATACAAGTGCCAGAGGCATCATCAAGCTTCTGCAGGAAGGCAATACCGTTGCCCTGATTTCAGATGCCGGCTATCCATTGATCAATGATCCCGGCCAGAGACTTGTCATGGATGCCGTGGATGCCGGCTTTCCGGTCATTCCGGTATCCGGCTGCTCTGCTTTTCTGGATGCGCTTGTGGCATCGGGATTAAAGGCACAGCCATTCCTGTTTGTCGGCTTTCTGCCGCCTTCCCATACCGACAGAATCAAATCACTGCAGATGTACAAGGACTATCCGATGACATTGATCTTCTATGAAGCACCGCATCGGATTGAAAGAATGTTAACAGATGTTCTTGCTGTATTTGGAAACCGGCAGGCAGTGCTGGCCAGAGAATTAACCAAAGTGCATGAGGAATTTCTGCGCGGCACTCTGGAAGAGCTGCTGGAAGTATGCCCGTCTTTAAAGGGTGAGATGGTTCTGATGGTGGAAGGTGCCAGGCAGGAAGAAGCAGAGCTGAGCAATGATGATATTCTGCAGTGTGTCAATGCACTGGTGGAAAATGGCATCAGCCGTTCGGATGCGGTGAAGCAGACGGCAAAGAAACTTGGCGTGCCTAAGAATCGTGTGTATGAGCTTGTGCATGGCGATCCGCATCAGAAGTGAGCAGGATAGTGAAATTGTGGCTGTTTGATGTAAAATAAGGAAGAATTTAGCGAGCGAAAGGAATCGATTTATGAGTGCTATACTGTCTGATCCGACGCTGGTCAAAGCATTGCTGGTTGTGCTGGTGGGCATGATCATTGTGCTGAGCGTGGCGGTTGTTGTACTTGCCATTAAAAAGAACCAGATCGTTTATGTAGAGAAAGAAGCCCCGGCTGCATCATCGCTGACATCGTCATCTTCACATGCTGTCAGACCGGTGCATGCAGCACCAGCCGCGGCTGCCACAGCGGCTGAGCCGCTTGTGCTGAACAAGGCACAGCCAAAAGATGATCTTGACCTGATGCAGTTCAAGAATCCTCATGCGGATGAAGATGAAGCTATGGAGACAAATGTTGTGCCATCCATGCACAATCAGCCTTCCAGCCGTATTCCGCAGCAGGCAGAAGAATCACAGCCAGTCAATCAGGCCATCACGGGTGTATCTTTGACCATCATGATCGGCCAGTCCAAAACGGAAGTGTCAGTCAGAAGCTTTCCGTGTCTGCTTGGCAGAGAGGCAGATGTCTGCGATGTCATTATCTCAGAGCCGGCCGTATCCCGCCGTCATGCAAAACTGCTGCTGGAACATGGCGAAGTCTTTGTGGAAGATGTATCCGAACATAATGGCACGTTCCTGAATGATATGAAACTGCCGCCGCTTGGCAGGGCAAGACTGCATACAGGCGATTTGATCACCCTTGGCAGAGCCCACATCCGGGTCAATGCATGGCTGTATAACTAACCCGGAAATCCGGGCTTTTTTGGATCATTGGGGAAAGGAGATTAACCATGAAAAAGTGTATCAACTGTCAGGAAGAAATTGCGGATGACGCTGCCTTCTGCCCGTTCTGCGGAACAAAGCAGCCGGATTTAGCTGAAACAAAGACAGAGCCGGAAGAAGTAAAGGCCGAAGAAACAAAGCCTGCTGAAAATACAGAAGAAGAAAAGCCTCTGGCAGATGAAGCGCCAAAGCAGGAAAATGAATCAAAAGAAACAGAGGCGCCTGTAGAAAACAAGCCGGAAACGGCTGAACAGGAAGCCCAGAAGCCTGAAGAGAAGACAGCAGAAACAGAAAATCAGAAGCAGGAAGCTGCTGCTGCAGAAACGCCTGTGGAAAACAAGGCAGAAAGTGCTGAAACAAAACCAGAAGAAAAGACAGAACCGGAACACGCTGCTGTCCCAAAGGCAGAAAAGAAAACAGAGCCTGCTGTAGAGAACGTGAAGATGCAGATGCCGAAGGCGGATATTGACTGGAAGATGTATCTGATGCCGTTCTGGGATGTGATCAGAGATCCGTTTGCGATTGTGAGTCTGCCATGGGTGGATGTTGGCGTGGCCATTCTGCTTTCTCTGATTGTCAATACATGGCTGACCCGTTCCTTTGCGGTCAGTGCGCTGGAGTTTGTGCTGCAGGCAGTTGGAAGAACGGATATCAAGGTCTCGATTGCCATGAACAACATGGGCTATACATTCTCTTCCTTCTTCCAGTGCGGCATGGTCATGACAGTGATTGTCATTGGCTTCCTGTTCCTGGCCCGCTTTATCAGTGAGCGCAAAAGAGCAAATGCATCTGTCATTCTGCAGCAGATCAGTGCATCCTTGTTCTTCATAAGCCTGCTGGCGCTTTTGACGATTATCTTTTCAGCCATCACACCGGTGCTTGGCACCTTCGGCGTGCTGTGCCTGCTTGTCTTTGAAGTCCTCATTCTGCATCAGGATATGCAGAAGACAAACGGCTGGCTGCAGCTGATCATTCTGACACTCTTTTTGATCCTGCAGGTTCTGGCTGTGTACCACATGATGCCTACCAATGCCTGGTTTTAAGTTTCAGGAAGGAAGCGGCATCCCGGTTGTCTGGATTGGCAAAGAACCGCAAGATATACCTGTTTCCAATCCCATCCTGTTTGTGTATGACTTTGACTGGGACAGCTGTCTGTCGCCATGGCCTTCCCCAAAGGTGTTTAAGAAAGGCAATGATTTTGCCGGAAACGCAGATGCCTTTCTGGATGAACTGAAAGTACATCTGCCTCAGAAATCTATTCTGGCCGGCTATTCTCTGGCTGGCTTATTTGCCCTGTACGCTGCCACAAAAGAAAACGGTTTTGCCGGTGTGCTTTGTGCATCTGGATCCTTATGGTATCCCGGCTGGATTGACTGGCTGAAAGCACATCCTGTTCAGGCAGAGGCGGTCTACCTTTCACTGGGTGATACAGAAAAAAACAGCCGCAATCCGGTTCTTGCGTCTGTTGAGGATAAAACATTGGAAACACAGCAGTATCTGTCAATGACACATACGTTTGTGAAGGAACCGGGCAGCCATTTTGCGGATGATACACCGCGCGTTGTACATGGAATTCAATGGCTCAACAGCGTGCTTTAGGGCACGCTGTTTTAATATGCCCTGGTCAGATTCTGCAGCCACTTGTAATGGTAGAAATGAACCATGACCCATGGAATTTTGCCGACTTCATCCAGGCATGTGCATGCATAGACGGCCAGGATGGGCCAGTGAAACACAAAGGCACCGGCTAAGGCGGTTGGAATGGCAATGCACCACATGGTGACAATGAGCGAATGTATATCAAACTTTGTATCACCGCCGCCGTCAAAGATGCCATTGATCATGATGGTGTTAACGCATCTGCCAATCATGTAGAACGATGTGATGACAAGCATGCCAATGAGGTATTGTCTTGCCATGCCGGACAGTTTATAAAACTGCAGGACAGCCGGAATGACAGCCAGAATGAACCCGGTTGTGACAAAGCCGACCAGGAAGCTGATCTTCATGATTCTGATGCCGTAGTCCTTTGCGGTATCCATGTGGTTCTGGCCAAGTTCATTGCCAAGGACAACACCGGCGGCACCGGCAATACCGTTGCACATACAGCAGGCAAGATCTCTGACTACTGCCGCCACACTGTTGGCAGCGGCGGCAGCCTGGCCTAAATGTCCCATGATGGCCGTATAGGATGTGAAGCCAACACCCCACAGCAATGAGGCAAACAGCACAGGCAGGGAAATACGGGCAAAGTCTTTGCTCAGCAGCTTGTTCTTGTGAAACAAAGATTCCCATTGTGGATGGAGATAGCCATCCGTGTAAGAAAGTGAGATGGACCAGATGAGCTCAATGATCCGGGAGATCAAAGTGGCGATGGCTGCACCTCTTGCCCCAAGAACCGGGAAACCAAGCAAACCGAAGATCAGGATCATATTGAGACCAATGTTGATGAAAACAGTGACGGTGGAGATCATGGCAGCCGCATGGGCATGTTCACTGACTTTCATCATCATCTGAAAACTCTGTGATACTGCTACAAGGAAGTAAGACCAGCCGGCGATGCGCAGGTACTGGCAGCCGATTTCTTTCAGAGTTGGATCGTTGGTGAAGAAATCCATGAGAATACCTGGTGAAAAGACACAGGCAATGCCGAAGATCAGGTCAATCAGAACAGACAGCCTGAGCATGATATGAAAGATATCTGTCATCGCATGCAGATCCTGCTTTCCCCAGTACTGGGCTGCCAGGATGGAACCGCCGGCTGTGATGGCGGAGATGAACATGGTCATCACAAACTGGACCTGGGTTGCCAGCGATACGGCTGACATGGAGTTCTGATCGAGCCGTCCAAGCATGATGGCATCGGCGGCTGCCACTGCCGCCAGCATCAGACTCTGCAGGGCCAGGGGAAGGGCCAGAGAGAACAGCTTGTGATTGAAGACGGCATCAGAAAACAACCCTTGTTTCTTCATGCCGTCAATCCTCAATCTCATGGAAGATGGGCTTCATATGGTCAAATGTGCAGAACTGCGTGATGCCGATCTCTTCTTTGACAACCCGGCGGGCATCCTTGAAGTGGTCACCGACATATTTTGTGCTGTGGGCATCAGAGCCAAAGGTGAAGAGAGTGCCGCCAAGGTCTTTATAGAGCTTGAGAATCTTCCGGCAGGGCTGGGTATCCTTGAGGCCATAGTGCCAGGAAGACGTGTTGATCTCAATGCCTTTGCCATCCGCAATAGCCTGTTTCAAAATGGCCGCAATGAGATCCTCTTCTTTTTCAAATGGCCAGGGACCTGCTGGATCATAGCGGGACAGCAGGTCCAGATGCGCCAGAACACTGTAATGCTTGAAGTTCTGCTGCACATGCAGAATCTCCTCATAATAGTCATCATTGTATTCCTTCTGGCTCTTTCCCTTGAAGTAGTCACCATTCCAGAATTCTTTGTTATGTACCTGGTGCATGGAGAGCAGCACAAAGTCCAGATCATTCTGATACTTTGCATACAGGTTTTCATAATCACCAATCGTATGGGTCTGTATGCCAAACTCCAGACCGGCTTTGATGGTGATCTTTCCCGCATACTGTTTTTGCAGGGCATGCAGCTTCTCAAAATAGCGGGGATAATCCACATTGGCAAGCGGATCCTGTTGGTCTGAGGAAGAACTGATGCCATCCCCGCCGCGGTACAGAATACCTCTTGGATCATCCCAGTCACGCTTGATGCCATAGTCCACATGATCGGTAAAGCACATCTCATCCAGGCCAATGGCAATGCCCTGTTCAATCTGATTTTCCATCAATTCTCTGGAATCATCTGAAAACTCACAATGCAAATGATAATCCGCAATCATCGTTCTTCTCCCATCTTCCTGCTTTTCAGGATATCTCTTCCTATTTCGTATAAGCCGGTCCAAAGCAGACTGTCTTTGTCCTGTACATGCACAATCTGAATGTGCGGATCCAATCGGATCCCATACGTTTCTGGATGCAGCTTTTCGTTGGTCAGCTCACTTGTCCAGGCAATCAGATCCGGATCCAGCACGGCTGCCAAAGCACCCATGCTTTCAGCTAACATGCGCGCTGGCTCCTTCTTCGTTCTCTCTTTCTTTTCTTTCTCTGTGCCCCACGGCAGATAACGCATCTCACCGGCCTGATGACTTGTGCCGTTGTACAAACGACCATGGATCACAATACCGCAGCCGATTAATTCCGCAGCTGGCTGGAACACCAGCGCCGCTGTATCTGTATCCGGATATGCATGCACAAGGCCGATGCACATCGCATTGGCATCATTCTCATTCACCCACTGCACACCATTTAATTCCTGGATATCATGCAGGTCTTTATGGGCAAGCAATGGCAGATCACAGACCCCGATCGTGCCATTGATACAGACACCGGGGATACTGATGACAAGCACCTGGACGGCAGGATCACTTGTGCGCAGTGTTCCAAGGGCATGCCTGAAATCCTGCAGGGATCCTTTTTCCGACGGCATGTCCTGATGGAACACAGGGCTGCCATCCAGCTTTCTGCTTTCCGTCAGAAAGCGGAAATTATCACCCTGGCTTACGCATGCCAGCATACCTACATGGCAGTACTCTGGATTCAGGCAATACTGCTTGGCATGGCGGCCGGTGCGTGAGGGCACATCCGATACATACAGAATCTGTCTGGACAAAAGCAGTTCCCTGAGAATGTTTGTCATCCCGCCGGCGGAAATTCCGCACAATGTACAAAGTTCCATCCTTGTATGGCATTTTCCGTCAAAGAAGATCTGGCGTACCGCATCAATATCATCCTGTTTCAGCTTCGTATTCCGATTCATTCGTCAACCTCTGACGAAACGATTATACACGCTTCCTTTTCTCTTGCAACAAAACAAAAGCACTGCTTACACAGTGCTTCAGAATGCGATGAAATCTTCATTATGGAAAGAGTAGCCATAGGTTTCAATGACTCTTTCGGAATACAGGATTTCCAAGGCTCTTCGGTAGGTATCAATCTGTGCCTGATATCTCTTCCTGATTTCAGCATCATTGGCATCGTCTGTCTTGAAATCAATCATGATGACCTTGTCTGGATCTTCTGCCACAAAGTCCATGGCACCTGTGATGGCATGCCTGCTTTCTGTGTCGATCACATAGAATGCATATTCTTTGTGAATATGCATCTGCAAGCACTGCCTGTACAATGCTGTGTTGGCAAAGTGGACAAGCTTCTGTTGATCAGCAGGGGTAAGTCCGTCCTCATGAATGTCTTCCATGGTCCAGACTTTGTCTGGCAGTGATGCAATGGTTTCATGCATAAGAGTGCCATAGGCCTTGCCGGACTCATGGCTGCTGCGGGACAGCGGCGGAATGCTTGTGTATTCTGTTTCACTAGGCCGCAGGGCACCATTGATATCTTCTTGTGCAGGCATGTGCGGCAGCTGGGCAGGATATACTGTTTTCTTCTTTGTCAGCTTTGGTACGGCCGCAAGTGATTCATGATGTACTTCAAAGTACGGTCCTTCCTTCATCGCGGCCAGGATCAGTCCGCTCATGCCCCGCCTTGCGGCAATCACGCCTCTGGTCAGGCTGCGGCTGTAATCACGCTTTGGCTCACTGTCCACAATGAACAGACGCTGCTGGGGCCTGGTCAAAGCAACATACAGCAGACGGATAAACTCCTCCTGGTCTTCCAGGTTGCAGGCATGGGATACAGCCAGTTCCTGGACGGTTGGCCGTTTCAGGCGGGTATGGATATCCATCCAGCCAAGGCCGAGTTTGAGCTCATCATGGATGATGACAGGAGCTTTGTCATCCTGGAAGCGGTTCTGAGAGTCCGACCACAGAAAGACAATCTTGTACTGCAGGCCTTTGGACTGATGAATCGTGCATACTCTGACCACATCATCATCTGTGCCATGCGACAGCGCTTCACTGGATTTCTCATCAGCACCATTGCGCATCATCACCAGGAAGTCATACAGGCTGACAGGCTGCTTTGCATTGATCTTCTGGCACAGAAAGTCAAAGTTTGCCTGGTCTTTATCAGAAAGAAGATCGTAGAAATTGTTTGTCTTTGCAATCTGGTCCATAAGAGCAGGAATGCCATCTTTGTCTGCCGTCTGCCGCAGTCTGGCAAACGCCTCAAACAATTCCGGATGTGCTTCTCTGACACCCTGTACAAGTGTCTTATGGCCAACTTTCATCTTTGCAAGCTCTTCATCTGAGAACTGACAGAACGCACTGGTCAGCACGGTGGTCATACTGATGGCATCATCCGGATTTAACATCCATCCGGCCATAGCCTGAATCAATACGCACAGATCAGACATCCAGAATCCTTCTCTGGCATCGATGTCATAGGGAATGCCGGCATCATCAAAGGCATTGCGTAAGGGAATCTTGCTGGCATGGGAGCGCACCAGCACGGCAAAGTCAGAAAACGGATGACCTTCTTCATGCATGGCGGCAATGTGGCTGGCAATCCAGGCAGCCTTTAACTGCTTGGCATCTTCATTCTCTTCTTCTTCGTCCTCATCCCCTTGTGTCTGTGGGGAAGACACAAAGGTAAAGATGACAGGCACCGGTTCTTCCTTTTGCTCCCTGCGGCCGATGGCAGCCTTGTCATCTTCCGTATATCGATCATGCATGCCTTCCACATTCATCAGACTGCCAAACAGGATATTGTTAAACGTGACGATGCTTTCCATGGAACGGAAGTTGTGGCGCAGGGTAATATGCTTTTCTTCAGGATCTTTCAGGCATGCCCGCATCAAGGCAGGCCGGGCACTGCGGAACCGGTAAATCGACTGCTTGACGTCACCTACCCGGAAGACATTGTCCTTCTTCGCCACGGCATTGATGATCGCATTCTGCAGCGTGCTGGTATCCTGAAACTCATCGACCATGATCTCATCATAGCTGTCCCGGATGCGGGCAGCTGTTTCACCATGGTCAGCCTGCAGAATCGCAAGCACATAGCGCTCCATATCAGAGAAATCCATGCATGTATTGTCTGCTTTCATCCTGGCAAACGTATCTGCTGTATGCTCACATAGATCCAGGAAGTCATTCACGATCGGTACCATGTCATTGGCATCAGATACAAGCGTGGCTTCATCCTGCGCACCTGCAAGCAGGGCTTTGATGCGGGCGGAAAAATCCTTGCGGGCACGGTCATAGGGCAGATTCTTTGTCGAAGGAGATGTCTGCAGTAAAGCAAGTGTTTCCAAAGCGGACAGATACAGGCCCCAGCTGTGCTGCTGCAAAGCATCCAGTACATTGACAATGCCATTGCGCACACCCTGCAGCGTCTTGGGATCAACTTTTTCATCCTCCTGGGCAGCAGTCTTCATCTCATCCAGCAGGTCATTCAGATTGGAGACAGACAGAATCATGCGGTCAAAAAAGGCGGCCAGAATATCCGGATCAAAATCGGACAGTGACTTCACCGGGCTGTATTTGTCACGGCAGTCCTGATAGAAGGCAGATGGATCAAAGGCAGACTGGGCATGGGTATTGACACTGTTTACAGCCTGTTCCAGGGCACTGTAATCTTCACTGCGGGCAGAAAACATCGTGGCCAGCCGGTATGCCTTTTCCATGTCCATACTGCCAAGACACTGACAGAACGCTTCATGCGACATGACCTGACGGGTGCCTTCATCCAGCACATTTGTGCACACTGCCGGATCCAGGCCGATCACAGCCGCATATTTCTGGATGATGGCAAGACACCACGAGTCAATGGTTGTAATCTGAGCGGCAGATAAAGCAATGAGCTGGTCACTGATCCAGTTTCTTTCTTCCGTTGTCTCTGCCTGTGCCAGATGCTGGCTCAATCCTGAGGCCAGACGGGATTTCATCTCCTGCGCTGCAGCTTTGGTAAAGGTCATGGCCAGGATCCTTTCCAGCGGTACATGGTCAACAAGACAGCGTTTCAATAACCGCTCCACCAGCACGCTGGTTTTGCCGGCACCAGCTGAAGCAGACACAATCACACTGATCCCCGTTGTATCACGGGCATCCATCTGTTGTTCATCCAGCATGCTTAATCCTCCTTGATCGGTCTGATCTTTTCATAGCGGCCATGGAAGCGGCAGATGCCGCGGTAATCACAGAATGTGCAGGCACCCTCCTTGGGAGAAAGGGCAATATTGCCTGCTTTGATCTGCTTGTAGAAATACGAATACAGATGTTCCATCAGCTCTTTTGCCTGTTCAAAGTCACGGATCACCGTCAGGGATGTGATGTGCTGGCCATTGTCATCCAGCTCGGTTCCCCGTTTGATAAACGTCCATCCAGACAGCTTTCTGGCATTCAGAAACGATGTCTGCACTTCTTCCGGTGTCTGCTGATTCCAGACAATTTCTCTTTTCTTGCCGCGTCCCTGGATAGCAGATGCAGACATGGTGAGATCCTTTGCCTTCAGGGAATAATAGTAGGCACCAGCCGGTGTCAGACCAGTGATTTCCTGGGCAATCACAAGATAGGTCAGCAGCTGCAGCTGCAGGCCGGCTTCTACCTTTGGCATGGATAACGTATGCTGGGACGACTTGTAGTCAATGATGCGCAGCAGTTCCTCGCCATAGACATCCATGCGGTCAATGGTCCCCCGCAGCAATACATTTGTGCCGATCGGATGATGTTCAAAGTGATACTCGGCCTTCTGCGGCACAAAAGCAGTATGTTTTTCAAAATCCTGCAGAAATGCCAGGGCATCCAGCAGGGAATCTGTCATCCGCCGGCTGGATAAAGCAAGCAGTTGTGTCTCATGAGGATGCGTCCTGGCAAGCAGCCCATAGCAATCCTCAACAAATGCCTGGACTTCTTCTTTCTTCATTTCCGCATACTGTTTGTGATACTTGTTTACCGCCATTTCCATCAAGGCATGCTGCATGGTGCCGATGGTAGCAGCATCCAGCATCGCCGCATCATTTTTGCGTACTTTCAGACCGGATTCAATAAACCAGCTGTAAGGACAGGCAAACCAGCGCTCAATGGTCGAAATGGAACCGGTGGCTTTGCCATGGTCCAGGTAAAGATCCGCTGCCAGAGAAGCGGAAAGCTGATGTTCTTTTGCGGCAAATGGCTGCAGCCGTTCTGGCCGCATGCCTTTTACATGCTTTCCAAACTGTTCCTGCAGTTCATAGGCAACCTGGATTTCTCTGCCTTCATAGTCACTGACACTCCAGGAGTAATGGATGGCTTCACCGCTGCTGGGCACCCATTGCAGACAATCCATCCAGGCATCATGGCGCTGCCGCAGTGTCGGATATGCCTTTACATTTTTGACATAAGCTTCATCAAACAAGCCTGTGCATGGCGCAAAACCGGGCCAGCTGGTGCCGTCGCATCCTGCCACATAGCTGACTTTGCGCTGTGGAACCGGATGTTTCAGATCGGTGACCAGACAGAAGGTGCTGGCGATCGTGTGATGAGACACCGACGCATTCTTGACACCGGCCAGAAGGAACTGCAGATCATCCATAGTTTCGATCTGATCCAGTACATCGATGAGTGTTTTACGCAATGCCATCAGTTCATCAGCTGCATTTTGATCCTGCAGATCGGGGTGATGGCGCAGAATCTCAAAAGCATGCATGCAGAGATCGGCGGGATCCTTGGAAGAAAGCAGGGTATCCAGATACGGCCTGCAGGCATCAAACCAGGCCTGTGCTTTCTGTTCCAGTATCTGCCATGTTCCTGCCTGATTTGCAAAGACCGGATGGCTGGCAAACAGGTCAGATACATGGGCGGGTGGATCGTTGCTGGTGAGCATTTGTGAGAAGTAGTCCATCAGGCTGCCGTCTGCTTTGATCGGGAAGCAGTTGGCTGAGATGGCTTTGGCAAGCGATGTGCCATCATTGTGCAGGGCGGCTTCGACAAGCAGGGCAAAACGGAAGGCCATACGGCTTGGCTCACTGCCTGTCAGGCTGGAAAAGGGAATGCCATAGCGGCCGAATACTTCCTGTACAACAGGCAGCTGGGCTGCCGGACTTGTCAGGATGAGTGTGCATGGCACATTCTCGCTACAGATGCGCTGGGCAATGCATTCAATCTCCTGGCGGGGATTCAGGGCATGGGACAGATCTGCATGAGAGACAGAACGCTCTTCATGCCATTGCGGCAGTACCTGCTTCAACTGCTGCATCAGTCTGTAATCAAAGTCATTCTTTGCAAACCATGGCAGGATGCAGGCATCCGGGTTGGCTTTGATGACAGACAGGTCATTTTCAAGATGGGCGATGGTGCTTTTCTCGCTTAATGGCAAGGTCATCGCAGCTTCTGTCAGCATCTTCAGCTCCCGGTCACGCTGTGATGCCTCTGGCAGTGAAGAGGCAGGAATCTGCAGCAGAATGCAGGTTCTTGCAAAAGTTAAGATTTCCTGGAAGAAGGCTGGATAGTGGAACATCTTTGCAAAGACAGGAAAGTCATCTTTCTTTGGCAGGATGGCTTTCTGCAGCAGTAAGGCAGAACGCACAGGGTCGTCAGGGATGGCATGGAGCAGAGTGGAAAGCGGCTTGATCTGCAGGCCGGCAATGGCATTGTGCTCACTCTGCAGCGCCATTTCATGCAGCAACAGCTCACCGCGGTAAGCTTCGGTAATGATCATCTTTGTCATGTCATGATTATAGCATTTCAATACGCCTTAAGATGGCGCCTGTACGCTGTTGGTAAATGCAAAGGATCTGCAGGACATGATATAATCATGACGAGTCAAACAAGGAGTTTTCGATGAGAAACTATAACAGAAATTATTGGTGGCTGTTTCTTCTGTTCTTTATATTTATAGGTGGTAATTTTATGGAGTCGATCTTACCGCTTGTCATCATGATCATCGCTGTGGCCGCAATTGCCTTTGCGGCAGTCAATTCCAGCAAGAAGGCAGATGACACCGGCAGAAGCAGGCGTTCCTTCCGCTCTTCTTCCGTGCATCTTTCACCAGATCAGCGGGCCAGAATCAATGTGTTTCTGCGCAGATATTTTCAGCAGTGTCCTGCTTTGAAAGTGTCGGACAGCTTCACGCTTCGTCTGCATGGATCCCGCTATCAGTCTCTGACATCACTGGATGTTTACCGGGATGGCTCATATCTGGCTGATTTTGACAGTTTTGCCAGCCGCTATCCGGATACCTGTGAGCAGATGATCGGGACATTGCTGCAGATGGCACGCGGTCAGGAAGCAGTGCGGGATGATGTGGTGGATGTGGAAGCAGCCGAGCATATGGATACACCGGCAGAAGAAAAGAAGGGGCCAGAGGAGCAGCCGGATCAGAATCCGAAGCAGGAAAAGAATGTCCAGTATTTCATTGATGAGATCAATCGGCTGAACCAGGATATTCCAGACAAGGAAATTTCAGATTCTTTGTATGAGACATGTGCACTGCTGAAGCAGATTCAGCAATTGCAGAAGAAGTTTCCGGATTCTGCCTCCAAGCTTGAGAAGCTGTATGCGTACTATCTGCCGATCCTTTTGAAGATATTGAATCAGTATGATACGCTGCAGAGTGTGACCAGTGATCCGAACTTTGCACCAACCAGGCAGAAACTGACCAAGACGATAGCTTTGATCAACCAGGCGATGAAGACCATCATTTCTTCGATGACAGACCAGGATTTTATCAATCTGTCTGCGGATATTTCGACTCTGGAGGCTGTGCTGCAGAAGGATGGCCTGGCAGGTGATACGGGCATGGAAATGCCTTCTGGTGAGAATGAGGACAGCAGGAAAGCGTAAGGAATACTATGGGGAAAGACCGTCGGGACAAGGAAGAAGAGAAAGAGCGGCTTTGGAAACAGGTGATGGGGAAGGACCGCTCTCTTTCAGCATCTGATCTGGAAGGACTGCAGGAAGTCAGTGATGAAAAGAATGTGCTTGTCAGTGATGATCAGGCCATGTCACAGCTGCATGCGATTCTTTTGAAGCAGCAGAAGCAGCTGGAACAGATGAGCAAAGAGATTTCACCGGATCAGAAGAAGCTGAATGATGATATGGATGCACTCAATCAAAGCTTGAAAGAGGACTACCATGTCCAGGAACCCAAAGAGGAAAAACCGGTTGATGACAAAGCAGTCTTTGCACAGATGGAAGAGGTTTTGAACAAGGAGATCATCGGCCAGAAGGAAGCCGTGCATAACTTGTGTGCTGCTTTGCGCCGCCCGTATGTGATGGGAACTGAGAGAAATCATGCCCGCAATGTGATTCTGATCATGGGTAAAGAGGGTGTCGGCAGACATGCCTGTGTGGCAGCAACTTCCCGTGTTCTCTACCAGCATCAGATCTTTACTTCACCCGATGTGAATACCATTGATTTATCCCGCTATACAAGTGCTTCTCAGGAACAGGTCTTTGTACAGGATCTATACCAGGCACTGCACCAGAATGGCGGCATGATCGTGTTTGAAAACTTCAAACAGGGATTTGCGCCATTTCTGCGGATGGTTTCATCACTGGCGGAAAATGGCAGCGTCCTGCTGAACAAGCGGTATGTGCTGCGCCAGGGCATCCTGGTGGAAAACCAGAGCGGCCTTGTCAAAGATGCCGTCGATTCCCTGTCTGCGCAGGACAAATATCTGATCTTTATCACGCATGGCTCCCTTTCTGATGTGCAGGATGCCTTTGGTGCTGATTTTATGAAACATGTGCTGGATACCATCACCTTTGTCAGCCTTGATGCGGATGCAGTCAAACAGATCATTTCCAGACAGACAGAACAATTACAGCAGAAGTGTGACAGTCAGCTCCATGTCACATTGACCATTGACCCATCCCTCAATGACTGGGTGCTTTCCCACTATGATAAAGAACATGGTGCGGATGCCATCATTGCCCAGTTCAATGATTTCTATATCAGCCTGTCTGAGGCAGTGCTGAAAGATAATGCGAAAGAAATTTCATTGCAGGTGGAAGATGATGTGCCATATGCACTCTATGATGGTAAAAAGATATCCATCTGCCGCAGCCAGAACAGCCAGGCAGAGATGGATGCTGTATCAAAGGAACTTGACTCTGTCATTGGCCTGGATAATGTGAAAAGCTATATCCGCTCTCTGCAGGCTCATGTGCTGATCAACCAGCGCCGCCGCCAGCAGGGTCTCAAGACGACTGAGATCTCCAAACATATGATCTTTACCGGCAATCCCGGCACAGGCAAGACAACCATTGCCCGGCTGTTTGCCCGGTATATGAAAGCCATTGGCGCTTTGTCACAGGGACAGCTTGTCGAAGTCACCAGAGCCGATCTTGTCGCAAAGTATGTCGGCCAGACAGCGCCATTGACCATGTCCGTGATACGCAGTGCACTTGGCGGGGTGCTGTTCATTGATGAAGCCTATTCCCTGTATAGAGGCAGGGATGACAGCTTTGGCCTGGAAGCTATTGATACACTGGTCAAGGCAATGGAAGATAACCGGGATGATCTGATTGTCATCCTGGCTGGCTACAAGAAAGAAATGGCAGCTTTTCTGGAAGCCAACTCCGGCTTGAAGAGCCGCTTTCCCAATATCATCGAATTCCCGGATTATACAGGTGAACAGCTGATGGCCATTGCAGATCAGATTGCAAAGGGCAAGGGATACCGCATTGATGACAGTGTCAAAGCACCATTGACTGCCTGGTTTGATCAGAAACAGGCAGAAAGTGCTGCCACTGCCGGCAATGGCAGACTGGCCCGCAATACCATTGAGGAAGCCATACTGAGACAGTCAGAACGTCTGCTCAAAGAAGAAAATGCAGATATGGACCTGTTAAAGAAGGAAGACTTCAGCATCCTGAAAGAGATGGAACAGGCAGAATAACAGCAGCGATCATCAAGATCAGTATCCAATACGGTGCTGGTCTTTTTTACAAATAATCGATAACTGTTGATAAAAATGTGGTGAAATTATAACATTATGATAGATATACACCACATAACAAAGGAGATAAGAATATGAAAAGACTGAGACGAATTAACTACATGGGCTTTCTCTCCCTGCTTGCTCTGGTTCCTGTCATTGGCTGGAAAACAGGGAATCATGGCTTAGGGGCATTCTTTTCTTATTTATATTATCTGAAGTATTTCTGGGTGATTCCGGATGAAATGTTTATCCAGCAGGTACGTAAAGCTTCCGTGATTGCCTGTCTGGCAGGAATCATCTCACTGGTTCCGCTGATGATTCTTGGCTCTTTCTGTTTTCAGGGAAGAGACGCCGTTGCAATTCCATTTGGCATGTGTTTTGGTGTCATCGTGCTGCTGTTTGGTGTCAGCTTCGCTATTCTTGAAGCAAGGGAAGAAACTGCTGCCAATGATTAAAAACAGAATCAAAGAATATCGTGCCAGATACAACATGAAACAGGAGGATCTGGCCCGCATGGCTGGTGTCCGCAGAGAAACAATCGGCAACCTGGAAAAAGGAAAATATAACCCTTCGCTTGTACTTGCATGGAAAATTGCTGAGGTTTTCAAAGTGACAATTGAAGATATCTTTACAGTCGAAGAAGAATGATGGAATATCAGTCAGGAGTTCTCTTGCGCAATCCCCATTGGGAAAATGAAGAAGACTGATCATGCCGTCTGCAGGTTTTACTGTAGGAGGCATACTGTTAACAAATCAGAATATCTTATTAGAATAGGTTTCATGAAAAAACTGTCAGTAACCATTTTGAAGATACTTGTGTTTTTTATCGGATGGGCTGTTTTGTCAGGGATCATCGATATTCCTGTGGAGAATCCGGCTTTGTGGCGTTTCTTTGCAGAACTGATCCCATTTGCAGTCATAGTCGCTTTTACAATTGTATTTTTGTTCAGGGAAAAAGGAGAAATCTCT
This sequence comes from Lactimicrobium massiliense, assembly GCF_900343155.1. Lineage (GTDB taxonomy): Bacteria > Bacillota_I > Bacilli_A > Erysipelotrichales > Erysipelotrichaceae > Bulleidia > Bulleidia massiliensis. The sequence goes on from NZ_OUNG01000002.1 coordinate 309,627, forward strand.
ATTCCGGTGAGAGATCCTTCTGGCAAAGGAATAATGATAGGCTGTGCAGTGGGAATCTGCTGGATCGGCATTGTTTCAGGTGTTCTGCTGCTGTCACATCAGCTGACGATTGTCGGAAAGAATTCGGTTTCCATGCTTTGGCTGTGGATCTTATCCGCATTCATAAATACTGTCATGCAGGAACTGCTGGTCAGAGGATATATTTACCAGCTTGTCAGGCAAAGGTATTCTCTTGCGGCCGCAATTATTGTAACAACAGCATTATTTACGCTGATGCATGGCGGTGCCTTTGAAGCAGGCATTCTTCCGGTGATCAATGTCATTACCATGTGTTTGTTTACGACGGCTCTGTATGAAGCAGAGAACACACTGGCTGCGCCTGTCATGGCCCATGCGGTCTGGAATATCGTCGGGGGAATCTTCCTGGGAGGAGTTAGTCTTGCGGATGATTATCCACATCTGTTAACACTGCGTGCTTCTGCAAATACCTTGTTATCCGGCGGTACTTACATGATCGAGTCAAGCATCATCACGCTTGTAGTCAATATTCTGCTGTTGATGGTTTTCTGCCGGAAGATCAAAAGTGCAGAAAATTATTGACATCTACTTTTGGGCGACTAATTGCTAGTGCATTTTATAGCCACCCGTTTTTCGATCGGTGTAAATGTAAGGATCAATGCCATATCTTCGTTTGCGATCTGTTTCCAGCGGCGATCACTCATTCTTCCCTGCGATAAACTAAATACCCACTTCATCTGATATTTCTCATCAGGCAAAAACACCAATGAAGTGCTGGCATCCGTATTGTCCTGAAATACAGGATTTGCATACGCCATTAATTCCCGGTGTGGGAATACATACCAGTCAGGTCCAGTGAGTTCAAATGAATTGAAATTGACAGCATCGTCTGGACTATATGCTCCATCAGATTTTTCTACAAAATCTGGGTTTTGATTATCTATCGTAACAGTTAACTCAACAATCTTATCTCCCAGCAGAAGTTGAAAATCACTGCGATCCTTATGTATTTTCTGAAGGTAGTCATTTGTGTCATACAAATGGCAGTCATCTACTGTGACATGCAGATTTTTATATAACACTGCTCCTCCACTTTTATCATCTTCAAAGTCTACTGTATCGCCAATCTGATATTGAACCACCGGATTTCTTACGCCTACTTTGAATCCATCATTCAACATTGTATAGCGGACTGCCCACATCAGAATTCCAGCAATTACAAGAATCGTAATCATTCGTTTTTTATTCATGAAGCAGTTCCTTTTCAATAATCTGTCCATTATCCATATGGTAAATACAATCAGAAACCTTTCTTAAGAACTGATCATAATGACAGGCAAGAACAATCAAAGCACCACGTTTTTTCTCTTCCAGTAAAATCTGTTCAATCATTTCGACACCTGCGGCATCAAGAGCATTTGTAGGCTCATCTAATAAAATGATTTCTGGCTTTTCCATTATTGCAGCAGCAATACCAAGTCTTTGTTTCATACCCAGTGAATACTTCTTTACTTTCTTTTGATTATCCCCCAGTCCGACACGATCAAGAGTCTCTCTGATGTCATCATCATTGATATAGCCATTCAGGTCAGCAAGGAATTTCAGATTGTGAAAGCCATCATATCCACCAAGAAAAACAGGGTTTTCAATCAGAACACCGGTCCTGTCAGGAAAATCAATATCATTTCCAAGCTGCTTGTCATCGATCAACACTTTTCCTTCAGTAGGCAGTATGAGACCGCACATCAGTCTCATCAACATAGTCTTTCCACATCCGTTATAGCCACACAGACCGTAAATATGACCTTGATGTAATTCCAAAGTCACATTGCGGATCACCGTGTTCTTTTGTATTACTTTTGTAACATTTTCAAATTTAATCATCGAATTTTTCCCTTTCAATGATATCTGCTTTCTGAAATATCATGTTTCCTAACAGCCATGCGGCGATGATCAGAAGCAAACCACTGATGATTCCAAGTCGGTAATTCAATCCATCGACAATAAATACTGATGAGTGATTCAGCATGAGGTATCCAGGAAGAATAACCGGGGAGACAACAAAGAGAACCATTGTCATATAAGCATTCACTAGTATGAAGCTTCCAATCGTTCCGATCAGCAGACTGAAGAAAAGCTGAATCATATTCATAGCACCGATAATCGTTATTGGAATGCTTAGCAGTAATGCTGCTGTTGTTCTTGCATCAAGATTGAGGTTATTCTGTGCTGCAGAATATGTTCCATTTGCGGCAGCTTCAATAATTTCTGATGACAAGATAAATGAAATTCTTCCATTGCTGCAAAGGCAGAAAATTGCAGTAGACAGGATTACCAAAGCAACAAATACTGCACTCATCAGAATGCAAGATACGCATTTTGATGCCCACCACTTTTTTCTTGTACTCGATCTGATCAGCATCTGTGCTCCATAACCATGAAGATCCTTTTGCACAAATCCTGTGATGACAAAAAAGCTGATAATCAAAAGAGCCATCCAGAAAAACGGATATTCAAACTGCCCCGACTTAACGAATGGGTCTGTTCCGGAGAAAATATAAAGAAGGTAGTCGCCAATGCTGGCGTGTAAATCAGGATTAATGTTGTAAAAAAGACCGCTGATTTGCAAGCAATAAAACCATGTGAACAGGGGAACGATAAGATATCTCCTGTTTTTGATAATTTGTTCTGTAAATTCATACCTGAGAAGTCTACAAAACTTCATACTTTCTTCCTCGGAAATAAACAAGCGCTCCTGATACAAGTATGATACACGCTAAATTTAAGAGTATCGCCCATCCTGGATGATAAGTATTCGGGGCTGCTGTTACAAGATTAATCCATTCCGTTCCAACTCTGGCTTCGTTTTGATAAATGGGAAAGACCTCGGAAATAACCGCCTGCAGTATATATACGATCAGCATTGAGGGAACCAGGACGATACGTCTGCGAATAAAGAAGCCTAAGGCACAGCACAACATACTGAAGGCTCCACCCCATAAAAAAGAAATAATAAACCAGATCACTGCATACAAAACAGGATGCGTATAGAAAATTACTGAGCAGAAATCTCCAGCGAAAATTCCTGATGTCAGATAATAAATTCTGGGTATAGTAGTTTGCTGCATCATTGACAGCAATAATATATTAACCAGCAAAGCTGCACTGATCACGGCACCGCCAGAAAGAAAGGAGGCTGTAATCTTGCCCCAGAAATACTCTTTTCTTTTTTCTCTTACCAGCAGTTGAGCAGCATATCCGGACCGCAGGTCTTCTGCCAGACTCCATGCATAAGGAAGAGCTGCAAGCACTGGATACAGAATAAAAAACATTCGTGATGCATAAGTATTATTTGGCATAGCCATCCATTTAATAAAAATACTTTGAGGATAGTGATAAGCAATAAAATTATGCAATTGCTGCACAAAATCCGCAACCGGAAAAATCATTACAATAGCTGCTGAAGCCCAGAAGCCCCTGCTTGACAGCATCTTTTGAATCTCTACTTTAATTTTTTCTTTCAACAGTATTTCTCCCCATAGAAACTCATCATCAGAAATGTGTGATAATTGGTCAACTCATATTTACATGAATAAAAAACCCATCGGCTCCGTTTGCGTGATCTGTCAGATAAAGCTGATCCATACTTTCTGCTTTTACCAGAAAACCAACAGTGTAGTCCATTGAATCTCCCTGGGGCAGCCGATACGCCATCGAATGTATTTTGGAATCATATGGTGAATCAAAATATATTACTTCATCCCAATAATCAGGCATATCGCTCACTTGCTCCAGATTTGCCAGATAAATGATATCAGCGCGAAAGCAATCTTCAGGAAGATCATCCCAGCTTGGAAACATATCTGGATGGGGTACAGCATTCAGATTCGTGACACGCAATTTTACAAGGATCAGATGATAGCCATCCTTTAACTGGTCTTTCGAAGCATCATAAGCACTTGCAAATGTCTGGAACTCGCTAAGCTGATCTTCATACTGAGCAAAGCTGGTCATCAATCCAGTTTCCAATATCTCATAAGATAATTGCCCAGAAAAAAAATCTGATGTAAGAACAAAGCTCTGCTCATTCTCGTACTTTTTCACCTGTTTTTTGATTTTTGAACTAGTGAAAGCATTACCACATCCTGTCAATAATGATACTAATACTACCAGCAATAAAGCTTTCTTTGAATGACCCATATGATCAATACCTTGCTACAATCATTCCTGAAGTTCTAATGCTATCTGCGCTCCAGCGTCCTGAAACAACATCCGAACGAATGATATTGTCTGACTGCAACTTTAATCCGGCAAAGCGATATCCTGCTTCATAAATACCATTATAAATTTCATATTCATATCCGATATCCAAACTGACTGAATTGGTCGGACTCCCTGTATAATCTTGCGTAAGATTCGAATTCCACGAAGTAGAACCACACGCCCATGTCTGAGCTTTGACAGAATTCCCGGCTTTAGTAACGTATGCATATACAGAAGATGCATTCGACTTCTCACGGGGTGCACTTACAGGAGTAAAGCTTCTTGCAGAAATAGTAAAATTTGTAAAATACTTATCTTCTGTAGACGCATGTACTGCGCTACATGGTGCCAATAATAGTGATGCAAAAAGAGCTGCTCCCCAAACACGTTTTGATTTTTTCATTTTCTTCCTCCCTAGAAAAAATATTCTGATATGAAAGCGCTTCCTGGAGGAATAATATATGACCATATTTCTGCTGTCAACAGCAAAAAAACTGGCAAACTATTTTACATTTATCTAACACAGAAATACTATCTTTACCATTTCGCATTAGCAATGATTAACCATTGGCATCCTTCAAAAATTGCGCTGAAGCTGCCAAAACATCTTTTTGGAATCTAAAGGGATTGGATGTGCTACGATCAGGGCAGGAGGCAATACCATGGAATTTCGCATTGAGGAGAAGAAGGCATTTACCGTTGTTGGCATCAGCCGTCATTTTGCATTGGAGGATTGCTATGCCAGAATTCCAGAGTTCTGGGATGAGATCATGAAAGATGGGGATCACAGGCGCATTCTTGGTATGTTTGGCGTCTGCTATGATTCCGATGGCAAAGGAATGGAGTATATGATTGGAGATCTCTATCAGCCTTGGAAACAGTTTGAAGATGGCGATACGGCATTCTCATTTGAGGATGGGCTTTGGGCGGTCTTTCCATGCCATGGTGCTTTACCGGATGCTTTGCAGAAAGTAAATACAGAAGTGTGGTCGAAGTGGGTGCCTGCGCATCGGGATACATATGCACTGCGTGCCAATTACAATATTGAACTGTATGCACCGATGCCAGAGAAGGCAGAAGATATTTACACAGAGATCTGGCTGCCGGTAAGGAAAATAAATGGCTGATTGTAAGTATTCAATGATCATTTTGTAAAATCCGTACTAATCAGGTCAGCTTACTTGAAATCCATGTGGGATATCATCATAATAGACAGTGTTCACCGAGATGGTGAGATTGGATTGATTAGAAAACTGGAGGAAAATTGAAGATGAAGTACAGATGTGTTGTATGCGGTCACATTTATGATGAGGAGAAGGAAGGCGTCAAGTTTGCTGATCTGCCTGAGGATTGGGTCTGCCCTGTCTGCAAGGCTCCGAAGTCCAAGTTTGAGCCGGTTGATGAGACCGAGGATCTGAAGTGGGATTCTGAGCATGTTGTAGGCGTCGCTTCCAATGTTCCGGAAGAGATCAAGGCACAGCTGCGCAATGAGTTTGCCGGTGAGTGCTCTGAAGTCGGTATGTACCTGGCTATGAGCAGAGCTGCCATCCGTGAGGGTTATCCGGAAGTTGGCATGTTCTACAGACAGGTTGCTTTCGAAGAGGCTGATCACGCTTCCCGTTATGCTGAGATGCTCGGTGAGGTCGTTTCCGCTTCCACAAAGGAGAACCTGAAGGTCAGAGTCATGGCTGAAAATGGTGCAACCAATGGCAAGACTGCACTGGCTAAGAAGTGCAAGGAACTCAATCTCGATGCCCTGCATGATTCTATTCATGAAATGGCAAGAGATGAAGCACGTCACGGCAAGGGCTTCAAGGCTCTGCTCGACAGATACTTCAAGGACTAATCTGCTTCATCAGGCTCCGGATCTTCCGGAGTCTTTTTCTTTTCTTTGTTTAAGATTTCTTAAGGTTTCGTTTGCATGGGTGGAAATTTGCTACAATGATGGCATATGGGGAAACTATTGAAAAAGGGGATCATTTCCTTGCTTTCTGTTCTGGCTTTGGCTCTGTGTACTTTGCCGGTGAAAGCAGAAAACCGGACGATCCGGATTCTGTTTACATCCGGTCTTCTGGCACAGCTGGATCCCATTCTGGAAGTCAATGAAAATGGTGAAACGATACAGACAGGCGGTTTTGCAGGACTGGCAGGCACGATTGCCAGCCAGAAAAACGATGCCACGCTTGTGCTGGATGCCGGAGATTTCTCCTATGGCACATCCGCATCCGTTTTGATACCAGACGGCACGGTGTTATCACTGCTGAAACAGATGGGCTATGATGCCGTGATGCCGGGAGAAAAAGACTTCTCTTATGACCATGACAGTCTTGTCTCCATGTGGAATGCGCCGGTGGAAAAGCCGTATGTTGTGCTGGACAATGTTTCTCTGGAAGGCACAAACATCTTTCTGCCATCCTTATTATTAGAATGCGGTGGAGTGCAGGTTGGCATCTTCGGCGTCATGTCTGATGGCCTTTCAGGTGATGGCATTTCGGTGCAGGATCCCCTGGAATCTGCAAGTGCTTCTGTGAAGGCACTGCAGGCAGACGGTGCACAGTACATCATTGCGATGTGCCATGATGCCGCCAGGGAAGATACATCACGCTTGTGTGATATTCTGGCTGACAAGATCGAAGGGATTGATCTGATCATCAATGGGCACCAGGATGAAATGACTTCTTCACCATCCCGGCAAAAGGATACCTGGATTGTCAATGGAGACAGCCAGGGCAGAAATCTCGGCGTTCTGGATATCGATGTGGATGCACGCACAATCTCCTCATGCCAGTATGTCAGAATCGATCCTTCTCTTGCGGATGAATCTGTGCTTACAGCGGTGAATGATGCCAGGCAGCAGGCAAAAGCGAAGCTGCGTGCTCTTGGTCAGGATCCGGATCAGACTGCCGGCGTGAGTGATCATGTGTATACAGATCCAAATGATGAACAAAGCGACACACGTGATTTCATTATGGATGCCCTGAGTGATGCCTGGAATCATCAGACAGCGCTGCCGGGCCGCTATGCCGTGTCACTTGCTGGTGCTGATGAGCTTGCCATGCCATTGCCCAATGGGCAGATCATAGCGATGAATCTGCTGGATACCGGTCTTGCCGGCAATGATGCCGGCTCCTTGTCACAGCCATTGTATGGTGCCTATGTCAAGGGTTCAGATCTGCGGAAGATCTGTGAGATTGACTATCATGAGGGGCAGCGGAATGCTTTATCACAGCTTGCCATGGGCAGGATGAAGTATACAGTGCTGGATCAGCGGCTGGCGATGAACCAGGTGGTGGATGTCTATGTGCGGGAAACAGATAAATACTGGGCAAAGGTGAGTGATGATGCCTATTATCCGCTTGTCTATACAGCCCGTGTGAAACAGATTCTGGATTCAGCAGGTACGGAAAGCAGAGGTATCCTGCAGGTGACACTGTATGGTGATCCCAAAGCAGCCACATCTGCCAGCGATACACCTTTGAAGGCATCCGATGGTACAGAAATGAATGCGCTGTGGGCAGAGATGGCCTATCTGGAATCTTTCCCGCGCGGTGAAAATGCCGTGCACACTCTGGCGGGGCAGTATCAGAGTACTATCCAGAAAGTAACAGCCGTTAAAATGAACGTACACAACTACTTTGTGCATACATCCCGCTTTGGCTGGATGGTGTACCTTGGCATTGTAGGTGCTGTGGTGCTTCTGATCATCATTGTGCGTATCTTTGCCTGGATTTACAATCGCCTCCATCCATCACAGGCAGGGGATGATTGAGCACAGAGGACATGCTATAATTTCTGAAAAGCGAGGGATGATCATGAGTGAAAATAATAAGGAAGCACAGGCAGAACCGGAAATTGAACTGACACTTGCCGGTGCGGATGAAACGCCTGCCGCAAAGCAGGAAGAGGCAAAGCCGGAAGAACAGCCTGCGGCGGATGTCTATGATGAAAGCAAGCTGAGCCCGAAGGAACAGGCAACGGTAGATAACTTTGCCAAGCAGATTGATATTACGCAGTCCAATATCGTGCTGCAGTATGGCTCTCAGGCCCAGAAGAAGATCACGGATTTCAGTGATACAGCCTTGAACAATGTGCGTACCAAGGATCTTGGTGAAGTTGGCAAGCTGCTGGGTGATCTGGTTGTGGAGCTCAAGGGTACGGCAGAGGCTTCAGAAGACAAAGGTCTGTTTGGCATGTTCCGCAAGAGTGGGACAAAGATCGAAGCCATGAAGGCAAAGTATGCCAAGACCGAAGCCAATGTGGATAAGATCGCTGATGTGCTGGAGGATCATCAGATTCAGCTGCTGAAAGATATTGCTTTGCTGGATCAGCTGTATGAGCGCAACCAGCAGAATACAAAGGAACTGACGATGTATATCATTGCCGGTAAGAAAAGACTTGCACAGGTGCGGGAGAAGGAGCTGCCTGCTCTGCAGGCCAAGGCAAAGGCATCCGGCCTGCCGGAAGATGCCCAGGCTGCCAATGATCTGCAGAATGCGTGTGATCGCTTTGAGAAGAAGCTTCATGATCTGATGCTTACCCGTACCGTGTCCATCCAGATGGCACCGCAGATCCGTCTTGTGCAGAACAATGACACAATCATGACGGAGAAGATTCAGTCTACGCTTGTCAATACCATTCCGCTGTGGAAGAACCAGATGGTTCTTGCCCTTGGGGTGGAACATTCCCGCAAAGCCATGGAGGCAGAGCGTGCTGTTAACGACATGACCAATGATCTGCTCAAGAAGAATGCCGAGACACTGCATCAGGCAACCGTGGATACGGCCAAGGAATCTGAGCGCGGCATTGTCGATCTGGAAACTTTGCAGCATACCAACCAGGAATTGATTGCCACATTGGATGAAGTGCTGCAGATCCAGAAAGAAGGCCACCAGAAGCGGATGGAAGCGGAGAAGGAGCTGACCCGTATTGAAGGTGAACTGCATCAGAAGATGCTGCAGGTAAATCAGTAACAGATCAAATAGAAAGACAAAGAAAAACAGCTGCCGCCGGCAGTTGTTTTTAGAGGACACGATGGCAGCGAAAAGAAGACGCAGAACGACACACAGAACAACACGCACAAGAACATACAGAACCAGAAGAACATACCGCCGCAGAAAGACATCCAGCCGGATGCCGCTGTTTCTGATCGGTATTTTCGTGCTGATTGTGTGTGCTGCCATCACTTCCTGCATCAATCGTGAAGATCGTTATGAATATGATCCGGTGACAGATGTGCAGATGAATACAGAAAACCGTGAATACAACATGTATGACATGACCAATCTCATCAGTAACAATGGCATTTACAGCTATGAGGATGATCGCTACACATCACAGTTTGGCGTAGATGTGTCTGAACATAATGGCACCATTGACTGGGCAGCCCTGAAAGCAGATGGTGTGCAGTTTGCCATGATCCGCATTGGCTATCGGGGTTATGACCAGGGTACCATTACCGAAGATTCTGCTTTTGCCAGAAATATCAAAGGTGCACATGATGCTGGCATCCAGGTGGGTGTCTACTTCTTCTCACAGGCAGTTTCTGAGGATGAGGCTGCCCAGGAAGCCAAGTGGGTCATAGAGCGTCTGCATTCGGAATCCATTGATTTGCCGGTAGTCTATGACATGGAAATGTATTCGGATGAAACCAATGCCCGCGGCAATACGACGACCAGAGAGCAACGTACCGCAGATGCGGCAGTCTTCCTGGATAATATTGCCAATGCCGGCTATTCACCGATGCTGTATGCCAGCACCGGCACGTATGACACAGTCTTTGATCCCCAGTATCTGACCGGCTATCCGTTCTGGGTGGCAGAATATGATACAGTATGCAGCTATCCGTATACCTATGCCATGTGGCAGTATTCAGAAAGCGGCACGTTAAATGGTGTATCTACTAACGTAGATCTGGATATCCGGCTGATTGAGAAGTAATTATTCTGCATCTTTGAACGCCATCGTCGTGCGCAGATATTTTGGCGTGACCGTTCCCCGGGAGAGGTCTTTGACCTTCTCAGGGAACGTTTTGTTTTCGGTTTCCACCAGTACGGTAATGTCTTCATCATACAGCGTGTCTTTGATGGTACCCTGTTGGCGCAGCCATGTCTCAAGCGTGCCCTGCATGGCATAGGGATAGCGTACCTCATATACATCCACCGGCACTTCCATGACTTTAGGCGCACTGGCAATTGTATCGGCCGTGATGCCGCCATAGGCACGGATCAAACCGCCGGCGCCAAGCTTGATGCCGCCAAACCATCGCACCACACAGGCACACACATCCTGGATGCCGCTTTTCTTCAGTGCTTCCAGCATGGGTACCCCGGCAGTGCCGGCTGGCTCGCCATGATCATTGGACCGCTGCAGCTGATTGTTTTCACCCATCACCCAGGCTGTGCATACATGGGTCGCATCGTGGTATTCCTTCTGCACTTCATGGATGAAGGCACGTGCTTCTTCCTCTGTGTGTACGGGACGCAGAATACATAGAAAGCGTGATTTGCGGATGATGGTTTCCTGCTGATATTCTTCTTTGATCTGCATGAAAGGTATTATACACATCCTGCAGGAAAGAAGACAGAAGATGGGCAATCGATGATAAAATAGATATGATGAGCAGAATACAGCAGCTTGATGTACAGATTGCCAATATGATTGCGGCCGGCGAGGTCGTGGAGCGGCCCATGGGGGTTGTCAAGGAACTTGTGGAGAATGCCATTGATGCCGGCAGTACGAGAATTGTCGTGTCCATTACGGATGGCGGCATTGAAAAGGTACAGGTAGAGGACAATGGCTGCGGCATGGATCATATCGATGCCAGAATGGCTTTTCTGCGCCATGCGACAAGCAAAATCCGTGTCCAGAATGATCTCTGGAATATTCATACATTAGGATTCCGCGGGGAAGCCTTGCCTTCCATTGCGTCTGTTTCCAAACTGACCATGAACACAAGTGATGGCAATGATGCCACCCACATTGTCATGGAATACGGCAAAGAGACGGCCTATGAAGCCATGGCATGCCCTGGGGGCACTTCGATCACGGTGGAAGGCCTGTTTTACCATACCCCTGCCAGACTCAAACATCTGCGCTCCGCCAGTTATGAGGCATCTTTGATCCAGAATCTACTCGTTTCCTTTGCCCTGAGCCATCCGGAGATTGCCTTCCGTCTGTTTTCCCAGGATAAAGAAGCATTCCGTACATCCGGCAATGGTAATCTGCTGGAAGTGCTGTTTCAGGCTGCCGGCAGACCGGCTGCAGAGAATGCCGTAAAGATTGATCTGAATGACTTTGATTACCGGGTATCCGGCTATATCGTCAAGCCGGTTATTACCCGTGCTTCCCGCACCATGGAACATGTTTTCATGAATCATCGCATTGTACGGGATTTCAAATTATACAAGGCGATTCAGGATGGCTATGGCAATGGTCTGCCGGCAGGCAGATATCCATTAACAGTCCTGAATATCGACATGGATCCCCATCTGCTGGATGTCAACGTGCATCCTTCCAAGTGGGAAGTCCGTCTGTCCAAGGAAACACAGCTGGAATATCTGATCCGTGATGGCATTCATGATGCTTTGAACCAATCAGTACCGGTGCCGGAAAGCAAGCCGGTGATCCGTACACCGTATTATCATCCCCAGTCCTTTGATGCCGAAGAGCTGCGGCCCAAAGATCTGGCGGCGAGCGAAGAGAAAACAGAACAGACAGAAAGCATACGAAATAGACAAAACCGCAGGGACAGCCAGCTTATCCAGAAGCAGGAAACAGAAAATACAGAGCAAATACCAGAACCGGAGACAATCGTCACAAGTCAGTCGGAAATATTACCTGCAGAAGAAAGCAGAAATACGGCGGAAACACCTGTGCAGAGTGAAATTGCCCAGGACAATGCCCTGCTGTCTCATTACAGTGTGCAGGAACAGACGAAGTATAAGCCAAAGAAAAAGTCGTTTCCGATGATGGATGTGATTGGCCAGTATAAGGGTAAGTGGATTCTGTGTGCGTGTGAAAAGGGCCTTGCCGTGATTGATCAGAAGCGGGCAATGGCAGTGGCAGAGACACAGAAGGTGATTGACAGTCTGCAGAAAGCACCGGTGATGTCTTCTTTACTGGTGCCGATTACCATCCATGCCGGCTCTGATCTTGTCAGGCGTCTTGGTGTGATCAATGACCAGGTATCCTGCCTGTATATTCACTTTGAGCCATTTGGCAGTGATACTCTGATGGTGCGTGAAATTCCTTCCTGGCTGCAGGATCTGGATCCTTCTGCTTTTCTGGAAGATCTGGTAGATGGGTTCCGCCATGAAGAAAAAGTAGATGCACTGGCACAGTTGAAGAAGGAAATGGCAAAAGCGATCTCTCTGCGCAGTCAGAATACAAATCTTGGCAAAGAGGAGATGCAGTCTTTGTTAACACAGCTGTCTCAGTGTGAGGATCCGTTTGTGACGGCGGAAGGAAAGCCGGTCTTTGTGATCGTGGATGAAAAGACACTGGCAAGAGGGTTCCGCTGATGAAGAAGGTGCTTGTGATAGCCGGGCCGACAGCGGCTGGCAAATCCGATTTTGCCGTAGAAATGGCAAAGCAGCTGGATGGCATCATCATCTCCGGTGATTCAATCCAGGTATACAGAGGCTTTGATATTGGCTCTGGCAAGATTACCAAGGCAGAGATGCAGGGAATCCCGCATGAGCTGATTGATATTCTTGGACCGCGTGATCATTACAGTGCGGCAGACTTTCAGAAGATGGCCCGTGCCATCATTGATGCAACAGAGAAATTTCCGATCATCTGCGGCGGCACCGGTCTGTATCTGAAAGCATGTCTGTATGACTATGCTTTCCCGGCAGAAAACCATGAAGAGACAATCGATCCGGCTCTTGATCAGATGGACAACGATGCCCTGTATGCACTGCTTGTGGAAAAAGATCCTGTGCAGGCAGAAAAGATTCATCCCCATAACAGAAGGCGGGTGATGCGGGCACTGACGATTCTTGCACGTCAGGGCCAGACGATGTCTTCTCTGGAAGCGGCCCAGACGCATATGCCCGTTTATGATATCTGGATTGCCGGCTGTACGATGGACAGAGACAAGCTGTATGCACGCATCAATGCACGTGTAGAGAAGATGTTTGCATTGGGGCTGGAACAGGAAGTGAAAGACTTGCTGCAAAATGGCAGCGCGTTTTCGGATCAGGCGATGCAGGGGATCGGTTATCGGGAATTTGAGCCGTATATAAAAGGAGAATGTACGCTGGATGATGTAAAGACACAGATTCAGACACATTCCCGTCAGTTTGCCAAGCGGCAGTATACATGGCTGCGCCATCAGCTGCCTGTACACTGGTTTGACATTACGGATGAAAAGGAGAAACAGAAGATGGCGGAAGAGATCATCAATTGGAGTAATTCATGAATATGTATGAGAAGATCAGGCACTTGATCCGCACCAATGCCTGGTATGACTTTGGCATCTGGACAGGTATTTCCATTGTTCTGGCAGGCGTGATTCTGCTGGGATGGCATCAAAGATGGTCGCTGGATGCCTTTGTGCTTGTGGCTGCCATGGTATTGATCCCTGGGGCAGTGATCCTTCTTTGTGTCTGCCAGCATCGTTTTGCCAAGCTGCGCACCCTGATTCAAAGCGGCGGTACAGTGGACGAATTTAAAGAGGAAGCGTGGATCGTCTTGCAGAAAGGCCTGTTCCTTGGCAGAAACTGGCTTGTGCAGCAGGATGGCAGCCATGTATTTCCTGTTCAAAGACAGCAGATTCAGGATCTGCAGGTGGAAAGAAGACTGGATGGCAATGGCATTCTGCATATTCTGGCAAATGGGAAAAAGATGACATGCCTGCTGGACATCCAGAATCATCCTGAAATTGAAAATATTCTTGGATCATGGCAGCAGGGCAGCATCATCTGTCCTTCGTGTCTTGGCATCAATGATCCTGAGAATCGTTTCTGCACACATTGCGGTACGCCATTGCCGCATTAATGTGAACGTTTGATGAAAGATGAAAACGTTTGGGCATGGTTGTATAGTACCTGGATTGACAAACGTTTTGAAACACGTACACTGATAAATACCCCGATGGGGGACAGCGAAAGGAGCTGAAATTCATGGAATTCAATCGTGAAAACGTCTATTCCGCGGGCGGAACCCTGCAGTCGTATCTGTCCCGTGTCTTTGTGACCATGGGTGCCGGCCTTGGCATTACTGCCCTGGTAGCCGCCCTTGGCTATTTCAATATCATGTCAGGAGGCTGGATGTACAAGATGCTTGCCAATGGCTCCATCAGTATGGCATTCCTTGTGGCATTCATCGTCCAGATCGGCCTTTGCATTTCAATGGGAAGAAGACTGACAACCATGTCAAATGGCACAGCCAGAGCCATGTTCTATGTCTATGCCGGTGTCACCGGCTTCACCTTCTCAATCCTGCCTCTGGAGTTTGGCTTAACAACCGTATTTACCGCCTTTGCTTTTGCGGCAGTCATGTTCTTTGCCTGCGCCGTGATCGGCCACTATACAAACGTGGATCTTTCCCGTTTCTCCGGCATCATGATCGGCGGCCTGTTCGCTCTGGTGCTGGCCTCTGTACTGGCTCTGTTTATCCCATCACTGCGTGATGGCCTGGTGATCTCCTATATTGGCGTCGTCCTGTTTGGTGCCTTAACTGCATGGGATATGCAGAGAGTCAAGGCAATCTACTATCAGACCCAGGGCAATGAAATGCTCAGCGGCAATCTGGCTGTCTATGGTGCCTTTGAGCTGTATCTGGACTTCATCAACATGTTCCTGTATATCCTGCGGATTGTGGGATCCCGCAGCAGTTCCCGGAACTGATTGTGTTTCTTGCAAGGCAGGGCTTCCTGCCTTTTTTCTTGTTATAATCTTGGTGAAAATGAAGATAGAAGAATACAGATTAAATGAATACAGGCATCAGTTTCTGACGATTGAAGCAGATGATCTGACCGAAACCTTGAAGGACCGCATTGAGATTCATGAGGATGACTGCTTTGCCTTGTGTTCCTGCTATTGCAGCGATGATGGCGAAGTGATGTTCAATGTGCTTTCCGTCGGCCCGGATTGGGAAAACTGTACGCGCGGGCTGGATGATCCCGAGATGCTTGGCTTCTGGTCAATGCAGGATGTCTTTGGCCGTACGGCAAGACTGGTGGAAAGTGATGAGGATCTTTTGAAAAAGAATGCATCGTTTCTGGCCGGTGTGGAAAAGAACGTGGATGAGGATCTGCTGTTTCTGCGCAATGATGCCCGTCTGGATGATCTGCGCAATGCAGCCTATGCCGATATTGTGCTGACTGGTTTTCTTTCAGATGATGAGATTCATGAATATGAAGCCTGTCTGTCAGGAACAGATGGTCCATTTATCACTGGTTATACAGCTGAGGATGTTCCGGGCTTGCCGGACCATACACCGTTTAAGGCCATGCCGTATGCCGTGGATGATCAGGTCAGGCTGCTGGCATTGTTTATAGGAGACAAGCTGAGTGTCTCGGATGAGGAAGCCATGCAGAAAATCAGGCAGCTGTCTGAACAGCTTGGCATTGCATATGAAGGGAGAGTGTACCGCAGTTAATGAGCGAGAATCATGATGTGAAATATAAATGTCCGTATTGTGGATATGTGTTTGATATGACAGTCTATGATGCTGTGAACGTCCAGCAGGATCCGGATCTGCGTGACCGCTGTGTATATGGTGAGATTTTCCAGCAGGAATGTCCGCACTGCCACAAGCAGTTCCTTGTCCAGAAAGATCTGCTGTATGAAGATCCGATCCATAAGTTTGCCATCTGGGTATGTGCCCATGACTTTGGCAAAATGGATATCAGGGCCTTCACAAAGCCGCTGGTACAAAAGGGCTATGTGCTGCGCCGCTGTGCCACCGTCAAAGAATTCACGGAAAAAATCCAGATTCTGGAAGATGGTGTCAATGATGTCATGGTGGAACTGGCCAAATATGACTGCTTCATCGAATTTGTGGACAACAAGAAGGGTAAGCCGGAGGACATCACTTCGATTGAATACCAGCGCACAGAAAATGATGTCATGCACATCAATGTCAAAACCGGAGATAAGGGCATGGCCTTCATGATTCCAACAGCGATGCTGGAAGAAGAAATGAACCAGAAGCCGGAACGCTACAAGGTGGATGACAGTGAGATGCCACTGGTCAATGCGGACTGGATGGTTTCACTGTTCATGTCGCCGGCTGGCAGAGCCTGAAACATATATAAAAGGGAGTCTCACCAATGAAAGTGGACTCCTTTTTTACGATAGAAAGACAGATGCCGCAGAAATGGCTTTAGATATGTGCCATGTTCAGGCCGATTGCCTCTTTCAGGAAGTCGTTTCCCATCTGGACAGCAATTTCATCCACCAGTGCTTTGCGGTCTGCCGGATATTCTTTGTACCAGCCGCCGATCCAGCCATCTTCAATCAGAGGCAGAAAATCATTCTCGAGCTGTCTCATTTCAGTCAGGATGTGATTCTTCTCTGCCCGTGACTTGGAGGTATCCATGGATGCCCGCAGATGTTTCTGATCCAGCAGAGAATCAAAGATGAGTTTGGAACGGATGGTGCCATACAGATATAACTGATAGGGCGTGATGGCGTTGGGGTTCAGGCCCGCCTGTGTACATGTTTCGGCCAGCAGACTGTGCAGTGCCCGGTAGGAATAGGCTTGTTTCCGGCTGGTCAGGAAGAACGGACGGTCTTCTTTCTGGTTGCCGATGCCAAGGTGATAGGCGCGCAGTTTCCTGCTGTAATCACCAAAGAAGCGCCATACGGCAGTTACCTGCCATGTTGCTGTGCCGCTGGCACTGCGGCTGATGAGCTTCATGCGGGCATCTGGCATTACTCTTCTGCCGGTTGTCTTCTTCTCCAGATACGTACCATCATTGAATGTCAGCAGCAGTTCTTTCTCATTGCGCGGATTGATGGTGAAACTGTCCAGACGGATGTTTTCCAACTGCTTTGGCTTGAGGCCCATGTAGATCATGCATTCCAGCAGGATCTGCTTCTTTGCCGGCAGCTTTGGCAAAACATGGATCATAGTCCGGATATCCGCAGGATTT
Source organism: Lactimicrobium massiliense (assembly GCF_900343155.1). Classification (GTDB taxonomy): domain Bacteria; phylum Bacillota_I; class Bacilli_A; order Erysipelotrichales; family Erysipelotrichaceae; genus Bulleidia; species Bulleidia massiliensis. The sequence continues at coordinate 327,010 of NZ_OUNG01000002.1, forward strand.
GCAAAAGTATCTTTCTGATAGGTTGTACGGGCTCTGATTTCATTGTGCATGATGCCGGCAAAGGGATTCTGGTAGCCGGGAAACAGAGATGGGCAGGCTGCGATGCGGCTGCCTGCTGCCCGCAGTGTTGCCTTGTAGCGGTGGACAGTATTGGCACTCAAGGTGCCGTCTTTTGCCTTCTCATCCAGATGGTCAAAATAGTCTCGAGCAGCCTGTGGCGTAATGGTCAGAATGGAATACTGGCCATCATGCCAGGCATACAGCAGATTGATCACTTTGCGGTAATCGTTCATGGTGGCCGGATGGTCCTGCAGGGTGCGCATCATTGCAGACCACTGCTGATCATTCAGCCCGGCCGGTAAAGATTGTGTCATCGTGGTTTCCCCGCTTTCTATGGTGCTTTCTGACTGCATGATAGTGTACCCGGCTGTATCGATACAAGTAGGAATTTGTAAAATCACACAAAGTCACATATTTAAGACATAATTCTGCGGGACGTATTTGCTATCTTATAACTGCACAAGGAAAGTGCACTTTGGATCATTAAAGGAATTGCTCCCCCTTTAGCAATTCGCCAAAGATTCTATCCCCTTAAATAAAAAGAGAGAAGGCCCGGTGTGAGGGCCTTTTCTCATGGTTTGACACATATATGAATGCATGGTAAAAATGAGAATATGTGGGAAAAAGAACGTGAAATTCTGAGAAAAAGGGCGTCTGAACTTCCGGTGCCCTGCATCATTGCCATTGATGGCAGATGCGGATCAGGCAAGACAACACTGGGGACGCTGCTGGCCTGTGATCTGCATGCTGACCTGCTGCACATGGATGATTTCTTCCTGCAGGAATATCAGCGTACCTCGGCAAGATATGCAGTACCGGGAGAAAACGTTGACCATGAACGTGTGGAAGAAGTGCTGAAACAGTGGCGCTTTCATAAACCCTTTTCCTATCAGAAGTTTGACTGTACACAGATGGCACTTGGAGAGACGGTATCTCTTGTGCCTGGAAATATACTTGTTGTGGAGGGGTCCTACTGCATGCATTCGCAGCTGCGGAAATACTATGATTTCTGCGTGTTTGTAACGATTGATCCGTCTTTGCAGCAGAAACGCCTTCTGGCGCGTGAAGGGGAGCAGAAGCTTGCCGTGTTCAATGCGCGCTGGATTCCTCTGGAAGAGAAGTATTTTGCGGCATTTGAGCCGGAGAAACAGGCAGATCTGGTGCTGAAAGCATACGAATAACAGCCAGAAGCGGCGTATTGTCTGGCCTTTCCGGTGATTTGATTGCTTTAAAAATCAGTAGTGCTACAATATTCCTGCCTCTGGGAGGGTTTTTTTAAGTATGAAGATATTAATCGTTGGCGCAGGCAAGGTGGGATATACCTGTACGGCGCAGCTGTCCAGGGAAGGACATGACATCACGCTTGTGGATGTGCGTCCGGATGTTTTGGAGAAGGCGCAGGGTGCCTATGATGTCATTGCGGTGACGGGGAATGGTGCATCGCTGTCGACACTGCAGGCAGCAGGCATTACCGATATGGATGTGCTGATTGCGGTGTCCAATGCGGATGAGGTCAATCTGCTGGCTTGCATTACCGCCAAGCATCTGAATCCGCACATCAATTGCATTGCGCGTATCCGTGATCCTGAATATGTTGCCCAGGCATATGAAATGCGTGATGAGTTCGGCCTGTATCTGGTGGTGAATCCGGAACGTCAGGCAGCCCATGAAATTTTCCAGCTTCTGAAGCTGCCGGGATCTCTGACACGTGAGACCTTTGCCAAGGCTCGTATGGAGATGATTGAACTGCGGGTGGCAGAAGGATCCCTGCTGTGCGGCAAACGGTTGAGTGAACTGGAAAATGCGGTGCATACACGTGTTCTTGTCTGTGCAATTGAGCGTCATGGCGAGGTGATCATCCCACGTGGTGATGCGTCTTTGATGGCGGGTGACAGAATCTCCGTTACCGGTTCCAGCAATAATCTGCATCAGATGCTTGTTCATCTTGGCATTATCAGGAAGAATATCCGCCATGTTCTGATTGCCGGGGGCGGCCGGATCAGCTACTATCTGGCTTCTGAACTGGGACGTTCTGGCATGACTGCCAATATCATTGAATCGGATGCATCGCGCTGTGAGGAACTGGCTGATCTGCTGCCGGACGCAACGGTAGTGCATGGGGATGCGTCCAGTCAGTCTTTTCTGGAAACAGAGGATCTGACGGACTATGATGCTGTGGTAAGCTGCACAGGCATTGATGAGCTGAACATTGTTATATCCATGTATGCGTCCATGTGTCATGTTCCGCTGACGATTACCAAGCTTGGCCGCGGTGACAGCAGCCGTATTCTGGACAGTCTGCCGGTGGGACCGACGGTATGCCCGAAGGATCTGTGCACGACGCATATTGTCCGCTATGTAAGAGCGATGGAGCACAGTTCTGGTCTGTCTGCCCTGTCAGTGCATAAGATTGCGTCCGGCAATGCTGAGGTGCTGGAGTTTGTTGTGGATGAAAATACAAAGCACATCGGTGAAAAGCTCAAGGATATGCCGATTCAGAAGAATGTTCTGATTGCATCGATCAGCAGCGGCAGAACGACAGAGATTGCCCATGGTGATATGACGTTCCATGCCGGTGATACAGTTGTCATTGTTGCGGCCAGTGATCATGTCATTGGTACGCTGAATGATATTTTCGGGGAGTAAGCTGAGATGAATTGGAAAATGATATGGCGCATCATTGCCTGGATTCTGGTTGTAGAAGCGGGCCTGATGCTGCCGGCATTGTTCATATCCATTGGCTATCATGAACCTGCTGCCATCTATGGCTATTGCCTGACCCTGCCGATTATTCTTGGCTGTGCCGGTATTCTGTTCCTTCTGACACGGAATGCCAGAAAGGGCTTCTATCAGCGGGAAGGCTTTGTTACAACTGGCCTGAGCTGGCTGGTGATGTCTGCTCTTGGCTGTCTTCCCTTCTTCTTTTCCCGGGAAATTCCCAATTACATCGACTGTTTATTCGAAATGGTCTCAGGTTTCACGACCACTGGTTCTTCCATCCTTACGGATGTGGAAGCACTGGACAAGGGACTTCTCTGGTGGCGGTCTTTCTCACACTGGGTCGGCGGCATGGGCGTGCTTGTCTTCCTGATGGCAATTGTTCCCCTTGGCGGAAAGAATCAGGGCTTCACCCTGCATATTCTGCGGGCAGAGTCCCCCGGTCCTGCCGTTGGCAAGATGGCACCGCGCATGAAGGAGACGGCACTGATCCTGTACCGTTTGTATCTTGTCCTGACTGTACTGAACATTATCTTTCTACTGGCTGGCGGGATGGACTGGTTCTCTGCCTGCTGCATTGCCTTTGGCACAGCCGGCACCGGCGGCTTCTCTGTTCTCAACAGCTCCTGTGCTTCCTATTCGCCTTACATTCAGTGGGTAACAACGATCTTCATGTTTGCCTTTGCGGTTAACTTTTCGATCTATTACCTGCTTTGGCTGCGCAACTTCAAAGCAGTCTGGAAGGATGAGGAACTTCGCGGGTATCTGCTGATCATTGCTGTGACGATTACAGCTCTGGTGCTCAATGTACGCGGAATGTATGGCTCACTGTCAGAAACGATCCGGCATTGTGCCTTTACGGTTGCGACAATCATGTCCACAACCGGATATGCAACAACGGACTTCAATCTGTGGCCTGCTTTTGCCAAGGCCATCATTCTGTTCCTGATGTTTGTTGGTGCCTGTGCAGGCAGTACCGGCGGCGGCATCAAGGTGATCCGGGTGATTCTGCTTGGCAAGATTCTGCGCCGCAACGTGCATGAAAACCAGCATCCTGATGAAGTCAGTGCCATCCGTATCAATGACCGCAAAGTGGATGAGCAGGTCATCCGCAATTGTGAGGCATATCTGATTGCCTATGCCGGCATCGTCATCCTCAGCTTCCTGATCGTTTCTCTGGATGGCTTTACGGTAGAAACCAATTTTTCTGCAGTCATGGCAACGTTCAATAACATCGGGCCTGGTCTGGATGCAGTTGGACCGACTTCCAACTTTGCGGCGTACAGTGCCCTTTCAAAGATTGTCATGACCTTTGATATGCTGGCCGGCCGTCTGGAGATCTATCCGATCATCATGCTGTTCTCCCGCCGTACATGGCGCAAGAGAAGATAAGCATCACAATAGAAATGCACACACTGTCAGCTGATCTGCTGGCAGTGTTTTTTCATCGTGCTATACTGACTGCTATCAGGAGGAAATCGAGATGATTATTCATAATGGACTGGTTCATGATGCCATTCACCGTGAGCCATATCGTGCTGACATTCTGGTAAAGGCTGGAAAGATTCAAGATATCGGCACGGATCTGCCATCTGATGAAGAACTGGTGGATGTAAAGGATGCCAATGTGTATCCGGGCTTTGTAGAGGCGCACTGTCATCTTGGCTTGGATGGCTATGGCATTGGTTTTGAGGGGCGTGACTACAATGAACGCAATGATATCTGTACGCCGCAGCTGCGTGCGATTGACAGCTTCAATCCCCAGGATCCTGCCATTGCCATGGCAGCGAAGGCAGGCGTGACGTGTGCTGCCACCGGACAAGGCAGTTCCAATGCAATCGGCGGTCTTTGGACGTGTGTAAAGACAACCGGCATCTGTGTAGATGACATGATCGTAAGAGACAACATTGCCATGAAGTGTGCACTTGGTGAAAATCCGAAGCGCTGCTATCAGGATAAAGGTAATTGTGCAAGGATGTCCACGGCAGCTGTGATTCGCAATATGCTGTTTCAGACGAAGGATTATATGGCACGCAAAGCTGCTGCCAATGGTGATCCGCTGAAGATGCCTGCCTTTGATATGAAGTATGAGGCCATGATTCCGGTCATTGAGAAGAAGATCCCGCTGAAGATTCATGCCCATCAGGCCAATGATATTCTGACGGCGATCCGGATTGCCAGAGAGTTTGATGTCAAACTGACATTGGAACATGTAACGGAAGGTCATCTGATTGTGGATATTCTGAAACGGTATCCGGATCTGCCTCTGGCAGTTGGACCGACTTTGACCAATGCGTCCAAGTTTGAGCTGCAGAACAAATCCTGGACAACGCCTGGCATTCTTGCCAAAGCGGGCTGCCATGTGTCGATTATTACCGATGCTCCGGTTATTCCGCTGCAGTATCTGCCGCTTTGTGCCGGTTATGCCATCAAGGCAGGCATGGATCCCTTTGATGCATTGCAGGCCATCACAATCCATCCGGCTGAGCATATCGGTGTTTCAGACAGAGTGGGTTCCATTGAAGTGGGCAAGGATGCGGATCTTGTCATCATCGATGGCTCACCGTTTGAAGTATCCTCAACTGTCAGACAGGTATACATCGCCGGAGAACAATTGTAAAAGTTCACCTATTGTTCACATACAGGACATATTTGTATCACATTTTTCTCCTAGTATTACAACTGTCAGATGGGAAAACATCTGATGATAATCTCCCAAAGATTAGGAAGTTCTCCAGACCCCCCATCCTGGAGAAATACTTCCCCCCCAAAGAAACCGAGCGTTGTCGAAAACTCTTAGGAGTACAGGCAACGCTCTTTTCTCTGTGCTCCTCATTTCATAATCCCCCCACTTTTTCGCTGTCAACTCTTGACAAAATTTCAAGCGTGCCCTGCTCGCTTCGCTCGCTTTTCTTGAAAAGGTGGGAGGTGAGTGAAATGCTCAAACATATCTCTTCGTCCCTGGAATATCGTGCTTTCCTTAGGGATGAAAAAGATCATCTTGGTTATGCTCAGCTTAAACGACTGGATACTTCTAAGTTCCATTCTGCTTTGCATAAGCTTCGGAAGCTGGACGTCGATCTTGCCGTAGATGTTCTGTTTCCTCTCTACTCTGTTACCGGCCGTCCGGCTCATGACCCCGCTGTGCTCATCCGGTCCTTCATTCTCATGCAGCACCTCGGGTATTTGTCCATTCATAACTGGTGTGCAGATCTGTCTTCTGATTCTCTGCTTCAATGGCTGATTGGCTCTTTCTCTCCGCCTGGTCCTGCTTCTCATTACGACTTTATCAATCGTTTAACGCACTCAGATCCACATCTCTCTGATCTGCTGCAGCAGGGTTACTATACGAAGCCTTCTCAAAAGAAACCCAAGAACCATGACAAGCTGATTAACTATTCACATTCCGAAACCTTATTTCTCGCTGACAAATATAAAAACGGCGCCGAATGGGATCGGGATCGGATGATCTACACACTTCAGTCTCTCTTCAATGCACTGGCTGTGATTCCTTCTTCCGACATGGGATTCATTGAGTCGAATAATCTCATCTTGTCCGGAGATGGTTCTTCGCTTCACATCCACGCCTCTCCATTTGGCCACAAAGTCAAATTGGATAAGGATGGAAATCCTCTCGTCCGCTATTCTGCACCTGACGCTGACATCGGATGGGACAGTGATCTTGAGTCCTACTATCTCGGCTACACTCTTTACAACATCTCGTACCACAATCCCCATAGATCAGTAGACTTGCCTATCTATATCGATCTTGAGAAAGCCTCACGGCACGATGCTTTGACCACCATATCTGCCTCAGCACGTCTGTTTGACATGAATCCCGATATCCACCCGCGATACATGTGCTTTGACGCAGCTTCTGACAGTCTTGCCATCTTTCAGTTCTTCCGTCACAAGAATATTATTCCAATCATCGACCGCAATCAACGGTCTGCTGGGGACAATCCCTTTGATAAGTTCAAGCTGAATGAGAATGGCGTGCCTGTTTGTCCGAATGGAACACCGATGTATGACTATGGCTACGACATTCAGAGAAAGCGCAGAAAATTCCGCTGCCCACTCAGGATGAATAAGATTTCCTCCTGTCCATTTGCGAATGAGTGCAGTTCTTCCGCTTATGGAAGAACGATATACGTCAATGACGGTGATGACATCCGGCTCTTCGGACCTGTTCCATACAGGTCTGAAAAGTGGAAAGAGATTTACCGGAACAGAACTTCGACAGAAAGAATGAACACCAGAATCCTGAACGACTATCATCTTCACCAGATGAAAATCCGTAATGGATCCAAGCATGCTTTCTTCGCAATCTTTGCCGGCATCAATATCCATCTTGATGCCTGGATAAAGGATGAGCTGTAAGCATTGAAGATTCAGTTTTGAAAGAACGAGTTCCAAAGTTGTTTTTATTGCGCCTTGGCCGCAATTTTTTATATCTCCGGCTTCTCAGCCGTCAGATACCTATCAGTTGCCTTCCGGGTTTTCGACACTACTCAAACCGAGCGTTGTCGAAAACTCTTAGGAGTACAGGCAACGCTCTTTTCTCTGTGCTCCTCATTTCATAATCCCCCCACTTTTTCGCTGTCAACTCTTGACAAAATTTCAAGCGTGCCCTGCTCGCTTCGCTCGCTTTTCTTGAAAAGGTGGGAGGTGAGTGAAATGCTCAAACATATCTCTTCGTCCCTGGAATATCGTGCTTTCCTTAGGGATGAAAAAGATCATCTTGGTTATGCTCAGCTTAAACGACTGGATACTTCTAAGTTCCATTCTGCTTTGCATAAGCTTCGGAAGCTGGACGTCGATCTTGCCGTAGATGTTCTGTTTCCTCTCTACTCTGTTACCGGCCGTCCGGCTCATGACCCCGCTGTGCTCATCCGGTCCTTCATTCTCATGCAGCACCTCGGGTATTTGTCCATTCATAACTGGTGTGCAGATCTGTCTTCTGATTTTCTGCTTCAATGGCTGATTGGCTCTTTCTCTCCGCCTGGTCCTGCTTCTCATTACGACTTTATCAATCGTTTAACGCACTCAGATCCACATCTCTCTGATCTGCTGCAGCAGGGTTACTATACGAAGCCTTCTCAAAAGAAACCCAAGAACCATGACAAGCTGATTAACTATTCACATTCCGAAACCTTATTTCTCGCTGACAAATATAAAAACGGCGCCGAATGGGATCGGGATCGGATGATCTACACACTTCAGTCTCTCTTCAATGCACTGGCTGTGATTCCTTCTTCCGACATGGGATTCATTGAGTCGAATAATCTCATCTTGTCCGGAGATGGTTCTTCGCTTCACATCCACGCCTCTCCATTTGGCCACAAAGTCAAATTGGATAAGGATGGAAATCCTCTCGTCCGCTATTCTGCACCTGACGCTGACATCGGATGGGACAGTGATCTTGAGTCCTACTATCTCGGCTACACTCTTTACAACATCTCGTACCACAATCCCCATAGATCAGTAGACTTGCCTATCTATATCGATCTTGAGAAAGCCTCACGGCACGATGCTTTGACCACCATATCTGCCTCAGCACGTCTGTTTGACATGAATCCCGATATCCACCCGCGATACATGTGCTTTGACGCAGCTTCTGACAGTCTTGCCATCTTTCAGTTCTTCCGTCACAAGAATATTATTCCAATCATCGACCGCAATCAACGGTCTGCTGGGGACAATCCCTTTGATAAGTTCAAGCTGAATGAGAATGGCGTGCCTGTTTGTCCGAATGGAACACCGATGTATGACTATGGCTACGACATTCAGAGAAAGCGCAGAAAATTCCGCTGCCCACTCAGGATGAATAAGATTTCCTCCTGTCCATTTGCGAATGAGTGCAGTTCTTCCGCTTATGGAAGAACGATATACGTCAATGACGGTGATGACATCCGGCTCTTCGGACCTGTTCCATACAGGTCTGAAAAGTGGAAAGAGATTTACCGGAACAGAACTTCGACAGAAAGAATGAACACCAGAATCCTGAACGACTATCATCTTCACCAGATGAAAATCCGTAATGGATCCAAGCATGCTTTCTTCGCAATCTTTGCCGGCATCAATATCCATCTTGATGCCTGGATAAAGGATGAGCTGTAAGCATTGAAGATTCAGTTTTGAAAGAACGAGTTCCAAAGTTGTTTTTATTGCGCCTTGGCCGCAATTTTTTATATCTCCGGCTTCTCAGCCGTCAGATACCTATCAGTTGCCTTCCGGGTTTTCGACACTACTCAAACCGTCTATCCCCCATGGACGGTTTTTCTTATTCGTGCCTATAATAGCCCCGGAGGTAATTATGATTCAGAATACAATTCTTCCCGTCCGCTGGGGTATCATTGGTGCCGGTGGGATTGCAAAGCGCTTCTGTGCGTCACTTGCCCATTTTGATAACTGTCGTCTGTACGCCATTTCCGGCCGCAGTAAGGAAAAAATGGAAGCTTTTCAGAAAGAGTTTCCGTGTGATGTCATTTATACCGATTTTGATGCGCTGATTCAGGATGAAAACGTGGATGCCATCTATCTTGCTCTGCCGCATTTTCTGCATGCCGAGTGGGCTGTCAAGGCACTGCAGGCACATAAGCCGGTGCTGTCTGAGAAACCTGCGGTGATTACAACAGATGAAATGAAACAGGTCATCCAGGCTGCCCGTGACAGCCATACGCTGTATATGGAAGCGATGAAGACGCGCTTTGAGCCGGCATATACCGCAATGAAAAAACATCTGTCTGAGATAGGGGATATCATGCAGATCAGCGCTGAAAACAGTTCTGTCCTGCCGCCTGCTCTGTTTGGCAAAGGCTATCATACTTCCGGTAAGGGAAGCGGCTGCCTTCTGGATGGCGGCTGCTATCTGACGGCTCTGGCGATTGATCTGTTTCCGGGGCTGCCGCAGGTGGAACTGGAAGATCTGGTCCTGAAAGAAGGCGTGGATATGTTTGTCAGAGCAAAGCTTGCCTTTCATAACGGAACAGCAGAGATTGCCTGCGGATTTGACAGGAATATTCCATCCCATGCCGTCATTTGCGGCACCAGAGGATCCATAGCCTTTGCCCCGGCCCACCGGCCGGATCACTTCACTGTGAAAACAGCCAAAGCAGAGAAAACATATCAGGTGCCCTATGAGAATGATGATTTCCATGGAGAGATTGCCCACTTTGTGCAGCTTCTTAAAGAAGGAAAAATCGAAAGTAATGTCATGTCATGGGATGATTCATTGCGCAATATGGAAGTGATGGAAGAAATTTCCGGCTGCTGGAGGAAACATGCATGAAATATTTGTTCTTTGATATTGACGGCACACTGGTCAGCCATGATCATGGCCTGATTCCCAGTGCAAAAAAGGCAATTGAAAGATCCAGGCAGAAGGGCAACTTATGTTTTCTTGCGACTGGAAGGCACTTGTCATCACTGTGGGCTGTGAAGGATCTTGACATGGATGGTGTGATCTACTGCAATGGTGCCGGTATCTTCATGCATGGAAAGATCCTGTATACCAATCCCATTCCCCATGCCATCTGTTCCAGGACGGTCTTTCAGGCAGAGGAAAGAAATGGTGCCTACTCGCTGCAGAGTTCGTATGAGATGTTCAAAAATGTGGCAGAGATGGACCGCTTTGAAAAGTCAGCTGCCTTTGATCCAAGGTTTACATCCTTTCAGGATAAGCTGCAGAAATTCGGTGCCAAACCATTCACCCAGTATCGCAGCCAGGATATTCTGAAAATCGATATCGGCTTTGCCACTGAAGAAATCATGGATGACTTTCAGAAGGTAATGAGTCCACAGCTGACACTAGTTTCCACAGCCGGCTATCATATCGAAGAAGGCAGGAAATCCGGTGAGATTACCAGGAAAGGCGTCAGTAAGGGTACAGCCATTGAGAAGCTTGTGGAGATGTTGCAGGGGGATATGGCCGATACGTATGCCTTTGGCGATTCTGGCAATGATCTGGATATGATTCAAAGATGTCATACTGGTATTGCCATGGGCAATGGGTTTGATGAGCTCAAGAAGGCAGCAGACTACGTGACCGATGACATTGATCATGATGGTCTTGCCAAAGCCATGGAACACTTTGAACTGGTCTGATATGCATAGGCTGGATGCGAGGATGTTGAAATCAGGCATCTTACAAGCATGCAAAGATAAATGATATTAAAATAAAGTAAACAAGACACTGACACCTGCCGAGGGTGTCAGTTTCATAGTGTGTCGGGCATGGCACACATCTAGCCTGCAATAGAGGCAGGCCGCGGGTATTTGTCGCCAAGCGAAGTGAACTACCAGCCGAGGGTGAATAACCCAGAGCGAAAGCAGTAGCTAGCATATTTCTGAGCTTACGTACAGAAACCTGATTGAGGCCATAAGGCGGATAAGGCTGCTATGCAAGCTGAAGTCCAAAAGACAAACGTAAAGCCGACCGGTAAATCAGGAAGCTATGGAAATTACAGATGTGTGTCTTACCCCGAGAGATCCTGCGGACAGATGAACCCAAACACAGGGAAACCGAGACGCTTTTAAACAGCTATCGTTATCATCTGGTCGGATAAAGGTCTATCGCAGGAAGTCAGCTGAGGTCATAGTAGTGATGAAGCTTCTGTAACGGAAGTGGAGCGAAGGACCTAATGTTTGTATAGTGTGCCCCACTATACGCAATGTTCGGATAGTCCGAAAGGGAGGATAAGCCTACAGCAGAGGATCGTAACCTCTGACGGCAAAGGGCCCCGGGATGATTCTGAATAATCTACAGATAGAAAGGAATGGCACAGCGGTATGGAATTAATTGAAGTGATTCTGAGTGACGAAAACTTGGAAGAAGCGATCAGAAGGGTTAAGAGAAACCGTGGCGCGGCCGGCGTGGACGGCATGAAAACCAGTGAGCTGGATGAGTATTTCTCTAAACATAAAGAAATAATCAAACAGCAGATCCGGAACATGCAGTACAGACCGAAACCAGTCCGCAGGGTCTATATACCCAAGCCCAATGGCAAGCAAAGGCCATTAGGTATTCCGTCAGTCGCAGACCGGGTGGTACAGCAGGCAGCAGCCCAGGTACTCAGCGGCATCTACGACAGCACATTCAGTGACCATAGTTATGGATTCAGGCCAAACAGAAGCGCACATGATGCGATGAAGGATGTCCTGAATAATCTGAACAGCGGATACGACTGGGTGATTGATCTCGACATCGAAAAGTATTTCGATACGGTGAATCATGACAAATTAATCTCCATTTTGAGAGAAAAGGTAAACGACAAGAGAACGTTACACCTGATCCGGTCCTTTCTGAAGGCTGGCGTCATGGTGAACGGACTCGTATCACCAACTGAACTAGGCGTTCCGCAAGGCGGACCCCTCAGTCCGATACTTAGCCTTATTTATCTCGATAAATTTGACAAAGAACTGGAGAGCAGAGGACTGCATTTTGTGCGGTACGCAGATGACTGCGACATCTTCGTGAAGAGCGAAATGGCGGCAGACAGAGTGATGAAGTCGGTAGCCTCATGGCTGGAACGAAAGCTGTTTCTGAAGGTCAGTCCAACCAAGACAAAGGTGGTCAGGCCAACACACAGCGAGTTCCTAGGCTTTACGTACTGGAAGGCAAAAGACGGATGGCACTGCAAACCGAGTGATGACAGAAAGAAACGGCTGATGGCGAAAACCAAGGCTGTCCTGCAACGCAAGGAAGCAATATCCAGACCTCTGGCCGTCACATTCACAAAACTGAATCAGATCGTCAGAGGATGGATCAATTATTTCATCATCGGAGATATGAAGGCTTTCCTCGATGAATATGGACAGTGGATGCGGCACAAAGTCAGAGTCATCATCATCAAGCAATGGAAGAAACCGAAGCGTATAGACACAAATCTCCAAAGGCTTAACGCTATGTTCCATTGTAATTTCACCGATGAAGATACATACAAGGTAGCCAACTCACGCCTAGGATGGTATCGGAGGAGTGGAATGGATGTGGTAAATTACGCTCTCAGCCCGAAAGTACTGGCCCTGCCAAGTAGGAAAACAGGTCGACCAGGACTGGTCAACCCGTTGGAATACTACCTCAATAATCGTAAGTAAATACAAACGTAGCGCCGTATACGGAAAACCGTACGTACGGTGCAACGGGAGGGTCGAGCCGCTAACGCGGCTCACTCTACCCTATTTGGACCAATATGGAGGAAAACAGAATGCGGAAACTGAGAAAAGAAATGATTGCCATCATCACAGTGGTGATGGTACTGCTGGCAGGCTGTGGTTCCTCTGCTCTGCCCAAAGTGCCGTTCTATGCCACCATGCGTACAGGACATTCCGGAACGCTGGAGATGCTGTACTACGATACCAATACCTATGGCTATAAGGGTGAAAACCGTGACATGCAGAAGTATGCCATTGTCTATGTGCCCTATGGCTATGATGCAAGCAGGCAGTATGATGTGTTGTTTCTGATGCATGGCATGGGCGGCTCTGCCGCAAGGTTCCTTGGTACACCGGATGATCCCCGTGTGGATAAGGTCATGATTGACAATCTGATCCGGACCGGAAAGATGGAGCCGATGATCATTGTGGGCATTTCCTATTATCCCGATAACCAGGAAGATGATAACGATGACTATGATGCGGCACTGACAAAGAACTTTGGCACTGAGCTCAGAAAAGATCTGCTGCCGGCTGTCGAGGCCAGATACAGTGTGTACAAAGATCGTGAGCACCGTGCCTTTGGCGGTTTCTCCATGGGTGCTGTCACAACATGGTACCGCATGTGTGACAGCATGGACCTCTTTTCCAAATACATTGCCATGTCTGGCTCCTTGTACTGGGGTGCAGATGATCAGGCGAGAAATGATCCCGCCGGATATATCACAAACGCAATTCAGGCAGAAGGATATGGCAAAGATGATTTCCGGGTATGGGCAGCCACTGGCAGTGATGACTTTGCCAACGATACGATGGTCAGACAGATGGAATCGTTGAAACAGACAGACCTCTTTGATTTCTCTGATACTGGCAATACAACATGGCATATCGGGGATGGCGAAAAGCATAACTCCCATGCCACGACAAGATATCTGTATACAGCATTGCCGGCTTTGTTTTCGGCGGAATGATGCGATCTGCGGTACACTTGAGAAGAAAACAAGAGGTATCGCAATGGAAGTATTAGACAAAGAATATCTTGAAAAACTGTCGGATTCACTGACAGAACAGGATCATGTGCTATCCGTTATGGCAGGCCATGAGGATCTGATGACATTGGCTCTGGATGCAAGAAAGAGTGCATCGCTGCATCAGGCATTCAATGTGGAGGTGGCACATCATGGCATCACTGCCCAGAAACAAAGCGGCAGATGCTGGATGTTTTCTGCACTCAACTACCTGCGTGAGATCACTGCAGAGAAGATGAATGTCGAACAGTTTGAATTCTCAGAAAACTATCTGGCCTTCTATGACAAGCTGGAAAAGGCCAATAACTGGCTGAATATGGCTATGGAAACAGCCGATGAACCACTGTCTTCACGCCAGGTGCAGTATCTGTTCCGTGGTATTGGTGATGGCAATGTCTGGGATCAGGTCAGAGGTCTTGTGACAAAGTATGGACTTGTACCAAAGGAAGTCATGCCGGAGACATGGGCTTCCAGCCATACAAAGACAGCGGATCAATTGACCAACCGCATCCTGAGGAAATACGGTGCAGAGATCCGCAAGGCTGAAAAGAAAGACAGGAATGCCATCAAAGCACAGGCTATGACACAGATCTACCGTCTGCAGTGCATCCTGTTTGGACAGCCGGTTGAAAGCTTTGATTATGCATGGCGTGATAAAGATAATCACATGCACGAAGAGAAAGCTCTGACTCCGTTATCTTTCTATCAGAAGTATGCCGGCATTGATCTTTCCCAGTATGTCCATGTGATCTGTGAGCCGACATCCTATGAACCAATGCATGTATGCATTGTGTCTCACGACAATGGCAATATGGCTGAAAACAACCGGGTCAGATTAAACCTGGAAATGGATAAACTGGAGGGTTTGTGCATTGCCCAGCTCAAAGCAGGAAAGCCGGTATGGATCGGCCTGGATGCAGGTGCCTTCATTGACAGAGAAGAAGGAATTCTTGATCCGGACAGCTATGCGCTTTCCGCTGCAGCAGGTGATCTTTCGATGAGTAAGAAAGACCTGCTGGAAACTTGTGAGAGTTCACCAAACCACAATGTTCTTCTATTAGGCGTGCATCTGGATGAAGATGGTAAGCCGGTCAGATGGAAGATTGAAAACTCCTGGGGCAAAGACAGTGGAAAAGACGGCATCTATGCCTGCAGTGAAGATTATTTCAGAACCTATGTCTTTGAAGCGGCGATTCACAAGGATTTCCTGAGCAAAGAACAGAAAGAATACCTGGAGAAGGAACCTGTGGTATTGAAGCCGTGGGATCTGCCTTGGATGTAGCAGCAGGATGAAAAAATGCTGGCAGGCTGTTTCAAAAACCTGCTGGCATTTTTTTCTACAATCCCAGTTCATTCAGAATGTGAAATACAACGGCATGGTCTTTGTTGGTGCCGATCTGATAATGTGCTGCTTCTTTGGCTTCTCCACAGCCATTGGCCATGGCATAGGAGTTGGCAAAGTATTTCAGCATTTCAAGATCATTCAGGCCATCCCCATACACGGCTGTTTCTTCTTCTGTGATATTAAGATGCTTTGCCAGCTCTGCGACGCCAACCGCCTTGGAGATACCCCTGGCAGTGATCTCATACATGCCTGCAATGGTCGGGGCATTGGTCAATGTATCTCTGTGTTCAGAAAGAAAAGCATCCATCTTTCTGCTTTCTGCCTCATTGTCAAAGCTTGTGTTGATCTTGTATATCGGACAGGACAGAATCTGTTCATCTGTACAGTTGAACACAAAATCCATTACAAAGTTGCGCATCCGGAGGGGTGATCCTGGGATTTCACGAAAGCCAAACCGTTTGAATTCCTCTATTTTGGTTTCCATGGTGCCTCTGGACAGGGTGCATTCTGCACTGATGAATTCAATCTCGCTGTCTGGGAATGCTTCAAGTATATCGGCGACTGTATCCTGCGGGATAGGATGGCTGGCAATCACGCTGTTATCCGGGCTGATCACCATGGCCCCATTCATGCATACCCGATAGATATTCTGCAGGCCAAGCCGTTCCAGCTCATGCCTGTGCAGGGATCTGCCCGTAGCCGCAGAAAAATATCTGCGGTATTTGAACACCTTGGCAATCATATCCAGGGATGCACTGTCGGTCAGATGGTCCTCATTGAGCAGGGTGCCATCCAGATCACATGCGAATAACTGTATCTTTGTCTGTTCTGTTTTTTCCATATGTCAGTATTGTAACCGGCAAATGATAAATGCAGGTTGTAAATGATTTTCCTGCAGGCAAAATCAGGATTGATCCGCTGTGTGTTTCGGTGTTCGTCTGACAACAGATACAGCGGTCAGGTCGATGATGATTCCGAATACGATAGATGTCAGTACATCAGATGGAAAATGGACAAACAGATACAGTCTTGAGAAACTGATCAGGATGGCAAGAGGAATGGCAGCCCAGCCAAACCTGTGATTGGCACATGTAATGATCACGGCACTGATGACCGCTGTAAGGGTATGGCCGGATGGAAAGGAATAATCTTTTGGCATATGAATGAGCAGATTTACATTTTCGATCCAGCATGGTCTGGGTCTTGCGATGATATTCTTCAGAATGACATCACAGGTAAGGTTTCCACAGAGAATTCCTGCCATCAATGCAATGCCGTATTTCCGGTATTTCTTTGAGGCAAACAGAAGGACAGCCGCCAGTAACCAGATCAGGCTGCCATTGCCAAGCATCGTGATTTTGGGCATTAGAAAATCCAGTAAGGGACAGCGCAAATAGTGCTGGATGAAGTGCAGAATCATCCAGTCTGTGTTTTGAATCCATGTAAGCATGATATTACCGGTATTATTGTAGCGGATTGGCAAAGAAAAGCCTGATGGATATGCATCAGGCTGGATCAATCAGTACAGCTGGGTGAGGATGTCGACACACTTGTCAATGCCAAGTCTGCCAGAGTCCAGGCAGATATCATAGTTCTGGGCATGGCCCCACTTCATGTCGGTATAGAAGCGGTGATAGGCTGCTCTGCGCTTATCCTTGTCTTTGAGTCTTTGCTCAGGAGATTCCGGACGCTCGCCATATTCCTTGACAATGCGCTCTGCCCGCTTTTCCATGCTGGCATGGATGAAGACAGTCAGGCAGTCTTCCTTGTCTTTCAGGACATAGTCGGCACATCTGCCGACAATGACACATGGTGATTTCTCGGCCAGATCGAGAATGACCTTGCACTGGATCTGCCAGATGAGATCCTGGTTGGTCGGGCCTGCCTGGCGGTTGGCCAGGACGGCACCCAGCCAGCCGCCAGGTGTGTCTTCGCTGTCCTCTTTGAGATAGCTTTCGGCATAGCCGCTTTCTGCCGCAATCTTCTGAATGATCTCGGCATCATAGCAGGGAATGTTCAGCTTTTTTGCGGTCAGTCTGCCAATGGTGCGGCCGCCGCTGCCAAATTCACGGCTGATGGTAATGATTCTGTTCATGCAATTTTCTCCTTTCTATCAAGTTCTCTGTATGTCTGTATGATAATACATAATGCGACGATAAACGTAAGAATATCGGCTGCCGGGAAGGAATACAGCAGACCGTTCAGCTGGAACTTCAGCGGCAGCAGGATTGGCAGGGAGACACCAAGTACAATTTCTCTGACCATGGAAATGATGGTGGATTCCACCGGCTTGCCCATCGCCTGCAGGAAGATGAAGGAACCTTTGTTTACGGTTGCCAGCGGCATCATGCAGAGGTATATGCGGAAACATCTGATGGCAAAGTCGCGGTAGTATTCGCTTTCGTTCCTTGCACCAAACAGATTGATGATATTGGCAGGGAAGACTTCGACGATGACAAGGGCTGCCAGACCGATCAGGAATTCTGCTGTCAGCAGATAGGAGAAGAATTTCTTTGCACGGTCATTGCGCTTGGCACCGATGTTATAGCCAACCACCGGAATACAGCCTGCCGCAAGGCCGACGGCAATGGAAATGACAATCTGGAAGAATTTCATGACAATGCCAAGAACTGCCAGCGGGATCTGGGCATACTGTTCCTGGGAGAAGATCGGATCCAGGGCGCCGTATTTTGTGCATACATTCTGGACAACGGCCATGGAAACAACGAGTGAAATCTGGGACAGGAAACTTGTGATGCCAAGCGACAGGAATTTCTTCATCAGGCTTCCCCAAAGGCCGAAGCTGTTTTTATGCAGCTGAATGGCTTTCATGTGGAATAGGTACCAGATGGAAAGAATGGCTGTCAGGATCTGACCCATGACGGTGGCAATGGCAGCACCGGCCATGCCCATGTGCATCGGGAAGATGAAAACAGGATCCAGGATGATGTTGGCTATCGCACCAGCCAGAGTGGCTGCCATGGCAAAGTTGGGGGAGCCATCTGAACGGATAATGGAGTTAACGGCCTGACCGAACATGTAGAAGGGGATGCCAAGCGTGATCCAGAAGAAGTATTCTTTGGCATTCCTGAATGTGTCTGCGTTGACTCTGCCGCCAAACAATGTCAGTAACGGTTCCTGCAGAATCAGATAGAGGGCTGTGAGAATGATGCTGGCAATGATGCAGAGTACAATGGCATTGCCTACCGTTTTGTGGGCACGTTCCTGTTCACCGGCACCAAGTGAGATGCTGACATAGGCGCAGGCACCGTCACCGATCATGACGGCAATGGCCAGGGCAACAATAGTCAGTGGAAAGACAACTGTATTGGCAGCGTTGCCGTAGGAGCTAAGGTAGCTCGCATTGGCAATGAAGATCTGGTCAACAATGTTGTAGAGGGCTGCAACCAGCAGTGAAATGATGCAGGGGACAGAGAACTTCCGCATCAGTCTGCCGACGCTCTCTGTCTCCATGAAGGCATTTGTTTTTTCTTCCATGTATGAATATCCCCTTTCATACCAGACCGATAAAAAAATACAGTGAACGCAAAATGCGCACACTGTATCGTGACAGCCAATGGGCTTGTTTCGTATCGTGTCTGATAACATTCTGGAGTTTCGCGCCAAAACCAGTTTTTGTCAAGCTCGAAAATGGCTGCATCATGGCACAAAAAGTACGGTATGATGCAATAAGAAAACAGGAGTGATTGACATGAAGCAGCGGATGATCATAACAACAGACATGGAATGCGATGACATGAATTCTTTGATTCATTTATGTCTGTATCTCAATGAAGTGGATCTGGAAGGTGTGATCTACACATCTTCCCAGTTTCATTTCAATGGTGACGGCATTCATACACAGGGTGAAATACAGCCTGATTATCTGTGCGCAGGCGAAGCTGCCTGGAAGAGAAATCCCAGACTGCCAGGACCGGATCCTGATGCGGCGAAGCTGAAATCCTATCGGCCTTTTGAAACTGGCTGGATCGAGCATCTCTGGCAGAATGAATATGCACAGTGCCTGCCGTATTTACGGGAGAATGCATCGGGATACCCAACCGTGGAAGAGCTGATGAAGATCACATGTTATGGCAATACTGCCTTTGAGGGTGATGTCAGCCAGGAAACCGATGGTTCCCGGCTGATTGCAGCAGCGATCAAGAAGGATGATGAAAGACCGCTGTATTTGTGTTCCTGGGGTGGCGCCAATACGATTGTGCGTGCACTGATGCGTATTGCCAATACGTATCAAGGCACAGACAAATGGGCTGAAATCCAGCAGTATGTCACAGACAAAGTCAGAATCTTTGGCATCATGGATGGTGTTGGCCAGGATAAGACATGGCTGAAATATGGCAGGCCCTTGTTTCCAAAGCTGAAACTGCTGCGGTCTGAAGATATCTATGGCAGCTACTTTGCCTCAAAGAATGCACCGGCTGATTGCCGGTACATGTTTAATCCAGAATGGCTGAATAAATATATCAAGCACTGCGGCAGTCCATTAGGAGAAAAGTATGGCCTGATGGGTGATGGCATCTATTACAAAGGAGAGCCGGATGATTATCAGTTTGGCCTGCATCCATACATTGACTGGCATTTTCCACAATTGCCGCCGGTGTCCTTTGAAAAGGATGAATTTCTTGGTGAAGGTGACAGCAACACCTATATTCCTTTATTAAATACTGGTTTAAGAGGACTGGAAGATGGCAGTTATGGCACATTGATTGGCAGGCTTTACCAGGATGGTACAAAGCTGAACAAGACAGATGATATATATTCCGGAGAAGCAGGCTGTGACAGTTCCTTCATCAAGGCATATCAGGAAGAATTTGCGGTACGCATGCAATGGACACATATGCATAAAGATCAGTGTACACATGCCCCGGCTGTGAAACTGGAACAGGATGATTTTACGGCAAAGCCAGGTGAAACAATTTCTCTTTTTGCAGTTGTACAGGATCCTGATGGCAGAGGCTTGCACTATGGCTGGCGGCTGTATCATGCCGGTACAACATATCATGGCACCATGAAAGAACTGCGCGTCTTTGATCCGCTGTCACTGCATACATGCTTTACGATTCCAGAAGATGCTGTCAAAGACGATCAGTTCATCTTCCTGCTGGTGGTACGCAATGATACAGGGCTTCCCATTACCAGATATGGTGAAGCAGTGATTCACATCATATAATGATCAAAAAAAACAGACTGCCTATCCCTCACAAAGATCAGCAGTCTATGAATCTAACGGAGGACCAGCCGTCATCGGTGGTCCTTTTCCGTTATCATGTTAATGCATCAATAGGTCTGAGCAAGGCCATCAGCTGCCCTGCACATCCTTGGATTACTTCTTCAATGCCAGGCCGTCATGGAAGGCTTTTCCAACAACCGGTCCAATGACATGGTATGTACTTGTCCCCATGTGAAGCTCCCCGCCTAAGTCCTCGCTTACGTCCGGACTATAGATGGGGCTTCCAAAAGCTTGTGTGCTTTCAGACTTTCGCCTCCTTCAGATACGGTTGCAGCACAGTATAGCTTGCTGACGCTTGCTATACTCATCTGCACTAACTTTTGGGAGACTTATGTGCAGAACAATCAGCTGACTGCTGTACCTATTGCAGTGTTTAACTGCCATAGATCAGCTAATGTTCTGGAGCTTCCACTGCCCAGATCAGGAACTTCTGCCTGTATCTGGGGTAATGCTTTCAACAGTTCGCGAATAAAATATCGTGCTCCAATGTTGTATGACGCATTGAGATCACAATTGTACAGCTTTCCATTCATGAACTGACAAATGTCATAAGGAACTCTTTCTTCCATCCTGCCTTTATAGATGGAATGACGAATCATGGATTCTGTTTTTTCAGAACGCGGTACATCGCTGCCGCGTTTTACAATGCCAGAACCATCATACGCAAGCTTACTTGTATTCCATGCACAGACGCGCGATATCCGCATGCCATAACGATGCGCTAAGCGTTCAGCCGTATTCTGCACATCACGATGTTTCCACATGACAAGCTTCTGTTTCTTTGAGCCTTTCTTCTTACCCGCCGTGTTCAGATGCTCAAATACAATTGTGTGGCATTCATTTGCCATGGCATAGTCCACAATTGCATTGGCAATCAGGCGGGCATGGTTCAGGTTTCTCCGCTTTGCCAGATTCCAGAGTCTGCCGCTGTCATGAGAGCCGTGATAGCGCTGGAAATCAGATACGCGGTGCAGCGCATTGGATACAGAGTCTTTTTCTCTGCCAAAGTTAATAAACTTCCTTGACAGGACAGTTCCCTTAGAATCCAACACACTGCACACGGCATCTGTACCAACGCCAAGATCTACCGCACATATCTTCTGTTCAAAGATCGGCGTGTCATGCAGTCTGACATTCTCCTGAATCGTAAAGCGAAGCTGATCGTGTCCATGTTTCTTTTCAATGACGGGTGCGGACAGCTTTGCGTTATGCAGACGCTTTCTGCTGTTCAGATACCTGATATCTGTCTTGGAAAGACGGATTTCTCTCCATACCCAGTCATTGTTAACATAAACCTTTATCTGAGCAGTGCGGCCAAGCTGATCCCAGGCAAACATATTGCCATTAAAGAAACACGGCATGAGATGGTCACACGTATCGATCTGCGGCATAACGCCTTCACATTCATTTTTTATCCATTGCTCGAAAAGTTTGAAATACGCGGTTACTTTGCCAATGGCATCCGCAATCGCAGCTCTTCTCAGATAAACAGGGAACTTATAAAACCGGTCATCGAAGTTATACACTGCCTGGTTGTTCTTATTGCTGTGGATCAGGCATTCAATAAGGCGCACTCTGCCTTTGCTATAAGAGATCGGTTCAACAGCGTCCCAGTTTACGCGGACTACAGGTATCAGATATTTAACAGCAGAAGCGTAATACGCGCTTGTGTTCTTAATTGCTGATTCACTGCCTTTGAAATGTAATCCGTAACTTGACGTCAGTATCATATGTTCCTCCATAGATATTATAACATATTCAGTGGTACAACATTCATAGAGGTGAAGCGCTATGCAATATAGTAATGGATATTACACAAATCTGCATGCGGTGTACAGATTGCAGTATCACTTAGTGGTTTGTACAAAATACAGGTATCCTGTATGAGTAGATGGCATTTACTGCTTTATCACAAAGATCGATACAGTATTGTTTTGATCTGGCTGAATCGGCTCTGTTGCAAAACTGAAACTGCCGCGGAACGACCAGCCGTCTGGTGCCTGTGTGACCTGCAGGGGACCCACACAGACTGTATTGCCATAAACAGTGAATGTCTGGACGCCTGCAGGAAATGACGTATCCACACTGGCCTGACCAACTTTGACATCCTTGTTGTCATAGTCATAGAACGCAAAGGTGATTGTGCCTGTGGATGCCTGTATTTCCACATCTGTATAAGCAGAATCCTGATTCTGGTCATTTGTGGCACCGATATGTATGTGGATGGGATCAGAACCGACCATGTCATTAGGCCATGTGCTTTCATCGGTTGCAAAGGTAAACGATGGATCGCTTGTCAGAAAGTCTGCTCTGCCCCAGGAAATATCATACTGGGATGCGTTGGCTACAGGCTGCCATTGGATTGTGATCTGATCATCCGAGGCACTGACATCTGTGATGACAGGCGTTGATAAAACGTGTGTGCCGCCGTCTGCGACCTCTTTGCTGGACCAGCTTTTGATGAGACTGGATGATACCGCAGTTTGTGATGGAAAGGCAGACGGAGCTGGCGTTGGTGAAACGGCTGCTGCAGATGAAGAGGGTGAGACAGAAGGAACAGCAGATGGGGAAGAGGAAGAAGCAGTGGATTTACAGCCGCAAAGAGCACTGATACAGGCGGCTGCCATGATGATCTGTATTCTTGTATGCATAGGATCTCCTGCCTTCAGTCTAGACCAGATTTAGCAATACTTCAAATCACTGCAGATCTTCCTAGTAATTATGGCAGTAAGATCAGTGCACCTGCTGATCCAAATGTGCAGGGATATACCTTTACCAGCTGGTATACAGATTCTGCCTGCACACAGAAATATGATCTCTCCCATACTGTAACAGAGAATCTGACTCTGTATGCAGGATGGGAAACATCAGCCGCTTCTAATGTTTCATCTTCGAATGCGGACAGTAACAGAATCAGTCCGCAGACAGGTGTTGAGGCAATACTGACAGGAGTGTATGTTATGTTTGGTGGGTCGCTGGCTATGCTTGGTGCAACTATTGTCTCTTCTCTGTTTATCCGCAGGAAATTTCCTCGTTAAGTTAGATAATTCAGAAACCAGATAACAGCTTGCATGCATAGAGCAGAAGTGGCTGCAACGCCAAGATTCTTTGACTTAACTATGTCAAATCATCTTATTCGTTACAGCCCCTTTGAGAAATTCTATTCAAAGCAAACTGTCAAAGTCCCGTTAAATAATGCGTAACAGCGTGCCTTTCCGGAGGAAGGATACATGCTGTGAGCATCATGCATTTCCTCACCTATTCTTCCATATATAATGTAGTTCATGAAAAGAATCACTGTGTTTCTGATGATTTTGGCGATGACTCTGTCTGGCTGTGCACAGGCAAAGAAAGATGTGTATCAAAGCTCTGATATAACGGACTTTACTGCCATTGTGTCCAGCGATCTGCACTTTACACTGGATCCGGATTCTGCCAGTACAGTTGTACCGGCAGAGCCGTATTCACGTGAGTTCATGGAGGCCTTTGTCAGTCAGGTGATTGCGGAGCATCCCAATGTATTCATCCTGACCGGTGATAATACCAATACAGGCAATCCGGATGATGAAAGGGCATTGGCATCGATTCTGGAACGGGTCAGGGATGCCGGTATTCCGGTGGTGATGACAACTGGAAATCACGACTATGACTTTTCAGGTGCGGATACGTATGAGGAAAACTATGCGTCTTTGCTGGATATGGAAGACAAGGATCCTTCTTCCCTGAGCTATGTGCGACGCATTGGTGATGTGACATTGCTGGCAATGGATGATGGCGCGGTTGATCAGGGCAGGACACCACAATTCTCCAAAGAGACGATGAAGTGGCTGAAGGAAAAGCTGAAAGAGGCATCTTTGCGCAATGACAAGATCATCTTCCTGGCACACCGTTCTGTATTATATAAGGCTGATGATGAACGCTATGCCAGCTATCATATCCAGAATGAAGGACTGTATGATCTGCTTGTAAAGTATCATGTACAGCTGGCTCTTACCGGCCATCAGCATCACCCCTCAATCCTGGTGAAGGATTCTCTGCATGAGATCATCAGTGGAATGCCTTTGACGGATACACATTGCTTTGGTGTGCTTTCGATCATGGGAAAGGATGTGTCTTTTTCCACGGAGCCAATTGACTTTTCTGCCTATGGCTCTCAACAGTGTGTGAGTGATATGGTAGCTGCTGATCAGCAGGCTGTGGACAATCAGCTGGCAACGGTTGAGGAATTGCTGAAGAATGCCGAGAGTGATCCGCTGTATGAACAGGGGAAGAGTCTGCTTCTGAACATCTTTACGGCACTGAAGGAGGGGAGTTTAGGAGCGCAGGCTGGTACGTTTCAGGCCGATCCGGCATTGACACTTGTGCAGGCACAGCTGGCGGATACCAACTATGGGCCATGGCTGAATGATCTGCTTGCGGATCCACCAGCAGATCCCAATCATCTGTCATTTGTGTGGCAGGATGGTGCGTGAGTGTTTTTTGGCACTGCCTGCTGTCCTGGAATGAGACATACGTGATGAACTGGTATGACATGCATATGCATGTTTATTATATGCATGCATACTATGCGTGATAGCTGTAATATTGTGATAAGAAAATGATATAATCAGAGAACACGAAGGAGAAATTCTCATGAGTACTGATTTTAATTCTAATGAATATCTGCACCGGATGCAGGAGTGGTGGCGGGCAGCGAATTATCTGTCTGCGGCCCAGCTGTATCTGCTGGATGATCCGCTGCTGCGGCGTCCTTTGACCATGACGGATGTGAAGAAGAAGATTGTCGGCCACTGGGGCACGGTGCCTGGCCAGAACTTTGTGACCGTCAATCTGAACCGTGTCATCAACAAGTATGATCTGGATATGATTCTCTTGTCCGGACCTGGTCATGGCGGCAACTTCTACATTGCCAATGACTATCTGGATGGCACGTATTCTGAAGTGTATCCGAATATCACCCAGGATGAGAAAGGTCTGCAGAAATTGTTCAAGCAGTTCTCGTTCCCGGGCGGCGTGCCTTCACACTGCGCTCCGGAGACGCCTGGCTCCATCAATGAAGGCGGCGAGCTTGGCTATTCTTTAGCCCATGGCTTTGGTGCTGTGTTTGACAATCCGGATCTGATTGCGGCTGTTATTGTTGGTGATGGCGAGGCTGAAACAGGCCCGCTGGCTACCTCCTGGCATTCCAACAAGTTCCTGAATCCGGAACATGATGGTGCGGTGCTGCCGATCCTGCATTTGAATGGCTACAAGATTTCCAATCCGACCATTCTGTCCCGTATTTCCAAGGATGAGCTGACATCGTTAATGCATGGCTATGGCTGGAAGCCGTACTTTGTTGAGGGTGATGATCCTGAGAAGATGTTCCCGCTGATGGCAGAGACGATGGATAAAGTCATCGAAGAGATTCGTGCCATTCAGAAGAATGCCCGTGAAAATCATGATGATACCCGTCCGTTCTGGCCGATGATTGTCCTGCGTACACCAAAGGGCTGGACCGCACCGAAGAAGGTGGACGGTGTCCCGATTGAGGGCAGCTTCCATGCCCATCAGGTACCGGTGGAAATCAAGGATGAAGAACATCTGCATATCCTGGAGGGCTGGCTGAAGAGCTATCATCCGGAAGAACTGTTTGATGAAAATGGCACCTTGAAGGATGAGATTCGCTCGCTTTCTCCGATTGGAGATCACCGTCTGGGAGCCAATCCGCATGCCAATGGCGGCAAGCTTCTCCGTGATCTGATCATGCCGGACTTCCGTGATTATGCGGTGGATGTGAAAGAACCGGGTTCTGCAGAAGCACAGGACATGATGGAACTTGGCAAGTTTGTCCGTGATATCTTCAAGGCAAACGACAAGGCACGCAATTTCCGTATCTTTTCACCGGATGAGGGGATGTCCAACCGTTTGAACCATGCCTTTGAGGCAGAGAATCGTCCATGGGAGGCAGAGATGCTGCCGACGGATGAGCATCTGGCCAGAGATGGCAGAATCATGGATGGCATGCTTTCCGAGCATATGTGTGAGGGCTGGCTGGAAGGGTATCTGCTGACAGGCAGACATGGCTTCTTTGATTCCTATGAAGCCTTCGTCAGAGTTGTCGACTCTATGGCTGCCCAGCATGCCAAGTGGCTCAAAGTATGCAATCAGCTGCCATGGCGCCAGGACATTGCCTCACTGAACTTCATCCTGACATCTCATATCTGGCAGCAGGATCACAATGGCTTCACCCATCAGGATCCTGGCTTCATGGACCACATTGCAAACAAGAAGGCTGATGTGGTGCGCATCTATCTGCCGGCGGATACCAACTGCCTGCTGAGTACAATGGATCACTGCCTGCGAAGCCGCAACTATGTCAATGTCGTGATTGCTTCCAAGCACCCGCGTCCGCAGTGGTTCTCCATGGAAGAAGCAGTGAATCTGTGCACACAGGGTCTTGGCATCATTGACTGGGCAAGCAATGACAAGGGATGTGAACCGGATGTGGTCATGGCTTGTGCCGGTGATACACCGACGCTGGAGACACTTGCGGCCGTATCCATCCTGAGAAAAGAACTGCCGGATCTCAAGATCCGGGTGATCAATGTTGTCGACCTGTTCAAACTGCAGCCATCTCAGGAACATCCGCATGGACTTTCCGATGCCCAGTATGACATGCTGTTTACAACCGACAAGCCGATCATCTTTGCCTTCCATGGCTATCCGACGCTGATTCATGAGCTGACATACCGCCGTCATAACCGCAACCTGCATGTACGCGGCTACAAGGAAGAGGGCACGATCACCACACCGTTTGATATGCGCGTGCAGAATGATATCGACCGCTTCCATCTGGTTGAAGATGTTCTGCTGCGTCTGCCGCAGGATAAGTTCCATGATCAGACGGCACATCTGTTCCAGCAGATGGAAAACAAGCTGGTGGAACACCGTCAGTACATCCGTGAATACGGACAGGATCTGCCGGAAGTTGCTAACTGGAAGTGGCAGAAAGGCTGATGCAGGGGAGAGATAAGTCTCTCCTTTTTTTGGCAAAAAAGTGAAAAAACTGATTTTACATGTTCTTTACATACACTATACTGAAAGAAGATAGCAGCGTTTTTGGAAGAATGATAAATTTACAAAGAATGCATTGGGAGGAAAGGTATGTTAAAGAACTTTAACAAGCTGGAGAAGTCGTGGATTATGTATGACATCGGCAACTCGGCATTTACGATGATGGTGTCAACCCTGATTCCGATCTGGTTCAATGCGCTGGCAAAGAGTGCTGGCATGTCAGGCAGTGCCTATCTGGCCGCCTGGTCCTATGCGACATCGATTGCAACTGTGGTGGTTGCCTTCCTGGGACCGATTCTTGGTTCCATTTCGGATAACAAAGGCTTCCGCAAACCGATGTTCATGGCTGTTTTGATCATTGGCGTCATTGGCTGTGCAATGCTTGGCGCTGTGCCAAACTGGATGCTGTATCTGGTTACGTATGTGGTTGCCAAGATTGCCTATCAGTCTTCACTTGTTCTGTATGACTCTATGCTGATTGATGTGACGACGCCGGAAAGAATGGATCAGGTTTCCTCCTTTGGCTATGCATGGGGATATCTTGGCTCCTGCATCCCGTTCATTGTTGCCCTTGCCCTGTATCTGCTCGGCAATACCGGCAAGATGAATGAGAAACTGTCTATTTTCCTTGCCTTCCTTGTGGTGGCATTGTGGTGGCTGTTTGTGACGATGCCATTGCTCAAGGGCTACAAACAGAAGAACTATGTGGAGCACGCTTCGGGAAAGATCCGTGCTTCCTTTGCCCGCATCGGTCATACGCTGACGCACATGTATACAAATGAAAAGAAGATATTTTACTTCCTGCTGGCGTTCTTCTTCTATATTGACGGTGTGTATACAATCATCGATGAGGCGGTTGCGATCGGTACTTCGCTCGGCCTGAATCAGGTCGGCCTGCTGGTTGTGCTGCTGTTAACGCAGGTGGTTGCCTTTGCCTTTGCATCATTGTTTGGCAATCTGTCCAGGAAGTACAGTTCTTTGACGCTGATCTCCATCTGCATCGGCGGTTACTTTGCCGTTGCTGTATTTGCCCTGTTCATGCATTCTCTGTGGCAGTTTGGCATCATGGCATTTGTGGTCGGTATGTTCCAGGGGGCAATCCAGGCACTGTCCCGTTCCTACTACGCTTCTTTGATTCCAAACGATGCTTCGGGTGAGTACTTCGGCCTGTATGATATCTGCGGCAAGGGTGCTTCTTTCATGGGCACAATGCTTGTCGGCGTCACGGTATCTCTGACCAACAGCGTCAATATCTCGGTTGCAACGCTTGGCATTCTGTTTATCATCGGCGCCCTGCTTCTGCGCAAATCTGCCGCAACAAAATAACTTTGCTATAATAAAGGCATGCAGAGGTGTTTGGCAAAAAACAATCTTTGGCTTTGAGGACATCTTTTCAGATGTCCTTTTTTAACAGGAGGAGAAAATATGCCATTTCCAAAAGATTTTTTGTGGGGCGGTGCAACAGCTGCCAATCAGTTTGAGGGTGCCTGGAAGGAAGACGGCAAGGGCGAGAATGTCCCTGACCATATTCGCGGCGGTACAGTGAGCACACCGCGTCTGTGGGACAAGGAAATCCATCCGGATGTTTACTATCCTTCCCATGAGTCTGTGGACTTCTATCATCACTACAAGGAAGACATTGCCCTGTATGGTGAAATGGGATTCAAGTGCTTCCGTCTGTCCGTCAACTGGGCCAGAATCTTTCCGACTGGTGAAGAGGAAAAACCGAATGAGAAGGGCCTTGCCTTCTATCACAATGTGTTTGCGGAGTGCAGAAAGTATGGCATTGAGCCGCTGGTGACCATTTCCCACTATGAGCTGCCATGGGCATTGAGTGAAAAGTACAATGGCTGGGCCGGACGTGAAGTGATTGACTGCTTTGTCAAGTATGCCACAACCTTGTTCAATGAATACAAGGATGAAGTAAAGTGCTGGCTGACCTTTAATGAGATCAATATCGGTGCCGGTGCGATGGGCCGCATCATGTCGCTTGGCATGCATGGCGAAGATGGCAAGCCGATGTTCATGATGAACGAGACACCGGAAGAGGCATCTGACCGCTTTACGGCTTTGCATAATCAGTTTGTGGCAAGTGCAAGAGCGGTTAAGATCGGCCACCAGATCAATCCTGACTTCAAGATCGGTCTGATGATTGCCGGCCAGATGGTGTATCCGTATACGTGCAATCCGGCGGATGTCAAGGAAGCACAGGACCGCATGAATATGAACAACTGGTTCTGCGGCGATGTGCAGGTCAGAGGTCATTATCCTTACTATGCAAAGCGCTACTTCAAGGATCACAACATCCATGTACGCATGGAGCCGGGTGATCTTGAGGACATCAAGGAGGGCACGGTTGACTTCTATTCTTTCTCCTATTACATGTCTTCGACTGCTACGGTAGATCCTGAAGTGCAGAAGAAAGCCGGCAATATGTTTACCGGTGTGCCGAACCCGTATCTCAAGGCAAGTGACTGGGGCTGGCAGATTGATCCGGAAGGCCTGCGCATCTATCTGAATGAGATCTATGGCCGCTATGAGATTCCGCTGTTTGTGGTCGAGAATGGCCTTGGTGCTGTGGATGAGCGCAGTGCGGATGGCAAGTTCCATGATACGTACCGCATCAACTATCTGCGTGATCATATCAAGGCGATGAAGGAAGCTGTGGAAGATGGCGTGGATCTGATGGGCTATACAATGTGGGGCTGCACGGATCTTGTTTCAGCATCTACCGGTGAGATGAAGAAGCGCTATGGCTTTGTGTATGTTGACAAGGATAACGATGGCAACGGTGATCTGCACCGTGAAAGAAAAGATTCTTTCTACTGGTACAAGAAGGTCATTGCCAGCAATGGTGAGGATCTTGACTGAGAAGGTGATGGCATGAGAGTTGGTGTCTGCGGCAATGGCATGATTGTCCGCCAGGCGCTGTCCTGCTTTGCAAAGGCAGAGATTCCGGTGACCGCACTGTGGTGCCGCAATCCTGATCATGGCCAGCCGGTGGCAGATGCTTTCCACATTTCATCTGTCTATACAGACTATGATGCTTTTCTGAAAGATGGCAGCTTCGACACGGTTTATATCGGCCTGGCTAACAGTGCGCATGATGCATTTGCGAAAAAGGCGATGCTTGCAGGCAAGAATGTCATTGTCGAAAAACCGTTCTGTGCTACCTATGCACAGGCACAGGAACTTGTACAGATTGCCCAAGAAACAGGTGCCTGGCTGTTTGAGGCCATCATGTCCCGCTATTCTGCCAACTATGAAGAGCTGATTCCGTGGCTGGACAAGCTTGGTGACCTGACTTTGATCCGCTGCAACTTCTCGCAGTATTCCTCCCGCTATGACCGCTATGTCAATCACGATGTGGCACCGGCTTTTGATCCGGCTCTTGCCGGTGGTGCCCTGTATGATCTGAATGTATATAACGTGCACTTTGTGGCAGGCTTGTTTGGCGCCCCGCGGTTCAGCTATTACATGGCCAACAAAGGCTGGAATGGCATTGATACTTCCGGTGTGCTGTTAATGGACTATGGCCAGTTCAAGGCTGTATGTACAGCGGCCAAGGATTCGGCATCCCACAGCGGCATTGTCATGCAGGGAACCGATGGCACAATCGTGATTGATGACCGTCCTGGGTATATCGACAATGTGACGTTCACGGACCGGAAGACAAAAGCAGTGACGCGTATTGATACCCATGAGGAGCCGGACAAGATGGTCACGGAGTTTGTCCGCATGCAGGAAGTGATGGATCACAATGAGCGCAGTCAGATGGAGATCTGGCTGCAGCGTAGCCTGCAGGTGATGGCGGTGCTGGACAATGGCAGACAGGATGCCGGGATTGTGTTTCCGTGTGATGAGGAGACGGAAGAAACTCAGGAGCAGACACAGGAAATGCCGGAGATCATGAAGCATTTCAACATGGGCGGCTTTTGAACATTAAGTTTCTGCTGTTCACTTTGAAATAGAGTGAATTATAATAAGAATGAACAAAGGAGATATGAAGATGCTGGTAAATGTTAACTCAGCTTTGAAGCGTGATGAGATCCGCAAGCTTCTGGAAGCCAATGAGAATCCGAAGTATGTGTATGTAAAGAATCTGAGCCCGATGGAGATGCAGTTTGAGGCTACTTATAAAGAAGGCACGGATGGCAATCCGGCTGATTATGCCAAGAAGCTGATCAAGTCTCAGCCGTGGGGCGGTGTGCTGATGATCCGTGTTCTGATCAATGGTCAGAAGTTTACGGGCGGCAAAATTGGCTGATACAGGAAGGCAGGAAGCTGTTTCCTGCTTTTTTTATCTGGATGAAAAGTGTCATGAATACGTAAAATATGACAAAAAAAGACAGTTTCATGACACGGTAAATGATTGAAATGATAGCGGTTTCGATATATCCTAGAAGCAGAAAGGCTAATGTAGCTGAAAGAAAGGTGAATCATTATGGCAAAGAAAATCACATTGTTTTGCTCGGCTGGCATGTCTACCAGCCTGCTCGTCAATAAGATGAGAGAAGCTGCGAAGAAGAATGGAAAGGATTATGATATCAATGCATATTCTCTTTCAGAAGCGGATGCCAAGGGAGCAGACGCAGATGTTATTCTGCTTGGCCCGCAGGTTCGTTTCGCATTGTCCAAGATGAAGGGTTTGTTCCCGAACAAGCCGGTTGATGTGATTGATATGCGTTCTTATGGCCTGATGGACGGTGCTGCTGCACTGGCACTGGCCGAGAAGCATCTGAAGTAAGCATAGATAAAAAGGAGAAAGAATCATGGCTGAAAAGGTAATCAGATTATTCTGCGCAGCAGGTATGTCTACATCCCTGCTTGTGAACAAGATGAAGGAAGCTGCAAAGGCACAGGGCAAGGATTATGACATTGCTGCATATTCACTGGGTGATTTTGACCGTGAGTATGAGAAGGCAGATGCCATTCTGCTTGGCCCGCAGGTTCGTTATGCACTTGGCAAGCTGCAGGCTGCTCATCCGGATAAGGCAATCAGCGATATCCCGATGCAGATGTATGGCCTGATGGATGGCAAGGGAACGCTGGCCCGCGCTGAAGAGCTGATGAAGAAAGGAAAGTAAGCATGGAAGGAACAGAGCTTGTAGCATTTAATATTATTGCATCTGTAGGAACAGCACGCTCCAATTATATTGGTGCGATTGATGCGGCTGCAGAAGGAAACTTCGACGAGGCTGAGAAGCTGATCAAGGAAGGCCAGGAGGCTTTCACACAAGGTCATGATGCTCATGCCAAGCTGCTGACAAAGACAGCACAGGGTGAGAAGGTTGAGATGGATCTTCTGCTGACTCATGCAGAGGACCAGCTGATGAGTGCTGAGGCATTCGGTATTCTGGCTGAGCGTTTTGTCACACTGTACAAGAAGCTTGCTGAAAAGAAGTAATTCTGTCACACACATGAGGGCTCTGCTTTATGCAGAGTCTTTTTTATGTTTCAATGGTGGCATGGAGGGTTTTGCATGACAAAGATGAAGGTTGGTCTGCTTGGCAATTTTGAGCAGATGGACACAAATGATGTATTTATTGGCACAAAGCGTGCCTATGTCAACCAGGATTATGTAGACAGTATTTCTCTGGCTGGCGGCATTCCGATCATTCTGCCGGTGATCTCTGATCTGGATGATGTTTCGGACATGTTATCCGGCCTGGATGGTGTGATTGTGACCGGTGGGGCTGATATGGATCCCTTATTATATGGTGAGCAGGTTCTGCCCTCATGCGGCATGTGTGATACAGGCACAGACCGGTTCTTTCTGGCTGTGATTCATGCCTGTGATGTTCTTTCAATCCCTGTTTTTGGCATCTGCAAAGGTCTGCAGGCCATCAATGTGGCATATGGAGGCACACTGTACCAGGATATCCCAAGTCAGTATCCCCATGCCATTCAGCATGATCAGAAGCGGCCCCGTGAACAGGCCACCCATGCCATTTCCATTCAGCAGGATTCCTTCCTTGCGGGCGTTCTTGGCAAAAAAGCCATGGTCAATTCCTGGCATCATCAGAGTGTTAAGGATATTGCAGATGGTTTCCATGTCACAGCCAAGGCACCGGATGGGATTGTGGAAGGCATGGAAAAAGATGATGGCACGTTCATGTGCGGGGTGCAGTTTCATCCCGAGATGATGACCGCCTGTGGAAACAAACAGATGCTGTCTTTGTTCAAGGCATTCCTGCATGTGTGTGAGGAAGCACATCATGATTAAGACGATCTTCTTTGACTTTGATGATACGCTTGGCAACCGGGAACTGTATGCCTGGAATGCGTATCATGACATTCTGAAAGAGAATACGGATCTTTCGGGAATGGAGTTTGAAGCGGTGCTGCAGGAAGTGATGATCTGGGATCAGAAGGGTGATGTAAACAAGAATTACATCAAGGAGATGCTGGCAAAGGTGTTTGATATTCAGCTGCCCTATCCTGACTTCAATACGTACTGGGACTCCCTGCTGTACAAGTACTGTGTGCCGATGGAAGATGCGGCAGATACGCTTTCTTATCTTGAAAAGAAATACCGGCTTGGCATCATTTCCAACGGACCTTCCGATGCCCAGAGGAACAAGCTGAAAAAAAGCGGGCTGGAGAGCTTCTTTGATGAAAACATGGTATTTATTTCCGGTGATTTTGGCATCAAAAAGCCAGATCCCAGGCTGTTTCTGAAAGCCTGTGAACTGGCTGGGGCGAAACCGGAAGAATGTGTCTATGTCGGCGATATCTTCTATCGGGATGTGCTGGGATCCTGGCGGGCAGGCATGAAGCCGGTATGGATCATCAACCAGGAACGTAAATGCACAGTGGATATCCCGGTGATTCATCACATTTCTGACCTGAAGAAGATCCTTTAGACTCTTGCCTTAAGGATCTTGTCCATCTGCCGTTTGGAGATGATCTGGTGGTCGGTGCGGAAACCGGCATTGTCATGCAAAAGATCGGTCAGATCTGTACGGGTATACAGCGGTACATAGCCTTCCGACTGGATCTTCATGAAGTTCATGCGGCGCAATTGCTCGAGTACTTCGCCAGAACGGCCGAACATATCCAGCCGCTTTACAAGGGCAGACACAACCGTCAGTGTGCAGAAGCATGTGATGAAGTGAGCCTGGATCTCATCACTCAGCGGGATGCCGTCGGTATTGTCTGGGATTTCCATGCTCAGGATGCGGAAGATGTTATGCGCATTGGAACGGGTATCTTCCATCTTGATGATGTCCTTTGCCGGAATCTCTGTGTTGGTGACATAGACGGCAATGCCATCGGCATAGCTTGGCATATTGGCTGACTGCTGGAAGAGCAGCGGATCACCGCCTCGCAGCATGTTGAGTTCCCGTTCCAGGCGCTCAATCGTGCCATAGTGATTGGAGTAGGTAATGATGACTCTGCGCAGTCCGCCAGGGGCACGTACCTGCATTTCTTTGTAATAGAAACGAGATGGATTGGTGATTTCACTTTCTTTGCGCAGTTTGCTCAGATCAAACAGGCCGGCAGTGTCCGAACGGGACCAGCCGGTGGGATCCTGGGCAGCGCGCTTTTCTTCATCCCGCATGTTGTCATAGTTCAGCCGCATGATGTAGCCATTGGGAATGCCCCAGTCTTTGAAGGTGGTACTGGCACCGGAGACGATGCCGCTGTCGGTAAAGGAAATGGCCTGCGAAGTGCGGAAGGCATCACGCAGCTGCTTTTCCAGTCTTGTCTGCGGTACTTCCTTGAGATGCTCAGGGTTGATGGAGTAGCAGATCGG
This sequence comes from Lactimicrobium massiliense, assembly GCF_900343155.1. Lineage (GTDB taxonomy): Bacteria > Bacillota_I > Bacilli_A > Erysipelotrichales > Erysipelotrichaceae > Bulleidia > Bulleidia massiliensis. The sequence goes on from NZ_OUNG01000002.1 coordinate 362,382, forward strand.
CATGAAGTTGCCGTCAAAATACAGGTCCATCGGAATAACCGGCAGCTGCCTGCCTTTGATGGTGCCGGCTTCATACAGACAGGTGGTCGCATCAAAGTACAGTGTAGAAGTGCTGTGGCCGAAGATTCTTCTGGTATTGGCATAGGCTGTTTCCTGAATGCGGTCAGCTTCTTCAGCCAGAACTTCTGTGGCACGGATGATCTGGCGCGGCGTGAAATCCGGCTGTTCGATGAACAGACGGGACGCATCATACAGCGGCATGCCGGCATCCGGATAAATCAGACGGCTGTAGATCATGCGTGACAGAATCGCATCCAGATTGTAATTCAGATGATGGCGCCGCTGGATATCCTTGCAGAGCTGCGGGAAACCAAGCGTGTTGTAAACCTGCTGCAGAAACAGATAGCCGCCATTGAACGTGCGCTGCTCATTCTTCTCAATCTGCTTGACCGGTGAGTATTTTTCCGTCACTTCACGGCGCTCTTCCTTCTCCAGCCGGTTCATCTCTTCAATGTGTTTCTTAGCCCAGGCAATCGGATCTTCCCCATTCAGCTTTTCCTGCAGTTCCTCCACCGTGCCAAGCTTCTCGACAATCTTGGTCGAATGAAAGCCGTTGCTGTATGTGGATTTCAACACATACAGAGACGTAGAATTTTTTGATTTGGACATCCCCAGGTGCATACCTTCACCTCCCCAATATTATTACATTCATATATTACACCATTTCAAAATAAAATACTCAAAAAAGTAATAATATCATGACACTCACAATAATGGGATAACACGTAGTGTGCATGATATGGAGTATGTTTGGAAGACAGGTGGAAATGCTACAATGGTGCACGATAAGGGGAAAATGCATGAAATACTACCTGTGTGCCATACTTGCCATCTTTTTCTGGAGTTCATCGGTGATTGCCACCAAGATTGCCTATGCATCCATTACGCCGATCCTGCTGTGCCTGATCCGCTTTGCCATTTCTTCTGTATTGATGATGGTGGTTTTTTTGTTCCGCAAGAACAGGGTGCATATTGCAAAGCAGGACTTAAAGCCGGTTCTTGTTTCCGCAATTCTGGGTATCAGTGTGTACTACGCACTGGAGAATGTGGCCCTGGCAAAGACTTCGGCATCCGATGCCTCCTTAATTGAAGCTGCTTTCCCTGCCTTAACCGCACTAGTGGGACTTGTCGTCTATCGGGAACGGCCATCGAAAAGAATGCTGGCAGGCATTGCAGCATCCATCATCGGAGTCGCGGTATTGACCCAGTTTGATCCTGGGCAGTCATCCTCCCTTCTCGGCGATTTGTTATTACTCTTTGACGGCTTCCTGTGGGGCTTCTATAACTATGAGACCAAGTCGATCTCCCACAAATATGATTCTTTTACACTGACCATGTATCAATGTGCCATCGGGACAGTCTTCTTTGTGCCGATGCTGGCATTGGAAAAACCAGTTCTGACAAATATCACGCCTGCCTTTATCCTTACCCTTCTGTATCTCAGCACGGCGTGCTCACTAGGTGCCTTACTGCTGTATAACTATGGCTTAAAGGGGATGAAGGCATCCACAGCTGCAGTCATCATGAACCTGATGCCGATCTTTGGCGTGCTGCTCTCCTGGGGTATCCTGCATGAAACCATCACACGCAGAAAACTGATCGGCGGTGCCATTATTCTGCTTGGCGTCTGGATTTCGACAACAAGAGATAAGGCAGCGTAAAAGAGAAATCATGCCATTCAGAAATGACAGCTTTCCATCTATTGCGCATCATATGATTGTGCCTGCAGTCATGTGAGTATTTTGCCAATGCTGTCAAGTTTGTGGTTGTGTGTTAGAATATTGCCGATATGGAGGGTCTATAAAAGATGGATCAGAGCGAGCTGCAGCAGCATGCACATAACATTCGGGTGAATATCATTCGTGAGGTGTATGCCGGCAAGTCGGGACATCCGGGTGGATCTTTGTCTGCCGCGGATCTTCTGACGGTTCTTTACTTCAATGTCATGGACATCAATAAGGATAACGTTGGCACGATTGACCGTGACCGGTTTGTTCTCTCAAAGGGGCATGCGGCTCCCCTGCTGTATGCGGTACTGGCAGAGAAAGGCTTTCTTCCTGAAGAAGAGCTTCTGACGATCCGCCACCTGCATTCCCGCCTGCAGGGACATCCGGATATGAATGACCTGGATGGCATTGATATGAGTACAGGCTCTTTGGGCCAGGGTGTTGCGGCTGCTGTAGGCATGGCACTTGCCAACCGCCTGGACAAGAATGACCATCGCATTTATACACTGCTTGGTGATGGTGAGTGTGAGGAAGGCGAAGTGTGGGAGGCTGCCATGGCAGCTGCCCATTACAAGCTGGACAATCTGTGTGCGATCATTGATAACAATGGTCTGCAGATCGATGGCAAGGTATCTGATGTCATCGGACCGGAGCCGTTTGCACCGAAGTTTGCGGCCTTTGGCTGGAATACGATCGAGATTGACGGCCACAATTATGATGAGATCCAGAAGGCTTTTGATGCCGCAAAGGCATGTAAGGGCAAGCCTACCTGCATCATTGCCCATACAATCAAGGGCAAGGGTGTTTCCTACATGGAGAACCAGGTTGGCTGGCATGGCAAGGCACCGAATGAAGAGCAGTACCATGAGGCAATGAGAGAACTGGGGGTTGAGAAGGCATGAAGGCAACACGTGAAGCATATGGTGAGGAGCTGGCAAAGCTCGTTGCCGAGAATCCGAAGATTGTTGTGCTGGATGCCGATCTGGCCGGCAGCACCAAGAGTGCCATGGCTGGCAAGGTGGCCCCGGAACGTTTCTTTGATATGGGTATTGCCGAGCAGGATATGATCGGCACGGCAGCTGGTCTTGCGGCCAGCGGCTATATTCCATTTGCCAGCACATTTGCCATGTTTGCGACCGGCAGATGCTGGGAACAGATCCGCAACAGTGTTGCCTATCCGCATCTGAATGTGAAGATTGCTGGTTCCCATGCCGGCATCACCGTTGGTGAAGACGGCTGCACACATCAGGCCATTGAGGATATTGCCATCATGCGTGCCATCACTGGTCTGGCTGTGTTCTGTCCGTGTGACCAGTATGAGACCAAGGCAGTGGTAGACTATGCGGCTGCCTATGATGGACCATGCTATATCCGTCTTGGCAGATCCAAGGTGGAGGATTTCTATACACCGGACACAAAGTTTGATATTACCAAGGTCAATGTGCTGCGCCATGGCCACCAGAAGATTTCGGTATTCGCAACAGGTCTGATGGTACAGTCCAGCATGAAGGCGGCAGACATTCTGGCAAAGAAGGGTATTGATTTGACGGTGGTGGATGTATGCTCATTGAAGCCGGCGGATGAAGAAGGTATTGTCAAGGTACTGGAAGAGAGTGAGAAGGTGTTCACGGTTGAGGAACATTCCGTGATTGGCGGCCTTGGTTCTCTGATCAGTGATATTGCCAGTGAGTCCTGCCCGCGCTTCATTCATCATATCGGCATGTATGGCTTTGCCGAGAGTGCTGCAGCGGATGTTCTGCTGCATGAATATCAGCTGGATGGTGAGGGCGTTGCCAGCCAGATTGAGCAGTTCCTGCTTTGAGTGTCAACTACCCGCGGCTGAAGCCGCAGGCTTGAAGGAACATCAGCACATGCATAGCGTGCGCTGACGCACTCCAACTTACCCTGATACAGCTGACTCGCTTATCTGCCGCAGCAGGTAAGTGGAGGTCTGCCAGTGAGAGGGCGGTTTTCATAGTGAGTTGCCAAACTATGAGGGCAGAAACGTACTGCCCATACCGCTGATCAGCGGATATCTATCGCAATGTCGGATTCCTGTAGTAAGGCAAGACCGGCATTTTTAATATTGATGGCGGCGTTATGATCGCGTACATGGTGTGTGCCGCACATTGGGCACACCCATTCTTCCTGTCCCAGTACGATTCTGTTGTCGTCTGACATAACACAGCCGCATGACGAGCAGGTCTGTGTCGTGTTTCTGGGATCGACAAGCAGACATATCTTTCCGCGTTTGGAAGCTGTGCTTTGCAACTCAGTCAGAAAAGTTCTCCATCCACTATCTGAGATTGCCTTTGCCAATTTGTGGTTCTTTTTCAAATTTTGAACTTTGAGATCCTCGGCAAACAAATAGTCGTGGCTTTTGACTTCTTTGTCTGCTGTACATCTGATAAAGTCCAATCTCTGATTTGCCACATGACGATGGCATTTGGCCAGTTTGAGACGTGCTTTCTGGTAATTTCTGCACGTACGATAGTCTCGGCCATCTCGTCTGGCAGCTTCGTACTTTCGTGAAAGGGCACGCTGCGCTTTGCGCAACTTCTTTTCTGCCTGTTTCAGATAACGCGGTGATTCGATCACACAGCCATCACTGTCCATCAGAAAGTTAGAAAGATTCAGATCCATGCCTGCCGCTCTGCCAGTTCTGACATAAGCAGTATGAAATGGTTCGTCTGATGCCAGAGCAAGCGAAATATAGCAGTCTCCACACGCATCCATCCTGATGGCAACAGTACCAATGCGTGTTTCTGCAACACGATTCAGCAGCGCATCAATCAGCTTACGGGAACCTTTCATGCGGATCGTACCAAGCATCGGCAGCACAAGATGATTCCTGTCTGTAAAGCGTACGCTTCCTTCGTACAGGCCGACAACGTGTGGAACGGTATTCAACTTCTTTCCGGCATAATGATTGCTGGTCTGATAGCAATACGTGTTGTCAAACTTGTGGAATGTTGGAATACTGGTTCCTTTCACTTTTCTGAACTGATTCCACGCCCGCTTATAGTTCATAATGGCATGAAGTACCATGTCTGAATCGCAGTCCCACAAGAAAGGAATTGCATTCTTGATAGATTTTGCATCACCATATGCAGATGCCAGATATGCAAGCCTTTCTGTGTCTGTTGGAGACAGTGATGCACTTTTTCTCAGACGGAACATCTCATTGTGCACAGCCACCAGACGATTGTATACAAAGCGTGAGGCGCCGCCGTTCATGCGAATCATTGCCTTTTGTCGATCAGACGGATATACACGCATCTGCAGTCCAATATGGAACATGTAATCAGACATCTTCTTCATGTTATAATTATAACACATATATATTGCTTATTATATATGGTATACATATGATATATAAAACAAAAAAGAGGATACATATGAAGAGACATATAGATCGAATCGAAGATGCCATTTATGAACGTGGATATGTGTATAATCTGCACTTTCATATTATCTGGTGTACGAAGTACCGTAATCCATGGTTTACAACGCCTGAGCTTGTGAATGAGATGAAAGATATTCTGCAAAGTCTTGCAAAGCAGGCAGATGTAAACATTCAGGAAATGGAAGTGATGCCAGAATATATCCATTTGCTGTGCAGTTTCAAACCGAAGTACAGCATTACTGATGTGGTAAAAAACCTGAAAGGAGCGTCTGCCAGACTGTTTCTGAAAGCACATCCGGAAATCAGGAAAGCGATGTTCTGGGGTGATAAGCTATGGGCGCCAAGCTATTATGTTGGCAGTGTTGGCAACATGAGCAAAGAAACAGTAAAACGGTATATCCAGAATCAGTATGATGGCAAAGGTGGAGATCACTCACCTGCAAGAGAAAAGGAAAGCAATTCCTCCCGGCAATGAATTGCCGGGATTCCTTGCTTTATTCTTCATTGAAAGAGTCTGTCCGGTGGCTGCCGGGCAGCTTTTTTCTTCTTTTGCGTTGTAAAACGGATGGACACGACCTTTGTGAAATGTTGGTGATCTAACTGTATTGCTGTTGATATTTGACGGGAAAAGGGTTTACAATAACGCATGCAGTTTTATTGCGGAAGTAATTCCGCATTGAGGGGAAATGATCCCCGCTTTTTCTTTATGAGGGAGCGGCTGTATGATTAGATTTATACAGGGAAAGGAGTATGTATGATTAAAACACTTCTGAAGAGTCTGCGTGAGTATACGCGGGCAACGATCCTGACACCGGTGTTTGTGACTGGCGAGGTAATCTGTGAAGCTCTGATTCCGTTTCTGATTGCCATGCTTGTCAATGACATCAAGGCTGGGGCGGGACTGAATGTGATCGTCGGCTATGCCTGGAAGATGCTCTTGCTGGCATTTGCGTCTTTGTTCTGTGGCTGGATGGCGGGCATTTACTGTGCTGACAGTGCCTGCGGCTTTGCCAAGAACCTGCGCCATGATGTTTTCTACAACATCCAGAGTTTCTCATTTGCAAACATTGACCAGTTTTCATCTGCCTCTTTGGTGACCAGACTGACCACGGATATCAATAATGTACAGATGGCATTCATGATGATTATCCGTACTGCCATCAGAGCGCCGATGAACCTGATTTTCTCTTTCATCATGGCATATATGATGGGCGGCAGGATGTCTTTTATCTTTCTGATCGTTATTCCTTTCCTCGGTCTTGGCTTGTATATTGTGGCAAAGTCTGCCATGCCGTTATTCCGCAAAGGCTTCCCGAAGTATGATGCTCTGAATGAATCCGTGGAGGAAAATGTTACTGGCATCCGGGTAGTGAAATCCTATGTGCGTGAAGATTATGAGGAAAAGAAGTTTGATCATGCTTCACAGGAAATTCAGAAAATTTTCACCAAAGCAGAACGCATTCTTGCCTGGAACAACCCGCTGATGCAGGTTGCCATCTATAGCGTCATGCTGTTTGTGCTTTCGGTTGGATCCAAAACGGTCATTCTCTCTCATGGACAGGCATTCGATGTCGGACAGTTTTCCACTATGCTGACGTATTCTTTCCAAATTCTTGTCTCACTGATGATGCTGTCGATGATCTTTGTCATGATTACTTTCTCTGCTGAGAGTGCTGAAAGAATTGCGGAAGTGCTTAAGGCGAAGAGCACGTTGACTTCGCCGGCACATCCGGTCATGGAGGTCAAGGATGGTTCCATTGACTTTGACAATGTTGCGTTCAAGTACAATCCGCTGGCTGACCGCCATGTGCTGGATCATATTGAACTGCATATCAGGTCTGGTGAGACGATCGGTATTATTGGCGGTACTGGTTCGTCCAAGTCATCGCTTGTTTCTCTGATTCCGCGTTTGTATGATGCCACGGAAGGCACGGTGCGGGTTGGCAAGGAAGATGTGCGCAATTATGATCTGAAGGTGCTGCGTGATGCCGTTGCCATGGTGCTGCAGAAGAATGTGCTGTTCTCTGGTACGATTGCGGACAATCTGCGCTGGGGCAATCCGGATGCGACGGATGAGCAGATCAAAGAGGCGTGTCATCTTGCCTGTGCGGATGAGTTTATCAATCAGTTCCCGGATGGCTACAATACCCGCATTGAGCAGGGCGGCACGAATGTGTCCGGCGGTCAGAAGCAGCGTCTGTGTATTGCCAGAGCGCTTCTGAAGAAGCCGAAGATTCTGATTATGGATGATTCTACCAGTGCGGTTGATACAAAGACGGATGCCATGATCCGCAAGGCAATGAAGGAATATATTCCGGAAACGACCAAGATTATCATTGCCCAGCGTACTTCTTCGGTGGAGGACGCTGACAGGATTATTGTTCTGGATGATGGCAAGATCAATGCCATCGGTACCTCTGAGGAACTGCTGAAAACGAATAAGATTTATCAGGAAGTTTATACATCGCAGAACAAGGCGGGCACGGAAACGGTGTCGCCTGCTGCAAAGGAGGTGCCCGCAAATGCGTAAGAAGAGCGCCGGACAGACCGTAAAGCGTCTGATTCAGATGGAGTTCAGCTTCTTTCCGAAACTGCTGCCATTTGTCATTTTTCTGATTATTGTGAATGCTGTGATTTCCTCCATCCCAAGTGTTTTCCAGCAGAAGGTTATCGCCGTTTTGCAGGATGCCTGGACAAATGGGCTGGAATGGAGCCAGGTATCTGGCCAGATTCTGCATCTGTGTATCATCCTTGGCATCCTCTATGCAATTTCACTGATCGCCGGGTTTATGTATAACCAGCTGATGGCAATTATTACCCAGGGATCTCTGCACAAGATGCGGGTTACGATGTTCAATCACATGGAATCTCTGCCGATCCGCTATTTTGATACAACCAAGCATGGCGATATCATGTCGCACTATACCAATGATGCGGATGCACTGCGGCAGATGATTTCCCAGTCCTTCCCGCAGCTGATGATCAGTGCGATCACCCTGACAACGATTCTGTGCATCATGCTGTACTACAGTGTCTGGATGGCCCTTGTCATCATTATTGGATCTGTTGTTTCTCTGATCATCACGAAGAAGGTTGGCGGCAAGTCTGCCCGTTACTTCATTGCCCAGCAGAAATATGTCGGCAAGACAGAGGGCTTCATTGAAGAGATGATCAATGGCCAGAAAGTCATCAAGGTGTTCAACCATGAAAAAGCTGCCGAGGCAGACTTTGACAAGGTGAATGAGGAACTGTTTGTGGCATCCCGCAATGCCAACAAGTATTCCAATATTCTGATGCCGATTCTGAACAATGTCAGCTATATCATCTACGTGTTTGTGGCAGTTGCCGGCGGCATCTTCATTGAGAAGAATGTACCGAATCTCTCGATTTCCGGACTGCCGTTCTCGATTGCCGTAGTCGTGCCATTCCTTGGCATGTCCCGTCAGTTTGCTGGTAACATTCAGCAGATTTCACCGCAGATCAATGCCATTGTCATGGGCCTTGCCGGGGCAGAGCGCATTTTTGATCTGCTGGATGAAAAGCCGGAGCAGGATGAGGGTTATGTCACCCTGGTCAATGCGACGGAAAAGAATGGCGTGCTTGAGGAAACATCTGAAAAGACGGATATGTGGGCATGGAAGCATCCGCATCAGGCAGATGGCTCCGTGACGTATACACCGCTGAAGGGTGATGTCCGCTTCTTTGATGTCACCTTTGGCTATACGCCGGAAAAGACGGTTCTGCATGATGTGTCTCTGTATGCCAAGCCTGGCCAGAAGGTTGCCTTTGTTGGTGCCACCGGTGCCGGCAAGACGACGATCACCAATCTGATCAACCGCTTCTATGACATTCCGGACGGCAAGATCCGCTATGATGGCATCAATATCAACAAGATCCGCAAGTCAGATCTGCGCAGATCCCTGGGCATTGTCCTGCAGGATACGGTGTTGTTTACCGGCACCGTCATGGATAATATCCGCTATGGCAGACTGGACGCAACGGATGGTGAGTGTATTGCCGCTGCCAAGCTGGCTGGTGCGGATGGTTTTATCCGCCATCTGCCAAAGGGCTACCAGACGATGCTGGCTGGAAATGGCAGCAATCTGTCTCAGGGACAGTGCCAGCTGCTGGCCATTGCCAGAGCAGCCGTCGCCGATCCGCCGGTCATGATCCTGGATGAAGCAACTTCTTCCATTGATACCAGAACCGAGCAGATTGTACAGGCTGGTATGGACAGACTGATGCAGGGCAGAACGGTATTTGTCATTGCTCACCGTCTGTCTACGGTCAAGAATGCCAATGTCATCATTGTGCTTGACCATGGCCGCATCATTGAGCGCGGTACGCATGAAGAACTGATTGCCCAGAAGGGACAGTATTATCAGCTGTATACAGGTGCTTTTGAGCTTGAGTAAGCAAATGCATTTATCCTGGAACAGACAGAGGAAAATTCCCCCTGTCCGTTTTTGCGTGAAAAAGGAATTCAGGCCATGATCACCTGAATTCCTTCTTTGTCTAACTGTACTTTTATTCCTTAGTTAATGTTGTTGATCTGCTGCTTTGTGACCAATGGATAGCTGATCAGCTTATCTGCATCCAGATTTTCATGGTGCATATAAACAGCTGAGATCTGGCTGTTGTCATAGGTGCGGTAGTAGTAAATGCCTTTGTCCATGTTGCAGCAGGAGGAGTAGATGGTGATCTCATATTTGCCATCACCGAGGTCGCAGCATCCTCTTTGCTGTTCCACAGAAGAAAGGATATGGAAGAACTGGCTGACGGAGGAGTTTTCATCCTCTTTGGATACGGAGTTCAGCTTTGTGAATGCCACTTTGACAAAGCGGGATCCAGATGACAGATCGCCCGGCAGGCCGATTCCGCCCATGCCGCGGCTGTATTCATCCAGGTCAATCTTTCCAAATGCGGATGGATGAGAAGCAGCGGAAACATTCCGGTAATCATTCAGACGGAACAGCTGCTTGTCAAAGGTTGGATTGTTGGTCATGACACCAACCGGGTTGTCATAGACATGCAGGCCGTCTTTTGTTGATTCAACGACGATGGATCTTTCCTTGTCCGTGATCATCCAGTGCAATGGCGTGATCGGCAGTTCTTTGGAGAAAGGAATGTTGACGAGGCGAATGCTGGCAAGCAGCTTTTCAGCATCAGAAACTGTGGCACACTGGCCAAGAATCCATGGAATAAACTCAAATGGCGAAATTTCATCCTTTCCATCGTGTAAAGGTTCCGGGAAATAACCATTGCCTGGGAAGTTGAGTCCGGCCATGGAAAGACCGTCTTCATTGGTGGCATCATAGTACAAAGGATAGCCATTGCAGACAAAGGCCATGCCAATCAATGCCTTGTGATTTGTCAGTGTGTCTTTGGTGCGGAAAGGCAGTGGGAAATTGCGCGGGGTGATGGTGACAGATTCCTGATAGGAAAATTCCAGGTCCAGGTTTCTGCCAAAGTAATGATCTTTTGTTGTGTACGTAGCACATGTGCACATAATTTTGCCTCCTTGTGATGTGATCAAAGCATCTTCCATTATTATAGGATGATTGCGTTGTTTAAGCGTATCAAAAAAAACGGGCTGTCTTCATTGATAGTCCGTATTTTCTATATGAGATTGATGAAAATCGTGATGATGAGTGAGTTGATGAAGTCCGCAAACAGGGATCCGACAATCGGGATGAGCAGGAATGCCTTGATGCTTTCACCATGCTTTTCTCTGACTGCCTGCATGTTTGCCATGGCATTGGGAGTGGCACCCATGCCAAAGCCGCACACACCTGCCGCGATCACGGCGGCGTCATAATCACTGCCCATGCATTTGAAGACAATGAACCGCGCATACACAAACATCAGTGCGGTCTGGCCGATCAGCAGAATGACCAGCGGCAGGGCAAGATCTGCCAGCTGCCAGATTTTCAGTGTGATCATGGCAATGCCAAGGAAGATGGAAAGGCAGATGCTGCCAAAGGAGTCAATCTCTTCCATGTGGATGGTGAATCTGCCGGAGATTTCGGCAATGTTGCGGAAGATGGCAGCCGCAATCATTGCCCCGATGTAGATGGGAAATGTCATGCCTGTTTTGGATAGCAGCCAGGAAAGAATGGTGCCGATGCCGGCACAGACAATTAATGCAAATACGGCATTGGGATAGTTCTCAAGGCCTTTGAGGGTTTCCTGGAAGGTTTCATGATGGGCTGCATCATCCTTAGGCTGCAGATGCTTTTTGGTGATCAGACCATTTGCCAATGGTCCGCCCATTAAGGATCCCATGATCAGACCGAAGGTGGCAGCTGCGGTCGCAATCGTCGTGGCACCGGTGATGCCGAAATCTTCCAGGACAGGACCGAAGGCACCGGCTGTGCCGTGTCCGCCAACCATAGGAATGGATCCCGTGCAAAGGCCGATCAGGGCATCAATATGCAGCAGGCGGGAAAGCCCGACTGCCACGCCATTCTGGGCAGTGATCAGAATGATGACGAGAACCAGAAAGAGAAACAGATCTTTTCCGCCTTCTTTGAGGACCTTGATGTTTGCCTGAAAGCCGACCGAAGTAAAGAAGAGCACCATTGCCACTTCGCTTAAGGAGCTGTCAAAGGAGATTTCGGCAATGCCTGATACATACAGGATGCAGGTGAGAATGGAGAAAACCAGACCGCCGGCAACGGGTGAAGGGATACAGAAACGCTCCAGCAGCGGAATCTTCTTTTTCAGCCAGGATCCAAAGGCAAGCACGATTACAGCCACGGCCATGGTCTGATAGCGGTCAAGTGTCAGTGAGATCATCCTGCCACCTCGGTATCAATGTCATGTTCTTCATACCATTTCAAGGCCCCTTCATGGAATGGGATTGTGATGCCTTTTACGGCTTCTGCAGGATCCAGCTGCAGGTCTGCGCTGACACTGCTTTGCAGCTCTTCTGTTTTTGCAAAGAGAGTGTCTGTCATGAGGTAGATAAGATCTGATGAAGCTTCATTGGATGCCACAAGTACAGACCGCACGCCAACGGTCTGAATTGCATCCGGGCTTCCATATGTATCTGATGGAATCGTCACAGCTTCCAGCCCCGGTGCCAGGGCAAGAATGTGATTGACCATGTCTTCATCCAGAGACAGCAGGCGGATTTCGTCCTGATGTTCTTCGATGATGTCAGCCGGTGCACCTGCAGTCACAAACATCGCATCGATGTCCTTGTTCAGCAGATGATCCATGGCATCTTCATAATCGTAATTCAATGTGGTGACATCACCTTCCTGCAGGCCGGCCGCATCCAGCAGCTCCTTTGCATTGCGCTCCGTGCCGCTTTCTTCCTGCCCGATGGAAACTTTCTTTCCCTGCAGGTCAAAGAGCGTATGAATATCAGAATCACTGCGCACCACGATCTGGACGGCTTCCATGTACAAAGAGGCAATGGCAGAATATGTCTTTGCATTGTCGGTATCGGCACTGTCTGCATCGTAATACATTTCATTGATCAGATCAGACTGGGCAATGCCGGCTTTAATATATCCCTCTGAAAGCAGACGCAGGTTGGCTGCCGATCCGGCGGTAGAGCGCACACTGATCTGGTAATCAGGATCCTGTTCTGTAACCAGTCTGGCAAGCTCTGCGCCAAAGCTGTAATAGACACCGCCTTCAGGTGCGGTTCCAAAACGGATGGATGTTTTCCTGGAACAGCCGCTCAGCACAAGACCTGCGGATACGATGGCAGCTGTGATTGTTCTTTTCATGCCAGTTCTCCTTTTTAGCGGTGAGATTATAGCACAGGCAGACGGCACGCACTGCGCAAAAAAGCATCCTGCTTTCAGAAGAATAACTTCTTGCGGCGGGATGCTTCGCTGATCAGATCATACTTGTCGAGAATGTGACAGTTGAGTCCTTCAATGACAGACAGTGCTCTTCTGAGGTATTCATCTGTAAGAAAGAGCTTTGGATCATGGATGTCCATGCCAATGATGATGTCACAGTTCTTCTTTGCAAATTCTTCAAAGAAGATGCGGACCGGATAGGCATAGCGGTATCCATCCTGATATTTGATCATTCCCTGGCGGACACCAGAGCCGCAGTTGAGCTCCAGCGGGATGTGATATGTATTGGAGATATCCGCGATCCTTTGGGCGATCTGTCTGACACTTTCATCGATCACAGGATAGCTCCACATGCATACATCCGGATGGGCAATATAGTCACACAGATTGTGCGCACATGCATATTCCAGCTGATCGGTATACATGTCCAGCTCTTTCTTTGTGGTCAGATCATAGGAGCTTTTGCCGCCATAGCTGAGATTGTGCTGGCCCAGAAGGCAGTATTCACTGCGCTGCCGCCACTGTCTTAATGTTTCCCACTCACTCTGATAGCATTCCACTTCCATGCCGACATGGATTTCAATCTGGTCCTGGTATTTCTTTTTCAATGCTTCGATACAGGAAAAGTAATCATCCACCTGCTCTATATTCATGCGTTCGGTTGGCTCGGGATCCTTGTAAGGAGCGTGATCCGAAAAGCCAAGTACTTTGACGCCTGCCTGTATGGCAGCCTGTACATATTCTCCGTCTGTGCCGACGGCATGGCCGCAGCGGCTTGTATGGGTATGAAAGTTGCGTTCAATCATGATTGACTATCCTTTCTTTACTGGGAGAATACATGCCGCCGGTGGATGCGTCAAGCATTCCGCCGCATGACTTTCCTGTTTGCATTTTTCCGGGAACCGGCATAAGATGCCTGTATGTTATTTGGTTATACGCAGATTATTTCTTTGAACGAGAATGAGAGCGGTGTGTTCAAGTATGTCATTGAGCATCCTGCCCAGGCTGTACAGATGAATATCCGTGAGCTTGCCCGGGAAACCGGTACATCCACGGCAACGGTGGCACGGATGTACAAGAAGCTTGGCTGTGCATCCTATCCTGTGTTTTTAAGCCGGATTCAGGCATATGAACAGCAGATGCCGGATCAAAATACATGTGCCGGCTATATGGTCTCTGCCCTGCAGACAACAATTGATCTGATTCAGAAAAACAATGATGCCTGGCAGAAAGCAGTGAAAATGATTTGTGAAAGTGATGCCGTGACGGTCATGGGGTGCGGCAACTGCGGTGCGCTGGCGATGTATGCAGCCCGTTATCTGTCCAATGCCGGTTTTTATGCCACAGCCGTTACCGATGTCTTCTATCCGCCCCAGCTTGGCAATACAGAGAAACATGTGATTCTGATACTCTCAGAAAGCGGTGAAAACCGGGAAATGGTCCAACAGGCAATGCTGAATCAGAAATACGGCAGCCATATTCTGGTAATGACCGGCAATCCGGATTCCACGCTTGCTTCTCTTGCCGAGGCAGTGCTTCCCATCGTCATGCAGCGGTATTTACTGCCGCAGACCTATGATCTGACAAGCGGTGTTTCCATGCTGTATGGCGTTGAATACCTTGGCCAGGAACTGCTGCGCTATAATGACCGGATCAAGAAAACGGATCCCAAGATTCATGTGGATGCTGGCAAAGCGTGATGCCGGCATTTTCTTATTGACGATCAGGATAGAAAGACTATACTTTACATATGAACAGTTGTTCAACTGTTTGGTATAAAGACATAAGAGGATACGAATATGAGCGCACATGAACATAAGACATATAAGCTGGATGTGACAACCGACTGTGCAGACTGTGCTGCCAAGGTAGAGCGTGCTGTTGCCGGCATCGAAGGGCTGGACAATGTATCACTGTCCTTCATGTCCCATACACTGCGCTATGACTGTGATCCTGCAAAGCAGAAGGAACTGCTTTCTGTGATCAAAAAGACCATCATGGATGTCGAGCCGGAGGCAGAGATCAAGGATGCAGCAACAACCATCAGGCGGTCGTTCGCCATTACCGGCATTGACTGTCAGGATTGTGCTGACAAGCTGGAAGAAAGCTTTCAGAAGATTGATGGCATTCAGGATGTGCGTCTGTCCTTTCTGAAGGAGTCACTGCAGTATACGTGTGATCCAAAGGACAATGCCCGCATTGAAAAGGAAGTGCGTGAGATTGCTGCTCGTGAAGAACCGGATGCCCGCATTGTGGACAAAGGTGATGTGCAGAAGAAAATCTATGTATTCTCAGTGAAGGATATTGACTGTGCCGACTGTGCTGCCAGGCTGGAAAAGAAGATTTCTGGGATTGACGGCATTTCAAATGTGGCACTGGACTTCATGAACAGCCGGCTGAGCTATGAGGCGGATGTCAAAGATGCAGTGCGCATTGAAAAGGAGATGCGCGATGTTGTTGCCAGTATGGAACCAGATGCCAGCGTGTCCGCTCTGCATGAACACAAGGAAGAAAAAGAGGAAGCAGAGGAGGAAGATGACAACCGGAAGATGATCATCCGCCTGATTGCGGGTGCCATTCTGTTTGTGCTGTCTCTTGTCATGCATGGCACAGCTGCCATCATCTTTGGCCTGGCTTCCTATCTGATTCTTGGCTATGATGTCATTCTCAAGGCATTCCGCGGCATTGGCCATGGCCAGCTGTTCGATGAACACTTCCTGATGACAGTTGCGACCTTTGCGGCCATTTATCTGCGTGACTTCAAGGAAGCAGCCGGTGTCATGCTGTTCTATCAGATCGGTGAATTCTTCCAGGATCTTGCTGTTGACCACAGCCGTAAATCCATCGGCTCTTTGATGGCGATCCGTCCTGACTATGCCATGGTCAAACAGGCAGATGACTGGGTCAGGGTGGATCCTGCCACGGTGCAGCCTGGTGATATTGTCCAGGTCAAGCCGGGTGAGAAAGTACCGCTGGATGGCGTGGTAGTCGAAGGCACTGCCTCGCTGAACACAGCCTCCCTGACGGGTGAAAGCAGACCGGTGGATGTGGATGTCAACGATATGGTATTGTCTGGCTCCATCAATGAAAACGGTGTGCTGGAAATCAAAGTGACCAAGGCGTATGGTGATTCCACCGTCGCAAAAATTCTGGATCTGGTGGAAAACAGTGATGCCCACAAGGCCAAGGCTGAAAACTTCATCACGAAGTTCTCACGGATTTATACGCCGGCTGTTGTCGGTGCTGCTGTTGTGACCGCGACTGTTGTATCGCTGATGGGCTATGGCGTGCAGGAAGGCATCTACCGTGCCTGTACATTCCTGGTTATTTCGTGTCCATGTGCGCTTGTGATCTCCATTCCGCTGAGCTTCTTTGCCGGCATTGGCGGCCTGAGTTCACGCGGTGTTCTGGTCAAGGGTGCTGATCTGATTGAAACACTTGCCAAAACAAAGAATGTTGTCATGGACAAGACCGGCACATTGACCAGCGGTGTATTCGCCGTGGAAAAGGTCGTTGGTGAAAACAAGGATGAAATTCTTGAGGCTGCCAGTGCTGTGGAATATTATTCCAACCATCCGATTGCCAGGGGCATCAAAGCTGCCTGGGAAGGCACCATTCAGGAGAGCGATCTTTCTGATGTCAGTGAGATTGCCGGCCGCGGTCTGTCTGTTGCGTACAAGGGACATGCACTGCTGGCAGGCAATGCCAGACTGATGCAGGATCATCAGATTGCCTTCCAGGAAGTCAATGAACCCGGTACGCTTGTGTATGTAGCATGTGATGATGCCTATCTTGGTGCTCTTGTGCTGCGCGATCAGCTCAAGCCGACCGCAAAGAAAGCAGTTTCTGATCTGCATGCCATGGGCAGAAAGGTCATGATTGTCTCTGGTGACAATCAGGCGATCACGGATCTGGCTGGCAGTGAGCTTGGCGTGGACCATGCCTATGGGGCATGTCTGCCGGCGGATAAGGTGGCGCGTGTGCAGGCCATTCATGGCCAGGGTGTGACAGCCTTTGTGGGAGATGGCGTCAATGATGCGCCGGTGCTGGCGGCTGCGGATACGGGCATTGCCATGGGCGCACTTGGCTCTGATGCGGCGATTGAAGCTGCGGATGTGGTCATCATGGATGATGATCCGGCCAAGATTTCGCTTGCCATTGAGGCATCTCGCCGCATTCTGAAGGTTGCCAACCAGAACATCGTCTTTGCCATTGCCGTCAAGCTGACCTGTCTGGTGCTTGGTGCCTTCGGCATTGCCAACATGTGGATGGCGATCTTTGCGGATACGGGTGTGGCGATGCTGTGTGTGCTGAACTCACTGCGTCTGCTGCGTATTGCCCGCCGCGTATAAAACTGATTATAATAAAAGGCATGCATATGAAGAATTGGATCACAGCAGTATTGATTCCGGCATGCCTTTTAACGTTTCTGCCGGTGCATGCGGATGATATGGAAATCGCCAGCGGCCATGCCGTGTTGATGGATACTGGCAGCGGGTCGGTGCTGTATGAAAAAGACAGTCAGACACAGGTGCCTGCCGGGGCCATGGCCATTGCCATGAATGTGCTTGTCTCATATGACAGTACAGAAGAGAAAGTGACGTTTTTGAGCAAGGATGAAAGCTTTGACACGTCTGCCGGTCTTGAGAACAAGAAGAGCTATGCAGTGGCGGATTTGCGGGCACAGGCGATGCTTGGCGGCTATCAGGATGCGTCTTATGCGCTGTCACTGCTTGGTGAAGACGGCGTGAAGCTGCTCAATAACAAGGCGGCTGCCCTGTCGATGACCAAGACTGTTTTTACCAATGTGACGGGGGCAGCAGATGATGCCCAGGTGACAACTGCCCATGATCTGGGCCTGCTTGGTGCTGCGCTGGATACCAATGCCAAAGATCTCTATGGGGCATCTTCGTATACGTTGTCGGATGATGCAACCGTATCACGGGATGTGTTTTCCTATGACGGTCTGGATGGCTATTATTACTGGCAGGATGATACGGGTGTTTCGGCAGTGGCCAGTGCTTCCCGAGACGGGACGCGCTTAACGGCGGCGGTCATGCAGGCAGACAGTGAAGAAACTGCTTTTTCTGATCTGACAAAGCTGCTGGATGATGGCTATAACAACTTCAAGAGTGTTGCCATCACAAAGGATGCGGTCGGGACCAAAGAGCTGGATATCATGGATAATGGCACCAATGTGCATGTGAGCTTTGCTTTGAATTCGGATCTTTCGGTGCTGATGGCCAAGGATGCAGATGAGACTGCCCTGACAACTTCCATTGAAGTCATGGATGAGACAAGTGCTTCTGACTGCCGCGGGTATCTTGTGATTTCGATGAATGGGGAAGAAATGGGCAGGTTCCCGCTGACCAAGACGACTTCTGAAGATGCCAGCAGTGATGCATCATCGAAGAAAACAAATGTCTTTGGTATTCTGTGTGCGGTGGTGACCGTCGCGTCTGCCCTGCTGTTTGTCTATAAATATGCATCGAGGCTGATCAAGCCGCATGCATAAGGAGGTTGTACGTGCGTAAGTTTCTGATTGGATGGTTTGTAAATTTTCTGTCTCTCTGGCTGATTGACAATACAATGAGCGGAATTTCCTTTTCCGGTGTTGAGGCAATGGCTTTTGCCTCACTCGTTCTGGTTCTGCTCAATGCGACCTTAAAACCCATCCTGAAGGTGCTGTCACTGCCGGTGACAATTCTGTCCTTTGGCATCTTCTCACTGTTCATCAATGCCTTTATCCTGGTCATTGCCCTCAGTGTATCGCCAGGCTGCTATCTTGATGGCTTTGGATCGGCTTTTCTTGCCAGCATTCTGCTGACAATTTTCAATACGCTGCTGAACTGGATCATTGGCGAGTAAAAACGGCACACTGCCGTTTTTATTCTGGCGGTATTGGTGTTGGCGCATCCAGTACGCCTGCCGTATAATAAGTTGTACTTTACAAAAGGAGGTTCCCTGTATGTGTGGTTTTGCAGGTTTTACGGGCATGTATGATGGCCGTGAAGATATGATTCAAAAGATGTCGGAGCGCATCCGGCACAGAGGACCGGATATGGAAGGGTACTGGGTCCATGGCAATAGTGACAAGGATGCCGTTGCCCTGGGATTCCGCAGACTTTCCATTCTTGATCTGAGTGAAGCCGGTGCCCAGCCGATGATTTCCGAAGACAAGTCGGTTGTGGTTGTCTTCAATGGTGAGATCTACAACTTCATGGAACTCAAGGAGATCCTGGAGAAGAAGGGCTATCATTTCCATTCCAAATGCGATACTGAAGTATTGCTGTATGGCTATGAAGAGTGGGGCACAGGCTTAGCTGAACGGCTGCGCGGCATGTTTGCCTTTGTGATTGCGGATACCAGAAAGAACCGCCTGTATGGTGCCAGAGATTACTTCGGCATCAAGCCGCTGTACTATTCCTTCCTGGACAATCACAATCTGATCTTTGGATCTGAAATCAAATCCTTCCTGGAACATCCTGCCTGGCACAAGGAAGTCAATCCGGATGCGCTGCGTCCGTATCTGACTTTCCAGTATTCCGCCATGGATGAAACGTTCTTCAAGGGAACTTACAAGCTGGAACCGGCTCACTGGTTTATCTTCCAGGATGGCCAGATGCACATTGAGCAGTACTGGGATATCGATTTCTCCAGGAAGACAACGGCATCGATGGATGATGTTGCCGAAGAGATTGTCAGGCGGGTGGAAGAGACTGTCAAAGCACACCGCATCTCTGATGTACCGGTAGGCTCCTTCCTGTCCGGCGGTGTCGATTCTTCCTATATTACAGAGGAACTCAAGCCGGAAGATACATTCTCGGTCGGCTTCCCGTCCAAGAACTTTGATGAGACAGAAGATGCAAGCCGTCTGAGTTCTCTGTTGCATGTGAAGAATTTCCGGCAGGAGCTGGATGGAGATGCATGCATGGAAGCTTTTGCGGATATTCAGTATCACATGGATGAGCCACAGTCCAATCCTTCCAGTGTACCGCTGTATTTCCTTGCCAAGCTTGCCCGCCAGCACGTCACGGTCGTCCTGTCTGGTGAGGGTGCCGATGAGATCTATGCGGGCTATGAGTGGTATGACGAGTATGACATGATGAAGAAGTACAAGCGTCTGCCGCAGGGGATGCGGATCCTGGCTGCGGATATGGTCCGCCATCTGCCGTACTTCAAGGGCCATGACATGATTCTGGCCAGCACCGGCCGGCCGGAGGATTACTTCATCGGCCAGGCCAGAGTGTTCTCCGAGAAGGAAGCGTATGACATTCTCAAGCCGTCCTACCGCAAGGGACCTGGCGTGAGAGATATTACCCAGCCGATCTATGATAAGGTGAAGGATCTTTCGGAGCTGGAGAAGAAGCAGTATCTCGACTTCCATCTGTGGCTGCCGGGAGACATTCTGCTCAAGGCAGACAAGATGTCGTGTGCAAGTTCTCTGGAGCTGCGCGTGCCGTATCTGGACCGCTATGTGGTGGAAGAAGCTGCCCGGATTCCGGCTGACTATAAGATCAATGATATTGATACAAAGTATGTGTTCCGCAAGGCTGCCAGCACGAAGATTCCGCAGGAGTGGGCTTTCCGCAAGAAGAAGGGTTTCCCGGTGCCGATTCGTGAGTGGGTCAAAGAGGACAAGTGGTATAAGCAGATTCGTGATGATTTCACAAGTGAGGTGGCCAATGAGTACTTTGATACGGACAGGCTTGTGAAGCTGCTGAATGATCATAAGGATGGCAGAGCCATGAACCAGAGAAAGATCTGGACGGCCTGGACATTCCTGACCTGGCATAAAGTGTTCTTTGGGGAATAAAAGGAGGCAGTATGACGAATATTATTCCAGTCATGCTCGGGGCTGATCTGAACTGCTATAACCTGGCCCGGGCGTTTCATGAGGCATATGGCGTGAAATCATGGTGCTTTGGCCGCTACAAGATGGCGCCAACCATGTATTCTTCCATCCTGCACTATACAGCCCTGCCGGATCTGGAAGAGGATGAGACCGTCATTCAGGTGCTGCAGGATTTTGAAAAGGCGCATCCGGATGGAGAGCTGTATCTGATGGCATGCACAGACCGCTATGCGGATATGCTCATCCGTCTGCATGACCGCTTCCCGCGCTATCACTGCCCGATGCCGCCAAAATCCATTTATCAGGAAATTCAGAAGAAAGCAGAATTCTACCAGGAGTGTGACCGCTTTGACATTCCGTATCCAAAGACAGTTGTCAAGACAGGCCCGGTGGAACTTACAGAAGTAGAGGCAGATGCGCTTGGCTTTGATTATCCGATCATCATCAAGCCTTCCTTTTCTTCAGAATACTTCATGCATGAGTTTGAGGGCATGCGCAAGGTATACGTCTCCCACAGTCCTGAGGAATCTGTACAGATTGTCAAAACGATCTACAGCCATGGCTACAGTGACAAGAT
The DNA here is from genome assembly GCF_900343155.1 of Lactimicrobium massiliense. Lineage (GTDB taxonomy): Bacteria > Bacillota_I > Bacilli_A > Erysipelotrichales > Erysipelotrichaceae > Bulleidia > Bulleidia massiliensis. The sequence continues at coordinate 383,827 of NZ_OUNG01000002.1, forward strand.
GATTCTGCAGAAGATGGTTGCCGGCGGTGACAGCAATATGCGCGTACTGACCTGTTTCTCGGATAACAAGGGCAAGGTCAGAGCCATGTGCCTTGGCCATACGATGGTTGAGGAACATACGCCGACCGGCCTGGGCAACCATGCGGCAATTGTGACCGAAGACGTCACGAAATTCCCGGTGGCGGAAAAGATCCGCAAGATGCTGGAAACGATCAGCTATACCGGTTTCTCCAACTTTGACATCAAGGAAGACGGCAATACCGGCAACTTCTATGTGTTTGAGATCAATCTGCGCCAGGGCCGCTCCAATTACTATATGACCGGAGCCGGCCTGAATCTGGCCAGGCTGATTGTGGAGAAGTATGAGGATCCGGGTGAGGACCTGCAGGTATGCACGCAGGAGACTTACTGGCATCTGATTCCAAGTGCCGTTGCGTTCAAGTATACCGAAGACAAGGATCTTGTTGAAAAGGCAAGACATCTGGAGAAGATTGGACGCAGTTCTTCTTCGCTGGAATACCGCTATGATGAAATGCACAATCCGCTGCGCTTCCTGATCGTCAAGGAACAGCTGCGCCGCCAGTTTGGCAAGTTTGCAAAGTATTATCCCAAACCGGAGAGCGCCGAATGAAAAAAACACTTGGCATCATCGGGGGGATGGGGCCTGAAGCCAGTGAAGTGTTCTATCTCAAGCTTACCCAGGCCACCAAGGCGGAGAAGGATCAGGATCATCTGAACATTCTGCTGTGGTCGCATGCGGATATTCCCGACCGCACCGGCAGTATCAAAGCTGGCAGGAAAGAAGAGCTGTGGGCCGTCATGGCAAAGGATGTCGAAATGCTCAAGGCATGCGGCTGCGACTATCTGGCAGTGCCATGCAATACGAGCCATGTGTTCCAGGATCGCTTTGAACAGCTTATGGACGGGCATTTTATCTCGATGATTGATGAAGCTGCCAGCTATGCTAAAACGGTTGGCAAAACGATCGGTGTACTGGGCACGGATGGCACGGTTGCCAATGATCTCTATGGCAGGGCGTTGCGGCGAAATGGCTGCACATGCGTCTATCCGGACGCGGATGATCAACGCAGTGTCATGCAGATCATCTATGAACAGATCAAGAAGGGACAGCGCGGCAATCTTGCCCTGTTCCAGAGCATCTGTGAACATATGAGGGCAAAGGGCTGTGACGCTGTCATTCTGGCATGTACAGAACTGTCTGTATTGAAGAACAATTACACAGAACTTGCTGATCCCTGGTATCTGGATGCCATGGATGCTTTAGTCAAAACCTGTGTGATAACATGTGGAGGCATTTATCAGGGAAAACTCTGATGAATGCTTTTTTATGCGGATTATGAAAAAGAGTATGTCCTGCTGCGGAACATACTCTTTCAATCTGCTGTGTAAATGATCAGCTGACTCTGTGGATCTGCATGTTGCCATTGGAGATCGCATACATGCTGCACTCCTTGACGCCATTGGAAGGATCCATGGCGTTGACGACCATGCCGTTGCCAACATAGATGGCAGAATGGCCGTTCCATGTGACAAGATCTCCCGGCTGGGCATCCGATGCGGACACAAGCGTACCGGAATTTTCCTGACCATAGGATGTTCTTGGCAGGGAAATGCCGAACTGGCTGTAGACATACTGGGTGAAACCGGAGCAGTCAAAGCCGGTTGCCGGTGAGGTACCGCCCCAGACATATCTGGATCCGATCAGTGACGTGGCGAATTCTACGATGGAATTGCCGGAGCCTGTATTGACGGTTGTGGAGCTGCTGCTGATCAAAGAGGCAATCTGCTGTGCCTGCAGCTGGGCAGCTGCAGCAGCCTGGGCTTCGGCTTCTTCCTGTGCTTTGCGGGCAGCTTCATCCGCGGCCTGTTTTGCAGCTTCTTGGGCAGCGGCTTCTTCCTCAGCCCGGACAACCTCCACCGGCTTTTTCACCGTGACATCATAGGACACTTCGGAACTGGTTCCGGAAGTATCATAGAACGTCATGGTGCAGGTGTATGTGCCTTCGGCATTGATATCTACGTTATCGGTTTCCTTGATGGCAGGCAGCTTGCCGCCGGTAGAGGAAACATAGCCGATGTTATCGCCATAGTTGAAGGCAGTGCCAAGATCCAGTGTGACGGACGGCTGCTTCAAAATGACCTGGGGCCCATTGGGAGAGACCATTTTGACTGCGGCATATTCGGTAAAGTCATAGCCGACAGTGGAATCACTGCTGCGTACAAGTGATACAGAAATGTTGACTTTCTGGATACCTGGTTTTGTGCGGTCGAAGGTGTCGGTATAGATCGAAGAAGCGTCCATATTGATGTTGTTCAGGTTGACGGCGGCATCATAGCCGGCTCTTTCTTCGATCACTTTCTGTTTCAGGGTGGCCAGAGGATTCTGGTCATTCATATCAATTTCAAAGATGCGCAGGCTGGCGGTGTCTGTACTCACTGTTCCGGTGCTGGAATTATCAGCGTAAACCGGTGAGAAATTAAGAAGCAGGCAAACAGTGCCAGCTGCGGCTGCGAATACTTTTCTTGTTGTCACCATATTTGAAAGTCTAACCGGATCGTCCCTCCATTTCAAGTGAGCTGTGTGAAGGATTGGTGAAGAATAAGCCAAAACAGTCCACAAATACATTTTTGCGGACTGTGATGTGATGACATCAGCCAATTCTGTGAATTAACATGTTCCCGTTGGTAATGGCATAGATGGAACATACTGCCACACCCTGGGTTGGATTCATGGCATTGATCATCTGGCCATTGCCAATGTAGATGCCGGCATGTCCGTTATAGGTGACAAGATCACCTGGCTGGGCATCAGCCACGGACACGATGGTGCCGGCTGCTTCCTGGCCATAGGATGTTCTTGGCAGGGAGTAGCCAAATGCCGCATAGACATACTGGGTGAAACCGGAGCAGTCAAAGCCGGATGGGGATGAACCGCCATAGACATAGGCACTGCCGGCAAATGACAGGGCATAGTCCGCAATGGAGGAGCCGGTTGGATTGGCTGCCACATTGGTGGATACGGTTGTTGTTGTGGCCGCTGCCGCGGCAGCTGCTTCCTGAGCGGCCTGCTGGGCAGCAGCTTCCTCAGCTGCTTTCTGTGCTGCTTCCCGGGCAGCGGCTTCTTCGGCAGCCTTCTTGGCCGCTTCTTCCTCTGCTCTTACAACCTCGGCTGGCTTTTTGACAACCACGCTATAGGACACGGTTGTCTTCTGACCGCGCTCATCAATGGCTGTTACAGTGCAGGTATACGTGCCTTCGGTATTGACGTCCACGTTGTCGGTTTCCTGAATGACTGGCAGGGAACCGCTGGAAGTAGAAAGAATAGCAATATTGTCGGCATAGCTGAAGTTGGACTGGTAATCTACCGTGACTTCATCCTGCTTCAGGACAACTCTGGGGGCACCGGTTGAAGTGACGGTGACGGCAGCGCTTGTTGTCCAGGCCTGCTGCAGGGTGCTTGTGGTATGCTCAGCGTTTGTGTAGACCGCGGGCTGCAGGGAGATGGAGACTGTCTGCAGGCCGGTGTGGTTCAGGCTGAGGCCTTCGACACTGATGAGGCTGGCAGAAGCGTCAATGTCATCTTCCTTCACAGAACCATTTGCTTTGACATAGCTGTCAATGGCCTGCTGCTTGAGTGTATCCATGGCATTGGCATCATTGATGTCAATGGAATAGACAGCCAGAGACTGTGTGGCTGTTTCATCTGCCGCAAAGACATGCAGCGGTGCTGTCAGGGCAATCATGCCGGCAGCCGCAAAGGGAATAAAAGCCTTTGCCATCCGTTTTTTTGTATTTGTACGCATGGCCGTAGTTAAGCACACAAAAAACATGCCTTGCAACAAAATCTTAAGATTTCACATGCGTCTCACACAATGAAAGCGGATTATCAGGACATACTCACAGAATTGTCGTATTGCAAATATTCGAAAATCGGCTTGTGCCGATTGACTTGAAAAAATGGTGCGCAAAGGTGAAAATTGACGCATGAGAACAGTGATACAGAGAGTAAGTGAAGCGTCGGTAACGATCGATGGAAGTGTCCATGGTGCTATTGGCAGAGGGTATATGATTCTGGTTGGCATTGCGGATAGTGATGATGAAGCAGTGATCAACAAGATGGCAGATAAGATTGCCAGACTGAGAATTTTTGAGGATGAAAACGGCAAGATGAACCTGAATCTTGAACAGGTGTCCGGTGCCATTTTGTCCATTTCGCAGTTTACGCTGTATGCGGACTGCCGCAAGGGCAACCGTCCTTCCTTTTCCAAAGCCGGCAGACCGGATCATGCGAAAAAGATGTATCTGTACTTCAATGATGTGATGCGCCGCTATGGCTTTGATGTGCAGGAGGGTATTTTCGGGGCGGATATGAAGGTGAGTCTGCTGAATGACGGCCCGGTGACAATCGTTCTCGATTCCGATACGCTCTGATGTATAATAGGGAACGGTTTGTGTATGGAATGCTGTGAAGGAAAGCTTTTGTATGGCAGTCTGCTGTCAGAGAAGCTGAAAAGACAAATGAAGGAAGAAGTGGAAGGATACCGTGCCAATGGGCTGCGGGTACCCCGTCTGGATACGATTCTGGTCGGGGATGATCCTTCTTCGCTTTCCTATATCCGCGGCAAGAAGAAGGCATGTGAGGTTGTCGGCATTGAGAATGTTGTCCACCATCTGCCGGCTGATATCTCGCAGAAAGGCCTGGAGGATGTCATCTTTGCCTGCAATCAGAATGATGCCTGTGATGGCATTCTGCTGCAGATGCCTCTGCCTGATCATCTGGATGCCAATCATGCGATCTTCTGCATTGATGTTGGCAAAGATGTGGATGGTCTGACACCGCTGAATGTCGGCAGGCTGTATGCCGGGGAACCGTGTTTTGCGCCATGTACGCCGCTGGGCATCCTGTCTATTCTGGATGCGATGGGATGTGCGATTGATGGTGCCAGGGCAGTTGTGGTCGGCAGATCGCGGCTGGTTGGCAATCCGGTGGCGCGCCTTCTGCAGGACCGCAATGCGACGGTGACCATCTGCCACAGTCATACCCGCCGTCTGCGGCAGATTACAAAGGAAGCGGATATTCTGGTGGCAGCGGTCGGTGTGCCGGAGATGATTGATCATACGTATGTCAAAGAAGGTGCCTGTGTTGTGGATGTGGGCATCAACCGCAGGGAAGACGGTCATTTGTGCGGAGATGTGAATACGGAGGATGTGCTGCCGTATGTGCATATGGTGACACCGGTGCCAAAGGGTGTGGGACCGATGACGATCTGCGCCCTGCTGATGAATACGATGCGTTCCTATCGGCTGAAAGTGGGATGATAATATGGAATATGGGCTCAATGATATTGTCGAGATGAAGAAGGAACATCCCTGCCATAAGGCAAAAACATGGAAGATCATCCGCATGGGCGCGGATATCAAGATCAAGTGTCAGGGATGCGGGGCTGTGGTCATGTTTCCGCGGCATGAGTTTGAGAAGAAGCTGAAGAAGGTTGTGGAACACGTTTCTTCAGAAGAAGGAGAGTAAGAGATGGCTTTAACAGCAGGTATTGTCGGACTGCCGAATGTGGGCAAGTCAACGTTGTTCAATGCAATTACAAACAGCCAGGTGCTGGCGGAGAATTATCCATTTGCGACCATTCAGCCGAATGTCGGTGTGGTGGAAGTGCCAGATAAGAGAATGGATGACTTTGTTAACATGTTCCATCCGCGCAAGACAATTTATACGACATTTGAATTCACGGATATTGCGGGTCTTGTCAAGGGTGCTTCCAAGGGTGAAGGCCTTGGCAACCAGTTCCTTGCCAACATTCGTCAGACGGATGCCATCGTGCATGTGGTCAGATGCTTCGATGATGACAATATTGAGCATGTCGAGGGCAGTGTGGATCCGGTCCGTGATATTGATGAGATTAACATGGAACTCTGCCTGGCAGATCTTGATACCGTGCAGAACCGTATTGGCAAGGTTGCCAAGAAGGCACAGACCAAGGATAAGGAAGCAATGAAGGAGATGAATTCTCTGACCCGCTTCAAGGAAGCACTGGAACAGGGGAAGCCTGTCCGTCTGCTGGATCTGGATGAGGATGACAGGCTGAATCTGAAGAACTACGGCCTGCTGACAGGCAAGCCGGTGATCTATGTTGCCAATATGTCGGATGAAGAAATCGGGGATCCGGCATCCAACAAGTACTATCAGGCTGTCAAGGCATTTGCGGACAAAGAAGGTTCTTCCTGCATTGCCATCTGTGCCAAGATGGAAGAAGAACTGTCAGGACTGGATAAGGATGAAAAGAAGGCATTCCTTGATGACCTTGGCATTGAACAGTCTGGTCTGGATCAGATCATTCAGGCTGCCTACCATCTGCTTGGCTTAAGAACGTTCTTTACGGTTGGCGAGCCGGAGTGCCGTGCATGGACGTTCCATGAGGGCATGAAGGCACCGCAGTGTGCGGGCATCATCCATTCTGACTTTGAGCGCGGCTTCATCAAGGCAGAAGTTTACAGCTATGAAGATCTGATGGAGTATGGCAGCGAGCAGGCTCTCAAGGAACATGGCAAGCTGCGTGTGGAAGGCAAGGACTATCTGATGCAGGATGGCGATGTCGTCTTCTTCCGCTTCAATGTTTGATCCTCAAATTGTTTAGATTCTGATACCAATATGTACAGGGCAGCACAGTCTGCCTTTTTTCGTGCAGAAAGCTTGACGGTGATGCGATGCAGGCTATAATGAACAATGTTCAAGTTGAAAGGATCATATGAATCACAACGTAACCAGCAAAGAAGAAATCTTATCTGTGTGCCGGGATATTGTCAGACAGGAAGGCATTCAGGGTGTCAATGCCAGAAGAGTGGCACGGCAGCTTGGCATCGCCCTTGGCTCCTTGTACAACTATTATCCAGGCAAAGAGGCACTGGTGATGGCGAGTGTGGCTTCGGTATGGCAGGATATTCTCTCTCTGGATGGCATGCAGAATCTGTCTTTTGCGGATACGGTGGACCGCATTGTCCATGATCTTGCCAGTGGGCAGAAAAAGTATCCCAATTTCTTTGCCAGCCATGCCATGGTGTTTGGCACAAAGGCGGATGCCAGAGTGGCGATGGGCAGGATGGAAGCCGGCCTGCAGCAGATGCTGAAGCGTGCTCTGTCCCAGGATCCTGCTGTATGCAAAGAGATTGATCCGGATGGCTTTGTACAGCTGTTGATGGATCTGATCAATGGCATGGTGCTGCGGAATCACTTTAATGAGAAGATCGTGCTGGATGTTGTGAATGCATATGCATATGGAGGCAAGTATGGAAGAAAAAAGTGAGAAGTTCAGGCCGAAGGCTACGGGAATCTTTGAGTCTGTGTTTGATGTGTGCTATCTGCTGTTTGACCTGGTGGCAGGCATTCTGTTTCTGAAGAATGCGGATGGCAGACTGGTGTTTGAGCTGTATGGAGCACTGGCTCTGGTACTGGGCGGCGGTGATGCCTTTCATCTGGTGCCAAGAATCAAGGTAAATCTGTTTGGCAGGAGTGAGAAGTCTGATTTCTGGCTGGGTCTTGGCAAAGCCATCACCTCAGAAACCATGACCGTCTTCTATCTGATTCTGTTCATGATCTGGACGGAGATGTTCCCTGCCTGGCTGGCTTCGACAAAAGTGGTGTTTGTGCTGTTTGCCTGTGCCTTTGTGCGCATGGTGCTGTGTTTGTTCCCGCAGAATAACTGGTTCCATTCCGAAGGCAGTCTGCGCTGGTCTTTGTACCGCAATATTCCGTTTACAGTTGTCGGTGCAATCATGATGGTGCTGTTTTATCAGACCGGCATGACGCATATGACCTGGGCCATTCTGCTGTCTTTTGGCTGCTATCTGCCGGTGACCATGCTGGCAAGCAAGATGCCGCCGATTGGTGCTTTGATGATGCCAAAGACGCTTGCCTATGTGTGGATGATTGCCATGGGGCTTAAACTTCTCTAGACAATTCTCACGCATTGGTCACTCAATTACATGCAACTGGTGCTAAAATAATCACAACAGGAGGTAAGAGAAATGAAACTGATCCTTGCTATTGTTTCTAATGATGATGCTTCAGCCGTTTCTTCTGCTTTGACCAAGAATAATTTCTACATGACCCGTCTGGCGACGACCGGCGGCTTTCTGAGAGCCGGCAATACGACGCTGATTGTTGGTACTGAGGACAATCTGGTTGACAAGTGCATTGAGGTGATTGGCTCAGAGGCAAAGCGCCGCACAGAGATTGTGCCGAGCACTGCCAGCTATGACATCGGCCGCTATGCTTCGTTCCCGGTTGAAGTACAGGTCGGCGGGGCAACGATCTTTGTCCTGGATGTTGAGCAGTTCAAGAAGCTGTAAGAAAGGAATGAGCGGGGAACCGCTCTTTTTATGTGATGGACTTCAGAGAAACAAGAACAGAAGATCTTGACGAAGTGATGCAGATCTATGCCCAGGCAAAGAAGTGGATGCAGGAAGCCGGCAATCCGCAGTGGCAGGGAAGCTATCCTGCCAGAGAGGATATTGAAAAGGATATGGCGGCACATGGCAGCTATGTACTGGTGGATGAAGGACGGATTGTGGCCACAACTGCCATATTGTTCGGGGATGATCCGCATTATCATCAGATTCAGGGCAAGTGGCTGAATGATCAGCCGTATGGCGTGATTCATAGAACTGCTGTGGCAGGCAGAGGAAAAGGATATGGCAGTGTGCTGATCCAGTATGCTGAAAAGCTTGCCCGGGACAGAAACATTGCAAACCTGCGCATGGATACCCATGAAAAGAATGCAAGCATGCGTCATCTGATGGAGAAAAGCGGCTTTGTCTGGTGCGGGACTGTCTGGATGGATGATGGCTCGCCAAGAATGGCCGGACAGAAGGTACTGGATGCACAGAAGTGAAAAGTCATGTACAATAAGACACAGCTACATTACTGGAGTGTATTGACATGAATGATGAAACAAACAATGAAGAGATAAAGAAGGAAGATGATTCCGCCATGGCTGATGAGACAGAAACTGAGGTGAAAGTGGAAGAATCTGCCGTAACGCCTGCAGAATCTAAGGCAGAGGCACAGGAAGCTGAGAATCCAGAAGCTTCTTCAGAAGGAAAGGCTGCGGAATCTCTTGAAGAACCGGTGCAGGAAGAGGCACCAAAGGAAGAAAAAGCGGTGGAAGATGCAGCCCATAAGAAGAAAAAGGGTGTACCTTTTTGGGCGGCTATTGTGGTGATCATCGCATGTGTTGGTGTGCTGGCAATGGTGCTCAGACAGAATGGCAGTCTGATCATGGATCCCGAAGACTGGGGCATTGGCGGCAGAAGAAGCTATATCTATGTGCAGCTGAAGAGTGCTTCCCAGGCTGATAAGAGTGCCAACTTTACCTTTGCTGTTCCTGACAGTATCAATGGTGTTTCCAACAAGGAATACTGGATCGTCAAGGATTACATCTATGATGTGCGCTATACCGATGATGATGGTACGGTTGAGTACATTCTGCACAAGTGTGAGCGCAATGATCTGGAAACAGCAGATACCAATGCATACCGCCAGTCCAATATCGTGGATGTTGATGGCATTGAAGTCACAGAGAAGGGACAGGATGATCTTGTCCAGAGTGCAACCTGGTCAGCGCATGGCTATTACTATCAGATTCTGACCAGAGATGATAACAAGCTGGATGCGGATACGATTGCCGCGCTGATCGGACAGATTGGATAAGACACAATTGATAAACAGTGCGCAGGCATGCCAGATGACATGCCTGTTTTTTCTGATGCCAGGCGGATCTGTGAAAAGATTTTTCAAGATTTTCATTTTTTTAGAAATGGCTTGTACATATCTGAAAATGATGTTAGAACAAGGTATCATTTCGAAATGCTTTCCAGTGTGTTTCGGAATGTTTTTTGCTTTGTGGGCTTCAGTTCATCTCTGGATGAATGAAGATAGATGAAAGGGGATATATCACACTATGAGCAGTATTATCACAGATATACTGGCTGTCATTGGCGTGGTGCTGAATGGTCTGCCGCAGGGCCTGCTTGCACTGAGCCTTGGCTTTGCCAGCATTCCAACCGCACTGGCATTCTTTGTTGGTGCCATTGGCAACACTGTCACCCAGAATGTTGCGCCGATTTCCTTCCAGGCAGAGACGATCACGTATGCCGGCAAGGCTGGCAAGAACCGGTCTGAGGCATGCACGATTATCTTTATCGGCGGCGTCATCATGGCCATTGTTGGCCTGACCGGCTCTTTGACAAAGATTGTGGACTTTATCGGCAGCGACATTGCCAATGGCATGATGGCTGGTGTCGGCATCATGCTCTCCAAGACAGCCATTGACATGATCAAAGAAGACAAGATTGCCGGCGGTGTTTCACTGGCAGCAGCCATCATCACGTATGTCATTGCCCGCAACAGCTCCAACGTCCTTGTCTACACGATCCTGATCTCAGTTGTGGCTTCCTGCATCGCATCTGCCATCTTTGAAAAAGGAAAGCAGAAGACCATCACTGTCGTGGATGATAACTTCAAGCATCAGAAGTTTGCCATCAATAAGAATGTGATCTTCGGGGCCCTTGGCATTGCCTGCCTGAACATTGGTTCCAATATTTCCTTTGGCTCCATCACTGCCAGCATGGCAAGTACTGCTCACTATAACGTTGACCAGTTGACTTTCATCTCTTCACTGGCTGATATGTGCTCCTCCTTCTTCGGCGGGGCACCGGTTGAATCCATCATCTCTGCCACGGCAGCTGCTCCGCATGCTGTGTGGGCAGGCGTTGCCATGATGGCCGCCATCGGCATCATCCTTCTTTCCGGCTTACTGCCAAAGATCGGCAAGTATGTACCGTCTTCTTCCATCGCCGGCTTCCTGTTTGTACTGGGTGTCTTCAAGACCGTTGCCCTGGATGCGCCGGCTGCTCTTGCAACAGCACCGGCTGTTGGTGCACTGACGATGACAGTCACAGCAGTTACCAATCCGTTCTTTGGCATGCTGGCAGGTGTAGCAGCCAGATTCCTTGGTCTTTGAGGTGGATCATGCAGACCTATACATTGCATGTGGCAGGTGTCACAAGACAGCTGCCAGTCATTGGGATCAGTGATGATACCGCCATTGCCAGTTTTGTGATCATCAGTGATACCGAACTGATTCAGGCTGCCGCAAAGCAGCTTGTTGAAAAGATTCAGGAAAACGGTCCGATTGAACAGCTGTTAACAGCAGAAGCCAAGGGAATTGCCCTGGCCTATGAGGTCAGCCGGCTGCTGGGTTTAAAACAGTTTGTGGTGGCCAGAAAGAGTGTGAAGAGCTACATGCAGAATGTGGTATCACATGAAGTGAAGTCCATTACCACGGCAAAGCCGCAGATGCTGTATCTGGATGGCAATGATGCACAGCTTCTGAAAGGAAAGAGAATCTGCCTGATTGATGATGTCATTTCCACTGGGGAATCTCTGCAGGCTATTGAGGATCTTGCCATCAAGGCAGGGGCACAGCCTGTATGCAGAGCAGCAGTCTTGGCAGAAGGCGATGCGGCTAACAGAAAGGACATCCTTTTCCTGGAGAAACTGCCGTTGTTTAAGAAAGATGACAATGGCGTTTTCCAGCCGATTGGCTAAGTTATGATCAAGAGCGGACGGCTTTGGCTGTCTGCTTTTTATGTAGGTAAGCAATGCTTTCCTGATCATCTGATGTACAAAGAAAATCCCTGCAGATGGATCACCAGTACGGTGGCGGTTGGTTCCCTCCAATGCACACACGAAATTAGAAGCATGATGTCCCTTCTATCACGATGCCAGGCATTAGAAGGCGGAGCCTATGAGTCCTTATGAGATGATCGTGATTGTCTTACAGACAGCCATGTTAGTGATACAGGCTGTATCACTTGGATCAAATAAAGATTCAAAAAAATAACCGCCAACCCCTGAAAAGTTTGCGGTTATTTTAGCGAACGAAGGGACAACCGTCACCGGTGGTCCTTTTTACATGCAATATGATCGCTGATTGGCAGGGTGGTTTCAAGGATTGAAGCCTGCTGCGTTCATGATTGAAAATCACGACTATTTCTGGTGGCTGTGGTACTTCTGTGCTTCCTGCAGCAGAATTTCCTTTTCATTGGGGATTTCTTCATGCATGACTTTTTCCAGCAGAATACGCAATGTATCACCGATGGCAATCCCTTTGATGCCGATTTTGATCAGATCTTTGCCAGTGATATGTAATTGCGACAGTTTCCAGCAGTATGCATCATTGGTAAGACGAGCGTACTGCTGCTTCTTTTCTGCCAGTGACATTTCCGGGTGCAGTGCTTTCTGGAAGGCAAACCAGGTATCTGTATCCGTCTGCATTCTTCCTAATACCTGCCTGAATTGAATATCGCTGGTGGCTGGATCGTCGGCAGTATTGAGCAGATCTGTGCATGTGGCGATGAAATGGTTGGAATACTTCATCCGTTTCAGAACTTTTCTGGCCTGCATTCTGTCCTGCAGGGCATACAGGATCAGGCTCATGCGGATATCTGCACGCTTGGTTGTTTCTTCATCGAGGCGCTGATGCAGCTGTTTCCAATTGTCATCACGGATGGTTTTGATTTCCGGCAGGAAGACTTCAATGACTTCTCTGTAATCCTCCAGAATGTCGGCGTATCCTTTGCTTTTCAGGATCCCTGTGAATTCTTCATTGATGCGTTCCATGGAGACATAGGACAGTGTATCTTTCTTTTCCAGCAGTACTCTCGCCGTATCTGGATCAATGGCAAAGGAAAAGCGTGCCGCAAAGCGCAGTGCCCGCAAGATGCGCAGGGCATCTTCTTCAAAGCGCTTTTCCGGATCGCCAATACACCGGATGATTCCTTTTTTCAGATCTTCTTTTCCGCCGAAGAAATCAACAAATCCCTGATCTGGGTGGTAACACATGGCATTGATCGTAAAGTCTCTTCTCTGACAGTCTTCTTTGAGCGCACTGGTGAACTCGACATGATCGGGATGCCTGTGGTCCTGGTAGGGAGAATCTTTGCGGTATGTCGTGATTTCCACAGGCTTGTGGTTAACCATGACGGTAACGGTACCGTGCTGAATGCCGGTTTCAATCAGATGAAAGTCATGAAAGACCTGTTTCATCTGATCAGGAAGGGCATTTGTTGTGATGTCATAGTCATGGGGAATTTCTCCTCTGAGACTGTCACGGACAGCGCCGCCGACGACATAGGCCTCAAATCCGGCATCATTGAGCTTTTTCAATAGCATTGTGACATATTCTGGAAGATTCATAGCAGTATAATTATATCGAAAGAAAACGGGAGAAAGACAATGAGAATTGGACAAAGCAGTGATATTCATCAGCTGGCTGCGGGAAGAAAGCTGATATTGGGCGGTGTGGAGATTCCGCATGAGAAAGGTCTGGTGGGGCATAGTGACGCCGATGCACTTGTGCATGCAGTGGCGGAAGCCATTCTTGGTGCTCTTGCTTTAGGAGATCTTGGCAAGTGGTTTCCGGATACGGATCCCAAATGGGAGGGCGTATCTTCTTTGATCATTCTGAAGGAAGTGGCACGCATGATGCAGGAAAAGGGATATCACATTGGCAATGTGGATGCGCTTGTCATGATTGAGCGGCCTAAGATGGCCCCGCATATCATGAAGATGCGTGAGAACATTGCGTCCTGCCTGCATACGGATATTGACAATGTATCGGTGAAGGCAACCCGTGGTGAGAAGCTTGGTTTTGTGGGCAGAGAAGAGGGTGTGCTGGCCCAGGCGGTTGTGCTGCTGGAGGAAAACAGGTGAATGTTTGCCAGAACGAATGAGATGAAGGTGCTGCGGGATCCTGTGCATGGGTATATTCATGTGGAAGATCAGGTGGTCTGGGATCTGATTAACAGCATGTGGATGCAAAGACTCAGGAGAATTCATCAGCTGGGCGGTGCCTACATGGTGTATCACTGTGCAGAGCATTCTCGCTTCTCCCATAGTCTTGGCGTCTATGAGATTGTGCGCAGAATGGTCACGGAAGTGCCGGATCTGTGTGCTGCATTGAATGAGCGGGAGAAGCTGACCGTGATGTGTGCAGGTCTATTGCATGATATCGGCCATGGCCCGTTCTCTCATGCCTTTGAGTCAATTTCGCGCACATCGCATGAAGTGATTACCTGCCGGGTGATTGAGCATGATCCTGAGATCCGCGGCATTCTGGAAGGCTGTGCGAAGGGATTAAGCCATGATGTGGCAAATGTCATCCGTCATAAGAGTGCCAATCCGCTGCTGTCACAATTGATTTCTTCTCAGCTGGATGCGGACAGGATGGACTATCTGCTGCGGGATGCCTACTTTACAGGCACCCGCTATGGTACGTTTGACCTGGAACGCATCCTGCGTACACTGCGGGTCAAAGATCAGCAGATGCTTGTCAAGGAGAGCGGTGTCTATGCCGTGGAGAATTACATCATGGCCAGGTATCACATGTACTGGCAGGTGTATTATCATCCGGTCGCAAGGGCATATGAAAGCATGCTTTCGGCGCTGTTTGCAAGGCTGCGTGATCTCAAGGATCCTTCTGATCCAAGCATCATTCCGGAACTGAAATCATTGGTGGCAGATCAGAAACTGTCTCTGGATGAATATTTCCGGCTGGATGAGTCGACCTGCAGCTATGGTTTCTTATGCCTGGAACATCATCCGGACCCGATTGTGTCTGATCTTGCGTCCCGGATATTGAACCGGCATCTGTTTGGATATGGGGACTCCAGTTCTGTGCATAACCGCAGAGTCCGTGCCAATCTGACACATTTGCATCTGGATCCTGATTATTATTTCCAGAAGGATGAAGTCAGACAGCGGCCGTATGTGCCGTATAGTGAAAGTGCTGGCTCCATCTTTGTGCTGATGCCGGATGGCAGTGTGCGTGAGCTGGCCAATGCGAGCAACATTGTCTATTCGTTAACGCATGGTCCGGGGCGTGATGAGAAGAAGGTCTTCTATCCCAAAGAAGTAGATTGAAATATTTTCATGAGGGGAAGGCGGCATCATACAGAGCCGTCTTTTTGTATGTTCATGTGAATTGACAAAGTGCTCTAGCGGCTTAAAATGACACCCATGAAAGTGCATGTAAAGCTGATTCAGCAGGATCTGCTGGCAAAAGAAACACGTATCATTGCGGATACAGACGCATTGCTGAAAGAAAACAGGCTGTCCTATTTTGAAGGAAACCAGTACCGTCATGATATTTCTTTTCTGGAAGATGAGATTGTTCTGCAGCGGCGGGGAGATTTTTCTTCCCTTACCAGGATTTCCCATCTGGGCAATGGCACAAGTGAGATTTCTTCGCCATATGGCATGATGAAACTGGATGTGCAGCTGTGTGATTACAGGCAGGAAGCAGGCCGGTGGATGGTGGAATACAAGGTGATGGATGGCACAGATGCCGCGAGTCATCTTAGACTGATCTGGGAAATTGTGTACCCTGCTTAGAATTGCGTTGACATGGGCAACAGGATGCTTTACAATTCACGCGCTGTTTTAAAGCTGGAGCTGCAGAAAGTGCAGCATCGGGGAGGCTGAGGTATGAGTGCAAGAGAAACAATGACGGATGTGGCGTATGGCTACATGGAGAAGCGGAAGAAAGAGATTGAGTTTCTGAAGCTATGGCAGGCGGTATGCAAGTCCATGGATATTCCGGAGGATAAGCAGAGAAGGAAGAAGAGCCAGTTCTATAGTGAGCTGATGCTGGATAATCGCTTTGCATCACTGGAGAATAACAAGTGGGATCTGCGCAACCGCAGAAAGTTTGATGAGATTCATACGGATACATCGGATATTGAGCTGGATGATGACGATGACGAGGTGGATACAGACGATCAGGACAACAGCCTCGATATCAGTGATCAGGATAGTGAAAATAATAAGTATTGAGAGGAATTGGGGAAGCATATGGGGTGTGCTTTCCCTTTCTTTTGCAAAAGCTTTCCATTTGCGTGAGAAAACGATAAAATGGTAATGCAAAAACTAGGAGGAAAATTGATTATGGTAATGGTTTCTGCAACAGAAATGATCAACAAGGCTCATGCAGGTCATTATGCGATTCCGGCGTTCAATACGAACAATCTGGAGTGGACAAAGTGCATTCTGACTGCTGCTGAGGCAATGAAGTCTCCGGTAATCATCCAGTGCTCTGAGGGTGCCGGCAAGTACATGGGCGGCTTCAAGGTTGTCGCTGACATGGTCCGCGATCTGCATGATTCCATGGGTATCACGGTTCCGGTTGCTCTGCATCTGGATCATGGCACATATGAGGGTGCCAAGAAGTGCATCGAGGTTGGCTTCACATCCGTTATGTTCGATGGTTCTCATTATGACATCGAAGAGAACATTGCCAAGAGTAAGGAAATCATTGCTCTGGCACATTCCAAGGGTATTTCCGTTGAGTGCGAAGTCGGTGGTATCGGCGGCACTGAGGATGGTGTAACTTCTCAGGGCGAGCTGGCTGATCCGGCTGAGTGCAAGAGAGTTGCTGATCTGGGCGTTGACTTCCTCGCTGCTGGTATCGGCAACATCCATGGCAAGTATCCGGCTAACTGGGCTGGCCTGAACTTCGACAGACTCGATGAGATCAACAAGGCTGTTGATGGCAAGCCGCTGGTTCTGCATGGTGGTTCTGGTATTCCTTATGAGCAGGTTCATAAGGCTGTTACCCTGGGCGTTTCCAAGGTTAACATCAATACTGAGCTGCAGCTGGTCTTCGCTGATGCTACAAGAAAGTACATCGAAGCTGGCAAGGATCTGGAAGGCAAGGGCTACGATCCTCGTAAGCTGCTGAAACCGGGCCAGGATGCAATCGTTGCTAAGGCTGAAGAGCTGATCAAGGCTTACGGTTCTGACGGCAAGGCTGAGTAATTACAGCTGAAAGTATGAACATGAGCAGGCGGAAGCCTGCTTTTGTTGTGGGAAATCAGTGAGTCAGAGAAGGAATACGTGCTTAGAATAGCGCATGTCTGTAACAGCGATGCAGTGCATGAAAAGTGAGTATTGATACGTAAATGTGGGTGATCGGAATGGTGAAAAATGAGGCGTACAGAAGGGAAAAAATATGAAATTTCGCATCAAAATTGCCATTTTTGCAGGTTTTGACTCAAAAATACAAATTTGTTACAAAAAATGTCACAAAATGAAGATAACTAAGTGTCACATAATTTACACATAAATGAATTTGCTGGCAAGAATGTATCAAAATGGGGCTGTGAGGTTGCAAGCGTTTTCAATAGGCCTAGAATAAAAAGCGTTGAAAGGGGACTTCGATAATTATGAATGAGAAGTTTATGAACGGACTCCTCACCGTAGCAGGCAAGATGCAGTCGAACAAGGTTCTGTCCGCCATTAAGGACGCCTTTATCGACAACATGCCGATCGTCATCGTTGGTGCCTTCTGCACACTGTTCCAGTGGGTAGTATTCCATCACGATCCGGCAGGATCCACGACAGTTTACCTGTCGCTGGCTAACATCCCTGGCCTTGCATGGTTGGAGAATCTCACACCGATTGTTACAACAGCAAACTATGGCTGCATGAATTTCATGGCTGTCAATGTCTGCATTCTTGTGGCAATGCACTTTGCAGAAAACTTGGGACGTCATGGTGACAAGACTGTGCCGGTTCTGGCGCTTTCTTCCCTGGTTACTCTGATGAGCACATCCATCACTGCTACTGCCAAGGCTTCTGATGTCGTTACAGCAAGCAATGGTGCACTGGAGCTTGCCAAGGGGGCTGCTGAGGATACACAGGTATCCATCGCAGCTGGTTCCGGCGTCCTGCAGTCCTTCACTGATGCAAACGCATTGTTCGTAGGTCTGCTGGTTGGTATTCTGGTTACGCTGCTGTATGTCAAGCTGGTTAACTCTGGCAAGGTTACAATCAAGCTGCCTGATTCCGTACCGCCGAATGTCAGCGCATCCTTCGCTGTACTGTTCCCGGTTGCCATCTGCATCCTGGTTGTTGCCATCATTGGCTTCATCTTCAATAATGTGATCGGAACAAACATCTTCAAGGTTATTGCAACAATCATGGCACCTCTGAAGGCGATCATGACTGGTCTGCCTGGCTATCTGCTGGTTGTCTTCCTGATGCAGCTGCTGTGGTTCTTCGGAATTCATGGACCTAACGTTATGTCTGCTGTTACAACAGCATTCATGACACAGGCAAGTGCTGAGAACCTGGCAATCTATACCGAGACAGGTATTCCGTTCAAGACAGCTGCTGAGCCTGCAACTGCTGGTTACAACATCATCTGCAATGCCTTCGGTTCTACATTCTTCTCTATGACTGGTTCCGGTATTACCGGCGGCCTGATCATTGCGATCCTGCTGTTCTCCAAGAGAGACGATTATAAGGCAATTGCAAAGTTGGCTATTCCGTGCGGCATCTTCGATATCAACGAGCCGATCATCTTCGGTATTCCTATGGTTATGAACCCGCTGTTCGCAGTTCCGTTCTTCTGCGCACCGTTGCTCTCTGTCATCATTGGTTATGTGCTGACAAAGATTGGCTTCTGCCCGATGATGGTAGTCGATGCACCGTGGACCACTCCGCCTGTACTGCTGGGCTTCCTGGCTTCTGGTGGTAAGCTGATGGGTGCTCTGTCTCAGTTGATCGCCTTCGCTTCTTCTATCCTTCTGTACACACCGTTTGTTATTGCAGCAAACAAGGCACCGAAGGAAGAGGCTGCTGCAGCGTAAGCTGAACATAATAATTGAAAAACAGTTCTGTGTAATGCAGAGCTGTTTTTTTGCCTGATGGAAAAGGAATCACACAGATGCTGCGTGTGATTCCTTTGGCGTGTATATGGTTTGGGCTCAGCGCTTAATGGAACTGTTGCTCCAGTCCGCAAGTTCCTTCTTGATAATCATGTATTTCTTTTCTGGTACCGGGATGATATCTCCATTGTCCATCAGCAGCTGATATCTTGTCAGTTGGCGGATATAGAAGGGATTGACCATGATGGATCGGGATACCCGCAGAAAGCTGCTGCCATAGTTGGCATCAAAGCTGCGCAGACGGTCAATGGAAATGATATTGCGGTTAGGCAGGTGGATCATGGTGTGTGTTGATCTGTCTACACTTTCCATCCAGGATATGGATGAAACCGGATAGTAGAAATAGTAGTCATTCAGGCCGCGGATCAGCACACGGTCATCTTTGAGCGGAAAACGGTCAAGGGTTGTTTCATCCATCTGGAAGGAAAACATCTTTGAGGATGTGTTGATTGGCTCAGCAATGCTGGATTGATGAAAGACAATCCTGGCAATACCATTGCGCATTGCCCAGATGACATGAATACGAATAATGACTGCCGAGGAGAAATTGGACGGCTGGCTGAACATCATTCGGAATTCGGTCATGATGCTTAACGCAGAAGGGGCAAGTTCAGTTGCGGTACTGGTGATGCCTGAAATCTGTCCATGCATTGGATGGACGGCTTCTGCCAGCTTCTGATACACTTCCTTCCGTCCATGAAAAATCTCTCCTTCATGCATGCCGATCCAATAGACATCCTCAGCCAGACAGGCACATGTATTTGTTACATTCACATCCATCAGATCCAGAATGTACTGCATTGTACGATGGATGAGTTCTTTTCTGTTCATGCTCATAATTGCCTGCAGAAAGTATACGACGCAAACAGATGATTTGTACATTTTTTGCAAAAAAGAATTAATTTTTCATTTTGCTTTGATATCAATGAAAGAAGAATTTGAACGTGCTTACAATTTCCTGTACAGACTATTTTGCATCGTCTTGTCAATTGCCCCGCCCCTAAAGGGACGAGGCTTGTAACTGCCTCCACCAGGACAAATGTGCTCTTTTGAGCCTCCTGGTTTCTGCAAGCGAGGATTACACCTCCTGTGGCGTTACATCGCCGGATGATTGACAACACTCGTTTGATAGCACTCCGGTATACCGAAGCCTTAGCCTAACTCACTGACACGGTTTCCGCATGCTCGATCAGTTCAATCTTATCGAACTGCGGTTTTTCATTTCCACTGACCCACAGCGTACCGAGCATATAGATATTCATTGCACCGACACGTTCATCGTTGCTGGAATACCTGCACTGGCCGCATTTGTATAAGTGCAGATTCTGATCACGGTTTTCTTTTATAACCGCACCACATCTTGGGCAGCGCTGAGAAGTGTACTGCGGGTTTACCTTCAGCACAAAAGAGCCAGTTTCGCCAGACTTATACGTCAGCTTTGTTTTGAAGTCATAAAATGACCAGTTTCGCAAGTCGTGTGTTTGCTTTGCCCCGTGCATATTGTCTTCTTCAAAAGATACTCCGGTCAGATCTTCCAATACGAATAACGTTCCTGCGCCATACTTACGAACGAGTGCCTTACTGATGCAGTGATTGACGTCACTCATCCAACGGTTCTCTCGCCCGGAAATACTTGCCAGTCTCCGTCTGGCTGACCGTGTTCCTTTTGCCTGAAGCTGCGCACGCACCGCGTCGAATCGGTCACGCTTGCGTAAGATATCTTTTCCACTGAAAAACTGTGTTTTCTGCTGTTCATCATAAACAGTTGCCAGAAATCTGAGACCTCTGTCGATGCCTACAACATGCTTCACATCACTCCTTTCGAATTCATCTGTGCTCTTTGTTGCTGAAATATGCAGATACCAGATGTTGTTCAGCTCCACAAGCTTCGCTGTTCCCAGTGTCCAGCTGCCATCCATGAACTTCTGCATGTATTCAGGCAGTATAAAATCACATACAGCACGTTTTACGCATGGAAGAATTACGGGCAGATGTTGAAAAAACACTACTGGAAAGAAATGGCGAAAACAAGAGATAAAAAGCACTGCCTTGGTGTTGATGCGCTTGTTCAGCTTGCGGAAGGACTGGATTACAAGGTAATCCTTGTGCCAAAGAATTGTCTGGAACCTGAAGGAGCTGTGGTGCTTTCAGATGATGAAAGCAATCAGACAGAGTGAATGATAATAAGTATTGAGCTATTCTGATTCAATTGCTGCAAACAGGATCCTGGTGGGGACGGGTACTCATCAGGTCTGATGCAGCTTTACTATGTAAAGACAGAAGGACATGCCGGTATTGCATTATGAAATGCGTCAGAAAGAAAGATATGCAAAATAGAACATCTGTTAACTTGTTGTATGCAGCGTCCCTATGAAAATATTTTTGAATCTGCTATAGCTTTTATACCCTTTACTGCAGTCTCGTAGGGCACAGGTTCTTCGAGTATTCTTGAAGTCAGATTATCGTAGTCGGTCTTGTATATCCTCTTTTCAATAATTTCATTCAAGATTTCTGTAATATCCACACCCGGCTGAGCGGAATGGCAGATTTTAATATCTTTTGCCCGTTCGTTTCTAACTTCCTCAATCAGTTTCTTAAATTCTTCTGTTTGCGGAACAAGAGGAAGCAATTTGTAAATGTCATAAAGATGTCTTGAGTGCCGCTCTGTGGCTCCACTCATGTAGTAATCGCAAATAGCAAAAGTCTTATCAATCAGTGTACGGTCAAGATCCTGTACCTTCATTGTAAATGGCTCAAGCAGGAATCCTTCAATCGCCTCTGGGGCTTCTTCTTCCATCATGTCACCGATATAGCTATGTACTGGAAGAATTACTGTTGGAAAAGAAACTTCAAATGTTGTTGTTTCCAGGAGAACTTTTGGCGGTGCGGCATTGTCTTCTTCGCCCAGAACAGAGTGATAAGCAATAACATACTGGTTGTAGCTTCTTCGGCTTCTTGTTTCATCAAGGTTAGGAATGCTAAGTGCGAGTTCCTCTGCAGTTGCCTTAATAGCTTCTTTCACTTTCTTTTGCTGACTTTGTGTCAGTTTTTCATCAATTGCTACATCAATGTCTTCGGAAAAACGTTTGATCACCTTATGGCATTTCGATAGGGAAGTTCCACCCTTAAAGACGATAAAAGGAAGCCGCTCGGCAAGGCCCCGGAGGATCAGAGTTACATAATAGTCTTTCTCAGCAACAGCAGGTAAAATACCATACTTCTCTGTTGTCAAGTTAATCGCTGTTAGAAATTCAGCTCGATTGTTATGCAGATATTCCATTCAGTAACCCCGCTTCATACATGTTTTTGTAAATCTTATCTGGATAATATTTAAGGTATGGCTTAAGACTATTAAAGTTCATTCCTTTTGCTTTCATGTAAGATATTAACTGATTCTGGAGCCTGGGCCCATCGATCTCAGAAACCTCATCCACTTCTTTTATTAAATCAAGAAACTGCAGTTCTAAAACATTTTCTTTTGTAATGATTGTATAGGGCTTTTTCAGTATAACCCGGACATTACCAATTGTTGTGTTTCTGTATTTTGTGGTTGCCTTGTTTGTAAATACCTCATAGGTCATAGGAACCTGTGTAGTGATTCCAATTTTGTTTGCAAATAGGAGCCCGCCAAGATATCCACAGCATCCATTTTGATCATTCAGATATTTGATCCTGATTACGTCATCAACAGAAAGTGTAGATCCTGATTTAAATATTGATTTCCTGGGAATGTAGTAAATCCCAGTATCAAAGCGTTTAATCAGTCCTTTGGTGGTGAGCTTCTTTAATTGCTGACGAATTGTTACATCATTCATTCCTGGGATCATGATCTCAGCCAGAAGGATCGGCTCATTCTCCTTGAAATTACTTTTCAGAAATTCATACACCTGTTCACCTTGTGTCATAAGCCCGCCTCCTTTAATACAAAATAGAAATAATATATTTCTAATTTGTAGTCTAATTCAGAGCTGGACAATTTTCAAGCGAAAGGAAAGTCTCTATCACTTTTACATTGAAGATTTCTGCAGGGGTGAGATATTTTGCCGCACCTATCGGGCAAGTATCACAAGAGACAATCGAACACTATATTGAAAAACAAGGCTAATAGTAAAACCGCCCCATAAAGGGGAGTGGCTTCTACCGAATTATTTATTTGTGAAACCGCTTAAATGAATCTGAAATTTGTGAAAAAAGTGCGTCATTTCTTGAATTTGGTTGGTGATTTTCCCTCTGCATCTATGGTTTGTCAGAAACCGACGTATAATAACGAAGAGTCTTTTGCTGAGGAGCCAGCTTCCCCCGAATACAGTATTGACCTAGTTGTTTGTACTGTCCTCACCCCAAATAGAAATTCGGTTGGCTCTGAGAAAGGCTCATGGAAAATGCGGCTTTCCCCCAATGTGCCGCATTTCATCCGGTCTGGCTTCTTCCCAAGCCAGACATTTTAATTATGTTGAAAGCGCTGCGTTTTGCCTATAAAATAGAAGACAAGTGTTCCTGGAGGTAGTATCGTATGGCAAAGGCAAATCGCCGCAAGCGGCTCAGCAAAGAAGAGCTGAAAGAGGAAAATGACAGAATCCGCAGTGAATTGGCACAGACCACGGATGCGGAGGGACAGAAACGGATTACGGATCTGTTAAGCAAGGAAAACTGGTATGCGTATCTGTTGTGTGCATTTCTGCCGCCGGTAGGTATCTGGTATGTCTGGGCAAAGCGTGACAAGCATCATCTGACAATGCCTGCCATGGTAACCTGGACAATGATTGCAATTATTATCATTGTCCGCTGGATTACATATTTCATTGGGCTGAAGGGCTGAGCATCCATACGGATGCTTTTTTTGGATGGCGCGTGCAGGAAGGCAGAGACAATTTTCATTTTCAAAGTCTTCATATTCCGTTTAAAATAGGTTATATGCTTGTAAGAGATAAAGTTAAAAACCGGGAGAGATTTACACCGGCTGAGAATCAGATATCGGATTATATCCTGGATCATACACGGGAAGTCATTGAAATGCCGCTGGATGATCTTGCCAAAAAGCTGTATGTCTCCAAGAGTACTGTTATCCGTTTCTGCAAGAAGCTTGGCTTCCGCGGCCATAAGGAGCTTTGCGTACAGCTTGCCCGGGAAATGAATTCTTTCATTGCCGGGGATGAGGTCACAAATGCTGTCATTCAGCAGAATGATTCTGCAGATGGCATTGCCCGTCATATCCTGTCTTTGAAGTACCGTGCCTTGACGGATACATTCAATGATCTGGATCTTTCCAAGATGGAGGAGGCAGCAGATCTGATTGCCCGGAATCATAAAGTTGTGATCTATGGCAATTCCACAGACTATCCGGTACAGTTGGAACTGGCTGCCCGTCTGCGCAGCATCAATTGTGATGTACGGCTGCCGATTCTGCCCAACACCGATTTGATTGAGGCAGCTTCCTGGCAGGATGATAATGTGGCGATTATGCTCTGCTACAATGGAAATTCATCTTCCCTGCAGTCGGTATCGGAAATTCTGCGGCAGAAGAATATTCCGATCATTCTGCTGACTGGTTATGCCCATACCGGCCTGCAGAAGAATGCCACAATTGTGCTGCACTCTGCCTTCCATGCCGAAGGTACAGGTGTGCGGGCACTTGGCAGTTGGGAAGGCATGGGCCTGCTGGCCGATATCCTGTATGGCTTTGTGTTTGCCAGAGACTATGAAGCCAATATGCAGGGGCTGAAACAGCAGGAGACAATGCTCAAGAACGCTGGAAAAGTTGCACAGTAACGCCTTTGCAGTACAATATGTCTGCTGCATTTGAGGCGGAAAGGAAAATCATATGCCAGAAGTAATCAAGATTGAAGGGGGACACCGGCTCAATGGAGAAGTAACGATCTCCGGCAGTAAGAATGCGACGGTTGCCCTGATTCCGGCGGCGGTGCTGGCCAATGGGCCGGTAACCATCGTTGGTGTTCCGGAAATTGCGGATGTACGCAATCTTGCGGAAATACTGAAGATACTGAATGTACAGGTGGATCAGCCCCATGCGGACCATCTGATTATAGATCCTACCCACATGCAGAATGTGGATCTGCTGGATGATGCGGTCACCAAGCTGCGTGCTTCCTATTATTTTATGGGTGCATTGCTTGGCAAGTATCACCATGTCAGAATGAAGATGCCGGGCGGCTGCTATCTCGGCCCCCGTCCGATTGACCTGCATCTCAAGGGCTTTGAAGCACTTGGCGCAACGGTCAAATATGAAAAGGGATGCTTTGAAATCGATGCGGATGAGCTTGTCGGAGACAAGATTTTCCTGGATATTTCTTCCGTTGGTGCCACCATCAATATCATGATGGCAGCTGTCTATGCCAAGGGTAGAACGACGATTGAAAATGCAGCCAGAGAACCGGAGATCATTGATGTGGCAACCTTGTTAAACAAGATGGGTGCACATATCCGCGGTGCCGGTACCAATGTCATTACCATTGACGGTGTGACGTCTTTGTCCGGCTGTTTCCATGAGATCATCCCGGACCGCATTGAGGCAGGCACGTATATCATTATTGCGGCTGCCATGGCGGAAAAGATGAAGATCAACAATGTCATTCCCCATCATCTGGAAGCCCTTCTGCTGAAACTGGAAGAGATGGGCGTGGACATGGATGTCACGGTGGATTCGATTACGGTGCGCCACAGTGATCATCTTAAGGGAACGGATATTACAACCCGTCCGTATCCGGGTTTTGCCACGGATCTGCAGCAGCCGCTGACATCCCTGATGACCCAGGCAGAGGGTGATTCCCATGTGGAAGAGACGATCTATGTGGAGCGCTTCAAGCATTGTGAGCAGCTGTGCCGGATGGGTGCCAACATTGATGTGCATCAGGGCGAGGCTGTGATTCATGGACCGACACCGCTGTATGGCACCAAGGTGGCCGCAACTGATCTGCGCTGCGGGGCTGCCATGGTTGTGGCAGGTCTGCTGGCAGAGGGCACAACCACGATTTCCAACATCTATCATATCGACCGCGGCTATGATCACATTGATGACAAGCTCAATGCCCTGGGTGCTAAGGTATGGCGTGAAAAGGTTGCGGATGACGAAGAAGACTGACTTGATTTGTCAGTCTGTGGATGGTAATATACTGTCGCAACTTTCTTTACGCACGCGTAGAGGCGTAAGGCAGAAGGGAGAATGAACATGAAAGAAGGAATTCATCCGAAGTATTACAAGGCTAAGGTAATCTGCACATCCTGTGGTGCTGAGTTTGAGACAGGCTCCACATTGCCGGAGATCAGAGTTGACTCCTGCAGCAATTGCCATCCTTTCTATACTGGCCGTCAGAGATTTGCTCAGGCTGCTGGCCAGGTAGAGAAGTTCAACAAGAAGTACGGCCTGAAGTAAGATGGACACAACAGACAGCTGATGGATGTCAGCTGTTTTTGTTTGCACTTTTTTGTGGGGAGGCAAAGATCCTGTTTTCATTGTAAAATAGAAAGGAACAGGAGATATTGTCATGGTGAAAGAGGAAACAAAAAAGACGCTTTTATCATTGGATGAAATCAAGAAGTTGTTTGCCGAAAAAGCCGCAAAGAATGAGGAAATCAGCGAAAAGGACATTATGGAGATGGCCGAGAAGAATCATCTCAGTGAGGATGAGGAAGAGGATCTTTTCAACTGGTGCCAGCAAAATGATATTTTCCTGAATGATGAGGAAGATCTGTTCTCGGATGATGACGGGGATGATTCTTCTTCTGATGAGGATGAAGATGAGGAGGATGAATCTTCTGAGGAAGACGAGGAAGCTGATGAAGATCATGATGTGGCTGCTCCGTACATTGAGGAAAACCGCTCTCATGGTGTTGGCGATGCCGAGCGGCAGTATCTGCGCCAGATCGGTCAGATCCCGCTGCTGACAGCACAGCAGGAGAAGGACGCTGCCAAAGCCATGCAGGAAAATCCGGTGGATTCTCAGGCATACAAGGATGCCAAGGATCTTCTGATCTCGAGCAATCTGCGCCTTGTTGTATCCATGGCCAAGCAGTATACCAACCGCGGCCTGTCCTTCCAGGATCTGATCCAGGAAGGCAACCTCGGCCTGATCCGGGCTGTGGAGAAGTTTGACTATACCAAGGGATTCCGTTTTTCTACATATGCAACATGGTGGATCCGTCAGTCCATGGTCAGGGCTATTGCTGACCAGTCCCGCGATATCCGTATTCCGGTCCATATGACGGAGCAGATCATGCGGGTCAATCGTGCCCAGCGCAGCCTGATGCAGGAATTGAACCGGGAACCTACTGTGGAAGAAATTGCCCGTAAACTTGGCAATGGCATGACGCCGGAACGGGTGCGTGAGATTCAGGGCATTGCCCAGCAGCCGGTCTCTCTGGAGACACCGGCTGGTGAAGAGGAAGACAGCACGCTGAGTGATTTCATCGAGGATAAGTCTGCTGTTAATCCGGAAGATTACATGAACGATCAGGCGATGAAGGACATGGTGGCTGATATGCTCAAGTCACTGCCGCCAAGGGAAGAGATGATCCTGCGGATGCGCTTTGGTCTGGATGACGGCCGGCCCAAGACCCTGGAAGAGGTTGGCAAGGCGTGTGATGTGACCAGGGAAAGAATCCGACAGATTGAGGCCAAGGCTCTGCGCCGGCTGCATCGGATGCATGCCCACCGCACGGAGCTGGAAGATTTGAAGAGTTAGGAGATTTGTGAATGGATGCCGTAAAGGAAAAACTGGCAGAGATGGCTGGCAGATATGATGAGATTGCCCGGGAAATGATGCAGGATGACATTGTGTCGGATCCTGCGAAGCTGACAAAGCTGAGCAAGGAACAGGCAAGGCTGGAAGCACCGGTACAGGCATATCATCAGCTGTGTGATCTGGATGAGCGGCTGCAGCAGGCAGACGAGATGGCAAAGGAAGAGGATCCGGAGCTGAAGGAAATGGCTGCCAGTGAGAAAGAAGAATGTGAAAAGCAGAAAGAGGAGCTGCTGGCTCATATCCAGAAGCTGCTCATTCCGCATGATCCTTCCGATGACTGCAATGCCATCATGGAGATCCGCGGCGGTGCCGGCGGTGATGAGGGCAATATTTTTGCCGGCGACTTGTTCCGGATGTACAGCCGCTATGCGGAAAGCCAGGGCTGGAAGGTACAGGTCATGGAGGCATCCGAAGGAGAGGCAGGCGGCTTCTCTCAGATTGTCTTTTCGATCAAGGCGAAAGACGGCGGTGTGTATGGCAGGCTGAAATGGGAGAGTGGGGTGCACCGCGTGCAGCGTGTGCCTAAGACCGAATCACAAGGCCGTATCCAGACAAGTACGGCTACGGTCTACTGCTATCCGGAAGTGGAAAAGAGTGACTTTGAGATTGATCCCAATGATCTTGAGATTGAGACGCACCGTTCTTCCGGTGCCGGCGGCCAGCATATCAATAAGACCGATTCGGCTGTGCGCATTGTGCATAAGCCCACCGGCATCACGGTAAACTGCCAGGAAGGCAGATCCCAGATTGAAAACCGGGAGACGGCCATGGCCATTATCCGCTCCCGTGTGTATGAATATGAACGGGAAAAGGAAGAAGCCAAGGCCGGGGCTTTGCGCAAAGCTAAGATTGGTACGGGGGACCGCTCTGAAAAGATCCGTACCTACAACTATCCGCAGAACCGGGTGACGGATCACCGCATTGGCCTGACCATTACCCAGCTTGATCGGATCATGGAGGGGAAACTGGATGGCATGATTGCCGGCTTAAAAGCTGAGGAAGAGAAGAGACTGCTGCAGGAGGCAAAACTGTGACATTTGAACAGGAAGTCAGAAAATATGAGAAGCTGTGTGACCAGAATGATGTGCCGCGTGAAACGGTAATGGCCTATCTGGTGGAGCTTTCACAGCAGGAGCGCTATAACCTATATGCTAATTTCAGGGAAGAGATGCCGGAAGATCTTCGCAATAGCTTTGAAGCAGGCATGGCCAGAATTCTGAAACAGGAACCAATGGCCCATGTGCTGGGGTATTCCTGGTTCTATGGGTACAAGTTTATTGTCAATGAGGACGTGCTGATTCCCCGGCCGGAGACCGAGGAATTGTGTGCCAACATTCTTGCCAGAATGGATCAGTATTTCTCGAAGAATGAAACCATTCACTGTGTGGATGTTGGCACAGGCTCCGGTGCCATTGCCATCACGTTATGCAAAGAAGAACCGCATGTGCATATGATGGCAACCGATATTTCCCAGGAAGCACTGGTGACGGCCAGAAAGAATGCACAGATGAATGAAGCCGATGTGCAGTTTATGGCAGGCGATATGTTGCAGCCGCTGATTGAGAAGAACATCCGGGTGGATGTGCTTGTATGCAATCCGCCATACATTCCCCAGGAAGAGAAGATGGAAAAGTCGGTGGTGGACTTTGAGCCGCATGTGGCATTGTTTGGCGGTGAGGATGGCCTGAAATTCTATCGGGAAATCTTTGCGGATTGCCAGAAGGTGCTGAAAGATAAAGCCTTTATGGCCTTTGAGATGGGCTGGGACCAGCGTGAGCGGATGTCACAGCTTGTGGAGAAGGCACTTCCTGGCTGGAAGCATGAGATTCTGAAGGATATGAATGGCAAGGACCGCATGCTGTTTGTCTACAGGAATCTGTAATAGGATGATACAATCATCCCGGGATATAGATATATAAGGAGGCGGGGAATCATGACATCAAATGGAAAGCGCATTTGTAAAAACTGTGGCTTTGAAGTGCCGGCGGATATGAAGCAGTGTCCGCACTGCGGCTGGCTGCTGGATGATGAGGATGACTTTGTGCTGCCTTCTCTGGATGAAGATAAATCAGCACAGAAAAAGCAGACTGGTCAGAGGCATCAGCGTGTGGAAAGAGATGAAACATATGAGCGGCCTTCGCAGCATGCATCCCGCTCTTATCCACAGAACAATTCCTATGATGACTACTATGGTCAGTATCAACAGACCTCTCATAGATCAAAGCCCCGTCATGCCGAGCCGGGTGCCTTTACGGATCTGGATGTCAAAGATCTGCCGATTCAGGAAACAGCAGAGATGAAGAAGCTGGAACAGGAAGAGGCAATTGAGACAAAGCAGTATGATCCCAGCCGTGAACAGAGAAGGTCTCTGGAGGATACGCTGTTTGATCCCAATGAACATGAGGAAGAAACAGAAAGAAAGACAGCCCCGAAGAGCAGACAGGAACCGGAAACACATCACAGGAACAATAAGAAACATCATTCTGTGCTGCCGGCCATTCTGTTATTCATTATCCTGACTCTGGCACTGCTGGCTGGCGGTATCTATCTGGTGGATCATTTCACTGGCGGCAGTATTGTGTCAGATCTCAAAGGCAGGTTGACCAATAAGACTGCGGCCGTAACAGCTGCACCGAAGGAGACAGTGGAAGCCACTGCCGCACCGACCGTGACGCCAACACCGACGCCTACACCAACTGCAGCAGCAACAGCCAATGTACATGAGGGCTATGTCGGTCATCTGAAGGTGACTGCAGATGCCGTCAGGATCAGAGACAGTGCTTCTCTGTCTGGCAATGAGGTTGGTTCGACTGCAGCTGGTCAGGAGTATGATGTGATTGCCACAGCTCAGGCAGATGGCTATACATGGTACCAGATCGGTGAGAACCAGTGGATGCCGAGTGATGGCACCTGGGCTGAATATACACAGTATTAAGAAAAAGGAGATAAGATGAAACAGTACGATTATCTTGTTGTTGGCGCTGGTCTGTATGGTGCCGTATTCGCACATGAGGCAAAGAAAGCAGGCAAAAAGGTCCTGGTCATTGACCGCAGGGATCAGATTGCAGGCAATGTGTATACCAAAGATGTCAAAGGCATCCACGTCCATCAGTATGGCGCGCATATCTTCCATACCAACAATCAGACAGTATGGAATTATGTACAGCAGTTTGCCACCTTTAACCGGTTTACCAACAGCCCGGTGGCCAATTATCATGGGGAGCTGTATTCCCTGCCTTTTAACATGTACACATTTAATAAGATGTGGGGTGTTGTGACGCCGCAGGAAGCATATGAAAAAATAGAGGAACAGAAGAAAGCTGCCGGCATCAAGGAGCCGAAGAATCTGGAAGAGCAGGCTATTTCTCTGGTTGGCACCGATATCTATCAGAAGCTGATCAAGGGTTATACAGAGAAGCAGTGGGGACGCGACTGCAAGGATCTGCCGGCATTCATTATCAAGCGTCTGCCGGTGCGCTTTACCTTTGATAACAACTATTTCAATGCCCTGTATCAGGGAATTCCGATGGGCGGCTATACAAAAATGGTTGCCAATATGCTGGATGGCATTGAGGTCCGTCTGCATGAGGACTATCTGAAGAACAAGGAACAGTTTGATGCACTGGCAGATACGGTGATCTATACAGGACCGATTGATGCCTACTTCAACTACAGCCTGGGTACACTGCAGTACCGCTCTGTCCGCTTTGAGACAGAACTGCTGGATACGCCGAATTTCCAGGGCAATGCGGCTGTCAACTACACAGACAGAGAGACACCATGGACCAGAATCATCGAACATAAGTGGTTTGAGTTTGGCATGGATGATGAAGGTAAGGATATTCCATGCACCGTCATTTCCAGAGAGTATTCCTCTGAGTGGAAGCCGGGCGATGAGCCTTACTATCCGGTCAATGATGCAAGAAATTCCGAGCTGTATCAGAAGTATCGTGAACTTGCCGATCAGGAAAACAACATTGTCTTTGGCGGCCGTCTTGGCGAATACAAGTACTATGACATGGATGCTGTCATTGCCAGTGCTTTGAACAAAGCAGATGAAATCCTGCTTTAACAAGAAAGAACCGCAAGGTTCTTTTTTTAATCTTGCTATGTCATCAGATGTCTGCCTGCATACATGTGATCCGCCGGATCCTGAAAGATAACAAACTATTGGCAAAGAATACAACTGCTGAGCGGTCATAAATCCGGCTGCAAAAAAATACAACCGGATTTATGACCGATTTCGTTTGTATTTGCACGCAAAAACAATTGAAACATTGGTTTGAAATCCATCTGTGCCTGAATTATTACGTGATTTTCAGGTGAAAATTCAAAAATACAGTTGGAAAACAATCACAAATTCGGTTGCAAAAAAATATGGTTGAAAATATACGCGGATTCCTTTACCCTGAAAGTACAATAGATTGGAGACGACCATCATGAAAGAGACAAGACAACTGGAGTTTAAATCAGATATTACGAATACATTCTTGAAGACCGTAAGTGCTTTTGCCAATTACGATGGTGGAAAGATTGTTTTCGGAGTGGATGATCATGGTGATGTCGTTGGTTTGGATGATCCGGTACAAGCCTGTCTGGATATCGAAAACAAGATTAATGATTCGATTCATCCACAGCCTCCCTACGAGTTGTCCGTTCAGGAGTCAGACAAAACAGTGACACTTGTGGTCAGGTCAGGAAGAAATACTCCGTATACATATAAATCCAAAGCGTATAGAAGAAATGACACGGCCACGATTGAGGCTGACAGTCTGGAACTGAGCAGACTGGTCCTGAGGGGTGAACACATCAATTTTGAGGACCTCCCGGCCGAAAAACAGGATCTGACGTTCAATACTCTTGAGAGACTGGCAAAGGAGAAAATCGGTATTACATCGTTAAATCGGGATGTATTGAAAACGCTGAATTTATACAGTGACGGGGAAGGATATAACCATGCCGCTGAGATTCTGGCGGATGAGAATGGTTTTCCTGGCATTGATATTGCCAGATTTGGGGAAAGCATCAATGTGATTCTGAAACGCGCGGTTATTGAGCATCAATCGGTTATTGATGAGCTCGGAAAAGCAATGGAAATATTTCGTGATTATTATCAATATGAAGAAATTCACGGGATGGATCGAATCAAAATCGAAAAAGTACCTGAAGAGGCATTCAGAGAAGCAGTTGCCAATGCACTGATTCACAGAACCTGGGATATCAATGTCAATATCCGGATAATGATGTTTGATGACCGGATTGAAGTATCATCACCGGGAGGGCTGCCACCCGGTCTTTCCAAAGAGGAATATCTGAGGGGGAGTGTTTCAATACTGAGAAATCCAAAATTGGGGAATGTATTCTACAGACTGAACCTTGTAGAAATATTGGGAACAGGAATTCTGAGAATCCGGGAAGCATATGAAAACAGCATCCAGAAACCGGCTTTTGAGGTTTATGAAAACTCAATTCATGTCATTCTGCCGGTCATCAGCAAGGAAAAGCTGTCTGCAGATGAAAAGATTGTCTATCAGATTCTAAGCAAAACAATGCCAAAATCAATCAGTGAAATTGCGGCTGCGGTTCCGTTTGGCAGGTCAAAGACAGCCGGGCTGTTAAAAGCAATGGCTGAAAAGCAATACATCACAATTGAAGGAAAAGGCAGAGGAACAAAATACAAGATTGGCTAATAACAGCAGTAAGTCCACTGTGTTCTGGCTGCGCATCTTCTGTCTATACATGTATACTCAGCTTGTAGTACATTTCTTTTACTGATATGCATGCTATGATACTGATATGCGGGAACTTGTAAAAAACAGAGTATACAGACACTTCAAGGGAAAGTACTACTATGTGCTGGATGAAGCCATTGATACTGAGAGTCGCGAGGTGGTTGTGATCTATCGGGCATTATATGGGGACTATGGCTTGTTTGTGCGTCCAAAGAGTATGTTTCTGTCTGAGGTGGATCATGCCAAATATCCGGATGTAAAGCAGAAGTATCGCTTTGAGCTGGTGGATGATGACTAAGAAGGGCTTTTATTCATCGGGGGAATTTGCAGCGCGTGCCCATGTGTCATTGCGTACGGTACGCTATTATGACCGTATTGGCCTGCTGTCTCCTTCTGCTCATTCTGATGCTGGAGCACGGTTATACAATGATGCAGATCTTGGCCGCATGCAGCAGATTCTTCTGTACAAGTATCTTGGCTTTTCTCTGGATGATATCCGGGAGATGACGATGGCCGGTGCTGATCAGCATTTCCTGCTGGAGACAATGCGTGTGCAGCAGAAACTGGTACAGGAAAGAATCGGACAGATGCAGGCAGTTGCGGAAGCATTGTCTTCAACCATGTCCGCATTAAAGAAGGGACAGGAAGTGGACTATGATCACATGCTGGCCCTGATTGACAGTGATGCCATGGAGCGCAGCCTGAAAACACAGTATCAGAATGCGGCCAATATCACCGCCCGTATTCGTCTCCATTCCCTCTATTCTACCAATCCTTTGGGCTGGTTTGTGTGGCTGTATCAGCAGGCATCCATTCAGGATGGCATGAAGATCCTGGAGATTGGCTGCGGCAATGGTGCCCTGTGGCAGCAGAATCTGTCTGTTCTGCCGCCGCATGTACAGATTGTACTGTCGGATATTTCAGCCGGTATGATTCATGATGTGCAGAACCGCTTCCGAAATGATGCACGATTCTCCTGCATGGTGTTTGATGCAGCGCATATGCCGTTTGATGACAATACATTTGATCTTGTCATTGCCAATCACATGCTGTTTTATTGCGATGATCTTTCACAGGTGCTGCAGGAATGTGCCAGGGTACTCAAGGTGAATGGACATCTGGAGGCCAGTACGTATAGTTCCAGGCATATGAAAGAGATCACAGAGCTTGTGCAGTCATTCTCGCCGCAGATTGTGCTGTCCAAAGACAAGCTGTATGAGAAGTTTGGCTTGGATCATGGTGCCCAGCTGCTGTCTCCTTATTTTGGGGATATCGAAAGAAGAAAATATCAGGATTCGATTGTCCTGCATGAGGCGGAGCCTTTGATTGCCTATATTCTGTCATGTCATGGCAATCAGAATCAGCTGCTGCTGGACCGCTACAAGGAATTTCATGACTATGTGGTGAAGATGACAGCGGGCGGTTTTACGATTACAAAGGATGCCGGTGTGTTTCTTGCCGTAAAAAAGTAAAAATAATGCTTGAAGGTGACCTTGCGTCACCTTTTATACTTCTGCTGTCTACAGGAGGTACATGTATGAAGGGTATTATTCTGGCCGGTGGTTCGGGGACCCGGCTGTATCCATTGACCCGGGTGACATCGAAGCAGCTGCTGCCGGTGTATGACAAACCGATGATCTTTTATCCGCTGAGTACATTGATGCTGGCGGGGATCCGGGATGTTCTGATTATTTCTACGCCGCATGATATCGGTAATTTTGAGGCATTGCTGCAAGATGGCTCTCAGTTTGGCATGCATTTTTCCTACAAGGTGCAGGAAACACCGAATGGTCTTGCCCAGGCATTTGTGCTGGGTGAAGATTTCATCGGTGATGACTGTGCGGCCCTGGTGCTGGGAGATAATATCTTCTATGGCAACCACTTCGGCCGCATGCTGAGAAAGGCTGTGGGAGATGCCGAGCATCTTGGCAAGGCAACAATCTTTGGCAAGTATGTATCGGATCCGGAGCGCTTTGGCATTGCCGACTTTGATGAGAAGGGACATGTTTTGTCTCTGGAAGAAAAGCCGGCCCACCCCAGGAGCAACTATGCGGTTGTCGGCCTGTATTTCTATGACAACCGTTGTGTGGAATATGCCAAACAGTTGAAGCCTTCTCCCCGCGGCGAGTATGAAATTACGGATCTGAACAAGGTTTATCTGGCACATGATGATCTGGATCTGCAGATTCTTGGCAGAGGTTTCTCCTGGGTGGATACCGGCACGGTGGAATCGATGGCAGAGGCAGCCAATTATGTGCGTTCCATTGAGCATATTCAGGGCATTCGTATTTCGGTGCCGGAGGAGATTGCCTACTATAACAAGTGGATTGATGAGGAACAGCTTCTGAAGAT
Organism: Lactimicrobium massiliense; assembly: GCF_900343155.1. GTDB lineage: Bacteria > Bacillota_I > Bacilli_A > Erysipelotrichales > Erysipelotrichaceae > Bulleidia > Bulleidia massiliensis. The sequence goes on from NZ_OUNG01000002.1 coordinate 419,489, forward strand.
GGCAGATCTGTATGGCAAGAGTCCGTATGGGGCGTATCTGAGAAGTCTGGTGAGTGGTTCTGTGCAGGGACCGATTGCAAAAAGAGAGGGAAAGTAAACTATGAAAATGATCGTGACTGGCGGAGCGGGATTCATTGGCTCCAACTTTATCTTCTATGAAAGAAAAGCACACCCGGAGGATGAGATCATCTGCCTGGACAAGCTGACCTATGCCGGCAATCTGAAGACACTGAAGGATATCATGGATGCTCCGAACTTCAAGTTTGTGAAGCTGGATATCTGTGACCGTGAGGGTGTATACAAGCTGTTTGCGGATGAAAAGCCGGATGTGGTTGTTAACTTCGCAGCTGAGAGTCATGTGGACCGTTCGATTGAAAATCCTGAGATCTTCCTGGAGACCAATATCATTGGCACCAGTGTGCTGATGGATGCCTGCCGCAAGTATGGCATCAAGCGTTATCATCAGGTTTCTACCGATGAAGTATATGGCGATCTGCCGATCAACCGTCCGGATCTGTTCTTTACGGAAGAGACACCGCTGCATACTTCTTCTCCGTATTCTTCTTCCAAGGCTAGTGCTGACCTGCTGGTCAATGCCTATCACAGAACCTATGGCCTGCCGACAACGATTTCCCGCTGCTCCAATAACTATGGTCCTTACCAGTTCCCGGAGAAGCTGATTCCGCTGATGATTGCCAGAGCTCTTGCCGATGAGCCGCTGCCGGTATATGGTGAGGGTATGAACATCCGTGACTGGCTGTATGTGGAGGATCACTGCCGTGCCATTGATCTGATTATCAGGAAAGCAAATGTTGGTGAGGTTTACAACATCGGCGGTCACAATGAGATGCGCAACATTGACATCGTCAAGATCATCCTGAAGGAGCTTGGCAAGCCGGAATCTCTCATTCAGCACGTCACGGATCGCAAGGGCCATGACCAGCGTTATGCCATTGACCCGGCCAAGATTCACAGGGATCTGGGATGGCTGCCGGAGACAAAGTTTGCGGATGGCATCAAGAAGACGATCAAGTGGTATCTGGACAACCAGGACTGGTGGAAGGATATCATTGCCGGTGACTATCAGAATTACTATGAAGAGATGTATGGCAAGAAGAAGGTAATTGGATGAGAGTATTTGTAACAGGTGTTTCCGGCCAGCTTGGCCATGATGTGATGAATGAGCTGGCAAAGCGCGGCTATGAGGGCATTGGTTCTGATATTGCCCCGGCCTATGCTGGTGTGCAGGATGGTTCTGCTGTTACTGCCATGCCGTATGTGGCAATGGATATTACCGACGCAAAGGCAGTGCATGATACGCTGATGAACATTCATCCCGATGTCATTGTCCATTGTGCAGCATGGACAGCAGTGGATATGGCTGAGGATGATGACAAAGTCGCCAAGGTCAGAGCTGTCAATGCCGGCGGTACCCAGAACATTGCCAATGTGGCAAAGGAGCTGGATGCCAAGATGGTCTATATTTCCACGGACTATGTGTTCAATGGCAAGGGCACCGCACCATGGCAGCCTGACTGCAAGGACTATCAGCCGCTGAATGTGTATGGCAAGACAAAGCTGGAAGGGGAGCTGGCCGTTGCCAATACACTGCAGAAGTACTTCATTGTCCGCATTGCCTGGGTCTTTGGCAAAAACGGCAAGAACTTCATCAAGACGATGCTGAAAGTTGGCAAGACACATGATGAGGTAAGAGTTGTCAATGATCAGATCGGGACGCCGACCTATACGTTTGATCTGGCCAGACTGCTGGTCGATATGATTGAGACTGACAAGTATGGCTATTATCATGCGACCAATGAAGGCGGCTATATTTCCTGGGCTGATTTTGCCAAGGAGATTTACAAGGATGCCGGCTTTAAGACAAAGGTAATTCCGGTGACCACAGAGGAATATGGTTTAAGCAAGGCGGCCAGACCGTTCAACAGCCGTCTTGACAAGAGCAAGCTTGTTGAAAATGGCTTTACACCGCTGCCGGACTGGCGTGATGCAGTCAAGCGCTATATTGATGAATTAGATGTGGAGAGTTTGTAAGATGGGACAGATCAAAGTAGAGAAGAATGTTGGCGGCATTGAAGGTCTGTGTGTGATTACACCAACCGTACATGGGGATGCCCGCGGCTATTTCATGGAAACATACAATGAGAAGGATATGGAGGAAGCTGGCTTCCACATTAACTTTGTTCAGGATAACCAGTCCAAGAGCACCAAGGGTGTGCTCAGAGGCCTGCATTTCCAGAAGCACTATCCGCAGTGCAAGCTGGTCAGAGCGGTCAGAGGCACGGTATTTGATGTCGCTGTTGATCTGAGACAGAACAGTGCCACCTATGGCAAGTGGTATGGTGTCACACTTTCCGAAGACAACAAGAAGCAGTTCCTGATTCCGGAAGGATTTGCCCATGGCTTCCTGGTACTTTCCGATGAAGCAGAGTTCTGCTACAAGGTCAATGACTACTGGCATCCCAATGATGAAGGCGGCATGGCCTGGAATGATCCTGAGATCGGTGTTGAATGGCCGCAGCTCAAGGGTACTTACAACGGCACACCAAGCGCAGAAGGATATACCCTGGAAGATGGCACACCGCTGAATCTGTCTGATAAAGATCAGAAATGGGTAGGGCTGAAGGATACATTCAAGTTCTAAGGCACAAGGTCAGGATGAAGGTCCTGGCTTTTTTGATGCAATCGTTTCAAACGATTGTGTAATGATAACTGAATCGCTGCAGTATTGTATGCAACGATTCTTTTATTGTTGCAAAACGATTTGTAATGATTCACATATTGGGGTATTAATAATGCAAATATTCAAACTCTTGCGTTTCGATAATGCGTAGTGGTCAATCTCATGATTAGCGTTATATTGTTGATAACGAATAATTTTGCTTATCACTGATATCTCAATGTTTTTTCGATGTAAATCATCCATGATGAAGCTGACTTGATAGAGGAAATATGCAACGAATCTTTTATTGTTGCAAATAAATATGTAACGATTCATTAATCGTTGCAAAACGATTGCAACGATAATAATATTTGCTCAGAAGGAAACGATACGATGAATGAAACGAAGACTTTGGAAATAAAGGAAAAGATTACAGGTTCATTTTTGAAAACGGTCAGTGCATTTGCTAATTATTCCGGTGGGGAGATTCTGTTTGGCGTTAGCGATGATGGAACTGTAGTCGGGTTATCCAATCTTGATCAGGCTAAGCTCGATATTGAAAATATGATTAATGATTCAATTCATCCGCGCCCGGATTATTATTTTGCAGAACATCCTCAGGATCATACTATTTCATTATTTGTTGAAGAAGGCGTAGAAAAGCCATATTTCTATAAAGGCAAGGCATATCAGCGCAATGATACTGCGACCATTGAAGTTGATGCACTTGGACTCAGAAGGCTTGCTCTTGCTGGATCTAATCGCAATTATGAAGATTTGAAATCTGAGGATCAGAAATTAAAATTTACGATTCTTGAGGAAAAGTTAAAAGAAACTATCCATATTCAGTCCTTGACAATTGATATCATGAAAACCCTTGATTTATACGATGAGAAGAATGGATATAACATTGCGGCTGCATTATTAGCTGATCGTAATAATTTTCCTGGAATCGATATGGTGAAATTTGGAAGCAATTTGAATGTGATGAAGGAGCGGGTAACCTCCAAAGGGGTATCGGTACTGAAACAGTATGATGATGCAGTGGGTGTATATAGAAGATATTATGTCGAACAGGTTATCGAAGGAATTCAGCGCAAGGAAAGAGAATTGATTCCAGAAAAAGCGTTCAGGGAGGCAGTCGCAAATGCATTAGTCCATCGGAGCTGGGATGTAAATGCTGATATTCATATTGCAATGTATGATGACCGTATTGAAATTATCTCAGTTGGTGGTCTGCCAGAGGGGCTTGACAAGGATAATTATCTGAAAGGTGGGATTTCGATACTACGAAATCCTACATTAGCATCCGTGTTTTACCGAATGAATTACATTGAGGCATTTGGTACAGGTATTCAGAGAATTCTTATGTCCTATGAGGGAAAGAGCCAGAGACCGGTATTTGACACTACTGAAACTGCAGTAAGAGTTATTCTTCCGGTTCTATCGGAAGGACTAGAAATGACTGATGATGAAAGAAAGGTTTATGATGCATTAAAAGGAAGAAATATACTCTCCAGTACAGATATTGCGGAACGGACGGGCATGACAAAAGCTAAAGTAATCCGGCTCCTGAATTCATTGATTGAAAGAAACCTGATTGTTAAAACAGGACATGCAAGAACAACAAGGTATCATATCTGACTGTTTTATGAGTTGAGGTTATTAACGCTGCAGATTCATAACAATGGATTTCCACAAGTAGCAATTATTTACACAATCTGAATCGTTGCAGTATTGCTTGCAACGATTCTTTTATTGTTGCAAAACGATTTGTAACGATTCGTGAATTGATTCAATTCGAATGTGATGATCAGATTGAACTATGGCCTGACTGTCTTTTTGCTGCCTTATTACAGTCCATATATGTCATACTTCTTGCAGGTGATAGATGATGGATGTTAATAAAGTGATTAGAGAGATCCAGCTCTGTGAGCAAGAGCTGAAATGGTGCAAATGCACAGAAAACTGGTTTGATCCTGTTGAACTTGGCGAATACATCTCTGAAATTGCAAATAGTGCTGCTGTAGAGGGAAGATCCTATGGCTATTTCGTATGGGGAATTAATGATCAGACGCATGAGGTTACCGGTACAAAGTTTAATCCCAACTGTGATGTGAAGAAGGAACCAGTAAAGCATTTCCTGGCAAGGCAATTGTCTCCGGATGTGAATTTTCGCTTTGAAGAGAGTGAGATAGATGGGAAGAAAGTAGTATTGCTTGTCATTCCTGCTGCCAGGACTGTGCCTGTGTCTTTTGGACGTGAACGTTATATCCGAATCGGTTCCAGCAAGGAAAATCTGCGCAGATATCCTGAGAAGGAATCTTACTTGTTTGAGATTCTTCGCCATGGCAAGCCGACAATTGAAAACACCCCGTCACAGTATCAGGACCTTACATTTGAGAAGCTGCTGATCTATTACGGGGCAAAGGGGATCAAACTGAATCCGAAAACATTTAAGAAGAATTTGTCTTTCTATACGGAGGATGGCAGGTATAATCTGCTGGCTCAATTGCTTTCGGATAATTCTCATATGCCGCTGCGGGTATCCATCTTCTCGGGATCGAGTAAAGCAGACAAGCTGTATTCTGTCAGAGAGTTTGGCTATCAGTGCCTTTTGTACACCTTGGATGAAGTGCTGCGCTATGGAGATGTGTTGAACATCATTCAGGCAGATGAAACCAACCGTGTGGTGGAAAGAAAAGACGTTCCATTATTTGAAAATGCAGCTTTTCGTGAGGCTGTCATCAATGCGTTTGTTCATAATCTCTGGGTATCTGGCAATGAGCCGATGATCAGTGTGTTTTCAGATCGGATTGAAATTTTGTCCCGCGGCACCATTGATGGTGCACAGACAATGGAAGGTTTCTTTGCAGGAGAATCTGTACCGGTGAACAGAAAGCTGTCTGAAATCTTTCTGCAGCTGCATATCAGTGAGAAGACAGGAAGAGGTGTTCCTGTAATTACAAAACTGTATGGCAGAGAGGCTTTTGAATTCAGAGAAAATTCTATTGTTGTGAAAATCCCGTTTCATTGGATCAATGTGATGGGTGAAAAGAGCGAAAATAAGCAAAAGACTCCTAAGAATGAACGCGATAGAAATGGTCATGATAACGTTCATTTATCACAAAATCAGCAGAAGATTCTGGATGAATTAGAACGGGAACCTGGTATGACAAAACAGCAGTTAATGAAGGCAATCGGGGTTGGCAAGACAACAATTGACAGGGGCATTGCTTTTCTTAAAGGTAAGCGTCAATATAGCCACGTATAGAAAATAAGGACTGTTCTGAGTATCTTGTATGTGTATTAGGATTCAGAGCAGTTCTTTGAAATTTGAAGATCTTGTGGCAGATCAGCTGCGTATGGCAGGCATCTCTGGATATCTTCTTCCTGAATGCCTCCATTGACTGAAGCTCTTGCCATCTGATCAATCAGCCAGGCAAGATATTTCTCTGGGTTCAGGGAATTCATTCTGGCTGATATTAAGATCGAGAAGTACATGCAGGAGTATTTCGCTCCGTGCTTTGTATCAGCGAACAGGAAATTTTTTCTCGCCATGACAAAAGGTTTTATTCCTTCACGCTCAGCCAGATTATTATCCAGTCCAACCTGCCAGTCGCTCAGATAATACATCAGCTTGTCCCACTGATTCTTTGCGTATGTAATCGCTTTTCCAAGCTTTCCGCTGGTCATGAGTTTCTCATCCATGTAATCCAGCTGATTCCTGAGCTCTTCCCATATTGGCTTCTCTTTTTCCTGCCTGATCCTGAGAATAGTCTCTGGAGATGCCTTGGCTTCATTCAACTGTTTCTCTATGCCATAGAGTTTTGAGTATTCATCCAGAAAGCGAATGATGATGCCGAAGGACGGATTGTTATCAAGAAGTTGTTTGATCTCTTCTTTATCTTTCAGGCTGCTATACTTTGCATAGAGATCAGTATAGGCCTTCGCTGCTTCTTCAAATTTTCTGCGGCAGTGTGCGCTGCACCCGGCATGAGCGCTGGCAGCCTCATATTTGTCATATGCCTGATAGCCATCTGACTGAATGACACCATGAAAATCATGGCCCAGGATCTCATAGATAAAGCTGTATGCTCTTGAGACATTATAAAAGTACAAAGCCATCTGCTTTGTCTCGTGTTTTCCGCTCATGGCAAGCCACGTATAGCTCTTTTCTCTGGATCCGTTACGGATATCTTCCAGAACCTCAAGCGATGTTTCATCCATATTGAGAACTTTACACTTTCTCAGATCCTCAGTCATTCGTCTGACGATGGGATCCAGATATAGCTCTGCACACTTCATCAGCCAGCTGCACATTACCTGGCGGCTGATTTCAATTCCTCTGGTCCTGAGATCTTTAGACAAACGATAGATGGGAACGGCGACCAGATATTTCTCATACGCAATATGGCTGATTACAGAAGCTGAGGCCAATGAACTCTGAATCGGCTTTACAGGCAGACAGTCTGTATTGCCATGATATGTCACGCAATTCATATTCTGGTTATTGCATGAATGACATGTATAGTTATGGATTCTTACACGGTGCAGAACATACTCCTCCGGGATATGCTCAAGCCATTCAAAAACAGTAGGAGCCAGTTCTCCCATTGGTTTACTGCATTTTGGACAGTTTCTGTCCTCAAGTTCAATATCCGGTTCATCAATGATGCGGACATTCTTCAGCTTTGCATTCTTGCCATGCCTGTGCTTTTTACTCGGCTTAACGATAATATCATCCCCAGATGGCTCTTTCTTCTGATCAACAGAAGCAGTATCATCAATCGCTTCTGCTTCGTTAAACAATGACAGCTGATCTGGTGAAACATGCGGATTGTGTTCATTGTGCTTAATACCAAAAACTCTGCGTCTCAAAGCCTGATAGTTTTCTTCAAGTGCAGAGTTCTTAACAGCCAGGGAATAAGCAAATGATACCAGGGCATCATGGCTCATATTGTCGAGATTTTTTTTGAATTCTTTCTCGTCTATCATTGATTATATTATACATTCTTGCATGCATTTGTGTAACAGCATTAAAGCCTCATATATAATCTTTTTTGACAGGCTGAAAAGCACTTTTCTGTTCAATCTTCAGCCCATCCAAAAGCCATCCGAGCTGCTGCTCACTGATCATGACAGAGTGGTTGGCATCATCCTTTTTCCACTTGAAATGGCCTTTCTCCAGACGTTTATATAACAGCCAGAAGCCTGTGCTGTCAAAGTAAAGACACTTCAGCTTTGTTTTGTCACGATTACAGAAAAGATACATCGAATGGTCCATTGGGCTCTGGTGCAGCTGTGACTGAATCAATGCGGCATAGCCATCAATCCCTTTTCTCAGATCAGTAACACCAGTCACAAGATACAGCTTACCGATCTTTTCAAAGGGCATCATAGATCTCTGCAGAGACGAATGATTCTCTGCAGTTCCAGATCAGAAATGCCATTATCATAAGAAACCGGAATGCCATTGAACCTTACTGCTGTCTCAGTAGAATGACTGATAACAACAGGGCATAACTGACAGGTGCTATCATCCTGGTATTTATTCTTAAAGTAGTAAAAAGCCCGTGGCTTCATCCCGATACGACTGCAGAACTCTTTGACAGACTCATCCGATAATTCAAACTGATCCCAGAGCAATTTCCATTCTTCTTCATTCATAAAACAGGATCTCCTTTACTGCATACAGTATCGGATATCCTGCTATTTATTGAAAGACGGTGTTACTTTGACGCTTACTCTTAAAGAACATGGACTGCTGGAACGAGTTGGATCTAATAAGACGGGCTATTGGCACGTATTATAAGAAAGAAAATGCCTGCTATTGGGGCAGACATTCATCACTGTACGCTTGCAGCAGCTTTCCTGATCATCAGGATGCGTTTACAGAACAGGCGGTATGATTCGTTGATTCTCTTATTGGAAATGTTGGTTGTGGACTGGTATTTGACAAGCTGGTTGCCATATGCTCTTGGCAGTCCGTCCAGAGCATTGAAGTCATACCGTTTCAGATCAATGTAATCCAGCAAAATCTCATGGGAGAAGTTTCTGGCATTGAACAGTTTGCATGATTCACTGTGATACTGTTCAAAGATTTCATTGTCATCCACCAGACAGCCAAGTCCTGTACCAGTATCAAAGACAGGTGCACATTGCAGCCATCTGCCGGTATTGGCATCCACGAGAATGCCTAAATTCTGGTTATGACGGTCTGTGTTCATCATCAGATAATCCATGACCAGCATGTCGGACAGGCGTTCTTTGCCATCCATGATGCCATGACTTTCCAGTGCGCGGATATAGTCATCATACTGGAAATGACGGGCATCTGAATGAACGCTGTTCAGGACATCACCGGCCGTGACCAGATCCACATCTTCACTGGTCATGGCAGGACATACAGATACAAGATTGTTTTCGTAGATTTCATTGTTGTAAGGAACTGGCTGAATGCCCAGCTGATGGGCAATACGGCATGCAAGCCATTCATTGACAGGTTCCTGCTGATAGAAGGGTGTTCCGCCCTTTAACAGGAACAGACGGCCATTGCGCCTGAACCATGCTTTGCGATGATAGCCACAGGTAGTGTTATTAGGCGTATGACGGGCATCATGGCCGGCATGAGCACCGACATTGGAGAACATGGCAAGACCAAAGCCCTGCTGGTCAAAGGAACGGTGGAAGAAGTTGACTTCTTTCCATGTGATGGGATCATCCGCAGCTTTGCGCCAGAAGGTGTCCGAGACAGACAGTGCATATTCCCTTTCCAATAATTCCAGAGGATCTCTGATCTCCAGCCGCTCTTCCAGCTGCAGCAGTCCGACCCGATAACCGGGGATTCCCCGCCAGCGGTACCAGTGATTCAGCTTGTGCAGAGAGATGGTGCCATCTTCGTGGGTCACACCAACCGGTAAAAGGACAGGATCAATGATTTCTACATCCTCCCCGAAGGCATGACGGCCAAAATCAAAGCTGCCATGCAGGACGGGTTTGTCTTTGTGCATCAGCACATAGACAGGATTTTTCTTCTTAAATGTAAAGAGTGCCATACATCATCATTGTAGCGGAAAATACTGGTAATTTGTGAGTGAAAATGCGGATAATGCATCGCTTTCAAACAGAACTGGTTTCTGTCAGAATGAAAAGGACAAAGGAAAGTGTGAATATGGAACAGAAGCAGATCGAATACAGTGAAATCACAGATCAGAACCAATGCATGAACTGATGAAAATCCTGAATGTGTAAGTTTGATTGATGCGCTGCGCATACCCTGTCTATAGCCAAACCCTCAATGTTTGCACAAAGCGGTGTAGGCTCAGGCGGGGTTAGCAGCGTCATTTTTCTTTTGGCCTTGTTCCTGAATATACTTACGGATCATCTGCTCTGTTGTATCTGATACGGTGCTGATGAAATATGTGTCAGACCAGAAATATGGCTTCCAGTAGTAAGGCCTTAAGGTGTCATAGAATTCTTTTCTAAGCAGTCTGGACGTAACTGTCTTGTCGTTATGAATCAGCTTGGAAAGCTGCGTTTGTGGTGACGTTTCAAACAGGATATGAACATGATCCGTATCCGTGTTAATCTCCAGTATCTTAGACTTCCAGCTATTCTCAATAATGGCATAGCTGATTTGGATGAGCCTGTCCTTAATGCCGTCTACTAATACAGGATGCCTGTATTTTGTACAAACCACTAAGTGATATTGCAATCTGTACACCGCATGCCGATTTGTATAATATCCATTACAATATTGCATATCGTTTCACCTCTGTGAATGTTGTACCACTGAATATGTTATAATATCCTTAGAGGAACATATGATACTGACGTCAAGTTACGGATTACATTTCAAAGGCAGTGAATCAGCAATTAAGAACACAAGCGCGTATTACGCTTCTGCTGTTAAATATCTGATACCTGTAGTCCGCGTAAACTGGGACGCTGTTGAGCCGATATCTTATAGCAAAGGCAGAGTGCGCCTTATTGAATGCCTGATCCACAGCAATAAGAACAACCAGGCAGCGTATAACTTCGATGACCAGTTTTATAAGTTCCCTGTTTATCTGAGAAGAGCTGCGATTGCGGATGCCATTGGCAAAGTAACCACGTATTTCAAACTTTTCGAGCTATGGATAAAAAATGAATGTGAAGGCGTGATGCCGCAGATCGATACGTGTGACCATCTCATGCCGTGTTTCTTTAATGGCAATATGTTCAATTGGGATCAGCTTGGCCGCACTGCTCAGGTAAAGGTTTATGTTAACAATGACTGGGTATGGAGAGAAATCCGCCTTTCCAAGACAGATATCAGGTATTTGAACAGCAGAAAGCGTCTGCATAACGCAAAGCTGTCCGCACCCGTCATTGAAAAGAAACATGGACACTATCAGCTTCGCTTTACGATTCAGGAGAATGTCAGACTGCATCATACGCCGATCTTTGAACAGAAGATATGTGCGGTAGATCTTGGCATTGGTACAGATGCCGTGTGCAGTGTATTGGATTCTAAGGGAACTGTCCTGTCAAGGGAGTTTATTAACTTTGGCAGAGAAAAAGACTCTGTATCCAATGCGCTGCACCGCGTATCTGATTTCCAGCGCTATCACGGATCTCATGACAGCGGCAGACTCTGGAATCTGGCAAAGCGAAGAAACCTGAACCATGCCCGCCTGATTGCCAATGCAATTGTGGAGTATGCCATGGCAAATGAATGCCACACAATTGTATTTGAGCATCTGGACACGGCAGGTAAGAAGAAAGGCTCAAAGAAACAGAAGCTTGTCATGTGGAAACACCGTGATGTGCAGAATACGGCTGAACGCTTAGCGCATCGTTATGGCATGCGGATATCGCGCGTCTGTGCATGGAATACAAGTAAGCTTGCGTATGATGGTTCTGGCAATGTAAAACGCGGCAGCGATGTACCGCGTTCTGAAAAAACAGAATCCATGATTCGTCATTCCATCTATAAAGGCAGGATGGAAGAAAGAGTTCCTTATGACATTTGTCAGTTCATGAATGGAAAGCTGTACAATTGTGATCTCAATGCGTCATACAACATTGGAGCACGATATTTTATTCGCGAACTGTTGAAAGCACTACCCCAGATACAGGCAGAAGTTCCTGATCTGGGCAGTGGAAGCTCCAGAACATTAGCTGATCTATGGCAGTTAAACACTGCAATAGGTACAGCAGTCAGCTGATTGTTCTGCACATAAGTCTCCCAAAAGTTAGTGCAGATGGGTATAGCAAGCGTCAGCAAGCTATACTGTGCTGCAACCGTATCTGAAGGAGACGAAAGTCTGAAAGCACACAAGCTTTTGGAAGCTCCATCTATAGTCCGGACGTAAGCGAGGACTTAGGTGGGGAGCTTCACGAATCTTAACGGAATCTTAAGACTCATCCCTTGCGGCATCAGGAATATGACAGTATGATCGCTCTTTGGATAACATGCTATGTTTGACAGACATAACCTGTGGAAGGAGGTTTGTACATGGCATATACAGATCTGATCTACCTGCTTTTATTTCTGCCATGCTGTGTATTGATCTATCATCTTTCTTCTGTGCGTTTCCGCAAGTATGTCCTGCTATTGTTCAGCTGGATGTATTTCATCCTGTGCAGTAAGAAACTCATCATTTATCTGTTAGCCACAACGTTGTTTGTCTACATCATGGGGCTTGTCATAGACAAGGCACCAAAGAAATCCAGAACAAGAAAAGCATTGTTTCTATTAGGATTGACTGGATTGTTTGGTGCACTGCTCTATGTGAAATATACCAACTTCTTGATCCGGATTTTTAATGATCTCAGCCATGGTTCTGTTTCTGCACTAACCATTGCAGCACCGATTGGTATTTCGTTCTATACATTGGAAGCAGTGAGTTATCTGACAGAAGTTTACTGGGGCAGAGTGAAAGCAGATCACAGTTTATGTTCTGTGGCACTGTTTCTGAGCTTTTTCCCGCAGACCATGGAAGGTCCGATTGCAAGGTATCAGGATACTGCATCACAGTTGACCAAAGGTGAAAATGTTCATCTTGCGGCACTGCAGGCAGGATGCGTACGGATCCTGTGGGGCTTGTTCAAGAAGATGGTGATTGCGGACAGGCTGAATACAGCCGTGAATGTTCTGTTTACCAACTATAACAGCTACACCGGTGCCATGACAGCGGTCTCTGGGATCTTCTATGCACTGCAGCTGTATATGGAGTTCTCTGGTGCTATGGATATTGTCATTGGTTCCGCCCAGATGTTTGGCATTACACTGCCAGAGAACTTCCGGCAGCCGTTCTTCTCACAGTCGGCAGCAGAGTTCTGGCGCAGATGGCACATTACCCTTGGCGTCTGGTGCAAGACCTATCTGTTCTATCCGGTAACGACATCCAAGCTCTGCATAAAGTGGAATAAGTTTGCTAAGAAGAAGTTTGGCAAATACATTACCAAAATCGGTATCTGTGCAATGTCATTAACACCTGTGTGGTTATTCAATGGCATCTGGCATGGACCGCAGATGAACTATATCTTCTATGGCATTTACTACCTGGTGATTCTGATGATCGGGGAGATGCTGGAACCAGTCAAGAAAGCATTCTATGCAAAGACTGGCTTCAACAAGAACAATGTATTCTGGCATACGTTCCGCATTCTGCGTACATGGGTGATTCTCTTTACTGGTGAAATGTTCTTCCGTGCCAATGGGCTAAGAGCCGGTCTTAATATGTTCAAGCGGATCTTTCAGAACTTCCAGCTTTCAGCATTATGGAATGGCGGATTGATGTCACTGAATCTGGATCATCATGACTATCTGGTGATTGTGATCGGCATTCTGCTTGTGCTGATCTATGACATCCTGCAGGAAAATGGTGTCAATGTGTATGACGTTCTAAGCAGACAGAAGACACCGGTGCGCTGGGCATGTGTGTATCTGTTATTCTTTGCGATTGTGATCTTAGGTGCCTATGGCACTGGCTATGATAAGGTGAGTCTAATCTATGCAGGATTCTGAGAAGAAAAACAAGAAAAGAATCTGGCTGCGCTGTATCGCCTTCTTCCTGGTCCTTGGTGTGCTGCTGGATGTTGTGTCCAATGCATTTCTATACACGGCTGTCTCTACCAAAGATGCGAAAATATTGAACCGCAATGCGGCTGAGACGGATCTCTTGTCACAGGATGAAGACAGCCTTGATGTGCTGATTATAGGAGACAGTGAAGCTTACTCTTCCTTTTCGCCACTGCAGATTTATCACGATACAGGCATTACTTCTTTTGTCGCATCACAGGGTGCCCAGACAATTGAAGAAATGAAGCATATGCTTACGGTTGCCTTAAGAACTCAGCATCCTAAGGTTGTCATCCTGGAGACAGATGCCATTTACCGCAGCTATGGTTCCGTCTCCGGCATAGAGTCTGTTCTGGAAGAAGGGCTGAACACTTTGTTCCCAGTGTTCCAGTATCACAACATCTGGAAGATGCTTGGTGAAAATGACTATGCAAAGTATTCATCCTGGAAAGGGTACTATCTCAATGGGGCTGTTGCACCATGCACCTCGTTGAGTTCCTATATGTCACCAATGGATCAGCAATATAAGATTCCCTGGCTGAATCAGCTTATTCTGGAGCAGATCAAGCAGGAAGTAGAAGATGCCGGTGCCCAGCTTGTTCTGGTCAGTGCACCGACACCGGTTAACTTCTCCATGGGAATGCATAACTATCTGAAGCAGCTTGCCGAAGACTGGGATATTACATATATTGACTTCAATGCAATTGTGGATGAGATTGGCATCGATTGGAACAAGGATACAAGAGATGCCGGCGATCACCTCAATGATTCCGGTGCATGGAAAGTTACAGACTACCTGATCAGTATCCTTGAAACCATGGATCTGCCTGACCACAGAGGTGATTCTGCTTACAGCAGCTGGGATGAGATGGCAGATGAGTTTCTGGAACAGGTGAATGCCAATATCAAGCAGATTAATTCACAGTCATGAGGGTGAATGCGCTAGGATAGCACCAGATAGTGTGTATAACAGGAGCCACCAATGTGTGCTGCTGATTATTGCCGGAGTATGTAGATTTGAAGAAACTTGGAATGCTGAATGAAATACAATATGACATTTCCTTTACTGCTCATTACTAAAGTCTCTACTTGATCAGATGAAATTTGGAATGGAATACAGCGCAGAAGAGTTTGCAGAGAACTGTTTACTTTTGATGAATTTCATGTTTTGACGTTAAAAAAATGAAATGTTTCATCTTTTTAACGTGAAAAAGATGAAATGATTCATAAAATGTGCGCATTGGAATGCCTAACAATGATAGAATGCAAATACAGAAAGTCAGAGGTGCCTGTGATGATGTATCGAAAGTTTTATGAAGTGATCAGGAAGTGGGAAAGGGATCAGGAACAGAAGCCTTTGATGGTGATTGGGGCAAGACAGGTTGGCAAGACGTGGCTGATGAAGAAGTTCTGTCAGGATGTGTATCATGACTATGTCTATATTAACTTAGAGGAGAGAAATGATGTTGCTTCTGTGTTTGAAGGGAGTCTTGACCCTGAAATGATTCTGATGAAGATTTCGCAGTTGTTCGGCAGAACAGTTGATGAAAAGACACCTGTGTTCTTTGATGAAATACAGTGCTGTGAGCGCGCTGTGACTTCCATGAAGTATTTCTGTGAGTCAGAGAAGAATTATCGGATTCTTTGTGCGGGAAGTTTGTTAGGTGTAAAAATGCACCGCTTCCATAGTTCTTTTCCGGTTGGCAAGGTGCACATCGTGCAGATGTATCCTCTTGATTTTGAAGAGTTTCTGCTTGCGTGCGGTGAAGAGCTGCTGAGGGATGGCATTCGGAATGCGTATGTGCAAAAAGCACCCTTGGCACAGGGCATCCATGAGAAAGCACTTCATTTGTATCAGGATTATCTGTATGTGGGTGGAATGCCGGAGGCTGTGCAGTCATATCTTGACCATGGTAAGAATGCGCTTGCGGTAGATTCTGTTATTTATGATAACCTGCAGCTTGCTTATCTTGCGGATATGACCAAGTATGTAACTTCACCGCAGGAGTCTGTCAAGATCACGCAGGTGTATCATTCTGTGCCCAGGCAGCTTGCGAAAGAGAATCCAAAGTTTCAATACAGTCGGGTTCGTTCTGGCGGCAACAGACGTGATTTCAGCGAGCCTCTGGATTGGCTGTATGCGTCAGGTATGGTCTATGCGGTACACAGCCTGCAGGCTCCTTTGCCGCCTTTGAAGAGCTATGAGGACGATAGCAGCTTTAAGATTTATTTATCGGATGTGGGGCTGCTGCGGCATATGTGTGGGCTGCATTATCGTGATTTGCTGATGGAAAGCCAGAATATTTATAAGGGAGCTTTGACAGAGAATTATGTGATTCAGCAGCTGAAAGCTGCTGGTATCAAGATGTATTACTATAAGCCTTCACCAAGCATGGAGATTGATCTTATTCTGGATCATGCGGAACAGATTATTCCGGTAGAGATCAAGTCTGGGCGGCATAAGCGCTCTACCAGCCTGCAGAATTACCGGAACAAGTATCATCCTGCCTTTGCAGTACACATATCTGCATTGAACTTTGGCTGGCAGGATGATTTGTTCTCTGTTCCGCTGTATGCGGCATGGTGCATATAGTACAAAATCTTGTTTCTGATATGATTTTTCTGTTGAAGTTTTGGAAAATGGGGTATCATTGACCGGTAAAGCATAGGAGGGGGTTCTGTGGGTAAAGAAGTAAATACCGGTGGCGAGATGGTAAATCTGCCTGTGAATCATACTGAAAGCGATGATGAAATAGAAATTGATCTTGGTGAGATCTTCTATCTGCTCTGGATACATATTGTTCAGATTGTGGGACTATTTGTGACGGGCGCGGTTGTTGTTTACCTGCTGACGCTCTTCCTGGTGACCCCAAAGTATACGGCTACATCGAGAATGTATATCACATCTGGTTCTAATCAAATTGTGGATTTATCTTCGCTGCAGGTGAGTACGCAGTTGAAAGCAGATTATCAGGAACTGGTTAAGTCTAGCAGTATTCTTCAGGATGTTATTGACGATCTTGACCTGGATGAAGATGTAGAGACGCTGAAGGGACAGATCACAGTATCTAATCCTTCGGATACACGTATTTTGAATCTTTCGGTAACGACGACCAATGCGCAGTTGTCTGCAGATATTGCCAATGAGCTTGCCAAACAGGCAAAGACATATCTGCCGAAGGTGATGAAGACGGATGAGCCGAATGTGTTTGAAGAGGCGCAGGTGCCTGATCATAAGTCTTCGCCATCCTATAAGAAGAATGCTTTGATTGGCGGAGTGCTTGCTGCGCTGTTATATTGTGCTGTGATTATTATTAAGCATGTGACAAATGATGCGTTTGTGACGCCGGAAGATATCAACAAGGTATTTGGTGTACAGCCGCTGGCAGCAATTCCTGAGGGAAAAAAGCGGAGCGGCCGGAAGCATAGAAAGAAGGAGGACTAAGCAGATATGAAATCATTAACGATCAATAAGCTGCCTGATCTTCCCTTTGATGTGTCTGAAGCATTGAATCAGCTTCGTATTAATCTTTCTTTCTCTGGTCCAAATGTTAAAAGAGTAATGATTACCTCTTCGGTTCCTAATGAGGGCAAGTCATATATTTCAGTAGGATTATGGCGCTCTATGGCATCGGTTGGGAAGCGTGCACTGTTGATTGACTGTGATCTGCGTTTGTCAGAGATGCGTACAAGGCTTGATCTTGTGTCAGGGGAGAACTTTGTCGGTATTGCGCATCTTCTTTCAGGGCAGGCAGATATTCCCGATGTGATATATCGTACGAATGTTCCTAATGGCTATATGATGCCGGTTACCAATCTGGTAGCGGATCCTACGTTTTTGCTGGAGAGTGAGCGCTTTGGGGAAATGATGGATTCATGCGCAAAGACGTTTGATTACATTATTCTTGACTGTCCGCCGCTTGGCTCTGTTGCGGATGCATTGAATATTTCCAAGTACTGTGATGGTTCCCTTCTGGTAGTGCGCAGCGGTATGACAGGCAAGAGGCTGGTTATGAACTCAGTGCAGGCATTGAAACGTGCGGGATCTCCGCTTCTTGGCTTTGTGCTTAACAGAGTCGATACAAGACGAGGCTCAGGCAGTTATTATTACAAAGATTATTATGCTTATGGTGCAGAGTATTATCAGCATAAAGACAAGAAGAAAAAGTGAGCTGTACAATTTATCTGGAATGAATGAGATGAACTGTAGTATCATATACAAGTCATATTAAGAACACAAGGAGAAGCTGCAGAAGATGTGGCTTCTTTTTTTGAGAGGGCTTATGGAAAGTAACAAACATTTCAAACCTGGTCTGATTCTATGGCTTGTATGTGCTGTGCTTGCTGTGCTGACAGTGGTATTGGCAGGGAAGTATGGGGTGCTTGCTGGGAACAAAAAACTGATAGCTATTGTAGCAGCAGTTATTGTTCTTGCTGTATTACTGATTCTTTCTTTGAAGAAGAAAAGAGCAGCTATTGTCAATGGTGTACTGGCAGCTGTTCTGGCCTTATGCTGTGTGCTGATGCCAAAACTGCAGAGCCGTGAAGCAAGCGTATTCTCTGAACCTGCCCATACAGCAGTGAGAACAATGAATCTGTATGTCATGAGTGCAGATTATAGAAGTGATCATTCTTCCACTTTCTCTTCAACAAAGCCTTCTGTAAATCTGGAAGATTACGCGGATGCAAAGTTTATTGTACAGGGTGAGTTTGATCAGCAGGATCAGAGTGATGCTTTGGAACAGCTCAAAGAAAAGCTTGGCGTGACATCTTTGACACTGGTACAGAAGGATACAGTATCAGATGCACTTAAAGCATTGTATGACAATGAAGGTGATGTGCTGGTATTGAATCAGGCTTTCTCCTCTTCCATTTCTTCCATTGCAAAATATGCCTCTTTTGATTCTGATACCTTTGTATTGGATTCTGTTAAGCTTGGCAATGCATCAGAATCAAGTGCTTCTTCAGATACTGCTTCTTCCTCTTCTGGCTCGTTTGTGATCTATGTGGCGGGACATGATGCCTCTTCCACTTCGTTCTCTCTGTATGGCAGAACGGATGTGGATATGATGGTTGCTGTCAATCCGACGTTGAAACAGATTCTGATGATTTCTATTCCGCGCGATTATTACATCAAGAATCCAGCTCTGGATAATGGTCTGGACAAGTTGACCCATCTTGGCAATGATGGCATTCAGAATACACTGGATGGCATTAATCAGGAGTTTGGACTGAATATTACCGATTATATGGTGACAGACTTTGACCATTTCTCTGCTCTGGTAGATGATATGGGTGGTATTACAGTGGATAACCCGTATGCATTCTCTGGACGTGGATATGATTTTGCTGAGGGTACAATTACGCTTAATGGTGCAGAGGCACTTGCTTATTCCCGTGAGCGTTATTCTTTGAGTAATGGTGACTATGGGCGGAATGAGCATCATGGTATTGTGATGGAGGGTCTTCTGAAGAAGATTCAGGAGAATTGCAGAAAGGGAGATTATCTGACTGTCATCAAGTCAGCGATGGATAATTTCCTGTCCAATGTTTCTCTGGATACGATGTACAGTCTGTACAAGAGTACCAACAATGGACAGGACTGGTCATACTATCGCTATCATCTTGGCGGAGAGGGAACATATGCTGGCACGGCTTCCATGGGATTTGACCGTCAGTTATATGTGTGTAAACCTTTTGCATCACAGGAAGAGTTTGCAAAACAACAGATCGAGAAGGTACTGAGTGGAAAAGAAATCCAGATGGAAGACCTACCTGATGGCGCAAAGACAACATTCCAGGAGAACTGAATTATGACAGGGAGAGATGAATCTCTCTTTTTTTTCTTATGTGTGTGCTAGTCTGGAGTAATAACAAACCAGTGTAAATGATAACAGGTGCCTTTTCTTCACTGAGCTTAACAATCGCTTGCTTATGAACGTTTGTATTCCATGCTCCGGCATTCATTCACGGGATGGTCAGCGATTGAACGGCGAGAGAATGATTAGACCTGCGGGTGAATGGAAGAGTACGGCGAGGATTCTTATGGCATCCATTCACAGAGAAGCCAGAGATAATGGTTGACAATGTGAGTAGAGAGTAGGACAGCCAAATTCTTGTTCCATAGGGCATTGACTATTTCATTACAAAGGTTATAAACTTGCTAGTTTTGGTAGTTGAGGTGGTAGAAGAGGACGGTCAGATGATGTGAATTGGTTTCGGGGGTGGGGTAGATAGATGTGCAAGTGGTAAGGAAGAAGAAATTAAAAATTGCAGTATTTGGACAGAAACGCATCCCTTCTAGAGAGGGTGGAGTGGAAATCGCAGTGAAGGAATTAGCTACACATGCTGCATCCCTTGGAAATCAAGTCACCGTATATAATCGTTCAGGCCATCATGTAAGTGGATCGGTATTTGATGGAAAGCAATTAAAAAGTGGCCCTTTCACTTTTTTTGTGGGATGAGCCCTTCCTGACCGTCTCCGAGGTCCTCTGCCCCGGTCCTCCACAGGTGCCTTCTGCTCTCCGTGCATCTGTACTCCCGGGCGGACCGTGGGAGCATCGCCGAGGGGCCCACGGTCTCGGAACAGCTTTATCCATCAGATCCTCTTGTACGGATTTCTGGATGCATCCATGATCTTTAGGAAAAAGTACTCATCATCTGGAAGGCCATAGGCTTTCCTGCGAATGACCTTGATGTGTGCGTTGATCCCCTCTATCTTCCCGGAGCTGATCGGATAGAGCCCGTATCCCACAATGCCGTCAAAGTGGTTCTCAATGAGCCTGGCAAACCAGAGAAAGTGCTCATTTTTCGTGCCCCTGCACCAGTCGATGATATCTGTAAACTTCTCGATCATCGTCGCCTGATTGGCTGAGGCATATGCTTCCTGCATGGCCTGCTTGATCAGATCACAGGTGAACAGCAGCTTGTTCGAGTTGATGATGTCGTCGTATCGCCGCTCGAAATCGTCATGGGTATGCCTGTAATCGGTCGTACCGAAGATCGCAGATCCCTTGCGGCACACCTTGCCCTCACGGGCTTCCTGATCGTGTTTCTGCAGGGACTCCCTGCTGGCACAGAGTATCTTCCTTGACCCCTTCAGAACAGTAGCTTCCTCGACCAGGCCTTCCTTCTTCAGGCGGATCTGTTCCTCCTTCCGAACCTCGGCAATGACCTTCTCGTTGAAGTTCTTGACGATGTGGAAATGATCATAAACGATCTGGATCCAACCGCATTTTGCCTTGAAAGCCTCCTGGAAGTCGCTGTTCATATCCATGGCAACGGCCTCTACATGATGCATCCAGTCGTCACCCACCAGCTCCATGAATTCTTCTACAACGGCCTTTGTTTTGCCTGCTCGGATGAACAGCACCGCACCGGTTATCAGGTCTATGATGTGCGTCGCATATTTGTGTCCGTTATGCAGCTTGAACTCATCAATGGCAAGATACCTTGCATAGGCGGCAGGCTTTTTGAGCTTGCCATTCTCATCCGCGTAAAGACCCTTCAGACGCTTAAGATCGATCTTCTTGATCGTATTGATGTTGACGCCAGTAATGATTGCCGTGTCCGTAAGGGTAAATTCATCCATAGAAAGATAGCGGATGATCAGCTGCTCAAGCTCCTTTGTAATCATCGAATCATCTGCCTTGAACGCGACATCCGGTGTGATGGTCTTGCCACAGAGATTGCATCTCCACTGGTACTTGTCGCACTCAATGATGGTTTGGCATGCCTGAAAGGGAATGTGTTTGATCTTCGTGTGGTAGGTCTGATTCTTGTACATCCTGCGCCCGCAGCAAGAGCATACAGGATGGTCCAGCTGGTCCAATTTACCGCGCAGAATATAAGCCCTTTTGAAGGTATTCTCACTCAGTTTGCTCTTCCGCATGGAGTGGAAGGGCCTGACGTCTCGAATAGGAACCTCTTCAACGCTCTCCTGATGGAACCCCGTCAGGTGGCTTGGGAACATCAGATAGTCATTTTGAGTCCGGGCAGCAAAAGACATTTGCCCATTCGCCTCGGTGTATGTATAATTCTGATTCATAAGAGGTTTCCTTTTTATCCCGTATTGCATATCTTGGGCGACGTGCAATCGAGATGATATCAGGAAATCTCTTTTTGTAAATAGATGATATTCTCTATAGGCTGCCTTCTTTTAGTGCATCACACAAGAAAAATGAAAGACCCTAAAAAGTTATAAGGGTGTTCGTATTAAGACGGTACCGACTATTCAGAGAAAGGGTATGGCTGCGGTTTCGTCTTCTTTTTTTGCATCTTTATGTGCTGCATGGGGAAACTATGGTGCTGTTCATATCCACGCAGAGGGTCCGGCATTCTGGTGTGCCATACCTAAATTTTTTGGAAAAAGAGTCATTGTTACGATTCATGGGGAGTGTGAAATAATACGCGGCTGTCATAATAGGGACAAGGGTACGGCAGAGAATGATAGGCTCCGCGACCCGAAGTTCATATTTTCTTACCCGAAGAATGAACGACTGATCTTTTTGGGTGGCAGAAATGCTGCACAGGAAGAAATCTCGATCATGAGGGTGGGGTGACAGCCAGCGGACAGGTGAACAAGCCTATCCGCTCTTTGTGTTGGCCGAGAGATTGATGAAGAAATTGAGTGGGATTGTGGGAAAGATTTATGAGTAAGAAACTTGCGATTGCGATGTTCGGACAAAAGCGATTATCGAGAGAAGGCGGAGTAGAAATCGTTGTCAAAGAGCTCTGCACCCGAATGGCGCAGAATGGCTGTGACGTGACCTGTTACAACAGAGCAGGCCATCATGTGAGTGGTGCAGAATATGACGATGCTGGTAAAACGGAGTACGAGGGAATCCGTCAGAAGTCTGTTCCGACTATTGAACGGCGTGGACTTGCGGCTGTAAGTTCATCTTTTTTTGCGGCTCTTTACAGCGCATTCGGAAGATATGATGTAGTACATATTCATGCTGAAGGACCAGCTTTTTTTACATGGCTGCCGAAGATGTTTGGGAAAAGAGTTGTTGTTACCGTCCATGGCATTGATTGGCAGCGCGAGAAATGGCAATCAGGACTTGGTTCTAAGTTTATCCACCAAGGCGAAAAAAATGCTGCGAAATATGCAGACGAGGTCATTGTTCTGAGCAAAGGAGTGCAGGACTATTTTAAGGAAACTTATGGAAGAGAAACGCACTTTATTCCTAATGGCGTGAATAGGCCGCAGATTCGGGAAGCAAGTCTGATTAAAGATAAGTTCGGGCTGAAAAAAGACTCATACATATTGTTCCTCGGTCGTCTGGTGCCAGAAAAGGGTATTCGATATCTTGTTGAGGCCTTCAAGAATGTCAAGACGGATAAAAAGCTGGTCATCGCAGGCGGTTCCAGCGATACGGATTCCTTTATGGAGGAAGTGAAAGAACTGGCGAAGGGTGACGATCGGATTCTCTTTACCGGATTTGTGCAGGGAGCGATGCTGGATGAACTATACAGCAATGCTTACATTTACACGCTGCCGTCTGATTTGGAAGGAATGCCATTAAGTCTTCTGGAGGCAATGAGTTATGGCAATTGCTGTCTGGTTTCCGATATTCCAGAGTGCGCAGAGGTTGTGGAAGATAAGGCGTTAATTTTCCAAAAGACGAATGTAGAGGACTTGCAAGAAAAATTGCAAGATGCCTGTGACCATCCTGAAATGGTTATGAAAATGAAGAAGCATGCAGCTGACTTTATCTGCAAAAAATACAACTGGGATGAAGTTGTAAAGGAAACGATGAAACTGTACAGGAGAAAATAATAGATGAGAGTATTGATAATAAATAATCTCCTCTAACCGAACGCAGGTGGTGAGATGTACATAGTGAAAACGCTGGAAAAATAGCGTATTTACGGCACTTTTTGAGATATGGGTAGAGCTGCGAGTGCGGTTTTTATCTCGCTACCCAGGTTCAGTAACAGCAGATGATTTTATCATAAGAACTTTCAGTATCACTACCTGCGTTTGTATGGAGCACTCTGGTTTATGAACAATACATTGGAAGTGCTGCATCTGAACAGAGGTAGTGAAATAGAACATAAAATAAGGAGAAATTTAACGTGAGGACGCTGATTTTGAATAAATTTCTGCACCGAAACGGCGGAAGTGAGACGTATATATTCAAATTGGGTGAGGCACTGGAGCAGCATGGACACGAGGTTCAGTACTTCGGTATGGAACATGAAGGTCGCTGCGTGGGCAACCGAGTCAATGCTTATACATCTGATATGGACTTCCACGGTGGCAGCAAACTGAGCAAGCTGACCTACCCGATCAAGACCATCTACAGCAAGGAAGCAAGAGTGCAGCTGCGGAAAGTTCTGGACGACTTCAAACCGGATGTCTGTCACCTGAACAACTTCAACTACCAGCTGACACCTTCCATCATCCTGGAAATCGTGAAGTGGCGCAAGGAGACCGGAAGAGAGTGTAAGATCATCTTCACGGCACATGACTACCAGTTGGTCTGCCCGAACCACATGCTGAACAATCCGAACACCCACCAGAACTGTGAGAAGTGTCTCGGTGGCCATTTCGTGAACTGCATGAAAGGCAAATGCATCCACGGTTCCACGGCGAAATCTGCCATCGGCATGATGGAAGCCGAGTTCTGGAAGTGGAAGGGTACCTACAAGTACATTGACACGATGATCTGCTGCTCCGAGTTCATGAAGAGCAAGATGGACAGTAATCCTCTGTTTGCAACGAAGACCGTGGCGATGCACAACTTCATCGACAAGGTGGAGTGGAAAGAGATTCCGAAGAAGGACTACGTCCTCTACTTCGGCCGCTTCTCTGAAGAAAAGGGCATCGGCACACTCATCAAGGTCTGCAAGGATCTGCCGGATGTGCAGTTCATCTTCGCAGGTACTGGCCCTCTGGAAGAGACGGTGAATGGTGTTAAGAACATCAAGAACGTAGGATTCCAGAAGGGTGAGGCACTGGAAAAACTCATCCGTGAAGCACGATTCTCCATCTACCCGTCTGAGTGGTATGAGAACTGTCCGTTCTCCGTGATGGAATCCCAGATGTACGGCACACCGGTGCTGGGAGCGAACATCGGAGGTATCCCGGAGCTGATTCAGGTCGGCAAGACCGGCGAGCTGTTTGAAAGCGGTAATGCCGAAGATCTGAAGAAAAAGATTGAGAAGCTCTGGGGTGATAAGGAGCTGTGTGAAGCATATAGCAAGAACTGCAAGGACATCAGCTTTGATACCATTGATGAGTATTACGAGAAAATTATGAAAATTTATAGATAAAAAGAGAGATAGAGGTATTAGAAAAATGGCTAACAATAACGAAAAGAAACTGAATGGTACGGTCATCGTCACTTACCGCTGCAACGCTCGTTGCTCCATGTGCAACCGCTACAAAGCACCTTCTAAGCCGGAAGAGGAAATCAGCATCGAAACCATCAAGAAACTGCCGAAGATGTACTTCACAAATATCACCGGCGGTGAACCGTTCATTCGCACTGACCTGAAGGATATCGTGCGCGAACTGTACAAGAAGTCTGACCGTATCGTTATTTCCACGAACGGTTTCTTCACCGACCGCATTGTTGACCTGTGTAAGGAGTTCCCGCAGATTGGTATCCGTATCTCTATCGAAGGTCTGGAACAGACCAATAATGAAATCCGTGGTCTGCAGAACGGCTACCAGCGTGGTTACGGCACGCTGAAGAAGCTGCGTGAGATGGGGATGAAGGACGTTGGTTTCGGCATGACCGTCCAGGATAAGAACGCTCCTGACCTTGTTCCTCTGTACAAAATCTCCGATGAGATGGGCATGGAGTTTGCAACTGCTTCTCTGCATAACAGCTTCTACTTCGTTGAGGCAAAGAACATCATCCATGACCGTCCTATGGTCGCAAAGAACTTCGAGAATCTGGTCAATGAACTGCTCCGTAGCAATAGCCCGAAGAAGTGGTTCCGTGCTTACTTCAACCACGGCCTGATCAACTACATCTACGGCCAGAAGCGTCTGCTGCCTTGCGACATGAGTTTTGATACCTTCTTCATCGACCCGTATGGCGATGTTATGCCTTGCAATGGCACCAAGGACAAAGAGGTCATGGGCAACCTGAACAACCAGACTTGGGATGAGCTGTGGAATAGCCCGGAGGCCGAGAAGGTTCGTGCAAAGGTTCGTTGCTGCGACCGTGACTGCTGGATGATCGGCAGCGTAAGTCCTGCGATGCACAAGTACATCTGGAAGCCGGCTACCTGGGTTCTGGTTCACAAGTTCAAGGCTCTGTTCACCAAGCATCCGTACAGCATGTACGAGCTGAAGATCTGCCGTGACTACCGCGATGGCAAAGTTACCAAAGAGGAGCTGGATAAGTGCAGCACCTGCGATATGAACTGTGTGATCAACAACGGTCTGAGTGAGGCGAGCAAGGAGCAGTTGAAGCATAAGACCGGCGAGGAAATCGTGGATGCTGATATCGCACAGCAGATGGAGACGAAGTAATGGGTGGCCGATTGGATAGGACGACTACGAATTGCTGTAAAGGAATTGCGGCAATAATTATCATGTTGCACCACATATCTTTTCGGTTATCAAATTTACCTGTGTATGTGAAACCGATTTGGTACATTGCTTTTCCGATAGTGGGATTCTTCTTCTTTATGTCAGGCTATGGCTTGACCTGTGGGTTACTGCAAAAGAAAAATTATCTTCAAGGGTTTCTGTCCAAAAGGCTTTTGAACATTATTGCTCCCTATGTGATAGTCGCAATCGTCTGGATAGGACTGGAAATTATCGGGGGGGGGCAAACACCTACAAGAGCAATTGCTGAAGCATTTACAATTCGATACATTCAACCGCTTTGGTTTATATGGGTGATTATAGCCGTATACATTGTATTCTATGCAGTGTTTAACCATACAGAAATCAATGTAGGAGCATATTGGTTTGCGGTTATAACTATTGCTTATATCTTGATAAGTGCTTTTGTTAACCCGCGAGATGAAATGTATGCATCTATTATTGGAATGCCTCTCGGCATTTTGTGGGCGATGTATGAGAGAAAAATAGATTCTTATTTTGAAATCTGTTATTTGAGAAAAGAAATTGTTGCAATTGCAGCTTTTGTAATTTTGTTTATCGGAAGACTTGTTTTAAGCGCGGCGGGTTTTGATAATCAACTGTTTCAGACAATTCTTCGGAACATTATTACGATTTCATTTATTGTTCCTCTGATTGAATTATTGAAAAAAGTGAAGATACAGAAAAGATTTCTGATTTGGTTAGGAACAATATCCTATGAAATTTATATCATCCATCCGTTTATTCTCTATTTCTTTGAAAAGGAGACAGCGGAAGGAAAACAAGTGAGTGACTTAGAAATTGTATTGTGGACAATTGGGCTGACTCTACTTTTATCAAGTATATTGAAGGTTGTCCAAGATAATTTAGTTAGAAAAGTGAGATCATAAAATGACAGTAACAGTTTTAACCCCAACTTTTAATCGGGGGGGGGTATTGCGAAGCCTTTGGGATTCGCTGCAAAAGCAAACTGTAAAAGATTTTGAGTGGCTTGTAGTTGATGACGGAAGTACTGATGGTACGAAAAATCTAATTACTCAGTTACAAGAAAATAGTGATTTTCCAATACGATATATCTATAAGAGTAACGGTGGAAAACACACTGCTTTAAATGTAGGAATACAGACTATTTGCAGCGAACTTACCTTTATTGTTGATTCAGATGACTGTGTGACTGATGATGCGGTTGAGTCGATACTGAAGATTCACAAGAAATACAGACTACAAAATAATATTTGTGGATATGCGTTTCTCAGAGCATTCCCTGATGGCAAAGTCAATGGCAAGAAGTTTGATGTAGATGAAAGAATAGGTTCCTATATTGATGTGCGCGTAAATGGTGATGACACCAGCTCAGATAAAGCAGAGGTGTTCAAAACACATTGCTTGAAGGAATTCCCTTTTCCCGAATATCCGAATGAGAAATTCCTTGGGGAAGATCTTGTTTGGGTTAGAATGGCCAGAAAATATCAGATGGTACATATTAATAAGGCTATTTATATTGGAAATTATCTTGAAGATGGATTAACCAATAATCGCCGTAAGCATAATATTGCTTCGCCAGTTGGGTGTATGCATCGAGCAGAGGAATTCATGGAGTCCGACTTAAAGACAAGATACAGAATCAAGGGTGGACTACAATATATTGTATATGGGAGATTTGCGGGAGTCAAAGTTGTCGATTTGATTCGCAAATCAAGACATAAAATTCTTGCAACAGTGTGCATACCGGGGGGATTGCTCTTATACGCCCGATGGAATAAAGCACAGTAATTCGATTGATTAAGTGCCTAAATGTCTTCTGTCAGTAGATGATAGGAGATATTTAATGAAAGTACTTGTTATCAATCCGATTATGTACACATCGGAAACAAAAAATATAAAAAGAGCTACATCAATAAAAGATACGATGATGTATGACTTTTGTTTGGCATTCCATGAATTAGGCCATTCTGTAACGCTAGTTGGAGGAGAGCCGTTCAAACCGACAAAAAGCGAAACATATCCATTTGAGGTACTGTGGTGGAAGTGTAAGTGCCAAAAAGTTTGTATGCCGCACTGTTTACCGTTTATGCCGGAGACATATCAGTATGTAAAACAACATCGTTCAGAATATGATCTTATTATTACAAGTGAAGTGTTCTCACTGAACTCTTTGATGGCATATCGAGCAGCACCAGACAAGACAATTATCTGGCATGAACTTGCAAAGCATAATGCCATCATGAAGAAAATACCATCAAAGATTTGGTATGGAGTTATAGCAAGACTCTTCATGCGAAATGCAAAGGTTGTTGCACGCTCAGTAGAGGCAAGGAACTTTGTGAAGAAATACTGCATGAACACAGATGTAAATGTAATTGATCATGGCGTCAATCTTGATAAGTTTAAGGCATCTACTGAGAAGGAAAATATCTTTGTGGTTTGTTCACAGTTGATTGAACGAAAGAAAATTGATGGGATACTTGAAAAGTTTGCGAAATACCTGAACCAGTATGATGAAACTTGTCAGCTATACATTATAGGCGAAGGTGAGCTGAAAGAAAAACTTCAGAGGATGGCACAAACTCTGGGAATAGCTCCGAATGTAATCTTCACTGGAAAGATGACACATGATGAACTGCTCCCGATTTTGTCTAAATCAAAGGCGTTGCTCGTTAATACGGTGAAAGATAATAATATGATTTCCATCGTAGAAGCGATTGCGGTTGGAACGCCTATTGTGACAACAGATGTTCCGCTAAATTCTACCTACATCAAAGAATATCAGTTGGGTATTGCCAAGAAACAGTGGGATGAATCAGATTTGAAAGATGTGGTTTCCAATAGCAAACTGTATATTGAAAACTGCATGAAGTATAGATATAAACTTTCTACGAAACAAAGGGTAGAACAATTTTTAGAGATAGAAAGAGAAAGGCTTGACGATGGAAAAAAGTAAAAAACAATATTTTAATGAAATAAATATAATGCGTGGAATGGCTGTGCTTTGTGTCGTCATTGGACATTCTTTTAATCCGACAGAAACACCGACTATTTTGGGCTTTATAAAAAGTTTTGTATATTGTTTTCATATGTCAGCTTTTTTCTTTATTAGTGGATTTCTTGAAGGCGAGAAAAGACGTAGCTTTAGTGAAAAGAGACAAGCAATTGTTAAAAAAGCTAAGCGGCTGATGGTGCCGTATTTCTTTTTAACAGTGGTCACAGCCGTTCTTAAGCTATTATTTGGTGCATTTGCAAGGAATCCGCTTAATTATTCTACTCTTGCGGTAGATGTTTTAATTGGAAGAAATAATCCGAACGGCGGTCTTTGGTTTCTGTACGCCCTGTTTATTATTTCTATTTTTGGAATCCTATTTGATACTATAAATCGCACAGCTTTAACGGGTACTATGTTTGTACTATATATGCTAAACACTGTTGTCTTCAAACAGTCTGGATATGCTGTTGGTTTTTTCCTTAGTTACGCATGGATTTACTTTATGGGTGGTGCTGTGAGAAAGCATCTTTATGAAAAAATAAAGAATTCCGAACTACTGATGTCGGTAAAAGGAATAGTGATAATAGCGGTTGTTTCCGTAGGATATATGATGCTTGCGTTTGTTAGGATCTATAAGTCTCAGTCTTGGATTTTGGCAACCGCAGTAACCGTTATTGGTGTATTTCTGCTTTTTGTTATTGCCGTGCAGATTGAACATTACCATTGCGGAGAAAAGGTATGGATGTTGCTAGGCGATTATGGAATGGATATATATATGATTGGGTATTATGTGCAGCAAGCAATTTTTGTTATATGTGGCAAAATCTTAGGACTTGATTATTTAATATATGCTTGGCTAATGTTGATTTTTGGATTGATAGCTCCGATAATTCTGTCGAAATACATCGTTAGAAATAATCGAATTCTTTCAACGCTGATTCTTGGGAGGTGAAATGATGAATTATCTTATTTCTGCATATAGTGTGAATCCTTATAAGGGATCAGAGGATAGTATTGGCTGGAATTGGGTTTTACAGTATGAGAAAAACTATAAAGAAGGCGATAGAATAATCCTTCTTACCAAGAAATTCAATGAGAAGGACACAAGAAAAGGACTTGAAGAATTTAATATACAACATGTCGAATTGGTTATTGTAGATGTTCCTGACGCACTTAACTGGTTCAGAGAAAAGCATTCAGCCTTTCATCATATGTATTACATTTTATGGCAGCATTGGGCTTGGCTTTGGGTTAAGCACTCAGGAATTCATTTTGATGTAATTCATCATGTTACTATGAATGATTACAGGATTCCAAGTGAGATGTATAAAGCTAAAGGTGCAAAGGTGATTTGGGGACCAATGGGTGGTGCACAGGTCACACCTAAGCCATTGAAGGTCTATGAAAAAAATCAACTGGTTGCGAATTTTAGAGAGTTTGTAAATAAGAGCTGTTCATGGAATCCCTTTTATAAGAAAGCACTGCGCTCATATTATAAGATATATTGCATAAATAATGAAACTCAAAAACAAATTTCTCGCATCGTAGGAAAAGATGTGCCATTAATGCCAGAGTTGGCATTAAGAGATGAATACAAAAATATTCCTATTCAGAAAAGAAAAAACGATATTCTCAAAATTGTTTTTGTAGGACGATTGATTGGAAAAAAAGGAATAGCTTTTCTTGTTGACGCTCTTTCGCTGATGCCTACCGATATGGAGTGGGAACTCTTGATTTTTGGTGATGGCGATGATCGCGCATTAATCGAAAAACAAATAGCAGATAGTGGTATTGGAAAAAATGTAAAACTAATGGGTAATCGCCCATTGGATCAAATTGCTGAAGCATATCAGCAGGCAGATGTTTTTGTTTTGCCGAGTCTTAGAGAAACAAGTGGAAATGTGCTGCTTGAGGCAATGGCATATGCTGTGCCAATTGTCGCGTTTGATACAAGCTTTTGTAGACTGCTAAAGAAAGTTGACTGCGGTGTATTTGTAAATACGGAACAGGCACTTGACGACATCAAGGCAGACTATTGCAAAGCAATTGTAACACTGGGACAGGACAAAGAACTGGCAAAACAGATGGGACTAAACGGTTATCAATATGTGAATAAATATTTGACATGGGAAGCTAAATATAAGACCCTTTTGAAAGACTTTTTATAATTATTTCAGAGTAGATGCTTATTAGTTGTGGAGGTGGACTTGGAGTGAATATTAAAGAAAAACTTGTTTATCTGTCAGATACAAACCCTCTATTTAAGAAGATAAAATTGTATTATTGGCGGTGCAAGGATTATCCTGATCAACATAATGTTGAAAAAATGATAAAAAAAAGAAAAAATGGATTCGACGATAAAAAATTTGCAGCAATAAGAAAAATGGAAAATATTCATAAGGGGGATCGTTGCTTTATTGTTGCTACTGGTCCAAGTTTGACTATGTCAGATCTAGAACTAATAAAAGATGAAATTACATTTGGTATGAATTCAATTACTAAGATATTTGATAAAACAGATTGGAGACCAACATATTACGGCATTCAAGATAGACAGGTCTATGAAAAAATGGAAAATTCAATTTTAGACTATTATCAGACTGCCGACAATGTTTTTGTTGCGGATCAGCTCGGAAGGTATTTTCATTTGCCAGCAAACTATATACAGTTCCCTTACAACGGAAACTATCACATTTATAGAGGTGCATATGAAGATTATTCCGTTGATTTTAGTCCAAACGCATACGAAGTAGTGTATGACGGATATTCTATTACGTATTCGTTGATTGAAATTGCTATCTATATGGGATTTAAAGAAATCTACCTTCTGGGTGCAGACTGTAATTATCCAAAGGGAGAGAAAAATCATTTTGTAGAGAGCGGATTTGTTGATAAAAACGCCGCATCTAATCCGATCAGAATGCGTGTTGGATATCAGGCTGCAAAAGAATACGCAGATACGCACGGAATCAAAATCGTAAACTGTACCCGTGGTGGCATGTTAGAAACATTTAAAAGAATGAAATTGGAAGATGTTTTAAAGGAGAAAAATTAAGATGAAAACAGTAGCAATTGTTCCTATGAAACTTAATAATCGTCGTTTGCCGCAGAAAAATACCAAGAGCTTTACCAACGGCAAGCCGCTTTGCCATTATATCCTGTCTACTCTTTTGACCGTTGAGGGGGTAGACGAGGTTTATGTTTACTGCAGTAATCCAGATATTCAGGAATTTATCCCGGAAGGAGTAAAGTATCTTCAGCGTTCGACCAGTTTGGATCAGGATACTACAAAGATGAATGAAGTTCTGCATTGCTTTGCAAATGAAGTACCGGCGGATATTTATGTGATGACACATACGACTGCTCCGTTCATTAAGAAAGAGTCCATCGAAAAGGGCTTGGAAGCAGTTAAGAGTGGGGAATATGATTCTTCGTTTGCAGCAAAGAAGTTGCAGGATTTTCTGTGGAAAGATGGAAAGCCGTTTAACTATGAGCTGAATAATATTCCGCGTACACAGGACTTGCCGGCACTTTATGAAGAAACCAGTGGCTTCTATATTTACAGAAGCAATGTTATGACAGATCTTAATCGTCGAATTGGTGATAAACCGTTTATCGTTGAGGTGGGCGAAATTGAAAGTGTTGATATCGATGAGGCAGAGGATTTTATGATTGCTGATGCAATCTATAACTATCAGCTTCAGCAAAAGTAAAATCAATTTTATGGAGAAAGCATGATGAGTAAAATACAGGTACTGGACTGCACACTTAGAGATGGTGGCTATTGCAATAATTGTAGATTTGGCTTTGATAATGAGAAAAAGATTGTTCACGGACTTGTGGATGCCAACATCGATATTATTGAATGTGGCTTCCTCATGAATACTGTGGAATATGATAAAGATGTCACAAAATTCACTTCTCTCGATGAGGTTGCAAAAATTATTCCACAAAATAAAGAGGGAAAAACCTTTGTAATGCTTACTGACTATGGTAAGTATCGTCCCGAAGATTTGCCAGAGTACGATGGAACTTCTGTAGATGGTTTGCGTGTAGCTTTTCATAAAAAAGATCGTGTAGCTGCATTAGAAGAATGTAAAGCTATCAAAAGCAAAGGCTACAAGGTCTTTGTTCAGGCAATGGTTTCGCTGAGCTATACGGATGAAGAGTTCCTTGATTTGATTCGTCGAGTGAATGAATTGGAACCTTATGCGTTTTATATCGTGGACAGTTTTGGCATGATGAAACGTAAAGACTTGACCAGACTCTTCTATTTGGTTGAGCATAATTTGAATGAGAAAATTAAAATTGGCTTCCATTCGCATAATAATATGCAGTTGGCTTACTCGAATGCTCAGAGCTTGGTGGATCTACATTCTGATCGTGAGTTGATCATTGACGCTTCTGTCTATGGAATGGGACGTGGTGCTGGAAATTTGAACACAGAGCTGTTTGTGCAGTACCTGAATGATAATGCTGATGGCAACTATGATATCAAACCACTGCTCTCTATTATCGATGAGATTTTGAATGAATTCTATCAGCGTAACTACTGGGGCTATTCGCTACCGAATTATTTATCTGCGTCGCATAACGCACATCCAAATTATGCAGGATACTTAGACGACAAAAAGACTCTGACTGTAGAAAATATGAATGAAATTTTTGACATGATGGATGAGGATAAAAAAGTATCCTATGATAAGGATTATATTGAAGAGCTTTATTTAAGATATATGGCGACAGGAAAGTCACAGGAAGAACATAAGACCGAATTAATTGAGAATTTGCGTGGGAAAACAGTATTGTTAATTGCTCCCGGAAAAAGTTCGATAGAGGAAAAGGATGAGATTGCATCTTTCGTAAATGAAGATGTCGTGACAGTAAGTGTTAATTATAACTACCCTCTTGTGAACACAGACTATATTTTCCTGAGCAATCTGAGACGTTTTAGAGAATTAGATGCATCAAACAGGGAAAAGTGCATTGTTACATCAAATATTCCGGCTGACAATGTTTATCTTCAGACAAAATATCGAGATCTTCTGTGCGACATTGAAGCAGTGAAAGATAATGCTGGTTTGATGGCAATTAAATTCTTTGCACAGATGGGTGTAAAAAAGATTTATTTGGCTGGATTTGATGGATATTCTCACGATGAAAAAGAAAACTATGGGGAATCTACAATGGCGTTCGTTACGAGAACGGCTGTCCTTGATGCAATGAACCAGGGAATGACAGAGATGCTGAAAAAGTATAGCACACTTGTAGAACTGAACTTTTTAACCAAACCACATTATGTGAAGATTTGAGGAGACAGTATAGAATGAAAGTGCTTTCTTTTGGTGAGATTCTTTTAAGATTGGCATCGCCTGGATATACAAAATTATTTCAAAAAGATAGTTTGGATGCCACTTTTTGTGGCGGAGAAGCGAATGTTGCAGTATCGCTGGCTAACTTTGGCGTTCAGTCGGAGTTTTTGACAGTTGTTCCTGATAATGATATTGGGCATGCCTCGTTGAATGCTCTGAGGTACTTCGGCGTTGACACGAGCAAGACCTTTTTCAAGAATGGCCGAATGGGACTTTATTATCTTGAAAAGGGAGCTTCGCAGCGTCCATCTAAGGTAATTTACGACCGAGCATTTTCATCGATTGCTTTGGCTGAGCCAACAGATTTTGATTGGGATGCGTTGTTTGATGGCGTGAACTGGTTCCATTGGACAGGTATTAACCCGGCTCTGTCTGACAATATGGTGCGAATCTGTGAGCAGGCTTGTAAAAAAGCAAAGGAAAAGGGCATCACGATTTCCTGTGATTTGAACTTCAGAAAAAATCTTTGGAGTTCCGAAAAAGCTCAGGATGTGATGAGTAAACTTGTTCAGTATGTTGATGTTTGCATTGCAAATGAAGAAGATGCGGACAAGGTTCTTGGAATTAAGGCACCGAATAATAATGTCGAATCTGGAAAGCTGAATAAGAGTGGCTATGAGTATGTGGCCAGGGAGATTTGCAAACGATTCGGGTGCAAGAAGGTAGCTATTACATTGCGAGAGAGCATCAATGCAAGCCGCAACGGATGGAGCGGAATGATTTATGATGCAAGTGGCGTGGCATATTATTCCACTCATTATGATATTGATATTGTGGATCGTGTCGGCGGTGGTGATAGCTTTACCGGTGCAATGATTTACAGTTTGATCACGGGTAAAAATGATAAGGATGCTATTGAATTTGCAGTTGCTGCGAGCTGCCTGAAACATTCGATTGAAGGGGACTTTAACAGAGTGACAGTATCTGATGTTGAGAACCTGATAAAGAATGGAGGGAATGGAAGGGTGCAACGCTAAATTATGAAAATAAGAAAAAATAAGCAGTCTTTACTAATTTTAGCGATAGTAATGTTGCCGATGAGTTTATCACTGGAGTTAAACATGGGTAATCCAGCTATTGGATACTGCGATGAACTGCTAACAGTGATAATGGCAATGTATGCTATGATCTTATTCGCTAAGAGAAATTTGTATAAAGCAGATAGCAATATTGTCATTCTGATGATGTTTTTTACCATTTATGGATTGATTTCTAATATATTTAGTGGCTTGGCATATAGTTGGATGTCAGTATTTATTGATGCACTTTTACAATGGAAGATTTTTGTTGGCTTTATAGCAGGAAAATATATCGCATTGAATTATGATGATGAATATGTAGCGGATTCACTTGAAACACTTTGCAAGATAATGCTGGTAGTGGGAGCGCTGTGTGGATTTGTGAGTTTGTTTGTGGATATTGGCATGGCATCATATTCAGCAGATCAAAGATATGGAATCCCGGCATATTACTTTGTATTTGGTAATAGTGGAAGATATGGAGCGATTGTTGGGTGTGAACTTCTCTTCATCTTGTGGAAAAATAGAGGAGAAAATGTTCGGACATATGAACTGTTGGCACTTATAAATATGTTGTTAACTACAAAGGGTGCTGTTTATATCATTTTTGTCACGTATATCGTTTTGCAGATTCTTTTTAGAAAGTTGAATAAAAATCAAGAAATTGACATTAAAACGATAATTCCATTAGGTATTGCTGGTGTGGCAACATCCTCATACCAGATTACAAGCTATCTTCTGGATGAAAAAGCTCCGAGAGCTCTTCTTATACGATATGGTTTTAAAACAGCAAATAGCTATTTTCCATTTGGATCGGGATTTGCCACATACGGTTCCTCAGAAGCAGTCAAACATTACTCAAAGCTATATGAGTTGTATGGCTGGGCCAATAAATGGGCGATGGGAAAACAAAATGGTGATGCACTAAACGATAATTATCTGGCAACAATTATCGGTGAGGCAGGCTATGTTGGGTTGTTTATTTTTATTGGCTTGTTTGTTAACATCTTTAGGCAAATTAACGCTATAAAATGTGATGTTAAAAGTAAAGCAATGATAATGAGTATTTACATCGACATGTTGGTGTGCTTTTTAGCTACAGGAATTACTAAGTCAAGTATTGGCATGATGGTATTCGTTATTATGGGCTATTTTTGTGGTTTGTCGAAAGGAAAGGAGATAGAATATGATTCCTAAAGTTATACATTATTGCTGGTTTGGTGGAAATGAAAAACCTGCTCTTATAAAAAGATGCATTGAGAGCTGGAAGAAATTCTGTCCAGATTATGAAATAAAGGAATGGAATGAAAGCAATTTTGATATTAATTGCAACGAATATGTGCAGAAAGCACATGAAATGAAAAAATGGGCATTTGTGGCTGATTATGCCCGCTTTTATGTTTTATATAATTATGGTGGAGTATATCTTGATACAGATGTTCAACTAGTAAAAAATCTGGATAATTTGCTTGAGAAGGGAAAATTTGCCGGATTTGGAAACAGTGAGATTGTGAGTACTGGACTTATTCTTGCAGCCGAAAAAGGAGATTGGTTGTGTAAAGAAGTTATGGATAGTTATATTGGAGAATATTTTGTGTGGGACGATCCATCAAAGATCTTAGCAATTGGCCGTAGAGTTACAAGAATCCTGGTAAATAATGGTTTGCAATGCAACGGACAACTTCAAACAGTAAAAGATTACACTATCTATCCTCAGTACTATTTTAACCCAACGGATGGTGATATGCGAGGACAGATTGATAAAAGAGCTTATTCTATTCACCACTATGCTGCAACTTGGTTTTCTCCGATGGATCGCTTTAAGAATACTATGAGACGATTCGTTGGACATAAAAATATTGACCGATGGCATAAAATAAAAAGACTTATAAAAAAGTAAGCAGTTTATTAGATTGGATATGTCAATGAAATTAAAGAAAATAGTTGAAAAGTATAATAGCATGGGAATGGCAGTAAAAGCGGGAATATGGTTTACAATATGTAACTTCTTGCAAAAAGCAATCTTCATGATAACAATGCCGATATTTACGCGGCTATTACCAACAGAAGATTATGGCCTGTTTACAATTTATCAATCATGGTATTCGATTGTTAGCATTTTTGTGACATTAAATCTTGCAGGCGCTGTTGTTAATAATGGTATGATAAAATATAAAGATAAAAGGGCAGAGTTTATTTCTTCATTACAGGGACTTTCAACAACAGTGACAGTTGCTTTTTTTGTCATTTATTTTTTGAACAGGCCGTTTTGGAATGAACTGTTTGAATTGCCTACATCTTTAATGCTGGTTATGTTTGTTCAGCTTTTATTCGAACCTGCGTATTTGTTTTGGATGCAGAGAAATAGATTCGAATTTAAGTATCGGAATGTTGTATCGGTCACACTGATTTTGTCGATTTTAAGCCCGATTTTGGGAGTCATAGCGGTTGTTACGGCTAAGGATAAAGTTTTTGCAAGAGTGTTTTCCTATGCGCTTGTGCAAATATGCGTCGGTTTGGTATTTTATGTTTTGCAAGTATACAAAGGAAAAAGACTCTTTGATAAAGGATACTGGAAATTTGCCTTGGCATTTAATCTTCCACTTATACCACACTATTTATCTCAAAATATTTTGGGACAGGCTGATAGAATCATGATAGGGAATATGGTGGGTAACTCTAAAGCAGCAATATATAGCGTGGCGTACACCGTAGCATCAATAATGACGCTGATGATAAACGCAATAAATAGCTCATTTATACCATCGATGTATCAAAATTTGGATGAAAAAAAATATGATAAAATTGAAAAAGAAAGTTTTCCGCTTTGCATTATAATTGCAGTTGCTGTTTGTGGAGTGATGCTAATCGGCCCGGAGATAATTGGAATTTTAGCGTCAAAAGAATATGCAGAGGCTATCTATTGTATACCTCCAGTAGCAGCTTCAATTTATTTCACATATTTGTATACGCTTTTTATTAACGTGGAGTTTTACTTTGAAAAAACTAAGTATTCGATGATTGTGTCGGTTTTAGGTGCAATCCTAAATATTTTTTTGAATTATCTATTGATTCCTAAATTTGGATATATTGCAGCTGGATATACTACTTTGGTGTGCTATATTTTGTTTGCAATAGGACATGGATGCCTTTGTGCTTCATTGAAGAAGAGTGCTAATATAAAGCAGGCACTGTTTTCTGTACAAAAGATAATAGTCCTTTCAATGGCTGTTCTTGCTTATACAGTAGTGACAAATATTTTGTATAGCTATCCGATAGTGCGAGTGTTGACGATAGTCATTGTAACAATCGTAATGATGCTAAATTATAAAAAGGTTGTTGAAACTACCATAAAAATAATTAAAAAATAGGATTGAAAAGGTGGAAAAATTGAATGATAATTTTGGCAGGCAGGCAGGCAGGCAGGCAGGCAGGGTATAATACCATCGATTTTGTTAAATTTATAATGGCATTGGTGGTTGTAGCTATTCATACAGAGCCATTTCATGAAAGTAGTGAAAATATACAGGCGATATTTGATACGTTTTCAGGGTTAGCAGTGCCTTTTTTCTTCATATCGTCTGGATTTTTACTTGGAAAGCGGATACATGATAATAGTGATTTGTTGCCAATAAAGAAGCAACTTATAAAGATTCTAAAAATGTATATAAAGTGGAGCATAATATATCTTCCACTAGCAATTTATGATTACTGGAGTCAAAATGTAACACCATTAAAAGCAATGGCATTATATTTGAGAAATTTGCTTTTGGGAGGAATGCACTATAACTCATGGCAATTGTGGTATTTGCTGTCTACAGTTTATGGATTGATTTTCCTCTTCTTTCTATTAAATGCCATTAAATCAAAACGAATAAAGTGTGCTTATGTGACTGCAGTAGCAATAGTCAGTTTACTTTTGAGTTATATCGTTTCATTAGGTCGGTATTCTGATACTCATCCACTTATTTTGACAATTGGTAGTATTATACAGAAGACTATATTAAATGGACGTATATTGCAGGGATTATATTATATTCCAATCGGGTTTTCCCTGAGTGATTCTTAACTTCCAGAAATATTATCCCTTGAATGCTTACAGCCGTTGAGCTTGCTTACCCAACGGCTGTCTTTCTATTTCGTGTTTTTTATCCAGGCAATCACTTCTTCGGCTGTCTTTCCACTCTCCTGGAATGCTTGTGCTACTGCCTTGGTCTCTGCTTCTTTCTTCTGCTTGACCAATGTATTCAGCTCTTCCAAGGCTTCCTCATATCTTTTCTTCAGCTTGAAGACTTCCTCTTCCTTCCTGCTGATCTTTTCTTCAATCGTGATTGCTCTTCTTGCCATGTTCTTCCTCCAGACAGCTGAGCTGTACACTCAGTGATTTGATCTTTTCTCTGACGGTTCTCTCATCCATGCCAAATGCTTTCAGTATTTCTTTCTGTGTTTTTGTGATGGCATGGTCCAGATGATAGTCTCCATCCGCATAGCGGATCATTTCAAGCTTTTCCAGCTCTTTCACCGCTGCTGGAATTGTCATGTAATTCATCCTCTTTCCTTCTTCCTTCATCAGCTCGATCAGTGATGTATAAATACCGGATCTGATGATCAGTGCCACAAATTCAATGAAGATTTTTGATTCAAATGGCTCGATTGTATAAACTCTTTCTGCTCGTTCACCAAGATACGATTTGTCTCCTCTGAACAGCTTCTCAGAATCATCTCTGCTCTTATACATAAGAAGGGCCTCTTTGGCATTCATCTTCTCTGAGGTAATAATGCAGAAATAGCCGCAGAGCTTCATTTCCTGCTCAATGACATCATTCCTGGCAGCTGCCGCCTGAAAGACTTCATCCTCTTGCCCCTCATGATAGTAAATGAGATCGAAATAGTGGCTGAAGATGGCATCTGGATGAATGGGATCTCCCTGATGTTTCTTCAGACACTTCTCCATCACATCAATCTTTTGCAATAGCTGTGCTTTCTCCTGTGCCGCTTTGGATTCATTGAAGTAGATATGGACATACCGGTCTTTACTGTCGCCTCTGAATACAGGCATTGCGATAGTGGTGCCGGGAATGCCATACTCATGGATCATGCAGGAATATACTTCCTCAAAGCTTCCCTTATTGGCAAGTACGATCTGGCTTACCATCTTTTTCATGCCTTTAACCATGATGACAAAGTCATATCCGTTATCATCCATGAACCGAATGTTGGCTTCCGAGAAATAGCCTCTGTCAAGAATGAAGCCTGCATGTTTGTAGCCAAAAGCTTTTGCCTTCTCAATCATTTCTGTCAATTGAGTGACATCTGTAATGCTGCCAGAATAAGCTTCATAAAACAGCGGTTCTCTGTTCGTCCTGTCATATGCGATAGACATGTTGAAAATCGTATCAGACTGTCCCGTCTTACTGTGTCCAACTTCAACCAGTTCAATATCTCCTGCCTGACATTTCTTGTTCGTTGAATCATATGAGATGTAGATCTTACTGCGGTGGTCTCTGTGCTCATTCCATGCATTCAGAAAACTGATGCTTTCATCCCTGGTTAAATCATGCAGGAATGTGCTGACAGACGAATCACTGTAGATCTTCATGTCCCTGGTAAACAGCGGATGGTCATAGGCATAATCCGGATAATACTGAGCTGCGTTATTCTCAGTGACAATTGTGTAAACAGCCAGGTCAAGGAACAGACCGTACTTATCACCAATGATGTCTTTGAGATATCCTTGCAGGTGATAATGATGAATCAAATGATCAATCACGATCCATGTGCCAACCCGAAGACAGCTGCTGCGGCCTGTGTCATTGAACTCAGGGAGCTGAGCATCTGGATAAAACTTCAGGTAGCTGGGATTGGGATTCATCATGGAAGGATCATCCTTGCACACCTTACCAATCGTTGTACGCCTGGGCATATTGTACTTTCTCTCCGGACGGTAATTCGTATCGTACTGATAGTAAACATACTGATAACCGCGAACAGATTTAATAGAAATTTTACCCTTATCAGAAGGAATTTTAACTCTTGAATTAAGATACATAGCAGCCTCACTGGTGGTACAATTATCCCACTAATATTATACCACCAGAGCATAAAAAAAGAGTGAATTTCTTCGATAAATACTGGAGAAATTCACTCTCAGAATCTGCCAATCTCAATGTGA
Source organism: Lactimicrobium massiliense (assembly GCF_900343155.1). GTDB lineage: Bacteria > Bacillota_I > Bacilli_A > Erysipelotrichales > Erysipelotrichaceae > Bulleidia > Bulleidia massiliensis. The sequence goes on from NZ_OUNG01000002.1 coordinate 461,354, forward strand.
GGGATAATTTTTCTGGAAGTTAAGAGTGATGTAAAAAAAGACGGAAATAAATTCAAGGCCGTTACTTTTTTTGCGACAACTCTTATCCTTAGATATATATTCATAGAAAATAAATTTTGGGCGGATTTCTTTTTAGTTGCAGCATCTGTTAGTCTGTTCGAGTTGGTGATTGGAATCAAATTATATGATAGTAAAGTCTATTCAGTTATGCGCAGTATAAGTACGACAACTTACTTGATTCATATGTGGGTTTGGACAATTTTCTACTGCTTAATCTACGGAGAAAAAACGTATGGCATAGTATGCTGGGTGTACACAAGTGCTATGTGTATTATGATTTCTGTGTTTTACTATCTGGTGAAAAACAAAAATCAAAAGAGTAGGACTATTTCAAGACAATAATTGTGTATAGAGAGGCTATGAATATGAAAACAACGTTACTTATCATGGCAGCCGGTATCGGTAGCCGCTTCGGAACGGGAATTAAGCAGTTGGAGCCGGTGGATGATGCCGGACATATCATCATGGACTACTCAATCCATGATGCGATTGAAGCTGGTTTCAACCATGTGGTATTTATTATCCGTAAGGATATCGCGAAGGAGTTCAAAGAGGTCATTGGTGACCGCATTGCTTCTATCTGCTCCGCTCATAATGTAACTGTGGACTATGCTTTCCAGGATATCAACGATATTCCGGGAACTCTGCCAGAAGGCCGCACAAAACCGTGGGGAACTGGTCAGGCTGTGCTTGCAGCAAAGAGCGTAATAAAGACTCCGTTCATTGTGATCAATGCAGATGATTACTATGGCAAAGAAGGCTTCAAGGCTGTACACGAGTATCTGGTGAATGGCGGCAAGTCCTGCATGGCTGGTTTCGTTCTGAAGAACACTCTGTCCGATAACGGCGGTGTGACTCGCGGTATCTGCAAGATGGATGAGGAAAACAACCTGACTGAGGTTGTGGAGACCAAGAACATCGTAAAGACTGCAGATGGAGCAGAGGCAGACGGTGTGGTTGTTGATGTGAATTCTTTGGTTTCCATGAATATGTGGGGCTTGACTCCCGATTTTCTGGATGTGTTGGAGGACGGATTCAAAGAGTTCTTCGAGAAGGAAGTTCCGGGCAATCCTCTGAAAGCAGAGTATCTGATTCCTATTTTCATCGGTGAGCTGCTGGAGCAGGGCGAGATGTCTGTGAAGGTTCTGAAGACCAACGACACCTGGTACGGTATGACCTATCACGAGGATGTCGCAGCTGTAAAGGACAGCTTCAAGAAAATGTTAGAAAAAGGCGTGTACAAGGCTGATCTGTTCAGTGATCTGTAATGAATGTGCTTGAAGTGTTAGCCAAAATTCTCAGAAACATCTTGACTGCTCTGTATGAGCCGTTCGGATTTTCACTCCTGCTTTCCTTCCTCGCAATGTTTTTCTACCTGTATGCGTATGAGCCTCAAGAGGCCGGAAAAGGTTGGAAGAGCGCCATTGTGACGTGGTATCAGAAGTTCAAAGAGAGCGTGTTCTTTCGGAAACTGTTTTTCTTGGCTTTTGTTACCTCACTTGTTCTTTTCCGCACCTTGTTGAATCGAAGCCAGTGGATGAATCCTTTGGCTGATATCATGGGTGGCTGGGGCATCTGGGAGACTGTGAATGGCGAACAGAAGCTGACCACCGAGTGCATCGAGAACGTAATTATGATGGTGCCGTTTTCAGCAGTAGTGATGTGGACATTCGGAGAGAAAATTGGAAACGGCTGGAAGAAGATACTGTGGCATAGCGGGAAGATAGCATTTATCTTTTCGATAAGCATTGAGATACTACAATTATTGCTTCGCTTGGGTACATTTCAGCTATCAGACATCTTCTATAACACAGTCGGCGGAGTGCTAGGCGGATTGATGTATTGTGCGGTGATGAAGGCAAGAAAACGTCTGTAAAAGAATATAGTTTTGTGATATACTAAAAATGAGAAGTTTATGTTGTTCTCATACCTACACAATACTTAATTTAAACGATTATAATTTTGGAAAGAGGTTTGTGTCCTATGCCCAGAACTAAAGGTAGCAAGAATAAGCCCAAAACTGTGACTGCAGATTTTGCAACACAGATTGCAGAAAAGCAGTCCGCAAAGGAAACACTCACAGCCGAGATCACATCCATTACCGCTAACATTGACACTTTGAAGGCTGACCTGAAAGAAAAGAAGTCTGCTTTGAAGAAGGCCGAAAAAGAAGTGGCATCCTTGGAAGCAAAGAAGGCAAAGGCAGATGCTAAGGCCGCTGAAGAAGCTAAGAAGGCAGAAGCCGAGAGTGTGGTTGAGAGATTATTAGCTAGTGGGATGAGCGCAGATGAGATCCTTGAAAAACTGAAATAAACAAGGGAACCCAAGAAAAAATAAAATCCGTGTGGACAAACTGAACCCTTAACTTCATATGAGGGTTAAACGATCTAAATGTACTACGATTTCAAGGTCACGGATGCCGGTGACAGGTACTGAGGCGGCGGTGGCAGTAATTGTGTACCTTATTTGTCAACATAGAGCTATAGCCCTGGTGCTGGTAGATCAATTGATCTGCTGCGCCGGGGCTTTTTTATTTTTCACTGTCTGGCACAATTTCCATAATGTCTGACACATCACACTTTAAGACAGAGCAAACCTTTAGCAAAACTGATGTTGTGACATTTTCATCCTTTCCTAATTTTGCAAGTGAAGAAGAACTGATCCCAGCTGCGATGCGTAGCTGGGTTTTTGTCATATTACGGTCAATAAGCAGCTTCCATAGTTTTTTATAACTGATTTTCATCAGGATTTATTACTCCTATATTCCAAGACTCTCCATATAGCTCTCTTTCATCATCAGAGAGCTGCAATACTCTATTGTCGTATAAGATCTTCCTAGTTTGTGGACCATATGAATCTTGTTTATCAAAAGCAATGAATATTTGTTTTTCACTCTGGCTGTAGATCTTCATGATTCCGTCGATCGAACCATCGCTGATATTTTTGAGTATAAGTGAATCGTGAGCGATTGCCGGAAGATCGGTCAGAGCAAGAATGGCAAGGTCAAAAATTATCATTCCTTTGAAATTCGAACCTGTTCCAGTATCGTCCGGCGTCTCAAAACGATAGCTGTTATAGTCGTTAAACTGTAGTACCGGAGGCTTATGCGGCTCTGCAAATAGGGTATCATTGTAGGCCTTCATCTGATCGTTTATTGAATCCTGCATATCTGCAAGGATGGAGGCAATGGCTCTTTTTAACATCTTATCAGCGGCTTTTTTCTGTTCCTGAAGTTCTGTTAATGTGAGATAGGCCTGATTCTGGATTCGCAACGCATCCATTTTACCCTTTATCTCAGAGTACCTGACCAGGAATTCTTTTGACAGATTCCCTACAAATCCAAGCTGTCGAATCTGATCATTCAGAACCATTCGCTGGTTCTCCAGTTCGTTTATATCCGACAAAAGATTCTCACGCTCTGTATTAAACTGGCCGTCAAGGATTTTGGCCAGTTTCTTATGATACTTTTCTATCTCATAAAGCTTCCGCAGGTTTACGGTCGGGAAGAATTTCTGCAATGCTGTCAGGTCTGCCTCTGTTGGATAGACACCATATTCAAGGCTCAGTTTGATGAGCGAGAGTCTTCTTCTCTTGTCATCGATCTGTTCTTCCAGGCGTAAGCGTCTGTCTTTCAGTTCGGATTTTTTCCTGCTCTTTTCAATGTCCTCTTCATTATGTGCTTCCACCGTAAGTGCTCGATAATCCGTACCTGTTAAAAAGAGAGACACTCTGGCAAGATGAGTCCGTAAAGTCCAGGGATTTTCGGGACTCGACAAAGGAGAGTGATGTCTTTATGGAGCGGGTTACCCATGCTATGCGGGCACAGTATTGGGCTGGCGTTATCAAGGAATGCAACGAAAGCGGAATGAAGAAGAAGGTGTGGCTTGCCCAGCACAATATCAGTGAAAAAGCTTTCTACCGATGGCAGCAGAAGCTCAGAATGCAGGTAGGCACAGATCTTCTTCTTTCTGAAGTAAACAAACCTGTTCAAGCGAACAGACCTGCTCTGGATATAGCTGAGCTGAAATGCTCGGTTCCGGTAAAGCCGCATTCTGTCGCCCAGATTGAAAAAGATGGCATGACGGTTAACCTGAATGAAGACATATCGGATGCTATGCTTGTCCGGATCATGAGGGCGCTGTCCAATGTTTAAAGACGGGAATTCGTTTAAGAAGATCTATATTGCCTGCGGCTATACGGATCTGAGATATGGAGTTGATGGACTGGCCTGCACGATCCAGGAAGTATTCAAGCTGGATCCATATGACGAAGGAACACTCTTTCTCTTCTGTGGAAGGAGAACCGACCGGCTGAAGGGCCTGCTCTGGGATGGAGACGGCTTTCTGCTTTTGTACAAACGCCTGGCGAATGGCAGGTTTCAGTGGCCAAGATCAAGCAGCGAGCTGAAAGCGATGACACCAGAGCAGTATCACAACCTGATGACCGGATTCGCTATCGAATCATCCATTCATCCTTCTCATCCTAAGTACACAGGATAAAAATTTTCTTTTCCACAGTTTTTCTGGAGAACGGCCTGATTAGAAGCCATTTAAGGCTCGCTTTCAGGCAGGACTGTTTGTATTCAGCTACTGCCTGTGCTGCTTTACAGCGGCTCGAAAACTGCCTGATAATACGTGATAAAAAGGCAGGCGCACGTCTTCATAACCACTGAACATTGCGGAAGTTTTCCACAATTTCGGCTGGTTGAAACGTGCATTTTATTCGTGTATACCTATGGCATGAGCACACCGAAGATGAGTCAGGAAGAACTTGAAGCCATGCCAGTTTCCATTCTGGTAAAGCTGATTATGAATCAGCAGGAAACTATTGAAACCCTGACACGTCACATTGATGAACTTACCGAGCAAATCCGCCTGATGAATCAGAGATCATTTGGAAGAAAGACAGAGTCATCCCAATTTGTTCAGCAGCTGCAGTTTGATCTCGGCCTGAATGAGGCAGAAGAGATTTCTGATGAAAAGGCAGCTGATCCTGTACTGGATGAAGCTGCACCAAAGAAGAAAAAGGCTAAAGGTAAAAAGCAGGAAGACTGGCAGAAGATTACCAATCACAGAGATGAATATCTTGAGCTTACGGAAGACGAACTTAACAAGCAGTACGGCAAAGGAAAGTGGAAAAGACTGTCTGAAGAACTGATCTATAAGCTGGAACACAGACCAGCTTCTTTTGAAGCAGTCACCTATCATATCGCTGTCTATGCCAAAGATGACAATCAGACAATTGTCAGAGCACCTAAGCCGGCAGAAATGTTTCCAAAAAGTATTGCCACCCCATCTCTGGTTTCTTCCATCATAACTGCAAAATACGTGAATGCCATTCCTCTGTACAGACTGGAAGCTGCCTATGCGCAGAATGACATTCATATCAGCAGAGCAGTGATGGCAAACTGGGTCATCCGCGCCTACGATCAATATCTGAGATATGTGTGTGAAGCCCTGAAGCAGGAAATGACAAAACAGAGAATTCTTCACGCCGATGAAACACCATTCGAAGTAATCCGGGATGGCCGGGAAGCAGGTTCCAAATCCTACATGTGGGACTACCGTACCAATGCAAAGATTCCTGGGCATAGAGTGATTCTCTATCAGTACTGTCCAACCAGAGGACATGAGAATCCAAAGAATTACCTGAAGGATTTTAAAGGTACTCTGGTGACAGATGGATACGGAGCCTACCACAAGCTGGAGAAAGAGGATCCGGCAAAGTTCAAAGTGGCAGGATGCTGGGTACATTTGAAACGAAAATTTTCAACAATCGTGAAGGCAAATGGCAGGAAGTATAACAATCCAATTGCCACAGAGGCGGTACGGAGAATTCAAAGAATCTACCATGAAGAACATCTGATCCAGGATCTTCCACCAGAAGAGCACCTGCAGAAGAGACAGGAAAAGATCAAACCTCTGGTAGATGAGTTTTTCGCGTGGGTAAAGGACAAATCAGCAGCAGAAAGCACGGATAAGTCATCAGAAACAGGAAAGAGCCTTCAATATGCACTGAATCAGGAGAAATATCTTCGGGTATTTCTGGAGGATGCACAAGTGCCTCTGGACAACAATGCGGCAGAAATCGCAATCCGCCCATTCACAGTAGGAAGGAAGAACTGGGTTCTGATCGACACACCAAGAGGAGCAGAAGCCAGTGCAGGCATCTATTCCATCGTCGAAACAGCAAAAGCAAATGGATTAAAACTGTATCCATACTTCACCTACCTGCTTGAAGAACTTCCAAAGATCATCAATGAAGGCTGTACAACAATACCTGATAGACTTCTGCCATGGTCAGAAGAAGTCCATCAAAAGCTTGGTATGTAAAACCATTCCCATTGACACCGTTAAGTGTACCTGGAAATGGTTTTTATCATAGGTACGGATTATCGAGCGCTTACCTTCCACCTGTTCTGAGGTCAGAGTTTCTAGCTGCATCTTCAATGATTTGATCTCAGCCTCATTTTTTTCATATTGTTCTTTGCCACCCACAAGATTGGATACAAAGTCGTAGGACCGAGCCTGCTTATACGCCTTTAGTTTATCCTCTTGTGCTGTACGGCGGTTGGTATAATCCTCGATTTCCTGATAGCGATTGAAGAGTGCGATCAGCCGGTTAATGGATTTCTCCATGTTATCGCCCGGAATGCCGGCAAGCGGTTTTGTCTCATCAGTATTACCCTTCCCGTAGATGCGGAAGAAGCTGCTCAGCGTTTGCCGGAAATTCAGTCCTTGGAAATCAATGTGGTATTTCTTTTTCAGCCAATCGATATATTGCGCTTTTGTGAAGACTGAACCAGTGAGATTATAGTGTGAATCGCATACCTGTATCTGCTCTGCGTTTTCCGTATTTCTGGCAAAGTAATATTTTTTTCCATCGAATTCAAATGTAAAGAAAATAGTATGATGTCCTATATGTTTTACACCATCGCTGCTGATGTATGTATTGCCGCCAAACACAAAGTCAATGGCGAGAAGGGCAGAAGACTTGCCGATTGAGTTTGCACCGTCCTCTTTGCCAAGAACAACATTAAGACCGGGTTTAAATTTGATCGGAGGTCGTTCTTTCCCTTTCTCTCTAAACGCTGGAGAGCTTATTTCTTTAAGCATGTATACACCTCACCTTCAGAATTGATATCTACAGAACGAAGCGCATAGAGACAGTCCATCACAGAAAGAAAATCCGTAGGATCTGCCAATGACTGCCGCATAGATGTGTATAGATCTATAACCTTTATCGGACCAAACTGCAATAGTTCAAGCACTCTCGGGATTAAAGCGAGAGTGCTTTTTTCGTATGGGTAGAGTTTGCTTGGTAACTGCATTATTAGAACACCTCGCATCTTTGTATAAAGTAGGAAACCACAATCTGGCAGTAGATATCTTCCTGCAAAGTTACTCTCTGTATCTTTCGGGAAATCTCATTGAAGATCTCTGCCTTACTTTTCTTTGCTTTTGAGAGCCTCCTGTAGATTCCCTTCATCTGATCCTGTACTTCTTCATAATCAATCAAATTTTTCTTATCCAGGTTAATCATAATCTGGTTGATCTTATTGAAGTAGGTAGTTACATATGTCCTCACTGAAATATAGAGTGCGATGTCAACAGTAGGATCAATCTTTTTTGTCAGATCTTTTGGATCAAGCGCTGCTTCGGCAAGATCTTTTTCTTTTAATTTCTTTATCCGCGTAACAACCCCGGTAATCCCTGCTTCAAGAGGAAGGTCTTCCAATGTCTCGATGCTTTGTTCATGTGTGGAGAGCACGCTCTTTTTTGCTTCCAGCTCTTTTTGCAGTTTTGGATTGTCGTCCATTTGATAGTTGGCAGCACAGTTCGGACACATGGCAAGCAGGTTCTCTGGTGTCGGGTCCTTGGTCTTATCAATGAGGCTAACCTCATAAACAGGGACCGACTGGCTGTTACGAATGGCAATCAACCGCCTGCCGCAGATCGGGCAGAAGTTGTCGGACTCTGCAAGAAGATAATTACCATATTTCATTTTCAGATCTGAAGATTGCTGTTCCCATCTTTGCTGCGACAGCTGATCCTCTGATACAAAACCTGCTTTCTTTCGTATGCATTCGATGATCCAACCTGCTGCTTTGTCTGCGACATTGGATTCATTGACAGATGGATCATACGAAGAAAAGTCTTTGGCCATTGCTTCTCGCGTACCTGAAGGGCATTCATTTATCCGCTCAATTAAATACTCTTCCTTTGTACGATACATGATCTGGCGTGCAAGCTTCGCGGAAAGTCCTCTTTTTGAATAATTTATCAAAGTATCGTCAGACACCCTGTCTGGATTGGACGGATCTTTCTTTGTGTCCCAGTCTTTCTCAGATACATCGGTGAGCATAGAGATGAGGTCTCGCATAAAAGTCGGAGTGTCTTCACCGTCCGATAGGTACTTTTTCAGAATTTGAAATATTGTCTTGAATTCCACGAGGCCATGCTCCCTTCTTCGTTTGACCCACGATGACCCGGCTTGACCCAAACGAGACCTGTTTCAAAAAGCCAATTTCCTATAATCACAGTAGTTCAAAAGGAACTACAGAAAATAAGGAATCTATCCATAGGATAGCACAAGCGCATACAAATCTCAAATATATTGTTTGAGAAAAGGATGTGACAAAGATTTCGTTTCACTTCGTTTATAGAGACAGAAAGGAGCCAAGCGATGAACACAGAAGTCAGAAGAACGATCCGGCCACCGTAGAAAAAGGCCGTATTGCAGATGCAAGTCCTTAATTCCCGGGAGGAACGTTCAGGAAAGAACGGCCTCCCACATTACCAATAAATCTATCTCAAAGTCTGAGTGCGCATAAGACGGCGGGAAGCACATAGAGGTCACAAGAATCCAATACAGGGTTTCTTGTCTCTGATGCTTTTCACCGTTCTTGTCGTGCACATTTTCAGGTGACAGGAGTCGGTGAACTATCAGCCGGCTCCTTTTTTTGTGCTTTCCCGCCGCAGCAACAGCTCAGCGGAAAGGAACAAAAGATGCCAAGAGGCAAGAGTAAGGATTATTCCGACCAGTTCGGAGGACTGGATATCGCAAAGGACCGCTACGACGAGAACCGGGAAGGTTTCGTCGATGAGCAGGGCAACTACCACTACGTGACGGGAATTGGTATGGGTGCGGCAGTGCCGCCTGTTGTTCCGCTCCATGGCAAGAACGGAGAGGACAATTCTGAGTGGATCAAGATACTGGCAGAAGAAGATCACAAGGTGAATATCCAGAAGCGCAATGACAAGGATCATGCGGATGGCCTTTATATCTGTTACAAGAGGCGGCAAGACACAGATGACAGGGGGCTTAACGCTGGATGCAGTCCAATAGATAAGGAGACATATCTTCGGTGGGAAGCAAAGCAGAACGGGGAGGAAGACGATGATGAGGACCCTGTCTTAGTGTTTGTCCATGAATTTCTCTGCAGCCTGAATGATGCGGACCAGACCATCATGTTCGGAGTTTTTGGAAGTGAACGGAAGCAGAATGAGGTTGCAGATGAGTTGCATCGGGATCCGAAGTCGATCAGCCGCAGCATCCAGCGAATTGAGAGGCGTCTTACGAAGGCTCTGGCCGATAAGCTTGGTTACCACGGAGAAGATCGTCACAAGGAATAAGACCGGTTGATTTTTATGGCTCCTTTACGGGGGAAGAGGGACGATTCCTTCTTCCCTTGTATTTCATTTATTTCTCAGAAAGGAGAGAAACACACGATGAACACATGGAAAGTTGTTGTTGCAAAGCCAGGCAAGAAGGCGGAGATCAGAGTGATTCCAGCGGTCTATGAGTCACTGAAGGAATTGGTCGGAGGCCCTGTCGAGGTGACGGAACCGCTGTCGGAGGATACCGCTGTTCTCTGCAATGAAGAGGGAAAACTCATGGGACTGCCGATGAACCGGATCATCAGGGGCGATAATGGAAATCCCGTGGATGTCTACTGCGGAACAATCGTTTGTATCGGCAGCCGCCCGGAGAATGAGGAGTTTGATTCCCTGACAGATATAGAGGCTGCCATCTACATGATGATGTATGGCGATCCGGATTTTATGTACCGCAAAGAAAGTGAGGACAGCGATGATTGATCGGCCGATGCCACTTCCAATGCCGGTCAAGGTTCGTCCTTATGCTCACCAGCAGGCGGGGTATGACTTCGCCTGCCAGGTCTTTGGTCTTTCCGACGGAAGAATGAGATCACACGGGGCGGCATTTCTCATGGAAATGGGAACCGGAAAGACGCTGACGAGCATTGGAGTTACCGGTGCCCTCTATCAGTTTGGACTGGTGAATCGGGTCCTTGTGGCCTGCCCGCTGTCAATCACAGGGGTATGGGAAGAGGAGTTTCAGGCGTTTGCCGACTATCCGGTGAATATCACGGTATTGAAAGGCACTAGTGAAAAGAAGAAACAGCAGATTTCTAAGATCCCGTCGGATGGTCTGCAGGTTCTTATTGTAAATTATGAGTCCGCATGGAGGCTGGAAGCGGAGCTTTTGAAGTTTGATGCTGATCTCATCATTGCCGATGAAGGTCATAAGCTGAAGGACAACAGGTCCCGCCAGTCAAAGGGGATGCAGCATCTCGGGGATAAGGCAAGATACAAGCTGCTCCTTACCGGAACGGTCATTACCAACCGGGAGATGGATGTGTTCTCACAGTATCGCTTCTTAGACAGCCGGATTTTTGGCACGAGCTTTTATGCCTTCCGAAATCGCTACTTTGACATGACAGGATACGGGAACCATATCCCGGTCTTCCGGCAGTCGATGGCAGATGACTTCCTAAAGCGGATGCACTGCATCGCCTACAGGGTGACTAAGGCGGAGTGCCTTGATCTGCCACAGATCCGGGAGGAAGTACGAAAGATTGATCTGGAGCCGAAGGCAATGAAGATGTATGAACAGCTGCAGGAGGATTGCTTCACTCAGCTCAAAGGCTCCGAGGTGACAGCAGCCAATGTCCTGACAAAGATGCTCAGGCTCTCCCAGCTTACAGGCGGCCATCTGACGGATGATGAACACCATGTCCGCCCGGTCAGCCATGCGAAGCTAGATGCCTTGTCAGACATCATCGATGCGGCGGTAAGCGATGGCCAGAAACTCGTTGTGATGGCACGGTTTGTGGCCGAGATGGATGACATCGAGGAGCTGCTAAAAGGTAAGGGCATCGGATACGCCGTGGTTCGCGGTGGGGTAAAGGATCGGGATGATGAAGTAAAGCAGTTCCAGACGGATCCTTCCTGTCAGGTTTTTGTCGGTCAGATCGCAGCAGCAGGACTTGGGATCACACTTACGGCGGCACATACCATGGTGTTCTACAGCCTCGATTATTCTATGAGTAACTTTGATCAGGCCAAGGCAAGAATCTGCACAATCCGGAAAAACGGAACGGCTGTTCCGCTTCATCGGTGCGCCGTTCCGCTTTAGCGGAACGCTAGTTAAAGAGACGGGTTCCGCATATTCTTGCCATTAAATTGTAGTCTGAATGCT
>NZ_OUNG01000001.1 GCF_900343155.1 Lactimicrobium massiliense
ATTCTGCACCTGCTATAATAAGCATGGTTTTATGCCAGCCGTGGAGATACTTGGGTCGAAAATCAAATAGTCTCTGCGGTTTTTCCTTTCTAACTGCAGAGACATTATATCAAGCAATAATGAGACATTTTAATTAGCATTTTCCAGTCATTATGATTTGGCAACAACACATGTCATAAAACTTCTTTTCTGACATTAAATCTAACGCTGAAGTTGCTTCATCAAATAAATATAATGATGCAGGTCTGTAAATACATCTAGCCATAGCTATTTTTTGCCACTGAACGCCGGACAATTGTCTTCCATCTTTAAACTAACTTCCTAATTGTTAATTATATTTTTCAGGCATCGTATCAACAAAATCATCTACTCCTGTGATTTTTGTTACTGCATTAAATTTATTTTCATCTTTTCTATTATCATTAGTCTTACATTCTCCCTTATTCAAAATATTATGGTAAGCGTTTTCATAAGTCAATGTCAGATTTTGAATGAAATCAGAGATCCCTTTGAATTTTCCGTACCGCCTCTGTGGCAATTGGATTTTGGAACTTCTTACCATTTGCTTTTATGATCGCAGGGACTTTCGTTTCAAATGGATCCAGCATCCAGCCACTTTAAACTTTGCTGGATCTTCTTTCGCCAGCTTGTGGTAGGCACCATATCCGTCTGTCACCAGAGTGCCGCTGAAATCCTTCAGATAATTCTTTGGATTCTCATGTCCTCTGGTTGGGCAGTACTGATAGAGAATTGCCTTTGGCCCAGGAAGCTTTGCATTGGTCCGGTATACCCACATGTAGGATTTGGATCCTGCTGCCCGGCCATCTCTGATCACTTCGAATGGTGTTTCATTTGCGTGAAGAAGGCTCTGCTTCATCATTGCCTGTTTCAGTGCTTCACACACATATCTCAGATACTGATCGTACACCTGATGGCTACTACTGTCATAACGTTGCAGAAATAGCCGATCTTTCTGATGAATCTTCAACAGGATGTAATTTCGCATATCATCAGAAAGCTTGGGAAATCATTATCAATAAATTCAAGCATCGAGCTATTCATCTGATCTGCAGCCGCCGTGACCGCGATACAAGCTGCTACAGCTACAGCTGCAGCCATAGCTATAGCATTAACTACAGTTATCGCAAATTATTGGCAGAAATAGAGGGCCAATTGCGAGTTGACATTAAATTTCCACTCTGATATTGTATATTTTAAAGTGAATATGTACCGCAAAATATTTGCAATATTCACTTTGAAATTGTATATTTTTACATATTACGCTGGTATCTTGTCCACTTTGAAATTGTAAATATTCACTAATGCAGAAACAAAGAGGAAAGACGGATGTCTTTCCTCTTGTGTGTACAGGAGATTATCATGTATTACGGAAATATAAAGAAATATGATATTGCGGATGGCGAAGGTGTCAGAGTTTCCCTGTTTGTATCGGGATGCACCAACCACTGTAAAGGTTGCTTTCAGCAGGAAACATGGGATTTTAACTTCGGTAAGCCTTATACAGAAGAAACTGAGCAGGAAATTCTGAAAGCTCTGGATCACGAATATATCCAGGGTCTGACACTGCTGGGTGGTGAGCCGTTTGAACCGGAGAACCAGCGGGTGCTTGTTCATCTGCTGAAGAAAGTCAGACAGATGTATCCTCAGAAAGATATCTGGAGTTATACCGGTTTTGTACTCGACAAGGATCTGCTGCCTGGAGAAAGAAAGCACACAGAAGTTACCGATGAAATGCTTTCCTATCTGGATGTCCTTGTCGATGGACCGTTCATGCTGGACAAGAAAAATATCTCACTGGAATTCCGCGGAAGTGAGAATCAGCGTCTGATCGACATGAACAAGACAAGACAGACAGGAACAATCGTGCTGTACCATGTAGATAACTGAGAAGGAAGGATACGTTCCTTCTTTTCTTATACAAAAGCGGACTGACTTGTTTCGCAGGTCCATATTCGAGATCTGCTGTGCGTTCATGATCGTTCAATGAACTGTTTGTTAATGCTGGATGTTCTCCAAGAGAGACACAGAACGCAATATCGTTGGAAAATGGATAGATAGGCTTAACCATTTCAGATATATTTCTCCTCCCTTTTTTTGATTCTTTGCCTGATGATTGTAATAGTTAAATGAAAATGTCACCTTTCTGATTTTTTGAAAATGTCACCCTTTTACGGGATGGATATCAGTATTTGAGTAGAATGCCTCATTGGAGGTGTTCTATGAAGAACGATAAAGACAAGTCCGGAGCGTTGAAACTTCTGATTCAGAAGCAGAGCGATCCACATATCACTTACCAAGAGATAACTGAGAAAACTGGTTACAGTAAGAGACAGCTTATACGGCTTGCGGGGGAGCTGAATGAAAAGGATATGCAATCTATCCTTGTTCATGGTAATACCGGCAAGAAGCCAGTAACGACTGCCTCCGACCAAGAAGTCAGTTACTTAGAAGAATTCAAGAAAGCATATCCAAGCATTACCATAGCACAATTCAGAGATATCTACCGAGAGGATGTAATCTGGGGAAGAGATCCTGAGAGGAAAGGAGATGCAGCGAAATATGGACTGAAGGATAGAAGTAAATCTTGGTTCAGAGATCTTTTCGTACGAGAAGGTTGGAAGTCACCAAGTGCCAAGCCGATTCGAACAGATGGTTCGCATGTATCGCATCCAATTCGTAGGCCGAGAGACCGCCGCGGAGAGCTGATCCAGATTGACGGCACTCCATATGATTGGTTTAACGATGGCAGAGCTTACGCACTGCATCTGGCAGTAGATGATGCAGGAACCGAAGTGCTCGCAGGATGGTTCATGCCTACAGAGTGTACCAGAGGATATGCACGCATGATGCGTCTAATCCTTGAAAAGTACGGTGTTCCGATGGCAACATATTCTGACAAGGATTCTGTCTTCAGAAGTGTTAAATCCGGAAAGCCGTCACAGTTCGCGGACATGCTTGCCCGTCTTGATATCAAGATGATCTTTGCCAATTCACCACAGGCTAAAGGACGTGTAGAGCGGTACAACGGCACTGCTCAGGGACGCCTTCCGAATGATATCATTCGATTCCATATTCCACATAACTACAACACGCTGAACCGCTGGTTTAATGAGAAGTACATTCGTTATCTCAACGCAAAGTTCTCATTCCCGGTTCTGGATCCAGTCGATGCATTTCGTCCGCTTCCGACAGATTTTGATTATTCTGCCGTGTTCTATGCGGAATATCCAAGGACCATGAGAAACAATATGTTTTCGATGGGAAACTCATTATATGAAGCCTTTGACGCTGATGGAGTAATGCTCGAAATCTATCAGAAGACACCTATTACTGTGAAGATTGATGCCTTTACTGAAGAAATGTACATCAATCGATATGGCAAACACTACAAATGCGTAAAGGTGGGCGAGCGTAGAAGAGATCCGATCTATGAAGCGGACAGTCAGAAGGACGTACAGCGCATCCTCAGTGTTCTGGAAGATCATAGAAAGTAGTATTCGTGACAAAACAGTAACAATTAACAAACGGTGACAAAATCAAAAAATCTTAACATCTTTGCCTGATGATCAGAAAAAGAGCTGATAGCCAGCTCTATCCGTTATGCAGCAATGACACGTGCTCTTTCAGCAATGATATCCGGAATCCAGTATTCTTTATCCTCACGCGTGAAGCTGTGTGATTCCAGCCTGCCTTTGATGGCAATCAGTGAGCCGACCCGGCAGGCGGCTGCCATTTCCTCCGCAATCCCCTTCCAGAGAACTACCCGGAATACATCACTCATCAATCTTCCATCCGCATTGGGAAAGGAACGCTCACATTCAATCATGACATGGGCATATGTGTTTCCCTTTGCGCTTGTTTCTACCACTGGAACCTCCTTCACCTTTCCTACCAGAACACAGTTTGTAAACATCTTATCTTCCTCCTATGGCAGTATCCTACCGGAATGAAAAATGCTGTGCAAACGTGCAAATCTGCAGATTTTGAAACAAAAAAGCAGATTTACCTAAGCAAATCTGCTGTATGTGGAACATTTTGACGACTTTGGGCAATCAGAATAATCCAAGCAGCTTTTCTTCATCAAGCTCTTTCTTTGCCTTCTTCAGCTGCTTCTGAAACTGAGAGCAGGAACCGTGGCAGCTGCTGCAGCCGCAGTCACAGGACTCAACACCATTTTTAGCAACGTAACGGAATGCAAAGTATAACGCCACTGCAATCGGCAGCAGCACAAGCAAGTCAGCGAAGTTCATCGGGATATTCCTCCTGCCCTATTATGATAAACCAGAACAGAATCTGCTTCAATTAGTTTGCACTAACTTCCTGCTTTTTCATTCATCATCTTTGGGGCGGTCCTTTTTTACATAGACTTCCCTTGGCTTGGAACCCTGTGCCGGACCGATGATGCCAGTGCTTTCCAGCTCATCAATCATGCGGGCTGCACGGTTGTAGCCAATCCCGAAACGCCTCTGCAGAAGACTGGTGCTTGCTTTCTGGACATCGATGACGTAGTCTTTGATCTCCTGATACAGTGGATCATCAGAGATGCCGGCAACAGCACCGCCTTCCTGGTCGTTGACGCCTTCCAGCATGATGAAGGAATCATCGTATAGCGGTGCCCATGGGGATAGTGCATCACAGATCCGCTGTACTTCTTCGTCGGTCACAAAGACACCCTGGATACGGGTAGCACTGTTCTGGCCAATCGGCATATACAGCATATCGCCATTGCCAAGCAGGCGTTCGGCACCAGTATGATCCAGGATGACACGGGAATCAATCGATGAAGATACACTGAAGGCAATGCGGCTTGGAATATTAGCCTTGATGATACCGGTGATGACATCGGCACTTGGCCGCTGTGTGGCAACAATCAGATGGATGCCGGCGGCACGGGCAAGCTGGGTGATACGCTGAATGGAAGCTTCGACATCCTTGCCTGCCACCAGCATCAGATCAGCAAGCTCATCGATGATGACAACGATGTAAGGCATCTTGTCCATGCGTGCCTGTTCAGCGGCAGGCTTGCTTTTGAGCAGTGCATGATAGCCGGCAATGTTGCGGACTGCATTTGCGGCAAAGATGTTGTAGCGCTCATCCATGATGCGCACAATGACCTTCAGGGCATTGGAAGCCTGGGCAGGATCATTGATCACCGGTCCGATCAGATGAGGAATATTGCGGTATGGTGTAAACTCTACCTTTTTCGGGTCAATCAGCAGCATCTTGACTTCATCCGGCCTTGTTCTAAGTAGCAGAGAACAGATGATGGAGTTCATACAGACTGATTTACCGGAACCAGTGGCACCGGCAATCAGAAGATGCGGCATCTTGTCAATTCGGCAGGTAATGGTCTGTCCAAGCAGATCCTTTCCCAGAAAGAAAACAAGCGGCTGATCTTTGTCTTTGGCAGGAATAGAGTTCACCAGTTCACGCAGCTTGACCGGCGTAGATTTTTCATTCGGAATTTCGATGCCTACGGCATTGCGGCCTGGAATCGGTGCCTCAATACGGATATCACGTGCTTCCAGCTGCATTTTGATATTGTCCGTCAGGCCAAGAATTCTGGATACTTTGACATTGGCATCCGGCTGTACTTCAAACTGCGTAACAGAAGGTCCAATATGCATATCCTTGAGTCTGGCATTGATATCGAATGTCTCCAGAGCCTGAATCAGCTGCTGTCCTTTGCGCTTGGCAGCCGCCAGATTTTCATCATTGGATGAATGAGCCGGCAGCGTATCCAGCACTTTATTCATGGATGGCAGGCGGTAATTGCGGTAATCCACAGTCCCATGCTTTGCGTCTGATGCAGGGGCAGTCTCCCCTTCACGTTCAGGAAGATTGACAGGTACAGGTTCTTCTTCCGCTTTACCTTCCTGTACTTCAGTCTGTCTGACAGGCTCTGGCTCCGGCTCTGCCGGTTCCATTGGCTGCGGTTCAGGCTCAGAATATTCTTTCGCTTCCGTATGATCGGCAAGATCATCCACATTCATGAAGATATCCTTTTCCTGGCTTAAAGGCTGCTGCATCTTCAGCGTATCTTCCAAAGCAGGTTCTGTATCACTGAGCAGTTCAATGTTGTCTGTATCATCCTGATCATCGTCCACGCGGATATCAATACCAGACAGACCGCTGTGGCTGATCTTGGTCGGTTTAAAGCGGACAACAACTTCTTCTCCCTCTTCCAGTTTCTTCTGTACATCCTGCAGCGGGACATCATCCACAGCTTCATCCGCATTGATGAAATGTGCCTTCTTCTGCTGGTGTTCAGAAACCATCTTCCAGAGATTGGGATGTTCCTTATCTTCCACTTCCTCTTTCTCTTCCGGTTCTTCCTTTTCCGGTGCCCTGAAGAAATCAACAACATACTGGAAGGCATTCTTATAGGCATCCATAAAGCCCATCAGAACGGTCGCAATCAAGGCAATGGCAATCATGATCACAACGGTGCCGCTGCGGCCAAACAGAATAGACACAAGGGCATATAAACCATTGCCGCAGATACCGCCGCCTGGGGATACTGTAACAGCTGTCTGGAAATAGCTTTTGATATTTGTCAGCAGCGGCTTCAAAGCGGAAAAGCCGACCACAGATGGGCCGGCTGTGTAATAACCGCACAGCAGCAGAAGATCAAGAATCACCAGGATCATCGGCAGCGGGTTCTTTTCATCATCCGCATCCTGCTTTCCTGAAGCAATGGCAATCAGGAACCAGAGTACAGTGACCGCAAGAATCAGCCAGAACCATTCTCCCAGCACATACCGGAGCAGGTTATACAGAAAGATGCCAACCGTTCCGGTTCTCATCAGTCCGATCAGCAGCAATGCCGCAGTCAGTACGACCATGATCCATTGTCTGAGCTCTTCCTGCTGTTCCTGACGGATGCGTGCTTTTGACTTTCTTGTGTTTTTCTTTTTCTTCTGCGTCACAGTTCCTCCTAATCTTTTGTATTGATTTCGACAATGGCAGGCAGGATCATCGGCCGCTTGCCTGTTTCACGCATGACATAGCGTGAAATCTTGTCACGTGCCTCTGCACGGCAGTTGAGATTATCGTAACGTTTTTCCTTGACGGCATCCGTAATGGTCTTTTCCATGATATTGCCGATTTCCTGCACGATGTAGTCCGCATCCTTCAGATAGATCACGCCGCGGCTCTGTACATCCGGACCGCCGATAATTTCCTTGGTCTTGTGATTGATGACAACACCTACAATGATGGCACCATCGGTGGAAAGCACTTCTCTGTCTTTGAGGACCATACCGGTCGCATCAAGGTTTTCATTGCCATCGACCAGCACATCCTCAGCATCGATGCGGTCAAAGTTTCTCTGCAGCTGCCCATCGATGATCGTTGCAATCTGACCATTATCCATCACAATGATCCGGTCTGCTTTGTAGCCCATATCCAGGGCGATGTTGGCATTGGCAATCAGCTGGCGGTATTCACCCTTGACCGGGATGTAGTACTTCGGCCGCAGCAGATATACCATCATCTTGAGATCCTCGATGGATGCGTGCATGGTAAAGGCACGCTTGGCATCCACAGCAATCACACGGCCGGCTTCACGGTACAGATCATCTTCCATGCTGGCTTCCTCACGCTCTGTGCCTGGCACAGCCGGAGAAGCAATGATCACAGTATCCGATGGTCTGAACTCAATGACATCATCTTCCTTGGTCGCAATCTTGTGGACCTTCTGGAAGATGTTGGAGCCATTGCCGGCAATAATGACAATGACATTGTCCATGTCATTGGTAAACTGGCTCGGCGGTGCTTCCAGGCCTGCCGGAATGCGGTAATAGCCAAGTTTGGCCATATCATTCATCAGATCCTTGAGCTCATCATCATAGATCATGACCTTGCGGTTATACTTATTGGCAAGCTCAATGACTTCCATCACGCGGTAGATATTCTGATTGAACAGCGTGATGAACATACGGCCTTTGGTCTCATCAAAGTACTGTTCAATCTGTTCCGTGATGCGGTGATTTGGTGCAGAGTGGCCATTTCTGGTTGAGCCGACGGACTCACTCATCAATGCCAGTACACCAGCACTGGAAAGATCCGTGATGTTGGTGACATCAAAGGAGAAAGCTTCATTCTTGGTATCATAATCAACAATGAATTCGCCGGTATAGACGACAAAGCCGTCATCGGTGCCAATGGCAATGCCAAAGCCATCGGCGATGGATTGGGTTGTGCCAAAGGTGCGGATCTCTGTGCTGCCAATCTTGAAGCGGGAATTGCGTCTGATGCGATGGATGTTCAAATCCTTCAGGCCGAGTTTCTTTGCTCTTCTTTCAAACATCATGGCAGTTAATGGTGCCATGTATACCGGTACATGCGGCATCACCTGCAGCAGATTTGGCAGGGCTGCCATGACATCATCATGGCCATGGGTGATAAACACACCGCGGATGCGCTTCTCATTTTCCTGCAGATACTTGAAGTCCGGAATGATCATCTGTACGCCGAACTGTTCCCCTTCGGGATATTTCAGGCCGCACTCCATGACAAAGATGTCATTTCCGTTTTCGACGACATACATATTCTTGCCGTCTTCATCAAGACCGCCGAGCGCAAATATGCGAACTTTGCTCATAAATTATCCTCCATTAAAGTTGCTGGAATTCGCCTTTATTATAAACATTCAGGCCTGTTTTCACAATGCCTGCCCATCAAGCGAGAACGAATGCACCTCTTTGATTTTCACATCGACGATCTTTCCAGCCAGTCCATCAGGACCGGTGAAATTCACAAGCTTGTTTTTCTCACTGTAGCCTGTATAAACTTTGTCATTTCTCTTGGATGGACCTTCACAAAGCACTTTGACAGTCTGACCAAGATATGGCTGATTGGCAAGGTTGGCATAATGGGCAATTTTCTCATTCAGAATCTGAAGGCGCTTCCGTTTGACTTCTGCCGGGATGCTGTCTTCCATGCGGGCAGCCGGTGTTCCGGAACGCGGTGAATAGACAAATGTATAGGCAGCATCATACCTGCAGTAGTCTACCAGATCCAGTGTCTGCTGGAAGTCTTCATCAGTTTCATTCGGGAAGCCGACAATGATATCAGTCGTAAAGGCAATCTCCGGCATTTCATTTTTCATATCATCAAACAGTGCCTTGTACTGTTCTGCGGTATAGCCTCTGGCCATCCTTCGCAGGACATCATCTGAGCCAGACTGCACCGGCAGATGCAGTGCCTTCATGATATTGGGATACTGCTTCATGGCAAGGATCGTTGTACGGGAATAGTCACGGGGATGAGATGTATAGAAGCGGATGCGCTCAATGCCTGTTTCGGCTACTTCTTTGAGCAAAGTGGTAAAGCCATCTTCCATGCCCAGATCTTTGCCATAGGCATTGACGTTCTGGCCCAGCAGAATGACTTCTTTCCGGCCTTGATCTTTGAGCTGCTGTACTTCTTTGAGGATATCTGCCTGCAGGCGGGAGCGCTCTCTGCCTCTTGTGTACGGGACAATGCAGTATGTGCAGAACTTGTTGCAGCCATACATGATATCGACAAAAGCCTTGCAGGAATCACTGCGCTTGACCGGCAGATCTTCAATGACTTCCCCTTCCTGGGAATAGACTTCGACAGTTGTTTCCTTACGGTCAAGATAATCCAGCAGCAGCTGCGGGAAGCGGTACAGATTGTGGGTGCCGAAGATCAGGTCGACCTGCGGATAGCTTTTCAGAATTTCCTTGACGACGGCTTCTTCCTGCGCCATGCATCCACAGATGCAGAAAATCTTCTCCGGATGCTTCTCTTTGAGTTCCTTCAATGCACCGACCAGACCAAGCACATGCAGTTCAGCAGTTCTTCTGACCGCACATGTATTAAAGATCAGAAGATCAGCATCTTCCGGTTTGTCACACGGCGTATATTCCATCAGTTCCAGAATACCGGCAAGGGTTTCCCCATCACGGACATTTGCCTGGCATCCATAGGTGCGCAGATAGTATTTTTTATTGCGGCCGAGTGTCTGGGCAGCCTCGGGCAGATGGAACAGATCATGTTCCACCTGGGAAGCCTTCCGACTACGGCTGGCTGCCTGTTTCAGATCAGGCATTTTCAGTATGTTATTTTCCATTTCATTATCTCCGAGGCCATATTATAGCAAGACAGCGGCCAAAGAAAAACCAGCAGATGCTGGTCTTTCTTCCAATCAATCCATCCTTTTCTGCTTACTTCTGGGAAATAGCAGAAACCGGGCATGTGCCGATGCATGTGCCGCAATCAATGCAGACACTCTCGTCACACTGGGACTTTCCGTTGTCATCAAGAGACAGTGCGGAAACCGGGCAGACACCTGTGCAGGCACCGCAGCCGATGCAAAGATCCTTATCAACTGTAACTGGCATTGTATAAGCCTCCTTATCGGAAACTATTTTAGCATTGACACCGGTTTCTTTCAATCATTAGACCCTGGCCGCAGCTGGATGCGTTCAATCGAGACAGCACGGTTGGTGTGATCATCAATGTCAATCATCAGCCCGCATACGACTGCTTCTTTATCAGACGGCCGATAGTGTGAGCAGCCGGTGATGGCATGATCCATGGCTTCATTGCGGTCTCTGCCAAGCACGGAATCATACGGGCCGCACATCCCCACATCGCTGATGAAGGCACAGCCGTTTTCGACTTTTTCATCTGCGGTCTGCACATGGGTATGGGTGCCGATCATGGCTGTGACACGGTCTTTGAAATACTGGAAGTAGATGCTTTTTTCACTTGTTGCCTCAGCATGGAAATCAATCAGGATGATATCCGCAGAGATATGATTCATGATCTTCTTGGTGACAAGGATTGGATCCTCATAATCAGCGTTCATGAATACATTGCCAAGGATATTCAGCACTGCAACTCTTTTTTCCTTGACGATACGGATCAAAACAGGCCTCTGGGGTGCATAGCTGCCAATATTAGCCGGCCAGATGATATCCGGACAGTCTTCAGCATCCTGCAGAAAAGCGCGTTTGGAAAAAGCATGGTTGCCCAGTGTAATCAGATCGATGCCGGCTGCTTTCAAACGTGTATAAAGTTCCTTGGTCATGCCTTTGCCGTCGGCCGCATTTTCACCATTGGCAATGATGAAATCCGGGTGATACTGCGCCTGCAGCAAAGGTGTGGAAGCACACACAGCTGATACACCGCTTTGGGCAACAATGTCACCCAGAAATAGAATTTTCATTATGAAACTGCCCTTCCGGACATTCCGTTTTAGCGGAATGGCCTAAGTTTCTCAACCTGTCTTAAGTTTAATTGATATGAAACGCATATGCAACGCAAAAAAAAAAAGACAATGCTCTGCATGGAGCACTGTCTTTTTACTTGGCTAGTTCCTGAACCCTGACTTCACGTATCAGCGTAACTTTGATCTGGCCCGGATACGTCAGTTCATTTTCAATCTTTTCGCGGATATCATGGGCAATCTTTACCATGCGGACATCATCCACCTTGTCCGGTTTGACCATGACTCTGACTTCACGTCCTGCCTGAATGGCAAAGGCACGCTCGACGCCATCGAAGCTGCCGGCAATCTTTTCCAGTGACTCCAGACGGTTGATGTAGCCTTCCATGGATTCATAGCGAGCTCCAGGTCGTGCGGCAGAAAGCGTATCTGCAGATGCGACCAGCAGCGCGATGATATCCTGAGGTGCCGTATCACCATGATGAGATTCAATGGCATTGATGACAATCGCATTCTCACCATACTTGCGGGCATATTTGGCGCCAAGCTCAACGTGGCTGCCTTCCTGTTCAAAATCAACGGCTTTGCCAATATCATGCAATAGACCTGCACGCTTGGCCAGAGCCTGGTTGAGGCCGAGTTCAGCGGCCATGACACCGGCAAACTGGGCGACTTCAATGGAATGCTGCAAAGCATTCTGACCATAGCTGTAACGATAGCGCAGCCGTCCGACCAGACGGATCATTTCCTTGTTCATCCGGCCGATGCCAAGCTTGAAGATCGTCTCATTGCCGATCTTCATGATGTTGTCTTCCAGATCACGGGTTGTCTTTTCCACAACTTCCTCAATCCGGCCCGGCTGAATCCGGCCGTCCTTCATGAGAGTTTCCAGAGACTGGCGTGCAATCTCACGTCGGATCGGATCAAAGCAGGATACGGTAATGACATCCGGTGTATCATCGATGATCAGATCGACGCCGGTTGCCTGTTCAATTGCCTTGATGTTGCGTCCTTCACGGCCGATGATTCTGCCCTTCATTTCCTCTGATGGCAGTGTTACGGTCGATACCGTACGCTCAATCGTTTCTTCCTGTGCATATCTGTGAATGGCTGTGGCGATGATATTGCGGGCATTGGCACTTGCCTGTGCCTCGGCTTCATCCTGCTGTTCACGAATGTATTCGCCCACTTCCTTCTCAGACTTCTTGGCAACAATGTCCATCAGTTCCTTATGTGCATCGTCCTGGGACATATGTGCTGTCTTTTCCAGAACTGACAGCTGCTCATCAATCTTCTGCTGCAGTTCATCCTCCATTTTGCTGAGATTTGCAAGCTTTGCATCGGCGCTCTTGGTTTTATCGCTGAGTTTTCTTTCCCTCTGAGCAAGGCTGTCCTCACGCAGTTTCAGATTGTCCTCACGGCGCAGCAAGCGGTTTTCATCCGCCTGGATTTTACTCTTGGCTGCGTTCATTTCCTTCTCAGCCGCAAGTTTCATTTCACTTACCTGCTGCTTACCGGACAGGACTGCCTGACTGACAGTATTTTCAGCTTTGGAATTTGCCTCTTCAATAATGTCATGAGACTGTTCCTTGGCACGGTCCAGCCCCATTTTGCCGACAATCATCATAATGATGATACCGATGACAATACCAGCAATCACAGCTAAAATGGCAATCGATATGGGATTCATAACAAGACCTCCATTTCATTAGCTGTTATCTTATGAGAATTTACTCCCATAAGTCATTATACTTTTGAAAGCGCTGTTTCACAAGCACGAAAAAGCACAGCACTGTGCGTCTGCAGAGTACTGTGCAATCGGTTTCATTCGAACAAGTATGCAGTCAGTTCTGTACTGCTTGGGCATCTGCTGAAGCAGTTTCATCATGCGGGAAAAGAATCTCCTTGATCTGATCCGTGATGAGTTCCATTGTATCAGGATGGTCTTCCAGCCATGTCCTTGCGGCCGCAAAGCCCTGGCCGATCTTTTCGCCCTGGTATGAGAACCAGGCACCGGATTTAAGAATGATGTCATGTTCCACAGCCAGGTTCAGCACCTCATCCACGTGGGAAATGCCATGGCCATAAATCATATTGACAACAGCTGTCTTGAATGGCGGCGCCACCTTGTTTTTAACAACCTTGATCTTGGTCACATTGCCATAGACATCATTGCCGTTTTTGAGTGCTTCCCCACGGCGTACATCCAGCCGCACAGACGCATAGAACTTCAGTGCCCTGCCGCCTGGGGTTGTCTCAGGATTGCCGAACATGATGCCGACCTTTTCACGCAGCTGATTAATGAAGATCGCAGTCGTATTGGAATGGTTCATGGCACCGGCCAGTTTGCGCATGGCCTTGGACATCAGTCTGGCCTGCAGGCCAACGGAAGAATCTCCCATTTCCCCATCCAGTTCTGCCTGCGGTACCAGAGCAGCAACGGAGTCAATGACGACCAGGTCAATGGCACCGCTCTTAACGAGCACTTCGCAGATATCCAGAGCCTGTTCACCGGAATCCGGCTGGGACAGAATGAGTTCATCAATATCAACGCCAAGGGCTTTGGCATACTGGGGATCGATGGCATTTTCAGCATCGATGAAGGCACATCTGCCTCCCTGCTTCTGACACTGGGCAATGGCATGCAGGGCAAGGGTTGTTTTACCAGAAGATTCTGGACCATAAATCTCGATGATTCTTCCCTTTGGATAGCCGCCAATGCCAAGGGCAGCATCCAGAGTGATGGAACCGGAAGGAATTGCATCAACCGCTACATTGGCACGATCGCCAAGCCGCATGATACTGCCTTTGCCATATTCCTTTTCAATTGCTTTGAGAGCATCGTTCAGCAGCTGATCCCGGCGGCTGTCCTGGGAAGCTCCTGTTTCTTCTTTTTTTGTCATCTCTTACTTATCTCCTTTATTTCTATATAGCAGCTCTATCATGCAGCTCCCTGAAAAAAGTGCAATTATTTTGACTCCATGATGTCTTCTTTGGTCATATTGAAATACTGAATGCCTGAAATCATGGACACAAGCGCTGCCATCCACAGCAGGATATCGCTCATTGGCAGACCGATGAGTTCAAATGGCAGATTGTTCAGCAGCACCAGGGCAACGGTAACCATCTGCAGAACGGTTTTCAGCTTGCCCATCATGCCAGCCGCCACGACTTTGCCATTGGTAGCGGCAACCATGCGGCAGCCATCGACAATCGTATCACGGGCAACCATGATGATGACAGGTACAACCGGGATGATGCCTCTGGAGACAAACAGCAGGAACATGCTTGTTGTCAGCAGCTTATCGGCAATCGGATCCGCAAACTTGCCGAAGGTTGTGATCATGTTGCGGCTGCGGGCAATGTGTCCGTCAATGGCATCGGTAATCGCTGCCAGGACATACAGTAACAGCACGATGATATTGATCACAGAAAGATCCACAGAACCGACCATCAGGTGTGATGGCTGGATGCCGCAGGCGGTATAGGGAAACAGGTACACCAGAATAATGACAGGAATCATGACCATTCTGGCAATTGTCAGTTTATTTGGTAAATTCATATAACCTCCATCAAGAAACAGAATTAGTATATCACATAAGAAAAGAGGGACAGTGCCCTCTTGAAATTTCACACTCTGTAAGCCATGTTCTGTCCCTTCCCGAAGGAAGGTGGCAGCCATTTATCTCTGCACGAATGCAGCTCATCCGGACTTCAATTCGTCCTTCCAAGTTCCCCTACCTGATTTGGGTTTCTCGCCTGCGGGGTTTATCGCGTTCCACCCATGCCGTTTCCAGCATGGCTTCGTCACTGTGACACCTTGGGGACATCCGCCATAGGCCTAAGCCCTTAGGTTTCCGTTCCGCCGTCACCCTTGCGGGTGCCCGGTCTTATTGATTCGGCCGGCACAGACACTACACGCATCGCAGCGTGTGCGAGCATGGACTTTCCTCTGGCAAAATACCAGCGGCTGCCCGAGTGTTCCACTTTCAATGTTTGCGGTTCTGACTGCCAGAGTTATTGAAGACTTCATTCTCAAGCCTGCTTAACCGCTTGAGAATATCGACATTGCTGGCGCCCTGCATCATCGGATCGCCATCCTCATCTCTGGCCCTCTCTTTGCCCTCGACCTCAATCAGACGGGCACGCAGAGATGCATTCGTCTTCTCAAGATCAGCCACCTTGGCATTCAAAGAGTCAACCATGTCCTGATATGTCTGATAGTCTTCAATGACCTGATCCAGCATATGATCCACTTCATTTGGATCATAGCCCTTGAAGTCAACGCCAAATTTCTTGTTGACAATCGTAACCGGATCCAGATTCAGTTTATCTGCCATGCATGATTTCCTCCCTGTCATAGAATTATCGCATCCATACACCAGAAAATCAATGTCTTTCTAAGAATCCGACATTTGCGAGCCAAGGAGAAATTTAAACGTGTATAATATGCTTTTTGTGTATATATTGACATTTTAATAGCCTTACTTTATTCTAATCTTAGTAAAGACATATCAGGAAACAACATTTTACATTCGCACAGCATATTCTTGAGGGAGATTACAATGAAAAAAGTCGTGCAAATCGCTGTTTCAATTACCATGTCACTGTTTCTCGTATTCGCCATTACACCATCATCAGTTTCAGCACAAAGCGGTGAGGGAGTAGACGGATGCAATTACTATTGGAACTACGGATTTTCAAATGCGAAAAGCTGCCGGGCTTGGCTTGATTACAAAGAGCATTCATCCAGACCGGACTGGTCCAATAAATTAGCCGGATGCATAGTATATACTGCGGGATTTACAGCTGCTCAAGCTAAAGTGATGCTAATCACGGACATTAAGCAGGCAATCGTTGTATTAGGAGGAACATTTATCGGATGCATGTTCTAACCAGATATATTGTCTTATTTGCCGCCATGTTTGCGTTAGGAGCACTCCTCTTTGGGATAAAAAAAGGACTGATGCTTTCCACGTTTTCGATTGCTCTTACTGTTCTGGTCAGACTGATCTTTCCAGATCAAAAGTCTGATGGCAAAACCAAAGAATAACCTGATTTATGTTCTTGTTTGCTGATCCATGTCAATCCGGCTGCCAGTAATCAGTATGATCACTGACAGCTTTTTCTCTGACATGAAAATGTGTTTTCTGATTCATCTTTCACGATATTTTCTTTTCTTCCTTAATTATGTGAACACTTGTATAATCTCAATGGTGGCTGATATAAGACATGATTAATTATCCAAATGGCAAAAAGCCTGTGTCCACGATGGCAGCAGATGCCCGTAAGATTTCTGCCAGTGACCGCGGCATGGAGCTTGAAAAAGAGATCAATCTGACGAATAAAACGTATCTTGCCTGTGATCAGGCAGTGATTTATAAAAAGCCGACGCCGGTGACGATTGTCCATGTGGATTATCCCCGCCGCTCTGCCGCCAAAATTACCGAGGCATACTTCAAGCTGCCAAGTACAACTGACTACAACGGCATCTACAAGGGAAAGTACATAGACTTTGAGGCCAAGGACAATCAGCTGCTGACAGCGTTTCCTTTGAAGAGTATTCATCCCCACCAGATTTCACATCTGGAAGCCGTGCTGCGCCATGGTGCCATTGCCTTTGTGATTGTGCGCTTTGTACGGCTGAATGAGACGTTCTATTGTCCGGCTGAATCGTTTCTGTCCTATATTCACCGGGCAGACCGTTCTTCCATCCCCCATGCATGGTTTGCGAAGGAATGTTATCTGATTCCTTCTTCGTATACAAAGCCTGTTGATTATCTGCAGATTGTAGACAGGCTCTATTTCAGTAAAAGGAGTACGACATGAGAAAAAAGAAAGAGAAAGATCCAAATATGCACATCCAGAGAAAGAAGTTTGACTGGTTCAGCTTTCTTACCGTGCTGCTGGCGGTGCTGGTCGGCTTTGAGGCAGTGATTGGCACGGTCGGGATGGTGACGGTCAATGCCATGCTCAAAGACAAACCGACGCTGAATATTGAGGAACTGTATTCGCAGGAATCAACCCGGATCTTTGACAAAGACGGCAACCAGATTTCCGACGTTGGCCAGACGCTGCGTGAGAATGTCACGTATGATGAGATTCCGGAATCTCTGATTGATGCCTTCCTTTCGATTGAGGACTCCCGTTTCTTTACGCACAATGGCTTCGATGTGGCAAGATTTGCTGCAAGTGCCGTGCGCAATCTGAAGAGCGGTTCCGCCTCTCAGGGTGGATCAACCTTCACGATGCAGCTGGTCAAGCTGACTTACTTCTTTACCGATGATGGTTCCACAACTGCCAACCGTGATATTGAATACAAGGTGCAGCAGATTGCATTGGCAATGGAGCTGGAGAAACAGGCCAGCAAGAAGGAAATCTTTGAGCTGTATCTGAACAAGATGAACTTCGGTGGTTCGGGCAATATCCGCGGTGTTGAAAAAGCAGCAGAGTATTACTTCAATAAGCGTGTCACCCAGCTGAATCTTGCTGAGAGTGCCCTGCTGGCCGGCATCATCAATTCTCCTTACTACTATGATCCGATGAATTATCTCGACTATTCCACCCAGCGGCGCAATCAGGTGCTGGATATGATGCTGCGGCATGGCTACATCACCCAGGAAGAACATGATCTTGCCAAGAGCATCAAGGTAGAAGATCTGCTGTATGATCACAGTCAGGATACAGCATCAACCGATGCCGATCCGAACCAGGCATATATCGATCAGGTTCTGACGGAAGCACAGACCATTACCGGTCAGGATCCGCTGACCATTGCCATGGATATTCAGACAGCCATGGATCCTGATGTGCAGAATGAGAGCTATCAGATCTGTGCCGGCAATGTCGATAGCATCGCCTATCCAAGCGACAACATGGAGGTTGGCTTCATCACTGTCAATAACAGTACCGGTGAAATCATTGCCATTGGCGGCGGCCGCAACTACACGACAAACAATTCGGCAATGCTGCTGAACCATGCGACCAGTGCTTATCACAACCCTGGATCCTGTGTAAAACCGTTCTTCTCCTATGCCCTTGCCTTTGAATATCTGGGCTGGGCAACCAGTCATGTGGTTACCGATAAACCTGTTGGTTCCAGTTCATGGGTATTCCAGAACTTTGACGGTGTTTACCATGGTGATGTCACACTGGAATATGCGATCCAG
The DNA here is from genome assembly GCF_900343155.1 of Lactimicrobium massiliense. GTDB lineage: Bacteria > Bacillota_I > Bacilli_A > Erysipelotrichales > Erysipelotrichaceae > Bulleidia > Bulleidia massiliensis. The sequence continues at coordinate 18,391 of NZ_OUNG01000001.1, forward strand.
ACTTCCCTGAATACGCCTGCCATTCAGGCTCTGCAGGAAGAAATTTCCAAAGTCGGTCTGAATACCGTTGAAGATTATTTCCAGTCACTTGACTTCTCACAATACAGTGCCAGTACATTTGATCTTTCCTGGGCGATTGGCGGCAACCAGTTCACAACCAATCCGGAGGAAATTGCCGGTGCAACATCCATGCTGTATAACGGCGGCAAGTACATCAAGCCGCACTGCATTACAGGCATCACCTACCGTTCCGGCTTTCAGGATCCGATCACGGTATCTGATCTGGATGATTATCAGCCAAAGCAGGTTCTCTCTGATGCGGCTGCGTATCTGTCCGCATACATGATGAACAAAGTTGTCAATTCTTCTGAGTACAACTATGCGCAGATCCTGAAGCGTGATTATCAGACATTTGCCAAGTCCGGCACTTCTGACTATGGCGATGCCGGTCTGGAATATGGCATTCCGGAGGGTGCGCGGAAAGACAAGTGGATGACGTGTGCGACCAGTGAATACACAATTGCCGCATGGAATGGTTTCGATAAAGCCGATGCCAATGAGACATCCTACTTCACGGATGCCTGGGACAGCCTGAATATTCCGGGCAAGATCTGTTCTGATCTGCTGGATACGATGTATTCAGATGGTTCTGCCCCTGCTGATCTGACCAAGCCGGATGATGTTGTTGAGATTACCCATATCAAGGGTGTCTTCCCGTATGTCAAGACAATTGACGGTATGGACAGCAAGTACATCACCACCGGCTATGTCAAGAAAGGCTATGAGACACTCGCTGATCCGGAAAAGGCAAGCTCGATCTCTGATCTTTCCAGCTTCACTGCTTCAATGGCGGATGATGACAATACAGTCCAGTTCAACTGGGCAGCGTATCCAGATACAAGCAAGCTGACCGTTGCTTCAGCGACCAAGGACATCTCACTGAAAGATGGCAATACTGTCATCAAGGCGGCGACCGGTACCCGCATGTTTGATTATTCATGGGTATACGGGCCGATTCAGTACAAGGCAACGGTATCGCAGAATGGCAATAAGCTGGCTGAGATTGCGACTTCTTCGGAAAACTATACACAGGCAATTGACAACCTGGAACCGGAGACGGAAACACAGGTCTGCGGCTATTATGGCTATGAGAAGCTTGGCGGTGACGGCCAGCAGGTATGTACAACCTTTACCTCACCGGAAGCCAAGTTTACCCTGCCGGCATCTGGTACTTATGATGAAATCAAAGCATGGCTGCAGACCAATGGCCTCAGTGTAAAGAAGATTTCAGAAGAACATACAGATGGCAAGGAAACGGTTGGTCAGGTAACCATTACGGATGGATCCGGCAATGATGTGACCGGGCAGAAGCTCAAGCGCAGTGCCTTCAGCAGCTGCACGATTACCGTGATTGCGGATTAACGGCAGACAGATTCCAGACTCCCCTGGCATACGGCCAGAGGAGTTTTTTTTGCATGACGCTATTTTCAAATAAATAGTTGATGTACCCGAACAAGTACATCAAGTTAATATCTATAACTTATCATGACTTCAGTTGAGGTGATGATATGCTCGTTAATCAGAATTTCCTGAATTCTTTATCTCCTGTCGAAATTGAATTCATTCGTGTTGGTTTAGAAAAGCTATTCAGAGAGAAAGTAAACTGTACGACAACAAATTACGAGAATCTCTCTTTGCATGTTGAGAAATGTCCTCATTGTGGTTCAACTCACTTTGTTAAGAATGGCTTTAACCCACATAATCGTCAGAAATACAGATGTAAAAAATGCAAATCTGTTTTTATGGCAACAACAGGTACGATGTTTACTCATTCCAGAACAAGCTTTGATATCTGGACTACTTTTATCTCTGGCGAGCTTAACGGAATGACTCTGACTCAGCAGAGTGTAGCTACAGGCTTATCAGTTACTACCTGCTTCAACATGCGTCACAAGTTATATCAGGCTGCAGCAAAGATTCAGAATAATGTGGTCTTAAGTGGAAATGTTGAATTGGATCCTACTTATACCAAAATCAACCTGAAAGGGACCAGGAAGGATAAAATGCCAAGATTCAGCAAACAGCGTGGAAAGCATCGCCGTCATTCAACCAAGCGTGCTTTACCTGGCACCAGCCATCACAAGATCTGCCTGGTAACAGCTATTGATGAGCATGACAATATTCTCTTTAAAATTGGAGGATTAGGCAGAGAGAGTGCAGAAATTCTGAATCAATACAGCTCTCACTTCGCAGCGCATTCAACAATTATCAGTGATGACAGCCATAGCATTCAAACTTTCGTGGGCGATAATCACTTCAACAGTGACATTATTCCATCTAACGGTTATTTAACACCAAAGGGCAATACAGTATCTGAAGTAAACGAGCTTCACTCTGAGCTAAAAAACATGATCAGGCAGAAACATGGTATCAGCACAAGACATCTCCAGGGTTATTTGAATTGGATCGTCATGAAGAAATATTTAAAGTACAGGCTGGACATGCGCAAATGGAAATCAGAAGCATACATGGAAACAATGTTTGAACAGATTCCATTTACCTGTGCGGAGATCCCAAAGCTTAAAATGCCAATTAACCTCTATGAGGCATATAGCTCATGATATTTTGGTGTTTACAGCCTCATCAACTAAATCTTTGAAAATAGCGTTGCATGAAAAAAGACTTCCTGTCTGGACAATGTCATTAAGATAAGCTCATGAAAGTGATATTGAGATTTTGACCCGTTAAGTTAAGAAGCTGGATGAAGAATAATAATGTTATTCTTCAGGACTCAGCTTCTTTTTTGATCAGCTCTTAGAGGACAATCCAGAGGTTCTCAAAAAGAAGGCATGACGAAAACATCTTTTGAGCAATCTGTCACTTTATCATTGAATCCAAAGGCTGACCTCGTATAATGAAGTTGCTTAGGCAGCTCTATAGAGTGACAGTCTTGCTGGTTGTGACTTTATATTGCGCTTGAACTTTCTTCCTGGTCGTACGGGACTCAGGAAGTTTTTTATTCTGTCTATGAATGCTTTTGTCGTAATAAGCTTCTTCAGGAATAATCGCGCATTCGTAACGGCAGGCTTAAAAGCAATCTGATACGTCCATTTTCTGCCATCCTTTTCTACCGGCACAGCATTGATCAGAAGCTGGGTGTAGTTGTACATGATGAGAGCGGCATAGATTTCCTGTCTTGCGTTTTTCTGCTTGATTGAATTGAAGTAAACCATGTTTGTATCGTATTTCAAGTGGCGGAATGCACCTTCAATCTCCCAGCGCATATGGTAAAGTTCCTTAAGCTCAGTGATGGAAAATTCATCTTTGGGCAGATTCGTAACCAGGCACTCATAAGTACCGTCCGTGATTTTGAAACGGGCGACACGGAAAGTCATATTGTAGAACGGATGATCAAAATCCAGATAACTGAAATTTACGTTTGATGGCAGGAATACGTATTTCTGCTTGTTTTGCTTGATCTCTTTCGTCTGGCTTCTTGTCAATATACGAGTGATATCTCGATCGAATTCTTCATCTGGCAGATCAATGGCAGATAAGATCCCGCTGCTGAATATATCCTTTATACGAATGGCGAAGTGAATGCTGTTTTCAAGCATATAGGCAAGCAGCTCATAGCTTTCGTAGCCGCGGTCAGCAGTAATAATCGTTTTGGCTGGCAGATCATGGGCTTTAAGCATATCAAGCAGAGCGCCTTTCTCATGAGACTTCTGTTTCGTATCTATCATAGCGTCTGTATATACGCGATTCAGAACGTCATACAGAGCATTGAGATGAAGCTGATTGTAGCCCTGGCTGTTCTCATCATTCTTCAGAAATGTCTCTGGATCATCAGGGTTATAAGGGATACGTACATCTGATCCATCACAAGCGAATACACGATAGCCTTTGAAGAATCTGGTTCCAGGAATGTTTTCAGTCATTAAGTGCATTACTCTTTCAAGAGCTTCGGGATCGAGCTTTGAACGCTGCTGGCAGAAAGCTGAAGCAGACGGCGGGACTTTGGAAACAAAGAAATCAGAGAGTTCCTGGTTTAATGCCTTGGCCTGTTTCTGGATAAGGAAGCGAATCAGAATACCAGCGGGCAGTGCACGTATCCGAGTGAAGTCAACACCTGGCTGCGTACAATAGCAGCTTATATTTTGCTCGACCATATCAATGGCCTTGGCTAAAATGTCATCTACGCACTTAACAGAATCAATGGAAATCATAATGAATTTTTCCTCCTACAATTTCCTTCGGATTGTGTAAAAAAGGCTGATTTTTGGCTGTCAAGTGTTTTTTAGAAAATCATCCAAAAAAATACGGACCTTTTGGCCATCAAAAAAAACGCCTTGTATTCTTACAAAATACAAAGCGTTTCAATCATCAAGCCCTAACTTAATGACATTGCCTGTCTGGAAGCCTTTCATTTGCTCATTTTGCTTTCTTGCGAAGATACAGACAGATGCCTGTAAAGGGACACTGCTTGCATGCCGGGTGCTGGGCATGGCAGAGGTAGCGGCCAAAGAAGATCATCTGGTGATGGGCCTGAATCCATTTGTCACGAGGGATCTTGCGTTTCAGTTTGCGTTCCACATCCATCAGGCTGTCATCTGCTTTGGCAAGGCCCAGTCTTTTGGCAATGCGGTTGACATGGGTATCTACTGCCAGAGCCGGGACATTGAAGCATTCTGACAGGATGACATTGGCACATTTGCGGCCAATCCCTGGCAGAGAAGTCAGATCCTTCATATTATCCGGTACTTTGCCGTCAAAGCGGTCCACGATGCCTTTGGCCATGCCCTGTATGGATCTTGCCTTATTGCGGTAAAGGCCAAGCGACTTGATACAGTCCGCAATCTCATCCAGACTGCCATTGGACAGCGCATAGACATCCGGGTATTTGGCAAACAACGCAGGTGTAACCCGGTTTACCGATGCATCGGTTGTCTGGGCAGACAGCACCACTGCCACTGCCATCTGATAGTTGTCCTCATGAACAAGCTCACAGCGTGCATTGGGAAACAGTTTTCCCATTTCATCCAGAATTTCCACTGGCGTCATATGTTCCATCAGTGTGACAGCTCCCATTCCATCTTCTCAGCGGTCATGCCTTTCTTCTGCCAGTCAGAAAGAATCTTGTCAACATAGGCAATGGACAGCTGCTGGTAGGCACTGGCCTGCCGCAAAGCATACAGGATCAGCCGCTTGTCAATGGTCCGGTTCCACTCACTGATCTTTTCCATTTCCCTTGGATTCAGTGTGCGGCCGAATTCTGTCTCAAACGCATCAAACAGCGACGCATCCATCAATCCTGCCTCTTTGGCGGTATCTGCCTCAAACAAACCATCCAGACTCCAGACAACCCCGCTTCGGCTGACCTTGATTTCCAGATACTTTCTGGCACACAGCAGAGAAACAGCTTCATCCACTTCTTCCTTTTTCATCTTCGTCTTGGCAGCCAGGCTCTCCATGGTGACAGGAATCCTTTTTTCATTGTTGAAATCAATCACCAGGACAAGAATTGCCTCCTGGGCAGACAGATCCAGCAGCTCGAGATGGTCCAGAATCCAGTCACGGTGTGAAACAAAACGTTCCTGATACCACTTCATAACCAAAAAACTGACTCAGCTTTCATAGCGCTGCTGCGGCTGATCCGCCCACAGTTCCTCCAGACGGTACTGCTTTCTTGTCTCTTCGGTAAAGATATGAACGACCACTTCACCAAGATCCAGCAGCACCCATGTACTGCCCGAAGTTCCTTCTCTGCTCTTGACTTCATATCCCTGCTTTTCAGCTGCATCCTGCACATAGTCAGCCAGGGCGTTTGCCTGGCGCACATTGGCAGCAGTGGCAATGACAAATGCATCCGTATACGGTGATACAGCTCTCATATCAACCGTGACAATATCCTTAGCAAGCTTATCGCTCAGCGTTTTTACTGTTAAATCCAAAAGCTCAGACATCCAAGCCCTCCTTTTCTTCCCTGTATGCCTTTGATTCCTGCATGATTAATGCCGCAGCCTGATCCAGATCCTGCAGGGCAAGATTCATTTCCTTGGTTGTGTCATAGCCGCGTCCCGGCTCAATCTTATCCGCAATATACAGCACCTTGTCCAGATCGCTCTGGCCATCTCCCAGCGTATGATGAGCTATGGCATGCAGGATGCGATCATCATGCAGATCAAGCTGCTGGCGGCAGAAAACAACCGCTGTATAGCTGTGCCAGATCTTTGGTGACATCGTAAGCCACTCTGGCATATCTCTGGCAATGACCTTTCTGCTTTTCGCATCGGACCATGCCTTGGTCACATCATGCAGCAGGCCTGCCTTGTATGCTTCAAGAGGATCCATATGATGGGCAATGGCAATGGTTCTGGCTGTTTTCGCGACCCCAACGGAATGTGTATAGCGGTGCGGCTTGCAGTTCGCCCTGGCAACACACTCATAGTACCAGCCGTTTTCATTCATGATCTGGCGGACAGCTTTAGGTGCCAGAAAGAAACTGCCGGTACGCACCTTCTCTTCATCTTTTTCTGCATCATCATACGAATAGACTTTATCTTCCTTGCGTACCTGATCACACAGTTCCAGATGTCTGTAAGGCGCTATGGCTGTTTCCAGCATCTTTCTTCTTGCAGCCATGGTGCATATGCCATTGCCAAACGGCACCAGAAACAGTGTGGAAAGCCCATGCTTTTTGACAAGATGCTTGGCATAGTCCAGCTCAGAAGAAGTGATGGGATCAAAGGGACAGATCAATACAGCTTTCTTCATGGCAGCAGGATCACCGGCTCCTTTGCCTTCTTATACAGAATGATGGTACGGCCAATGATCTGCACAACCTCACTTTTTGTATGCATGGCCAGATCAAACGCAAGTTCTTTCAGGTCATCATTCGGACATGACTTTAATACACTGATCTTGACAAGTTCTCTTGCTTTCAGCGCTTTGCCAACCGTATCAATGAGTGTATCACTGAGGCCATCTTTACCAATCTGAAAGATTGCCCGCTCTGTCTGCGCCAGAGAGCGCAGATAGGATTTCTGTTTTCCATTCAGCATCTTATTACAGCATCGCCTTTCTAAACGTTACATTCACATCATCAGGTGCCATGACGCGCACCCCGTCCATCTGTCCGGACACACACATCCAGCCAAGACCGCCGATCACGGCATCCATCTTGGCCATATGCTTGCCAGAAGACACTGTGCGAAATTTCTTCTGCAGCGGCACCGGCACAAATAATTCACCATAATGTTTTTCGAACAGTTCCTGGGCATGGTCTGCCTTGCAGCGGTGAATTCCAAGGCCATCCGACAGATAGAATACCGCAGTGGCATGATCACAGCCAAGTACATCAAAGCGGGCCAGGCCGCCGATGATGAATGACTGATCCCTGTTCACCTGGTAAATCTGCGGCTTGATGGTTCTGGCAGGCAGAATGGTCTTGAGGTCTTCTTCCCTGACATCCATCAGGATACTGCCGGTGATTTCAATACCCGGCGTATCAATGTATGTCTGTCCATCAATTTCCAGACGGTTGAAATCAAGGGTTGTACCGGGATAGCGGGAACTTGTCAGCAGAGTCTTGCCAAGCATATTGTTGAGCAGTGTACTCTTGCCAGCATTTGCCCTGCCCATGACAACAACATCACGGCCATGGGCATACATATTCACGGCATCTTTGATTTCCTGCACACCCTGCCCATGCAGGCGGGAAGTCAGAATCAATCCCTTGATGTGAATGCCCTCTTCCTTCAGTCTGGCAAACACAAACCTGGCAACCTTTTCATGATTCAGTGTATCCGGCAGAATATCGCGCTTGGCGGCCACCATGATGATGTCATCTGTATTGATGCGCCTGTTCAATGATGGAATCAGGCTGGCCTCAAAGTCAAACAGATCCACCACCCACAGAACAAGTGCGTTCATGGAAGCAATTCTATCCAGAACCGTATCAGGATCAATGCCTTTGCGCATGGAAACCGTCAGGTCATCATAATGCATCAGGCGGAAGCAGCGCTGGCAGTATTCGCTGTCTTTTTTCGGGGTATAGCCCGGAGCGGAGGGGTCATCATACTGCAGTGTGATGCCGCATCCCTTACAATTTGCCATAATATTCTCCTCTTTGTGGAATGTGATGGTCCAGATGCTGCAGAATGCCTGCCATCATGCGGTTCATTCTGCCAAACATATGATCTTTTTCAGACAGCGGATCAACCAGAATCGTCAGCATGCCCATCTGGTTGCCGCCAAAGATATCCGTCAGAATCTGATCACCGATCACAGCTGTTTCCTGCGGGCTGCAGTGATACCTGCGCAATACTTTCCTGAATCCACGTGGCAGCGGCTTCAGCGAAAAAGGATAGCAGGCAATCTGCAGCTGCTCACAGCGGCTGCGGGTGATTCTGGACACATTGTTGGAAACAACAACCGGCATAATTCCTTCTTTGCGCAGGGCATCAATGAAACGGTGAGCCTGTGCAGGCACAACCATTTCACAGGAAGGAATCAGCGTATTGTCCATATCAATAACAGCCAGACGGATTCCGCGTGCTTTGAGCCTGGCAGGATCAATACTGCTCATATTCTGAATATAGAAATCCGGATGAAACTGGTTACCCATTTTTGACTCCGTCATCAAACAGGCTGATCTTCTCCACATCATCATGGACATCCTGTTGTTCCCCTTCAGGATAATCGATGATGCGGCACTCTTCAATTCCTTTTTGAATCAGGAAGCCCGGATGCAGATCCACAGTCTGGCTGAAACCAGTATCACTCTTTTTCAGCGGGATCTCTGATGCCGGTATTTCATGTACCGCCGGATCCGTGAAAAGGATGGTGCTGCCGGCATCCACGGCCATGTTACGGTACAGCACAGATGGATTGGTTTTGTTCTTCTTGCAGATCAGACTGCCGCGGGCAGGTCTTGAAAGTTCTGCAATCTCTTCTATTTTGATACGCTTGAGACCGCCCATTGCAGTGGCAAACAGCACCGTGTGGCAGCCCGGATGCACGGCACATCCATATGCAAGTGCATCTTTCTGGCCAAAGGACATCGCCTTGACGCCCTTGCTGCGGATGCCGGTGGATGGAATCTGATCAACACTGAACTGATAGGCATAGCCCTGCCTGGATACCATTGCCAGCTTGTCATTTTCATATACGCAGAAGGCATCCAGAAGCTGGCTTTCTGCACCAATATTCATACATGGCATCACTTTGGAATTGCGGTCCACCTTGAACAGAGATACCGGCGTCTTCTTGATATAGCCGCCGCTGGAAACTGTCACAATGGAAGCATAGGTATGGAAGTCTTTGACCAGGATCGCCGCAATGATCTTGTCATCGCCTTCAATACGGACCACTTTGTTCAGATGCATGCCGATATCTTTCCATCTGCCCTCTTCAATCTGCCATACCGGCAGGCAGGCATAGTTGCCATGGCTTGTAAACAGCAGCAGTGTATCAACAGTATCACACTGCATGGTGCCAACCAGCATATCGCCTTCCTTCAGACCGGTCGGCTGATCCTGCACGGCACGGTAGGAGCGCAGAGATACACGCTTGATGTACGAATCTCTTGAAACTGTGACAACAACGGTCTCATTGGCAATCATGGAAGTCTTGTCAATGACAAGCTGCGATACTTCATCCTCAATGACGGTACGGCGAGGATCGTCATATTCCTTCTTCACATCCCGCAGTTCTCTGACAATCACAGCATTCAGCATCGCCGGGTTCTCAATGATGGCCTTGGTATCTTCAATCTGGTTGACAAGCTCGGCAAACTCCTGGCGCAGCTGCACGATGTCTGTATTGCTCAATCTGTACAAGCGGAGTGACACAATGGCTTCTGCCTGCGGCTCATCAAAGCCGAAGGAAGCCATGAGATTCTTTTTCGCATCTGCTTTATCACGGGAAGCACGAATGATACGGATAATCTCATCCAGGATCGAGACTGCTTTCATCAGTCCTTCGATGATATGGCATCTGGCTTCCATGCGGTTGAGCTCATAGTGAGAGCGGCGCAGCACAACTTCTCTGCGGAAAGCGATAAAAGCATCCAGCAGGCCGATCAGTCCAACCTGTACCGGCCGCTTGTCAATGATGGCAACATTGTTGTAGGAGTAATAAATCTGCAGATCTGTGTTCTTGTACAGATAATTCAATACCATTTCAGCATCGACATCCTTGCTGACATCAATCACGATGCGCAGACCATTGCGGTCAGATTCATCGCGGACATCCATGATGCCGTCAATGTCTCTGGACAGACGGATTTCATCTATTTTCTTAACAAGCTGTGCCTTGATCACTTCATACGGAATCTCTGTGATGACGATCTGCTGACATGTTCTTGCATCGACGATCTGGCATTTGCCCCGTACCACGATTCTGCCTCTGCCGGTCGCAAACGCTTCCTTGATTCCTTTGGCACCCTGCACAATACCGCCGGTAGGAAAATCAGGACCGGGAATAATCTCGATCAGATCATCCAGTGTGCAGTCCGGGTTATTCAGACGGTATATGGCCGCATCCACGACCTCACCCAGGTTGTGGGGCGGCATGTTGGTGGCATAACCGGCAGCGATGCCGGTTGCACCATTGACAAGCATGACCGGAAAAGGCACTGGCAGTACGGTTGGCTCATTCTCAGTATCATCAAAGTTCGGTGCCATCTCCACAGTATCTTTGTCCAGATCATCTTCCATGACCTGGGTAACCTTGGCAAGACGCACCTCGGTATAACGCATAGCCGCAGCCGGGTCATCATCAATGGAGCCGTTGTTGCCATGCATATCAATCAGCGGCAGCCGCACCTTCCAGTCCTGCGACATACGCACCATGGCATCATAAACCGATGTATCACCATGGGGATGATAGTTACCAATCACAAGACCAACCGTTTTGGCTGACTTGCGGTACGCATGATCCCAGGTATTGCCATCATGATACATGGCATACAGAATACGCCGCTGTACTGGTTTCAAACCATCTCTGGCATCCGGCAGAGCACGTTCCTGAATGATGTACTTGGCATAGCGGCCAAATCCACTGCCCATGATATCTTCAAGCAGTTCCGGAATGTATCTGGTCTTGTCTTCTATTTTTTTCTTCTTTGCCATTACTCCTCCACCTTGAAGTTATCTTCCAGCGTAAATGAAATGTTATCCTCAATCCATTTGCGGCGCTTCTCCGCTTTGTCACCCATCAGCACAGAAACACGCTTGTCGGCCATGGAATTATCATCAATGCCAACCCGGATCAGTGTTCTGCTTTCCGGATCCATGGTTGTCTCCCACAGCTGGGTTGCATTCATTTCACCAAGTCCCTTGTACCGCTGAATCTCACACTTGCCAAGTTTTCTGCGCAGTGCATCCAGCTCATCATCACTGTAGCAGTAAGTGCTCTGCTTTCCTTTTGTGACTTTATACAGCGGCGGCAGGGCAATGTATACCATGCCATGTTCCACCAATGGCCGCATATAGCGGTAAAAGAAGGTCAGCAGCAGAATCTGGATATGGGAGCCATCATCATCCGCATCGGTCATGATGATGACTTTGTTGTAGTTGCTCTCCTGCCAGTCAAAGTCAGCACCAACACCAGCGCCAAGTGTATAGATCAGGGTATTGAGCTCTTCATTTTTCTCAATATCCTGCATCGTGCATTTTTCTGTGTTCAGAACCTTTCCACGCAGAGGCAGAATAGCCTGATAGCGGGAATCTCTGCCCTGTTTGGCAGAGCCTCCGGCAGAATCACCCTCAACCAGGAACAATTCTTTGATGGAAGTATCTTTGGTCTGGGCAGGTGCCAGTTTGCCAGAAAGGACTCTTTCCTGACGTGAGGAGCGTTTGCCTTTGCGGGCATCATCGCGGGCTTTGCGGGCTGCTTCCCTGGCCTGGGCTGCTTTCATCATCTTGCGCACCAGCATGTCTGACTGGCTGCGGTTTTCTTCCAGCCAGAAAGCAAGCTTGGCTGAAACGACATCATCCACGGCACTCTTTGCCTGCGGTGTGCCAAGTCTGCCTTTGGTCTGACCTTCAAACTGCAGAATTTCCTCCGGAATGGACACTGAAAGAATTGTTGTCAGGCCTTCCCGCACATCGGAGCCTTCCAGGTTCTTGTCACGTTCTTTCAGCAGGCCGTATTTTCTGGCAAAGTCGTTGACGGCCTTGGTGAACGCAGTCTTGAAACCAACTTCATGTGTACCGCCGTCAGGCGTACGCACCAGGTTGACAAAGGAATATGTGTTTTCCTGATAGCCATCATTATACTGAAATGCCACATCCACATGGATTCCCTGAGAATCACCGGAGAACTTTACCGGTGGCATGAGCACTTCCTTGTCTTCATGCAGATAGTCCAGGAATGAGATCAGACCATCCTGATAGCAGAACACTTCTTTGGCTTCCCGATGGGGCCGCTTGTCTTCCACTTCGATCGTGATGCCTGACAATAGAAAGGCTTCTTCCCTTGCTCTTTCAGCCACGACATCAAATTTGAAATCTACAGTCTGAAAGATGGTGGAATCCGGTTTGAAGCGCACGATCGAACCGGAGCGTTTGGTCTTGCCAAGCTTCTCCAAAGGTCCTACCACAGAACCGCCTTTGGAAAACTTCATACGGACCAGCTCGCCATCATGGGCCACTTCGACGGTGAGCCACTCACTGAGGGCATTGACAACAGAGGCACCGACGCCATGCAGGCCGCCGGCTGTCTTGTATCCACCCTGGCTTGTGAACTTGCCGCCGGCATGCAGCACGGTAAAAATGACTTCCAGCGTATTTTTGCCGCTGGGATGGGTGCCGATCGGCATGCCGCGTCCTTCGTCTGCCACCGTACAGGATCCATCCTTCTCGAGTGTGATCGTAATCTTTTTGCCATAGCCGTTGATTGCTTCATCGACGGCATTATCCACAATTTCCCAGATCAGATGATGAAGGCCATGGGCATCCGTAGAGCCAATATACATGCCCGGGCGCCTTCTGACCGGTTCCAGTCCGGTCAGAATCTGTATGCTGTCATCTTCGTATTTTCCTGTCATATCTTCCTCACTTCAAACATATGGATTGTATCACGCGTTCTATGCTGACAATGCCAATATCATACCACGGCACTTCAACCATCACAGAATGAATCCCAGCCGCCACCCCAGTATGATAAAATGTCTGTCGGAGGTCGCAATATGAAAGTATTTCTTGTCATGCTCATCAGCTACCTGTTCGGCTCGATCCCCTGGGGCCTTGTCATCGGCAAAGTATTTTATCACAAAGATATCCGAAAGGAAGGCTCCGGCAATATTGGCGGCACAAATGCCGGCCGTGTTCTTGGCAAGCCGGCAGCGATATCCGTTACCCTTCTGGATGCCTTTAAAGCTTTTATTTCCATGTGGATTGCCAGCATGATTGATCCAAGTGCCATTCTGCTCGCAGGACTGGCCTGTGCCATCGGCCACTGCTTCCCGGTCTTTGCCCAGTTCAAGGGCGGCAAAGCCGTCGCCACAGCCTATGGCTACTTCCTTGGCATTACCGTCTTCATTACCCACGCCTGGTTCTGGAACTTCTTCTGGCCGATCATTCTGTTCTTTGCCATTCTGTATTTCACCAGGATTGTTTCTATTTCTTCCATTTCAGCAGTTGGCATTGAAGCCATCACAAGTCTGATTGTCAACCGCAGTCATATTCTTGTCTTTATATGCCTGCTGATTCTCTGGCTGTTGATCACATACCGCCACAAGGCAAATCTGATCCGCGTCAAAAACGGCACGGAAAGCCGGATCAAATGGATGGGTGAGCGCCATGGGAACCGTTGAAGAATTTTCACTGGATATTGCCCCTTTTACACAGTCACCGCGCAAAATCTGGGTTTATCTGCCTGCTTCCTATGCATCATCACATAAGAAGTATCCGGTACTCTATATGTTTGACGGTCATAATCTGTTTTTTGATGAAGTCGCAACCTATGGCAAATGCTGGGGCATCCGCGAGTATCTCGACAAATCTGGACTGGATCTGATTGTTGTCGGACAGGATTGCAATCACATCGGCAATGGCCGCATGGATGAATACTGCCCTTTCAGGCCGGTGAAGATCAAAGGCTGGGAAGATACGCAGAAAAAAGGTGATATCACAGCAGAATGGTTTGTGAATGTCCTCAAGCCTGCAATTGAAAAGCGGTACCGGGTCAGCAGTGACCGGAATCATGTTGGAATCGGCGGTTCCTCGATGGGCGGCCTGATGACAGATTACATGGCAGCCCGCTATTCAGATGTCTACAGTAAGTTTGCCTGCATATCACCGGCAACCGAGTTTGCCTATAAACGCAGCCTGTCCTTGATCAGGACTTCAAAGATTAATCCAAAGACACGTATTTACCGCTCCTTTGGTGCGGAAGAGGTCAAAAGCAGAAAGACAGAGATGAAAATGATTTCCAGGCTGATGGATCTTTCCAATGCCTTTGCGGATCATGGCTGTCTTGTGCATAACCGCATTATTGTCAATGGCGGCCATAATGAAGCCACCTGGGAAACCATTGTCCCGGAGATGATTGCCTTCCTGTTTCCTGAGCTGAATGCCTGATGGCATTCTTTTTTATGCAAGCAGGATGCCAAGCATGATCAGATACTGGGCGGGCACATAGGTTTCCATGACGCCATGGATATCGGGATTGCCAAAACGCTCCCACGCAACCAGCGTATCGGAGATGACAAAGATGATCGATCCCACAAAGGCCAGAGCAGAACCAGCAGAGGGATGCACGCTCACGCTGCACAAAGCACAAAACGACATGAAGGCAATGACACAGAGATAGATCAAACATGGCAGATGCAGCTTCTTCTCCATGCCAGGCCACAATCCGCGCATAATCATGCAGGCATAGGCTGCATAGACCGGCAGTGAAAGAAATACCAGGGCCGGGACATGAGATGGCTGGATGACATGCAGGAAATGAATGCTGTAAAACACATGGCCAAGCAGAAAAGAAACAAGGCCAACCACAAAATGGGGATCATCGTCCTTTAACAGAAACAGATCACCAATCCACCCTGCCATCAGTCCGCACAGCAGGAAAAGATCTGGATGATGATGCAGCAGTAAGCAGAACAGGACATAAATCAGGGCGGTGCATGGCATCAGCAGTCCCTTTGACCAGCGGCGGCTGCCATGGTACTTGTGATGCAGATCAAGCATCCAGAAAATAAACAAAGCGATGTGTGCAGTGATCAATCCAACAGTCAACATAAAAAGGACAGTTCTCCTGTCCTTTATTATAGACTATTCAGCATGCTGTTTTTCATGAAGACTGCGGTAATAGTTGATCAGGCAGCCATCTGCCAGGATCTCTCTTTCATCTTCACTGAGATCGCCTGTTTCCACTGTCAGCGGATCCACCTTTTCATTCTGCCATACCCATGCCTGATATGGCAGATTCTGCAGCAGTGCCTGACGGGCATTTGTGATCAGCACCCAAGCGCCTTTTGGCAGCTGTGTCCCGGCATCTGTAACAAACGGAATCATGCCCCAGTTAATACAGTTGGAGCGATAACGCTTGGTCGCATACTCTTTTGCAAAATTAGCTGCGCCGCCCAGTACTCTTTGACAGGAGGCAGCCTGTTCGCGGGCAGAACCATCTCCTGGCTTTCTGGCATAAATGGCAGAACCAATGCTCAACCCGGCAGGATCAACATGAATGCCGTGCTGGGCAAAGGCAGAAAGGACGTTTTGAATCTCAGAAGCAGACGGATCATTTCTGATCTCTCTGATCTGCCTGGCCTGGCTGACGTAGTCCGGATCTCTTCTTGACAGGGTAAACTGTGCGAGACGTTCCGGATTGGAGCGGAAGGAAGATGTTTCTCCGCTTGGAATCAGTTCATCTGTTGTGGTAACCGGATCATCCAGGTGGCTGACAACCTTTACAAGCAGGCTGTCTTTTAATGCCGGCTGCTGCGGCCAGTCTTTGATGTTTGGCCCAAACCGCAGCTGGTAGGCAGGGTCTGCTTTCTGCCAGCCGTTATACACGCGCTTTGTATAAATAGATCCATCGAATGTATATGGCTGAATGGCAGGTGCTGCAGAGATTTCTTCATCCGCCGCCGTCAGAATGCCCTGATGCACTGCCGTTGCTGCAATGGAGCGGGCATCCATCAGGCCGACGGAAGCAAGCTGTCCCTCGGTTGGCTTGGAGCCTTCACGGTTCGGGAAGTTGCGGGTTGTATGGCGGATGGAGAATTCACCATTGGCAGGTGTTTCCCCTGCCCCAAAGCATGGTCCGCAGAATGCTTCACGGAAGATGCCGCCGGCCGTGATGATCTTGTCCACGGCACCATTTTCAACAAGTCCTTTATACACCGGCATGGAATCCGGATATACGGAAAGCCGGAATTCACCGCAGCCGGTATCATGTCCGGCCAGTATCTCAGCAGCTTCATAAATGTTTTCATATGTGCCGCCGGAACAGCCGGCAATAATGCCCTGATCGACATGAATTCTTCCCTGATCATCAATGTGGGAAACAAGATCCATCTTCACAGCACCATTGAGCTGCTTGTTTGCCCTGTCCTGTGCTTCCTTCAGATACTTGTATGGGTCGCGTTTGAGCTCTTTGATTGGCAGTGCATAGGATGGATGCATCGGCAGTGCAATCATGGATGTGATTTCATCCAGATCCAGGTCAATGCAGCGCTGGTAATACGCACCATCTTCGATGCGCAGCGGCTTATATGCCTCAGGCCGGCCGTGTCTTGCAAAATAGTCCGCTGTCCTGTCATCGGTTTCCCAGATTGATGAAAGACACGTTGTTTCGGTTGTCATGACATCGATGCCATTGCGGAATTCCTGTGACAATGAGGCAATGCCCGGGCCGGCAAATTCCATGACTCTGTTTTTGACAAAGCCATTGGCATAGACTGCCCCGCACAGAGCAAGCGCAACATCGTGCGGTCCAATACCTGGTTTCACTTTGCCATGGACATAGACAAGCACCACTTCCGGCATCTTGAGTTCATAGCGGCAGTTGACAAGCTGTCTTGCCAGTTCACCGCCGCCTTCTCCGATTCCCATTGTGCCAAGGGCACCATATCTTGTGTGGGAATCTGATCCCAGAATCATTCTGCCGCAGCCTGACATCATTTCACGGTTATAGCTGTGAATGACAGCCAGTCCAGGCGGGACATAGATACCGCCGTACTTATGGGCAACAGACAGGGCAAACTGGTGATCATCTTCATTGATTGTGCCTCCGACTGCACACAGCGTATTGTGGCAGTTGGTCAGAACATATGGCACCGGGAAACTCTTCATGCCGGAAGCACGCGCAGTCTGGATGATGCCAACGTAGGTAATATCATGAGATGTCAGGGAGTCGAAGCGGATATGCAGCAGCGATGGATCCTGATGGTCATCATGCTCACGCAGAATCTTTGCGGCAATGGTTTTCCTGACTGCTTCGTTTTGATCATCAGGTTCTTTTATTACAGGTCTGCCATGTTCAATGACAACACCCTTGTCAATCAGTTTCATTTTCCACTCTCAATCCTTTCTGCAAGTGCTTTGGTAAAGGCTTTTGTGCCAGCTGTACCGCCCAGGTCCCTTGTGCGGTATGTACCTTCTTCCAGCAGATCCCTGATCGCGTTCTTCAGCAGTTGTGCTTTGTCATCCATACCGGCATCTTCCAGCAGCATTCCCAGTGCCATCAGAATCGCACATGGATTGGCAAGATCCTTACCGGCGATATCCGGTGCTGAGCCATGAACTGCTTCGTATACTTTGACCGTATCACTGATATTGGCACTTGGCGCAAAACCAAGGCCGCCGACAAGACCGGCACATAGATCACTGATGATATCGCCATAAAGATTTTCACTGACCACAACATCAAACTGGGATGGATCCGTGACAACCTTCATGCAGAAAGCATCGACAATCACATCATTGGCTTCGATATCCGGATAGTCTTTTGCCGCCTGATAGAACGCTTCCCGGAACATGCCATCGGTCAGCTTCATGATATTTGCCTTGTGTACACATGTCACCTTATGGCGGTAATGGCTGCGGGCATAGTCAAAAGCAAACCGTGCAATCCGCAGAGATCCTTCTCTGGTGATCACCTTGATGCCATGGGCAGTATCTGCATCATACATGTATTCAATGCCGCGATACAGATCTTCTGTATTTTCACGGACAATGACCAGATCCACATTATCATATCTTGTCTTTACACCGGGCATGTTATGGACAGGGCGCAGATTGGCATAAGCCGAAAAATGCTGACGGATCTGCACATTGATTGAACGGAAGCCTGTTCCGATCGGCGTTGCCGTTGGCCCCTTCAGGGCATAGCCTGCCTGTTCAATTGCCTCATACAGGCCGTCCTGCATCAGTTTTCCGCTTTTCTGATAGTAGTCAGCACCAGCCTGATATGTTTCAAAAACGATGCCTGTATGCAGGGCATCTGAAACCGTCTGCACACTCTGTGCAATCTCAGGTCCAATCCCGTCACCGGGAATCAAAACGACTTTCATTACCGTCACCCTCGCTTTTCTCTGTGTCTTATCTTACTCCGTTTTCATATCTTACACGAATTTTCATGCTCTTGACGCAATCTTTTTCTGAAATAAAATGTAATAAATGGGGAGGGTAAAAATGATCTATCCAAATACACCTGCTTTGACAGATGAACAATTAAGAATCCTGTGCGATGCCTACCGGAAGGCAAATTTTATTGATCCAGAAATGTCTGAAAAGCTTGGCGTCAAGCGCGGTCTGCGGAATGCGGACGGTACGGGCGTACTGGCTGGTCTGACCAATATCTGTGATGTCCAGGGCTATACACGGGATCAGGATGGAAACATTGTTCCCCAGCATGGCAGACTGATTTACCGGGGCATTGACCTGAATGATATTGTCAATGAGGCTGTCCGGACGGACCGCTTCATGTTTGAAGAAGTACTGTGGCTGCTGCTGCTTGGCACTCTGCCAGACAAGAAAGAGCTTGTATTCTTTCAGCATCTGCTGGAAAGCCACCGGGAACTGCCGGATGGATTTGCGGAAATGATGATCATGAGTGCCCCTTCTCCCAACATCATGAACAAGATGGCCCGCAGTGTACTGGCCATGTATGCCTATGATAAAAATGCCGAAGATACGTCTTTGGAGAATATTGTCCGCCAGTCGATCAATCTGATCGCTGAGCTGCCAACGATGATGGTCTATGCGTATCAGGCATTCCGGCATGTCTATCTGCACCAGTCCATGTATTTTCATTATCCCCGCAGCGGCCAGTCCACTGCCGAGCATATTCTGTCTACGTACCGTGCTGATCAGAAGTTCACGCATGAAGAAGCACGGCTGCTGGATCTGTGCCTGATCTGCCATGCGGACCATGGCGGCGGCAACAATTCCACCTTTACAGACAGAGTTGTCTCCAGTACATTGACAGATACGTACAGTGCCATTGCGGCAGCGATTGGTGCTCTGAAAGGGCCGCGTCACGGCGGTGCCAATCTAAGAGTCATGAAGCAGCTGGATCAGCTGCTTGCCGCAGATGTAGATCCAGGCAGCGATGCCAGTGTCAAAGAAGCTTTGAAAAAGATCCTGCACCGGGAGGCAGGAGATGGCAGCGGCCTGATCTATGGCATCGGCCATGCGGTCTATACTCTCTCTGATCCGCGTGCTCAGATTCTGAAGAAGTACAGCGGCCATCTGGCCGGCATCTCCGGGCATCAGAAGGAATATGACATGCTTTGCATGATTGAAAAGCTGGCACCGGAAGTCATGCAGGAAGAAAAAGGAAAATCCATGCATACATGTGCCAATGTCGATCTGTATTCTGGTCTGATTTATCGGATGCTTGGCATTGATGAAGTGCTGTATACACCAATCTTTGCATTAGCCAGAGTGGGCGGCTGGTGTGCCCACCGCATGGAGGAAGTTGAATTTGCCAATCGGATCATCCGTCCCGCCTATAAGTATGTTGGCCCTGTCCATCAGGATTACAAGAGTCTGGATGACAGATAACAGGCATTGCATTGTCACAGTGCAATGCTTTTTTCATGCAAAAAACCGCTGTGGAATTTCCACAGCGGCATATGTACAGCCAGCAAATCAGTCCATGTCTTTCAGGAATGCCTGATAGGCACGATATGCCTCATACACATCTGCCTTGGATACAATCTCTGCGGGAGAATGCATGTTTTCAACGGCAATGCCGGCATCCACAACGTCCATGTTCAGATTGGCAAGGATATAGGCAATCGTACCGCCGCCTCCCTTGTCAACGGCACCCAGCTCGCATGTCTGGAACATGACATGATTGTCATCCATGACTCTGCGCACTTTGGCAAAATATTCCGCATTGGCATCATTGGATCCGGACTTGCCGCGGGCACCGGTATATTTGTTGTAGCAGATACCCTGTCCCAGGAAGGCCGCATTCTTCATATCGAAGACGGATTCATACAAAGGATCCACAGCAGCACTGACATCACTCGAAAGCATGCGGCTGTTCTGCAAAGCATCATTGAGATCAACAATGCGTGTATCACCCTGCAGATCCAGCATTCTGGCCGTAACGTCCTCAAAGAAGCGGGACTGCATGCCGGTTGCGCCAACCGAGCCGATTTCTTCTTTATCAACCAGGATGCAGCAGGAAGTCCGCTCCGGCACATCCTTTTCATCGAGAATAGCACGCAGGGATGTATAGGCACACACTTTGTCATCATGGCCATAGCCCATGATCATGGAGCGGTCAAAGCCAAAGTCGCGTGCTTCCCCTGCCGGCACACATTCCAGCTCGGCGGACAGGAAGTCATCTTCCTCGATGTCATATTTTTCTTTCAGCAAAGACAGGATGTTTGCTTTCACGGCATCTTCCTTCGTATCTTTTCGGGCAATGGAGCCAACCAGCAGATCGAGATTTTCACCTTCCACTGCTTCTGCGGCAGTCTTTTTCATCTGCTCTGCTGCCAGATGCACCAGAATCTCTGTCACACCGATCACCGGATCTTTGGGATCCTCACCAATCACAACCGGCACAACACTGCCATCCTTCTTACAGACAACACCATGAAGAGCCATCGGCCGGCATGTCCACTGGTATTTCTTGATGCCGCCATAGTAATGGGTATCCAGCAGAGCAAGACCATCCTTCTCATATAATGGCTTCTGTTTGATATCCAGGCGCGGAGAATCAATGTGGGCGCCCAGAATATTCATGCCGGCTTTAACAGGCTGTCTGCCCATCACAAACAGCATGATATTCTTGCCGCGGTTGATCTCAAACACCTTCATGCCGGGCTCCAGCTTTTCAACTTCCTTCAGTGAAACAAACCCTGCCTCTTTTGCCAGTTTTTCACTCTCACTTGTAAATTCACGCTCTGTTTTTGCACGGCTGAGAAACTGACGGTATGCCTCATTAAAGGACGTCAGATTCTCCTTTTCCGTTTCATCCAGTTTATCCCAGACTGTTTTCATTTTGCTTTTCTCTCCTTTTCATACTGTATCTCTTCTGGTGCACCTGCTGCATTGCGCAGTGTCTTCATAAAATATGTAATACCAAGCCATTTTCCGTTTTTATAACCCGTATTTTCCAGACTGCCTTTGCGCACAAAGCCGCATTTTTCATGAAGCTGTTCTGATGCCGCATTGCCGGAAGTCACAATGGATATGATCTGATAATAGCCTTCCTCGGCAGCCTCCTGCAGGATCGCATGCATCAATTGTGTGCCAAGACCATGACCGCATTCTTCATGATCAAGATAGATGGACAGATCAGCTGTCCAGTCATAGGCTGCCCGCGGATTAAATGTTCCAAGATATGCATAGCCTTTGATCACACCATTCTCTTCCATCACGATCCAGGGATAGCGGCTGGTAACTGCTTCAATACGCTTTGTGAATGCTTCAAGTGACAGTTCTTCTGTTTCAAAAGTAATATTCGTGTGCAGGATGTACCAGTTGTAAATGGCAAGAACAGCTGGAATATCTTCCTTCTTGATCGATCTGATCATCGTCTGTATACCTCTTCACCATTCACGACAGTCATCATGACTCTGTCCTCATCCATCACATAGAAATCGGCTGGATCTGATTCGCGCAGGCTGCCTGTAAAGCCAAGCCTATTCTGTATATTGACAGAAAGTGTGCTGCTGTATGGCAGCACCGGCTGAAACGGCTGATCAGATCCATAGAACAGACTGCTGTCACTTTCCATCAGAAAGCCGCTTGTTCCAAGAACAATCTTTGCATTCTGTACTTTTGACAGCTGCGCAGCAGAGGGAACACGATGGACAAGAATGGCATCCTGCAGAGGATTGTCCGGATACATTTCATCCTGCAATACATCGAGTGCCTGATCAACTGCGCCAAAGGATGCCGCATCAAACCAGACTGGCGTATTGAAGCGGTTTGCCATCTGCACATACAGCTGCACGGTGGCATCGTCATAACGCAGTTCCTGATCGGATGCATCATCCAGTTTCAGCAGTAAAGCGCCAATCTTAAAGAAGTCATTGCCAACATCATAGCTGTATCCCTCATCCAGGAAGGAGGCAAAATCTTCAATCTGACAGAATGAAACAAGTTCTGATGCGCGGATCTTCATCTTCTGCTGATAGGACAGCTGTTCATACGCAGTCAGGACATCCTGATACGTTTCATTGGTGGAAAGAAAGTCCTCACTGCCAACGGCCGTGATCCCCTGGGCAGCTGCCAGTTCCATGCCTTTAAGCAGCCAGGTTTTGATTTCTTCAGCATCCGGTGCCGGCATGGCCTGACGGACAAGATCAACACCTGTCTGTCTGACAACACCCTTTTCCACATCAATACTGCCGGCCTCCACCTTTGTATTTTCATCGATCGCACAAGCCTGCAAAGCCGCACTGTTGAGTGCCATTGCCTGTCCGTCTCTGCTTAAGACCACAGCCGGCCGGTCGTTGACTGCCTCATCCAGAATGGTACGGTTAAGCTTTTCGGCATCACCATCCCAGTTGGCTCCATACAGCCATGCCTGGCTGCGGGGTGCATGGGCAAGACGTTCTGCTGCACCGGCAGAACAGTCAACACTGAGGGCATTGCGGCCCATCTGCAGCAGATGCACATGTCCGTCTGCCTTTCCCGGCAGTACGTGCAGGCCGTGCAGGTCAACTTCTTCATCCGCGTTGGCAAGTGCTTCCTGCATTCTTTGATCCTGAGCACAACCGATGGCAAGAATTTTTCCATCTTCCACAAGAAAGGCACCGTTTTTCTGATCTTTGATACAGCAGTTTGTGTAACCAGTTCGCATAGATTACCTCCTGAAACAAAAGCGGGATTTCCCCGCTGATTTTATAGCCATTGAATCCGGATATCACTGTCCTGCTCAAGACCGGCAATCGAGGCAATAACATCCTGATGATCAAACGCAATGCCGCTGGACAGAATCCAGCGTGTTTTTTCTTCATCACGGCGGTAGATGATGCCGATCACGATACCAGTAAACGTCGACAGCGGCTCCCTGGGTCCATAAACACAGGCATCCTGCCAGATTTCCTGGTTATTTTTGCCATGCAGCAGAATATAGCCGGCATTGCAGGCAAGCTCCAGATCCGGCAGATACGGATGCAGACTGCCATAAGGCTGATCAATCTCTGCCGTATACTTTCTGCCAAGATATCTGCTGCCAAGAAGGCATTCCATCAGCTGTACCTTCATGCCGCCGGCATCGGTTGGCACACCTGCTTTTTCAAAGCTGCAATTCTGATAGAACGCTGCCGAAGAAAGCAGTGCATTGACCGTGATCTTCTGGACAAAGTCATCCTGTGCTTCCTGTTTGATCAAGGAAAGCAGGCCGGTGCCAATGCCCTTATGAGAATCTTCCTGTCTGACAAACAGCAGTGAAACATGATAGGTTTCCGCTGTATAGGCAGCAACGCCTTCCAGTGTATCGTCAAAGGCGCCAAGCCAGACAAGCTCCTGGCCATGGTGATCCAGGAAGTCCTGAAACGAAGATACGGCTTCTGGGGACAGTGTGTGCTGCACAGACTGGGCAAATGCCTGCTGTACCAGGGCCATGCCCTGGCTGATTTCATCATGATGCAGATGGCGGTACTGCATCACAGCTCCAGATTCCTGTCATACAGAGCGACACCGCCCTTGACGATTTCTTTTTCTGCTGCCTCTGAATACCATACGGTTTCCAGCGGAACATCCTTGCTCAAAGGTGTGGCAGCAGAAAGAATGCCGTCCGCAATACTCTGATCCTGCTTGTCGGCTTCAATGACAAAGACGAAGCTGACTGTGCCGCCGGCAATCTTCTGTTTCAGCCAGACACGGCTGATCTCCTTTTTACCGGTGCAGTAGTCATAAACAGCTGTCACCATGCGGGTTGGATAGATCCGAGGCTCACTGTACTGTGCCTTGACAGCAGGACGTGATGGAGCCGGAGCAACCTTGGTCTGTACACCAGCCAGCATGAGTACCATGTTCTTTGGAATCACGATGTTATCAGCACCTGGATTGACGATCAGTCCCTGCGCTTTCTGGTCTTTTGCTGACAGCATTCTTGCCAGAGCCGGAATCGTGCTGACAATATGTTTTGGTTCATCTTTTGCAAAGTGAATCAGCTTGGTCTTTTCAAAATCTGTAAAGACCGGGAAGAATGTCTTGCCGTCCTGCGTATTGAGAAGGAAGAACTTCATCTGGTCAGGACGGACATGTATTCTGCCCTGGGCATCCTTTGTCTCTTCAAACGTGCATGGTGAAAGCAGTTTTGCCTTTTTCAGCTCTTCACCAAGTCTGGCCTGTTTTTCAGGAGTTGATCCCTGTTTGAGCAGGCCGATGACTTCTTCCAGGCCTTCATTATGAATCGGACCGGAAATTTTGATATTTTTTTCTGCCATATTCTCATTCCCTCTTTTTCACACCTGATAAGTATACAAATTTCTTGCTTGATTCTCAATCAATGGACGCAGTGCTGCGTTATAATGAGTGCCTATGAAAAAGATTACGTTCAACGCACCGGTCATTCTGACCTTTACGCTGCTTTCTGCCGGCGCTCTGATTGCCAATACACTGACTAACGGATGGGCAAATGCCTGGATCTTCTCCATCTATCGGACTTCCTTCCGTGATCCCATGCAGTATGTGCGGCTGTTTACACATGTTCTGGGCCATGCTTCGATCGATCACTATGCCAGCAATATGATCATGTTTCTGCTGGTAGGCCCGCTGCTCGAGGAAAAATATGGTTCCAGGCGCATCCTGCAGGTGATCCTGGTAGTGGCACTGGTCACCGGACTTGTTCATCTTGCCCTGCCGGACAATACGGCCCTGCTTGGTGCCAGCGGCATTGACTTTGCTTTCATTCTGATGGCAAGCGTGACCGGCAATAACCGCGGAGGCATTCCGCTGACGATGATCATTGTTGCTGTGATCTATCTTGGCAGACAGATCTATGCCGGCATTACAGCAAGTGATAACATTTCCCAGCTGACTCATATCATCGGCGGATCAATTGGTGCTCTGTATGGGCTTGCCCTGCAGAAGCACTGAGTGTTTCGCTTTTTTTATTTCTTGAGTTTATCAAGGATCGGACCGCCTTCAAAGAACTGCCCGTTGTACAGGACGCGGAACATGATGACACCGCCGAATTTTGTATGATGGAACAGCTTCTTTGTATAAGAAACCAGATCACCATGGCTGCCATCATCTGTCACTTCATACTGCGCTTCCATATCTGAAATCATTTTGATCAGCGTATAGCGCGGCATGGTCTGGGATGCCAGAAGATCCATCAGTTCTTTTCTCTGCACAGGCATTGCGATATTCAATACTGCCATTTTTCTCATCTCCCGGAGTATTCATTGTACAATGAAGATGCACGTGAAGATAGTATACATGCAGTTTTCATAAGCCGTCATGCATCGTTCACATGCCGTTCACAATCCGGCTCTATCATAATAAGCGTAATCGGGAGGTATAAAAAATGAGTGAGATGAATGAAAATGAAAATACAAATTCCACTGTGGATGCAGAATTCACAGAACGTCCAGCCGGTGCAGAGCCTGAGACACCCCGCCATGATAAAAAGCATACAAGAAAGAGCCATCCGGTCGTGACCATTGCCTTAAGTGCGGTGGTTGGTCTTGGCACTGGTTTTGCCGGTGGATATGCAGCAGTGAAGTCTAACAGCAGCAATGGCACAACCGTTGTTTATAAAGCAGCGCAAAGCACTGCTGCAACAACCCAGACAAGTGCCAGCACTTCCAGCAGCTCTGATCTGACAACAACTGAGATAGCAGCTAAGGCTTCACCAAGTGTCGTTGAGATTCAGGTCAAGGGTACTGCAACAAGTTATGGTATCTTCGGCGGTACATATGAAACAGAAGCGGCTGGTTCCGGTGTGATTATTTCCAGTGACGGCTATATCGTTACCAACAACCATGTTGTGGCAGATGGCAATGAATATACAGTTGTGACAAGTGATGGTACATCTTATACTGCTTCTCTTGTCGGTACGGACGAAAAGAGTGATATTGCCGTATTGAAGATTGAGGCAACCGGACTTAGCGCTGCGACGATTGGTGATTCTGATACGATTCAGGTTGGCGATAAGGCCGTTGTCATCGGCAATCCGCTTGGTACACTGGGCGGCACCGTGACCGATGGCATCATTTCTGCCACGAACCGTGAAATGGTCATCAATAATGAATCCATGAATCTGATTCAGACAAATGCAGCAATCAACTCGGGCAACTCCGGCGGCGGTCTGTTTGACGGCCAGGGCAATCTGATCGGCATCGTCAATGCCAAGGATTCCGGCACAACTTCTTCCGGTACTGTCATTGAAGGACTTGGCTTTGCCATTCCGATCAATGATGCCATGAATGTCGCCCAGCAGCTGATGGAAAACGGCAAGGTGACTGACCGGGCAACCCTGGGTGTCTATGTCAAGGAGCTGTCTCAGGATACCGGGAATTACAAGGCTGGCCTGTATGTCAGTGATGTCGTATCCGGCGGCCCTGCTGAACAGGCAGGCATCAAAGCATATGACCGGATCGTTTCTGTGGATGGCACTGAGATTTCCAGCTACTCTGATCTGAGTGCAATCCTGAACAAGAAGCGTGTTGGTGATAGCGTTGAAGTTGTCATTGAAAGAGATGGCTCACAGAAGACGGTTACCGTGACTCTTGGTGCCAGCGGCGACTAAGTCATCAAAGCCAGATAACAATCTGAAAAGATGATGCGCATCTGTGCATCATCTTTTCTTGTGGTAACGGATTATGCGCGTTCAAGCGAGCGGGAAGCGACCAGGGCAACACCGGTGCCGGCCAGATCTTTCAGGATCACCTGTCCTTCTTTGACAGGTGCTGTCACTTTCGCAGTACGTACTTCATCCATGGCTTCTTTCATCAGATCCAATGGAATTTCTGATGCGGAGATAACCGGGCATACCCGGTGAATGCCCCCTTCTGCACGTACTGTTGTAGTCAGAATGCGCATCGGCCGGATACATTCCTGTCTGGCATAGGCATCTCCCTTGGGGCAGGAATTGCCAGCCACAGAAAGGACTTTGCCTTCTTCCATCTGTACGTGGATCCGGCAGCCCCGCGGGCAGCATACGCAAACAAGTTCTCTGTCTTCCATCACTGATCCTCCTTTACGCTGAATACCAGATTGCCATCCAGACCGGCAAGCTCTTTGCCGGTGATGACCATACGCTCCATTTCAGAAGGCATCAGTTTGTGCTTCTGCATATGGCGCAGCACCTTATCACCGCAGCGTACTTCCAGGGTGCCTGTTTCCATCGGCTTTCTGACCCGGAAGAAGAATTCAACGTTGTCATTGATATCACAATGCACGCGTGCCGGCACTACATAGCCGATGCCATCACCCGGTTCTGTTTGATATTCTGTACCCGTTGGTGCCTGCTGTTTCAGATAGCGGACAGCACCTAGCGCAGCACGTTTTGCCTGCAGAGAAACATAGTCAACAAGATCATGGACATGCAGACCATTGCCGCAGGCAAAGATGCCAGGCACACTGGTCATGTATGTATCATCCACAACCGGTCCCTTTATGCGTGGATCCATCCTGATCCCGGCTTTTTCAGCCAGATGATTCTCGGGAATCAGACCGACGGACAGCAGCAGTGTATCTACATCGAAATACTGCTGGGTGCCCGGGATGGGCTGACGGTGGTCATCGACCCGTGACAGCTCAATTTTCTCAAGTCTGTCTCTGCCATAGACACGAGTAACTGTATGGGAAAGATACAGCGGAATATTGAAGTCTTCCAGGCACTGTTTCATATTACGGGGAAGTCCGTTGGAGTATGGCATGATTTCTGCAACACCATAGACCTTTGCGCCTTCCAGTGTCATTCTTCTTGCCATGATCAGGCCGATATCGCCAGATCCCAGGATGAAGACTTTTTTGCCTACAAGGTAACCGTCAATGTTGAGATAGCGCTGTGCCTGTCCGGCTGTATAGATGCCGGCAGGTCTTGTGCCCATGATATTGACGCCGCCGCGCGGTCTTTCATAGCAGCCGACTGCCAGGATGATGGCATCCGCCTGTACCGTGACATAGCCTTCTTCTGCATTGACGTATTCGATGGTACGGTCCGGGTGCAGTGCGGTCACCATCGTGTTGAGCTTGAAGGGAACATTCAGCTTCTTTGCCATGTTTACATACCGTTCCGCATAGGCAGGACCGGAGAGCTGTTCATGGAATGTCTGCAGACCGAAGCCATTATGGATGCATTGTTCCAAAATGCCGCCTGGTTCACTGTCCTTTTCAATGACGACAATATCTTCGATGCCGTTTTCCTTCAACGTTACTGCAGCGGAAAGGCCGGCACTGCCTCCGCCGATGATTACAGCCTGATATTTCCTCATTATCGGTTCTCACTTTCCAGGATTTTTGACTTTTCGCCATCCAGAACAACTTCCAGTGGTGATTCTTTCAGCTCGCGGGCAAGAATTTCTACAACGCGTGGTTCACAGAAACCGCCCTGGCATTTGCCCATACCCGGACGTACTCTCTTCTTGACGCCTTTGACGCTGCGTGCACCGCACACAGCATGGATGCAGTCAGCAATCTCACCTTCGGAGATCTGCTCGCAGCGGCAGATGATGCGGCCATAGGCAGGATTCTTTGCAATGGCTTCATTGCGCTGCTCTGGTGTCAGTTCTGCCATCACCAGCGGCCGTTTCCTTGTCATCACGGCATCGGGATTCTTTTCAAGAGACAGATGTTTTTCAACAAAATTGGAAATCACATATTCAGCAACAGCTGGTGCACTGGCAAGGCCCGGTGATTCAATAGATGCCACATCCACAAAACCCGGGGCATCTTCATATTCCTGAATGACAAAGTCCTTGCTTGAAGAGCTTGGACGCAGACCTGCAAATGTGCGGATGGCATGCTGGAATGGCACATTCTTCATTGTCTTATTGATCTCTGTGCGGACATAATCCAATCCCTGCACAGTATTCTCATTGTCATCAGGGTCATCGCAATAGTCACTGTTCGGTCCCAGCAGTACATTGCCATATACAGTTGGCACTGCCAGAACGCCCTTGCCCTTTTTGCCAGGCACCGGGAAGATCACATGGTGGACAAAGTTCGTATCCTGATCCAGGACATAGTATTCACCGCGTCTTGGTGTGATATGATACGGAACCTTGCCGGATACCATGCGTGCAATGGTATCGGCATGCGTGCCGCTGCAGTTAATGACCATCTTTGCATCAAAGCTGCCCTGGTTTGTTTCTATGGTAAAGAAGCCATCCTTCTTTTCGATGTTCCGTACTTCTGTATCCAGCTTCAGTTCTGTGCCGTTGCCAATGGATGCCTGCATGGCCGCAATGGCAACTTCCCATGGATAAATGACAGCTGTTGTCGGAAAGCTGAGCACCTTGGTGACAGCATCAGAGAGATTTGGTTCTTCTGTTCTTGCCTGTTCACCGCTTAGGAACGCATGTGTGATGCCGCGCCGCTCTGCCCGGTCGGCAAGCACATCCAGCTTTTCTTCTTCCTCTGGTCCCACAGCCGCAATATAGGCTCCGACAACTTTGCGCACACAGCCTAGTTCTTTCGTCAGTTGCTCATACATTCTGGCACCCTGCACATTGAGTTTTGCCTTCAGGGTACCGTCTTCCGGATCGTATCCGGTGTGTACAATGGCAGAGTTTGCCATGGTTGCACCATCCGCGATATCGTGGCAGCGTTCCACTGTCAATACATTCAGTTTGTACTGGCTCAGACGGTATGACAGCAAAGATCCCGTAATGCCAGCGCCAATCACAATGACATCGTACATAATGATTCCGTCCTTTCAAATTCTCTCTGCGTATTATTATAAGAAGTTCCAGTCGCCTTTGAAAGTGCTTACATTGAAACAGATTTAGTCAATTCTGCCAGAATGACAAAAGCAGTGCTGCTCTCAGCACTGCTGTCTGTTTTTAACAAATGTCGAGATCGCTGGTGTGAAGCCATCCCTTGCCAGTATTTCAATTTTTGCAACAATTTCATCCGGATTGCGCCGCATGCCATCCTTCACCCATGACAGAAGCATCCCGATCAATGCATGTTTATAGAAGTCTGCAACAAGCTTCTTGTCCTCTTCTTTCAGCAGCAGCCCGGCTGAAGTGGCATTGATTGCATTGATAATCAGATTTTCCATGATGCTGTACAGGAAATCCTCAATGTGTTCCCGCGAGATCGAGCGGAATGTCTGCTCGACAAAATCTTTCTGGTTCTGTACGGCATGGAACAATTTTGCCAGGCCTGTCTGCCATGTCTCAATCGTATTATCATTTCCGATTGCCCGCATGGTTTCCCGGTAGTAAATATCCTCAATGAGTTCATAGATATCATGATAGTGGTAATAAAATGTC
Source organism: Lactimicrobium massiliense (assembly GCF_900343155.1). Taxonomy (GTDB): domain Bacteria; phylum Bacillota_I; class Bacilli_A; order Erysipelotrichales; family Erysipelotrichaceae; genus Bulleidia; species Bulleidia massiliensis. The sequence continues at coordinate 49,277 of NZ_OUNG01000001.1, forward strand.
TGCCGGTTGATGCCAACAGCAGTGGTCAGATCAGAAATTGTAATTCTGGAAAGCGGCTTCTCCTTCATTTTTGCACGGAGGGCTTCCGCAAGCTTCTCCTTTGTGTCCATATCAGTTCTTCTCTCTGTCTTTTACCTGTATTTTAGCAGAATATTCTCTGAGCGGAAACGAATCGTCAACAGTTCGTTTCCCAATGTTGAGTAAGGATTGACAATATTGCCGGATTTGAAGAAAATATGAACGATATCAAAGGAGCGTGAAATCATGATTCAGTCAACAGAAATCAAACCAGGTCAGTGTTTTGTCTGGGATGGAGAACTTTACCAGGCAATTACGGTTGACCGTAATAAAACAGCCATGGCAAAAATGAAGGTTGCCATCAAGGTCAGAAGTCCAAAGACAGGTGTTGTCAAGGAGCTTGGCCTGCTTGGTTCCGACCGTGTCGAAGAAGCTAATATCGACAAGCGTGAGATGCAGTATCTGTATGATGCCGGTGAAACACTGTGCTTCATGGATACAGAAACATACGAGCAGATTGAGATTCCGAGCGACCGTCTGACATGGGAGAAGCAGTTCCTGACAGAGAGCATGATGGTCAAGGTTGAATTCTACAATGGTGAGATCCTTGGCATTGAGCTGCCTGACAAGGTCAACCTGAAAGTTGCCGAAGCCGAAGCTGCTGTCAAAGGCAATACAGCAACAGCTGCCCAGAAGAATGCTACTCTGGAAACAGGTCTGGTGATCAAAGTTCCGCTGTTCATCAACACTGGTGATACTGTGGAAGTTTCCACTGCTGATGGTAAGTACTGCGGCCGTGCATGAGCATCCCAAGCGGATGCTTTTTTTCTGGGTGCAGGCATATAGCGAAAGAAAAAAGCCACTCAGACGAGTGACTTTTTCATGGCGCAGGAACAGGGATTTGAACCCTGGCACCGTGTTACCGATCTACAAGCTTTCCAAGCCTGCCCCTTCAACCACTTGGGTATTCCTGCATGTGGTCTCATTAATGACGCTTGTTAATGATACCATAGTTTTTAGAAAAGGAAAGAGAAGATTTCAGGAAATCAGCTCACCTACCGGTTCGCTCTTGGGCAGGTGGAGCTTGCTGCGCAGTTCTTCTTCCCCTTTTTCAGCACGTTCCAGCATGCTGTAATCAAACATGCGGTCATATGGCATGATGTCCATCATATCCTCTACAGCGGCCTGATACAGCTCATGGGCAGCCTGCAGGTTCTTCTCCATGCCGATACCGTCTTTCATGCAGTCAGCTATTCTGACATATACAAACGGCTCATCCAGACTCTCTTCCTGGGCATCATTCTTTTTCAGAGCCTGCAGATACCACTGGGCCGCTTTTTCTTTGCTCTGGGCAACAATGCCATCCATGCCGCTCCAGTAATAATCGCCGACTTTCAGCATACCGGGAATGCAGCCTGTTTCTGCCGATTTCTGGTAATACTGAAATGCCTCTTCAGTATCTTTATCTGTGCCGGTCCCGTTTTCATAGCACTCTCCCATCCGGAACATCGCATAGCTGTTGCCCAGCGAAGCTGCTTTGCGGTAAAAGCGCATTGCCTCTTTATGATTTGACTTCATGCCAAGTCCGCTGTAATACGCATCACCTACGGAACAAAGCATGACACTGATATTCTTATTTTCTGTCATTTCTTCCATACGGTTGGTATTGTAGCAGGGCTCTTGCGGAAAGCAACAGAAAATGACCAGATCATTCTTAAGGTGATGCACCTCAGACATGACTGACAAAGTTTTCCAGATTATGCACAATCACACGCAGAAACTGCATCAGCTGCTGTGCCTTGCTGTCATCCAGTCCCTTTGCTTCAACCTGATTCAGATCAGACAGTGCAACATCAATATCATGACTGAGATCCTGGCTGCGGGATCCTGTCTTGATGTGGAAGCTGTTCATGATTTCCACATGCAGCAGATGCCTGGATACCAGCTTCTGCACGCTGCCTGCTGTGGCTGCATAGGACAGACCGGTGAAATCCATGATTTCCCGCATGGTGGAGAACATATTGGAGTTGCGCACAGCTTCAAAGACAAGGACATCTTCAAGATCGAGATTGTTCTTGATCGCCACGGTATTCAGCTGGGTCTCATAGGCTTTGCGCAGATAGAACAGCAGCACTGCATAGTGAAAGCTGCCATCGGTGCGCCATACAGCCTGCACTGTCTCTTTGCCGAGCTTCATGGTGCCTGGTGCCATCGGCATCACCAGATCATCAGAGGCGGCGGAAACAAGATAGCCGGCAATTTCTGGGCGCGAGCGGCGGTATTCTTCTTCATTCAGAACGTGGCGGAAAAAGGCATCATAGTAAGAAAACACCAGTGATCTTGATTGCAGCATGCGGCTTGGTGAAAGGCTCTGGGTGACCAGTGACCCTTCGGTTTTGACATAGTAATACACCGGGATCTGCAAAGGTGCAATGGCATGGCAGTGCAGCAGATATTCCAGATTGAAGATGAAATCTTCACAATAGCTGACCTTGGGATCCATCTGCAGATGATACTTCTGGATAATGTCATTGCGGTAAAGCTTGTTCCAGAGAACACCATAGTAAAAGTCAGCCGGAGACAGCTTCATGCAGTCGGCATATTCCTCCAGAGTCAGCACATCATCGGATATAATGGATCCTTTGCGTGCCACCTTGGTGCCAACAACCCGGTAGAAATCTGCCACGACCATATCCGCATTGCTTTGTTTGGCACAGCGTACCAGCTCCATTGTCGCATTGGACGCAATCCAGTCATCCGCATCCAGAAACTGAATATATGTCCCCTTCGCCCTGGCAAGACCGTTGTTGCGGGCCGTGGAAACACCGGCATTGGCCTGGTGGATCACAACAACACGTTTGTCTCTTTGTGCATAATCGTCCAGAATGGATGGGCTGTGATCCCTGGAACCATCATCCACGCAGATGAGTTCAAAATCCTGATATTCCTGGTGCAGTACGGAATCAATGCACCTCACAAGATATTTTTCAGCCTGATAAACCGGCAGAATGATACTGACTTCCGGCATAGATTCACTTCTCCTTTGCTTTTTGTATGCCTTACTATGGTATCACAGCCCTGCCGGCAAAGAAAAAAGCATCCCACGCAGGAATGCTCGTTTTATGAATCATCGATCAATTGTCATGGAAGCCATCCCATACAGGTTTGCCTGTATAGGTCATCGGCTTCAGCTGTCCGCGCAGCACAGCAAGGGCTGAAGCAACCATAGACTCATGTTCAAACTCGCCTGGATAAGCCTGAATCGGCGCAATCCATTCACAGTGTTCTTTCATATAATCCGTGACGCCAGGAATACGCAGCAGGCCGCCTGTCAGCAGAATGGCATCCACGTGGCCTTCCAGCGGTGCTGCCATCATGCAGATCCACTTGGCACACTGATACTCCATGGCTGTCCATACGCGCGCTGCCATCTTGTCGCCTTTGCGCACCTTGTTATAAAAGATATCTGCTGAATCGGAAGTACCAAACCAGGAAGACAGTCCGCCTGCCTGTGAACAGAGCTTTCTGACCTCAGATTTATCCTTGTCAAACAGATAATCCAGTACATCCGTCACGGCCATGGAACCCATTCTGGTTGGTGTGAACGGACCTTCACCGCCGCCGGCATCATTGCCGTCAATCATGCGGCCATGCTTATGACAGGTAATGGAGATACCGCCATCAATATGGGCAACAATGAGATTGAGATCTTCATACTTCTTGTCAATAGATGCAGCATAGCGGCGGGCTGTTTCCTTGGCATTCAGCACATGGGCAGTCGCTCTTCTGTAGATGCCTTTGACACCCGTGATACGGGCCTCATCACACAGTTCATCCACGACAGGCGGATCCACCATCAGGGCAATACCGCCATACAGCTTCTGAAACTCATACGCCATCTGGACGCCAAGCATGGAACTGTGATAGAAATGTCCCTTGACTTCACGTGTATCATCCACGAGCTTCTGATCAATGGTATAGCAGCCGGAAGCACATGCATAGCATGGTCCGCCTCTGCCAACCACAGCATCAATATGATGCAGGTCAACATGAGAATCCTGAAGGAATTTGCGCATGACATGCATGCGGTAATTCAGCTGATCATTGATCGTCGGAAATTTCAGCAGCTCAGAACTGTCATGAAATACACTTCTGGAAAGGACGCATTTCTCATTTTCAAACAAAGCAATCTTGGTAGAAGTAGATCCCGGATTAATGACCAGGACATGATAAACTTTTTCTTCATCCGCCATTTCTTATTCCTCTTTCCTCAACGTCTTCTATTATATGACACAAAGCATTCCAAAACTAAAAAAGATCAGAGTGCCCCTTTGGCAAGGAATGCATCAAGCATTCTTGCAAATTCTGCCGTAGGCATGACCTGATCATTTTTTCTATTATTCGGATCCTGAATCACAACAATATCCGGCTTGATCTGAATGTGATAATACATACCATTGATTTCCGTCATCGCCCAGCGGTGATGCATGACAGCCTGCACTTCATGGGCATAATGACTCATATTGCATTGTTCCTTTGTAAGAAAATCATTCATACGCTACCTGAGGAAACCGGTTTTCCTTTACCGGTTTTTATTATAAGAATTGCAAAGGAAAATGCAATGGAAACGTTTCATTCTGCGCAGTGAAACAGGTTGAATTCGGATGGCTGAAAGCGCGGGCATACGTTTTCAGTGGTTGCGATGACACTTGATGCGAGTCTTGTTCCGATGCGGCATGCCTGGGCAAGTGTTTTGCCATAGGTCAGGCCGATAGTAACACCGGCAAAGAACGCATCACCGCAGCCGGTTGTATCCACCACAGCAGTACGCTGAGCAGGTACGATGCCATATTCCCTGCCATGGCATGCATAGACTGCCCCCTGTGCGCCCATGGTGACAACCATCTGCCTATAGCCTGCCTGCTGCACCTTGCGGCAGATCACCGGTGCAAGCTCTTCTGGCTTCATGCCGGCATAATCTTCTGAAAACAAAAGTCCTGCCTCTTCCTGGTTGCAGACAACACAGTCCGTGCACATCATCAGATCGCGGCGTTCCATGGCAATGGACATATTGGAGACAAGTGCATAAACCTTCTTGTTATACTTATCTGCCAGTGCAAAGATTGCTTTGAGCAGATCAGCTTCCATATCAATCTCAACAACCACACTGTCACATTTGGAGAAGATTTCATCGCCATGTTGTTTCAATGTTTCGCTGATGGCAGAGAGATCCGGCCGCTGGGAGATGGAACCAACCACATCTCCTTCTTCATTAAAGATTGCCAGCCATTTGCCCAGGCCCCCATCGCGCTGAACAATATAGTCTGTATTGACCTTATGGCGTTTCAATTTCGCAATAATTTCTTCTGAAGCGGATGAATGATCCAGCACTGAGACATAAGTTGGCTTCAGTTCCACATTGGCAATATCTTCAGCTACATTGCGGCTGACACCGCCCTGTACCTCAACAACCTTGCCGGCATTGCGGCCATCTGCCACATACTTTCCAAATGGATATCCCTTGATATCCATCAAAGAAGCTCCGAATACAACAATTCCCATATGCACGCCTCCATCAATGGAGCCGATTATACACGAAACAAAGATACATGACAAAATGAAAAAAGCTGCCCGCAGGCAGCTCATGTGTTCTCAGTTGGTATTGCCTTCACGCACACCGGTGATGGCAAACAGAACCCACTGGGCAATGTTTACGGTATGATCGCCAATACGCTCGAAGTATTTGGCAATCATCAGCAGATTCAGAGCGTATTCCATATTGACGTTGTTCTTGCCGCCGAAGACTTCGATCAGCTTCTGCTTGGCATCATTGAAAGCTTCATCAACTTCATCATCTCTTGCAATGACGTGACGTGCAAGCTGGGCATCTCTATTCACGAATGCTTCAATGGAACTTGTGACCATATCATTGACGACATCTGCCATGCGGCGCAGATTCAGAATATCATTGGCAGCAGACAGATTCTCTGTGATCACAATTTCAGCAATATCATTGGACTGGTCACCGATTCTTTCCAGATCAGATACCATCTTCAGTGCAGCGGAGATCACACGCAGATCAGTGGCGACCGGCTGCTGTTCCATCAGCAGCTTCAGGCACATATTCTCAACCTCACGCTCTTTACGGGAAATGGTCACAGCCTTGGCTACAACTTCCTGTGCTTTCTTGGGATTGCCATCCATCAGTGCTTCGATGCAGAGTGAAATGGAACTCTCACAGAGCTCACCCATTTCATGCATTGTCTCATCCAGCGTCTGCAGTTCATTATCAAAACGATTTCTCATAAGTTATCAACCGAACCTTCCTGTAATGTAATTCTCTGTACGCTTGTCCTGCGGCGTAGAGAAGACCTTGTCTGTAGGTCCATACTCAATCAGATCACCAAGCAGGAAGAATGCTGTCTTATCGGAGATACGCACAGCCTGCTGCATATTGTGAGTAACGATGACAACCGTATATTTTTTCTTCAGGTCTGTCACAAGATCCTCGATCTTGGAAGTACTGATCGGGTCAAGAGCACTGGTTGGCTCATCCATCAGCAGTACTTCCGGATCACATGCAAGTGCTCTTGCAATGCACAGACGCTGCTGCTGGCCGCCGGAAAGACCAAGGGCACTCTTCTTGAGACGGTCCTTCAGTTCATCAAAGATCGCCGCATCCTTCAAAGCCTTTTCAACGATTTCGTCCAGCATCTTCTTATTGCGGATACCATGAATGCGCGGGCCATAGGCAATGTTGTCATAGACACTCATCGGGAATGGGTTTGGCTTCTGGAACACCATGCCAACCCGCTTGCGGAGCACATTGACATCGAGGTTTCCGTGATAGATGTCTTCCCCGTCCAGCAGAACCTTTCCTTCAATGCGGCACCCCTCGACCAGGTCATTCATGCAGTTCAGCGAGCGCAGAAGCGTACTTTTGCCGCATCCGGACGGACCGATGAATGCGGTGATTTCGTTTGGTTCAATCTCTATATTGATATTGTGCAGTGCATGGAAGTCACTGTACCAGAGATTCATATTCTGAACACTGATCTTACTCATAGACTATTTTCCCTTCTGATTTTTGTTTCGAATACTGTCGGAAAGTCTTCTTGTGATGACAGAGACACACAGTGTCAGAATCACAAGCACAGCTGATGCAAAACCGGCAATGGCCTCGGAATTTGGATTCAGAGATCCTTCTGTACGCAGCACCCAGATGTGTAATGACAGCGTTTCACCTGTACGGAACGGGTTCAGCGGACAGGTTGGCGATGTAGTATTCCAGTTAGACCAGTTGATGACGGTGGACTGACCGCTGGTGTACAGCAGTGCAGCCGCTTCACCAAAGCCACGTCCTGCTGCCATGATCACACCCGTCAGGATCTGCGGCATCGCAGCCGGGATCAGTACGTGGCGGATGGTCTGCGCAAGTGTCGCTCCCGTTGCCAGAGAGCCTTCTTTATACTCCGGCGGCAGAGAACGAATGGCACTGTTGGTTTCCGTGGTGATCAATGGCAGTGACAGAATGGACACAGCCAGTGCACCGGCAAACAGGTTCCATTTCATACCGGTCATCAGGATGAAGACCAGATAACCAAACAAGCCGATGACAATGGAAGGCAGAGATGACAGCGACTCAATACTGATTTCCAGGAAATCCAGCAGTTTGCCTGGACGCGAGTATTCTGCCAGGTAAACACCGGCACCAATGCCAAGAGGCACGGAGATCAGCAGTGAAAGGATAACCAGATATATGGTATTGAACAGCTGGTTGAGAATGCCATTCTGCCCGGTGGAGAGCATTTCCGGCATGAAACCACGGAATCCATTGATGATGATATATCCTGTCAGCAGGATCAGGAACGCAACCATGAAGATGCCGACTGCCCCGAAGATGCCGGTCATGGCACAATCAGTAGCACGTGCATGTTTATAAAGCGATTCGTTCTGTTTATTCATGCGTTCTTTCCTTTCCTGGACATACGATGGATGATGAAGATCAGCAGAATGGAAATCAGGTACAGCAGCAGTGCCATGGACCAAAGCGCCATATTATGAAGGCCGCCGTTGGCAGTATTGCCCATATCTGCTGCAATGGCTGCGGTCAGGTTGTTGGTCGGTGACAGAATGTTCTTCGGGAAGCTTCTTGTTTTGCCAATGACCATGGCAACCGCGAGTGCTTCACCGATTGCTCTGGCCAGGCCGAGAATGACACCGGTCGCAATGCCAGGGAAAGCAGCCGGCAGTACGACGTGGCGGATTACCTGCCAGCGGGTGGAACCCATGCCATATGCGGCTTCACGGTATCCCTGCGGGACATTCTTGATGGCATCTGCCGCAACGGTTGTGATGGTCGGGAAGATCATCACAGTCAGTACGATGGCAGCAGCCAGCACGGAGAAGCCGCCCATTTTTGCATGAAACACGTTGGCAATAAACGGAACCAGTACAGTCAGGCCGATCCAGCCATAGACGACGGATGGAATGCCAACATAGATTTCAATGGCCGGGCGGAAAAACTTTTCGCCGAACTTCGGTGCAATTTCACTCAGAAAGACGGCGGAACATACAGCCAGCGGAATGCAGAACAGTAATGCCAGGCCGCATGTCATCAAAGATCCGCAGATGTAAACAAGTGAGCCTATACTGCCGGAATCATCACCGACGGAATCAGATGGACTCCAGTCGGAGGAGAACAGAAATTCAAAGACAGAATGGTGGGCTTTGACAAAGGTATCGCTTCCTTTGAGGATCAGGAAGACACCGATGGCAACGGTAAGAATGATGATAAAGAAACCGCAGAAGGTATAAATGCCTTTCCATCTGCGGTCTTTCTTTACCATTTTCAGAGTATATTGATCAATCATGCTGCATATCACTCCTTCATGGAAGATGCCGGCATAAGGCCGGCATCATTAAGCACCTGTTTAGTTCTTGTGTGTAGCAACAGCTGCATCAGTGAGGCTGGCAACGACACCGTATCCCATCTTTTCGACGTTGGATGCGAATTCATCGCTGACCATGTACTTCAGGAATGCCTGTGCAACTTCACTGCCATCACCCTTTGTATACATGTGCTCGTAAGACCAAACCTTATAATCACCGCTGTATACGTTCTCCAGAGTCGGCTCAACACCATCAACGGAAACTGCCTTCAGGTCTGTATTGTCAGTCAGATAAGACAGAGCAACATAACCAATTGCACCTTCTGTAGTAGCTACTGTCTGTGTCAGTGTGCCGGAGTCATCTGTTTCCAGAGCCTGGTTTGATGCCTCTTCTTCACCATTCAGTGCATACTTCTTGAAGGTAGCTCTTGTGCCGGAAGAAGAAGGTCTTGTGACAAGGACAATGTCCTCATCCGGACCGCCGACATCCTTCCAGTTGGTTACCTTGCCGGTGAACACCTGGATCAGCTGATCCGTTGTCAGGTTGTCAATGTCAAGATCCTTGGAGACAACCGGAGCCATGGCAACAAGAGCAACCTCATGATCCATCAGGCCACTGGCAGCACTTGCATCAAGCTTTTCTTCTGCTGCAACATCTGAGTTGCCGATATCGACACTGCCGTCAGCAACCTGCTTCAGGCCTTCACCAGAACCGCCGCCGTTTACAGTAACGACGCAGTCCGGATTGTTCTTCATGAACTCAGTAGCAGCTTCCTGTGCCAGCGGCAGCAGTGCACTGGAACCAGCAGCTGTAACTGTTCCGGAAACAGCAGCAAATGTGCTTTCCTTAGCAGCAGCTGTAGACGCTGCGCTTGTTGATGCTGCGGTTGTGGAAGATCCACATCCTGCCAGCATGGCAGCTGTCAGTAAACCAGCAATGATACCCTTTGTTCTATTCATACCTGTCTTTCTTTTCCTCCTTGGTACGTATTAAAGGATATACAGGCTGTGTAAAGTCCACAGAAAGGCAAATGAAAAGTTTGTGTAAAATGATGCTGTTATTAAGCACTTTTAATGTTTTACAACGCTATTTTCAAAGATTTAGTTGATGAGGCTGTAAACACCAAAATATCATGAGCTATATGCCTCATAGAGGTTAATTGGCATTTTAAGCTTTGGGATCTCCGCACAGGTAAATGGAATCTGTTCAAACATTGTTTCCATGTATGCTTCTGATTTCCATTTGCGCATGTCCAGCCTGTACTTTAAATATTTCTTCATGACGATCCAATTCAAATAACCCTGGAGATGTCTTGTGCTGATACCATGTTTCTGCCTGATCATGTTTTTTAGCTCAGAGTGAAGCTCGTTTACTTCAGATACTGTATTGCCCTTTGGTGTTAAATAACCGTTAGATGGAATAATGTCACTGTTGAAGTGATTATCGCCCACGAAAGTTTGAATGCTATGGCTGTCATCACTGATAATTGTTGAATGCGCTGCGAAGTGAGAGCTATATTGATTCAGAATTTCTGCACTCTCTCTGCCTAATCCTCCAATTTTAAAGAGAATATTGTCATGCTCATCAATAGCTGTTACCAGGCAGATCTTGTGATGGCTGGTGCCAGGTAAAGCACGCTTGGTTGAATGACGGCGATGCTTTCCACGCTGTTTGCTGAATCTTGGCATTTTATCCTTCCTGGTCCCTTTCAGGTTGATTTTGGTATAAGTAGGATCCAATTCAACATTTCCACTTAAGACCACATTATTCTGAATCTTTGCTGCAGCCTGATATAACTTGTGACGCATGTTGAAGCAGGTAGTAACTGATAAGCCTGTAGCTACACTCTGCTGAGTCAGAGTCATTCCGTTAAGCTCGCCAGAGATAAAAGTAGTCCAGATATCAAAGCTTGTTCTGGAATGAGTAAACATCGTACCTGTTGTTGCCATAAAAACAGATTTGCATTTTTTACATCTGTATTTCTGACGATTATGTGGGTTAAAGCCATTCTTAACAAAGTGAGTTGAACCACAATGAGGACATTTCTCAACATGCAAAGAGAGATTCTCGTAATTTGTTGTCGTACAGTTTACTTTCTCTCTGAATAGCTTTTCTAAACCAACACGAATGAATTCAATTTCGACAGGAGATAAAGAATTCAGGAAATTCTGATTAACGAGCATATCATCACCTCAACTGAAGTCATGATAAGTTATAGATATTAACTTGATGTACTTGTTCGGGTACATCAACTATTTATTTGAAAATAGCGTTTTACAAAAGAAAAAACAGGCTTTCGCCTGTTAAATCTCTGATTAATCCAGTTCTTCTGCAATATCCAGAATCAGCTTTTCACTCTTTTCCCAGCCAAGGCATGCATCCGTAATGGAAAGTCCATATACATCACCGATGGATGGCTGATTGCCATCCAGCAGATAGCTTTCAATCATCAATCCCTTGACCAGCCCGTGAATTTCCGGATTGCAATGCCGGCTGTGCAGAACATCCTTGGCAATGCGGATCTGCTCCATATAGTTCTTGCCGGAATTGGCATGGTTGCAGTCAACAATCACAGCCGGATTGTTGAGTTTGAGTGACTGGTACATGTTGTAGACATGAATCAGATCCTCATAGTGATAGTTTGGCTGCAAATTGCCATAGCGGTCCTGATAGCCGCGCAGAATGACATGGGCAAGCATATTGCCCTGGGTCTGCACCTCCCAGCCGCGGTAAATGAAGGTCTGCGGATTCTGGGCTGCCACGATGGCATTCATCATCACACTCAGATCACCCGATGTCGGATTCTTCATGCCAGCTGGAATACCGATACCGCTTGCCACCATACGGTGCTGCTGATCCTCAACACTTCTTGCTCCAATCGCAACATAGGACAGCAGATCATCCAGATAGGCATGATTCTCCGGATACAGCATTTCCTCAGCACAGGAGAAACCTGTCTCCTTTGCAACCCGGGTATGCATCTCACGGATGGCAATGATGCCAGCCAGCAGATCCTCACCTTTATGCGGATCCGGCTGATGCAGCATTCCCTTGTAGCCAAGTCCCTTTGTACGCGGCTTGTTTGTATAGACACGCGGCACAATCAGGATCTTATCCTTTACATTTTCCTGCACTTTGGCAAGACGTGTCATATAGTCCAGCACCGCATCTTCGCGGTCAGCACTGCATGGACCGATCAACAGCAGGAATTTATCACTTTCACCCGTCATGATGCGCGCAATTTCCTGATCACGCACCGCTTTTCTTTCCTTGATTTCAGAGCTGAGCGGAAACTGTTTTTTCAACTCTTCCGGTGTCGGCAGCTCCTGTATGTGTTCCATCTGCATTTCCATAAATCGTATTCCTCTTCAACGGTGTGTATTGTACCTCATTTCCGTATCAGCTGCCTGAGATCCACACCACAGGCAGGACAAAAGGCACTTTTCAGCTTTGTCCGATAACCGCAGACCGGACAGCACAAATGATCGTCTTCCTTCTGCCATGCCATCTTTCCTTCCTTGCGCAGGAAGTACTGTTCACGCTCCCCTTTTGCCATTTGTTCCAGATCCGGACTGCACTGATGATTCATGCCATAGTAGCGTACATAGTCTTCTTCCGTAAACATCGTGCGGTCTACCTGCCTCCTGTACTGCTCATATTCTTTTTTCAATGCGTCCTGATCCTTCTGCAGCTGTTTCAGAATTACATCGCTGCCAGCATCCTGATACTGCACCATGCGCCAGTACAGGCTGCGCAGCAGACTGTCCTTGAGCATCTTTCTGTCCGTATCTGAAACGGCCTTCTTCTTTGCATTGCGCATTGTCTGCAGATCATGGGAAACAAGAATGCCGGCATACGGTGGAATATAGTTGTCAAAATCAATGTCACGCATCCAAAGATCTTCTGAAATGACAAGATAGTTGTAGTCGCCATACCATGACAGAGCATTATTGCTCTTCAGATCTGACAGAGAGATTTTGATTTCATAGCAGCGGAAGACTTCGTGCGCATCCATGGACATGAAGTCAACGATTTCATTGCCTTTGTTTTCATATGTAAAGCCGATGGTGACTTCTTCACAGCCGTATTCTCGTTTCTTCCGGCTGCGCTGGCGAAGTGCATCTTCCAGCTGCAGGGTTTCTTTTGTTTTTGCCATGCTGCAATAATACCACACAAAAAAGATGACTGTTTCCAGACATCTCTGTCGGTACAGTCATCTTATCTGAAATAATTGTTTACTTGTTTGCAGCTTTGCGCTCTGCACGTTTTGCCTGATCTTCAGCCCAGAGTTTTTCTGCTACCGGAGCCCACTCCTTGGCATACTCAGTTGTCTTGGCAGACAGTTCATCAACATCCTCCGGATCAACCATATCGGTGCTGTGAGCGCCGGATTCATGCACGAGTTTCTTGATGAACTGCGGATTCTCGAGCATCGGGCACGGTCTCAGATGATCCTGGTTGAACGGCTGGTTGGCCTGATAATCTCTGAACAGAGGCTGCTTCAGGCACTCCAGCAGGCTCTTGTCATGGATGTTGGCATTGGAATAATGAATGAAGACACAAGGCTCCATATCACCATTCGGATTGATATGGCAGTAGTACTTGCCGCCGGCGATGCAGCCGCCGACAAACTGGCCATCGTTCTGGAAGTCCATGCAGAAGATTTCCTTGCCGCCTGTATAGTTTCTGACCTCACGGATGCGGTGATACATATACTCTCTCTGCTCGACAGTCGGCACCAGAGACATATCTGTATCATTGCCAACCGGCATGAAGTGGAAGTACCAGCTGAACAGTACGCCCTTGGAAATCAGGAAGTCATAGAATTCATCAGAAGTAACGGCTTCGCAGTTTGCTCTTGTGTAGCAGATGGATGTGCCATAGGCAAGACGGTTCTTATGCAGCAGATCCATGGTAGCCATGACCTTTGCGAAGGTTCCCTGACCGCGGCGGGCATCGGTTGCCTTCTCATCGCCCTCGATACTCATCGAAAGAACAATGTTGCCTGCTTCTCTCATGCCATCACAGAAAGCCTGATCAACCAGGGTGCCATTTGTGAAGATCATGAAGCCGCAGTCATAATGTTTCTTGGCAAGCTTCAGAATATCATTCTTGCGGACCATCGGCTCGCCGCCGGTCATGACATAGCCATGAATACCAAGCTGCTTGCCTTCGGTAACAATTCTGTCCATATCTTCATAGGACAGATTCAGCTGGTGGCTGTACTCACTTGCCCAGCATCCTGTGCAGTGCAGGTTGCAGGCACTGGTCGGATCAAACAGGATCACCCACGGAATGCGGATTCCCTCCTTCTTGCCTACCTTCTGCGTTCTCTTGAAACCTGTGAAACCAGCTTCAAAGCCAAATGCCATCAGCAGCTTCTTCAGATACTCTTCATCGACATCACGATGGATGCGGTTGAGAAAATGATTGTACTTGCCATCTTTTCCAAAGGCTGTACGCAGATGATCCCATGCTTCATCCGGCCATGTATCCCCCAGAACCTTCTGGCCCAGATTGACCATGTCAACGTAGCCTGTCTCATCATTCTTATCAATTTTCTTGAAGGCAAGGTTCAGAGCTGCCTGAAATGCCTTGCGTTCTGCCGCATGTGCAATATCATAATCCATACTCAATCCCTCTTTTCAATCAATTTCATCAGAATACATTCATGCATATCCCGGTGCTATCTCTAGTATGCAATGATTTTGCCCAAAAAGTGAAAGACAAAACGGTGAAAACGTATACAGAATTTAACGCTCGAATGCTTTACTTTTGATTTTTCCTTTCAGAAACCATCAAAAGACCGGATCCGGCATGCCATACAGATCATTTCTGATCGCAAAATTGTTGATGGCATTGTGCAGGCTGTCTTTGACGATATCTGTGATCATATCAAGCAGTGCATCCGGATCTTCTTTCATTCCTGAATGAAACCAGTTCAGAATCATGCCGGTCAGTGCATGCCGGTGATAATGGCACAGAAACTGCTTCTGCAGAGGACTGACATGTGTTTGTGCCGCAAGTGCTTCAATGCATTCCGCAAGAATCTGATGCATCTTCATGCCGCCAAACTGGACCATTCTCTCTTTTGCATGAGACTGCAGTACGGCAAGCAGAAAGCTGCTGTCCATCTGACAGTACTCAAGTGCTGACAGCAGAAGTTTCTGCCACGGCGCATCTTTCTGGATATGTTCTGCTCCCTGATTAATCTGCCCCCAGCAGTACTTTACGATCAAATCAGGAATATCGTCATAGCAGCGATAGAACGTCTGTCTGTGGATCCCACATTTTGTGCACAGCTGAATGACGGAAATATTGGCAGAACCATTCTCTGTAACCATGGCATGATATGTGTGCATTAACTGTTCTTTTGTATGATAGTGCATAGATTTTCCCCCATAGTTGACCGCATTGTAACATAGCGGAAAGAAGATCTTAAAGCGCTATCATTCATTGACTGCAATTCACACATTTCTGCGGAATTATTCGTTGAGGAAATGATAGAGAGCACCAATCATGTTGGCATCATTGCCAAAGGTGCAGGCAACGATTTCCGGCAGTGAGAATGGCATAAAGGCAAGATAAGGTGCTGCCATCTTCTCGATTGTATCCTGCAGTGTTTTCAGCAGCAAAGGCTGTTTGGAAATACCGCCGCCGATCGCAACTCTTTCTACATCCAGGATGGTCTGAATCGTCAGCAGCCCGGTGGCAAGGCCCTGGCAGTACCACTGCAGTGCATCCAGTGCCTGCTGATCGCCATGATTGGCTCTTTCAAAAAGAATACGTCCATTGAGCTGGGATGCATCCTGTCCGGAAAGCTCTGCATACTTTCTGATCAGTGATCCGACGCTGTTTTGGTTTGCCCACATATATTTTGTATCAAACGGCAGATCAAGCCGTGTTGAGATCGGCGAATATTCACCTGCGGCAAAAGTAGAGCCGCGGTACAGTTTTCCGTTGATGATGATGGCACCGCCAATGCCCGTACCAAGGGTAATCACAGTGCCGTTGGCAACACCCTGCATACTGCCTTTCCAAAGTTCCGCAAGAGCTGCACTCTTGGCATCATTTTCCAGCCTGAACGGAACTTTCACCTTGTCCGCAAGCAATGCCGCAAAATCCGTATGGTCAAGATAGCCCAGCGCACCGCTTGTATAGAAATAACCGCGGGATGCATCAATTCTGCCCGGTGCACTCATGGCAATGCCTTCCACTCTGTCCTGGTATTTCTGATACAGTCCAACAACAAGATTGATAAACTCTTCCTGACTGTCATGCGGTGTAGCCACTTCACCCTTTTCTGCAATCTCAGCTTCCTCATTCATCAATGCATACTTGACGGCTGTACCGCCAACATCAATTGTCAGATATTCACTCATGATTTTCCTCCACCATTCTTGTTATTCCTATTATACTTCCATGTCCTGAAAGCAGTGAAATAGAACTGTTTCAGCTTTTTACAGATTTTTTTGATATATATGTTGACAGCAAAGTCATCATACTGTATATTAATGTTAGTTAGTTAATGCTAACTTACATTGACGGTGAGCATACAACCTCAATCCTTCAAATTCAATCAATCCATTCAAAATATGTTCTCCTAACATATTGTATGCGAAATCAATCTGTAACTGGCAGATGTGTCGATGTACCTTATCCAAGAAAAATCCCGGGCAAAACTGCAATGTCATTAAGTTAGGGCTTGATGATTGAAACGCTTTGTATTTTGTAAGAATACAAGGCGTTTTTTTTGATGGCCAAAAGGTCCGTATTTTTTTGGATGATTTTCTAAAAAACACTTGACAGCCAAAAATCAGCCTTTTTTACACAATCCGAAGGAAATTGTAGGAGGAAAAATTCATTATGATTTCCATTGATTCTGTTAAGTGCGTAGATGACATTTTAGCCAAGGCCATTGATATGGTCGAGCAAAATATAAGCTGCTATTGTACGCAGCCAGGTGTTGACTTCACTCGGATACGTGCACTGCCCGCTGGTATTCTGATTCGCTTCCTTATCCAGAAACAGGCCAAGGCATTAAACCAGGAACTCTCTGATTTCTTTGTTTCCAAAGTCCCGCCGTCTGCTTCGGCTTTCTGCCAGCAGCGTTCAAAGCTCGATCCCGAAGCTCTTGAAAGAGTAATGCACTTAATGACTGAAAACATTCCTGGAACCAGATTCTTCAAAGGCTATCGTGTATTCGCTTGTGATGGATCAGATGTACGTATCCCTTATAACCCTGATGATCCAGAGACATTTCTGAAGAATGATGAGAACAGCCAGGGCTACAATCAGCTTCATCTCAATGCTCTGTATGACGTTCTGAATCGCGTATATACAGACGCTATGATAGATACGAAACAGAAGTCTCATGAGAAAGGCGCTCTGCTTGATATGCTTAAAGCCCATGATCTGCCAGCCAAAACGATTATTACTGCTGACCGCGGCTACGAAAGCTATGAGCTGCTTGCCTATATGCTTGAAAACAGCATTCACTTCGCCATTCGTATAAAGGATATATTCAGCAGCGGGATCTTATCTGCCATTGATCTGCCAGATGAAGAATTCGATCGAGATATCACTCGTATATTGACAAGAAGCCAGACGAAAGAGATCAAGCAAAACAAGCAGAAATACGTATTCCTGCCATCAAACGTAAATTTCAGTTATCTGGATTTTGATCATCCGTTCTACAATATGACTTTCCGTGTCGCCCGTTTCAAAATCACGGACGGTACTTATGAGTGCCTGGTTACGAATCTGCCCAAAGATGAATTTTCCATCACTGAGCTTAAGGAACTTTACCATATGCGCTGGGAGATTGAAGGTGCATTCCGCCACTTGAAATACGATACAAACATGGTTTACTTCAATTCAATCAAGCAGAAAAACGCAAGACAGGAAATCTATGCCGCTCTCATCATGTACAACTACACCCAGCTTCTGATCAATGCTGTGCCGGTAGAAAAGGATGGCAGAAAATGGACGTATCAGATTGCTTTTAAGCCTGCCGTTACGAATGCGCGATTATTCCTGAAGAAGCTTATTACGACAAAAGCATTCATAGACAGAATAAAAAACTTCCTGAGTCCCGTACGACCAGGAAGAAAGTTCAAGCGCAATATAAAGTCACAACCAGCAAGACTGTCACTCTATAGAGCTGCCTAAGCAACTTCATTATACGAGGTCAGCCTTTGGATTCAATGATAAAGTGACAGATTGCTCAAAAGATGTTTTCGTCATGCCTTCTTTTTGAGAACCTCTGGATTGTCCTCTAAGAGCTGATCAAAAAAGAAGCTGAGTCCTGAAGAATAACATTATTATTCTTCATCCAGCTTCTTAACTTAACGGGTCAAAATCTCAATATCACTTTCATGAGCTTATCTTAATGACATTGTCCAGACAGGAAGTCTTTTTTCATGCAACGCTATTTTCAAAGATTTAGTTGATGAGGCTGTAAACACCAAAATATCATGAGCTATATGCCTCATAGAGGTTAATTGGCATTTTAAGCTTTGGGATCTCCGCACAGGTAAATGGAATCTGTTCAAACATTGTTTCCATGTATGCTTCTGATTTCCATTTGCGCATGTCCAGCCTGTACTTTAAATATTTCTTCATGACGATCCAATTCAAATAACCCTGGAGATGTCTTGTGCTGATACCATGTTTCTGCCTGATCATGTTTTTTAGCTCAGAGTGAAGCTCGTTTACTTCAGATACTGTCTTGCACTTTGGTGTTAAATAACCGTTAGATGGCATTATGTCACTGTTGAAGTGATTATCGCCCACGAAAGTTTGAATGCTATGGCTGTCATCACTGATAATTGTTGAATTCGCTGCGTAGTGAGAGCTGCATTGATTCAGAATTTCTGCACTCTCTCTGCCTAATCCTCCAATTTTAAAGAGAATATTGTCATGCTCATCAATAGCTGTTACCAGGCAGATCTTGTGATGGCTGGTGCCAGGTAAAGCACGCTTGGTTGAATGACGGCGATGCTTTCCACGCTGTTTGCTGAATCTTGGCATTTTATCCTTCCTGGTCCCTTTCAGGTTGATTTTGGTATAAGTAGGATCCAATTCAACATTTCCACTTAAGACCACATTATTCTGAATCTTTGCTGCAGCCTGATATAACTTGTGACGCATGTTGAAGCAGGTAGTAACTGATAAGCCTGTAGCTACACTCTGCTGAGTCAGAGTCATTCCGTTAAGCTCGCCAGAGATAAAAGTAGTCCAGATATCAAAGCTTGTTCTGGAATGAGTAAACATCGTACCTGTTGTTGCCATAAAAACAGATTTGCATTTTTTACATCTGTATTTCTGACGATTATGTGGGTTAAAGCCATTCTTAACAAAGTGAGTTGAACCACAATGAGGACATTTCTCAACATGCAAAGAGAGATTCTCGTAATTTGTTGTCGTACAGTTTACTTTCTCTCTGAATAGCTTTTCTAAACCAACACGAATGAATTCAATTTCGACAGGAGATAAAGAATTCAGGAAATTCTGATTAACGAGCATATCATCACCTCAACTGAAGTCATGATAAGTTATAGATATTAACTTGATGTACTTGTTCGGGTACATCAACTATTTATTTGAAAATAGCGATGCGAAAAAAACAGGATGACAATGCATCCTGCTTATGCGTTCTTCTTCTGCAGACGTGCTTTGACAACGGCAGACAGCCTACGGTGGAATACCTGCTCCGGCATCTTCAATGCCGCACTGACGCCGAAGTAGACGCCTAGTGTAATCAGGGCATTGATGCATGTCTTGCCCAGAGCGATGACCTTGCGTCCATAGGCACCGGTAATGCCCACTTTGGCAAGAACGGTAGAGACGGCAAACATCAGCACGATGCAGGCAATACTCTTAATGAAAATCGAGCCAACCGAGCGGAACGAAATCTCATGTTCCTGATGCATTGCCTTGAAGCTGGCAAAGACAATATACAGATTGCCAGGAACCGTTGAAAGAACGGCGCCGGCATAGCCGAACATCCAGATCAGCGGCACCATGGAAGCACCTTTGATGATCAGATTGACACCAAGGTTTTTCAGGGCTTCATGCTTCATGCCAAGCGCCATCAGGATATTGGTGATCACTGGTGTGATTGTGGCAAGGAAGCCTTCCAGAGCAAGCCAGCGCAGGCAGTTGGCCGCAGTGACTTCATCACTTGTATAGAACAGAATATGGAAGACATCCCGGGCATACAGAAAGATGCAGAATGACACCGGAATACCAAGATACACAATGATATTCAGGCAGTCTACAACATTGCGGGAAACAAGTTTCTTGTTCCCCTGCGTGCGGGCAGCCGTGATATGCGGAATCAATGCAGCAGCAAATCCTGGTGAGAGAATCATTGGAATTGCCGTCATCTTGGTGCCGACATAGTTGAAGGCGGAAAGAATGATGCTCTGCTGTGAGGATGTATAGCCATGTACCTTGAGGCCGACCGGCAGAAGCACAGAGTTGAAGATATCATCGCAATAGCCAAGCACTGCGACCAGCAGATACGGAATTGCCAGGGCAATGAGTTCCTGGAACAGCTTCTTCTTGCGGACAGTCTTCGTGGTCTGGCGGCGGGCAGCTTCTTCAATCGCCGGGAAGTGATGCTGGTCAAAGTAGACAAACTGCAGAATGCCTGCCACAGCAGCGATGCTGGTGGACATGACAGCGACATACAATGCATAGCGTCTGTCCATATGCAGAACATAGACAATGATATAGGCTGCCGTCAGCAGAAAGCCGACCCGGAAGATCTGTTCAAAGACCTGTGATACCGCATACTGGCTCATTTCCTTGCGTCCCTGATAGAAGCCCCGGAAGCCGGACAGAATCGGGACAAAGAAGATCGCCAGAGACAGGATGCGCAGGCATCTGCCCATGATGGGAGCATCTGAGCCGCTGGCAATGATATGCGAGAGCGGCCATGACAGCACGAGCAGCAGCAACATTCCCAGAAAACCGGTCATGCCAAGCAGAACAAGTTCTACCTTCTTGATCTTGCGCAGTGCTCTGGCATCCTGGCGTACCGAATACTTGGCAACTATAGTGGCAATGGCAAACGGAAAGCCGGCTGTAAAGACATTCAGAATATAGCTGTATATTCTGAATGAGGTGCCATAGTAGCTCATATATGCATCAGAGCCTAATATACTGGACAGCGGAATCGAGTAAAACAGACCAAGCATCTTGGCAATAAACAAGCCAAGCGTCCCGACCATGCCGCTCAGAACGATACTGTTTTTGACACGATCCGCATTTTTTGCCTTATTCATCTTCACATTACCTTTCATGCCACGTTATTGTACTCTGATTCCCGCCGCAGTGGGAATTTTCTATAAATGAAAGCAGATTTTCCAAAACCATCCCACATTTCCTGCCTGATTTTCTTCCACAAAAAATCTTCTCTTTGCAGAGAAGACTTTCAGATCACTTTGCTTTGCCCTGCTGGGCAACTGCGTTCATCTTGGCTTCGACTTCGCTTTGATCACCAAGATAGAAATGCTTTTGAACATGGAAATGATCATCAAATTCATAGACAAGCGGAACACCGGTTGGAATGTTCACACCAGCGATATCATCGTCTGAGATCTGATCGAAGTATTTGACCAATGCCCGCAGCGAATTGCCATGGGCTGCAATCAATACCTTTCTGCCAGCCAGAATCTGCGGTTTGATTTCAGATTCAAAGTACGGCACAACGCGCTGGATCGTAATGGCCAGAGACTCAGTCTGGGGAAGCAGTGAAGGATCAATGCCGGCATACATCTTCTGCAGTGCAGGACTGCGGGGATCATCCTTTTCCAGAGCCGGCGGGCATACGGCAAAGGAGCGCCGCCAGATCTTGACCTGCTGTTCGCCATACTTTTCAGCAGTTTCTGCTTTATTCAGCCCCTGCAGAGCACCATAATGGCGCTCATTCAGCCGCCACGACTTGTGTTCCTCAATCCAGTTCAGATCCATTTCATCCAGAATGTGGTGGAGTGTATGAATTGCTCTTTTTAAATAAGAAGTATAGGCAAGATCGAAGTCATAGCCGGCATCTTTCAGCAGCTGTCCTGCCTTGATCGCTTCTTTATGGCCGTTTTCACTCAGGTCAACATCTGTCCATCCGGTAAACAGGTTCAGCTTATTCCATTCACTCTCACCATGTCTGACAAGTACAAGGCGGTACATCATGCGGCCAGCTTTCCGCCAAGTTCTTTGCATGCCTCAAGTGCGGCATCATCCGGCTCATTCAGGCATGTAATGCCAGCTTCCACAAGCTGGGCACCATCTCCCTGTACACGTGACTCCCAGTCATGCATCCAGGTCTGATCACCCCAGCCATAGGAGCCAAACAGACCGACCTTCTTGCCAGAGAGACTTCCTTCTACGCTGGCAAACATCGGATCAAAGCTGCCTTCCTCCAGGTTTTCAGAACCCATTGCCGGGCATCCGAAGGCAAATGCATCATAATTGCTGACATCATTTGCAGAGAAGCTGTCACTGAAGATGACATCTGCTTCTGAACCTGCTGCCTTGACACCTTCGGCAACAGCCTCTGCCATCTTCTGGGTATTGCCCGTTCCGGACCAATATACAACTGCAATTTTAGACATTTCAATTTCCTCTACTTTCATTTTCCTTTTCAGGATGTAAGGTTAGTATATACTAACTTATATGGAATTGAAAAGCAGCATGCTCAGCTGCTTTTCAAAATTTTTGATTTTACGCTGCTTCTTCAGCAACTGTCTTGGTTCTTGCACGGTGCTCATAATCTGGTCTGAGAAGCAGATACAGATAGATGCAGAGTACAATCACTGCGGCAATGGTTCCGGCACCGAAGGCAACTTCGCCAACCATCAGGCCGCCAAGTTGGTAAACCATCAGGGAAATGCAGTATGCATTCAGATTCTGTACCAGGATGGCAAACCAGAACCAGCGTTTGTTGTTCATTTCCTTTGCCATTGTAGAGATGGCTGCCAGACATGGAGAGTCAAAGCAGTTGAATACCAGGAAGGATACAGCTGCAATTCCTGTCGGGAAGAATGCCGCAAATGCCTGATGCATGGATACGGTATATTCTTCTACATCGCCAAGGCCTGCCAGCACGCCCATTGTGGAGACGATGCCTTCCTTGGCAACGAATCCGGAGATGGAGGAAGCAACTGCCTGCCATGTACCAAATCCCAGAGGGACGAAGATCCATGCAATGGCACGGCCGATATAGGCAAGGAAGGAAGCTTCGGTATCAACAAGTCCGAAGACACCGTTCTGGATGCCGAAGGAAGCAAGGAACCACATCACTGCACAGCAAAGGAACAGGATGGTGCCGGCTTTCTTGAGGAATGCCCAGGATCTTTCCCAGACATGCATCAGAACACCTTTGAGACTCGGGATATGGTAAGCCGGCAGCTCCATGACAAACGGTGCCGGATCACCTGCAAACATCTTTGACTTCTTCATGATGATGCACATGATGACAACAACGCCAATGCCGGCGAAGTACATCACCGGAGCAAACCACCATGTGCCTCCCATCAGATAGCCGGCGATCATGGCAATGACCGGAAGCTTAGCACCGCATGGGATAGAAGTAGTTGTGATCATCGTCATGCGGCGGTCTTTCTCGTTTTCAATGGTACGGGTAGCCATGATGCCAGGCACGCCGCAGCCAGAGGAAATCAGGAATGGAATGAAGCTCTTGCCAGACAGGCCGAATCTTCTGAAGATACGGTCCATGATGAAGGCAACACGGGACATATATCCACAGTCTTCCAGAACAGACAGGAAGAAGAAGACACACATCATCTGCGGCAGGAAACCGATCGGTGCTGCCAGGCCGCCGATGATGCCATCAACAACCAGTGATACCAGCCAGTCAGAGCAGCCTGCATTCTGCATCAGGGTCTGTACGCCTGGCTGAATGATGCCGCCAAATAATGTATCGTTGACCCAGTCTGTCATCCACTGGCCAATACCGGATACAGCAATCAGATATGTCAGTGTCATGATCACAGCAAAGATCGGCAGAGCCAGCCAGCGGTTTGTCACAACCTGATCGATGCGGTCAGACACAGACATCTGTCCGGCATGTTTCTTTCTGTAGATGCCTTTCAGCAAAGAAGCAATATATTCGTACTTCTCATTTGTAATGATGGATTCCGCATCATCATCCAGAGATGTCTCCACGGCTCTGGTTGTTTCCTCAGCTGTCTTCTTTTCTGCACCAGTCAGGGTAAGCTGGGCCATGACCTTTTCATCACGCTCAAATACTTTGACTGCATACCAGCGGCGCTGGGATTCATCTGTATTGGAAAGCACCTTTGTTTCAATCGTATGCAGAGCCTGCTCCACATCACTGCTGTATGTCATCTTGAGCGGCAGTGTATGTTCTCTGGCCGCCTTGATGGCAAGCTGGGCGGCATCCATGATGCCCTCCTGGTGCAGAGCGGAAATTTCAATCACTCTGCAGCCAAGCTTTCTGCTCAGTCCCTTGAAGTCAATATCATCACCGTTCTTGCGGACAAGATCCATCATGTTTACGGCGATCACCATCGGAATGCCTGTTTCCGCAAGCTGGGTTGTCAGATACAGGTTTCTCTCCAGGTTTATGCCATCGATGATATTCAGAATGACATCCGGCTTATCCTTGACCAGGTAGTTTCTGGATACCACCTCTTCCAATGTATATGGTGACAGTGAATAAATACCCGGAAGGTCCTGAATGATAACATCTTCATGTTTCTTCAGTCTGCCTTCCTTTTTTTCAACCGTGACACCTGGCCAGTTGCCGACATACTGGTTGGAACCTGTCAGGGCATTGAACAACGTTGTCTTGCCGCAGTTCGGGTTGCCAGCCAGTGCAATCCTGATTTTCTCTTCTGCCATTTTTTCTGTCTCCCCTGTTCTTTATGCAACTTCGATCTGTTTGGCATCCTCTTTGCGGATGGAAAGCTCATAGCCGCGCACCGTCACTTCAATCGGATCGCCAAGCGGTGCTACCTTGCGGATAAACACCTGTACGCCCTTGGTAATGCCCATATCCATAATCCGGCGCTTCACAGCCCCTTCACCATGAAGCTTTACAACCGTAACCGTAGATCCAATCTTTGCCTCTTTTAATGTCATCATATTTCCCTTTCTATACCATGATTTTCAGAGCCATGCTCTCACCAATGGCAATCCGTGCATTCTTTACATTCACAATCAGACTGCCATTCAGCCGTGACACCACCGTCACCGGTGTGCCCTCCACAAAGCCCATATCAGCAAGATGCTGACGCATCTGGGCGTTGCCATTCACTTTCTTTACCGTGTGATCCATGCCAGGATCCGCAAATGCCAAAGGCATCATATACACCCCTTTCCAAAGCTGATATCACCAGTTAGAAACATCTAACACACATGTAGTTTACGCTAACTAACATATGATGTCAAACTTTATATCTGAATTTCAGGCATCTGACTTGCTTTTGATTTTGTAATCTGCTAGGCAGAAAAAAACCTCCTGCAAGAGGAGGTCAATCAATTCTCATTCTGCACTTCAGTGCTTTGCACCTATGATATCTGCAACAGCCAGGCCATTGGCAGCAGCCTGTGCAAGGCTTCTTGTAAAGCCGGCACCATCGCCTAATGCATAGATTTCGTCTGTTCCTTCCAGCATGAAGTCTTTGGCATGCGGACGGGCACTGTAGTATTTGCATTCCACGCCATACAGCAGAGTATCGTAGTTAGCTGTACCTGGTGCCACTTTATCCAGGGCATGCAGGGTTTCCACGATATTATCCAGCTGCCGTTTCGGCATGCACAGTGACAGATCACCAGGCACGGCATCAAGGGTTGGCTTGACGCTGCTCTTGGAAAGGCGGACAGCAGTTGTGCGCTGTCCCTTCTCCAGATCGCCCAGGCGCTGTACCAGAACATAGCCGCCGGAGATCTTATTTGCCAGTGCAGCAATATCACGGGCATAGGCAACCGGCTCATTGAACGGTTCCGTGAAATACGTGCTGGAAAGCAGTGCAAAGTTGGAGTTATTGCTCTGCTTCGCCTTGTCTTTGTAGCTGTGGCCATTGACAGTCAGAACACCATCACTGTTTTCAGTGACCACATAGCCTCTTTCATTGAAGCAGAACATGCGGGTTGTATCTCCATAGTGGCCGGATTTGTACAGGATCTTCGGCTCATAGATCCGCTTGGAGAATGCTTCCCAGATTTCATATGGCAGCTCGACACGTACACCGATATCCACCTGGTTGTTTGTGCAGGCAACATGATTGTCTTCACACCACTTCTGGAACATGCGGTTGCCGATTCTGCCTACGGCAAAGACAACCGTCTTTCCTTTGACGTGTTTTTCCTTCCCCCTCTGGGTAAAGATGACATCATGGCTTTCTTTATCCACGTCACTGACCACAGCCTCGGTTTCAATATCCACATGGCCATCCATGGAATGAATCAGTTTGAGCATCGTGCCATAGTTGGCATCAGTGCCAAGATGCTTGACTTCTGCCTGCTGCATATGCAGGTCATGCTGGAGACACAGTGCCTTCAGCTGATTGTCAGGATGGTAGACTTCCTTGTCTGCGCCATAGCGCACCAGAATCTCATCTGCCTGACGGATGTATTTCATGACATCCTCAGCCTTCATGACATCCGGCAGCCAGCCGCCGTATTCGGTCGTGATGTTGTACTTGCCATCCGAGAATGCACCAGCACCTGCCATACCTTCCATGATGGCACACGGATTGCACTTGATGCACTTTTCAACCTTACCGGCCAGAATCGGGCAGCTTCTGTTTTCAAGCTTTCTGCCTCTTTCCAGAATCAGCACGCTCAGCTGCGGACTTTTCTCCATCAGACGGTAGGCGCACATCAGGCCGCCGATACCGCCGCCGACAATGACAACATCATAAATATCTTTCATCTTCAATATGTTCTCCTGTTACTCTCGTTATTTGATTTTTTTCTTTTTCAGCGCCATCATGCGCTCTCCTGCCTTTGACAGCATGACCTCATAGCGGACTCTTTCCTGGAATGGCACGCCTGCCTGGCGGGAACCCTCCCGGATCTTTGCGGCAAATGGTGCAAGCTCCTGCCGGAATACATCAAGATCATCCACCAGCTGCAGCTTCCTCTCCATGGAAACATGCAGATCATCCAGGCGGGACATGATATCCAGATAGACACTGAACAACCGCCAGTAGAAAAGTTCTGGAATGTTGGAAATATGCTGAGACTGGGAAAGAATCATGCGGTAAGAGAAAATCTCACCTTTCAGCTGGGCAGCAATATCCTCTTCCCGTTCCAGTCTGCGCTTGCGGTAAACTGCCAGCGGTTCATCGGTATAGATGACTTTGGATGCGCGCAGCAGTGTCAGCCAGAACAGCATATGATCGGCATAGCTGATTTTCGAGGCAAAGCGGATTCCTTCTGCACAGCTGCGCTTATACAGCTTTGCCTGCGAGCGCGGATCCACCATGAAGAGATTTCTGAACTGTTCCGTATTGCGGTTGTATACCGTATCCTTCTGCAAGGTTGTCCGCTCACTCTGATAGCAGCAGTCATATACAGGACGCTTGCTATAGGAATACTGATCGATGCGTGCTCCAATGACAAGATCTGCACCGGAGACATCTGCCATGCGGCACAGCTTTTCCACAGCTGTTTCCTTGAGTGTGTCATCAGGATCCAGAATCATGAAATATGGTGTCTCACAATTGCGGATACCCGTCTTGATGCTGGAACCATAGCCGCCATTGGGCTTGACAATAGCATGATACCGGGATGGGTTTTCAGCAACAAATGCATCAATGCGCTCCTGGGAGGTATCCGTAGAGCCGTCATTAATCAGCAGAACCTGAAAATTCTGAATGGACTGGCGGCGCAGAGATTCAAAGCACTGGCCAAGATAGTTTTCTGCATTATAAACAGGCACGATGATGGTAGCTTCCTGCATATTTATATCCTCCGATCTATTCGTATTATAGCATGCCTGGCTTTGTGAATGAGGCATGCATGTCAGCTGTGTACATGACTGTCGTGGACGATGATCTTGACATCATCTTTGATGTAATCGGTATACAGGCCCTGAGGATGATCCAGCCAGGAGACACCGTGTCCGATCAGTACAGAAGCAATCAGGCACAGTTCCAGAATCCACTGGCCTAACGGCTGCCATTCGAATGTATGGTAGATCGCAATAAAGAAAATCAGGTCTGTAAAAGGATTAAAGAGAATCTCAAAGCTGTCTCCGTAGACATCTGTACCGACCAGGCGGGCAATGACGCCCATGGTCAGAGGGTTCAGGAAGATGATCAGCATCAGCAGCATCATGCTGCGAAGCTGCTGGTGCGGTTGCGTTTTGGCATGCAGCAGAAACAGCAGCAGTCCTCCCCAGCGGAATACGTCCAGTACATATGTGGTGATACGGTGATCCAGGAACAGATAGCTGCGTACGGGCTCTTCACGCAGAAACTGTTTGTAGCTGGCAAGTGAAACCGGGATGGATGGAAAGAATATGGTCAGAAACAGATTGAGGGCCATTAAGGATACCGGGACAATGACATACAGAATGAGACTGCCATGGTCAAACATCCAGTCCTCTGCCCGCCATAACAGCCTGCGCAGTTTCTTCTGATAGCGCAGGCGCAGAAACAGCATGCAGAGGATGATCAGGCCAAACCCTGCAAATGGATGTACGGAGCACAGCTGGAAGCATGCATAGATGATATGCGGCACGATCAACGTGGTGATATCAAACAGAGAACGTATTTTATGCTGTTTGAACAGCCATGCGGCCAGGCAGTACAGAACCTGAAAACTGATGACGCCAAAGCCGGGCGAGACAAACATGCCGCCGGCCATATAGAACATGGAAATATACTTTTCCTGCTCATTGCCATCCTTGATCCAGCAGTACAGGTTCCATAACAGCAGAGCAATGAAAACCATGCGCCAGTTGGCACCGGATCCTGCCATGGCAAGCTGCCAGCCGCCAAATGCTGAATAGAACAGTGCATAGACAACCAGTGTAAAGGAGAACCATGGGTTCTTGAGACGGAATGTCCGCATGATATTCAGGCATACCGCTGCAAAGATCAGGTGATAGAACACACCTGAGAACATGATATTTTCAGCCGGGTCCATGCAGCGCAGCAGCACTGCCTGCAGTACCCGGTATCCCTGCAGAGGATACAGCGAATCATAGTAGCGGACAGAAAAAGAATTTGCATGAATCGATTTCAGAGCGCTGATCGCAGCATCCAGGTTGGCTGCTTTTGCAATCAGGATCACAAACAGAAGTGCAGATGCAAGAATTGCGATTGTATCACGCTGCCAGAACGTATGTAACGTATCTTTCCACTGCCATATTGTGACTGCAGCAGCTGCTGCAAGAGCAATGATGGTAATGATACAGGCATAAAGAACGGGTGCATGAAAGACTGTGCATGGCATATAGAATACTTCCAGCACAGTAAAAAGCACAGCAGCCCCGGCTGGTGCTGCAAAGCCGCGCTTTTCTGTTTTCAGCAGTTTCAGAACGCCTGTGCCAAGGCCTTCACAAAGAATGGCAGCCAAAAGGCCGACCATTGCAGACAGCAGCAGATCTTTCATAGCAATCAAACAGCTCCTCAGCGGCAGAAAAACATGGATTCTTCTGCCGTCCAAACAGTACTATTTTACATCAGGCATCAAAAAAAGGAACCCAATGCATGAGTTCCTTCTTCTGACCCTATCGATTCAATGCTGCATTAATACTGCGGTACCTGCTGGGGAGCCGGTGCTTCCTTGGCAGGAATCTCAGCAACAGCAGCTTCGGTTGTGATGAACAGACCAGAGATGCTTGCAGCATTGAGCAGAGCAGTTCTTGTTACCTTGGTTGGATCAATGATGCCAGCCTTGAACATATCTACCCATTCACCGGTCTTGGCATTGAAGCCGACATTCGCTTCTTCCTTGAGCTGTCTCTCAAAGATTTCATTGCCATCAAAGCCAGCATTTTCAGCAATCTGCATGATCGGCTCGCGCAGAGAATCCAGTACTACATTGATACCTCTCTGTACATCGACAACATCATCCTTGAGATTGCCCTTGACTGCCTTGTAGGCATTGACCAGAGCCAGACCACCGCCGGTCACAACGCCCTCTTCAACAGCAGCCTTTGTAGCATTCAGAGCATCCTCAATACGCAGCTTCTTGTCCTTGAGTTCTGTCTCGGTTGTCGCACCAACCTTGATCAGAGCAACACCATTGGTCAGCTTGCCAAGACGCTCCTGCAGCTTCTTCTTGTCATAGTCGCTCTTTGTCTCTTCAATGGCAGCCTTGATTTCAGCAACTCTTTCAGCAACGACATTCTTGTCGCCGGCACCATCGATGATTGTGGTCTTGTCCTTTGTGACAACAACCTTCTTGGCAGAACCAAGATCAGAAATCTTGACATCAGCTAGGTTCATCGACAGATCCTTTGCGCAGACAACTGCACCAGTCATCGCAGCGATATCACCAAGCTGGTTCTTGGCATTGTCACCAAAGCCCGGAGCCTTTGTAGCAACAACGTTGAATGTACCTCTGAGCTTGTTCAGGATCAGAGTGCTCATCACTTCATTGTCAAAATCATCTGCAATGATCAGCAGTGCACGGTTGGACTTCACGACTTCTTCCAGTACCGGCAGAATATCCTGAATCGTGTTGATCTTCTGATCCGTAACCATGATCAGCGGGTTGTCCAGCTCAGCTGTCATCTTCTCACGGTCAGTTGCCATATACGGGGATACATAGCCCTTGTCGTACTGCATGCCTTCGGTCATTTCAAGGGTTGTCTCGAAAGACTTGGACTCATCAACATTGATGACGCCATCCTTGCCGACCTTCTCCATAGCCTGGGCGATGATGGAACCAATCTCTTCATTGCCGGAAGAAACAGTCGCAATGTTCTTGACATCGCTGTTTGTCTCAACCTGCTTGGATTCCTTCAGCAGCTCAGCAGAGACAGCCTTGGCAGCCTTGTCCATGCCTTCTCTCATCAGAACAGGATTGGCACCCTTGTCAACTGCCTTCAAACCGCTTGTAATCATGGCCTGGGTCAGCAGTGTGGCGGTTGTTGTACCATCACCGGCAACATCATTTGTATTGTTGGCGGCTTCATACACAAGCTTTGCGCCCATGTTTGCAAACTTGTCTTCCAGCTCAATCTCCTTGGCGATTGTCACACCATCATTGGTGATGACCGGTGAACCGTAGCTCTTCTCCAGAACAACGTTTCTGCCCTTCGGGCCCAGTGTAACCTTAACTGCATCAGCCAGTGTATTGACGCCGTCCAGCATCTTCTGTCTGGCGTCCTTGGAATACAGAATTTCCTTTGCCATATTATTATTCGTCCTCCTGATTTACGCTTTACTCAACTACAGCAAGAATATCATCTGCACTGATCAGCAGATAATCCTTCTTGTTATCCTTTTCCTTCACTTCCGTGCCGGAATACTTCTTATAAATAACCTGCTGGCCAGCCTTGAGATCAATCGGTGTCAGCTTGCCATCTTCAACCTTGCCAGGTCCAACCGCAACAACAATGCCATGGCTCGGTTCATCCTTTGCTTCCTTTGTTGTCAGAATGATACCACTTTCTGTCTTCTCTTCTTCTTTCACTTTTTCAAGCAAGACATAATCATGTAAAGGTCTAATCATACGTTACCTCCTGTGCTTTAGCACTCATACTTTTTGATTGCTAACACCTGTTATTATAAGCACGACTGTCACTCTGTCAATATGAGTGCTAAAACTTTTTAGACATTTTTTCCGCATCGTGCAGGCGGCTTACAGCACAGGCAACAGTGAGGTTCATGCTCTCGTTGCTGTCTGAAATGTCATAGCCAAGCAGAGTGGAAATCTTGTGAATGCGGTATTTGACGGTATTACGGTGCAGATACAGCATGGAGGCGGTGCGCATGATATCGCAGCAGCAGTCCAGATAGTATGCACAAAGGAATATGCATGGTCTGCCATGCGGATCCATTTTTTCCAGAAACTGTATCACACCTGTATAAATTGCAAGCAGATGCTCATTCTGCATGATCAGACGCACCATGCGGGCGAAACGGATTTTCTGCATGGTGAGATATGGTGCATGCGGATAAATGATCTGTGCATCATGGATGCAGCCTATGGAAATCTCATATAAATAGGATGGTGCTTTGGTACCCTGCAGATCCGGACACTCCAGCAGTATTGCATCATGATTCTTTACTTTGAGATATTGTGATAGTTCCTGAGACTTCTTTTTGATTTCCTTTTCATTGATACCGCCGATGGGATAGACCAGAAGGTCATTACCGCATAATGCAGCAGCACATCCTGGTGAAATGTCATGAATCTCATCAAGCAGTGAATGCAGGGAACTGCTATTTTTAAATGCAATATTGTGAACAATCCAGAGTGAAGTAGATGACAGAGCAGAAAGCTGATCTGTGTCAGCCTGCATCACCATGTAGAATGTTTTTCCATTTTCCAGATCCGTGAGATTTTTTCTGATGTTGTTCAGTTGTCTGCGACCGTCACTTGAATACTGCTTTTCCATATGCCTAAAATTTACTGAAAATCTTAACAAAATCCCGTAACTCTGCAAGCCCTTGCACAACTTTGGAAACATTATTTCAAGATCATCAATTCCCTGACACTTTCATGGCAGCAGTACTGGTATAATGAACGCGCTATGAAAAATTTAAGTTTACTGCTGTTTCAGGATACGGAACTGCTTCCCCTGCTGCTGTGTGCAGCGCTGATCCTGCTGGTGATCAAATTTTATTATGACAGGCACCGGAAACCAGAGAAGAACGAAAAAGAAGAAGAGAATGACCGGGCTCTTCCCCTGCCGTTTGTGCGTGCCAGCCATCGTGTTCGCTATACCCGCAAAGACAGAGTGATTCTTGTCACAGCCTGTGCCCTGTATGCGCTGTTTTCTTTCTGGGAGCTGGGCAGCGCAAAGTTTCCCCATACAACCTGGCAACCCCAGGCAGATCAGCCCAATCAGTCATTCATTCTCAAGCTGAGTGAGGATACTTCGTTTGATCAGATCAATGTGATCTATGGCGAAGGTGACAACAATGCCAATCTGAGTTCTCTGCAGCTTGGCGTGGAGGGAATGACGATTGAAGGATCCAATGACCTGAACAGCTGGACAATGATTACAACGCTGGAAAAAGGGTCCATCTATGAATATTTGACCATCGAAGGCAGCTGGAATTACCGCTATATCCGCATTACAGCAGCCAGTAAGAATCAGACTCTGACAGAGATTGCCTTCAAGAAAGCAGGTGAAGACAGCCTTCTGCCAGTGACGGTACAGGAAGATGACAACTTTTCTTCCAAATATCCGGCTTCTCTTGTCATTGATGAGCAGGATCTTGTCTCGATTCATCCAACCTATATGCAGCAGGCATACTTTGATGAAATCTATCATCCGCGCAATGCCTGGGAGATTGCCAATGGTGAGTATATGTATGCGACAGTACATCCACTGTTCGGCACCAATCTGATCGCTCTTTCGATCAAGCTGTTTGGCATGAATCCGCTGGCATGGCGGCTGCCAGGTGCCATCTTCGGCGTGCTGATCATTCCGATGTTCTATGCCATTCTGAAGATGCTGTTCGGTGATATCCGGCTGTGCACGCTCGGCACCATTCTTTGTGCAGCAGACTTTATGCACCTGACGACATCGAGAATTGCCACCCTGGAACCATTCAGCGTATTCTTCATTCTACTGATGTTCTACTGGATGATCCGCTGGTGTCAGACAAGCTGGTACGATACAAAATTCTCTGGTTCTTTGAAACTGCTGCTGTGGGGCGGCATCTTTATGGGTGTTGCCATTGCGACCAAGTGGACAGCATGCTATTCCGCCGTCGGCCTTGCCATCATTCTGTTTGCCAGCTTCTTTTGCCGCTATCGTGAATATAAGAAGGCAAAACAATTTCTGAATGAAGGACAGGGAACAGATGAACAGAATCAGTTTGCAAAGAAGGTTGTTTCCACCTTTCCAAAGGCGATGCGGACAACATTCCTTTGCTGTTTCCCTTTCTATATCTTTATTCCGGTTATCATCTACTGGCTTGTCTATCTGCCGGACCATGTCTGGCGGGATGGGTGGTCCATTGCCAATGTATGGAAACAGAACATGTACATGTACAACTACCACACAAATCTCAAGGCAACCCATCCGTATCAATCAACATGGTATATGTGGCTGGTTGATGCAAGACCGATCTGGTACTTCTCAGGTGTCAAAGCAGAAGGCATCTCCCATTCGATTTCCTGCTTCTCCAATCCGCTGTTAACCTGGGCCGGCCTGCCGGCCATCATCTATACAGCCGTTGACTTCATCCGTCATAGAGACAGACATGCCGGCATCATCCTGGCTGGCTATCTGACTGCGCTTGGTCCATGGGTGCTGTTAGTCAAAAGATGTGTCTTTGCCTATCACTTCTATCCAACCAGTTTCTTTACGATGCTTGCCATTGTTTATGCAGCCCAGGCACTGTTGAAGAAGGATGAAAAGTATCTGAAATGGATCTATGTCTTTGAAGGTGTCTATATCTTCCTGTTCCTGATGTTCCTGCCGGCGACGGCTGGCTTTGGCACAACGCAGACATACGTCAAGCTGCTGGAGTGGTTCCCGACATGGTATTTCGGGTAAAACATCCAAAATGTGCGTTTCTGGGCGCATCCATTCTTTTCGCCCTGCTGTTCTGCATTCCCTATCTTGGCAAGGATCTTCTGCCAATCGAGCATGATACCTTCTTTCATGTGGCAAGAATTCAGGCAATGGCAGATGCCATCGGCCACAAGGATTTCCTGCCCGCTGTCTTTTCCTTGCAGAACAATGGCTATGGCTATGCCAGTCCCTTGTTCTACAACAATCTGTTTCTGATCCCTTCTGCCCTGCTGGTACGGATTGGCATGCCTGTTGCCAACAGCTATAAGCTGCTGATTCTGGTGGAGACAGTACTGGCCTGCTATGCCATGATGGTGCTTGTATACCGCATCAGTCAAAAACAGAGCGCTGCCATACTGGCAGGATGTGCCTATGTCTTTGCCAACTATCATGTGACGGATGTCTATGTGCGTGGTGCTTTAGGTGAAGTACAGGCTCTGATTTTTCTGCCCATCATGATTGAAGGTGTGTATATCATCCTGGTGGAACACAGCAGAAGATGGTACATGCTGGCGGCAGGACTTGCCTGTTTACTGCTGAGCCACAACCTGACATTCCTGATGGGCTGTATCCTGCTTGTGATCCTGTGTCTGATCTATGTCAAAACACTGACAAAAGAACAGATCATTGCTTTGGTCAAAAGTGTATTGGCAGCCTTCCTGATGACCGTGTTCTTTTCCCTGCCGATGCTGCAGCAATTGCACAGCAATACATTCTATCTTGATTATTATGGCAGCAGCAGTGATCTTGGTACAGGTTCACTTGGCTTATGGAAATACTTCGCTGAAAAGACGGTCTTTGGCTATTCTGACAACAGTCTGCCCCGCAGTCAGCAGATGGTTCTCAACGTCGGGTATTTCCTGACCTTTGCACCATTGCTCTGGCTTGCCGTTAAAAAGGAGAAAAACAATACCAGCCGCTTTGTCACCTCGCTGCTAGTGATTGGCTATATTGCGATTGTGCTGCCATGTTCTCTGATTCCATGGGATGATCTGGATGCATTGCGCATCATGCAGTTTCCATGGCGTCTGCTTGAGATCGGCCTTGTGTGTCTGAGTGTGCCGGCAGGCATCGGATTTGCGTCACTGCTTCAAAGAAAAACAATACAGGCAATCGCGGTTGTGGTGCTTTGCCTGGAGGGTATCTATCATGTCACGCCTGTGTTTACGCGCACCTTCGGTCTGACCAGCGAAACGACCTGGCAGGATATCTCGGATGGAAAGCTGTGCGATCCATACTATTCGGCAACATACAAACGGGTGGAGCTTGCCGGCGGTGACTATCTTCCCCTGCCATCGCCTGATTATCGGACATTAAAGCAGGCCATCATGGATGAAAGTCTGCAGCCGCTGGATATTTCATTTGAGAAAGATTACAGTACTCTTTCCTTCACGCTGACTGACAGCAATGCAAACCAGACAATTGTGCTGCCATTGACTTGGTATCTTGGCTATCATCTGTATCGCATTGACAATGGCATCAGAACTGAAATCAAGATTACGCCCACCGACAACGGGCTGGTCAGTTTCAAGGCAGATCAGACAGGCAGTTATGTTTGTGTCTATCAAAGCACAACGCTGCGGAATATCTGCATTGGGTTTTCACTGGCTGCATTGGCTGCTGTGATCATTTGCTGGTGGAAAGACAGAAAGATACAGAAGGCATAACACGATTGACAATCAGCAGTCATATGAAAGAGACAGGAAAACCTGTCTTTTTTGATTGGTGCAAAAAAAGGATGCCTCCGCTTGGAAACATCCTCATTGTGATCAGCTGAATGAGATCAGGATCTTAACTGGGCACCGAGCTTTTCAGCAAACTGCTGCAGAATGCGCGCATGCACCGGTGCGATATCTTCTTCTCTCAATGTTCGATCATCTGCCTGGTAGACAATATGCAGGGCAACGCTCTTCTTGCCTGCCTCGACATGTTCCCCTTCATAAACATCGAAGATTTCTGCACTCTTTGCAATCTTATGAGAGTTGCGGGAAACGATGTTCAGAATATCGCGGGCAGTGATATCCTTGTCAACAATCAGAGCGATATCTCTGGTGACACCCGGATAGCGCTGGATCGGATTGAAACGCAGACGGCCCGGCTTGCAGGTCAGGATCGGAT
This sequence comes from Lactimicrobium massiliense, assembly GCF_900343155.1. Taxonomy (GTDB): domain Bacteria; phylum Bacillota_I; class Bacilli_A; order Erysipelotrichales; family Erysipelotrichaceae; genus Bulleidia; species Bulleidia massiliensis. The sequence continues at coordinate 86,013 of NZ_OUNG01000001.1, forward strand.
TCAGATCAAGTTCTGCGTAGTAGACACGGCCAAGGTCAAACTTACCGGCATATTCCGGATGCACTTCACCAAAGACACCGAGGAATTTGCCATCCAGGGCAATTTCAGCAGAGCGGTATGGATGGAAGTGAACCGTATCATACTTGTTCTCACTGATGCGCACTCTGGCAGCTGCGAAGCCATTGCGCTCCAGCCATGTCATCAGAATACCCTTTAGTGTATAAAAGGATACCGGCTGTTCCTGCCTGTGCAGCTTGTCATTCCGCAGCATGCCATCCAGCACAATCGCAAGTCGTTCCTGCTCTTTGTCTTTGGCATAGACTTTGGAAAGCTCATAGAAGTTGTTGTCTTTGGAACCATGTGCTTCATTGTACTGCACGCATTCCAGCACGGAATTCATCAGACCGGTACGGATGTGGGTGCGTGCTTCACTCATCGGCATGGAAAGTGCAATCGGCTCACCTGCCGCAAAGAACGTATCATCTGTATATGCTTTGGAAACTAGCGTATAGGTGACAATCTCATGCAGGTTGAAGCCGCTGAGAATATCACGGATCTGTCTTCTTGCCTTCTGTACTGGTGATAGCATGCCTACGGTCGGTGCCATCTGCGGCAGTGTGCTTGGCAGATCATCATAGCCAAGCAGACGGATGACTTCTTCATCCACATCTGCCTGCCCCTCCATGTCTGTTCTGTAGGAAGGAATGTGGCAGACAACAGAGGTGCCATTGACTTCCGGCTTGAAATCCAGGCGTTCCAGAACATCTGTCACCTGATTCATTGTGTAGGATGTACCAAGCAGACCGTTGCAGTGTTCCAGCGTTTCCGTAATGACCTTTTCCTTGTAATGATCATCGCCGCACACAACAGTCTTTTCAAAGCCGGACGCATCGGCATATCTTGTCAACAGGTCGACGCAGCGATCCATTGCCTTGCCGGCAGCCAGGGGGTCAATTTCCTTGGTGAAGCGCTGGGCTGCCTCTGTCAGCAGATTCAGGCGGATGCTTGTATGGCGGATCGCAACGGGATCAAAGTGAGCAGCTTCAATAAAGATCGCATCTGTATCATCATCGATCATGCTTTCTTCACCGCCCATGATACCGGCAATACCGGTAGGTTCCCCATTGGTTGTAATCAGAACATCACTGTCTTCAATATGGAATATGTTGCCATCCAGAGCCGTCATATCCATGGTCATGCCGTCTTTGACCGTGATCTCTCTTGCCGGCAGACGGGACAGATTGTAGAAGTGCAGCGGCTGGCCGGTTTCCAGCATGACGAAGTTGGAGATATCAACGACGTTGTTAATGGAATTCATGCCATAGGCCTGCAGATACTGCTTCATCCAGGCAGGGCTTGGTCCTACCTTGACATGGTTGACAACCTTGCCATAGTAAACCGGGCATTTCTTTGTTTCACTGCGGACAACAAAGCTGCTGTCTGCGCCGCCATCGGCCATGCCTCTGACATCCGGCCACTTTGCCTTTCTGCCAAGAATGGCAGCGGCTTCCTTGGCCATGTTCCACATGGCCGAGCAGTCAGCTCTGTTTGGTGTCAGGGAGACATCCAGAATCGTATCGTCCAGGCCAAGATAGCCAAGTACATTGGTTTCACCAACCGGTGCATCGGCTGGAAGTTCTTCGATGCCGGAGAGCTGCTTTTCATTCAGCAGTTTCTTACTGACACCGAGTTCATACAGTGCACACAGCATGCCGTTGGATGGATAGCCATGCAGAGGCTTAGCTTCAATCGTGCCGCCGGGCAGTTTTGCCCCAGGCAGTGCTGCAATGACCTTAAGTCCCTTGCGGCAGTTTGGAGCACCGCAGACAATATGGACAAGCTTGTCTTCCCCTTCGCCTACCTTTGTGACAGTATCATGCAGGTGGGTGCCGGGAATATCCTGGCAGGAAACGACCTCGCCAATGACCAGATTTGTTGCCTGGGCCATGGGTTCAATGCCTTCTACTTCCAGACCGGCTGATGTCAGACGTGTCGCAAGTTCTTCTGGTGAAATGCCATCCAGATCTACATATTCCTGCAGCCATTTATAACTTAATCTCATGATCTTTTCTCTCCTTTAGTCAAACCGGTCAAAATTCTTCAGGAAGCGGACATCGTTGGTGTAGAAGTTGCGGATATCATCAATGCCATATTTGAGCATGGCAACACGCTCCAGGCCGACGCCAAAGGCAAAGCCGGAGCACTTCTTTGGATCAAAGCCGTTCATTTCCAATACATGCGGATGAACCATGCCAGCGCCAAGAATTTCAATCCAGCCGGAGCCTTTGCATACCGAGCATCCCTTGCCGTTGCAGAACGGGCAGGAAACATCGACTTCTACAGATGGCTCTGTGAATGGGAAGTAAGACGGACGGAAACGGACCTTGCGGCCATTGCCGAACATGGCATTGGCCATGTATTCCAGTGTGCCCTTGAGGTCTGCCAGAGTGATATGGTCACCGACAACAAGTCCTTCACACTGCATGAACTGGTGGGAATGGGTCGCATCGTCATCGTCGCGGCGGTATACCTTGCCCGGGCAGATCAGTTTGATGGGAAGCTGGCCATGGGCTTTTTCCAGCTCACGCATCTGAATGGCCGTCGTATGTGTGCGCAGCAGTGTATTAGGATCAATGTAGAACGTATCCTGCATGTCTCTGGCCGGATGGTCCTTCGGCAGGTTGGCAAGCTCAAAATTGTAGTAGTCCTGCTCTACTTCCGGACCTTCCGCAACCTTATAGCCCATGCCAATGAACAGATCTTCCAGTTCCTGCTGGATCATCATCAGCGGATGAACCGTGCCGCGTTCCATGTCTTCGCCAGCCAGCGTGATATCAATCTTTTCGGCTTTCAGACGTTTCGCCACAGCTTCTTTCTGCACTTGTTCCATGCGGGCACCCAGGGCATCGGTAATTTCTTTCTTGACCTGGTTGACCTGCTGGCCAAATGCCGGTTTTTCTTCTCTTGGCAGTGTCTTCATGACCGCCATCAGCTGCTGCACAGATCCCTTTTTGCCAAGATAGCTGACTCTCAGCTGCTGCAGGGTATCAAGATCACCGGCCTCTGCAATCTTCTGCAGGGCTTCTTCTTTGACGCTTTGAATCTCTTCCATACTTCCTCCTGAACAATAAAAAAGCGTTCCTGTTACAGGAACGCTGATCACGCGGTACCATCCTGATTCGCACTTGCGTGCGCACCTCAATTTGCCTGTAACGGAGACAGCCGGGGAGGATTAATCCCGCTGGAAAAGTGAATTCACTGATCAGGAAAGCAGGATCTTTACAGCCGCGGGACCCCTCTCTTTTGTTTTCCTTCTGCATCAGCTACTGGTCTTTTCTTTATCGCTTTACGGATGCAATTATAGCATCATGCCTGCAATGTCACAAAGAGAACTTACCACTGGTTGCGGTATTCATTCACTCTGGCATCATCCAGAGCCTGATACAGAGCATCCAGATCATCCTGGGCAGCCGCCGCTGCATCGCCAAGCATATCGACTGTACCATGGTCCACCACAATGCCGCCCTTTCTTGGCACACAGACAACCGGCTGGCCATAGTCTTCCAGACCTCTGATAATGGCATAGAGATGTCTTGAATCCTGATCATAGTCCATATCTGCCATAAAGCCATGAACAAGGCCAAGACCATCGCCATAGCCGAATTCATGATCCAGATCCGGGATGATCGGATAGCGTTCCAGCTGAATCAGTGCTCCTGCCTGGCTTCCCATGATCACACCAGGAAACTGTCGCAAAGCATCATCCAGGCCTAAATCCACCAGGCTGTTCATCATCAGTTCCGGATGGCGTCCAGCCAGATACACAATGTCCACATCCTGCAGTTTCTCGTGGGCACGGTCCCGGTCTTCTTCATAGTAATCAAAGAAGTGAATCTGCTCATCCGGAATCCCATAGGCATGGAATGGTCTTGCCAGGCGGTAATAGGCATTGATCTCTTCACCGGGCTCCTGATATCTTTCACGCCAGGCATCTTCATCACTGGCCCAGCCTTCCTGATAGGACAGCGGCATCAGCAGCACCCTGCTTTGTGGATTGATATAGCTGGTTAATGTTGGTGAAGCCCAGTCTTCATCAAAATTTTCTGTATTTAAAAGAATGTTGGTCATGTTATGCATCACTCCTTTTATCTATAATGTAAGCAAGAGGTAAATCATATGATCAAACGATTTCATGTGTTTGTGGAAGGACGCGTTCAGGGCGTCGGCTTCCGTGGCTTCTGCATGATGCAGGCACAGCAGCGCGGTCTGACTGGCAGCGTCACCAACCTGCCCAACGGCCTGGTGGAAATCTTTGTCCAGGGTGAGCAGGACAGAATTGACAGCTTCCTGGAAGCGGTGCAGGCTGGCAATCAGTTTATCCGGGTGGATGATATGAGCATCAAGGAAGTGCCGGCTGTCCCGGGTGAGAAACGGTTTGGCTACGGGATGGGCCAGTATTTTTAAGGACGGAAATGATACATGATGATGCCGCCGGCAACGGCAACATTCAATGATTCAAAGCCAGACATTTCAATACGCAGGTTCTGATCACACATGGCAAGGATTTCCTGTGAAACGCCATTTCCTTCATTGCCGAGCACAAAGGCCATTTGATCCTGCAGAGAAATGGATGCCATTGGTACAGATGACTGCAGGCTTGTGCCGATGATGGCAAATTGATCTTCTTTCAGTGTGGCAATGGCATCTTTGAGATCTGCATAAAAGACAGGCTGATGGAAGAGTGCGCCCTGGGTGCTGCGCACTGTTTTTTCATTATAGAGATCGGCACAGGCATGGCTGCAGATCACGGCATCAAAGCAGAATGACTGCGCGGTCCGCACGAGTGTGCCAAGGTTGCCGGGATCCTGTACGCCATCCAGCAGAACCACCCGTTTCATTGCTTTCCTTTCCCACTTCTTTTTGCGGCAGACAGCAATCAGATGCACCGGTGAAACATTCACACTAAGCTTTTTCATGATGGCCGGCGTCACCAGGACTGTATGCGGGAAAGCAAACGGGCTGTCCTGGTCTGTAAGGATCGTGTCCACACAGTTTTCCTTCAGTGCTTCTTCAATCAGGTGCTCCCCTTCCACCAGGAAACGACTGCTGGTATCACGGCCTTTTTTTGTATGCAGCTTTGTCCATTCTTTGATTTTGGCATTCTGCAGTGAAGTAATGGATTCCATACATATGTCCGCCGCACATTCCGGCGGCAGGGCTCACCTTCCTTTCTTCGTCCAGAACAACATTTTACATAACAAAGTGTTCCAATGCGATGCCATCCTGCCTGTTCTGCCTGTTTTTCATGTTCCTATCGTGTGAAGCTGAGACTGAATTTAACAATTTTTGCACTGCTTTACATAATTATTACATTCTGCCTGCCATGTATTTTACCTGCATTTTATAATATGTCTTACGGAAGGAACGGTACTGCCGGATATGATGATCTATTGTGTTGAGGATGATGCAAGCATCCGCGAAATTGAAATTTATACGCTGAAATCAACTGGCTTTGCGGCAAAGGGGTTCGAGACAGCCGCGGATTTTTTTGCGGCACTGCGCAATGAGAAGCCGGATCTGATTCTGCTGGATATCATGCTGCCGGATGAAGATGGCACACAGGTATTGAAGAAGCTGAAGAAGGATCCGGTAACCAGAGATATCCCGGTGATCATGGCCAGTGCCAAGGGCACGGAATATGACAAGGTGCAGGGACTTGATACCGGTGCGGATGACTATCTTGCCAAGCCGTTTGGCATGATGGAGATGGTTTCCCGCATCAGAGCGGTGTTAAGAAGAGTGAACAGTTCCAGTGAGCAGGTTGTTGAAAACAGCGGCATCCGCATGGATGCTTCCCGCCATGAAGTGCTCGTGGATGGAGAACCGGTTGTGCTGACGCTGAAGGAATATGATCTGCTGTATCTGCTGTTAAGCCACCCGGGCATTGTGTATACCCGTGATCAGCTGCTGAATCACATCTGGGGTACAGAATATGATGGTGAAACAAGAACGGTGGATGTGCATGTGCGTACACTGCGTCAGAAACTGGGAAATGCAGGAAGGCATATTGATACGGTACGCGGCGTTGGATACCGCTATAAGGAGGACGCATGAAAAGCAAGATTTTCCGCTATGTGTCCATCTCCATGGCTGTTGTCTTAGCAGCAGCGATGGCGGTGATGATCCTGATTCTGAATAATCACTTCATTTCTTTGGAAACATCGCGTCTGGAAAGTGAAGCTATGCTCGTGCAGGCTGGTATTGATGCCGGCTCAGATGCGTATCTCAAGAGTCTGGATGCGTCCGATGATGCCAATTACCGCATCACCTGGATTGCAGCCAATGGTGATGTGCTCTATGATTCCAAAGCAGATGCCAGCCAGATGGAAAATCACAGTGATCGTGCAGAATTCAGGGAAGCGCTGTCCCAAGGCAGCGGTGTTGCCACAAGATATTCGCATACTATGGCGATACGGACAATCTATGCAGCCCGCAAATGTGCGGATGGCTCCGTGATCCGTGTTGCGGAAAACTATGATACGGCCGGTATCCTGACGATGCGGATGATCTCACCGATTCTGATCATTCTGATTGCGGCAATTACGGTGGCTTCTCTGCTGGCGCGAAGATTGGCAGATGAGATTGCGGAACCGATCAATACACTGGATCTTGATCATCCCCTGCAGCAGAATACCTATGATGAAATCCAGCCTCTTCTTGTACGGATCGACAAACAGAATGAGCAGATTGATGAGCAGCTCAATGAACTGCATCAGAAAAAGAAAGAGTTTGAGACGGTCACGTCTTCCATCTCAGAAGGAATTATTCTGCTGAACCGCAATGAAGAGATTGTCTCGATCAATGATGCGGCCCGCAGTCTGTTTGACAAGACGGATGATATGGATGTGCATACGCTGGATGATCTTTGCGGCAGTGAACAAATGCACCGGCTTGCCAAAACAACACTTGCCGGAGGCAGCAGTGAAGAGATCATTCAATTCCATGATGCGGATATCCGGCTCACCGGACATCCGATCACTTCTCATGGTGTCTTGACAGGTGCCAGCATTCTTGCCTGTGACATTACTTCTGTCTATGAAGCAGAACAGGCCCGCCGTGAATTCACTGCCAATGTTTCCCACGAACTGAAAACACCGCTTCAGTCCATCATGGGCAGTGCCGAACTGCTGGAAAATCATCTGGTTAAGCCGGAAGACACCGACAAATTCATACACAAGATCCGCTTTGAAAGTGCCCGGATGCTTATCCTGATCGACGATATTATCCGGCTGTCTCAACTCGATGAGAATGCATCTGTGGAAGTGAGCCGCCTGGAGCTGAAGGATCTGGCCAGAGAAGCACATGAGGCTGTTGCGGCAAGTGCAAAGAAGAGAAATATCACCATCAGCATGGATCTTCATGATGCCCCGATCAAAGCCAATAACAGGCTTGTCTATGAGATTGCCTATAACCTGCTGGACAATGCCATCCGCTATAATCATGAAAATGGCAGTGTGACAGTCAAGACATGGCATGATGCAGAACATCATCTCTCGATCCTGTCTGTTGCGGATACCGGTATTGGTATTCCGCATGAAGCACAAAGCCGCATCTTTGAACGGTTCTACCGGGTTGATAAGTCGCATTCACGGGCAACCGGCGGTACCGGTCTTGGCCTGTCGATTGTCAAACATGCGGCAGCAATCTGCGGTGCCCGGATCACGGTGACATCAGAGCTTGGCAAAGGCTCTGTCTTCACGGTGAAATTCCCGGAAGATCCCGGCAATGACAAAGCCTGAAGCACATGAAAGGGAAGCTCGCATGAGCTTCCCCTTTTTGTGATTATTTATGATTCTTGCCGTTTTTGACAAAGTCAAGCAGCGCCTGGGCAGCCTGATCAATACCATGGTCGCCCTTGTTTGGCAGACCAAGGCAGGTGTAAATCTCACCAACCGGAATGTTCTGCTCAAACAGTGCATCAAACATCTTGTTAATCAGCTTGCCGCACTGTTCCTGACGCTGCATCGGTCCAAACGGATTGGCGAAGAATGTTGTGGAAAGACCCTTTTCCTGGGTTGTGCCAAGAGCGAAACGCTTGCCCTGTACAAAGACATTCTCCGCACCATCCCGGTCTGAGAACCAGTGGAGACCGCGCTTGTCGGTGTAGTTGTTGGCATACAGGAAGCAGTCAATCTTATGGTCGGATGTGACGACATCATATGGTGCTGCCGGCAGAACGACACGGGCATTTGGCTTCTCCGGATTGAAGAAGATAGAGCGGTCCATATCCTTATAGGCAGTTCCCTTATCCAGGTCATCCAGACGGACAAAGGCACCGATTTCTGTACCCTGTGCACGCAGGTTGCCATCCTTGTCCAGATGAATCGTACCCATATCATCAAACACAGTTTCCTGATGGTCGATCAGATCAGAAGCAAGGGCGCTGAGTGCCTCAATGGTCTCACTCTTGCCGGCACCGGAGTCACCCATGAACATGAGTCCCTTCTTGGTGCCATCCTTGAGATAGATGTTAACCATGGCGCCATGGATTGGCAGCCAGCCACGGTTGATCATGGCCAGGTTGTGCAGGGTCAGGATTGTCTTCTTGGTATAGCCGAAGTAGTCAATCTTCTCAGATGCGGAATCCTTGCCGACCCAGATATCATTTTCTTCATCATGGTAGAAGACCGTATCATCGCGGCCGTCCGGATTGCCGAACAGCATGATGGCATCCGGCTTACGGTTGATGGTATCCTGCATGCTGGCAAGTTCAAACAGGTTTGCCGTTGCCACAGCACTGGTCAGGAAATCACGGTGGAAGTAGCAGTAGATCAGCAGGCTGCCAACCTTGGCAGGGAAGCATACCCACTCTTCATCACCCTTGATGAAATCCTTGATCGGATTGTGGTCATCGTCCTTGAAGACGTTGGTGCGCTTGTTGGAATGCGGATGCAGGATGAGCGGTGTCCGCAGCATGATTTCATGAATGAACGGAATGCCTTCCAGGACTTCATAGCCATGGGGTGCCTTCCAGTTATAGTACTGCAGCAGCAGTGCGGCATTGGTGCCGGCCTGCAGCTGACGGTATACCTTATTGCGGGAGCCCTGCACCTTCTGCTGTACGGTACGGTAGAACTTCAGGGCTGTTGCGTTGAATTCAGAGTCAGCCTGGATGAAAGACTGCAGCTGGTAGCCGACTTCATTGTGCGTATACAGCACGGAATAGCGCTGCAGAGAACGCCAGTAATGATACCCTTCCTCAATGGTTTCCAGCAGCAGATGCGGTGCCTTTGTATACGGGTGATCAATATCCTTCATTTCCAATACAATCAGCAGATTGAGAACCTTCTTGATTTCCTGACGGACAGACTCTTCACAATCATGTCCACTGCACAGGAAGTCATGCAGGTCCGTATGCTGCTGGGCAAGATATTCCAGATAATGGTGCAGAAAGGAATTGAAGCAGTCACTTTCCACAAGTTCATGCATACTGCGCACATAAACCTTGGAATAGTTGATAATCACGGTGTTGTTGTGATAATAGTAAGCTTCTTTCATTGGTGCCTCCTTCTCAGACTACTTGAAAATTTTATCAGAAAACAGATCATCCGGAATGAAAATTCGCGGAGAATCAGGCATTTCTCTGCCGGAATCCTTCAAAAGCAATCGCTGCTGCTGCCCCGGCTGCGTTCAATGCGGCTCTGAAATCGTTTGCATACGGAATATAGATGTTCTGGTCCATCTGCGCCAGTACTTTGGAAGACAAACCGCGCATCTCTCCGCCGATGGCAATCAGGCATGGTCCTGTATAACTTGCATCCCAATAGGCAATGGCATCTCTGCGCATGGCCGCATACGCCTTCAGGCCCTGTTTCTTCAAGGCGGCAATATCATCAGGAAGATCTTCACTCATGATGACATTGAGATATTCACTTGCACCGGCACTGGATTTCAGGATCGTGGATTCCACCTTCTCCCAGCTGCGCTTTGGCAGCAGTAAGCCGCTTGCCCCGGCACTGTATAAAGAGCGCATGATATAGCCAAGGTTAAAGGGATCTTCCACCCCTTCTACGACAAAAACATAGGGATTTTCCGTCATCACATCAGACAATTGCTGAAACCGGCGCGGCTGCACCTGTGCAATCAGACCGCCATGGGTTCTTCCCTGGGCATGTGCATCAATCCATGAGCGGGATTTCAAAATGACCGGAATGTTTTTTTCCTGTGCTTTTCTGACAATGAAGTGTGCATCTTTATCATGGCGTGCCTCATCCAGATAAACTGCCTCAATCTGTCTGCTGCCTGCCAGCATTGCGGCCTTGACGCTGAGGCCTCCTTCAATCTGTATCATCATCTGCTGCCTTTCTGATAATATCTCCTGCTGCTAACTCTTCCTTTGTCACAAAGTGAATGATGGACATCGGCTTGCGCACAGTCTCCAGATACTCTTCCTGATCATTCTGAACCGATGAAAGCGTGATCTCCCTGATTTCTCTGCCAGGAGAAAGTACTTCTGCTTTTTCACCATTGTCAAAGGCATTGCGCACCTGCATCCAGGCTGTATGTGAATCACGGTCATAGCGCATAATCGTACCCAGAAAATCATGATTGACATGATTGTTGCTGTTTTCGTGATAAATGATGGAATCTTTTGCGGCAATACCGCCATAGAAGCCATCGCACACTTCCCTGTTTTCCCCTCTCATAATCAGGGCAATGTGTTTTTCCAGACTCTCATCAGAGATACTGCCATCATGTTCATACAGATCATCGATCAGCCGGCGGTATCCCGACACAACATTGGCAACATAGTATTCCGTCTTCATTCTTCCTTCGATCTTCAGGGAAGATACACCGGCTGCCATCAGGTCTTTGATCCATCGGCCTGCCATCAGGTCGCGGGACCCCATCGTAAACCAGCTGTTTTCATCATTGATCTGTGTGTCACCTGCAAACAGACGGTACTGCCAGCGGCAGCTCTGGGCACAGCCGCCCCGGTTGGCATCGCGAAGCGTCATCCGGTTGGACAGTGTACATCTGCCCGAGTAGTTCACACACATGCCGCCATGGATGAAGGCCTCTGTTTCCACCGGACATTCTTTTGTAATTGCCTGTACTTCCGCCATCGTGCATTCTCTGCCCAGCACGACCCTGTCAATGCCGAGTGTTTCATGCAGAAACTTTGCGGCCCTCACATTGGTAATGGACATCTGGGTGCTGCCATGCACTTCAATGTGACTGGTATTTTCTTTGATCAGTTTCATGATCGCTGGAGATGCGACAATTGCCGCATCCACGCCGGCATCTTCCAACGCCTGCACATATTCCTTCAGGCCAATGAAATCTTCTGCATGCGGAATTACATTCACGGTAACATGCACTCTGGCATGATGGGCATGGGCAAAATCACATGCTGCCTTGATATCTGTCATCGTAAAGTTGGAAGCTCTTGAGCGCAGAGAGAAATTCATGCCGCCAATATATACGGCATCGGCGCCATATAAGATGGCAGTACGCGCTCTGGCAAGATCTCCAGCCGGGGCAAGAAGCTCCGGTTTCTTCAGCTTACCGGACGGTTTTTTCATGATAGTATCCACTGTCATACGTCTTCTCTCCTGTTCCTGTCATCACTTCATTGCGCACAGTTTCTGCATCTTCTCCGTGCAGAATGCGGCTGTATCCTTTGATACTTTCAAAATAGGCCAGACGGTCTTCATACAGACCCGAAAGCAGATAGCGGCATATGCCGGCCTGCATGAACCGGTTCATCTCCAGCCAGGATTCCAGCCTGTCATCACTATAGATGATCGTGCCGTTTTCATCCTCAAACACAGGCATTTTTCCCTTCCGTTTGGCTTCCTGCAGAAAAAGATCATTCCGTTCTTTTAATTCTTTCATACAGGAGAATGCCTGTTTCCAGGAAGAAAGCAATGGCCGCCGTGAGCGGGAAAGCACAGGATGTCCATGGATGAACAGGATGGCATCCGGATTTGTCTTTGCGGCATCGATTGTTTCTTCGATTGTCAGCAGTGGAGATACAACAGCCCCGGCCAGGTGGCAGCTGTACCAGAAGGCAATATCTTCAGCGCTTGTCAACAGGGTATCCGGATCATAGATGAGCCTGTTTTCCATATGGTGAGCCCTGGCGGTTTCCAGCACGGCGAGATCTGCAAAGTAAAGATGTGTGATGTCCTGACTGAGATATGCAAACAGATCATCCAGCATATTCACTTCTTCCTGGGCAAAGATCTTGTTGACAAGAAGTGCTGCCTGCATGCCAAAGGCATGTGCCGATGCGGCCAGATCAAGCGCATCCTGAAGATTCATTTTGTGGGCAGATGTAAAACTGTATCCGGACAGCGGAATCAGAATTTCGGTGGCACCAGCATTGGCCAGAGCTGGAAGATCCCGCTTTTGTTCGATCAATGCTGTCAATGTATACTGCATTTTGATAGTTCCTTTCTGCATTGCTTTGCTGTTCTATGATATCCAATACTGCTGGAAATGCACTGTTTTCTGCTTTAAGGCACAGGATGAAGCATGTTTCTGACAAATGAAATAAAGTGCAGGGATCCTGCTGCGATCACAAAGCCATTGTCTTTTCTTTGTTCTTTGGCATATGCAATTGCTTTAACAGGATCCGCGATCAGGATAGCGCCTGGTATACAAAGATCCTGCAGGGAATCTGCTCTGGCATCCTGAAATGATGTGATGATGACTTCATCGCATACCTTTTTCAGCATCAATGCCATTTCGTGTCCCGGCTTATCCCGCAAAGCACTGAATACAGCCGTCTTGTGTCCGGGCATTTCCGCAAGCGTCCTGCACAAAGCTTCCATACCTTCTTTGTTATGTGCCCCATCTACAATGACACATGGATGTTTGCAAATCATTTCAAAGCGTCCCGGCCATCTGGTCTGTTCAATGGCCTGATGAATGGCGGGTGTATGGATATTGATGCCAAGCAGAAAAGCTGCCTGTAATGCCAGTGCGGCATTGGCTTTCTGGTAGTGGGCAGGCATAGACAGATGGTATATGTCATGATCTAAGGAAAATGCCTGTGGGCCCCGGTCATACCATGGTCCTGCATATGTCAAAGCACAGTGCTGCCGGTATGCCCATGAGGATATGACGGATCTGGCATGAGGATCGTGTGTGCCGCATAAACCATGGCCGTATGGCTTGAGAATGCCGGCTTTGGCAAAGGCAATCTGTGACAGCCTGGATCCCAGGATCTGCATGTGATCATAGCTGATGGTTGTGATGATGGCAAGTGAGGGCACCGGGATCACATTCGTGCTGTCATCCCGGCCGCCGATGCCGGCTTCAATGATGGCAATATCGACGCCTTCTGTTGCAAACCAGTGCATGGCAATCAGAAAATCAATTTCAAACATGCCAAGATCATATTTCAATATGACTGGCAGCAGACTGTTCAGCAGATTGACAAAGGCATCATGGGGAATCCATGTGCTGTTGATGCGGATGCGGTCATTGTGGCAGACAAGATGGGGAGAAGTAAACATGCCTGTTTTGATTCCATTTGCCATCAGGATTTCCTGCAGAAAGGCACAGGTGGAACCCTTGCCATTGGTGCCGGCCACATGAATACACCGGATCCGGTTCTGGACATCACCTGTTTCATGCAGGGCATTGCGCAGCGGCTGCAGGCCATGGTGCCTGCTTTTTCTTTCCATTACCCAGTTTTCATCATATACTGCCATGATTCTTCTCCTTTCGTGTCCATGGTATCACATTGCTTTTTTCTTGCCTGATCATTGTGTATGCGTTACAGTATGCCCGTCAACAGTCCGCGTCAAGTGCTGTGTACCGGGAAGTACATGGACGAAAAGAACCAAATTCTTGCGGTGAGCTGTATGATTCCCAAAACGTGAATATGACCTCCTTCACGGGTTGGTGAAAGGAGGTTTTTTATATGAAAAAAGAAATGTGGAAGTCATCTGCAGAAAAGCTGAAATCGGTGCGCTGGCTGGCTGTCATGGCCATCTTTCTTGCCCTGCGCATTGTTGTTTCCCGCTTTTCCATTCCGGTCGGCGTCAACCTGTATTTCTCGTTTGACTTTCTGATCAATGCGATCTGCGGCATGGTGCTGGGACCAACAGCAGGCATTGTCTTTGCGGTAGTGGAGGACATCATGTCCTATATGCTGTTTCCAGATGGCTATGGCTTCTTTGCCGGCTATACCCTGACCGCAGCACTTGGCATTCTGTGCTATGCAGTATGCATGTATGATCAGAAACAGTCCGTGCTCAAGATTGCCATTGCCAAAGCGGTTTCTTCCTTTGGCATCAATGTCATGCTGGGATCCTACTGGACATATGTTCTGACCGGCGGCAGTAAGGCATATCTGTACTATGCCGGCAAGAGTCTGTTCAAGAATGCCGTATTGTATCCTTTCCAGGTACTGGCCATTGTCCTGCTTGTGAATCTGCTGATTCCCTATCTTTCCCGCCATCATTTTATCAAGGCACAGAAATCACCGATGTCATTCATCGCCTGATGTATTTTTGCGCTTGCGCTGAACAGGTGCTCATCTGCAGGAGTATAATAGCCGTATGATTCAGGCACATTATGAAAAAGTGAAGAAAGCCTGTGGTGAACAGGCACGGCTGTGTGTGGTGAGTAAGAAACGCTCCAAAGAAGAAATTATGTCCTATTACGATGCTGGTGAGCGGATCTTTGGTGAAAACCACGCCCAGGAGCTGCTTGGCAAGATTGACCTGCCTGCCGATATCCAGTGGCAGTTTATCGGTCATCTGCAGCGCAACAAAGTCAAAAGTATCGTTCCGTATGTTTCCTGCATCCAGTCTCTGGATTCTCTGGAACTGGCAAAGGAAATTGACAAACAGTGTGCAAAGCTGAACAAGACGATGGATGTGCTGTGTGAGTTTCACATGGCAGATGAAGATGAGAACAAGTCTGGTCATGATCCGGCTGATGCGGATGCCTTTGTCAGATCATGCATGCAGTTTGCGCATCTGAATGTGTGCGGCATCATGGCTATGGGACCGCATACGAATGATACAGAACGAATCCGGGATGTGTTTATGAAAACACATGCTTTGTATGTGCATCTGCAGAGTCTGTATGGTGCCAGCCAGATTCATACCCTTTCCATGGGTATGAGCAGTGATTATGAAATAGCACTCGCCTGTGGATCAAATATGGTCCGGGTGGGAACATATCTGTTTAAGGAGGACTGAATATGTCATTTGTCAGAAAAAGTGCTGATTTAACCCCGATTGTCGATACGGTCTTTGCCGTGATTGCCAAAGCGAAGAAAGATGCTGCGGTCAATGGTGATGCCGTTGTGAATGCGACCATTGGTTCTCTGTATGATGAAGACAATCATCTGGTTGCTTACGATACTGTCTTCAACCACTATGATGCAATTGACCACCGCGTCAAGGCTTCTTATGCAGCAAGCTTTACTGGCAATCCGGATTACCGGGATCAGGTGTATCAGTGGGTGACGTATGGCCAGAAGCTCGATCTTGCCCATACCGTGATTGCCACACCGGGTGGATCTGGTGCTGTTTCCATTGGCTTTACAACCTTCCTGGATGAGGGTGAAACGGTCATTCTGCCAGAGATTGCCTGGGGTTCTTATGCATTGATGGCACATGAAAACAATCTGAATTACATCACATACAAGAATTTTGATGGTGACAGCTTCAATCTGGAAAGCCTGAAGGAATGTGTCAGCACAGTCAAGGCAAAGCAGGACAGAGTTGTGATTGTGCTCAATGATCCCTGCCAGAATCCGACCGGCTATTGTCTGAAAGAACAGGAATGGAAGGATCTTGTCAGCTATCTGAACGAAGCTTCCAAAGACTGCGATATCATTCTGATCAATGATATTGCCTACATTGACTATTCCTACCGTTCCATGGAAGAAGCCAGACATT
The DNA here is from genome assembly GCF_900343155.1 of Lactimicrobium massiliense. Lineage (GTDB taxonomy): Bacteria > Bacillota_I > Bacilli_A > Erysipelotrichales > Erysipelotrichaceae > Bulleidia > Bulleidia massiliensis. The sequence goes on from NZ_OUNG01000001.1 coordinate 101,942, forward strand.
ATATGTCCTATTTCAATGATCTGTCTGACAATGTCATGGTGGAAATCTGCTTCTCCTGCTCCAAGACATTGACCTCCTATGGTCTGCGCTGCGGTGCTGCCATTGTGCTTGCCAAAAAGAAAGAGGATGTCCGGGATGCGGAGATCATCATGGAAAAGAAGGCACGTGCAACCTGGTCCAATATTCCAAATGCGGCCATGGCAAACTTTGTCTGGACAGTGACGGAGAACCGGGAAGCATTCCTGAAAGAAAAGCAGAAGTATATTGATCTGATGCGGCAGCGTTCTTCCCTGTTTATCAAGGAGGCTAAGGATGCAGCACTGGACTGCTATCCATATGATGAAGGATTCTTTGTGACTCTGCGTATTCCTGACAATGCGTATCGCAATCGTCTGCACCAGGCACTGATGGACAATCATATTTATACGGTCAGTGTCAATCATGGCATCCGGATTGCGATCTGTTCCCTGCCTCTTGCCAAGGTGCATGGTCTTGCCGCAAAGATCAAGGATATCGCTGAAAAGACAAAATAACTGAAGGAAGGTTTGAATCATGCCAGCAGCAACAACGCATGTAGAATTTGCCAAAGATGTATATCGTTTCCTGCCGGAAGCACAGCAGAAGGAAATTACGGATCTGCCCATGTTTTATATGGGATCCCAGGGACCGGATATGCTGTTCTTTTCACACTTTTCGATCCTTCCCGGCACGCTTGCTCCAATTGGCAGCCGCATGCATGAGGAAAAGATCCGGGAAGTACTAGCTTTCCTGGAAGACTATGCCCACCGGGATCCTGCCCTGCGGTCCTACTTTGATGGGTATCTCTGCCATTATGCGCTGGATCAGAATGAACATCCTTTGATCAATGCCTATGCGCATCATGAAAGTGTGCGTACAGGCCGTACCGAGAGTGAAATACATTTCCGCATTGAAGGTGAATTTGATGTCTATATTCTGGGACAGCGAGGCAGAAGCTGGAAAGACTATGATGTTTACAAGTATCTTCAGCTTTCAGCGGAAGATACAGAAAAACTTGCCCTGATGTATCAGGCCATGATCAAGAATGTATTTGGCATTGATCTGACTGTGAAGCAGCTGATGGATGATATCCGTGATGTGCACCGGATGACCCGCTATCTCAAGCCGTCAAAGTTCAAGTATCATCTGGCATCCTATGTGGAATCTTTGATCAAGGCGCCAAAGATGGTCAGCGGCATGATGCTTTCTGATGATAAGAAGCCAACCGCACTGAATGAAGCACATGAAGTCTGGCATCCTGTCTATGCACCTGCAGAAAGTCATACAGAATCTTTTCTGGATCTATATGAGAAGGCAGAAAGAGATGCTGTGAAGTGGATCATCCATCATACAAAAGATGATTTCTGCCGGGACTTTGTCGGTGCGCCAATCAAATAAGTTGATGAGATATGACTGTGGATCTTGCCGCAGTCATTTTCTTTTCGCCTGTCAAAATACATGTGCAGGATAACATTTTCAATCCTTAGCCTAAGTTAAAATTCCTGAAGATTCAGTGTATCAAGCGACCAGAATAATCCTATCACAGCAAGAAAAAAAACAACGAATAATATGATCAAAAGCATGGCCTTTTTCTTTTTCCCTTCTGAAAGATTTTCGTCTGCTTTAAAGATGATGAAAAAGCTGATAAAATTCAAAATCTGTTCTACCATCAGAGGCTCCAGACACCAGTTTTGGCATATCGGTAAATCGCATTCGCCAGTTTTATTGGCGATACGCCAGGTACACAGGCAGCTCTATTAACGTAATGAACAACGACATGATATATTTGTGGATAGTATGTAAGAACCCAGATCAGTGCAGTGGCAACTACTGCACTCATTGCCACTTCGGATTCTTCAACTTCTGTGATGGGAGTATCCTGTTGTGGCAGTTCTTTCGCTTCAATCTTTGTGGTGCATAGAGAAAAGATCATTGCTAAGGCAAGCAGACTTGGAATTACCTTTTTAAGAATCATTTCTTCCTCCTTCTGATAAAAAGAATTTCAGGTCAAATAAAATGATCAGATCATATATATTCCTGTTTGATCAATTGCAATCTTCCTGATGATGATTCCTTTCTATCCTATTGGCTAAATTGTAAATTATTAATATTTAAAAAGAAGGCTTCTATATTAATAATGCTTCCTATATAATTATCCTTTTGTGTTATGCAGTTACTTTTTTCTTAGAAGTTCCATATCAGCCAATGGGGAAGATCTGCAGGCCGCTGTATACACCGGTCATGATTCTGATTCAGATGATTGTGCCCTTAGCCGTGTTTCTCTGGTTCAAGAACCATATCGCTCTGCCATCCATCCCCATCAGATTCTCTGGCATGGGTAATTATGATGCCACAAAAAAAGCTGTGAAGGAATATTGTTCTTCACAGCCTGTTATCTGCTCTGCTTAATTATCTGAGATGCCCCAGGAAGGAATCACATTGGACCGGCGAATCAGAACTGTCTTCTGGAAATCGGTCTGGTTCAGGAAGCGGAGCACGGCCATGACTTCCTCTTCCGTGCATCCAATCAGCATCTTGACATCCAGTTCCTTGGTCAGAATGTCAGCAGCGACTACAAGCGCTGTGATCTGGCTGCGGTCACCGCTGCCGGCATAGACGGAGACACCTTCCTCAGTTGTACTTTTCGTATCCCCCAGATGTCCATAGTCTGTTGGATAAACAAGATTGCGGAAAGTATCATGTGCTTCCCCTTTTTTCTTTGTCAATGCTAATTTTCCTGACAAAAAGAGTGTATCTACTTTCTGCCAGAAGAAAGCATTATTTTCATAATCTGCCATTACTGCTACCTCACATATATGTTAATTATACTAATTTCTTTCACGGTGTAAACACATTCATTATTTTTGAAAACTTTTCAATTGTTTGTGCATTCTCTGCTGGCGTTTTACTCTGTTCAGATGACGTTCAAAACTGCCATTATTCAGCAGTTCGGCAACGGTAAGCTGGTCAAAGGTAGAGACATTGCAGGACAGATCTGCAATCTCTGCAAGCAGCTGCTCTTTTCTTTCCGCGGGCAGAATCATATATGAAATCCTGAAAGATGGTGCGATGGTACGCGTAAAGCTGTTGAGATAGATCACGCTTCTTTCTGGTTCCAGGGCAAACAGTGTTTTCTGGATGGGAGAAGATGCGCCGAATTCACTGGCATAATCATCTTCGATCAGAATGCCGTGACGCTGACGAGCCCATTGCAGATATTCCTGGCGTTTGCCGGCATCGGCACTGACACCAGTTGGATAGGAAGAAACCGGCGTGACATGCAGGATGCGGGCATGGGTGCGCTGCAGTTCACTGGACTTGATGCCATTGGGGCCCATTTGCAGTCTGTCTATCTGTACGCCTTCATTTTCATAAATACGTCTGATTCTGGCATAGCTGGGATCCTCGATGCCATAGATATCGTTTCTGGAAAGCATCTGAACGATCAGCGAATAGGCAGATTCACTGCCGGCGGCAATGATGATCTGATCAGGTGCTGCATGCATATCACGGCTGCGGGACAGGTAAGCCGCAATGGCCTGGCGCAGTACCAGGCAGCCGCAGCCTTCACTGCGCTCCATGATTTCTTCCTGATATTCACTGAGCACATGGCGCATCGTGGAGGCAAGCTGGGGATACGGAAACAGCTTTGTATAGTCTGCCCGCTTTCTCTCCAGTACAGGTTCTGTGATCGTTCTGGGTGTGGCAAACAGGTCTCCGGATTGATAAACCACTTCATAGCCGCGTCTTTGTCTGGCTGTGATATAGCCTTCTTCATCCAGCAGCCGCATGGCATGCTCGATCGTAATCAAAGAGACACCATACTGGCTGGCACAGGTTCTTTTGGATGGCAGAAAACGATGCAATGGATAGGCACCATTGATGATCTTGTCTCGCAGATCCTGGTAAACTGCCAGATACGATGCATCTTTTTTCTTAGAGTTCATAGATTCTTGTATGGCAGACCCTGAGCAGTTCTTCAATGTCAAAGATACCGGTCATATTCATGACTGAGGCGACAATCATCAGGCAGCCGTAGCTGTCAGATAATGCATTGTGGTGATTGAGTTCGATATGAAGATAGTCACACATGTCGCCAAGGCCATGATGCGGCAGCTGTGGAAAGACATGGCGGCTGAGTTCAACCGTATCAAAATAAGAAAGCACGGGAATGGGTTTGCCGGTATTGAGACATGTGTCCTTGAGGCATTTCATATCGAAGCGGGCATTGTGGGCAGTGACCAGTGCACCATCGAGCTGCTTCATCAGATCCGGATAAATCACATCAAACGTCGGGGCATCTTTGACATCCTGGGGATGAATGCCATGGATTCTGACATTCCATTTTGAAAAGTAAGAGACATTGCTTTCCGGATGAATCAATGTATAGTAGCTTTCTTCGCAGGCACCATCTTCCATGGTGGAGATGCCAACCGAACATACCGATGCACTTGCCTGGTTGGCTGTTTCAAAGTCAATTGCAGCGATCTTCATTCGCGGATATGATCCAGTGCCATCTTGTAAATATTCTGGATGTGTTCATCTGCCATGCGGTAATACACATTCTTGCCGGCTTTGCGGGAAGTAACAAGTTTTGTCTTCTTGAGGGATCCAAGCTGATGGGACACAGCACTCTGGCTCATTTCCAGAAGTGCTGAAAGATCGGAAACACACAGTTCCTTTGTAAACAGGACACTCATGATCTTCAAACGCGTACTGTCTGAAAACATCTCAAAGATCATGGACAGTTCATCATATTCTTTCTCTTTCAGCATCTGCTTCCGGCAGGCTTCCATTGCCTCGGGATCCACTGCTGCCATCTCTTTCTTCATGCTTTTCTCCTTCCTGATGACCGCTTCATCTCCTTGCCCGGTGCATACAGATTCATCATGTTGCGGATCCGCATCCGGGAATACATTTCAACACTCTCACTGCTGCCATCAACCAGTTCCACAATCACCTGATCACAGGAGCGGTGATACTCATAGTGCCAGGAGACGATTTCATCATAGTAAATCATCGTGCATTCACTGCGGTCGCTGCGGTTGTACATCAGCATATACTGACTGCCGAATTGCACAAGAATCCGATCCGGCATGACGGTCAGTGCAAATACGGTCAGAATGACCATCGGCAGCGCAATGCCAAACATGTATGGCTTCCATATCAGCAATGCAATGCCAATGACAAGACAGATAAACAGCAGCCACCATGGCTTGACCCGGATTGATGCCGCATTGCGGCGTACTTCATCTGGAACGTTTCTGATTTTAATATACTGCGACTTCATACTTCCCTGATTATACACCGTGCTGTGCACTCCCATGCACTGATTTTTCTGATGTATCTGCTATACTAGACAGGCAGAAATGAGGAATTATGAGACCAGTTGAATTTGAGATTACACATATATGCCGGCAGTCAGGGGCCCGCACCGGTATTCTTCATACACCGCATGGGGATGTGGAAACACCGATGTTCATGCCGGTAGGCACGCAGGCAACGGTAAAATTCATCTCTCCGGAAGAATTGTATGATATGGGAGCCGGTGTTGTGCTGGCCAATACGTATCATCTGTGGCTGCAGCCAGGCGAGGATATCCTTGTAAAAGCAGGCGGTGTGCAGAAGTTCATGAACTATCATGGCCCGATGTTAACAGACTCCGGCGGCTTTCAGGTATTCTCTCTTGCAAAGCTGCGCAAAATTGAGGAGGAAGGCGTCTCCTTCCGCAATCCCCGCAATGGCGACAAGCTGTTTCTGTCGCCAGAGAAGTCTATTCATATCCAGAACTGCATCGGAGCGGATATCATGATGTCTTTTGATGAGTGCATCCCCTATCCTGCCACGTATGACTATGCAAAGAAATCAATGGAGCGGACTCTGCGCTGGGCCAAGCGCGGCAAGGATGCCAACCAGCGTCCTGATGAGCAGGCTTTGTTTGGCATTGTGCAGGGCGGTGACTATGAAGATCTGCGAGACTATTGTGCCGAAAAGCTTGTGGAGATGGACTTTGACGGCTATGCCATCGGCGGCACTTCCGTTGGTGAAGATAAGCCGACAATGTACCGGATGGTGAAATGGTCCCAGGAGAAGCTTCCCTTTGACAAGCCGCGCTATCTGATGGGGGTTGGTGCCGTCAATGATCTGCTGGAAGCTGTTTCCCTGAACATTGATATGTGTGACTGTGTGCTGCCGACCCGTATTGCCCGCCATGGCACTTTGATGACAAGTGAGGGCCGCATCAATATCAGCCGGCCGCAGTACCGTGATGATTTTGGACCGCTGGACCCCCAGTGTGACTGCTATACATGCCGGAATTATTCCCGTGCATATCTGCATCATCTGACCCGGGCGAAGGAAGGCTTCGGCACCCGCCTGCTGTCGATCCATAACACGCGCTTCCTGCTGAAACTGATGGAAGAGGTACGCCAGGCGATCAAAGAAGACCGCTATGATGATTTCAAGCGGCAGACACTGGCCAGTATGAAGTTTGATGAAAGAGGGTTTTAACAATGGATATCAACAATCTGAAAACAAGTGATTTTGATTATGATCTGCCTAAGGAGCTGATTGCCCAGACACCGTTAAAGGATCGCACAGGCAGCCGCATGATGGTTGTGCATATGAACAGCGGTGAACTGGAAGACAAGCATTTCTATGATATCGTGTCATATTTCCATAAGGGAGATGTGCTGGTGCGCAATAACACGCGTGTCATTCCTGCCCGTCTGTATGGTACTAAGGAAGGCACGGGTGCCCATGTGGAACTGCTGCTGTTAAGGCAGATGGAAGATGATGTGTGGGAGTGTCTGGTTGGCAATGCCCATGTCATCAAGCTTGGTACGGTTGTTTCCTTCCATGATGGCAGACTGAAGGCAAAGTGTGTGGAAGTGGAAGACAAGGGCCTGCGCAAGTTCAAGATGATCTATGATGGCATCTTCAATGAGATTCTGGATCAGCTTGGTGAGGTTCCCCTGCCGCCGTATATTCATGAAAAGCTGAATGATCCGGAGCGTTATCAGACGGTATATTCCAAAGTGGAAGGCAGTGCGGCTGCCCCGACTGCAGGCCTGCACTTCACGCCGGAAATCTTTGCAAAGCTGCGTGAGAAAGGTGTCACAGTCGTAGATGTGACGCTCCATGTGGGTCTTGGTACATTCCGCCCAATGGATACAGAGAATGTCAAGGAACATCAGATGCATGCCGAGGTATGCTATATGTCCAAAGAAGCAGCGGACATCCTGAATCAGGCCAAGGCTGAGGGCAGAAGAATCATTGCCATTGGCACAACTTCTGTCCGTACGCTGGAATCTGTCTGGAACAAGTATGGCAGTTTCCATGAGTGCACGATGGAGACGCGTCTGTTTATCTATCCGGGCTATCAGTACCATACAATCGATGGCATGTTAACAAACTTTCATCTTCCCAAGAGCACATTGATCATGATGATCTGTGCACTGGCTGGCTATGATCTTGTCATGAAGGCTTACAAGCATGCCGTAGATGAGAAGTACCGCTTCTTCTCGTTTGGAGACTGCATGTTCTTAACCCATGAATGAGTCTGAAAAGGAAGAATATCGTACCTATCTGGCCAGCCGGAAATCATCTCAGCGCACCAACTGGTATCTGAAATCACTGGATGAATTGAAGCAGGTAAAGGCATCCGGCACAAAGCCAAAGCTGCTGATGCATGCCTGCTGCGGGCCGTGTGCAGGATGGCCGCTGGAATTTCTGCATGATTATTTTGACATCACGATTCTCTACAACAATTCCAACATCTACCCTGCCAGTGAATATCAGCGGCGTGAACAGGAGCTGGAACGGCTGCTGCCATTATTAGGTATGGATGATGTCAAAGTTGTTGTACCGCCGTATGACAATGCCGCGTATACAAGAGAAGTGCTCAGTGCACGGGCGGATGATCCGGAAGGATGGAAGCGGTGTTTTGGCTGCTATCGGGCACGAATGAAAGAGGGCTTTGCGTATGCCCATGCGCATGGCTTTGGCTGGTTTACGACAGTGATGACAATCTCCCGCCAGAAAGACAGCCAGGTATTGAATCAGATTGGTCTTGAACTGGCGAAAGACTATCCGGATATCCACTACTTTGTATCAGATTTCAAGAAAAAAGGCGGACAGGTCCGCCGGGATGAAATTGTTTCAGAGTTTAACCTGTATCACCAGGATTACTGTGGATGCATTTACTCCTATCATGAAAGACACCAGCATGATGAATAATCATGCCAGTGTCTTTTTTTGTATCTGTTATTCTTCTTCGCTGTCTTTCATGGCATCCAGCTTTTCCTGCAGCATATCCACAAGCTTCTTCTTCGAGCGGATCAATTCCATGACATCTTCCACATCGGACATCTGGGCATTGTTTTCCTTTGCCTCATAGTATGCCTGGCCAAGCTTTGTATATGCCTTGGTAATATCGCGCTGGTTCTGACCGATTTCAGACTGCAGCTTCATCTTCTTTGTCTGGAAGTCTGCCACATCCTTTACTTTCTGTACGCCAACGTTGACATACTTTGCGACCATATCTGCGAAATCATTAAACTGCTTGTCAAAATCACTCATTGTTTTCATCCTTTCCGGATCTGTTGATCAGATCCCATACAATCTCTTTGATCTTCTCAGCATCTCTGTCACCCTTGGATACCATGTAGGCAATCCCGCCGGTAATCAGATCTGCATAATAATCTGCGTCACAGATGGCTGTTTTCTTGATACGGTTTCCCTCTTCCAACAGCTTTCTTAACGCCCTGGAACTGGCCTGCTTTGCCTCATGCACACTGCGGCTGCTCAGCGCAGACAGATCCACATCATCCCGCTTACCTTTCAGCTTTGCGTCCATATCCGCAAAAGACTGAATGCAGTTGTCTATGAACTGATCCACCTGCTGCTTCCAGTCGGTGCTGCTCATATCCTTCATCATTGACTGATTGAATGCATCATTGTATTTCTGGCTGATGGCATCAATCACATCATCCTTTGACTTGAAGTAGTAATAGAACAGTCCCTTGGCAACATCAAGTTCCTTCACGATGTTATTCACTGTCGTGTCCATGATGCCGTTCTCCTTGAACAGCTTCTCCGCCGCATCCACGAATTCCTGTTTTCTCTCTTCTGTGTTCTTACTGTCTTTCATGGATACCTCCTGGATGTTATATAGCATATGACTGACTCCCAGTCAATATTCTTTCTGTCAGCGTACTGCTGATTTTGTTACAATAGAGCCATGCAAATATTATGTCCGATCTGTCATCAGCCTTTATCTCATCAGGACCATCAGGCCGCCTGTCCAAACGGCCATTGCTTTGACTATGCCTCCAGCGGTTATCTGAACCTGTTTCTTTCGCAGAAGAAAGCCCATGGCGACAATAAGGAAATGATTCAGGCCAGAAGTGCATTCCTTGCCAGCGGGGCCTATGGCTTTCTGCGGGATGCACTTGTCAAAGAAATCGAAGCATATCATCCGGATACATTTCTGGATCTTGCCTGTGGGGAAGGCTATTACACACAGAAGATTCCTGCAAATCAGAAATATGGCATTGATCTGTCCAAGGATGCTTTGAAGCACGCTGCCAGACATGATTCATCCACACAGTATGTGCTGGCATCCATCTTTGATCTGCCCTTTCCTGATGCATGTGCCAATCTGATTCTGACCTGCTTTGCCCCTTTTGCAAAAGATGAAATCGAAAGACTGCTTGTGCCAGGCGGGCATTTTGTCTTTGTTACACCAGGGCCTGATCATCTGATTGAGATGAAGCAGATTCTCTATGAAAAGCCCTACCGCAATGTCATCAAGCTGCTGGATACCTCCCTGGTACTGACGGATCAAAAGGTCATTACAGACACATTTTGTGTTGCCGCAGATCTGATGCATGCCTTGTTTGCCATGACGCCCTATGCTTATAAAACCGGGATCAAAGGAAAAGAAAAACTGGCACAGGCAGGCTCATTTCCTCTTACCGGCCAGTTTGTCATACGTACCTATCAGAAGCAGCCAGAAAAAAGCCTGTGAAATGTCACAGGCTGTTTTCTTCTGGTTTTTCATTTTCGCATGTGGAAACAACAGCATTGCGCTGCTGCAGAGCATCATGGTTCTGCATCTTTTTCAGGCTCGCTCTGACTTCTTCTTTCAGCAGTTTCAGGACATAATCCGTTGACAGAGAAAGATGGGATGCCAACAGATTGACTGGTTTACGCTGGACATACGCGCGCCACAGAAGAGCCCGGCAGCCAGGATCAGGTATATTCTCCAGTACCGTAATAATGTACTGGATCCTGCCCAATACCTGCTGAATTTCCTGTTCTGTCAGGTCTTTCTGATGCATGATTTCCAACCGCGGATCAGACGATGGCTGGTGATTGTCCTTTCCCATGACCTTGGTAAGATCAACAGAATGTACCCCCTCGGCATTGTGAATCAGCTGCCTGCGGTGCAGCTGCAGCTGCTGCAGTCTGCCAAGATCATTGAAGTAACCATGACATGCTTTTTTAAAATACGCAAATGTATACTGATCTGTGCACTCACTGTCCATCGTCATATACCTTCTTCATCCACTTATCCATTGCATATTGCAGCTGCCTTCTGGAAATGTGCAGACGGCTGGCGAGATCTTCCTGTGTATCCAGTTCAATAAAGTGATGCCACAGAATCTGCCTGGCAGATGTCCCGCACAGATTCTCCACGGCTTCAAAGACCTTCTCGATTCTTGCAATGTCTTCCAGCAGATACTGATACAGTTCCAGCTCTCCATAGCCGGTATCATCAGCGACACCGATCTTGATCAGATCAGGTGAAAACGGCATATTCTTAAAATCCGGATGTTCTTTTTCAATGCGCTGTACTTCCGCTTTTTCATGCAGATACAGCCGTCCGGATATTCGGATTGATGTCAGCCAACTTCGATAGCTGCTGTCCTGTGCTTGTGTCATATATTTCCCCACCCCTGTTATGCGTATTTATGAACGTACAAAGCCAGACCGAACGGCTTCATTGGCAACTGCCTTGGCAACTGCCGGTACAACCCTCTCATCAAACGGCGATGCAATAATGTGATCTGTACTGAGATCCTTCTCATCAATCAATGAGGCAATGGCCATGGATGCTGCAATCTTCATGTCTTCCGTGATTCTGGTCGCATGGGCATCCAGGGCACCGCGGAACAGACCCGGGAAAGCAAGCAGATTGTTCACCTGATTAGGATTGTCGCTTCTGCCTGTACCCACGATCCATGCCCCGGCATCCTTGGCTTCCTGATATGTGATTTCCGGTTCCGGATTGGCCATCGGGAAGACAATATTCTTTTCATGCATGGACGCGACCATTTCTTTGGTCACAAGGCGCGGTGCAGAAACACCAATGAAGATATCCGCATCTTTCAGTCCTTCCGCAAGGCTTTGATAATCACGTCCATCGAGGTTGACATACTGCAGCAGTTCCTGTCGCAGGCCGTCATATTCTTCACGGTGTGAAGGACGCAGGCAGCCGTTGATATCAAAGGCATAGATGTGATGGAAGCCATAATGGTACAGCATCCGGATGATACTGGATCCGGCAGCACCGGTGCCGCTGATGACCACCTTCATGTTCTCCGGTTTTTCATGGCGCAGCTTGAGTGCATTGATCAATGCCGCAAGAACCACAATGGCAGTGCCATGCTGGTCATCATGGAAGACCGGGATATGCATCTGCTCGATCAGTGTGCGCTCAATGGTCACACAGCGCGGTGCCGAGATATCTTCCAGGCAGATGGCACCAAAGCTTGGTTCCAGTGCTTTGACGATGTTGATGATTTCCTGAGGATCCTTGGTGTTCAGACAGATCGGCCAGCCGTCAATGCCGGCAAACCGCTTCATCAGGAGCGCCTTGCCTTCCATAACCGGCAATGCGGCCTGGGCACCGATATCACCTAAGCCAAGTACGGCCGTGCCATCTGAAACAACTGCTACCGTATTGCCGCGGTCGGTATACTTATAGCTGTTTTCAGGGTTTTTCTGGATTTCCAGGCATGGCTGGGCAACACCTGGCGTGTAGGCAATAGAAAGATCATGGGCATCCTGACAGGGAACCTTTGGCTCCACTTTCAGCTTGCCATGATAGCGTGCATGCATTTGCAAAGATTCTTCATAAAGATCGCTCATAACTGGCTTCCTTTCGTATCATAAATATCATTTCCGCTGGCATCGATGCCGACAAAACACGGCAGATCTTTCACAGTCAGCTTTCTGACTGCTTCAGAAAGAAGATCGTCAAAGGCGATGGTTTCACACGATGTGATGCAGTGTGACATCAAAGCACCTGCTCCCCCGACCGCGATGAAATAGATGGCTTTGTTGCGGACAATGGCTTCTTTGACAGCTTCACAACGGCGTCCTTTGCCAATCGTTGCCTTCAGGCCAAGGTCCAGCAGTTTGGGTGTGTAAACATCCATGCGGGAAGAAGTTGTCGGACCGGCTGAGCCAATCAGATGGCGGTCATCACCGGGTGTTGGATCAACGTAGTAAATGACACTGCCATTGAGATCAAATGGCAGCGGCTTACCCTCTTTGATTAACTGGGCCATCCGCTTATGGGCAGCATCTCTGGCTGTATAAATGACGCCTGACAATAATACGCCATCACCGGCATGCAGGCTGGCAATTTCTTCTTCCGTCAGCGGCAGATGAATTTCTTTCATCACAGCACGATCCTTTCATGGCGGCAGGCATGGCAGCAGATATTGACTGCACATGGCAGGCCGGCAATATGGGTTGGATAATACTCTGCCTGTACTTTCAGTACAGTAGTGTGTCCATGCAGGCCCATGGGGCCGATATTAAGTTTGTTAGCTTCACGCAGCAGTTGCTTTTCCAGATCTGCATATTGTGGATCCGGATTGCTTTGCGACAATGGACGCAGCAGTGCTTTCTTGGCAAGATATGCACTGTAGTCAAAGGTGCCGCCGATGCCGATACCGACAACCATCGGCGGGCAGGCATTGGGACCGGCTGCCTTGATCGTATCCAGCACAAACTGCTTGACACCATCCAGTCCTTCGGCAGGTTTCAGCATCTTGAGTGCTGACATATTCTCTGAGCCAAAGCCCTTTGCCATCAGATCAATCTGGAAAGTATCTCCTTCCACAACAGTGGTATAGATGATGGCAGGTGTATTGTCACCGGTATTATGGCGCGCAAACAGCGGGTCATCCACAGCAGAGGCACGCAGATGATTCTTTGTGTATCCTTGTGAAACACCTTTCTGGATGTTTTCAACAAGAGAACCGTCTATGTGGATATCCTGTCCAAGTGTGACATAGGCAGTCACAAGGCCAGTATCCTGACAGATGGGCAGATGTTCTCTGACAGCCACATCCGCATTTTCCAGCAGGATATCCATGACCTGGGCTGAGATGCCGGTTTCCTGACTCCTGGCATCCTTGAGGGACTGATAGACATCCGGCTGATAATAGACGGCCATATGGCCGCATGCATCAGAAATCAATGGAACCAATTGCGCAGCTTCAATTTCTCTCATAGGATTATTTTAGTACAAACAAGCCTTGTTTTCTATCTTGAGCAGCCCATTCATCCTTTCTGACTTTCACCGGATTTCTTAACATTCTGTGCCCACTTCTCCATATTCTTCTGAATCTTCATCTGTCTTTTGCGGTTTTCCACCCATTCCATGTCCTGGCGGATATCTTCCTCTTCACTCAGAAAACGGTATCCATGCAGGCACAGTGTCTTGACGGACGCCTGTACGTATTCAGGCCGGCGCCGGAATGCCATCACCATATTGATCTCATCCGGTGTCAGGAAATATCTGGCATCCTCTTCATGTGTGTGATAGCCAAGCAGTTCATCCGGTGTGATATGAAAGACATCACAGTACTTGATGATGACCGATGCCCCGGGTTCATAATACCCGTTTTCATAGGCAGAAATGCTGCGGTGGTCAAGGCCGATCTTCTCGCCAAGCTCACGCTGTGTCATTCCTGCTTTGATCCGCAGCTTTCTCATATTGAGATTCACCCTGTGCAGGCTTTCTTCCTGCTTTCTGTCATGATTCTGTCTATGATCTTTGCTAGACATTTCTACACCTCCGCAATTGATTATCTGTTCATCTACTTTGCCATTATAAATGGAACAGGCCTGTTTGCATACTGTCAGATACCGTTTGCAATCGTCATATAGGAGTGCTAATATACATTAGCAGTTTAAAAGCAAGAGTGCTAAGCGGAGGTGTTGGTTATGGCAAAAAGACAGTTTAAAGCAGAATCAAAGCGGCTGTTGGAATTGATGATCAATTCCATTTACACCAATAAGGAAATCTTCCTGCGTGAGTTGATTTCCAACGCCAGTGATGCGCTGGATAAGCGCCACTATTTATCATTGACGGATCATGATCATCCGGATGATGCAAAGGATCTCAAGATTACGATTGAGCGCCATCCGGATACCCGTCAGCTGGTCATTGAAGACAATGGCGTCGGTATGACGGATGAGGAACTGGAGAAGAATCTTGGCACGATTGCCAGATCCGGTTCCGCTGAGTTCCGTCAGGCAATGGAGAAAGCAGATGAGGATACCAATATCATCGGCCAGTTTGGTGTTGGTTTCTATTCTGCCTTCATGGTTGCCAAGCATGTGCTGGTAGAGACAAAGAGTGTCCACAGTGATCAGGCTTATTCCTGGAGTTCTTCCGGTGAAGACGGCTATGTGATTTCCAAGATTGAAAAGGATGGACCCGGCACCAGAATTACGCTGGATCTCAAGGATGATACAGATGATGAGAAGTATTCTGATTATCTGCAGGAGTACAAGATCCGTGATCTGGTGAAGAAGTACAGTGACTATGTCCGCTATCCGATCGAGATGGAGTGTGAAAAGAGCATTCCGGATCCAACAGATAAGGACAAGACAATCACAACCACAGAGATGCAGACACTGAACTCGATGGTACCGCTGTGGAAGAAGAACAAGAATGAGATCAAGCCGGAGGAATACAACGAATTCTACAAGGCTAAGTTTGGTGACTGGGAAGATCCGCAAAAAGTCATCCACTATCATGTGGAAGGCAATGTATCTTACACCGCCCTGCTGTTCATTCCTTCCAAGACACCGTACAACTTCTATTACTCCGATTATGAACCAGGCCTGCAGCTGTATTCCAAGGGTGTGTTTATCCTGGATAAGTGCAAGGAACTGGTGCCGGAGTATTACCGGTTTGTCAGAGGTCTTGTCGACAGTGATGATCTGAATCTGAACATCTCAAGAGAGATGCTGCAGCAGGACCGTCAGGTCAAGGCCATTGCCAAGTCAATTGAAACCAAGGTTCACAATGCCCTGGAGGATATGCTCAAGAATGACCGGGCCGGTTATGAAAAGTTCTTTGACAACTTCGGCCTGAATCTGAAGTATGGTGTATACCGCGACTATGGCGTAAACAAAGAAAAACTGCAGGATCTGATTCTGTTCAAGTCCAGCAAGGAAGACAAGTATGTCACTTTGAAGGAATATGCAGACAGAATGCCGAAGGAACAGAAGGCAATCTATTATGCCTGCGGCAGTTCGATTGAAGAGATCAAGCGTTCTCCGATCTTTGCCAAGGTGATTGACAAGGGTTATGAAGTTCTGTACTTCCTGGACGAGCGTGATGAGTTCTTCTCTGGTATCATGCAGTCGTATGCGGATAAGCCGTTCCAGAATATCTCCAAGGGTGATCTGGACCTGGATACAGAGGAAGAGAAGAAAGCCAAGGAGGAGACGGCTGAGAAGAACAAGGATATGCTTACAGCCATCAAGGATGATCTGGATGGCAAGGTCAAGGAAGTGCGTATTTCTTCCCGTCTGAAGGATGATCCGGTGATCATTGTTTCCGATGAAGGTGTTTCCCTGGAGATGGAGAAGTATATGTCCCAGGATCCAATGAACCAGCATATCAAGGCTGAAAAGATTCTGGAGATCAATCCTGATCATCCGATCTTCAAAGTTCTGCAGGATGCCTACAAGAATGATAAGGCACAGTTGAAAGACTATGCCGGTGTGCTGTATGATCAGGCAATGTTAATCCAGGGTCTGCCGGTTGATGATCCGGTTGCTTATACCCGTAAAGTAACTGAGCTGATGCTGAAAGCTGCCGGAAGCAACGCAGGCAAAGAAGATCCTGCCGAACCTGCCAGGACAGAAGAAAACAGCGAAACAGCAGAAACTGAAAAGGCAGAAACCGAAGAAAAGACGGAAAAAGAGGAAACTGCTGACAATCAGTAACACCCTTGAAAAGACGCATCATGACAATGCGTCTTTTTCATATGAAAGAAATTAGTCTATGCTAATCCTATAACCTCTTAAACTGTCAGGCTTTTGCACCCGATAAGGAGATCACTTCAAATCCCCTGCTGCCATATTGTTACAATCATCTATTTTCCCGAAATAATCACTACACCAACCGGCATCATATGCAGATCGGTACCAAGAGAAGAAAGATCCACAAATCCTGCATAGCCTAGCTTCGGCGTAAAGCCAAGCCTCTCATCCTTCACTGGCTGCGAATTCACATAGATACGGTTCCTGCTAAAATAGATGTCACTGCGTTGCTGCGAAAGAAACTGTGGATTGGCATCCTGTTCCTGCGTCACAGACGTCCCAATTCTCAGCACATTTTTCTCCCCAAGCACAACCACTTCACCTGTCTGATCATTGAATGCAATTGCACCATACTGCCCATCAAGACAATAGATCTTCTCAATCTGTCCTTCATTATCAACCAGCAAAAGGTAGCTCAGTGCATCATGGGGATACTGTGAGGTTCCCTGAGCAAGAATCACATTCTCCGCCTGCTGAAAGTCCACGGGATTGATCGCATCATAGCTGATCTCAACATCTGATGTCGTTGTCCTGTTCTGATAGAGCTTTATGCAGAGAATGATAACCAGGAAAGCTGGAGTTGTTGTACCTGTTCTGGTGCAGTTACACAATTTGGTGAAACAAGCTTAACATTTTCAAACATATATCTGGAATCAGGAATCATTCCGGCTGGCAGATGTTTTCGGCAGTGTTTCCTTCTTTTTATCCAATGGCAGCTGAGCAAGAATGACTGCACTGAAGGTCAGCATACAGCCAAAGATTTCCCGGATGGTCAATACCTGGTGCAGCAGCAGAAATCCTCCTATACATGCAAAGACAGATTCCAGCGACATCAGCAGAGAAGCAATGGCTGGCTCGGTGTCTTTCTGCCCGATGATCTGCATGGTATATCCTGCTCCGCTGGACAGGATGCCGGCATACAGGATTGGCACTGCCGCATTGAGCAGATCATGAAGTGATGGTTTTTCAATGAAGAGCATTGGTCCTGCGCACAGCAGTCCTGCTGTAAAAAACTGCAGACAGCTCAGCCAGATGCCATCGGTATGGGATGTAAAGTGGTCAGCGGTAATGATATGCAGGGCAAATCCGCAGGCACATAGCAGCAATAGAATATCTCCTTTTGCCAGGCGGAAAGATCCGTTCATGCACAGGAAGTACAGGCCTCCTACGGCAAGAACAACACTGAACCAGATGCGCTTTTGGATATGTCTGCCTCCGAAAGCAAGAAAGAGCGGTACAAATACAACATAAAGGGCGGTGAGAAAGCCAGCCTTGCCTACCGCTGTGCTCATAATACCTACCTGCTGCAGCATGGAACTGGTGCCAAGCAGCAGACCGCAGGCAATGCCGCCTTTGAGCAGTTCTTTCGTTGAAGAATGAACAGGTGGAACAAGCTTATGGAGAAACGGCATCAGTACCAGTAATGTGAGTCCGCCGATGATGGATCGCACACAGTTGAAGGTCCATGGACCTACATTGTCCATAGCGGCACTCTGGGCAACAAAGGCCATGCCCCAGATGAATGCTGTTAATAGCAGCAGGAAACTTCCTTTGTTTTTCATGATGGCTCTCCTTCGGTAAAGGCATGGTCAAACGTGATGCGCGTTTCCAGGCTGGCAGGATCGCATTTAAGTTCACTGTTGATTCTGTTGGTAATTTCCTGCTGTGATAATGGGCATTCAAACGGAACCAGAAGATCAAAGATCAGGATAATTTTTTCTTCATCATGGTCGATGCGGAAATCATGCATGGTGATACCGGCATTCATTTCTTTGAGCAGATCGAGAATTTCCTGGCGGTAGTGCTGCCGCTGTGGATCTTCAGTATCTACCGGATCTGTGTGCAGAGTCATATCCACATGGAGCTGATCACGGATTTCCTGCTCACATGCATCCGCAAGCTGGTGGGCACCGACAAAGCTCATAGTGCTTTCCAGCTCCACGTGGGCAGATCCGATCTTCTTTCCCGGACCATAGTCATGAATGATCAGATCATGGACGCCAAGAGCTTCCGGATGGGCGAGGATCATCGCTTCAATGCGGCTGGTCAGCTGGGCATCCACCGGTCTGCCAAGAATCCTGTCAACGATCTCTTTTGCCAGCGAGAAGCCGGATTTCAGGATCAGGATGGAAACAAGTGCACCCATGATGCCATCCACAGGAGCATTCTTCCATATGAGTGACAGAAGAATAGAAAGTAGTGTGACACTGGTTGTCAGTACATCGCTTCTGGAATCCTGGGAACTGGCAAGCAGGATTGTATTATCGGTTGCTTTGCCAAGGTATCTGTAGAAAGCTGCCATCCATACTTTGACTAATACCGATGCCAGCAGAATGAAAAACAGCGGAAGTGAAAATGTGATTGTCTCTGGATGAAAGACACTGGCAATACTGCTTTTGAACAGTTCAACAGCAACAAGACAGATCAGAATAGAGGCACCGAAGCTAATCACGTATTCCATGCGGCCATGTCCAAAAGGATGATCTTTGTCAGCAGGTCTTGCGGCCATGTGATAGCCAGCCAGCGAGACAATGCAGGTAATGCAGTCAGAAAGATTGTTCAGGGCATCTGCAGTGATGGCCATGGCATGCATCATCATGCCAATGGTCAGTTTGAGAGCAAACAGGAACAGATTGCATACAATGCCTGCAACGCTGCCAAGCGTGCCATAAGCAAGCCTTACACTCTCTTTCTTTGTGTCATTGGAATCTGGAATCAGTTTTTGCACCAGCCATTTTGTCATAACTGGTATTCTACACCGGTTGTCCTCCTTCTGCCATGTCTCCTTTTTGCAAAAAACAGTTGTTTTGCGGTTCCGGCAGCCACAGGTATGAAAAGCAGGTCAAGAATGGAAGTGCAGGATGGCTCCAGTACTGCCATGGCAATGATTCTCATCACAGCATAGACAGCGCAGAAAACAATCCCTGTTTTCAGGCAGCTGTCTTCATTCCAGAGATATTTCATACAAACGCGGACAGCATCAATGGTCAGCAGGATAAACACCGGTTCTGTGAAGAAGAGTCCGCACAGCAGCAGATAGCCTTCCATGATGATGATCCCCACAATAGATGGCACAATTTCTTCCTTCTTCATTCCTGTAAGAGATACGGCAAGCATAGCGGCAGAGAACAGTAATGCCGGTACGGTCTGGTACTGCGCTGCCATGCCAAAGGCAAACATCAGTCCTGTCATCATCAGCCTGTATTGGTCTTTTTTTGTCATGGTTCATCCCCTCTTTCTTTTGACAGGTATGATGATACAGAAATTTTTTTGAGTTGCTGTACGTGTTCGCGTACAATAAAGCAAACAGGAGAAATTATGCAGCAGAGAGACAGAGAGTATATTGCGTTGCTATTATTGCAGTTCTTACGTGAAGAAAGTGATGCCGGAAGTCCGATTTCCCTGGCCCAGATGCAGTCATATCTGAGTGATCATGGCATCAGTGCTGAGCGGCGGCCTGTTTACCGGACGCTGCATGCTATGGAGAAAGCAGGATATCCGCTTGTGCGCATACATAAGCATAATGCCTATACGTATTATCTGGATCATCGCTTTTCGCTGGGAGAGGCATTTGTTCTGGTAGATGCCATCAGTTCTTCTGCGTCTTTGACAAGTGAAGATAAGAAGACTTTTTATGAAAAGCTCAAGGATCTTCTGTCATTCCGGGAAAGAGGAATGCTGCCGATGGTGAATCATGTCAAAGACAGAACGGAAAACAGCCAGGTTCTGACAACAATCGGCCTGCTGATCAATGCGATTGCCTCCTGCCATCTGGTTTCGTTCCGCTATTATGATCTGACTGCGGGTAAGCAGAAAAAGATGCGGCGAAACGGTGAAGCTTATACCATGATGCCGGTGTGGCTGTATGCCAATGACGGCCGCTACTATACAGTGTTCTGGAGTGATAAATATCAGGATTTTTCTTCTTACCGCATTGATAAGATGGAGAATGCCATCATGCTGGATCAGATTCATGATCCGGTACGCTTTGATCCGCAGGAATGGATGCGCAAAACCTTCCATGCCTATACAGGTGATGCCGACACCGTGACAGCTGTCTTTGACAACAGTATGGCCCAGCAGCTGTTTGACCAGTTCGGGATGGATATCATTATCTCCCATCAGGACAAAGATCACTTTACGGCATCCATCCGGACTGCTGTCACCCCTACCCTGACGGCATGGCTGCTGCAGTTTGGTGATAAAGTACATGTCTTAAAACCGCAGTCATTGATTGATCAGATGATTGACATCGCTGATGGCATTCAGAAAACCTATAATAAGAAGCAGGAGGCAGAGAAATGAGCGATCCTGAAAAGATTGAAGCCCTGCAGAAGATCATTGATGCAGGCAAGAAGATTGTGTTTTTTACCGGAGCCGGTGTTTCAACAGACAGCGGTATTCCTGATTTCCGCTCGCAGGACGGACTGTACCAGATGAAGTATGCCTATCCGCCGGAGGAGATTGTGTCCCACTCCTTCTTTTATCAACATCCTGATGAGTTCTATCGTTTCTATCATGACAAGATGCTTCACCTGGACGCAAAGCCCAATTACACGCATGAATTTATTGCAAAGCTGGAAGAAAAAGGCAAATCGCTTGGCGTCGTCACCCAGAACATTGATGGCCTGCACCAGAAAGCCGGCAGTAAGCATGTCTGGGAGCTGCATGGCTCTACGCTGCGCAACTATTGCACAAAGTGCGGCAAGCGTTTCTCGGCAGAATATGTTGCCCAGAGCAAAGGGATTCCGTATTGCGACAAGTGCGGCGGTATCATCCGGCCGGATGTTGTGCTGTACGAAGAAGGACTGGATGAAGAAGTGGTCCAAGGTGCAGTGGATGCCATTGAGCAGGCTGATGTGATGATTGTGCTTGGCACAAGTCTGGTTGTCTATCCGGCTGCAGGACTGCTGCGGTATTACCGAGGCAATCATCTTGTTCTGATCAACAAGTCTGTTACACCGTACGACCAGCAGGCAGACCTGTTGATTCAGGATACCTTTGCCAATGTCCTGCCAAAGATCAAGATCTGAGAAATGTCATAAAACCGCAGAAGCTGGGTGCAGCCTCTGCGGTTTTGTTATGTTCTGATTGATTGATCTGATGCTTTCTGATTGAGCAACGGCAGTGCATCTTTTCTGATGTACACAGATACAGATCCTCCATCACAGGCAAACGTACCGGTGCCATCCTGGCTGATCTTCACTTCATCGTGCATATGTCCCAGCGCATCCACCATGGTCTGTCCTGCCAGTGCCTTTGATACATACATCTGTTTGGTACCGCCGGCATTGTCACTCATGACAACGGCAATGCCGCTGTCTGGATGGTCATTGTCGCCTGCTCTTGTAAAGCCGACGACATTGGCATCATCGAAGTAATCTGTCTGCTGGCCATAGGCAAGCAGATAACGGATCTGGATCAGTGCAGGCAGTTCTGCCACCGGTCCATAGCCATCATGTGGAATGCCATAGAGATCGCCATAGAATACACATGGAATGCCTTTGTCTGTCAGAAGAATCAGGGCATAGGCAAGCGGCTTGAACCAGCCTTCAATCCATGACTGCAATGCCTGTCCGGGCTGGGTATCATGGTTATCCACAAAGGTAACTGCCTGAGATGGTCTTTGCTGGACAAGGGTGTTGTTCCAGATGGAACCCATGTCATAGTTGCCCCAGCCATGGGACGCATCATAGAAGCGGTAATGCAGCGGTACATCAAACAGTGACATCGTATTGTTGGTGACATCCAGATAATGCAGCAGTCTGCCATCATCACCATTCCAGTACTCACCTAATGCAAACAGATCTTTCCTGGCATAGCTGCGCATATTGGCAAGCCAGTCACGGAAAAAATCAAAGTGGATGTGTTTGACGGCATCCAGTCTGACCCCGTCCGGATGGACCAGGTCGTAATACCACCTGCCCCATCGGTTGAGTTCTTCGATGACATTGGGATCTGTCATATCCAGGTCACAGCCCATCAGGTAGTCAAAGTTGCCATCTTCCGTATCTACCTCAGAATCCCACTGCTTGCCAACAAAGCGGAAAATCGAAGAGCGATGGCTCTTTTCATCCCAGTCGGTGCCATTGAAACAGGTATGGTCCCAGATAAACGGATCGTATTTTCCCTGTCTGCCTGGGAAGGTAAACTTTGTCCAGGCAGTGATCATCTCCGTGCCGGAGATATCCTGTTCCCGGTTGCTTGGATTGTCTTCAATGGCTTCTACTTCCTCGGTTTCATCTGCGCCCATTTTCTGGTTGAAAACCACATCTGCCAGCACTTTCATGCCATTTTGGTGCATGGCTTTTACGGCAGCGAGATATTCCTGCTTTGTGCCGTACTTTGTTCTGACGGTCCCCTTCTGGTTGAATTCGCCAAGGTCATACAGATCATAGATACCATAGCCAACATCATGTATGCCTGCCTGTCCTTTGGTGGCTGGCGGCAGCCATACCATCGTGATGCCGAGTGAAGAAAAAGAAGGCGCAAGTGCTGCAGCCTTCTTCCAGAATGACCCATCATCGCTCAGATACCACTCAAAGCACTGCAGAATTGTATCATTGCTCGTTTGTGACATCAGTTACTCTTTCTGGGCGGAAGCTTTCTGTACTTCCTTTTCGAAGTATGCTTTTGACTCATCAAAGCTCATACCAAGAGAAGCACCGATTTCATCATACAGATAGCGTTCTGCTTTCTGCAGATACTCATCATCAATCGATGCCAGCTTCTTATGATTGGCAATGCGCTCCTCATTGCGGGCATAGGATGTCTTGATGATCCTGACAAGATCTTCAATATCATCGCCCTTCATCAATGTCGCATACTGGCTCTTCATGTTGGCAGGCTTACTGACAAGTGTCTCAATCTCCGACGTATTGTCAATCAGCTCACGGATCTGCTGACGGGTGACAAGGTCGCGCAGATGCCCTCCCTTGTTGGAAACCGGGACCTGCATCTTCACCGACCCATCCGGTTTGAGGTAGGGCACAAGAATGTAGCACTGCTCACCTGTAAAGTCACTCTTCGCAATCCGGACAACCCTGCATACATCACGGCGGTATACAACGAGGTCACCCTTCTTATATCTTTTCTGATCCACGGTTATCACCCCTTTCGCTAACTGACATTATAGCATAAAAAGGGCTTTTTTTCCAGGTGACGGGTATGATCGGCCGTCAGCGATGCAGCTCGGTCATGCCATTTACAGATGGCTGACTCAGAACCTTGACAGCTGAAATGATGGATTTGACATACAGAATGATCGGAATCACGACTGTCCACCCCAGCAAAAGTGTCAATAACAGATACTTCAGGCCGCGGCTGCTGTCACCGGCATAAAAGTGATGCGCACCAAAGATGCCAAACAGAAATGCCAGCAGTGCATAGACAGCCGCATTGACTGTAACAGTATCACTTTCACGGGCAAAAGCCTCATCGATCGTATCCCGTTCTGAGTGCCCATCATGCAGGACAGCCATAACTTTGCCATCCCCTTCATACACATCCACTTGATCACCCTGCATCGGGCTAAAGTTGAAGGCAGACAGGGGCAGTTCCTTCAAAGTATTGTTATGATGGCTGCCAAGTGATACCATTCCGCGTTCCTGATTAACTTTCAATACTTTCCAGCTCATATGGTTTACCTCCATTTAAGTGATCATAGCATATCTGTGATGTTTTCATTCTTAAGAATAGGTTAGATGATCTGAACAAGGAAATATTTGAGATAGTCTGTTTCGGGCACAGATACCAGGACCGGATGGTCCATGGACGCATGCCGTTCTTCCACGATGCGTACCTGTACGCCTGCTTCCTTTGCGGCATCTTTGAGCATATCCTTGAATGCTTCGGTTGGCATGAAGTGTGAGCACGAGCATGTCGCCAGATAGCCGCCCCTTGGCAATAGTTTCATGGCCATCGCATTGATAGATGTATAGCCGTTGCGGGCATGTCCGTAGGTTTTTCTGCTTTTGGTAAAGGCTGGTGGATCCAGAATGATCAGATCAAAGAAGGCATGCTTTGTACGAAGCTCTGGCAGCACTTCAAAGACATCTCCCTGTAAGAAGTCCATCTTGTCTTCGATATGATTGAGCACTGCATTCTTTTCTGCCATGTCCAGTGCTTCCTGTGAGATATCCATGGCCGTCACATGCTTTGCCCCGCCGATCACAGCATTCATCGCAAAAGAACCTGTATGCGTGCAGCAGTCCAGCACTGTTCTGTCCTTGGCCAGATGGCGCACAGCCAGACGATTGTATTTCTGATCCAGGAAGAAGCCGGTCTTCTGACCATTTTCTACATCCACTTCATATTCGATGCCGTTTTCATGAATATGCACAATCGGTGATGCTGGATGCTTTTCACCATACCATCCCTTGTATTGCGGCAGACCTTCCTTTTTGCGCAGTTCACCTTCATTGCGCTCATAGATGCCGTGGATCACTTCTCCTTTTTTCGCAAGCTGGTCAATCAGTTCCTGATAGATGACGCCTACGACCTGTTCCATGCCATAGCTGGCAACTTCACTGACGAGAATATCTTCATAACGGTCTACCGTCAGCCCTGGCAGTTCATCACTTTCGCCATGGATCAGCCGGCATGCCCTGAAATCATCCGCCATGACATCCAGACGGTACTGCAGAGCATATTTCACCCTTCTGGCCCAGAAAGCATGATCAAATACGTCATTGGCATTGCGGGACAGCAGCCGGATGCGGATCTTGCTCTGTTCACTGTAGAAACCTGTGCCAAGGTAATTGTCACGGCTGCCAAAGACATCAATCAGACAGCCGTTTGTAATATTTCCTTCCTGTGAAACAATCTCATCTTCATATACCCAGGGATGCCCGTCATGAATGCGGTTAGCCTGTTTTTTGGTCACAATAGCCCTTGGGTATGTTCTTTCCATCTTCATATATTTTTACTCCCAGCAAATATCGTAGCATAAGAAAAGAGTGTTTCCGCGAAGAAACACTCGATTTGCTTATCTGCTTCCCTTGTCGTAAGGAATGCCTTCTGCTTTCGGTGCCGCCGAATTGGCAGACGTGAAGGCAAGCACGACCAGTGAAATGATATACGGCATCATGTTGTATACCGTGCTTGGGATATTCAGTGCCCGCATGAACGGGATGCCGGTATAGACATTGGAAAGTGCACGGAAGAAGCCAAACAGCAGTGCCGCAAAACCAATGCGCCATGGTTTCCACTGACCGAAGATCATGACAGCCAATGCCAGGAAGCCAAAGCCGGCAACACCAACTTCAAATTTCCATTCAGAGACACCGGCCGTGATATAGGCAATGCCGCCCAGTCCGCCCAGGACGCCTGAGATCAGTACACCCGCCCAGCGCATCTTGTAAACATTGATGCCAACGGAGTCAGCAGCCTGTGGATTTTCACCGCATGCTCTTAAGCGCAGTCCGAATTTTGTCTTGTAAAGAACAATGAAGGAGATGATCAAGGCTGCTAATGCGATGACCATGAACCAGCTGAATTCGAAGCTGCCAAAGTAAATCAGGAATTTTTTCTTCTGATCAACATAGGCCAGGATGGTACTGACATCAGAGGAATTATGTGCCGTGTTATAGGTTCTGACAATGACAGATGCCACTGCTGTTGCCAGCAGGTTCATGGCAGTGCCGATCAGTGTCTGGTCTGCATTGAAGTTGATGCAGGCAACGCCAAGCAGGCATGCAAACAGTGCGCCGAACGCTGCTGAAGCAAGACAAACAACCAGAATCATGAAGAATGCTGGTGTAGAAGCCGGCATGACTTTCATGGCAAGTGCACCGCCCATGGCGCCCAGTACCATGATGCCTTCCAGACCGAGGTTGATGACGCCGGAATGCTCAGAGAAGCAGCCGCCAAGAGCAACTAAGCCAAGCACAGAGGCAAAGATTAACATGTACTGTAACAGCAGGATCATTGATCAGCACCTCCCTTCTCAGACTTTGGTTGACCTTTTTCTTTTTTGCCGATCTTGTTCAGTACATACTTGAAGAACAAGACAAAGCCGCAGGCATAAATGATAATGCCGGAGATCAGATCTGAGATCTGAGATGCATAGACCATACGGTCAATCATGGCACCGCCATCCGTGATGCTCTGGATAAAGAATGAAGCAAAGATCGTACCGATCGGATTCAGGCCGCCAAGGAAGGTTGCAGCGATACCGTTGAAGCCCATAGCCGGAACAGATGCGGTGGTTGTCTCCCACTTGGAGAAACCAGACAGATACATGAAGGCGGCACCAATACCAGCCAGTGCACCGCCGATGGCAAGTGTCACAACAATGTTCTTCTTTTCCTTCATGCCGGCATATTTGGCGGCATCTTTGTTAAAACCGGTTGCCATGATCTCATAGCCGAACTTTGTCTTTTTCAGAATGATCCAGATCAGGATGGCAATGATGATCGAAAGCGGGATCGCGATGGTCACGTTGCGGTTGTTGTTAAACAAGGCACTCAGGCCGCCGCTTGGAATCAGGGAAGATGGTGAAACGGTGTCCAGTGCGACTGTATACGGAGAAGATGGATCCTTGGCACTGCCGGATCCAAGCACTGTGTTGGTGAGATACAGCATGATCCAGTTGAGCATGATACCGGAGATGACTTCATTGACGTTACGGTATGCTTTCAAAGCACCGGTAACGACGGCCAGTAAAGCACCGGCTGCAGCTGCCGCCAGTGTACATACATACCATGGCAGATGCAGGAAGATAGCGCAGCTCAGAGCTGCAACTGCTCCTGCTTCATACTGACCAGCTGCACCAATGTTGAACAGACCTGCTTTGTAGCAGAAGCAGATGCTCAGCGCACACATTAACAGTGGTGCTGTCTTGATCAGCGTATTGCCCAAGGCTTTGAGTCTTGCCGGACCGGAGCTGCGGCTCATGAAGTTGGTCAGGATGATGATGATGGCCTTCCCCGCACCGGAAGGTGAAATGATCAGCAGAACGATATAGCCGATCAAAAGGCCAATGGCAATACAGATCAAGGAAGCACAGACGGCCTGTACACCAGGCTTTTTCCAGAAACTTGTTGTCTTCTTCATGAACGGGCCTCCTGATGATCGCGCTTGGCACCGGACATATACAGGCCAAGTTCTTCGACAGACGTCTTCTTCGGGTCAACTTCACCAACAATCTCACCTTCATACATGACCAGGATGCGGTCAGAAAGATTCATGACTTCATCCAGTTCCAGTGAGACAAGCAGGACGGCATCACCGGCATCACGCCGGGCAACGAGCTGTTTATGAATATATTCAATCGCACCAACATCCAGGCCGCGGGTTGGCTGCACCGCAATCAGCAGCTTATGCTGGCGGTCAAGTTCTCTTGCGACAATGGCTTTCTGCTGGTTGCCGCCGGACATGGAGCGGGCAATCGTTGCCGCACCCTGACCAGAACGGATATCGTACTGTTTGATCAGCTTGTTGGCATAGCTGCGGATGGCACCGGTTTTCAGGAATCCTGCTTTATTGGTAAATTCCGGTTCAAAGTAGCGCTGCAGAACAATGTTGTAATCCAGCGGGAAATCCAGTACCAGGCCATGTTTCTGGCGGTCCTCCGGAATGTGGGACACGACACGATTGCGCTGACGGATCGTATCATGCGTAATGTCTTTGCCATCTACCGTAATCGTGCCGCCGCTGGTCTGTTCAAGACCTGTCAGGCCATAGACAAGCTCGGTCTGGCCATTGCCATCAATACCGGCAATACAGACAATCTCACCGGCATGCACATCAAAGGAAACACCCTTGACGGCATTGTTCTTGTGCTTGCGGGAAGGCACGACCAGATTCTTGACGGAAAGAACGGTTTTCCCGGGTTTTGCCGGTGTTTTATCAACGACAAGCTGAACATCACGGCCGACCATCATTCTGGACAGTTCCTGCTCGTTGGTGTCTTTGACATTGACTGTACCGATGCATTTGCCCTTGCGCAAGACAGTGACTCTGTCTGCCACTTCCATGATTTCATTCAGCTTATGGCTGATAAACAGAATGGACTTGCCTTCTTTGACAAGATTTTTCATGATGTGCATCAGATCGTCAATTTCCTGCGGTGTCAATACAGCCGTTGGCTCATCAAAGATCAGGATGTCGTTGTCACGGTACAGCATCTTGAGGATCTCAGTGCGCTGCTGCATGCCGACAGTAATGTCGGAAATCAAAGCATCCGGATCAACCTGCATGCCGTACTTTTCACTGAGAGCAAGTACTTTCTTTCTTGCATCATCGGTCTGCAGGATGCCATGTCTGGTATCCTCCACACCGAGAATAATGTTCTGCAGTACCGTAAAGCACTGCACAAGTTTGAAGTGCTGATGGACCATGCCGATACCAAGACGATTGGCATCGGTAGGGTCGTGTATCTCAACGACCTTTCCATCCTTTTTGATGGTACCCTCTTCAGCCTGATACAGGCCAAACAAAACAGACATCAGGGTTGATTTGCCGGCGCCGTTTTCACCAAGCAGCGCGTGAATCTCGCCTTTTTTCAGCTGCAGAGTAATATCATCATTGGCGATAATACCCGGGAATTTCTTCGTGATATGCAGCATTTCTACTGCATACGGTGTTTCATCCGCCATGATTATAGATCTCCTTTCTTCTGGTAAATCCTTTTATTCTATTGTAATGCAAATCGAACCCGGCGAACAATGAAAAAAGACTGCAGATTTCATTCCGCAGTCTTTCATCATTCGTAATGATGCAAAATTACTTGAGGCTTCCCTGATAATCAACCTTGACAACGCCGTCGTACTTGGAAAGATCTACATTGACATCATTATCAACTTTGAGATCTCCGCTATACAGCTTGCTGACAAGTTCCTTGTAATCATCCTCTGTAAAGCCATCGCCCCACTGTGTGGAATCCGCCAGCTGTACATAGTTCTTTGTCAGATCGGTTCCGGAAACAAGGCCAAGATTATCTGCCTTGCCAGCATACGTGCTGTCCCATTCACCTGCCTTGATACCATCAAGAACGGCATTGACTGTTGCTGCAAGACCCTTCATAGCAGAAGTCACCGTCATGCCTTCGCCATACTTGCCATCGATTGTAGCAGCCTGGTCGACATCCACACCGATCAGTTTGCCATTGACCTTGGCAGCAGCTTCTGCTGCAGATGTGTAAATCGAACCGCCAGCCGCAAAGACAAGCTCTGTACCGCCGGAGAACCATGTATCCATAGCAGCTGTTACATCGGCATTGCCTTGAAATGCACCGCCATAGACATACTTGATTTCAACATCACTCAGACCAAGTTCCTTAGCTGCTTCATTTGCTCCCTGCACATAGCCATAACCATATCTGACAACAGCCGGGACGGCCATGCCGCCGAGATAGCCAAGCTTCTTATAACCAAGCTTTACAGCTGCATAGCCAGCCATGTAGCCAGGCATTTCTTCCTGATAGACAGCTGTATATGCATTGTTTTTTGACCAGCCGTCCGTCTTGGAGTTGGTATCCAGATCATACTGGGAAACATCGATGCCGATGAATTTGACATCCGGATAATTATCTACTTCATCAACAATTGCTTTTGCGAATGCATAGCCCGGCATCACAATGATGTTGTAGCCTTCCTCAATCGCCTGTTCAATGGAAGCTTCACGGTCAGCATCATTATCTGTTGCCGGCTTGTAGTAGTTGAACTTGGCACCATTTTTCTCTGCCCATGCTTTGGATGCCTCATAGGTTGTCTGGTTGAAGGACTGGTCGGTAATGTCACCATAGTCAGTGATCATTGCCACTTTCATGTCTGATGAATCGTCAGATCCAGAAGCTGCTGAAGATGATGAGGCTGCTGCAGTACCACTGCTTGATGAGCCGCAGGCCGCAAGAGAAATACTCATTACGCCCGCCAGAGCTGCTGATAAGAATTTTTTCATTTCTTTCCTCCTGACGTGTATACACGCTATTAATATTTTAGGTAAATCTGAAAGCGTTTGCAATATGTGCTTTACATTCGTAATGTATACTGAACAATATTTGTCTAATAGTGAAACAATTTTCAAAATCTCAAATCTTTCTGCTTCAACTTGGTAATTGTGTATAATGTTGCGTGCATTTATGAAGGATGAGTATATGAAACAGATTCGAATCATTAAAACCGGCATCAATGGTGAAGGCATCGGCTATGAACATCATAAGCCTGTCTTTATCAAAGGTGCTTTGATTGGTGAAACCGTACAGTATGAGATTGATCATGAAGATGCACGCTATGCGATTGGCCATTGTGTGCGTGTCATAGAAAAGAGCCCCTGCCGGATTGAGCCTGCCTGTTCTGTGTCTGACAGATGCGGCGGCTGTGCCCTGATGGCAATGGATTACCAAGAACAGTGTATGCAGAAAAAAGCGCTGTTAACAGAAGCACTCTGGAAGTATGCAGGCATCAGGGATACCGCGGTGCGTGATATGCATGGCAGTGAAGAGATCCTTGGCTATCGCAATCAGGCCAGGATGCCGCTTGCCATGGTACAGGGAAAACTGATGGCAGGTTTCTATCAAACCGGTTCCAATCGTTTTGTACCGGTTGATCACTGCGTGATCCAGGATCCGGTTCTGGAAGAGGTACGCTCTCAGGTAATGGCAATCCTGAACAAGTATCATCAGAAAGCCTATGATCCTTCCTCCCGCACCGGCCTGCGGTATCTGATTCTGCGCACACTGCAGAATCAGACACAGATTTCGATCATTACCGGTCAGAACAAGCTGCCTTCTGATCTAGTCAAAGAAATTCTGGCCGTTGACCATGTCAGTTCCCTGTATCAGTCTGTCAACACAGCCCGCACGGGTGTTGATTTCTTTGGCTCTTCGCCAGTGCTGCTGGGTGGTAAAAAGAATCTTGCGGCAGAGATGAATGGCCTGCAGCTACAGTTATCTCCCCGCTCCTTCTTTCAGCTCAATACAGCACAGGCTGAAAAGCTGTATGCCATGGCAGTCAGTAAAGTAGATCCATGCAAAACACTTGTGGAAGCATATTGCGGGGTTGGTGCGATGAGTCTGCTTGCCAGTCAGAAGGCCCAGAAAGTGATCGGGATTGAAAGCATTGAGGAAGCGATCATCAATGCCGGTGCCAATGCGGCTGCCAACCAGATTGACAATTGTGAGTTTATCTGTGGGGATGCTGCACAGACACTGCATCAGATCCTGCAGGAAGGCACTGTGGATACACTGCTGGCAGATCCGCCCCGGGCAGGCATGGATGATGCCATGATCCGCACAATTCTCTCTTCCTCCATTCCTAAGATTGTCTATATTTCCTGTAATCCTGCCACCCTTGCAAAGAATCTGAAGGAGCTGAAAAAGGAGTATCAGATTCTGACAATCATTCCGTTTGATCTGTTTCCCAATACGCCGCACGTGGAAAGCATCACGGTATTGATGCGCAATGGCGTTTCCAGCGGGAAGCAGAACCGCAGAAAGAAAAGAGGCAGAAAGCATGCATTACCAAAGAACTGAAAATGGCTTTGTGATTGAAGCCGGATCAAAGTATTCCCATCAGAAAGTACGCAGGTTTCTGGATGATCTTTCTTTAAGCAGACCAATGCGCTATGCCCTCATACAGCAGCGCCATATGCTGGTCAATGACCGACAAGTCAAAAGCGAAGAAGAATTTCTGAATTCAGATGACAGGATTACTCTGGTTGTCCCGCCTGAGCAGATTGACTGGCCCTGTGCGGATCATCCCTGTCAGGTTGTGTATGAAAATGACTTTGTCTATGTCGTGCATAAAGATGCTGGAACCATCATTTATGATGATGTCAGAAGTGCAGACTGCCTGAATGGACAGGCAGCTGCCTGGCTGCAGGAAAAAGGCCACCAGACACCTGTCAGACCTTTGCACCGGCTGGATAAAGATACGTCTGGTCTTGTTCTGTACAGCAAGGTTCCTCTGTTTCAGGCTGGCCTTGATGAACAGATGGCAAACCACCGCATTTCCCGCCAGTATCTTGCCATCTGTACAGGCAAACAGATTCCGGTTGGCACATCCTTTGTGATTGATGACCGGATTGGACGTGACCGTCATCACAGCGGTCAGTACATTGTTTCTGCTTCTGGGAAAGATGCCCGTACGAGAGTGACATGTCTTGCCAGAAAAGGTAATTATCTGCTGTTTGGGTGTCAGCTGGATACCGGCCGTACCCATCAGATCAGGGTGCATTTGTCCAGCCATGGCTGGCCGCTTGTCAATGATCCGCTGTATGGACATCGGTCTGCTGATTTTGAGGGGCTTGGTCTCTGGGCCTGCAGCATCACCTTCCATGATCCGATCACCAATAAGCGGCATAAGATTCATGATCTTGACAATCCCGCCTTTCATTTCTTTCCGCTGGATGACATCCAGTACTAATTGTTCATGACAAAGCATGGATAAATTCTTATACTTTGAAAAAGCAATAAGGAGGAATCGTTATGTTTCTGCTGATGGGTCCAATTACGAACATCCTGCTGCTGTATGTTCTGGCAGCGGTGCTGCCGGCCATCTTTCTGATGCTGTATGTATACAATCAGTCAAGGATGCACCGACAGCCTACCGGTCTGCTGGTAAGGCTTGTATGGGATGGCGTACTGGCCGCGCTTGCAGCAACGGTGCTGGAGCTGATTGGTGAAAGCCTGCTGAACAGTTCATCATTGGCCAATTCACCAAATTATCTTGCCTTTCTGGCATTCCTGATTGTCGGTGTCGTCGAAGAAGGAACAAAGTTCTTCTTCATGCGCAAAGACACCTGGCACAACCCCTACTTTGAAACAAGATTTGACGGTATTGTCTACTGCGTCTTTGCTTCCCTTGGCTTTGCGGCATTTGAGAATATCAAGTATGTGTTCTCCTATGGCCTGGGCGTTGCCCCAAGCCGTGCCCTGCTTGCCATCCCTGGCCATATGTCATTCGCCGTGTTGATGGGTTACTTCTATGGCCGTGCCAAACTGAAGGAAGACTGCGGTCATCATGGCGAAGCTGTTCTGATGCAGGCCATCGGTTATCTTGCCGCAGTCGGTCTGCATGGTGCTTATGACTATTGTGCCATGCTTGGTTCGGATACTTCGACGATTGTCTTCTTCATCATCATTATCGTGATCTATCTCATCGTGTTCCGTCTGGTCAAGCATGAAGCTGCCAATGATCGGATCGTTTGATGGAAATGCAGAAATGCATTTCTTTTTTTAACGCATGACGCTATTTTCAAAGATTTAGTTGATGAGGCTGTAAACACCAAAATATCATGAGCTATATGCCTCATAGAGGTTAATTGGCATTTTAAGCTTTGGGATCTCCGCACAGGTAAATGGAATCTGTTCAAACATTGTTTCCATGTATGCTTCTGATTTCCATTTGCGCATGTCCAGCCTGTACTTTAAATATTTCTTCATGACGATCCAATTCAAATAACCCTGGAGATGTCTTGTGCTGATACCATGTTTCTGCCTGATCATGTTTTTTAGCTCAGAGTGAAGCTCGTTTACTTCAGATACTGTATTGCCCTTTGGTGTTAAATAACCGTTAGATGGAATAATGTCACTGTTGAAGTGATTATCGCCCACGAAAGTTTGAATGCTATGGCTGTCATCACTGATAATTGTTGAATGCGCTGCGAAGTGAGAGCTGTATTGATTCAGAATTTCTGCACTCTCTCTGCCTAATCCTCCAATTTTAAAGAGAATATTGTCATGCTCATCAATAGCTGTTACCAGGCAGATCTTGTGATGGCTGGTGCCAGGTAAAGCACGCTTGGTTGAATGACGGCGATGCTTTCCACGCTGTTTGCTGAATCTTGGCATTTTATCCTTCCTGGTCCCTTTCAGGTTGATTTTGGTATAAGTAGGATCCAATTCAACATTTCCACTTAAGACCACATTATTCTGAATCTTTGCTGCAGCCTGATATAACTTGTGACGCATGTTGAAGCAGGTAGTAACTGATAAGCCTGTAGCTACACTCTGCTGAGTCAGAGTCATTCCGTTAAGCTCGCCAGAGATAAAAGTAGTCCAGATATCAAAGCTTGTTCTGGAATGAGTAAACATCGTACCTGTTGTTGCCATAAAAACAGATTTGCATTTTTTACATCTGTATTTCTGACGATTATGTGGGTTAAAGCCATTCTTAACAAAGTGAGTTGAACCACAATGAGGACATTTCTCAACATGCAAAGAGAGATTCTCGTAATTTGTTGTCGTACAGTTTACTTTCTCTCTGAATAGCTTTTCTAAACCAACACGAATGAATTCAATTTCGACAGGAGATAAAGAATTCAGGAAATTCTGATTAACGAGCATATCATCACCTCAACTGAAGTCATGATAAGTTATAGATATTAACTTGATGTACTTGTTCGGGTACATCAACTATTTATTTGAAAATAGCGAAAAAAAAAAAAAAAAAAAAAAAAAAAAAACATCAGTTCAAGGAACTGATGCCTGAAAACTCAGAAGTATCCCCGCAGGCAATCACCCGCCATAAACGGATTGGTATCTGCTTCCTGGCCAATGGTCGTAGCAGGTCCATGACCGGGATAGACTTTCAGATCTCTTGGCAGCTGTTTCAGAAAGCGCAGAGAAGCGGACATTTCCTCCTGACTGCCGCCAAAAAGATCGGTGCGCCCGCAGCTGCCGGCAAACAGCGTATCACCGCTGAACAGGACATTGCGGTACTGGATACAGCAGCTGCCCTCTGTGTGGCCCGGCGTATGATAAATAATCAGATGGAATGTTCCAACATCCATTTCTTTCTGCATTGGCAGAATCTTACTATACACGGGTGAACAATATCCTGCCCTGGAAGCAGGATCTACCAGAGCAAGATCTCGTTGATCCATGAATACCGGACAGTGGTAAATATCCACAAGGTCGTCGACAGCACCCGTATGGTCTTCATGGCCATGTGTCAGCACAATGCCATCTGTCACTTCATCATCCCCGATTTCGGCCTGAATGCGTCTGGCATAGGCTCCGGGATCAATCAAAAGCACATGGCCATGATCATGCAGCACATAACTGTTTTCACCATACAGTCCGATTGGAAGTGTTGTAATCTTCATACATTACCTAATAAAAATAACCTGATACCAGGTTATCTTATTTCTTCTCCTTGTGCAGAGTCATCTTGTTGCAGCGCGGGCAGTATTTTTTGATTTCCATTTTTTCTGTATGCTTACGCTTGTTTCTGGTTCCGATATAATTCTCTTCCCCACAGACTGAGCACTTGAAAGAAATATTCTCTCTTGCCATGGTTACCTCCTGATGTCTATTTGCGTTGGTATTATACCAGAATCATCATTCTTTTCCAACAATTTATGCAATAATGGGAGATGGAGGAAGCTATGAAGAGAACTGAAACAAGAAAAATCATGGTTGGCAATGTCCAGGTTGGTGGTCAGAACCGCTGCATCCTGCAGTCCATGACCAATGTGCCGGCCAAGGATATTGACGCAACAATCGCCCAGATCAATGAACTGGAAGACCACGGCTGTGAAATCATCCGGATCGCCGTATTGGATGAAGACGATGCAAAGGCAATTCCGGCAATCAAGAAAGGCATTCACATTCCGCTGGTCGCAGATATTCATTTCAACTACCTGCTAGCTCTGGCTGCCCTGGATGGCGGTGTCGATGCAATCCGCATCAATCCTGGCAATATCGGCTCCCGTGAGCATACAGAAGCTGTAGTCAGAAAATGCAAGGAAAAGCATGTGCCGATCCGCATTGGCATCAATGGCGGTTCTCTGGAAAAACAGTTTCTGGAGAAATATGGCCTGTCTGCCGAGGCAATGATTGCCTCTGCTGACCGCCATGTCAAAATTCTGGAAGACATGGATTTCCATGACATCTGCCTGTCCTTTAAATCGAGCAATGTCGAACTGACCATTGCTGCCTATGAGCTTGCCGCAAAGCATTATCCATATCCTTTGCATCTTGGCGTGACCGAAGCCGGCGGTTTTACAGAAAGTGCAGTGAAATCTTCTGCCGCCCTGGGTACCCTGCTGCATGAAGGCATTGGCGACACCATCCGTGTATCTGTTTCGGCACCGCCGAAGGATGAGTTGATCATTGGCAAACAGCTGCTCAAATGCTTTGGCCTGATCAAGAATGTACCAGACCTGATTGCCTGCCCTACCTGTGGCAGAATCCAGTACGATATGCTGCCACTGGTGAAAGAGATGGAAGACTATCTTGGCACCATCCATGAAGACATCACCGTTGCGATCATGGGCTGCCCGGTCAATGGCATTCAGGAAGCCGGCCGTGCGGATATCGGCATCGCCGGTTCCTATAACTCAGGCATCCTGTTCCGCAATGGTGAAATCATCAGAACGGTTCCGCAGGATAAGATCAAAGAAGCACTGATTGAAGAAATCCAGCGTTTCATTGCCGAGAAGAAACAGAAAAAGCAATCATAATCCATAACAGCCGGAGTATTCGAAAAGGTGCCTGTAACTGGCACCTTTTCTGTATAGAAATTACATCAGATCAATAATTATAGCTGATCGTGTAGCCGCTACTTGGATTTGTATAGGAATACGAATATAACTGATCATCTGTCCAAAGAAATCTTTCTGCACCCCAGCCAGTTGTTGCATCCCAGTTAAGCCATTGTCCATTGTATAGAACCTTTACCCAGAAATGGCCATCGTTCGGAAGCTTACATTCCTGCGTTTCAAATCCAGCTCTGCACAAGAGTGCTCTTCCCACTGCATAATAATTGTAACAATCACCTGTGTAATAGGTCAGTCCATAAATAGCTGCTTCGCGCCAGTCAGAACTGTCTGGAGTCGCCTTGTAACGGATATTATTTTCCGTCCACTGATAAATCGCATAGCATCTTTGATAATCATCCATGGAATCATTGATAATGCCTGAAAGGATGCTGTCAGCGATTGAATTCAGATTTTCGTTTCCGGTATCACCAGCCGTCATTGCTGTGTTGGCACCTGTATCTGACACAGACTGTGAAGATGCCTGCTGTACTGTCTGCACTGTTTCCACCACCGAAACTACAGCAGAGGCATCCGCATCATTGCCGTTTTTATCTACTGCATGTACCGTAACAGTATATTCTCCAGGCTGCGTTGCATCGACATTGCCAGAAATTGTGTACCATCCGCTATCATAGAATCCCTTTTCGTTCTTTGCAGGTTCCGTATCAACTTTTATCAGATCACCATCAACTGGATCTTTGACGGAACTGATCAAAGATGCAGGATCAAAATCCTGATCTTTTTCAATGGAAACAGATTCAGATGACATGGTTATGACCGGCAGCTGCGTATCTTTGACTGTAATGATAAGAGGAAAATCTTTGCTGACTTTATTTCCTTTTGCGTCAACATCATGCAGTGTATAGATCACTTCTGTCTCAGAAGGTACCGAAAGATCAATCGTATCCGGTTCGGCGGTCACTGAAAAGTCTGAGTTTCCTGAAATAGTTTGATCTTGCTCATATTGGTAGGTATATTTGCCATTGCCTGCTTCTACCAAAGACAACACATTCAGTGTTGTATCAGGCGCATACTCCTGCACTTCACTGCCTGCTTTCAAAGCACAGGTAAAGGAGGCAGCAGTTTCGGCAGCTGCTTTTTCCTCTGCCAGTACGTTATTGCGATGTATCTTGAATCCAATACCGCATGAAGCACAGACAACTGCTGCAGGAAGAATAACTTTCCAGACTTTTCTCAGTTTTCTCATATTCCTGTTGTAAATCATTCTATTACGCAAATGCATCAACTGATGAATATTCAATCTGCTGGATGGAATTATCATCATTGAAGAAGAATGTCAGGCGTGAATTGCCTTTCGTATATTCAAGGCTGGCTCCGCGTTCTTCATAATCACTCCCATATGTTTTGATGACATCATCTTTAGAGCTGGACAAGTCAATACCCTCAGGAGTAGCCACATTATCTGTCTTCAGATCAACATAGCAGATCAGATCCTTGCCATCTTTCTCATAAGTGGTGATTTCATAATCTGAATACGTATAGATTTTTGACAAACCACCCTGTCCGGCACAGCTTGCTTCTTCATAATAGCTGTTTTCTTTGCCGAGAAGATTCAGAGCATCTTCCATGTTTTCATCCATTTTGAGTGTACCGCCATTGACATCAAAGACATATTCACTGGTTGTTTCAGATTGGCTGGATGATGCTGTTTCGCTCGCAGCAGATGGTGCAACACTTGCATTTTCTGATGCTGTCTCATCAACCTTTGTGACACAGCCGGCAAGCAAGGCAGCAGTGACAATCGCCATAAAGATTTTCTTTTTCATATTTTCTCCCTTTGTCAATCCGTAATATCCGGATATAGTGATGGATCAAACTGGTAGTAACCAGGATGTGTCTGATCATAAACTGCCAGAGTAGAAGTCGGAACATAGATGAAGATTGTTCCGTCTGGTCTTCCACGCATACAATCCAAATGATACCATCCATCTCCAATGTTCACGATCAGCCACAGATGCGGACCAAGGCCATACGTATCTAGGCGATGAACTACCATATTCTCAATTCCTGCACGATTCAGAAGTTCCTGTGCTGTATAGCATGCGACATAACAGTCACCCACACGGTAGTACAGGCCAAGATATACCTCACTAACAGGTGGATTGGTTTCAACATGCTTCTCTGCATACCGAATATTATAATAAACCCAGTTGCCAATCGCAGTGATCTTCTCACGGTCCGACATGGAACTGATATCAAGCTCTGTCAGGATATCATCTGCCATGGCATCGTTGATTTCCTGAGGTGTGGTTGGAATTTTCTTATCAACAGTGAGCTGCAAAGTAATTGAGGATGTATTGCCAGAAGAATCCGCCGCGGTATAGATAATCGGATATGTGCCAGGTGTATCAATATCAACAGCGCTTGAATCTACCTGTATATCTACATCATCTCCTGAATTATCCGTTACCGTAACCTGTTTTTTGTAAGATATGGTGTCTCCGGCAGTACATTCAAAATTATTGCCAGTAATGACCGGAGGCGTTGTATCTGTAATCTTTAATACTGTCGGATACAAATAGTTTCCTGACTCAATCTTTACATGATAAGTACCCGGTGTTTTGGTATTGTATTCATCCCCTTCATCACTCACAAATCCTTGATATCCATCTTTCATAAACATGGATGGATCCAACTGACTGCCAGCTTCGATTGTTACTTCTGGCTTGACACGATTAAAATAGCGCAGACGGATATACGTTGGAACACCTTTTCTAATCAGAATCGTTATCAGTACCAGAACACCCCCAATAACCGCCACTGCAATCGTAGATTTTCTTCTTGAATATTGCTTCCCCATATATCTGTACCACCTTAGATTTCAATCTTCATCTGATAGGTTTCACAGAGCATTGTTACGGTAAGAACAATCATCAGATAGTCAATCTTATAAGCACCCATAAGTTTGAAATCATCCGAAGCATATACTTCCTTCATATGGCTGACATATTCGGGATCAAAGATGCCATATTTGCGGATCAGAGCATCATCAAGATAATTGTTCTCTGATGGATGCTTGATCATAGAAGACATACCCGGTGCCTGGAATGGAAACTTCTTTCGCTTCAGAATTGGGTCAGGTACAATACCGATCCCAGCTTTTTTCAGGATGTATTTTTCATTTGTACCATGCAGTTTGTATTTATCGGGAATAGTCATTACAAAAGAGACTAACTCTGGATCAAGGAACGGATGGCGGCCTTCAACACTGTGAGCAAAAGTCATGTGATCGCCATGTTCGATCAGCAGGTGATCCTGTAAGCGAAGATGGAAGTCTATGTAACTGCGGCGCTGCTGGGTCGTCACATTTTTTACTGCATCCAGATTAATCGGACTTTCCTGCAATGCAGAGAACTGAGGCAAATTTGCAACAATATCCTGAGAATAGATCTTCGTCTGAATTTCTCTTTCAGCCAGATGATCTCTCTCAAACCTGAAATTCGGATCCCCCCACAGACGTGCATTTAATTCCTGTTCATCAGGAGAAATGGCCTCCTTGTTCATATTGCGGAATTTATCAATCAGATAGCCAATATACCCACAGAACAATTCATCGCTGCCCTGTCCAGTAAGAACCGCCTTTGCTGGCGAAGCCTGTACCAGACTGGAAAGCATATATGCAGCCGTATCGTAAGATTCCTTCACTGCTGTTTCGGTATGGTATATCACATCAGGAAGACACTTCCAGATGACCTCATCATTGATCACCGTACTATAATGCTTTGATTTGACACACTCCTTTACCATCGCCTGGAAATTGCTCTCATCCAGGTCTCCCTCACCAATTTCTGCAGAGAAAGAATAATAGGAATTCAGCAGGAATTTACCGATATAGCATGCAACAATCGAACTGTCCAGACCTCCTGATACATAAAAGCCAATTGGAACATCTGCAATCAACCTTCTGGAAATTGCCTTCACCAGCAGTTCCTTCAGATGAGAAACATAGTAATCCAGACCAAGATCTTCCGTTACCGGATGATACAGCATTTCATAGTATGTCTTCTTTTCAGGTTCCTTTCCTGCCTGAAAGATCATCATCTTACCGGCTTCCAAAGCATTGATTCCCTTGAAGAAAGTAACCGGTGCAACGATACCAGGAAAATTCATCAGCTGATCAACAGCTTTCATGTTGAGAATGCGGGGCATGCCAGGATATTCCAGAATTGCCTTGATTTCCGAGCCAAAAATAATCCGTCCATCTTTTATCGTATAGAAGAGAGGACAAATGCCAAACTGATCACGGATCAATACGAGCATGTTCTTCTTTGCATCATACAGTGCGATGGCAAATTGTCCATTGATATGGATGGGAAAATCCAAGCCATATTCTTCATAGAGATGGGCAACGACCTCTGTATCAGTCTTTGTGCGAAAGGAATGCCCTTTCCTGATCAGATCAGCTTTCAGTTCCTGGTAATTGAAAATCTCACCGTTTACAATTGTTGCAATGGAGCAATCCTCGTTAAACAGCGGCTGCATACCACCCTTTAAATCAATGAAGCTCAGCCTGGTAAAGCCAAGAGAAATCCTGCGGTCATGCCAGCTGTTCTGCCCATCAGGGCCGCGATGTTTGAGCTTTGCCAGCATATGATCGATAATACCCGGATCAAATGCTTTATCATTTTCAAAATTATAAATACCACATATGCCACACATAAACTTTCCCCCTGCTTAATTCAGATTGTATTTCTTTTTCTGATTCTCAATCTCGGCATTCTGTGCATCGGCAACCTTCTGCCAAGAAGATGCAAGTGCTGTCTCATTCCGCCGATCTGGAACACCATATTGATCAACCAGAATCTGTCCAAAATAATCCGACATCTTATCAGCACCAGACAGATTAAGGTGCAGACCCGCATCATAAGTATCCGTGGAATAGTCCAGCCCGATATCATCCTTATACTCCAGCCAGTTATAATATGGGAGCCCATACTGATCGGCATACTCCTTTACCTGCTGGTTGTACTCGTCATACCAGTGCGGCCATAGCGATGGTGCTTTTACAAGAATCAGCTGAATACCGTTTTCTTCACACAATTTTCTTATTTTATCCATGTATTCCCAGGCTTTATCACCAAATGTATAGTCTGTTAATGGACGCGGATCCGGCACATTATCTGCCGGCAAAATATCAACACGCATGTAATAGCCATTAAAACAATGATGCGCATGTTTGAACATGTAAGTAAAATCTGTCTCTTTCAGATCGGACCAGCGGGAATGATAACGCAGGAATGGAAAGACATAGTCAATAAAGTGTTCATTCTCTTTCATTGATGCATTGATGGCATCTACTTTTTCACGTGACCATTTCATGCCATCAAGAGCCATGCGGTTATATGCTTCATTCTGCGATTCATTGAATTGCAGTGATTGCGCATTAAATACAACCACTTTTGGAATATGATAATGCAAAGATTCCTTTAACATGTAATAGGACTGCCAGATATACTGTTCTGCATTGCCGCGGATATAGCTGTTGATCCCATACTTCTGCCAGAGTTCGACTGGATTATATGTTTCATAAACTTCACAATCTCCAATGAACATTACATCAAAATCTTTATTTTCTTCATCGTAATATTCCTGCGTCATGGTTCCTTCCAGCACATCATCTACATATTTTGGCATGAATAAGCGCTGCAGCAACCAGAGAACAACAGCCGTAGAAAGGATGCTGCACAGAAATAACGCAATATTTCTTTTCTTATGCATGGATTTTTCTCCTTTCAGAAGCGGTTATAGATAAACTGGCTGGCATCATAACCAATGCCATAAGCACCAAAGACGGCAATCACAAGGAACAAACTGCACCAGATCAGTAATTGTACAGCAACAGGTTTTACAGCGATCTGATCGCGTACCGGCTGGCGGCGCTGTTTCATACTGACCATAAACATTAACAGACATCCAAGTGCAACAACCAGCAGATCTACAGCGCTCAATCCTGCTGTAAAGAAACTTCCATCTGCAAGAATGCAATAATTCTTTCCGCTGAAGATAGAGAAAAAGGAATGAACTGTATCTCTCACTGATGCATAGCAGTCAAACATATTCATGATTGCGATCAATAAGACGGTACGGATGATTTCAAATCCTTCATACGCACGGGTAACCGGAACCTTTTGATGAAATTTATCATAGAGCGGTTCGAGTTCCTCGGAAATCATCAGAACCAGGAAATTCAGAACACCCCAGAGTATAAAGTTCCAGCTGGCACCATGCCAGATACCGGTTGCCAGCCATACAATGAAAGAAGATAAATAGACTGGCAGTTTTCTACCAATATTTTCCCCTACGTGTTTACGCAGCCAGCGTGAGAAATGCTGCATCTTACGGCTCATGGAAATTGGATAAAACATATAGTCTCTGAACCAGGAAGACATTGAGATGTGCCACCTGCGCCAGTATTCCTTAAGCGAGCGTGAAAAATAAGGACGAATAAAGTTTTCCTGCAGCTTAACGCCAAATAACTGAGCAGTACCGATTGTGATATCAATACCACCAGTAAAATCAGCATACAATTCAATGGTGTAGAGAATCATTCCAGCAAGTGCCCAGCCGCCTGTGTATGTAGATGGATCACCTGTAACAGTTGCAACAAAGCCTGCAAGTCTGTCTGCAATAACCATCTTTTTAAAGAATCCCCACAGCATTCTCTCAACGCCGTAGGTAACTTCTTTTACAGAAAAATCATGTTGAGAAAACATGGATTCGCTGACATCGCCAAAGCGGTTGATGGGG
Organism: Lactimicrobium massiliense; assembly: GCF_900343155.1. Taxonomy (GTDB): domain Bacteria; phylum Bacillota_I; class Bacilli_A; order Erysipelotrichales; family Erysipelotrichaceae; genus Bulleidia; species Bulleidia massiliensis. The sequence goes on from NZ_OUNG01000001.1 coordinate 145,577, forward strand.
CCCTGTACGATCGCAGGAAAGAAAGACAGGAAAAGCAGCAGTTTTAAAGGATTTTTCACAGCTTTGAACTTATCCTTTTTGACATCAACCAGGTAGCCGATTGCCATGAACATATAGAAAGATATTCCCATAGGCTGGGCAAGTGAAATGAATGTCAGACGGTATCCAGCATGGGCATTGGCAAGCAGATGATTAATGTTATCCAGCGCAAAGCTGCTGTACTTTACGACGGCAAGAACCACAATGTTCAGAACAATACAAAGAGTCATCCACCTGACTCGGTTAGATGACATTTTATTCTTATATTGGTTTTTTTCTTTGCGGTCAGCTTGTGCATGATGACGCAGCCACTTTTTCTGTCTCACCCAGCTGTTGGTAATCTGAATGGAAGAAAACCACGTTGTAAAGGAAGTGACCAGAAGGTAAATAATATACTTCGGGCCGCCCCACATGTAGAACGCCAGGCTTCCTGCCAGCAGAATCAGCCACTGACACTTCTTTGGCAGCGCATAGTAAAGCAGGAATAGTACGCAGACAAAGCCAATGAATGTAAATGATGTAAACAGCATATATTCAATCGAGTTTGGAATCGATTAAAGCAGCCATTGCATCAACACTGTTAAAGTTTTCAGGAATCAGATCATCCGAATCAATATCCACATCAAATTCTTCACCAAGATCTGTTACCAGAGTCACGATATCAAATGAATCCAGCACCTTGTTGGTGATAAGTTTATCTTCAGACTCAAAATCGATGTTAGGATGAAGATTCTTCAGAATTTCCAGTAATGTTTCTCTTGTGTTTGCAGACATGTGATTTTCCCCCTTCATTGCATATTTTCCAATGCTTTCCGATCAATTTTACCATTTGCGGTAAAAGGAATTTCTGTCAGATGCACCGTACGGTTTGGCATCATATATCGCGGTAACAATGTATTCAACCGGTCCGTCAGCTCAGCAGGTTCAATATCGCCTGTATAAAACAGCTTGATCAGACTGCGCTTGTGATCATAGACACAGCCGCACATTTTTACCTCTTCAATCTTATTGACATCAGCTTCAATCTCGCCTAACTCAATTCGATGTCCCATATGCTTGATCTGATAGTCGCGGCGGGAACCAAACATCAGATTTCCATCTTCAGTCCGCTTTCCCATATCTCCTGTGCGATAAATAATCTCCGGATAGACATGATTCAGAGGATTTTGAACATACACTTCTCTCGTCTTTTCAGGATTGTTATAATAACCAAGCGTCACACAAGTTCCTCGCAGGCAGATTTCCCCTTCTTCACCAGGTTCGGCAAGCGTATTGTCATCTTTTAACAGCAGAACCTCTGTATTTTTAAACGGAACACCAATCGGAATCGAATCTCCATTGAAATTCTTAGGCACATGATAGTAGCAACTCATGCCAGTGCCTTCTGTCGGACCATAAAGATTTGTAAAGTCGGCATCAGGTAATGCGTCCTGCCATCTGCGGAACTGTCTGATCGGGAAAACCTCGCTGCCAAAAGCAATTGTTTTCAGATATTCTGGTTTAATGGACTTGAATGTATTGAACGCAGAGATCATCGTCAGTGCAGAAACAACCCAACAGATTGTATTAATCTTTTTCTCATTGAGGAACTGAACAAGATACTTTGGGGTTGAAAACAATTCCTTCGGAATCAGCCATGTTGTAGCTCCAAACATGATCGTCGGATAGATTTCCTTCAAGCATGCATCAAAATACAGAGGTGTCTGATTTCCAAATATGGTGTCACGGTTAAAATGCAGAGTTTCAGATAACTGATTAACATAATCCAGCACAGATCGATGACAGGCAGTAACACCCTTTGGCACACCGGTCGAGCCGGAAGTAAAGACAATGTATATTGGGTCAACATCCAGCGCATGTGCTTCAATTGCTTTCAACGCTTCTGCATCAACAATCGTGTTCTTCAACTTGGAGAATGAATAACGCTTTCCCTCAAAAGGCAACCGATCAGCAGAATCTTTTGTATCTTCATCGTAAATCATGGCCCGTGGATGACAATTCTGTATGATCAGCTCAATTCTGGAAGCAGGCATTTCTGCATCAATAGGCACATAAAAACAGCCGCTCCTGATCACGCCAAAAAAAGCAGCAATCGTGTCGGCTGATTTTTCCATGTAAATAAGCACCGGCTCACGATAATATCCTTCCTGATGAAGAGCCGTGCCAATACTGTTTACATTCTGATAAAGCTGTGAAAAAGTTAATGAATGATGGACATCTGCAAAAGCCGTTTTTTCCGGTACTTCTTTTACAATTCTGTCAAGATATGTAAGCACATTTGTAATCATGTAATCGATGTTACCGTGTAAGCGCTTTATCGTCAAGAATGATTCTGAATGATTGCGGTTGAAATCATTGACAGTAAGTAACCACTGTCATAAATGTTTTGATAAAATTATCCATTACTTCGCAGAATCTGCGTGCTGGGATGCAATCGGTTTAAACTTTCCGCTTCGCAGCATGGCAATTTCCTGCTTATATGGAGGTTTCTTGTCAATGTAGGGTGTTTCCAGAATCTTGGCTATGTGTTCCGTTCTTTTGTTTTCAGTCACTTTGTGCAAAGCCTCAAATCCGATTTCGCCCATACCGATATTGGCATGGCGGTCTTTTCTTGCACCCTGCACATTCTTGGAATCATTGAGATGAATCACATGCAGTCTTTCAAGACCAATCACATGATCAAAGGTGTCCAGAACATCATCAAAGTAGTTTACATCATAGCCTGCATCCCATATGTGGCAGGTATCCAAACAGATACCGAAATGTTCAGGATGGCGCAGTTTTGACAGGATTTCTGCCAGCTGTTCAAACCGGAATCCAACTTCACTGCCCTTGCCTGCCATTGTTTCAAGACAGACAATCACATCGTACGGATCATATTCAATCGCATTGAGCTGCCGGACAATTGTTGCAATGCCTGTTTCCAGATCCGTAGTTGTATAAGACCCTGGATGCAGAACAAGATACTTTGCCCCGATTGCCGCGGTGCGTTCCAGTTCCAGCTGCAGAAACTGCCTGGCAAGTTCTGCCACTTCCGGCTTGACACTGTTGGCTGGATTGATGATATACGGCGCATGAATGATCAGCCTCTCCATAGGCAGATGATGTTCTTTCATCAGTTCCTGTGCCTGGGCAATATGAAGCGTATCAATATCTTTGCGTACCGTATTCTGCGGCGCACCGGTATAGACCATCATGGCATCACAGCCGTAACTCAGTCCTTCTTTGACACTGCCTTCCAGATACAGCGGTGCCTTCATCTGCACATGGCATCCAAGAATCATGCTTTCTCCTTGTTTTTGGCAATCTGCCGTTCTTTATACATTGCCTTCTTTTCCTCACGGATCTTTGCCCGGATCAGATCTCTCTTCTGGTGGCGGTGAATCATCTCAATCTTCTTTGCCCGCTTCTTCTTATAGCCAGGTTTAACCTTCTGGCTCTTGCGGGTATAGATCATGGCAATCTTCTTTTCAAGCTCATCATCTGGCTTCATGCGGCGCTGTCCATATGGATGCAGCTGCTGCCAGCTGTCCTTATGCCAGCGCATATGATCAAAGTGAATGCCCATCTTCATCAAAGACCGGATTGCGGCATCATCACTTTCATGATACAGCGTATAGCATGTACCGCTGCTACCGGCTCTGCCGGTTCTGCCGGCCCGGTGCACATAGTATTCCAGATCCTGCGGCAGACCACAGGAAATGACATGGCTGACCATGTCGATATCAATGCCTCTGGCCGCAAGATCCGTGCAAACAACATACTTGTGCATGCCAAGTTCCAGACTCTTCATGGCCTGTTTGCGCTTGCGGCTGGTCATATCGCCATGCAGTTCACCAACATCTACACCCGCATTCCGCAGACTCTCCGCAATCTGGGCTGCTTCCTGCCTTGTGTTGCAGAAAATCAGACATACATAAGGCTGAAAGCCCGGCAGAATGCTCAGAATCGTTTCCGCATAGGTATGATGATAGCATGGCACCAGGACGTGTTTGACGTTCGGGTTGTAGCGCACATGATCACCGATCTCGATCGTCAGCGGATGATGCATATATTTACGGATAAACGGTTTGAGCTGATCCGGCATCGTTGCCGAAAATGCCAGCATCTGCAGATGTTCTCCCATCCTGCCGGCAAAGGCATCCACATCATCCAGGAAACCATACTCCAGTGTCATATCAGCTTCATCCACAATCAGAATGCCCGCCTGGTCCAGACGCAGACTGCCGCCATTGAGAAACAGATCACGTATACGGCCCGGTGTTCCAATCACGATATGCGGCTGTTCTTTTGCCAGCATGGCTTCATCCTTGGAGCGTTCACGGCCGCCGATCAGCAGCTTGATGCGCAGAGACGGATCAACTTCACTCATGACCTTTGCCTTCTCAAAAATCTGTGCCGCAAGTTCACGGGTTGGCGCAGTGATCACTGCCTGGGGATGGTCAATCGATGGATCGACCATTTCCATCAGCGGAATCAGATAGGCGTGTGTCTTGCCGGTGCCGGTCTTGGACAGACCGATGACATCCTTTCCCCGCAGCATATTGCCTATGACTTCCGCCTGGATCGGCGTTGGCTCTGTAAAGCCATTGCGCCGGATAAATGCTTTTGTTTTTTCCTTCAGGTTATATTCCTCAAATTTTTTCATATTCTCACCTATAATTGCATATGGAATTATAACGAAAAAGGTAGGAATGTCGAATGGAAATCATCAGTGTTGTCCCGCGCGGATACTGCCAGGGGGTTGTCAGGGCGATCATGCTGGCAAAAGAAACCGTCAAAAAGTATCCTGACAAGAAAGTAACGATGCTTGGCATGATCGTGCATAATCAGTTTGTTGTGGATGCATGCCGGAAAGCAGGAATTCATTTTATTGAGGATCCGCTGAAAACAAGAGAGCAGCTGCTGGATGAAATTGATGATGGTGTGGTGATCTTCACTGCCCACGGCATCAGTGATGCCGTGCGTGAAAAAGCAGAAAGAAAAGGTCTGATCTGCGTGGATGCGACCTGTCCGGATGTGCGGAAGACGCATACTCTTGTCAAGGAACATGTCCAGGACGGTGATGTGATTTACATTGGCAAAAAGCATCATCCGGAGGCGGAAGGAACCGTATCGCTTTCCCCGCGCATTCATCTTGTCACGTGCATGGATGATGTGGCTGCCCTGCCAGAGCTGCACAATGTGCTGATCACAAACCAGACGACTCTTTCTCTGCTGGATGCACAGCAGATCATTGCCGCATGCAAAAAGCGCTTCCCGGATGCTGTTGTGGCCGAGGAAATCTGCAATGCGACCAGAATCCGCCAGGAAGCGGTCATGGCATTGAAAGATGTAGATCTGCTCATTGTGGTTGGAGATCCCCGTTCCAACAATTCCCGTATGCTGGCAGAAACAGGAAAGAAAGCTGGCATTCCGGATGCATTGCTGCTTTCCAGTGCCAGCCAGCTCAAAGAAGACATGATTCATCATAAAAAGCGCATTGCGGTAACAAGCGGTTCATCCACCCCCAATGCGCTGACCAAACAGGTCATTGACTGCCTGCAGACATATGCCAATACCGGCATTCTGCCCCATGTTAGTCCTGATCCTGAAGTCCTCTGATCTCTTCTTTGGTTAAAGGACGATATTCTCCTTCTTTCAGATCCGGATCCAGAACGAGATTCTTCATTCTCACTCTCTGCAGATACAGCACTTCATTATCCAGGGCAAGAAAGATCCGCTTCACTTCATGAAACTTTCCTTCCTGGAGAATGATATGTCCGCTTGTTTCATCAAGCGGATGATAGACGGCGGGCAGAAAGAGGTCCTCTCCTTCTTTGATCCCCGCCTTCATTTTCTCAATATCCTGTTCACTGACAGGATTTTTTACTTTGACATAGTACTCTTTTTCGACATGATGCTTTGGTGACAGCAATTGATGTCCTAACGGCCCGTCATTAGTCAAAAGCAGCAGACCGGCTGTATCTTTATCAAGCCGGCCAACCGGATAAACGCCATGTACCTGCTGATCAATCAGGTCCATGACAACCGGTTCCCTGCCTTCGGTTGCCGTAATATAGCCTGCTGGTTTATTCAGCATCCAGTACACATATTTCTGGTATACAACCGGCCTGCCATCCAGCACAATCTCACTGTCTTCCGCAATCTTTGTATCTGGATTGCGGATGATGACGCCATTGACCTGTACCAGACCCGCCTTGATCATCTGCTTTACCTGCGTGCGGGTGCCTTCTCCCATTGAGGCAAGTGCTTTATCCAGCCGGATCATTGCCGCTTCCTTCTTTTCGGGAACAGCCGCAGCACATCCCCTGTCATATAATAGGCTGCTGCACCGGCAGCCATCATCAGGATGAACTGCTTGAGAATACCGCTGTCTGCTGCACCGGCATCAATACCGGCTAATGACAGCAGATACATGGCACCATGCATGGAAAGACATCCGGCCAGTGCTTTCAGCAGGACAATGCCGGTTCTGCCATATTCTACCAGTGCCCTTGTACGGATTCTTGCCAGCGAGAGAAATACCAAGGCCGCAAAATAGAGAATTGAAGAAAGCAGGATTCCCTTCATGCCCCATTTCTTTACCAACGGGAACAGGAGCGCTGCTTTGATCACAAAGGCGATCAGCTGATAGGTGCCAAGCTGCTTGTGCAGCTGCAGTGCAGACAGCAGATACATGCACAGAATACCCATGCCAAACAGAATTGCTAACGGTCCGGTCCATCTGAATACAGACGCTGTATAGGCAGAATAGATCGATGGGAATAATGCTTTAACAATGGCATCGCTGTGCAGGAATGCAAATGTTCCCAGGGGCATTGCTACGATCAGGAAGGATGCAAAGGCACGGTTGACATGCTGTTCAATCCGGTCTCCATCTCCATTGGCAAACGCTTCTTCAATCTGAGGAAGGCGCGTGAAGCAGTCAACGCAGGATAGCAGCAGCGGCAATGCACACAGTGCGTATCCCTGTACAAAGATGATGCCCTGTGCAGATTTGATGTCTGCGGCAGCAATACCATAATGGATGCCTGCATATCCAGATACAAACAGATCAAACAAGATCCACAGACTGCTGAGAACAGCCTGTATAAGATATGGCCGGCTGGCATGCAGGATCTGTTTCTGAATTCTGCTTTCGTCCACTGCATTTGTGCGCATGCCAAGGCCATGTGACTGATGGATGTAGTAGGCAAGTACGGCTGCAGAGGCTAATACGCCGGCAAGCGTGCACATCATGATGGCAGAGGATGATGCTTTCTGCAGCTTTCTGACACACAGCCATGCAAGCAGAATGGTCAGCACCAGACGCAGTCCCTGCTCCGCCAGGACGCCGCGCATATAGTCATGATGCCGTCTCATGCCCTGATCTACACTGCGGAATCCTGCCAGCATGCCTTCACTGACGGCAAACAATGCAAAGCAACGCAATACTGCTGTCATGGCTGCAATATCACTGGTATCTGCGCTTCTGCCAAGAATCCAGGCAGAAAGCGGTGCAGCCAGGATCATTAGTAGAGAAGCCAGGATGGCGCCGATGACAAAGCCGGCAATGGCAGTATCATGAAAAACTGCCATGACATTCTTGTATTTCTTACGGCGGCTGTAATGGGAAATGATAACAGCGATGCCAAAAGGCACCCCTGCACAGGCTGCCTCAAAGACAATCTGATACAGCACCATCACTGGTGCAAGCAGGGCACTGTCTGCCCCTGCCAGCATCGTCAGCGGGATGATGACGATCATTTCTATCAAACGTTCCACCAGGCGGCACACGGCGCCGCCGGCAGAAAAACCCGGTATTTGTTCCTTTCGTTCACTCATTGTTTATGACTCCACATACTGCATTCCACTCTGATTCAGCGTGATCTGATGATATTCCCGCTGAATATTCTCTCCGTTTTTATCCTGCCATTCGACAAGCATTTTCAGTGACACTTCATCCGTATCACTGCTGCCGCTGATGACCATTCCCTTGACAAAACCATCATCTGAATTGACCTGGTTGGGAATCAGAGAATATGGTCCGTCAAAAATACCGATGCTCGGCATCATAGTGGTGGCATCCTGCAGCTGAGTATCGTTGGCCACTGCAATCATGACCACATTGTACATGGCGATTTTTGGTTCATCGAGCACAATGTAGTAGCTGTAGGTACCTTCACTGACTTCTTCCATCTCTGCACTGAGCGTATAGAAGCGTGATTCTGCCGTAAAATGGATCTGATCCATGACGGCCTGGTAATAGGTCTGGTAGTTTTTCAGCTTTGTTGAGGGCGTGCTGCTGCCGCATCCTGCAAGCAGAATCACAGCGGCGAGCACCCGGTTTAAGTTGCTTTTTCTCATAGCGTACCTGTCAGCTTCTTCATTATACCAATTATGATGGCTTCTGCATCAGTGGAAGCCGGATGTTGGTTCTCTGCATTTTGGGATCAATTCCGCTATAATAGCACCGTACAAAGAAAGAAGGACCCATATGTATCAGATCGATTTCAAGCATCCTGCAGCAAAACTTTACTTCTGCGGCGTCGGCGGTTCGTCCATGAGCGGTCTTGCTGGCATGATGAAACAAATAGGCTTTGATGTCTGGGGCAGCGACATTGCCAAGTCCCCTGCCCTGATTCAGGCAGAAAAAGACGGTGTTCATGTCATCATCGGCCAGAAAGCTGAGAATATTACAAAAGATATTGACTGTGCCATCTTTACAGCAGCCATTGCGAAAACAAATCCGGAATATCAGGCTGTGCTGAACCTTGGCATTCCGCATCTGACCAGAGCCGAGCTGCTTGGCCAGATTATGGCACAGTTCCCGATGTCTATCGGCATTGCCGGCACCCATGGCAAGACAACCACAACTTCCTTCATTTCAGAGATTCTGCTGCGTGACGGCAAGGATCCTTCCATGCAGATCGGCGGTGTGCTCAACAGTGTGCATACTTCTTACCGGCTTGGCAAATCAGATGAATTTGTTGCGGAGGCATGTGAATATACCAACAGTTTTCTGTCTTTGAAGCCGCGGATTGGCATCATTACCAATATCGAGGCTGATCATCTTGATTTCTTCAAGGATCTGGCAGATGTACGCCACAGCTTCCGTCTGTTTGCCGAAAACATTCCGGCAGATGGCTGGCTGATCATCAATACTGAAATTCCAGACCTTGATGAGATCACAAATGGTCTTAAATGCAAAGTCATCTACTTTGGCGATAATCATGAAAAGGCTGACTATTATGCCACGGATATCAAGTACAATGAACTTGCTGAAGCAAGCTATACACTTGTGCGCCGGCATGGCCAGAGCCAGAAAATTGTGCTGGAAGTGCCGGGCAAGCAGTTTATCTGGGATTCTCTGGCAGCAGCGGCTGCCTGTGATCTGTGCGGTGTCAGGCCGGAAAGCATTACGGACGCCCTGCGTGCGTATAAGGGTGCCGGCAGACGTTTCCAGTTCAAGGGCAAGATCAATGGCTGCCAGATTGTAGACGACTATGCCCATCATCCGACTGAAGTTGCTGTCACGCTGGATGCAGCATCCAAGATTCCTCACCGCAGACTGATTGCCTGCTATCAGCCGCATACGTATTCCCGTACCAAGGCATTGATGGATGACATCGCCAAGGCACTGCATGAGGCGGATCTTGTTGTACTGACTGAGATCTTCCCGGCAAGGGAAACAGATAACCTTGGCATTTCTTCACAGGATCTTGCAAAGAAGGTTGAGGCACTTGGCACACCGTGCCATGTCTTCCATACGTTTGAGGAAATTGAAGACTGGGCAAGAAAGAACTGTGGTGAAAATGATCTGTTTGTCACCATGGGCGGTGGTGATGTTTACAAGATTGCGGACAATCTCACGAATTTCCATTATGAATATCCGCAGGATGAGAAAAAAGCCTGAGTTATTACCAATCTGTGTATATTAAAAGCCATACCTGCCGTGAAGCGGATATGGCTTTTTTGTTGTTCAGAATTCCAGAACGAAGTAGTTCTTCTTGCCTTTGCGGATGATGGAGAAGGAACCATCATATGCACAGTCACGGCACATTGCATAGGCTGTGTCAGTGATCTTGTCGCCATTAACCTGAATGGAGCCCTGCTGAATCAGGGTTCTGGCATCGCGCTTGGACTTGGAAATGCCGCTGGAGACAAGGGCATCCACCAGCAGCTGTCCGTCTTCGATATGGGCTTTTGGTGCATCTGCGAGTCCTTCCCGCAGTTCTGATGCCGACAGGTCCTTGATTGAGCCATGGAAGAATGTCTCCGTGATTTTTTCTGCCTTGGCAAGTCCTTCTTTGCCATGCACAATCTCGGTCAGCTCCTGGGCCAGTGCTTTCTGGCAGGCACGCTTTTCCGGCTCGCTCTTGAGACTCTCTGCAAGAGCTTCAATCTCTTCTGGTGTGCGCATGGACAGACGCTTGAGGTAATCCACAATATCTGCATCCGGTGTATTCAGCCAGAACTGGTAGAATTCATAGGCATTTGTCTTGGCAGGATCCAGCCAGATATTCTTTCCTTCTGACTTGCCGAACTTTGTGCCATCGCTCTTGGTAATCAATGGTGAGGTGATGCCAAATACCTTTTCATCATCACCGAGCACCTTGCGGATCAGTTCAATGCCGCTGGTCAGATTGCCCCACTGGTCAGAACCGCCGATCTGCACATCGCAATGATACAGCTTGTGCAGGTTCAGAAAGTCAATTGCCTGCAGGATCGTGTATGTGAATTCGGTGTAGGACAGGCCGCTGTCGAGTCTCTTTTTAATGGTATCCTTCTGCAGCATGTAGGCAACATTGAACAGCTTGCCATAGTCACGCAGGAAGTCGAGCAGGCTGAGACTGCCAAGCCAGTGGTTATTGTTTTCCATGATGGCCGCATTGTCACCTTCAAAGTCCAGAAATTTTGCCAGCTGGGTGCGGATGCATTCCGCATTGTGCAGCACTTCTTCGTGGCTCAGAAGTTTTCTTTCTGTTGTAGGTCTTGGATCACCGATCATGCCGGTAAATCCGCCGCAGAGGGCAATCGGTGTATGGCCTGCTTTCTGCCATCTGCGCAGCAGCAGGATCTGCTGCAGATGTCCGACATGCAGAGAGTCTGCAGTTGGATCAAAGCCGCAGTAAATTGTGGCCGGGCTTTCCAGACGTTTGACAAGTCCTTCCATGTCTGTGCAGTCTTTGACAAGACCACGCCATTTCAGTTCTTCAATAAAGTTCATATATTCTCCTCTTCTCTTGATGCAAATAAAAAAGGCATCCTCATATCTAAGGACGCCTTCTGCGCGGTACCACCTTAGTTCACTTGCGTGCACTCTAGCCGCTAACGCCGGCATACGTCCGCATAAGCGGAGTGCTCCCGGGATGTAATTCACATCTGTTTCTGCATTCCTTGCACCATCCGGAATGTCTCTGATATCAGTCTGACAGATGCCAGTAAGCCCGATCCATGCATGCCTACTGTAACACAGCAGGTTTTTGAATTCAATCCTTGGTTGTCTGACGCGGCGTAAACAGATAGCTCAGTTCCATTGCCTTATCCGATTCATCTCCGCTCTGCAGCATCTTGGTCATGACCCGCATGGAGACTGCACCAAGATCGTAGCTTGGAATCGAGAAGGATGAAATGGCCGGCCGCATCATGGCATTGTACTTGGTATCAATGACACAGACAATTTCCATGTCATCCGGTACAGAAATACCATTCTCACGGGCAGCGTTCAGTGCTGCCATTGCCTGGGAATCACGGTTGCCAATGACCAGATCATATTTATGATCCTTGAACCAGTCGGACAGGAAGGCATAGCTTGTACGGCTTTCCGGCGGAATCTTCAGGAAGTTGTCAAACTTTCTGCCCTTTGCTTCAAAGGCACGCTGGGCACCCTTGACCATCTGTGCACATGTATACGGATTCTTGCGGTCCTCAATGATGGCAATATCTTCCTTGCCCTCTTCCAGATACTTGGCAGTAAGTTCATAGATAGCTTTCTCAATGTCAACATAGACCGAAGCAACATTTTCACCTTTGACCTTATTGCCGATGATGACAATCGGAATATTGTACTTGGACAGCTCTTCCATCTCATCCATCTGCAGCTTGGCATTATAGACAATTACGCCATCCACACGGGACTTGATGATATCCTCAATGACGTCATTGATATCGGTAATGCCTGCTGTAATTGTATGCAGCATGATGTTGTAATTATAGATTTTGGCAACATCCAGAAGGCCGTTGATAATCTGGCCGGTATACGTGAAGGATGCCTCCGGAATGACAAGACCGATGACGGTTGTCTTCTGCAGAGCCAGCCCCTGGGCAATGGCATTCGGCTTATAGCCGAGTTTGTCAATAGCTGCCTGGACACGCTCTTTGGTAGGTTCCTTGACAACGTTGGAACCATTGATCACACGGGAAACCGTCGCAAGGGAAACGCCTGCTTCCTTGGCTACATCATAGATTGTGACCCGCTTCATCTGTCGTCGCCTCCATCCTTATGATCAAACAGTCCGCGGAGTGCTTCGGCACCTTTCTGTGCAGCATCAGCACTCTTGCGGCCGAACTCCTGTACCTGCGGATTGTTCCTGAAATCTTCTACTGCTTTGGATACATGTTCTTTGGTCTCATTCAGCGCAGCTCCGACCTTGTCTCCGGCATCTTTCAGCTGTGCCTTCTGATCATCACTCAGCCTGTTATCCAGATAGTTCTTTGTATTGCCTGCTGCCTGTTTCATTGCATCAGATGCCTTGGACAGTGCATCAGCAGCAGCTTCTTTTGCCCCCTCGACATTCTGGCGGACCTTAGGATCATTCTTCAATGCGTCCATTTTGTCCTGGGCAGCATCAACAACCTTCCGTGCATTTTCACGGATATAGGCAAGTGTCTTCTTCAGATCTTCCTGCGAATTCTTTTCCGCAGCCGCATTCTTCGCTTCCTCAATGCTCTTATTGACCGATTTCACTGCATTATCCCGAATCTCGGCAATCTTCTTCTTTGCCTCGGCAAACTGCGGAATGCTGGCTTCAGGTTCCTCGTTTTCCTCATTTTCTTCGGAAGAAATCTCCATAATCTTCTTTTTCAGATCTTCGACGGTCTTTTCAATGTCTTCAATCGGCTCACGGCTCTCATCCCGCTTCGTGCCATTATCCTTTTCTTCACTCATCGCTCTTCACCTGTTCTGTGCCTTCCTGTTCATTCTCTTCCTTTTTTCTGGCAGCAAAATCCTTTAAATTATTGAGGCTGTCAGTTGTAAAATCTGTCATTTTTCCAAAGGCCTGTTCAGCTTTATCCTGTACTTTATCTACGGAATGAGAAAGCTTGACGGCAGTATCCAGAGGTGCCTGGATCTTTTCCATGCTGAGGTCCGCTTTATCAAGCGTAGATGAAAGCTGTTTTAACCTCTCATTTCCGGTATCCACCATCTGCCACAGTTTCTTGATGAAAATGCAGAGAAAGACAAGTGCCACCGCACCAAGGATCGGCAGCAGCTGTGTGCAGACATTCTGCAGGTCCGTTAACAATGCGTCCATATACAATTCCTCTCTTCTTCGTTTGATTATAAAACATAATGAAAAGTTTTACAATGTGGATGATAGCGCTTTACTCCTGTCAAAACAAGGGATTTTATCAAAGTCAGGACAAACAGCAGCGTAAAAAAACCTGCAGAAACGATCTGCAGGTCAATTGACATAAATCTTCCGGAATTGCTTACTTGGTCAGCGGCTTCTTCAGGATCATGGTCTGATCCGGTTCTTCTTCCGGTTTTGCAGGCTTTGCGTCCGGAACCGGATCATCCGGGAAGTTCAGATCCGGGAACAGCGGTGCTGTATCAGACAGTGAATCATCATGATCATCGTACTGTTCATCACGTACCTTGAGAATATCATCCAGTGAGAAATCAGGGATCTCCTCATCGGCTGTCGGATTGGCCGTTGCCACAGGCTCTTCTTTGCGGGCAGGTGCAGCCTTTGCATGTGTTTCAGCTTTCTTGGCAGCAAGCGGCTCTGTAGAGCCATAAATCGGTGAAATCACCGGTGTGATATTGCCATCGTCCTCATCGTTTTCAGCCATAGCCTCTGCTGCTTTCTTCGCTGTATTTTTCAGTGCCGTCATATCCTTCTCATCCACACCAAAGATCGGCGAGATGACCGGCTGGAACTGATAGGCAGGCTTAGAAGGCTTCTTCGGCTTCTGTGTCTTGGGAACAGCCGGCTTGACCGTTCTCTGACGGACAGGCTGATGGTAATCTGTATCATCTGCCGTTATGCCAAGCCCGGAAGGCTTCTTCTCCTCGCGCGGCGGCATCTGCGGAAATACCGGCTGTGCAGGCTTGCTGTTCTGTACCGGGATATCCTGTGTCACATCAATCCGGCTGACCCGCGGTGCTGTATGAACAGGCTGTTCCACAGCGGGCTGTACGGAGGGCGCTTCCCTTCTTTCCTGAACCGGCTTTCCAGAATCAACTCTTCTGGGCTGCGCTGCCACCGGTTTCACTGCGGAAGGTTTGACAGGCGCCGCACTGACCGTTTCTTCCTCATCCTCATCATCGAGATAATCGTCATCATCATCTTCGAATAAGAGATTCTGCAGTTTCTTAAGCATAACTTCATCCTTTCTTACATACGTTACTATTCTATGCTATTTTTTGAATCTTGTTAAGATTCCTTGCATATTTACGTTGTTCTCACTCCGATGGAGCGACACTTGCCTGGGCATCCGCATTGGTCTGCCCGCCCTTTTTCAACAGATCGGCAACCGTGCCATTCACTGGTGCAAGGTTTTCAAACAGAGCTGTCTTTTCGGCGCGGTATACCGTATCACTGCGGTTGGCAAAGGCATCAATCACATGGCTTTCTTTGATACTGACACTGCGTCCGATCCGCAGCATGGCATTGCTCACATTGATGGCTGCAGACAGATCACTGATGGCAGTAAAGATCATATGTCCGACTGTCACCCGGGTCAGATACATGGAATCCACCTGATAAATGCGGATGGCATACGTGTATTCTCCTGATGCAGCATTGGCACAGATACCATCATCCTTCAGCACAGGTGTCAAAGATGCCAGCGGGTCTGCATCCGTCTGGTCATCCTGCTGATAATAGAGATCCTGCAGAATGCCGGATGTGTCCAGATTCATGATGAATCTGGTTCCTTCATAGTCAAACAGCACTGACAGATCATCTGCCTGCAAGCTTCCGACACTGCGCGGCAGCTGATAGCTGTAATAGTATTTGATACAGGTATCCGTGGATGTCAGCGGCACAGCCAGAGCATCCGCAATCCGTTCATTCAGAAGATTCTGATATGACTGCTCTTTGCTGCAGCCGCTCATAAGCACTGTGCACAGGCATAAGATACAGCCAATTTGCTTCTTCATGAACTGCCTCCGTCACTATTTTAGCATATCGCCTGCCGGCTTGCATGGCCGTGCTGTCAGTTGATAAATCGGCTGCCCGAGATCCATGAACTTCTGCTCATATTCGGTAATGGCATCCTCCGGATGAGGATTGCGGCGGAAATCCACGGAGAAATCCATGAATACATAGCCTGCATTGACAAAGCAGATCACGCTGTCTTCAAACAGATCCTTGTTATCGGTCTTCATGGCAATATATCCGTCTTTTGCAAGCAGTTTGCGATAGCTATCCAGAAAGGCAGGTGCGGACAGACGGCGCTTATGCGTGCGCTTGCGGGGCCAGGGATCCGAAAAGTTCAGATGGATGACATCGATTTCTCCGGGTGCAAACCACTTTTCAAGATCTTCGGCTTCCCCGACGATCATGCAGCGGTTGCCCGGCTGCTGCTCATCTTCCAGCTGTTTGCGCACAGCCACGGCAGCCGCATTGCGGTCCTTTTCAATGCCAACCCAGGCATCAGCCGGATTGGCATTGCTCATAGCAAGCAGATATCCGCCTTTGCCTGAGCCGATCTCGACATGCAGTTTCTGTCCATGCAGCACTTCTCTCCATTTTCCTTTGTTTTCTTCCGGATTGTCCAGGGCGTAGTCAGTATGGGCCTGCAGGTATGGCTCAGCCCACTTTTTCTTTCTCATTCTCATTGTGTCTGTTTCCTCGTCTTCCAAAAAAGAAGGCAGGTGCCTTCTTTTCTGGATTATTCACTCTTTCTGCGGAAGACACGCTTTTCCACGTTGCCGCCTTCATGATCGCGGTCATGATGACGGTCACGGTCACCGCGGGCACCATGCTGCGGACGCAGCGGTTTCTTCTCCACATAGCCTTCCGGCTTTTCCAGCAATTCACGGGCAGATACCTTGACCTTGCCGGCATCATCGATCGAGATCACCTTGACCTTGATCGTATCACCGACATGCAGTGCCTGCTGAATATCATCGGTTCTTGTCCAGCTGAGCTCAGATACATGCAGCAAGGCATCTGTGCCAGGGAACAGTGTTACAAAGGCAAAGCTTGGTCTGACTTCCGCAACTGTCGCATCATAAACTTCACCAACATGTGCCTCACGGATCAGATCACGGATCATATTCATGGCCTTGTCGATCATCTCCTGAGATGTATGATACAGCACGACATTGCCGTCATCATCGATATCAATCTTGATATCGTCACATGCGGCGATGATCTTGTCGATCTGCTCACCGCCCTTGCCAATGACAATGCGGATCTTATCGGTCGGAATCGTCATTCTGCCAAACTTCGGTGCATACTTGGAAACATGATCACGCGGTGCAGAGATGGTCGCTTCCATGTTATCGAGGATCTGCATTCTGCCCTTGTGTGCCTGAGCCAGTGCCTCGGCAAGGATCTTTTCGGAAATGCCTGTTACCTTGATATCCATCTGCAGAGCTGTAATACCTTTGCGGGTGCCGGCAACCTTGAAGTCCATGTCACCGTAATGATCTTCCATACCCTGAATATCTGTCAGAATGGAATAGGTATCGCCAACGGTAATCAGACCCATGGCAACACCGGCTACCATTGCCTTGATCGGTACACCAGCAGCCATCAGGGACATCGTACCTGCACAGATGGATGCCTGGGAAGAGGAACCATTGGATTCCAGTACTTCGGCACATGTACGGATTGCATACGGGAATTCTTCTACTGACGGCAGTACCTGGCGCAGCGCTCTTTCACCAAGAGCACCATGGCCGATTTCACGTCTGCCCGGTGAACCCATGCGGCCAACCTCGCCAACAGAGAACGGCGGGAAGTTATACTGGTGCATGAATCTCTTTTCTTTGACTGGTGTCAGATCTTCAATGGTCTGGGCATCAGACAGCGGGCCAAGGGTTGTGATGGACATGACCTGCGTCTCACCACGTGTGAACATGGCAGAGCCATGGGCACGCGGCAGCAGATCCACCTGAGAATCCAGCGGCCGCAGTTCATCAAGAGCACGGCCATCCGGTCTGATCTTGTCTTCAGAAATCAGACGGCGCACTTCCTGAGCCTCTACTTCAACACCATATTCATGAGCCTGCTTGACAGCTTTGTCACAGGCTTTTTCATCCGGCCATTCCATATTGCCGATGTCATCTGCCATCTCATCGATGATTTCATCGATCGTATGATAGCGTTCCAGCTTGCTCTTGATGGAAACAGCCTCACGAATGCGCTGGGCACCATGGGCATCAATATAATCTTTGACAACCGGATCAATCTGGTACAGAACAACTTCCATCTTTTCCTTGGCACAGGCAGCGATGACTTCTTCCTCAATCGCACACAGTTCCTTGATTGCCTCGTGTCCGACCATCAAAGCCTTGAGCATATCCTCTTCGGATACTTCTTTGGCACCGGCTTCAACCATGTTGATGGCCTGCTTTGTACCGGCAACGGTCAGGTCAATTTCAGCCTGTTCCATCTGCTCCACACTCGGGTTGATGATGTAGTCATCACCGATCTTGGCTACCTTGACACCGGCTACCGGTCCATTGAACGGGATATCGGAAACACACAGAGCCAGGGAGGATCCAAACAGGCTGGCCATTTCATTGGAGCAGTCCGGATCATTGGAGAGAACAGTATTGACGATCTGTACTTCATTGCGGAATCCTTCTGCAAACAGCGGACGGATCGGACGGTCAATGAGTCTTGCGGTCAGTGTGCCATGTTCTGTCGGTCTTCCCTCACGGCGCAGGAAGCCGCCTGGGATTTCACCATTGGCATACATCTTTTCCTGATAGACAACGGTCAGCGGAAAAAAGTCCGTGTCTTTGGCCTGGGAGGAAGCAGTAGCTGTTGACAGAACAACCGTATCCCCATAGCGGATCAAGACGGAGCCGCCTGCCTGTTTGGCAATTTCTCCGTTTTCCACAGTCAGCGTATGGCCATGGAAGTCCCAACTTCTTTTGTACTTTTCCATTTTGAATGCAATCTTCTCTTTCTTTTAACAATCTCTTTAATTTATCAACTGTTTTATCATAGCACATGGAAAAATGATGGGAAACTGCAAAATGGGCAGGCAGCACATACGAAAAAAGCCCCGCAGGGCTTTTGTTCGCATCTTTTGACTGAAATCAGATTTCTGTCTTCCAAAGTCCGTGCAGATTGCAGAACTCATAGACGGCCTTGACCGGCTCATCTGCATACAGTTCTGTACGCGGCTTTTCACCCGGGTTGAGCTTGACAACACGGAAACCATTCTCACTCTGCAGAACAATGAACTCGATGTAGTGTTCCGGCAGCATCGGATGGTCAACAGAGCCGACGTTGACAATGACCTTGCCATCTTCGCGAACAACAACCGGTACATGCTTTTCAGCAGCACCATCTGTTGTGTTGGCCTTCAGCAGCTCCATCTCTTCGCCGCAGCATACCGGCACACAGCCGGATGCATGTGTTTCAATGACAATCTTTCCGCACTTGCGGCAGCGGTAAATCTTCAGTTCTTCCATGATCTTTTCTCCTTTGTTTTCAGCCTCATATGCAGCAATGAGATTCTTCTTCTCTGCATGGCTCAATTGTTTCAAATGCCACTCCTGACTCATTGCCTCTCTACGAGAATCATAGCATTTTGCATATGCAATTGCCAGAGGATGATGGCTGTGAGTATATTTTGCACCTTTTCCCTGGCAATGTCGCTGATAACGCCCCGTAAGATCATTGGTCCATCCTGTGTAATAGCTGCCATCTTCACAAAGCAGGATGTATACCCAGTTCTTCTCACCCATAAATGAAAAACTGACAGGATGTCCTGCCAGTTTGTATGACTTGCAATTACTTACGCAGACCCAGCTTCTTGACGAGTTCTCTGTAACGGTTGACATCCGTTCTCTTGAGATACTCAAGCATGTTTCTTCTGCGGCCAACCATCTTCATCAGACCACGGTTGGAAGCATAGTCCTTCTTGTTGGCCTTCATGTGCTCAGTCAGACGCTTGATCTGCTCTGTCAGCAGGGCAACCTGCACTTCAGCAGAACCTGTATCGCCTTCCTTGCGGCCATACTCTTTGACAATCTGTGCTACAACTTCTTTTTCCAGCATTTTATTCTTCCTCTTTCTTTCTGTCATTCCAGTCCAGCTCTCCGTTGAGGATACGGTGGATCCAGCCTGAAATCTTTTTTATGTTAACACATCAAAGCCTTCCAAGCAATCAGTTTGACATCGACTTGACCATATTATAGAAGCCAACGCGGACAGTTGGCGAAAAGATCATCACGATCTGGAAAATGATCCAGGCAATATTCAGGATGATGCAGATGAGCGGAATAATGATACCCCGCCAGCCATAGTCTTTGTTTTTCTTCAAGCCGATCCAGCACAGTATGATGGCTGGAATGGACAGAAGTCCATACATTCCCAGCAGTAAGGAGACTAAGGTCAGCAGACCGCCGATTGATGACATCATTGCCGACTTGAAAGTCTCTTTGGTTTCATTCCTTCTTGCCAGGGCTGCCTGTCTCTTCTTTTCTTCCTCAGCCTTTTCTCTCTGCTGTTCCAGAGCACGCTCACTGACCTTGTGCACCTTGTTGTTTTTCTTCATTCCATTTGCCATCTTATTCTCCCTCCGGCATCAATTCTTCCAGTACCGTATTGCATATTTCATAGCCTTGATCACTGCAGCGCACATAGCCATCACTTTCTTCCAGCCATCCCCTTTTGATCAATGCCTCTGTTTTTGAACCATAGTCTTCTTCATAGGCATGATGGAAGCGGTGCTGATAAGCAGAAAGATCCAGTCCCATTTTCAGCCGCAGCGACATCATGATCATCTCAAACTGAGCGTCCTGCCGGTCCAGATGAATCTCATTCCTTGCCATGGGATTCTGCAGATATCGCATCAGATTCTTCTCATTGTCATAGCGCAGCAGTCCTTCTTTCCCGCTTGCCCCGCACGAGACACCATAAAAGTCATCATAGTGCCAGTAGGCAAGATTATGCCTGGATTCATAACCATCCAGACAGAAATTGGAAATCTCATACTGCCGGTAGCCATGGCGGGGAAGCTCGCGGCATATATATTCATACATGTCTGCTTCGGTATCATCATCCAATGGCTGGATGCCCTTTCTGCCAAATACCGTATTCTTTTCAACGGTCAAAGAGTACAGGGACAGATGCGTCGGTTCCAGGGCGATTGCCCCGGCAATGGAATCCTGCAGATCCTTCATTGTCTGGTGCGGCAGTGAATACATCAGATCCAGTGAGATGTTATGGATGCCTGCCTGTTTTAACAAAGATACAGCACGGCATGTATCCGCAAAGGTATGATGGCGGCCGATGGATGCCAGCAGCCTGTCATCTGCACTCTGCATGCCAAGGGATACACGGTTGACGCCATGTTTTGCCAACAAGGCAGCCTTTTCCAGCGTCAGGGATTCAGGATTGCATTCTACCGTATATTCCTGCACTTCATGGCAATAGGGATCCAGCATCTGCAGCAGTGCTGCAAGCTCATCATCATGCAGGCATCCCGGTGTACCGCCGCCCACATAGATGGTTTTCAGCTGGTGGTTGATCTTCATGTGTGATAACTGCGCAGAAAGCGCATGGAGCCATTGCTGCACCAGATTTTTCTGATATACCACATGGGCAAAGTCACAATAGAAGCAGATTGAAGTACAGAATGGCACATGCACGTAAAGTGATTCAGCCATTGCGCTTTCCATTTTCATCATCTACTGACAGGACTGCCATAAAGGCTTCCTGCGGAATGACAACCGAACCAACGGCCTTCATTCTCTTCTTGCCCTCTTTCTGCTTTTCCAGCAGCTTTTTCTTACGGGAGATATCACCGCCATAGCACTTGGCTAACACATTTTTGCGCAATGACTTGATGTTGGTGCGGGCAATGATCTTGCCGCCGATGGCTGCCTGCACCGGGATCTCAAACTGCTGCTTGGGAATCAGGTCCTTCAGTTTTCTGGTAATCAGAGATCCGCGGCTGTAGGCATCATCACGATGGACGATGACACTGAGGGCATCGACCATTTCTCCATTGAGCAGAATGTCCATACGGACGAGATCCTCTCTGCGGTAGCCGATGATTTCATAATCCAGGGATGCATAGCCTCTGGAACAGGATTTGAGCCGGTCAAAGAAATCAAAGATGATTTCAGACAGCGGCAGTTCATAAATCAATGTGTTGCGGCCTTCATCAATGACATCCATGCTTTTATAGATGCCGCGCTTATGCTGGCACAGATCCATGACACCGCCGATGTAGGCATCCGGCACCATGATCTCTGCCCTGACAAAGGGTTCCTCAATATGGTCAATCCGGGTGGCATCCGGCATTCTTGCCGGGTTATCCACTTCCACCACGGTGCCATCAGACAGATAGCAGTGATAGATTACGGATGGGGCTGTGGCAATCAGAGCCAGATTGTATTCTCTTTCCAGGCGTTCCTGGACAACATCCATGTGCAGCAGGCCGAGGAAGCCAACCCGGAAACCAAAGCCAAGGGCCTGGGATGTTTCGGGTTCATACTGCAGGGATGCATCATTGAGCTGCAGTTTGTCCAGTGCTTCATGCAGGTCTTCGTACTTGGCCGCATCACTTGGATACAGGCCGCAGTAGACCATTGGATTCATTTTCTTGTATCCTGCCAATGGTTTATCAGCAGGATGATTGACATCCGTAACGGTGTCGCCGACACGGACATCGTGAATATCCTTGATGCTTGCCGCAAACCAGCCGACATCACCGCAGACAAGCGTATGTACCTGTACTTCCTTTGGATTGCGGATACCTGCTTCCACAACCTCATATTCCCCGCCGGTTGCCATGAAGCGGATATGATCGCCAACGGAAAGCTGTCCTTCCCTGATTCTGACTAAGGCAATCACGCCGCGGTAAGGATCATAGAAAGAGTCAAAGACAAGTGCCTGCAGAGGTTTGTCCGGTGATCCGGATGGTGCTGGAATCTTTGCGACGATCTGTTCCAGAACATCTTGTACATGCAGACCGGTTCTGGCTGAAATCTCAGGGGCATCCGAGCAGTCCAGGCCGATGATATTTTCGATTTCACGCTTTGTTTCTTCGGGTCTGGCATTATTCATGTCTACCTTGTTAATGACAGGAATCACTTCCAGGTCATTGTCCAAAGCAAGATACGTATTGGCAAGGGTCTGTGCCTGTACGCCCTGGGTAGCATCCACGACCAGGACAGCGCCCTCACAGGCAGCCAGGGAGCGTGATACTTCATAGCTGAAATCGACATGACCTGGCGTATCAATCAGATTAAACAGATACGTTTCATGGTTTTTTGCTGTATAGGAAAGCTGCACGGCATTGAGCTTGATGGTAATGCCGCGCTCTCTTTCCAGATCCATGTCATCCAGGATCTGTGCTTTCATGTCGCGTTCCTTGACCGTATCTGTCATTTCCAGAATGCGGTCAGCAAGTGTACTTTTGCCATGGTCAATATGGGCAATAATACAGAAATTTCTGATATGTGACTGATCAATCATGCATCAAATCTCTTTCCTGTCAATTCGCGCGCATAGCCATTGGCAAAGGCATCTGCGCTCATCCGTTTGCGGCCTTCCATCTGCAGTTCATAGATGCGGATGATGCCGCCATTGGCTGCCACCAGCATGGCATGATCCGCAAAGCCAAGTACGGTGCCCGGTTCTGCAGACACTTCCTTTTTCTCTTTGCCAGCCGCAAAGATTCTGACCCGTCTGCCTTCAATGCGGCCATATGGGATCGGCCAGTCAATCAGTGCACGGATGTGATTGTATAAAGCATCAATGGGTTCAGTGCGGAAATGAACTTCTTCCATTTCCGGCGGAATATTGGAACAATATGTTGCCTTGCTGTCATCCTGGGGTGTACCCGGCAGCTTTCCTTCCAGATAGGCAGGCAGATCATCCTTTACCATCTGAATCGAAGTCTCAAGCAGTTTCTTTTCCAGCTGCGCTTCGGTTTCATCCGGGCCGATCGGAACCCGCACCTGGGCATAAACTCTGCCGGCATCCATAGCTTTGACCATTTCCATCAAAGAGACACCGGTTTCTGTATCACCATTAAAAATAGGAAAATGCATTGGTGCACCGCCTCTGTATTTTGGCAGAAGCGATGGGTGAATATTCAGGCAGCCAAGCCGCGGTGCCTTCAGAACCGCCTCTGGAACCATCTGCCCATAGGAACATGTCAGGATGAGGTCCGGATTTGTATCGAGTACCTGCTGAAATTCTTTGCGCAAAGACTGTGGCTGCAGGCAGCAGATGCCATGGGCATCACAAAAGGCATGAACCGGCGTAGGCTTCAGGACATGATGGCGTCCGGAAGGACGGTCCGGCTGAGAAACAGCAGCCACAACATTGTATGATTCGTTTACAAGTGTTTCCAGAATGCCGCGTGAAAATTCAGATGTACCGAAGAACACAATTCTTTCGTTAAACATGAGGATGTCCTCCTTTGTCCCGCCAATTATACTAAATTTGCCATTAAAGCACATCTTATTCACAAAATACAGCATGGCTGCTGTTTTCATTGCAATTTGAAAACCGCTTTGTTATAATTCCATCTGCTTGAAGAAACGGAGGTGTTATAAATGGCAAATATTAAGTCGCAGAAAAAGCGTGCACTCACAAATCTGAAGAGACAGAATGCCCTCGCTGGTGAAAAGAGTGCTCTGAAAACAGCAATCAAGGCAGTCAAGACTGCAGCTGCTGCAAATGACAAGGATGCAGCCGTGACAGCTATGAACCAGGCAAATAAACTTCTTGATAAGGCAATCGTCAGTGGTTTCAAGAAGAAGAATTATGTTGCCCGTCAGAAATCCAGACTGCAGAAAGCTGTTAATAACATCGCCTGATAATTAAGAAGACTGCGGTCTTCTTTTTTGTAATAGGGTAGAGTGAGCCGCGTTAGCGGCTCGACCCTCCCGTTGCACCGTACGTACGGTTTTCCGTATACGGCGCTACGTTTGTATTTACTTACGATTATTGAGGTAGTATTCCAACGGGTTGACCAGTCCTGGTCGACCTGTTTTCCTACTTGGCAGGGCCAGTACTTTCGGGCTGAGAGCGTAATTTACCACATCCATTCCACTCCTCCGATACCATCCTAGGCGTGAGTTGGCTACCTTGTATGTATCTTCATCGGTGAAATTACAATGGAACATAGCGTTAAGCCTTTGGAGATTTGTGTCTATACGCTTCGGTTTCTTCCATTGCTTGATGATGATGACTCTGACTTTGTGCCGCATCCACTGTCCATATTCATCGAGGAAAGCCTTCATATCTCCGATGATGAAATAATTGATCCATCCTCTGACGATCTGATTCAGTTTTGTGAATGTGACGGCCAGAGGTCTGGATATTGCTTCCTTGCGTTGCAGGACAGCCTTGGTTTTCGCCATCAGCCGTTTCTTTCTGTCATCACTCGGTTTGCAGTGCCATCCGTCTTTTGCCTTCCAGTACGTAAAGCCTAGGAACTCGCTGTGTGTTGGCCTGACCACCTTTGTCTTGGTTGGACTGACCTTCAGAAACAGCTTTCGTTCCAGCCATGAGGCTACCGACTTCATCACTCTGTCTGCCGCCATTTCGCTCTTCACGAAGATGTCGCAGTCATCTGCGTACCGCACAAAATGCAGTCCTCTGCTCTCCAGTTCTTTGTCAAATTTATCGAGATAAATAAGGCTAAGTATCGGACTGAGGGGTCCGCCTTGCGGAACGCCTAGTTCAGTTGGTGATACGAGTCCGTTCACCATGACGCCAGCCTTCAGAAAGGACCGGATCAGGTGTAACGTTCTCTTGTCGTTTACCTTTTCTCTCAAAATGGAGATTAATTTGTCATGATTCACCGTATCGAAATACTTTTCGATGTCGAGATCAATCACCCAGTCGTATCCGCTGTTCAGATTATTCAGGACATCCTTCATCGCATCATGTGCGCTTCTGTTTGGCCTGAATCCATAACTATGGTCACTGAATGTGCTGTCGTAGATGCCGCTGAGTACCTGGGCTGCTGCCTGCTGTACCACCCGGTCTGCGACTGACGGAATACCTAATGGCCTTTGCTTGCCATTGGGCTTGGGTATATAGACCCTGCGGACTGGTTTCGGTCTGTACTGCATGTTCCGGATCTGCTGTTTGATTATTTCTTTATGTTTAGAGAAATACTCATCCAGCTCACTGGTTTTCATGCCGTCCACGCCGGCCGCGCCACGGTTTCTCTTAACCCTTCTGATCGCTTCTTCCAAGTTTTCGTCACTCAGAATCACTTCAATTAATTCCATACCGCTGTGCCATTCCTTTCTATCTGTAGATTATTCAGAATCATCCCGGGGCCCTTTGCCGTCAGAGGTTACGATCCTCTGCTGTAGGCTTATCCTCCCTTTCGGACTATCCGAACATTGCGTATAGTGGGGCACACTATACAAACATTAGGTCCTTCGCTCCACTTCCGTTACAGAAGCTTCATCACTACTATGACCTCAGCTGACTTCCTGCGATAGACCTTTATCCGACCAGATGATAACGATAGCTGTTTAAAAGCGTCTCGGTTTCCCTGTGTTTAGGTTCATCTGTCCGCAGGATCTCTCGGGGTAAGACACACATCTGTAATTTCCATAGCTTCCTGATTTACCGGTCGGCTTTACGTTTGTCTTTTGGACTTCAGCTTGCATAGCAGCCTTATCCGCCTTATGGCCTCAATCAGGTTTCTGTACGTAAGCTCAGAAATATGCTAGCTACTGCTTTCGCTCTGGGTTATTCACCCTCGGCTGGTAGTTCACTTCGCTTGGCGACAAATACCCGCGGCCTGCCTCTATTGCAGGCTAGATGTGTGCCATGCCCGACACACTATGAAACGGCTGAGGAATAACCCCCAGCCGTTTTTTCATATAATGTCTGCATCCTGCAGGAAGGCATCCATGATCGATGCTTCTGCGCGCAGCTTTTTTGTATCGCTGCTTTCATCTTTGCGCAATGACAGGATGTAATGCAGCTTCTGTGTACGCCGTTTGAGAAAGCTGATATAGCCTTCTTCCGGATGCTGTGACAGGATGGGGCCAAGAATCAGATCTTCTTCTGTATATGGCACATCTGTCTTCTTTGGCACAAAAGCAATGGCTGTATAGTCATGCCTGTTTTCACTGAGCACCCGTTCATCCGTGATTTTGTATTGCTTTGCAGCAATCCACCTGCGCATGGTGATGGGATCATCATTGGCTTCTGTGATAATCATGGCAAACTGTGCTGTCCTGTCTGCGTCTGCATCCAAAATGGAAATGATCGTATGCACACCCATGCCGGCAATGACCGCACATTGTGCATCCTGCGGCACGTTGGCAAACCCATTGCTCAAAACCAGCGTGATTTCTTTCTCCATGTGGTTTGCGACAATGTTGGCAGCCGCCTGATGCAGGGGGCCCTTGCGCACATCACATGCATAGACACGTGCGGCTTTGTGCTGTTCGACAAGCATAACAGGCAGCCAGGCATGATCTGTGCCAATATCGGCAGTGACCAGCCCGGAAGGCACCATATCTGTCAGTACCTGCAGGCGCTTCATCATTCCATGAAGTCCTTAAGTTTGCGGGAACGGTTCGGATGCTTCAGTTTGCGCAGTGCCTTTGCTTCAATCTGGCGGATTCTCTCCCTTGTCACATTGAATTCCTTGCCAACTTCTTCCAGTGTTCTTGGCTTGCCGTCATACAGGCCGAACCGCATCCGCAGCACTTTCTCTTCACGGTCAGTCAGGCCCGAAAGGACATTGTCGATCTCATCTTTCAACAGCTGATTGTTGGCATATTCATCCGGGCTCATGGCATCCTTGTCTTCGATGAAATCACCAAGGTGGCTGTCATCCTCCTCACCGATTGGTGTTTCCAGCGAAACAGGTTCCAGAGCGATCTTCTGGATTTCCCGGACTTTGGCTGGTGAGATGCCGTCCATCTTGGCAGAGATTTCTTCAGCAGTTGGCTCTCGGCCCAGTTCCTGCACGAGCTGTCTCTGCACTCTGGTCAGCTTATTGATGGTTTCTACCATATGGACAGGAATACGGATGGTTCTGGCCTGATCCGCAATGGCACGGGTGATTGCCTGCCGGATCCACCAGGTAGCATATGTTGAAAACTTGAAGCCTTTGCGGTAGTCAAACTTTTCTACTGCCTTGACCAGTCCCATGTTGCCTTCCTGGATCAGATCCAGAAACAGCATGCCTCTGCCAACATACTTTTTTGCAATGGAAACAACAAGGCGCAGGTTGCTGGAGATCAGAATATTGCGTGCTTCTTCATCGCCTTCTTCCACACGCCTGGCAATTTCGCGCTCATCTTCCGGCTTCAGCAGCGGCACTCTGCCGATTTCTTTCAGATACATTTTGACAGGATCATTCAGCTGCGTTGCCGCACTGGCATTGACGAGCTCTTCCGGAGCATATTTCTTTTTCAGAAGTTCCCCGATCTGATCGCGGTCCTCAACATCTCCTTCTTCCTCATCATCGCCAAGAGAGTCAGGCGCATCTTCCTCTTCTTCAGCAAGTTCATCGCCAATATCATCGTCTTCAGCGACATCAATGTCATTGTCCGCAAACCATGTCCACAGGCTGTCAATCTCATCATCGTCCAGATCCAGATTTTCCAAAGAGGCCATGACATCTTTCTGATACAGCACGCCGTCATGCTGGTAGACTGCGGCATAATCCTGCTTCAGTTCATCAAGTGTTTTGATCCGGCTGCCGCCTGCTTCATGCACATAGGGATCAATGACGCCGCTCTTCTTTGCAGAAGATGCCCCTCCATAAGCAGCGCCATGGCGGGCTGCACTGTCCGTTTTTTTCTCACTGCTTGTTTTCTTCATCCAGGTACCTCCTTAGTTGGCTGACACATTCTGTATACTGCTTCATCAGCAGCGCTCTGCTCTGCGGATTCAGATCCGTCAGCAGCTGCTGTTTATAGGCATCTGCTTCATTCTGCAGATAGGTAATTTTCACGCGGCGGATCGCGCCTGACAACATGCTTGCATCAAAGTCCATCTCATAGGCCTCGCTGCACACAAGCGCGCTGATCAGATCACGAATCTGCTGATCCTGGGTGCGATCCATCAATACCTGCGGATCGGCTTTGCCCTGCTGGTGCACCATTTCCAGAATCATCACAGCCAGGGTCTGGCGCTGCGGATTGAGCAGATAGCCAAGTTCATCTTCAAAGATTCTGGATGCCCCGGGATATTTGAGCATCATCATCAGAATCTGCTCCTCAGCCTTGTCGTTGCCTGCGGCCGGCGCCACATGGGAAACATGAAGCTGCGATGATGTCATCGGTACGCTGATCTCTTCCTGCCTGGGGGTATAGACCGCCTGGATTCCGGTGATTCTGGATGCCTGATCCAGCAGATATTTCCGGTCCATTTCATCGGTGATGGTTTCCGCAATCTGGCTGGCCTGGGTAATGAATTCTTTTTTCTCCAGATAGGAATTCAGATTGGTGCGCTTTTCCATGTAGGAAAGATAGAAGTCCATCCAGGAAATTTCCTTCGCAGCCAGATTCTGCAGTGCTTCTTTCCCGTCCTGCCGCAGGATTTCATCCGGATCCTTGCCGGTGCGGTTGTCGATGACCGCAACCTCACAGTTTTCTTTTCTGGCCATCTGGACAGCGCGCCAGGTCGCATTCTGGCCTGCCTGATCGCCATCATAGCAGAACACAAGGAGCGGTGCCAGATGGCGGATCAGACGGATCTGTTCCTGGGTACAGGCAGTGCCCAGTGTACAGACTGCATTGGCAATGCCTGCTCTGTCAAAGGCAATGACATCTGTCACGCCTTCACAGATATAGATTCTGCCTGCCCGGCGTGCTTCTTCCTTTGCCTGATGGGCATTGTAGACAAGCTGGCCTTTGACATAGATCTCGGTCTGCGTCGTATTGATATATTTGGCTGGATTGTCAGGGTCCATCGTACGTGCACTGAAGCCAACCGGATTGCCATAGGCATCGTGTATGGGAAAGGTGATACGGCTTGCAAAGACATCCTGCATGCCCTGTGAAGTAATCCGTGAGACATTGACTGCCGTCAGCGTCTGATCTTCATAGTGCTTGGCATGCAGAAAACGGGTCAGGGAATCCCCTTCCGGATTCCAGCCGATCTGAAACCGCTCCAGTGTATGGTCATCCATGCCGCGGCCTTTCAGATAGCTACGGGCAGCAGCACCATCGGTGCTGTTGAGTTCATACATCGTGTAGTTGATGGTTTCCTGCAGGGCATCATACAGCTTCTGACGATGAGGATCAACCTCCCTTTTTTTCTTTACCGGTGATGAAGACAGTGGGAAGCCGATCATGTCGGCCACTTTTCCAACAGCTTCTGGAAAGGAGACATGCTCATAGCGCTGTACAAAGGAGAAGACATTGCCGCCGGCGCCGCAGACAAAGCATTTATAGATCTGCATGTCAGGATTGATGTTCAGGGAAGGATCATGATCATCATGAAAAGGGCAGACTGCTTTATACATCCTGCCCTGTTTGTGTACCTGCAGATAATGGGAAATGACATCTACGATATCTGCTTTGGCGCGAACAGCATTGATTTCATCTTCAGAAAGATATGCCATGGGCCCCCTTTGTTAATCAGTATCAGAAACGAATGGCCTTGTTGATGCGGGAACGGACCTCCTCTACGCTCAGTCTTTCCTGTGCCATGGTATCACGGTCACGGATGGTTACCGTACCGTCTTCCATCGTCTGATCATCCACCGTGATGCAGTAAGGCGTTCCTACTTCATCCATACGGCGGTAGCGTTTGCCGATTGAACCAGCATCATCATATGCAACAGCAAAATCATAGGACAAAGAGCGGTAAATCTCCTGTGCCTTCTCACTGTGTGCTTTCTTCTTCAGCGGCAGAATAGCTGCCTTGACCGGTGCCAGAACCGGATGGAAATGCATGACGATTCTGGTATCGCCATTTTCCAGCTTTTCTTCATCATATGCATCAGTGAAGAACATGAAGAACAGTCTTTCCACACCGACAGCCGGTTCCACGACATACGGCAAAAACTTCTCATTGGTGGTCGGATCAAGATAGGTCAGATCCTTGCCGGAAGCTTCCTGATGGCGTCCCAGATCGTAATCTGTACGGTCAGCGATGCCCCAAAGCTCGCCCCAGCCCCACGGGAACTTATACTCAATATCGGTTGTGGCCTTGGAATAGAAGCTCAGCTCTTCCTTGGCATGATCACGGAACCGCAGCATTTCCTTCGTTCCGCCCAGAGACAGGATCCAGTCCATGCAGAACTGCCGCCAGTAAGGGAACCACTTGTCATCCTCTCCCGGATAGCAGAAGAATTCCATTTCCATCTGTTCAAATTCACGGGTACGGAAAATAAAGTTGCCAGGTGTAATCTCATTGCGGAAAGACTTGCCGATCTGGCCGATGCCAAACGGCAGCTTCTTGCGGTAGGCACGCTGTACGTTCTTGAAATCAACAAACATGCCCTGGGCTGTTTCCGGACGCAGATAAACGGTGCTCTTGGCATCTTCGACAGTGCCCTGGAATGTCTTGAACATCAGATTGAACTGACGGATCGGTGTGAAATTATGCTTGCCGCAGTCAGGGCACGGAATCTTGTTGTCTTCAATGAACTTTTCCATCTGTTCATTGGTCCAGCCTTCACAGCTGACCTTGCCATTGGACCATTCTTCAATCAGCTGGTCGGCGCGGTGTCTTGTATGGCACTCGCGGCAGTCCATCAGCGGATCAGAGAATCCCTTGAGATGGCCGGATGCTTCCCAGACCTTCGGATTCATCAGAATCGCTGCCTGAATCTCAACATTGTTGGGATCTTCCTGAATAAACTTCTTCTGCCATGCGCGCTTGATATTATCCTTGAGCATGACGCCATAGGGGCCAAAGTCCCATGTGTTGCTCAGACCGCCGTAGATCTCGGATCCCTGAAATACAAATCCTGTATTTTTTGCATGTGAGACAATGAGATCAAACGTTTTTTCCTTTTCCATGCTATCCTCCTGAAATTTTGTTAAACGCTAACAGTTTAACACTTCCCTCTTTACCTTTCAATGTGCATAAAGCTCCTGCAGGAATGCAAAAGAGCGCAGCGTGATGCCGCCGTACTGGTGCAGAAAGTCCACCAGGGTGGTGACATCATCCCAGCTGGCACCCCCTGCCTGCATTACGGCATCATAGTGATGCAGACCAGCTTTGCAGATGAGGCGGAAACGCTTTAAATCAGCGGCTGGAGAAAGCGGCACGCCAAGCCTGGCGGCATCATCGCGGCATAAAAAGCCCCCTGCCTGCACGGACAGGGCACTGACTTCTTTCTTTGCGCATACCGTGCATTCATCGACGTCCGGTGCCATGCCGGAAATGCGCAGCACATCAGCCAGATATAAAGCAAGCACAGCCGTCATGTCATCACCGTGATCCAGCATGTCCAGGCTTTGTTTCAGCAGATCATACATCTGTGAAGAAAGGCTCTGCTCGCCTGGCAGCAGTAAGGCATCCGCACATTCACACAGCACGGCAGCCCCTGCTGAAGCATCCAGGTCTTCATGCAAATGGCGGCGCAGGGCAATGGTTTCCGCTGTGCGCAGCCGGAACATGGTCCTGCCGGGATGGTAGTCAAAAAGAAAGCTGGCAGAGGTATATGGCAGCAGTGAAGCACCGTTGCGGCTGGTGATTTTCCGGGCACCGGGCGCCGAAAAACTGATCTTGCCATATTCTCTGCTCAGCACGCTGAGAAGCACATCTTTTTCCCGGTAATCACTCTGTTTGAGAATGATGACGTCCAAACGGTCATTCATCGCGGAAGGCACCGCCATAGCCGTATTCAGAAATACGGGCGTCCTTGGAGCGCCACTCGCTTTCTACTCTGACAAACAGTGTCAGATAGACATGGACACCCAGCAGCTTCTCCAGATCCACTCTGGCCATGGAGCCGATCTTTTTGAGCATCGATCCGCCCTTGCCGATCATGATGCCCTTCTGGCCTTCTCTTTCCACCAGGATCATAGCCTGAATCTCACAGCCTTTTTTTGTGAATTTCTTGCTTTCAACAATGACAGCAGAGGCATGCGGGACTTCTTTTTCCGTGCATTCCAGCACCTTCTCACGGATGATTTCCGCAATGCGGAAGTTCTCAGGTTCATCCGTGACTTCTTTGGCATCATACAGCAGACCGCCCTCAGGCAGATAGGATGCCGTTGTCTTGATCAGATCCTCAAAGGAGGAAGAAAATTTCGCACTGAGTGGAAAATACTGGGCAAAGTCATAGCGCTGCTGCCATTGGCCAAGAATCTGCAGTATCTGTTCCTTTGACATCATATCTACCTTATTCAGGATCAGAAAGACAGGTACGCCTGCCTGCTTTACCATGTTGAGAACATAGGCATCTCCGGAAGAGAATGGTGCACTGCCATCCACGACCAGATAAATCAGGTCGACGCCCTGGATGACATCGGCGGATTCGCGGTTCATTCTGGCGCCAAGTCTGTCCTTGGCCTTATGAATACCGGGTGTATCCGTGAAAACAATCTGACAGTCAGAGTCTGTATAGATGCCTCTGATCTCAGAGCGTGTTGTCTGTGCCTTGGGTGAAACAATCGCTACTTTTTCTTTGACCAGGGCATTGATCAAAGTACTTTTGCCGGCATTCGGCCTGCCAGCCAGGGCAACAAATCCACTTCTCATATGTTTCCTTTCAAATGTACTGCCAGAATGACCATCGCCGTCACAAGGGCTGCCGCAGATGCCGCAAGCACAGCACCTGCCGCAATA
Source organism: Lactimicrobium massiliense (assembly GCF_900343155.1). Classification (GTDB taxonomy): domain Bacteria; phylum Bacillota_I; class Bacilli_A; order Erysipelotrichales; family Erysipelotrichaceae; genus Bulleidia; species Bulleidia massiliensis. The sequence goes on from NZ_OUNG01000001.1 coordinate 178,777, forward strand.
TCTTTAATTACCTTGATGCGTGCATCAATTTCCGTGCTGTACATATCGCAGATTTTTTCGATGCATGTGTTGAGCATTTCAGCTGTGATCACCATGCCGATACAGATGATGACAGCCACCCATTCCCCGGCAGTCAGTTTCATGATGCAGCCTGCCGCAAGTGCACATGCCGCAAGTTCATACTGGATACGGACAGAACGGTGGCCAAGGCCGTCTGCGATACCGGCAAAAGCAGCTTTAAACTTATTGATCATCGCGCGGCACAATCGGATCCAGAATCTTTTCCTGCAGGGCAAACATGACCTTTTCATCTTCCGGCTTCATGTGGTCATAGCCAAGGCAGTGCAGCAGGCCATGTGTGAACAGGAAACAGACTTCCCGCTTCAGGCTGTGGCCGTATTCCTTTTCCTGGCGGCGGGCATAGTTGATATTGATGAACAGATCGCCCAGATCTTTTTCACCATCATCAATCAGATCCGGACTGTCATTGATGGCAAAGCTGATGACATCTGTCGGCCTGTCAATGCCGCGGTAATCCCGGTTGATCTTATGAATCGCGGCAGAGCGTACAAAAGTCACACTGATCTCGCATGTCTGGGACAGATGAAGCTGTTTCTCAGCTGCTGCACCAATCTTTTCAAACAGTGCCTGGTATCCCTGCACATCCTCATTGGTACGGTTATAAATCGTAATTTCCATGATTTTTCCCTCTATGCTTACAAACGGGAATATGCTGCTTTGACGGTAATGCCGCTGAGATTGCCCAGTCTGCCGCACAGTGCAGAAATGACATCACCCGGCGCATCCATGGCAATTGAGATCAGTGAAATATTCCGTTTGGGATAAGGCAGTCCCATCCGGCCGATAATATACTGACTGTATTCATGCAGGATTTCATTCAGGCTGCTGACCTGGTTGGTGTCTTCTACGACAATGGCAAGCATTGCAATTCTGCTCTCTTCCATATTCTCTCCTTCTTCCCATGCAGATATCTGCTTTTCTTAATGATAGCACAGCTGCCTGTTTCCTTCCTGCGCACTGTTGCCCATCAACCCGGATGCAAAACAGGATTTATTGATTTTTCGTATGCACATCCAGCATCTGCAGCGGCACATGTTTTTCTTCCAGCAGATCCACAATTTCCGGATGTTTGTCCAGACGGGCACCGAAAACGGCTGCCCGCCTGCCGCTGGCATCATAGATCATGAACATCTTTTTTCTGGCAATCACTTCACTGACATCAGAATATGCCCAGTAGTGATTTTTGCCAAATGCCTGTACCAGGCGGATCCCATCCTCTTCAAAGATCATGCCGGATTTATAATGATCATAAATCAGTCCCCAGCCGATGAGCGCAACAGTCAGTACCAGCCAGATCATGGCGCCTGCTGCCTCTTTGGTTTCCTTTGAGCTGAACAGGTACATGACCAAAATAACCGTAAAAATACCGGCGGTCAGTACGCCGACTGCCATGGAGCTGTCTTCTTCTTTGAGTTCAATCTTGTGCATACACTGCTCTCCTTTGCATGTATGGTATGCTTTCCTGATGTGCGGTGCAAGCATGCCTTGACACACCAGCTTCATTTTGTATAATACAGCCGAAAAAACACGAGTGGATTTTTCCGGATGAACAATCACCTTTTCGCCACACGACATCAGGCCATGTGGATTTTTTTTGGCCAAAAGGAGGGATATGATGCAGGGAAATACAATGAAAGAGCGGCCTTTGGTACCGCTGATACTGACCATGACCATTCCGATGATGCTGTCAATGCTGGTTAACAGTCTTTATAACATTGTCGACAGTTTTTTTGTGGCGAAGATGGGTGAGGATGCAATGAGCGCATTATCACTGGTATATCCCATCCAGAACCTGATCGGGGCTGCTGCGATTGGCTATGGTGTCGGCATCAATGCCATCATTTCGTTTTATCTTGGTGCCGGAAAGCAGAAAAAGGCAGATCAGGCTGCTTCACTTGGCATGCGGCTTTCGGTTGTGCACGGCCTTGTACTTGGCATACTGGGAACTCTTGTCATGCCAGGGTTTCTGGCCATGTTTACAGACAATGCGCAGATTATTTCTTATGGTGTGCGCTATGCCGTTGTGGCGTTTGCTTTCAGCTTTGTCAGTAACAGCGGCATTGCCTTTGAAAAAGTGTTCCAGGCTGTGGGACAGATGAATGTGACAGTGGTATCCCTGGCAGCAGGATGTCTGTTTAATATCGTCATGGATCCTGTCCTGATCTTTGGCATTGGCTTCTTTCCCAGAATGGGCATGGAAGGTGCAGCTCTGGCAACCGGTCTTGGCCAGATGGTAAGCCTGCTGATCTACATCATCCGCAATCACCGCCGCCCGCTGCCTGTACATGTTGGCATGCACCGCTGCAAAGACGATGCAAAGATGGCCGGAAGAATCTATGCTGTGGGTATTCCGGCCACGTTGAATCTGGCGCTTCCATCCCTTCTGATCACGTGCCTCAATGGCATTCTTGCCCGGTTTGCGCCGGTCTATATTCTGGTGCTTGGCATTTATTACAAACTGCAGACATTCCTCTATCTGCCTTCCTCCGGCATCATTCAGGGTATGCGGCCCCTGCTTGGCTTTAACTATGGTGCCCAAGAATATGACCGTGTGAAGAAGATCATCTCGATTGTGCTGGTCATGATATTGATTCTGATGGGTGCCGGCACGTTCCTTTTCATGGCATATCCTGACTGGCTGATGGGCCTGTTTACATCCAATACAGAAACCATCCGGGCTGGCAGCCAGGCATTGCGCATCATTGCTGCAGGCTTCATTGTATCGGCTGTTTCCGTGACCGCCTCTGGTGCTCTGGAAGGTTTATCCAAGGGCACCCAGTCATTGTGGATTTCTTTATTCCGGTATGTGATTCTGATTGTGCCGCTCGCCTTCCTTCTGTCACATCTGTTTGGCGCGGCAGGTGTCTTCCATGCCTTCTGGGTGAGTGAAGCACTCAGTGCTGTCATTTCCTGGCTCATCATGAAAAAAGCAGTGCCCGGCGGATCCGCTGAAAGCACTGCTGTTATCGAACAGTAATCACTGTTCTGATTTTTCTGTTTCAAGAATTCTGATATCGGCTGCCGTTTTCACCATGGGCACTGTACCTGTCATCTGCCCCAGAAGACTGCGCAGCTTTTTTTCATCCTCATGAGAGCCATGAAGCAGGACAGTATCCATGCCTTCTGACAGGGCACAGCGGATATCCGTATCCACTTCATTGCCGATCAGCAGCGTATTGGCAGTCTCAAGTTCCTGTTCTTTGACCAGCTGCTGCAGGAAGGAAGCTGCTGGTTTGCGCAGGCCATAGTCAGATGAGATATAAATGGCGTCAAAATAGCGCTTCAGGCCGGAGGCATCGATCTCAGGCATTGTAAACAAAGACTGGGCATTGGTAAACAGGATGACTCTGGCTCCACGCCGTTTCAGATTGCGCAATACGGCAGATGTATGGGGATATACGCGCAGATGTTTGCGTGAAAGGATGCGGAAGAAGTTGCCGACCGCAATGGCCCACTCGCTGCCTGCAATTTCATCAATCGTTTCTGAGTGTGCCCGGCGGCGCAGATCATAGACGTTTCTGCCGCAGACAGACAGCGATACGTAATGATTGAACGGGGATTCCAGCAGCAGTCTTGCAAAAACGCGGCCAAGATTGATCTCGACATCATTGCACTGTTTCTTTCTGCGCAGGATGTTTTCTTCATCATGAACCATCATCAGATATTCTTCATGCAGGATCTTTGGCTTGTAGTCAGCGCCATAGCAGCTGTAGAATTCAGCCATGCGCCGCCACAGGTCCTGGCTCTCTTCATCTGTCAGGATATCCACCAGGGTGCCGTAGAAATCAAAAATATAATTGTCGTACTGCCGCATAAAACACCTCTTGTTTGAAAAGGGAGCACGCCATCAACGTGCTCCCTGACTTTGTGATTGTCAGTATAGTGCTTTCAGTCAGCGAATTCCAGATTCAGTCCGGATTCTTTGCCAAAGACATGGACAACGTTGCCGGAGAATGTAAAGGCAACGGTATCGCCAAGCTGATAGTGTCTGCCATCGAGATCAAGAGTCGGCACAATGATGATGCTGTCATGGCCCTCCGCATTGATATGCAGATGGTAAGCAGAGCCCATCATTTCCGAAACATCTACCTTGCCTTCAATCATGGCACCCGGTACATTCTCAAGAGAGATATGATCCGGTCTGACACCGACGGTGACATCCTGTTCTGCCACATTGTGAGCAGCCAGGTTCTTCTGCTTGTCTTCAGAAAGAACAACCTTGGCAGCACCAACCGTTACAGCATATTTGCCATTGGCATCCTTGACAAGACGGCCATCATAGAAGTTCATCTGCGGCATGCCGATGAAGCCTGCAACGAACAGGTTGCGCGGATGATCATAGACTTCCTGCGGTGTGCCAACCTGCTGGATGCGGCCATCCTTCATGACGACGATACGGTCGCCGAGGGTCATGGCTTCGGTCTGGTCATGGGTGACATACATGAAGGTGGAATCGATTCTCTGACGCAGCTTGATGATCTCAGCACGCATCTGGTTTCTCAGTTTGGCGTCGAGGTTGGACAGCGGCTCATCCATCAGCAGTACTTTCGGATCACGGACAATCGCACGTCCGATGGCAACTCTCTGTCTCTGGCCGCCGGACAAAGCCTTTGGCTTTCTGTCCAGATACTGGGTGATGCCCAGCGTTTCAGCAGCCTGATTGACTTTCTTATCAATTTCATCCTTCGGCAGTTTGCGCAGTTTCAGCGGGAATTCCAGATTCTGACGCACCGTCATATGCGGATACAGTGCGTAGTTCTGGAAGACCATGGCGATATCACGGTCCTTAGGCTGAACATCATTCATTCTCTTGCCGTCAATCAGAAGATCACCCTTGGTGATTTCCTCAAGGCCGGCAACCATACGCAGGGTTGTGGACTTGCCGCATCCGGAAGGACCGACCAGAACAATGAACTCATGATCCGCGATCGAAAGGTTGAAGTCTTCAACGGCAACAACGCCTTCTTCTGTCACCTTGAGATTTGTCTTCTTCTCATGATGATGTTTCTTCTTGCCTTCGGTGTTTGGATAGATTTTTTCGATGTGCTTTAACTCTACTGTTGACATGTTTTTTTGCCCCTTTCAAACAGTGAAAGAATTTTGAAACGGTCCGCGACAAATGCCCTGCTTTCCGTTTGCTGGCAGAGGGTTCTTCCTTCCCTCAGTAAGCCTTTTTCAATGGCTTGACTGTCTCACCGGCGATGACCCTGAACCCAACCGTTTCATGAACAGGTCTGCGGTCGTAATTGATTCTCAGCAGCAGGTCTTCCACGCCCCTGCGGGCAATGTTCTGCGCATCCTGGCGAATGGTCGAAAGACGCGGAATGGAATACCTGGCATAGGAAATGCCATCATAGCCGATCAGTGACAGATCATCCGGTATGCGCCGGCCGCTGTCAACAGCAGCCCGCATGGCACCAAGGGCAATAATATCGCCCATGGCAAAGATTGCCGTCAAAGACGGATCACGGTGCAGAAGAATATCAGCAGCCTCATAGCCGTCGCGCAGAGAGAATCTGCATGGCTGATACTGCAGTGCAGGATCAAACGGGATCTTGTGGCGGGCAAAGATTTTTTCACAGCCTGCCAGTCTCTGGAAGTCGATGTGGCCTTCATCTGTTTCATTGGCGGAACCACCGATGATGCCGATCCGTGTATGTCCTGCCCGGATCAGATAATCGATGGCTTCCTGAGAAGCTGCCGTATCATCCGTTGTGAAGGATGAAAGGTTATCGAAGCCAAGACCTGCCGCACTGTTAGTCAGCAGTACCGACGGCACCTCAATCTTGCCAAAATCATGGCGAAAATACTCGATGTTGCCGCCAAGGAAGATCAGCCCTTTCGGCCTTCTTTCCAGACAGATCTGCACTGCCGCAAGCACTTCGTTGGCAAAGTCATCAATGTACTCCACCACTGCTTCTTCGCCATTCTCTCTCAGCAGTGTCTGAATGTTTTCAACAATGGATCCAAAGAAGACATTCATGCGTCCTTTGACCAGAATCGTAATACTGGAATACGTTCTCTGCTTGAGCAGCTTGGCATTGCTGTTGGGCTGATAGCCTTCGCGTTCAATGACCTCCTGTACCTTTTTACGTGTTTCTTCCGATACATCAGGATGATTGTTCAGCACTCTTGAGATTGTCCCGATACTGTACCCGGAAAGCCTTGCAATATCCTTGATTGTTGTCATCCGGGCCTCCTGTCTAACCGTTGTAAACATTACCGGAAACGTTTACAGTTATTATTCTATGAAAGCGCTGCCAGATTGTCAATCACTTTTGACATGGCAGCGTATCAATTTCTGGTATAAAGCTGTTTTCCTCAGATGCTTCAATGCGGCTTCTGGTGCTGGTTATTCCGCATCTCCATGCGAAGACGGTCAAGTTCCTGCTTGCGTGCCTGCACACGCTTTTCAAGTCCCTGGTCTGTCGGAACATAATAGTGGATCCCCTCCAGAGAATCCGGCAGACACTGCAGACCGGTAATATGTTCCTTGTAGTCATGGGCATACTGGTAATCACGCCCATAGCCAAGATTCTTCATCAGATTTGTTTCGGCATTGCGCAAAGCCAGAGGAACCGGTTCTGCTTCCATGTGTCTGGCATCCTGGGCAGCTTTTGTATACGCAAGGTATAAAGCATTTGATTTGGGGGCAATGGCACAATACACCACAGCATGGGTCAGATGGACAGAGCATTCCGGCATGCCAAGAAACTGACAGGCATGATAGGCATTGATCGCAACGGTGAGTGCTCCCGAATCTGCCATGCCGATGTCTTCTGAGGCAAAGCGGACAACACGCCTGGCAATATACTGTGGATCTTCTCCCGCTTCCAGCATTCTTGCCAGCCAGTAGACAGCTGCATCCGCATCCGAATTCCGCATGGATTTATGAAGTGCAGAAATCAGATTATAGTGTTCCTCGCCATTGCGGTCATACAGCAGTGTCTTTTCCTGAATGCACTGATCGACAATCTCTTTAGTCACAACGGACTCTCTGCCTGAACCGGCACCGTTCATGACCGAAAGCTCCAGGGTATTCAAAGCGGTTCTGGCATCTCCGTTTGCATAAGAGGCAATCAATTCAAGCAGGCTGTCATCGATCGTCACCTGCCATGTGCCAAATCCCCTTTCATCCGTCAGGGCATGCTTTTCAATCTGCACCAGACTTTCTTTTGACAATGGTTCCAGCACAAATACCCTGCAGCGGGACAGCAGAGCGTTATTCAGCTCAAAAGAAGGATTTTCCGTGGTAGCTCCGATCAGAATGACAGAACCGCGCTCTACATAGGGAAGAAACGCATCCTGCTGGGCCTTGTTGAAACGATGAATCTCATCTACAAACAGGATGGTCTTTCTGCCCATTTTCCTGCTTTGCTCTGCCTTGTCCATCACCTGGCGGATTTCCTTAATACCGGAAGTAACAGCAGAAAAATTGATAAAATCTGATCGGGTGGAATGGGCAATAATGCGGGCAAGCGTTGTTTTGCCAGTGCCGGGAGGTCCCCAGAAAATCATGGACTGAACCTCGTCAGTCTCAATCATCCTGCGCAGGATTTTTCCTTTGCCAAGCAGCTGCTGCTGGCCTATATATTCTGATAAATCCGATGGCCGCATACGGTCGGCAAGCGGTCTGGAGGAACTCGTATCATCAAAGAGAGACTGCTGTTCCATAGAATTCATAACTCCTTCAGCGATGCAATCACGCAGGCAGATACATGACACCGTGCATCTTTCATCGCTTTTTCTTCTTCATTGTAGTCAATCTGGCTCAAAGCGTGTAACTTCTCCAAAAGAAAACAGGAAGGTACAGGATCACGCCCGCATCCTTCCTGCATTCAGTCCTGACCAGAAGTATCCTTGTCTGCTTTGGTTACCCTTCCTTCCACGACATTGTAGATCTCATCCGACAATGACAGTAAAGACTGGCCATCATGGCAGGCAAGGACAATCAATGCACCCCTTTCCTTATGCCTGATCATGATTTTCTTGATTTTCTCAACACTTTCCTCATCCAGGGCATTAAACGGTTCATCCAGCAGGATGATATCCGGTTTCTCCATGAAGCAGCACGCCAGACCGAGCTTCTGCTTCATGCCAAGTGAATACTTTTTGTATGTTCTTGCATCATGAGGATCAAGCCCTGTCTCTGCCAAAGCCTCTTCAATGTCCTGTCGGGAAGCAATTTCCTTGAGAGAGGCAATCATTTCCAGATTTTTATATCCGGTAAAGTTGTCAAGAAAAGCAGGTGATTCAATCAGGGCACCTACAGACCGCGGGAAAGAGATATTTTTCCTCAGCTTTTCGCCATCCACTTCCACATAGCCGCTGGTTGGATAGATCAGCCCGCAAAGTGCTCTCAGCAGCATCGTCTTGCCGCTGCCATTTACTCCCTTCAGGCCATAGATTCTGCCGCTTTCCAGAGATAAATTTACATCTTCCAGAATGACTCTGCCTTTGATGATTTTGCTATAGTTTACTACATTGATCCGCGTCATCTCTCTCACTCTCTTTCCAGATAGTCGTATTTCTTCAGAATAAACTTCCCGACAGCCCAGAAAACTGCTATACACAATAGTTCAATCCATATGCCGGCAGCCGGATCCACGCTATCCATTGTCATACCGTCAAAGGTATTTTCCTGCACATTTCTTACAATCATGGAATAGTTCCCGATCAGAAATTTGGACATATAGAAATCCGAGCAAAGGATATATAACAGTGATGCCAGAAATGCATAGGCGGGCCGGATTAACAGCTGCAGGAAGATATATGCCTGTCCCATCGTTTCCGCCGTCAGCCACGGCATCACAAAGACGCTCCGGTACAGATCCAAAGCTGTATGTCTTTCCAGATGGATATTGGAGCACATCCGCACAAGCTCAGGATGTGCTGTAAATACTTCTTTTGATATCGGAACTGTCAGTAAAAACGCGATGACAAGAATTTCCAGATAAAATAAACCGATAGAAACAAGGCCGTAAATCATCTTCGCCAGATACCAGCTTGTCGAATGGGTGCACCGCAGAAGATACTGCTGTCCCAGCCTGGTTCTGTCATCGCTTGGATAGCTGCCAATGATATACAGGGCATACATCTGTGTCGTCAGCCACATGATCGGTATTTCATACTTTACATGTGGATCCGGCAGTGTAAACACTTTTCCTTTGAACAGGTACAGGCAGAAATCCATATAGCTGGGTTCAAACTGATGCGGCCAATAGCTAAAGAAACCATTGACATGCTCACGGAAATTAAAGAAGAAAATGAGAATCAACGGAATTGCCCAAAGATATTTCCATCTGTTCTGATAGATGCCGGTGCGGATGTCACGCGATGATAATTTCAAAATTTCCTGCCCAAAACTTTTTCCTTTATGCATAATTTCACCAAAGGTCATTCAGCTTTACCACCGTCTTTTCAGGATAGAGCCTGAAACTCAGACGCAGAGGAACCTGATCCAGAAGACTCCCCTCAGCTACGCCATAATTATCACCATATTCAATATAGGGCAGCAGGATTTCCCTTGTTTCCTGCGGCTGCAAAACAAGCCCCTCCTCCCCAATATCGTTAATATCCATAGACGAGAATAATTCTATACTGTTGGCATAATCCGGCGAGCTGATCATCACGCCTGAAAAAGGAACATTCTGTTCATTCTCGGATTGATTTGTCACCCGCAGTCTCGCCAGGATCACCTGTATATTATAAGAAGCCTCAAAGTCCTCTTCTTTCATATGCAGGTCATACAAATCGCAAAATTCCGTCAATGAAAGTCCCTCAACATCAGTCACTTCCAATTGAAAGGGTCCGATTGTAAATGGTTCCTGCATTGCATACACCACCTGCGTGCCCCTGGGATAACGAATATGCTGCTTCACAATCAGAATGGAACAAAAGGCAAAAAATACTGTCACAACACCAATAATGATTTTCTTCAGCATTTGTTCTGCCTCCTATCCGATCGTCTCATCATTTCTGCCTGCATAAACAAGTCCCAGAATTCCAGGTACCAGAATACACAATGCCCCCAGCAGACAAAACAGATAAGAACTGATATAGGCGCGATTCATTGTGATCAATGCATCAAACGCAAATTCAGGATGCTGCAGGGCTGTCATCAGAGAATTCTGAAATAAATAGACCAGAAACGGAAACAGAAGAGGAATAAATGCATTGGAAACAAATATTCCAACCGCACAGGCAAGCACCGAGAATGCACCGCCATACATAAAACTGTTGAAAAGATAAATCAGAATATAAATGAACGGATGGGAATAGTACAGCCTGCTGAATACATGCCCATGGACGACTACCCCAAATCCCTGTTCCACCATCGGTACAAGAGAAGAAAACTGAGCAGCATTCAGGAAAATGTTAACAATCAGCGGTATCAGAATGGTAATTCCACCAACAAGGAAACTGCATACTCCCTTTTCCGCATAGTATTGTTTTCTGCCAACGTGCAGGAACACTTGTTTCACATATCCTGTCGTATGGTCTTTTGTGACATAGTCTCCCATGGCAAAAGCCGCGCACAGCGGCATCGCAATGAAATAGAAATGGTCCAAAATCGAATCCCCCATACCAGCGCCAATCCATTTATCATACCAGGTAAAAGGATAATAAGCTTCAAGCCAGCTCACATGAAATTCCGGTGCCGGTGCAAAAGGCTGTTTCGCCACATTCCAAAGCGTTTGTCCATAGGGATATGTATTCCAAACATATGAGAGCACAACAACTGCAATCTCAACCAATATCAAAATGCAGAAACGCCTGCTGTGAAGAATCCGTTTCAAGTCAATTTTCAATAGCTTTTCCATGATTACACTCCTTGGCTGAAGAATCAAAACTCTCATTGAATTCCTCTAAGCATCCACATCGTATATGCATCCTCATCATGGGTTTCCATTAAAGGAGCCGATGTTGTTGCCAACAAGCCGATATGGAGACCGGTATCAAACACTTCTTTGGGAATAGCAAATATGTAGCGTACCGTTTTCGTTTCGCCATTCTGCAAATCATAGATCACATAATTATTTGGTCCCATTTCCACAAAGCTGTCTTCTTCTTTTCTAAGGTATGAACTCTTTTTATTCCAATAATACCATTCTCCCTGATCATCCAGAATATATACCGTCAGAAAATCCCAATACGTCGACATATAATGAACGATTTCGCCTGTATTTGTTATATCCATATCTACCGTCAGTAATGTATATTGCGGCTTCAGCCTGCCATCGTCATCAAATGCCATGTTATAACCAAAGGAATGTTTATTTAACCCCTCACCTGTAACTTTTCCATCACTGGCTTCTTCCATATTGTCGCTCACAAAATAATCGATGATTTTCAATTGCAGATTGCCTGTCTGCACATCCGAAAAATCTTTGGCTTCATATTCGTTAAGGTTCTTGTCTCTTTCATAGATCCGTTGAATCGCTTTGTTTTCATATTGATTGATTCCCGCTTTGGGATTCTTCATCACTTCCAGATAACCGTTATGTATCGACTCTAACAGGTGATCTTCAGGATATGGAGTAGGCTCTATGGCTTTGGCAGTCTTCGATGGAATTAATGATAAAAGACTGTTTTTGAGAAAGGAGCGGTTTACATAGGCAAAGACGCAAAGCAGAAAGATCCCAGCCATAATAAATATGACATTGTTTTTCTTTTTCATCACAGCCTCCTTTGCAAAAACAAGGGCAATGAAAACACCGCCCTTATATTCTTACTTCAGATAGTCAGATGCTGGTAATACGCCAGATTCATACACACTGTCAGGACTCCAGTAGCCAGATGCAGTGCCTGCAGAAGATTGATTATAACCATAAACTCCAGCAGTAGAATAACCGTTTTCTTTTGAGGCTTCTGGCATGATTGTGGGTAAACCTGCACTATCTGTTAGATAAAAAATTGAAAAAGCCATCCTGGTTCTTGTAATGTTATATGCGCCAATAGCCCCTGTCTCCATTCTTGTATCGCCCCATCATATAATAATCTCCTTTACATTTTTACAGAAATCCTTGATTTACTAATTAGTATAGTAATGTAACCGGATACATTCAACAACGTAAGATCGTTTTTTTGTTCGCCATTAAATTATTTCAGTATATGCATCTTCAATGCTGCAAGAATAGGAGAGTAGTGTCGAAAACCCGGAAGGCAACTGATAGGTATCTGACGGCTGAGAAGCCGGAGATATAAAAAATTGCGGCCAAGGCGCAATAAAAACAACTTTGGAACTCGTTCTTTCAAAACTGAATCTTCAATGCTTACAGCTCATCCTTTATCCAGGCATCAAGATGGATATTGATGCCGGCAAAGATTGCGAAGAAAGCATGCTTGGATCCATTACGGATTTTCATCTGGTGAAGATGATAGTCGTTCAGGATTCTGGTGTTCATTCTTTCTGTCGAAGTTCTGTTCCGGTAAATCTCTTTCCACTTTTCAGACCTGTATGGAACAGGTCCGAAGAGCCGGATGTCATCACCGTCATTGACGTATATCGTTCTTCCATAAGCGGAAGAACTGCACTCATTCGCAAATGGACAGGAGGAAATCTTATTCATCCTGAGTGGGCAGCGGAATTTTCTGCGCTTTCTCTGAATGTCGTAGCCATAGTCATACATCGGTGTTCCATTCGGACAAACAGGCACGCCATTCTCATTCAGCTTGAACTTATCAAAGGGATTGTCCCCAGCAGACCGTTGATTGCGGTCGATGATTGGAATAATATTCTTGTGACGGAAGAACTGAAAGATGGCAAGACTGTCAGAAGCTGCGTCAAAGCACATGTATCGCGGGTGGATATCGGGATTCATGTCAAACAGACGTGCTGAGGCAGATATGGTGGTCAAAGCATCGTGCCGTGAGGCTTTCTCAAGATCGATATAGATAGGCAAGTCTACTGATCTATGGGGATTGTGGTACGAGATGTTGTAAAGAGTGTAGCCGAGATAGTAGGACTCAAGATCACTGTCCCATCCGATGTCAGCGTCAGGTGCAGAATAGCGGACGAGAGGATTTCCATCCTTATCCAATTTGACTTTGTGGCCAAATGGAGAGGCGTGGATGTGAAGCGAAGAACCCTCTCCGGACAAGATGAGATTATTCGACTCAATGAATCCCATGTCGGAAGAAGGAATCACAGCCAGTGCATTGAAGAGAGACTGAAGTGTGTAGATCATCCGATCCCGATCCCATTCGGCGCCGTTTTTATATTTGTCAGCGAGAAATAAGGTTTCGGAATGTGAATAGTTAATCAGCTTGTCATGGTTCTTGGGTTTCTTTTGAGAAGGCTTCGTATAGTAACCCTGCTGCAGCAGATCAGAGAGATGTGGATCTGAGTGCGTTAAACGATTGATAAAGTCGTAATGAGAAGCAGGACCAGGCGGAGAGAAAGAGCCAATCAGCCATTGAAGCAGAAAATCAGAAGACAGATCTGCACACCAGTTATGAATGGACAAATACCCGAGGTGCTGCATGAGAATGAAGGACCGGATGAGCACAGCGGGGTCATGAGCCGGACGGCCGGTAACAGAGTAGAGAGGAAACAGAACATCTACGGCAAGATCGACGTCCAGCTTCCGAAGCTTATGCAAAGCAGAATGGAACTTAGAAGTATCCAGTCGTTTAAGCTGAGCATAACCAAGATGATCTTTTTCATCCCTAAGGAAAGCACGATATTCCAGGGACGAAGAGATATGTTTGAGCATTTCACTCACCTCCCACCTTTTCAAGAAAAGCGAGCGAAGCGAGCAGGGCACGCTTGAAATTTTGTCAAGAGTTGACAGCGAAAAAGTGGGGGGATTATGAAATGAGGAGCACAGAGAAAAGAGCGTTGCCTGTACTCCTAAGAGTTTTCGACAACGCTCTAGGAATCATGGGGGGAATACATTTGTTTTCCTGCTGGTACAAATGAATGATGAGATATCAAATCTTTTCAGCTTGACTTAATGCCTTTCAAAGCGGCTGTACCTTTCAATGATTTTCTGAACCAGTGGATGCCGGACGACATCATCAGCACTGAGTTCAAGGATGGCGATATCATCCATACCTGACAGAATTCTCCGTGCTGAAAGAAGACCGCTCTCCACTCTTTCATTCAGATCAATCTGGGTGACATCACCTGTGATGACCATATGAGAATGAAAACCAAGTCTGGTTAGGAACATCTTCATCTGGGAACTTGTTGTATTCTGTGCCTCGTCAAGAATAACGAAGGCATCGTTGAGGGTACGGCCGCGCATATAGGCCAGCGGAGCAATTTCAATGGTTCCCTTTTCCATCAGTCTTTCTGTCTGCTCATTGCCAAGCATTTCATGCAGACCATCATATAACGGTGTCAGATACGGATCGACTTTTTCTTTCAGATCACCAGGAAGAAAGCCAAGGCTTTCACCTGCTTCCACAGCCGGACGGGTCAGGACAATGCGGCGTACTTCTTCCTTCTTCAGTGCAGCAACGGCAGCACTGACTGCCAGGAACGTTTTGCCGGTACCGGCAGGCCCGATGGCAAAAACAACCGGTTTTTCTGCCATAGCTTTGACAAAGTCGTACTGTCCCTGGGTCTTGGGATAAATGGGACGGCCGGAAAATGTACGGCATACGGTCACGGTTTCAAAGTTGGAAAACTGGACATCCTGGTGTGACTGGATGCGGCGGATGGCATAGCGCACATTCTGCTCACTGACTTCTTTTCCAGAACTGCTGATCTGCCGCAGAGCCTGCAGCACCTTTTCAATCTGCGAAAGGGTATCATGTTCGCATGCATCAAGCATGAAGGTATGATCCCGGAAACTCACTCTTGTATCAAATGCATCACTGATGATCTGCAGATTGCGGTCATTTGCCCCAAGCAGAGCTGCTGCTTCATCCGCGCCCAGATCCTCAACTGCCAGTGTTCTCTTTTCTTTCAAAGCTGTATGCCTCCTGTCAATTCACCTGCTTCAATTGTATAAAAAAAGAGAAGCTTTCGCTTCATCTTTTACTTACCTCTTCTGCGTGCCTTGCGTGCAGCTTCAGACTTCAGCTTCCTCTTGACGCCCGGCTTGACATAATACTCTCTCTTGCGAGCTTCAGCGAGGGTTCCATTGCGGGATACCTGACGCTTGAAACGGCGCAGCGCATCATCAAGGTTCTCGTTTTCTTTTACGACAACTCTAGCCATCTTCCAAACCCCCTCTCTGTTTCAACGTTCCGATTATAGCAAAGCTTCATTTTGAAAGCAAATGATTTTTACATCAGTTTGGTGCCATTGCTTGTGCCGATTCTTTCAGCACCAGCCGCAATCATGGCATCCATGGCTTCCTTTGTGCGAATACCACCTGCTGCCTTTACCTTCAGACGGTCACCAACCGTCTTCTTCATCAGCGCAACATCTTCCACTGTAGCACCGCCTGTTGAGAAGCCCGTGCTTGTCTTGACAAAGTCTGCACCAGCTTTTTCTGCATCCTGACATGCTCTGACCTTCTCATCATTGGTAAGCAGGCATGCTTCGATGATTACCTTGAGAACATGGCTGCCAACTGCTTCCTTGACAGCTTTGATCTCGTTGGTGACAGCTGCATCATCCCCGTCTTTCAGCCAGCCGACATTGAGTACCATATCAACTTCATCTGCGCCTCTTTCAATGGCATCCTTTGCTTCGAATACCTTGGAAGCACTGGTCATGGCACCAAGCGGGAATCCAATCACCACACAGACGTTGACATCACTGCCTGCAAGTTCTTTTCTGGCTGTTTCAATCCAGCATGGATTGACGCATACAGACGCAAAATCGTATTCTTTTGCCTCTTTGCACAACTGAATGATCTGTTCTTTGGTTGTGTCCGGCTTGAGCAGAGTGTGATCGATATACTTACTTCTCTTCATTTTCTTCTCCCTCCTGAGTGAAATAGTATTTATGGAGAACCTCCCGGGCGATGGCATCATCTCCCTCATAAGGTTCACGGCCGAATTCACGGTAGATGAACTTTTCATCTCCCTTGCCTAAGATGATGATCGTATCGTTGGGATCCGCAAGTTCAACTGCCTGACGGATCGCATCATATCTGTCTTCAATGATAATATAATTCGTTTTCTTGATACCAGCCGCAATTTCATGCGCAATTTCGATCGGATCTTCATCACGGGGATCATCTTCCGTCAGAATAATCATGTCCGTATAGCGGTCCAGAATCTCGCCAAACTGAGGGCGCTTCTCCGTATCACGCTTGCCGGCACTGCCGGTAATGGCAATGATACGCTTTCCTTTTGGCGTGATGGCACTGGCAAACTGGCATACCTGCTCAATGCCGTCCGGTGTATGGGCAAAGTCAACGATGATGTTGAAGGGCTGGCCTTCATCGATACGTTCCATTCTGCCTTCAATCTGCTTGAGATGGCGGATCTGCGGCAGCATCATTTCGATTGAAATGCCTTTGCTGTGGCATGCTGCAATAGCCGCAACCAGGTTGTAGACATTGAACTTTGCGACAAGATTTGTCTCAATTTCATATTCCATGTCGCCGATTTTCAGTGTGATTCTTGTCTTGTCCGCAAGCAGCTGGTACTTGGTTACCTGGTAGTCTGCCTTATGGTTGACGCCATAGGTAATCACTCTGGCCGGGCAGTCTTTGACAATACGCATTCCATAGGGATCATCCACGTTGGTGATGGCAATGGCATCTGGTTTGAGATGGTCAAACAGTTTCTTCTTGGCCAGGAAATATTTTTCCATGGTGCCATGATAATCAAGATGATCATGAGTCAGGTTGGTAAAAACCGCGACATCGAAGTCAATGGCATCTACCCTGCCCTGTTCAATGCCGATGGAGCTTGCTTCAAGAGCACATGACTTCATGCCGGCATCTACCATGTCGCGCAGAATGCCATGCAGATCATCGATGTTCGGTGTTGTCAGCAGCGGCGGCAGTTTGACATTGCCGTATTCAATCGAGATGGTGCCGATATAGCCGGTTGGCTCAATCTCATTCATGATATCGCGGATGATGCAGGAAATGGATGACTTGCCATTGGTGCCGGTCACGCCAAACATCAGCAGATCATGACTCGGGTAGCCATAGAAGGCATCTGCCACGGCATTGAAAGCAGCAGTGACATCCTTGACTTTGATATAGACAATGTCATCACGCATGTGGTCCAGCGGTTCACTGTAGACAATTGCTTTTGCGCCATTGGCAATGGCCTGGTCTACAAAGTTATGACCGTCGCTCATAATGCCTTTGACACAGAAAAAGATGGAATCCGGCCGTTTGGTACGGGAATCTGCCATCAGGCTCTTGATCTCAATATCTGGTACATTCTCAAATAATGCTGAAAGTTTCATATGGTCTCCTTCGCGCAGCCATACAAGGCATGCGATTCATATGCCTGCACATGTACATCATACATGCCTCTTGGCAGGCTCC
This sequence comes from Lactimicrobium massiliense, assembly GCF_900343155.1. Classification (GTDB taxonomy): domain Bacteria; phylum Bacillota_I; class Bacilli_A; order Erysipelotrichales; family Erysipelotrichaceae; genus Bulleidia; species Bulleidia massiliensis. The sequence goes on from NZ_OUNG01000001.1 coordinate 196,272, forward strand.
CTCTGATACTGACAGGAAAATACTGAGACGCATGGCCAACAGAATATCCGTCTTTATGCGTTTCCACAATCACCTGTACATCTTTGTCAATCCACTGCTGCTGATACGCATCACTGAGTTTCTGGGAAAGTTCCAGGACTCTGCGGGTACGCTCTTTTTTAATGCGCGGATCGATCTGATCCCTCATCCCGGCTGCCACCGTGCCCTGGCGCATGGAGTACGGAAAGGCATGGATGAATGAGAACTGACACTTCTGCAGGAAGGCCAGTGTTTCGTCAAACTCCTGTTCTGTTTCTCCCGGGAAGCCGGCAATCAAATCACAGGAGATGGCAATGTCCGGGATCTCGCTGCGGATCTTTTCCAGTTTGGCAAGATAGGCAGCTGTGTCATAGGGTCTTCTCATCCGTTTCAAAACAGAATCACTGCCGCTCTGCAGAGGAATATGCAGATGGCGGGCAATGCGCGGTTCTTCCCTGATCAGTTCAATCAGTTCATCTGTGACTTCATTTTGTTCAATGGAAGAAATCCGCAGCCGTTTCAGATCCGGTGCTTCCTGCAGAATACGCTTCATCAACTGGGCAAGCGTCACGCCATATTCTCTGCCATAGCGGCCGGTATGAATGCCAGCCAGCACAATCTCAGGATAATGGATACTGAGACGCTTTGCCTCGGCGGTCACCGCATCTGGTGCCATGGATCTTTCTTTGCCGCGGGCATAGGGAATAATGCAGTAGGAGCAGAACTGACAGCAGCCATCCTGCACTTTCAGATAGGCCCGGGTGTGATTTTCAAACTGGGTTGTCTGCAGGTTGTCAAACGTCAGATGATCCAGACCGCCGCGCAGGGAAATGCGACGGTGTGTTTCCATGTATTCCTTCAAATGCTGCGGCACATTCTTCTTTTCACGGGTGCCAATGACAAGATCCGCATCCTGGAGGGCTTCATCTGCCACTTCGGCATAACAGCCGATCATGGCAATGGCACCATTGGGGCTGATCCGCCTTGCCCGGTGCAACATCTTTCTGCTTTTCTGTGCAGCCATGTTGGTCACTGCACAGGTGAAGATCAGCACAGCATCGGCACTCTGTTCAAAAGGTTCTCTCTGCCAGCCTTCTTCTTCCAGCGTGTGGGCAATGCTTTCTGCTTCAAATGCATTCACTTTGCAGCCTAAATTACATACTGAAAACTTCATTCTGATCTCCTGCTGCCTCACTCAGCACACTGCCGGCATAGATCGCAGCCGTCTCTGCCCGCAGTATTCTGGATCCAAGTGTCACGGCCTGATAGCCATGGTCCATGAGCCATTGTACCTCATCAGGGCTGAAACCGCCCTCCGGGCCGATGACAACAGCAGCGCTTTTCTGGCCATGGTACAGATGGGAAAGCCGTGCCGATGTGCCATAGGCATTTTCATAGGCAGCTGCTTTTAATTCTGCCTGCACCCGATCCAGATGATCAAAGGGAATCGTCTCTGCAAGTTCAGGAACGATGTTGCGTTTGCACTGCTGTGCCCCTTCCAGCAGAATCGTCTGCCAGCGGGCAGCAACACGCTCCTTTTTATCCTGTTTTTCCCTGACAACACAGCGGCTTGATACAAACGGCACCACTCTGGAAAAGCCGATTTCACTTGCTTTCTGCAGAACAAGTTCAAATTTCTCCCGGCGTATCAAAGCCATGCATAAAGTCATTTCACAGGCACATTCATGTATCTGCGGATCTTCCTTTTCCACGATCGCCGCAAACTGTCCATCCACCCTGGCAGTGCGGGCAAACCAGGCCTTTCCTTCATAGACAAGACGCACTGTCTCTTCATGCAGGCGGACAACATCACTGGCATGATGGGCCTGTTCTTTTGTAAAGAAATACGGCTTTCCTGCGGCAAGCGGCACATTGGCAAAATACTGCTGCATACTGACTGAAAAGAAAAGGATTATTCCTTTTCCTGTTCCTCCTGTTTCTTCTGTGGATTTTTGATTTCAACCTTCAGCTCAATGACTTTTCGCTGATCAGCTTTGGTGATGGTGACATGCAGATTCTTGAAGTCAAACTGCTCGCCAACCCGGGGAATATGTTCCAGTTCGTGAATGGCCCACCCAGATACCGTGATATAGTCATCATCGTCTTCATCGTCATCCACATCGACGCCAAAGCGCTCAAACATATCATCCGCATCTGCGTCTGCCTTGACCAGATATGTTGTCTCATCGATCTTCTGGTAATATTCCTTGACGGTATCATGCTCATCCCAGATCTCACCAACAAGTTCCTCAATGATATCTTCCAGTGTGATGATACCCTGGGTGCCGCCGTATTCATCCAGCACAACGGCAAGATGCAGCTTGGCACCCTGCAATTGTTTCAGCAGAGTGGAAATCTTGACATTGGTACTTGTATAAATCACCGGTTTGATGATCTTGCGGATCGGGCAGTGCTCATACTTCATCTGGGCATAGAAGTCCTTTTCATGGATCACGCCGACAATGTTGTCAATGGAATTCTCATAGACCGGCAGGCGTGAAAAGGAACTGTAGCGGAATGTCTTTTCAATCTCATTGGGCGGTGTGGTGATGTCAATGGCAAGTACATCTACCCGCGGGGTGAGAACATCTTTGACATCCAGATCATTGAATTCAATAGCCGCTGAGATCAGATCACTCTCATGCTCTTCCAGATCGCCGTCTTTTTCAGCTTCATCCACCATCGTGATCAGTTCATCCTGGAAGTCAGAATCATCATCTTTGACTTTGATAAAGTGCGACATCAATTTCTGCAGCAGGTTGAAGAGAAACGACAGCGGTGTGAAGATAAATTCGCAGAAATGAACAAATCCTACCGTATGTACGGCAATCCGCTCAGGAATGCGGCTTGCCAGTGTCTTTGGCATGATCTCGCCAAATACCAGCACCACAATTGTGATCACAATCGTTGAGACCGTCGGTCCGTTTCCAGATCCCAGCCAGCTTGTAAACAGAAGTGTACCGATAGTTGCAGAGGCGATATTGACAATATTGTTGCCAATCAGAATCGTTGTCAGAAAACGGTCAAAATGATCCAGAATTTCCAGAACAACACCAGCCTCGGCATTGCCGTCATTTTCCATATTTTTCAGACGGATCCGGTTCACGCTGGAATAAGCAGTCTCAATGGCAGAAAACAAACCTGACAAGGCAATCAGTACAATCAGTGCCAGTAGATACTCACTTGTTTTGCTCATTTCTGCCACCCTTTCATTTTCAGCTTCCAACAAAGCGGACAACAGGAAGAATCATCCATATTTTCTGCATCACCTTTCAGTGGTGCAATTATAGCATTATGGCTGTTGACAGGCAAACCAGCCAGTGCTGATACAGAAGCATAAGAAAAGGATCTGCCTGCATTGCGGAAGATCCTCTTGATCTCATTCAATCCTTCTTCATGGCACCAAAGGCAGCCATGATTGTGGCTGGGCTGACCTGGCCCATGCCGCCGCCGATCTCAATGATCTGACCATTGATGCAGGATCCCTGTTCACTGGCAAGGAAGGCAAGAATGTCAACCGTTCCATAAGCGGATACAGCCTCATCCAGAATACGGTCCAGATCGCACCTGTATCCACGTCTCGCTTCACCGGTGTGATCTTTACGGCAAAGCCGCGCTTTTCAGCATCCTGGGCAAGCTCTTCCAGCTTGTTCAGTCTTCTTGACATTGGCTCCTTCCTGGGCATAGCGCAGAGAAAAAGAAAACCGGCCGCAGCCGGTTCATGTCAGTTTCTCTTGAAGAAACCCGGGATACCGTCATCGTCATCCTCTTCTTTGGCATTGCTGTCAAAAGAGGAATTGAAGCCCAGGTTATCATCATCATTGGATTCCGGAACAACACCCGGATCAGCAGGCTTGGCACCGATAATCGGCTGCGTATCCTTGGCCGGTTTGTCACTCTCAATCATTTCCGGACGCGGCAGATCGAAGCCGGTCGCAATGATGGAAACGATGATGGAATCACCAATCTTGTCGTTGATGGCAACACCGAAGATGATATCGATATCATTGCCGGCTGCCTCACGGATATAGTCAACTGCCTCACTGGCATCATATGCAGACATGCTGGCACCGCCAGTTACGTTGATGATGGCATTCTTGGCACCCTTGATCTGTGCTTCCAGCAGCGGTGACTGAATGGCACGCTCAGCAGCTTCCTTAGCCTTGTTCTCACCATCTGCCATGCCAATGCCGAACAGTGCAGAGCCCTGTCCCTGCATGACACTCTTGATATCCGCAAAGTCGAGGTTGATCATTGCCGGAACTGCAATCAGATCTGTAATGGTCTGCACACCCTGACGCAGAATATTGTCTGCTTCCTTGAATGCATCTTCGAACGGAATGTGTCCGATCACATCCAGTACCTTGTTATTGGAAATGATGATCAGGGAATCCACATACTCTTTCAGCTGTTCCAGACCCTGCTCAGCCTGTACCATTCTGCGCTTGCCTTCAAAGGAGAACGGCTTGGTAACAATACCAACTGTCAGACATCCAAGTTCCTTCGCAATCTTGGCAAACAGAGGAGAAGCACCTGTACCAGTGCCGCCGCCAAGACCTGCTGTCAGGAATACCATATCAGCGCCTTCCAGTGCCTTGCGGATTGCATCTTCACTCTCCACAGCTGCCTTGCGTCCATTATCCGGATTGCCGCCAGCGCCCAGGCCTTCCTTGCCAAGCTGAATCTTATTGGCGACAGGCGAAACATCCAGAGCCTGTACATCAGTGTTGGCTACATAAAATTCAACGCCCTGAACACCTTCCTGCACCATCCGGTTCACTGCATTTCCGCCGGCACCGCCAATGCCGAAAACCTTGATCTTTGCTACCTGGTTATACGTTAAGTCTGCCATAAATTCTACCTCACATTACCTTTTATTATCCAGGAACAGGCCCTTGAGCTTACTTGTCAAAGTGTCCTCTTTAACGTTCCCTTCATTTTTCTTATCTCTGTAGGATACAGCCTTGATAAATGCATCCATATCAATGCTGTCATCGGTATAGCCGGTGATCGGCAGACGATCCTGATATGCATAGAACAATCCAAGGCTTGTCGTCAGCCCGGCGTTTCTGCCCCCCAGAGTATCAGGCACATAGCTGCGGACATTGACCTGCAGCTTAGTACCAAGCACTTCTGCAAGCCCCTGTGTCTCGCCGCCTTCGCCTGTAATAATAACAGCAGTCTGGCCCGCTTGCAATATCGGGGCGCACGTTTTTTGGATATAGGAGGCCCATGCATTTACGCCTGGCATCACACAGTCAATCAGTTCCTTTTCCGTAATTGTATGTGTTTTTCCGCCTGCTGACCAGATATGTACCGGATTGTCAGATGGGTTCGGATTGTTGAGAACAGCACTGTATTTAAACAGTTCAACGGCATTTTCCGGCGATATCCCATACTGATCTGTCAAAGATCCGGCAATGGTTCCAATACCAATCGGCATCACCATTGCAGTTGTCAGCCTGCCCTTGCGCAGTAAGCCAAGTGATGTGGACTGGCGCTCTACCTTCAGCACAATCATCTGCTGATTGACTGACTGTTCAAACAGCGCCGCCTCCTTGCCGGCCGCATAGACATCCAGGAAGATATCCATGATCTTGATGCCAGCCTTTTCTACGCAGCTGCACATTTCATAGGACAGCGTACGGTTTGCACACAGCAGATCAATATCGACGGACAGCGATGAGCACTTTTCACCAATCGGAATCCGACGGGTAGAAATACCATTGACGGTATAGCGCACATTGACAGTCTGGATCAGCGCATAGTCTTTGCCAATATCCATATTCTGCGCTTTTGCCATTGCATTGCGCACATCCTGCACTGTCACTGTCTGGTCAATACCGGTAATATCAACCGTTGATTTGAAGCTGTAGCGCTTCATGCCATACGACGGCATTGCCAGGATGGCACTCTTGATTGACGCGCCAATCATTTTATGTGCATTATCCACTGCCTGCTTCACGGCACTGGTCACGGCAGCGGGATCCGTAATCTTTACCCCATCAAAGCCGCTGCAGGCGACGCGTTCTACTTTAATAATATTAAAACGGGTATTGAAGAATTCACCGACAATCAGGCGCACCTCATGGTCGCTGACTTCAACTGCCGCAAAAATCTGTTTATCGTTCACTTGCCAGCCGCTCCCTTCCTTAACAAAAGTTATATTATCACACTTCCTTCACAGGGCCTAGGATTTTTCCCTGTCAACCAGTCGTACACTTTGTTTTTTGTTGCAAATGAAATTGAAGCATGATAAAGTATTTTAGCATTATGTGAAGGAGGTTATGGTATGTCCAGAGTTTGTGCCGTATCCGGTAAGAAAGCTATGTCAGGAAACAGACGTTCACACTCCCTGCGCGCAACTCGCCGCAAGTGGAACGTTAACCTTCAGAAGGTTCATATGGTCGTAGATGGAAAGCCTGTGACCGTTAAGATCTCTGCCCGTGCTCTCAAGACACTGAAGGGAACAGGCAGGAAGGCAAAGACAGCTGAAGCTGCTGCTGAATAAGCAAGAAGAAAAAGAATCCCGACGGATTCTCTTTTTTTTGCATTTGTCAGTCTTTGCACTGCAGAACCATGACATGGCCCCTCTTCACTTCCACAATTCCCTCATCTTTGAGAATTTCATTGGATACCGTATACAGATCGGATGGTGTCAGGGTGCGGTCTGTCAGAGGATATTTGAAACCTGACAGTGTGACAGCGGCATCTTCCCATGTGAAAAAGGAGATGTAGTCATACCCGTTTTTCCTGATTTCATATCTGCCCGGTCCGATTACATAGGCATCATTTTCTGCATCCCATAATTCCAGACAGTCTTTATACTTCCAGAGCAGGCGCAGATTCACCAGGGCATGGTCTGCCCTGCCGCCAAAGGCACCGCACATCACAATGTGGTCGTATCCAAGATCAATGGCCGTTTTGACGGCATGCTCGGAATCCGAATCATCCTTGATCGGGTTCAGGCGGATGATCTGATCGCACCACTGTGCAATCAGACTAATGTCTTCTTCCCTGACCGAATCAAAATCACCAACGGCACACACCATATGACGATGCTGCTGTGCCAGCGTCAGTGCTCCTTTGTCACATCCGATCAGATCTGCTTTTTCTGCTGGCAGCTGATCTGCCAGCTTCAAAGCAATCAGTACCTTTTTCATTTCTGAAGGCTCCTGACAGCCGTCGTAATATCATTCTTGAACACATAGGAACCTGCCACCAGTACATCCACACCGGCCTGGGCACACTGGGCACCGGTCTGTGCGTTGATGCCGCCATCCACTTCCACCAGGGCATCTGGGTTAACATCATTGAGCCATGTGCGCAGGGTATGGATCTTATCCAGGGCCAGGGGCATGAACTTCTGACCGCCAAATCCTGGATTGACAGACATGACAAGGAACAGATCAAAATCCTTCAGCAGATCCTTCAATACAGCCGCATCGGTTGCCGGCTTGATGGCAATGCCTGCTTTTCCCCCGGCTTCGTGGATATGTGCTGCCAGTTCCTTCATCTTTGCTTTGTCGTCCATTGCCTCATAATGAAACGTCACAAGATCAGCACCTGCTTTCAGAAAGACATCCGCAAAAAAGGCAGGATCTGTGACCATCAGATGCACGTCCTTGCACAGCGGCGAGGTGCGCACAAAAGCTTTGAGGATATCTGGTCCAAAAGTCAGGTTCGGCACAAAGTGGCCGTCCATGACATCAAAGTGAAGCCACTGTGCACCGGATTTGTTCAGTTCATCAATCTGCTGGGGAAAACGGCTGTAGTCAAGTGATAAAACAGACGGTGATACAATCATATTAATACTCCCTTCTTGTCTGAATCAGTTTCAGAACATCCAGATAATTCTGATAGCGCCTGGCCGGGATTTTTCCTGCCTGCACAGCCTCTTTCACCGCACAGCCAGGCTCGTTTTCATGAATGCAGTCATTGAAGCGGCACTGGCCGAGATAGGGACGGAAATCCAGGACGCACTGGGCAAGTTCATGTTTGTCCATGCGGCTGAAATCCAGCGATGAAAAGCCAGGCGTATCCGCGACCAGACCGCCGGCAACGGCATGCAGTTCGTTGTGACGGGTTGTATGTTTTCCTCTTCCCAGTGCCTTGGAAATTTCCTGTGTTGCCAGATGGAAAGAAGGATCCAGATGGTTGAGAAGACTGCTCTTGCCGGCACCGCTCTGTCCGGTCAGCACGGAGATTTTTCCTTTAAGCACATCAGCCAGTGCCGGTTCCAGATAATTCTTCTGGGAGCGGATCACCTGGATCGGGCCCTGCTCATATTCTTCAATGGCCCGTTTTGTTTCATCCGACATGCCAAGATCACACTTGGTGACAATCAGCACCGGCGTAATGCCTGCCTGTACAATCAGAAAGGACAGCCTGTCCACAAGAGCAGAAGAGAACTCCGGATCATGCGTGCTCATGACAATCAGTGCCTGGTCGACATTGGCACATGCCGGCCGGATCAGATAGCTTTTTCTGGGCAGAATTTTCTGCACGGTCCACTGGCCTGAAATTTCTTCACATTCGACCAGATCGCCGGCAACCGGTTTTGTCTGCAGGCGGATCTTGCCAGCCAGAACTGCTTTTACCCGCATGCCTTCTTCTGTATACAGGGTATACTCACGGGATACGATTTTGATGATTCTTGCCTGCATGCTAGTTCCCATCTGTCTGCGAAGCGGAGGCATCACTGCTGCCTGTCTGGTTTTGATCAGAGGTTGTTACATCCTGATAAGAATAGTAATACAGCGTGATGGCATTGTTTCCCTTCTGCGTATAGGTGCTGCCCGCAGAGGGACTGGAATACTTGACTGTGCCAACCAGATTGTTTTTGGAAATATCGTTCAGTTCATCATCAGACAGCGTAGAGGGATCAATTTCGGAGGCATATGCCTGGGCACCCATGCTTTCTAGCAGAGAAGCTGCCGAATTGACATCCATGCCAATGATGGAAGTTGGAATGACAAAGCTGTCATAAGCGGAATAGACAAGCGTGATTGTATTGTCCTGATCCGGATCAAACAGGTCACCTGCCGCAATGCCTTCCTGTGAAATGACAGTGCCTGGTGTTTCATCACTGTCTTTGGCTTCTGTTTTCACAGTCAGATGGGAGTATTTCTGTAATTCTTCGGCTGCCTGATCAACATCCTGTCCCGTGTAGTCCCCCATCTTTTTACCAATGCCGCTGGATGCGGTTACGGTAACTGTGCTCTTGCGGTCTACCTTTGTCCCAGAGGAAGGATCACTGGAAAGGATGATACCCTTTTCCGTATCTTCAGTCAGCTGATAAGTCACATTGTCCTGGTCCAGAACGAGGCCGCTCTTTTCACAGGCCGCGGCAGCATCTTCCAGGCTCATGCCGGTAAGATCCGGAACAGTCGCGGACCCAAGTGAGATATACCCTTTGCGTCCAGCCGCATATACACCGGCTGCCGCAATAGCACATATCACCAGAATAATCAGGAATTTAGGCAGAAAACGATGTTTCTTTTCAGGCTTGTTCTTCTTTTCTTCTTTCTGTTTCTCCTTGTGATGGAAATGAGGAAACAGTGCATCATCATCCTCTTCCTCCTCATCGTCATCGTCTTCATCTGTCGGTCTGCCTTCATCAAAACTCTTCCCCTGTGTCATCTTGATATCCGCAAAAGGCCTTGTTTCAATTCTTGGTTCATTGGCCCTTGCCGGATCAAGACATGTCGAAAGGTCTGCCAGCATATCAGCCGCACTCTGATAGCGGTCTGCCGGATTCTTGGCAGCTGCCCTGAGAATGATGTTTTCCATCGGCTGCGGCACATTCGGATTGATCTGGCGGACATTGGGCAGCGGATCACGCATATGCATCAATGCAATCTGTACTGCCTGGTCTGCTTTGAACGGCACATCTCCGGTGAGCATTTCAAACATGACGATGCCAAGGGCATAGATGTCTGACTGCACCGTTGCCGGTTCGCCTTTGGCAAGCTCCGGAGCCAGATAATGCACGGATCCCATGACATTGTTGGCCTGGGTCAGCTGCATGGATCCTTTGGCAGTAGCAATGCCGAAATCCAGGATCTTCAGGGTTCCGTCTGATTTGATGATCACATTCTGCGGTTTGATATCACGGTGGATAATGCCGCGGCTGTGCGCTTCTGAAATAGCGCTGACAAGCTGCTTCATGATGTCCACTGTTTCTTCATTGAGCAGCGGTCCTCTTTCCCGGATAATCTGTTTCAGTGTCTTGCCGGGAACATATTCCATGACGATATAATGATGTCCCTTGTAATCACCAACATCATAGATTTCCACAATATTGGGATGGGCAAGGGCAGTTGCTGCCTGTGCTTCCCGCTCAAAGCGCAGGATACTGACCGCATCTGTGGAGAGGTCGGCTCGCAGAATCTTGATGGCAACCTGCCGGTTGAGAATGGTATCAATAGCAAGGAAGACATCTGCCATGCCGCCCTGGCCAATATGCTGAATCACTTCATACCGGTTGGCAATCATATTCTTGCCGCTCATATCATGTCACCCTCCTCCAGATCAATCAGAATCACTGTCACATTATCAAATCCACCCGCATCCAGGCTTGCTTTTACAAGCTTGCGTGACCGCAGGGCAGGATCAAATTCCTTGTCCAGAACGATCGAGCGGATCTTTTTTTCATCGACATACGAATGCAGGCCGTCAGAACACAATAGAATCCCATTAAGGTCCTCATGGTGTACATCAATATCGCTGCGCACACTGTCCCATACGCCAACCGCATTGGTCAGAACATTCTTACGGGGAAAGGTCCTGGCCTGTTCCTTCGTCAGTTCGCCATGCATGATCATGTCATTGACCAGTGTATGATCCATGGTCAGCTGGCGGAATTCGCCATTATTCTTGAACCCATAGGCACGAGAATCACCGACATTGACGATGAATCTGCCCACTCTTGTCAGCATCGCGCCGCACAGGGTTGTACCCATGCCATGCAGGTCCTGGCGGGCCTGGCCCAGATCATAGATCTGCTTGTTCACAATACGGATGCCATTGGCAATGAATGCACGGGCATCTTCCTCGCTGGCAAAGCCTTTATTCTCAGAGAACGCAACCGAAAACCAGCTGACCGCCATGCGGCTGGCAACATCTCCTCCGAGATTGCCGCCGATGCCGTCACACACAAGCGCGAAAACATCCCCTGCCTCATTGCAGGCGATGACATAGCTGTCCTGATTGGTTTTCCGCATCTTGCCGCGGTCGGTCATGCCGTAATACTTCATTATGCTTCTTTTTCCCTTTCATGCTTTGCCCGCAGTTGTCCGCATGCCGCATCAATATCTTCACCATGCTTTGTGCGCAGAGTTGCTTTGACGCCATGCTTCATCAGCACATCATAGAAATGCAGGGCAGTTCTGGCATCGGTTGTACGGTAGCCATTCTCGTTAACCTCATTATAGGGAATCAGATTGACATAAGCATTCATGCCGCGGATCAGATTGGCCAGTTCAATCGCATTTTCATCATGATCATTGACATTGCGCAGCAGAATGTACTCAAAGGTCAGCCGGCGGTGATTGTTCTCACTGTAACGCTTCAGAGCTGCCATCAGCTGATCCATCGGATATGCCTTGTCAATCGGCATCAGTTTCCTTCGCAGGGCATCATTGCTTGCATGCAGGGAAACTGCCAGGTTGTACTGCAGGTGTGCATCCGCAAAATCATTGATGCGGGGCACAATGCCGCAGGTGCTGATTGTAATATGGCGGGCACCAATAGCCAGACCATGATCACTGTTAATGATGGCACAGAAGCGCATCACATTGTCATAGTTATCAAACGGTTCACCCGTCCCCATAATGACAATGTTGTCCAGTCTGCGCTGATCCTCATCCAGCAGTTCCTGTACAAACATCGCCTCACCAACCATCTCTCCTGCTGTCAGGCTGCGCTGCTTTTTCAAAAGGCCTGATGCACAGAATGTGCAGGCCATATTGCAGCCAACCTGTGAAGAAACACACAGACTCTCTCCATAGGCAAAGTGCATCAGAACACTCTCCACACTGGAGCCATCCTGCATTTCAAACAGGAACTTCATCGTGCCGTCATGGGCTACCTGCCGATCAATCTCCTTCAATGGCATGATGACAAAGCGCTTCTTCAGCTCCTCAATCAACGCTGCCGGCAGGTCCGTCATTTCATCAAATGTCTTTGCTCTTTTACGATAGAGCCACATAAAAAGCTGCTTTGCACGATATGGCTTCTGGCCAAGTGTGCCAAGCATCTCTTCCAGTCCTTTTAAATCAAAATCATATATTGTCTGCATACACCGTTATTTTACCATCTTTTTTATGATCTTTTCCGTTTCTCTGCTTTGATTAACTTTGCGCCATAAAAGCCATCCCCTTCACCCGGAAACCAGGTCTTTTCCTGTAACAGATGATATTCCGGATGGCGTTTCAGGAAGGCATGAATCTGTCCTTCATTCTCCTTGCGATTCAATGTACACGTACTATAGACAAGAATGCCGCCATCCGCAAGGGATGGTGCCATGGCATCAAGAATTTCCTGCTGGATCTGCACAATCTCATCCAGGCTCTGCGGACTCACCCGATAGCGGATCTCCGGCTTATGGGACAGGTCGCCTAAGCCCGAGCACGGGGCATCCAGCAGAATACGGTCAAATTTCTGCTTTTCATCCCATGCCGTTCTGCCATCATGCACAACTGTCTTTACAATACTGACACCGGTGCGTTTCATCAGTTCATCAATCAGTTCACAGCGGGCAGGATACAGATCACAGGCCGTGATCTCTCCCCTGTTTTCCATCAGCATCGCAATTTCCTGTGTCTTGGTGCCAGGGGCAGCACATACATCAAGCACCTTCATGCCCGGATGTACATCCAATAACAGCGGTACCATTGCTGAGTGCACATCCTGGATCACATACGTTCCCTCTTTCAGCATCTGATCAGCCGCGGGCGAGAAATCAGCTGTGAAGGAAAGCTCATTGACAAAGTGGCAGCGGGAATCACTGCGCAGCTTTTCTCCATGCCTGAGGGTATTGATCCGTCCATATACGCGGGATGCCTGCTGGTCTGCCTTTGCAATTTCCAGTGCCTTCTCTTTGCCATAATGTGCCTTCCACATCGCCAGCAGCCACTGCGGATGGCTGTAGCGGATGCCGGTATGATCAAAGTCATCCACAGGCAGAACCAGGCCGGCCTGCTGCACTTTGTGCAGAACAGCATTGACAAAGCCGCGCTCTTTTCTGGCTGCCAGAGATACCGTGCTGTTAATCGCAGCATAGGCAGGTACGCTGTCCATGAAAAACAGCTGGCAGGCACCAAGATTCAGCAGAACTGCTGTTTCTTTGCGCACTTTATGCTGTACATAAGGCTGCCATTGTGCCTCCAGCAGAATCTGATTGCGCAGTGTTTCATATACCAGGTTTGTGATCTGGGCTGTTTCCCTGGCATCGGCCTGTACATGCCGCAACAGCAGGCCGGCATAGGCATTGTCTTTTTCTACCCGGCAGAGTATTTCATATGCTTGTTTTCTTGTGTCCATATCTACTCCAGTACAAGCGGATTGACATCCACTTTAATGCGGTTGATGCGGCCCGTGCCGTCACTTTGCAGCAAAGCCGCTGTATCATGCCGCATTTCATCCAGATTCTTTCCCTTGAGAATCACCCGGCAGCGGAACAGATCCCGCAGCTTCAAGAGTGATATCACCCCGATCGTTTTATAGTTTCCATGCAGATGATCGCGCAGCCATACAGCATCCTGCATTGCCTGGCGTTCATTGGCACTGGCCACTGTCAGTGAAATCAGATAGGTGTAGGGAGGATACTGGCCGGCATGGCGGAACTGCATCTCATGCTGAAAGAAGGAACGGTAATCCTGCCTGGCAGCACACTGCACAGCATAATGGTCCGGATCAAAGACCTGATACACGGCTTCGCCGGCATCTTCGCCTCTCCCGCTGCGGCCGGCAGCCTGCATCAGAAGATCAAATGCACTCTCACAGCTGCGGAAATCATTGCGGGCCATGCCGGCATCGCCGTTAATGACACCAACAAGCGTCACATCCGGATAATCCAGTCCTTTGGCAATCATCTGGGTGCCAAGCAGAATGTCTGCCTCACCCCTGCCAAAGGCAGCCAGCAGTTTCTGATGGGCATCCTTGTGTGAAGTTGTATCTGCATCCATGCGGATGGTGCGGGCATCAGGAAACAGCCGGTGCACTTCTTCTTCCAGTTTTTCTGTGCCAAAGCCGTAGGTCATGAACCCGTCCTGTGCTTTGCATGATGGACAGCGCGGCGGCACTTTCATCACGGTGCCGCAGGCATGGCATTTCAAAAGACGTTCATCACGGTGATATGCCATGGCCAGCTCGCAATGCGGGCAAAGGATGACTTCCCCGCAGGAACGGCAGCGCAGCTGCGGGCTGTAGCCTCTTCTGTTCAACATCAGAATCACCCGCTTTTTTGCAGCAAGCACGGCTGCCATCTTTTCCTGCAGAGGACGGGAAATGATGCCATCGCCGCCCTTTCTGATTTCCTGTTTCATATCAATGATGGATACACGGGCAGGTGTCTGGTTAATCCTCTCATCCAGCTCAACAAGATGATATACCCCGCGCAGTGCTCTGGCATAGGAATCCAGAGACGGTGTCGCTGAGCCAAGCAGGACCATGCAGTGATGATACTTTCCCCGCCATATGGCAATATCGCGGCAGTGATAGGCAGGCATGCTGTCCTGTTTATAGGAACCGTCATGTTCTTCATCCATCACGATGAGGCCAAGATTGGCAAACGGCAGAAAGACGGCACTGCGCGTACCGACAACAATTCCTGCCCTGCCGGATCTGACTTTCAGATACTGCTCGTATTTCTGCTGGGCATTGAGACCGCTGTGATAGATGGCTGCGGCATTGCCAAAGCGTGATGTGACCCGCTCTACCATCTGCGGTGTCAAAGAGATTTCCGGCACAAGGATCAATACCTGTCTGCCGCAGGATAACTGTTTTGCGGCAAGATGCAGATAGATTTCGGTTTTGCCTGAGCCGGTGGCCCCCCGCAGCAGAGTTACGCCCTCCGGATGAGAGAGAATTTGATCCATTGCGTTCTGCTGGGCAGGTGTCAGCTGCAGACCAGGCTTGCACTGCACATCGATTTCTTCGCTCTGACGCTGCCGTTCTTCGATCCGCAGAGCGCCCAGTTCAATCAGTTTCCTGGCCTGATTGGGATATTTCCTGCGCAGCTGATGGTATGGCATCCGGCCGGCAGCCTGCACATACTGCCATGCTTCCAGCTGCTTTGGCGTCAAAGATGTCTCCTGATCTGAAACGCTGACCCAGCGCTCTGTGACCGCCCTTTTCTCACTGGAAGACAGAGACGGCTTGATGATCCCCGGCAGCATGCATGCGAAACAGGATATGGTAGGAGACAGCGTCATTTCCTTCATGGCAAATGCCAGATCATGCAGTTCTTCTGACAGCAGCGGTTCATGGTCCAGTATTGAAGAAACCATCTTGACCTGGTAGCCCAGCCGTCTTGCGATCTCATCCGGTGTCTCATCTGTTTCCTGGACACTTTCCACGAAGCCAATGGTACGGCGGTGGTTGAAATCAACCATCACCCGGCACAGGGGCTGCACTTCTTCTGTGCATAAATACGTAAATGTTCGATCGATGGAACGAACGGGATGTTCGATCCAGCACTCCAGTATTCTCATGGCCTTATCTTACTATTTTTGCAAAGACTCTGCACAGGTGGTTCAGGCAGGTGTGTATAATAAGACAGACAGGAAAGAGGTATTTCATGAAAGCATGGAAACGTATTGTCGTCAAAGTCGGTACATCTACAATCTGCCGCAGCGACGGCACGCTGAATCTGCGCAAAATTGAGCGTTTTGCCAGAATTCTGACAGATCTGAAAAATGAAGGCCATGATGTGATTCTGGTGACATCCGGTGCCATCATGGTCGGTGCCCATAAAATCGGCTGGGGCAGACGGCCGGCAACGATGGCTGGCAAACAGGCTGCCGCAGCAATCGGCCAGTGTGAGCTGATGTCCATCTATGACCGCTATTTCATGGAGTACGGTTCTACGACAGCACAGCTGCTGTTAACAAAGGATGTTACGGAGAATGAAGAAGCACGCCGCAATGTCATTGCGACCTTCCAGGAACTGCTCAAGACCCATGCTATTCCGATCATCAATGAGAATGACTCGATTGCAACAGAAGAAATTGTCTATGGTGACAACGATACGCTGTCTGCTGTTGTGGCATGTCTGTGTGATGCAGATCTTTTAATCATTCTTTCTGATATTGAAGGCCTCTATGAAGCGGATCCAAGTGTCCATCCGGAAGCACGTCTGATTCCGGTTGTGCATGATCTGGATGCTGTCATCAATGCAGCCGGCGGTTCTCATACGGAAAACGGCACCGGCGGCATGGTGACCAAGCTGCATGCCGTTTCCATTGCCGCAAAGCAGCACATTCCGGTCATCATTGCCTCTGGTGAAGATCCGCACATTCTGTATGACATCAGTGACGGCCATCAGCGCGGTACGCTGTTTGAGATAGGAGATGCACAATGAAAGCACTGGAAACCGCAGCACGGGCAAAAAAGGCTTCCCGGGAAGTACGCCAGCTTCCTCTTGACGTTCGCAATCAGATTCTCAGAGATTTTGCCGTCAATCTGCGCTATGACATGTCCGTGATTCTTGATGCAAACAAAACAGATGTCCAGGATGCAAAAGCAAACGGCATGCGCCAGTCTATGCTGGACAGGCTCAGCCTGGATGCCCCCAGGCTGGAACAGATGGCCGTCGGCATCGAAAATCTGATCGATCTGGAAGATCCATTAAACCGGATACTGGAAGAAAGAACGCTGAAAAGCGGCATTCATCTGCAGAAGATTTCCGTACCGCTTGGCGTCGTTGCGATCATTTATGAGGCACGCCCCAATGTGACGGCTGACTGTGCGGCACTGTGCATCAAATCCGGCAATGCCTGTGTGCTCAAGGGCGGTAAAGAGGCATGGCGTTCTTCCCATGCGATCATTTCATCCATGAAGAAAGCACTGCAGGACAATGGCGTCAGTCAGGACAGCGTCATGCTGTGTGATCCGATCTCTCATGAAGAGACGGATGCCCTGATGCAGGCACGTGAGTCGATCGATGTACTGATTCCCCGGGGATCGAGAAGACTGATTCAGGCAGTTGTTGCCAATGCAAAGGTGCCGGTCATTGAAACAGGTGCCGGCATCTGTCATGTGTATGTGGAAAATACTGCACAGCCGGAGATGGCAGACAGAATTATTGTCAATGCCAAATGCCAGCGCCCTTCTGTATGCAATGCGATGGAGACGCTGCTGGTGGAAAAAGAAATTGCCAGATCCTACATTCCCCATATTGCCGCAATCATGCGGGAACATGCTGTGACCATGTATGGTGATTCAGAATGCTGTGCACTGAGTGATCTGATTCTGCCGGCAAAGGAAGACAGCTTTGATACGGAATACAATGATCTCATCATGAATGTCGGGATTGTGGATGACACGCTGGCAGCGATCAATCATATTGAAAAGCATGGCACCCACCATTCTGATGCCATCATTACGGAAAGTGATGCTGAAAAAGAGCTGTTCTTTGCCGGCGTTGACAGTGCCTGTGTCTATCACAATGCCTCTACCCGCTTTACAGATGGCTTTGAGTTTGGGCTTGGTGCTGAGATCGGTATTTCCACACAGAAACTGCATGCCCGCGGTCCTATGGGACTGGAGGCTTTGACGACTTATACATATCACCTGGAAGGGAAAGGAGAAATCAGATGAGAACGACGAAGAAGTACATGCTTGGTTTTATCGGCTGCGGCCACATGGGCATGGCAATTGCCCGCGGTGCTGTTGCCAAGGAGTATCTGGAAAGATACCAGCTGGTTGTGTATGACCACCATGACACCAATATGAAGACAGCCAAAGGAGAGCGCTTTGGATTGGCCAAAGATGAGGCTGATGTGGCTGAAAATGCCCATATCGTCCTGCTGGCAGTCA
The DNA here is from genome assembly GCF_900343155.1 of Lactimicrobium massiliense. GTDB lineage: Bacteria > Bacillota_I > Bacilli_A > Erysipelotrichales > Erysipelotrichaceae > Bulleidia > Bulleidia massiliensis. Next base: position 214,332 of record NZ_OUNG01000001.1, read on the forward strand.
ATCCCACCCAGGCCGATGCTGTTCTGGAAAAGCTCAAGGAACATCAGCCGGAGTGCCTGCTGTCCATTGTGACCGGTCTGTCCATTGCCCATATCCAGTCCATTCTTGGCAAGGATACACAGGTCATCCGTGCCATGCCGAATACACCGCTGCAGATTGGTGAAGGTTCCACTGCCCTGTGCAAATCAGAAAACTGCAAGGCCGATGAGTATGACTTCATATTCCAGATGTTTGCCGGCATGGGTGTTGCCCGCACCATTCCGGAGGACCAGATGAATGCAATTGTGGCTGTTCATGGCTCTGTGCCTGCGTACGTATATTACTTCATTGAGTGCATTCTCAAGGATGCCGTGTCACGCGGTATTGATGAGGAAGCTGCCCGTGCCCTGCTGGTGCAGACCGTGATTGGATCCGGCAATCTTCTCAAGCAGAATGCCGGCAAGCCCATTGAAGAGTTCATCAATGAAGTGGCGTCCAAGGGCGGCACTACCATTGAAGCGATCAACACGTTCAAAGAACTGAACCTGGCTTCCATCATTCATGAAGCAGATGAAAAGTGCGTCAAACGTGCCGAAGAACTGTCCCATTGAAAATCACGGGAATACACACAAAGCCGCCATTGGATCCAAAGTAAAGTGATCACAATGACGGCTTTTCTGTTTGATTTTATTGCGGCGCATACCCCGTCTATAGCGGTAAAAGACGTTTAGGCTGGGTCAGCCGCCTTTCTTTTTCCTGCATGAAGGCAGGAGGCATCTCATCAAAGAGAACGAATCTTTTCGTTCGGGAACCGCTTTGGATCAGTCGCAAGATAAATCAGAACAAATGCTGCAATATTTGCCACAAGGCCGATGGTCAGGATAAACGGGATCGACACCCTTTCCAGCAGGAAGCCGCCGATCAGGTTTGCCAGCATCATGCAGACACCGCCGGTCGCAATACCCATGATTGCCTGCCCTTTGGCGATATCGCCGACACCAACGATGCGGTACACATAATAGACAGCGGCGACCTGATAGAAACCGGAATACAGCAGATGGGCGATGTTGCACCAGACAAAGAAATGGATGTTTGGTGAAACCAGGAACAGAATGGCTTTGAGGATGCCGCCGAAGCCGGAGATCCGCAGCATCGTATCGGCACCGATGCGGCCCATCAGGTTGGTGCCAAACATCACAGCCGGTATTTCAGAATATGCCATGACCGCAAAGGCAAGTCCCATGTCTGCCTGCCCGCCGCCAAAGTATCTCACGAAGTAAATCATGTAGGTGCCAAGCAGAGAGTTCAAAAACCATTCCAGCACAAAGCCTGCCATCAGCAGTTCAAAGCGGTGGTACTTGTGGAAGAATTCCTTCATGGTGCTTGGCTTTTCATCTTTCAGGATTTCATTGCCGGCAATTGGTTTGGTTACTGCGGCAGCAGGTACCGGAATGCTTGCCAGTACCAGCAGCAGAATCAGGTAGATTGCCATGTAAATCGGCAAGATAATCTCGGCACCATAATGCTCGGTCACCTGTCCCATGATCAAGGCGCCGGTCGCATAGCCAAAGGATCCCATGGACCTGGCTAAACCAAAGTTCATGTCATAACCGCGGTTGGTAAACTGCAGGCATAATGAGTTGAGCAATGGTGCAATGCTTGACTGCAGTGTAAACGCCACTGTATAGAAAACAAGTGTGGATGCATAGACTTCAGGGAAAACTTTCAGCAGTGCAAAGCATGCGGTGCAGGCAAGAAAGAAGCCTGCAATCATATGCTTCAAAGGCCGTTTGGAGCGGTCTGCAATATCGCCGGATACCTGCTGCAGCACGCAGCTTGCCAGTGCGCCGGCTGATGTGATGCCGCCGATGGCTGCGGTAGAAAAACCGCGGCCGGAAAGAAAGACAGCAGCGAAACTGTTGATAATCAGATAGTCAATCCAGAAACCTGCCTGGATCACACCGTAGCGGAATGTCGGTCCTTTTCTCTGTACTTGTGTCATAGCCTCACCTCAAACAGACATATATATTATGATTCCCAAAGAGTCCCTGCAAGCACAAAAAGGATTCATCAATCTTTCCGATTCATGAATCCTCATCATCAGTGGAGAATATGGGGTTCGAACCCATGACCCCTCGCACGTGAAGCGAATGCTCTCCCGCTGAGCTAATTCTCCGCTGACTATTTTACCATGGTTTCACAAATATGGAACCCTTTTCTGTCACAATCCCATCCAGCGTGACATCATGCGGTTCTACGGCAATCTCATCCACCTGCTGCACAGAATAGGCCGCACCAATCTTGTGTCTGACACGATTGAGAATACTGTCATAGTACCCTTTTCCGTATCCTGTCCGGTGGCACGCTGCATCAAAAGAAGACAGCGGCACAACAAACAGATCGATGTTCTCCACATCCTGAATCGATGTATCAACTGGTTCCTGAACACCGAACCTGGATGTCGCGTAAACCGTATTCGATGTGATCTGATGGAAGATCAGGGTGCCTTTGCGCACGACCGGGGCAAAGACATGAATGCCTTTGGCAAAGCATGTCTGGATCAGCGGATTGATATCCACTTCTTCTTTCATTGGCAGATAGACGCCAATGGAGTGAATGTCATCAAGATATGGCAGCAGCTTCTGAACAATTGCCATACTCATCGCTTTTCTTTCCCGGGATGACAGTGCTTTCCGGGCCTGCAGGCCCGTTTTCCTGGCAGTCTGTTTATCCAATGGAGTCTGTCATGTCGATCTTCAGAAGCTGATTCAGCTCGACTGCATATTCCATCGGCAGCTCACGTGTAAATGGCTCCAGGAAGCCCATGACGATCATTTCCGTAGCCTGCGCTTCGCTCAGACCGCGGCTTTCCAGGTAGAACAGCTCATCCTGAGAAATCTTGGATACGGTTGCTTCATGTTCAATGGTGCTGGTCGCATTCTCATTGATATTCAGCGGAATCGTATCACTCCGGCTCTTCTCATCCAGGATCAGTGTATCGCACTCAATCTTGGTCTTGGAAAAGTCTGCTTTCTTACTGAAGCGGATCCAGTCACGGAAGTTGGTCACACCGCCATTGCGGGAGACCGACTTGGAGACAATGGAACTGGATGTATGAGGCGCCAGATGAATCATCTTGGCACCGGTATCCTGGAACTGGTTGTGAGAGCCAACGGCAATGGAAATGCACAGGCCATGGGCATACTCACCTGCCAGAATGCAGGCAGGATATTTCATGGAAATGCGTGATCCGATGTTGCCGTCAATCCACTCCATGGTGCCATGGGCATCTACCTTGGCACGCTTGGTAACAAGGTTCAGGATGTTGCCGGACCAGTTCTGCACAGAGGAATAGCGGCACTTTGCCCCCTTGCCGACGAATACTTCGACAACGGCAGCGTGCATGGAATCTTTGGAATACTGCGGTGCTGTGCATCCTTCTACATAAGAGCACTCTGCGCCATCATCCACGATGATGATGGAACGCTCAAACTGTCCCATGGATTCCGAATTGATCCGGAAGTAGGACTGCAGCGGCTTCTCCAGCTTGACACCCTTTGGTACATAGATGAAGGAACCGCCAGACCAGACAGCACTGTTCAAGGCAGCCAGCTTGTTATCCGTCGGTGGAACAATGGTCGCAAAGTACTTTTTGAACAGTTCCGGATATTCACGCAGGCCGGAATCGATGTCAAGGAAGATGACACCCTTCTGCTGCACTTCATCCAGCATGTTATGATAGACAGCCTCAGACTCATACTGGGTTGTCACACCAGCCAGATATTGACGCTCTGCCTGAGGAATGCCAAGCTTTTCAAACGTATTCTTGACTTCTTCCGGTACTTCATCCCAGCTTTTTTCAGCTTCATTGGAGACCGTCTTGAAGTATGTAAAATCCTGAAAGTCAATCTCAGACAGATCCGGTCCCCATTTGGGCATAGGCAGTTTTTCAAAAGTATGGAAGGCCTTCACTCTGAATTCTGTCATCCATTCCGGTTCATGCTTATAGGCAGAGATCTTTCTGACAATGTCTTCATTCAGGCCTTTGCCAGTATCAAAGACGGCCTTGACATCATCGTCATGGAATCCGTATTTATAATCATCCTGCGAATAAATGGCCTCGTTATTGCGATTGGCTTCGCTCATTTCTTCGCCTCACTTTCTTCAATCATTTCCTGCATGGCTTTCCAGCCAATTGTCGCACACTTGATGCGGTTAGCCTGCTTGTAAACATTCTTCATGGCAACCGCCTCTTCCAGAACATCCGGATCATACTGTTTGTTTTCGATCATCGCAAAGTAATTGGCAATGATCTTCTCAGCTTCCTTGACACTCTTGCCCTTGAGCAGATCCGTCATCATGCTTGTGCTTGCCGTTGAGATCGTGCAGGCAATGCCGTCAAAACGGATATCCTGAATCACACCATCCTTGATCTTGCTCTGGACGGTAATATCATCAATGCAGCTGTCACTGGCCATATGTCTGGACTGATAGCCAGCATCCTTGGTCAGCTCATGATTATGTGGATACTGATAGTGATCCATGATCAGCTCGCGCAGAACTTCCGGATCATTTAACAAACTGCTTTCATCACTCATGACATTCACCTCTTAAAAGAAGATACCAACCGCATTTTCAAGGTTGATGTTCTTAGCCTCTTCCACAAAGCGGTCTACTTCATCCTTTGTATTGTAGAAATACAGCGAAGCACGAATCGTCTGATCCGTTCCGATGATATTGTGCAGCAGCTTTGCACAGTGATTGCCACTGCGCACCGCAATATTCTTACTTGCCAGATAGCCGGCCGCATCCTGGGCAAAGACGCCCTTAGCATTGAAATCAATCGGGCCGTATTCATTGTCAGGATTATAGAGAATAATGTTATCCAGCTTCTGCATCTTCTCACAGAAGTAGGCACGCAGCTCTTTTTCATAGGCATGGATATGATCCAGGCCGATATCCATCAGATAATTGGCAGCTGCACCAGTGCCGATGACACCCTCAATATTCGGTGTGCCGGCTTCAAACTTGACCGGTGTTTCCTTGAGGATGCAGGAACCATCATTGGCAAAACGTGCATTCATATCACCGCCCATTAACATCGGACTCATTCTGTCCAGCAGTTCCTTCTTGCCATAGAGGATGCCAACCCCGCCGGGGCCGCACATCTTATGGGCAGAAAAGCCAAGGAAGTCAATATCTGCATCCCTGACATCCACCTTCATATGCGGCACGCTCTGGGCACCATCCACGATCATATAAGCACCATGTTTATGTGCAATGGCACTCATTTCCTTGATCGGCTGCACAGAGCCAAGCACATTGGTCACTTCAGCCAGAGAGACAGCCTTGACTCCTTCATGGAAGCACTTCTCATAATCTTCCAGGTGAATACGGCCTTCCTTATCAGTCGGAATATATTCAAAGCGGATGCCGGCTTCCTGCTGCAGGCGGAACCATGGCAGCACGTTGGAGGCATGTTCTGCTTCCGAGATCAGCACCACATCACCCTTTTTCAAAAAGTCATGGGCAAGGCCCCAGGCAATCTGGTTCATAGACTGGGTGACATTGTGTGTGTACACAACTTCATCCGGATCACAGTTAATCAATTTTGCAATGATCTTGCGGACACCATCATACAGTCGGTCGTTTTCAGCCGCAATGGCATAGTCGCCGCGGTGTACATTGGATGTATGCTTCGTATAGTAATCCGTTACGGCATCAATCACACACTGCGGTTTCAGGGAAGTTGCCGCATTGTCGAAATAAATCAGATCGGGATTGTTCACGATCATCGGAAAGTCTCTTCTGATTTTCTCTACATCGAACATAATGCGTTCATCTTCCTTTCCATTTCCTTGGCAAGCATCTCCTGCAGCTGCGGATTATCCAGCGTTCTGGCAATCGGCATCAGGTAGCCGGAAGAAATCAGAGAGGTGCACTGTGAGCGGCTCAGACCGCGGCTCATCATGTAGTACATCTGGTCTTCATCCACGGTTCCCATACTCAGAGCATGGCTTGCCTGCACATCATCTTCATCAATGAGCAGCTCCGGCAGAATCTCAGCACGCTGTCCCTGCGCAAATGCCAGGGCACGGCTTGTCTGATGGGACTGGGCGCCATGGGCACCCTTGACGATCTTGCCAATGGCATCAATCATCAGATTTCCTTTTTCCAGAACAACCGCATAGTTCTTGATATCGCCATAGGTATCCGGTGCATAGTTGACAACCTGCATATTGTAATTCTTGCGGCAGTTGACCAGGGTTGCACTGGAGAGCAATGCCCTGGCATGATTCTGCCGCAGGGCAACATACACATTGCGGTCTGTTTCAGCCTGATTGCACTCGCCATAGGCAACCGTCAGATCTCCATTACCCATGACTTCGTGTGATTCATCGACGCTCAGCTTCTGATCTGTATTGTTCCAGAAGAGATAGGAGATTTTTGCACCGGCTGCAGCATAAGTGCGGATGCGCAGAGCACCGCATTTTTTCACAGACACAAAGACATCACTCTGCTCACTGCCGCGGAATGTAATCTCCAGATCACGGTCTGAATCAATCTCATAAGCACTGTAGCCAGGCTGCAGGGCGATATCCATATTGACATGGATCGGCGTCATTTGCGCGCAGCTCCTTCGGCGGCCTGACGAACCGCACATGTACCGAGTGATACAGGCTGTACTTTCTTTTCTTCAACCTCAGCTGCAGGCTGGGCACCTGTCTCAGCATAGATCCAGTCATAGCCTTCCTGGTCAATCTTTCCAGCCAGGTCGCCTTCACCATTCATGACAATGCGGCCATCCACCAGGACATGTGTGAAATGCGGCTGAATCTGCTCATAGAATCTTTCATAGTGGGAAACAACCAGCAGCGACATGCCTGTTTCCTTGTGCATCCGGTTGATGGCATCGGAAACAATCCGCAATGCATCAACATCCAGACCGGAATCCAGCTCATCCAGCATGGCAAAGCTTGGCTTGAGCATTTCCATCTGGACAATCTCATTGCGCTTCTTTTCACCGCCGGAGAAGCCTTCATTCAGGAAGCGATGGGCAAGATCCGGCTTCATTTGCAGATCATTGATGGTCTTCTCCATTTCTTTGATAAATGTGAACAGAGGGACCGGCTTGTCACGGCGTACATTCATGGCCGCTCTCAAAAAGTCGCTGTTGGTAACACCAGGGATTTCCTGTGGATACTGCATGGCCAGGAACAGGCCTGCCTTGGATCTTTCATCCACCGGCATTGCCAGTACATCCTTACCATCATATGTAATGGATCCCTGTGTCACTTTATATTTCGGATGGCCCATGATCGCGGCAAGAAGTGTGGACTTGCCATTGCCGTTCGGGCCCATCAGTGCATGTACTTCTTTTTCATTTACCGTCAGATCGATTCCTTTCAGAATCTCCTTATCTTCAACGGAAACATGAAGATCTTTTATCTCGAGAGTTCTCATAATTCCTCCTGTTTTCAACCGTGCATGATTATAACATCAATTTACTAGGAAATGTTGGCAGACGCTTTATGCCCTTTTTCAGGCATTTTGTCCTGCTTTTTCATACATTCTGGAACGTGTAATGTGAAAGAAAATTCAGACAGGCAAAATTGCAAAAAGATATACGCTATTTTATAATGATCTAGCGTTTTTTTCATAATGAATTAAAGGAGGCTCTATGGGCAAATTCTTGAAAAAGAACTGGTTCGTAGCACTGATCATTGTGATTTTTGCATGCATCAGTGTGTATTACATTTACGATACGAACAAGGGAAAACTGAAAGGAAAGACTTCCGATGGTGAAGACGTTGTGTATTCGGTAAATGATACCGATGAGACGGCTTCTCAGTTCTATGATGATCTGTACAAGTCAAGCGGCAATAACGCTGCCCTGTCACTGTTCCAGAAGGCTGTGGCAGACAGTTCCTATAAGACAACCAAGGAGATCAAGAAAAAGGCAGAGTCGCAGGCTGAATCCATCAAGTCCAATTACAGTTCCAGCTATGGTTCCAGTTCAGAAACCCAGCTGGCCAGCGATCTGGCTTCCACCGGCTACACTGATCTGACTGACTATCTGATTACCCAGATCAAGCTGAACAAAGTATCCGGTGAATATGCTGCCAATCATTTCGATGATCTGCAGATCCGGGAAGTATCCTATATCCTGATCAAGTTCACGGATTCCAGCAATGTCACGGATACGCCAACCGATGATGAGCAGTCCCGCATGGATGCAGTCGATCAGGCTCTGTCCAGCGGCACAAGCTTCTCTGATGCGGCAACCCAGTATTCCGAAGATACTTCCACTGCCAGCAACGGCGGCCTGCTTGGTGTCATCGACAAGAACACAACATCGCTTGATTCTGCATTCCTGTCAGCTGCCCTTGCACTGAACGAGGGCGAGACATCTGACTGGGTCAAGTCCAGCAGCTTTGGCTACTTCAAGATTTACTGTGATGCTTCGACAGCAGATACACTCGAGTCAAATGGCAAGGTTGACTCTCCGTATGAATCTCTTGTTTCAACATACGATACAACCCTGCAGAATACTGCCATCTGGGCAAAGGCACAGGAGCTTGGCATTGATTTCAATGGCAACGATGATCTGGAGAAAGAGATCAAGGCTGCCTATGGTGTAGAAGATGATTCTTCTGATGCAAGTGCAACTGCTTCTCCGGAAGCTTCTGCATCTGCAAGTGCATCGGCATCTGCCAGTGCAGGAGGTACAAACTGATGCTGAAAATGAGAAAAGCAATCCTTGCCAGTGCCGCTGTGGCAATGGCCCTGACACTTGCCGGCTGCAAAGATGCAAGTGCAAAGCTGAAGGACAGCTCTACCGTCCTGTTTACGGTTGGCAAAAAGAAAGTTACCAAAGGCAATGTGTATGAGACGATGGTAAACATGGCCGGTGCTTCCACTGCCATCAACAATGCGACCAATACCATTGCATCCCAGGAAGTTGAAATTACAGATGACATCAAAGCCCAGGCCGAGTCTACACTGAATACATATAAGTCCATGTATGGTGACACCTTCACTTCTTATCTGGAACAGTCCAACATGAGCGAGGATGATTACCTGAATGACTATCTGATTCCTTCTCTGCTCGCTTCCCAGCTGACGGACAAGTACATTGAAGCCAAGTGGGATGATCTGATCAGTATGTACAAGCCTTGCAAGGCAACGGTGCTGTCTTTTACAAGTCTTGATGATGCCAATGCGGCTCTGGATGAGCTCAAGGCCGGTACATCCGATGCGGCTACTGCGGCTTCCAACCACAACAGTTCTTCTGATGGTACATCAGAGATCTATACAACCCAGTCTTCTTCTCTTGATTCCATGGTCAGAGCGATTCTGTCTTCCCTGACGCCGGATGATGGCTGGAATGAAGTCACAGGCTCTGATGGAAGTACCTATTACCTGGTCAAGGTAGACAGCAATGATACAGACAGCATGCATGATGACATCGTCTCTGCGCTGTCTTCCATCAGTAATGTCAGCTCTGATGCGACCACATACTACTTCCGCAAGTATAAGTTCCATGTCTATGACATTACGCTGTACAATGCGATCAAGGCATCCTACCCTGATAATCTGGTTCAGGATATGGCAGAATCTACTGCTTCTGCGGAGGCTTCCTTCTCTGCCAGCGCAAGTGCTTCTGCTTCCGCATCTTCCAGCAATTGAGCATGACCAGACAGGAAGTGTTTTCACTTCCTGTTTTTTTGTTGCGCGGATGGCATTCATATGCCATGAATGCATATCAACACGCAGGCAGAATGTTATAATAAAAGCCAGGAGGAAATGAATTATGTGTGTATTCTGCGATATCATTGCCCATAAGATTCCATCAAAAGTTGTATACGAAGATGAGGATGTGATTGCGATTCTGGATATTTCTCAGGTTACCAGAGGGCATACAATTGTCATGCCGAAAAAGCATGTCAGAAATATTCTGGAGGCAGATGACAAGACCGTTGCCAAGGTCATGGCTGTAACGGCAAAATTAGCCCGCCAGATTGTGAAAAATACAGGTGCTGTTGGTGTGAACATTCTGAATAACACTGGTGAGGCTGCCGGTCAGTCGGTTGATCATATGCACGTGCATATCATTCCGCGCTATGGCAAGGATGATGCGTGCCATTTCACGTTCGGCAAGAGTGCACCGCAGGATCTGGATGAAGTACTCAAAGAGGTCAAGGGGTAATGCCTACGGCACTCTATTACCTGCATGATCCTTTTGCTCCGGATCCCAACTGCCCTACCCGCTTTGGTTCTGCTCTGGTGATCTGTGCCAAAGGCAAGATTCTTCTGGAACAGCGGGCAGACAATTTCCGCTGGGGTATTGTCTCCGGTGATCTGCATGACACTGAAACCTTCCGTGACTGTGCCATCCGCCAGGCAATCAAAGAGACCGGCATTCATCTGTACCATGATCAGCTCAATGAGCTGAAGGTATTTGATGATCCGAGCCGTATCGTTTCCTTCCTGGATGGCAATATTTACCGTATTGTCTCGTTTGCCTTCTTTGCAGATCTGGATGAAATCCCAGAAACAACAGTAGGAAAAGGCTCTATTGAGCTGCGATGGGTTGATCCTCAGGATCTGCCTGATTATCAGTTTGCAATTACCCACCAGGAGATTCTGGAATATTACCTGCTGAAGAAGAACCTGCAAGTTACGCTGCCGCAGCCATCATTCCTGCAATAGAAAAAGAGGACCATCGTCCTCTTTTCATTTGTCTTCCTTCTCTTTGACGCCAAGCCGTTCCAGCATCACATCTCTTGCCTTGTTTTCCAGTGTATCATCCAGCGGAGCCAGCTTCACGCTGCCATACCGTTTTCTTAAGCCTCTGGCAATGATATGATCCGCAATCTTAGGATTCTTTGGCAGCAGCGGCCCATGCATATATGTAGCCAGGACATCATCATTGACAAAGCCTTCCCAGCCGCCGTCATATGTATTGCCATGGCCTTTTAATACTTTTCCAAACGGTGTGGATACCTGCATGGTCTGGCCGCCATGGTTTTCAAAACCAACGGCATCAAAGGTTTCACCATCCATCGCTGCCTGGATGGCAATGTTGCCGATGCAGCGGTGGTCACGGTCACTCGCCTCCGTGTAGTAGTCAAAGAAGCCAAGACCCTGGATCATACCGCCATCCTGATCGCGGTAATACTTTCCAAACAGCTGATATCCGCCGCAGATCAGCAGAAATGCCGTATGCGCATCCATGGCAGCGGCAATCTGATCCCTGCGCTGGACAAGATCGTGATAGATCAATTCCTGCTCATGGTCAGCACCGCCGCCCATGAAGAAGATATCATAATCCGGAATATTTCTTTTCTCACCGATTGTGCACGTATCAATCGTACACTGAATACCTCTTTTCTCCGTTCTTACACGCAACACTTCAGCATTGCCTTTATCGCCATAGAGGTCCATCAGATCATGGTACATCCACAAAATTCTCAGTTCCATTTCTGTGCCTCCTTTGCAAGCAGTGCCCTGGTACTGTGCAGAGCGGTATACGTAGAGATCACATAGCTGTCCAGATTGGCATCATCCAGCCATTTCACAGCTTTCTCGGCATTTTCTTCCACATGTATGCGGTCCTCAAGACCTTCATACTTCAGCCGCAGAGCCATATCATAGGCACGTGTACCGCTGCAGACAATCCTCTTTACCTCCGGCACATTCAGCCGTTCAAAATGAGCATCCCAGATCCAGCTCACATCATGTCCATCCTGGTCATTGTCATTGAGCAGAATCAGAATGTTCTTGTCACCGGGACGGCTGAGAATATACTTCAGTACTTCATTGGTACCAGTCGGATTCTTGGCCAGATTGATGATGCATGGCTTAGACAGCTTGAACAGCTCATTGCGGCCTTCTTTCATCACAAAGCTGCCAAAAACCTTGTTGGCACAGGCAGGATCAATATGATACACCTTCAGCGCCGTTAATACAGCAGCACAGTTATACACACCGTAAATCGTATTGACAAACGACTTGTAGGAATTGCCGTCTGCAGTAAAGGTACCATGCTGGAAATCAATATCCGTAACTTCAATATCATATGGCACTTTGCCAAATCCATCATGTTCACACCAGAATTTTCCAATATGGGAATACTGATAGTATTCATAGTGCAGACGATTTCCACAGACCGGGCAGAATTTGCCTTCACTTGCCTCATTGGTCTGTTGTTGTGAAATGGAGCAGCGGTCTACGGCAAAGTAATGTTTTCTGGCTTTTTCTGCATGCAGGCCGATTCGCAGAACATTGGGATCATTGCCATTGAGGATGAGATCCCCGGTAAAGTCCTTTGTGACAGCCATGATTTTCCGGATGATCGTTTCCATTTCTCCTGCTCTGTCCAACTGATCCCGGAAGAAATTCGTCACGACAAGTGCAGTGGGATGCAGATGGGAAAACTGCCGGTACAGGGTCAGCTCATCGACTTCAATGACCGCAGCATCTGCTTTGATGCGGTAATGCATATCACTGTTGGCTGCCAGCAAAGAGGCAATGCCCACATTCAGATTGTCACCGCGGGCATTGTTGATGACCTTCAGGCCGGCTGCGCGCAATGACTGGGCAATCAGATTCTGGGTTGTTGTTTTACCATTGGTGCCGGTTACCAGAATGACAATTTCCGGCATCTGGAAACGGGCAATGAAATCCGGATCCATCCTGAGTGCCAGGGTGCCGGGAAAAGAACCTCCCCTGCCTGCCTTTTTCAGCAGAGAGGAGACACCTTTCACAAGTGCAAGCCGCATATCCATATGCATCACTCCTTTTTCAGTGTTGGTTTATAGAACTGCCTGTTATCCAGGGCAAACAGTTTGCCCGTCCAGTTTCCTGCAGCGGTAGAATCCAGTGCCTGCTTCAGTGTGTTCATACGGGCATCGAGATTGTCCATCAAAGACAATACTTCCGCTTCCTGCACCATCGGCAGTACCGGTGAACCGTATTCATAGTGACCGTGGTGGCTCAGGATCATATGGTGTAGCAGCGCAGCTTCCTCACTGCCTTCCATGCCAAGAGAGTCTGCTACTTCACTGAGAATCCCATTGGCAATGGAAATGTGGCCTTCCAGACGTCCCTGCAGTGTATATTCTGTTGTGATCGGTCCGCTCATTTCGATAGTCTTGCCAACATCATGAATCAATGCCCCGGCAATCAGAAGATCCCGATTCAGCTGGGGATAGTGTTTGCATACTTCCTCGCACATTTCGGCAATGGACAAAGAATGCTCAGACAGACCGCCCAGAAAGTTGTGATGAATTTTAGAGGCAGCCGGGTATGTAAAGTATTTGTCTGCTGTCATCCGCAGAACACCGACCACAAGTTTGCGCAGGTTTTCATTATGAATACTGTAGACAAACTTTTTGACCTCTGCCTGCCTGTCTGCAAGCGATCTGGTACTCGCGGCCACAAATGACTCCAGATCCACTGCTGACTGGTCCAGATCCTGCACATGATTGATACGCAGCTGCAGGCTGTTCTTGTAATCCAGCACTTCAAAGGAGATTTCTTCTACATGGCCGACATGGATAACAGCTGTATCCTCTGGCTTGACATCCCAGAATTTACCATCGATCATGCCGGTATTATCTGCCACTGTAATGGTAAGATACGCTGCGCCTTTATTCGTTGTTCCATTTTTAACATCTTTGATCAGCAGGGGAATTGCATAGCGCTCCTGCGGTTTAAAATCCTTGATTTTAGTCATCCTGATTCCACTCCATTCCATCCATGACGGCATAAATATCATCACCGTCATAGCCCTGGGCAGCACAGTACCGGAATACCCGGTTGCGCAGCATTGTGCCGCTGTATTTACTCTGATAGCGGCGCTTTGCTTTGGCTGCACAGTGCTTGAGATTGTCCATTTCCCGTTCTTCCTGACGGCCCAGATCCAGCGATGCAATCGCTCTTTCTGCCTGCTCACGGGTAAAGCCGCGCTGGACCAGCTTGCCAGACAGCGTATATTTCATCTTCCGGATCGAGTCATGCTTCATCGAGCCAGCCATTTTCTGTGCTGCCAGCATGCAGTCTTCCATGGATGTATCCGGTTCTTCCTCGATCACTTGGTGGACCAGGGCGGCAGGCAGTCCCTTATTCATCAAACTGCGCACAATCCGGTCTGTACCCATTAACGAAGCACGCATGCTGTGAACCGCATCACGGCAGTAGCGCTCATCATCGATATAGCCCCTGCTCTCCAGCTTCTCAACGATCTTATTAATCGTCGTAATATCACATGGCGTTTCCTGACTCAGCCAGTCATACACTTCCTTGCGGGTGCGGTCTTTGATCGCAATCCGGCGCACACAGCCCTGGTATGCCCTGACACCAGCTTCTTTTTCCTGCAGGTGTTTTACGGTCGTATTGGCAATTGTACCGCCTTTGCGCAGACCAAGGTTGGCATAGTCATCCATTGTCACCTGCAGACGCAGCTCTTCCTTGCGGCCATTGATCAGATACAGCTGCACAAAGGAATCTTTTACCTGTACATCATCGATTGTGCTGACATCATGATACATTTCAATGGCTTTTTCATAGACAGCATACACTTTTTCGCCAAAAATCCGGGCACTGTAAGGCTCCACATGTTTCAGGGAAGAAGCGGTCATCTTCGCTTTCTGTTCTTTTGACAAAGAAAGGAACACTTTCAGCTTGGTCACAAAGTCATCCGGATCTTTGAAAAACCAGCCGTCTTCCCCTTCGCTGACAAGATCCTGCAGCACTTCATCATAGCGCACCAGCAATGGCAGACCAGATGCAAGGGCTTCAATAAATGTCATGCCCTGTGTCTCACTCAGTGAAGCAGACGCAAACAGATCACAGGCGCGGTACAGTGACGGAATGTCTTTTCTGGGTACAGCACCAGCCAGGACGATATCCTTCTCCAGATCAAGATCTGCAACCATCTGTTTCATGCGGCCAAAGTCAGGGCCATCCCCTGCAATCAGCATTTTGACAGACAATCCTGCTTTGACTGTATTGGCAAATCCCTGCATGACGACATCCAGAGATTTCTCCTGGGCGATGCGGCCAACTGATACAATTACGGTATCATCAGCAGAAAAGCCATATTTTGTGCGGATTTCAGCTGTTTTGCGAGCATCATGGAGAGATGGATGAAATTCATCCAGATCCAGACCGGTAGGAATCACATCAATATCACGGCGGATATGATACCCAATCAGCATGTCCTTTGTCTTCTGGGATGGCGCAATAACGGAGATGGAAGCATCGCCATACAGACGTGATACTTTGGCAACACCTTTTTTTGCATAGGAATCTACCGTTCTGGAATGGATGAAATTGACATAATGCGTGTAGTCTTCATAGGTTGTATGGTATGTGGACACAAGCGGAATGCCTAACTGCATGGCACAGATATGGGCAAAGATGCCTACCCCGAATTCGGTCTGGTCATGGATGATATCCAGATTCAGTTTGCGTATTTCCTGCAGGGCAAGAAAATGAAAAGGTGACGTTGCCACATAGCCGTAGAGGAACTTGAGTTCTGCTCCTTTCAGCCGCAGTGTATGGCCGTCATCTTCCCAGTGAGATGCTACTTTGCCAGAGGAATTGGTTGTGATGACATAAACTTCATGGCCCATCTTTTCAAGCTGTGTGCGCAGGATGTAAGTACTGTTGGCAACACCGTTGATCTCGGGCGGATAGGTATCTGTAAACAGACCGATTCTCATCGCTCTTCCTCCTTGGATTTCTGCTCTATTTTACCATTGGTTTCAGTTTCCGCCGGTATTTCCTGCATATTATCATGAATCACGACCGGCTGCATCCTTGCCCACAGGTAAATACCAGCCCCAACCAGTGTCTGAAAGTAATAGGTAATTACACGCCAGAGAATCATGATTGCCTTTGCCTTGGTAGTGCCGAAAATCGTGGAAAACATCAGGACAAAGGTTGCCTCAGTACCGCCGGCAGAGCCCGGCATAGGCATGAAGGCGTTGACCATGGCAACAAAGGAACTCAGTGCAATCGTATCAATATACAGCTTCCAGCTGAGCTGGAAATGCAGTGCTCTGGCCGCAATAAAAGCAATGCTGTAATACATGAGCAGACGGATCAGATTGCTCAGTGCAACAAGAAAGATCATCTTCTTGTCACAGCTGATCATGTCAATCTGCTTTTCAAACCGTTCCAGCTGTTCATCCAGTTTCTGCTTTGCTTTATCGCGATTTTTGATCAGATGCATGCGTATGCCGATGTTAAACCCTGTGGTTGTCAGCCAGCGGTAAAACCGTGGAAATTTGACGGATGCCCACAGAGCAAAGATCAATGCACTGTTCACAATAAAGCCAAAGATGACAATAAGGAAGAACTGGGAATAGTGTCCATAGAAGTATGGAAACCGCAGCAGTATCAGAGCCAGGACAAACACGCTCATGGTTGTCTGGTAATTGATGAAATCCATCCAGAGCACACTGATGGCACTGGAGACATCGAGCCCCTGCTTGCGGAAGATATAGATCTGGGCAAACTGACCGCCGGATGCACTTGGCGTAATGTTATTGAACAAAGATGCTGTATAGGCATCCACGAAGCCCTGCCTGACCTTGTAGTCCTTCTTGAAAATTCTTGCTTCAAGAGACAGGCCCCAGCCATCAATCCAGCGTTCCAGGACCATCAGAACAAGCATGAAAATCAGCAGCCATTTATTGGCACCGCGGATCATGCTGAGAATTTCACGGCCGTTGTCTTTCAGAGAAAACCACAGGACAAGGACAGTCAGGCCGATGATTAATGCAAAATTGAAAACAGGACTTTTGAGAACCTTTTTCAAGTTAGTTTTCATATGTCTTATCTGCTAACCTTTCAGTGTACTGGTTTGCCAGCCGCCTGCAGAACCTTGGTATAGACCTGCTTCAGCTGAACACCAATGCGGTCAATACTGCGTTCCTTTGCCGTTTCATAGCCTGCATCTGTCAGATCAGGAACCTGATGTTCCACGATTTTGGCAATCAGATCTGCAAACTCGGCATTGTTATGTCCCATCCAGCAATTTTTACCATTCTGCAGCCACGGATCATAGGCACCGATATCACGCACAAGCATCGGACATCTGGCCGCCAGTGCCTCCAATACAACAATCCCCTCTGTCTCCTCATAAGATGGGAAGAAGAAACAATTGGCGCTCGCATAGGCCCCTTCTATGATTGCACCTTTGACATATCCCGGGAATATTACATTCTCCGGTGCATTTTCCATCGCCTCCGTAATCTCACGTGGAATAATCAGTTTATTGATATCACCAAACCAGATGAACTGATACTGTGGCAGCATTTTTGCGACTTCAATAAAATCAAGCAGCCCCTTGCGCTGAAACAGCAGTCCTACACCAATCACCGTTTTGGCATCATCAGCCAGTGAAAAATATTTCCGGAATGCCTTCACCTTCTCATAGTCATAGGCATAGCGCTCCAGCACGATACCATTAGACACAGCATAAATCGGCAGTGTGATCCCATACTTTATCAGCAGAGAACGTGAGTATGGTGTCGGTGTGATGATGGCATCTGCCTGGCTGTACCGGTTGACAAGCCATGTCTTGTAATATGGTGCAATCTGATTGCTGAAGAGAAAACTGTTTTTGAAATCTTCTTCTGTCGAATGGGCATGGTAGATGACACATTTGCCGTTTTCCCTTGCACTGCGGATGATGGCATCACTGTTAGCCATATAGGTATTGATATGCAGAATATCGTAATCCGTATCCCATGGATCCGTTGTATAAGCAATATGCTGTGATGTCAGAGCAAGCTTCTGGTGCTCGAAAGCCCGTCCCATGCCTGAGATCTTGATCATATTCTGATTCTCGAAATACAGTAAAATCTTCATGCAATCACCATGCATATTATACATCTGCCCATAACGCAAAAAAAGACGATGGAAACCCATCGTCTTTTACAAACGCTTAAGATTGATGATCAGTTCTGATCGTTAACCTTCTTGACCAGCTTCTCATAACGAACCTGAGCGTCATGCTTTGTCTTGGCAAAAGCAGCTTCAGCAGCTTCCTGGCCCCTCAGCTTCGGCAGGTTGAAGTAACGAGCCTCACTCATCAGGAAGTCATGGAACTTATCCCAGTTCGGCTCCTTGGAGTCAAGCTGCAGCGGCTTCTCAAGTCTAGGATCATAGCGGTACAGAGCGACATAGCCGCAATCTACAGCATCCTTTTCAACCTGAGGCATATGGCCAAGGCCGCCCTTGATACCCTGCTCAATGCACGGGCAGTAAGCAATGATCAGAGAAGGTCCATTATAGGATTCAGCTTCCTTGAAGGCCTTGATGCACTGTGCCTGATTAGCACCCATAGCAACGGATGCAACATAGACATGACCATATTCCATGATGATCTGGCCCAGATCCTTCTTAGCCATCTTCTTGCCGCCTGCTGCGAACTTCGCAATAGATGCAGCCTGAGAAGACTTGGAGGACTGTCCACCAGTGTTGGAGTAAACCTCAGTATCCAGAACAAGGACATTGACATTCAGATCGTTGGCCATGACATGATCAAGTCCACCGTAACCGATATCGTATGCCCAGCCATCGCCGCCGACGATCCAGACAGACTTGGAAACAAGATCTCTCTTCATCTCAAGCAGAGCCTTGACATCCTGGTTAGCAGAAGCTTCAACATTCTTCACCAGAGAATCCACAACAGCTCTCTGCTTGTCACGGTCATCACCAGCAGCCATGTAAGCGTCAAAGTCAGCCTTCAGAGCAGGTTCAACCTTATCCAGGTTGTCTTCCATGATCTTCAGGATCTTGGCAGATCTGTAGGACTGTGCAACAGCCATACCGAAGCCATACTCAGCGTTATCCTCAAACAGGGAGTTAGCCCATGCAACACCATTGCCATCGTTATCAACAACGAACGGTGTAGAAGGAGTAGCGGAGCAGTAAATCATAGAGCAGCCTGTTGCATTGGCAACCAGCATATCCTTGCCAAACAGCTGGGAAGCGAGTCTGTAGTACGGAGCCTCGCCGCAGCCAGGGCAGGAACCGGAAACCTCGAAGTAAGGCATCATCAGAGATACACCTGTTACAGTGTTCGGGTTGCCATACTGAGGCTTGTATTCTGTCTCCTTGTACAGGTAGTCAGAAACAGGCTCTTCACCCTCAGCCTCAACAATGTCAACAGCAGACAGAGCCTTGGTCGGGCAGACATTGATACATACGCCGCAGCCTACGCAGTTCATCGGAGAAACTTCGATTCTGTATACCAGGCCGTCAGCCTTAGCGTTCTTGTAAGCAGCACTCGGCTCCTTTGTATCAAACTTGAAGCCGCACTTCTCAGAGATTTCAGCAGCCTTGGCAGCCTCATCCTTTGTCAGCAGGAACGGACGGATTGTAGCATGCGGGCAGGAGAATGCACACTGGCCGCACTCGATGCACTTCTGTGCATCCCATACCGGAACCATTGCTGCAATGTTTCTCTTCTCACGGAAGGCAACATTTTCAGGGATGGAACCATCGATGACATCCGGCTTTGTGAATTCAGATACCGGCATATCATAGCCGCCCAGAGCGTTGATGACCTGAACATTTGTATCGAAATGCTCATCGCCAGTCAGCTCAAACAGCTGCTTCTTGACAGGCAGATTGCTCCACTCAGGCTTAACCTCGACTTCAACCAGTCCGGAAGCACCCTTATCAATAGCTGCACAGTTGTTGTTAACAACATCCTGGCCCTTCTTTGCATATGTCTTGCGGGCAGAATCCTTCATGAGCTCGAGAGACTTGCTGAACGGCATGATCTGCTCATTGAGCTTGAAGAATGCAGACTGCAGGATTGTGTTGGTATGACGGCCCATATGAGTCTCCATAGCCAGCTTGTTAGCATTGATGATGTAGAACTTGGCATGATGATCAGCCAGACCCTTCAGCATTCTGTTAGGCAGTCTGTCTTCAACCTCGCTGGCATCCATTGTTGTATTCAGCAGGAATGTGCCGCCATCCTTCAGATCACGGACCATATCAAACTTGAATGCATAGGATTCCAGAGAGCAGGAAATGAAGTCTGCCTTATCAATGTAGTACGGAGAATGAATCGGGCTCTTGCCAAAACGCAGATGAGATCTTGTAACACCGCCGGACTTCTTGGAGTCGTATGCGAAGTATGCCTGAGAATACAGATCTGTGTTGTTGCCAATGATCTTAACGGTAGACTTGTTAGCACCGACAGTACCATCAGAACCAAGACCATAGAACAGGCAGGATGTATAATCTGCATCAACATGGATGTCAACCGGATCCAGGGACAGATGTGTGACATCATCGACGATACCGATTGTGAACTCTTCCTTCGGATCATCCTTCTTGAGTTCCTCATAAACAGCGTTGATATCAGACGGGTTGGTATCCTTGGAGGACAGACCATAACGGCCGCCGATCAGCTTGATGTCCTTGTGATTGCGCAGAGCATACTCAACATCCAGGAACAGCGGCTCACGTGTGCCGACTTCCTTGGCTCTGTCAAGAACAGCAATCTTCTTAACTGTCTTAGGCAGAACAGCTTCCAGATACTTCTGGGAGAACGGACGATACAGATAAACCTTGATCAGGCCGACCTTCTCGCCTCTCTTGACCAGAGTATTGATTGTCTCTGTGATTGTATCTGTCACAGAACCCATGGCAACGATGACTCTCTCAGCATCCGGAGCACCAACATATGTGAACGGTGCATAGTTGCGGCCTGTATGCTCGCTGACAGCCTTGAAGTACTTGGCAGCGATATCAGCCACAGCATCATAATGCAGATTCTGAGCTTCGGCAGCCTGGAAGTAGATATCATCATTCTGAGAACCGCCTCTTGTCACTGCATTTCCATGCGGATTCAGAGCATGAGCGCGGAATGCTTCCAGCTTGTCCTTCGGCAACAGACTCTTCAGGAAGTCATAGTCCATGACTTCGATCTTGTCGATTTCATGAGAAGTACGGAAACCATCGAAGAAGTGCATCACCGGAACAGAACCATCAATCGCGATCAGGTGGGCAACGCCAGCCAGATCCATGCAGTCCTGAACGGAATGAGAGCACATCATGACGACACCTGTCTGACGGCAGGCATAAACATCCTGGTGATCACCGAAGATAGACAGAGTATGTGTAGCAAGAGATCTTGCAGCAACATGAATGACTGCCGGCAGCATTTCACCCTTCCACTTGTACAGGTTCGGGATCATCAGCAGCAGACCCTGTGAAGCAGTAAATGTTGCAGCCAGAGCACCAGCCTGCAGAGCACCATGAACAGCACCAGCGGCGCCGCCCTCAGCCTGCATTTCAACAACCTTTACCTTGTCTCCGAAAATGTTCTTCTTGCCGGCTGTAGCCCAGTCGTCAATGTGTTCCGCCATCGGAGATGATGGTGTAATCGGATAGATACCAGCTACTTCTGTAAACGCATATGCGCTGTAAGCGGTAGCAGTATTGCCATCCATAGCTTCGAAAACCTTTTTGTTTTCTGTACTCATATATCCTCCTAAACTCTAAGTCATTATACTCCATGCTTTTTTGCATTTCCACTTTCCAAAAATCTATATTTGGTAATATTTTTGCAAAAAATACGAGTTCAGGGAGAAAATGAAAGCGCTTGTCTGCTTACATGTAAATGCATTCAATTTTCATTTGCTATATCACCATTGAATAACTGCAGAAGACAGGCATTTCTCATGCTTTTCTGCCAATTCTGGTATTATTTCGCCAGTATCGGCAAAGCCTTCAAAAAAGCGGCATTTCTGCCGCTTATTTCTTGGACTTGGATTTTCCGGAAGGACCAGCCGCTGCATTCATTGCCCGCATAACCTGATTGATCTGCGCTTCGGTTGGCTTTCTTCCCATCTGCATGTACATTGCCCGGATCATCTTTTCATTGATCGGAGGATTGTCACGCAGCTGTTTCTCAAACGATCTCTTTGTGAAGTAAAAAGAAATCGCTGCACCGACGATACCGCCGGCAAGAAACCACAACAAACTTGACCAGAATACTGACATATTTGACACCACCTTACTTTTGCAATCAATATACCTGCTCATTTTACCTGCTGTACGTCTTCTTTGCAAGCTGTCTCAGCGTGCGGACAGATACAGCAGCCCGCCGTCAAACATATAGTTCAGACTCCCGTCTGCCTTGATCAATCTGGGCAGATACTGGGCCGGAATATACGTGGACAGCTGCTGCTTCAAAGCAGACAGATCACTGATCATGCCGGCGGCGATCACTACTGCCTCCGGATCCACGCAGGCAATAACATTCACCAGCATTTCAGACGCAATTTCCAGATTGCCGCTCACGGTTTTTGCCAGGCTCTCCATCTGGCTGCCGCAAAGTACAGTCTTGATGACAAACTGCATTTCACCTGCGATGCTGTGCGTCCCAGCCATCAGATGATCATGGACAATCATGCCGACGCCGGCTGATCTTCCTGCCATCGGCTGGAAATAGAAACAGAAATCATGCAGGGACGGATGGCGGTAATGATAGCCAAGAGCCATGGCATTGGCATCGTTGAGAAACAGCACTTCGCACTGATAGCGTGATGAAAACCGGCAGCTGACTTCTTCGTTGTAGATACCGGGCTGCCGGAATGTCAGACGGCCATGATCAATGATGCCGGGTGTCACAACCATGACACGGGCAATATCCGGATGTCTTGCCGTGACAAAATCCAGCATATCCTCAAGATCACGCAGACGGTACAGATCTTTGCGGGTCTGTCCGAAATCAGCCAGCCTGCCTTGCTCATACAGCCGCCAGGCAATTCTTACGGCATGAGATTCAATCAGGACGCAGACACACAGTGCATGATTCAATCCATGCCACTCGTCATTTCCCTGCAGCGCACCCGTATCGGAATGAATGGAAGGCAGTGATGCCTCAATCAGCCGGAACATGCCATTGACATCATATGCTGCAAAAACAGATACCGGAATTGCTGCCACCGGCTTGTCGCCAAAGGCTTCCTGCACCTGCTGCAGACGCCATGAAATCTGCGGTGCCAGCAGAATCACATCTGCGCCTGTCCCCTTTTGAAACAGATGGTCATAGGATACTGCTTCAAATGCATATGGCAGTTCCATCATCCTGGCAGCATCTTTCATTCTGGCTGTGAAGTATGATGTCGTGATGCCGCTGGTACAGCACAGCAGCACATGGATAACCCTTGTTTCAGACTGCTTTTTCAAAGACGCCGTCATCTCATGAAACAGGTCAATCGCATGGGACAGATCGTTGAGTTCAAAGTGAAGATAAAACGGCGTGCGTCCTGTCTTTGTGCTGACAATGCGCAGTTCACAGATCTCCGTGCCATTGATTGTATGCATGGTCACAGAGGCACTGGCTTCCTGTGTTTCAAAGAAGATATGGCGGCCTTCTTCATCACTGGCTTCACGGATCGTGTAGGACGGATCCTCCTGTTTCAGCAGATAGCTGCGGAATTGTTCCCCAATTGTTTTTTCCATACCTAAAGTATATAAAAAGCTGTCCCAAACAGGACAGCAAATTTACGATACGGGCTGAAGGGGTGATATGTTCCCTCTTATGTAGAGGTGGGTGTCCTTGGTCATCCATCAGGATCCCCGAACGCATCGGGTATTCAACACAGAACTCTCCAGTCAGAACTCCCTGATATCAAAATGTAGGAAAAATACGAATTCCTCCAGCCAACTTCATTATAGCAGTGTCTTTTTGCAAATGCAGTCTTGACACTCTGAATCTTTAGCCCTCTTTGGTTTTGTCAGAGACTTCAATGCCGAGTACTTCCAGCTGAGCCGGATCAACCTGGTTCGGTGATTCACTCATCAGATCCATGGAACTGTTGGTTGTCGGGAACGCGACAACATCACGGATATTGTCAGTGCCTGCCAGTACCATCGTCAGTCTTTCCAGACCAATGCCGACACCTCCGTGCGGCGGCGTGCCATATTTGAAGGCATCCAGGAAGAAGCCAAACTTCTTTCTTGCCTCTTCCATGCTCAATCCGATCGCTTCAAAGACCTTTTCCTGCAGATCCTGATCGTGGATACGGATCGATCCGGACAGCAGCTCATAGCCATTCAGGACAAGATCATACGCACGGCTGGAAACATGTGCCGGATCAGAGAACAGTTTGTCAACATCCTCTTCCTTCGGGGCTGTGAAAGGATGGTGAGCTGCGACCCAGCGGTGCTCTTCTTCACTGTATTCAAACATCGGGAAGTCTGTTACCCACAGGAAACGGTATACCGGTTCTGCTGGAATCAGGCCAAGCTCGTGAGCAAGACGCACACGCAGTGCACCTAATGATGTCTCAGCTGTCAGCGGCTTATCCGCGACAATCAAGACAAGGTCATCTTCCTTAAGATCAAACTTCTTGATTAAAGCCTGCTTTTCCTCGTCAGACAGCGGCTTGACGATCGATCCGCTCAGGCCATCCCTGCCCATCTTGAGATAGGCAAGTGCCTTGGCGCCAAAGCCATGGCGGACAAATTCCTGCAGCTGATCGAGATGCTTGCGGCTGTACTGATCCGCCGCATGTTCAAACTTGATGCCATCAATCTCACCGCCGTCTTTCAGCACATTGGCAAAGACGCCAAAGGATGTATTGGCAAACAGGTCATTGAGGCAGACAATTTCATTGCCAAAGCGCAGATCCGGTTTATCAGAACCAAAGCGGCGCATGCACTCCTGCCACGGGATCCGGATGAAATGATCCTCAAGATCCACATTCTTAACACCCTTGAAGATTCTCTGCATGAGTTCCTCAACCGTCTTGAAGATTGTCTCTTCATCACCGAAGGACATCTCAATATCGATCTGTGTGAATTCCGGCTGACGATCAGCTCGCAGATCCTCATCACGGAAACATCTGGCAATCTGGAAATACTTCTCCATACCGGCAATCATCAGCAGCTGCTTGAAAATCTGCGGAGACTGCGGCAGAGCCCAGAAGTTTCCCTTGTAGATTCTGGACGGCACCAGATAGTCACGGGCACCCTCTGGTGTAGAACGGGCCAGAATTGGTGTTTCCACTTCCACAAAGCCGTTTTCATCCAGATAGTTGCGGGCAATCATGCAGATCTTGTGCCTCAGCATCAGATTCTTCTGCAGAACCGGACGGCGCAGATCCAGATAGCGGTACTTCAGGCGGGTATCCTCATTGGTGCGGGTATCATCACTGATATCAATCGGCAGTGTCTCAGCACTGTTGACGATATTGACATCACTGGCAGCCACTTCCACCTCACCAGTTGCCATTTTCGGATTGGCTTCCTGGCGCATCTGTACTTTACCAGTCACCTGCAGAATGTACTCATTACGTACGTCTTTGATCTTTTCACTGATCTTTTCATCAAAGACAATCTGGGCCAGACCGCTGCGGTCACGCAGGTCAATAAACACCAGTGAGCCAAAATTGCGGCGTTTGTTGACCCAACCGATCAGGGTCACTTCACTGCCGGCATTTTCTGCCCGCAGGGTTCCACATCCACATGTTCTCTTCATTCTTACCTTTCGCTTCCTTCCATGTCACGCAGTCTGCTGCCAAGTTCTTCCCTCTTCACAGAAATCTGGTCTTTCTCACCACTGCGTTTCAGATTTACCGTACCCTGGCGTACTTCATCCTCGCCAAGGATCACAACATACTTTGCCTGGGCACGGTCAGCACTCTTGAACTGTGCCTTGAGGCTGCGTCCATACAGGCTGCCATCCGCACTGAAACCACTATGGCGCAAATCGCTCAATACCTGCAGCACCTGATCCTGCACATCGCCCAGACCAATGACATACACATCACAGCCGCGCTCTTTTCCAAAGTCATGGCCTTCTTCCTCAGCAAGAGAGATCAGCCGTTCCAGACCGATCGCAAAGCCGATGCCGCTCATCTGCGGGCCGCCATAGTACTCGACAAAGTGATCATAACGGCCGCCGCCGAAGATCGTTGCCTGGGCACCGGAATCCGGTCTTGTGGACATGACTTCAAAGACGGTATGCGTATAGTAATCCAGGCCTCTGACCAGGCGCTCATCGATCTCATATGGAATGCCAAGGCAGTCCAGTGCCTTCAATACACGCTGGAAATACGCCTTGCTTTCTTCATTAAGGTAGTCAGAAAGCCTTGGTGCATCCTTCATGAATGGTGCATCATGATCCACTTTGCAGTCCAGAATCCGCAGCGGATTCTGTTCCAGACGGCGGTGGCAGTCAGAGCACAGCTCATCCAGATGCGGTGTGAAGTATTCCTTCAGTGCCTTGCGGTATGCGGCCCGGCTTTCATCATCGCCAAGTGTGTTGATGCATACTTTGACAGAGCTGATATCCATGGCTTTAACGATGTCATAGCCAAGGGCAATCGTCTCAGCATCAATCTCCGGTGATTTCACACCAATGTTTTCAACGCCGAACTGGTGGAACTGTCTCTGTCTGTTTTTCTGGGGACGTTCATGCCGGAACATCGCGCCCATGTAATAGAACTTGGCCGGCAGTTCCATGGAGCCATACAGCTTGTGCTGGTCAAAAGCACGGATCACACCGGCTGTGCCTTCCGGACGCAGTGTGTAGGAATCACCGCCGACCGAAAAGGTATACATCTCTTTGTTGACCATGTCAGAGCTGTCATTCTCTCTGGAAAACACCGATGTGCTCTCAAAGAATGGCGTCCGGATCTCCCGGTATCTGTACAATTCTGTCTTTTCGCGGATTACACGTTCCACATCATGCCATTTGCCGATCTCATCCGGCAGAATGTCATATGTGCCGCGGGGTGTCTGATATTTCATCTCTCTCCTCCTGATACATAAAAAGCGTCCTGTTCCAAGGACGCTTGATGCGCGGTACCACCTCAGTTCAGGACAAATGCTGTCCTGCGCTCTTGCCTTAACGCGGCATACGTTCCTCCCTACTTGATTCAGAAGGAATTCTCCAGAGTGTCTTTTCTGTTTTCCTGCAGAGGCGTTTTCACCATGCCGCCCTCTCTGGTCTGCCAAACAACAGATTCTTTCTCTTTCAGCGAATTTACGGGGCCATTATAGCAGAAATCACTTCAGTGTGTATGTCTTTCCACCGAAATCACGGATTCAACTTTACGCAGATTGGCAATGACCAGATTGAGCTGATCCAGATCATGGACCTGAATCTGCAGCTTGACGGTAGAAATCAGCGTTTCCCGGTTGACCACCGCATTAATCGAGTTCATGGGCGTCTTGCAGGAAGATACAGCCGTGACAATATCTGTCAAAAGGAAGGAGCGGTCATAGGCCTGAATGAGCAGATCTGAGATATAGGTGCGCTCGGGATCTTTTGCGGCCCACTGGACATCGATCTTGCGTTCCTTCAGATTGGCAATGTTGGGACAGTCAGCCCGATGTACTTTGACACCGGCACCTTTGGTGATATAGCCGATGATCGGATCGCCATAGACCGGCTGACAGCATCCAGCCAGTGACATCTTCATCGACTCAATGCCTGGAATCAAGACACCGGTGCGGCTGGAAGTCTTCTCCCTGGAAGGTTCCCGGTTCATCATGTGGGAGATGGCTTCATCCGTCATCATCGGCCGTTTCTGGTTGGTCAGCTTCTGACAGACATCGGTCACATTGATGGAGTGAACGGCAATGCCATACATCAGGTCCGCATAGTTGGAGACATTGAAGCTCTTGACGATAGCCTCAATCTTCTTGCGGTCCATGTATTCCTTTGTATCAAAACCGCGTTTGCGCAGTTCTTCAGACAGGAGTTTCTCACCATCCGGCACCTTCTCCTGCTTGCGCTCACTCTCCTTACGGGTCAGATAGGCACGAATCTTGTTTTTCGCCTGATTGGTTTTGACAAACTTCAGCCAGTCCTCACTTGGACCAGTTCCCTTGAGCGTTTTGATCTGTACAACATCACCGGTATGCAGCGGCGTATTCAGCGGCACCATGACATCATTGACAATGGCACCAACGGCTGTATGGCCGACATCTGTGTGAATGCGGTAAGCAAAATCAATCGGCGTTGCCCCATTGGGCAGATCGATGACCCTGCCCTTTGGCGTCATGACATAAACACTGGCTTCAAAGACATCATGCTGAAGAGTTGCCATGTACTCTGAGGCATCCGCATTGCTTTCCTCTTCGGAATATGTCGCAAAGTTCTTGAACCAGGAGAGCTTTTCCTCAATCTCCTTCTGTTCCTTCTTGGCATCGTACTTGGTGCCTTCCTTATAGCGCCAGTGTGCCGCAATACCACGCTCTGCCACTTCATCCATCTCTTCCGTGCGGATCTGCACTTCAAAGATCTTGCCGTCATCGCCAATGATGGTTGTATGCAGAGACTGGTACATGTTGGTCTTCGGAACCGCAATATAATCTTTCAGACGGCCGGGAATCGGCTTGTATTTTGCATGGATGTAGCCAAGAATCTCATAGCAGTTGAGCTCGGTCTTGGTCACAATACGGATTGCCAGCAGATCTAAAATCTCGTCGAAGCGCTTGTGCTTCTTAATCATCTTGTTATAGATGGAGTACAGGTGTTTCGAACGGCCAAAAATACGGAATTCCAGGTTCTTTTCCTTCAGCATGGCCGAGATTTCTTCAATCATATGATGGACTGCCTGATCACGCTCTGCCTTCTTCACCTCAACGAGCTTTGCAATTCGGTAGTACTCTTCCCGGTTCAGATAGTAGAACGAGAGATCCTCCAGCTCATTCTTGATGGCACTGATGCCAAGACGGTGGGCAATCGGGGCATAGACATCCAGCGTTTCAGCCGCAATCCGCTTCTGGGCTGCCTCCGGCTGATACTGCAGAGTACGCATATTATGAAGGCGGTCAGCCAGCTTGATAATAATTACCCGGATGTCCTTTGCCATCGCAATAAAGATCTTGCGGTGATTGCTTGCCTGATATTCCGGATCATCCTTTCCCTTGTATTTCAGGGTGCCAACCTTGGTAACAGCTTCCACAAGGTCGGCAATTTCTTCATCAAATTCCTTTGCAAGTTCTTCCTTTGTGACACCGGTATCCTCGATCGTATCGTGCAGAAAGCCGGCAGCGATGGTCTGAGGACCAGCATGCAGTGTCGTCAGAATATAGGCAACGTTAATCAGATGGATAATATACGGCTCGCCGGATTTGCGGAACTGTCCGGCATGATGTTCCGTGGCATAGTTTGCTGCATGCGCAATCAAAGCAAGATCCTGCGGATTGGTAATGTAGGTCTTTGCATTGTTCATGACATCCTCAACACCAACATTCTGATGTTCAGCCATATCGTCCACCTCCCCTTTTTTGCAAAAAATCGAAGAGAAGCTCTTCGATTCGTATGATTATTGATCGCTGAGATCCATCAGTTTGAAGACATCGTACTGTTTCAGAGCTTCGTCCTGTTTGATGCCAGTCAGATTGATGACAAAGGCAACTCCGGCAACCACACCGCCAAGCTGCTCGATCATGCGGGCTGTGGCAACGG
This sequence comes from Lactimicrobium massiliense, assembly GCF_900343155.1. Lineage (GTDB taxonomy): Bacteria > Bacillota_I > Bacilli_A > Erysipelotrichales > Erysipelotrichaceae > Bulleidia > Bulleidia massiliensis. The sequence goes on from NZ_OUNG01000001.1 coordinate 243,787, forward strand.
CTGTCCCGCCGGTAGCCAGCAGATCATCCACGATCAGAACTCTCTGTCCCTTCTTGATGGAATCCTTGTGCATGAACAGCTCATTGGATCCATATTCCAGATCATATTTGACAGAGACTGTTTCACGGGGCAGCTTGCCCGGCTTGCGTACCGGTACAAAGCCAATGCCCAGTGCATAGGCAACCGGTGCACCGAAGATGAAGCCTCTGCTCTCCGGCCCCACAACCACATCCGTATGAACAGAGCGGGCAAAGTCAGCCAGACGGTCAATTGCCTCATGGAATGCCTGACCATCCTGTACAAGCGGCGTCACATCACGGAACAGAATTCCCTTGGTCGGGAAATCACGGATTGATGCAATATAATCTTCCAGATTAAGTGCCATATTTACTTTCCTCCGAATTGAAAAAATACAGATTTATTATACACGATTAAATTCATTTTGATGCAATCTGCAGACATAGCACCTCATCTTAGAAATTCACCACAAAAAGATCAGACAAGAAAAATCCGATCTCTTAAGGAACATATTGGTATCCCGCCAATAATATTGTGCAAACAAGCAAAACAGCAAATGCTTCGAACTACTGAAACCGTCAGAATTTCAAACTTCCTTCGTAAGAATCATGAATATGATTGCAAGGAATATCGAAGCATTTACAATAACAAACAGGATAAAAACAGTCTTTGATTTTAATTTATATCCTGAATAGAGAATAACACTCATGAAAAAGTCCAGAATAAGTGCTGCTGTAAATAATATAAGCTTCATTGTTTATTATGCCATTGACACCCCAAACTTTCCTTCGCTGATCATTTTTTTAACAGTCTGGATGATTTGGGAAAAGGTAAGATGGCTGCCATATGTACTGATCCAGCGTGCTATTTGTGGATATATCGTGGGGTAATATGTCATAAAGAAAATCAAGGCTGCTGTAACCGCACCAGTAACGAATCCATCATTTTCTGTTTCTGTCATTGCACTATCCTGCTGCGGATTTTCTTTTGCCTGAATCTTTGTGGTGCTGATCGATACCAGCATCGTCAATGCAAGAAAGCAAGTAATAATTTTTTTCATCTTCATCTCCTTTTTTTCTTGTGTTTTTCATGTATATTCGAAACGTTTCCTGCTTTGGGAACGGTTTCTGATATCGAGCTTTTTCTTCAATAATCCTCTTCCTCTGGATAAACGACTTTTCACAGCGCTTTCTGACAAATGCAGAGCATTCGCAATTTCCGCGACACTGAAATCCTCATAATAATACAGAGAAATGGCAATACGATATCGGGAAGGCAGCGTCAGGACCTCTTCGGCCAGATTGCATTCCTCTTTGCTTGAAAATTCAAAATACTGCATGTAATCTTCCAGAGACACACGATTCCGGTGCCAGAATGTTTTCACCATGTCTTTTGCCTGATTCATCACGGTTCTTAACAGCCATGCTTTCAAATGTCTCTCATTTTGAAAATCCGTCTGATCTTCCAGGTACTTGATATACGTATTCTGTACTGCATCCTCAGCATCACTGATATGGTGTGTGATACCAAAAGCGGCACGGAATAGATCTTTATGGTATTTCGAAGCCAGCATTTCCAATTTTTCTCTCATTGTTTTACCCGAAGAATTCTTCAATAATAATACGATACAGGAGCACGGATCGTCGCGGGAATTGATCCAAAAAAGAAAAAAGATAAGGCATTGAAGAAAACCTTACCTTGATCATAAAACTTGTTGCAAAGCCAAGACGCAAACACAATAACTGCTTTCGGCGCTGCAGGGACGATTACTTAATCTCCTGCAGCATCATCTGCGCACTGATGTGAGAGCGGAATTCATTGAGTCCGATTGTGCCGATCAGCAGCTGCGGTGCATCCGGATACTCATTATTCATATCAAATGAGATGGCATCATAACCTTCCATCTGATTGGCAAGATGGTAGCGGACAACCTTGGGTCTGTGCATGACATTGACAACCTGCGGGTTTCGGATGGCAAACAGTGGATCCTTGAGCTGCTTTGGCCATGGGAACAGCCGTTCCTGGTCCTGAATGGCAGAAATCTCGATATCCTGACTGTTGACAATGATGGCATCCTGGATTTGCTCATGATAGACAAAGTGAGAGGCTGCCATATGATCTTTCAGCTGATGGCAGAAGGCATCATAGTCTTCCTTTGCAATGGAAAGACCGGCTGCCATCGGATGGCCGCCAAAGGCTTTCAGTCCGTCAAACTGAGAAAAGAAATCGTAGATATTGAAGCCTTCCACGCTGCGGGCACTGCCCGTGATCAGATCGTTATGGTCTGCCATGACCAGGGCCGGCTTATGGTATTCATGAGCCAGCCTTCCTGCAACAAGGCCGCTGATTCCTGTTTCAAAGGTGGGATCATAGACCAGCAGGAAATCATCATCCTGCAGGATCGTCTTTGCCTTTGTCAGCATTCTAGCCGAGATGTTCTGTCTGGCCCGGTTGACATCATTGAGCTGTCTGGCATAGTCCGCAATCACTGCCCTGTTTTCACTGAGCAGAAACGGCACTACCGTATTGACATTGGAATCATCATTCATACGGCCGACGGCATTGAGCTTAGGTACAATCTGAAACGCAATGGCGGTTTCATCCACCCTGCCCCTGCCATTGAACAAAGCACAGACAGAGGCTGGAATGCCTTGGGACAGATTGTGAATTCCACGCTTGACGATGCGTCTTGTCTCATGCCATAACGGCATGACATCGCCAATGGCAGCCACACAGGCAATGCTGTTGAGCATTTCATCATTACCGATGAGATTTCTGGAAATTTCCAGGGCAACTCCGGCACCGGAAAGTGTCTTGTACTGTTCTTCCATCAATGTCGGATGGACAAGGATATCCGCCCCAACCTCTTCATCAATCGTATGATGATCGGTGATAATGATCTCCATGCCAAGATCATGGGCTGCCTGGATGGCTTCATGTGCCTTGACACCATTATCAACTGTGATAATCAGGGAATAGCCCTTTTGCTTAGCAAGCTGCACGGTATGGGCAGACAGGCCATAGCCTTCCTTGAGACGGTCTGGGATGTAGTAGCCGTTGGTGATGCCAAGAAGATCCAGTGTCTTTTTCATGATCGTGGTGGCACAGATGCCGTCGGCATCATAATCACCACCGACAAATACCTTTTCATTCTGGTCTTTTGCTTTCAGCAGGCGGTCACATGCGGCTTTGACACATTCTGCCTTTGATGTTGTAAGTGCATCATCTCCAAGCAGATCCTTCATCTGGGCATCATCCAGCTGGCTGTGGGCACAAAGCTTTGCCGCAAGCGGGCCTAAGCCATAGGCACTGGCATAGGCTGAGCCATCTACTTCAACAAGCCGGCAGTTCATTCTCTGCCCGACGCCAGTTTTGCAAAGACGTCTCCCCTTTCTTCAAAATTGCGGAAATGATCATAGGACGAAGCTGCCGGAGAAAGCAGGCAGATATGATGCGGCCGGGTCAGCTTCTTTGCCAGGGCAACTGCCTGTGCCAGATCTTCGGTATCATACAGTCCCTCACGGTTCAGTCCTTTTTCTTTCATTTCCTTATGAACACGTTTACCGGTTGCGTACATGAAAATCACTTTGACATCAGTGCGCTCATGGAGGTAGTCTTCCAGCTCATCATATTCAATGCCGCGGTCATTTCCGCCGATTAATACCGTATCCACATTCTGCAGTGCCTTCAATGCCTGAATAGCCGCAGGTCCGATCGTGCTGATCGAGTCGTTGACATAGCGGATGCCATCAAACTCGCCCAGATCTTCCAGGCGGTGATGCAGCGGCTGAAACTTTGCCATGGCATCCTGCACCATTTCATCTGTAACGCCATACTGTCTTGCCAGATACCATGCCACAGCAAGATTGCGGTAATTGTGTTCTCCGATCAGGGCACATTTTTCAATTGTCAGTGTATGGCCGGGGATGATCAGTGTATGTCCCTTTGCATTGATATCTTTGCCAATCAGTACCGATGTATTGATGCTTTCTTTGATAAAAGCAGTCAGATTCTCATCCATGACGATGATATCGCCTGGTTTCTGATGGCGGAAAATATTGGCTTTGGCAGCACCATAGGCTTCAAAAGTGCCATAGTGATCCAGATGCTCTTCATACAGGTTGAGGAAAGCAGCCATATGCGGTGACTGGTGGCAGTATTCCAGCTGATGACAGCTGAGCTCATAGGCAGCCAGTTCTCCCTGTTCCATGTGGTCAATGGCAGAAAAAGCCGGAATGCCGATATTGCCGACCAGGTTGACTGCCCTCTTCTCTTTGAGTAAGGCATACAGCAGTGATGTTGTTGTACTTTTGCCTTTGGTGCCGGTAATGCCGATCACCTGACTGCGGTAATGCTTTAAAAACAGTTCTGTCTGGCCGGTGAAGTTGTCAGAAGGAATCGATTTGGGGGCAACGATTCCGGGTGACTTCATGACAAGATCAAACTTTGTAAAGTCTGTCTCATCATCATAGACGGCTTTGACATGCGGGTTTTCTGCCATGATCTTTTTCAGGTCTGCTTTTCTGCTTTCGGCAATGACAATATCCTGATCCGGCAGTAAACGACGGATGAAAGCAAGCGTAGAGCGGCCTTCCATGCCAAAACCCCAGATCACGATCTTCTTATTTTCAAATTCAGTCTTCCAGTTTTCCAGACTCATCTGACATCTCCTTCAGTTTTGTTTTCACAATTGCGGCAAAATGCTCTGGCAGTAAATTCTGCTCGTTATAGCTGTGCCAGTCAACACTTCTGCTCTGATAGAAATGATAGTACGGTGTCTTTGTATAGAAGTCATATAATGCCGGCAGCTGTTTTCCGTTTCTGCTGTATCTGCGGATGCCCATGGCAACGGCAATGTTTACCTCATCACGGGTACCAACACACTCAAACGGCTTATTATCCTGCATGCCGGTCAACTCCTCAAACAGTTCCTTCATTTCCGGATCTGCCAGCATATTTCTGCCAAAGATGGAAACAACTTCTTCCTCATCCAGGAAGGCAGTCATCATGATGCATACAAACAGACACTTGGCACAGTGCCCGCACCACTTTTCTTCTTTCTGGCCGACATTACAGGAACGAAAAACGGAATGATATGGCTTCAATGTTGCAAAGATGCCGGCAATCTGCAGTTCTGACAGCGGCCGCAGCATGGAGAAGTAATGGATATCTGCCGGCAGATACTTCTTTACATAGGCATTAAAATCCTGCTCGAATTCAAATGTCTTGGAATACTGGTGGTTGACTTTGGAACCTTTAACGGTGCTCTCATTGGCACTGCTCTCATTGGAAAGCACAATGTATTTCTTGTGCCAGACAGCCGCAGTCAGGTACCCGGCGAAAGCCGCCATGGCAGAGAACGGTGTATGGCCGTTGAGATAGCCCTGCTTGTTTAAAGCAAGCATCGCTGGATCCAGGGTTCTTGTCGGATTGATCAATCTTTCACCGGTATAGCCTGCTGCCTGGGCAGAGTGAATGGCACTCATGACTTTATTGATGACAAAGGCATGGTTGTGCGCTTTCTCTTCTTTTAACAGATCCATCGTTACAAAGGAATCCTTGCCGCCGCCAACGGCAATCAGATTGCCATGGTTCTCTGCTGTTGAAGTGATAACTGCCAGTTTCTGCTCACCAGACTGCAGATCCATAAATGTATCTTCATCGGTATGAATGCCGTTTTTATAGAAAAACTCACCAAGGCCATTGAAGTACAATTTCTTCCACCATCTGACCTGATCTTCCTCAAGGGCACAGCACACATGCACATGCGGCGGGCAGGAGATTTTCCAATAGCTGATCAATTCCACCATGCCGAGTGAAAACGCACAGCCGCGGATGAGGGGATCATGAGCAATCGATTCCGCATCCGGTTTTGCAAGTGTAAAGGTTGGATGGAAATGGGATAGATTGTTGATCTCAAAATCGTATGTCACCCTCAGTTGCTTTTCATCTTCTTCGATGGAAAAGCTGTGATAGTAAAAGTCTGTATATTTCTGTCTCAGTTCTTCGTATTGCATGAAGTATGTCCTTTCCGTTTTGTGAGAAAAAGCGGCTCTGCTGAGCCGCTTTTATTTTATGCGTTTATGCCTTTGAATGTATACTCATCCAGCTCTTCTTTGTATTCCTTCTTCTTTTTTGCCTTCTTATGACGGCCTCCGAACTTAATATAGAAGTGCTTCCAGACCGCAGGTGCAATGAAGATCGAAGAGAATGTACCGGCAATCAGACCAACCAGCATGGCAAACATGAAGGTGAAGATGGACTTTGCACCAAAGCCGATGATCACGACAACCGGAATGATGGTTGTAATGGAACCATATAGAGACATCTTGATTGTTTCGCTTTCAGACTCATTGACAATCTTTGTCAGCGTATCCTGATCCGGCTTTGTCTTGAGATCACGCACATGTTCACGGATCCGGTCGAAGACGATGATGGAGTTATTGATGGAATAACCGATGATGGTCAGCAGCACAGAAATGACTTCTGTATTGACTTCCATTCGGAAGACAGCAAATACTGCCAGCACCATGCATACATCGTGCATCAGGGCAATGATACAGCCAAGCGCGTATTCCCATTCATAGCGGATGGTGATGTATGCCATCATGGCAATCCAGGCGACCACAGTCAGAATGACAGCATTGCGCACAAGTTCTCTGCCGACGACCGGCGTGACGACGTTGTCGCCCGGTTCCTGGCCGAATTCATCTGCCAGATTCTCTTTCAGGGTGATCAGTTCATCGGAAGCAATGGACTGCTTGGTTGTGGCATAGACGGTTGTATCACCTGCTGCCTGATAGCTGAAGTCTGTATAGCCAAGCTTTTCCATAGCACTGGAAACTTCATCGACAGTGATCGGATTGTCACTCGTAACGGTCAGCTTTGTTCCGGAAGAGAAGTCAATACCGAGGTTCATGAAGCCATCACCTTTTGCCGTATGGCCAATGCCGAAGCACAGACCGATCAGCAGCAGCACAATCGCTGTGCGGATGACATACTTGCCTTTGCCGACATAATCGAATTTCTTAACACCTGTATAGAACTGTTTTTCCCCCTTGGATACATCGGGAATCTGGTTCTTTTTGACATGGAACCATTCCGGATGGCCATCTGCGATACCGCTCTTTGATACGGAATCCAGCAGCCACTTGGAGAAGCCGACGTTGATCGCCAGGGTCATGATGACGGTAATGATCAGCATTGTTGCAAATCCCTTAACGGCACCATTGCCCCAGATATACATGATCAATGCAGAGATCAGCGTTGTGAACTGAGAGTCAAAGATAGCACTGAAGGAAAGCTGCTGGCCTCTGGCAATCGAGTTGCGGATACTGTGGCCTTTATACAGTTCCTGACGAATGCGTTCATAGTTGATGATATTGACATCGACGGTCATACCAACACCAAGCACCAGTGCACCGATGCCGGAAAGTGTGAAGGTTGCCCCCATCAGCGCATAGATACCGAATACTGCCCAGATATAGAGCACCAGCATGATGCTGGAAAGAATACCAGGCAGACGGTAAGCGATGATCATGAACAGCATGACCAGGGCAATGCCGACAGCTCCGGCAATAGCTGTGACATGCAGCGCATCTTCACCATACTGGGCGGAGACAACATTGGAGGAAATCTCCGTCAGCTTGACTGGCAGAGAACCGGAGTTGATCAGATTGGCCAGTGTCTTAGCCTGTGTTTCAGTGAAATTGCCAGAAATGATGCAGTCACCGCTGATGGATGAAGAAACAGTGGCAGCACTGATATACTTCGGCTCTTCCCCTTTGGCTTCCTTGGCAGCTTCGGTCTTGTAGGAATCACCATCTTCATAATCCAGCCAAATGACCAGAATATTTTCACCGCTGCTCTTGGCTGCAATCGTGCTTGTAATCTCAGCAAACTTACTTGTGTCCGCAATCTTGAGGGATACAACCGGCTTGCCATCCTGATAGCCAAGCGATGCACCGCCCTGGGTCAGAATGCTGGCATCTGCCAGTTCATTGTCATCCACATCGCGGAATGTCAGGTTGGCAGTTGTACCCAGCATCTCACGGGCACTTTCCTGATCCGTTACGCCTGCCAGCTGTACACGGATGCGGTCATTGCCTTCAACCGTAATGGAAGGTTCTGATACGCCAAGTACATTGACACGCTTGGAGATGCTGTTGACAACCGCATTCATATCAACCGTATCGCCATCATTCAGAGGGTCGACCTGATACAGGATTTCAAAACCTCCTTTCAGATCAAGGCCAAGATTCAGATGGCTCTTGATCAGACTGAAGGTAGAGGCAACCAGCACCCCCAGAAGAACAATCACCACGACGATGGCCGCCAGTGGCCCTTTTCTTACCTTTTTAGTCTTTTCCATTGGTTTATTTCAATCCTCCTATCAAATCTGCAAAGTCAGCAAGATTTCCACTTGCCCCCTGCGTTACAGCCTGCTTTGACATAAAGCGAACCAGATCATTGGCTGTTACATGAAGTACATCGTCAGCCGCTTCATGCAGTGTATGCGGACAGTCTCTCTTCCAGAGAAAATCATTGAGGTAGTCCTCAAGGTCTGTATAAGTAAGGCTGGAAAGACTGGTCCGCTGCAGCTGCTGAATATGCACAACCATCAGCATCTGCACCGATGTATTATGCACATCAAAAGTCTCCTGATGCATGAACTTTCCTCCCGACGATTAAAGTATTATACCAAAACATGGCATACAGATGAAACCAGAATCGTATACAGGTACAAAAAAAGAAAAAACAGGTCTGTCAGCCAGGCCTGTTCAGCAATCATATTTCTCAATTATCTTTCTTTCTCGGCAACCAGCATCAGCCATGGATCTGCTTCATGACGGTATGCCTTGACTCTGGAAAAGCCGGCATCATACAACAGGGGACGCAGGCTGCTCTCATCAAATCCAGGTCCTTTGTCATCTGCATTGATGATGGCAAAACAGCCGCCCGTAACAAGTTCTGCATAGATATCCAGGACACTGTCATTCAGGTTTTTCCAGGAAGAGATGGAATCAAAGGCAACGATCAGATCAAATGTATCATCCGGGAATGGCAGATGACATGCCTCGCCTTCCATGACAATACACCTGCCCTGCTTGATGGCATCCGCATTGCTGCGGGCAGCCATGGTAACAGTCTGCGATGTGTGATCAATGGCAATGGCATGGCTTGTGGGCCATTCTTTCATCATCGCCTGCAGCGAAGCACCGGCACCCAGTCCGATTTCCAGCAGATTTTTCGGATCTCTTCTGGAAAGCAGTGACAGGCTCCATTTCCGCAATTGTTTCTGTGAGGCATCCTGCAGATACAAAGATACTGTGCCTGGCCTGCCATCACGTTTCTCCGTCAGCTTTTTTACTTTTTCAAACAACATGGAACTTCTCCTTCCAATGCACGAGAAAAGTGTAGCGATTCAAACTGTGCAATGCAAGAACATCCCATGGATTCTGTTATATCAATGCAGGGCAATGAACAATCCAAGTGCTGCAAAGCAGGCTTCAATGAGCCAGAACATATGGACAACTGAATTTTCAGGCATGCCCTTGATCCGGAAAGCAAAGTGGATCGGTGTATAGACGAAGACTTTCTTGTGGCGTGTTTTGACTGATGTGATCTGAATGATGACACTGAGTGTATCCATGACAAAGATGCCGGCGATGACAATAAACGCCACTTCGATCTTCATGGTCATCGCCATGGCTGCCATGATGCCGCCCAAAGCCAGGGAGCCGGTATCTCCCATAAAGACTCTTGCAGGTTTTTTGTTGTAATACAGATACCCGCACAGGGCGCCAAGCAGTGAGCAGATCAAAACTGACAGGCCGATTCTGTGTTGAACAAGGGCAACCACCAGGAATGCGCATAATGCAATGATGGAGCAGCCTGCAGCGAGGCCATCCATGCCGTCGGTCAGGTTGACTGCATTTGAGCTGCCGGTAAACATCAGCAGAATCAGAATGAAATATCCCCAGCCCAGATACCATACATGATGTGTGAACGGCCAGATGATTTCCAGTCTTGCATGGGAGCGGTACAGCAGATAGAACGCAATGGCCAGCACCAGCTGCATCAGCAGCTTCTGCCACGGCTTCAAACCGTCGTTGTTCTTTTTCACAGCAATCAGAAAATCATCGATGAAACCGATCAGTCCATAGCCGGCAAAGGCAAGAATGGCAATCCATGTGTCCATGTCTTTCAATGCCTGTCCTGAAGAAAGCAATGTCATGACAATCGGTACAGCAATGAACAGAATGCCTCCCATGATTGGTGTGCCAGCCTTGGCCTGATCTTCCTTTGTGCTGTATTGGGATATACTCTGCCTGATACTTTGTTTCTTCATAAAATCGATAAACCATGGCATCAGGATCAGCACGGCAATCAGGCTGATCAAATAGCACAATATCAGTTTCATCATGATGAAATCTCCTTTTTCACAATGCTTTTGTTCTTTTTATTATATGGGCCGCCCTATCCGAAGACAACCTGGATTTCGGTCCCCTTACTGACGGTTGTACCAGCCGGCACCGACTGTGAGGTGACAACCCCATCACCACTCAGCTGGAAGCCAAAGCCGGTTACTGCCCACAAGGCAGCCACATCCTTTCTTGTCCATCCGGTCAGATCCGGCATGGTAAAGCTCTGCGTATCGGTCAGCAGGAATACCCGCTGGCCGGTATCAACACTGCTGGCGGCACTTGGATATTGGTCAATGACCGTATCGCCGCTGCCAAGCACAATGGTATCCACGCCAAGAGATGACAGTGCATTGTTTGCATAATCCAGAGAATGATTGATCAGCGATGGCATACTGCTGGTAACAATCTGATCACTGCTGGCCACAGCAGCAGATGTACTCTCCTGGGTGGTATCACTGCTGTCACTGTTATCTGACAGTCCATATACCTGGGCAACCTTGCGCTCCAGATTTGTCACAGCTTCGGTCTTGGTACCAATCGTCTGGAAATCCATCGCAAAGGCATAGTAGATGATGTACTTGGGATTGTCAGCCGGCAGGCCAAGCATGATGGAAGAAATCACATAGTCGGTATCGTAGGAATTGTTCTTTGCAACTTCGGTTGTACCGGTTTTGCCAATGACCTTGCATTCCGGGATCTGATAGTAATAACCCGTACCGCCTTCTTCGTTGACGACCTTATAGAGGATACTTCTGACTTTGGCAGCCGTATCGGCAGTAATCGGTGTGCCGGTCACGGTTGTTTCTCCTTGATACAGAACCTTGCTTGCATCATAGGGATCACGGATCGAGTCAATGAAGTATGGTTTCTTCATGGTGCCATCGGTCATGATCGCACTGTAAGCCTGTAACAGCTGCAGCATGGTCACGGTAGAACCCTGTCCGAATGACAGGTTGATCTTGTCCGCCGGCCACGTGAAGTTCAGAGTTCCGGAGACTTCCGGAATACCATCTGTATTCACGTTATCAAAGAAGCCGAAGTTCTTGAGGTACTGCAGATGTATTTCCGGTGTAATGTACTCATTCTGAAGGGTTGCCGCAACTGTGTTCAATGAATATTTCAGGCCGTCATCCAGTGTTGGATTGGAGTAGCTTTCATCATGATAGTTCATGACGCAGCTGTATCCTGCGGCTTTGGCACTGGCTTCATCATAGGTGCGCACCGGATCGTTGTTCTCATTGGAGACATAGCAGTACTTATAGCCCTCGGCAGTATTGTCACTGTTGTAGGTACCTTCATTGACGGCGGCTGCCCATGTGAATGTCTTTAAAGTAGAACCTGGTTCATAGGCAACCTGGGAACCGTAGTTCTGATATTCGGTGATATCCAGTGTATTGGGATCAAATTCCGGATACTGTCCCCACGCCACGATACGGCCGGTATCTGCTTCCATGACCGCACCCCAGATCTGGTCCGGATTGAATTCACTCTTGGTGATCTGGAAGGATTGTTCCAAGGTCTGCTGGATATCTGCATCAAGTGTCAGCGTGACATTATCACCATTGGTTGCGGAAACAATGCTTTCTTTCATACCCGGCAGAACATAGCCATACTGGTCAGTCTGATAGGTGCGGGATCCATCATGGCCGGCGAGGTAAGAATTGAGAATCTGCTCAAAGCCCATCTTGCCGCTGTAGGTGCCGTCATCATCCTGCGTGACATAGCCGATGATATATGGTGCAAACGCCCCCATCGGATAAACACGCTGGATGGAGTCGGTAAATTCAATGCCGGGAAGATTCAATGCTTCAATAGCATCCTTTGTATCCTTGGACAGGTTTCTGCCATCATTGCCAAGTTCTGTCTGATAGACACCATCCTGGCTCAGATACCCCATTACCTTGTCATAATCTATGCCAAGAATTTCAGAGAGCTGCTTTGCCGTGCCTTCTTTGTCTTTGACATAGGCGGGATGATCCTCGTCTGTGGATGGACGGGATGAGTCAAGAATACAGACGATGTTGTAGGTATGGTTGTCTTCTGCCAGCGTAACACCGTCCTTGTCATAGATATCGCCGCGGGTGGCCATGACGGTCTCTGTGACGACGTTGCTTGTATCAGAGTATACAGAAAGGTCGGTGCCGGAACGAAAATGGACTTTGCGCACAGATACCAAAAAAACATCGGAAACAAGCACTGCAAATGCTACCGATGTCACTGCGGCAATATGCCCGATCGTATTGGGGATTCTTCTGTTATGTCTGTTTCTTTTCCTTCTTGCCATGTACAACTAATCTCCAGACGCTGCCTGATCCGTGCTGGCAGAAATGGTAATGACACTGTTGGAATCGCTGGTCATGCCATCGCTGGACGCGATCTGATCGACCCGCTCTTTCTTTTCCAGTGTCTGGATATCTACTGCCACGGCATCATTCTGTGTCTGCAGAACAGCAGTTTCAGAATTCCGCTGCTGGATTCGCGTGCTCAGTTCGTTGTTATATGAACGCAGAAACAGAGAGGAACACAGATATGCAAGACCGGCCGCCACCAATAGTACCATTGAAAAGTTGAACAGGTTCAGCTTTCTTCTGCGTCTTGCAGTTTTTCTTGTCTTTCTGATCTTCTGCATCTCTCAAACACCTCGTATTCTTTCAATCACCCGCAGCTTTGCACTGTGGCTGCGATGATTTTCTGCTAGTTCCTGTTCATCTGCCATCACTGGTTTTTTGTTTACCAGAAGGAAGGAGGCCTGCTCCATTTGATCAGCCTTCAGTGGAATTTTCGGCGCCACAAATGGAGCAGAGGACAAATCTTTAAAGGTCGTTTTCACCAGCCGGTCTTCCAGGGAGTGGAAGGTAATGACAGCGCAGCGGCCATGCAGGTCCAGCAGACCGCATGCTTCGCGCAGGCCCCTTTCCAGGGAATCCAGTTCGTCATTGACTTCAATCCGCAGCGCCTGGAATGTCTGCTTGGCGGGATGGCCCTTCTTGTGCAGTTCTTTTTCAGGAAGTGCACTGCGGATGACATCCACCAGCTGGAAGGTTGTATCAATCGGGCCTTCCTGCCGGCGATGCTCAATCGCACGGGCAATCTGTACGGCATACCGTTCCTCACCATATTCACGCAGAATACGGACAAGATCCTGGTATGGATATGTGTTGACAACCTGCCATGCATCTTTGGACTGTTCCTGGTCCATCCGCATATCCAGCCTTGCATCATAGCGGTAGCTGAATCCACGCTTGGGATCATCGAACTGCGGTGAGCTGACACCAAGATCCATCATGACCCCGTCCACATGTTCAACGCCATATCTGGAAAGTTCTTCCTGCATATAGCGGAAATCATTGTGGATGAATGTCACTTTATCCAGAGAATCTTTCAGGTTTTCTCTGGATTCAGCAATGGCCTGCTCATCCTTGTCAAATGCATACAGGTGTCCGGTTGTCAGTTTTGAGATCAGAAGACCGGCATGGCCGCCCCTTCCCAATGTGCCGTCAACATAGATGCCATCTGGTTTCACATTGAGAAGATCAACGGTCTCATGAAGAAGTACGGATACGTGTTTCATGCGTCTTTCTCCAGGAACTGGGTCAGTTCTTCGGCATCTTCCTCGAAGGAAGCGGATGCCTCAGCATTCTGCTTGTCCCAGTTTTCTTCAGACCAGATCTCAAAGTAGTCTGAAACGCCAACGATGACGCAGGCCTTTTCAATGCCTGCACCGTCGATCAGATACTGCGGCAGCTGCAGTCTTCCCTGACTGTCAAGACTGCCTTCAATCGCCTGGGAGGTAATACTCCGGATGTAGCGGCGGGCTTTCAGGTTTGTCCGGGGAAGCTTTGAAAGCTGGGCGATCTGATCGTCCCAGCTTTCCTGCGTATAAACCGCCAGACAGCCATCTAATCCCTTCGTAACATAAAAAGTGTCGCTTAGTGAATCCCTGAACTTTGCGGGAATAATCAATCTGTTTTTGGCATCGAGACAGTGCCTGTATTCACCGAGGAACGATGCCTTTCTCCCCACTTTCATCCACTTCGCTCCACTTTCTGACACCAGTATACCACTTTTACCTTTCGCAACAAGACAGACAGGAAAATTTCACACGGTTTTATCTGAAAATTGTCAACGCATCTGCTCAGGAAAGAAAAAAATCGTGCCCTGTACAGAGCACAAAAAAGGAAGATTGCTCTTCCTGTTTTCAGAATGATTTACTCAGCAGCAGAAGCTGTCTCTTCATCCTTGCCAACCTTGCCGCAGGACGGGCAGGCATGATGAGGACGCTTCATGGCACCGCATACCGGGCACTTTACCAGTGTCGGTCTGTTCAGTACATAGTGAGTTCTTCTCTTATTTTTTCTTGTCTTGGAATTTCTTCTCTGCTGTACAGCCATCGTCCGTTACCTCCTGTTTATTCACTCTTGAATTCTTTCAGTTTGGCCAGACGCGGATCGATCCGATTCTTCCGGCTTTCCTGATACTCGGCTTCCGAGATTACCCGCCAGCCATCACCAGATGGGTAGGCATCCTCTTCCACTTCCGTCACAGAAATCGGCACTTCCAGCATGATTGCATCAATCACTGCCGGAAGAAGATCTATGACTTCATCCGTAACGACACGGACATCTTCTTCATCAGTCTCCTCGAAGGAGTAGACTTCATGACTGTCTGTCTCCAGGGGAACCGCAATCTGTGCACCGGTAATGGCATCCGGCAGAAGCATTTCGCCAGTCAGATGAATATCGCATTCAAACAATCCTGTTTCATCATCCAGCCAGCCAGTCCCGCCAATGTGAACATTGCGGACGGCATTGATCAGCTTGTTCTCAGCAAATGCAGAATCATCTATTTCTACATCTTCATCAAACGAAACAGGACTATCATTCCGTTCCAGTTCTTCCCTTGTCCACTTCACGGCAGTTCTCCTCTATCGTTAACGCTCATCCATTATAGCAAAGCGTTTTTCAATGTCAACGGAATTTACTTGACACCAGAAATGCCCTTGGAATGCATGGAATCCAGTGCCGCAAGAATATCTGCATAGACTTTTCCGGCATCTGTTTCGCGCAGAATTTCATGGCGCATATGCGGATAGAGCTTTGTGCTGATCTGCGTGTAACCCGCCTGCTTCAATGTGCTTACCGTAGATGCAAATCCCTGTTTGCCGCCAATGCACGGGTCATCCTCACCTGCAAACAGGAAAATCGGCAGATCCTGATTCCTGACATGATAGTTTTTCGCATCGCCCATCCGCTGCATGCCATCCATCAGGTCCATATAGCCCTGGATAGTAAACGGTTTGCCGCAGTCAGGATCATTGACATATGCCTGTACATTGTCCTGGTTCCAACTGAGCCAGTCCACTGGTGTCTTTGAATTTTCAATGCCTTTGTTAAAGCCGCCGGTCATCAGTTTATCCAAGGTCTTCGAATGGCCCTTCTTTCCTTTGTTCAGCCGGATGATCGCACCAATGGCCTTTGCCACACCGACTGCACTGTTATAGTTAGGCACACCGGTCAGCACCATCCCATCAATCATGTCATCATGATCCATCAGAAAGCATCTGCCGATCATTGTTCCCATGGAATGGCCAAAGTAATACATCGGTACATCCGGATATTCCTGTTTCAGCCTGCGGATGCCTTCCACACTGCTGTTGATCAGCGTGTCCCAGCCATGATTATCACCAAAGTAGCCATATGCTCCATTCTGACGTGCCTTTGGGCCATGGCCCGGCAGGTCATAGGTCAGTACGGCATAGCCGCCCTGCTGCAGATAACGGGCAAAGCCATCGTAGCGGCCGTGATGTTCCTGCATGCCATGCACTACCAGCACGGTTCCTTTCACCGGTCCCTGCGGCCGGTACATTGTTGAATCCAATTCTTGTGCCATTATTTTTCACCTCAGAAATCACTTCTTAGATATTATTGTAGTAATGATGTAACCGGTTACAATTGTCATTCAGGCATGTTTGTCTGAATCGGGAACCAGTTGCACAATTGTCAAAAGACGGTATCATCACATCAGGATCAAATTCTACAAAAAGGAGCAGCGAAGATGAAAACATGCGGGATCGTGGCGGAGTACAATCCGTTTCATTATGGCCACAAGTGGCAGATTGAACAGGCAAGGAAGTTGTCTGGGGCAGATCTGATCATTGCCGTGATGAGCGGCAACTTTGTGCAGCGTGGAGAACCGGCGGTACTGGATAAGTGGAAGCGGGCAGAATGCGCACTGCGCAATGGTGTGGATGTTGTCATCGAGCTGCCCTATATATATGCCACCCAGAGTGCTTCTCACTTTGCCAGCGGTGCCGTAGAACTGCTGAAGCTGGCAGGTGCAGATGCCATCTGCTTTGGCAGTGAGTGCGGCAATCTGGAAAATCTGCAGGAAATAGCCGATACCCCTGTCAATCCGGACCATCTTCATGCAGCTATGGGAAATGGTCTCTCCTTCCCGCGGGCATATTCTTTGTTAACCAGTTCCATGGCACCCAATGATATTCTTGCTGTTTCCTATCTGAAAGCATTGAAAGATACTGGCATCAAACCGATTCCTGTACAGCGCACAACCGGTTATCTGGATGATGCCATGGGACACATCGCCAGTGCTTATGCAATCCGCAAAGCCCTGCATGATCATAAAGATCTTTCCGATTCCACGCCGATGGAACAAACGCTTCTGGACGCAGAGATCCCCTGGCCTGAGAACTATTATCCTTATCTGCGTACATTCCTTTTGACCAGCCACAAAGAAGATATGGAACGGCTGTTTCTGTTTTCCGAAGGCATTGAGAATCATCTTGTCAGCCATGCCAAGGATTGTGACAGTTACGATGACTTCCTGGATGCGTGCACAAATTATCGGTATACAAGCGGCCGAATCAGAAGAACTTGCTTACAGGCTGTGAATCAGGTAACCAAAGAGGAAGTAAAGAGACTGCCAAAGATGGATACCCTACGCATTCTTGGCTTTAATGACAATGGCAGGCAGTGGCTGCATGATATGCGCAAAAAAGATGTGCGTGTGGCATCCCGCTTTGCGGATGTGCCATATCCATGGCGGGTGATTGAATACCGCACCTCCCTGCTGTATACCAGTGTGCTTTCCAAGGAAAAACGGAAAGAAATTCTGGACAATGAGATCCGTGGTGCGCATTATGTGAAAACCAGCGCATAAAAAAGACCAGCTTCAATGAAGTTGGTCTTTGTTTGCCTACATGACTTTGTGAATCCATCCCTCAGGTGCTTCAACGGTACCATTCTGGATGCCGGTGATGGTGTCATACAGAGCTGCGATATGCTTGCCTGCATGTTCCATGCCAGACGGGAATTCAATGACGTCATCATGATCGACGATTCTGCCGACCGGAGAGATGACGGCTGCTGTGCCGCACAGGCCGCATTCAGCAAAGCCCTTGACTTCCTCGAATTTGACCGGTCTTTCATCGACCTGCATATGCAGATAATGCTCTGCGATATAGACAACAGATCTTCTGGTGATGGAAGGCAGGATGGAGTCAGACTTTGGTACGACAAGCTTGCCGTCTTTGTCAACGAAGATCACGTTGGAGCCGCCGGTTTCTTCAACATAGGTGCGGGTTGCCGGATCCAGGTAGAGGTTCTCAGCAAAGCCGGCTGCGTGTGCCATGACGCTTGCATGCAGACTCATGGCGTAGTTCAGGCCTGCCTTGACAGCGCCGGTGCCTCTTGGCGCAGCTCTGTCAAAGTCAGATACCTGCAGGGCAATCGGTGTTGCACCGCCTTTATAGTACGGTCCTACTGGTGTGGTAAAGATTCTGAATTGATAGGTATCAGCAGGTTTGACACCAATGACAACACCAGTAGCGAATTCATAAGGACGGATATACAGAGATGCGCCGGAGCCATAAGGCGGTACCCAGTCAGCATTTGCCTTTACAACCTGATCAATAGCATCCAGGAATCTGTCCTTGGGGAACGGCGGCATTTCAATCCGCTTTGCCGAGTTGTAAATACGCTCGGCATTGAGATCCGGACGGAAGCATACGACGGATCCATCTTTCCATGTGTATGCCTTCAGTCCTTCGAATACCTGCTGGCAGTACTGCAGCATGCCAGCGGATTCATTCAGGACAACATTGGGGTCGCTTGTCAGAGCGCCATCATCCCATTTGCCATCTTTCCAGTTGGATACATAGCGGGCATCTGTCACCCGGTAATTGAAACCAATGTTTTTCCAGTCAAGATCTTTCTTTGCCATGCATATTCCTTCTTTCTATCAGGCAGCCTCTTTATTGCTGTCAGGATATTTACGCTCTGCAGGTCTGCGGCCTGTTTCAACAAGCGTCTTGATACATGTTACCGCGACAACAAGGCCAAGTACAATCAGGAATACGGCCATGATCAGCTGCATGCCATTGACAAGGAATACAGCGGTGCCAGCCATGTATGCCTTGACGTTGTTGATGACGTTAAGAACGATCGCAGTAAATGTAACAGCAAGCATCGTTGCCATCGGTGCATAGAGCATCCAGCCTTTGCGGTTGGTTGCCTTCAGGAAGACAGCGATACCGATCAGCACAAGTGCAGCGAGCATCTGGTTGGCAGCACCGAACAGTGCCCAGATATTCTGATAGCCGCCCAGGCAGAGAACGTAGCCAAGGACAAGTGTGATTGTTGTGGCAACATAGCGGTTGGTAAGCAGTTTGCGCCATGCCGGCATCTTTTCTTCATCGCCAGAGAAGAGTTCCTGGAAGCTGAGACGGCCGATTCTGCCGACGGAGTCCAATGTAGACAGAGCCAGTGCCGAGATGCACATAGTCATGAAGACGTTGGCAACGCTTGTCGGGATACCGAACTTTTCTAGGAATCCGGCAACACCGGCAGAGAAGATCTGGAATGGTGTCATGTCAGCAGGTACAGTGCCGTTGACAGCAACAGCACCAACAATGATCAGGGAAACAACACCAAGCAGTGTTTCTGTGACCATGGCGCCATAACCGACACCAAGCATATCCTTTTCATTACTGATGGTCTTGGAGCTTGTTCCGGAGGAAACCAGGGAATGGAATCCAGAGACAGCGCCGCAGGCAATGGTGACAAACAGAGTCGGGAACATATAGGACTTTGCACCGGTGGATGATGTGAGGACAAAACCATTGAAGGCATTGAGCTTCATGGTCGGATGGCCGACGATGACACCAAGGACACCGCCAAGGATCATACCCAGCAGCATGAAGGTTGTCATATAATCACGCGGCTGCATGAGGATCCACATCGGCATGACAGCTGCAATGAACAGATAGACCATGATCACAAGATTCCACTGATGTGCAGTGAGATAAGCTGGCATTTTCATGCCTGCTGCAAACATGAAGACAATAAGGGCAATCGCAAGTACGAATCTGTGCCATTCCTTCATCCTGCTTCCGGCTGCTTTTTCAATCAGGCCGAAGACAATTGCGCAGACAACGAACAGAATGGAGATGGTAGCGGCAGCAGCACCGTTGAAGTTCTTTGTCACAGCGCCGTCAGATCCTGTCACGTAGCCATTGAAGGTTGACGATGTCATAGAAGTGAAGGCAGCAATGACAAGGCAGCTGAACAGCCAGCAGAACAGTGTGAAGAACTGACGGCCTTTGCGTCCAATGTACTTTTCAATGACCATGCCAATGGATTTGCCATCATTCTTGACGGAGGCATACAAGGCACCAAAGTCCTGTACTGCGCCAAAGAAGACGCCGCCGATCAACAGCCACAGCAGTACTGGAACCCAGCCGAAGACGGCTGCCAGAATGGGTCCCTGTACCGGTCCTGCACCGGCAATAGATGAGAACTGATGCGCAAATACTGTCAGTCTGCTGGATGGGACATAGTCTTCACCATCATTATGAACAACGGCAGGTGTGTCCGCTTTGGGATCGACACCCCATGTTTTGGCAAGCCATCGGCCATAAACCAAATAGCCACAGGCAAGTACGACAACTGCAAACAACAAAATGAATAAACTGTTCATACCCTCTACGTGATCCGTGTGTGTTACGGATCTCCCCTTTCTGCACTAGAAAATGAGAAGGCGCAAAAAAGACTTTCGCCTCAGCATATTAAGCAAAGACGAAAGTCTGAACTTCCGCGGTACCACTTTGCGTTCCGCACTTGTGCGGCTGCTCTTCGTGTCCAACTACCATTGGACCCCCGGATAACGGCGGGTGCCGACCCTTGCCTACTCACTTTCGCTTTCAGGGGGCTGCTCACAGATGAGGCTGACAGACGCTTTCCCTGCTGCCCTTCCACCATCTGGCAGCTCGCTGTAGGTACTCGTTGAGTCTGCAGTATGTTCTGATCACTGCATCTCATTTCCTATGCGAAGATATTAGCTTTGCAAGTCATTTAAGTCAACTAATTTTCAGTAACTTTTCGAATTCTTTTTCACCATCTTCAGAAACTATTTACATTTCTTACATTTAAGCGTTTACATTTCTTAACATAAGAAAAAGCAGAGCTTTCACCCTGCTTACTCTTCCTCACTTGGAATTCTGACGTTGGAATAAACCTTGTTGACATCCTCAACATCATTGAGCATATCCATCAGCTTATGATAAGACTCAATGTCTTCCGGATCAGTCAGATCCACATACTCATTCGGCAGCATTGCTGTCTCGCATCTGGAGAATTCCACACCCGGAATCAGCTTTTCAATTGCATCCTGTGCTTTGCCGAAATCTGCGAATGTTGTCTTGACTGTCATGACGCCGTCATTTACGCTCACATCCTGAACATCAACATCTGCTTCCATCAGTGCTTCCAGCATCTTATCCTCATCGGTATAAGGAAACTCGAAGATACCGTCGTTCTCATAGTTGTAAGATACGCCGCCGGCATTGACAAGCTTGGCACCGCGGCATCTGTTGAAACATGTCTTGACGTTGGTGTAGGAACGGTTTGTGTTGTCAGTCAGGCAATCAATGATCACCGTGCTTCCACCAGGGCCAAATCCTTCATAGCGTGCCTCATCATAGTTCTCATCACTGCCGCCCTTTGCCTTTTCAATGGCTCTCTTGATAACGTCAGCCGGAACCTGATTGGACTTTGCTTCAGCAATCTTTCTTTTCAGTGTGAGGTTCATATCCGGGTCAGGAACACCACTCTTAGCTGCGATATACAGCTCTTTGCCAAACCTGGAATACAGCTTGGACTTGATCGCTGCCGTTTTAGCCATTGAGGCAGCGCGTACTTCATGTGCTCTTCCCATGTATACTTTCCTCCTGTTATTTTTTACCGAACCATTATATCACGCACTTTTTATATGGGAAGTATAATTGCTTGTTCACCCAATGTTCAGCCTGTATCCACATATCTTCTCATCTTTTCTTCTATCATAGTAACAGTTACCTGGAAAGGAGAAGCGTATGTCATATAAACTGTCTGCCGCCCTGGCAGTGATTCTGCTTACGGGCTGTGCCTGTGCACAGGCGGCTGATGTACAGGAACGCTATACGACCAAAAGTGTCTATGGCACGGTGACATCTATCAGCGGCAATGACCTGACCCTGCAGAACACGCAGAACGGACAGGACTTCACAGTCTCTCTGGACAGTTCTGTTGTGATTTATGAAAATGATGACACCATCCCGCCTTCCCAGATCCAAATGAACGATGTGCTGCTGTGTACGTATACAGATGGTGAGCTGACCGTCATTGCAGTCATCAACCCGGCTTCCTGATTCCTTTGTGCTACAATACAGACATAGAGGACACGAATTGTATGTCAGTATATGTAATGAGTGATCTTCATGGCTGTAAGGATGAATTTGATCAGATGCTGAAGATCATTGACTTCACAGAATATGATGAGCTGTGGATTGATGGCGATGTATGTGACCGCGGCAGGCATTCCATTGCCCTGCTGCAGGAAATCATGCATCATGACAACATGCACATGATTTTTGGCAACCACGATGTATGGCTGGCACGCTACACCCAGGAGCTCATTGATGCCAAAAAGGATTCGGCATCCGTAGATATGACCAATGATCTTCTGTGCTGGCTGCACTATAATGGCGGCTACCGCACGGCAGATGAATTCATGGATCTGTCTTTTCCAGAATGCTATGACATCAAGCTGTATCTGGAAGACAGACTGCTGTACAAGTATCTTGATGTTCATGGCAGAAAGTTTCTGCTGCTGCATGCCGGTCTTTCGGAAGAATACATGCACCCGGACACAAGACTCTCAGAAGTTCCTGCGCAGATCCTGGTCTGGACCCATGCAGAGATTGATGCCAATCCATTCCCGGACTGCACCATGATACTGGGCCATGTGCCAACCTTCATGTATCATCCTAAATATGATGGCAAAATCATCCACAGTGATGATAACCGCACCATCCACATTGACTGCGGCTGTGTCTACGGCAGGACCTTGGGATGCCTCCGCCTGGATGATATGAAAGAGTTCTATGTGCCTAGCAGTTACCCGTATCTGCAGTATTATCCTGACAGTTATCTGAAGGAATGCGGTATTGAACCGCACGCATGAGCAGCGAAAGCTGCTTTTTAATTCTGTTCCATATCCAGATAGATACGAACAGAGAATTTCTGCGCAGGTGAAAAGTCCACATCGCCATGGTACTTCTCTGCCATTGAACGGATGGAGCGTGTGCCGATGCCGTAGGACGCATGCTTGCTGGAAAGGAACTGCCCGTTGCGCAGATGGACAAGTGACTGATTGTAAGTATTGGTGCATTTCATCATTAACATACTGCCATGAATGCCAGCATGCAGGGAAATCTCTTTCTTTCCTTTTACATGGCGGCAGGCCTCAGCGGCATTTTCCAGCATGTTGCCAACAACGACAATCAGATCAGAATCCGCAATCACACCGCAAGATGCAGGAATATTTCCCTGAATATCCAACGCGATACCTTCCAGCTGACACAGAGGGTCATAATGCAGCAGCAGTGCACTAACAGCATAGTTGTCGCAATAATGTGAAATCTGAGGAGAAGGAAGCTCATTAGAGATTTTCTGCAGATAGTTTTCCAAAGCATCATAATCCTTCACCTGCATCATCTGCTGCATGACGGTGACATGATGGCGTAGATCATGGCGCTGCCGGCGCAGTTCTTCCTGATTCTTCAGCATCAGATCTGCCTTTTCTTTCTGCGCCGCGATGGCATTGTTGACAAGTGTTACCTCATTGGCAAGCTCGTCTGCTTTTGTCTGCATGAAAAAGGCATTTCTTGTGCGCATCAAAGTGATCTGCATCATACGCCGTATACTCTGCAGGTCAGTATTGGTGCAGCAAGGCTTTCTGATGAAATCCATACTGAAAAGCAGTGGATCGAAGCTTCGGATGCACAGATGTATACGGAAAAGGCAGTGCATCATCAGAAAGACAGCAAAAGATAGATGATAAAGGATGGAAGAATCTCAGGTCATACTGCCTCAGATTCTTCCATCTTTGTTGCATATATGATTTAAATTGTGATAAACATGATGACAAAAAGGAGATTTGTCCATGAAGAAACCGTTTGTTTCGGATGAGAAGATCCGTGAGATTGCGAGTCAGTATCCTACGCCCTTTTATTTATATGATGAACAGGGTATCCGGAATACAGACGCGCTGGTCAAGCAGGCCTTTGCCTGGAATCCGGGATACCGGGAATACTTTGCCGTCAAGGCAACGCCAAACCCGTATATTCTGAAAATTATGCAGGATCTTGGCAATGGGCTGGACTGTTCTTCCTACACGGAATTGCTCATGGCAAAGCGGCTTGGTTTTTCAGGCCATGACATCATGTTTTCCTCCAATGACACCCCTGCCCAGGACTTTGCGCTTGCTAAAGAGATGAATGTTCTGGTGAATTTTGATGATATCGGTCATATTGCTTTCTTCGAGAAATGTGCAGGTTCTCTGCCAGAGACCGTGTGCTGCCGGTACAACCAGGGCGGTGTATTCACGCTTGGCAAAAGCAAGGAAGGCTTCCAGGTCATGGATACACCAGGCGAGTCCAAGTTTGGCATGACGCGTGAACAGATTTTCTCTTCTTTTCAGATTCTGCAGAAAAAAGGCGTGAAGCATTTCGGCCTGCATGCTTTCCTTGCTTCCAATACATTATCGAATGACTACTATCCTTCCCTTGCCAAAATCATTTTCCAGCTGGCCGTCGATCTGCACAGGCAGTTAGGTGTGCATATTGCCTTTGTCAATCTGTCTGGCGGCGTTGGCATCCCCTACCGGCCTGAAGACAAAGAAAATGATATTCTTGCCATTGGTGCAGGTGTGAAAAAGGCCTATGAAGAAATACTTGTGCCCGCGGGCATGAAGGATGTGGCCATCTTTACCGAAATGGGGCGTTACATGACCGGTCCCCATGGCTGTCTGGTCACCCGTGTGCTGCACAAGAAGAAAACGTACCGGGAATATCTTGGCGTGGATGCCAATTCATGCAATCTGATGCGGCCGGCGATGTATGGCGCCTACCACCACATCACGGTTGTGGGCAAGGAAAATGAACCCTGCACACATGTCTATGACGTCACGGGCAATCTGTGCGAGAACAATGACAAGCTGGCTGTGCAGAGAAAACTGCCGGAGACTGATGTTGGAGATCTCTTGATCATTCATGATACCGGTGCCCATGGTTTTTCGATGGGCTACAACTACAATGGCAGGCTGCGCAGCGCCGAACTGTTGTTAAAAAAAGACGGATCTGTCATTGAGATCCGCCGTGCAGAAACACCCGAGGATTACTTTGCCACCCTTTGCTGGCCGAAGTAATTGTTTATCTTGCCGCCAAACCTTGATGAATGACCCTGATCGTCTTTTCAAAGTCTTCTTCATTGACGCCGATGATCACATTCATTTCACTGAACCCAACATCAATCATGCGGACATTGATGCCTGCCTCTGCCACCAGGCCAAACAGCCTTGCGGCAAAGCCGACATGCCGGATGATGCCTTCGCCAACCACAGCAATCAGGGCAATGCCATCTTCAATGAAGAGATTGTCTGGTGACAGCTGTGCCTGCAGATCAGCCAGCAGTGCTTTGCGGCAGTCTTTCAGATCTGCCGTTGGTACCATAATGGACATCGTATCAATTGATGTCGGGTTATGTTCAAAGGAAACACCATGTTCTGCCAGGATTGACAGAGCTTTGGCACCAAAACCAATCTGTGTATTCATCATGGCTTTCTCGATCTGGATGTTCGAGAAGCCTTTTTTACCAGCAATGCCAGTAATCGGCTGATGGGCTTGGGTCCACCGTTTCGTCTCTGAGACAATCCATGTTCGCTGTACGTTTGGATGGTTGGTATTGCGCAGGTTAATCGGAATGCCGGCATTGCGGCATGGAAAGACAGCTTCTTCCTGCAGCATGCCTGCACCCATATAGGAAAGCTCACGCAGTTCCTGATAGGAAATCGTATTGATGGGCTTTGCTTCTGGCACAAGATGGGGATCGGCTGTCAGAATGCCATCCACATCCGTCCAGTTCTCATAGGCATCTGCCTGTACAGCCCTGGCAGCCAGGGCACCGCTGACATCTGATCCACCCCGTGGAAATACAGCAATATTTCCCGCTTCATCACTGCCATAGAAGCCCGGGATCACACCATTGGCATAGGCGAGCATCTCCTTCTTCATGAAACGGTATGTCAGCGGCTCAATCAGATGATGATGCTCATCAAAGAAGATCATGTCCGCAGCTTCCAGAAATGGCCAGTTCATGTAGGACGCAAAGATCTTTGCATTCAGGTATTCACCCCGGCTGACAAGCCAGGCGGTGCTGCCGGTATCCAGCCGGTTCTGGATCACTTCAAACTCATGATCCAGATCGAAGGTGATGCCGGCATCACGGATGATGTCGGCGTACCGCTGCTGGATCTTTGCCAGAATTGAGGCAGTGTGGCGGTCTTTGTCCAGCTGATAGAGAAGATCTGTGACTTTCTGATCGCCATCAAACCGTTTGCCAGGAGCAGAGACAATCACATATCTTCTTTCCGGATTGGCAAGCAGAATGTCCTTTACTTTTTTCAGCTGGCTTCCCGAGCAGCAGGAAGTGCCGCCGAATTTACATACAATCATTGTTTCTGCTCCTTTCCATACGCTTCCACAATGGCAGCGTGCATCATTGCCCCGATGGCAAGACTGTTTTCATCCGGGCAGAACAGCGGACTGTGCAGCCCCGGTCCGATGCCGGTGCCAAGATGATAGAAGGAGCCCGGTCTTTCTAGCAGATAATAGCCAAAGTCTTCCGTTGTCATGACCGCTTCTTCCTGGATGCAGTGCTCTTTGCCAAGCAGTGTTTCAGCAATCTTTTGAACAAGCTGTGTTTCTTTGAGAGTGTTAACCACGCCGGGATATCCTTCATGCATATGAATCTCTGCCTGCACGGATAATGCACTGGCGATATTCTGGATCTTCTGCTGTGCTTCCTGCATGAGCTGTTTTCTTTTTGCCGTGCTGCAGACACGGATGATGCCGGCAAAAGACGTGGAGGAAGGAATGACATTGCGCACATTGCCGCCATGCAGGCTGCCAATGGTGACGACCTGGCGGTTTTCTCCTTCGCCTTGTGTCATCTCCTTGAGAGCACAGCACATTCTGGCAGCCGCATACAGGCTGTCCGTGCCCTTTTCCGGCTGGGCACCATGGCATCCCTGTCCATTGACGGTGACATCAAAGGTAGCCGCAGCGGCATAAAAGCCGCCTGGTTTATAACCGATTGTGCCTGCCGGCAGCGTTGGATCACAATGCAGTCCAAACACCGCAGATACACCATCCAGCACACCTGCCTGGATCATCCTTTGGGCACCGCCGTCACCCTCTTCATCCGGCTGAAACACAAAACGCACAGAGCCTGTATACCAGTCTTCATGTTTCTTCAGGATAGCCAGTGCGCCAAGCAGAGCTGCCATATGCAGATCATGGCCGCAGGCATGCATGATGCCCTCATGACATGAGGCATAGGGAAGCTGTGTTTCTTCCTTGATGGGCAGTGCATCAATGTCTGCACGCAGCAGTACACATGGCTTGCCGGCGCCAATGGTGCCAGTGATGCCGGTACCGCAGATTCTTGTGTGAGGAATGTCCAGATCATCCAGAACATGTTCGATTCTTCGATCCGTTTCCTGTTCGTGATTGCCAAGTTCTGGATGGGCATGGAACTGCCGGCGCAGATCGATCATCATTGGCAGCAGGTCTTCTGCTTCTTTCTTCCAGTCATGCATGTGTATTCTCCCGCAACTGTGTTACAAAGAGCTTCATGCGGCGCATGGCTTCCTGAAGCTTTTCTTCATTGACGCAGCTGGACAGACGGATACTGCCAGGCATGCCAAAGGCACTGCCCGGCACGGCTGCTACGCCTGCCTTTTGAATCATTTCTCGGCAGAAAGTTTCATCATCCATGCCAAATTCACGGATACATGGAAAGACGTAAAAGGCTCCCTGAGGTTCCGGTACCGGCAGCTGCATATCAAGCAGTGACTTGTACAGAAACATGCTTCTTCTGTGATATGCTTCCTTCATTTGTGCAGGATCATAGTCCAGTGCCGTCATACAAGCCTTCTGGAACAGGGATGGCGGGCAGCTGATGGCATAGATATGCACTTTCATGAATGCATTGATGAAGTCTTCACTGGCACAGACATACCCCATCCGCCAGCCGGTCATGGCATAGGGCTTGGAGAAGCTCTGTACAAGGATGCACTGATCCAGAATGTCAGGATATGACAATAAGCAAGGCACTTCGTCAAGGAAACTGAGCTGCTCATAGACAGCATCGATCAAGGCATACATGGGATGCGTCTTCATCACATCATGCACTGCCTGGATGCTTTCTGCATTCAGGATGGTGCCGGTTGGATTGTTGGGTGAGTTGAGGATGATTGCTTTTGTTTTGTCACTGATGACGTTTTCAAGCATTTCTTTGCGCATCTGGAAATCTGCTGTGGACAGATCCAGAAAGACTGGCACTGCCCCGCACAGATGGACCATATTGACATAGGCTGGATAGGCAGGCAGCGGAATGATGACTTCATCACCAGGGTTCAGAATTGTATACAAAGAGGAAAACAGGGCTTCGGAGGCACCGATGGTGATGCATACATTTTCCTTTGTGTATGCGGTATGGCGGCGGCCGTTTTCAAAAGATGCCGCTTTTGCACGAAGCTCATCACTGCCGGCATTGGGACAGTAGTGTGTCTCCTTGTTTTGCAGTGAATGAATCACTGCATCACAAATGGGTTCTGGTGTATCAAAGTCCGGTTCTCCAATGGTCAGTGAGATACAGCCCGGTGTCTGTTTTGCCAGGGTATTGAAGGCACGGATGCGGCTGGTGCCGACATCATGGAGTCTCGCATTGAAGGTCAGGCTCATAGATTGCGCAGGCTTTCCTGCAGTGCAGTGGCACTGTCTGTTTTGGCATCGCGCATCTTGACGATCTTTGCCGGGCAGCCTGCCACAACGGCATTGGCCGGTACATCATCAATCACAACCGCACCAGCTGCTACAACCGCATTTTCTCCGACTTCCACACCTTCAATGACAACTGCATTGGCACCAACCAGCACATGGTCATGGATGGTAACCGGCTTGGCACTGGCTGGTTCAATCACCCCTGCCAGTACGGCGCCGGCTCCAATATGGCACTGTCTGCCAACAATGGCTCTGCCCCCGACTACGGCATTCATATCGATCATGGTGCCAGACCCGATAACAGCCCCGATATTGATGACTGCCCCCATCATGATGACCGCATTTTCACCGATTTCCACATGATCACGGATCAATGCCCCCGGTTCAATCCGGGCATGCAGATCTCTGACCTGCAGTAATGGCACCGCGGAATTCCGGCGGTCTTCCAGCACTTCCAGAGAAAGGATATTGTCTTTGTTCGCTTCCAGGATTGGTTTCAGCTCTTCCCAGTCGCCAAAAACAACCTTGTCTGTATCACCATATACTCTGGCATTGCCATAATCGATCGGATTTTTCTCTTTCACAAAGAGCTGCACCGGTGTTTTCTTCTTCGCTTCTGATATGAAGCGGATCACTTCTTCTGTATTCATCCTGCTAACATCTCCTTCATCGTATACAGGCCGGCATTTTGTGAAACCAGGAATCTGGCAGCCTGCAGGGCGCCTTTGGCAAACAGACGGCGGTCATAGGCATGATGGCATAACACAAGTTCTTCTTCTCCATTGCGGATATGTACTTCATGGGTGCCGGTTTCATTGCCAATCCGCAGACTGTGAATGCCGATCTCATGGGGATCGCGCTTTCCATTTTCATGCCTGCCAATGTTGTACCAGGCATCCGGCCGTACTTCTTTGACGGCATCCGCCAGCATCAGGGCAGTGCCGGATGGTACATCCTGCTTGTCATGGTGGTGAATTTCCACGATTTCTACATCCGCATCCGGAAACATCTTCACGGCATCACGGACCATATTGGCTAACAATGCGATCCCAACACTTGTATTGCCAGTAAAGAAGATGGGAATCTGCCTGGCTGCATCCGCAATCATTGCTTTTTCTATTGCCGTATGGCCGGTTGTGGCAATCACTGCCGGTACGTGATGGGCAATGCACCAGGGCAGAAAATCCTGTACAGTGGAATGATGGGAAAAGTCAATCACAACATCGCCAGTTTCTTTCATGCCGGCAAAGCTGGCATATTGATGCGCGCTGACATCATCCGGATAGCTTCGTGATACGGCTGCCGCAAGTTCTTCCCCTTCCTGTGCAAGCTGCTGTATGAGAATCTGTCCCATCCTGCCAGCTGCACCGCTGACAATGATTCTCATAACAGGCCCACCTCCTGCATTCTTGCTCTCAGCTGGGCTTCGTGTTCTGTCTCCATTGTTACAAGCGGCAGGCGCAGGGTATTGGTGCCATAGCCAAGCAGTGCCATAGCAGCCTTGACGGGGATCGGATTGGTCTCGCAGAACAGGGCATGGATGAGCGGCAGATACTGCAGTTGCATCTTTCTTGCCTGTTCGATATTGCCTTCCAGATAGGCATGCACCATGGCAGAAGTTTCCTTTGGCAGCAGGTTGGACAGGACAGAAATGACGCCCTGGCCGCCCAGGCTCAGGATCGGGATGATCTGGTCATCATTGCCGGAGTAGATCGTGAAACCTTCTGTAACGGAGGCAGCGATATCTGCAATGGCTGAGATATTGCCGGAAGCTTCCTTGATGGCATCAATGTGCGGATAGCTGGATAGCTCAGCAACGGTTGCCGGGGCAAGAGAAATACCGGTGCGGCTTGGCACATTGTAGAGAATCAATGGCTTTGTAGAGGCATCGGCGATGGTCTTGTACATCCTGATGAGGCCCCGCTGGGTTGTCTTGTTGTAATAAGGTGTCACCACCAGGCAGGCATCATAGCCAATCTGGCAGGCATACTTTGTCAGATCGCAGGCATAGGCGGTGTCATTGGAACCTGTACCGGCAATCATCGGAACTCTGCCTCTTGCCTGATTTACCGCAAACTGGAGTACTTCTCTGTGTTCTTCATCGGAAAGCGTGGAGCCTTCACCACTTGTACCGGCAATTAACAGTGCATCAATCCCCTGATCAATCTGCCAGTCAATCAGTCTGCCCATAGCTTCATAGTCGACACTTCTGTCTTCCCTCATCGGGGTGATCATGGCGGTGGCTGCACCGCGGAATACTGTTTCTTTCATGCGTGATATCCTCCTTTGGCCGAAGCTGCAAATGAGGATAAAAAATGCCGGTTTGCAGTAACGCAAGCCGGTATTCATCGCATTCTCCCACTTGAAGGGACTACAATAATCCGATAGTTCTCCGCTTACGCGACAGTCATGCAGATGTTCTCTGCATGCCCAGATCAGAGTGCGCCGCTCTGTCTTCGGCAGTCTTTCCTTTCAGTCAGACACCCGGTACTGCGCATACCGCTTTGTGCCAGCCTACTTTTTCCGACTGCGCCTCTATCCTGCTGTTGCAGTATTCAGTTTTGAAAGATTGTAACACTGTACGACAATGTGTCAATACAGTTTCAGAAACTTTTTCTTTTCTAACATCAAAAAACCACACCGTTTCCAGTGTGGTCTTTGAACACATTGTTTAATTATGCTCCAATTGTCTTTTTGACAAGTGCTTCTACTTCTTCTGCGGTATCCAGCTCTACTGCCTGGGCAGCCATCTTCTTCATTTCTTCATAGCTGAGAGCGTTGATCATCTTTCTTGCCCGCAGGATAGATGTAGCACTCATAGAGAACTCATCCAGGCCAAGGCCGAGCAGTACCGGTGCAGCGATCTCATCGCCTGCCATCTCACCGCACATACCGCACCACTTGCCATGCTTGTGGGCACCGTCGATGGTGTTCTTGACAAGACGCAGGATGGACGGGTTGAGCGGCTGGTACAGATAGGAGACAGCCTGGCTCATACGATCAGCAGCCATGGAGTACTGGATCAGGTCGTTTGTGCCGATGGAGAAGAAATCAGCATACTTGGCCAACTGGTCAGCCAGAACAGCAGCAGCCGGGATCTCGATCATGCAGCCGACTTCAACATCATCGCCGACCTTGACGCCTTCATTGATGAGCTTTGCTCTTTCTTCGTCATAGAGTGCTCTTGCTTCCTTGAATTCATTGACAGTCGCAATCATCGGGAACATGATGCACAGATGACCGAAGGCACTGGCTCTGAGCAGTGCGCGCAGCTGGGTGCGGAAGATGACCTTTCTCTGCAGGCAGAAACGAATGGCACGCACACCGAGGAACGGATTCATTTCAGCCGGGAATGTATAATACTTCAGCTTCTTATCGCCGCCGATATCCAGTGTACGGATCACAACCGGCTTGCCGTTCATGCCTTCCAGAACCTGCTTGTATGCAGCAAACTGTGTATCTTCATCCGGGAAGTCGTTTTCACTCTTCATATAGAGGAATTCTGTTCTGAACAGACCGACGCCTTCGCCGCCATTGTTGAGAACACCTTCTACATCAGCCGGTGAGCCAATGTTGCCAACCAGCAGAACCTTGCGGCCATCGGTGGAAACAGACGGCTTGTCCTTCATGGCTTTCAGAGCTTCCTTTTCCCTGCGGAAATCTTCAGCCTTCTGCTTGTAAGCAGCGATGACATCCTCACTCGGATTGACAATGACTTCACCCTTTAACGCATCCAGGATGATCGTGTCGCCATCCTGAACGGAATCCAGAATGCCCTTGACACCGACAACTGCCGGAATTTCCAGAGATCTTGCCATGATGGCAGAGTGGCTTGTACGGCCGCCCACTTCAGTAGCGAAGCCCTTGGCAAATTCCTTGTTCAAAGAACCGGTATCACTCGGGGTCAGATCTTCCGCAACGATGATGACCGGCTGATCCAGTGTAGACAGGTTCGGGATCTCCTTGCCGGCCAGGTTGCACTGCAGACGGAAGGAAACATCCTTGATATCAGCAGCTCTGCCCTTCATGTACTCATCATCCATGGCTTCAAACATGGCAACCATGTTATCGGAAACCGTCTTTGCAGCAAACTCGGCATTTTCCTTGTTGTTCTTGATTTCGTCTTCAATCATGGAACGGAAATCCGGATCGTTTGCCATCATCAGATGGGCATCAAAGATGGCCAGTTCCTCTTCCTTGAGATGCTTGCTGGCAACTTCCTTGATATGCTCAATGTCTGCAACGGTCTTCTTGAAGGCCGCATCCAGTTTCTTCAGTTCTTCTTCCGGATCTGCATCCTTCTTCTGAATACCCAGCACCGGCTGTACCAATTTGTAGGCTTTTGCAACGGCAATTCCCTGCGACGCAGCAATTCCTTTAAGCATTTGATTTCTCCTCCTTCAGGCATCGGTCAATCAGATCCATCACATCCTGCACGCATGTGCAGGAAAACATCGCCCCATTCGGAATGATAATGTCATACTCTGCCTCTGTATCAAGCAGGAAATCAACCATATCGCAGTTATCCATCCCCAGTTCTGCAAACGTAGTATCGGGATGAACAGCAGTGTCTGTCTGATTGTATGGCATCAGTAATTCTGTCAATGCGGCCTGTTGTGACATGGACCATACCATACAAGAATATTAACACTCGTCAAATATGAAGGCAATGCAGGAATTCGCCGATTGCCTCCTTCCGTTTCCGGTAGAATGTCGTTCTGCTCCAGTAGCCAAGATACCAGTCTTTATCCTTCTTGTGCAGAAACTCCTCGTTGATGATCTGCCGGGTGGATGGTGAGCAGTCTGCCAGGGCACGCTCAATCAGACAGACATAGGAATGATCCGCTTCATAGATCAGCCTGCTTTCACTGATGCCTTCCATGCGGCAAAGATCAAGCCGCATCAAAGAACGGCGGTAATTGCGGGCAAGATACGCCATCATGATTTCCGCCTCCGGTTTCCGCTTTTTCTCACCCATGGCCGTCTCCGTTTTGATATGCCCCATTGTTTTTCCTATTCATCATTGATAACCTCCTGAGGGGATGATATCAGCGTGCTTTTGCAAAGAGAAAGGGCTTCCGCCATCTCTGGAGCAGCATCTTTCGCCACTTCCAGAAGACATAGAAAAAGGAAGACGCATGCGTCTTCCTGAAGAAACTCATTTGCTGTTATCTACCTCAATGAGGCCATACTTGCCATCATTGCGGCGGTAGGCAACGGAAATCTTGCCGGTTTCCTCATCTGTGTAGATGTAGAAATCATGGTTGGACAGTTCCATCTGCAGAATAGCATCATCCAGATCCATTTCATCCGCTGTGATAGCCTTTGTCTTGACGAGTACTTCCTGCTGTTCTTCGTTCTGTTCATCCTCCTGGGCAAACGCAACAGCAAGGTTTTCCTTGTGGCGTCTGGACAGGCGCGTCTTCTGCCTTCTGATCTGATCTTCCAGCTTGTCAATCGCTCTGTCAACCGCTGCATAGAAGTCATCATCCACAACTTCTGTACGCAGAATACCAACCTTTGTCGGGATGGTTACCTCAACTTTCTGTCCCTTCGGATACACCCTTGCAACGACTCTTGCAATTGTGTTGGGATCAATCAGAAGATACTTATCGAGTGTCGAAAGCTTCTTCTCGATCTGTTCCCTCATCGCCGGGGTTACCGAAACATTCTTACCAATAATTTCAAACCGCATATATGACACCTCCTGTCTATTGACGTATAGCGGTGCGCATGGCTTTTAATGATGATCTTGATATTTCCCTCTCTGCTTTTATTATAGCCGCCATGCCTTTTCTTGGAAAGAGTATGCCTGCATTGCCGCCGTCAATTTTCAGAAATTGTCTATCCATCTTTCACGATTTTTTTCAGCCAGTGATAGACCACAATCATGGCATAGGAATCCATGCCGCAGTATTTCTTCAGGCCGTCAATGATGTCCTGGTCATTGGCACCATGTTCCTCATGATCCAGATGGCGCCATTGGGATACAGCTTCCATGCCCTGATTGATTGCCAGATCGTTGTAGCTCTTATCGTTCATCATAGCCATGATCTTTTTCAAAGACCACTGGCCGCCCATGCGCACATCATAGACCGTTCCCGTCACAAATGGCAGCTGCAGATCTTCCAGTCTTGCGGCAATGTCCAGCAGTCTATCTGCGTATTGCGGAAAGTCATGGGCAAGTTCCTGCAGGCGGATCTTTTCGGCGGCATCCGCATTGTAGGCAAGCACGGTTCCCTCCTGTGGAATATCCTGCAGCAGTCCCTCCACCATCGCTTTTCTGTCATCATGGATGCCAAGAAAGACATTGTGGCGGATGCTGCCATCGGTATCCTGCACATGGACACTGTATTCAAAGGGCAGCACATCATAAGGACGCATGCCTTCATAGGGCGGAATGGCAAAACGCTCCCATTCAAAGTCAAGGTATGTAATAGGTGTATGGATGCGTGACAGCCATGTGGAAAGGGCTGCCTTGTCAACAAACAGACCACCGTTCTTGTCGGCAAGAATCTGGGCATACTGCATACGGGTGCCTTCAATCCGTTCCACATCCGCATCCCGCAGCCTTATCCGGCCTTCTTTTTCCATGTCGTATTTATACCTGGCAGCTGACAAAGTCAGGATGGAATGATCAGGAATTTCTTTTTCATGCGGAAAGCAGATGTCATAGTAGCGGCACTTTGTTCTGCCATTGCATTTGGAAGTATGTACCGGAGCGCCCGCTGTTTGAAAGGTGCAGGCATCCATGCCGTCCAGCAATGGTTTCAGATCCCGCGCATGGGCATAAATCTGTTCTTTAACCGGTTTGGTTGGATTGTGGCTGATATTATAAAAGCAGTCACTGATGATAAACAGTTTGTCAGGATCCAGATCTCCATGGCGGACATAGTCAGGATTCAGATGGATGACATACATCTGCCTGAGTGAAATGTTGTTATGTTCCAATACCCAGACCATGGCTGTATAGAACAGCATATCATCTGCCATGGGATACAGGCCCGTGTATACAAAGTACAGATCCCAGCCATCCCCATTCCGGTGCAGAAATGGTGCTTTGACCCGCAGACGGTCATAGACAAATCTTGCCTTGATCAGCCAGTCATGGTCTTTCATGGCCGCAAGTGCCAGAGATGGATCATCTCCCTTCTGTCCGATAAAAGCTTTCTCTTCATGGATGCCGAGTTTTCTGGCAGCGATATCGCTGACCTGCATATCCAGGCGCACAAAAGGAATGAATGCCGTCTTCGCAGCACCTGACTGATTTCTTTCCTGCCGGTCACGCAGGAAGAGGTGCGGACAGCGGGCATATTTTTTTACATCAGAAATATGGTATGTCATAGTTAAATGAAAATGTCCCACACGTGATCAAATGAAAATGTCCCATTGATTTCATGTTTCTTCCGAACTAATGCATTCATCTGGAGGTGATCCAGATGAAGAAGATCAAAGACAAAGTCAAGGCTCTGGAATTACTGCAGCAGAGGGATTCAAACCCAAAGATTACATGCCAGTGGATAGCTGATCAATGCGGTTACAGCAGGAAGCAGATTGAACGATTGTCTGCCGAAAGAAAGGAAAAGGATACGTCTGCTATCCTAACTCACGGCAATACCGGAAGAAAGCCGGCAACCACTGCCTCCGACCAAGAGATCAGGTACCTTGAGGGACTTAAGAAGACGTATCCGTCTATCACCATAGCACAATTCAGGGATATCTATCTGGAAGACGTCATCAGAAACAAGGATATGGAAGCTGACGTGGTGAAGTATGGACTGAAGGAACGCAGCAAATCCTGGTTCCGTGAACTGTTTGTCAGAGAAGGATGGAAGTCCCCTGCAGATAAACCGATCAGAATGGACGGCTCCCGCGTCACACATTCAACGAGGCCTCCAAGAGCACATATGGGAGAACTGGTCCAGATTGATGGAACTCCTTACGACTGGTTCAATGACGGAAGAGACTATGTACTGCATCTTGCAGTGGATGATGCCAGTACCAGAGTGCTTGCAGGATACTTCATGCCTGAAGAATGTGCACGCGGATATGCCCGTATGATGAAGCTTGTTCTGGAGAATTACGGTATTCCGGAAGCGCTGTATTCGGATAAATTCTCAGTGTTTCGCAGCGTTAAGGCAGGTACACCGACACAGTTTGCCAGAATGATGGATAAGCTGGGAGTAACGATGATCTTTGCCAATTCTTCCCAGGCAAAGGGACGTGTGGAACGCTACAACGGCACCGCGCAGATGAGGCTCCCGAATGATTTGATTCGGTGGAAGATTCCTCATAACTATGACCTTCTGAATGACTGGTTCAACAGGAAATATCGGCTCTATCTGAATATGAAATTCTCATATCCGGTGAAGGATCCGAACGATCTGTTCCGTCCAATACCCGCTGACTTCAACTCTTCGAAAATCTTCAGAGCTGAGTATCCGAGGCAGATCAGGAACAACGTATTCTCAATGGGAAACAGTCTGTATACAGCAGTAACAAGCGATGGAGAGGTAGTCCGCTTCAATCAGAAGCAGAGTATTACAGTATATGAAGATGCGATCACTGAAGAGATCTACATTGAAAGATATGGAAAGCATTACACATGCATGAAGGTTGGGGAGCGGAAGCGCGACAGAATCTATTCAGTTAATAACGAGAAAGAACTTCAGAAAGTTCTCAATGAGATGGCGGAAGAAAAAACTAAATGATTGTGATGCATCAAAGTTTTATAACAAGATGGGACATTTTCAAAAAATCTTAACACATCAGAAATATGGTAAATATTCATGTCAATCCCGTCGGCTATTGTAGCACACAGATGTATATGCCACAAAAATGAAAACAGCAGACCCACACGGGACTGCTGCATCAATCATCGGATCGAGAATTATAAACCTGCGGATTTTGGCAGCATCGCAGCACCGATGATGCCAGGCTCATCCAGCTTGGAAATCACAAACGGTGTATCACGCAGTGCTTCATGAGAGAACTTCTTGTAGTTCTCAATGATGCCCGGCAGGAACTTGTCAGCACTCTTCATCATGCCGCC
This sequence comes from Lactimicrobium massiliense, assembly GCF_900343155.1. GTDB lineage: Bacteria > Bacillota_I > Bacilli_A > Erysipelotrichales > Erysipelotrichaceae > Bulleidia > Bulleidia massiliensis. Next base: position 281,681 of record NZ_OUNG01000001.1, read on the forward strand.
GCCCAGGACATAGATATCCGGGTCACAGACACAGCCGACCGTTGCAAAGAACTGGCCCATGTCTTCTTCCATGGTCTTCACAATATCCTGTGCCTTCTCATTGCCGCTGGCAGCCAGATCAAACACAGCACCAGCATGCGGAATGGCATCGCTGCCAAAGACAGCTCTGCCTTTGCGCGTGATGGCTGTGCCGGAGCATTCATTTTCAACCGCACCGGCATTGAGGTAGTTCACCTTCTCACGGTCGCGGTCAATGATGATGTTGGCAACTTCACCGCCAAAGCCATGCTTGCCAGAGACAGTCCTGCCATTGACGATCAAGGCACCGCCAATGCCGGTGGACATGGTCAGATAGAAGACCGTCGAGTAGCCTTTGCCGGCACCCACAAGTGCTTCAGCAAGACCGGCAACGTTGGCATCGTTGTCAAGGAATGCAGGCATGCCGAACTGTTTCTGCATTTCACTTGCGAATGGATAGCCGGCAAAGCCAGGCAGGTTGGTGGACAGCACCATGGATCCGGCTTTTGTATCTACCGGGCCTGGTACACCGACGCCAATGCCTTCTGCTTCATTCCAGTCCGGAATTTCACGAACCATTTCTTCCAGATTTGCCATAACCTTGGCCGGACCTTCCTGACCATAGGACGGTCCCTTTACCTGAGCCAGCACCTTGCCAGTTTCATCAACCCTGGCAACTCTGACATTGGTTCCGCCAAGATCAATACCGATATAGGTTTTCATGATATTTCCTCCCGTATTATGCGGCTTCTTCTCCAATGAGATTCTGTCCGCTTACTCTTGTTAATTTTACCATAACAAATGCACCTGGCACATATTCTTTCGCAGAGCGGAAACGAATCGTGCCATCCACATTGTCCGGGGCAAATTCTTCACTGCGTCCCAGGTACATGCCAGTTAAAGGATCTTTTCTTTCCACCAGCACTTCTACAGTACGGCCAATCCGTTCCGTCAGCAGTGCCCTGCCGATTTCTTCCTGTGCATCCAGAATCTCCTGGCGGCGGCGCATCTTTTCCTCCTGGGGCACATCATCCACCATCAGGGCAGCCGGTGTATTTTCTTCCTGCGAGAACGTAAAGACGCCAAGGCGGTCAAAACGCACCTGCCGGATCATGTCCAGTGTCTCCTGGTGATCTGCTTCGGTTTCACCCGGGAAGCCGGAGATCAGCGTTGTGCGCAGAATGGCATGCGGGAATGCTTCCCGCAGATTATGGGTCAGATCCAGAATCTTCTGTCTGCTTGTCTTGCGGCGCATAGCGTGCAGGACATGGTCTGAGCCGGACTGGCTGGGAATATCGAAGTATGGCACGATGTGACGGCACTGCTTCATGACATCAATCAGATGATCTGGGATTTCATCCGGGTAGAGATACAGCATGCGGATCCAGTGAATGCCTTCAATGGCATCCAGCTGCTGCAACAGCTCAGGCAGATGGAGCTGATGGTCAAAGTCATAGCCATAGCGGGAACAATCCTGGGCAACCAGGGTGATCTCCTTGACGCCATTGGCAGCAAGCCTCTCTGCCTCGGAAAGGATGTCTTCCATGGGGCGGCTGTGCAGTCTGCCGCGGATGCCGGGAATGGCACAGAAGGCACACTGGTTGTCACAGCCATCCGCAATCTGCAGGTAGGCCATCCATGGCTTGCCTGACAGTACCCGGGGCACCAGGCCGTAATTATTGGCAATCGGAACACCGAGTGTCTGGGTCAGAATCGAGCCCAGAGATGGATATTCATCGATGGAGATGACACGATCCACTTCCGGCAGCTCCTTCTCCAACTGCGGCTTGTAGCGTTTGGCAAGGCATCCCATCACGATCAGTTTCTGCAGATGTCTCTGCTTGAGATCGGCCATTTCCAGAATGGTATCAATGGCTTCTGTCTTGGCACTTTCAATAAAGCCGCATGTATTGATGATGATGGCATCTGCCTCTTCATAGCTTGTCGTAATCTCCTGATGAGAAAACTTCAGCATGCCCAGCAGATTCTCTGTATCCACCAGATTCTTGGCACAGCCAAGTGAAATAACTCCAATTTTCATATCATAATCCTCGCGGTATCTCATTTTATCTGCAGAAAGAGAAAAAGAAAACCCTGCTTTGTGCAGGGTTCGCTGTTAATCAGCGAGTGTTCCAAATGGATCCCATGGGGAAAGAACCACAGGTTCTTCCTTCAGTGCTTCCTGATTTTCCTTGGAGAGGTATTTCTTTTCAATGGCTGCCACATAAACATACTTGTCAAACCAGGAATCACTGGCAATGAAGTATCCTTTGTTGGCTGTCTTATCACCCCAGGAGTTTTCAATCTTCCATCTGTCCGGCTGGCCGTTTTCATCCAGATTGACACCGGTGATGACCATGGCATGGTTCATGGCACTCTGTCTGTAGTCCAGCATATCTTCCTTGCTCATATCGAGGTTCATGTCAAAAGTATTGGCATAGTCATACTGCCTGTCATCCCAGAGGCCGCTTTCACGGTCGCCATCTTTACCGCAGTCACAGCCAAACCATACCGGCTGGCCGTCTTCCAGCATATCGATGATGCCCTGCTTGAGTTCATCCATCGGCACATTCAGCAGTCTGACCGGGCTGCCGTCTGCGACGTTGCCAAGATACTTGACAGTATAGACATGATGGTATGGCTTGTCAGCAGTCGGTCCATTGATCACACTGATGAAGTCTTCCAGATCTTCGCTGAGATACTTCTGATAGAACTGAAGCGGCGTGACATGGTAGCTGACATGATATTCATCCTTGCTGTCACGATAGGCAAACGTGAATTCCTTCGGCGGTAAGCCAAAGCAGTCTGCCAGCAGGCCATAGATCTCAGAAAGTGCCTGTTCATGCAGGGCATTCACCTTGTCCCTGTCACCGTCTGCGGCTGCCCTTCTGGCATCAGCCGCAAATCTGCGCAGACGCTGGTTGAGAATGCCATTCACATTTCTTGTATGGGAAGAAGAATACGTCTCCTTCATCGCCTCCTTCGGGCAGAGTCCATACTTTCTGACAATGGACACAAGCATGTTCCACTGACCGCCGTCACCCACGGCAAAATCCAGAAGATAACGAAGTTCCGGACTGTTGAGATCACTGTCCAGTTCATTCTCCACGCAGCCCATGAACCAGTTGGCTTTTTCCAGCTTGTCATAGAAAGCGATGAAGTTCTGGGACAGTTCAAACTCCTTGATGTCATACTTATGGCCGATCTTTTCACGCAGAACATTCATTGCCGAGAAAATCCAGCAGCGTCCGGACTGCAGCTGGTTGGTTACCGGCATGGTCTTCAGATCGACGGAAAAGATATTGGGATTGGCATTTTCAGCCTCAAAAACGCGGCTGATGGTGCTGACATCATTCTTGACAAGGGCATTTCTGACAACTCTTGCCTTATCGTTTTCTGTGTACGCATGACGCATGGATGCAAGTGCACTTTCACTGATTGATTTCATTGACATGATTCCTGTTTCCTTCCACGAAACAGATCTCCTCTCTAATTTCAGCAGTGCTGATACAAAGAAGTTTACTCTTTTTAACTGTCAATGCCAACTGGCAGTTCTTCTGCTTTCAGCATGCCCTGTTCAAACAGGTAAACAATGCTGCGGTAACAGCGGCGGAAGGCCGCATCCCTGCTCATGCCCAGATTTTCAGCGGCCTGTTTCCATGTCCTGTGATCGATGTATACCTGCCACAGCAGACAGGCAGCGGATGCATCAATCATGGACATCATGCTTTCAAAGGTATCCATCTGCCGCATGCATTCCGAAATCTTCTGCTGATTAACCGCATTTTTCTCAATCCACAGCAGCGGATCATACGTTCTGGAACCCTGGCGTTCAAACCGCACCGCATGCACACCGTTGGCCCGGTAGGCAATTTCTTTTTTCTGCTGCTGCAGAATATGAACTCTCTGCACAGCATCCCGATAGCGCTGCACTGCCTTGCGGAACTGTCTGTTTGCCTCATTCTGCCTCATATGCAAAGGCATCCTCCATCCACGTATGAATACTGCGCTGCATCGTCCGCAGACAGATGCCGTATTCTTCCGACAGCACCTTCTGCTTTTCCCTTTCCACATACTGCAGAAAAACAATCTGCCTGGCAATCAGGCCATGTTTTTTCTCAATGCCATCCAGCACCTGTTCCACCTTGGACATCTGCCGGCGCAGATACATATACTGCCGCCAGATTTCAGCCTGTGCTTTTCCGTGCTGATAGCCTGCATCCTGCACCTGATCCCCGCACAGCCACGGATATCTTTTCTCCAGCTGCTGCACCCACTTCCGGCAGATGTCATAGGATGCCGCCTGCCGCTTGAAATCCTTTACCTTGTTGGCTACATACGCCTGATTGATCTCACTTCTGTTCATATTCGCCTCCTGCTTCTCTATAGGCGGCAATGACGCAGATTCCCTGAAGAAAAAAACACAGACAGGAAATTTTTCCCATCTGTGTACTGTCATCTGATATTAGTTGGAATCATGGCCTGATACTCTTTGCCGTCCTGTGATGCATGGGCGATCACAACCCTGACGCCAAAAGCTTCTTCCATGTTTTCCTTCGTCAGGATTTCTCCCACGGGGCCATAGAGCGCTCTGCCATCCTTATGCAGCAGCAGTGTCTGATCACTGATAGACAAAGCATGGTCAGGATAGTGCGTATTGAACACGATCAGCAATCCCTTCTCATGGGCAAGCTTCTGCAGCAGCCGCATGATGACAAGCTGGTTGCTCAGATCCAGGCCGGTTTCCGGTTCATCCAGAACAAGGATCTTCGGATTGGCCGCCAATGCTCTGGCAATCAGCACCAGCTGCAGTTCTCCGCCGCTGATCTGTCCGCAGGATTTGCCGACAAGATGCGTAATGCCGGCCATTTCCATGGCTTTTTCTGCCTCTGCTTCATCTGTTTTCCCTGGTGAAGCAAACATGCCAAGATACATGCTGCGGCCCAGCAGAACAGTTTCTTTGACCGTATAAGGAAACGCCTGGCTGTGTGCCTGCGGCACATAGGCAAAGGTCTGCCAGAACTGCCTGGCATGCAGCTGATCTGCCGGTTTGTCATCCAGCAGAACCTTTCCCTGCCATTTCAGAAATCCCAGGATGCATTTCAGCAGCGTCGTCTTGCCAGCGCCATTAGGGCCGAGAATCGATACAATCTGTCTTGATTCTGCAGAGAAATGAATATTCCGCAGGATCGGATGATCCTTTTCATAGGCAAAACTGCCATCTTTGATCATCAGTTTCATGAGGCAATGCCTCCTGTCTTTTTCAGCAGGAAGATGAACAGCGGTGCCCCGATCAGGCTGGTCAGGATCGAGACCGGAATTTCAGCAGCAGTCAGTGTGCGTGCCACGGTATCTGTGATTAACATGAACAAGGCACCAAAGACAATCGAGCCTGGAATCATGCGGGCATTGTTGTTGCCAAACAGCATCCGGCACATGTGCGGTATCAAAAGTCCTACCCATCCGATCAGTCCGCATCCTGCCACAATGCCGGCAGTAACACCGGCTGAAGCCAGAATAACAAGTCCTCTTGTCAATGGCAGATTGATCCCAAGGCTTCTTGCCTCTTCTTCAGGCAGAGACAGTGTGTTCAGGCGGTTTCGCATCAGAAACAGCAGAATTGTTCCAGATGCAAGGATTGGTGAAAGCAGCCTGAGTGAGCGGACCGTGATCCCGGAGAAGCTGCCCATCAGCCAGAAGGTAATCGATGGCAGTACATCGTTTGGATCGGCGATGTATTTGACAAAGGATACCATGGCATTGAACAGTGAGGAGATCACCAGGCCTGCCAGAACAACCATGATCATGGTGCTGCCGGTATTGTTTCTGGAGCGGCCGACAAGGAAGACAAGTAGAACTGCGCCAATGCCTGCCAGCATCGCCAGCATTTCGATGCCGGCGCTGTTCATTCCAAGCAGAATGCCCAGGGCAGCACCGAAGCTGGCACCGGACGCGGTGCCTAATGTATCAGGCGTGGCAAGGGGATTGGCAAACAGGGACTGGAAGGCAGCACCGGATGCCCCCAGGCCTGCCCCTGCCAGCATGCTGAAGAAGATTCTGGGCAGGCGCAGGTTCAGGATCACCTTTTCGGCATTGGCAAGCTGCGAACCATGTCCCATCAGAATGGAAATCACATCCTTGATGGGAACATGGTACTGACCGGTGCCAAGAGCGATGCAGGTACAGATCACCAGTAGCACAATACCAGCTGCCATGATCCACGGATACGTTTTCCTTCCGTCCTGTTTCAGCATCAGTTCCAGCTGCCGGCGTCACGGTTCGGTGTGTACATGGCAGAAATCTGATCGTCTGTCAGTGTCACGCCAAACAGCTTGTTGTAGTAATCCCTGACATCAGAAGCCACATCCACATCAGAGAACAGATCCGGATAGACAGCCTGGGCAAGCCATTCCAGTGTCAATGGTGTATCAATACCAGGCGTATAGGTGCGGTAAACGCCGAGCGGCATCTTGTAGACGCGCTTGTCCTGGACAGCCTTGACACTGGACCAGTCATCAGAACCAACCGCATTGTTATACAGATCATCCGGTGTTGTCTTGGTGAAGTTGGTGATGATGATGACATCCGGGTTCCATTCATAGACCTGTTCCATCGTGATCTTGGCATTCATATTATCTGCCGGTACATCCTGGGCAACGTTGGCGGCCCCAACGGCATCACACCACCACTGGCCGAAGAACTTGGAAGATGAAGTCACCATGGCTGTATCGTCATACTGGTACAGGAACAGAACTTTCTGCTTGTCGGTGACATCCTTGACCTTGTCCTGGACATCATTGTAGACCTGGCTGGCATAATCGCCTGCCTGCGTGCCGCGCTTGCCGGCATAATCCGGATAAATCTGATCCAGCAGAGACATCCATTCCTGATAGGTCTTGATGGCATCATAGCTGAACTTGGTAGCAGAGATGCCTACAGCGGTCAGACCCGCATCTTCGAGCTGCTGTGCTTCATCCTTTTTGGCAGCGTTGTAGAAGACAACATCCGGCTGCAGAGCCGCAAGAGCTTCCATGTTGACATCATCACCATTCATGATATCCGTGTTCACGTTGAGAATATCCGGATACAGCTGGCTGAGAATGCCCGCCTTGGCCGCATTCATGGATACCGGCTCCATGGCAACAATGGAATCTGCACTGTTCAGGTACACAGTCAGCAGAGAAGGCAGCGGATAAATATCAAGGATCGCTACTTTCTCAGGATCCGTTGGCACCGTAACCGTACGGTCCGCATGGTCAGTGATGGTTACTTCAGCAGGAATTGCGGAAGCAGAAGCACTGGCAGAGGCACTTGCCGTTGTCTTGGCAGTACTGGCTGTTCCGCAGCCAGCCAGCATCGTCACTGCCAGTACGATGCTGCAAATCCGTTTCATGAGTTTCATTTCTACTCTCCCATCTCAAGTCTGAAAAGGCTCTTCTGCATGCCAAAGAGGCAGAAGAGCCATTGCTTGCTGGATTCTATCTCTTCTGACGCAGATTTCTCTTTGCCATCAGATCTTGCAGTCCTATTATACGTTGAAACCGCAGAAAGAAAAGCCGCACACCTTGGAGAAAGAATGAAACTGCTATAATGAACACGGAGGAATCATATGAAGAAAATACTTGCGGCGGCAGCTGTGACATGTGATCTGCGCGGCCACGTTCATCAGCTGCCAAAAGGAAATGAGGATATTGAACCTGTTTCTTTAAGCCAGCATCTTGGCGGGGCAGGCACGTATATGGGCCGGGTATGGAACGGCCTGCATCTGCCCTATGAACTGCTGGCATGTGCCGGCAACGGTGTCTATGGCGATGCGGTAAAGCAGATGGCAGAGAAAGAACAACTGCCGCTGATGCATGAGAGCGATGACATTCAGGGCTGCACCTATCATCTGATTGATGATCAGGGCAGACAGGCAGAAATGGATGTGCCCGGGGCGGAATACAGTTTTGATGAAGACTGGATGGCCTATGAAGATGGCAAAGATTACAACAGTCTGGTGCTGGCAGATGATCTGTTAAGCGGGCCGGATGCGGACACCATGCTGGAAACACTGAGCTGGCTGGAATGTCCTGTCTTCTTGAATGCCTCGGCTGGCTTAGACAAGATGGACAAAGATATTCTGGCATCGGTCCTGGGCATGAAGCCGATGGTATTTCTGCCGGCAACAGATCTTCTGGCATGGGCAGGCACAGGCAGTGATATTGCCAAAGCCGCAAAATTGCTGCAGAAAGAAACAGATGCCCCAGTGATTGTCTATACCGGAAAAGAAGGCCTGTATGTGGAGGATGGCAGCCAGCAGCTGCGCACACCGGATGAGGATGAGATGGCATCCTGGAACCAGGAACAGCTCGATACATGTGCGGCGGCATTTGCTGCTGCGATGGCAAGTGGTTCGGATCTGCGCAATGCCGTCATGTTTGCGCGTGATCTCACCCTGCGCTTTGTCAAAAACAAGGGTGTCATGGAAGAATTTGACTGGCAGGAACAAAAGCAGCGCCTGGTGCATATACTGACATGGAAAGCATAGATACCCTGAAGCTGATGCATGCCTTGCATCAGTGTGAAAGAACTGCTGCCCATAACAGACAAAACGGGAGATCAAAGATTTATGCCTTCCTGGACTTTGACGGTGTCATCAATGTCTTTTATCCACCTGGTTCACCCCAATATGAACACCTAGTGCAATTAAGCAAACAGAATGTCCCCTTCCAGTTTTCAGATGAAGACTGCCTGAAAAGATTATCCTCACTCTGTCTGGACTATGATATCAATCTGATCATTTCTTCCTCATGGCGTTATTCCGGTCTTGCCTATTGCCAGGATTATCTGGTCAAAGGCGGCCTGGATCAGAATGTCAAAGTCACCGGCATGACATCCGATGTCATTGGTAAAACCCGGGAAGAACTCATCCTGCAGTATCTGCAGGAACATCCGGATTACAGCGGTTTTCTAATTCTGGATGATATGTCCATGCCGCATCTGTACAAATATCTTGTACATTGTGATTCCATGCATGGCTATGATGAAAAACAGGACGAAAAAGCACGGCAGATCCTGCAGGATCAACGCCTTTTCCCGATAACACAAAAGTAAGATTTACAAATCTCTGACAAGAAATTTGAAAAAAGTGCTGGACATTGATTCAGGGCTATCGTATAATAGCGAAGCAATGCGGATATGGCGGAACTGGTAGACGCGCTGATTTCAGGTGTCAGTGGGGAGACTCGTGCAGATTCGAATTCTGTTATCCGCACCATAAAGAAGTCCTCGGAAGAGGGCTTTTTTTCATGCCTAAAAAAGCATCCGGAGAATTCAATCAGTCAAAATACATCAACGATTAGGCAAAGAAGAACATGGGGCGCATCAATGTGCAGTACAAGAAAGAATTCACTGAAGAGTTCAAAGCCGCCTGCAAGAAGCTTTGCGTTTCCCAGTCCGAAGTGATCAGAGCGGCGATGGAAGAAACCATCAGAAAAGCTGAGGAGATACAGTAATCCTCAGCTTTTTCGTCTTCATTGATCAGACAGTAATATTTATTTCTGACTTTTCTGCATCAGATGAGATCTGCAGCCATGCTGGCAAACTGCCGGGTATACAGCTCATAGTAATAGCCCTTTTCTGCCATCAGCTGTTTATGTGTGCCTCTTTCAACAATCTTTCCATCTTTTACGGCAAGGATGACATCCGCATCCACAACTGTGGACAAACGATGTGCAATCATAAAGGATGTTCTTCCCTGGATGATTTTCGATACTGCATTCTGAATCTTTTTCTCTGTGACCGTATCAATGGAGGAAGTTGCTTCATCCAACACCAGGATTCTTGGATTGCACAGCAATGCTCTGGCAAATGAAAGCAATTGTTTTTCACCTACGGAAAGCAGATCTCCACCTTCGCCGACATCGCTGTCCAGTCCTTTTTCCATGCGTCTGACAACATCTGCTGCATCCACTGCCTCCAGTGCTTTCCAGATCTCTTCATCAGAAGCGTCAGGCTTTCCATAGCGCAAATTGTCACGGATAGATCCGGAGAACAGATGTGGCTGCTGGAGAACATAACCGATATTGGCATGCAGCCAGAGCTGAGAACGCTCTCTGGCATCCCGTCCATCAATCAGAACCTGTCCTTCAGTCGGCTCATAGAAGCGGCAGACAAGATTCACGAGCGTGGATTTGCCGGCACCGGTTTCACCTACAATCGCAACATTGGTTCCCTGCGGCACCTTCAGATTGAAGTGCTGCAGAATCCATTCAGTACCATCAGGATAGCGGAATGAGACATCCTTGAATTCAACATCGCCATACAGCGGTTCCCAGTTTTCCTTCTTCGGATGAAACGTATCGCCATACTTTGCAATGACTTCCGGACTGTCGGCAACATCCGACTTTGTCTCCATGAGATTGACAAAACGCTCAATATTGACCTGAATGGAGATCAAAGCAGAGATGGTTTCAATGATCATCTGCACCGGTTCTACCATGTTTAACGCATAAGACATGAATACCGACAATGTGCCCAGCATGATCAGTCCGCTGCTGGTCAGCTGACCGCCCTTGGTCAGTACAACCGCCAGCACCAGTGAGCTCATCATTGTTAACAGTGAAATCAAAGCCGCACTGTATCTGGCTGTATGGACACTCTGGGTGAACATGTGATCCGTATCTTTCTGGAAATCATCATTCATCAGGTCTTCAATGACCAGTGTCTTGATGGAACGGGCACCGGTAATGCCTTCGTTGAAGTCGCTGGTAATGGTGGAGTTGAGCTCACGGATCTTCCGGTTGCCAGCCAGCAGATGTTTCTGAAACCAGGCAATGGCAATCACCGCCAGCGGTACGATCACAATGACCATCAGAGCGAGTTTTGCCTGAATTCTGAACATGACTGCAAAGATAAAGATCAGGTAGCTGCCATTCCATGCCAGATCCATCAACCGCCAGGCTACCATTTCACCGATTTTGCCGGTATCGCTCATTACCCTGGCATGGAGATAGCCTACATTGTTCTGGTTGAAAAAGGAGAAAGACAGTGTCTGCAGATGCGTGAAGGCATCATTGCGCAGATCACGGTCAACGGTCATCTCAATGCGGCCGGTATGGTAGATCGAAATAAAGTTCAAAAGGATCTGAAACAGCAGTAAGACGACATAGGCTGCCACAAAGTACCACAGCGTATCCATGGTCTTTTCACCGATGAAGTGATTCAGGGCATAGCGGTTGAATAACGGCCAGGCGGCGTCAATTGCCGTAGCAGCAATGGTCAGAACCATTGTCACGATGATTTCCGCCTTGAACTGGCGGATATACGGCCACAGACGGACGAGTCCGAACCATGGCAGGATCTTTGTTTTCTTTTCTGTCTTTTCTTCCATGATTCACTCCTGCTGCATCTGCAGATCATAGATCTTCTTGTAGATGCCATCTTTTGCGATCAGTTCCTGATGGGAACCTTCTTCCGCGATGCGGCCATGGTCCATGACGATGATGTCATCGGCCTGCATCAGGGTCGTGATACGGTGGGCGACAAGGATGACGGTGCTGCCTTTGGTATTGCGTGACAGGGCAGCCCGGATCTTTGCGTCGGTTTCAGCATCCACCGCCGAAAGCGAATCATCAAAGATCATCAGCGGTGGTTTTCTGATGAGCATCTGAGCAATGGCAGTGCGCTGCTTCTGGCCCCCGGACAGTGTCACGCCGCGCTCACCAACATACGTGTCATAGCCGCGGTCAAAGTGCTGCACGGCCTCATCAAGACTTGCTTCCCGGGCTGCCATCATGACATCCTGCATGGAGGATGCCGGCCTTGCAATGCGGATATTATCTGACAGAGAACGCGAAAACAGATACGGTTCCTGCAGCACCATGCCGATCTGTCTGCGCAAAGAGCGCCGTCTGATATGACGGATATCCTGTCCTGAAACAGTAATCTTCCCGCATCCCTGAGGCACATCGTACAGACGGTTTAGCAGGCAGACAAGCGTTGATTTGCCGCTGCCAGTGCCACCCAGAATGCCAACAGTTGTCCCCTTTCTGATCGTCAGGGAAACATCATTCAGAACTTCTGCACCGGCATTTTCATACGCAAAAGACACATGATCAAAGACAATATCACCGCTCATATCCGCATCGGTATCCTCTGGATCATCCCCTTCCTCCGGCGCATTCATAATCTGGGCCAGGCGGTCAATCGAAACACCCGCCTTTGACATGTTTGCAATGACTCTTCCCAGCATTCTGACCGGATTTGAAAGCATCGCATTATAAGAGACAAACGCAATATAATTGCCCGCGCTCATCTGTCCGGATACCGTAAAATAGCATCCAAATCCCATGACCGCCAGAACCTGCAGACCGGAGATCAGATCGCCAGTCATCCAGAACTGGGTCAGCAGCTTCATCATGCGCACCCACATATTCGTATACTTCTCATTCTGGGTGTGAAAGCGCTGCTGTTCATACGATTCACGTCCGAAAGCCCGCACTACTCTTACCCCGGTCAGATTCTCCTGGGCAATATCGGAAAGCTTTCCTTCTTCCTGATCCGCATTGAGAAAGGCACCGCCGATCCGGGCATGAAAGTAATAGCTGTAGCCAATGATGATGGGAATGAAGACAGCAGAGACAAGCATCAGGCGCAGATGAATCGATGCCATGAAGAACAGTGACAGTGTGATCATGACAATTATCCGCAGCAAAGATGTCAGCTGCTCTGATAAAAACACCTTCACTGTTTCCACATCACTTGTGCAGCGCTGGATGATATCTCCGGTATGGTTTTCGGAATACCAGGAAAATGGCAGATTCAGCAAATGCTCATAGAGGGTATTGCGCATATGGCGTACCAGGGACTCTGCACCATGGGCATTGGCAGCCCGGAAAAGATAACTGATCAGCGCATTGACAATGGCAACAAAGCACACGGCAAGGCCGACCAGCCAGAGATGGCCGCGCAGATAGGAAAGTCCTCCTGCCCAATTGACTAGAGCAGACGTGATGCCGGACATCTTTACAGCTGTATCATCGATCAATGCGTCTACGGTAAAGCTGATGATCTTTGGATTGATCAAAGACACTGCCTGCATGGCAACCGCAGATACCGCTGCTAAAACAAACCACTTTTTGGACCCTTCGGCAAAAAAGGCAAGCATCTTGCCTCTTGTCGGAAATTTTTTCTGTTCAGACATGCTGTTCATTATATCCCCTTTGATGCAATTCACAAAGGCTTCATGCCTCTGTCTGCTGCAGCAGACAGAGAATCATAGTGCCAAGCATCACAAATTCATCCATATTCTCAATTTTGATCAGCTGCGGAATATGACTCTCCGGCAGAAACTTTTCCAATTCTTTCCTGATTTCCTCCGGATAAGGCGTCATATCACTGCGCAGGCAAATCACCTGCGGATCCAGATACGTCACTGCCCCGACAATATCCCGGGCAACCACGCGCACCATCTGATCCGGCGTGCACACGGCGCTTCCTACATCATCCAGGCCGGAAAACAAAGGTACGATATATTTCACCTCACCGGCAGAACTGTTTTTTCCCGACAGCAGACGGCCATTGACAATAATGCCTTCCCCGCCCATTTTCCAGCCATAAGGCTGCGAGTGAAAGACAATATTCTGATACGTATCCTGGGCGCTGTACCAGCCAAGAGCAGCCGCATTGACATTGTTAAAAATGTAAACAGGAAGATGATATCGATCCCGGAAAAACTGCTCAATTGCAAAATGATTCCCATACTTTGTCAGATCAATAGAATTGGACGGAGGCAGATCCATTGTCCCGCCATGAATAATGCCCGGTATGGCAATCCCAATCATTTCAGGCTTAATACCTTCTGAAGCACACAGGCTTGTTTCAATCACATCAAACAGATCATCAAGGTAGAAGACAGGCTTAATCGCTTCACTGCTGTCTGTCACTCTGCCGTGATCATACAGGCGGCTGCGGATCAGTGTGCGCCGCACATCTGGCAGCACCGCAATAGAAAGAATGACATGATCATTATCACTATGGTGAAGAATATGCCTGCGGGCACGTTCTTCCAGAGATGCATGAAACTGCTTTATTCCTTCCTGCACAAATGTAATGCAGGCACCGGCATCATAGGCACCGAATACCTGGGCAGGAATCGTCAGCACCGGAATATCCTTCAGCACATCCGCAATCTTTTTCTGCTGGAAACCAATCTGTGGTGCCACCAGCACACAGTCAAACTGCATGCCTCTGGCATATACATCGCTGACACTGACTGCCTCAAACGTCCAGTCAAGCTTCAATGCATGGGCAGCTTCATTCAGCCCCATGGCAAAATAGCTCGTCGTCAGGCCAGCTGTGCAGCACAGCAGAATTCTTGTTTCATGATGCTTTCCAGTCTCCTTAAGTACTTCCACCATTTCCGCAAACAATGCTTTGGAATGTTCTTCAGGATCAGCATGAAAATGAAGGAAAAAGACAACTTCTCCATCCTTGACTCTCTCAATGCGGAATTCAATGATCTCAGGCTCATTTTCAACCTGATAGAACTGGATCTGTGCAAGCGCATACGCAGTGACAATTTCAAAATGATTGTCATCCACTCTGGAAACCCTTCCACACGGCGTATTCTGTTCCATGATCCAGTTACGGTAATCAAAATGATGTGTACTCATAAGAATTGCCCACCCTTCTACCCATATTGTAGACGCCTGCAGCTGAAATAAAGCAATAAAAAACTCTTCCATCTACTGACAGAAGAGTTTTTTCGGTGGTCCCAGGCAGAATCGAACTGCCGACACCAGCATTTTCAGTGCTGTGCTCTACCGACTGAGCTACAGGACCAATGGTTGCGAGGGAAGGATTTGAACCAACGACCTCCGGGTTATGGGCCCGACGAGCTACCAGGCTGCTCTACCTCGCGATAATAGGAATGCAACACACAATACTGATTGGGAAAGCGGAGGAACAGGGATTCGAACCCTGGCGCCGGTTTCCCGACCTACCGGTTTTCAAGACCGGACCCTTCAACCACTTGGGTATTCCTCCAGAAGATGGACCTTGAAGGGCTCGAACCTTCGACCAGTCGGTTATGGGCCGACGGCTCTGACCAACTGAGCTAAAGGTCCAAATGCCAATCAGCCTTGGCAATGCAATGGTAGCGAGGGTGAGACTCGAACTCACGATCTTCCGGGTATGAACCGATTGCTCTAGCCAACTGAGCTACCTCGCCAGAAATATGGTCGGGATGGCAGGATTTGAACCTGTGACCCCTTGATCCCAAATCAAGTGCACTACCAAGCTGTGCTACATCCCGAAATGGTGCGCCGAACAGGAGTCGAACCCGCAACCTTTTGATTCGTAGTCAAATGCTCTATCCAGTTGAGCTATCGGCGCAATTTCAAGCACTCGTAAACAGTGCTTAGTTATATTAGCAAACCCCCTGTCTTAATGCAAGCACTTCTTTCATTTTCCAAACAAAAAACCGTAACAGTGCTTTTCAAAGCACCATTACGGCGAAACGAATCATTTCTCAAAGGACGCCCCAGATCAGCCAGTTGGCAAGATAACCCGTGATCACAGCGATCAGTGTAAACGGAACACCGATCTTCACGAAATCGCTTGTTGAAACATGATATCCCTCTTTGGTCAGGATGCCGATGCCGGCAATATTGGCAGAGGCACCAACCGGTGTCAGGTTGCCGCCAAGAGTTGCACCAATCAGCAATCCATAATAGAGCACATATGGAGCAATGCCCATGGAGGCCGCAATGCCCTGCACCACCGGCAGCATCGTGGCAACATACGGGATGTTGTCGACAAAGGCAGAAATGACAACCGAGGCAAACACAATCAGCGTATACATGCCGAAGACGGAACGGCCGCCGATCTTGACGAAGACTTTAGCAATAGCATCAATGACGCCAGCTTCGGTAATGCCGCCAATGACGATGAACAGACCGATCAACAGCAGCAGTGTCTTGACATCCACCTGTGCCAATACAGATTTATAGTCAAAGTTTTCACCATGAATCCACTCATAGATCATACCTGCAGCCGCAAAAGCCATGCAGATGTAGCCATTGGTCAGCTCCGGTTTGTTTTCAAACTGGGAGGCAATGATCAGTCCGGCAACCACGCCGATCATCAGGAAGCTTGGCACATAGTCCGTGACTTTTGTTTCCACTTCCACATCAATAGCACCCTTGTTCTTGCGGAACAGCCAGAGCAGTACCGGCACCGTCATCAGGGCACCGAGTTCTACCGACAGGCAGATACCAGGTCTGCCCTGAAACCAGAAGAAGTCATTGAAGGACATGTTGGCATAGCCGCCCAGCAGGATGGATGTTGTATCACCGACCAAGGTAGCAGCACCCTGCAGGTTGCTGGAAACAGCAATGGAAATGATGATCGGAACCGGATTGATATCGAGCTTCTTTGCGACGGCAAGGCCGATTGGTGCCACCATTAATACCGTTGCGACATTGTCGACAAAGGCAGATACCACACCGGCAAACATTGCCAGAGCAACAATCGCCCACTGTACGCTTGGCAGCTTGTGCAGCAGCCGTTCTGCCATGCGCATTGGCATTTTGCTTTCAATAAACAATTCCACAACAATCATTGTTCCTGCCAGCATCAGGATAATGTTCCAGTTGACAGAGGACATGACCTTGTTCAGAGGCATGATGCCAAGCAGAACGAAGATGGCTGCGAAGATCAGTGCTGTCAGCCACCGGTATTCCTGGGTCTTGGGCATCAGAAAGAATACATACATGATGATAAACAGAATCAGTGCCAGTACCATAGTTTCTCCTTTTCCCTTCTGTGTCATGCCAAAGAAAAAGCATGACCGCAGTCATACTTGCCAAACAAACGGCCCATGTATGACAGCCATACATGAGTCTCACGATTTAAAACCAGACAGGTCAATAGACCGGATATGTTGCCTGGCTGCCCATAAACGGGCCCGTTACTCCCTCAAGTGCTTAAGATTATAGCATCTTCCTTCTCATAGAGAGAAGTCATTCCACAAATACAGATCATGCAGAATGTCATGTGTGACCATGTCGGTGCCAATTGGTGTCACTGAAACATAGCCCTGCTCCACCACGTTGCGGTCGCCATCTTCCAACGGTGCCTGGGGATATGTGGGTGGATCCTGCTGACAGTGCAGCAGAATTCTGCCATCCTGATGGATCATATCGATCGATTTATTAGTATACGATTTGAAATGATCAAACTGTGTCACCCGTATTCCCTTGATCTTTTCATACGGGATGGCGGGTACATTGATATTGCAGACATAGGAAAAACGTTTCTCATCCTGCATATATTTTGGCAGAAGTTTTGCGGCAATATCTGCTGTTGGCGCAAAGTCATCCGACGTAAACGAACAAAGCGATACAGCCATGGATGGCACACCAAGCATCAGCCCTTCCGCCGCTGCCCCGACGGTTCCGGAATACAGTACATCCGCATTCAGGTTTTCACCCCGGTTGATGCCGGAGATCACCACATCAATCTTGTTCTTCCAGAACAGACTCAGACCATAAAAGACACAGTCTGCCGGTGTGCCATGTACGGCCCAGGCTTCCTTAGCACCTGGCACTTCTCTTCTTTGGGCTTCGTTGTTCAGCCGCCAGTACGTCACTGCATGTGACATGCTGGAGCGTTCTCCATCCGGTGCACACACATACACATCATGATCCAAAGACAGACGTTTCACCAGAGCCCTCAGACCCGGTGCATCAATGCCATCATCATTGGCTACCAGTATTCTCAATTTCTTTTCCATGGGCACCATTATACTTTGATACAATAAAGCCATGCAAATCATCGCCGATGACAAAATGCACGCTTTCCTCTCAAAATGCATGCACAATATTGAAACAGACCAGAAAAATCAGTTTCTCGGTATGCCTGTCACAAAGAAAAATGAGAGAAATGTGATCCACAAGCTGAGGAAAGCTGGCTTTGCAGAGTTTCAGAAAGAGCCATGCCCTTCCCTGTTTCTGAATACGGATGACTGGGAGAAGACACCCTATCATCAGGCTGTCTCACTCAGCTGCATTAAAGATGCACATTTCCGCTATGAAAAGGAATGGGTTGCAGGCAATGAGCTGTTCAATGCGGACTGCATCCAGAAGGATCCGGAAAGATGCCTGAATGACTGGATGAAGCTGAGGGCAATGGACAGAGATTTTCAGGCTGTGTATCTGTATCAGGATGATAAAGACTGGATGATGGATGCACCAAGTGAAGCCTTCACCAACGATCCATGTGCTGCCAAAGCACATGGCAGAGTACTGACTTTTGGCCTGGGTATTGGCTATTTCCTGTTTATGGCCTGTCAAAATCCAAAGGTAGAAGACATCACTGTCATCGAGTACTCACAGCCTGTCATCGATATGTTCAACAAATACTTGCTGCCGCAGTTTCCACCTCACGTACCAGTTCATATCATCCAGGGCGATGCATACAAAGTCTGGCAGAAAGAATATCTGGATCAGTTTGACTATATTTATACAGATATCTGGCAGTCTTCCGATGATGGTTTAAAAGCAATCACAAAACTGCTGGAACAGTACGAGCCGCCTTTTGACAAAGCAGATTTCTGGATTGAAGATTCGTGCTATGAAATCATGTGGACACTGTCCCTGCTGTATTTCCGTGAACTTGCCACAAAGAGAAAAGCGCAGATCAATCCACAGCTCAATACCTATATGAAAAAAATACGGCGTTATTATGCCGGCAGCAGAGAAACTGTTACCGATGCAAAAAGATTACAGTTCCTAATGTACGATACTGAAACAATACGGCATATTCTCGCCCACAAAATCATGACCGCCCGTAAAACGGGCGGTTTGTCCTAAGCCTATAAGGCTTTATTACTAGCCAGCGTCTTAAGGCGCTGGCTTTCGCATCTTCAATGTTCAAGCCACGATTGCAGTTTAACTCTCTCGCATGCCCGTTAAACGGGCTCTTTTACTCATGACTTCGCTGTTGTCTTCCGATTCGGATTCGGCTTTCTGTTTTCTTTATCCTCTCCGAATGGATCTTCATATTCCTTTACGCTTAACTTATCTTTTGCGATATCTGCGCTTTCCTGTTCACGGATATATTTGCGTATTGTGGATTCATTGATCCCTACTGTGCTCACATAGTATCCTTCCGCCCAAAAATGTCTGTTCCCATATTTGTATTTCAGGTTCGCATGCTTATCAAATATTTCAAGCGAGGACTTTCCTTTGATGTATCCCATGATCTGTGATACAGAGTACTTTGGAGGGATACTCAAAAGAAGATGTACGTGGTCGGGCATCAGATGCCCTTCCAGAATCTCCACTCCTTTGTATTTGCACAGCAGTTTTATGATATCCCGGATATCTGGGCGCAGTTGATTATAAATTACTTTTCTTCTATACTTCGGAGTGAACACGACATGATATACGCAGTAATATTTCGTGTGAGCTAATGAATCATATTTGTTAGACAATATGTAAAAGCCCTCCATTAACTTGTGTGTTCGAGGATCATCCCGCAAACTTGTTATTGGCTAAAAAAGAGATGGGGAAGTTGCCTCATCCAAGAAAGGAAGGCCTTTACATGATAGCATACGTTGGAATTGATGCACACACTACAAACTACACTCTCTCGACTTATCTTGAAGGATCAGCAGCACCTGTGAATACAAATACCTATTCCCCTTCTGTTTCCAACATCGTAAACTACTGCAAGGGGATCAGGAAAAAGATTGGAAATGATACAGAGATCGTTGTTGGATATGAAGCTGGCTGCCTTGGATTTAAACTGAAGCGTGATCTTGAGGAGAAGGGTCTTACCGTAAAGATCCTTGCCCCTGCTTCGATTACCGGAACAGAAATAAACAGACGGCGCAGGAAGAAAACAGACAAGCGGGATGCCGAAGCGATTGCCAGATCGCTGAAGAATCATGAATACAGCGAAGTCTATACCCCCGATGAAGAAGATGAATCAGTACGTGATTTCATCCGTATGCAGCAGGATCACAAGAAGCAGCTCAGAGTGATCAAACAGCAGATCTGTGCGTTTACCACCAGGCATGGATACAAATTTACGGATGGCAGGAATTACTGGACAAAGAAACATCTGAAATGGCTTAAGGAGCTTCCTCTGGAGGGGATCAATAAGGAAACACTGGATTCTTACCTGCTGTCATATGAAACAGTTTCTGATCGAATTGAGCAAATGAACAAACGCATTGAAGAAATTGCTGAAACGGATAAATATCGGGAAGCAGTTCACAAGCTGATCTGCTTTAAGTCAGTGAAAGTACTTACCGCTCTGGCTGTGATTGTGGAAATCGGAGATTTCACCAGATTCGTTAAAGCAAAGAACTTTGCGGCATTTCTGGGCCTGGTTGCAGGAGAACTCAGCAGCAGCGATGATCAGAATCAGACGGGAATAACAAAACAGGGAAACACCTTTTTGAGAAAACTACTTGTCGAATGTGCACAATCTTTCTCAAGGGCATCATCTGGCAAAAGTGAAGCACTGAAGAAGCGGCAGGAAGGCAACGCTCCTGAAGTCATTGCATATGCGGACAGAGCGAATGAACGCCTCCGGAAGAGATACATGCGTCTTGTGCTGCACAATCGAAAGAACCATAACAAAGCAACGGTAGCTATAGCACGTGAGCTGGCATGCTTTATATGGGGAATGATGACAGGCAATATTCATACTGTTCTTGCTTAAAATGATTCTATCGATTATCGGGCAGTCAAGACTTGCGTTGAGCACTTCAGATCAGGAAATCATTGAATGACCTAAAAACAAAGAGGAGGATAAGAATTAGATTGAAGGCATCAGGAAGGAGCAGCCCGGATTTGAACTGGATGGTTCAGCTATCTGCGGCACGGCTATGATGGCACCTTTCCATGGTGATCCACGATTTTAGACAGCAGAGCTGGCGGCGAAACCATTGGCCTGTGGGGTGGGAGAGCATTTGTCCCTGATACACGTATAACAGAATGGCTAAATACCGCGAACTGTTGAAAATCCGAGACTCTTTCCTCATGCCTTCAACAGCAAAGGAAAAATATTGAATCAATCTGAAACTAACACTTGACATTGGCTTTTACATAACAGCCGTATTTGGCACCTCATCTTTCTAGAATCGTGACTTGGACAATCACCATTCTAGATAGATGGGGTGCTTCTTTCTATAAGAAGCACCGGCCTTCCTCCCGCATAGCGGGAGGTTTTCTGTTTCGCACCTCTTCGGTGCTCAACAGCGCTCCTACGCATAAATAAAAAAGGATTCCGCTGAGCCCACGGAATCCTTTTTTAACTCAGTTAGCAGAAGAAGATGATGATGCCTCAAATCCCAGCTTTGCAGCGAGATCCTGGGCATCCTTGTAATTGTTGTCAAGAAGGTCCTGCATGTATTCCTTGCCACGGCTGGTAGCCAGCATTCTCTGGCTGGCAACATACTGATATTCAGCCTCAAGGCGCTGAGCATCCGCATCAGAATAGTCGCCGGCAGAGCGGAAATACTCCGCCGCATTGGCATACTTCCCCTCATTCATCTGTTCCACGCCCTTTTCATAGTCATCTTCCTGAGAAGAAGCTGCAGCACTTGCTGAAGCAGCTGCAGAGGAACTGCTGCCGCATCCAGCAAACACCAGTCCTCCGCACAGCACAACAGCCAGCAGTGCAGAAGTTGCTTTCATGTTTCTCTTCATATCACTTTCCTCCATTTAACCTCTGCTTTTCCAGAAACTCACATATACTTCCCAATCCCCCACAATTTTCTGAAAAAAAGCAGTGCCACGAGCAATTATACTTTATTCTGCCTTTCTTTCAATCAAGTTTATATTGACAAATTCAGACAAACGCAGTTCAGAATCTGAATGTTATTCTCACAGTCAGTTGTTACAAGCTGCCACTTTCTGACCACTCTGACAGCACGATTAACAGTGCCTGACCACTTTTCTGACTACTTGAAACTGAAAAAGCAGACCAAAATGGGCCTGAATAATATAAAAATCCTGCCATTTTCTCACAAGTGAAATTCAGGCTGTGAGCCATCAAAAAAGCCCTGTTTCAAGGGCTTTTCAAGGATGGGGCCAGTGGGACTTGAACCCACACGATGTTGCCATCACCGGATTTTAAGTCCGATGCGTCTGCCGATTCCGCCATGACCCCGCAATACAAAAAAGATGAATCAACTTCTTTGTTTTCTGCAGGTAGTTTATACTACATTTCCAGCGAAATCGCAATACAGGACACTCATTGACAGCAACGCACATATCGCCAACATATACATTGCAGATAATCATCAATGTATATCCACCTATCTAACATGAGCGGAAAGCACTTCCTCATCCTGAGGAAATATACTCTGTATTCGGGATCACCCCCGCATACGCGGGAAGCACCATCCTCCTATTAAAGAAAAGCGGATAGGGCAGGGATCACCCCCGCATGCGCAGGAAGCACCTCTGTCCATGCATCCCACGATGGCTGCCCGATAGGATCACCCCCGCATGCGCGGGAAGCACACACGATCTGTAATCCACTTGAAACGGCTTGCAGGATCACCCCCGCATGCGCGGGAAGCACCCATGTATAACTACACAATCAGCGGAAAATCCAGGATCACCCCCGCATGCGCGGGAAGCACGCTTCCACAGTGGGAGTCTTGGCCACAAGCCTGGGATCACCCCCGCATGCGCGGGAAGCACCTTGTGTAATCATACGAATCAGCAAAGATGTTAGGATCACCCCCGCATGCGCGGGAAGCACGGATAGTCCTCATAATAGACAACATTTTTGTGAGGATCACCCCCGCATGCGCGGGAAGCACTCTGTGATGGCCCAGTAGATGGCAAGAATTGTAGGATCACCCCCGCATACGCGGGAAGTACTTTGACGTTTTGTTCACATCAGCCTGTGCGTTAGGATCACCCCCGCATACGCGGGAAGTACTGATAAGTGATCGACGCTGTATTGCCTAGCTGAGGATCACCCCCGCATACGCGGGAAGTACCAATGGTGCATCCATCGGCAGCTTGTCGGGCAGGGATCACCCCCGCATACGCGGGAAGTACGGATACCATCTGTACTCGTGTGTCTTGTCCTTAGGATCACCCCCGCATACGCGGGAAGTACCAGAATTATGCCGATGTAATTCACAGCTGGCAGGGATCACCCCCGCATACGCGGGAAGTACTGGTAGGCTGGGGCAGATATTACGGTCCTATCAGGATCACCCCCGCATACGCGGGAAGTACGCAGAAAAACCCATTTCACGCATTGCTGCGCCAGGATCACCCCCGCATACGCGGGAAGTACCTGCTGTTTCCGAGTATCCGACAGTGACTGAGAGGATCACCCCCGCATACGCGGGAAGTACGAGCTTTGCTTCTTTGTAACTGTACTTGTAGTGGGATCACCCCCGCATACGCGGGAAGTACTTGTTGACTTTCTCCAGACTATCCTGATACTCGGGATCACCCCCGCATACGCGGGAAGTACATGACTGACTGCTGGATCATCCGGTCAAGGCTGGGATCACCCCCGCATACGCGGGAAGTACGGGACAACATCCTTCAGCCGGTATTCAGTGCCAGGGATCACCCCCGCATACGCGGGAAGTACTAAGGAAGGGGCAGTCTGCACAACTTTCCGGCAGGATCACCCCCGCATACGCGGGAAGTACTTCTGGCCAGGAACGCACAGCGGCAGCAGTGGAGGATCACCCCCGCATACGCGGGAAGTACATGACAGGTTGTTTCACTAGGTAAAACTCATGGGGATCACCCCCGCATACGCGGGAAGTACTGAAAGAACACGACATGACATTTGAGGGATTAGGGATCACCCCCGCATACGCGGGAAGTACTGGATACGGATAATGTGTCAACCGCCAAGAACGGGATCACCCCCGCATACGCGGGAAGTACGTCATCTGCTTGGTGAATGTGACCGTAGCCTTAGGATCACCCCCGCATACGCGGGAAGTACCCTCATTTAGCGATGTATCACGTATGGCTTATAGGATCACCCCCGCATACGCGGGAAGTACCAGCTTTTTCAGTACCTCACGCATAGCAGTCAAGGATCACCCCCGCATACGCGGGAAGTACGTATATTAAAGCCAAAGATACTAACGGCAACTAGGATCACCCCCGCATACGCGGGAAGTACCGCCGGCCACATCACCGTTCATCTGGAAACGCAGGATCACCCCCGCATACGCGGGAAGTACTACTTAATGGTGGCGTCATAAAAGGACAGGTTAGGATCACCCCCGCATACGCGGGAAGTACTACTTTGCCTTATCAGAGTTGGCCGCTGCATAGGGATCACCCCCGCATACGCGGGAAGTACTTTGCCATTCTTCTGAATAAAGCCGAGCAGGCGGGATCACCCCCGCATACGCGGGAAGTACCAAGCATCAGCAAAACGAGCGGCATAAAAACAGGGATCACCCCCGCATACGCGGGAAGTACTTCCAGTTCCGATTTCCAGCAGCATTGTTGAGGGGATCACCCCCGCATACGCGGGAAGTACCCATCTATCTGACCAAAGATGATGTGGCACATGGGATCACCCCCGCATACGCGGGAAGTACTTTGCCATTCTTCTGAATAAAGCCGAGCAGGCGGGATCACCCCCGCATACGCGGGAAGTACCAAGCATCAGCAAAACGAGCGGCATAAAAACAGGGATCACCCCCGCATACGCGGGAAGTACTTCCAGTTCCGATTTCCAGCAGCATTGTTGAGGGGATCACCCCCGCATACGCGGGAAGTACCCATCTATCTGACCAAAGATGATGTGGCACATGGGATCACCCCCGCATACGCGGGAAGTACCCACTCTCTGCCTTCTGCGATTGCGATGCATAGGGATCACCCCCGCATACGCGGGAAGTACTTCGCTTCCTGGAAAGCAGAGGATTTCAGCATGGGATCACCCCCGCATACGCGGGAAGTACTGAATAAGAGTATTATTGCTGCCCATGAACTGAGGATCACCCCCGCATACGCGGGAAGTACGATGGGAGATGGGACCGGCGTCCGAAAAGCAGAGGATCACCCCCGCATACGCGGGAAGTACACGAGGATTTCGAGCAGAATTATGCCGATGTAAGGATCACCCCCGCATACGCGGGAAGTACACCGTGACATGATAATCATCACCAGATGCCATAGGATCACCCCCGCATACGCGGGAAGTACTTGGCTTTCGATCACAGAATGAAATCTGGTAGGGGATCACCCCCGCATACGCGGGAAGTACTTGTTCCTGGCGAATGTTGGATGAAAATGCGGGAGGATCACCCCCGCATACGCGGGAAGTACAGATAAAAGATCCCTTCAAATAGGCATTTTCAGTTTTCAAATTTGTAAAAAACATTTAGTTTGTTTGATAACTGAAAGATCAGCTTTGCATCTTCAAGTGCTCTGTGTGGTACCGTTCCACTGATTCCATACGATTTCAGTGTTGTTTGTAGCTTATAGTTTTCTTGAAACAGTTTTTCCCTCTTTACTGTCTTAAGCACATCTATAATATCATTGCCAATTCCTTGCATACCGCATTTATGCAGTGCAGTGTTTAAAAAATCCATGTCAAAACTCAAATTATAGCCAACCAAAATATTATTACCGATAAAGTCACAAAATTCCTGTAACGCAGACTGAATATCCATTCCTCCTTTGAGCATATCATCGGTGATGCCGGTCAGTCCACTAATAACCGGAGGAATTGTTTCATGAATATTGACAAGTGCGTTATAAAACGTTTCCGTTATTCCATCCCATTTTACTGCACCAATCTCAATAATCTTATCACGTTCCGGATGCAGTCCCGTAGTCTCAAGATCGATGACAACATAACCTTTGTTTTGACGTAGGCTATGATCACTAACTTGGCGTTTGGCAAAGGAAGAATTTCTCGCATGATGTATATGTGAAGCAGTGCTAAATCCGTTCCGCAGAACATTCTCCTCCTCATCAGGCTTTTCTTTCAAAGGCACTAGTACCAGAGGAATACCATCCGAGTCCACAACTGATCTGTCAGCATTAATTGTCAAAAAGTCATACCCAATTTCATTCCTGCTGGCATAGCTCAGCGTTGCCTCTCCTTCTCCAACACTGTTGCAAATTCTCTCCCACAGATATTGACGCACACGCGTACTAAAGTTACCTACATATACTCCAGTAGCAATTTCCTGCATCCATTTTGTCAGGTCACCCCGCAGGGAAGCCGGCACTTTTTTCAGAGTAATTACAGTCATTGGCATCAGTCGTCACCACTGTAATTGATTCCATATGGAACAGTTCCTTCTTTGTCATCCCACAGGCTAAGTGGCTCGAGCGTGATCTGTTCATCTTCTCCAATATCAAGCAGATTCTGAAGATCATGAACAATTCTGGTCAACAATTTTCCATCAGAAAATTCATCACGAACTTTTTGCCTGGCAATCCTGCCAATATCATCGTCTTTGGTATATTCTGACGCAATCTCAAAAGAAATAGGAATTGTCAGCTCTGCTTTATATAGATCAGCTACATCATACACAAAAGACAGGTCATGACCCGTATGGACAAAGCCAAGTCCGGGACATAATCCCAAAGCACAGATAACGCTGTGAACGACCCCATACAGAGCTACATTCGCTGCAGATAATGCCTGATTAATAGGATCACTGCCCGAATAGTTATCAGGGTCATATTCTCTCTTGTCCCATCTCACTTCATATTTATCTGACATAGAGCGGTAAAGATGCCGGATTCTGGCGCCTTCATGGGCGCGAAGCTGCTGCATGGTAAGACCATCAACATCTTCATCTTGAAAACGCATTTTATACATCTTTCGGGCAATCTCTACTCTTGACCTGGTATTTGTCACAAGCATTGCCTGTTTTTCAAGAAAGCGTGTTGTACGTGCCAGAGATCTGCCATGTGCATATTGACGAACACCATGTTCACCAACCCAAATCATACTTGTTCCTGTATCGCCCAGAAGTTCAACCGCACGATGGCTGATATCGGTTCCTGGTCCCAGGAAAAGTACACCAATAATAGCTGCTGGAATTCTGACTGTTCCCCTGCTGTCCAGTACCGTAATAGCCCCATCCTGTCTGTTGATCTTTGCATGTTCAACATAAATGAAGGTGACTCTGTCCCGGATTTGAGGCAACTGCTGTAACTCTATTTTATCAGTTGCTTTTTCCATAGTATGATCACTCTATTGGAATCACCGTCATCATTCCAAAACCATATGCCTTTTTGCGGCCAATTCCCTGAATCAGGGCATGCCGGAATAATTCTGCATCTTTCACCTGCAGAACGCCTTCAAATGCCGCCTGACTAAGGCGAACTGTCTTCATCCCGGATTTCTTCAGAAGCACATATTTTCTTTCCCTGACGGTATACTGTCCTGGTTCCAGAAGAAATCCATTTGGTTCCGCCCTTTTTGCAAAATACGCAAGCTGCTGACTGACTGTCACTTCGGGAAATACCTTTCCTCTGGTGTGCGTGCCATCAGATACAGAGTGAACAGGATTCAGAACAGCTCTGAAACGATATCTTTTCCCGGTTGTTATTCCTGCCAGAAATCGATCATAGTTCTTTGTCTGCGCGGATCCAGGCACGCCATATTTCTCGAGTCTGACCAGATCTGGTTTTGTTTTACTGACGACAAGCAGATAGGTATGCCCGTTCAGAGTGTCCAGACGCCAGAGCTTCCTTGTTCTTTCACCCTGTGTTTCTTCATCAGGAAAGCTATCTTCGACCCAGCTGTGATATGCTCCGACATGAGTCAGATCTCTGATTTTCTGACGATTATTCGTATCAAGTTCTACACGTGATAAATACATATCATTCCTCCACCCAGGCAAACACGTCATGCTCCGTCTCTTCATCTTTATATGATGGGTTATCAATATTGATCAAAGTCTTGCTTTCCTGCCTGAGCAGATACCTGCGTCCTTCCCAGGAAAAAGAGTCAACATAATCTCTACGGTAATTTCCTTTTCTTTCTGGAATCAGGCAAGCATCTGCGTGCAGAGAAAGAGAAACTGACTTTGTTTTTCTATGCTTTCTCTGGTACCAGGAGGAAGCCTGCCACGGCTGCTGATGCAAGGCAGTAATCACATCAGTATTGATACATCCCATGAAAAAGTCAGCAGGCACCGGATATGATCTTCTGCCCATATAGAGCGGAAAATATGGATGCTGTAAAGCTTCGGCAATCTCATCAATCCAGTCATCGTCTTCATGTCCGACCGCTACAACGAAAAGCGCATCCTCCAGATAATATCTCTGGGTAACGTAAGTTCTGTCCAGAACCACTGGTTCTGTATTATTCTTGTATTTATGTGCCGTCTGGTAATCTTTGCTCATTGCTCCAGGCTGATCTATGCGTACAGCAAAATGAAGCTGATTCAATCTGCGGATCTTTGCATCAGAATCTCTGCGATAGCCAAAAGCTGCCGCAATCATCCCAATAACAGCACTTTTTGAAGGATACAAGTCTGTATGACGGGTTTCAAAATGAGATGAAGACCCCCAGGACTGCAGGGGTCCTGAAAATTTCAGTAAAATGGTCTTCATAAAGTCTCACTTTCTAAAGCAGAGTTCGGATCTGATCCAGATCTTCCAGCAAATCTGCAAGACTCTGCTCTTCCTTTCCTTCAGGTTTTTCTCTGAGATCAGTATCTGTCAGATACAAAGTAAGAACAGGCTTTGAAACGTATTTTTCAGTTTTTTCCAGTTCAGAAAACATTTTTTCCACTGATTTTTCGGCATACCCATCTGTTGATTTAACGGGTTTTTCAAAAGCACTGACAAGGTTAACAGGTCTGTCCGTTCTGACATTGATCATGATTGCCTCTGGAAGTGTTGTGTTGGCAAATGTATTAATCTTTCCGGTCGGCATCGAATTCGAGAATGCTTCCACAAACAGCTTTAATGCGTTGATCGTGTTATCCACATTTCCAAGCTGCCTGTTCAGCTCATGAACAGCGACATTGGCATAGCGATACAGTGTCTCCGAATTATACTCAATCGTGCCAAGCATGCCTGCACCTGCGTTATCTGCGGGTGACAAATCATCCATTGCAGTGTAGTAATCAAATTCTGTTTCAACCGCATGTGTGGAAATAGCATGTGCAACCTGTGCTGAGGCATCTTCATTCAGCGTAGGATCATCTGCAACCATCCTTCCAAAAAGAGCAATATCAATATCCGGATTATCTTTCAGTATTGCCTGTAAAACCTTTTTGTCTTTTTCTCCATGCAAAGCTGCAGTTGCCAGGTTCTCAGCCTGCTCTTTGCCAAGGAAAAACAAAGCCTTTGCAATTCTGGCCTTTTTATCCGTTGAAATACCGGCATCATTTAACGCCTTTTCAGCAAGATCCATTGCTTTTGCACTATCGACAGTGCTGTCCTGTTCCTGTATTGCTTCGGCGACATATTCTACAATATGCTTCGTGCGGACGCCCAGTGTTGCAGCGCTATGATCTTCAAAGTACTGTCGCATTGCACGCTTCCACGCCTGCGAACTGACCCTCGCCCTTCTGACACCTCCATACTGCGCTGTCTTTGGACTTCCTGTATCATCACGGTTGATATTGGAAGACGGTAATGTCTGAATTGCATGAATGTCAAGATAAACTCTCTGATTAGTCATTTGTACTTTCCTCCTTATTCAGATTATTTTCCTGCTGATCATTAATATTTGCATAGTAATCCTGTGCCCAACGGAAGCATACCGAACGCCGGTATCCTTTCTGCCAGTTATACAAATCATTTGCAAGACGTCCAAAATTCACGGTCATCACATATTTGCTCTTTACAATCTTAAGCAACTGTCGCAGATGATGCGTCATCTCAGCATACGTATCTGCAGTAATCAGCGCATTGAATCTGCGGTCAAGCGCTTCTGAAT
The DNA here is from genome assembly GCF_900343155.1 of Lactimicrobium massiliense. Classification (GTDB taxonomy): domain Bacteria; phylum Bacillota_I; class Bacilli_A; order Erysipelotrichales; family Erysipelotrichaceae; genus Bulleidia; species Bulleidia massiliensis. The sequence continues at coordinate 311,624 of NZ_OUNG01000001.1, forward strand.
CATCAGCTTTTCTTCCACTGCGGAGCGATGCGCCGACCGAATGCTCATAAGAACTGTCTGAAATGACGGAAGATGAACCCTGCATGCACATTGCATACAGCTGCAATGCTGTAAATACAGCAGACTCCTCTTTTGTTTCTTTTCCGTTTCTGCTGAGAAATTCCGACGGAATGTTTGCAAGCAGAATCGGCCAAACATCTCCAGCATCTGACAGCGGTTTGCCAATAGAATTTCTCAGCCTGGCCAGGTTTGCAGCTTTATGTGCATCATTTTCCAGCTGCGAAATGATGCGGATTGTCACTTGTCCTGCAGATTTTCTGATGGTATTTGTCTCTGACATGTTTCCTCCCTACTTTAGAATCTTATTAACCCCACCAATAAACATCTGATATGCTGTCACAATATTTAACGCGTTATTATTATCGTCTATTATTCCCAGGTAATCTCTTGTTGTAGCCTGCTGTACAATCTTCTGAGCTTCATCACGGGCGATTTCCTTCAGCATTTCATGCCATTCTCTGATCCTTTGGTCTTTAGAATCTTCAGGCTTAATTGAAGCAAGCCACTCACGAAAGGGATGATTCAGACTCTGATAAAAATCTTCTTTACCAGCATCCGCAAATGCCTTTCCACCTTTTTTCGGATCCATCCCCCGGATTCTGGCAATGTTTGTCAGAAATCTCCAATATCGGTCCGCTATCAATTTCGTGATATCAACTGTCTCATTAATTCTGACAATCCATCCGCGGTCAGTTTCATCAGACATGACCATATCATTTACAAATAATTCATCCGTCACTTCATCAACAGGAACCCAGGAAGTTGCCCCGCCATCATCCTGCATACTCACGGCACAGATCGTAATAAATCTTCTTCCAATAGATCTGCTGCGCCTGTCAAGTGATTCGATAATAAGTGGTTTCTTCTGATGGTCATCTGAAGAACTCTTCAGTGCGATCAAGCCAAAATTTCTCCACACTGACTGAGCAGGCCTGTGTTTTTGAGGGGTATAGTGGTTTTTATATTCACCTGTTTTATTAAAATGCCATATTGTCATTGGCTCAATGAAATTATCCTGATGAACAATACCAGGAAGCTTGACTATCTGAAGCGTTTTCTCTGCTTTTTCTTGGAACGCCGGATCAATGGCAATTGCTCTGCTCCAATTTGTATAGAGATCTGCAAGGTTTTCAACGGTCTCACCTCTGATCAGCTTATTTATATTTTCTATTCCAGAATACTCCCAGCAAGGTGATTGTGGTGAGTATTTATCTTCAGGATGCACAGGAATAAAGTTCAGCATCAATGTTTCAAAGAGATTATCTCCTTCTGCATAAAGTCCACCTATATCATACAGCCATCCCTTGGAAGGCTTCTGTCCTTCCTTTACAAGACTTGCTTTATCAGCAACACCAATATATCCCTGCAGCATGATCAGCCATCTGATCAGCTGCGCAGATGTCATATCATCCTTTGGGGATAATTTCTTTTCTTCATGATCACCAACCGGTGAAAATAACGCAAGTTTGTTGTTGCTTTCTGAAATGAGACGGTTGAAATTCCTTCCTTTCATCTCAGTAGGTTTTTTGCCAGTGGGAAGAAGGGCTCTCATTTCCTTCTGTGTAACCTGGTAGAAAGGAAACTTGTCATCATACAGAAAGAAATGATCTCTCCACTTTTCCAGATACTGATTTACAATTTCGGGAAAAGCGCCTTTCTTCCACAATGCGTCCCAGCAGGTATTCCTGGCATCTTCATAGTCATCACTGTCCAGAGTGTTAATCTGCCTCATCTGCTGATCCAGTTCAATTCCCTCATATGGTCTTCCCTCACTGTCAAAACGTGAAAATACTGTCTGAACAACTGAAAGCAGAAAACGAAGCACTGCAAAATTCTGTGTTTCCATTTCTCCAGCCAGACACTGATACTCCTGAGCATGGGAAAACACTTCTTTCAAAGATACATCAAGTTGCTGCCCATCCATAGACATTACGGAAATCCAAGGCTCATCCAGCAAATTAAAACTCCCCATTGTCTTCCTCCTTCTTCACCTCAAGTCCAAGCATATTGTCATAATGAAGACAAATGCCAAATTCAGAAATTACAAAATTACCTTTCTCATCGAAAATGATGCCAAGAGCGCCTTTGAGCCATATCTGGCTTTGCCACTCTGACAGCTTCTTTTTATTATACTCTTCAAGCCATTCGATCATTCTTCCGGCCCCAGCCTTATAAGTAGCCGCACGCGGCAGACGGATTGTCTGTTCAGCAAGCTTCCTGGCAATTGCAGGTTTATCAATATTAGCCCCAAGATTCCTCTCCTGCTCAGTTTTGGCGGCAAAGAAACCATAGCATGAACCATATTGTCTTACCGCAATCACTTCAATCGTTTCTTCCGTATCTCTTACCTGCGCACAGGCTTCTTCCTCTTTCTCCAATCCGACTGTGTTATTCAGCCACCCAAACAAATTTCTTTTTTCAGGATTGATCCGCAATGATGGACGGTCAATCTGGAATACACCAGCTTTCTTGCTTTTGTTATGTGTATATGTCTTAAATTTTTCTTTTGCATGCTGGTAGAGTAGTTCAGGCTGTTCCGTGTATGGAGGATCTATATGGTTCAAATCGTATACCTTTTGCACAAGCGGTGAGACATCCTGCGGAATTCTGATTTCATCAGGCAGCCAGAACTGTGTGCGAGCGAGAAGATATTCCTGGTAGACATGTCTTGACCCGGATTCAAACTCCATTGGTTTGTCCGCTCCCATTACATAGATGCATGCCTCTTTGTATTGTGACGGTCTGCTGATCTGATGGCGCTGCAGCCTGCCAATTCTCTGAATCAAAAGATCCATCGGGCAAAGATCCGTAAATACGGCATCAAAGTCAATGTCAAGCGACTGCTCTATTACCTGGGTGCCAACAACAATCAGTCGTTCTGGCCTGTTCCCACCCTTGCCAATACGTTTCAGCAGCTCATCTTCTATCTTTGCGCGATCTGCTGCAATAAAGCTGGAATGTAATAGCATCACATTCTCTTTTCCGTACTTTTCAGCAAGCATAGATGCCGTATCCTGCGCCCTTCTGACGGTGTTGACGATCACGCCAATAACACCTCCCTTTTCAAGCAGCGACGAAACGTTAGCAATCAGGGAATTGTCCGATATTTTCTTTATATGCACAGTTCTTTGTTCCATGGCCTCAAAGTCAGCGTTCTGCTTCACAGATGCACCATCTGTGTATGTCAGCAGCGGATAACGTTCTGTCTGCAGATCGGTGTCTGAGTGCGAAAGGCTGAGTGTGCTGCTTCCATATCCACGAAGATAGCAGCGCACAAATTCAGCTCTTTTATCAGCCGGAAGAGTTGCTGACAGCAGGATAACAGGAACGTGATATGCCCCCATCCACTCAAGCGCTTTGTCAAGATACTGCTGCATGTAGGCATCGTAGGCATGTACTTCATCAATGATGACAACTTTTTTATCAAAGCCCAGATGCCGCAGCATCAGATGCTTCTGCTTCAGTGAGACAAGCAGGAACTGATCGACTGTTCCAACCACAAAGTCATCCAGTGATGCTGTTTTGCGCCCTGAAAACCACTGATTGACAATAACTGAATTTTCACCATTCTCATCAGTGCCGATATTGCTTGCCCTAGTTTGATCATCATGGTGGCTGGTCAGTTGGTTCATCAAAGGATTCAGCAGTGACTTGCCATGCTGCAGACGGAAAGACTGTGTGTTGTCATAGTCTTTCACAACGCTGTCAAGCCATGGATACACTCTTGCAAAGATACTGTTTGCCGTAGCCTGAGTAGGAAGGCCAAAGAATAATCCGCTTCTTTGCGTCTTTGCTGCAAGCTGTTCAGCAGTTGCTAGAGCGGCCTCTGTCTTTCCGCATCCGGTAGGTGCTTCGATGATGACAAGACCGGGATGCTCTGTATTTGCTATTGTATTAAATATTGTTTTCTGAAATCCACGAGGTGCAAAATGGAATCGTTCCGCAAACAATTGATCAGCAGAGTCCGGCTCTCCGACCGCAAGAGGCTGATCACAAAACCATTTTCGGACTCCATTCTGAAAGCGTAGCGCGCTGTCACCAACAGTATCCTGATCAATATCAATCAGAGGGAAATAAGATTCATTGCTTGCAATCCAGTCAGCCATGATTACAAGACCACAAAGAATAACCTGAGCAGGCAGAGAAAGTGATGGCAGATTGCTGATTTCAAGAATACCACTCTGCTCAAGAGCCCACCTGCATATCCATTCCTGCGAATCTTTCCACAATTTGTAAACGGGAGAATTTTTATCTTCAACCTGATAGTAATTTGCCTGATAGCCATCAATCTGATCCTCAAGCACATATGCATTATCTGCAGGCATGCCATGATGTCCGGAAATGATGGAAGCAATATCGTCATTAACTCCAATCTGTTTTAGGATAACAGCCCCAGCAAGAGAATGATGCGTACAACAGGCTGAAGGAAGCCGGCATTGTCTGATGCCTGTTGCACCACAAAATTCGAGTTTTTCCATCAGAATATCATCGAGGTCATCCGAGCAGGAATACCCCTTTTGTGTCTGGAAAGCCGGTGTTGCTTTGCCGATATCATGAACACCTCCAAGAAACCTGACAAGCCTTTCACCGGTTTCTTCATTGCCTGAATCCATCTGAGCAACGACAGCATCTCTTTGGCCCTGCGCCAGCCAATGATTCCACAAAAATCCAGCTACGTTCATTGTATCCTGGAGATGAACCAGCAAAGGAAGCCAGGAAAACCTTCCACTTCTATCACTCTTTTTTGCCCATAGCACATTAACTAAAGAAGGATGATCAGATTCGATTTCCATATTTCCCCCATGCAAATGATATTCGCGTACATTAAAACGCATACATATATATATTTTCAATAATACAATCCGTCCCCATGATACTTCACAGACAATTCTTTTTATATTATAAACTTGTACATGCACATAAATCCAGCTTCGTCAGAAACAGAACATAAAAAACCGCATCCTATGTTGGATACGGTTATTTAAGAGGTTCCTGCCGGAGTCGAACCGGCGCTCACAGAGTTGCAGTCTGTTGCCTTACCACTTGGCTAAGGAACCACGTTCACTTTTCGTGCTTTCTTATAATACCAAGAGTAGAGGTCAATTGCAACCAAAACTATCAGTAAGGACGCCAGATCATAGCATACTGGCAGATGCCGCAGGGCAGTTCTGCACTGGCTGCAGTTCTGAATCCGCAGGCCTCATATTTCTGTCTTTTGATCGGTGAATCCGTGTCGAGAATGATGGGGATCTGTTCTTCAGCTGCCTGTTTCTGAAGCTGTCTGAGCATGGCGCGCATCATGCCCTGATGCTGGCTTTCTGTACGTATGGCAAAGAGATAGACATACAGGTAATTGTGTTCCTTCCGGAAGCGTTCCGTTGCCGGCTGCCACGATGACAATGCCTGCTGCATTGCCATCGTGTGGGCTGGTTTTATATGTCTCAGAACATTCCATCCCATCCTTGCCTGTGCCAGTATACTGGGACCATTGTGCTTGTGATAGACAAACATCCAGGCACTTCGTGCTTCATTTTCATAGAGTGATCCGGATAAGACTGCCATATGGATAACCGCCTGCATCAGAGCCATGGTTTCCTGCACATCCAGCATGGCGGGAAATGTTCCCGGTTCATGCAGGAATGCGTCTGTACAAGCCGATGCGATTTCCTGACATCTTGAGATATCAGTGACCTTGTGCATATCAGCCTACTTTGACTTTGTTCCAGAGGTCGGAGAGTTTCTGCTTGAGAACCGGATTATAGTGGAATGTTTCGTCTTTGGCATAACCGGTTCTTGGGATGTAGGCATCGTTTTCAAAGTAGTCACCGTCTTTGCCGCTCATGTATTCCGCGACACTCTTGTCAACGGATGTATAGCCGACGTAGCTGCTGTTTTCCATCTGTACATCTTCGGAGATGATGTAGTTGATGAAGGCATTGGCAAGGCCCGGGCAGCTGGCATTGGATGGAATGACCATGGCATCGATCCAGACATTGGTGCCCTGATCCGGTTCAATCCAGCCCATATCCATGTTTTCAGACAGGACATAAGCCGCGTCACCGGAATACATCAGGGCAATGTCTTCTTCGGCATTAACCATGCCATCAATGACTTCATCCGTCACATAGGCGGGATCCATGGTGTCATTCATTTCCTTGAGCCATTCATACGCTTTTTGAATCTGTTCTTCATCATCTGTATTCATGGAATAGCCAAGTGCTTTGAAGGCAACCATGAAGGCATCGCGCTGGGAATCGTAGAAATAGATCTTGCCCTTATATTCCGGATCCTTGAGGATATTCCATCCCTCTTTCCTGATCTTTTCCTCCGGAACAGTGGTCTTGTTGTAAACAAGACCGACGGATCCCCAGAAGTACGGAATGGAATATTCCAGGGTTGGATCGAAGGACTTCTGGTTCTCAATGACATTCGGATCGAGCAGGCTGTAGTTGGTCATGGCACTCATGTCAATCTTCTGCAGCATGTTCTCCTGCATCAATTGCTCAATCATGTAGTCACTCGGGACAAGCACATCATACGAGCTGCCGCCCAAGAGCTTTGTGTACATCATTTCGTTGGATTCAAACGTATCGTAGTTAACGCGGGCATTGTACATCTTCTCGAAGTTGGAAACGACATCTTCGCCAATGTACTCACCGGCATTGAAGACGTTGATGACGCTGCAGCCATATTCTGTTTTGGCATCTGCCACCTGCTGCACATAACTGCCGCTGCCGCCGGCACAGGCAGCCATGGAAAGACAGGTTGCACTAAGCAATGCGGTCTTCAGCAAATGCTTCATTGTTCTTTTTCCCCTTTCTGATCATCGGCACGACGTTGACGATGATCAATACGATCGTAATGATCAGCACGATAATCGAGCTGAGTGCATTGATGGTTGGATTGACGCGCTTGACGTTGGCATAGACATAGATGGAAATGTTGGATACGCCTGGTCCGGTCGTGAACATAGAGATGATAAAGTCATCAAAGGACATGGAGAATGCGACCAGTGCTGCGGCAACAATACCCTCTTTGATCTGCGGGATGATGACCTTGAACATGGCCTGCATCGGTGTGCAGCCAAGGTCCATGGCAGCTTCGGCAATGTTGGGATCCAGCCGTCTGAGTCTTGGCATGATGGTCAGGATGACATAGGGAATACAGAAGGCAATGTGTGCCAGCAGCATTGTCATGAAGCCTGTCTTGATGCGCAGAGATGTATAGAACAGCATTAAGCCAATTGCCGTGACAATCTCCGGATTGAGCATTGGCAGGTTATTGACCTGGGTAACGGCTTCTCTGATAACTTTCTTGTTTTTGCTTAAAGAGATCGCAGTGATGGTACCAACCAGCGTGGAGATTGCCGTTGCCAGCACCGCACAAAGTACGGTATAGCCGATGGCTTCCAGAATGGATCTGTTATGGAACATGGCTTCATACCAGCGCAGCGAAAAACCGGTGAATCTGGTCAGAGATTTGGAACGGTTGAAGCTGAAGAAGACAACATAGGCAATTGGTGCATAGAAGAACACCATGATCAGTGCAAGCCAGATTTTAGCTTTGAGATCTGTTTTCTTTTCCATCAGTCAGATGCCTCCTCTGGTTCTTTGTCAAGTTTGCGGGTGATGTACATGGAGATCAGGATAATGATGGCCATGATCATACTGATGGCGGAGCCGAAGTTCCAGTCACCGGTACTGATGAAGTAGTCTTCGATCAGGTTGCCAATGAGAACATATCTTCCGCCGCCCAGCAGCTTGGGGATGAAGAAGGAAGATACCGCCGGCAGAAAGACGAGTGTGATGCCGCTGACAACGCCGCTGAGTGACAGGGGCAGAATGACTCTGCGGAATGTCTGGCGGCTGTTGGCGCCAAGGTCATTGGCGGCAATGATCAAAGCAGGGTCAATCTTGTTTAATGCATTGTAGATCTGCAGGATCATGAACGGCAGGAAGTTATAGACCATGCCGATATAGACACGTACTTCAGCGGGCCATCCGGTTCTGGCCAGGATGCCCTTCCAGGCATAGGTGCGCACCAGCATGTTGATCCACATTGGCAGCGTGATTAACAATACGGTCAGCCCCTGGCTTCTCGGCTTCATTCTTGCCATGAAATAGGCAGTTGGATACCCGATGGCAATGCAGATGATGGTTGTGAAGAATGCCATCTTTAAAGAGCGCCACAGCACACTTGGAAAGATGGAATCGGAGAAGAAACGGGTAAAGTTGGAAATGGTGAACTGGAAAGTCAGAACATCGTTTCCTTTGACTGTGAAAGCATACAGGACAATCATGACCATGGGCAGCACGATCATGATGAAGGCCCAGATCATGTAAGGATACACAAGTTTGTTAAACTGCTTCATGTGCTTACCTCATCTTTCTCATGACATGGATGTCAGATGGATCCCAGCGCAGACCGATTCTCTCACCGACTTCATGCTTGTCAGTTGTCTCGATCTTGAGCTCGCGGCCCTGTGTGCTGAACGTAATCGGATAGTCGCCTTCGGTGATATTCTGGTCATCAAAGTCATACTTCACGTCCCAGATCTCAACGCGGCTGTTATCTTCGGTATCCCATGCATAGGCATCTGCCCAGCGGATCAGATCAGTATCCAGGGCAACAGACTCCTTGATATCATCCGCATTGCGGTAGAAATCAAATGCCTGGATCTTCTCTTCATTTTCCGTATCTTCAACAACCTGCGGCTTGACCACATGAATGCGGATCGTGATGGAAGTGCCGGCATCTGTGGCAAATGTGCACGGATAAACGCCGACTTCCGGCTTGACATCATATTCCACGGTTGTCAAAGATACATCTTCATTATCATCATTCCATGCCTGGGCATTGGCACGGGCAATGACCTCAGGATCAGACAGGCTGGCAACGTCTTCCAGATCCATGTAGAACGAAGAAGCACTGATCTTTTCACGGGCTTCTTCATTGACGACGTCCTGTGCCTTGGTCACATGCATCGTAACGGTCTTACTTGTACCGGAGGATGTCTCAGCAATAACCTCATAGTGTACGCCCTTGAACAGAACAGACTTGACCTCACCATTCAGCAGGCCTCTGTTTCTGGTCACGATATCAATATCCTCAGGACGGATCACAATATCAACCGGCTCATTCTCATGGAAGCCATAATCCACGCAGTCATAGACCGTATCATCAAACTCTACTCTGCGGTCTGCCTTCATCGTGCCATCGATGATGTTGGAATCCCCGATGAAACGGGCACAGTATTCATTGATCGGCTCATTGTACACATCAGTTGGCGTGCCGATCTGTTCAATCTCACCATCTTTCATGATGACGATCTTGTCAGACATTGTCAGAGCCTCTTCCTGATCATGCGTGACAAAGATGAAGGTAATGCCGACTTCCTTCTGGATGTCCTTGAGTTCCATCTGCATTTCTTTTCTCAGGTTCTTATCCAGTGCACTCAAAGACTCATCCAGCAGAAGTACCTTAGGCTCATTGACCAGCGCTCTGGCAATGGCAACACGCTGCTGCTGGCCGCCGGACATCAGGGTAACATCACGCTTTTCAAAGCCTTCCAGACCAACCAGCGAGATCATGCGGGAAACCTTTTGTTCGATGATATCCTTTGGCATTTTGCGGATATTCAGGCCAAAGGCAATATTGTCATAGACATTCAGATGCGGAAACAGAGCATAGTGCTGAAATACCGTGTTCACATCCCGCTTATAGGCAGGCACGCCTGCCTGATCTTCGCCATCAATCAGGATATGGCCTTCATCCGGTTCCAGAAAGCCGCCGATCATGCGCAGCAGGGTTGTCTTGCCGCAGCCGGAAGGTCCCAGCAGCGTCACAAACTCATTCTCATTGATGTCCAGTGAGATCCCCTTGAGAACAACCTGGCGGTCAAATGCCTTTACAACATTCTTGATTTCGATCAGTTTCTTCATTTTCTCTTATCCCCTCTTGTCTTCAAAATACAGGCGGTGTGCTGATCCACAGCACAACAGCTTTGTTTTCCGTACGATTTTCCAGATAGTGGGCTGTATCACCCTTGAGATAGAACGTATCCCCGCGCCGGGCAGCAATACCCTTACGGTCCGTGTCCCGCATGATGACAATCCTGCCCTGCAGCACATAGCCAAACTCTTCACCCTCATGCGGCTCAATCACCTGGGAGCGTCCATGCGGCAGCAGCTCCATCAGCAGCGGTTCCATGTCATTCTTCTGTGCATTGGGCACAATCCAGTGCAGCACTCTGCCCTCCTGCTCATCCACAAAAGCATCCTGCGGTGTAAACACAATCTTCTCTTCCCCTTCCTCCTTGAAGAAATGCGAAAGATCCGTACCCAGCGCCTCACAGATATCATCCAGCGTTGCCAAAGACGGTGCGGTCAGATTCCGTTCCAGCTGGCTCAGAAAGCCCTTGGTCAGTTCTGTCCGGCTGGCCAGTTCCTGCAGAGTCAGCTCATTCTTGATGCGCAGCTGCCTGATTCGATTGCCAATATCTATCACTTGCAAGCCCCCCTCTCATGTTTAGTTTAGCTAAACTAAAAATGACTTTTTAACAAACCTTGTTTATTATACCGGACTGCTTCACTTATGCAATACTTTTTGTTTGCAATCTCTAAACTTCTGGGTCAGAAAAAGACCTGCTGCAGAAAAATCCAGCAGGATGCTTTCAAATGAACATGTTCTTTACAGCTTTCCAGCATGATTTTCCAGCCATCGCATGAAAAAAATGGGTTCCATGAGCCCGGATACCTGTTAGGCAAAGATGATGCATGCTGCAGCATTCTCTCAACTGCCTCACAGTTTTCAGCTGAAGAGCATCGTAAGACACGCAGTCTTGTATCCTTCGGTGGAACCATGCCAGAGATCAGAAAGACAGCTTAGATTTTGTCAAAAGAAAAAATCTGCAGTCATCGCTGCAGATTTTCTTATGCTTTCTTACTTTGCTTTATTGATGAGTTCCTGAACTGCTTCTTTCGGCTGGAAGCCAACAGAGCTGCCGGCAACCTCACCGTTCTTGAATGCAATCAGGGTCGGAATAGACATGATGCCATAGCGCTCAGCAACTTCCGGGTTGTCATCCACGTTGACCTTGATAAAAGTCACATCGCTGTTTTCACCCGCCAGCTGCTCAACGACCGGTCCCAGCATCTTGCACGGTCCGCACCAGTCTGCATAGAAGTCTACAAATACACTCTTGTTGTTCTTCAGTGTCTCATCATATTCCGCTGTATTCTTGATAATATTCATTGTTGTTTCCTCCGTTTACATGGGACAGTATGCCAAATCATTTCCGGAAAGAAAAGTGAAATGCTCAAAGCCGCTTTGCGGCAGCTTCATCCAGCACAACCGTCACATCATCATGGCGCTGCAGGATGCTTGCCGGGCAGTCTGTTGTAACTTCACCCTTGATCATGCCATAGACGGCATCAGCCTTATTGGCACCTGTGGCAATCAGCACAATCTTTCTTGCCCGCATGATGGATGCCAGTCCCTGTGTAATAGCCTTGGTCGGAACCTTGGACTTGTCGCCGCCGAAGAATCTGGCATTGTCAGAGATTGTCTGTTCCTTGAGGTCAGTCACATGAGTCACAGAATCAAGCGGTGTACCCGGTTCATTGAAGGCAATGTGGCCATCGGAGCCAATGCCAAGAACCTGCAGATCAACGGTATGCTTTGCCAGCTCTGTCTCATAGTCTGCAGCTGCCTTTTCAGGATCATTGGTGCTGCCATCCGGTACATGGATGTTCTCTTCCGGGCAGTCGATGCCGTCAAAGAGGTTTTCATGCATGAAATAGTAGTAGCTCTGCTCATCGGTATGCTTGAGACCGACATATTCATCCAGATTGAACGTCAAAGCATTCTGATAGGATGTACCGTTTTCCCTGTGATCCTGAATCATCAGCTTGTAAAGACCAACTGGTGAGCTGCCGGTTGCCAGACCCAGCACTGGTTTTTCCTTGCGCATGATATCCTTCATCAGCTTGAATGCCTGTTCGCTGACTTCGTCATAGTTCTTGCAGACAATAATGTTGAACATAGTGAATGATATTCTCCCTTCTGAAAAGCCTTACATGAGAAAGAATATCAGGACGGGTTTCCAGTGTCAATCTCAGAACACTGTAATGTCATAACCTGCATGAAACGTATCATGCGGCTGCAGGAACTGGGTGCCTTCCCGCTTTTCAAACGGCACTTTGACCTGTTCAAAATCGGTGTGGGAATACCACGGCTCAATGCATACAAACGGTGCATGCGGGCTCCAGAACGCCAGCCATTCAAAGCCGGTGAAATGTACCTTTACACCATGGCTGCCATCGTTGAGTGATACCTCATCACTGTCAGGATGATGAATGATGATCGTCTGACTCAGTGCATCCGGATGCAGGGACATCCGTTTTGCCCCGGCCAGGTACGTTTCCTTCCAGGTGAACGTTTCCGGTGCATTGAAGTCAATATGATAGTCTTCATACTTCTTTGCCGGATCACTCGGGCAGTTGAAAGCCGGATGCAGGCCGAAGTTGAACGGCATCACTTCTTCATTGTCATTGGTGATTTCATAGCGGATGGACAGCTTTGCGCCTTCCAGGTGATAGGAAATGGTCATCGTGAAATGGAACGGATACTGTTTCAAGGTTTCTTCACTGTCTTTCAGCTGCATCACGATATTGCTGTCATCATGATGAATGCAGGTGAAATCACTGTGTCTGGCAAAGCCATGATTGCCGGTATGATACTCTTTGCCATTGATATGGAGTGTATCATCCCATGTCTTGCCAACCATCGGAAACAGGGTCGGGTTGCGGCCGGACCAGTACCTGGGATCTCCATTCCACATGTACTCAAAGCCGGTCTTTGCCAGTGTGAAGCTGTGAATCTCGGATGCGTGCTCATCAATGGTGACTGCCGCTTCCTCATTTTTCATTGTATAAACTGCCATACGATTCCTCCTGCACACATCATACCCCAAAGAAAAAGGTGCTTCAATGCACCTTATTCCCAACCTGTTCCAAAGATTGTCTCCGGACGGACCTTGCATGGTGCCGAAGCGCCATTTTCACAGATTCTTTCCGTGCTGGAATTCCAGCCGGTATTCATCGCCATGTCGCCATTCCAGTTCTCGGCATAATACGAGAAGTTGGAAGCATCGCCAAGATAATAGACACAGATATGGCAATGCGGGCCGGTCGAGTTGCCGGAGGAACCGACATTGGCCAGCCGGTCGCCGGCATTGACTACCTGTCCGGTGGATACTGAGAAGGATCCGGTTAACAGATGGTAGTATTTGACACCATAGGCGGAGCCATTGACACTGACCAGCAGCAGGATTTCATTGCCGCCGCCGACCACCGGGCAGTAGTCGCCAAGATGGCCATAGCCGCAGCCGGCATCATGGGCATACAGGACAACACCGTTGGCCGCTGCTACGACATAGGACTGGCCATAGACAACACCATAGCCGAAGTCTTCACCATAGTGCTTGCCGCCGGAAGCGTAATACCATGTGCCTGCACCGGGTGTCATCTTGACACCGGGCACCGGCCATGTCCAGCCGTCACTGGCTGTCACCTGGCCAAGGGCATCCGAAATATTCTTCATCTGTGACTGAATGTCTTCGATATTGGACACAATCGAAGCTCGCTGGGCCATCAAATCTGCCTGCTGCTGTTCATATTCCTGCTGAATGACCTGTGCCTCATACTGCTTTGCAAGCACATCATCCTGCTTCTGTTTCAGCTCATCCTGGCTGGCCTGCAATTGTGCCTTGGCATCATTCAGGGACGCAATCAGATTATTCAGTTGTACTAACAGCGAATGGCTGTAGGATGTGATATCACTGAGACCATTGGCCACCCGGATCAGATCTTCAAATGATTTGGCACCCATCAGAATATCCACCATCGTTGACAGCCGCATCGTCGGCTGGGCATTGACAATCTGACGGTTCACCTTCTCACGCAGAGAAGCTTCGTTTTCTTCCTGTTCATTGATCTGTGCCTGCTGATCCTCAATCTGTGTCTGCAGGGAATTGATCTGCGCATTGAGATCATCAATCTGGGTCTGATAGTCGCTGATCTTAGCGGCATATTCTTCAATGTTGGCCGCAATCTGCTCCTTCTGGCTGTCAATATCCGCAATCGATGCAGACAGTGAATCAGACTGGGATGACATATAGTCCACGAAGCCCTGACAGGAAGTCTTTTCCGCTGAAGTCAGATTTCCCGATGTGCAGAGATTTGTCCAGTATGTTGTATCGGAATAATCATCATCTGCGCGTATGGGCAGAACACTGACTGCCAGCATGATGCTCAGCAGCGGAATCAAATGGCGTCCCTTCATAAAGCTCCTCCAAAACAGGAGTATTATACCATTTCTCTGCTTTGTTTGTCTCAGGCGGCAGCCTTGGTCACATCCACCCATCCCTTTGCACCGCTGTACTGCTCCAGTTCTTCCAGAGAAACACAGATGGCATTGTTGTGGGCACCGGCCGCCGGCCATACCTTGTCCCAGTGTTTCAGACTCTCATCCAGATACACATCCACACCTGGCTTCAAGCCAAACGGGCACACACCGCCTGGTTCATGGCCGACATATTCCATCAGCTGTTCTGCACTCATCATCTTTGCCTTGGTATGAAAAGTTTCCTTGAACTTATGATTGTCAATCCGGGCTGTGCCTTCACACACCACCAGCACCGGCTGATCTTCCACCATGAATGCCATCGTCTTGGCAATCTGTGCTTCTTCAATATGCAGAGCTGCTGCGGCCAGAGCCACCGTAGCTGTAGACTCATGCAGCGTCTGGATCCGATCCGCGATTTCCCTTTCCTCAAAGAACGTTCTGACACTTTCTGCTGACATATGCATCCCTCTTTCTAACTCATATTGCGTCGATGATAGCACAGAAACAAAAGCGCCTGTATGCACAGGCGCCTTCTTTGCTATATGCGTTAGTTATAACTGGTACAAAGCTGCGTATTTATCTCTCAGATACTGAATGTAGTAGTCCGGATTGAACGGCTCACCAGTTACTTTGACCATCAGCTCTTCTGCCGGATAGCGGAAACCATACTGATGAATATGTGTCTTCAGCCAGCTGATGCAGTCCTTGTAGCGGTTATTGGCCAGGGCATCATCCACGTCGAGATCCTTCTTCATGGCATGCATGAACTGAGCCGCATAGGCAGAACCAAGGGCATAGGTCGGGAAGTAGCCAAAGTCTCCATCTGCCCAGTGCACATCCTGCAGAATGCCTTCACTTGCCTTTTCGGCATGTACGCCAAGATACTTCTGGTACATATCATTCCATGTCTGATCCAGATGATCCGTGGAAATGGAGCCGTTAAACAGTCCCTTCTCGATCTGGTAGCGCACCAGGATATGCAGCGGATAGGTCAGCTCATCCGCTTCCGTTCTGACCAGAGATGGTCTTGCCACATTGATTGCTTTGACAAAGGCATCCAGGGACACATTCTGCAACTGCTGCGGGAAGACTTCCTGCAGACGCGGATAGTTGTATGTCCAGAATGCTCTTGTTCTGCCAAGATAATTCTCACAGAAGCGGGACTGTGACTCATGCAGGGCACATGGAATACCTTCGGAGAGAATCATGCCGTCATACTTGGGATTGCAGTCATGTTCATAATAGGCATGGCCAACTTCATGCACAGTGGACAGCACCGCACTGATAACATTGTGTTCCAGATACTTTGTCGTTGTCCGGCAGTCATTTTCACAGATCCAGGATGTAAACGGATGTTCGGTCTCATTCTGATAGCCCCAGCTGTGATCAAAGCCAAGATATTGCAGCAGGCCGGTCATGAACTTCTTCTGGCCTTCCACCGGATAGTCCTGATACAGGAAGCCATCATCAATCTGCTTTGCTTTTTCAACCTCTTCCAGCAGCGGCACAAGATCCTTCTGCACCTTTGCAAAGAAGGCATCATACTTCTGCTGATTCATGCCCGGCTCATAGTCATCCAGCATGCGGTCATACAAAGATAGATAGCTCTGACGGTAGCCATACAGCTTCTTTTTTGCTGCAATGACATCTGCCAGCACCGGTGCAAAAGAATCATAGTCATTGGTCTGCTTTGCCTTGAGCCATACATTCCAGGATGTATCAATCAGATTGCGGTATGCCACAAACTCATCATGCGGAATGCAGCGGTTGTTGTCAGCTTCCTTCAGATACAGCTGCACAGCTCTCTTGTCATCACCATCCAGTGTTTCATCCTTGTTCAATGCGCTCAGAATCTCATACATTTCCGGATCTGTTTCAAGAGAAAACAGCTGGCCGGCAAGATAAGCAGAACGCTTGTCACGGTACGCATTGCCGCCCGCTGGCGCAACGGTCTGCTTGTCGATTTCAATCGTATTCAGTGCCATCCGGTATGCCGAGATGGCAAAGATCCAGTCATGATACTTCTGCAGCATTTCTTCTTTGCTCATTACTTGTCTCCTTCTATCAGGCCGATATGCACAAATGCCTTGTACAGGCCGTCATTGTCCACATCATCGGTCACATAATCAGCAGCAGCCTTGATCTCATCGCCGCCGTTGCCCATAGCAACATTGTACGCGCACAGCTCAAACATAGACAGATCAATCTTGGCATCACCAAAGGAGATCGTATCCTTCTGATCCGCATGCAGGTATTTCAGCAGCACATCAATGGCATGCTTTTTCGTGATGCCTTTGGGACCAAGATCCCCAAACAGGGCTTCTTCACCCTTACCGCCCCATGTATTGGCCTCCAGTTCAGGGAATTCCTTTTTGCTGTCAAGATGGTCCTGGTAGGAAGACAGGATGAAGGAAACCTTGTTGATGTCATCACGGTACAGCTGTTCCTGCGGCAGATGAATAAACGAATTCACAAAGGAATCTGCACCCTTCCGGGCATCGGTGAGATCCGCACCCTTGCCCAGTGCATAGCGGGTCATGACGGCGGGCCCCTGCACAAGCATGTCATCATTGCAGTACATGCCGGAATTGGCTTCCAGATAGAAGCCAAGATGGCGTTCACAGCACCAGTCGACAATGTGCTTTGTCTCTTCTTTGCTCAATCCCTGGTGCATGACCACATGGCCATGATCTTCCACATAGGCACCATTGCCGCCGATCATGCCATCCAGCTCACACAGATGGCGCTGTTCAATCTCCGCTTTGGAGCAGCCCGTGCAGATATACACACGGTGGCCATTGGCACGTGCCTCTTCCACTGCCCTTGCTGCACTTTCAGGCAGCTCGGCATGGTAGTTGATCAGTGTCCCATCCACATCCAGAAAGACAATTTTCTTGTTCATGTTTCTCTCCTTACGGCAGCATATGCCCTGCTGCTTTGTAAATATCGTACCATTCAGTTCTGGTCAGCTGAATATCCGCGGCCTTGGCGCCATTGATCAAACGGGCAGGCTTACTGGTGCCAAGCACCACCTGCAAATCAAATGGCAGACGCAGAATCCAGGCATAGGCAATCGTATCTTTGCCAACACCATAGCGCTCGCCAATCTCCTGCAGCTTCTGGTTCAGGGCAGCATACTTCTCTGCATTCAGAAACACACCTTCAAAATATCCCATCTGCAAGGGAGACCATGCCTGAATGGCCATATGATGCTGTGCACACCAGTACAGCGTCCCGCCATCGCGGTCAATGCCGGCATCATTGTGCATATCCACGTTTAATCCTGCATCAATCAGTACCGTATGGGCACAGCTGAGCTGGACCTGATTGCACCAGAGTTTCTGCGCCAGGCCAGACTGCAGATAGGACATCTGGGCCGGGTTTTCATTGGATACGCCGAAATGGCGCACCTTGCCAGCCTTCTCGAGCGTATCAAAGGCTTCTGCAACTTCTGATGGCTCCATCAGGATATCCGGCCTGTGCAGCAGCAGAGAGTCCAGATAATCTGTGTGCAGGCGTGACAGGATGCCATCCACGCTTTTGAGAATATGTTCCTTTGAGAAGTCATACATGCCATCATGGATGGCACACTTGCTCTGGATAAACATGTTCTCCCGCTTTTCGGGGTGTTTTGCGATCCAGCCGCCGAGCACTTCCTCACTCTTGCCGCCGCCGTAAATATCCGCTTCATCAAAGAAGTTGATGCCATTGTCCAGGGCTGTTGAAACAAATGCGTCTGTTTCTGTTTCGGAAAGGCCGGCAATACGCATGCAGCCGGCACCGATGACCGATACCTGCTGTGATCCGATTGTAATTGTATGCATAACAATCCTCCTGCCTGTATTGTAGCCCAGAAAGCGTATACAGGCATAAGAAAAGGCATCATCAGGATGCCTTCTGGGGATTGCGTCTGCCTTTGCCAAGAAACCAGTCACGTTTCCAGATCGCAATCAGGATGATCACAATCTGCAGGATGATGGCCATAACCATGTAGAAATATTCACCGCGGATCAGGAAATGTCCGGCAAAGCAGTTGCACAGGATCTGGATCCAGCTGGAGACTGCCACAGCCATGGCATACTGACCGGCACGGATGTCGGTTCTTGCCGCAAAGTACGGGATGAAGCCATTGGGAATGCCAGGAATCATGCATGCCAAAGCAAAGATGAAGGCAGGCTTGGTACTGTTGATCTTGCTGGTGATCCAGCCTGCTCTTTTTTCAACATTGAAAGCAGACTGCAGAGCAGATCCGAACTTGCGGGCAAAGATGAAGACCAGGACGTTGCCTGCGACAAAGCCGGCATAACAGGCAAGGAATGCCTTCCACCAGCCATAAATCACACCGGCAACGATATGAATGACCATGCCGGGGAAGAAGATGGAAACAACCTGCAGGATTGTTAACAGGAAGATGGAAAGTAAGCCGGAAGCTTCATTCTGGGAATTCAGATAGGCTGTCAGTTCTGCCTGATCGCCATTGCGCAGGATCGTGAACAGTGTTGCAAAAAAGTCACCAAAAAAATGATAGATCAGCCAGATGGTCAGGACCATCACACCGATGATGGCAATCACCGGCCATATTTTTGAGAGCTTTTTCTTGTTCATCTTCCCCATCTCTTCCTGAAAGTCTCATGTATGATATCACAGATTGTCTGCTTCACAAATACAAAAAAACTGTCCGGATTTCTCCAGACAGCTTTTCACGTGCATTACTTAGCGTAGTCAGCAGCACTCTGACCAGCAATTCTGCCGAAGACAACGAAGTCAGCAACAGCATTGCCGCCCAGACGGTTGGCACCATGCACACCGCCGGTAACTTCACCTGCAGCGAACAGACCCGGGATCACTTCGTCGGAAGTATTGATGACCTCAGCAGAAGTATCGATCTTCAGACCGCCCATGGTGTGATGAACGCCCGGCTGAACCTTGATGGCATAGTACGGAGCCTTATCCAGCTTGTTGGCAAAGGTTGTACGGTTGAAATCAGGATCGCTCTTGTTTTCAACATCTGTATTCCATGTATTCATGGTCTCAGCAAATGTGGACTCATCAACACCCATAGCCTTGGCCAGGTCTTCATACGTATCACCCTGTACTGTGTAGCCGGAATCAATGTAGCCCTGAATGACAGCAGAAGCATCGACCATGTTCTGGTCAATGATCAGCCATGCTGTACCGCCGGTCTGAGAATTCTCAGCAGCAGAGACAACATCACGTGTACCAACTTCATCTGTGAAACGCTTGCCTTCTGCATTGACCAGGATCGCACCGTCGCCACGCAGACCTTCCGTAATCAGATGTGCATTGCCGGAATCATCAACGTGAACAGTCGGATGCAGCTGAATCTGCTTCATATCAACTGTAGCAGCATCAATGCCTTCAGCCGTAGCCATGGTAATGCCCTGTCCCTGTGCACCAGGTGCATTGGTTGTGATGTAGCCCTTGAGATCCGGATTCTGTTCAGCAACCATGTCGTTGTTCGCACCGAAACCGCCGGTAGCCAGAACAACAGCCTTGGCATTGACAGTCACCTTGTTGCCGGACTTGCCTTCAGCCTCAACGCCAGCAGCCTTGCCATCCTTCATCAGGATCTTATTGGCAGTTGTATCGTAGTAAACCTTGACGCCGAGATCTTCGACATTCTTCTCCAGAATCGGCACAACATACGCACCAACTGCTGTTGTCTTGCCTTCGGCGTTGACCGGACGGTGAATACGCTTGACAGAAGCACCGCCGAACTGGCCGACATTCTTCAGATCAGCACCGATCGAAGACAGCCACTCGATGGAATCTGCAGAATTCTCGCACAGTGTCTTGACCAGGGCAGGATCATTGATGCCCTTGCCGCCGATCAGTGTATCCAGCTCAAACAGCTCTACAGAATCGAAGTAGCCAGTCGGATTTGCCTGATAGGCATCCCACTGTTCCTGTACCGTCTTGGCCAGGTCTGTAATAGCCTGGTTGTCAGCGTACTTGCTGGCAGCTGTATCCAGAGTCTTCTGAACACCAGCAGCCTCATTGAACTGATTTTCATCCTGATAGGATGTCTTGGCAGCGTTCATGCCACCAGTAGAACGTACGGAGTTTCCGCCTGCGGCATCCTGGCTTTCCAGAATGACAACAGACTTACCCTCATTGGCCGCAACGATTGCAGCTGTCATACCAGCACCGCCGGCACCGACAACAACCACATCAGCGTCTTCCGTCACATCCTCAGCTGCAGCAGCACTTGCCACACTCTGATAGTCATCCGGATTCAGGCCGGCAGACTTCAAAGCTGCCGCAGCTGCTTCCTTGATGGCATTAGATGTAATGGTAGCACCAGAGACTGCATCCACATTCAGTGTATTGCCAGATACCATCTCACCAGGCAGCTTGTCAATGGCCTTAGAGCCAATCCCCTGTGTCTCATCCGGTCCATCTGCCTTGACATCTGTAATCACAGAATCTTTCAGCGTCACTGTTACTGTAACTGTGCCGCCGTTGCCTTTGGCTGTTCCTGTAAAATCACCGGAAACACCCTTGCTCTTGGCACAGCCAGGAATTGCGCCCAGAACCAGAGCCGCGGCAAAAAGGCCGACGGTTCCAAGTCTGAAACCATGTTTCTGATCCATACTCTTCCTCCCATTTAGTGTGAATTTCCACACGCGTAAATAGAATAGCATGGCTTGTGCAAAATACCAATATTTTCGATGGCAGCCTGTCTGCTTTGTTCTTTCTTGGCTAGCATACAATATGCCTTCTTTGTTCATTGTTGCAGGCGCATAAATTGACTGTTTGCCTTTTATTACTAAAATAAGGTTGTTTTTGCTTGCATATGTTTAGGAGGATCTGCATGAGAGTTGGTCTGGATATTGGTTCGACAACCATCAAATGCGTGGTTCTGGATGATCAGAATCAAATCGTTGCCTCAGATTATCAGCGCCATTACAGCCACATCCTGGAAAAGGGTGAGGAAATGCTCACTGATATTGTGAATAAATACCTGCCGGATGGCAAAGCCATTCTGGCCATTTCCGGCTCGGCGGGCATGGGCCTGGCCGATGCGTGCCAGGTACCCTTTGTACAGGAAGTGTTCGCAGAGCGCGTGGCAGCCAACCGGCTCAACCCCGGCACTGACTGCATCATTGAGCTCGGCGGTGAAGATGCCAAGATTCTGTTTCTGACCAACGGCACAGAAGTGCGGATGAACGGATCCTGTGCCGGCGGTACGGGTGCTTTCATCGACCAGATGGCGACCCTGCTGAAGATGGATGCGTCCCAGATGGATGAAGCAGCCTGCAAGGCAGAGCGCACCTATACCATTGCCAGCCGCTGCGGTGTCTTTGCCAAGTCCGATGTACAGCCGCTGATCAATCAGGGTGCCAAAACAGGTGATATCGCTGCTTCCATCTATCAGGCTGTTGTCAACCAGACGATTGCCGGCCTGTCCCAGGGACGCCCCATCCAGGGTAACATCCTGTACCTGGGCGGCCCGCTGACCTTCTCCAGATGTCTGCGGGACAGTTTTGACAAAACACTGCACGTCAAAGGCACATGCCCAAAGAACTCCCTGCTGTATGTCGCCCTGGGTGCTGCGTATTATGCGGATGAAGAACTGGATGTACGCAATGTCATCCGGAATCTTTCCGAATACAGCGGCAAGGCAAAGTATGCCTCGCTGCCTCCCCTGTTTGAAAGCCGGGAAGAATACTGGGACTTCCATAACCGCCATGCAAAGGCAGCTGTCCCCCGTGTTCCCTTTGATGAAACATGCGGACCGGTGCATATCGGCATTGATGCCGGTTCCACGACGATCAAGATTGCCGTGATCAATACTAAAGGTGAGCTGCTGTTCACCCGCTATCAGCCCAACAACGGCAACCCGATCCCGATGGTCAAAGAGACCCTGCAGGAGCTCTATGAAAAGCACCCGAACCTGTATATCCAGTCCGCTACGGCAACCGGCTATGGCGAACAGCTGATGAAACAGGCTTTCCATTGTGACTATGGCCTGGTAGAAACCGTGGCTCATTTCACGGCTGCCAAGCATTTCATGCCGGATGTCGACTTCATCATTGATATCGGCGGTCAGGATATGAAGTGCTTCAAGATTGAGGATGGTGCGATCAGTGACATCTTCCTGAATGAAGCCTGCTCTTCCGGCTGCGGCAGTTTCCTGCAGACTTTTGCCAAAGCGCTCAACTTTACCGTGGAAGAATTTGCCATGCAGGGCCTGTTTGCCAGGCATCCGGTGGATCTTGGCTCCCGGTGCACCGTGTTTATGAATTCTTCTGTCAAGCAGGCCCAGAAAGATGGTGCCACCCTTGACTGCATCTCTGCCGGTCTTTCCATCTCGGTTGTCAAGAATGCCCTGTACAAGGTCATCCGTGCTTCCAGTCCTGATCAGCTTGGCCGCCGCATCGTTGTACAGGGCGGCACCTTCTACAATGAAGCCGTGCTGCGTGCCTTTGAAAAAGAGATGGGCGTAGAAGTCATCCGCCCTGACATTGCCGGTCTGATGGGTGCCTATGGTGCTGCTTTGTATGGCTTGCGAAAGAGTAAAAAGGATGCCCATTCTGCCATCCTGAATCAGAAGGAACTGGCAGATTTCAGTCAGAAAGTTACTTCCGTACAGTGTCAGGGATGCGGCAATCACTGTCAGCTGACCATCAATACATTCTCTGATGGCAAGCGGCTGATCTCCGGCAACCGCTGCGAGAAGCCGGTCACCGGCAAGGCATCAGATGATACTCTGAACCTGTATGCCTATAAGCTCAATGCTCTGCTTGCCTATGCAAAAAATCCTGGCAATGGCAATAGAGGCACGATCGGCATTCCGTTATGTCTGAACATGTATGAGCTGCTGCCATTCTGGCATGCCTTCTGGACAACCCTTGGCTTCCGTGTCAAGGTATCCCCTGTTTCCAGCCGTAAGCTGTATCAGGAAGGTCAGGGTACCTTTCCAAGTGATACCGCCTGCTATCCGGCCAAGCTGTCCCATGGCCACATCATGGAACTGGCAAAGGATCCGGATGTGGATGCCATCTTCTATCCATGCATGAGCTACAACATGGATGAAGGTCTTGGCGACAATCACTACAACTGCCCGATGGTTGCCTATTATCCGGAAGTGCTGGCCAACAATGTGCCAGAACTGCATGACAAGCTGTTTATCTACGATTATCTGAATCTTGACAATCCAGCGCGCTTCAAGCATGATGCCCCGAAGTATCTGGCCCGCTATTTTCATGGTATTCCAAAGAAGCTTGTGGAGCAGGCGGCCGACGCCGGCTATGCAGAATATGCAAAGCACATGCAGGATATCCGCAGCCATGGCAAGTGGATTGTGGAAGAAGCCAGAAAACAGGGCAAACGTATCATCGTCCTGGCCGGCCGTCCCTATCATGTGGATCCGGAAGTCAACCATGGCATTGACAAGCTCATTGTGCGCCAGGGCGCTGCCGTCATCACCGAAGACAGTGTTTCCTGGATCGTGCATAAGTTCCCTACGGCCGTATTGAACCAGTGGACCTATCACAGCCGTCTGTATGCGGCGGCCAGATACTGCACAACCCAGAAAGATATGGATCTTGTGCAGCTGGTATCGTTTGGCTGCGGCCTGGATGCCATCACAACCGATGAAACCAAGGAAATTCTGCAGGAAGGCGGCAAGCTGTACACCCAGCTCAAGATTGATGAAATCACCAATCTTGGTGCCGTCAATATTCGGATCCGCTCTTTGTTTGCGGCCCTGGACGAGCAGAAGGAAAAAGAAGAAAAGGAGTGACTATGCAGTATCTCACACCGAATTTCACCAAGGATATGCTGAAGGATTACACGATCCTGATCCCCAACATGGCACCGATTCAATTTGCTTTGATTCAGGCAGCCCTGGACAGTGAAGGATGCCACGTGGAAGTATTGAAAAACCGTGGATCAAATGTATCCCAGCTTGGCCTTCGCTATGTGCATAACGATACGTGCTATCCTGCCCTGCTGGTCATCGGCCAGTTCCTGGATGCGCTCAACAGCGGTGAGTATGATCTGCACCACACTGCCCTGCTGATCTCACAGTCCGGCGGCGGCTGCCGTGCGTCCAACTATATCAAGCTGCTGCGCAAAGCCCTTGTCAAAGCAGGCTATGGCTATATTCCGGTCGCCTCGATCAATCCGACTGGTCTTGAAAAAGGATCCCAGATGCCATTTACCCTGAAGATGGGTGAGAAGGTACTGGCTGCCGCGGAGTATGGCGATATGATCGATGCCCTGCGCAATCAGATCCGTCCCTATGAAAATGAACCCGGGGCAGCCGATGCCTGGAGTGATAAATGGATCCATACAATCTCAGGCTGGATGCATGCGAACAAGAACTATACGATTCCGGCGATGAAGCACTGCTTCAAAGAGATTGCCCGCGATGCGGCCAAAGTACCGATCACCCGCATCCAGAAAGTCAAGGTCGGCGTGGTTGGCGAAATCTATGTCAAGTTTTCACCGATGGGCAATAATGAACTTAAAAAGTTCCTGGAAGAGCAGGATTGTGAAGTAAACATGCCGGGACTGATGGGATATGTCAACTACTGTGTGAAAAACTTCCAGATGGATATTCAGCTCTATGGCGGCAATAAGATCACTGAGCTTGGCTGGAAAGCTGCCTTGAAAGTGCTGGATGGCATTGGTGTTTCGATGTCAAAAGAAATGCAGGCATGCGGCTTCTATGGCGAAGAAAGCTTCTATGATTTGATCAAGGGTACCCAAGGCATTATTCATCTTGGTGCCAAGATGGGTGAAGGCTGGCTGCTGTCCGGTGAAATGGTATCTTTGATCAAGGGCGGCTATCCCAACATCATCTGTGCCCAGCCCTTTGGCTGTCTGCCCAACCACATCATGGGCAAAGGCGTGATCAATACGATCCGTGCCAAATACCCGCAGGCAAATATCAGTGCGATTGACTATGACCCCAGTGCCACCAAGGTCAATCAGGAAAACCGCATCAAGCTGATGCTTGCAGTGGCCAAAGAGAATCTGGCCAAACAGAATGCATAAGGACCTCACGGTCCTTTTTCTTATGGCATGCTATACTAAAGCCAGAGGAAGATATTATTATGACAATTCAGGAACTGGAAGCTTTTATCAATGCGGCAGAAAGCGAAATCTATGTCACGCCGGATGGCAGTGTGCACCGCTACAGCACATCAGCTGCCGAAGAAATCCTGCATCTTGAAAAAGAGCTTGGCTGCGTGCTGTTTGACCGCCAGGGCATGGCCTCCGGCCGTCTGACCAAAGCAGGAGAAGCACTGCTGCCGATGGCAATTGACTTTGTGCGCCGCTATCATGCCATGGTCAGAGCCATGGATCCGTATAAAACTGGAGAGCGCCGCACCCTGTATGTCGGCCATCTGCCCATCCTGCGCCAGTACCGCCTGAATAGCTTCTTCCGCAACTTTGAAGATGAGCATCCTGAATGTGAGCTCCATCTGGAGGAAGGCGAAGTACCCACCCTGCTGAAAGGACTGAACAGCGGCTATTTTGATGCCATTGTTGCCCGCCGCAGCCAGGTATTGGGAAATGATTATGAAATTGTGCAGCTGGCCGCCGACGAGGTAGCAGCGATTGTCTGCAGCAGCCACCCTGCCGCAAAGCGCAAAAGCATTACCCTGCGTGAATTGAAGAATGAATCTTTCTATCTCAGCAATCCCCACAGCGGTTCCTATTCTTTCTGCAGACAGCTGCTGATCGCAAGCCACATCTCTACAGAAAATGTGCATACCGCCGACATTGATAAGATTCTCGATACCGTCAGG
Source organism: Lactimicrobium massiliense (assembly GCF_900343155.1). Taxonomy (GTDB): domain Bacteria; phylum Bacillota_I; class Bacilli_A; order Erysipelotrichales; family Erysipelotrichaceae; genus Bulleidia; species Bulleidia massiliensis. The sequence goes on from NZ_OUNG01000001.1 coordinate 337,876, forward strand.
CGTACACATGGGGTTGCATTGCTGCCGATCTCAACCCTGAACGTTGCCAAGGCACAGGGGCTGGCGGCAGTGCCATTACAGCCGGAAGGTTCCATTCCGGTTGTGCTTGCCTGCAGGAAGAACCACAAAGACAATACCTATCTGGATGATCTGATGGCCAAGGCAAAAGAACGTGCCAAAGCCATTCCGGCAATCTGAAAAAAACGGCGGTGCCTCATGCCGAGAGCACAGCCGTTTTCTTTCCCTTTCTGGGAAAGGATGAATCATTTGCCAGTGCAAAGACCACTGCCTGCACCGTCAGGGAATGGCGCACAAAGTAAGGGTCAAACCCAATGGAGCCATCCCCATGCCGGTAGAAGTGAGAAACCTGCTCACTTCCATTGAGCTGCCAGACAACCTCTGTACAGCCAGCATTTTTCTTTACACTTGTCACAACAATCGTCTTCATCATAAAAAAGCACCTACCTTTCTGAAACAGCCATGATAAAAAGCTGTTCCATAATCGCCTGTGCTTTTCGTGATGTGTCAGTATCATAGATCAACTTCATCCTCTTTGCAAGAGGAAAAAAAGATCTGCTGTCAAAACAGATCTTTCTTCATTACTTTGACTGCAGGATGAAGCCGCTCTGTCCCGGCAGAACGCCATCTTTGATTTCCTGATCAAAGGTACTGTAGATGACATCTTTCTGCTGCAGCTTTGTCCCAAAGGATTCGCGGGATGGATTGATCACAATAGTCAGCTTCTCTTTGTCATCATGACGTTCATAGATCAGCGGATAATCATCACTGACCAGCGTGAAGCCGCTGGAAGCCAGGAAGCAGGAATGTTCTTTGCGGAAGGCAAGCAGACGCTTCACTTCACTGTACAAAGAAGCAGGATCTTTCTTTTCCGTTTCCAGATTGATCTCCTGATACTTTTCTTCATCAATCGGCAGATACAGAGAAGCAGGATCACCCGCTGAGAAACCAGCATTCGTGCCGGCATTCCACTGCATCGGCGTGCGGGATCCCGTGCGGAAATAGCCGCCTTCATGGCTTGGCAGATTCAGCTTCCGCATGCCGATCTCATCGCCATAATACGTAAACGGAACACCCGGCATCGTATACAGGAACAGGAAGGCAAGCTTCTGGGCAGCTGTATCCAGCATTGTGGCAAGACGGTCCATATCATGGTTGCCGCTTGGGATGCAGATGAGACCTTTTCCTTTTGTCAAATCACGGTTAGCCATGTACAGACGGAAGAATTCCTTCAAAGAGCCCTTGCCTTCTCTGGCAAAGAATGGCGTCTTTGTCCTGAACAGATCCAGATAATGGCTGGGGCCAAAGTGCAGCAGAAAATCCATATCAAAGCCGGCCTGCAATGCCTGCTCCGGCTGTCCCCATTCAGAGACAAAGCGGGCATCCGGGAACTGCTTTCTGACATGAGAGAAGATCTCATTCCAAAGTGCAATGGTTCCCTTTCTTTCCGGATCATTCTTGACCAGAGAGCCAGCCATATCAACACGGAAGCCGTCACAGCCAAGACCGCACCAGAAGGCAATGATCTTTTCGATCTCTTTTCTGGTCGACTGCGGACCTTCATCGTTGACGCCCTGTTCCCAGTCACAGCCCTCATCTTTATGGTAGAAGCCATAGTTCAAAGCCGGCTGGGCAGTGAAGAAATTGGTGGCACAGGCTCCGTCACGGTCAAAGCCGCCCCGCAGCCAGCCTGTGATCGAGCCGACATTCTGCGGTGCATTCCATACCATATCTGTCCAGATATAGCGGTCCGTATACGCATTGCGCACAGGCAGACTGGACTGTTTGAACCAGTCACATTCAACACTTGTATGCCCCGGCACCAGGTCCAGCAGGACATGCATGCCCAGAGAATGGGCCTTTTCAAACAGCTTCACCAGGTCTGCATTGGTACCATAGCGGGCAGCTGTCTTGTAGTAGTTTCTGACATCGTAGCCGGCATCCACAAACGGCGAATCATAGCAGGGATTGATCCAGATGGCATTAAAGCCAGTGTCATGGACCTCGTCCAGCTTTTCAATGATGCCCTGGAAATCACCGATTCCATCACCATTTGCATCGCGGAAAGACTGTGGATAAATCTCATAGAAGACGGCATTCTGCAGCCAGTCATTCTCCTTACAGCTTGAATTCATCCTGCACACTCCTTCCTGCAAGCCACACCTTGATATCAATATCACTGCCAGCCATCCGGATCATATTTTCACTCTTCTCCGGGAAGATCCGGGAAGACATCACCGCTTCACCATCATTGACAAAGATTTCAATGGCGGAATGATCCACAAAGATCTGCATCTTTGACAAGCCTTTGTCCAGATGTATAGAGCGGGACGTGCCAAACTCTGTATTGAACTGATTCGCCATCGCAGAGCGATCAATTGTTAACTTCTTCTTGTCAGCGTCATAGGCAATCTCAAAGCCTCTTTCCCTGCCCCAGGTAAACAGATTCAGGGTCAGCGATTTATCCCCGGCATTGTTAACTTCCATGATGCAGGCACGCGGCATTTCGGCATGCATCTGATCTTTGACAATGGAACCATTGCGCACTTCAAAGATCAGATCCTTCTTCAGACTGTCCGCATCCTTGACAGGTCTCTGCATCAGTTTGCCATTTTCAATTGTCAATTGACGGGGCAGACTGATCAGGCCATCCCAGCCCTCTTCATCCGTTGCCGGATAGGTATAGTCAGAACACCCAAACCAGCCTTCCAGAATCGCTGCATCCTTGTACAGAGACTGGTTTGCACACTGCGCCGCATAGAACTCAAAGCCGGCATCCAGCATCTGCAGATCACCATCCGGAATAAACTCCATGTGATACAGATCCAGATCACCAACCAGGCAGACATTGTTGAACTTATTTTGGAACTTGTCTTTGTGAGCAGGCAGACCCTGCGGCGAGAAGATCAGTACATACTTGTCACCGATCTTTTCAATATCCGGGCACTCGATCATGTAGCCAAAGTCATCCATGCCGCGCACTTTCAGCTCACCGAGTTTCTGCCAGCCGGTATGAATCTGATTCGAACGGTACATCAGGAACTTTCCCTGCTTCTTCAGATTCTGCGCACCCATCAGGATATAATACATTTCATCTTCGTGACGCCGGAAGATCTTCGGATCGCGCTGGTGCTCCGTATACTCCTTGTCTTCCTGGATCAGCGGCTCCTCATACTTCAGAATCCGGTTGTCCTGATTCATGCCAGCCAGCAGCTGATACGGATGGCGGATATAGTTTTCATCCCGGTTATTGCCCGTGTAGACAAAATAGACAAGATCATCTTCCACCAGTGCACTGCCGGAATAGCAGCCATGGTTGTCATACCAGGTATCCGGCTTCATGCCCAGACCGACATTTTCAAAATGGACAAGGTCATCCGACTGCACATGGTACCAGTGCTTCTGGCCATGCACAGGTCCAAACGGGAACCACTGGTAAAACAGATGCCATTTGCCCTTGTACCAGCAGAAACCATTGGGATCATTCAGCAGGCCTGTCACCGGCTGCACATGGTACTGGGTACGCCAGATCGAATGAGAAATCTGCTCATGGGCATGCGCCAGTTCATCATAATCCTTCGCTGTCAGCGTACGGCTGCGTTCTTCTCTTGACCAAACTTTCATCGCTTTGCCTCCATTTGTATTTCTTTGTATCTCTTCCTGCATATTTTACTATGACTGTACAGACTATTGTCACATTTCCAGCAGGGCTTTGCACAGCTCTGCGGCATCATGCACAATCAGATCCGGCTGATGGGCACGCAGAAACGCTTCACTGCGGAATCCCCATGCCACGGCAATACTGGCTGTACCGGCATTTCTGCCCGTTAGAATATCGATCTCAGAATCACCGATATAGGCCGCATTGGCCGGGGAAATACGTCCTGCCTGCAATGCGGAAACAACCATGTCCGGCGCCGGCTTGCGGCGCATCTTTGCACTGTTGCCGACCACATAGTCAAAGCAGCCTGGAAAGTACTTTTCTGCCAGTACCTGTACAGACGGATCCGGCTTATTGGATACCACCGCCGTAAACACCCGGTTTTCTCTGAGCCTTTTCAGCATCTCAACAATGCCGGGATATGGAGAAGTCTGCTCAGCATTGTGGGCAAAGTAGTACGGCTCCCACACGCCGACAATCTTTTTCGCCAGGGCCAGATCCAGATGCGGCGAGATGGCATCATGGTCTGTGCCTACCTGTTCCAGCTGATCCAAACCATATCCCTTTTCAACAGCCAGAGCACGGCAGATGGCCACCTGTCCGCCCGAGCCAAAGAAGCTGCGGATCTGATCCGGTGTAAAGTCATGGCGGTGCCCGCATGCACCCATGGCGTAATTCAAAGCACCGCCCATATCCGCCACGGTATTGAGCAGTGTGCCATCCATATCAAAAACTGCTGCCTGTGCACTCATAGCATACCTCCCAGATCCATCAGGATCAGAATCACAATGACCACGATGGGCATGATCCGGAAACTGATCAAAGAAAGGATATTCAGAAAGGATGAGCGTTTGCGCACATTGACAATCGAAGACCATTCGCCTTCTTTATCCAGAATCCGCAGCGCTGCCTGCAGCACAATCTCAAGCACAATACAGATGATGCCCAGCGGCCAGCGCAGAGCGGATGGCAGCCACGTATAGGCAATCACCCATGCCCCGAAAAACAGCAGAACGATGGCACCTGCTTCATACAGAAGCCGGCATCTTTCGTCCTTCTTCATGCGTCCTCCACTGTATACTGAATGATCTGCACGCTTGTCTGCCCTGCTTTTACAATCGGCTTGGCGCAGACATCCGGGTAATTGATGGCATTTGGATGCCATGCACATTCCAGACAGACAGCACTCTGCGGCTTATGCACGATGCCATATTTGCCCGTTTCTCCTTCCAGCCAGTTAGCCGAATAGATATGCACGCCAGGCTGGTTTGTTTGCGCTGTTAACAGCAGGCCGCCGCCCTGCAGCTTTGCCACCGTGCGCAGGCTTTCACCCTGTACTGGATAGAAGTGATCATAGCCTCTTGCCACATGCAGCTGGGGATCATCCTGATCCAGATCCTTGCCGATTTCCTTCATCGTACGGAAATCAAACGGTGTGCCTGCCACAGGCCGCACCTCATCCATGCCCATGCCGTTTTCATCATCCGGCACATAGCCATCCGCATTGACCTGCAGAAGATGATGGCGGATATCCTCACTCTGTTCCAGATTGAAGTAGGAATGATTGGTAAAGGCAAACAGGGTATCCTGATCAGCCGTTCCTTCTGCCGTGATGGAAACACCGCGGTCCAGCAGTGTGTATGTCACACGCACATCCAGATTTCCCGGATAGCCTTCTTCACCATCTTTGCTGAGATAGCAAAACACAATGTGATCATCCCCTGCTTCTTTGACCTGCCAGAGCTTCTTGTCAAACCCCTCGATGCCGCCATGGTTGCAGTTGCCATTATTATTGATCGGCAGCTGGTATGTTTTTCCGTTTAAAGAGAACTGGCCCTTGCCAATGCGGTTGGCAGTGCGGCCGATGCTGGCACCGATATACGATGTCTGACTCTGATAGCCATGAATATCATCAAACCCCTTGACGATATCCTTTCCGCTCTTTTTGTCAATAAAGCGCACCAGGGTGGCGCCATAGTCACAGACACTGATGGAAACTTTCTCATTTTCCAGTGTATACAGTGTTGTTTCACGCCCTTTTGTATCGATTCCAAATGATGATTGTTTCATACGGTTCCTCCGTCTCCATTGTACCGCAGAGCCCTTAAGAATCGTGAGCCAGACTTGTATTCCCATGTGAAAAACCGTATTCTATTACATTGTTATCAAGGATAAATGCATGAAAATCTGGATTGATGAAGAAAACGATGACCGGCAGGAAACAGAAAGCCAGCCCGCAACAGATACAGATGAGCAGGAAGAAGTCAGGGTAGACCGCAGTGACCGCCATATCCTGTATGCCATTCTGTTTGAAGTGCTGATGGGGGCCTTTGTGTGGCTCAAGTCTGCCAAAGCCGGTATGAACTATCTGTATATTCTGGCACCGATGCTTGTCATCACCGGCCTGGCCGGCAATTATGCCTACCAGAAAAATGCCGACATGAAACTGTTTGGGGCCGTGGCAAAACTCGCAGCGGCCGGCATCGGCCTGCAGCTGACCATTGATCAGGTGTATAACCCGATTGGCACCTTTAGTGTCATTAAATATCTGATCTCACTTGTCATTGCGGTGATCTTCCTGATCTTTTACAGCTATTTCCGCAAACTGCTGAACAAGCAGGGAACCGTCTATGTCATGATGGCCGTCTCCGCTGCCATCTATCTCTTTCTGGCAGTCAGAGGCTATGACCCCAATGGCTATGGCACCAATGCATGGATTTCCATTGCCGGCTTCACGATCCAGATGACTGACTTCACCAAAGTCAGTGCCCTGCTGTTCTATGCCTCTTTATTCTCTTCCCAGCTGCGCTTTGAAGAAGATAAAGTACTGCTGCTGTCCACCATCTTCTTTCTCATTAACCTGGGCGGTTCGATCCTCATCCGTGAACTTGGCTCCTTCTTCATCCTGTTCTTTCTGCACCTTGGACTGATCTTCATCTTCATGAAGCATTCCCACCGCAAGCGGATGTATCTGATCATCATGTTTGTCCTGTTCTTTGGAAGTGCAGCAGCCCTGTTCGGCCTGTATAAGCTGCTTGATCCAAGCTATCAGGCCGGAACGCTGAAAGCACCCTTCACCCTGCTGTATCCGTTATGCAAAAAAGTCTATGAGCGCTTCTCAGTCACAGCCAACATCTATTATGATCCCTATGGTGCCGGCTATCAGCTGCTGCAGGGCAAGAAAGCACTGTGGATGGGCGGTCTGTTTGGCAACACGGTCAACTTCAATGCCATTCCGGTGGCAGAAAGTGATATGGCCTTTGTGGCAATGGTTGCCGAGTTTGGCTGGGTGCTTGCTTTGTACTGCATCTTCATGCTGTGCCGGATCGGCAGCCGCGGCTGTGCCGCTGCCAATCGTCTGCTGAAACATCACCGCCAGGATGCGGTGGTTGCCTTTGGCGCTGCCTTCATGCTGGTGATGCAGGGACTGATTGTGATTCTTGGCTCGTGCAACATCATCCCGTTCACCGGTCTGCCGATCCCGTTCTTATCCCGCGGCTTTACCTATCAGACGATTGTATTCTGCTTTACAGGTACCCTTCTGCACTTGTCTGAGCAAGAGGAGGAATCCGAAGATGAAACAGACGCATGAAAACCATCGCAGCAATGCCCGCCGGCGCATCCAGAGTGCCCAGGTGCTGTGTGTTGTCACACCGCTTTTGCTATGTGCGGTATTTGGCGGCAAATATGTCGTGATGCCCTATGTCAATGACACGTACAAGGCCACTAAAAATCAGATTACATATCAGGAAATCAGCAGCTATGTCAAGGAGGGCGATATTCTTGACCGCAACGGCAGTCTGATCTTCGGCAATGCCGAAGCTGGTGAAGGCGGCACGGCATCAGATCCGGAAAATTATTCCTATGCATGGCTGCTTGGCTACTATACTGTCAACAGTTCGCAGGAAAATTCCTATGGCCTGCGGGGCAGTCTCAAGGATGCCCTGCTGTATCATCTTGACAGCAACGATAAAGGTGAAACGGTTACCCTGACAACCGATACCGGTCTGCAGGACTATGCCTATCAATTGCTGGATGGACAGGAAGGTTCCATCACTGTCATCGATAACAGGACCGGTGCCATTCTGGCCCTGGCTTCCCAGTCAACGATTGATTATGACGTCAATGATCCCGACAGCTTCCTGGCCAATACCACCCAGGATGGCCAGTACCGCCGCGGCACCTATGAGACCGATCCCCCGGGATCCACCTTCAAGGTTGTCACAACGGCAGCGGCATTGAAGAAACAGGAAGATGAAGGCCTATCCGATGATTTCTTCCAGTATACCGACACCGGCACATATACGCCGGAAGGTGATGACTGGACGATCACCAATTACAACAATGAGGTCTATGGCGATATTGATCTGGATACAGCCTTTGCCAATTCCGTCAACTGTTACTTTGCCAACCTTGGCATTCAGACCGGTGCTGACAATCTGCGCACCATGGCAGAAAACTTCATGATCGGCAAGGATATTGAGATCCCATTCCTGTGCACGCTTCATTCGCAGCTTGATATTGAAGATGACAAGCCGGCAACCATTGCCCAGACCGCCTTTGGCCAGGGCAATACCGAAATCACGCCTGTCCATCTGGCTCTGATCGCGCAGGCAGTGGCCAATGACGGCGTCATGATGTCACCCTACATCGTCCAGAAGATTGACGGTTCCCTGTTTACTTCCTATCAGGCCAGGCAGAAAAAGCTTTCTGCGGCCATTGATGAAACGGTAGACGCAAGACTGAAGGAAGCCATGCATGAAGCAGCCCTGTCCTACGGCTTTTCGGAGAGCAGGTATGGCATGGTCTATGCCAAGACCGGTACGGCAGAATGCCCCAATGACCGTGTACACTGCTACATGATCGGCTTTACTGACAACTATTCCTTCTGCGTATCGTTTAATTCGATGGCATCCTCTGTCCAGCTGTATCCCCAGGCGCTGGCCCTGGTCAATTACCTCAATACCAACATGTAAAAAAGTTCCGGTTCACTCAGAATCGGAACTTTCTTTTTCCTGTTCTTTTCGCTGTCTGCGTTTCAGCAGTGCAGCCATTGCCCGGTCAAACTGCAGCTTGATCAAGGCCGCAATCGGCACCGCAAACAGCATGCCAAGCAGTCCGCCAAGGCCTGAGCCGATGATCAGTGCAATGATCACATACATCGGATGAATATGGACATTGGAGCCAAGCAGCTTCGGATTGATGATATTGCCGTCGACCGACTGCACGATCCACAGCATGATCAGCGAAATGATCATCTTGGACAGATCCATCTTGACTGCACAGACGATGATAACACCGACATAGGCAACAAACGGGCCGACATACGGAATCAGATTGCCAAAGCCTGCCAGCACGCCGATCGGTACGGCAAACGGCACTTTGCATAATGACAGTGTAACGGAAAGAATGATCATCATCAGTAATGCATCGAGCATCTGGCCGCGCACATAGCCGGAGAAGACACGGTCGACATCTTCAATGAAGTCACCGATCTTCTGTCTTGTTTCATCCGAAAACAATGCACAGGCAACCTTGCCCCAGTAGATGGCAATGTGTGCCCCATCCAGCAGAAACCAGATGGCAAAGATGACTGACAGCAGAACTCTGGACAGAATGCCGGGCAGATCTTCCAAAGAAGTAAACATATTCTTGCCAAGACCGGTAAACCAGTTGGTCAAAGCAGAGACAACGGCATTGATGCCATCCTGGATCTGCTTGGAATCCAGGTTCATGTTCTTCAGCTGATACAGAAGCGAGTTATAGATGTTCTGGGCACTGTCGGAAATGCCTTTGAAGAACTTCATCGTGCTGTCCAGATCGGCGATCTGAACGGTGGATGTAAAGGACGTGATCAGAATGGAAAGCATTGCCACAAAGAAGGCCGCAATGATCATGATTGTCAAAGCAACGGCAAAGCCGCGGCATGACTTGTTTTTCTTATTGAAGCGGGAATAGGCAAGCTTTTTCTGCAGGAAGTCAGTGATCGGCATCAGCAGGTATGCCAGGAAGAAACCCCAGAACACCGGCACCAGCAGATGGAAGATCGTGCCGATCAGCTTGATTAACATCATCAGTAATGAGAACAAAGAATTGCCGGCATGGTAGAGAACATACAGGATGGCAATGGTTCCGATGATGTATAAACATATTTTTGTCAGGACAGGATCAAGTTTATTCTTCCACTTCATGCTTTCTCTCCGGGCTATATTTTACCATTTTCTGTTTCATGAAAACAGTATCAGGCAAATGTTAGTGTTTACAAACAGATTGCTGTCAGATATGATAAGTCACCGAAAAGGAGGATCTTCACATGAAACTCGTCTATCAGGTTAATGACAGACCTAAATTCACGCAGCTTGTTGTTTTCGGCTTCCAGCAGGTTCTGGCTATTATGGCCGCAACAATCGCCGTTCCTCTCATTATCGGCAATGGCATGTCCACCGCCGCCGCCCTGTTTGGTGCCGGCATTGGAACCCTTGTCTACATCCTGTTTACCAATCATAAGAGCCCAGTATTCCTGGGCTCTTCATTTGCGTTTATAGGATCAATGAGTGCAGCCTTCGCTGGTGCGGTATCCATTCAGGCCGGCTATGCAGGCTTGCTGCTTGGTGCAGCCTTCGCCGGCATCGTCTATGTCATCTTCGCGATGATCATCCGCAAAGTCGGCACCGGCTGGATCAACAAGCTAATGCCTGCGATTGTCATCGGCCCGACCGTTTCCATCATCGGCCTGTCCCTGGCAGGCAGCGCCGTCACCAACTTGCGCACATCCAGCCTGACCGGCGAAACGACCCAGTTTGCCGTCCTGTGCGGCATCATCGCTTTGATCGCTACCATGCTGGCAAGCACCTATGGCGGCCGCAAGGCAAAGATGATCCCCTTCATTATCGGTATCCTGACCGGCTACGGTGTGGCGGCGATCTTCACATGGATCGGCCTGGCCACCGGCTATGCACCAATGCAGATTGTTGACTTCAGCGCCTTCAGCACACTGACAGATGGCGGCATCGGCCTGCACACCTTCCTGTCTGTACCGGACTTCACTTTCCTCAAGGCATTTGCCGGCTTCCATGAAATCGACGCTTCCTACATCGGCACGATCTTTGCGGCCTATGTACCGGTTGCCTTCGTCGTCTTCGCCGAGCACATCGCGGACCATCGCAACATCTCCAGCATCATCGAAACAGACCTGCTCACAGATCCAGGCCTTGATCACACACTGCTGGGTGATGGCATCGGCTCCATTGCCGGCGCCTTCTTCGGCGGCTGCCCGAACACAACCTATGGTGAGTCCATCGCCTGCGTTGCCATTACCCGCAATGCCAGCGTTGCCACCATCACCTGCGCCGCTGTGGAATGCCTGATCATCTCCTTCATCACACCGTTCGTCGCCTTCATCTCCTCGATCCCGACCTGCGTCATGGGCGGTGTATGCATGGCACTGTACGGATTCATCGCTGTCTCCGGACTGAAGATGATCCAGAGAGCCGATCTCGACCTCAACCGCAATCTGTATGTTGTCTCCACGATTCTGATCTCCGGCATCGGCGGATTATCCCTGACATTCGGCAAGATCGCAATCACGACGATCGCCTGCTCCTTGATCCTTGGCATCATCGTAAACAAGCTGCTGGCAAAGGATCCAAACTCCCGCGACGACAACGATCTTTAAGTTGCATTCCCCTGCCTATCTGCTAGAATAACAGCGCCGACAGTGATAGAGGAAGCACAGGCACAAGGCCATGCGCAGCGAGTTCTGGATGGTGCAAGCAGAACAATGGTGAAACCTGATGACAAGGCCTTTTGAGAAAGCCGCGCTGCTGCGATATGGCAGAGTAATGAGATGACAGATTCTGTCATGAATTAGGGTGGTACCACGAACAAGCTCTCGTCCCTATGGGTGAGAGCTTTTTATATTAGGATGGAGGAAGACAATGTCTGAAGAAGAACTGACAAAAGAAGAGAAGAAGCGTCTCAAGGAAGAACGAAGAAAAGCATTTGAAGCGGCGCATCCGGAGCTGGCTGCCCGCCGCCGAGAGGCTGATCAGAAGAAACAGAAACTGCAGAAGAAAAAGGAAGAGCTTGTGCAGGCTGTCAATGAGCAGAGCCTGAATGACCAGGAAGCTGCCCGCCGCCAGAAGATGGAACAGCTTGCCAGCCAGGGTATTGATCCGTTCGGACATGCCTTCAGCCGCAATTCCAACAGCGGCATCATCCGCCGCGATTATGGCGATAATACTGCCGAAGAGCTGGAGAAGATGGATGTACAGGTATCTGTTGCCGGCCGTATCATGGCAAAGCGCAGAATGGGCAAGCTTGGCTTCATCCAGCTGCAGGACCGCGAAGGCAGAATCCAGGTTGTCGTTAATGAGCGTGTCGTCGGACCGGAAGTCTATGAACTGTTCAAGTCTGCAGATCTCGGCGATATCATCGGTGTCAAGGGACGCATCATCCGTACCCAGACCGGTGAGCTGTCTGTGGAATGCCATGAATACACCCACCTGTCCAAGGCACTGCGCCCTCTGCCGGAGAAGTTCCATGGCCTGACCGATAAGGAAGAGCGCTACCGCAGACGGTATCTGGATCTGATCATGAACCGTTCCAGCATGGAGATCGCTTTGACAAGACCGAAGATCATCCGTGCCATCCAGAGATGGATGGATGACCATGGCTATGTGGAAGTCGAAACACCAATTCTGCAGCCGATTCTCGGCGGTGCCAATGCCAGACCGTTCATTACCCACCACAATGCCCTCGATAAGGATTTCTATCTCCGTATTGCCACTGAGCTGGAATTGAAGAGACTGATTGTTGGCGGCATGGAAGGTGTCTATGAAATCGGCCGCATTTTCCGCAATGAGGGCATGGACCTCAAGCACAACCCTGAATTTACAACCATGGAAGCGTATCTTGCCTACAGTGATCTCAAGGGCATGATGGAAATGAATGAGCAGCTGTTTGAATACGTCGCCAATGAAGTATTCCACAAGACCGAGTTCAGCTTCATGGGCAAGAATGTTTCCCTGAAGGCACCATACAAGAGATGGAACATGGTGGATGCCGTCAAGGAAGTCACTGGTGTTGATTTCTGGCAGCCGATGTCCGTTGACAAGGCACTCGAGCTGGCCAAGGAACACAATGTGGAAGTACTTCCTCATCAAAGAACAGTCGGCAACATCATCTCTCTGTTCTTTGATCAGTTCTGCGAAGACAAGATTGAACAGCCGACCTTTGTCTGGGGCCACCCGATTGAGATTTCGCCGCTGGCCAAGAAGAATCCGGATGATCCTAGATTCACCCAGCGCTTCGAGCTGGAAATCTGCGGTGTTGAATTCGACAATGCCTTCACGGAGCTCAATGATCCAATCGATCAGAAGCAGCGTTTCATCCAGCAGCTGGAAAACAAGAAGCTCGGTGATGATGAAGCCGGTGAAATGGATGAAGATTATGTTGAGGCACTGGAATACGGCATGCCTCCGACAGGTGGCATTGGTATCGGTATCGACAGATTTGTCATGTTGCTGACAGGTCAGGATTCCATCCGTGATGTTCTGTTATTCCCGACGATGAAGCAGCGCGGAGAATAACAGGTTATAACAAGATATAAAAAGTATCCACTTCATTTTCTGACAATAAACAAGATCCTGAGCAATCGGGATCTTTGTTGTTTCTGGTACTGTGATTGCCAAACGAGAGGAAAATACTAAAATAAAGTCACAAAAGTTATGGGCTGGTTGAAAGACCCGGGTCCATCTTACGCGTGGAAGTTCCTCGCATTTTTTGTTCATTGGAGGCTTTGTTTATGAAAAGAGAACTTAGCATATTCATAGACAAAAGCGGCGACTGGGGATCATATGATTTTCACTCGCCATATCACATTGTCACAATGATATTCCACGATCAGTGAAAAAGCATTACAGATCAAATCAGTCATCTTGATAAAGAACTTACGAAAGTGAATTTGCGAAGTTTAATGATAACCACACTGGCTGTAAGTTGGCAGATGCAGCATTAATGATGTCCTGGAAGCAATTATGCTCGAAAAAGATGTGTTATTCGAAGACATGATTCTTCATCATGACGAAGGAGGCGATCCGATTCCCAGTAACATCAAACTCGCTGATATTGACCAGAGGCTGACTGGAGCTTTCGTAAAGGAAAAAACACTGACTAAAGGTATTGAAGTCATCAAGAAGGATTATGACTATATTCTGATTGATTATCCCCCTTACTCTCGGGAATCTTACTATCAATTCACTCGTAGCAGCAGATGAAACACTGATCACAGTGGAACCTCAATATCTGCCTGTCGTTGGCATGACGCAGCTCATTAAAACTATTGAGCGTGTCCGATCCAATCTTTCTCTGGGTCTAAAGTACTCAGGGATTGTCTTCACGAAAGTAAACATTCAAACGAATATTGCAAAAGACACAATCGGAACAGTGAAAGAAATGTTCGGAAGTCATATAAGAATATATATCTGACAATAAGAAATATATGATGACAAAAGTTTTTGTTATCATATGGATAGGAAAGCCACAGAAATACAATAAATGAAAAAAGTATCGATGGAAAAGATCGCTCAGAAAGCCGGTGTATCTAAGAGTACAGTTTCAAATGCCCTCAGCGGGAAAGATCACATGCTGAGTGAGGAGACTAAAAAGCGTATCCTTCAGATTGCGGAGGAATGCGGATATCAGAAGAAAAATCATCTGATCCGTTTTGTTGTATTTGAACGGAGAGTTCTCCCTGAAAGCAGGAAAATAGATCATGATCCGAAGTTCAAAATACTATATACATCCATGAAAAGACAGTGCTGTCTTTTTCACTACCGGATTGCCGTCAACCACATCAAAGAGATGGATAAAGAAAAAGGATTCGGATATATCCGGAAAATATCCGACTGTGACGGGCTGATCATTCTCGGCTGGGAACTGACGATAGACGACCTGCGCTGGCTGCGTGAATTTCTGAATATTCCGTTCGTCGTGATCGATGCGGCTTTCTCGGATCCGAAATATGATTTTGTGACAAATAATAATGTGGATGCGGCATACCAGCTGACACAGCGGATGATCGACTGCGGACACAGAAGAATAGGTTTTATCCACGGAGGCGACATGGAAGTATTTGATGAGCGGAGCCGCGGATATCAGAATGCTTTGATTGCGAATAATCTGGAGTACGACCGCAGTATCGTATGCCGGGTGGAACGGAAGAATAAAAGTGAATTTGTGGAGGAGATCCGGGAATTCCTGCTGAAACTGTCGAAAAGGAATACCCCAATGCCGACTGCTTTTCTCGCATGTGACGACAGGATTGCCGTTTCCTTTCTGGCAGCTTCGATTGCATTGAACATGGATTTCTCACTGGCCGGATTTGACAATCTGCCGGTGTGTCTTGAACAGACACCGCAGCTGGCGAGCGTGGAACCGGACTATAGTTATATCGGTGTGACAGCTGTCAAACGCATCGTGGAGAAAATCAGCAGCGGCGAAACAAAAACACAGAAGATCTATACCGAACCGAACATATATTATCGTGAAAGCATAGCGGTACTAAACAAAAAGAAAAACGTTTAGTTCAAACGCAAGAAACCTGTACTGCATGGATTACCGGAAAAGAAAAGGGTTGCTACATTGATGGTGTCAAAGGAACACACATCGAAACAGCAGCCCTTTATTTCCAGCCGGATAAAGAACCTGCATCGGATTGTTCCTTAAAGAATCCAAGTAATTCAGAAGGGAAAAGGAAGATGGAAAAGAAAGCAAATTTCACAGACAAGCTTACAGTATTAAGCGATAAAATATCCGGAAATCTTTACTTGCAGAGCATTTCACAGGGCGTCATGATGATGCTGCCTGTCATTATCATCGGCTCATTTGCCAGCCTGTTCAGCGGACTGCCGGTCGGCTTCTGGCAGAACTTCATCCAGTCCACAGGAATTGCATCCGCACTTGCAATGGTAATCAACGGCACAACAAACATGCTTGGTGTCTATTTCACTTACGGTATTGCCAGAACATTTGCCGAAAAGCAGGGCATGAATTCAAAACTGGCAGGTATCTTCGCAATTGCTGTTTACTTCATTCTGCTGCCGGCTTATGCAGCAGAAGGAATCGGATCATATCTTGCATTTGACTATACCGGCACAAAGGGAATGATCGTCGGAATCATCCTCGCGATTCTGAGCGTTAAAGTCCTGAAGCTGGTTACTGAAAGAAACATCACGATCAAGATGCCGAACGGAACACCGGAATATGTATCCAGATCATTTGCAGCACTGATCCCGGGCTTCATTCTTATAGTTCTCGCTATTGTCCTCCGCATGATCTTTGCGGCGACACCGTTCGGTTCCATATTTGACTGCCTTTACGGCATTCTGCAGATCCCGCTCCAGGCACTGCTCGGCGGCAGCGTAATCTCCAATGTGATCATTCAGATTCTGACCCAGGTCTGCTGGGGACTGGGTATTCACCCCGGTTTCCTCTCCAGCATAACAGCTCCTGTATTATTCAGTCTTGACGGTGCCAACCAGGCTGCGTATGCGGCAGGTCAGCCAATTCCGAACACGATCGGTATGGCAATGTCCTACAGTTCCACAATTGCATGTTTCTATCCTGCAATCGCAGTCTGCGTGCTGCTGTTCGCCAAGTCCAGAGAACTGAAGACAGTTGGCAAAGTCGCAATTGCCCCGGCAATCTTCGGCATCAGTGAACCGATGATCTTCGGTCTTCCGATCATGCTGAATCCGGTCATGATCATTCCGTGGGTAATCTGCCCTGTCGTCAACTTCGTTCTCGCTTATGCCGCATGCTCTCTCGGCATCGTTGCAAAATACGCAGGTGTTGTTGTATTTAACTTTCCGATGATCGCAACCGGACTCCTGAACGGAAGCTTCAGCCTGGTCATTCTGGAAATCGTACTCTTCGCAATCGATGTTGTGATCTTCCTGCCGTTTGTCAAAGCACTGGACAGAAAAAAACTGGAAACAGAGAAAGCAGAGTAATCTATGAAACTGCTTGTGCAAAGCGATGATTACGGCATGACGAAAGCAGTGTCTCTCGGGTGTATTGAAGGCATCCGCAACGGTGTGATCCGAAATACCGGCATGTTTGCCAACATGCCGTGTATCGAAGAATGCGTGGAATGGATCCGACCGTATCTGGATCAGATCGCTTTCGGAATCGATCTGAACGCATCCACCGGCAGATCTG
Source organism: Lactimicrobium massiliense (assembly GCF_900343155.1). Classification (GTDB taxonomy): domain Bacteria; phylum Bacillota_I; class Bacilli_A; order Erysipelotrichales; family Erysipelotrichaceae; genus Bulleidia; species Bulleidia massiliensis. The sequence continues at coordinate 354,776 of NZ_OUNG01000001.1, forward strand.
TTCTTCCGCATGAAAAGATCCCGCACCTGACGCACGAAGACGGTTCCTTCCTGACCAGCAGCGAAAACAGAAGCCTGGACAATGAAGAGAACGGATTCAACCATCTGGCACAGTATAAAGACGAACTATATGCTGAGTTTGATGCCCAGATCAGCAGATACATCCAGCTTGTCGGGCATAAACCGGATTATATTCACAATCATGCCTACGGAACGGAGACAACGTTCGAAGTGTCGCGTGAACTCAGTGCGAAATATCACTGCTGCTATTCGGATGACACAGTACATAATCCGCTGGTGAAAGAAGGCGGTATGGGCTGGTATTCCTTCGGCGGACCCGAAGCGCAGCTGAAGAACGATCCCGTCACATGGTTTACGGAAGACCGTCCCGGCATGCTTGGCAGTGAATACGGCTACATCATATGTCACTGCGGCTACGCGGATGCGGAATTATTCGCAATGAGCAGTTTCAATGCCTGCCGTCTCAAAGATCTGGAGTGCATGACGTCTGATAAAATGAAAGCGTGGATCAGGAAAAACAACATTGAACTGATATCTTATAAAGACCTGCCCTCTGACTGGGCAAGATAAACAGGATCGCCTTCATGAGCACCCCTTTCTCATGAAGGCTTTCTTCATAATACAGGAGGAACAGCATGCAGTATTTAAAAACAGGCAATCAAAGAATCGTAAACGAAGCCAATGAAGAAATCATTCTGCAGGGATATGCGGCAGGCAACTGGATGGTGCAGGAAGCTTTCCTGTTCGGTACAGGCGGCTTTCACGCTGATTTCAAACCATTTATGCGGGCACAGGGAATGGATCGTCCGCGTACAATTCACCAGGCGATTATTGAAACCTGCGGCACAAAATATGCCGAATCATTCTGGCATCGATATTACCGGAATTATTTTGCGGAAGAAGATATCCGTCATCTGAAAGAAACGGGATTCAATTCTGTCCGTCTTCCGTTCCTGGCCCGGGCATTTCTGAAAGAGGAGCCGGAGATCGTATGGGATGAAGAAAACTTTGCCATGCTGGACCGGATCATTGACTGGTGTGAGCAGTACGGTATCTATGTCATCCTTGACATGCATGCGGCATATGCCGGACAGAGTACGGTAGGCTGCGATGACGGTGTTGATAATTATCCGCATCTGTTTACCGATGAGGAAGGCCGGGCCAGAAGCATTCTCGTCTGGAAGAAACTGGCTGAACGGTATAAAGACCGTTCTGTCATTGCCGGATATGAACTGCTGAATGAACCGCTCGCACTTCCCAAATGGGATAACTATATTCCGGAACTGCTGGAATTCTACCGCGAATGCATTAAGGAGATCCGGTCTGTCGACAGGAATCATATGATATTCCTGCAGGGTCATCGTTTTGCCAAAAGAGCAGATATTTTCGAAGAAGACATGGACCCGGTATGCCATAACTGGGTGCTGACATTCCATATCTATGAAACTCTCCCCGATCTCGGTCTCCTTGGTCCGATCATGGCGGAAAGAGAACGTCTGAATGTACCGGTATGGGTCGGTGAGACAGGCGGCACAAAGCACTGGCTGACAGTTCTGAGCAGTATGCTGTATGAAAACCACATCGGCATCAACGTGTGGTGCCATAAGGCGGTTTCCAGACCGAATGCCCCTACTCTCTGTACGTATGAAGTTCCGGAGGATTTCCACAGAGTTACGGACTATATCCAGAAAGGCGCATCCAAGCCTTCCTTTAAAGAAGCAATCGAGATCTTTGATCAGTATCTGGAAAATGTGAAATTTGAAAACTGCACGCTGCATGAAGAAGAAGCATATGCTGTTCTCCGCTCCGTTCCGGTCATGATACCGGCTGTCGGCTATGACTGGGATCCGGCTTCCCACAAGGGAAACTATCCGTACTGCTCGTTCAGCGGATACCGGCGGGAAGATCATTTAAAAATGATCCTGCCAGACGGAAAACGTGCTTATGAACATGCGGAATTCAAGGGAATATCCTTTGAACCGATTCCAAAATACGGTGACTATAACCGGCTGGCTCTCGTCCTGCGGGAAGGTGAATATGCTGCATATACCATTCTCTCTTCAAAGGATTCCGTTCAGCTGACGATCGACGGGCAATGTTCAAACGGCGCGCAGCTCACAATTGAAGCCTGCGGAGCGGAATACCACCTGCAGAAAGGTCAGAACACTATTGTTCTTTCCGGTTTAAAGAACGGAAGGATTCCGGTAAAACTGATCTGTGAATCCGGTGAAGTCAGCTTCCGTACATTGCATTTTGAATAATCCCTCCGGATCGATCCAGTCATTTTTTCATAATCATGGCCACCCGTAAAACGGGTGTTTTGCTCAAAAGCTATGTGTGCAAGTCAGCGTCTTAAAGCGCTGGCTTTTCCACTTTACTGGTGTCTGCGGTTATATTTTTGAAGCAGCTGGTCCTGCTCAGCTCCAGAACGCCCGCGATAAAACCGGCGGAGGCATTACAGACAGCGCTTTGGCACTCCCCTGACTTCAGTCATGGGGAGTGCCAACGAATGAAAATAGGGGCTGAGGCTGCCCCCTGTTTTGCATGTGACCGGAACGTCCGGCATGTTCTCTTTTCTTCTTTCAGAACATGACAGGATCATTGATCTGTTCTGCTCAGATGGAATCTCAGAGCACCGATCAGATTAGCGTCGTTGCCATATCTGCATGGCACGAGGAAATGAAACTGCTAATTCATACCTGCGCCAGTAAGCGGGAACTTGACTACTGATTGCTGCCTGTTCGCAAAAATGCAGTCAGGAACATATCAACGTTTTGCCTGTTCGTCAGGAACATATTCACCGATTTTTGCCGCCTGCCCGTTATCGGGAACATGTCGACAAACTGGAATTTGTCACTTACAACCTTTTCTCAATTTTTTCCAACTATGGCTTGTCAGGCAGCTTTTACCTAAATCCTTCATCATATCTTCCCAAAGCTTATATGGCATTGTCATCGACAAGTAGTCCTTAAGGACAGCGCTTCTTTGGGAAATGTCAAAAAGTCTCATGATTGCATAAGGCTCTTCCTTATCGATCCGCTCCGCTGCATAGACGATAGAGTGGCACGCGGCTCCAAATGGTGCGAGGGTATTTACGGCCTTACCGTTATGGAAGCCCTGCATGGTGACGAGTGCCGAAATCTGATCTGCGTTCGCAAAAACATATACTACATCAGGTGTACCGACTTCAGACCACCTGCTCAATGGTGCGATAATAATTCTTGGATAGGCTTTATCGGAAAACGGCATATTGTTTCTCCATTTCAAGGCTGTTTCCGCATCACAGAAGAAGCGTCCCCCTCTTTAAGCATTGGCGGCGCTCCTGCAGGAGCTTTTTTCCAAGTCCTTGTGAAAGCATTACATAAATATTCGGATTCAAACGGGTAATCCGTCACCGAAGCAGGCAACTACTGCTCCGTCGGGGCAAGTACATCCATCCTCATCCAAGGATGTGATCTTTCCTTCGGCTGCAGCCAAAGCAAAAGGAATAACACAGTTCCTCTTTTGCGGAGATACTTCCAGCTCGCAAATTGCGGATGTATTCCCCAGAAAAATACCTACGGGTTCTAAACTCAAATTTCGTACCTTCTTCCTTCATCGCCTCCAATGCATGTGTTAATATTTCTTCTAGGTCACTGTTTGTTTTCAAAATTCCTCCTTTGCTTGGCGTGTTGGTCCACTCCAATTGTAAGAAGGAACTGATGGAACGGCCAGTGGCCGTTTTCTCCCGGCGGATATTGGCCGTTTTCTCCCGTCACTTTTTGGCCATTTTCACCCGACGCTAACATTATTAGACGGAAATAAAGGAGACTCCTTCCCTTCTGGGGGTGAGTCTCCTTTCATAGTGTGTCGGGCATGGCACACATCTAGCCTGCAATAGAGGCAGGCCGCGGGTATTTGTCGCCAAGCGAAGTGAACTACCAGCCGAGGGTGAATAACCCAGAGCGAAAGCAGTAGCTAGCATATTTCTGAGCTTACGTACAGAAACCTGATTGAGGCCATAAGGCGGATAAGGCTGCTATGCAAGCTGAAGTCCAAAAGACAAACGTAAAGCCGACCGGTAAATCAGGAAGCTATGGAAATTACAGATGTGTGTCTTACCCCGAGAGATCCTGCGGACAGATGAACCTAAACACAGGGAAACCGAGACGCTTTTAAACAGCTATCGTTATCATCTGGTCGGATAAAGGTCTATCGCAGGAAGTCAGCTGAGGTCATAGTAGTGATGAAGCTTCTGTAACGGAAGTGGAGCGAAGGACCTAATGTTTGTATAGTGTGCCCCACTATACGCAATGTTCGGATAGTCCGAAAGGGAGGATAAGCCTACAGCAGAGGATCGTAACCTCTGACGGCAAAGGGCCCCGGGATGATTCTGAATAATCTACAGATAGAAAGGAATGGCACAGCGGTATGGAATTAATTGAAGTGATTCTGAGTGACGAAAACTTGGAAGAAGCGATCAGAAGGGTTAAGAGAAACCGTGGCGCGGCCGGCGTGGACGGCATGAAAACCAGTGAGCTGGATGAGTATTTCTCTAAACATAAAGAAATAATCAAACAGCAGATCCGGAACATGCAGTACAGACCGAAACCAGTCCGCAGGGTCTATATACCCAAGCCCAATGGCAAGCAAAGGCCATTAGGTATTCCGTCAGTCGCAGACCGGGTGGTACAGCAGGCAGCAGCCCAGGTACTCAGCGGCATCTACGACAGCACATTCAGTGACCATAGTTATGGATTCAGGCCAAACAGAAGCGCACATGATGCGATGAAGGATGTCCTGAATAATCTGAACAGCGGATACGACTGGGTGATTGATCTCGACATCGAAAAGTATTTCGATACGGTGAATCATGACAAATTAATCTCCATTTTGAGAGAAAAGGTAAACGACAAGAGAACGTTACACCTGATCCGGTCCTTTCTGAAGGCTGGCGTCATGGTGAACGGACTCGTATCACCAACTGAACTAGGCGTTCCGCAAGGCGGACCCCTCAGTCCGATACTTAGCCTTATTTATCTCGATAAATTTGACAAAGAACTGGAGAGCAGAGGACTGCATTTTGTGCGGTACGCAGATGACTGCGACATCTTCGTGAAGAGCGAAATGGCGGCAGACAGAGTGATGAAGTCGGTAGCCTCATGGCTGGAACGAAAGCTGTTTCTGAAGGTCAGTCCAACCAAGACAAAGGTGGTCAGGCCAACACACAGCGAGTTCCTAGGCTTTACGTACTGGAAGGCAAAAGACGGATGGCACTGCAAACCGAGTGATGACAGAAAGAAACGGCTGATGGCGAAAACCAAGGCTGTCCTGCAACGCAAGGAAGCAATATCCAGACCTCTGGCCGTCACATTCACAAAACTGAATCAGATCGTCAGAGGATGGATCAATTATTTCATCATCGGAGATATGAAGGCTTTCCTCGATGAATATGGACAGTGGATGCGGCACAAAGTCAGAGTCATCATCATCAAGCAATGGAAGAAACCGAAGCGTATAGACACAAATCTCCAAAGGCTTAACGCTATGTTCCATTGTAATTTCACCGATGAAGATACATACAAGGTAGCCAACTCACGCCTAGGATGGTATCGGAGGAGTGGAATGGATGTGGTAAATTACGCTCTCAGCCCGAAAGTACTGGCCCTGCCAAGTAGGAAAACAGGTCGACCAGGACTGGTCAACCCGTTGGAATACTACCTCAATAATCGTAAGTAAATACAAACGTAGCGCCGTATACGGAAAACCGTACGTACGGTGCAACGGGAGGGTCGAGCCGCTAACGCGGCTCACTCTACCCTATTAAACTTTTTATAGTTATGTATTATTTATTGCATGATATAGAGGATCATCCTTATTATCAGTCACTTCGTCATAGATGTCTTCATTATCAATTTCTTCTCAAATCTCCTTTAGGGTATTAGACCGGTTGCTGAAGATTTACATCCGCAATCATCCGCTTTTAAATTCCGACTTGTGAACGGGCAGCAGTCCGGTTCAGTGTTTATGATGTTTAAATAGCCTGACTGTCCGCAAATGCTTCAATGTAACGGTCCATTTTTTCAATAACGCTTTCATCGGCACCGTATCTCAGTGCGAAACTGCGCAGACTGTTCGAAGCCATGGAAGCCAGCAGCACCGGTGAAGCAACGCTGATCTCCTCCTGGATCATCTTCAGGATTTCCGGATATTTCATCAGATCCCCGATCGGCATATCAACCGACAGTGTTCCCATCACAGGTTCTGTAAGTCCGTAAACAGCGAAGTAGGAACCGGCTTTCAGATAACATATGCCGTCCCTGACATCGGCGAACATCGGATTTCCTTCTTCCTTCTGTCCGTCCCACAACGGCAGGACTACTTCCGCTTCGGCACCGAAAGGAACCGTCACTGCAATCTGCAGATGCTTTCTGTCAACACTCTGCCAGCTTACACGCCATGGACCGGCTGCGGAAAGATAATCCATCTCCAGATAATCCAATGCCTTGTGCGGCAGCGGTGCAATGCGTGCAGTCCGGAAACCTGGCGCAAGCGGAGTCAGTCCGGCACAGCGTTCAAACATCCACTGGACAATCGCACCATAGGAATAATGGTTGAGACTGTTCATACCGGTACTGGAAATATGTCCTGTTTCATCCAGAGAGTTCCATCTTTCCCAGATTGTTGTGGCACCGAGGTTCACTTCATACAGCCAGCCCGGATATTCTTCGTTCAAGAGTAGATCATAGGCAAGATCATCCCTGCCTGCCTTTACCAGCGCAGGACACAGCAGCGGTGTGCCGACAAATCCGGTCTTCAGTTTCCGGTTGTTGTTTTCCAGCAACTTTGCAAGTATTGACGCTTCGGACTCCATGGATCCCAGTCCGTTCATAATACTGAGTACTTCCCCGGTCTGGGTCATAATGGCACATCTTCCGCTCGGTGTGTAGTATTCTTCATAAATACCTTTTTCGATCTTTTCTGCCAGAGTCCTGTATTCTTCTGCGTCTTCCGCATAGCCAAGAAGCTCCGCAGATTTTGACACGATCAATGCACTTTTTCTGTAATAGACATCTGCGATGAATCCTTCTTCCGTACCGCCGAGGACCGCATCCGGTTTTGCGGCACCATCCAGTGCCAGCCAGTCACCGAAATGGAACACATGACGCCAATGATGATCTTCACCATCTGTATTTCTGATATATTCAACCCATGCCTTCATCGTCGGATAGTGTTCTTTCAGTATGGACAGATCACCGCTGAACTGATACTGGTTCCAAGGAATGATCGTCGTCGCATCACCCCAGACTGCGGCAGTAGCTCCCATCGGACTCTGATTATCTGCCATGCCGAAAGATGGAATGACCAGCGGCACAAGGCCGTCATATTTTTCCTGTTCTTTTGCCATATCATACAGATACTTCCGATAGAACGCATATGTATCCGCAAAGTACATGGCAGTAGCTGAGAACACTTGAGCATCTCCCGTCCATCCCATGCGTTCATCGCGCTGTGGACAGTCGGTCGGCACATCCACAAAATTATCTTTCATGCTCCAGCTGCTGTTGGCGATCAGCCGGTTTAGTTTTTCATTGCCGGTTGACAGGTGTCCCTTTTCTTCAATATCACTGTAGAGGGCAATACCTGTCAGATCTTCCGCTTTCAGATCGGTGATACCTTCGATCTTCAGGTAACGGTATCCATAGAATGTAAACTTCGGCCGAAGTATGTGTTCATTCCCGTCAGAAACATACACATATTCCGCTTTCGCCGTTCTCAGATTATCGCGGTAGAAACAACCATCCTGGAGAACCTCACCGGCCTGTATCCGGATGACTGTGCCCTCCGGTTCATGAACACGCAGCGTGAATATACCGCTGATATTTTGCTTCATATCCGCAATTGTCTCACCTGCAGGCGAATGCAGGATTTCCGGACAGAACGTCTCATGAGCTTTCAGCGATACGCTGATCCGGTCAGACGGCATCATTGTTTCGTCACTGAAAACAGCCTGCACCGGTTCTGTTTCGGGCAGAGTACCATCCCGGTGTTCGCCATCGTAGATATTCGAGAAAGTGATATCGGAACGCTTCATCATCCATGAATCATCGGTGCCGATGATCTCTGTGCTGCCGTCTTCATATGTCAGATGTATTTCAGCGATCAGCTTCCATTCTTTTCCATATGTAATGGCCGTTTCATCAAAACCGAATCTGCCTTTGTACCAGCCGTTGCCGAGTTCCACTGACAGAATTCCGCTTTTCTGAAGTTCTTCTGTCACATTAAACGTTTCTGCCTGCAGGAAATTATGGTAATTGTTGCAGTATGGGGTCAGATACTCGTCACCGATTTTCTTTCCGTCCCAATACGCTTCATAAAGACCGAGACCGCAGATATACAGTCTTGCTTTTTTTACCGGACCTTTCGGACTGATCTGTTTATAAAAGATCGGATGTCTTTCTTCTGTACTGTCACAAGTGATCCATTTCCCCTGCCATGGGGTATCCATTTTTCCGGTTTCAAAATGATATTCTTCTGAAACTGCTTCCTCACCGGCATCGCTGCGTACACTGACCGTCCATGTATATTCTGTCATCGGTTCCGGGGCAAAAGTTCCCTGTGTACAAAGTGAATCCAGCTGACTCCACCCGGTATCCATAACTGTCTTTTCTTCCGCTTTGACAATCAGGCGTGATGATTCAGCCTTTTTTCCTTCTGCCCCGGAAACTGTCCATGAAAAAACCGGTGTGCCGAACGCATACCCGACAGGATTTATCAGATGACAGACTTTCCCATTCTGAATTTTCATACGTTTTATTTCCTTTTCACTCGCAGATTAATCATCAAACATGGTTCCCTTATACAGGAAGCACCATTCTTTCATTTCCGCCGATCACTTTTTGTATAAGAGCCAAGAAATGCAAGGCTTGGCTTCGGTGTATGGATCTGGTTTTCCCTGTCCAGGGATACCAGTCCGAACTGCATGGTATAGCCGCTCTGCCATTCCCAGTTATCAATGAAGGACCAGTAGAGATAGCCTTTTATCGGAAGGCCTTCCTCACGACATTTCATAACGCCGTTCAATGCGGTTTCGATATATCTGATCCTGACGGTATCGTCATCCGTGGCGATACCGTTTTCTGTTATAAGCAGATCCCCTTTGAATGATTCGTGTACCCTGCGGATCACATGTTCCACACATTCCGGATAATACTCATAGCCCATCTGGGTGACCGGCATACCTTCCGCAGGATCTTCTTCCCCTTTTGCGGAGAAGATGGCTCTGGTATATGTCTGGATACCGAAGAAATCATCATTTTCGATCGTAGGCAGATAATGGAGGAAATCTTTTTCCCAGTCCTTGTCTGCGTTTTCTTTTCCGCCTTCTGTATACTGGAGATCTCTGACGGAAAGGCTTAAGCCGACCTTTGTTTCAGGCAGGATCCTGTGCAGGACTTCCACAGCCTTCTTATGAGCTGTGCATACGATCTCATCACCGTGAGCCGAACGCGGGGAAGTAAATACAGCCGCATTTTCAACGCCGAAGACCTCAAGATTTTCCTTCTTCGTCATTTCCTGCTGTTCCGCCATCTTTTCAAGATCCATGCCGATCTGCAGACCTGCGCCGTCGGTATGTCTCATGATCTTTTCCAGATATCCGGCAATCAGTGTACCCATGTTGGCTTCGTTGATCGTAACGATATAGCGTATGTTCTTACCTTTGAGATGCTCTGCCACATATTCCACATACCTGGCAAAGTAATCCGGCGTTGTGTCAGCTTCCCAGCCGCCTTCGGTGATCAACCATTTCGGACATACAAAGTGAAGAAGCGTAATGACCGGTTCAATATCATATTCACGGCATGCATCGACCATATCCAGATAATGGTTCATTTCTTTTTCATCGAATTTGCCCTTTTCCGGTTCGATCCTTGCCCACTCAAAAGAGAATCTGTAGGCATTCAGACCTGCTTCATGCATCATGCGGATATCTTCACGATAGGTATGGTAGTGATCTGCCGCATCAAGTGACGGCTCTTTATAGCCACCGGTCTTCATGTATTCCTGAGCCCATGTGTCGCTGTTGGTGTTGTTTCCCTCCACCTGGCCGCCGGCTGTAGCGGAACCGATCAGAAATTTTTCTTCCGTCATTTCACTGTCCTCTTGTATTTTCTATATATTTAGTATCAGATCAGATTTTATTACAGCTCTGATCCGTTGGAAGCAATCACTTTTTTATACCAGTCAAAGCTGTCTTTCTTTACCCTGCGGCATTCTTTTGCGTCTGTGTCGGTCCTGTCAATGAAAACCAGTCCGTATCTTTTCGCAAAACCCTGATGAGAGGAAAGAACGTCCATAAAGCTCCACGGGCAATATCCGAAAACAGGATATCCTTCTTCACAAAGACGCATTACCTGTGAAATATGTTCTCTGAGATAATCAATGCGATAATGATCGTGGATCTTTCCGTCTTCCCCCAGTGCTTCACTGACAGCAATGCCGTTCTCGGTTACGATCATCGGCAGACGATATCTGTTATAGATCTTGCGCATTCCGTAGTAAAGACCTTCCGCATCGGTGCCGTGCGGCATCCATTCTGTCGGTTTCATATAAGGGTTGCGGACAATGCGGCAGTCATCGGCTGCCCAGAAAAAGGATGTGTCAAAACCAAACGGTTTTACCTCATACTTCGCACAGCTGCTGAAATAGTAATTGACTCCGATGAAATCCGGCTTCGAACCTTGCAGGACTGCTTTGTCTTCTGCTTCTGTTTCCGGCAGAAGATTTCTTTCTTTCAGCCAGGTATATGCAGCCGGAGAGTATTCACCGTATACACTCATATCCAGCAAATAGAATTCCTGCATTTCTTCGGCCTCTGCCGCAGCCCGGATATCCTCAGGTTTTGAAGAAAGGGGATAAATAACCTGCATTGAACATACCGGGCCGATCAGTGCCTCCGGATCGATTTCTCTCAGCAAGGAAATTGCTTTGTGTTCCGCCAAGGAAACGTGGTAGCTGATCTGGTAGATCCATTTTGATCTTTCATGCGGGTCTTCAATATATTCCATTGCCAGATCCGGTGCAGCTGTCGCAATGAACTGTTCATTCACCGTGACCCATTTGGTGATCCTACCTTTGAAGTGACGGAAACAGACCTCTGCATATTTTACATAGGCATCGATCATTTTCCGGCTTTTCCAGCCGCCGAATGAATCGACAAGTGCCTGCGGACATTCGAAGTGATACAAAGTGACAAGCGGTTCAATTCCCTTTTCCAGCAGATAGTCGATCAGCCGGTCATAGAAAGCAAGTCCCTTCTCATTCGGCACCAGTGTCTCATCCGGCATGATACGGCTCCATGAGAAACCCATGCGGTAGGTTTTAAGACCCAGTTCCGCCATCAGGTCGACATCCTCTTTCCAGTGGTGATAATGGTCACAGGCAATCTTTGTATCAGCCATGCCTTCAGGAACATGTCTGACATCGGTAGTCGCCAGTCCCTTGCCATCGATGTTATAGGCGCCTTCGATCTGGAAAGCACTGGTGGAAGCACCCCACAAGAAATTTTCCGGCATTCCGTATGTCATTTTCAGATCCACTCCTTCGGCAGATCTTTGAATGATGCCAGTTCGATGTTGTTTTCCTTTACCCAGTTCTTTACCGCATCGCTGGTCATAGCTTCCAGATCCTTGACGCGGCAGAGGGAGAAGCTTGTCAGTCCGAACAGATCGGCATCGGCATAGCCGCAGTGGGAAACGATATAACCGTATTCCTGATCCAGGATCTTTCCTTTGTCTTCGGTGATATAACTGATCGGGTCTTCTTTCAGCTGTTCTTCCGGTCCGCCCAAGACATACCAGCCCATGCCGGCTTCCTTTACTTCCGGTCTGTCCATGAATGCTACCGAGCAGAGAATGCCGTATTCCTTTGCGAGAGTTCTTGTGACTTCATCGGTTGTTTTTGTGCCATAGGCATGATTATGAATATAGTCCGGCTTGTGTCCGACCAGTTCGATATACTTTTCGATCTGTGCCTTGAATTCGGCATATAGTTCGTCCCTGTGTTCCGCCAGATGATCATGATCATTCTCGTCGGTATCCAGTGCCCTGTTCTCTCTTGAGCCCAGGAACATTCCGTCCTCATGCGTTAATGTAGGGAGTTTCTCGTGTCCGAGGATGGAAGGTCCTGTTGATGCGTTGAGGTCAATGCCGAATGCAATCTGATCCAGATACGGTCTGATCCATTCCACACATTCTTCGATCCACGGCATGTTGGCAAACATGCCTGTGTTTCTTACAACGCCGTTTCTGATGCCATGGATGCAGCCGAGTGCAGCTGCTCTTGTGATGCCGTAATCATCACTCTGTACCAGTAATTTCATCTTTTCGTTCTCCTTTTTTCAAAAAGAGGAGGAATTTCCTCCTCCAGCCTTTTTTATTATTTACCTGATTCTTCCTTAGCGAGCATCTGCTTGTCATATGCTTTGACGAACGGGACATAGCAGAGTACCAGCAATACAAACTGTACGCAGCCCCAGATCAGTCCGCTTGTACCATATGTCATCAGGTTGCTGACGAAGAACGGCAGGTTTGCTCCGCCCTGGACACCGTTGCTGTAAGAAAGCAGATGCAGCATCTTGAGCAGATGTGAACCGAAGATCGCAATCGTCGGGGAAAGAATGACCCAGGGAACGAAGAACATCGGGTTCAGGATCATCGGCATACCGAAGTAAGCAGGTTCATCAACACCGAACAGAGCCGGCAGGAAGCTGAGCCTGGAAATGGACTTGTTGGATTCGGACCTGCAGAAGATCAGTGCTGCGACAATCATCGGAAGGGAACCTGTACCGTAGCTGAGCTGATCGCCGATGAACATATGCGGCAGAGCCTGGCCGGCCTGATATGCAGTCAGGTTTTCCACCTGCAGCTCCATGAACAGCATCATGATGACCGGACCGACAGTCATGCCGCCGTGAATTCCGCAGAACCACAGAGCATAGAGGAAAATCATCATGAACCAGTAACCGAAGATGTTGGATCCGGCAGCCTTCAGCGGAGTGGAAACGATCGTGTAGATCAGCTGGTGGAAGCAGCCGATTTCTGTTCCCTGGAAAATCGCATTTATGATTCCGAAGAGGATCATGGAGATCGCACCCGGGATCAGACTGCTGAACTGAGCGGAAACCATCGGCGGAACCTGTTCGGGAAGCTTGATCACGATATGGTACTTGTCGCAGATCCGGAAAACTGTCCCAACAATAAAGGCAATGATAATACCCGTGAACATACCGGATGAACCAAGCCATGTAGTCGGCAGACTGCTTGCAGCAAGCGGCTCTTCAGGGATCGTATACGGAGTAACGATCAGGAAGCTGACAAGAGCAGTCAGAGCGACAGCCATGTCAGACTTGGAGCACTTGTAAACTCTGGCATACTGCAGGGCAACAAGGAATGAAACATAGACACCGAACATACCGATGGTCCACTGATAGATGACACTCAGAATACCCTTGATCCCTGTGGAAGTGATGAATGCCTGATATGCGTCAATACCGATACCGTTGAACAGTGCGGCGAAACCTCCGAGCATGGTGATTGGCATCGCCATCATGAATGCGCCCTGGATGATATTCAGAACACTGTTTTGCGCAAACTTTGCGGATATTGCAATCAGTTTATCTAGAAACTTTTCCATCTTTCTTTCTCCTTTAATACTCTTTCAGCTGTTGATCGGACAGCTTTTGTGAAAGCGCTTTACCTCACGCCTATAATATTACTCGCAATGCAACATATGTCAATTTTATTATTCTGTTTTTGAAATACATTTTATATTTTGCCCGCTATAATAGAAATAGGAAGGAAATAATCTATGAATATATTTGAACTGATGGACGCAAAAGAATCTTCTTTTTCAAAAACCGATAAGATCATTTATGAAGCAATAAAAAAGTTCCCTGATCAGTTTGCGCATGACAGTCTTTCGACTCTGTGTGATAACGGCGCTTATACAAAATCTGCAATGACCCGGTTTGCCCAGAAACTGGGGTTTGCCGGATTTATGGAATTCCAGTATCAGTTCCAGCAGGATATCGATTCATATAAGACATCTACTGAAAAGGTTGGCAACGCCGAGATCTACGGAAAAATTCTTGCCCGTGTCAGTGAATCGGTCAGCCGGGATACGGTAAAAGACCTGATCAGACACGCAAAAAACGCAAACAGAGTATTTATTATCGGCACCAATCTTTCACATCTTCCTGCGGAAGGACTCCTGATCACCATGAGTTTTTCAGAAAACATCAATGCCATTGTCCCGCAGCCTGACGTACTGCCCTATCGTTTCCGCGATGATGATATGATCATTATTTATTCTGCGATCAGCGGTTCTTCCCATCAGGAACTGATGCGTTCTCTGCGCAGGGAGAAACAGGGAAATCCTTATATGGTACTGATCACAACCAATGCCAAGCACCCGCTGCGGCATAATTTCAATGAGATAATCGCATTGCCGACATCGAACATGAAAGATTCCATGTCACACACAATTCTTTCGGATACCTTTGCCTTTCTGATGTTCAACGATATCGTGGCAGAATGTCTGGATGAATAACTTTTGTTTCAAAAGCGGAATTCTATTTCTGAAATGTAAAGCAATCAATTATATTAACGGGAGAGATTCCCGTTTTTAGTTTTCCCGCGCTTTATGATGGGAAAATCATGATATGGAGATGCCATTATGCTTGATTTCAGAACTATTTCTGATCTTGGAGACATATTTCCTGAAATTGAAAAAACTGAAAAAAGCAGACAGCCTGTTATATACAATTTCCTGGGAGTCGCAAAAGAAAAAAGTTTGATCAATCCTGTTAATCCCCATCTTTTACGGATAAATCTATCCGTTTAATCCACTCTGTTCACATTGTAGACTATATTGCCAAACTTTCCATCAAGCCTGTCAGGGCCTCCTTTGCTTGCCCATCTTTCAAAACCTTTTGCCATGTGATGGTTAAAAGTATACTTATCATCCGAGCCGTTTAGAATTCTTTCACAGCAGTCATTGACATTGTCAATGAGTTCCAGCGGAACAAAGTCATAATCATGGCAGATTACCAGTTTTCTGACTTTCAGCATCCAGTCTTTTTTAAATTTCTGCAAGGTATGAAGATAGGTACTGATCGACGTCGATTCCGGCAGGAACAGGAAGGAACTGTTGTTGCAGCCATCCCCCATGAAGACTGTATCTGTCAGATCATCATAGAAGACCACCACCCTCGAACCCGATCACTGTCAGTGTTCTGCCGCCAAGATCGATCACATCTCCGTCATTCAAAGGAATCAGTTCAATTTCTTTCTGTTCAATCAAATCGCTTTTCCTTTTACGCATTCAGTTACAGCAGCAGATCTGCCAGCTCCTTTGCGGATCTGACAATTTCTACATCCAGATCACTCACCCCTGCCCTTTCTGCACAGAACCAGACGGGACGCATATGTGCATTTATCGCACCAACGATATCTGTATGAAAGGTATCACCGACATAAATGCACTCTTCGCAACTGACATGCAGGTAATCCGCAGCAGCCTGATAAATGGAGGGATCTGGCTTTTTCCTGCCAAAATCACCACTGACAATAATTGGATCAAACATGTCATCCATATGCATCTTATGAATCTTCGGCCACTGACGGTCATGGGGGCCATTGGTAACCATACCCACCTTATGCTTTTCTTTCAAAGCTTTGATTGTTTCCGGCATTCCTTCTGTCCAGAACTGGCAGTCTGGAAAGACCTCATACCACTGTTTCACAGCCTGATCCACATCCAGATCCGGCAGCCAGTGGTCTTTTACTCTTTCCATCACGGTCTTTTTACCAATGGTGCCGTACTCATCCCACAAAATGCACTGCTGCATCATTCCCTCAAACACCGGATCATGTTCATCCAGCTGCGGAAAATACTGCTTCAAGACAAGTTTGAAACCTGTATAAGCGCTTTTGGTACGGTCGGTCAGCGTACCATCATAATCAAATAGAACTGCTTTATATGCCATCATCTTCTCCTGCACTGAAAGGTTCAGTATTCTTTTATGGCAGAATGCTTCGTATCTGTCCTGCCGGTTTTCCTGCATCAGTATAACATCCGCTTGCATGGTTTGGACAAAGCATGCATCGAAGCACCTGTTTCTGCATAATCGATGCCAGGATGTTCAGTGCCAATGGATTGTGTATCCCCATCATAATTTCAAAAAGATACCGCTACAGTGGCTTCGCTGCTGTAGATGACATTGAGCTGATCCGCCGGAACAAATCCGCAATTGGGCTCAGCAGATGACAGACGCATCATGATTCCACCAGATGCAGCCACTCCTGTCACTTATTTCCTCCCATAGGTCATAAGACACCGTGATGAAGAAAAAATGCTAAAATAAGCATCATGAAAACAACACTTGCAAATGATCTTGTCAGTCTGCAGCAGGAAGATGACAGGCACTGGGATATCCTGCATGATGGCACAAAGGTTGGATCGATCTGGCTTGAACAAGACAAGCCTTATCTTTCCATTTTGGTTTTGCCAGCCTGGCAGAAGCAGCACTATGCCGCCAATGCAGTATACCTGCTGATGCCTTATCTGCATCAGCAGCTGCACCTTGCGAAAGTATTTGCCAATGTTCCGGTTTCAAATGACCAGGTACGCCATTTGCTGGAGCACAATGGCTTTGCCCAAGGCAAGAAGGATGCTGAAACGATTGTTTATGTGCATGAGGCGCCTAAGACTGCAAAAGACAATGCCTGGCGACCGGAAGGAAGGGATGTTCTGTACTTTGCCGGAGGCTGCTTCTGGGGGACAGAGCGGATCTTTCAGATGCTGGATGGTGTCACGGATACAACCGTTGGCTATGCCAACGGCCACACAGAAAATCCTTCTTATGAAGAAGTCTGCCGCAATGATACCGGCTATAAGGAGACAGTACGTGTCACCTATGATCCTGCTGTTTTGAAAGAGGAAACGCTGCTGGATGCGTTCTTTCTATGTGTGAATCCTGCCCAGTATCATCAGCAGGGAAATGATATTGGTGAACAGTATCAGACTGGGGTGTACTACAAGGATGAGAAACTGTTGCCAGTGCTGCAGAAACGGTTTGATCAGGAAAGAAAGAAACATCAGGAATTTTATGTGGAACTGCAGCCCCTGCAGTGCTTCTATGAAGCAGAAGAATACCATCAGAATTATCTGCTGAAACATCCGGATGGCTATTGCCATATCACCAGAGTGGAGCTGGATGCAGTAAAGAAGCTGAATGAAAAAACAGGAAAAGAAAGCAGGTAATATCGTTCATTCTCTGTGCGGAGCGAATAAGCCACAGCAGTCCTTTTACAGCAGCTTTCTGACCTGATGTCTATGGAGGCAGCTCTGCATCTGAAAGACGATTTCTCTCTTTTATGCGTCTTCTGCAGCAATTGTTTTTACGCGGAACGCTATTTTCAAAGATTTAGTTGATGAGGCTGTAAACACCAAAATATCATGAGCTATATGCCTCATAGAGGTTAATTGGCATTTTAAGCTTTGGGATCTCCGCACAGGTAAATGGAATCTGTTCAAACATTGTTTCCATGTATGCTTCTGATTTCCATTTGCGCATGTCCAGCCTGTACTTTAAATATTTCTTCATGACGATCCAATTCAAATAACCCTGGAGATGTCTTGTGCTGATACCATGTTTCTGCCTGATCATGTTTTTTAGCTCAGAGTGAAGCTCGTTTACTTCAGATACTGTATTGCCCTTTGGTGTTAAATAACCGTTAGATGGAATAATGTCACTGTTGAAGTGATTATCGCCCACGAAAGTTTGAATGCTATGGCTGTCATCACTGATAATTGTTGAATGCGCTGCGAAGTGAGAGCTATATTGATTCAGAATTTCTGCACTCTCTCTGCCTAATCCTCCAATTTTAAAGAGAATATTGTCATGCTCATCAATAGCTGTTACCAGGCAGATCTTGTGATGGCTGGTGCCAGGTAAAGCACGCTTGGTTGAATGACGGCGATGCTTTCCACGCTGTTTGCTGAATCTTGGCATTTTATCCTTCCCGGTCCCTTTCAGGTTGATTTTGGTATAAGTAGGATCCAATTCAACATTTCCACTTAAGACCACATTATTCTGAATCTTTGCTGCAGCCTGATATAACTTGTGACGCATGTTGAAGCAGGTAGTAACTGATAAGCCTGTAGCTACACTCTGCTGAGTCAGAGTCATTCCGTTAAGCTCGCCAGAGATAAAAGTAGTCCAGATATCAAAGCTTGTTCTGGAATGAGTAAACATCGTACCTGTTGTTGCCATAAAAACAGATTTGCATTTTTTACATCTGTATTTCTGACGATTATGTGGGTTAAAGCCATTCTTAACAAAGTGAGTTGAACCACAATGAGGACATTTCTCAACATGCAAAGAGAGATTCTCGTAATTTGTTGTCGTACAGTTTACTTTCTCTCTGAATAGCTTTTCTAAACCAACACGAATGAATTCAATTTCGACAGGAGATAAAGAATTCAGGAAATTCTGATTAACGAGCATATCATCACCTCAACTGAAGTCATGATAAGTTATAGATATTAACTTGATGTACTTGTTCGGGTACATCAACTATTTATTTGAAAATAGCGACGCGGAAAAGAAAATAGTAAATATGTGCAAGCCAGACCAGCAGGAGAATCACGCATGGAATCCAGATCTTCTTCCATGCCATCATGGCAAAGCCAAATCCCATCAGGAGAGTCACGGTGACGATGGTGCCAGCCTTCGTCCTGACTGTCATCCCCTTTCCGCTTACATAGGAAGCAAGATGCTTCTCATACAGCCTGGTGCCAAGAAACCATCTGTGTAGCCTTTGTGAACTGTTGGCAAAGAAGAACAGCGTCAGAAGATAAAATGGCACAGTCGGCAGGATTGGCAGAAAGGTGCCCACTGTACCCAGGCCAAGGCTCACAGAGCCAAGAATCAAAAATACAAATTTCTTTAACTTCATATCTTCCTCAGCCTCTTCTTTTCTCTGTTTGTTTCAATGACATGCCGAACCGCAGTAACAGGATGATGAAATAGCATCCGTGGGCCAGCATAGTGCATAACTTCCCGGATCCTTTCCCTCATTTTTGGCTGATAGCAGTGCACCCTGCAGTTAGAGCAGAACGTTTTGCTTTCCATAAACGGACATTTGTCACTTCTTGCTCTGGCATAGTCGGTCAGTTCCTGGCACTCTGGGCACAGATACCCCTTTGCCGTTCCATGATGGCCATGGCAGTACAGGGCAATCATTTCAGTGACCAGTTCTTTTTCACGTTCCCGTTTGCTGTTTATATCCATTTCTCTTTCCCTTTTCTGTCAGGTTCCAAACAGTTAGTTAAAGCTAACTTATGACGAATATAATTTATTTTCAGAAGACCTGCAAGCAGAAACTGAAAAACTGCAGGGATATGTTCCCTGCAGCATGTATACCGTTATTCCTTCCTGTACGCTCTTTCCTGTTCACTGTATTCTTTCTGAATCAATGAGAGCGCTTCGTTCAAATCATGACAGATGGCATGTGCCTTTTCTTTCATCTCTTCATCCGGTGCCTGAGTATCCGGTACCATGATGCCTTTCCCACCGGCACTGTAGGCCGCCCGAATGCCATTATAGGCATCTTCGAAGATATAGCATTCCTGAATGGGAACCCCGATGCACTTTGACGCATACAGGAAAAGATCCGGCGCAGGCTTGCCATGGGAAACCTGCGTTCCTGAGCAGATGGCATCAATATACTTTCTGGTATCCGTCATTTCCAGATTGTGTTCAATCTGATCGCTGGCGGTGCTGGACGCAACGGCAATGCGGAAGCCATGCTCATGCAGCCAGGATAGAATCTCATGAATGCCAGGTTTTTCCGGTACATTCTTCTCAAGATCGGCATGTACGCGTCTGACACATTCACGATCAATGGGCCAGCCATCAGAAACATGATAGTATTCTGCAACTACTGCTGCCCTGTGTGCTCCGGATGTACCGGTAATCGCTTTGACAAAATTGGGATCAAGCACAACATGACGTTCTCTGGCGAGTTTCTGCCAGTTATTCTGCCAGATGCGTTCCGTATCGAACATCAGGCCGTCCATGTCAAAAATAGCACCTTTCATTGTTGGTCTCCTTGCATGACTAGTATACATCTTTGTGCTACGCTAATTGCCGTGATGAAACAAAACATTTTGAAAACTGTACTTGTCTGCCTGTCATTTTCACTGTCAGGCTGCGGCGTGCATGCGGTTGAAAAAGCGCCGGAAGCGGCTCTGATGACAGCAACAGATCTGCATTATCTTTCTCCTTCCCTGATGGAAAATCAGAATCTTGTTAAAGAAGCGGCGGCTGAAGGTGATGGCAAAACCATAATCTATGGCAGCCAGCTTACTGATGCCATGATTGAAACCATCATCAGCAGCCATCCGGATGCTTTCATCATGACTGGTGATCTGACCTTGAACGGCGAAAAGATTTCTCATGAGGAACTTGCAAAGAAACTTGACCGGATCAATGATGCCGGCATCCCGGTATTGGTCATACCGGGCAATCATGATTTGAATAACAAGCATGCCATTGCCTACACCAATGAGGGAGTGCAGCCAGTTGCCTCTGTCACAAATGATGAATTTATTTCAATCTATCACAACGATGGTTATGATGACGCTTTATCCCGTGACTCTGATTCCCTGAGCTATATGTATCGTCTGGATTCCGGTGTGCGCTGCCTGATGATCGATGTCAATGGCTCCTCGATTCTAGGCGCTGTGTCTGATACAACATTGACATGGATTGAGCAGCAGCTGAAAAAAGCAAAGAAAGCAGGTGAAACTGTCCTGGCTTTCTCTCATCAGAACTTTCTTATCCATCTTGATCTGTTTACAGATGGCTTTCGGATTGCCAATGGTGATAAGCTTCTTGATTTATTTCAGGAATATGGTGTCAAAGCTGGCTTCTCAGGCCATATGCACTGCCAGCACATCGCCTCTAAAGGCAATTTTACCGAAGCTGTAACCGGGGCTGTTTCCATTCTTGACAGCCACATTGCCAATATCACTGTCAAAAAACAAACACTGTCCTATCAGACGCAAAGTCTAAATGTGGATGCCTGGGCGAAAGAGCACGGGTGTACGGATGAGAATCTTTTGCATTACAGCCAGTATGCCAGAGACTTCTTCATGAAGGCCATTTATGCTGAATCCACCGGTAATGCAGAGCTGGATCGCTATATTGCCAGACTAAACGCAGCCTTTTTCACCGGTACCGTTGATACCATAACGGATCAGCCGGAACTGGATGAAGAAATTGCCCATATGGATGATACGATGATGGCTGTCTATCTGCAGAGTGTATTAAAGGAGAAAGACCGTGATATGAATGCCTTCTCCATTTCACTGAGCAAAAAATAACCGCCTGATTCTGTTCGGTCTCTTCCTGTTCAGAAAGATTCATATGCGCAATACCCTGAAAGTGCTGATCAATCGTGCTGTTTCTTTCGTGCCTGTCAGGAGAATGTTCCGACTGGCGCCGTCAGTATGTGCTTTCCCGTCAATAACAAACGGCCTGTTGTTGCCAGGCAACCAGCTAGCCCTGGCATAAAACGCAGTTGGAATGCTCTTCTATATCATTGCTGAACTGCAAAAAACAGGATTTTTTAACCAAGAATACATTATTGCTTTCTTGATAAAATATCCTGTTAAATCTGTCTATGAATATGATCGTTAACGATTCTAATAAAATTTTGGTTCAGTCCTAATTCCTGTTGATAGATGTACCCAGAGGTCATGAGAATTTCCTGCTGGCATCAATGATCTTCAGGAAGAAATATTCATCATCTGGATAGCCGTATCCTTTGCGTCTCAATGTTTTTATCATCTGGTTGGTTCCTTCAACTTTGCCTGATGAGATATGGACTCTTGCATGAGAGATAATTCCTTTCATGTGTTCCTCCAGCAGCTTGGCAAACCATATGAAATGCTTGTTCTCTGTTGCTTTGCAGGTGCGTATGATCCGGTTAATATGAATCTTCATGCCTCTTTCGCTATTTGCTTTGTATGCTTTATCAAGCTGTTCCTTTACCAGATCCATGGTGAAGAACAGCTTGTTTTCATCCAATAGCTTCTTGTATTCTTCTTCAATGCCTGCTTTCTGCTTCACCTCCGGCTTCTTGAACAGATCGCTTCCACGGGCAATGGTTTTGCCCGCTTTGGCATCTTTTTCTTTCTGCTTTCTTGTTTCAGCACTTGTCATCAGAACATACTTAGAGCCTTTGAGAGCTTTGGCAGCTTCTGTATTGCCTTCTTCTATCAGGCGCTTCTGTTCCTCTTTACGGACTTCTGATACCACCTTGTCATTGAAGTTTTTGACCAGATGGAAATGGTCATAGACAATATCCAGCCATTCACAGCGATCTTTAAAGGCTTCTTCAAAGTCACTGTTCATATCACAGGCCACAGCCTTCACGTTCTTCATCCAGTCGATGCCGACCCAGTCAATAAAGTCATATACAGTCTGTTTCTTCTTGCCATAGGCAAGGTACAGCACATGTCCGCTCTTCAGGTCCATGATCAACGTAGCGTATTTATGGCCTTTATGAAGAAGAAATTCATCAATGCCAAGATACTCCAGGCATTCTGCAGGCTTCTTCAGTTCCTTGCCTTCACCATTAACGGTATACAGCTCCTGAAGGCGCTTCTTATCGATCTCCTTGACTGTATTCTTGCTTAAACCGGTAATGATGGATATTTCCTTCATTGTCAGTCCAAAGCGAAGCAGATCGCGTGTATAGTTCTCAAGAGCAGCTGTAATCAGATGTCCCTGAGCCTTGAAATCTAGTGGTTCTGTATAAGTACTGACCGGACAGTTCTTATTCTGGCAGAGTGCTCTCTGCTTGGATACAACGATATGAGTATAGATACCTCCCATAGGAATGTGTTTCAAGTCAACCTCAGTTGTGCCGTTATACACCATTTCCTGACCACAGCAGCTGCAGTAAATCGGCTGTCCGTTCAGACGATTCAGCTTTCCCTTAAAGAAATATTCAGTGACACTGCGCCTGGCAGGTCTGGATGATGTGCCTACAGAGATCTCTTTAACGGCCGTTTCCGGCATACCAACCTGGGTAAAGGATGGCAGACCTGATGAGAATGTTAAAATGCCACTCTGGAGTTGCACATCAGAAATTGAATCAATCAGATCATGTGCATCGGAGCGCAGATCGTCTGATCTGGTATCAAGTAATTCTTCCTGAATAAGCGGCTGTGTGTTAACATTCATATGGATCTCCTATCTTGTATGTTTGGGTACACACAATTATACGAGATCCATTTTTATATTCGTACTATATCTCCGTCCCACATGGCGTCATATCAACAGGTTTTGAGATTGAGCCAAAATTTTTACAAATCATCACCCCTGTTTTGATCACCGGGATCATCAGGACTGAGTTTTCCTTCCAGGAAGTGTTTGCGGCATAAAGCAATATAGTCATCATTGGCACCAAGCATGATCTGGGCACCACTGCGGACAATGCCATGCTTGTTATATCTGGCATTGCAGGTTGCCTTCCTGCCGCACCAGCAGACTGTCTTGATCTCTTTGATCTCATCCGCAATCGCCAACAAACGTTCACTGCCTTCAAACAGGTTCAGCTGAAAGTCTGTACGCAGGCCATAACAGAGTACCGGAATACCCAGGTCATCGACAATGTGAGCCAGGAAATCAATCTGCCTGGCCGGCGCAAACTGGATTTCGTCCACAATCACAGCATCATATTCCTTGATTTCTTCATCGCTCATGGCACAGATATCACTCAGCAGAATGCATTCTCTTTCCAGACCAATCCGGGAACGAATGACATTTTTACCATCTCTTGTATCCGTATTGGTCTTGGCCAGTAATACCTTCTGTCCCCTTTCACGATAGTTGTATTCTGCCATCAATGCATTGGCACTTTTGGAGCTGCCCATTGCGCCATAATAAAAGTACAGTTTTGCCATGATTGAAATCCTCCGTGAAGCTTACCAGAAGTATTGTATTACAGAATGGCTGGAAACAAGGTACCAATGTAATAGAAAAAAAGCTGTCTTTCTGACAGCAGGAAGGTGCCCGTGGCCGGACTCGAACCGGCACGGTATCGCTACCGGGGGATTTTGAGTCCCCTACGTCTACCAATTCCATCACACGGGCATTGCCTGAATATTTTAATGCAATCACGCATAAAAAGCAATGCAGGCCATCTGCCTGCATTGCTTATATGCTTTACTTACTTTGCACTCTTCGCCTTTGCCTGGGCAATGACTTCATCAGCCACTTCCTGCGGTGCAGGTTCATAGCGGTCAAATTCCAGTACATAGGTGCCTCTGCCCTGCGTCATGGACCGCAGCTCATTGGCATACATCTGCACTTCTCTCAGCGGTACTTCACCATTAATGACCTGATCGCCGTCATCATTGGAGCCCACATCCAGAATGGAGCCGCGGCGCTTGGTCAGATCACCAATCAATGTACCAGTGTATTCCTCTGGTGCTGTGATTGTAATTTCACCGATTGGTTCCAGCAATACCGGCTTTGCCTTTGGCATGCCAGCGTTATAGGCAAGTCTGGCAGCTTCCTTGAAGGCAGCTTCCTTGGAATCTACCGGATGATAAGAGCCATCATACAATGTTGCCTTGACACCAACAACCTTATATCCGGCAAGCACACCTTTCTGCATGCATTCTCTGAGTCCCTGCTCAACCGGCGGGAAGAACTGCTTCGGCACTGCACCGCCGAAGACATCCTCGGCAAATACCATATCCTCTGAATCGGTCGGTTCAAACTTGACCCATACATCACCAAACATACCTGCACCGCCATTCTGCTTCTTATAGCGGCCCTGCGCCTCAGCTGTGGCAGTAATGGTTTCACGATACTGAATCGTCGGTGTTGTCAAGGAAACATCTACCTTATACTTGGATTTCAGCTTGGCACAGATCAGAGAAATGTGCTGGTCGCCCAGTCCATAGAGTACCTGTTCATGTGTTTCTTCATTGTTGACAAGACGGACGGTTGGATCTTCCTGTTCCATGTTGCGGATACCAACCGACATCTTGTCTTCATCGGCCTTGGTCTTCGGCCAGATGGCATAGCCAAGCATCGGCTGCGGATATTCAATGCCATCATAGGAAACAACACGGCTGCGCGTGCACAGTGTATCGTTCGTCTGGGTTGAGGCAAGCTTGGTCACCGCACCAATATCACCGGTAAACAGCTTGCCAAGACCAATCTGATACTTGCCATTGACGGCATAAATCTGACCGATCTTTTCGGTAACTTCACGGGTGGAGTTATAAACTTCAGAATCAGAGTTGAGCACACCGGACATCACCTTGAGGTAGGAGATTCTGCCAACAAATGGATCAATGACCGTCTTGAAGACAAATGCACTGAGTGCTTCCTGTTCATTGGTCTCCATGGCAATGGTGCCGCCGCGCTGGCTGTTGGCATCAATATGGCCCTTCTCTGCATAGCTCGGGAAGTATTCGGTAATCAGATCCATCAGTCTTTCAATACCGGTCTGCTGGACAGCAGAACCTGAATAAACCGGACGGATATCACCAGAACGGACACCAATTCTCAAACCTTTGGCAAGCTCATGTTCATCGAATTCTTCCCCATTGGAGAACTTCTCCAGCAGGTCATCATCCGTCATGGCAATCGCTTCGGCAATCTCGCCATAGTACTCTTCCACCTTGTCCGCAAGCTCTTCCGGAACCGGCTGGGCCTGGGTGCGGTTGTCATGGTACCATGCCTTCTTACGCAGAATATTGACCGAGCCAATATTCTTGCCATCTTTCATGATCGGCATTTCAAACGGAATGACAGAATTGCCGAACTTCTCTCTTAATTCTGAGAGCACTTTATCAAAATCAGCGTTTTCATCGTCCATCTTGTTCACAAAGAAGATAGTTGGCAGCTTCTGTTTCAGACTGGCTTTCTTCCAGGCACGCTCTGTACCAGGCTCCACACCTTCTTTGCCATTGACAACAATCAGCGCATTATCCCCTACATACAATCCGGTCTCTTCCTCACCCGCATAATCCATATAGCCCGGAGTATCAATGAAGTTGATCTTGCGGTCCTTCCATTCGACCGGTGCAAGATGGGCATAGCACGATGTACCGCGCTTGCCTTCTTCCGGATCGAAATCGAGGACGCTTGTGCCGTCATGGTTCTTGCCAAACTTCGAAATCAGTTTTGTAAAGTACATGCAGGCTTCGATGACGGCTGTCTTGCCAGAGCCAGAATGTCCAAGCACAACGACATTTCTGACATTATTCGCCAAATAGTCTTTCATGATCGAATGCCCTCCTACTTCAGCAGATCCTTCAGATCTGCAAGGCATTCTTTACGCACATAGTGAATGGCCATGTTAGCTTCATTATCTTTGATGTACTTATCTGCACCATGGTCCAGCAGTGTTTTGACAAGTTCCGGATAGCCGATATAAGCAGCCCGCATCAGAGCTGTGCAGCCGCGGTTGTCAGCCGCATTGACATCGGCACCATGCTCAATCAGGAAGGAAATGATATCACTGTTATAGGCATTGACAGCCTCCATCAGTGCAGTTCTGCCCTGTTCATCACGGGCATTGACATCAGCACCCTTGGAGACAAGATACGCAACGGTCTCACCTTCGCCCAGCAATGCGGCTCTCATCAGAGCGGTACGGCCCTTGTTGTCATGGGAATTCACATCAGCACCGGCATGCACAAGCATCCGGCAGATCTCTACATGTCCCTTTTTCGCAGCTCCCATCAGAGCTGTCTTATTATTCTTGTCACGGGCATGCGTATCGGCACCGTTATCCAGCAGAAAGCGCACAATGTCCGTATAGCCGCGCTTGGCAGAACGCATCAATGCAGTGCGTCCATCACCATTTGCCACATTGACATCTGCGCCCTTTGAGACTTCTGAGCAGACCTTGGCAAAATCGCCCTTGGCTGCTGCTTCGAAGAATTCCAGATTTGTCTGATCCATATTCGTTTCCTCCTATTATTCATGAAGTCAAACAACCGACAAAAAAGATGGACATTGTCCATCTCAAATGTCATATGCAAAGCAGACCGCAACCCCGCCGAAAACAACCAGGCTTTCTTCTGAGCCGGTGACTGTCGATACTGAAAAACCAGTTACTCTGTCGTCCATTGTCTTTGTCTCCGATCTGTCTGCGGTGATTCTTTACCTTTATTTTAACAGAACCACAGCAAACTGCAAGGGCTTACATTCATGATCAAGAGTTGTTTCATAAAGGAACAAACGCCATGCTGTGATATGCTTTTCCGATCAGCTTGCATCCCTTCTAACCGTATGCTTGAAAAAAGAGGCTCTTGTCATCTCTGTCGCCGCAATCAATGCGCATGGAAAACTGATTTTCAATTTTTGACAATCAGTGATTTTAGTACCGTTCCCAGCCGCCGGTCCGATAGTTATGTCTTTCAATCTTTTTGACAAGAAATGATGTTGCCAGAATCAGTATAAGATGAATCAGGATAAAGCCTGCTGCGTGGAAGGATGGCTGATAGGATTGCAGCAGGATATGACGGAAGAGTTCGATCAGGTAGGCTGAGGGGAAGATGCTTGCGGCAAACAGAAGGATGTGCGGCAGGGCAGCGATGGGAAAGCTTGTCCCGCTGAGCAGGCTCATAGGTTTGTCACAGAGGATGAAGACGGCATTGGAGTCACGTGAGAAAAGAAACAGTGTTGTTATGAAACCTCCCCAGATGGTGCTGGACAGGATCAATATGATATAGCCCAATAAGAGATATGCAATACTGGAGAGTGAGAATCTGTCATAGATAAGAAAAATGGCAAAGGAGAATACTGTCAGCATCCACGTATTAAAGACAACAGCTCCAAATGAGCGTCCATAGACGAAAGCGTTGCGGTCAGCCGGGCTCAGGAAGATCTTTTCCAGCGTACCATTGATTCTATCATAGCGGATCTGTCCGGCACTTTGCACAACAGACCAGTAGCAGTTATAGACCAGACCGCCGCACAGCAGGAAAACAAAAAGTTCTGCTTTGCTGGAAATACCATATACACTCAGTTTGTCGGCTTGGAATGACTGGTACGTAAAGTAACTGATGGCACACGACAGGATCGGCCACAGGACCAGTGTGACCAGGGCAGAGAAGCGGCCAAAGAAATTGCGGCGCTGACTGGCAAATTCACCAATGAAAACTCTGAAGAACTTCATGATGCTTTTTCCTTGGAAATAATCTGCATGATGCAGTCTTCCAGACTGGCTTCCTGCTGGTGGAATCCGTTGATTCTGATGTGATTGTCTTCAGCCAGTGCAAACAGCTGTGGAACAATATTTGCTTTGGACTTGAGACTGACAAGATTCTTATTCTGTGAGAAGGTGCAGTCCAGCTGTGGCAGCATTGTGACCAGCTTATCAGCATCGCTTGTTTCCAGAGTGTATTCATAGAATTCTGTGAATTTCTGCTTTAACTGATCGATCGTACCTTCGGCTGCTTTCTCGCCATGGTCAATGACATAGACATAGTCGCAAAGTTCTTCAGCTTCTTTCATGTAGTGAGTGGAGAGAATCACAGCCATGTTTTCCTGTCTGGAAAGCTGTCGGATATACTGGCGCAGATTCTGGGCAATGGCAATATCAAGCCCCAGAGTTGGTTCATCCATGAACAGGTAGGAGGGATCATTGATGATGCCGCGGGCAATCTGCAGACGCTGCTTCATGCCTTTGGAGTATGTTTCGACCAGCTGATCTGCATTGTCAAGGAGCCCGACAATCCGCAGACACTCCTCGATTCTTACTCTGGCATTGCCAATCCCATACAGAGAGGCAAAATATTCCAGGTTCTCTCTGCCGGTTAATCTCCAGTACAGGCTTCTTTCACCACCTGAGATCAGATTGATCTTCTCTTTGATCCTGCGCAGGTTTTTCTCACAATAATCTAGATCATCGAGTTTAATCGTTCCACTGGTAGGAGCCAGCAGTGTTGCCAGCATCTTAATGGTGGTTGTTTTACCGGCGCCATTGACACCAAGAATGCCTGTGATTTTTCCTTTTTCAATGCTGAGATCCAGATTTTTCACGGCTTCCTTCTTCTCGGTATGGTGGCGGAAGCCTTTATCTTTGACTTTCAATTCATATGTTTTTGATAAGCTTACTGCCTGTATCATACGTGCATTACCTCACATCAATACCTTTTCCACAAGAATTTTCCTGACTTTTCTTTCATACCAGAAATAACCGATCACAAAGTAAAACAGGCTCAGCAGAATAATCGGCCAGATCAGATATGCGCTTTCTGCCAGCGATGCTTTTTCAATCGCAAGAGCACGGAACAGTTTGATCAGATAAGTGACTGGCATCACATAAGAAATGCTGCGCAGGATGCCTGGCATGTAGGCGGGCGGAAAGAAAATGCCGCTGAACAGACTGATGAAAAGAGACAATGTGCTTTCGGTCAGGTACGTGTCCTTGAAATAGATGATCCATGTGCTCAGGAAGATAGAGACACTGAAACCGCTGATTATCAGCAGAACAAATACGACAAGCAAAGCACCAGGTGATAACAACAGGCCGCGCACCCCAAGCAGTAAGCCAAGCAGCCAGATGACCAGTGCTTGTCCTATTGCCTGCAGCAGAGTTTCAATGAAAGCACCAATGAAAAACAACATTGTCGAGGATGGCGAAATCAGAAAGTGATTGAACGTTCCTTCATGAATATCATTTAGAATGGCGTAGCCGGTGCTCATCAGAGAAGAAAAGACAAAGACGCCCATCATCTGACCGGCAATCAGATAACTCACATAGTCAGAAGTATTTGCATAGGACACAAAGCTGTCAGAAACATTGCCATGATAGATGAAGTAATAAATAAACAATGGCAGCATCACTGAAAGAATGGCATTGATCACATTCTCAAACAGCATACTCCATGGATATGCACGATATTTTTGCAAAGTGCGGTCAACAATCACATTCCGGATGATATGGAGATTTGTCTTCAGCCGATGATCATTTCTGGTTTCATGTTTTTCCATATCATCCACTTTAGTGCTTTCAGAGCAAAATGACAATAAGCTTTATCCGGTTTCCAAATAGTCCCGTTTATCATGTCGGCATTACGCGGACAGCCTCCACCGCAGGTTGCAAGGGCGGGACAATTTTGGCAGTCTTCAAGATTTAGAGGAGACCGCAAACTCCACTCTTTGAAAATCTCATTTTTATCGGGTAAAAAAGATTTTTCAAAAACTGTATGCTCAAAAGTTTTTCTGCTCCCCATATAGCCTTGGCAAATTCCAACTTGCAATCAGGAATTCTTCTGCAGCCGTCTCCGGCTGACACGCATATGCCGTAATCAGCTTCTCCGTCTTCCGTCTTTTCCGGATTTTGTGAATATTCAATCCGCTCATGCATGCTTGCGAATGCGCCTTTACTCTTGTTCACATGCAGAGCGATCAGTCTTGTTGCTGCCATTTTTCCTCCTGATCAATAAAACAAGATCACCTTTGGTGACTTTGTTTTATAAAATAGTGGATTATTTATTTTCTTCTAAGGGGATAATCTCGTAAACGGCAATCACGCCATTACTAATATCACTATCTTCTTTCAAATAGCAAGCTTTGATTGTATCTCCGATTTGCGCTCTTTTTACATACTCAACTGTATTAAGTTCTCCTAAATCCTCTGTGTCAATGGCAATACTTTGATGCCAGCAGGGAATTCTCATGACCTCTGGGTACATCTATCAACAGGAATTAGGACTGAACCTTTTTATTAGCAAGGAAATTTGTCTGTTGCATTGCATTAAATAGGTTTGAACTCGGGTAATGATATTCGGTTGGTTATAGCATGAAAGAATCAAAAAGAGCCCTCACTATGCCTTACAACAAATATTCGCTGTCAGGCAAAGATCTGTCATTTTTTGAAACTGATCTTATTTTCTTTCAACTGTCACAATCGGATACGGGATCTCAATTCCTCTCTGATTGAATTCTTTCAGGATGCCTTCCCTGACAATTGGCGCAACCGTAAAGTAGGCACCGAAGCTTTCCACATGAATTGGAAACTTGATCTCAATGGCAGAATCCTGGAAAGCATTGACTTGCACAGGTACAAAAGGCTCACTTTTGTCCGTACGGCCGTCAATGATGCCAGGCGTATTGGCCAGCACATGGCAGATGGCTTCCTTGACCGCATCAATATCGGAATCATAGGCAACCCCGATCAGTTCATAGTGGGTGTAGTCCGTCTGGCCAAACGTGCGGTTTTCAAGAATACAGCTGTTCATCATGCTGTTGGGGATCATGATCTGCGTATTTTCTACGGTTGTCAATGTTGTGTGGCGCAGGCTGATGCCGGTCACTGTACCGGCAACATTTTTCTCCGGCAGAGAAATGTTATCCCCTACCTTGAATGGATGGTACAGAGCCACAAAGAAGCCTGCGATGTAGTTGCCAAAGGTTTCCTGGGCAGCCAGGGATACTGCAACAGCCAGAATCGAGGCACTGCCAACTGCCAAATTGCCTAATCCTTTCAAAGGAATGATATCCGAGAGAACCGAGAAGGCACATAGAATATAGACAATCGTTTTGATGGTTTTGGCAAGATACTGCAGGATCAGCTGGTTGCTTGTATCTTCTCTGCGGCTCTGGTGTTCCAGGCCTCTGCGCAACAGATGAACAACTATTTTGGCTGCCAGAAATATCAGGCCGGCATGAATCAGAAACAGAAACAAGCCGTTTTGAAACAGATTATTGCCAAATGTCCAGATACCCTGAGATGTGTTTGTGATCTCTTCCATAGATCCTCCTATTTCAGTTTGTCACTGGCTGATTTCCAGTCTGGCATATAGGATGCGACAGTCTGGTAGAACTTGGCAGGATGTCCTGGTACCAGCAGATGTACATATTCATGCAGCAGAACATACTGCAGACATTCATACGGATAATGCATCAGACGTACATTCATAGAAATATGATTCCTTGCCGGTGTGCAGGATCCCCAGCGGGAACGCATGCTGCGGATCGTGATGGCAGGATGTGGGAAACCATGGGCATCACAGATGATCCTGTCCCACTGCACCCGTTCCTTTGCGATCGCCATCTTCAGCTGCTCTCTGGCATAGCGCTCATATAGCAGTGACAAATGTCCGCCAGCATCATCATTTGTATAGAATGTGAAAATGCCATCCTGTATGCACACTTTCTCACGCTTTGCCGGCATGACATGGATTGGATAAGCTTTGCCAAGCCAGGTAACCATGCCTGCTTGTCCAGATGCTTCTTTGCTCTGTTTCTTTTTTGCATGATGGGAAGCTTTCAGGATCCACTCCTGTTTTTCGTTGAGAAAGGCCTCCACCTGTGCCTGGGACATGAACACGGGCACGCTGATGGCAAGGCTGCCATCCTCCTGGATGCGCAGGTACAGATTGCGGATCCGTTTTCTTGTCACTGCAGCAGGAATGGTTTCCTCATTGATCTGTATCGTGATGTGCTGCGGTATAGACGTGGCCCTTGTCATCATAGTCCTCCAGGAAGCTGTGCATCTCACCATTGGCCTTGTAGCCAGGGAAACTTTCAATCTGTACGGCATGCAGAGCCCGGAAGATATTGTCCTCGATCATTGGATTGGTTTTGGACAGCCTGCGGATCAGGTTCTTGACTTCCTGGCGTTTGGATCCTCCGCCGCCATTGTCACAGATCGTGCAGTTCTCTGTGAAGCGGCAGGCACACTGGATGAACTGCAGATCATTGGCCCTTGCCCAGGCAATGATGTCAGCTTCCTTGATGCAGTACATCGGCCGGATCAGTTCCAGACCCGGGAAGTTTTCACTGTGTGATTTAGGAATAATCGTCTCCAGCTTGCTGGAATAGAACATCGACATGACGGTTGTCTCGATGACATCATTGAGATGATGGCCAAGCGCGATTTTATTGCAGCCGATTTCCCTGGCATGGTTATAGAGATAGCCTCTGCGCATCCTGGCACACAGATAACATGGGCTTTTATCCGAGTTATTGGCAACCGCAAAAATATTGGTCTCAAAGATTTCTGCCGGAATACCAAGCAATTGCAGATTGCTTTCAATCTTTGCCCGGTTAATCTCATTGTAGCCGGGATCCATGACCACAAACTTCACTTCAAAGTCAACCAGATGATAGCGCTGGTAGAGCTGAATAAGCTTGGCCATGCACATGCTGTCCTTGCCGCCGGAGATGCAGACCATGACCTTGTCACCCGGCTGGATCAGTTCATATTTTCCCACCGCAATCTGAAACTTAGACCACAGTTCTCTTCTGAACTGCTTGGTCAGTGTATGTTCAATCTGCTGTGCTGGTGTCAGTTTCTTTTCCATTTATTTATCCTCACTGATTTCTCGAACTGCCTGTACAAGTCCTTCACACTGCTCCAACGTTGTAAGTGGTGACACTGAGATCCGGAAACTTTCCAGGGCTCTTCTTCTGTCTCTGGTGATGGCCATAACGGCATGGGATGGCAGATAATCCGATGTGCAGGCACTTTTAACGGAGACGCAGTATCCCTTTTCATCCAGTGCTTTCTGCGTCTCAAAGCCTTTTCTGCCGGAGAGAGACAGATTCAAAATCTGCGGTACTGCCGCAGCAGGTGAATTGATCTTTACCCCCGCGATCTTTGTCAGTTCCTGGCGCAGATAAGCATTGCACTTTGCACAGTGCTGCTGCCACTGATTCTGATGAGCATACAGGTTCTCCAGAGCACACAGACATGCGGCAGCCATAGCCGGATCCGGTGTGCCGGAACGGTAAAGAGTTGTTGAAGCACCGCCGCTGTTCTGTGGTACCAGCGGTACATGTTCATGTTTGATCAATACACCGCAGCCATTGAGGCCAAAGAACTTGTGCGGAGCAAA
Source organism: Lactimicrobium massiliense (assembly GCF_900343155.1). Lineage (GTDB taxonomy): Bacteria > Bacillota_I > Bacilli_A > Erysipelotrichales > Erysipelotrichaceae > Bulleidia > Bulleidia massiliensis. Next base: position 388,729 of record NZ_OUNG01000001.1, read on the forward strand.
AGAAATGGTATCGCCGCAGTCAAAATCCACCGGCGTCTTTCCCATTGCCTGGGTAGCATCCACGTGCAGCAATGTGTGTGGATGAGAATGTACAATTTTTCTGATTTCATTCACCGGCTGGATCACACCTGCCTCACTGTCCACAAGACTGATGGAGACAAGGCACGTATCATCCCGCACAAGATCCTCAAGTTCTTCCAGATCAATGGTGCCATCACCAGAAAGCGGGCAAAGATCAATCTCATAGCCTTCCTGCTGCAGCATGCTCAGACTGGCACTGATGGAACTGTGTTCGAGGCTTGTTGAAACAATATGTTTGCCAACATGGCGGGTAGCTGCGGCAATGCCTTTGAGGGCAAGATTATTGGCCTCGGTTGCACCGGATGTCAGGATGATCTCATTCGGTTTAACATGCAGAAGATCTGCCATCTTTGCCAGCACATCATCCATGATGGATTTGCTTGCTCTGCCCATGCTGTGGACAGAATTGGCATTGCCAATGCACTGGGATGCCGTTTTGACATATGTATCCAGAACAGAAGGGTCCACAGGTGTATTGGCGCAGTAATCAAAATAGACTGGTTTATTCATCGCGTGCTATATTGTACACCAAAGTGAATTACCATGTCTGACTTATCCGCTGATGCGGAAAGTCACGCATGGCTTCATTTTCTGCAGGCGGAACAGTTTACCGTTCCGTACAGTGGGGCATTCACGGTCCCATATGCGGTTCTGCCCGCACTGCTTTTATGCCAGCTTCAGATCAGGATGATAATATGCCCTTATATTTCTGAAATCAGGCTCTATCCCGCTTTCAAAAGCGTCCGGTATGGCTTTTCTCAGAATGTTTGCCGAGCCATTCAGATCCGCATTCATCTTTGTGCCATCTGCAGATCTGTACAGCCCACGTTTTTCTCTGACACCTGAAAATTTATGATGCTCTTCTGAATCTCGGCTGTACACCGGAATTTTATCTCTGTCCAGGAAAGATGCTTTTGATGTGTATGATTCTTCCTGATAAATGATACGGATTCCCAGGCGCTCTGCTGAATAGGTAATAATTCTTTTCAGCCTTTCAAATGGAATCTGCATAAAGTTTTGATTGCTCGTACCTCCCATACTGCATTCCTGCTTCCAGAATTTGTTTTCACCTATCACAATGGTGTCGATACGTTTTTCTACGCACCATGTGATAAGACGTTTGCAATCTTTAAGCATGCAGTCATTTATGCGATTATTTCTTTTCTGGAGGATGCGATAATACCGTTTTGTCGGGAAAAACTTGTCAGTGCTTCCACTTGTCTGCTCTGACTGGATGCGGGCAGACATCTGATTGAAATAATGGTTTGCAGATTTTGCAGCCCCGCCTTTGAACAGCAGACATTCAGCACCAACGTTGTTAGTCACAGCCATCAGGTTGTCTACACCGAGATCAATTGCAGCAATACGCTCTGCTGTATCAGCAGTTGCCGGTGCATTTGTCCCATCATCGAACACAAATGACAGTTTGTACGTGCCGTTTCTGGGCGTTACGTTAAGCTGAACAAATTTGCCGTGTACTTCTCTGCCAAGGCGCACAACTTGTTTCGTAAAAGGCAGTTTTGCGGTATACCGGTGTTTCTTGTTTTTGCGAATAACGCAGTCCTGATTTGTAACAATAAAAGCGCACGCACCTTTCTTGTGCTTGTATCCAGGCATTTTCGGCCGCCCTGTAAATTTGCCCGGATCACGCTTGTAGCTCTTCAATGCCGCAAAGAATGAGCAAATATCCCGCAAAGTCATTTTCAATATCTGCTGTGCGGTTTGTCTTGGCAATCCAGTACAGCAGTAATCTGGATTTTTGCATAGCTTCATCATACAGTCCAGAGTTGCATAGCTGATGGATCCGGAAGGCGGAAGTATTTTCTGCTTGTCTTTCGGGAGATAATAGTTCATCCACTCAAACTCGCTCATCACTTCCAGTTCGTTATCGCTCAGATCGAAGATGTTTGTTCTTTTTGCAGCAAACATCATCTGCCGTTCACGAAAAAGTGCGGCGTTGTAAAGGTTGTTCGCCTTGTGAGCAATATCGTCACACCATGCAAATAACGGATCCGATCTTTGTACAAATATCGTCTTTGCACTATACATCAGTTAATAATCATCCTTTCTAAGCATAAAAGCTTTTATTTATGCTAAATATATTATATCCTAAAAGATGTCAGTTATACACAATGTGGAGGCCGATGTATGCACAAGAAACAGCATGAAGAATACTACTATAATCAGCACAGCTGCTTTCTGCTGCAGTATCATCTTGTACTGATTACAAAATACAGAAAATCGGCAATAACGGGAAAACTCGAGGATTTTCTGAAAGATTATACGTGCAGATACTTTAAAGAGCATGAACTTCGTGTGCAGGCGATTGAAACAATGCCGGATCATATGCATATATTGTTTGATGCGTATCCGCAGCTCAATCTTGCGGAGTTTATTAACGCATTTAAATCTGCTTCATCACGGCAGATCAGGAAAGCCTTCAGTCCTGAGCTGGCTCAATATTATTGGAAGCCTTATTTCTGGAGTCTTTCCTACTTTATTGGAAGCGTAAGCGATAAAACGGAAACTGTGGTTAAAACCTACATTAACAATCAGAAAATCAAATAGTCGGCGATTCATCTACGTCTGAACGCCGATATGCCGACACAGGCGGCTGCGGCTTTTCAGACGTAGTGCTCTCGCCTATTTTTGATAGACAGATTGCATTTTCTGCCGCATGGTCCCTGTTGAAAAAATAATGCTTGCATGAAACGACTGCATCAGGTATCATATTACCTGCGCATGGCGGCTATGGTGAAGTTGGTTAACACACTGGATTGTGGCTCCAGCACCCCAGGGTTCGAGTCCCTGTAGTCGCCCCATTGTGTGAAGAAGAATGGTGATGAGCCATTCTTCTTTTTAGTTTTCCTGAATATCCGCAGTTTCCAGCATCGATAACAGATAGCTGCAGGCAGCACTGTCTGCCCTGGCGGCCTCCATCTCGCTATGATAGGCATTATCACTGCCGGCATACAAACGCAGCTTCCCCACTGTTTCTGCCAGTGACAATAGATCAATATCCTTTACATCAACAGCCAAAGTCAGAAGATACGGAATATGGCTGCTTTTCGGGTCCTCAATCAACAGACCATTATGGTCTTTGATCGTCAGGATGCGGGCATTCTGAATGAGTGCACCCGTTAATGGCGGACCATCCCGGCGCTCAATGGCCGCATGGACATTGACTCTCTGCCCGGATGCCAGGCCATTGGCATCACTCTGATCTACAGGCAGAGAATAGACCGCCTGGCCATCTTTCAGCAGTAAAGCCGGCAGATCAGGCAGATCTGCCTCCTCATACAGCATCGAACGGTAAAACAAAGAGCCTGCCGGGATTTTACCCTGCAGGTCCGTATAGCGGCCGATGATCTCTTCTTTCTTCATCACAGCCGCATCACTGAGATAAGCTGATGGCACTTTGATACTGATAAGATCATCCTCTTCGATCTTTGTGCGCGGGGCAATGTCATGAGCTGCCATCCATGTGGAAACAAGATTGATCTGCCGGGCCGCATAAATACGGATGCCAAAGACACAAAGCATCACAAGCATGGCAGCACAGCCGATCGTCAATACCATTTTCTTCCAGAGTTTCATACTGTCCTCCTGCTCTTGTATGGCCGCAGAAAGGACAGATTCCCCTATTTCAGCATCATTGTTTTTCCATTTTTTCCAGGCAGATCAACATGGATGCTGGCCGCATCCACAAGTACCTGATAGTCCTTGTGCACAAGTGTCGTGCATGGATCTTCGGTGGCAATCAGCACAGCAAGATGGTGATGCTTTTCGACTGTATACACATCCGGATTCAGCCAGGCTGTATAGCGATGCATTTCACCTGATTTCAAGGTGATATGTCCCGCAGCAGAGGAAGGCAGGTAGCCAGCATCCGGATTGCATAGATCCAGATATCCTCTTGCAAAGACTTTAAAGCATTTATGGGTTGGCACAAGCTTCTTCTCGTCCAGCACAAAACCACCGCCCAGTGCAATGCCATCTTTTCTGACAAGAGATGTCTCTACTTCTGTACGCGGTGCATCATGGCAGCCATAGCTGTCAAATGGCTGCTCGCATACATCTGCCAGCATCACGGTCAGCTTGAGATCATCACATGTCAGTCTGTCTTTGCCAAGATGAAATGTACGCTGATCTGCATCGCTGACATTCTCTGCAAAGGCAGGATTCAGATCGTCAAGTGCTGCGGCAAATGAGACACGCGCAGAGCCTTTGAGGAAAACATCTTCCAAAAGTTCATCACTGATCAGACGCACTGCCGTATTGCTGTGATCCAGACACAGCTTTTCTTCATAGTTGTCTGCCGTGATGTCCTCTTTGTCAAAATCTGTGGAAATCAGAATGTTTCCAGCATGTTCACTTTCCAGGATCGTATGTTTTTTTGAAAAGTATTCCGGATAGGTATCCCATCTGTTTCCATCATGACAGTTCTGTACCAAAAGATCCGGAAACTGCCTGACTTTGGTGCCAAAGAGTTCCCGGGAAAACCATGCATTGACAAGATCATCGTATACCATGCCGTCAATACGCATGCCATAGTGTCCTGCCGGCATATCCGGGGTCATATGATGGCCCTGGTGCAGAATCATGGATACCGGCAGATTGTGCTTTTTGAAAGAGTCGTACATCATCTCTGCCTGTTTGGTCGAGACATTTTCATCATTAAGGCCATGAATGATCAATGCCGAACAGTTCAGCTGATCACTGTGCTCATAGTAGTTGGACTCTTCCCAGTATGGCCCATAGTCAAAGCCGTTTTCTGCCTGTTTGCGGATACGCCAGTCAAAGAACTGTTCCGCTTTTTCTCTGCGGCTCTGTTTTGTAAGATCATCAAGAGAGGACATGCAGTAAAGATCCAGCCAGGCAGAGGTCATCTCCTTTGGCCAGTAGCGCTGTGCGCCCTGCTGGTTGAGGAAGGAATACCAGTCGGCAATGCCAGCAACCGGCACAATCGTTTTTAATCCCTCTATTCCCTCACAGGCAATGGCATATGGCATCGTACCGCCATAGGAGCGTCCCGTCATACCGACAAGGCCGCTGCACCATTCCGGCTTTACAGCAATATCAGATGTCAATGTTGTATAGGCAGTACGGTCACCATGAAGCCATTGAATGACACTGGCAAATGCCATCTTTTCTTCATACATGCCGCAGCCATTAAAGCCAGCAGAGCCGCGGGTGCCCAGGCCTGCACAGCATACCACCGCATAGCCGCGCGCCAGATAGCTGTCATACCAGTCAAGATCCTCATAGCACATGGTGCCTTTGGATAAGGGATCCTCATAGTACCAGTCAGACTGTCTGGCATTCTGCGCATGGACAAGACTGGTGATTTCATCAGACGGAATGACTGGGGCAGGACTGCTGCGCTTGAAATCCATTGGTTTGACTGTCTTTTGTGCAAAGCGCTTCATCGCTTCATAGGAATCTGCTCTTGTCCCGGCAATGTAAGGTCTTGCCTCATAGATCACCGGTGCCTTGTAATCCCCTTCCAAAGCAGAACGGGGTACCTGTACGAGTGCCTTGACACGGTCTCTTCTGCCATCCATGTCTGTGTCATAGTCTGTTTCAACATAAACACAGAAGCGGATGATATCGCTGTCTGCGTTTGTATACCCTTCCTTTCTGCCATCGGTAAAAGGAAAGACGGGCATCGCTTCACCGTTTTCAAATACTGGTTTCATTTGTTTCACCTCACTTCTATGGTAACAAAAAAGATCTGCCAGTTCACTGACAGATCTTCATCTGACTTATGCAGCCAGATCGTGTTCCTTCATGTATTCCTTGATCTTTGTGCGCTGATCAGGCTTGCAAGGCTTGCAGTCTTCGATATGGGACTTGCCGGAAACAAGTGCCTCGGCCATGCCGGAGCAGCCAGGGTTTCCGCAGCCGCCGCAGTTGTAACCAGGCAGCATGGCAAGCAGATCTGCAACTCTTGTGTCCTCTTTGACAGCCAGCTTGTTGCCGGCAATGCCAAGGAATAAGCCGATGACTGCACCAAGGATCACCATCAGCAAGAATGCCTTAAGAATTTCCATCTTTCTTCAGTTCCTCCTCAATCTTGTTTAAAACGTTGCTGCGGAGCTCACAGTCCGTCAGACCGCAGGCTTTGCAGTCCGGATGCAGATTCTCGCATCCCTTCGGAACAGGTGTCCGCTTGTTGGCACGGTAGCTCCAGATCACCAGAGCAAACAGTGCAACAACAATCAGAACCGCATACACGTATTTCATGAATTAAACCAAACCTGCCAAAGCACTGAAGGCAAGAGCCATGATACCAGCGCAGACGAAGGCAATCGGGTTGCCTCTGAATGCTTTCGGAAGATCATTGGTTGCAAGTCTTGTACGGATGGTGGCGAAGATGACCAGCATTAGCATGAAGCCTGCCGGTACAGCGATGGAGTTCACCATGGTTTCAGCCAGCGTATACTTCTGTGTAATGTTATCCATTGCGACATAGAGCACGGTGCAGTTTGTCGTGATCAGAGGCAGATAGATACCAAGAGACTTATACAGAGCCGGAGCCTTCTTCTTGATGAACATTTCAACCAGCTGAACGAATGCAGCAATCAGCAGGATGAAGCAGATCAGCTCCATGTATTCCAGTCCCAGCGGAACCAGTACGCCATAGTACAGAGCCCATGACAGTACGGATGCACAGAAGATGACGAAGATCACAGCGGCGCCCATGCCAATAGCAGAATCCAGCTTGGTGGAGACACCCATGAACGGGCACATGCCAAGGAACTTTGTCAGGATGATGTTATTAATCAGCATGCCGCTGATGAACAGTGTAAACAGATTCATTTGTCAGTCCTTCTTTCCTTTGGATTCCTTGCTGGAGCTCTCTTTGTAAATGGCAATGGCAGCAGCCAGGCAGGCAAATGTGAAGAATGCGCCGGTCTGTGCTGTCAGGATGCTGATCTCATATCCCTTTGGAATCAGTCTCAGGGAGAAGATCACCTGGTTTGTGAACGGGTTGGACAGTGACAGTACGCCAGTGCCAAGGATCTGTCTGATCAGACTCATGGCAAGCAGTGAGCATGTGTAGGCAAAGCCCATCATCAGGCCATCCTTTGCGGAAGCACCAACCGGGTTCTTGCAGGCAAATGCCTCAGCACGTCCCAGGATAATGCAGTTAACAACGATCAGGTCAAGGAATGCTCCCAGTGCTGTGTACAGAGATTCTGTGTACGCATGCATGAACATTTCAATGACGGTAACCAGCGTTGCGATGATGGCAATGTAAACCGGAATATGAATATCATCCGGTGTGATGTTGCGCACCATGGAAACAAGCATGTTGGACAGGGTTAAGACAACCATAACGGCGATGCCCATGCCCAGTGCGTTGTTCAGGCTTGTGGTGATGGCAAGTGTGGAGCAGATGCCAAGATACAGGCCGAATACAGGGTTCTGTGTCAGAAGCTTATGGATAAAGCTTTCTTTTTTCTCAGTGTTCTTTTCACTCATGATTCAGCCTCCTTATCCATTGATCTTGTTGAACAGATCTTCGGCAGCGAGAATGCCGTTCTTGACAGCAGTAGATGTCAGTGTAGCACCGGAAATCATCGGAATATCATCGCCGATCTTGATGCTTTCCACTTTCTTCACATTGTCATCATCGAAGTACTTGGAACCAACACCGTTGGTTTCATTCTGTTCCAGAGCCTTGAAGCCGGAAACGGAACCATCTGTGTTGAAGCCGATCAGGAAGGTCAGACCATTGGAGTTATAACCAATGCCATGGCACTTGAAGATGTAGCCGGAATTGTCGGTTGTCGCATAGACATTGTCGATCAGACCGGTCTCATCCTGAGCCAGATACTTGTCAGTCACATCCTCGAAGTCTGAATCCGGATAGAATTCCTGCAGAGAAGACTTGATGGCAGCGATCTTGTTTTCGGCAATGACCGGTGCTGTCAGAGAGTTGGCTACAGAAAGCAGAAGTCCGCACACAGCACATACAATGCCGAGCAGGATCATCTTATAGGTACTTGAGTCCTTGTTCTTCATTGGGTTCTACCTCCTCACTTTCCGGCAGCCGCCAGTGCAGCTGCAGCCATAGAAGCAATGGATGTTGAAGTATAGGTTGCACCAGTTGTGGCATCTACGCTGTCATCAGCACCCAGTCCCTTGTAAGCAGCCAGGGCATCATCGGCAACAGCCGCATCGCCGACACCCTTTGTGTCGCCGAACTTGGTTACTTCAACCGAAACAATCTTGCCGTCCTTGACGGTAATGGTTGCCTCATTCTCAGAATAATTGCCGCCCATGTTGTTGATCAGACCGAAGCCCTTTGCCTTGCAGGCATAAACGCCATCGGACTGCTCTTCACAGGTTGCTTCATTGTCCTTGAAATCACCATTCAGGGCAATGCCGGTATCCGAAGCAGAGGCAGAAGCTGCTGCAGTGCTTGAACTTGTTGATGCAGATGTGGAAGCGGCAGATTCTGTACTTTCAGAAGCAGCCGGCTTGACAGTAGCACCCATAGCAATGGCAATTACCAGGCAGATGCCGCTGACAATCAGTGTTGTTCTGGCAATCTTCTTGGCATCCTTGATCTGGCTGCCTGCACATGCACGGTCAATAGCCGGTGTCAGCATGTTCATCAGCAGGATGGAATACAGAACGCCATCCGGCAGATTTGCACGCCAGCGGATGATGCAGGTCAGTGCCGCAGCCCCAACCGCAAACATGTACTTGCCCGGAATCGTCACAGGTGATGTGACCGGATCTGTCAGCATGAAGACAGCGCCAAACAGTGTGCCGCCAGCCAGTACGTTGAGCAGAACTGTACCCATGGCATTGCCATTGATCGCAGCTGCAATCAGCGAAATGACGACGATGGAGCCGACATAGACAAGCGGTGTTCTCCAGTTGATATCTTCACGGACAACAAGGAAGATGTAGCACAGGATGATCAGCAGTGTACTTGTCGAGCCGATCACACTTGGGTAGTAGCCCAGGAACATCTTGCCGAAGCCGCCATACTGTGCCATGAAGGAAGAGAAATCAGATCCTTTCATGACCCAGCCTGCACTCTTGATGGTTGCCATCGGTGTGGCGGTTGTTGTGAAGTCAGCATTTGTGGAGCTTGCAAAGCCATTCATGATGATGGCTTCTCCAAAGGCAGCCGGATTAAAGATGTTCTGGCCGAAGCCGCCGAAGACCATCTTGCCAAAGATGATGGCAAAGATAGTAGCTACTGCAATGGCATAGTAGGAAACTGTGATCTTGGAGATCAGCACCATGATCAGGGCTGTCACCCATCCATAGGAATGAGCCAGAGATGATCTGACATCCTTGTGTACAGCCTTGAACCAGAGAGCCTCGGTGATCATTGCCGCCGCAACGCCAGTCAATGCCATGCAGGCAACTCTGACACCATAGTTCACGCCATAAAAGACGCCATAGTAAACAATTGAGAACAGCAGAACCGCAAGCAGGCATACCGTGAGATCGCGCATGATCTCAGATGTTGACTTGCTGTCTCTGTAGTTCGGAGACGCATGGAACGAAAGTTTCATTTTTTAGCACCTGCCTTTTTCATCTGCATCATGATCAGTCTCTTGCCTGTGCGGACATTCTCCGTCACAGCAATCTTGGAAGGACATACATAGCTGCAAAGACCACACTCAATGCAGTCCATCGTATGCAGCTTGTTTAAAGCCTCCATGTCTCTGCCCTTGGCAGCTGCAGCGATCTGAACAGGTTCCAGACCAGCCGGGCAGCTCTCGGTGCATCTGCCGCAGCGCAGGCAGGCGACCTCATCCTCAGGCTTGTTAATCAGAACGGTAAGACCATTGTTCTGCGGTGCAATAGAGAACTCATCCTTGGTGATTGTGCGGCCCATCATTGGTCCGCCGGCAATCAGATACACATCATCAGCCGTATAACCGCCGCAGGCATCAATGATGTCATGGGCAGTTGTACCAACCGGTACATAGACATTCTGCGGATGGCCGACACCATCACCGGATACCGTCACATACTTGTGTGTGATCGGCATGCCGTTGGTCAGCGCATTGCCAAAGGCAATCGCTGTTGTTGCATTGTTCACAATGCAGCCAGCCTGAATCGGCAGCTTGTCATAACGGCGTCCTGTAACCTCATAGACCAGGGTTCTCTCCCAGCCCATCGGATACACATTCGGTACAATCCGGATCTCAACACCAGTACCCTCAAATGTCTGCTTCAGAGCAGCGATCTGCTTGACCTTGTCTTCCTTGATGGCAACGCATGCCTTCTTGGCCTTGGCCAGCTTCCAGAAAGCAAGAACACCGGTCTTGAGAAGATCCATGTTTGCTTCAATATTCTTATAATCTGCAGTCAGGTAAGGCTCACACTCAACCGCATTGATGATCAGCTGCTCGACGTTCTTCGGATCAGCATACTTTACGTATGTCGGGAAGCCCGCACCTCCAAGGCCAAGCATACCGGCATTCTTGCAGAATGCCTGCAGCTCCTCCCAGGAAGCCTTCTCATAATCGAGCGGTGCAAACGGCTTTTCAGCCGTATGCTTGTGATCATTCTGAATCACAAGATGGTCTGCCATCGTAAGACCAGAGGTCATACGCTTCTCAATTCCCGTTACCGTACCGGAAACGGAAGAGAAAAGAGGCAGATAAAAGTGATCATTGCGTTCAGCAACCTTCGTTCCGACTTTGACGTCATCTCCGACTTTCACGCAAGGCGCACACGGCGCATTGCCGTTGACCAGCGGAATGTAAATCACATCCGGGTCAATGGATCTGTTGACTTCTGCAGTCAGTGTCAAATCCTTATGTCCATCCAGATGACGATGCATCGGTCCTGTAAACAGTGACATATCCTCAGTTCCTTTCCCTTAAACAATCGTGAACATTATAGCATTATTAGCAAATTGTCAAATAGACAATGCACCTCCTGTTGTAACCTTCTCCCACAATTTCCACATACTTTACCCATTATTCATATTCATTCAGACATCGCTGAAAACATGCTATAATCCCTACGCTATGAAAAAAATATTGCTTGCGGCCGGTCTGGCTTCCCTGGTTCTGTGCGGATGTTCGACATCCAAAACAGCCAGCACTGCCAGCAGTGACGTTCCCCTGTATTCCAACGTCTCTACCGATGCCGGCTTTGACACAGTTTTCTACTACCAGGAATACAACCAGGACAAGGATGCCTCGGAAGCACACTTCAATGAAGCCGTCAGCCTGTTTACGCACTACAACGATCTGTTCGATATCTATAACAACTACGCTGGCATGAACAACCTCAAGACCGTAAATGACAATGCCGGCATTGCCCCGGTTACGGTGGATCCTGAGATCATTGCCATGCTGGAGGAAGCGAAGCAGTTCTATACGTGGAGTGATGGCGAGTTTGACATCACCATGGGTGCTTTGCTCAATGTATGGCATACATATCGTGAAAATGGCATCACCCTGAATGAGGAAAACAAGCAGGGTCCCCTGCCGACGGATGCAGAGCTCAGTGAGGCTGCATCTCATAAAGGATGGGACAAGGTCGTGATCGATGATTCTGCCAATACCGTATATATAACGGATGCGTCGGTGTCCATTGATGTCGGCGGTATTGCCAAGGGGTATGCTACGGAAAAGATTGCCCAGAAGCTTGCCTCGGAAGACAACATCGGTACGATTGCGATTAATGCCGGCGGCAACAACCGCACCATCAATGCCAAGCCGGATGGATCCCCATGGCGGGTACGCATTCAGAATCCGGATGGCGAAGACAAGCTGATCATTGTCTCTGAAACCGGCAGCTGGTCCTTTGTGACATCAGGTGATTATGAACGCTACTATGTAGCCACGGATGGCAAGAAGTACCATCACATCATTGATCCTGAAACAAACTATCCTGCTGACCGCTACCGTTCCGTTTCCATTATTACCAAAGATTCCAGCGCTGCGGACTGTTTGAGCACGACGCTGTTCACCCTGTCCATGGAAGATGGCCAGAAGGTGCTGGATGAATACGAACAGGCTACCGGCAATCATGCCGATGCGATCTGGGTCATGTCAGAAGATAAAAAGGTCGAAGCCAAGAATGGCAAAGACCACATGGGTTTCTACATTGCCTGGACAGACGGCCTGGATGGAGTGATTACATGGGAGCAGTAATCAAAGCAATCCTGCTTGACACCATCTCAGATGTTGCCAAGATCATTCCGTTCCTGTTTGTTACCTACCTTGTGCTGGAATGGATGGAACATGAAACCGGAAAGAAGTTTGAACACTTTCTGGAAGGCCACCGGAAAATTGCGCCATTGGCAGGTGCCCTGTTTGGTATCGTACCAGAATGCGGCTTTTCTTCAGCAGCCAGCAGCCTGTACGCAACTGGTGTGATCTCGGCCGGCACATTGGCTGCCGTCTATCTTTCCACCAGCGATGAAATGCTGCCGCTGATGATCTCTTCCCATGCCCCGGCAGACAAGATTCTGCCCCTGCTTGCAGTCAAGGTCATCACTGCCATCATTGCCGGCTATCTGGCCGATCTGTTCAGCCGGCACAGCAATATCGATGTTGAGTCTTTCTGCCAGAGAGAGCACTGTGACTGCGAGCATGGCATCCTGCACTCAGCCATTATGCATACACTGACCATCACGATCTGGCTGTTTGTCATCACATTACTGCTCAACGGTGCTGTTGATCTCATCGGCATGGATACCCTGCGTGCCTTTGTCTCCCGGTATCCCAGCCGCTCCGTGCTTGTATGCACACTGATCGGCATGATTCCAAACTGTGCATCTTCCCTGTTATTGACGCAGATGTATCTGGATCAGATGATCCCGTTTGCGGCCGTTGCCGCAGGTCTGCTTGCCAATGCCGGCGTTGGCATGATGGTATTGTTCCGGGTCAATCCCAACATGAAGAACAACTTGAGGATTGTTGGCTATGTCTGGGCGGTATCGTTTGTGACCGGCATCATCCTGCATCTGTTTTAAAAAGAGCATTGTCACCTTGTTTACAGGTATGACAATGCTCTTTTCTGTACACCCGACATGGGTGATAACTCGAGGGTGAAAGTCCCTTGCGCATGTATAGCGGCATGATTCAAAGCGCTAGCCAAAGGCAACGTGGACATCGTGAGGTGTCAACGGAAGGAAGCCGGATGCGGGAACATACTAACCGTGTGGCAAAATCCCGGGCCTACGTACAGAAACCGGATATAAGGCTGTCAGTCTGGACGATCTTCCAGAACAAAGAGAAGTCCAAGCCGCTGAATATGGCAAAGCAGTAAATCCGGAGGCTGGATGGGAGGAAAGTTATCACGCCTTCTTCGGGGAGGTCTCATCGACGAAAGCCGAGGTGAAGAACATCATGCAGGTAAGTAGCAGTAACAACGAACGATGAGAAGTCAGCAGAGGCCGTAGTAGTGAAGAAATCCCGCAATGGGGATGGAGCAAAGGGCCGAACGAATCACCAGCTTCATTTCATGAATGTAGTCAAATCTCTCTGAATGGTCTGTGAGCTCGGATAAAGTCCGTTAAGACCAGAGACGAGACAGCGACGGAAAGGAGAAGCAGACAAATGGCATCACAGTTACTGGAGCTGATTCTTTCAGATAGAAATCTGGAAGAAGCCAGTCGCAAGGTTATGATTAACAAGGGATCTGCAGGTATTGACCGTATGCCTGTAAGCCGATTGCCGGAATATATCGGGCTTCATAAAGATGAAGTGCGGGAACTTATCCGGCACAGACATTACAGACCACTGCCAGTCAAGCGTGTGGAAATTCCGAAGGATGATGGCTCGAAGAGAAATCTGGGTGTGCCGGCAGTCAAAGACAGGCGGATCGAACAAGCAGTAACACAGGTTCTGTCACCAATCTTTGATCGTACATTCTCAGACAGCAGCTATGGGTTCCGACCAGGAAGAAGGGCCAAGCAGGCAATCCTGAAAGCACTCGAATATATGAACGATGGCTATGACTGGATTGTCGACCTAGACCTTTCAAAGTTCTTTGATAACGTCAATCAGGATATATTGATGATTCTGGTACACAACGTTATTAAAGATCCGGACACTGAATCACTCATCAGACGATTCCTGCAGGGAGGCGTTCTGATAGAAGGCAGCTTTGAAGAGACACGGAAAGGAACCGCACAGGGCGGTTTATGTGGAGCTCGGCATAAACCGCCTTATGTAGAGTGAGATATTATGCGGAGTTAATTCTATTCAGTATTCAATTTATGCGTCATATAAGTTTTCTGACTCTGCGTAATGCTATTTGAAACTGTTGAGGAAATCCAGGAGATCCTGGTTCTGCGACCAGTCACCGAATACAGATTCTCCTGCCACTTTCGGTGCAAGTTTAGTAATCGCTTCTGTCTTGAGCCGATTATCTGTACGTGCATAAATCATAGTTGTGGAAATATCTTCGTGACCCAGAAAATCCCGGATATATACGATGTTTATACCAGCAGCCAACATATGCATAGCTTTACTGTGACGTAATACATGCGGATGAACATTTTCCGGAAATGACGGATCGCTCTTACGTATTTCTGCAGAATACTTTTCAACGATATAACTGATTCCGTCTCTGCTCATCTTACCTTTTTCACGATTGACAATAAGAGGACTATCGCTTGGCGCAAATCTTCTTTGGCGTGAAATATATTCAGAAACCAGTTCACCGGTGTTATCAGATATCACAACAGTTCTATATTTATCACCCTTTCCGTGCAGACGTAATGTTGGATTACTTCCCAGATGTATATCCCGTAACTGAATATCACATAATTCTTGGACACGACATCCACTGTCGTAAAGAAGTGTAAGAACAGCTCTATGTCTCAATCCAGTAGGTTTGTTAATATCCGGCAAATTGATCAGCTTCGAAACCTGTTCGACTGTGAGGTATTTAATCTCCCTGCTTGTTGTCTTTGTCTGCTTGATGGTTATCACAGTCTGCAGATTACTGAGATATTCAACGTTTTCAAGTCCTGCGTAATCTGCGAATGATTTCAGCGCCGCAAGCCTTTGGTTGGTTGTAGATATACCTGATCCGTTACTGCGCAGCCACTCAAGATACTCGATCATCAATGAGCGATTGAAATCATTCATCTTAAAATCTGACCAGCTAAGACTTTTCTCCTCCATGATAAATCTGACAAGTAGCTTAAGTGCGTCCTTATAACTGCATACAGTGTTATGAGAATAATTCCTCTGCAGAGGAAGATAATTGGTCAGATAGTCAGTAACCAACCCTGCGAAATCAGTAGTATTCTTTGTCACTGAAGGTCACCTCCTCAATGATGTTGGGAAATGATCTGGAAAGACTTTCTCTGATTGCAGGAAATGACGCGGCAGTAAGTTTAAGATAATAAGCTGTCTCCTCGAATGTTTCATGCCCAAGCATAGTCCGCATATATGGAAGGAAAGCCAATAAATCTTTTTCTTCTTCTACCCATTTTCTTAACAGATTTACACAATAAGTATGCCGAAAATCATGTACACGCGGCCCTTTACCGGTGTGCGGAATTCCAGCTTTGTCAAGATACCGCCGGAAATTATGATAAATGTTATTCAGTTTCATTTCCCGACCAGGACGGATCATGAAGAAATATTCATCCTCAGGGGAATTCAAATGAATCGCATTTTTTAACTCAATACATTTCTGAACTAATGAGGGATGTATTGGGACGATACGATCTTTGTGGTTCTTAGCCATCCGAACAGTCAAATATCCATCAGTAAGGTTAAAGTCACAAATCTTCGCCAATCTCAGTTCTGAAACACGGAGTCCGCTTGTGTAGAGTATCCGGAAAAACACCGGCATTACCTGCGCACGGTACGGACATTCAGCAGGTACCGATTGACTTAGATCCACTGCATTGAAAAATCTCTTCAATTCGTCATCGCTATAGATATGCGCATCATATTTTGGAGAATGGCGAGTTAAACCTTTTCTCGGAATATATGCAGGTATATGTATACTGTCCAGATAAGTACAGAACACTCTGAACTGGCTGATTCTTGAAGCTTGATTGGAACTGGTTTCCCAACTGCGTTTTCTGCACCACTCATCAGAGATTTCTCTCGTGATGACTTTTTCCGTAACACCGTTTTCTATCAGAAAACGATCAATTCGTCTAAAGCCAAGTTTCTCAGTTTTATATGAGAAACCCAAGGCCTGTTTTAAGCTGACAAGATCACGAAATTCATCGTGGAATACACTCTTATATTTAATGTCGGTCATACTCACAACCCCGGTGGCGCTAATACGCATTCCGCCAATCTCTTCAGATCCGTTTTCAGATAAACGCCTGTGACATCCATATCGGAATGGCCAAGGACTTCAGAAATAACAGGAAGTGGGGTACCCATTTCCAATAACATAGTTCCTGCCGAGTGCCTGAGAGAATGAAAACCAGAATGTTTATTCTTGTCCCTGCGGATTCCAGCCTTATTCATGTATTGAAATATGACATTGCTTAAATGATCATTATCTGGGAAATGGTCGAAGGGAGGCATGTGCTTGATGAAAACATAATCAGAACCATCGTATTTGGGTCTGCCATTCTGGATATAGTCAATAACTGCCCAGCCAACAGGTTCAGGAATAGGCAGTGTCAATGGTTTATGTGTTTTGTTTTGAATGATATTAAGTGTTTTGGACTCCCAATCAAAGTTACTGAATCTAAGATCTTTGATGTCCCCTACACGGAAGCCCAAAACGCATGCAATCAGGATCATTGCATAATTCCTTTTACCAATAGGGCTTGAACGATCAATGACACTAATCAATCGCTTGATTTCATCAAGCGTCCAGGCGGAAGGGATTTTTGCGCTTTTTGAAATCGGCGCCATATGAATCATCGAGGGTATATCTTCAGTGAGTATTTGTTGGCTGATCAAATATCTAAGGAAATGTCGTAATCCGCAAATCTTTTGTTCAACCGATTTATAGCTTAAGCCCGCAAAAGTGTGGATATACAGATTACAAAGCTCAAGATTCAAGCCGCTCAGATCATAAACATCTTTTTGATTTAGATAGTCCAGAAATTCCGTTGCCGTACATTCATAATGCTTTACAGTGCATTTAGACAGTTCGCCCGATTTCAAATATGTCAGATAACCATTGTAAATCTCCAGATGTTCTTTACAGATCTGTATTGGATTGTGTGATGCGTAATATCGACGTGTGAGAACTTGATAAATCCTGTAATCTTCAAGCATATTGACAACGCGTAACAGCTGCACACGCTGTTGTGATAGTGTTCCGTCGTTATATCGTGTTTTCAAACCATACTGCTTTTCAAGGTAACGTAGACCCTTCTCAATGTCGAATGAAGTATCGCCATATGTCTCATTGAGGAAAGATCCAATCTTAGTCCATTCACGCTGGTAAAACTGAATGGTTACTGGATTGTAGTTATTTTTGTTGAGTAACTGTATTAAACCTGCCGTTATTTCTTCCAGCCTCATGTCCGATTCTCCTTTCTAAGATGTGGCATCTTCAATATCAAGATAGATAGAAAATCGGTTCATTATAAGTCTTATAGTCAGCCTTTTGCAGAGTCATAATGAAAGAAGAGGGATCAGTATTATGTGGAGATAATCAGAACAGTGGTGGGAGATAACACGGATATAATCCGGTTAACTCGGCATAATGCAATACTCTACATAAGGATCTCCGATTTCTCCACTGCTGGCAAATGTCTATCTGAATGAATTCGACAAGGAACTTGAATCCAGAGGTCTGCACTTTACCAGATACGCAGATGACTGCATCATCTGTGTCAGAAGTGAAGCAGCAGCCAACAGAGTGATGAAGTCGGTAACAAACTGGCTCGAAAAACGTCTTCGCGTACAGGTTAATGCAGCGAAAACAAAAGTAGCACGGCCTAACCAAATCAAATATCTTGGACATTCCTTTTACTTCAAAGATGGAAAGTGGAGACCTAAGCCGCATATCAAATCATTGAAGAAGCTGGAATACAAGCTGGTGCCGCTGTTAACAAGGAAATATAACATTCCGATGGACCAGAGGATAACCAAAATAAATCAGGTTGTACGGGGATGGGTCAATTACTATCGTCTGTGTAACATGAAGACGGCCCTGAAAAAGATTGACAGCTGGGTACGGCTGCATATCCGGATGATCTACTGGAAACAGTGGAAAACGGTCAGAAACCGGGCTAACCACCTGTACGCACTTGGTATGAAAACATACTGGGCATGGCGTTATGCCAATACGCGTAAAGGAATCTATGCCTCGGGACTATTCCTAAGTCGCTGGATTACCAATGACCTCTTGAAAAGAGAGGCCGGATTGATCAGCTCGGAAGAGTATTTTACCTTGGTACATGTAACAGTGTTGTAATTTGTTGGTGTTTCGAACCGCCGGACGCCGAACGGCTTCTCCGGTGGTGTGAGAGGAAAAAAAAGATGAGAGCTCACGCTCTCATCCTCCTACTCGATTCTAATCTGATCACTTACTATCCTATTTAATAGGAATACGTGCCATCGGCAGGCAGATGATGCAGGATAGCTACAATGAACGGCAGTGAAACCAGTGCTGAAATGACTTGTGATACGGCCTGTGCACTCTCCAGTCCGCTTAAGCCAAACAGAGCTGTTAACAGCAGCACCGCCGGAATCATGACCAGGCCGCTGCGAAGAGCGGCAAGGAAAGTTGCCACTTTGGCTTTGCCAATGGACTGGAACAGCATGTTGCCAAAGACAGACAGTGGTTCCAGCCACAGGGCCAGGCACTGCCTGTGCATGGCATGGATACCGATTTCAATGACTTCCGGGTCGTTGCGGAAGAAGGCAACCATCTGGGCACCGGCAAACATGCCGGCAAAGCCAAGGACTGCCATGATGACAGTTCCCAGCAGTAAGCCAAACAGGAAGCCGTTCTTTACGCGGGAATAGATTCTGGCACCATAGTTGAATGCCGATACAGGCTGGAAGCCCTGGCCGATGCCAATGGATACACACAGCAGGAAATTCATGATGCGGTTGACGATGGAGATCGCCGCTACGGCGGCATCTCCATAGCCGCCTGCACATGTATTCAATACCATCATGGATACCGAGTTCAGTCCCTGGCGCATCAAAGACGGCATACCAACCGCAATAATATTGGAAGTAACTTCGCGGGTCGGCTTGAAGTAAGACCAGCCCATGCGGCTCTGTGTTTTGCCCTGCAGATATGGCAGCAGCAGAATTACGGCGCTGATGTATTGGGAGACTGCTGTGGAAAGACCGGCACCGGCGATACCCATATGGAAAACACGGATCAGCAGGGCATCACCAAAGATATTCAGAATACCGCCGGTCGTCAGGCCGACCATGGCATAGAAGGCTTTGCCCTCATAGCGCAGGATGTTATTCATGACACAGCTGGATGTAAATGCCGGTCCGGCAATCAGGATATAGAATGCATAGGTGCGGGCATAAGGCAGGATTGTTTCCGTTGAGCCAAGCAACCGCATAAACGGATTGATGAATGCCATGCCAAGTGCCATGATGATCAATCCTGCAAAGATGGAAAGATAGAAACTGACAGCACTGTACTGTCTGGCTCCTTCAATATCTCTGGCACCCAATCGGCGGGAAATGTTGGATCCGGCCCCATGGCCGAACATGAAGCCAAAGGCCTGCAGGATGGCCATCAGGCCAAACACAATGCCGGTGGCACCGGAAGCGCTGGTGCTGATCGTGCCAACAAAGTAGGTATCCGCCATGTTGTAGATGTTGGTGACCAGCATGGAAACAATGGTCGGGATACTCAGTGATAAGATCAGTTTTGATACCGGGGTCTTGACCATCCGGTTATATTGCTGTTCTGCATCTTGTTCCATGGGTGCAATTATAACCAGAATTTTACCGTTCTGTGATTTTTTTATTACAGTTGTTTTTCATACAGCACACTGTCATCAAAACTGGATGTATCCGGAACACATGTATACATCATCATTTCTGACAGCTCGTTATTCAACTGTCTGACAGTGCGGATCACACCGTCTGCACCCTCCTGCAGCAGTGGTTTCAGAATCACTCTGCCAAGCGATACCGCATCCGCACCAAGGGCAAGCGTCTTGTAGCAGTCATAGCCGCTTGCAAGGCCGCAGTCACAGAAGATGGCAACCCCGCTGCCCGCCAGTGCTTTTTTAATGTCTTTGAGCATCGCCGCCGGAGGCATACCGCACGGAATGCGGCCGTGGTGGTGGGAAACCACAATCGCAGCACAGCCAGCTTCTTTGGCTTTCACAGCATCCGTCACACTCAGCACGCCTTTTGCCACAAACGGCACGGCACTGTGCTGGCAGTATTCCTTCAGATCCGCAAAGTATACCGGACCTAAAGGCATGCCATCCACGACATCATAGCCGCCATCTTTGCCGGCAATGTGATCAATGTCGACGCCAACCGCAACGGCCCCCTGATCACAGGCAAAATCAATCTGTTCCAGGATCGTATCATGATCCGCAAAAGGCTTGATAATCCGCACCGTATCGGCACCTGTTTCCATGATGCGCGCAAAGGTTTCATCTGATTCCATGCCGACCCAGTTCAGCATATGCAATTGCTTTGCAGCAAGCGCATATGCCTCCATCGGCATATGGCCATTTTCACCAACTTTATTCAAATGTGAAAAGGCAGGCATCATCAGCGGCGTATCATACGTACGGCCAAAGATCTTTGTATGCAGATCCGGCTTGACGCTGTCAATCACCCGCATCTCTACCAGCATATGATCCAGATAACGCCGGTTATGCACATTGGCATCATCCTCTCTGCCATCCGTTACCGGAATCAGTCCCTTGGGTCCCGGCCATTTCTCTTCACTCATCTTTTACTCCTCCTGTTCAGCTTCATTGTAGCCCTGTTTCACTTTGTTCTGCCACAAGAAAACCCCGCCGCTGCATCACAGGCTTCGGGGTTCTCTTATCATATTCTGCTGTACTCAGGCTTCTTTCTTGACGTGGCGGTAGCTTGTTGTACTGACCGTCAGGATATAGCCGCTCACCTTCGGATTGATCATCAGGGCACCGCCGTTCTGATAGATCGGCACACAGGCATAATCATCCAGAAGCACTTTCTCAGCCGCGATCAGATCATTCCAGCGTGCTTGGGAATCTGCCGCATCTTCCCCGGTTTCTGCCTGATCAAGCAGCGCATCATATTCACTGTTGAAATAGGAACCGGTATACCCTGGAGAATTGGACTTGTACAGATCCAGGAAGGTCTGTGGATCATCATAGTCAGGTCCCCATCTGGTCAGGCCGATCTCATAGTCATTGCTGTTCATCAGCTGCAGTCTTGTCTTCTTGGGCCTGCTGTCAAGGGAAACTGTCAGACCAGGCAGATTTGTCTGCAGCTGTGACTGCAGGTTTTCAGCCACGGCCTTGCACTCCTCAGAGTCATCATACAGCAGCGTAATGCTCACATCCCCGCCAAGGGCTTCCTTTGCCCTTGCATAGGCGGCCTGTGCTTCTGCTACATCTTCGCTGATCAGATCACCGGCCGTATCACGGAAGTATGTGCCATCCGGTCCCGAAGCAAACTGCTGGGGAATAAATCCCTGGGCTGCCACAGAACCATCCTTCAATACATTATCGGTAATGCTTGTGCGGTCAATAGCCTTGGAAATGGCTTCACGCAGATCCTTGTTCTGGAAGCGTTCATCCGTGAAGTTAAACGCAAGTCTCCAGGAAGAGCCCTGCATTCTGGTTGTAAAGCCAGCTTCATTCTTCATGGCATCTACCTGTTCACTTGTCAATGTCACAAAGTCAATATTGCCGCTCTGATATTCCAGCAGTGCAGACTGCGTATCCTGCAGGAAGCGGATGCGGATCTGATCTGTATAGATCGTATCTTTGCCCCAGTAATCGGGATTCTTGGTAAAGGTATACTGGTTGCCCGTTTCCCAGTCGGTCATTGTATATGGCCCGCAATACAGCAGGTCATCCACACTCTGGGCATAATTGTCACCCTCAGATTCATAGAATTTCTGGTTCAGCGGGAAGAAAGACGGGAAACTCATCAGTGAAAGCATGAAGGAACACGGCAGGCTCAGATGTACGACAAACGTCTGATCATCGGTGGCTTCTACACCAAGTTCACTGACCGGCAGTGTACCGGCAATGACTTCATCTGCATTTTCAACATGGATCGCCGAAGCAATGAAGTTATATTCCGATGCGGTATCAGGATCCACAAGCCGCTGCCAGCCATAAACAAAATCAGCAGCCGTGACGGGATCGCCATTGGACCACTTGATACCATCCCGCAGATGGAATGTATAGGTCTTGCCATCATTCGAAATATCCCAGCTCTCTGCCAGATCCGGCTGGGCTTCCCCGTTTTCATCACGCTCTGTCAGGCCTGACTCACATAAGCCCTGCATGACAAAGGATGTACCATCGGTTGCTGTTTCATAGTCCATCGTATTCAGGTCCGCATCCACCGCAATTGTCACAAGACTGGAACTGCTGGATGTTGAGGCAGACGATGGCGTGGCCGCCGCCGTGCCGCAGGATGCCAGCAGTGCGGCAGTCAGGCCTAGAAAACCAATACTTCTTGCATGCATAATACTTTCCCTCTCTTTCTATGAGCGAAAGTGTAGTCTTCCCAAAGCACGGCCTCAAGAAAATGCAAGATGTTTCTGTAAGAAGGATGGCATTATTTTCGAATAAAATGTAAATTGTTGCAATTAAAAAAGATGGCCCGAAGGCCATCCTAGCTTGCAAGACTCAGAATACTTTGTGGTCCATGATTCTGATCTGACCATTATGTTCCAGATTTTTCAATACGTGGAAATCAACTTCAGACATATAGGCATGGACAACAGAATTCTGTGTCTCGTAAGTAACAACAAAAACGTCACTCTTACGATTCATCATTCTATTTCCTTTCTGTAACGCTTGAATGCTTACGATGATATGTTAGCAGTTGATTCCTTCACTTGCAAATGTGATGCTCAGTCTTCCAGATCCTGCATATCATTCAGCAAGTTCTTCAGCTCTTTCAGCTCATCCAGCGTAAACGTAATGCCCTTCCCCATGCGGCGGGTGCCATCACTCATCTTTGACCAGTTGCGCAGATCATACACCGGTTCCCCGTCATTGTAGCTGATCAGATTTAATTCTTTTGTATACACACTGCCGGTTCTGGCCTCTTTCTTACTTACAGTCCCAAAAGACTGCTCAATATCATAATGAAACTCACTGTCCGCCATGATAATCCCTCCTGTGTTTTCTCACATGATACATGCCTGCATCATCTGGATGCAATACCTTTGGCAAAGAAAGCAAAGCCAATGCCATCATTGCCGGCATAAGATCCAATGACAGCACCCATGCGGGAAATCAGGAAGGAAGCAGGATCCTTTCCCTCATACAGGACCGCAGAATCTTTGATATATTTCTGCAGCATGTGATCGTCAAAGCCAGAGTACACCATGCCAAAAGGCTCCTCCAGATGCCAATGTCATTAAGTTAGGGCTTGATGATTGAAACGCTTTGTATTTTGTAAGAATACAAGGCGTTTTTTTTGATGGCCAAAAGGTCCGTATTTTTTTGGATGATTTTCTAAAAAACACTTGACAGCCAAAAATCAGCCTTTTTTACACAATCCGAAGGAAATTGTAGGAGGAAAAATTCATTATGATTTCCATTGATTCTGTTAAGTGCGTAGATGACATTTTAGCCAAGGCCATTGATATGGTCGAGCAAAATATAAGCTGCTATTGTACGCAGCCAGGTGTTGACTTCACTCGGATACGTGCACTGCCCGCTGGTATTCTGATTCGCTTCCTTATCCAGAAACAGGCCAAGGCATTAAACCAGGAACTCTCTGATTTCTTTGTTTCCAAAGTCCCGCCGTCTGCTTCGGCTTTCTGCCAGCAGCGTTCAAAGCTCGATCCCGAAGCTCTTGAAAGAGTAATGCACTTAATGACTGAAAACATTCCTGGAACCAGATTCTTCAAAGGCTATCGTGTATTCGCTTGTGATGGATCAGATGTACGTATCCCTTATAACCCTGATGATCCAGAGACATTTCTGAAGAATGATGAGAACAGCCAGGGCTACAATCAGCTTCATCTCAATGCTCTGTATGACGTTCTGAATCGCGTATATACAGACGCTATGATAGATACGAAACAGAAGTCTCATGAGAAAGGCGCTCTGCTTGATATGCTTAAAGCCCATGATCTGCCAGCCAAAACGATTATTACTGCTGACCGCGGCTACGAAAGCTATGAGCTGCTTGCCTATATGCTTGAAAACAGCATTCACTTCGCCATTCGTATAAAGGATATATTCAGCAGCGGGATCTTATCTGCCATTGATCTGCCAGATGAAGAATTCGATCGAGATATCACTCGTATATTGACAAGAAGCCAGACGAAAGAGATCAAGCAAAACAAGCAGAAATACGTATTCCTGCCATCAAACGTAAATTTCAGTTATCTGGATTTTGATCATCCGTTCTACAATATGACTTTCCGTGTCGCCCGTTTCAAAATCACGGACGGTACTTATGAGTGCCTGGTTACGAATCTGCCCAAAGATGAATTTTCCATCACTGAGCTTAAGGAACTTTACCATATGCGCTGGGAGATTGAAGGTGCATTCCGCCACTTGAAATACGATACAAACATGGTTTACTTCAATTCAATCAAGCAGAAAAACGCAAGACAGGAAATCTATGCCGCTCTCATCATGTACAACTACACCCAGCTTCTGATCAATGCTGTGCCGGTAGAAAAGGATGGCAGAAAATGGACGTATCAGATTGCTTTTAAGCCTGCCGTTACGAATGCGCGATTATTCCTGAAGAAGCTTATTACGACAAAAGCATTCATAGACAGAATAAAAAACTTCCTGAGTCCCGTACGACCAGGAAGAAAGTTCAAGCGCAATATAAAGTCACAACCCGCAAGACTGTCACTCTATAGAGCTGCCTAAGCAACTTCATTATACGAGGTCAGCCTTTGGATTCAATGATAAAGTGACAGATTGCTCAAAAGATGTTTTCGTCATGCCTTCTTTTCGAGAACCTCTGGATTGTCCTCTAAGAGCTGAGCAAAAAAGAAGCTGAGTCCTGAAGAATAACATTATTATTCTTCATCCAGCTTCTTAACTTAACGGGTCAAAATCTCAATATCACTTTCATGAGCTTATCTTAATGACATTGCTCCAGATGCAATCCTTCTTTTTGCACATACTGCATCAGCAGATTGCCGCCGCTTTTCGAACCGCGGGCTGTGCCAAGCAGTGATACTTCACCATCCACAATCTGGATGACCGGCTTGATGCCAAGCACTCTGCCAGCCATGGCTTTCACGGCAGAGATACGGCCGCCCTTCTTCAGATATTCCAGTGTATTCAGCAAGGCAATGATCCGGATCTGTTTTCTGTCTGCCTCCAGCCGGGAAACAATGGTCTCTGCATCCAGGCCTGCCTCACGGTACATACATGCCTTGCGCACAAGCAGCTGTTCTCCCATACTGCATGTCTCGCTGTCCACAACATAGACGTGTTTCATCTCTCTTGTACCAAGCAGCGCAGAATGATAGCAGCCGGAAAGCTTTGAAGCAATCGTCAGTATGACTGCTTCATCTTTTTCCTGCATTTCACTCTGCAAAGCTTCCTCATATTGAAACGGCGGAATCTGGGATGTCTTGGGAAATACATCTGTTTCAATGAGGAAAATAAGCAAGAAATCCCAGCAATTTATTGCGGGGAGGAATTGCTTTCTTTTTCTCTTTCCGGGGAGTGATCACCACCTTTGCCATCATACTGGTTCTGAATATAACGCTTGATAGTTTCTTTGCTCATGTTGCCTACACTGCCAACATAGTAGCTTGGCGCCCATAACCTGTCTCCCCAGAACATCGCTTTTCTGATTTCCGGATGTGCTTTCAGAAACAGTCTGGCAGATGCACCTTTCAGGTTTTTTACAACATCGGTAATGCTGTACTTTGGCTTGAAGCTGCATAGCAAATGGACATGATCAGGCATCACTTCCATTTCCTGAATATCCACATCTGCCAGTCCTGCAATGCTTTGAAGAATGCCCTTCATCTCATTCACCAGTTCCGGTGTGCAAAAGCATGGGCTGCGATACTTCGTGCACCAGATAATATGGAAATGCAGATTATATACGTATCCGCGTTCATAAACAGCGTCCTCAATTCGGTCAATATGTCTTTTCATATGTGTAACCCTTTCACACTTGGATTATACATTAATATTGTTCAAATAGTACAATACATATGTGTTATAATATAGGCATGAAGAAGATGGCAGAATACACGTTTCATATTGGACTGCAGATGCGGGCTTATCCGTCTTACAGGCAGAAATCCGTCATCCGTATGAATGGCGGTGCATCACGCTTTGTATACAACCGTCTTGTGGCTGTACACAACGAGATGTTCCAGCTGAAAAAGAGTGCGGCTGTGTCATCAGCAGATGCCGGCAGGCTTTCTTTTCTGCAGGCGTCCTATCAGGATGCCAGAGCGATTAAGAATGCCGCACCGTTCCTGTGGGACTGTGATTCAGACATGGTTCTTCATACGATAGCCAACTATCAGCGTGCCTGGAAACAGTTCAGGAGCGTTAAGGGAACACGCATTCCGACCTTTCATAAATTCGATAACACATATTGCTATCAGACGAGCAATCACTATGCCAGAAAGAAGCTTGATGCCATTCCACATGTGATTGGTCTGTATGAAGGAAGCGCCCGCTTCAAGGACAAAAATCATATTGTGCTCCCCATGCTTGGCACGATTCGTGTCAAAGGCTCACCAAAGCTTGTGAGTGCATTGCTGGATCGCACATCTGAGACACGCATAGGCACGGTTTCCATCCGTCTGGATGCATGCGGTGACTGTTACATTTCGCTTGCCCTGGCATCCGATGAGCCATTTCATCATGCTTATACGCAGACAGGGACAGCCGTCGGTATAGACATGAATCTGACAAACTTTTTCACAGACAGTGACGGCGTGGCTGTTGATCAGCCGCACTGGCTGAAGAAGGCGGAGAGGAAGCTGTGCAAGGCACAGCGGGCGCTGTCACGCAAGTACGAGGCTGCAAAGCGTGACGGCAGAGACTATCGTACATGCAGAAACTATCAGGAAGCACGTATCAGACTGGCAGAGTGCCATCGCCATGTGGCAAATCAGAGATTGAACTTTATCAGATGCATGGCAGACAAAGAAGTCAAAAGCCACGATTATTTGTTTGCAGAAGATCTGAAAGTTTGCAATCTGAAGAAGAATCACACATTGGCAAAAGCAATCTCAGACAGTGGATGGCGTACTTTTCTGACAGAACTGCAGAACACTGCTTCCAAACACGGTAAAACATGTCTGCTTGTCGATCCAAAGCACACGACGCAGACATGCTCAAAGTGTGAGCATGTCATGTCAGGCGACAGCAAAATTGTGCTTGGTCAGGAAGAGTGGACATGCCCGATATGCGGCACGCATCATGTGCGTGATTACAATGCCGCAGTAAATATCAAAAATGCCGGTCTTTCATTATTGAAAGAATCCGGCATGGCAATAGATATCCGCTGATCAGCGGTATGGCAGTATGTTCTGCCTAATAGTTTGGCAACTCACTATGATAACCGCCCTCTCATTGGCAGACCTCCACTTACCTGCTGAGGCAGATAAGCGAGTCCGCTGTATCAGGGCAAGTTGAAGTGTATCAGTGCATGTCATGCATGTACTGATGTTCCTTCAAGCCTGCAGCTTCAGCTGCGGGTAGTTGACCCAGTTTTGCATAGAATTCATCCGGTGTCATGATCACACCATCCAGGTATTCCTGCTCTTTAAAGCGCACATGCAGAGGCAGGATGGTTACGCCAAGCGCAGCTGCCTGTTTTTGACTCAGGTCACAGCCGCTGTCCGCAAAGATTCTGATCATGGTATCCTCCATTGCGACATTTATTTATAAATGTCGCATAGAGATGGATAGTCTACCGTGATCAGAGGATGCCTGTCAACGCAAAAAAGAATCTCAGGCATGCTGAGAATTCTTCTTTGTAAAGCGCTGCTGAAGATGATGTATATGATCCAGGATCCAATGATACAGTCGGTTGAGCTTGAGGATGGTCCAGCGCACCGCCTGCATGGTTGGATATGTCAGTAACATGAACAGGATGAAGATCATGATTGCCTGCAGTGACAGTGATGTCAAAGAGAGCAGACTGTCAAAGAAGAAAATACAGAAGAGGGCTGCTGCCGCACATCCCGCCAGGACAAACCCGCGGAACAGATTGAATGGCTTGCAGGCATGATAGAGAATGACCAGTCCGACCGTCATGGCAATGATGACTGCCATGGTATTGGCTTCTGCTTCCGAAAAACCAAACGCACTGGCATACACATTCACGCCTCCGATCAGGATCAGCTCACACAGGCCGCCGGGGAATGCATGATAGAGCACATTCGACAGAAAGTGCCCCTTGATGCGGCCGTCATTTGGCTGCATCGCCAGGAAGAAGCCCGGGATGCCAATGGTCAATGCACTGATAAATGACAGCTGCAATGGTTTGAGCGGATAGGACAGGTGCAGGATAACACACATGATGGACAGGGTTACCGAGAAGATGTTTTTGCTGAGGAACAGCCGGGCGGAACGGTCAATGTTATTGATGACCCGTCTGCCTTCGGCAACGATATCCGGCACTGCAGAAAAGTTGGAATCCAGCAGAACAAGCTGGGCAATCTGGCTTGCCGCATCTGAGCCGCTGGCCATGGCAATGCCGCAGTCTGCCTCTTTCAAGGCAAGCACGTCATTGACACCATCACCCGTCATAGCCACATGATGGCCCTGTTTCTGCAGTGCCACCACCATCTTTTTCTTCTGGGCCGGCGTTGTTCTGCCAAATACCGTATATTTCGCCACTGCTGCAGCGATATCCTCATCACTCGTTAATGTGGAGGCATCCACATAGCTTTCACTATGGGGAATATGTACCTGTGAAGCAATCCGGGAAACCGTTTCCGGATCATCACCAGAGATCACCTTCACCCGCACTTTCTGCTTTGCAAAGTAGGCAAATGTATCCGCCGCATTCTTGCGGATGTTATTGGAAAGAATGATCAAGCCAAGCGGTTTGGCATCTTCGGCATGAATCACCCCGCCATCCAGATGATCCACCGTTACAGCAAGAAGAACACGCATTCCCTTGCGTACATACGGTTCCAGATGCGGTCTGATCTCATCCATCTTTTCGTGGTAGATAAACTGCGGTGCGCCAACGGCGACATTCCATCCTTCTGAAAAGGATGCCGCCGAATATTTGATCGAAGAAGTAAACGGCACGATCTTTGTGCAGTGCCAGTGCGGATCTTCCCTGAAGAACGCTTTCAGGGCATCACCGGTCTCATTGCTTTGGTCAAACGCATTGGCATAGGCACTCATGATGGATACAAATTCCGGCTTGGATAACGAACGATCCAACACTTCATAGGCTTCTGTCTTCATGCCGGGCTCCGTGATGGTGCCGGTTTTATCTACGCAGAGCGTATCAATACGTGCCAGTGTTTCAACGCAATTGAGGTCCCGTACAAGCACACGCTTCTGGGTCAGCCGCAATACGGATGCCGCCAGTGCAACGGAAGTCAAAAGATACAGGCCTTCCGGAATCATGCCAATCAATGCAGCAACAGTAGACTGAATGGCATCGCCAAAGCTGTTATGCAGTGTCAGATACTCATTGCAGAACAAGAGAATACCAATCGGCACAAGCATGAAGCCGATGACCATGATCAAACGGTCAAGTGACCGCATCATGTCACTCTTGGCAACCTTGACATTAGTAGTCGCCTCTTTGGAAAGGCGTGATGCATAGGATTCATCACCAACGGCAGTCAGTCTGACAAGGCATTTTCCGGTTGTGCAGGCAGAGCCTGAATGCAATGTATCACCAATTGTTTTTTCAATGTCATCTTCCTCACCGGTAAGCAATGATTCATTGACTTTTACTTTGCCCGAAAGAATGACGGCATCAGCCGGAATCTGATCTCCGCCGCACAGTTCCACGACATCATCACGCACAAGCTGATCGCTTGGAATCTCAATTCTGCCCTCAGCCCGAATGACCGGATATTTTCTGGCCGAAAGAATGGTCAGCTTATCAACGGCTTCCTTACTCTTAAGCTCCTGGATGGTACCAATCAGGGTGTTGCAGATGACAACACCAAGGAAAGTGATGTCCTTGTACTTACCCGCGATCAATAAAAGAATTGCCAGAACAATAAAGATCAGGTTAAAGGGAGTCAGCACATTACGGCGGATAATCTCTTCTTTTGTCTTCGTACCGCTTTCTGCCGCTTTATTGACAAGACCATGCCGGATGCGGCTATCCACCTCATCCTGACGAAGTCCTCTCATTTCAATCTTTTCTTCACTCATATCCATTCACCACCTTCATTGTAATGCCTGAAAGCGCAGGCTGTGAATTGCATCAAAGAGACAGAATTTCACAATTGTTTAAAATGACAGAATCCTGCCCATAGGAATGTTATGATAATAGCATGAAAAGACATGATGAAAATGAACAAATCCAGAATCCTAAACAGCTGCAGCTGCTGCTGGATCAAAGAAGACTGCCATTAACGCCGGAAGGAGAACAGAAAGTGCTGCAGCAGCTCGCTGCCACCGTTTCATCTTCCCATTTTCTGGCAGCGATACAGCCAGTGCCGGAAATGAGCGGATCACCTGAGGTGCCGGCAGATCACATCAGCCATGTCACTTTACTGCAGGCAGACGGCAAACGCTACCTCCCCGTTTTCTCCTGTGAAGAAATGATGCAGTATATGCCAGGAAAGATTGATGAGCACATGCAGCTGTACTGGGCCGATATTGTTGATCTGGCATCATTCCTTTCCATCAACCGCAATGTGGAAGCAGCCGTCGTCAATCCCGGCAAAGATGATCTTGTCTTAGATCTTCCTCTTTTAACAAATCTTCTGAACCAATACAATACCAGCCCATTCATACAGGCATAACAAAGGATAGCTACCTGTTCATCTAAGTACTGCAATTACTTTTCTTCCAAGCTGATCAAATAGGCACAGTACACCTCACAAACCCCAACCGCAAGCATTGCAAACAAGTTGAAGTTGTAAACAATTTTGTGATCCAGTGCAAGTATGAAGGTAATACTGGTAAATGCGGCAATTACATGAATCATCATATTCAGCGTTTTCAGACGTTTTTTCCTGTCATTCTTATCCATTTATTGAAATCCTTTCGACACTAAACAATTGGCGCAGGACACTGCAAATGCAGTGTACCAAAAAGGACCGAATGGTCCTTTTATTGAGAAGATATTGTGCTGTTACTCTACATTCTGGATCATGGCCAGAATGTCATCCTTGATGGCATTGTTCACATCCAGAGCCGTTTTTCTGTCTTTCTGCATGGAGTAGAAATAGAACTTGATCTTTGGCTCAGTGCCGGATGGACGAATGGCAAACCAGCTTTCGTTGGCAAGGAAGAAGCGCAGTACATTGCTTGCCGGGATGTCTTCATATCCATCTTTGTAATCGATGACTTTTACAACCGGAATACCAGCCACTTCCTTTGGCAGATTGGCTCTGACATATGCCATCATGCGGGAAATGCGCTGGGCACCAGGGATGCCTTCCAGAATGATGTTTGGTTCTGCTTCGGCATAATAGCCATACTTCTGGTAGATATCATCCAGGACATCAAACAGTGTCTTGCCCTGTTTGCGGTAATAGGCTGCGGCTTCTGCCACCAGCATTCCCGCCGAAATACCATCTTTATCACGGATTTCCGGATGGGCTGCATAGCCAACCGACTCCTCATAGCCAAACAGATACGTATAGCCCTGCTTCTGCAGATCCGGAATGCGGCCGCAGATGTTCTTGAATCCGGTTAAAGACTCAAACATTCTGACTCCATATGCCTTGGCAATACGGGTGGAAAGATCAGATGTCACAATGGACTTGACCATGGCACCATTCGCAGGCAGCGTTCCTGCTGTCTTATGTCCTTCCAGAATGTAATTGACAAGGATATAGCCAGTCTGGTTGCCGTTGAGCGGGATGTAGTTTCCTTTATCATCCCGGATTTCAATGGCAAACCGGTCACTGTCAGGATCGGTTGCCATCAGCAGTTCTGCTCCGCTCTTTCTGCCAAGCTCTTCACTCATTTTGAACGCCTTGGGATCTTCCGGATTCGGATAGCCGACGGTCGTGAAATCAGGATCCGGATTTTCCTGTTCCGGCACAATCTGCCAGTTGGTAAAACCGCGGTCTTTCAGCATCTGCCGGAACGGCTTTGAGCCGGCACCATTGAGCGGTGTATAAACAAGCGGAATGGAAAGATCCAGTTCATCGCCATGGTGAATGGCCAGGCTTTCAATGGCATCCAGATACATGCGGTCATAGCTGTGATCCAGCACGGTAATCAGGCCGTCTTTGACGCCCTGTTCAAACGGAATGGCATGAACGCCATGGAACAGATCCACCTTCTCAATGCATGCTGTCATGCCATCCGCGATATCACTGGATACCTGGCAGCCATCACTCCAGTATGCCTTGTAGCCATTGTATTCTTTCGGGTTGTGGCTGGCGGTGATATTGATGCCGGATGTGGTATGCAGTTTGCGGATTAAAAAGGCAAGCTCCGGGGTTGGCCGCAGATCATCAAAGACATAGACTTTGATTCCCTTTGCAGCATAGATCGATGCGGCCAGTTGTGAAAATTCTTTGGAGAAATGGCGGGGATCATGGGCAATGATCACTCCTTTGTTCATTGCCTCTTTGCCATGGGCGGCAATATAATCCGCAATTCCCTGAGAGGCACGTCCAACTGTATATCTATTCATGCGGTTGGTGCCAGCACCCACTTTGCCGCGCAGACCGGCGGTGCCAAAAGACAGATCCTGATAAAAGCGGTCTTCGATCTCAGACGGATCATCTTTGATCGCCGTCAGCTCACCACGCAAAGGATCATCCTGCTCCAGCGCATCCAGCCACTGCCGGTATCTCTCCTGTGCATTCTTCATTCTGATTATTCCTCAACTTTCCTGTTCTTCAGATATAGTAGCATTTTTCACCCATTCTCCGGAAACGGTTTTCATAAGTGGCTAATGTGAGTATCAATGTGAACATTTCGTACATTTGGCCTGAATTCATTTGAACCGTAAATGCAAAGATGCTACTATTGTGATGCGCTTTCATTATAGCGTGATCAAAGGAGAGTAAAGAAATTATGAAGAAGTTAATCAAACTGGCAGCTGCTGGCATCATGGCAGCATCCCTGGCAGCTTGCGGCAGCTCCTCAACAACTGCAGCAGCTTCCAGCGCAGCAGCTACAAAGGCTGCTGAGTCTACAGCAGCAGCTACTGCTACAACAGTACCTACAGAAGGACATTACAACATTACCAACGCTACTGGCGAGAAGGTTACTGCTCTGTATGTCTACAAGACAGGTTCTTCTGACAAGGGCACAAACTATGCTGAGAATGGTCTGGATGATGGTGCTTCCGTCAAGGTTGATGTCAAGGTTGACGAGAAGGACGCTTCCGGCTATATGCAGACAGTTGAGTTCACAACTGAGTCCGGCGATACTGAGGATTCCTTCCAGACTCTGAGCCTGGAGGAAGCTGACTTCAGCCTGGTCAAGGTTGCTGATCTGAGCTCTTCTGCTACACAGCAGAATGTCACCTTCAACAAGGATGCTTCTGCAGTCAAGGCTAAGTAAGTTACCTGCTGACAATAAGTATCCACCAGCTGAGCTGGTGGTTTTTCACAAGACGGGCGTAGCCCTCTTATTACTGGCTGCGCTCAGAAGCGCATGAAGCGGTCTGCCACACGCAAACTACCGCTTTTTCCCGTTAAACGGGTCTCCCAGATCAAGTGTCAGCTGGTCTGCTGCCTTATCTTCGTCCAGCTGATGTGCGATGTATTCCTTTATTTTCTTCGTGTTCTTTCCAACCGTATCTACGTAATATCCTCTGCACCAGAATTCCCGATTACGATACTTGTACTTCATGTTTCCCCATTTCTCATAAATCATCAAACTGCTTTTTCCTTTCAGGAATCCCATGAATTGAGATACGCTGTACTTTGGTGGAATCTCTACAAGCATGTGTACATGGTCCGGACATACCTCTGCTTCCAGGATTGTTACCCCTTTCCATTTACACAGTTGTCTCAGAATTGCCCCAATCTCCAGTCTCTTCTCTCCATAAAATACTTGTCTCCTGTACTTTGGTGCAAATACGATATGGTACTTACAGTTCCAAGTTGTGTGGGATAATGTATGTGTCTCTGACATGCGCCCTCCTATAATGTTTTGCAGTTGGCAGACCGCAATTTCATTATAGCTACGCTGTCAGAGACTCATCGGTTAACCTCTTTTGAACTCCCGGACTATCCGGGAGTTTTCTATAAACAAAAACGAGACAGCTTCGGCTGTCTCATTTTTTATGCTTTGATCAGATTTTTGCAAAGATTGCCAGTGCTTCGGCAACGGTATCCACAAGATAGTCTGCCTTTTCTTTCACCTCATCCTCACTGGCATGGAAACTGAAGGAGATATCCGCCGCTTCCAGAAGTGGGATATCGTTGACAGAATCACCGATGCCGGCAATGACATCTCCGTGCAGCAGCTGCTTTGCATGCAGGGCACCGGTTCCTTTGGATACACCGGCATGGACAACATCGATCCACTGGGTATTCTGATACCCTGCCATTTCTTTGCCATACATGGCATTGATACGGGCTGCGATCAAAGAAGCTGTACGATTGGATGGCGTCCATACGGATACGCATGTGATATGGCGGCCATTCAGTGCATCAATGGATGGCAGAACTGTCTGCTGCGGATATTGGGGCCGGCGCTCATACAGCGTAAAGATATGGCCGTCCGCATGAATATAGAAAATGCTCTCTTTACCGAATGTTTCGTCCAGCATGGCAATCTGCTTTGTGGTCAGAACGCTTTCAAACACCGGGACAAACGTATCCTCTTTTTTTTCAGCAACAACCGCACCGCTTGAAGCCACAATGAAATCCAGTTCCGGGCCATGATCCAGATCATTGCCAAAGCCAAACAGCGGTCTGCCTGTACACAGGCCAAACTGTCCGCCATGGTCCTGAAAATCCAGAATGGCAGATAGATCGCCCGAGCGGAAGTAACCGCCCGTGCGGTCCATGAAATGCAGTGTGTTATCAAAGTCAGATGCGAATACCTTCATACACTTTCTCCTGTTTTATCTTCAGCGCTGCCAATGGCAGCCAGCTGGTGAAAAATCTGATTCATCCCGTCAGAGCGGTATTTTGTCTTCAGGGCACAAAGCACATAATGCCGCTGCAGGATGCCATCTGTCAATTCCAGTTTGACAAGTCCTGCTTCCTCTGCCAGCTGTTCCGGCACAAACACAATGCCTTTTCCTGCTTTGGCAAGCTTCATCAAAGCCAGATCTGAAATGCCCTGCACGGCAATATGCATGGCACAGCCATGGGCCTGGAATAAGGATGCGACGTTCTGATAGGAGCCGCTGCCATTTTCTCTGACCAGAAGCGGCAGTTCACTCAGATGTGCAGCCGATAATTTTGTCTGCTTCTGATACCCTTTCCGGCAGGCCGGCACAATGTCCTGCTGCATAAAAGGAATTCTTTCAAGATCCTCACTGTCTGTATCATCCACAATGCCAAAATCGAGTGCATTGTGCCGCAGCATCTTCAGCACTGCTTCATTGTTATCAATGTGCATTGTCACATCTGCCTGGCCAAGATGGCCAAAGATGGCATCCATCATGGTTTCCGCAATTGTTTCATTCAGGCCAAGCCGGCAGTGCACCGGCCCATGATTCTCATGGAAGATGGTATGCATTTCATTGAGCTGAGACAGAATGCTGTTGGCATAGGCAAGCATCTTCCTGCCATCATCCGTCAGATAGACCGTGCGGTTGGCACGGTCAAACAGCCGAATGCCATAGTACGCCTCCAGATCACGGATGGCACTGCTGACTGCCGGCTGGCTCATGTGCATCTGTTCGGCTGTCTTGGTAAACGAGCCAAGTTCTGCTGCTCTTTGAAAAACTTCTAACTGTTTAATCATATGTTTTTACTTATGTATTTTATTTTAACATATGAATTGATTCATGCATTTTCTTTTCTTACCATAGAAGCGTTGGAGGAAGGTTATGGAAGAACACAAAGAGCTGACCCTGTTTACAACATTCTTCAAAATCGGCGCATTCACCTTTGGCGGCGGCTATGCCATGATCCCGATGATTCAGCGGGAAATCGTGGACAAGCGCCATTGGATCGATGCCGATGAGATTCTCGATATTATTGCGATTGCCGAAAGCACACCAGGCCCCATCGCAGTGAACAGCGCTACCTTTGTCGGGGCAAAGATTGCCGGTAAGAAAGGTGCCTTCATGGCAACCCTTGGCGTCGTGCTGCCATCCTTTCTGATCATTCTGGCAATCTCTCATATCCTGAATGCCTTTGAGACAAACAAGTATGTCAGTTATGCCTTTACTGGCATCCGTGCCGGTGTCATGGCATTGATCCTGAATGCGGCCATCTCGATGTACAAACAGTGTCCCAAGGATCTGGTCTCCATCATTCTGATGGCGGCTGCTCTGGTTCTTGTCACCTTCTTCAATGTCAATGCCATTCTGGTACTGCTGCTTTGTGCCGGTATCGGCCTGCTTTCTTCTTTGCGGATCAGGAAAGGAGGAAACTGAGATGGTTTTCTGGGAATTGTTTATTACCTTCTTTAAGATCGGTGCCTTCACCTTTGGCGGCGGCTATGCCATGCTGCCGCTGGTAGAGCAGGAAGTGGCAGCCCATGGCTGGATGACCATGGATGAGCTGATCAATTTCATTGCTGTATCTGAAAGCACGCCCGGCCCGTTTGCCGTCAATGTTTCCACCTATGTCGGCTCCATTGCAGCTGGCATCCCCGGTGCCTTTGTAGCAACACTCGGTGTCGTGCTGCCAAGCTTCATTGTCATTCTGCTTGTTGCCAGGTTCTTTGAAGCATTCAAAACTTCCAAAGTTGTTTCCGGCATGATGAAAGGGCTGCGTCCTGCCGTTGTCGGCATGATCACAGCCTCCTTCCTCTCCGTTGCCAAAGCCGTCTTCTTCCCCGCCAGCATTACCCTGACACGCCTGAGTGCTGTTTCCTTCTGGCTCAGTGCAGGCATTTTTGCCCTGACGATGTACCTGCTGCACAAAAAGGTCAATCCGATTCTGCTGATCCTGCTGTCTGCCGGCATTGGCATCGCCGCAGGGACAATGGGACTGTTATGAGTGATGACTGGCCAGATAGATGGCCAGTTTCTGATTGAGCTTGCTGTAAATGCGCTGTTTGAACCATGGCTCACTGGAGGCATCAATGGCTTCCTGCAGGCCAAACCATTTCACACCTGTATTTTCATCCGGCTTGATGCGCAGCGGTTCATGCATATCTGCCTGCAGTAAATACGTCACATTCAGATGCAGGTGCGAGGAGACATATTCTCCTCTTTTTTCATGCCCGTCCACGCACAGAATCTCCAAAGAGAAAATATCCTGGGAAAGCGGGATGACATTCTGCAGCCCGCTTTCTTCCTGTACTTCACGGATTGCTGTATGCAGCAGGTCTCTGTCTCCATCCGCATGGCCGCCAAGCCAGCTCCAGGAATGATAGATCTTGTGATAGCACATCAGTACATGTGCATAATCCTTTGAAACAACCCAGGCACTGGCAGTCAGATGCGCACCATGATTATCACGTGTATAGATTTCTTCCGATGTCAGACGGCGCAGAATCTCAATTCTGTCTTTTTCTTCCTGCTCATTGAACGGCTGATACGCTTCTAGCTGACTTTTCAAATCCATATGTAACTCCTTAATGCATCACCCATGAGGATGACAGCTTGTTTTTCAATATGTGTCCTGTCACTTTGCCAAAGCCAAGCGGATTGTGATCCACACAGACAAGACACCATCCCGGTTTGACTGGTTCATCATGAATATCGATCGTTTCTCCCCGCAGATAGCGCATCACGCGCTCATCCTTTCGGAACAGATACAGACAGTTTTCAGCATCCTCTTCACGCATTGCCATCGCCATCGGCTGGCTGAAGGCAAACTGCTTTCCTTTATCTTCTCCCAGCAATAGACCGCTGCGCAGCACCCGGATGCCATGCAGGTCAATATCGATATCCGGCTCCAGAAGTATCTTTTCTTTGATTCTTCTGATCTGAGCATGGTCTGCCGTAACCTGCATGCCATCCTTTGCAAAGGCAACATCCTGTTTCTCAATATGCTTTTCACTGCTTCCATCCTTTGCAAGCAGGCAGACAAAGTGTCCTTCCCCTTTGATGCGGTGAGGGAACAATTTGGTGCCGTACGCATTCTGCACAAAGCCGTCTGTATAAGGCACTGACACAACATGCAGATCAGAAAAACGGTCAAGGGCATCCTGGATGACTTCTTCATCTTCCTTGATGGAAAAGGTACAGGTGCTGTAAACAAGCCTGCCGCCTGGCTTTAACATATGCACGGCATTGGCCAGAATCTCTTTCTGCAATGGCGCATAGTAGTCCGGTCCTTTTTCCAGCCAGGATGTGCGCATGGCAGGGTCTTTGCGGAACATGCCCTCTCCAGAACATGGCGCATCGACCAGAATCTTGTCAAACCAGCCCGCAAAAAGATCAGACAGCTGGGATGGTGCCGCACTGGTGACAATACTGTTTTTCACACCCGCTCTTTCCAGAGCGCGCAACAGAATTTGACAGCGTGAGACAGAGAGGTCATTGGCAATCAGTACACCCTGGCCCTGCAGCTTTGCGGCAAGCTGGGTTGTCTTGCCGCCCGGGGCAGCACAAAGATCCAGTACCTTGTCACCAGGTTCAACCGGCAGAACCGATGCGGGCAAAGAGGCACTTGGCTCCTGCACATAGTACAGGCCGGCATAATCATACGGATCTGTTGTGATGCCATCCTGATGATAATAGAACGATGTGGAACACCATGGCACTGGTGAAAGATCATAAGGAAAGGCAGCCAGAAAGTCCGGTACAGAGATCTTCAGCGTATTGATGCGCAGTGCATGCAGAGCCGGCTTGTGCAAAGCAGAAAGATAGTCCGTATATTCCTCTTTTAGCAATTGTTTCATTTCCTGCTGGTAACTCTCTGGCAGTTCCATATGCGTTCTCCTGTATGCAGTCCATTATACACATTTGTGATTCCTGCTTTGCATAAGAAAACCGCATGCGCAGGCATGCGGCATAATTCATCTGCTTTGTACCTCAGGCATTGAAGCGGGCAATATCTGTCACGGTATAACCAGCTGAGGCAACAGCCTCTTTCAAACTGGCATCGGGAATATCATGACTGGAGATGATCACCGTTTTTCCCTTGGTATGGGAAGACTTCACCTTTTTCACCTGGAACTGTTTGCGGATGGCATCTGAAACATGAGCTTCGCACTGGCCGCACATCATGCCATCTACCTGCAGCACAAGCTTCACGGCACCATGGCCATTGTAATCCGATGCAATCTTTTCATGCTTATGGGGATGAAAGAACCCAAACACAGCCCGTAAACCTG
Organism: Lactimicrobium massiliense; assembly: GCF_900343155.1. GTDB lineage: Bacteria > Bacillota_I > Bacilli_A > Erysipelotrichales > Erysipelotrichaceae > Bulleidia > Bulleidia massiliensis. Next base: position 428,420 of record NZ_OUNG01000001.1, read on the forward strand.
CTGCCATCAGAACCAGAATCAGCAGAATGACAATGACATCTGCTGTATTTAACGTAATATTTGTATGCATCTCTACCTCCTGTTAGAAAGCACTAACCAATATAATCATGTTCACAGAAGATGTCAAAATGAAAACCGGGTTTCCCCGGTTCAATGTTGTCAGTTTTCCTGCAGTCTCTGTACCATCTTCCAGATCGCTTCGGCTGAGTTGAAGTTCTCCGGTGTCATTTCAGCGGCATCAACCTCAATGTCGAAGGCATCTTCCAGTTCAGAGACCAGTGAGATGATGGCAAAGGAATCCAGCAGATGGTTGTCAATCAGCTTTGTCTCTTTTGTATAGTCAATACTGTCATCAATATCGTTGAGAATTTCCAATACACGATCCATGATTTTATCCTCCAGTTACTCTGCTATTGTAGCGCATCCGGCACCATTGAGCATCCATGTTTCACGTCTGCTTCTGGCCAGCAGCAATCCATTCTGGTCCACAAGCCAGACAGCCGGCAGCTCATGAGAGAGAAACAGACTCATACCTTCATAGAATGAATAAGCTCCGGTATTGCCAAAGACAAGGATATCACCTTTGTGCAGCTGGGCATGTTTGAATCCCGAGACAAGGATGTCATTGGTCGTACATAATGACCCACAGATGGCATAGGTTTCTTCTGATCCAGGCTGCTGTGTGGAAATGACGTCGATGTTGGGAATGTACATGCCGCGCAGCTGGCCGTCATAATGCAGCTGATGAATGCCGCCGTCACAGATGACATAGTTGGTGCTGTCGGTTGTTTTCAGATCCTCAACCGCTGTGCAGTAGCTGCCGCAGGAATAAGCAAGTGCCCTGCCCATCTCCACACTCTTATGTCCCTGCCACTTCATGCCGGCAAGCAGAGCCTTGAATTCAGCCAGACTTTCCGGTGTTGTGACAGTTTCCTTCTGATCCACAAAGTACGGCACACCAAAACCGGTGCCATATTCCAGCATCTGCAGATGATATCCTGTTTCTGCTTCAGCCGACTGCAGGAAGGCATCAAGCATCGCAATTTCTTTGGTATGTTTCTTCAGCATCTTTTTCTGGGTGCCGGAGAAGAAATGAATGCCCTTGATATGCAGATATGGATACTGGTCACGATGCGCAATCAGGCCTTTGACAGTCTCAGCATCCATGCCAAACTGAGAGCCGCTGGAAAGCCGCGGCAGTACTTCTAATGTCAGGCCAAGCGCTTTGCCGCAGGCATTGAGAATCTCCATCTGGTCAGGTGATTCAGCAGTGTACAATGCCGCATCTTTGCCATAGCCAGCCATTTCTCTGGCATCTTCTTCTTTCTTGAGAACACCGGAGATCAGCAGTTTTTCCGGCCTGATGCCAAGATGGCGGCACAGACAGAACTCGCCAAACGAACAGACTTCAATGTGTTCGGCAATCTTTGCAGCAGTGCTGGTCAGAAAGGGATTGGCCTTCATGGAGAATGTCATGCCCGTGTCTAAGCCAATGCCATTGTGCAGATAGGCAAAACGATTGCGGAAGACGTCCAGATCAAACACATAGGCTGGCGTGCCTTCCTTTTCCAGCTGAGAAAGCAGATCCTTGTTCATTGTACAACCTCCAGATTGGCCAGCTGTTTACGGTCAATCTTGCCATTCTTATTCAGAATGAATGATTTTACGTGGACGAAGCGGTTTGGCACCATGTATACAGGCAGCTTGCTCTTGAGCGCAATATGCAGATCACGCTTGTCACAGGTGCCGGTGTAATAGGCAATGATCAGGCTTCTTTCCTGATTGTAGGCACAGCAGCTGCGCGCTACCCCATCCATGCTGTCAATGCCGCGCTCCACTTCTTCCAGCTCAATTCTGTGGCCCATATGCTTGATCTGGAAATCACGGCGGCCGGCAAAGTACAGCTTGCCATCTTCACCAATCACGGCAAGATCGCCTGTCAGATATGTACGCACACCATCACGCATCACAAAATGCGTTCTGGTCTGTTCAGGGTTGTGATAATAGCCCAGTGCGAGTGATTCACCCGATACGGCAATCTCACCTTCGGCGCCAATGCCATCAACCTGCCTGCCGTCTTTATCCAGCAAAACGACCTTACGGCCCGGGAACACCTTGCCAAGAGAGAGCTTTTCACCCTTCTGCACCACATGATCAATGACTTCATACGTGCAGTTGCAGGTGATTTCACTTGGTCCATACAGATTGACATACAACGCATCCGGCAGATATTTCTGCCAAATGGCAAGCTGTCTTGCCGGCATCACCTCACCAGAGAACATGACGCGGTGAATTGCGGATGGAACTTTATAGCTGAATCCCTTCAGACCAGAGATGATGCACAGGGCACTGACAGCCCAGGTCAGGCTTGTTACCTTCTGATCGATCAGATAATCAATCAGACGTGCCGGCGTAGAGAAGTATTCACGGGGAATCAGCACCATTCTGGCACCTGTGGCCATACTGCTGTAAATATCTTTGGTGGATACATCAAAATCAAATGGTGCCTGGTTGCCAATGACATCATCATGTGAAAAGTGGAAGATTTCCACAAAGTGGCCGATGAAATCCAGCACATCGCCATGAGAGATCAGCACACACTTCGGCACGCCGGTAGAGCCGGATGTAAACAGGCCGTACAGTGGTGAATTGCGGTTGATCTGACCTCTGTTTTTGTTCAGCAGATCTTCATCTGCTGTTTCCTGGAATACATCTTCCAGCAGGAGTGTTCTGCCTTTCCAGCCAGTACTGTTCAATGTTTCCACAAGAGATTTCTGCACGATGACAGCGGCTGGTTCCAGTACTGTCAGAATACTGGCAATGCGGGCAGAAGGCTGTTCAGGATTGATCGGCACATAGAAGCCCCCGGCATAGACAGCGCCAAACATTGCTGCCAGCATGGCGCAGGATTTATCCGCAAATACAGCCACTGGCAGACAAATATTGTCGCAGCCGTCTTTGCATAATGCTGTGCCAATTCCCCTGGCAGCAGAGACAAGTTCATGCCAGCTTAAGGCAGATGAAGGATCACAGACAGCTGTTTCACTGCCATATGTTCCTGCTGTTTTTTCCAGCACATCAAGAATATTCTCAGGCATTGTTTCCTCCTTTGGCCTTCAGATACTTTGCGGCCAGCGAATTCCAGACTGCAGCCACATCATCATTGCGGTGGTCCTGCAGATCATAGTGGTCAGCGAGATAGCTGCCAAGATAGGCAGTTGTCTTTTCAGCACCGAAGAAGTTGAGATGATCTCCCTTGTCACGCGTATCCGCGTCCCAGGAGATATTCAGCTCTTTCAGTTTTGTATTCAGATCAATGTATTCCAGATTTTCATCCGCCGCAAGCTCTTCCAGAGCATTGTGCTTGGCAACCGTATAATTCTTCGGACTCGGTGCTGAGTACAGGATCAAAGAAGCGCCGTTTTCCTCGCACAGCTTTTCAATGGCATGCAGAGATTCAATATTGGCTTCCGGAATATTTTTGATCTTGCCAGTTTCTTCCATGTAATCACCGCCTTTATAAGGCTTGACGCTGCGGTTGATGGAGAAACCCATGAAACTCTGGGAAGAAAATGGTGTAAACAGCGTCTTCCAGAAGTTGTGATAGCGCAGGATCGGGAATGTGTTGTAAATTACTTCGGCAAGATCTGACTTCTGCTGGGTCAGTGATGATGCTTTGACCTTGCGGAAAAAGCCATTGGTTTCCAGCAGAATCACGCTTGGTTTCTGCGTTTGGAAAACAAGCCGCAAAACTTCTACCGTTTCCTGCAGCTTGGCACCCGGCTGACCGCCGTCATAGCTTGTGTAGCCGTATTTCAGCCAAAGCTCCATCGGATTCATGGAACTATAGGAAAGCGAGTCACCAACCGCAATGACATCCAGGGAATTCTTTTCCTGGCTGGCAATGCCGCTGTAAACTGCATTCCTGCCTGAGACAAGATTGTGATCGATCATATAGTTCGGGGTCAGGATCTTACCCGGCACAATGAGCAGAGCGGCAAGGATGATGAAGAACAGAAGATTTCGCATTACTTTTTTCATCTTATGTTCCTCCTTAGAACCCAGCATAGATCAGATCTACCGGATCATAGCCGGCACCATAGGCACCCAGCAGCGCAATGGCAATGATCAGACTGTAGTAGATAGCCCAGCGGCGCGGTGTGGAAAGCTGCGGCACATTGGTTAACAGATCCGGATTCTTCTCCATCCTGAGATCTACAATGGCAACGATGATGATGCCAGCCAGAATCACGATGTAATCACCCAGATCAAGATTCAGATCCATGACATTGGCAAGAAAACCAGAGATAAACGGTGTGGTAAACAGTTCCTTCATCATGTGGCCAAACTGGGCCAGCGTGCTGCAGCGGAACAGTGTTTCACCCAGACAGATAATAATCCAGGTACGCACCCGGCAGAACCATACAAACCCTGCTGCATTCTCAGACCAGTGCAGCTTTTCCAGCAGTTTGTCCTGTACAGGTTTGAGCATAACTTCCAGCAGCAGAATAACAAAGTAATAGACGCCATACATGATGTAGGGCCACTCACCGCCATGCCACAGTCCGTTTAACAGCCATACTGGCAGTAAGGCAATGGCACTGGTGACGACATTGGTCAGATATTTACCGCAGTGTTTGCGGCCGAATCTGCCCCATTTCTTCATCAATTTCGAGGTAGATACCGGGAAGAAGATGTAGTTCTTGAACCAGGTGCCAAGAGAGATATGCCATCTACGCCAAAATTCCGCCGCATTGCGGGCCAGGAATGGCTGCCGGAAATTCTCAGGCAGTTTGACTCCAAACAACTGGGCACTGCCGATGACAATATCGATCGTACCGGAGAATTCCAGATACAGCTGGACAGTCACGACAACTGATGAAAAGATGACCATCATGCCGGTGTATTCGGCATGGACAGAGAACAGTTCATTGACCAGGGTGTTCATGCGGTCAGAGATGACCATGCGCTTGAACAGGCCCCATAGAATTCGTACACCGCCGGTTGTGATGCTCAGACCGGTAATCGGATTGCCGGCAAACAAGGTATCGGCTTCATCTTCCCATCTGCCCATCGGGCCTTCCATGACTGTGGCAAAAAACATCAGGTACAGCATGACCTTCAATGGGTTGTGTTCTGCCTTGATTCTGCCCCAGTGGACATCCAGCAGATAACTGATGGCCTGCAGGGAATAGAAGGAAATACCAATCGGTGCAATCAGTTTGGGAATGGTGATCTCATGATGGGTAATTGCCGCATAATTACTCAGGACAAAAGGTGTGTATTTCAGATAAGCAAGTGCTGCAACGATCAGGAATCCCGCTGCAAAGCAGACTCTGCCGGAAGCTTTCTTCATCTTTTTCCGGCTTTCCCGATCAACTGCCTTCTTTTGAAAATGTTCCATCCAAAGACCTGCTGCCCAGCAGATCAGTGCGGCGGCGATGCACCATACAATCAGCTCATGACTGATGAGCCAGAAAAAGACGGCACTGCCGCCAAGCAGCGTAAGCCAACGGAACTTCTTCGGGGTCAGCTGGTAGGCCAGCATCAGTGCCGGCAGGAAATATATAAAGTAAACGTTAACGTTATAAGACATGGACACCTCACATGCAACGACAGCTAGTATATCCCTGTCAAAGCACAGTGTCATAAGAATTCAGTAATCTTAAGGTTTTTTTAACGCTTCAGAATACGGATATTCCAGATATCGCCAATCGCAATCTTACTGCGGTCATCAAACTCCATCATGCCGCTGTCAATCCGGCGTACACTGCCTTCCTTTTCCTGATAATGGCCGCCATCTTTCTTTTCATCTTTCACAAAGTAACAGACATCAACAGCCGGGTGGTCCAGCTGCAGTATTTCCTGCAGTACGGCATTGATCTCATCCTGCTCATCAGCCCCCGGCAGATGCCTGGCATCTACCTGTCTTCCGGTTTCATTGATTGCTTCCCCATAACCTGTCAGCGCTGAAAACGGTGCAAACTGGGCAGCCCGTGCAGCCCGGGCCATCTGCGGATGTTTCTTTGACACATGATGCGGCAGATCAAGGATGTCATCATAGCGGTGAGGATCATTCTGATTCAAAGAAATCGGTGTCATGCTTTATGTCCTCCAATCTGTGCATTGCGCTGTCTGCCCGTAGCCCCTTCCTCAAGATCCATGCCTTTGACTACAGCATTCTTGCCATACTTCTGCCGTACCTTCAGAATCGCTTCCTGCGCTTTATGTTCTTTTTCCATTGCCCGTTTCCAGGCAGCATCATCATTTTCTTCACGGGCACTGTCAAACAGGCTGGTCTGTTCGTTTTTGACAACCTTGCCAGCTTTGCTTTCATCCACAATATTCAAAGCAGTCAGATTCACTCTTCTGACTTTCAGGGAAGGATTGGTGATCTTCTCATACAGGCTGAAAAAGGCTTTCCGCAGCATGGCAGCACTGTTGGTACGGTAATCAAGACGCACACTGCCATGGGCAGAAGACGGCACTTTGCGACCATACCAGTCTGTTGATACATTTCCGTCAAAATTATCATCATGCACAGAAGACGCATCATAGCCGATGCCAAGAAACAATTCATATGTCACCAGATGTTTTTCTGTCAGATCCAGGGCCAGGGAATCACTCATCTCCTTGACGATCAATCCTGCTTTTTCATAGCTGTACGGCTCCATCAATACCTGTCCTGCACCTAAGGAATTGGCCGAAGGCGCATAGCCCTTGATATCTGCCATCGTACATGGTTCATAGCCCCAGGCATGATCAATCAGCAGTTCGGCATTGATGCCAAACATGGAATACAAAAGATCTTCGTTGAAGAATTCACCTTTTTTCCCAAGCGAACATCTGGCCACATCACCCATGGTATACATGCCATTGGCTTCCAGCCGTCTGGCAATGCCATGGCCGACCCGCCAGAAATCGGTCAGCGGCTTATGGGTCCACAGGGTTCTTCGAAAACTCATTTCATCCAGGCAGGCAATGCGCACACCATCTTTGTCCGCCGGAATATGCTTGGCCACAATATCCATGGCGCATTTACACAGGAAAAGATTTGTGCCGATGCCCGCTGTTGCCGTAATACCGGTCTCATTCAGCACATCATGAATCATCTTTACGGCAAGCTGTCTTGCACTCAGATGCATGGCTTCCAGATAGTCCGTTGCATCCATGAACACTTCATCAATGGAATACACATGGATATCATCCATGGATATGTATTTCAGATAGATATCATAGATCTTCGTACTTATCTCGATGTAATGGGCCATATGCGGCTTTGCGGCAATAAAGCCAAGCTTGAGGTAAGGATCTTTCTGCAGTTCAATCATGTCGGTTGAGACACCATGGAACGGTGCACCATGAATCGCCATACGGCGTTTCCGGTTGATCGCAGCGACATCCTGTTTGACTTCATACAGGCGCGGTCTGCCCGGGATGCCAAAGCTTTTCAAAGCCGGTGACACAGCCAGACAGATTGTCTTATCGGTGCGGGAAACATCCGCCACCACCAGATTGGTGCGCAGAGGATCCAGTCCACGCTTGCGGCATTCGACTGAGGCATAGAACGATTTCAGATCAATGGCAATGTAAACACGTTCACTCATGAAAGCTGGTGCATCTTTGCTCCGCAGTGCGGGCATACATCGTGTTCCGTGCTGCTGGTATAGCCGCACTCCGAGCAGTCACACTCAGGCAGATACTTGATGCCGCCGACATAGCTGGGATCCTCCACGGTATGATGGATCCAGTGCGGCACACTCTTCTTCAGTGCCTCATAGGCAGACTCATTCCTGCCTACATGCACACCTTTCTTCTTCAATTGCTGATTCTTCATATTCACATTCTCCCGAAGATACAAAAAGCACCAGAATGCTGTGCTTTTCCATCTTTATTCTCTTATTTCACAGGCACCATTCTTCCTGGTGCTGCCCTTATTATAATCCTTCGCCATCGTTTCCCAAAGACAGATGAAAGCATAATAAAACAGAGGCTGGCAGCAGCCAAAATCCTCTGTTATAGATGCGCTGCTATTGCGTTGTCTTCAGGCAATGGATGCGGCATAGATCTTATCGATGGCATCCTTCAGGGTTGCATTGAATTCTGCATCGGTCTGATTCACACGCAGATCCTGTGCAAGAGCACGTGAGAAGGACGCAATCAGGCCATGGTTGCGGGCCAGCTTCTCATTGGCTTCTGCCTGCGAATAACCGCCGGACAGTGCCACCACTCTGACAACACGCGGATCCTGCATCAGATCACTGTAGAAATTATCAACACTCGGGATGGTCACCTTGAACATCAGTTTGCATTCTTTCGGCAGATCCTTGAGATGTTTCATGATCTCTGCCTTCATCAGCTCTTCTGCCTTTTCCTTTTCCGGGCAGTGGATATCGACTTCCGGTTCAAGAATCGGTACAAGGCCATGATGGCCGATCTTCATGCCGACTTCAAACTGCTGGTCAATGATATCCTTGATTCCCTTGGTATTAGCTTCATGGATCACAGAACGCATCTTTGTACCAAAGATGTGATGTTTGACAGCAGAGTCAAGCAGCTCTTCCAGCTGCGGCATCGGTTTCATCAGCTGTACGCCGTCTTTCTCTTCGGCAAGGCCCTTGTCAACCTTGAGAATCGGCACTATACCCTTGCGCTGCCACAGATAATCCGCCGTCGGCATGCCATCAATGGTACGGTTCATGGTGTTTTCAAACAAAATTGCGGCCAGAATATGCTCACTTGTAAATGATGGTGATGTAATGATTCTCGTTCTCATCTGATGCACGATATCAAACATTTCTTCATCATTATGCCAAGCAGAAGAATCGATACCATACGTCTTCAATGCCTTCGGTGTACTGCCGCCGCTCTGATCCAGTGCAGCAATAAACCCCTTTCCTGATTCCATACGTTTCAGTTGTTCTTCATTCATACGTCCTCTGACGCTCCTTTCTGATACATTCCATATCGTTTGAACAATACTGTTGGAAAGAAAACTCTTTCTCTACCTGCATTATGAATCATTTCCAAAACGATTTCATCTAATGTGTTCATAATCAGGCATACAAAACCAGGATTTCGTATTGCCGCAGAGCAAAACCTTATTCTACTGCAATCGCAGCTCCATCATTCAGCAGCGTGAAGAAAGAAAAAAACATCTGTCTGAGAACCAGACAAGATGCCTGATGAGAAGCCCATGCATTCATGAGTATTCACCCACCATGAGTACAGAAAAGCCTAAAAACTAAGTATCAATTTTCTATTGTTTGCTCTTTTTCAGCATTGGCACAATGCTCAGCAATGATGCAATGATTGTCAGGACAAGGCCTAATACAGCCGGACTCTTGGCACCCAGGTGGTCCATCATGGCACCAGAATACATCAGGGCAATGGTACCGGAGACACCGGAATACATCGTATCGCACAGTGCATGTGCCGTTGTGCGCAGGTCACTCATGACGGTTTCTTCGGTGATCTGTCTCTGGGTTACCAGCATGAGACCGTAGCTGAGGTTGACAAAACAGGTACTGAGAATGACCATGGCAGGATTGACGGCAAATACAATCAGCAACATCGTCACAAGCAGTGATGCGCTCATCAGGAACAGGCGCAGGTGGCTGTTGATCTTCTGCATAGGTCCGGCCATCATGATGCAAAGTGCCTGGATCATCACGCCCAGGAAGGAATCCAGACCCATGATGCCGACATCACCGCCGACACTTTTCAGAATGACAATCTTAAGATTATTGATGGGTGAAACAGACAGACCGCAGAGCAGAATGATCACCAGCAAAAACATATATGGATGGATCTGAAACAGGTCTTTCATGCCGGTTTTTTTCTGCTGTGCCTGTTTCTTGGGATAGGGCTCTTCTTTTGCAGCAAATGCAAAGACAAACACAAGAATGCCAAGAACAGTCATCGCAATGGGCATGACATCATAACCTTGTTTCTGGATCCAGATGCCCATGATTAACATGGCAAAGGCATAGCCGGCAGATCCGGATGAACGCGCCCGGCCGTATTTGGCGCCATCGTTGTGGAAGCTTCTCAGCATCCAGGCATCCAGGCTGGATCCCAGCGGCAGGCACAGAAAGCCAAACAGGATGAAAAGGATGGCAGCGATAGTCAGGTTTGTTTTCGCCATGAAAAAGGCAAGAAAGGCTGTTAATACAGACAGTGCAAATACGGGCAGGAAGACCTTGCGGTTGCTGGTGAGACGGTCACACAGCTGGCCAAGGACAAAGCTTCCCACAAAGCTTGCCAGCATGTAGCCGGCGAGGGTGATGCTCAATGTGGTATTTGCCATGCCGCAGGCAAGGAAATAGGCACTGACCAGACCGCCGAAGCAGGCAAAGAATGCCCAGAACAGGCCATCCAGCAGGCTGAAGTGCAGTACACTTTCACCTTTCATCATACTCATGGAATAAGCGCTCCTTATGCATTGCCCTTTTCAGATAAGGGCAGAATCAGTTTACATCGGAAGCCGCGTACCTGATAGTAGGAGTCGGCTCCATTATGATAGATGAAAATATGGCCATAGCGCTTCTCGCCAAATAGAGCGCCACCACTGTTACGGATATCATCTGGCGTTAACAGCCAGCAGCTCGTTTTCAGATCAAAATCGCCAGATTCCTGCAGGGCACGGTAATCTTCTTCATCCAGCAGTGTAAGTCCATGGCGTGCAGCCAACGCCATGGCACTGTCGCCAGGCGCATTCTTCTTTCTTGCCAGTCTTGCCTGTTCGTCATAGCAGACACTTCTTCTGCCAGCTGGTTCCTCATTGGAAAAGTCCACAAAGACAATCTGGTAATCATCTCTTTGCAGCACATCCGGCATTCCGCCGGTTTCTTCCATCCACTCCAGGCTTTCCCTGGCATCAGAATCTTTTTCCAGCAAAGATTCCACCTGATCCCAGCTGATATCCGGATGTCTGTTCATATTTGATAGGAAACGTTCTTTCAGCCATTCCATATACATTCCTCCATGGCATATGGTACGGCATGTCCATGCACAAAGCAAAGCCGGTTTTTACTGTAAACCGGCCTTCTGTCTGACGGTGCGCCGCAGGGTAACAAATCCAGCTACCAGCAGGGCTGCCAGAGTAAATTGTGTATACATGGCTTCCTCCTGAGTTAGTTATATCTAACTATTTGGAATATAGCAGGGTCTGCCGGAGATTTCAACCGGCATGATTCAAAGTCTTTACTTGTTTTGTATAATAGTGAAAAAGGGGATTTTTCTATGCATAAAACAAGAAGTATTGTACTGACCGGCCTGATGATTGCCATCGGCCTGGTTATTGTCACCATATGCCGGACACTGCTTGGTGTTTCGTTCATGATTCTGTTTTCGCCAATGCACTTTCCGGTGCTGATTGCCGGTCTTGTCCTTGGGCCATGGGAAGGACTGATCTGCGGTATTGTCACACCTGCTCTTTCTTATCTGATCAACGGGCTGCCCCAGATCGGGCCGCTTGCCATGATGGCAGAGCTTGGTGTTTATGGCCTGGTAACAGGCCTGATCATGAAAAAGGCAGATAAACGGAAGATGTCTTCCATCTATCTGGCACTTGTTCCAGCAATGATTCTGGGCCGTATTGCCGGCGGACTGATTACCGCACTGCTTGTTTCCAGCTATTCCTTCAATGTCTGGATCACAGCATACTTTGTCTCTACAGCACCGGCAATTGTCATTGACCTGATTGTCATTCCATTCCTTGTCAAGGCACTGCAGAAAGCGCATCTTGCCTGATCACAGTCATTCATTTCCGGGTATGATCTGCTGCGGCACATCATATCCTTTTTTTCATTTACACAAAGCTGCTGCCCTTCACTGCCTTTGCGAGCCGTTTTGCATTCGTGATCCGCCGCATCAGGTCATCCACGCTTTTGATTTAGTTGCGGCGCATACCCCGTCTATAGCGGTAAAAGACGTTTAGGCGGGGTTAGCCGCCTTTCTTCTTCCTGCATGACGGCGATATCCTTCATTATCACGCTTCTCCTGTTCCTGAATATAAATTCTTACTGCTTCTTCTGCAGTCTCGGATACGGTACTCAGGAAGTAGGTGTCAGACCAGAATCGGTCCTTACAATCATATTTTTCTAATGCGGACGAAAACTCTTTCCTTAGCAGCCGGGAGGTGACGGTTTTATAATTGTTCACCAGTTTAGAGAGCTGCGTCTGCGGAGAGGCTTCAAAAAGAATATGAACATGATCCTTGTCCGTATTAATTTCCAGGATCCGGCATTTCCAATCGTCTTCTATTACTTTGCGGCTGATCTGGATCAGCCGATCCGAGAGTTCTTCTGTAAGCACTGGATGTCTGTTTTTTGTAACGACAACCAAATGGTATTGAAGTTTGTAGATTGCGTGTCTATTCTTATGATATTCAGTGGAATAGTCCATAATAATGTCTCCTTCTGTATATATTACCACTAAATATGTTGTACTGTACACAGGAGGAAATAAACCATGCAGGTTGCTGGCAGCTATGGTGTGCGTATTCGGGATGACTATGCTGCACTGAAAAGAACAGCAGATCTCTTTTCAAATACCGTTTCCTATTTTGTCCGCCCTGCACTTGAAAATTGGGAAACTCTGTGTGAAGCAAATACCTTGCAAAGGCGTCAGAGAATGCTTGAATGCATGATTCATTCTTCTGATGGGTTTTCTTCATCTGGCTCCTTCGATCAGAGGTTCCCAAAATCTCCATCCTACTATCGCAGAGCTGCTATTACACAGCCACTTGGCATCGTTTCTGCTCATCAGTCCGCTTTTTCTGCATTCACATTCCTCTTTTTCTAAATCCCCAAAATGCTGGCATAACATAACAGATCCATGTAAAGCATTCGTCTTGCTATGATAAGCACCAGGCAAACAGAAAAAGAGCCTCTGGCATATCAGCCAAAGGTTCCTTGGAAATTGGTATCAAAAGCTTAGATCAGCTCTTGTTCTTTCTGCTATGCATCACTGCATATACAGCCAGACCAGCTGCTGCCGCAACAGCCGCAATCACGATGATCGTCTTTGCAGAAACACTGTCCTTTGTACTGGCTGTCTCTGTGGAAGAAGAGGCAGGGGCAGAAGCAGATGCGGAAGCAGTAGAGACTGCTGTGGTTGTTACAGAAGCTAACTGGGAAGGTGCTGCCACCTTGTAATCATCATAGCTGACACCGCTGATGGCACCGCTCATATCCACCGTTGTGGAATAGCTGGAAACCGTGATGGTATAGCTGCTTGTTCCCTGTACATAGACAGTACCGTCTGTACCCTTGATGGTAACGGCATTGCCATCGGCGTCCTTGATCGTACCGGTGTTATACAGATTTGTCACAGTAGAATCACCTGTTACGATCCATGTGGAGCCGCTGTCGATATACAGGTTTGCATAGCCTGATCCGCCGCTGCCGGCATAGGTTTCATCATCCACAACAGCACCTGTTAAGGCCGAACCGTTTTCCATATAGAAATCCAGTGTCGAGATGGAGTCCCAGATAACATCACCCTTCATTTCCTGATCATTGGCAGTGAAGTTTGTCTGGGCACCATTGGAACCACTGGTACCCCAGCCTCTTTGGTTATTGTTGCCAGAGACACGAAGGAAGTATTCAGCATCATCACTCTGTGTGATCTTGACATTTTCCAGATAGAAGTTGGACTCTGTATTGGTTGTATAGAACAGTCCGCCATTCTTTGAATTCAGGCTGCCATCCACCATATAGAAACTGGAGCTGCCAACCTCGGAATCGCCTGACATGGACTGATACAGAATCACGGACCATGTGCTGTCATTCTGCGAGAGATCCTGCATGGAGGATGTCAGGTTCGAATTGAACAGCCGCAGTGTATTGAGACCTTCAATGCACACACCTTCTGAGTTGTTAGCCGTCAGATCTGCATTGGCTGCGGTCACATCGGCTGTGACATAAACTGCCGGGGAACCGGTGCCATTGGTTGTATAGCTGCCGCCATCCACGACCATCGTACCGCCGCCTCTGTCAGAACGAATCGCCGCTGAGCTTTCACCCTGGGTTGTCACATTCAGGTTGTAGGCATACAGCTTGCCGCCGCCTGCGACATGAATACCGCCGGCTGTATTGCCGCTTGTTGAAATCGTTGTATTGCCTGCATAGGCAGTGCCATTGCTGTAGGCAAACACACCAGCTGCACCATTGGCATTGGTTGTGATGGTGCCTCCGTCAATGTAGGATGTACCATCCGTTGTCAGCACGGCTGCGCCAACACCATAGAAACTGGAGTTATTACCGCCGGAACTTTCACTGCTCGTTCTGGTAATTGTCGGATTATGCAGGACAACATTGCCGCCGCTGACATGGATGGCATTCTCATCCGTGCCGGTGGAATCATACGTTCCATCACTCTCTTCCGTATCAGAAGAATATTCCTTGACGGCATCCCAGGAAGTCACAGCAGAACTGCCGCCACCGGATCCACCCGGAGCACCATCGGGTGGCGTGCCTTGGGGTGCTGAGCCACCCGGGCCTCCTCCTGTCTGATCATCCGCCAGCACTGCCGCTGAGGAAAAACTTCCTGTCAGCATGCCCACTGCCAGCAATGCACTTACGACGCTGTGCTTTTTCATGTTTGTATGTCCTCCTTGCAGTTATGAATTTAGTACTGCAATGTGAGCAATATCTGTACACTGCCTGCAGGGTATATGAAAAGGAGCATTCACTCCCTTCATTTTGTACAATTCACTTCTTTACAATTTCCACTGTCCAGTGATAGGGATCTTCTTCCCGTCCCCACTGAATCCCGCTGAGGCGGCCATACAGCATCTGAGAAACGGGGCCGATGCGTCCCTGGGAAATGACGACAGATTCATCATGATAGCGAAGTTCGCCAATCGGTGCAATCAATGCGGCAGTGCTTGTGCCAAAGCACTCCTGCAGACTGCCATCCTTTCCATCTTTCATGACATCGTCGATGTCTATATGCATTTCCTTTGTCTCTATGCCCTGTTCTTTGGCAAGAGTGATCACACTGCGGCGGACAACACCATCCAGGATCGTACCTTCGCATGGTGCAGTATACAGGACATTGTCCTTCAGAAAGAACACATTCATGGAGCCTGCTTCTTCGACATAGCGGTGATGAATGCCATCCAGCCAGAGCACCTGATCATAGCCCAGCTGGTTGGCCTTGGCCATCGACTTCATGCTGGCAGCGTAGTTGCCGCCGCACTTGGCATAGCCTGCCAGTCCCGGGGCAGTGCGGATGTATTTATCCTCGACATAGACCTTGATTGGTTCCAGTCCGTTTTCATAGTAGCAGCCGCTGGGACTGGCAATGATGACAAAGCGGTATGCGGAACTTGCCTTAGCGCCAAAGCCGGTACCAGTCGCAATAATAAATGGTCTCAGATACAGTGATGTACCAAACCGATGGGGAATCCAGTCACGGTCAATCTGAATCAGTGCCTTGATGCCATCAATGAAGTCAGACTGCAGCACAGGCGGAATGCACATTCTTTCGGCACTCTTCTGAAAGCGTTCAGCGTTGTCCCACGGTCTGAAAAGAAGAATCCTGTCATCCTTGGTCCGATATGCCTTGATACCTTCGAACACTTCCTGACCATAGTGGAATACACCGGCACACGGATCCAGCTGAAAACTGTGATATGGCTCAATGCGGGCATCATGCCAGCCTCTTTTGGCATCCCAGTCCATCAGGAACATATGATCCGTAAAGTATTTGCCAAAGCCAAGCTGGGTTTCATCCTTCGGCTTTGGTTTAAATGACTTGGTCTGTGTAATCTTGATCTTCAGCATTTCCCCTTCTGCCCTTTCTTTGCTTAATATGCACTGGCTCCATAGTTGGACAGGTAGCGTGCACTAGGATCGTTCACGTCGCATCCCTTCCAGCTGCGGTTCGGCATCCAGAAATCCTTAATCATATCTGCTTCACCAGGATAGAACTTTTCAAAGATTTCACGATACAGCAGTGATTCTTTTGTAAACGGTGTGCAGTAGGCATACTGTCTGCGCTTCTGTTCATATTCTTCATCTGTATAGCATTCAGCTGCATATGCCTTCAGATCATCTGCCAGGGAATGGCCGACAGCATCTGAGAAGGCTGCCTTGTCACGGAACAGAATGTTATGGGGCAGGCAGTTGTCCTTTTCAAAGGCATGGCGCAGCAGATACTTGCCCATGTGGTACGTGTTCATCTTCATAGCCGGATCAATGCCCATGACATAGCGGACAAAGGTAAGGTCACCAAACGGCACTCTGCCTTCCAAGGAGTTGGAAGAGATACAGCGGTCAGCGCGCAGCACATCGTACATATACAGCTCCCTGATACGCTTCTCAGCTTCCTTTTCAAAGCTGTCCGCATCCGGAGCAAAGTCGGTGTATTTGTAGCCAAACAGTTCGTCGGAAATTTCGCCGGTAAACAGTACTTTGATGTTGGTTGTCTCATGGATCTTCCTGCACAGCAGATACATGCCAAGTGAAGCACGGATGGTCGTGATATCCCAGGTGCCAAGGATCCGGATCACCTCCGGCAGTGCTTCCAGGATGTCACTCTTTGTCATGCGGAACTCAGTGTGCTCACTGCCGATGAAGTCAGCCACTTCACGGGCATAGCGGCAGTCGATGGCATCAGTATCCATGCCGATGGAGAACGTGCGGATCGGCTTGTCAGAATGGCGCTGGGCAATCGCACAGACAAGGGAGGAATCCAGACCGCCGGAAAGCAGGTAGCCTGCCTCGGCATCCGCATCCATCCGCTTTAATACGCCATCAATCAGCAGATCATGAATGGTGCCGCATACTTCTTCCAGAGATTCTTTGCCAACATGCATCGGCTGCCAGATTTCGGTATATGGCGTGAACTTGCCATCCTTATAGAAAGTGCCCGGCGGGAATGGCATGATGCGCTGGGCAATTGGCTGTAAGGATGCGGCCGTGGAGCCAAAGCAGATCTTTCCGTTTTCGGTATAGCCATAGAACAAAGGACGGATGCCGATCGGATCACGGGATGCGATCCAGCCATCTTTTGCGGAATAGATTACCATGGCATACTCCGCATCCAGCAGTGAGAACATAGCTGTTCCCATCTCTTTGTACAGCGGCAGAATAATCTCACAGTCTGAGCCGGACTTGAATGTATATTTATCAGAAAGTGTTTCTTTGATCGGACGGAAGCCGTAAATTTCACCATTGCATACGACCAGATCATCACCCAGTTTAAATGGCTGCATGCCTGCCGGAGTCAGACCCATGATTGCCAGGCGGTCAAAGCCAAGCATGCCATGATCTGTTGTTACAATGCGGCTGTCATCAGGCCCGCGGTCCTGCAGTCTTCTTAACCCTTTTTCAAAAGCTTCCCTGCTGGTGGCAGGATCTGTTGTTACAAGCAATCCACACATGATTTGTATCCTCCCCGTGAAAAAACAGTCCTCATCCCATGTTTGGGACGAAGGACTGTACTCCGCGGTGCCACCCAGAATTATTGATCACTCGATCAATCGCTTAGTCTCCTGACAATCATCAGGGGTCAATCAGATAACGGTCTGCTCCCGTCGAAGCCTACTTTTCACATTTCGGTCCGAGGCTCAGGGGTGTTCTTTCAGCAATGCGCAATATCGAAGTTCTCACTGTTCTTCGACTCACTTGGATCCGCCTTCTGCTTACTTCTCCCCTTCATCGCTTGTGTCTCTGTTTTACGCCTGATGAAAATGAATGTCAATCAAATTTTCTTGTTTTCTGCAAATTTCTAAATCTTTTTCATTTATTTCTGACTTTGTTTCATCTGCTCCTGCAGTGCCTGCATGACTTCTTTCTCAATTTCCTGCGGCACCATGCCGGTGATCGCACCGCCATTGAGTGCAATCTCCTTTACAACCGAGGAAGACAGGAACGAATACTGCGGCCTTGCAATCATTAACATCGTCTCAATATCGGGATTGAGCATCATGTTGGCTGTTGCCTGTTTCAGCTCATACTCATAGTCTGAAACTGCCCGGATGCCTCTGACGATTGCCACTGCCCCCAGCTGTCTGGCCATATCGACTGTTAAGCCCTCACCAATCACCACCGAAACATTGTGCACCTGCGGCAGTGTCTGAAGGCTTCTGACGATCAGATCACGGCGCTCTGTCTCGGTAAACAGGCACTTCTTGTTTACGTTGCGCATGATCAGAACCGTCACTTCATCAAACATGCGGCTTGCCCGCTCGATAATATCCAGATGGCCATTTGTGATCGGATCAAATGTGCCAGAATAGACTGCTTTCATCAAAATGCCCCCTTAAAAGGCAGGTCCCCTCCTGAATATTGATCATCATATGGAAAAGATCATCAATGCGTTCTGTGTAAGGGCTTTCCTGCCTTGAATCTATCATGTGAATATGTTAACATACACATGCTGTAAAAGTAAACAAGGAGGCTGTTACACAAGATTATGGCGAAAAACTTTCAGGAGCTGTTATCAAAGCTTTCTTCCTGCGGCCGCAAGACACTGAGTGTTGCCTGTGCACAGGACACGGCGGTTCTCGAGGCTGTCAAGGAGGCTCATGACCTTGGCATCATCGATGCCGTTCTCGTCGGCGATGAGGCAAAGATCCGTGAAATTGCCAATGAAATCAAGATGGACTGCAGCCAGTTCACCATCATTAATGAACCGGATAGTGACAAGGCACCGTTAACAGCAGTGCAGCTTGTCCATGATGGCAAGGCAGATATGTATATGAAAGGAATTCTTCCGACAAAGAATTTCCTGAAGTCTGTATTAAACAAGGAAGTCGGCCTGCGTACAGGCAAGCCTCTCTCCCATGTCTGTGTCTTTGAAGTACCGGGCATCGACCGTCTGCTGTTTTTGTCCGATGTTGCCTTCATTCCGTATCCGACACTGGAAGACAAGAAGCACATCATTGAATATGATGTTGACGTTGCCAATGCATGCGGCGTAGAGAATCCGAAAGTTGCTCCGCTGGCTGCGGTTGAGGTTGTCAACCCGAAGATGCCGTGCACGGTAGATGCGGATGAGCTGCGCAAGGCCAATGAAGCCGGCGAGATCAAGGGCTGTGTCGTGGATGGACCGCTGAGTCTGGATATTGCCCTGTATCCTGCCGCTGCCAAGGAAAAGGGTGCCGAAGATCGTCCGGCTGCCGGCAAGGCAGACATTCTGCTGTTCCCGGATATTCATGCCGGCAACCTCGTATACAAGACCATGGTACACATGGTGCCGGGGCTCAAGAACGGCAATGTGCTGGTTGGCACAGCTGCCCCGGTCATTCTGACATCACGTTCCGATTCCAAGGAAACCAAGGTATATTCCATTGCCCTGGCCGCCCTGCTGGCAGAACATATGAGAAAGGTAAACGGATAACATATGGCATATAACATTCTTGTAATCAATCCTGGCTCCACTTCCACCAAGATTGCGATCTTCGCAGATGAAGAGAAAGTCATGGAAGTCGGCCTTGACCACCCGGTATCTGAAATCGAAAAGTTCAAGAAAACCATCGATCAGCTGGATTTCCGCTATCAGGTCATCATGAATTATCTGAAGGAACAGAACTATGACATTCATCAGCTGGATGCCTGTGTTGGAAGAGGCGGTTATCTGCATCCGATTCCAGCCGGCACTTTCACCGTCAATGATGCCATCGTGCATGATCTGACCATTGCCCTGCATGGTGACCATGCCGCAAACCTCGGTGCCCTGCTGGCCAAGAAGATTGCTGATCCGCTGGGCATTCCGGCTTACACGGTTGATCCTACCGCAGTTGATGAAATGCAGGATGTTGCCCGCATTTCCGGTATGCCGGATATCACCAGACGGTCCAAGATTCATGCCCTGAACATCCGTGCTGTCACCAGAGAATATGCAAAGTCCATCGGCAAGAAGTTCAATGAGATCAATGCTGTGGTTGCCCACATGGGCGGCGGCTGCACAACAGCTGTGCTGCGCAAAGGCAAGATCATTGATATGTACAATGGCCTGGATGGCGACGGCGCCTTCGCTCCGACAAGAAGCGGCGGTGTTCCGGTCGGTGATCTGATTCATCTGTGCTACTCTGGCAAGTATCCGACGGAAGATGCCATGATGCGTCACGCGGTTGGTGATGCCGGCATGGTTGCTTACCTTGGCACGGCAGATATGCGTGAAGTCAATAAGATGATTGAAAAGGGTGACAAGAAAGCTGCTCTGATCAAGGAAGCCTTCGTTTACCAGCATTCCAAGGATATTGCAGCTCTGGCAGCAGTCCTCAAGGGTGATGTCGATGTCATCATTCTGACTGGCGGCATTGCCTATGGCAAGGATGTCACGGATGCCATCAAGTCTTATGTCGGCTGGATTGCACCGGTGGCTGTCATTCCTGGTGAGCGTGAGATGATCGCACTTGCTCAGGGTGCCCTGCGTGTATTGACCGGTGAGGAAAAAGCACAGGTTTACGAAGAAGAACCTGAAGATTCCAACTATTGAGATCAAACGCAAAACAGACTGTAAACAGTGTGTGCAATACACTGTCTGCAATCTGTTTTTTCTTATGCTGTACGGTAAACGATCCTGGATCCAAGTCCTTCAAACAGCGGTTCAAAATTGGAATAGGTCATATGATACGTTGTACCGCCATTTGGATCCGCAATCCAGAATCCCGTGGAATCATAGCCGTAGATGACCACAGCATGCATTTCCAGGGGATATTCCACTGTTTTTCCAGTTTCAAGATCTGTCCATTCTGTATATTCCGTAGAGGTGGCATCGTCATCCAGATAGCGCCATGCCTCTACCGGATTGCCGCTGTCCAGGATTGCCTTGATCTCACTGAGAGAAACACCTGTTTCTGCTGTAAAGCCGCCATCCAGCAAAGTATTGGCAGCCTCGGCAATCGGACCGTTATAGCTGCCCCAGCAGGCAATTGTAGGATTGCCGATATAATATTCTTCCGGATCATAGCCAACAAAGCCTTCTCTGGATTGATAGGGATTATCTGCAATGGGCAGTGCATCAATGACATCTTCCATCGTGATGGAACTGTCATAGTACTGCATTAACATATACAGGGATACCGCTTCACAGCCATCCGGATAATCTGGATACTGGTTCACCGCATCCACGCCTTCCAGAATCACACCGCTTCCTGATACCTTCTCATAGGCATCTGCAGCATCCTGTACAAGTTCTTCTTTCTTCATGCCAAAACCGGTAAAAAGTGCTGCTGCCCCGCCTGCGCAGCATAGCAGTGATATCAGTTGTTTCATACGGTTTCTCCTGTTCACATTCAGAGAATACCGGAGGTACGCGAAGTAAACTTTAAGGAATTATGAAGATTTTCTGAACATCTGGAAATGAATATGTGACGTTCCTTTCATCATCTATGCGCAAAAAAATCCGATCCTCCATGTTTGCCATGAAAGACCGGATTTATTTTTGAATCAATCAGTTCTGGTTCGCCTTGGCAATGGCAGCCTTCAGCTTTTCTGTCAGCAGCGGCACTACCTTGTTCAGATCACCAACGATACCATAGTCGGCGACATCGAAGATCGGTGCATTCTCATCCTTGTTGATGGCAATGATGATATCGGACTCTTCCATGCCGGCAACATGCTGAATCGCACCGGAAATACCGATTGCGAAGTAAACATGCGGACGGACAGTCTTACCAGTCTGGCCAACCTGCAGTTCCTTCGGCTTCCAGCCTGCATCAACAACTGCTCTGGAGCAGGATACTGTTCCACCCAGAACAGCAGCCAGATCATCCAGAAGCTTGAAGTTTTCAGCAGAACCAACACCACGGCCGCCGGAAACAAGGATCTTGGCAGCAGAGATATCCGCAACCTTGGAGACTTCCTTGACAACCTTTTCGATTGTGACATAGCAGTTGTTCTCTTCCAGAGCCGGCTTCCAGTTGATCACTTCAGCCTTGGCACCCTTGCGAGGCTCAATCTTCTGCATAACACCCGGACGGACAGTAGCCATCTGAGGACGGTTGTTCGGGCAGGCAATGGTAGCGATTGTGTTGCCGCCAAATGCAGGACGTGTCATGAGCAGCTGCTTATGCTTCTGTTCCTGACCTGGGATTGCGACCAGCGGATAATCACCGATATCCAGCTTTGTGCAGTCAGCAGTCAGACCAGTTTCAACACGGGCAGAAGTACGCGGACCAAGATCACGGCCGATGGCAGTAGCACCAACCAGAACGATTTCAGGCTTGAACTCATTGATATAGCCAGCCAGTGCCTGTGTATACGGCTCTGTGCGGTAATCCTTCAGCTTCGGGTCATCGATGACGACAACCTTATCTGCACCATATTCAGCCAGCTCATCAACCAGGCCGCCGACATTCTCACCAATCAATACAGCAGTGACTGTCTTGTCATCCAGAGACTCAGCGAGTTCTCTGGCTTTGCCAAGAAGCTCCAGGGTAATCGGAGAAAGCTTTCCATCAACCTGCTGGGCATAAATTGCAGTACCCTTGTATTCTTCCAGATTCTTCTTAATCATCTCTTCTTCCTCCCATTACTCAGATCACATGCTTTTCAGCAAGCACATTGACGATATAGTCAGCTGCATCTGCCGGTGTATCCGGTGTCACCTTGACACCCTTGCCCTTGGCAACCTTATCAGATGCCTTGGCAATCATGGTCGGAGAACCTGCCTTACCAATATCGGAGTCATCAACATCCAGGTTTTTTCTGCCCCAGACAGTCACATCCTTGGCATATGCATCAAAGATTCCACCAGGTGTCATATAACGAGGCGTATCCAGCTCAGAAAGAGCTGTGATCAGGCAAGGCATCTTGGCTCTGACAATCATATAGCCATCATCAAACTGTCTCTTGACGACAACCTCATTGCCCTCAACCTTGACTTCTCTTGCATAAGAGATCACCGGAATGCCCAGATGTTCTGCAATCTGCGGACCAACCTGTGCAGTATCGCCATCGATTGCCTGACGTCCTGTAAAGATCAGGTCATACTTCATATTCTTCAAAGCACCGGCAATTGTAGAAGAAGTAGCCCATGTATCAGCACCGCCGAGCACTCTGTCAGTTACCAGGACACCATCATCAGCGCCCATGGCCATTGCTTCACGCAGTACCTCATCGGCCTTCGGAAGACCCATGGTCAGTACAGTAACCTTGATATTCTCAGGATCCTTGTCCTTGATTTCCAGAGCTGCTTCAAGACCAGCCTTATCATCAGGGTTCATGATCGCCAGCATAGCGCCGCGGTCCAGGGTTCCATCCGGTTTGAACTTGACGCCGCCCGCTGTATCAGGAACCTGCTTGATGCATACTACGATATTCATCATCTTCTGTCTCCTTCTCTTATTTCAGCATATCTGCGGAAATGACCATTCTCTGTACTTCAGAAGTACCTTCATAGATTTCCGTGATCTTCGCATCTCTCATCATACGTTCAACTTCATATTCTCTGATGTAGCCATAGCCGCCCATCAGCTGAACACACTCGGTTGTAACATGCATTGCTGTTTCAGCCGCAAACAGCTTAGCCTCAGCAGCCTCTACAGAATAACGCGGCTTGAGAGCCTTGGCCTCAGCAGCACGGTATACAAGGAACTTGGCTGCCTCAACCTGTGTCTTCATATTAGCAAGCTGGAACTGTGTATTCTGGAACTGAGACAGAGATCTGCCAAACTGCTTTCTTTCCTTGACATATGCCACACAGCGGTCCAGAGCACCTTCCGCAAGGCCAAGAGCCTGCGCAGCGATACCAATACGGCCGCCATCCAGTGTATGCATGGCAATCGGGAAGCCCTTGCCTCTTGTGCCAAGCAGATTGTCCTTCGGAATACGGCAGTCCTGGAAGATCAGCTCATATGTGGAAGAACCGCGGATACCCATCTTGTTCTCCTTTGTACCAAAGGTGAATCCCGGTGTACCCTTTTCAACAATGAAGGTAGAGAATCTCTTCTGCTTTCTGCCCTTCTTGTCCAGCACGATGTCTGTGTAAGCAATGATGATATAGATATCTGCTTCCTTACCATTGGTAATGAAGCACTTGGAACCATTCAGAACCCACTCCTGGGTAGCTTCATCAAAGACAGCCTTTGTCTGAGCACCCTGAGCATCTGTACCAGCACCCGGCTCAGTCAGAGCGAAGGCACCAAGCTTTTCACCCTTGGCCAGCGGAACCAGGAACTTCTTCTTCTGCTCCTCTGTACCAAATGTATTGATCGGATCCATGCACAGGGAAGTATGTGCAGATACGATGACGCCGGTTGTGCCGCAGACCTTGGAAAGCTCCTCAACGAGCATGACATATGTCAGCGGATCGCAGCCCTGGCCGCCATATTCCTTCGGAATCGGAACACCCATGAAACCGTACTTCTGCATCTTCTTGACAGTTTCCCGCGGGAATTCTTCCGTTTCATCCACTTCAATTGCATGCGGCTTTACTTCTGTTTCAGCAAAGTCTTTGAAAAGCTTCTGCGCCATCTGATGTGGCTTGTCCAACTGGAAATCCATTTCTATATTCCTCCAATATTTCAAACATGGCCGGGAGCGTCTATTCTTTCATCTCCCGCATACCATAGCAACAGCGCTGAGCGTCAAATACGTCCAGCGCTGAAGTTCGCAACTGATCTTATAACTCGTCTACCGGTGTCTTGGTTCTGTCCGCATTGTACTTGTAGAAGCCAAAGCCAGTCTTGACACCCAGATGTCCGCCTCTGACCATCTTTCTTAACAGCATAGCCGGACGGTACTTGGAATCGCCTGTCTCTTTGTACAGTGTATCCATGATGGCAAGAACGATATCCAGACCAATGAAGTCGCCCAGTTCCAGCGGTCCCATCGGATGGTTGCAGCCAAGCTTCATGGCAGTATCGATGCCTTCGATGTTGGAGACACCTTCGCTGTAAACCTGGATACCCTCGTTGATCATCGGGATCAGGATACGATTGACAACAAAGCCCGGAGCCTCATTGACTTCAACCGGCGTCTTGCCCAGCTTGACAGCGATTTCCTTGACTGCCTTGACATCTTCATCAGATGTGTTGGCACCCTTGATGACCTCAACCAGCTTCATCACCGGAGCCGGGTTGAAGAAATGCATGCCGATCACAGGCTTCTTCAGGCCTGCGCCAATCTCTGTGACAGACAGAGAAGAAGTATTTGTGGCAAAGATGCACTTGTCATTCTTGACAATGTTCTCTTCCAGATCCTTGAATGTGCTCTTCTTGATGTCCATGACTTCCAGAGCTGCCTCAACAACCAGATCCGGATCCACAGCCTGAGAGTTCAGGCCTGTCTGCATCTTGTTCAGGATGGCATCCTCTGCTTCCTGTGTCATCTTGCCCTTGGCAACACGCTTATCAAGAGAAGCTTTGACCTTGGCCTTACCGCCATCAGCGAACTCCTGCTTGATATCGCAAAGATACACTTTCTCAACATCAGCGCACTGGGCAAATGCCTGGGCAATGCCGCGGCCCATTGTGCCAGCACCAATAACTGCTACCTTCATCTGTTATTCCTCCTGTCTTACCTTATGCATTCTTGAAAGCCACATGCTTGACTTTCTTTGGATCATCTTTCTTGCGAAGGAAATTGGCCATACCTTCCTTCTGATCCTCACTCTCGAAGCAGCTGCCAAACAGTCCTTCTTCCACTGTCACAGCTTCATCCATCTCTTTTTCAAGACCTTCGTTGACAGCCTTCTTGCAGGCACGTACCGCAATCGGTGCATTTGCAGCGATTGTCTGGGCCAGCTTCAGTGCTGTCGGCATCAGTTCTTCTGCAGAGACAACCTGATTGACCAGGCCAATGCGCAGTGCCTCATCTGCCTTGATATTGCGGGCAGTATAGATCATCTGCTTGGCATAGCCAGGTCCAACCAGTCTTGCCAGACGCTGTGTACCGCCAAAACCAGGTGTGATGCCCAGGCCTGCCTCAGGCTGGCCAAACACAGCATTTTCACTGGCGATACGGAAGTCGCAGCTCATTGCAAGCTCATTGCCGCCGCCAAGAGCGAAGCCATTGACAGCCGCAATCACCGGGATCGGGAATGTCTCAATACGGCGGAAAAGATCATTGCCCTTCTTGCCGAATGCCTTTCCTTCTTCCTTGGTCAGTGTGCTCATCTCACCAATATCAGCACCAGCCACAAAGCTTCTGTCACCAGCACCCGTTACAATCAGGCAGCGCACTGTATTGACATCGACACCATCCAGCACGGCGCTCAGATCATCCAGAACCTGAGAATTCAGTGCATTCAGTGCCTTCGGACGGTCAATGGTAATGATGCCAACCTGACCGTTTACCTCATAATCGACAAAGCTCATTGTCAGTCCTCACGCTCCACAACAGTAGCGCAGCCCATGCCGCCGCCGATGCACAGTGTTGCAAGACCTCTGTGTGCATTCTTCTGCTTCATGGCATACAGCAGAGTAACCAGGATTCTGGCACCGGAAGCGCCAACCGGATGACCCAGGGCAATGGCACCGCCATTGACGTTCAGCTTTTCAGGATCGAAATGCAGTTCCTTGGCAACTGCGCAGCTCTGTGCAGCAAATGCCTCGTTAGCCTCATACAGATCGAAGTCATCGATGGTCAGGCCTGTTCTCTTCATGACCTTGCGTGTTGCCGCAACCGGACCGACACCCATAATTGCCGGATCAACACCAGCCAGGCAGCCGGCAATCCATGTTGCCATCGGCTTGATGCCCAGTTCCTTTGCCTTGTCTTCAGACATGATGACAAGCGCAGCAGCACCATCATTGATACCAGAAGCGTTGCCAGCAGTAACAACACCGCCCTGCTTGCCAGAGCAGCACTTCAGCTTGGCAAGAACCTCAGGTGTCTGACCCTCTCTCGGGCCCTCATCTGTATCAACAGTTACAATACCCTTCTTGCGGCCCATGTTGACCTCAATCGGAACAATCTCTTCCTTGAAGCGGCCATTGTCACGGGCATCGCATGCTTTATTCTGAGAATGAGCGGAGAACTCATCCAGCTCTTCTCTTGTCAGATGCCATCTTTCAGCTACGTTCTCAGCTGTAATCATCATGTGATAGTCATTGAATGCATCCCACAGCGCATCATGGACCATAGCATCAACCAGGCCATCCTTCGGTGTATTCATACGATAACCGAATCTTGCATGCGGCAGCAGGTAAGGACCATTGGACATGGATTCCATACCACCGGCAACGACGACATCCGCATCACCTGCTTCAATCATCTCAGCTGCCATATTGACGCAGTTCAAACCAGAACCACAGACAACATTCACGGTGACAGCCGGTGTTTCTACCGGCAGACCAGCCTTGATCGAAGCCTGTCTTGCCGGGTTCTGTCCCAGACCAGCCTGGATCACATTACCCATATATACATGGTCGACCTGCTCAGGCTTCAAGCCTGCACGCTTTACTGCTTCCTTGATCACAGCAGCACCGAGATCCACTGCCGGAACGGTGCTGAGTTCGCCGCCCATCTTACCAATGGCTGTACGGCAGGCACTCGCAATAACAATTTTCTTTGACATCTGATGTGTCTCCTTCCTTATGAGCAACTTGTTAAAGTTTTCTCATGCACGAATAAAGATACCACAAGCCTGTATGATTTTCAATCAGGTTTCTGTAAAACAAAGTTCAATATGTGCTTTTATTCACAAATTGTTTTTATATATTTCAAATCTTTGCCAAATTGAAATTTCCATCTGCCTGCCAATATATATCATCGTTTTATTTATGCATCATTTTGCTAAAGTACCATTAAAAAGCTGCTTCAGAAAAAATCATTATAAAAGAAGCTGATCTGAACCACCAAAAGTGAAAAGGAATATGAATATTGTCATATAATATTCTCATCAGGGAAGAAATACTGTGAAACTGCTATTTAAACAGCGCATCTTAAGCTGGTTCGACAGCTATGACATTTATGATGAGGAAGGAAATACCATTTACGTCGTCAAAGGACAACTGGCATGGGGACACTGTCTGAAAATCTTCGATAACTGTGGAAATGAACAGGGAACAGTACAGGAAAGAATATTCCGTCTTCTGCCTCATTTCGACCTGTATGTGGCAGATCAGAAAATCGGCTCTGTCCAGAAACGATTCACATTCTTCAGTCCGGTCTATGACATTGACTTCAACGGCTGGCAGGCAAAAGGATCCTTCACCGGGTGGAATTATTCCATCTTTGACCGCCATGGTGAAATCATCGCAGAGATCCGCAAAGAACTGTTCCACCTCAGCGACACCTATGTTATTGATGTCAAAAAGGACGAAGACTCACTATATTGCCTCATGTTCGTTCTCGCCATCGATGCCGAAAAATGTTCCCAGGGCAATTGAACTGAAGACAACGTACCCAGTCGGTCCATACTGATTCAGGTTATCCCGCAAAAAAACAGGCACAATGTCCTGTTCAGCTTCGATTCAGTATTTTCCCAATGTGCTTGATCTCAATCGTGATGGTGCCATCCTCATGCTTGATAAACTCAATCAGATCCGGATTCTGAAAGTACTCCACCGGAAAGCTCAACTCAATACCGGTATCCGTCTTGAGCTTCTGGTTCTTCATTTTGCGCACCACGGCTGCCTTTGGCACTTCCAGCGCATCCGGCACCTCGGCCTCTTTGCGCTTCTGCTCAAACGCAGCAGCCATCTCTTCCTGGTGATCATAACCGGCAAATGCTTCTTCCACTGCCTCCTCCATCGCCAGCGGCCTTTCTTCCTTTGCACTGGTGCGTACCGCCCGCTTGATGCCGGATACCGCAATCGATGGATTCTCATCATACTGCTGGGCAACCTCATTGGCGATCTGTGTCATCTGGGAAATGACTTCCTGATCTGATTTCTTCCCAGTGCAGTGCAGCAGCACATCCTGCAGCAGGGCTGTATCATCCGGCCAGTTTGTTTCATCTGTATACAGAATCTCATCATTGAGCAGATTGACAAAGCAGAAGGAAGAAAGCTTCCGGGTGGCAGAAGGCAGAATCGGCTGGTGTGCAAAGCTGTTAGCCACCCTGTCACCATTCATCTGTGTTGTATGCGTCCAGGCACTCTGGTTCATTAACAGCATGATGCCAAAGTATGGTACCTCATCTGCCCGAAAATCCACAGCCAGTACATCCAGGCAGGCACCAGGATGCTCTTTCAGCCAGGCTGAAAGCACCCCTGCCGCATCACCACTGGTTTCTTCAAAGTCTTTGTGCTGATGAAAAAAGTCATGCATCAGCACCTGAAACGGACTGTCGGGCAGAAACGTGCCATGGCGGCTGCGCAGGTCATTGAAACATCTTCTCGTATGCCCATAGACATACTTCTGGATTTCCGGCTTTTCCAGATCCAATGTCTGCTGTGAGAGAATTTCGGTATCTGTACTGCTGTCAAGAATATGCAAAATCGCCCTTGTCAGAACAATGCCGGCACTCTTGTCTTCCAGTACTGCTTCTTCGTTATCTTCCATCTTCTTCGTTTAAAAAAGCGGGATCCTGCCCGCTTTTGCAAGTCCTTTCAATCTTTTTTATCCGTTTCCGGTTCGCCTTCAATCGGGCCTTCCTGATCTGCAGGTGCGGTCCGGTCCATGATCGTGCCGCAGTATGGACAGATCGGCTTTTCGATATTCACTGTATGGCCGCACTCCGAACAATCGCAGGCAGGCAGATACAGATAGCCGCCCATGACTGTGTCAGATGGCTTTCTGTGATGAATCCAATACCCATGTTTCTTGCTCATTCCCATCACCTCTATTGAAACTTATGTGCTCTTATTATATCAGATGCCAGCGGACTTGTGATGCAGTCGTCTCAATTCTGCTCCAGAAAGACTTCTGCCCGTTTTCTGGCAATGGCAAGCAGGCTTGCTACATCCTGCTGCAGATGAAAGCGGGCAGGCACTTCTTCCAACATTTGTGAAAGATCGTCCATCACTGCTGCACTGACCGTATCCTGATCCCTTCTGCCCATGCCAAGAAATGCCGGCCGGGAGAAAGATTTGCGTGAAACAGTCAGATAACAGTCAAACAGATCCGCCCATTCTGCCTCCATCACAGGATCTTCATCATAGACACCAAGTGTCTCCAGATGCGTGATCAGCTGTTCATTCATCGTCTTACGATTAAAAGCATTTGGCTTTGTGTCTGCCATCTGCCGGATCATGAGCAAAGTATGCATGAAGTTGTCCGGCCGCTGTTTCAGCTGCGCTCTGCCATATCGCTTCTGCAGAATCACAAGACGCCGCTGATCATCAGGATCATCATACTGTGCGATCCTTTCCTGCAGGATTTTCTCACGCAGGCTGATATCCTTGATCTCATAGTAATGGAGTGGCCAGTCTTCAAGATACTGGCTGTGATCCGCTTCTTTCTTTTTCATGAACATATGTTTTATTATACCTCTTTCCCACATTTTCCCATGAAAAAGAGACTGTGCATCCTGCACAGTCCCAATTTCCCATAACTCAGGAGGAGATACAGCAATTGATTACTTCTTCTGAACGTACTTCAGGCAGTCCAGTGTAACGGCAGCCAGAATGATGATACCTTCGAAGACGAACTGCAGGTTGGTATCAATACCAAGAATCGTCAGGGAATATGTCAGAGAAGTGAAGATCAGAACACCAACGACGACGCCGGAGATCTTACCAATACCACCAGTGAAGGAGACACCGCCGACCACGCAGGCAGCAATGGCATCCATATCCCAGCCCTGTCCATACGCAGCAGAACCAGAACCAACCATTCTGTTGCACTCGAGCCATGCACCGATACCATACATGATACCAGCAAGAATGAAGGCACTCAGTGTTGTCTTGAAGACAGAGATACCGGAAACAGTCGCTGCTTCAGGGTTGCCGCCGACGGCATACAGATTCTTGCCAAGAGTTGTCTTGTTCCAGATGAACCAGACAACGAAGATGGCAGCCACAGCCCAGAGGATAATTGTCGGGAAACCATTGACCTTAGGAATGAATATCTGAGGAATCTTGGCATCGATAGCACCGAAGGATACACCTTTTGTCGCATAGGTAACAATACCGAAGATAATCAGCATGTTGCTCATTGTGGAAATGAACGGATGCATGCGGAACTTTGCCATGAAGAAGCCAGCCACAGTAGCAAATGCTGTTGTCAGGATGATGCATACCAGCAATGCAAACAGTGCCTTGCCGACCAGCGGCCAAGATGTGAAGTCAAAGATATGTCCGAACACAGCACCGGTGTTGATTCCCTGGTGCATGATGATCGTCGCGGTAACCATACCCATACCGACCATACGTCCGACAGACAGATCGGTACCGGTTAACAGGATCAGTCCGGCAACACCCAGTGCCAGGAACATACGCGGACTTGCCTGCTGCAGAATGTTCAGCACATTGGTGACAGTAAACAACTGAGTATGTTTGACAACCGGCGTGATGATTGCCAGGAAGATGAAGATTGCCACAATGACAATGTACAGTCCATTCTTGAGGAAGAACTGCTTCTTATTAAATGTGTAGCGGTAGTTCTCCCACTTCTGAGCCTGTTTCTGTCCGAATGTGAATCTGGACATGCGCAGATTATCAATCAGATGATACTGGTAAGTGAAGGCCTCATGACGTCTGTCCTTGATTTCCTGCAGTTCATTCTGATATGTCATCTTGGCATCAAACTGACGGTTCTTGTAAACGTAGTTCTCATCCTTGATTTCATGCTTGTCACTCAGCTTGGCAAGATTGGCATCATGTTCCTTCTTCAGGGTATCCAGCGCAGCAGCGTATTTCTGCTTTGCCTGATCAAGCTCGGCATCGCAGCTGGCATTCACCTTGTCCAGATACTTGCTCTTGTAGTTCTCCTTGAGGTATCCCTCAGCCTTGCTGACAAGCGCCTTGATCTCATCCTTATGCTTGTTTTCAACAACCTTGGCGTCCTCAATCTCCTTGTGAATCGCCACACTCCGGTCATTGGCTTCTCTGGCATCGAGTGTCTTGTCATTCTTTACATGAATCAGCTCGTTGCGCAGCGTCTGAATCTTTGTGCTTCCCTCAGCACGCATTGCATCAATCTGTTTCTGGATGTCTTCTACATATGCACTGATCGGCTCGCGGAGCTGTTCCTCCTGCTCTGCCGTCAGAATATCCTTATTTGTATTCTCCATTTTGCTTTCCCCTTCTAATCAAAGATACTTTGCACTGAGCCGCAGCAGCTCTTCCTGATTTGTTTCCTTCGTATTGACAATGCCGGACAGATGGCCGTTGCTCATGACGCCGATCCGGTTTGTGATACCAAGAATTTCAGGCATTTCCGAAGAAACAACGATAATTGTCTTGCCCTGCTTTGCCATCTGAATAATCAGTTCATAGATTTCATACTTGGCGCCGACATCAATGCCGCGGGTAGGCTCATCCATCATGAATACATTCGGATTTCTCTCCAGCCATTTGCCGAAGATCACTTTCTGCTGGTTGCCGCCGGAAAGAGAGGCTATGCTGTCTTCCGGTCCCATGCATTTGGTATGCATGATCTTGATTTCCTTGGCTGTTGCCTTGACCATCTTCTGATCAGAAAGAGCAATGCCATTCTTATAGTGATCCAGATTGGCAATGCACGTATTGAAGGTCAGATCACCCTTGAGGAAAAGACCATTTGCCTTACGTTCCTCTGTAATCATGGCAAAGCCATGATCCATTGCCTCACGCGGACTGTTGAAATTGCACAGCCTGCCGTTGTAGTACACACGGCCGCTAGCTCTGGTCCGGGCCCCAAAGATCGTCTCCAGAAGTTCTGTACGGCCGGCACCAACCAGACCATACAGACCGAAGATCTCACCCTTGCGGACATCGAAGCTGATATCCTGCAGATGAGGCGCATATTTCGTCGAAAGATGCTGAATCGAAAGAATCGGCTTCTCGGGTGTATTGTTGACTGGTGGGAACCGATTGTCGAGCGAACGGCCAACCATGGCTGCAATCAGTTCATTCAGGTTTGTATCCGCGGTTGCTCTGGTCATGACCATCTTGCCATCACGCAATACTGACACCTCATCGCAAATCTCGAAGATTTCATCCATCTTGTGAGAAATATAGATGAGAGAAATGCCCTGGTCGCGAAGCTTGCGCATCATGCTGAACAGCTTGCGGACTTCCGGCTCTGTCAGAGATGAAGTCGGCTCATCCAGAACAATCAACTTGGAATGGTAGGAGATTGCCTTGGCGATCTCACACATCTGCCTTGCCGATACACTCATCGTCCGCATAGGCGCTGTCAGATTGACTGTCAGGCCAAGGCTGCGGAAGAGATCCGCTGCTTCCCTGCGCATTCTGCCTTCATCAACAACCCCAAGTGAGTTGGTTGGATAACGGCCCAGGAACAGGTTGTCTACAACACTTCTTTCCAAAGCCTGGTTCAGTTCCTGATGGACCATGGCAATGCCATTTTCCAATGCGTCTTTCGGCCCTGAGAAGCTGACTTCTTTCCCATCCAGATAGATCGTTCCTTCATCTTTCTGGTAAGTTCCGAACAGACACTTCATCATCGTCGACTTTCCGGCACCATTTTCTCCCATCAGACCCATGATAGTTCCGCGCTTCACATCCAGGTCAATGTGATCGAGAACTCTGTTTCGTCCGAAGGTCTTGCACATGCCTCTGATCGACAGAATATTGTCTTTCTTTTCTTCGCTCATGCACGATTCCCCTTTTCAATTGGCGGACTGGTTTACGTCATGCCGTAAACTATTCCATAAATAAGAGAAAGGGCTGCAGGGAAACTCTTTCCCAAGCTGCCCTTTCAAAACTGCATTCAGATCAATCCTTCGATCAGGAAAGCAATGATGTATAGGAAGCTGCGTTATCCGTCTTCACCATATTGATGGCGAATGCATCATACTGATCCGGGTTGCCAAGTCTGTTGGTGATGTTGGACTCTGTCTGGCCATCGCCGCCGATATATTCAACATCAAGATTCAGCAGATCATCATACTTCTCAAGAAGCGGCTGATATGTAGAACTCAGGAAGTTATCGGAAGCGTTATAGATGTCAAGCCAAACCTTCTTGCTCGGAGACTTGGAAGAATCCAGCTGGTTGGAAACCGGCTTGTAAACGACTGTGGAATCCAGGAAGTCCTTGTAGTTGTCAGCTGTAACAGCGAGGTTCAGAGCATAGAAGCTTCTCTCATCTGCGTTGTATTCATAGTCTTCGCCTTCAACCAGAACGTTGCCGGCATCATCAGCAGTGGAAATACCTGTGTTGATATCAACGCCATCCAGAGCATTTCTCAGAACTCTCAGAGTCAGATAAGCCTGTACGTCAGCATGCTGGGAAATTGTTCCTGCATAGCCGTCAGCGATAGCTGCAACTGCATCAGAGTTTGCATCGTAGCCGAATGTCGGAACCTTGTTGTCCTTGGACCATGCATTGAACATTGCCATGCCCATGCCATCATTATTGGAGACAACCAGATCAATCTGATCGCCGAAGGAAGAAGACCATGTACCGATCGCATTTCCGGCTGTAGCTGCATCCCATGTTGCACCGGCAGAGTTCTTCATTTCCTGAGAAGCGAGCTCTCTGATCTTGAATGTCTTGCCGCCGGCATCAATAGTGCCATCCTGTACAACTGTGGAAGAGCCATCTGTATTTGTGCCGCACGGTTCAGAGTTCAGATCATCGCCGTCTTTGACACCTGTGCCAAGAGCCTTGCGGACACCCCTTGTACGGGCAATGGAGTCATTGTGTCCGATATCACCAATTGCCAGAACATAGCCGATGATGCCATCGCCGTTTCTGTCAATTTCATCCGCATGCTTTGTGATGTAATCAACTACCATCTGGCCCTGTAGCTCAGCACCCTGCTTGGCGTCGAAGCCAACATAGTAAGTGTCCTTGTTCCAGTTCAGAGCAGTCATGTCAAGCTCACCAGTGGAGCTGTTGGACGGCTGGCGGTTGAACCAGCAGACCGGCTTGTCAGCGTTGGCACCGGAAGACTTGCTGCCGGCATCTGCAGTTGAAGCTGCTGTGGACGAGCCGCCGCAGCCAGCCAGCAGGCCAGCCGACATAGCAACCGTCGTGAAAATGCTTAATGCTTTTTTCTTGTTCACAATTATTTCCCTCCTTGTGAATTTTTTGAGGTCTCCCTCAACACACCAATACTTTAGCAAGCGCTTTCATTTTTCAACATAGAATTTTTTTTGATGAATTATTAAAGATTTTTCATCGTTTTTTCACAATTCACGTTCTGTCGCAATCTTTCCGTAAGGGCATACAAATGACTTTTTCCATAATATAATGGAATCATTCGAGGCTGTTATGAGTAAATATAAAGTAATGCTTGTTGACGATGAAAAGGATGTCATGGATATGATCTGTGCGCGGATTGACTGGAATGCCTGCGGGCTGGACAGTCCCGTTTATGCCGCCAATGGTCTGGAAGCACTGGAGCTTGCAGAACAGGTTCACCCGGACATCGTCATGACTGATATCAAGATGCCCTATATGGATGGTCTGGAACTGAGCCGGCAGCTGAAGCAGCTCTATCCAAATATCCGCATCATCATCCTGTCAGGTTTTGATGAGTTTGAGTATGCAAAGGAAGCTGTTTCTCTCAATGCGGAAGAATATCTGCTCAAGCCGATTGATGCCATTCAGCTGCAGCAGGTATTTACGCGCATTAAAAATGCGCTGGATAAAGAAATCAGTGAACGGCAGAATCAGCAGATGCTGGAAAACTATTATCGCCAGTCCCTGCCGGTTCTGCAGGAAAACTTCTTTGCTTCCCTGGTGCAGGGCAGCATACCTCCTGAGGAATATGAAAAGTACCTGCATGACTACCAGATTTCCATGCCCGGTCCCTTCTATGCCTGCGCCGTACTGTATACAAGCACCAACCACGTTCCCAAAGGCATGGACTACATGCTTCTGTTCATGAGTGTCCGCAAGCTTGCAGAAGAAAAGATCAGCAGCAAGTGGAAGCCATACTATTTCAATTACCTTTCCCATCTGTGCATGGTGATCTCTCTGCAGAAAAAGGAAGACATCACGGAGTTCACAGATGAACTGGACCGTTTCTGCCGGCTTGCCCACAGCATGGTCAATGCTGTTGTTACTGCCGGCATCGGTCAGGTATGCGCTTCTCCTGCTGAAATCTCAGCCTCCTATGCAGGTGCCCGTCAGGCTGTCTCCTACCGCGTTATTTACGGTTCCTGCCAGGCAATTAACATCACCGAAATTGCACCGAGTGAAAAAGAAGAAGCGACGGATGTCAGCGATGCGGATCTGCGCGAATTGATCAAGCAGATTTCACTGGAGGATCCATCCCGCCTCAAAGCTGCCATTGACAAGTACTTCTCTGCCAATGCCGGTATCAGTTCTGTGATCACCTACAATCTGTTTGTCATGGATCTGGTCGGCAGACTCGGCCGCTTTGCCCGCAACAACAATCTGGATCCACAGGAAATCTTTGGCAAGGATTCACTGGACTGGCAGAATCTGCAGTCACGTGATCCCGATACAGTAAAATCATGGACGGTAAATGTATGCCTTGATATGCAGGCAAAGCTTCATGAAAAGCGCTCCTCCTCTACGCGTGACTTTGTAGAAAAGGCCAAAGCCTATGTCAATGAGCACTATATGGACCAGGATCTTTCCCTGAATACCCTGTGCCATGTCCTTGGTGTATCCGGATGCTACTTTTCAACTGTATTCAAGCGTGAAACAAACCAGAGCTTTGTCAGCTATCTGACAGATGTGCGTATGAACAAAGCTGCCGATCTGCTTGTGGAACAGAATGAGAAAGCATATATTGTGGCAACCCAGGTAGGCTATAACGATCCCAATTACTTCTCCTATGTCTTCCGCCGCAAGTTTGGCGTATCGCCAGGCAAATACAAAGCAGGCAGACAATGAAGAGATCCTTGCCCAAACAGCCGCGCTCCATCCGGCTGATCATTCTGGTATCCTACAGTATTGCCTCCATGATGATCGTGGCAATACTTGGTTTCTCTTTTGCCAATATGTTTTCCAAGCGTACCAGGAAGATGCTGACAGAGAACACCAGCAATGTCTCCCGCCAGGAAGTGATCAATATCGAGGCATATCTTGCCAATATGCGTGGTATTGCCAATGCCCTGTATTACGATGTCATCAAGAGTGCAGATCTTGCCAGCAGCGATCTTTCTGAGCGCATCTCGCTGCTGTATGCCGCCAACAGTGATGAAATTGTCTCCATTGCCCTGTTCAAGGAAGATGGAAGCCTTGTCTCATCTGCTCCGGCTGTCCCTTTGAAGCCAGGAGTGGATCCCTCTGAACAGGCATGGTTTACAACCGCTCTGGCTGAAGTTGAGAATGTCCATTTTTCCCAGCCCCATATCCAGAACCTGTTTATATCCAATACGTATTCTTATAACTGGGTGATTTCACTGTCGATGGCCGTTGACCTGAATGAAAACGGAACAGCAAGCCGCGGCGTTCTGCTTGTGGATATGAATTACCAGGATCTGGAACAACTGCTGGAAAGTACCAATCAGGACATGTCCAGCCGCTATACCTACCTTCTCGCCGATACAGGTGTTATGATTTACCATCCCTATCAGTCACAGATTCAGGCAAATCACTATCAGGAGAATACTGGGGATATTCTGAAAGAACAGGATGGCGCCCATCAGGAAATCTTCAACGGCAGCAGGCGCATTATTTACATTGATACTGTTTCCTACACCGGCTGGAAGCTTGTCAGCGTGATTCCCGCCAGTGCTCTGGCCATTGATGCCCGCAGCACCAGATGCCTGATCGTCATGATTCTCTCGCTGACCATTATGATCATGATTCTGATCAACCGTGCTCTGGCCAACCGTGTCTCCGGGCCTTTGATCCGTCTCAATGATGCCATTGCCAATATGGAAGGCGTCCGCAATATTCCTGCCAGTGTATATGCCAACGGCTCCCGTGAAGTACAGGAGCTGGGCAGTACGCTGCACAGCTACATGAATCAGATCAATCGCCTCATGGATGACATGGTCGAAGAGGAAGAGGAAAAGAGGCGCAGTGAGCTTGATGCCCTGCAGGCACAGATTAACCCGCACTTTCTGTACAATACTCTCGACTCCATCGTATGGATGATTGAAGGCGGCAGAAATCAGGAAGCAGTCTACATGATTACCCAGCTGGCTTCATTTTTCCGCATGTCGCTCAACCGCGGCAAAGCAATGATCTCGATCGGAAATGAAATTAAACAGGCACAGTCGTATCTGGCAAT
Organism: Lactimicrobium massiliense; assembly: GCF_900343155.1. Lineage (GTDB taxonomy): Bacteria > Bacillota_I > Bacilli_A > Erysipelotrichales > Erysipelotrichaceae > Bulleidia > Bulleidia massiliensis. Next base: position 466,598 of record NZ_OUNG01000001.1, read on the forward strand.
TCAGAAGATCCGCTACAAGCAGTCCTTCCAGGATTACTACGAGATCGAAGACGGCATTGAAAACGATATGATCGTCAAGCTTGTCATTCAGCCGATTCTGGAGAATGCCATATATCATGGCATCAAAGAGGCAGAGCAGGATGGTGAGATCCGCATTCATGGCTGGAAAGAGGATCATGATATCTATATTGCGATCTCTGACAATGGGTATGGCATGACTCCGGAAGAAGTGAGGTCGATTCTCGATGAGAAGAAACGGCCTGCTGTAGAAAAACATGGGTCCGGCGTTGGTCTGATCAATGTTGACAAGCGGCTGAGGCTGCGCTTTGGCGAAGGATATGGACTGAAGGTAGAGAGCGAACTGGATGAGGGCACAACCGTTACCATCCATATTCCTGCCATTGAAGCAACCCCTGAGAATCTGGAGCGCTATGAGAATGGAAAGGAAGGTGAGCCTCATGAACCACCGCAAGCTCAATGATTATCTGATCTTCCTGATCTGCGGTGCACTGCTGCTGTGTGCTCTGCTGGCAGGCATCATTGCCAATCTTCCTGAAAACACCACCCAGCCAATTGCCATTTCTGTCATCGTCCCAGATTCCGGCAATGCCAGATGGGCAAATTTCAAAAGCGGCCTGCGGGCTGCTGCCAGGGAATATTCTGTGGATCTCAGCATTGTCAAAACAGATGCTTTTACCGGGAGCCAGCAGGAACAGGATGTGATCCAGCAGGAAATCAGCCAGGGCGCTAAAGGCATCATCACCCAGCTGGCTTCCAGTACCGGCGCAAAGTCTTTTGTTGAGGAAACGGCAAAGACCGTCCCGATCGTTCTTTGTGACAGCGTTGTTTCTGTTAACCAGGACAATGTCAGTGTGTTAAGCATGGAAAATGAGAAAGCTGGGAGTACCCTCGCCATTCAGGCCAGCAGGATGCGGAAAGGAAGTTCTTTTACGGTTGGCATCCTTGCAGGCCGCAGCAATACAGCAAGAGCGAGCCAGCGCGTGCTGGGCGTAATGAATGCACTGGGGGAAAACAGAGGCGTGATTGCATGGCTGCTGTACAGCGATGATACAAGCATCGAAAAACTGCAGTCACTGCAGAGCCAGACCCCTGTGGATATGATCATCGCCCTGGATAATGATGCCCTTGAAACGGCAGTTGACTACTGCCAGCTGGCCATAGAAAATGCCCCTGCCCTGTTTGGCATCGGTGTTTCCGATAAGTGTATTTACTATACAGATGTCGGCACGATCTCAAAGCTGATTGTGGAAGATGAGTACGCTATGGGCTACCAGGCAATTGAGCAGCTTGCCGGCCGTCTGCAGCACCACAGCAGTATGCAGAGTGTCACAATTGACTTCAAAGTCATTACCAAAGACAATATGTTTACCGCGCAGAACCAGGAACTTCTGTTTCCTCTGAAATAGCCTATGAAGAATATAACAATCCTGTGTGCATTGGCCATCGCCCTTTCGGGCTGCAGGGCAATGCCACCAAAAAAGAATTTCAGTATTGGCGTTGCTGTCTATGACAGCAATGATGTTTTTGTCAGTTCTATCTGTGATATGCTTCAGAAAGAAGCAAGCAATGATGGCATTCACGTCTCCGTTGCGGATGCCGCCCGCTCCCAGCTCAATGAAAATGAACAGGTCTCGGATCTGATCGCCGATGGTGCAGACATCCTGTGCATCAACCTGGTAGACAGGTCTGCCACCTCCACGATCATCAATGCGGCAATAGATAAAAATATCCCGGTCATTTTCTTCAACCGTCAGCCGGTAGAAAGTGATCTCAACCGCTGGGAAAAGCTCTATTATGTCGGTGCCGATGCCCAGGAAAGCGGCCGTCTGCAGGGACAGATTGCGGCCAGCTGGCTGCGCAGCCATCCCGAAGCAGACCGCAGTCATGACGGCATCATCCAGTACTACATTCTGGAAGGAGAGCCAGGCCACCAGGATACCATTATCCGTTCAGAGACATCTGTTGACACTTTGAGTGAAGCTGGCATCTCTCTTGAAAAAACAGGCTATGCCATCTGTGACTGGCAGAAAGAAAAAGCACAGGAACAGACAGCCAGCCTGATCGAAAACGGCACATATTTTGAGCTTCTTATCTGCAATAATGACGAAATGGCAGCGGGTGCTGTACAGGCATATCAGGATGCTGGAATTCCTGAAGACCAGCGGCCTGCCATTGTCGGCGTAGATGGCACAGACGACGGCATCAGTCTGGTAAGCAGCGGCGAAATCATCGGTACTGTCTATAACAACTACAAAGATCAGGCAGAAATGATTTACAGACTGGCAGATGCTTTGATGAATCATAAAAATCTGCAGGAATTCAACCTGCAGAATGGTCACAGCTATTTTTCATCCTACCAGAAAATTACAAGTGACAACGTTTCCTCTTTCGGGAATCAATAACACATACGATCATGCCTGATCCCTGTCCGGTGCCTGTTCCATTGGCCTTGGTATCAAATGTGCCACAATGGACTTCCTGTCACGGTGCTTGACATAGAAATAGCCAAACACGCTGAAAACGGCTGCCCCGATCAGATTGACAAACAAGTCAGACATCGTATCAATCAGGCCAATGTCAAGATATCCTTTATCCATCGTATATACCGAGCCGTCTTCCAGGTAGAGCTCGGTTTTTTCTATGCCTTTGACAATGACCGGACTGTTTTTCTTTTCCGGATTCAGGGAGACGCTGGAGATACTGTGCACCCACGTATCTTTCTGCATGTCTGTACGCATCAGGCTGTCTGCAGAGAATTCAATGAACTCCCAGCAGACCCCGATCGTCATCGAAAAGCAGAAAGATACAATGCACAGATACAGCGGAGACAGATTCAGGCGATGACTGTGCTGGTTCAGCAGATCAACAAGAGAAAAGCCGATAGCTGCACACAGGAATCCGTTGATCGTATGCAGAATCGTATCCCAGAAAGGAATGATCGTGTAGAAATTATTAATTTCACCAAGAATTTCAGCAGCATAAATAAACAGATAGATGATAATTTCCAATGCGCCCGGAAGTTCGATTCTGAACCGGGAGGAGATCAGATGCGGCAGTGTAAACAGAATCAGAGACAGAATGCACAGCACAGCATTATTCAGATCACCTTTGGCAAATTCACGTATCAAAGACAGAATGACAAGTCCCCGCAGCACAAAGTATACAATGACAGTTCTGCGGTCTGAATCACCGTATTTCTTTCTGATATAATTGCGGATCTTTCTGAACATATACATTTCCTCTTTTTTAGTTTCAGATATCATAGCAGAAAACAGAAAAAATACGCGCCTGCCCGCATCAAAAGCATCTGATCCTGCTGCTTTGCCTTTAACGCATGTATGAATACCATGTTTGATGGACTTTTATCATCTATGATTCCATTCATGAAGGCAAACCGATATAATGATGTTAACCACGGGGAGGCTTGATCATGAAAATTGAACTCAATCTGGACGGGGACCTTGTCAAAGATCTGCAGGAGGCTGCCGACAGCCGAAGCTGCAGCCTGAATGATTTCATTTCAGCAGCATTGAAAGCAGACCTGCTTCGCTCAGAAGTCTTTCTGAATGAAGTATATACTGCCAGAAAAAAAACAGAATCCCGCTAGAGATTCTGTTTTTCATTGCATTTACTTTTGACTGCCCGTGTAATAGATCACAGATCCCGGGGGTACACTGTGCAGCAGCCACACATTGCCGCCAATGACAGAATGATCGCCAACCACTGTATCACCGCCAAGTATAGTCGCATTGGCATAGATCACAACGTGGCTGCCGATATCCGGGTGGCGTTTTCCACCTTTGACAGGATTGCCGTCCTGATCGAGCTGGAAGCTGCGGGCTCCAATCGTCACGCCCTGATAGAGTTTGACATGTTCCCCGATTCTTGCCGTTTCGCCAATGACGATGCCAGTTCCGTGATCAATGCAGAAATATGCACCGATTGTAGCACCGGGGTTAATATCAATACCGGTTTTTTCATGGGCATATTCTGCCATGACTCTGGGCAGATATGGCACATGCAGTGTATAGAGGACATGGGCAATACGGTAAATCATGACCGCATAGAAGCCCGGATAGCAGAGTATGATCTCTGCTTTGCTTTTGGCAGCAGGATCACCATCATAGATTGCCTGCAGATCACTCATCAGCAGCTTCTTAACCTGAGGCAGCGAAGACATGAAGGCATCCGCAATCGTAGAGGCGTCCACAGAGGGATCGCCGATCCGGTTATTCACAATCCGGATTTCTTTCTCCAGGCATGCCTGCAGTTCTATAAAGGCCTCACTCTGACTCAGATCAGAGAAATGATAATAGCCTGGCAGCAGAATGACCTGTGCTTCCTTCAGAAGATAGACGATCACCTTCCGGTCCGGCAGTCCTGAGGATGCCATCAATGATGGATCACTGATTTCATTCAGTTCTGCCAGAATTTCTGCTGCCTTGCTCATGTGTCCCCCTTGTCGTTCAGTTACTCTGCAAACATGGATGTGGAAAGATAGCGGTCACCGGAATCCGGCAGAATAATGACGATATTCTTACCCGCATTCTCTTCACGCTGTGCCAGCTTGATGGCTGCAGCCACAGCAGCACCGGAAGAAATACCAACCAGCACACCCGTACGGCGGCCAAACTCACCGCCAACCTTTAATGCCTCATCATTGGTGATGCGCACAATCTCATCAATCAGGCTTGTATCCATGACTTCCGGAATAAAGCCGGCACCAATACCCTGAATCTTGTGCGGGCCTGGTTTCTCACCAGAAAGCACTGCCGAAGAATCCGGTTCCACTGCCACAACTTTGACATTCGGATTCTTTTCCTTCAGATACTTTCCTGTACCAGTCAAAGTACCGCCGGTGCCGACACCGGACACCAGGATATCGACCTTGCCATCGGTATCATTCCAGATTTCAGGGCCAGTGGTTGTATAGTGTGCCTTCACATTGGAAGGATTGACAAACTGACCGGCAACCCAGGAACCCGGGATCTCTTTGGACAGTTCATCTGCCTTAGCAATGGCACCCTTCATACCCTTGGCACCTTCGGACAGCACCAGCTCTGCACCATATGCCTTCATCAGCTTGCGGCGCTCCACGGACATGGAATCCGGCATCACAATGATCACCCGGTATCCTCTGGATACACCGACAGCACTCAGGCCAATACCGGTATTGCCAGATGTTGGTTCAATAATTGTACCACCTTTTTTCAGGCGGCCATCCTTTTCTGCATCATCAATCATCTGTCTGGCAATTCTGTCCTTGATGGAGCCTGTCGCATTCAGATACTCCAGCTTGCCCAGCAGCTTTGCCTTCACTCCATACTCTTCTTCAATACCTTTCAGTTCCAGCAACGGCGTATTGCCAATCAGCTGCTCTACGGATGTGTAAATCTTACTCATGTTCTCTTCTCCTTTTCCAAACAAAAACCCGGTGTATCTCTTTACACCGGGTATCACTTCTACTGCTTTCTGATGCACGTAAAATACGTGAATCACGCAAGGTGAATCCCGGTATGATACATGCAACAACATACGGCCGTGAATACTGTTACGATCTTCATATGGGATCCTCCTGACATGTTTTATAATACCTGAACTTTTCCAAATGTCCAGTGTTTTGATATGAATTACGGAAAATCATGACCGCCCGTAAAACGGGCGGTTTGTCCTACGCCTATAAGGCTTTATTACTAGCCAGCGTCTTAAGGCGCTGGCTTTCGCATCTTCAATGTTCAAGCCACGATTGCAGTTTAACTCTCTCGCATGCCCGTTAAACGGGCTCTTTTACTCATGACTTCGCTGTTGTCTTCCGATTCGGATTCGGCTTTCTGTTTTCTTTATCCTCTCCGAATGGATCTTCATATTCCTTTACGCTTAACTTATCTTTTGCGATATCTGCGCTTTCCTGTTCACGGATATATTTGCGTATTGTGGATTCATTGATCCCTACTGTGCTCGCATAGTATCCTTCCGCCCAAAAATGTCTGTTCCCATATTTGTATTTCAGGTTCGCATGCTTATCAAATATTTCAAGCGAGGACTTTCCTTTGATGTATCCCATGATCTGTGATACAGAGTACTTTGGAGGGATACTCAAAAGAAGATGTACGTGGTCGGGCATCAGATGCCCTTCCAGAATCTCCACTCCTTTGTATTTGCACAGCAGTTTTATGATATCCCGGATATCTGGGCGCAGTTGATTATAAATTACTTTTCTTCTATACTTCGGAGTGAACACGACATGATATACGCAGTAATATTTCGTGTGAGCTAATGAATCATATTTGTTAGCCGTATTTGGCACCTCATCTTTCTAGAATCGTGACTTGGACAATCACCATTCTAGATAGATGGGGTGCTTCTTTCTATAAGAAGCACCGGCCTTCCTCCCGCATAGCGGGAGGTTTTCTGTTTCGCACCTCTTCGGTGCTCAACAGCGCTCCTACGCATAATAAAAAACAGGCTGCCATGCAGCCTGTGTGTTAATCGCCGTAACCGTCTGGATTCTTGCACTGCCAGTTCCAGGCATCTCTGCACATGTCATCCAGGTTCTTTTCTGCCTTCCAGCCAAGCACTTTATATGCCTTGGTCGGATCAGAATAGCATGTGGCAATATCGCCCGGGCGGCGCGGATCAATCACATACGGAATCTCTTTGCCGCATGCCTTGGAGAAGGCATGGATGATATCCAGCACAGAATAGCCGACACCTGTGCCAAGGTTGAAGATGTTCACACCCTGCAGCTTGTCAAAGCCGCGGATCGCACTGACATGTCCCTTGGCCAGATCAACGACATGGATGTAGTCACGTACGCCGGTGCCATCCGGTGTGTCATAGTCATTGCCAAAGACATGAACCTTTTCCAGCTTGCCAAGGGCAACCTGGCTGACATATGGCAGCAGGTTGTTCGGAATACCCTTCGGATCCTCGCCAATCAGACCAGATTCATGGGCTCCAATCGGATTGAAATATCTCAGCAGCATGACCTGCCATTCATTATCTGCCTTCCAGATATCGGTCAGGATTCTTTCCTGCATGGACTTGGTTTCGCCATACGGATTGGTTGTCTTGCCCAGCGGGCACTCTTCTGTGATCGGTACAAATGCCGGATCACCATAGACCGTTGCACTGGATGAGAAGACAAAACGCTTGCAGCCATGGTGGCGCATCACATCACACAGCACCAGGGTTGTATTCAGGTTGTTTGTATAATATTCAATCGGCTTGCGGGTGGATTCCCCAACAGCCTTGTAGCCGGCAAAATGAATCACAGCATCAATCTTTTCATGATCAAACAGATCATTCAGTGCCTTGCGGTCTGCCACATCAATGTTATAGAAGGCTGGACGCCTGCCTGTAATCTTTTCAATCCTGTCCACAACAAGTTCCTTGGAGTTGTACAGGTTGTCCGCAATCACGACATCATAGCCTGCATTGAGCAGCTCCACACATGTATGGCTGCCGATAAAGCCGGTGCCGCCAGTTACCAGAATCTTCATGTTTCCGTTTTCTCCTTTGCTATTCCATTATAGCCTGCCAAGACAATTATGCACCAAGTGCCTGCAGGAAACGTGCAAACTGTGTCCTGCCGGTTTCTGTATCCTTGAAGACGCCACAGTCTTCCAGCACATGCAGGAATACCGTTCCAACTTCCTGCTGCAAGACATTGTTTACAAGATTTTCGTCCGTGCTTCCGACAATTTCCGGATGGCGTGCTTCCACTTCCTTCAGCCATGGTGCATGTGCTTCCAGGGCAGGAACCTTCATCACATCTTCCCCCTTCATTTCTGTCTCCTTCATCAGCTCCATATCCTTTAACAGACGAGAAGGCAGAACAGCCAGGCCCATCACTTCAATCAGGCCAATATTTTCTCTTTTAATATGATGATATTCAGGATGCGGATGGAAGATGCCAAGCGGATATTTCTCACTTGTGCAGTTATTGCGCAGCACCAGATCCAGCTCATACGTATTACCCTTGCGGCGGGCAATCGGTGTAACCGTATTGTGGCGCACATCGCCATCAAAAGCATGGAAGCCAGCTTCTTCATCACTGTAATGAATCCATGTCTGCAGAATATGATCCGCGCATTCACAAAGACGCTTTGGATCTTCTCCATCCAGGCGGATGACACTCATCGGCCACTTGACGATGCCAGCCTGAATATCCTGAAAGCCACGGACTGTAAATGTCTGACGCACAGGTGCCTTTGCCATGGCAAATTCATACTTGCCGCCCTGGAAATGTTCATGTGTCAGAATAGAGCCGCCAACAATCGGAATATCGGCATTGGAACCAATCATGTAATGTGGGAACTGTCCGACAAAATCAAGAAGGCTGGCAAAAGCATGGCGGTCAATATGCATCGGCTCATGCTTTTCAGACAGCACAATACAATGCTCATGATAATAGCTGTACGGACTGTACTGCATGTAATACCGTGCTCCGTCCAGTGTTAAAGGAATCAGCCGGATTGTCTGTCTGGCCGGATGATCCAGACGTCCTGCATAACCTTCATTCTGCCGGCACAGCAGACACTTCGGATACATTTCCTGCTTCTTCTTTAATGCCGCCGCAATGGCACGTGGATCTTTCTCCGGCTTGGAAAGATTGATCGTGATGTCAAAGTCACCATACGGCGTTGCTGTCTTCCATCTGCGGTCCTTTGCAATCCGGTACGTGCGCACATAATCACTGTCACAGCTCAGCTGATAGAAATAATCCGTCGCTTTTTCCGGGCTTTCCTGATCATACTGACGAAATTTTGAAATCACCTGGGAAGGGCGCGGCGTCAGCACACCCATCAGTCTTGTATCAAACAGATCACGGGTGGCAATGCCATCTTCAATGATGCCTCTTGCCACAGCATCATCCAGAAGTTCTTTCAAGATTTCTTCCAGCGGTCTGCTGCCATTTCCACCTTCAATCGTAAAATCAGCCGGCGGTTCCAGCTTCATGACATCCAGAAGCTGATTGCCAGCATATACGGCATCCTCTGGTTCAATCAGATGACGACTGATCCCATAGGCTGTCAGATCCTTTACTGCATCCAAAACCATTTTCATGCCTCCTGCATTCTCACACGATTATAGAAATGCAATCGCAGAATGCCTACAGAAAATCTTTTGTATCTTCGTGAAATTCGTTCACTTTCCACCCCATTTTCTGCGTTTTCCTTATAATAGCCTTTGTAACTGGAGGTAATACGCGTGGAAGAAAAACATTCCATCAGAAACTACGAACTGGTCAGCACCCGTTTTCTGCCCGATTTCCAGGCAGAACTGCATGAGTACCGGCACATCAAGACCGGTGCCCGTATCTGCTGGCTGGACAATCATGATGAAAACAAGACGTTTGCCATCTGCTTCAAGACCATTCCCTCTGATGACACCGGCGTCTTTCATATCCTTGAACATTCCGTGCTCAACGGCAGTGACCGCTATCCGGTCAAGGAACCATTTGTCGAACTGCTGAAAAGCAGTATGAACACATTTCTCAATGCCATCACCTTTGATGACAAGACGATGTATCCGATCTCAAGCCGCAATGACAAAGACTTCATGAATCTGATGTCCGTCTATCTGGATGCGGTCTTCTGCCCGGCTGTACGCCACAACCCGAATATTTTCTATCAGGAAGGCTGGCATTATGAAATCCACGATGCAAAACAGCAGCCTGTATACAAAGGCGTCGTGCTCAATGAGATGAAAGGTGCTTTTGCCAATGTGGATGAAACAGTGCTGAATGCCATGAACCGCCTGCTCTTCCCGGATTCCTGCTATCAGTATGTATCCGGCGGTGATCCTGCCTGCATTACAGATCTCAGCTATGCAGATTTTGTGGCGGCCCATCAGAAATTCTATCAGCCTGGCAATGCCAGAATCTGGCTGGATGGTGATCTCGACATTGAAAAAGTACTGGATTATATCGATGTCAATTACCTTTCCCATGGCACAAAGATGGCCCATGACTTTGACATTCCCATGCAGCAGCCAACGCAGGGAAAAACAATTCAGGTACCATTTGAAATCTCCCCGGAAGAAGACAGCAGAAACCGCTCCATCATCAGCTTTGGCCGCATCATGTCACGCTTTGATGATGCCAAACGAAACATTGCCCTTTCGGCACTGTCAGAAGTGCTCACCGGCAATAATGATGCCCCGCTGAAAAAGCCATTGCTGGAGAAAGGACTGTGTGAAGATGTATCGTTTGATCTGTACGATGGCATTCAGCAGCCTTACTGCCTGTTAACTGTGCGCAATACAGAACCTGAAAAGCTGGATGAAATCAAGGCTGCGGTTACAGACGCAATCAATCAGCTGTGCAAAGACGGCATTGATCAGAGTGAACTGACTGCATCATTGAACCAGATGGAGTTCCACTATCGTGAAAAGCAGGAACCAAGCGGTGTCATGAATGCCGAGGATGCCATGGAAAGCTGGCTGTATGGCGGTGATCCTGCCTTGTATCTCAATGTCGGATCCCTGTATCAGCAGCTGCGTGAGGAAGCAGGTTCCGGTTACTTTGAGAAGCTGCTGGATGAATTCTTTGCGAATGATGGCAGGCTGCAGACCGTGATTGCCGTGGCTGACAGACAGGCTGGCAAAGCCCGTGTGGAAGCAGAGCAGGAAAAACTCACCGATGCAAAAAAGAGCTGGAAAGATGTCAATGTGATGGTGGAAGCCACCAAAGCACTGGAAGCCTGGCAGGCTGCACCAGACAGTGAAGAAAACAAAGCTACGCTGCCAAAACTCACTCTGGATGATGTGGAAAAGAAACCGCGGCCTGACCACTTTCAGGAAACAGCCTATCGGGATGTGCCGATGCTGGTATATCCGAAAGAACCTTCTGGCATTGTCTATCTCAACCTGTACTTCAACATTGCCGGCATTCGGAAAGAGCTTCTTCCTGAAGCTGGCTTCCTGACATCCCTGCTTGGCGAGCTGCCAACCAGTCATCACAGTGTTGCCGAGCTGCAGAAACTTGTGCATACATGGATCGGATCGCTGTCCTTTACACCGGTCTGTTATGCTCCGGATTGTGATCCGTCCGCAACAATTCCAATGATTGCGGTGCGCTGCTCTGTGCTTTCTGCCAACAAGGAAAAAGCCGTCCAGCTGATCCAGGAAATCCTGCGGGATACCCAGTTTGATGCAAAGCTGATTCTGCCCCTGCTGCGCCAGTCCGTGCAGGACTTTGAGCAGGCATTGACGAGCAGCGGACATGCCTTTGCGGCAGGCCGCGTCAATGCCCGCCTCAGTGCAGACGGCGTCTTCTCTGAATATACCGCCGGCTTTACCAGCGGCAGATGGCTGGAAAGCCTGGAAGCAGATTATGACAATCAGATCGGTGCCGTCATCAATGATCTTCAACTGTTCCGTGACAACTTCTTTATTGGATCCCGTCTCAGTGTTTCCTGCACAGAAGATGGCGATACAGAGTGGATTCACCAGTTGATTGATAGTCTGCCAATGGGTGATGCCCATCGGGCAAAGGTACATTATCCCCTGCTGGAAAAGCAGAATGAAGGCATTGTTATTCCGGGTGATGTTTCCTATGCCGCCAAAAGTGTATTACTGCCGGCATATAATGCCCATATCCATGTCATGACGCATCTGTTAACCTATGACTGGCTGTGGAATGAAGTCAGAGTCAAAGGAGGTGCCTATGGCACTGGCATCAATGGCAATTCTCTTGGCGGTGTGACTGCATATTCCTACCGTGATCCCGATCCCGCCAATGCTCTGCATGCCTTTGCCAATATCGGCAGCTATCTGCATGCAAAAGCAGAAGAAAACATGGATATCACGTCCTATGTGATTGGTGCCATTGCAGCTGTATCACCATTGCTTTCACCAAGATCCCGCATCATTGTGTCTGATGCCAGATGGTTTGGCCGCATCTCTTATCAGACAAGATGCGAAAACAGGCAGAAAATGCTGGGAAGCACCATTCAGGAACTGGATGCACTTGGCGCAGAGCTTTCCGAGGCGATGCAAAACGGTCCGGTATGTATCATTGGCCCGGCCGCAAAGCTGCAGGAAATGCAGGATGAGCATCTGACGATCCTGCCGGCAAGACCAAAACACACTGATACAAAATAACACATACTGCCGCATGCATTTGCATGCGGTTTTTTCATAAGAAAAGACCGGCATAACCGGTCAAACAAGGAAAGGCAGGAACCAGATATCAGTTTGCGGAAAGTATCAAAGTACAGCCCGCCTTTCAGCAGACAGAGTCTGTCTGCTGGCAGCAATACTGCCTGTTATCAGTTTAGCATTCCTGAAATATTTGCCCATCCGCAACTGTGAGTATTAACAATATTATTTCTTCAGCTGCTCTTTATCCTTCAGATAGGCCACAAACGGCATGGCAGGATTATAGAAGACACGTGTCTGGGTGCCCTCCCGAAACAGTCTGTCATCAGACGGCACCCCTTCAATCAGTGTGTAGGAGATGCCGTACACATTGTACTGTACGCTGATATTGTCAATGCCTTTGGATACCTGTGTACGGTGCATAATGTAGCCATTGACAATGCCCGTGCAGTTTTTCTTTGATTTGCGGGTGACCGGATGATGCACCGTTAACATCAGATCAATTGCAAACAGCAGAGCAAATGCGGCCAGACAGATCACAATCAGCAGCAGTGTCATATCTTTAGACATCAGGCATCATCCTTTCCATACATCATCACAAAACAGACACATGCATCCTGTCTGTCCTGGACAACCATCATATTCAGCTTCTCATAGCCATAACATACCATGCCATTCAGATTCTGGCGGAAACCTTCCTGCCCGCTGGCATGATTCAATAACGCACATGCCTGATCAAAGCCAAGGCTCATCTCACCCGCATCCAGGTTCTGATAGTGGGCCTGTCCGTTTTTCCCCGGCATGATCAGACGCATACTGATCAAAGATAAATGATTCGCAAAATGCAGCGACATCACCCATTCCCGGCCAAACAAAGATACTGGACGGCCGATATTCACCTTCTCCTTTGATACAGGAGGCAGCACATCCCGGTACAGACGCGTCTTCTGGAAATCATCCCAGGTCATTCTGTCATCCAAAACGACTTTCTGGTTGATGATCAAAGAGCCTGAGCCAAAATGAACCGTAGCAGAATACAGCTGATTGACGTCCGGAAAGACCATGCCGACAGCTTTGATCAGCTGGAAGACAAACTCTTCTGCCTCTTCCGGTGTACCATCATAATTCAGCACTGGTTTCTGTCCTTTTTCAAAAGTAAGAGAAATTTCATGCAGGACAGAAGACTTTCCATGATAGACAAGCTTGTCCGCACTGCACATTCTGCTGGCAAAATCGGATGCTTTACGGCTGTCCTGCAGGCTTTCAGACAACTGCTCTGATGGATATGCCTGCTCCCCAATCTCGATCCTTTCCAGCGCAGGATCATCACTGTTCATCAGCGTAATGATGGTCAGTACATGTTCCTGCCATGTATCAAAGCCATCCTGTATTTCCATCCGGTTCATTATTTCTGACTCCCTTCCTGGCGGGCAAGTGCTTCCAGAATCTCATCATACTGCTCCACTGTGATGAGATTTTCATGCAGAAATGCTATCAGGATGCCATGTGAGCCAATATCGGCCGTCACCCAGTCAGCCGCTTCTTTGGTCACCGGGGTGGCATTGCCCATGGCAATGGCATGATGGACAGCACGAAACATCGGAATATCATTACTGCTGTCACCAATCCCGATCGTATCTTCCACACTGCCGCCATAATACGAAAGCACATGTCCGATGCCCGTACCCTTGTTAACCGTCCCATTGGTAATCTCACCAATGCAGAAATGATCATCCGGCAGATTCATGGACTGGGTCAGGATATACGGCTTTTTCAAACGTTTTTCCAGTTCTGGATATTTTGGCTCCCAGCTGTCTCCAAATGCACAGATCTTATAAATGTGATCCGATGCTTCATCACCATACGACACCGGATACGTACAGTTTTTCTCAGCATTGGCAATCTGTACGCTCCTGTCCTTTGATCCTCCGGAAAAATACCATAACAGCTTCTCATAGCCAGCCGGCGAACAATAGGCACCGGCACTGCCTTCCAGGGAATAGCCCAAGCCCATGCCATCCAGCAGCTGCCGGAACTCTGTCACATCATCCGGCGGGATGGGATGGTCAAAGATCCGCTTCCGTTCGGCATATACCATCGCGCCGGCACCCATAATGAAACCATCACATTTATAATCCAAATAACTTACAATCTCAGCCAGTGATCTTCCTGTACAAAGAAAAATCTTATGGCCGTTATGTCTGGCCGCAAAGATTGCCTGCTCGGCACTGGCAGGAATGCCGCCCTGGGCAACGCTGTACAGCGTTCCATCAATATCAAGAAATATATACTTTCTATTCATGCAAAAATTGTACCTGTTCGGGATATATCAGTCCAGTTTTGACTGCAGCCATGCTGCAAGCACAGGCGCATTGTTATGTTCTTCATCTTTGGATCCAAACACGAGTGTTACATTTCCCTTTGCAAGCTGTTCTTTCACCATGGCAAGCAGATCAGATGCGGCCGGATTATTTTCCAGTTCCTTCTGATATGCAGCTGTAAAGGCATCAAAGTCATGATCCGCATGAAACTGTTTGCGCAGATCACTGCTGGGCGCAGCCTCTTTTGCCCAGGAAAACAATTCTGCCTTTTCTTTGGAAATTCCTCTTGGCCACAGCCTGTCCACCAGAATCCGGCAGCCATCTGTTTCTGCTGGAGCCAGATAAATTCTTTTTACCTGCAGCACACCCATATCACACCTCCAGATTTCATTCTTATTGTAGTCTTGCCAAACAAAAAAGGCATCCGCAGATGCCTGAATCGAGCAATCAATACTTTGGGCCAATCTTCTTCAGTGTGCCATTGTTAGCTAAGCGGGGGCGCAGAGCCAGATACAGAAAGCTTGCAATAATCACAGCCAGAATGGCATTGGTGAAGGTTGTTACAGCATTCCACTTTGCAAGTGCTGCAGCAGCCTTGGCTGGTGCCCCAAGAATATAAGCTGTATAGAAATAACCAAATAGCGGCTCGCCAATGCAGTTAAACAGCATGCCGCCGGCACAGGAGATCACGGTTGCCCAGACCAGCTTCCTGCCAGACAGACGGTTGATGTGAAAGGCATGATGGGCAATCAGACCTGTAACCACGCCAATGCCAAGTTTCAGGATAATGGTCTTTGGTGCTACTGTAATGTAAACCGGATCCAGCAGATCGCCAATGCCCATACCGATGGCACCGGCAATGCCGCCAGGCAGACCGCCCAGCAATAAAGCTGCCAGCACATCAAACGTATTGCCAAGATGGAAGGCTGTGTAACCACCCGGTGTTGGAATATTGATCTTCAGATATGTGAATGAAACATAGGCCAGTGCCGCCATCAAACCAATGACGCAAAGCCGCAGAACCGGATTTCTTTTGTTCTCCATATAATTGTCCCCTTTTCTTTGAGAGCAATTATACCGTCATCTGGTTATATGAATATATCCAGTTTTGGCAAATATTATATGGCCAGATAATCAGCAGGCACCTTCAAGATCCTTAGGTCCAAATCCCTGCGGCAGCAGCTGCTTCAATGTATAAACCTCACTGTGTGAAGGATCAATGCCAAGGATGATCTGGAATGTATCCGGATTGCAGAACTCCATCATGACCTGCCGGCAGACACCGCACGGCGGGCAGAATACAGTTGGTTCCTCTCCTGCCTTGCCGCCGACAATCGCAATTTTCACAAAATCATGATGACCTGCACAAACCGCAGAAAAGAAGGCTGTGCGTTCCGCACAGTTAGTAGCGGAAAAACCGGCATTTTCAATGTTGCAGCCAAGGAATACTTCACCATCTGCAGTTTCAACAGCAGCACCTACCGCCCAGTGCGAATACGGTGTATACGCATTTTTTCTGGCTTTTAAAGCCATCCTGATCAATTCACTGTTTTCCATAAATCATTACCTCTGTCCTTTCAGGATAGCACAAAAAGATGATGACCACGCCAATGATCATCATCCCGCATTGCATTATCTTATTACTTTCTGCAGATGTCTGTCTGCCTCATTCATCATCTGGGCATTATGGCAGCGTGCACCATCCATCATCACAGCCGTCCAGCCATAAATCTCCAGGCCCTGACGAATCGAATCGATCATCCGTGAAGCTAAACTTGTATGTCTCTGCTCTGTTCTTAATACAGTCATATTATATTCCTCCTGATACGAATAATATTATATTGTCATAGTTCTTATAAGATAGCTTATTAGCACCTGTTTTATAGTATATTATTATCATATTAGAGTGATGATGAATATTCTGATATCGATACATCTGCCTGCGCACAGAAGTGTATTTTATCCTATAATTCTCATAGAAAGATCAGGAGGAACATACGATGAAAGCCTGTCCAAAATGCGGTAAAGAAAACCGTGATGATGCAAACTACTGTTCCTGGTGCGGCACAAAGCTGGATGAACCGCAGCCTGACGATCCTGCAATAAAGCCAGAATCTTCGGATCATGCGGAAGAAAAGAAGGAAGAAAGCCCAGTAACAGACCTCGGTACCACAGAGAAAAACACGGAAGAGCCAAAGAAACCTGAAACAGAAAACAGCGATGTGAAGCCACAGCCGGAAAAGAAGTCATTTCAGATTGATTACCTGTATGGCATCAGCGGTGTTCTGTTAATTGCCGGCACAGTATTGCCACTATTTTCTGTAAAAATGTCAATGCTTGAGACAAGCTGGTCCATCAGCGGCAATGCCTATGATATTGATTCTTTGCTGGCAGTGCTGCTGGATGTGATTGGGATTGCCGCATTAATCATTCCTTATCGTTCCAAAAAGTACATGCCGCTTCTGCACATTGGTGCCGTATTTGCATTGATCTTCACTTTTGTCCTTCATCATCAGATCAACTATGCCACCAGGATGAATTATTCCGGCTATGATACCGGCATGAATATTCATGCAGGAATCGGTAAATGGCTGCTTGTCATCGGTGCCGTCGGCCTTGCGGCTGCCAGCATCATTACCTGGCGCAAAGAGAATCATTCCTCATACTGATCATGGCATATATTCTGAATGTCATCCAGAATGATACGGCACGCTTCAAAAGTAAGATGACTGTTCTTATTCGTTAAACTCATTTCAGTACCTGCTGAGAGCCAGAGCAGATATCGGATAAGAAAAATTGTACGGCTGAATTCCACTGATGAAAGCGTGGACATTCCTGTAAGATAAGATCAACTTCAGCGACGCTATTGTGAAACTTACTTTTTCACACTTGCAGAACCTGAAAACCCGGGATGGGATAAACCATTCCGGGTTTTATATGCGGTGCAGGATCAGCTCTTTTTACGATACAGCCAGTTGCCAACAGCCTGTACAAGCTGGACAAACACAATCAGGATTACAGATGTCCAGAACAGATACTTGATATCGTAGGACTGGTAGCCTTTTCTGATGGCGACATCACCAAGACCGCCGCCGCCAACGGTACCTGCCATTGCAGAGGCACCGACCATGTTGATGATGAGAAGGACGATGCCATTGAGCAGACGGGGAACACTTTCCTTGAAGTATACTCTCCAGATGATCTGCATGTCTGTTGCACCAAAGGACTTGGCAGCCTCAATGACACCGGCATCTGTTTCCCGCATTGCGTTTTCAAACACACGGGCAATGAACGGAATCGCATAGATGGTCAGTGGCACGATGGCAGCGGTTGTACCGATGGACTTGCCGACAATGAGTCTTGTCAGCGGGATCACCAGCAGCATCAAAATGATAAACGGGAAGGAACGGAAGATATTGACGATGACATCCAGGATGCCATAGACAACCTTGTTGGGCTTTAATCCATCCGGTGCAGTCAGTGTCAGTACAATCGACAGGAAGAATCCGACGATGACAGCGACCAGTGTGGAGAAAAATACCATGTACAGGGTCTGCTGTGTGCCCTGCCACAAAACAGATGACATACTCATGCTTTCAGCACCTCCCAGGACACGCCTTTCTCCTTAAGGAAGGCAGCGACGCGGTCCTGATCTTTTTCGCTAATATTCAAGACAAGTGATCCGTAGATATCGGTGCGGAATTCTTCCAGCTTTGCCCAGCAGATCGAGAAATCGATGCCAAGCTCTCTGGCCATTTCCGTGATGACCGGTTCCTTGGAACTGTCATCTGTAAAGAACAACTGGATATTGACACCAGTTGTTGGCAAATGCTGTCCTTCTTCACCAAGGAAGCGGCGGATATCTTCAGTCGGCCGCACAAACAGATCTTCTGGTTTGCCTTCTGCCAGCACAACACCATTCTTCAAAAACGCAACTCTTTCACAGATCTGCTTGACGACTTCCATCTGGTGAGTCACAACCACAATCGTAATGCCCATCTCTTTGTTGATCTTTTTCAGCAGTTCCAGAATACCGTTGGTAATACGCGGATCCAGCGCAGAGGTTGCTTCATCGCAAAGCAGGATCTTAGGATCATTGACCAGTGCTCTGGCAATGGCAACACGCTGCTTCTGACCACCGGAAAGCTCAGATGGACGGGCATGGACCTTGTCACTGAGGCCGACAAGCTCAATCAGATGTTCAATCTTTGCCTTGTTCTCCGGCTTGTTAGGATTAATGCCCCAGAAATGCATAGGCAGCGCCACATTGCCATAAACATCCAGACGACTCAGCAGATTAAAGTTCTGGAAAATCATGCCCATGTCCTTGCGCTGCAGGCGCAGCTGCTTCTTGTTATGGCAGTCAATCTTCTGACCATCTACTGTGATCGTGCCGGACTGGAAATCCTCCAGGCCATTGATGCAGCGCAGCAGCGTGGACTTGCCGGCGCCGGACTGACCGATGATGCCGTAGATTTCCTTGTCGTTGATATGAATATTGATGTTTTTGAGAACTTCGTTATCACCGAAGCTCTTCTGTACATTTACCAGATCGATCATTGTTTACTCCTTCCTTGAAACAACAAATGTTCAGGAGCACAGGACTCCTGAACAAATGCTTATGATTGATGTAAGACTCAGTCAGAAGTGACCGGGTTGCCATTCTCATCAATGAAGGATGCGATGACAGATCCCTTATATGTATCATCAATGTACTGCTTGACCTTGTCAGATGTGATAGCCTTGACCAGTGCCTTTGTCTTCTCGCTGTTCAGCTGATCTTCTTCTACAACGATGAAGTTTGTGCGGGCAATCTTCTTGGCATCATCGAACTGCTCAACATAGATGGCAGGATGTGTGGAAGGCAGGCTTGCTTCAAGGGCATAGTTGCCATTGATGACAGCGATATCGACATCATCGAGTGTACGGGAAACCTGAGCTGCTTCAACCGGTGTGATCTTGTAGTTATGCGGGTTCAGATCACTGTTGCCATTGTATGTGGACTCAGTGACATAATCTGTTGTGCCAGGATCCTTCAACAGACCAGCCTGTACAAGTACTCTCAGGCCGCGGTCTAGGTTATCTGCATCGTTCGGCAGAGAAATCTCAGCACCATCCTGCAGATCATCCAGGCTTGTCAGCTTGGAAGAATAGATGCCCATCGGTTCAATATGAACACCAACAGCAGCAGCCAGATGCAGGCCATTGGTCTTATTCTGATCTTCCATGTATGTCAGAGTCTGGAAATAGTTGGCATCCAGAGAGCCCTCTTCCAGAGCAGTGTTCGGTGTGACATAGTCAGTAAATTCTGTGACTTCCAGTGTCCAGCCATCTTCAGCCAGGACATCCTTGACAACATTGTTCAGGATCTCGGCATGCGGTGTAGATGAAGCACCAACCTTGATAACCTTGTCAGATGAATCTGCAGATGCACTGCCGGATGCTGCAGTGGAAGCACTTCCGCATCCTGCCAGGGATGCTGCCAGCACTGCGGCTGTGATAGTTCTGATCACATTCTTTTTCATAGCGTTTTTCTTTTCCTCCTCTTTTGATTTGCTTGAAGCGGAAAGATACTGGCAAATATATAAAGACAGCACCCTTCTCCTATAAGGGCGCTGTCTGCGCTTTACCACCTTACTTCAAAATAACCTCACGGCTACTTCCTCTTCAAGTACGCTGAAACCAGAAATACTCGCAATCTATAACGGGATTCCCCGTCCTGACCTACATATCAGCCAGGCAGCTCCAGGACCATCTTCAATCAGTGCCTCCACAGTCCCCTTTCACCGAATGCAGGAACTTCTCTGTCATGCTTTGGCGTCTGTTTACTCTTCCCTTCCTTGCCTTTGATGGTTCCTAGTATACCTTCCCTTTTCTGTGATGCAATACTTCCACAAATACCAGAAAGCAATCATCAGTTATAGATTGAGACTATAGCACAGTCTCATGCATCTAATCAGATTGGCAGGAGAATAAAGAAAAAAGTCCCATGGCAGAACTGCCACAGGACCAGAATTATTAATGCAGCTCTCAGTCAGAAGTGACTGGATTGCCTTCTGCATTAATGAAGGACGGAATCACAGAGCCCTTATAGGTATCCTCAATGTACTGCTTGACCTTGTCAGATGTGATCGCCTTGACCAGTGCCTTTGTCTTGTCACTGTCCAGCTGATCTTCTTCCACGACGATGAAGTTTGTGCGCACAACGGTTGTCTCATCATCAAACTGTTCGACATAGATGGCAGGATGTGTAGAAGGCAGATCTGCCTCCAGCGCATAGTTGCCATTGACAACCGCAATATCAACATCATCAAGTGTACGGGAAACCTGGGCAGCTTCTACTGGTGTGATCTTGTAGTTATGTGGATTGAGTTCACTGTTGCCATTGAAGTCAGTCTCAGTCAGGTTGCCATCTGTACCCGGATCATTCAGCAGTCCCGCCTGAATCAGAACTCTGAGGCCGCGGTCTGTATTCTCGGTATCATTCGGCAGGGAAATCTCGGCACCATCCTGCAGATCATCCAGACTTGTAATCTTGGAAGAATAGATGCCCATCGGCTCAATATGCACACCAACTGCAGCCGCCAGATGCATGCCCTTGTCCTCATTCTGACCTTCCATATAGCCAAGTGTCTGGAAATAGTTGGCATCCAGAGAGCCCTCTTCCAGGGCAGTGTTCGGCGTCACATAATCTGTGAACTCCGTGACTTCCAGCGTCCAGCCATCCTCAGCCAGGACATCCTTGACAACATTGTTCAGGATCTCGGCATGCGGGGTTGCGGAAGCACCCACTCTGATCACCTTGTCACTTACCGCAGATGCACTGCTGGTAGATGCGGCTGTGGAAGCACTGCCGCATCCTGCCAAAGATGCTGCCAGCACAGCAGCTGTAATAGTTCTGATCACATTCTTTTTCATAGCGCTTTTCTTTTCCTCCTCTTTTATTTTGGTTCAGTCCTAATTCCTGTTGATAGATGTACCCAGAGGTCATGAGAATTTCCTGCTGGCATCAATGATCTTCAGGAAGAAATATTCATCATCTGGATAGCCGTATCCTTTGCGTCTCAATGTTTTTATCATCTGGTTGGTTCCTTCAACTTTGCCGGATGAGATATGGACTCTTGCATGAGAGATAATTCCTTTCATGTGTTCCTCCAGCAGCTTGGCAAACCATATGAAATGCTTGTTCTCTGTTGCTTTGCAGGTGCGTATGATCCGTTTAATATGAATCTTCATGCCTCTTTCGCTATTTGCTTTGTATGCTTTATCAAGCTGTTCCTTTACCAGATCCATGGTGAAGAACAGCTTGTTTTCATCCAATAGCTTCTTGTATTCTTCTTCAACGCCTGCTTTCTGCTTCACCTCCGGCTTCTTGAACAGATCGCTTCCACGGGCAATGGTTTTGCCCGCTTTGGCATCTTTTTCTTTCTGCTTTCTTGTTTCAGCACTTGTCATCAGAACATACTTAGAGCCTTTGAGAGCTTTGGCAGCTTCTGTATTGCCTTCTTCTATCAGGCGCTTCTGTTCCTCTTTACGGACTTCTGATACCACCTTGTCATTGAAGTTTTTGACCAGATGGAAATGGTCATAGACAATATCCAGCCATTCACAGCGATCTTTAAAGGCTTCTTCAAAGTCACTGTTCATATCACAGGCCACAGCCTTCACGTTCTTCATCCAGTCGCTGCCGACCCAGTCAATAAAGTCATTTACAGTCTGTTTCTTCCTGCCATAGGCAAGGTACAGCACATGTCCGCTGTTCAGGTCCATGATCAGCGTAGCGTATTTATGGCCTTTATGAAGAAGAAATTCATCAATGCCAAGATACTCCAGGCATTCTGCAGGCTTCTTCAGTTCCTTGCCTTCACCATTAACGGTATACAGCTCCTGAAGGCGCTTCTTATCGATCTCCTTGACTGTATTCTTGCTTAAACCGGTAATGATGGATATTTCCTTCATTGTCAGTCCAAAGCGAAGCAGATCGCGTGTATAGTTCTCAAGAGCAGCTGTAATCAGATGTCCCTGAGCCTTGAAATCTAGTGGTTCTGTATAAGTACTGACCGGACAGTTCTTATTCTGGCAGAGTGCTCTCTGCTTGGATACAACGATATGAGTATAGATACCTCCCATAGGAATGTGTTTCAAGTCAACCTCAGTTGTGCCGTTATACACCATTTCCTGACCACAGCAGCTGCAGTAAATCGGCTGTCCGTTCAGACGATTCAGCTTTCCCTTAAAGAAATATTCAGTGACACTGCGCCTGGCAGGTCTGGATGATGTGCCTACAGAGATCTCTTTAACGGCCGTTTCCGGCATACCAACCTGGGTAAAGGATGGCAGACCTGATGAGAATGTTAAAATGCCACTCTGGAGTTGCACATCAGAAATTGAATCAATCAGATCATGTGCATCGGAGCGCAGATCGTCTGATCTGGTATCAAGTAATTCTTCCTGAATAAGCGGCTGTGTGTTAACATTCATATGGATCTCCTATCTTGTATGTTTGGGTACACACAATTATACGAGATCCATTTTTATATTCGTACTATATCTCCGTCCCACATGGCGTCATATCAACAGGTTTTGGGATTGAGCCTTTATTTTTCTTGAAGCGGAAAGCAATGGTGTTAAGATTTTTTGAAAATGTCCCATCTTGTTATAAAACTTTGATGCATCACAATCATTTAGTTTTTTCTTCCGCCATCTCATTGAGAACTTTCTGAAGTTCTTTCTCGTTATTAACTGAATAGATTCTGTCGCGCTTCCGCTCCCCAACCTTCATGCATGTGTAATGCTTTCCATATCTTTCAATGTAGATCTCTTCAGTGATCGCATCTTCATATACTGTAATACTCTGCTTCTGATTGAAGCGGACTACCTCTCCATCGCTTGTTACTGCTGTATACAGACTGTTTCCCATTGAGAATACGTTGTTCCTGATCTGCCTCGGATACTCAGCTCTGAAGATTTTCGAAGAGTTGAAGTCAGCGGGTATTGGACGGAACAGATCGTTCGGATCCTTCACCGGATATGAGAATTTCATATTCAGATAGAGCCGATATTTCCTGTTGAACCAGTCATTCAGAAGGTCATAGTTATGAGGAATCTTCCACCGAATCAAATCATTCGGGAGCCTCATCTGCGCGGTGCCGTTGTAGCGTTCCACACGTCCCTTTGCCTGGGAAGAATTGGCAAAGATCATCGTTACTCCCAGCTTATCCATCATTCTGGCAAACTGTGTCGGTGTACCTGCCTTAACGCTGCGAAACACTGAGAATTTATCCGAATACAGCGCTTCCGGAATACCGTAATTCTCCAGAACAAGCTTCATCATACGGGCATATCCGCGTGCACATTCTTCAGGCATGAAGTATCCTGCAAGCACTCTGGTACTGGCATCATCCACTGCAAGATGCAGTACATAGTCTCTTCCGTCATTGAACCAGTCGTAAGGAGTTCCATCAATCTGGACCAGTTCTCCCATATGTGCTCTTGGAGGCCTCGTTGAATGTGTGACGCGGGAGCCGTCCATTCTGATCGGTTTATCTGCAGGGGACTTCCATCCTTCTCTGACAAACAGTTCACGGAACCAGGATTTGCTGCGTTCCTTCAGTCCATACTTCACCACGTCAGCTTCCATATCCTTGTTTCTGATGACGTCTTCCAGATAGATATCCCTGAATTGTGCTATGGTGATAGACGGATACGTCTTCTTAAGTCCCTCAAGGTACCTGATCTCTTGGTCGGAGGCAGTGGTTGCCGGCTTTCTTCCGGTATTGCCGTGAGTTAGGATAGCAGACGTATCCTTTTCCTTTCTTTCGGCAGACAATCGTTCAATCTGCTTCCTGCTGTAACCGCATTGATCAGCTATCCACTGGCATGTAATCTTTGGGTTTGAATCCCTCTGCTGCAGTAATTCCAGAGCCTTGACTTTGTCTTTGATCTTCTTCATCTGGATCACCTCCAGATGAATGCATTAGTTCGGAAGAAACATGAAATCAATGGGACATTTTCATTTGATCACGTGTGGGACATTTTCATTTAACTATGACAGAAGCGGAAAGCAATGGAAATAAAAGACAGCACTCCCGTCAATAAGGGCGCTGTCTGCGCGTTACCACCTTACTTCAAAATGACCTCACGGCCACTTCCTCTTCAAGTACGCTGAAACCAGAAATACTCGCAATCTGTAACGGGATTCCCCGTCCTGACCTACATATCAGCCAGGCAGCTCCAGGACCATGTTCAATCAATGCCGCCGCAGTTCCCTTTCACCAAATGCAGGAACCTCTCTGTCATGCTTTGACATCTGTCTACTCTTCCCTTCTTCGCTTTGTTAGTCATAGTTTACGAAAGAAACCGGCAGATGAAAAATACAAGAAAATAATCAGCAGATATAAAAATTTCCTATACCTTTCTGGCAGGACAATCATTGCACGCCATCTGTTTTCAGATCGGACTGCATGGATTATGATGGTAAAAAGGAAGAGGTGAAAGTATATGCATGCATATTATACCGGCATGAATGTGGTTATGACAGGATCTGTTGCCATACAGGAAAACAGTTCCATCTGGCACAATGCCGTGCTGCGTGGGGATATGGCGCCTATTGCCATTGGTGCCAACACAAATATTCAGGATCTTGTCATGGTGCATGGCTCCAAGGGCCATCCCGTCACAATTGGGAACAATGTTACAGTTGGCCATAGTGCCATCATCCATGGCTGCACCATTGATGACAATGTACTGGTTGGCATGGGTGCCATCATCATGAATGGTGCCCATATTCATGCAAATACCATTGTGGCCGCCGGCGCGCTTGTTTCCCAGGATAAAGAATATCCTGAAGGAGTTCTGATCATAGGAGTACCAGCCAGAGTGATGCGTCCTTTGACAGCAGAAGAGATCAATGGCATCCAGCAGAATGCCGACAGCTACTGTCAGCTTGCCAAAGACAGTCTTACCGTGAAATCACTTTGAAAGCTGGCAGACACTCTCTCCTTCCACAATGTGAAACGGCACCATATTGTGGCGGGAAGGGGCATCTGTCTTGATCCGCATTAACAGATCATTGACACTGCTGCGCACAATCGTCTCTGTATCCTGACATACAGTTGTCAGACGTGGAACCGTAAACTGAGAATAATCGATACCATCAAATCCAATAACAGAAATATCTTCCGGAATGCGGCGTCCTGCTTCTGAGAATGCCCGCATGGCGCCAATGGCAACGGTATCACTCATGCAGAAAACGGCAGTGACTTCAGGAAATGTATGCAGCAGATTTTTGCCGGCTTCATAGCCGCCCTCCAGAGAAAATTCACAGGGAGAATACTGCCGGCTGCGCACAAAGGAAAGATTGTGCTCCTTCAGGCATCTGCTCAGGCCATGATAACGCTTATAGGCAACCTGTCCCTGCACATCGGGATCCACACCGCCAAGCAGACCGATGTGACGGTGGCCATGGTCAATCAGATATTCTGCGGCTGCCCTTGCCCCGGCATCATCATCCGTGCAGTAAGAAGACAGGCTGTCAATATGCAGACCATTGCCATCAGCGGCCACCAGTACGCCTGGCACACCCATTTCTTCATATTCATGGCGGAAATGATCCAGATCCGCACCTAAAAACAGCAGGCCGCGCGGATGATTGTCATGACAAATACGTTTTGCGGCCAGAACCTCATCACTGTTTTCATCCATAAACACAACTTTTACTTCTTCCCCTGCCTGTTTCAGCATGCTCTGAATAGTCTCCAGCATGCCATTGAGGAAGATATTGCATGTACTCTTGATGAATACGGTAATACTGTTTGTATGCGTCTGTTTGAGCAGCTTGGCATTGGCATTGGGCTGATAGCCCTGCTCCTCGATCGCCTGTTCAATCTCTTTTCTTGCTTTATCGGAAACATCCTGATGATGATTTATCACCCGGGATACGGTCCCAATACTGTAGCCGGTAATCCTGGCAATATCCTTAATCGTTGCCATGTTTTCCTCCTGTTATTGATCTCTTGGACTGACTGTTTTTCTTGTGTCTGTGCCCATTCCGATGCCAGTATGAAGCACCTCTTTGATCCTTGTCTGCAGAACCTGTAACGTCCTTCTTCGTCAGCCATACCATTGGTTTTATCTTCATTTTAACCTCTGTATTACAAGTATAAACATGTCCGGATACCATCACAACGTTCACTTTCTATCAAAAAAGCGCATCAGGATTCTCCGATGCGCCATGCAATTGCCTCATCCGCCGGAATCGGCCGGCTGAAATAATAGCCCTGGATATAATCACAACCCTGTTTCTTCAGGATTTCATACTGTTCCTTTGTCTCGACACCTTCCGCTACCAGACTGCGGCCAAGATGATGGGCCATGGAAATCAAATCGTTCATCGCATCCTGGCGGCCTGGCTGCAGCCATGTCGTCACGACCGAACGGTCAATCTTAATCGTATTGAACGGAATCCAGTTAAGATAGCTCAAAGAAGAATAGCCAGTGCCAAAATCATCCATCATCAGGCCTACATGAATCTTGTGCAGCTGGTCAAACAGGCGCACAGACTCCTGGGCATTGTTCATAAACATGCTTTCGGTGATCTCAGTCTTCAAAAGATGCGGTGGAATCCGATACTTTTTGAGCATTTCCTGCAGCCAGTCAACATAGCAGGTGCACTTTGGCATCCGCTCTCTCACCCAGGGCTTCCTGCAGATCTTTCTGATCCCTCAGTCCCTGTCCGCTGCTGTCGGTAATGACGGTCAGACAGCTTGCTTCTGGCAGAATATGTGCAAATGCAGAAATGGCATTTTCCAGCCGACTGCTGTCACAGATTCCGGCAAACAGCGGATTGGACTGCACCTGCTGACGGGCAAGATCCTGGTCTGTCATATCCATGAAGAATACCGGCAGACTGGCAAAAAAGCCGGTTTGTTCATGGCAGGCAAGCGTAAAAGCCGGATCACCGCAGACAATCACGCCCTGCATGCCATGATCAATTTTTTCCTGCAATTCCTGCTGCACAAGCGCATCTGACGCATCCCTGAGATACACAGCTTCATAGCCAATTCCCTGCCGGTACAAAGTATCCTGTATAGCATTCAGCTCAAACTGGGCGTCCAGATCACCGGCTGCTCCAGAACAGACAACCAGCACCTTTTTGCCAGTATCATTGTGGATATCCCTGGCAATGTCCTGATTCATCAGATCAGAGGATTGATTTTCCTTCACAATAGAAAAAAGAACAGAATAGCAGAAAACAGCCAAGAACAATTAAAAATATTTCGGACAGCCTCTTCCATTTTTTCATACAACGCTATTTTCAAAGATTTAGTTGATGAGGCTGTAAACACCAAAATATCATGAGCTATATGCCTCATAGAGGTTAATTGGCATTTTAAGCTTTGGGATCTCCGCACAGGTAAATGGAATCTGTTCAAACATTGTTTCCATGTATGCTTCTGATTTCCATTTGCGCATGTCCAGCCTGTACTTTAAATATTTCTTCATGACGATCCAATTCAAATAACCCTGGAGATGTCTTGTGCTGATACCATGTTTCTGCCTGATCATGTTTTTTAGCTCAGAGTGAAGCTCGTTTACTTCAGATACTGTATTGCCCTTTGGTGTTAAATAACCGTTAGATGGAATAATGTCACTGTTGAAGTGATTATCGCCCACGAAAGTTTGAATGCTATGGCTGTCATCACTGATAATTGTTGAATGCGCTGCGAAGTGAGAGCTATATTGATTCAGAATTTCTGCACTCTCTCTGCCTAATCCTCCAATTTTAAAGAGAATATTGTCATGCTCATCAATAGCTGTTACCAGGCAGATCTTGTGATGGCTGGTGCCAGGTAAAGCACGCTTGGTTGAATGACGGCGATGCTTTCCACGCTGTTTGCTGAATCTTGGCATTTTATCCTTCCCGGTCCCTTTCAGGTTGATTTTGGTATAAGTAGGATCCAATTCAACATTTCCACTTAAGACCACATTATTCTGAATCTTTGCTGCAGCCTGATATAACTTGTGACGCATGTTGAAGCAGGTAGTAACTGATAAGCCTGTAGCTACACTCTGCTGAGTCAGAGTCATTCCGTTAAGCTCGCCAGAGATAAAAGTAGTCCAGATATCAAAGCTTGTTCTGGAATGAGTAAACATCGTACCTGTTGTTGCCATAAAAACAGATTTGCATTTTTTACATCTGTATTTCTGACGATTATGTGGGTTAAAGCCATTCTTAACAAAGTGAGTTGAACCACAATGAGGACATTTCTCAACATGCAAAGAGAGATTCTCGTAATTTGTTGTCGTACAGTTTACTTTCTCTCTGAATAGCTTTTCTAAACCAACACGAATGAATTCAATTTCGACAGGAGATAAAGAATTCAGGAAATTCTGATTAACGAGCATATCATCACCTCAACTGAAGTCATGATAAGTTATAGATATTAACTTGATGTACTTGTTCGGGTACATCAACTATTTATTTGAAAATAGCGTCATACAAAAAAACCCTCCAATCCGCAAACTTCCCCATATATCGCAGAATGCCATAATATTATCATGTATGCATATCCTGTCCACTATGCGATCTGAATCTGAAACATTTCTTCGAAAAATGAAAAAGATCCATGCTGGCACAAGGATCTTTCTCCAATCATGATTCATTTCAGGGAGGAAAAGAAATCATTTTTGCAGATGTTTTCTCATCTGACAAGCATATAGTACAAGCATGCTGTGCACAAACGATGAAACAAATGTGAAAGCTTGATGAAAAAGTGTATGATATTCCGAAAAGGAGATGTTTTATGCTCGAAAAACTTGTTTCCCTGCGTTTTCCGCTGCCGGAAGATGTTGCCAAAGCCAAGGCAGCCGGCGATTTTAACAAAGCAGAACGCCTGATTTTGCTGTATCTGCAGGATTCCTATACACCCCAATGCATGAAAGACCGTCTGGAGACAGAACGGGAAGTTCTTTCCCGCCTGCCATCAGCCTACCCATATGATGAAGAACAGGCACTGGCCCTTGTGCAGAAAGAAATTCCATCCTTTACGATGGCACAGCTGCATCACTATGAAGACAGCAAGGCAGCCGACTGGATCTATATCAATGGCAAAGTGCATCTGCAATCCCGTTTCTTTGCGTCCATGCAGAAAGTATGGCCAGAGATTGCCGAAGCAGTGGGAAGTCCTCTGCAAAAACACAATAAACTGCTGGAAGACAATGCCGATGAAATGGCAGAAAAAGGCTGGGCAGGCCGCCACATTCATCTGCGGACAGAAATCAGAATCAAGGATGAAGCCTTCCATCCCGGCAAAGTACTTGTCCACCTTCCCATTCCAGCAGAATGCATGAATATGCATAATATCCGCATTCTGGATCACAGCGAGCATGCGTTCATTGATGATCCAAAGAGTCTCAGCCGCACCATCTCCTTCCAGGAAGATCTGAAAGAGAATCATCCGTTCTTTGTGGAATATGAATACGATTCGATCGTGAATTATCATGAAGATCAGCACATCAGCACAGAGACTGCAGATTTTGATATCGAAGAAGAGCAGCCGCAGATTGTCTTTTCTCCATTGATCAAAGCGTTATGCGAAGAACTTTCCGGCAATGAAACAGATCCGTACCGCAAGGCATGGAACTTCTACCGCTATTGCACGGAGAACATTACATATGCCTACATGCGAGAATACATGACACTGGGTTTGATCAATGAATACTCTGCCACCCAGCGGATTGGTGACTGCGGTGTCAAGGCACTGCTGTTTATCACGCTTTGCCGCTGTGCTGGCATTCCTGCCCACTGGCAGTCCGGTCTCTATGTCACCCCTGACAGTGCCGGCAACCATGACTGGGCCATGTTCTACATCAAGCCATACGGGTGGCTGTTTGCGGATCCTTCCTTTGGCGGCTCTGCCTTCCGGGTAGGAAATCTGAAACGGCAGAAGTTCTACTTTGGCAATCTGGATCCTTTCCGCATGGCTGCCAACAACGCCTTCCAGAAAGAATTCACTCCAGCTAAGAAATGGTGGCGCAGCGACCCCTATGACAATCAGTCTGGTGAGATTGAATATGAAGACAGAGGCCTGCACGGCAATGAACTTGAATCCACCAAGACAGTCATTGCCATGGAAAAGCTCACCCACAAATAAAAACAGCGGAAGAAGATCCAATGTCAGTAAGTTAACGGATAGCATTGACTGTTAACCCAAGAACACTCGTTTCAAAATGCGGCGAGTGTTTTTTATTTTGCAATATCCTGACAGAAGTCTTTGCAGTGCTTGTATGGAGATTGTTAAGATTTTTTGATTTTGTCACCGTTTGTTAATTGTTACTGTTTTGTCACGAATACTACTTTCTATGATCTTCCAGAACACTGAGGATGCGCTGTACGTCCTTCTGACTGTCCGCTTCATAGATCGGATCTCTTCTACGCTCGCCCACCTTTACGCATTTGTAGTGTTTGCCATATCGATTGATGTACATTTCTTCAGTAAAGGCATCAATCTTCACAGTAATAGGTGTCTTCTGATAGATTTCGAGCATTACTCCATCAGCGTCAAAGGCTTCATATAATGAGTTTCCCATCGAAAACATATTGTTTCTCATGGTCCTTGGATATTCCGCATAGAACACGGCAGAATAATCAAAATCTGTCGGAAGCGGACGAAATGCATCGACTGGATCCAGAACCGGGAATGAGAACTTTGCGTTGAGATAACGAATGTACTTCTCATTAAACCAGCGGTTCAGCGTGTTGTAGTTATGTGGAATATGGAATCGAATGATATCATTCGGAAGGCGTCCCTGAGCAGTGCCGTTGTACCGCTCTACACGTCCTTTAGCCTGTGGTGAATTGGCAAAGATCATCTTGATATCAAGACGGGCAAGCATGTCCGCGAACTGTGACGGCTTTCCGGATTTAACACTTCTGAAGACAGAATCCTTGTCAGAATATGTTGCCATCGGAACACCGTACTTTTCAAGGATTAGACGCATCATGCGTGCATATCCTCTGGTACACTCTGTAGGCATGAACCATCCTGCGAGCACTTCGGTTCCTGCATCATCTACTGCCAGATGCAGTGCGTAAGCTCTGCCATCGTTAAACCAATCATATGGAGTGCCGTCAATCTGGATCAGCTCTCCGCGGCGGTCTCTCGGCCTACGAATTGGATGCGATACATGCGAACCATCTGTTCGAATCGGCTTGGCACTTGGTGACTTCCAACCTTCTCGTACGAAAAGATCTCTGAACCAAGATTTACTTCTATCCTTCAGTCCATATTTCGCTGCATCTCCTTTCCTCTCAGGATCTCTTCCCCAGATTACATCCTCTCGGTAGATATCTCTGAATTGTGCTATGGTAATGCTTGGATATGCTTTCTTGAATTCTTCTAAGTAACTGACTTCTTGGTCGGAGGCAGTCGTTACTGGCTTCTTGCCGGTATTACCATGAACAAGGATAGATTGCATATCCTTTTCATTCAGCTCCCCCGCAAGCCGTATAAGCTGTCTCTTACTGTAACCAGTTTTCTCAGTTATCTCTTGGTAAGTGATATGTGGATCGCTCTGCTTCTGAATCAGAAGTTTCAACGCTCCGGACTTGTCTTTATCGTTCTTCATAGAACACCTCCAATGAGGCATTCTACTCAAATACTGATATCCATCCCGTAAAAGGGTGACATTTTCAAAAAATCAGAAAGGTGACATTTTCATTTAACTATTACAGTGCTTGTATGGAGATCTCAAAAAAATGCATACGAGCTTTCATGAAATGCCCCTTTTATTCATAGGTGCAATGTTAAGTGTATATGAGGTGAGAAACAAAAAAGGAGGCTGCAACCTTTAAGCTTTCCAGCTTCAGGTTTCCCAGCAGCCTCTTTTCTATGCTACATGTATGGTTTCAATCAACAGCAGCCATGCCAGGCCATAGTATGTCACAACACCAACCAAGTCGGTCACAGTTGTGATCAGCGGTCCGGACGCAACGGCCGGGTCAACACCGATCTGCTTGAAGAACAGCGGGATTACTGTACCAACAGCACTGGAGATCAGCATTGCCACCATCAGAGAAATACCGATACAGCCGGAGATGGCAAAGCCATGAGCCGGTGTATAGTGCTTGAAGAGAATGATGAAGATACCGACGCCAACAAAGGCCAAAGCACCAAGGATCATGCCATTGACAAGGCCGCAGCGCATTTCCTTCAGGACAAGATGCAGCTTATCTTTGCCGGTCAGCTTTTCATCCATCAATACACGGATGGTTACAGCCAGAGACTGGGTGCCGACGTTACCGGACATATCCAGAATCATGGACTGGAAGCTCATGATCATTGGCAGAGTAGCTACAACTGTCTCAAACAGACCAACAACACTTGATACAAACAGACCAAGCACCAGCAGTAATACCAGCCATGGCAGACGTTTATGCACAGATTCCTTCAGTGGTTCCCGCAGATCTTCCTCAGCGGTCAAACCAGCGAGCTTGGCATAATCATCACCCATCTCATCATCGACAACTTCAACCACATCCTGGGAAGTAATCACACCAAGAATTCTGTTTTCATCTGACAGTACCGGAATGGATTCCTCGGAATAATCCTTCAGTTTTTCCAGACAGTCTTCAATCCTTTCATCCGCATACACATACGGATACTCTGTCACAACAATGTCTTCCAGTTTCTCATCCTGGCGGGCCAGAATCAATTCCTTCAGATCAATCTCACCATAGTAGATACCCTTTTCATCTACGACATACAGTTGTGAGATGTTGTCATGATCCTCCGCCTGCCTGACCAGAGAACTCATTGCTTCCTTGATGGAAAGTGAGGAAGACAATGTTACAAAGTTGGTTGTCATACGGGATGCAATGGTATCTTCATCATACGATGCCAGCCGCTGGATATTGTTGCGGTGCACCTCATCCATCAATTCCAGCCAGACAACCTTGGAACGTGAATCTGTATTCTTCAGTAAATCCACGGCTGTATCCGGCTCCATGTGAGCCAGAATATCCGAAGCCTTGCGCGGATTCATCTCTTCAAGATACTTATCCGCATCATCCGAATACTCCATCACATCTGACAGACTGTCAACGTCCATCAGCCGATACAGAATAGCCCTTTCATTAGGCTGCAGAATATCCAGCGCATCGGCAATATCATTGGCGTGATAGTCATCCAGTCTCTCCTTGATCACCTTTGGAGAAAGACCGCTGCGGACCAGCTGAGCAATCGACTGCACAGCTGTCATTTCATTATCTTTTTCTTTTACAGCTCCTGCCATGATTCTTTTTCCTCCTGTATTCATGTACTGCATGCATACAGAAAACCGGCACAGCGCTTCAGACACGTATTGTCATGTGATCAGAAATTCGGGTGGTCTGAGGAGCGTGTGCTTATTTTCTGCTTTCTTCGTTCGTGACCGGCACCACTATCCATGCAAAACCACCCCTTTCACTTCTCAGATACATTTTATTCTGACCGCGGTCGGATTTCACCCCTGAATTGACTCCTGGCGATAAAAAATTGTGTGTATAATGGCAGGCAGGAGAAAGAAAATGAATACATTTGATGAAAAAGTAAAAGAACGGCTGATCCGCTATGCAAAAGTCAATACACAGTCAGCCAATCATACTGGCACCGTTCCCAGTACGCCATGCCAGTTTGACCTGGCAAAGATGCTGTATCAGGAACTGCAGGACATTGGTGTCAAGGATACGTACTATGACAAAGAGCACTGTGTCGTCTATGCGTGGCTGCAGGCAAATACAGAGGAAGGCATGCCAGTCGGCTTTGTGGCACACATGGACACTGCCCCGGATGCCTCTGGTGAAAATGTAAAGCCATGGGTGTTTGAGAATTATGATGGTTCAGACATTGTCCTGAATAAAGAAAAGAATATTGTCATGAAGGTATCTGACTATCCCAATCTGAAAAACTACATCCATCAGGATCTTGTTCTGACAGATGGCACCACCCTGCTGGGCGGTGATGACAAAGCATCCATTGCGGCCATCATGACCATGATTGAATACCTCGTCAATCATCCGGAAAGAAAGCATAATCTGCTTGCCTTTGCCTTTACGCCGGATGAAGAAGTCGGCGGTCTGGCCAGAGATCTGGATTTAAACAGATTTCAGGCGAAGATTGCCTATACGCTGGATGGTGACTATTGCGGCTATTATGAAGATGAAACATTCAATGCCTCCGAAGCCATTGTGACCTTTACTGGCTTATCCGTACATACCGGCACTGCCAAAGGCATCATGAAGAATGCCGTGGATATGGGTGCAGAGTTCATGGGCATGCTGCCGAAGTTTGAAAAGCCCCAGTATACCGAAGGCAGAGAAGGCTTCTACCATGTGATTTCCTTTGACGGAACCTGTGAACATGCTGTACTGACCATGATTGTGCGTGACCATGACAGCGAAATCTTCAATCAGCGAAATGAATATCTGAAAAAGATCACGGAAGAAATCAACAGAAGATATGGCAATAATGCCGCATCCATTAAGATTTCCATCCAGTACCGCAATCTTGGCGAAGCCATTAAGAAAGTTCCGTTCATGATTCCAAACCTGGTCAAAGCCATTGAAATGGCTGGCATCACACCGCATAAGGTGGCCTTCCGCGGCGGCACGGACGGCTCTGCACTGTCATGGCGCGGTCTGCCATGTCCTAACCTTTCCGCCGGATATGAAAATGCCCATGGACGTTTCGAGTATGTACCGGTACAGTCCATGTCAAAGAATGTTGAGATTCTGCTCAATCTGGCCGACCTCTACAGCACAGAAAACTAAACAGAAAAACAAAAGGTGTTCCGGAAAATCATCCAGAACACCTTGTTTTGTATATTTTTTACTGCCTCAAGGGGCAGACCCTTTCGTCCCTTGTGGGGACGTATGGCACTTTGCAAATACCATTATTCAATGGCAATGTACTTCTTTTCAGGGATCTCTTTCTTGTCTTCCTTTGCCGGCAATTCAATTGTCAGCACGCCATCCTTGTAGGACGCATTGACATCGGAATCCTTCACCTGATTGCCTACATAGAAACTGCGGCTGTAGGATCCGTATCTTCTCTCACGGCGCAGCACCTTGCCCTTCTTGTCCTTCTCGTCCTTGTTCTCATGGCGGGAAGCGTGAATGCTCAATGTACCGTTTTCAAGTGTTACCTTGACATCATTCTTTGCAAAGCCCGGCAGATCTGTCTTCATGATATACTTGCCGTCTTTCTCAACCACATCTGTCTTCAGCACAGGCTCCTGATTGAACATCGGAACATCAAACCCATTGTCAAAGACATCATCAAACAGATCAAAATCATCTCTCACATCCGGCATGAACCTCATTGCAATCATCTCCTTTACTGATCAAACTTCTCTTTACTGATTACTGGATATCAATATACTTCTTCTCTTCGGCTTCTTTCTTCTCAGCGGAAGGAACCGTCACAGTCAGAATACCGTTGTTATAGGACGCATGTACGTCGCTCTCCTTCACATGATCACCGACGTAGAACGTTCTGCTCACGGCACCATAGCTGCGCTCGGAATGAATGACTTCACCCTTGGCGTCTTTCTCTTCTTTGCTCTCATTGCGCTGTGCACGGATCGTCAGCTCACCATTGTACAGAGAAATTCTGATATCATCCTTGTGATATCCCGGCAGCTCAACCTCTAAGCTGTAGCTGCCATCCTTCTTATGGACATCTGTTCTCATCAGACCTGTGGAATTCAGGCCAAACTCATTGAACATATCTTCAAACAAACTTCTTTCAGGTGCGTATCTCATGTTATTACCTCCCTGAGGCTCTCACCTCTTACACCCATAATAGTAATCACTTGTTTAGCACTGTCAATAGTTAAGTGCTAAATTTTTTATTTTTATTTATGCTAGTATTTCAAATCTCTATTTCATGTTAGGTATTTTTATTTCTGGCATTTAAATGTTCTAACTGCTAAATCGTATCTTTTCCATTCTGTTGCCCGCTTTGCTATAATGAAGCCCATAGAAAAGAGGCAAGATATGTTGTATCAGACTGAAAGCATGAAGCAGGATGATTTCAAGCCAGCCCGCTTCACTTCCGAAGGTTCCATTGAACTCAATGGCAAGAAGATTCCTTACAAGACTGTATCTGAAGACAATGTCTTCTATGATTCTGAAGGAAAAGCCGTCGCATCTATTTTCTCGTATTCCTATTTTCGTTCTGATGTCAAAGATGCCAGCACCAGACCGGTGATCTTTGGCTACAATGGCGGCCCTGGCAGTTCTTCCATGTATGTCCATACTGGCTTCCTGGGTGTACGCAGAGTCAGCTATGGTGAGCCCGACCGTCCTTCCGCATTCGGTCCCTGGAAAGTCATCGACAATCCGGACTGCCTGCTGGACATTGCCGATCTCGTTCTGATTGATCCGGTTGGCACCGGTTATGGCGTATTGCTGAATCAGGATAAGAAGAAAGACTTCTTTGGCATTGAGCAGGATGCCGAAGCACTGCTGAACTTCATTGAGCTCTGGTGCCGGAAGTACAACCGCGGTCTTTCGCCGAAGTATCTGGTTGGGGAAAGCTATGGCTGCACAAGAACAGCAACTGCTGTCGGTATTGCTGCCAGTGAAGGCAAAGAGCGTGCCTATGGCATCGCCTTTGACGGTGTCGTCATGATCGGCAACACGATCACCTGTGGTCAGTACTTTGGCCAGGGCCTGCCGGTAGAATCCAGCATTATCGGCTTCCCTACCTACGCAGCTGTCAACTGGTATCACCATCATCCAACAGACCAGTCTGTTGAAGAGTTTGTCAAAGAAGCCAAAGCCTTCGCGGATCATGATTACCTGCTGGCACTCTACAAAGGTGAATCCCTGGATGACAAAGAAAAAGAGCAGATCATCGAAAAGGTCTGCTATTACACAGGTGTGTCCAGAGAATATCTGGAAGCACGCGATCTGCGCATCGGTGATGATGATTTCCGCTCCGAAGTATGCCGCAAAGATGGCAAAGCCGTCTCCCGCTATGACGGCCGTGTGACAAGACCATTGCTGCTGCCGCAGCTGGAAGAGCGCAATAAGGGCGAAGAAGATGATGCCACAGCAGACCGCTATGATGCTTACTTCTATGCTGCCTTAACCGGCGATGTTCTGCCAAGACTCAATGTCAAACTGGACCGTACCTATGTGCAGCTTGCCAACTATTGGAAAAACTGGGACAAGGAAACACCAATGGGCACAACCGGTGAGCAGCTGCGCAGAGCCATGGACCGCAGACCTGGCATGCGTGCCTTCTTTGCCAACGGCTGGTTTGATCTGTGTACGGAGTTCGGCTTTGTCTTCCATACCCTTGACCATGATCATCTGCCTAAGGACAGAACCTTCTGGAAGGGATATGGTTCCGGCCATATGATTTATCTTGGTGAGGATAATGTCCATGCTTTGGCATCTGATGTCAGAGCCTTCATTGAGGGCAAGGATCCTTCCAATCACTAAGCTTTACGGGCGGCATCTGCGAGGCTGCTGACAAAGTAGGGGTTGTAAACGGAATTTTGGATGAAAATCCTGACCGGTTCTGATACTGGCCGGGATTTTGTTCTTTTCAATGGAATATCGTGCGGGTCATAAAGGATTATTCCTTATCTGGTGCTCCCTTAACGCTGGTTTCCAGTGTTTTTATCCTCTTCAGGTTCACAAGAAAAATCGATACTGCTGCCTGTATCGTCATTCCGCTCATTCCGCACGCATGGGCATTTCCATAATCGAGGGTCTGCTTCAGTTCCGCATTCTTAGCCTCGATCTTGTATCGCTCAGTATATAGTTCTCTGAATTCATCTGATTTCATGTAATCCATCTGAGCAATATGCGTATCTGATTTGATCTTTACCGAGTAGGTTTTAGACTTCGCACCTTCCTTGTAACAGCCGTTTCGCAAAGGACAGTTTCTGCATTTCTCTACATCGAAGAAATAGGTAACTACTTTTGTATCAGAACCATTCGCTGCTTTCTCCTGACCGCCTTTGCTTTTTCTGACTGCCATATGTCCTGCCGGGCATACATACATCCCGGCATCCTTGTTGAACTCAAACTCTTTCTCCCGGCTTCCATGCAGAACATTCTCACTCAGCTTTGATGCCAGCTTAATTCCTTTTTCTGAGGTGTATTCAATATTGTCTTTCTCGGAATATGCGCCATCACCAATCAGAGCGTCTACGGTTACTCCTGCGTTTTCTGCTTTCTCAATCAGATCTGCCGCCTGCTTTCCGTCATGTTTCTCTCCGGTTGTCACTGCTGCACTCACAATGACTCTGTCCGTGGTCATGGCAATATGCGTCTTATACCCGAAGAAGGAAGTGTCTGCAGTCTTATGTCCCACTTTCGCATCCGGATCTCTGGAAAATTCCAGCTGTTCTCTCGTGTCTTCAACTCCTTCTTTCAGGTAGTTGAGACGTTCCTGGATATCCGGTATCTTCTGAAGCCGCTCATCTGAAGCGATCAGATCCAGCAGTTCCTTGCAGTATTCGATTTCATCCTCCAGAAGACCGCTGCTTTCCCGCTTCTTCGGCATTCTGTCCTTCATGGTTTCATCCGCTGCATATACAGACTTTCTCAGTTCCTTTGCCCGCCTGATCAGTTCCTCACGCGGAGAAATATGCTGGTAGAGTGCATTGGTATGAGTGGAATCAACGATGATCTTTTCGTGATCGTGAATAATTCCTTTCTTCTTCCCGATTTCAACAGTCTTGCCAATCAGCACATTCAGCAGATCGGTATCCTTGAGTCTGGTTCTGCGAAATTTGGTAAGCAGGCTCGGATCAATGAATTCAGTTTCTTCAGGCCTGTAGCCCAGAAAGTATTTCATTTCCATGTCATATCGGACTCTTTCAATCAGATCACGGTCACTGAGTTTGCGTGCGGTCTTAAGAAGCAGATATTTGAACAGCAGTACCGGATCAGCTGCAGTTCTGCCCATACAGTCGCTGTAGTTGTTCTGAACTTCTTTAGCAACAAAAGAGAAGTCAATCGTTTCGTTCATCTGGCGCCAGAAGTAATCTCCAGGGATCAGAATATCATAGAGCTCGTTATAAGAGCCAAGATCCAACTGGGGCATATCAATCATTCTGAGCATAAAGACACCTCCGGAGTATAGACACATTGTATACCATGCATGCATGTATTTCAACCAAAATGTGCAGAAAAAGCGCATACTCATTGATTAGGATTACGCGCTTATCATTTTGGATTGGATGTCCGTGTCCAAGCAGCTCATAGGTTAATGAGTGATGCATAATCGGCTATTCGATAACCGCACTTTTTCAGCACCCTCGCATCTGCCGCCTTTTTTGTTTGTTTTGGAAAACGGAATGCAAAGAAGTACAGCAGCAGCCCCACAACAGCACTTGCTGTAAACAGAACGCCAACTGGTAAGAGCACCGTTTCTCCATAGGAATTGACATACGTCTGTGTACTGACCGCATTGATCAGGCCGCTGCCAATCATCGGTCCGATGATCATCGGCACAAGTACATAGGCAAGCAGGCGGATTCCCTGAAACATGCCGACATGATCGACCGGCGTCTCATCACGGATAGCGCTGGAGAATAAGATCAAAATGGATACATAGCCTGTCATCATGATGATGCCGGCAATGATAAATGGAATCACGGATGTCAGAAAGCCTGCCGCAAACAAACCGATGCAGTAAAGAGATATACTGATGAAAGCAAGTGTGCGTTTGCCATAGCGGTCCACCAGTCTGCCAACTGCCAGAGAGCAGATGCTGGCAAAGATGATGATCACTGCCATGACAAGACCGCTCAAAGCATTCCCAAAGCCAAGTGTCTTTTCCAGATAAATCAGAAGATACGGCATGAATACCTGTACAGAAATATTGAAGATACAGATACCAAGCAGGCAGAGATAGAATTTTGCGTTTTCACGGATGACGGATGGACGGAAGCCATAGATGATGCTTTCCCAGAAGTTCATCTTCTCTTTGCTTTGTACAGGTTTTGTATCCGGTACAAATAACAGTCCTAACAATCCTGCCACACTGACACTGGCACCAATGACCACAAAGAATGCCGGCCAGCCAAGCAGTGAAGAAAGAATACTGCCCGTACCAGCCACAATTAACATTGCCAGCAACGGGAATACATTCAGCACGCCTTCAATGGTGCCGCGGTTGGTTTCATCACTTGTCTCTGTCACCCAGGCATTAAAGGAGGCATCATTGGCAAGTGATCCGCAGAAGGACATGATGCAGTCCATGACAATCACAATCGTGACTGTCATTGCCAGCACTTTTGCCGTGGACATTCCCGGGAAAAGTATTGCCGTATGTTCTCTGGAAATCAATGCAAACAATGCTGTCATGATACCCCAGACAACATACCCGATACAGAGGAAATACCGCCGGTGTCCCATGCGGTCAGAAATGATGCCGCCAACCAGCGTGGCAATGGTAGATACTGCAGCACTCCAGGCAACCATAGCTGCAATGTCACCGGCACTGCCGCCGATCCTGTTAAACAGAAACAGATTGAATTCCATGTTTTCGACAGCCCAGGCAAGCTGGCCGATCAGGCCAAACACAATGATGGTGAGCCACTGCTGCCATGATAATTTTGTTTTCATATACGCTATCCTCTGTCCTCAGTATAGTCTTTTTTCCGCAACGCTATTTTCAAATAAATAGTTGATGTACCCGAACAAGTACATCAAGTTAATATCTATAACTTATCATGACTTCAGTTGAGGTGATGATATGCTCGTTAATCAGAATTTCCTGAATTCTTTATCTCCTGTCGAAATTGAATTCATTCGTGTTGGTTTAGAAAAGCTATTCAGAGAGAAAGTAAACTGTACGACAACAAATTACGAGAATCTCTCTTTGCATGTTGAGAAATGTCCTCATTGTGGTTCAACTCACTTTGTTAAGAATGGCTTTAACCCACATAATCGTCAGAAATACAGATGTAAAAAATGCAAATCTGTTTTTATGGCAACAACAGGTACGATGTTTACTCATTCCAGAACAAGCTTTGATATCTGGACTACTTTTATCTCTGGCGAGCTTAACGGAATGACTCTGACTCAGCAGAGTGTAGCTACAGGCTTATCAGTTACTACCTGCTTCAACATGCGTCACAAGTTATATCAGGCTGCAGCAAAGATTCAGAATAATGTGGTCTTAAGTGGAAATGTTGAATTGGATCCTACTTATACCAAAATCAACCTGAAAGGGACCAGGAAGGATAAAATGCCAAGATTCAGCAAACAGCGTGGAAAGCATCGCCGTCATTCAACCAAGCGTGCTTTACCTGGCACCAGCCATCACAAGATCTGCCTGGTAACAGCTATTGATGAGCATGACAATATTCTCTTTAAAATTGGAGGATTAGGCAGAGAGAGTGCAGAAATTCTGAATCAATACAGCTCTCACTTCGCAGCGCATTCAACAATTATCAGTGATGACAGCCATAGCATTCAAACTTTCGTGGGCGATAATCACTTCAACAGTGACATTATTCCATCTAACGGTTATTTAACACCAAAGGGCAATACAGTATCTGAAGTAAACGAGCTTCACTCTGAGCTAAAAAACATGATCAGGCAGAAACATGGTATCAGCACAAGACATCTCCAGGGTTATTTGAATTGGATCGTCATGAAGAAATATTTAAAGTACAGGCTGGACATGCGCAAATGGAAATCAGAAGCATACATGGAAACAATGTTTGAACAGATTCCATTTACCTGTGCGGAGATCCCAAAGCTTAAAATGCCAATTAACCTCTATGAGGCATATAGCTCATGATATTTTGGTGTTTACAGCCTCATCAACTAAATCTTTGAAAATAGCGTTCCGCAAAAAAAGCAGAAACTCAAAGCACTGGAAGAAGTCATCCTTCCCTGTTCTGAATAATCTGCCTTTCAATAACACTGACTTTCTGAAGATGTCATGAAGACATACTTACTTGATATTCTTTAACCATCTGATAATTCTCTTGAAATTCATAATCAGTGCAATAACAGCGATGATAAAAATGATCGTTACGATAATTGTACCTTTCATTAGAACTACCTCATTCAACTCCAG
Source organism: Lactimicrobium massiliense (assembly GCF_900343155.1). GTDB lineage: Bacteria > Bacillota_I > Bacilli_A > Erysipelotrichales > Erysipelotrichaceae > Bulleidia > Bulleidia massiliensis. The sequence goes on from NZ_OUNG01000001.1 coordinate 509,142, forward strand.
TAGGTTACTAAATTACGGCCTTCAATTCTTGCTTGAACTCCACCGGTCCAACTTGGACCGCCTACCCACGGTATCGCCATACTAAAATTCATAAAATAAGTTGCTTTGGTGGAAGAGTCAAGAGATAGCGAGCCAGAAACACTCGTTATCACAACAAAGTGCCATGGATCATATGCAGCTGTAATTCTGTAATTTCTAATATCAATCGTAAACCCAGCATTCGCTGCAGCAGTAACAACATTTATTTTATATGTTCCATTAGTCACATTTGCTCTCGTATGCCAAGGACTCCATCCAAAAAAGATCAGATGATCAATGTCTGATTTTTCATCCGAAAAATCAGCAACCTTTTCAACAGTAATAATTCCCACTTCACCATTTGAAAGAACTACCTCATGGCTTTGCTTTTCTCCTAACTGTAAAGTAGGAATTTCAAATTTATCACCTTGCAAACCTTCATTATCGAATACAGGACTATTGCTTTCATCAGATGCGGCATTAACCTTTAAAGCAGTTAGTGGAAGAACTAAAGTAAGGACCATTAGCGAGGAAAAGATTTTTTTAATTGTACTTGACATAGTCAGCCTCCTTTTCGTACATAAACGTTTTCATATTGTCTAAGAAGTACAGTGAACGCTGTTAATTCTGCACTTCTCATATCACGAACTCTCACTATATTATTATCAAAATTGACTATATTTGACGTGCAACAGATGCATCACTCACTTTTCTTGATAACAGGGAGAATTGTGACTTTACCAAAGATTTTGCTTTAACCTAGCGTGCATATTTCGCCTTATATTGCAAGCAATGTGCAATTTTCAGTAATTAATATGTAATATTTTTCGGTGGCTTGATATTGCTTCACAAGATTTCAAGAAGAACACTAATAAATCTCTCGACTCAGCAGCGAACACGATAACCTTATTGTTCACTGTTTTCAGCAAACAATTTTTCTTCACATTCCTGTCCTACAGTTATCATATTGGTATGACGTAAAAAAACAAGCATATATTTTTATTACACAATTCGTTATAATAATAGTTATGTTTTAAAACTATATTATTTAGCTGAATGCAACCATTATTTCTACCTCAAAGGGCATATTAATCTTAACTTCCAGAAATATTATCCCTTGAATGTTTACAGCCGTTGAGTTTGCTTACCCAACGGCTGTTTTATTATTTTTCTGAAGGGGCTGTAACAGTTGAGTAAGCTGTTACAGCTCATTTTTTTGCGCTTGCACATATTTTCGCTGTATATCTATCAGTGCAAACCAGAAGCCGATTTATTCATGTGAAAAATATGAAAAATATCCATATATTATCATTGATATATTATATGCGTGCATGTATAATATGAGTATGAAAAATGCTGATCTCGTTTTTGCAGGACACGATCAGCGCTCTTATTATAACGCTGTTCAGCTGGCCCTGCCACTTAGCACAATGATTCGTGTACCTCATTCTGATATGCTGTTCTCTTTTCTGGATGCGGTGAAGGAAGTTAATTTCAATCGCTTTGTTAAACCGATCCGTTCAAATAACACGCATAGTCACTCCCGAGGAATGCTCGTCAAAGTTCTTCTGTTTGCTTACATGAACCGTATTTTTTCCCTGACTGATATTGTCCAGCACTGCCGTACGGATATCAGATTTATCGATCTGTCCAATTGGGAAGCACCAAGCAAAATGGCGTTCTCACGTGTTATGAATCAGCTGACGGTATCTATTGATGATCTTATGAAAGAGTTGAATCTGAAGCTGATTGATCAGACAGGTATTGATCCAAACACGCAGTTTGTGGATGGAACAAAGATTGAGGCAAATGCTCATAAAAATTCTTTTGTGTACAAGCGGAGAATTCTGAATGCACGCAACAATCTGTACAGAGACCTTTCCAAGGCGATCAGCTCTTTGAATCTGTCTTACAAATACCAATATGAGATAAAAGACCGTTATAACGCATTAGAAATCTGGAATATTGTTCAGAAGCTGATGGATGTGATGGTTGCCGATAACATTGAACTCCAGTATGGAAAGGGTCATCGCAAATCCGATATTCAAAAGCGGTATGATGTGCTTCTGGACTATGCGATTCGTCTTACCACATATGAGTACTGGCTGTCTGTCATGGGCAGCAGGAACAGTTGCTCAAAGACTGACCATGATGCGACATTTATGGCTACCAAGTGGGATTACTACAATCGCTCCGGTATAACAAGACCATGCTATAACTGCCAGATTGCTGTATCTGGTGGATTGATCATTAACAGTGATATTTATCAGACACCGGGTGATACCGTCACCTGGATCCCGTTCATGGAGAGATTCCATACGCTGTATGGATTCTACCCGAAGAAACCAGTCGCTGATGCCGGATATGGAGGATATGACAACTACCTGTATAACATCAGCCACGGTATCGATCTCGTCCAGAAATTTAACATGTATGGAAAAGAGCACGATAAAGTTTTTCAAAAGAGAAATCCGTACAATCTTGTTAATTGGAAAAAGAACGAACATGGGTACCGGATCTGCCCGAATGGGAGAACATTTGACCAATATGAAGGGGACATCTATGCCTCTACCCGGGCAGGCAATCTATCCATAACGCAGAAATATACAGAGCCAAAACATTGCGAAGGTTGTCCGCTGAAAGAAAAATGCCTTATGAAAACAAACAAGAAAGGCTACAAGGAAGTAGGACTTAATGTCGTTGGAGAAGAGCTGAAAGCAGAAGCCAGAAAACAACTGGATACAGAACATGGTATAAAGCTGAAGGTAATGCGCAGCGAACAGGCAGAAGGAGCTTTTGCAGCAATCAAAGAAGATATGGGATTTGACCGTTTCCACAGAAGAGGATTGAAAACCGTGAAAATGGAATTTCTTATGGTATGTCTGGGATATAATCTGCGTAAATACCATAGCTGGAGACTCCGACGAATGGCTGCAGTTCCTCAGAATATGATGAGCTGATCAGAAAATAGAGCAAAAAATGATCTGAAATATAAGAAAAGGCAAAGAACTGTTTTAATAATGCTTTGATATAAACCATTCATGCATAGAAATGACTCTGTTGAATAAGTCTTGGTAAAGATAATACAAAAGAAAACAAAAAGGCCCATAACAGAGCTAATTCATTAGCAACTGTTACAGGCCCTAATGTTTTATCTCGCATAGGATAATACTAACCTTCAAATATCCATCAGCAATTTTTCTGCATTTCAAAAGTAACTATTTCCTTCTTAGAACGAATAAAGCAGATCAGGGGAAGTCCTCTGATCTGCTATGATTTTTAGAAGCACCGTTTGCACTATGCCTCAAATTTATATATAAATACAGTTGCTTACTTCACTTCGGCATTGCCATATGGCAGACCTTCGTTGAAGTTTCTGGCATTCTCCATCGTAACAGCCGCAATTGCCTGCAGTGCTTCACGTGTGAAGAAGGCCTGGTGAGATGTCAGAATGAGGTTTGGGAAAGTCGTCAGTCTTGCCACAATGGAATTCTGCATCATATCATCGGAGTGGTCGACATAGACATTGTCATCTTCACCTTCATAGACATCCAGAGCAACGGCATGGAACTTATTGGCACGAAGGCCTCTGATCAATGCGTCCACATCAATCAGACCGCCGCGGCTTGTATTGACAAGCATAACGCCATCCTTCATGCGAGAGATCGCTTCATCATCAATCAGATGATACGTGCCGCCCTCACCCATGATCAGCGGTGCATGCAGAGAAATCAGATCTGACTTTTCCAGCAGTTCTTCCTTGGTTACATAATGCAGTAAGCCGGACTCTTCCAGCTTGGCATTCGGATACGCATCCCAGCCAAGCACTGTCATGCCATAGCCCTTGCAGATCTGGGCCATGATCTGACCGATACGGCCAGTTCCCATGATACCGGCAACCTTGTTATGCAGATCAACGCCAAGCAGGCCATTCAGCGTGAAGTTATTATCCTTGACACGGTTGTAAGCTTTGACAACTCTGCGGTTGGCAGCCTGGATGATGGTCATGGCATGCTCCGCAACGGCATATGGAGAATATGCCGGCACACGCAGAACGGTAATGCCCTGTTCCCTGGCCGTCTTGAGATCAACATTGTTGAAACCGGCGCAGCGCAGCAGAATCAGCTTGACGCCATAGCTGCCCAGCTGTTCCACAACATCACGGTCAGCCTCATCATTGACGAAGATGCATACGGCATCATAGCCCTCTGCCAGATGCACACTTTCACGTGTCAGACGGGAATTGAAGTAGTGAATATCAACATTATAGGTACCTTCACCCTTATCACGGGAAAGCTCTGTAAAGAACAGACGGTCATAATCCTTGGTGCCAAAGAAAGCAACCTTGAGAACCGATACCGGCTTATCCTTCGGGCTCAGCTCGTTCAGAACTGCCTGAATCTTTTCAGAAGCAGGCTTTTCATCCTCGCCCTCAATGCTGAAATGCAGCACGCTGCCTTTTGCCGCATGCAGGGCAAGAATCTGCAGGACATCACGTCCGGAAGCACTTGCCCCATTGCATTCAATTGTCACTGTAGATTTGAAATCTGTGCAGGCCTGGGCAACCATTGCGGCAGGACGGGCATGAATACCAAGCGTATTTGTTACCTGATAATCAAAACGTTCCATGAAATTTTTCTTCCTCCTCTTATTATCACCATTTTCATGATAGTGAACCCCGTTATGAATTTCCACTAATATGATAATGCGAATTTCTCATCTCTGGCACAAAAGATGCGCTATAATTCTGGCTCAGGAGAATACATATGCTGCGAATCCACCAGGTATACTGCCCGATTGGACGGGACTTTGACAGTTTGCTTTGAATAGAATTTCTCGAAAACCGCATGACTGCGGCTTTTTCTTTGTCTATTTTTGTCAAATTTCTTGTATTTTTATGTTGTATGTGTTGTATGTTTTATGGTACAATAGTCCTGTAGAAGGTATGCAGGCATGAAACTTTACTATGATAAGCGTTTGAAAGATCCAACCTACTATGCTCAGATGGGTTTCCGTACGACTGATGGCAAATCAACTACCAAGAATGTGAAAAAGCTGGGCAAGCATTCTGAGCTTCTCAAGACTACTGATGATCCCGTTGCTTACTGCAAGCAGCTGATCGCCAGGATGAATGAAGATTCCAGGCAGGGAAAAGAGTCTGTTCAGATCTCTGTTGATCTCAACGAAAAAGTTGACCAGACTTCCGATGACGCCTCCCGCTCTTCTCTGAAGAACATTGGCTACTTTTATCTTCAGTACATTTACAATCAGCTGCGCCTGAATGAATTTTTCAACATTCATACAGCCGATCGGCGTGATACGTTCGACTATAACCAGATCAATAAGTTCCTTACATACAGCAGAATTCTGGATCCTTGCTCCAAGTATGGCACGTGTGATCATCTGGATTCCTTCTTTGAGCAGCCTGACATCCAGTATCATCAGATCCTGCGCTTTCTTGATATTCTGGAGAACAATACTGACGCTTATCTTGAATGGCTGTATCAGAACAGCAGCCATGTCATTCCCCGTGATTCGTCTGTGGTCTACTATGACTGCACCAATTTCTACTGTGAGACCGAGCAGGATGATGAAGACATCTTCGATGAAGTGACAGGAGAATTGCTGTCCTATGGGCTTCGAAAATATGGTGTCAGTAAAGAGCACCGTCCCAATCCGATTGTGGAAATGGGACTGCTCATGGACAAGCGCGGTATTCCGATCACGATGTGCCTGCATTCCGGCAACACCAGTGAGCAGGTTACTGCAGTACCATTGGAGAAGAAGATCCTGCCGGCTCTTGAGAAATCCAACATCATTTACTGTGCAGATGCCGGACTTGGCTCCTACAATATCCGTCAGTTCAATGCGATGGGCGGCAGATCCTTCATTGTGACGCAGTCAGTAAAGAAGCTTTCTGAAGAAGTGAAGGCTGTTGTCTTCAACGATAAAAACTACAGGCTCCTGTCAAATGACAAACCCGTAACGATCAGCTTCATGAAAAAGTTTGAGCACCGCAATCCTGAGAATCTGGCTCTGTACAATGACACTGCATACAAAGTTATTCCAGCAGACAAAGCAATTGATCTTGGACTGTTTGAATACAAGCAGTTACAGAACGGAAGCTCCCGCAAAGTCAAAGCCAAGGGAACTCTGGAGCAGGTTGTAATCATCACCTTCTCCAGGAAAATGATGGAGTACCAGCGGGCCGTACGAAACAGACAGATCGAGCGTGCAAAACAGATGATCAAGATGAAGGATCCGGAAGAAATCAAGAAAGGTCTGAATGACGTCCGGCGTTTCCTGAAGCGTATCGCCAAGGACAAGGACGGAAAGGAAGCAGAAGTAAGCTATGACCTGGATCAGGCAAGAATCGATGAAGAAGAGAAGTACGATGGCTACTATGCCGTTGCGACGAATCTGACAGATGCCAATGTGAAAGATGTACTGAACATTATGCACAAGCGCTACATGATTGAAGACTGTTTCAGAGTGATGAAGACAAACTTTGGATCAAGGCCTGTGTACCACAGTGCACAGAGAAGAATCAAAGCACATTTCCTGGTGTGCTACACAGCTCTGCTTGTCTATCGTCTGCTGAGCTGCAGCCTGGATGACAGAGGCACACACATCACGGCCAGAAATCTGATTACCACACTGAAGAATATGAATGTCGCAGATGATGGAATGTATTATCTTTCAACCTACAAAGGAAGTAAAACACTGGATGCCCTCGAGAACTATACAAATGCAGGATTAGACAAGAAGAGATACAAGGCCGGTTTCCTCAGAAAAAAATTCAAAAAGACGTCCGGATAGGCCCCTACATACTACAAAAATCAAAACGCAAAAAGTGCTGGAAAATCCAATATTCATCGGAATTTCTAGCACTTTCATTACTTCAAACTGTCAAAGTTGGGATATGATAATGCGAATTTCTCATCTCTGGCACAAAAGATGCGCTATAATTCTGGCTCAGGAGAATACATATGCTGCGAATCCACCAGGTATACTGCCCGATTGGACAGTCACTTGCCAAAACACAAATTGCAAAAAAACTGCACTGTACAGAGGAAGATATCCAATCCTTTCAGATTGAAAAAGAATCACTGGATGCACGCAAAGATGAAATGCATGAAAGCTACACTGTCCTTGCCACAGTAAGAAATGAACACCGGTATCTGAAGCAGAAAGATGTCAGTGAAGGAAAGCCGGAAATCTATCAGAACCCTGCTCCTGTTGCGTCTGATATACGGCCGATTGTTGTTGGCTTTGGTCCTGCAGGTATGTTTGCCGGCCTGCTGCTGGCAGAAACCGGCCTAAGGCCGATCATCATTGAACGTGGCAAGCCGGCTGAACAAAGGGCAAAGGATGTGAATGACTTCTTTACCAAAGGCATCCTGAATGTATCTTCCAATGTCCAGTATGGAGAAGGCGGTGCCGGTACATTCTCAGATGGCAAGCTGACAACCCGCATGAAGAATATCCGGGTACAGAAAGTGCTTGCTGAACTGGTGGAAGCCGGCGGTGATCCTGCCATTGCCTGGCAGCACAGACCGCATTTAGGCACAGATGTATTGAGAACAGTGGTCGTCAATATCCGCAGAAAGATCATCGCGCTTGGCGGTGAAGTCCGCTTTGAAACATGCATGCAGAGTCTGAAAGTTGAAAATGGACAGGTCACAGGCATTGAAACAAACCATGGCACATTTCTTTCTCCCTATGTCATCCTGGCTGCCGGCCACAGTGCCGCCGATACCTATCACACACTCTTTGACCAAGGCATTACAATGGTGCCAAAAGACTTCGCAGCCGGTGTCAGAGTGGAGCATCCTCAGCAATTGATTAATCAGAATCAGTATGGCCGATATGCCAATCATCCAGCGCTGTCCCCTGCCTCATATTCTTTGACGTATCACGCAAATAATGGCAGAGGCGTCTATTCCTTCTGCATGTGCCCGGGCGGTGTCGTCATTCCTGCCTCCACCACGGAAAACACACTGGCAGTCAATGGCATGAGCTATTCCAAACGAGATGGTGCCAATGCCAACAGTGCCATTCTTGTCCAGATTCCAAGTAAGGACTTTGACCATGGTTCCCCGATGGATGGCTTCGCCTTCCAGAAGCAGCTGGAAGAAACTGCCTTCCATCCCGGCTATCAGGCAGGCGCCTCCAATATCAAAGACTATCTGGAACACAAAGTCTCCTCAGACCTTGTCATTCCTTCCTCCTTCCCGCGCGGTATCATCCTGGAAGATCTGCACCGTCAGTTTCCAAAGCCTGTCAATGATGCGCTGGAAGAGGGCTTTGTCCATTTTGATAAAAAAATACCCGGCTTTATCAGCCAGGGTATCATGGTCGGCATGGAATCCAGATCTTCCTCACCCATCCGTATTCTGCGCAATGAGGATGGCACCTCTCTTTCCTGCAAAGGACTCTATCCATGCGGAGAAGGCGCAGGATATGCCGGCGGTATTGTTTCCAGTGCCGTTGACGGCATTCGTCAGGCCGAAAACATCATCACTTCCCTAATGCTTTAAAATCAGCCGTTTCATTCCGCAGCCATCTGCGGTGTGAAACGGTTCTTTTGACGGCAAGAGGACGCGGCTCATCCGCGAACGTCACCACATTGGGCGTGCCATTCTTCCACAGTTCCATCAGATCCTGTGCATCCTCCACAAAATCACGCACCGGCATCAACCCATATAAGCGCGGCGGAATCACTGCCACCGGAATCGTATACTTCTTTGCGTCCTGTCTTACCTTCCACTCACAATGCGGGCAGACCATCGCAATATCCACTTCATTCATCCGTTCCAACAGATGCACAATCGGAATAAAAATAAACTGAACCTGATCCTCCAAGTGCAGACGACTGACTTCTTTTTCCAGATGGGCGGCCAGTGCACTGGAAGAAAAGCCGCCTCCACAGCAAATCGCAATTTTTAACATATAACAATTATGCACCTCGAAAGATGATTTGAAAAGAATGCCAGATAAATTCTGAAGTGAAGCATCTGAATCAAACAGAACCCCATGGATTCCATTCCTGTTTGTCATGGATCCTCATACGCATACCGACAGGATACATGTGTCATCCCAGTAATCTTCTGCCCGCAGGTACAGCCATCGATGCCATCATCCTTTTTATGCTGTTTGCCGTCTGAGCAGATTTCTTGATCGTGTATTTATATTTGATAAAATATATTTGTATCAAATTTATTTAGATAATACCTATGGCCAGCCGGCCGCTGCTTGTGCAGCAGAAAGGAAAAAGATGAGCACATTTTATGATTATTCTGTAAACGATCGTAATGGCAATGAAGTTTCGATGAAGAAGTTTGAAGGAAAGGTTGTTCTGGTTGTCAATACTGCTACCGGATGCGGCTTTACGCCGCAATATAAGGATCTGGAAGAGCTCTATGAGGCAGATCATGACAAAGGACTTGAGATTCTGGATATTCCCTGCAATCAGTTTGCCGGCCAGACACCGGGTACTGATGAAGAAGTGCATGAGTTCTGCACACTGAAATACAACACAAAGTTTGATCAGATGAAGAAGAGCGATGTCAATGGCGAAAATGCGCTGGATCTGTATAAGTTTCTCAAGAGCCAGCAGACATTCCATGGCTTTGGCAAAGGTCCAAAGGCCGTGATGATGAGCGTCATGCTGAAGAAGATCGATCCGGATTATCAGCACAATTCAGAGATCAAGTGGAACTTTACAAAGTTCCTGGTTGACCGCAATGGCAATGTTGTACGCCGCTTTGAGCCAACCGAAAAGATGAAGGATGTCAGGCAGGCAGTGGAAGAACTGCTGTAAGCTGACAGCACAAAAAATACAGCAAGGCGAATGTGATGAATGAGATTGAAAAGGGAAAATGGGAAGATCTGAATCCAGATGAATTGCTGCGGTTAGACAGGCAGCTTTGCTTTCCCCTTTACGCTGCTGCCAGGAAAGCGGTAAGTGCTTATACACCATATCTGAAGCCGCTGGATCTGACTTATACCCAGTACATCACATTCATGGTGCTGTGGGAAAAAGACGGGCTGACCATTGGTGAGATTGGTGAAAGACTTCATCTGGACAATGGCACTTTGACGCCATTGTTAAAGAAAATGGAGAAACAGGGCTATATCACCCGGAAACGTGATCAAGAAGATGAACGTAAAGTAACCATTCATCTGACAAAAGAAGGCAGAGACATGAAACAAAAGCTGGTGCATGTACCGCTGCAGGTTGAAAAATGCACTCCGATTTCCATCGAAGAAGCCAACGAGCTGTACCGCATTCTCTACAAGATTCTGAATGCCAGGGTGCCAGTTGATTGTGATCATGCAAAGTAAAAGAAGAAGGTAATGAAATGAACACAGCGGTCAGATATTATTCCAGATCAGGCAATACAAAGATTGTGGCAGAGGCAATTGCCGATGCCCTGCAGGTCAAGGCAGTTTCTGTTGACAGCAGTGATGCACAGCTAAAGGACAAAACAGATGTACTGTTTATCGGCGGTGCCTTGTATGCCTACGGGCTTGATAAGCACTTAAAAACATTTATCCGCAATCTGGATCCAGCCAAAGTTGGCAAAGCAGTGATCTTCTCCACGTCCTGGATCTCCCGCCACAGCATTTATCTGATCCGCAGAGAGCTGCAGGAAAAAGGCATTCCGGCAGAGCAGGAAACCTTCTATGTCAAAAATAAAGCCAATGACGCACAGTTGAAAGAGGCTGCAGATTTTGCTCTGAAAATGATAAAGTAATATATACAGACATTTTCCGAGGACATCCGTTTCATCAGGAACGGATGTCTTTTTCATATAAAAAAAAGACAATCACGAGGATCATCTTCCTGATATGCCGCTTGGCAGAATTGAACTGCCCGTTCATCCTTACCATGGATGCGTATTACCACTATACTAAAGCGGCATTGCTCTGCTATTCTACCCAAACCTGCATGTAAAATCAACATGCAAACACCAATCCACGCCAGGAAATCTCGTGTGGCCCAGTACAGCGGCATTCCGTGCGCCTGCTCACCTGTCTTATTTCTTTCTGGCTCTGACAATGATCGCTTCCGGTATCTCACTGTTTTTCCAGGCTGTTTCTGCAATGCCATCGATCACAAATCCTGTATCGAAGCAGACATTGAAAATATCCTGCAGAGAACGATGGAAATACAGTTGCTTAGAAGGATGCCCCGTAATGGCCTCACCTTCATAGCTGTGTGCGGTTATATATTTATCATCTCTTGTTACAAAGCATGGATGCTGGGTGGCAAAGACAAAATACCATGATCTGCCAGAAGATCATGTACTGCCGAAATCAGAGGTCTGATATCCGCAATATCCATGATGGCCATGCAGCATATGTTCTCCTTGCTGCATTTTCTGCTTATATGATCTGTCTTCTCTTCAGCTCAGCGTAAACAAGATGCAGCGGCAGTCCCATGACGGCATAGTAGTCTCCTTCGATGCCTTCGATATATCTGCCGCCATAGCCCTGAATGGCATAGGCACCCGCCTTGTCACTGCATTCCCCGGTTGCGATGTATGCGTGAATCTCATCATCATTCATGGGCAGAAAATGTACGGCAGTTGAAACGGCGGTCCGGTAACATTCCTCTTGAGATACAATGCACAATCCAGTCAGCACATGATGCGTGCGGCCCTGCAGACTTTTCAGCATGGCAAATGCAGCTTCATTGGTGTGTGGTTTGCCCAGCGGTTTGCTGTCAATCACAACCATCGTATCACTGCCGATGACCACTGCATCCGGATGCCTTTTCAGCACGGTTTTTCCCTTTTTCACTGACAGCCGCTCGATCTCATCTGCCAGTGGTTTACTGCAGTCAATGGTTTCATCCACATCGGCCGGATCGCAGATAAACGGAGCACCGCACAATGACAGGATTTCTTTGCGCCGCGGTGAGCGGCTGGCAAGCACAAGTTCTTTCATATTCTTCCTCTGTCTGTCATTATACATGGTTTATGGAAATTCATGACCAGGGCAATTGCACCCATGTTACAATAAAGGTGCAATTCAGGAGGATTTGAAATCATATGAAGAAACCTACACTTGTCATTCTGGCGGCAGGAATGGGAAGCCGTTACGGCGGTATGAAGCAGATTGACGGCGTTGGCAGTCATGGTGAGCCAATCATTGAATTCTCAATTTATGATGCAAAGGAAGCGGGCTTTGGCAAAGTCGTGCTGATCATCAAGAAAGAGCATGAAGTTGCTTTCCGCAAGGCACTGACGGACAAGATTGCCCCGCATATGGATGTTGAATTTGCCTATCAGGATATGAACAACATTCCTTCCGACGTACAGGTGCCGGAAGGACGTGTCAAGCCATGGGGCACAACCCATGCATTGCTGGCATGCAAGGGCATTGTCAATGAGCCGTTTGCGATCATCAATGCGGATGACTTCTATGGCAAAGATGCCTACAAAGTCATGTACAGATATCTGTGTGATGAAGTTGCAGACAATCACTATGCCATGGTCGGCTATCCGTGTGTGAACACACTGACAGATAATGGTACAGTCACAAGAGGTGTCTGCCGCACGGATGAAAACGGCAATCTGAGCCACATTGTTGAGGTGAAGGAAATTGCCCGCAAAGACGGTCATGCCGTATACAAGGATGGCGATCAGTGGAAGCAGCTGCCGGATGATACGCTTGTCTCCATGAATTTCTGGGGCTTTACACCGGCTGTGTTTGATGACTGTGAGAAGATCTTTGATACCTTCATTCATGAAGCAGTCAAGAAAGATCCGATGAAATGCGAGCATGTGATTCCGACTGCCATCGGTCAGCTGATTGATGAAGGCAAGGTCACTGTCAAGATGCTGTCATCTTCTGACAAGTGGTTTGGTGTCACCTACCAGCAGGATAAGCCTGGTGTTGTCGCCAAGATCCAGGCCATGAAAGATGCCGGCATTTATCCGGATGTGCTCTGGAAATAAGAATGATGGAAGACCAGGGAAACCTGGTTTTCTTTTTGGCCAAAAGAAAAAAGCAGCCGCAGCTGCTTACAGATTATCCTGCAGGAAATGATAGACATTGCGCCAGGCAATATCCGCAATCTCTTCCTCACTGAATCCTTCTGCTTTCAACCCCTCAATGAAATTCTGGGCCTGTTCAGGATCATAGAGATCATGGCCTTCTGCCTTGTTGTAATAACCGCCTAAATCAAAGCCGACTGCCACATGGGAGACACCCACAAGATCAGCCATGAATCTGGCATGCTTTGCCAGCGTGCGGGCACTGCGGTCGGCCTGTTTCTGGGCAATGAATTCTTCACATGCATTTAAGCCAATCAGGCCGCCCTTGTCACACAATGCCACAATCTGCTGATCTGTCAGATTGCGCGGTACATAGCACAGTGCCTTGGCATTGGAGTGAGTCGCAATAACAGGCCGTGTACTAGCATCCAGGATATCCCAGAATGTCTTTTCATTGGCATGGGAGACATCTACGACCATATGTCTCTCATTCATGCGGGCAATGGCTCTTCTGCCAAGATCCGTCAGTCCTCTGCCGGCATGCCCGCTGTTGCCGGTTGCCAGATCATTTTCATCATTCCATTCCAGAGAACCAATCCGGTTGCCCTGCTCATACAGCCAGTCAATCTTCTCTTCGGGATGATCATGAATACCGCACATGCCTTCCACTGTCATCAGATAACTGACATGATCAGAATCCGGATCCAGATCATCCATGCTGAGCATCGGCTTGTGGCCAGAAGCGATGATGTCATTTCTCACCATTGTCACTGTATCCATCATATCCTGCCAGGATTCCCTGCCGGCAAAGAAGGATGCCGCAGCACTGTACATGATTTCACCTTTTTCAAGGCGCTTGTCCCAGTGGTTTTTCAGCACGGCTGTCTCATTAGGATACTGACGGATGGCAATCGCTAAGTCCGCATGCAGATCAAAGATTCTCATGACACTTTCCTCCTGTTCAACTCATAAATGATACGGATGCCCTTATAGGCAATATCCGGATCATAGGCATCAATCTCATCTGTCTCACTGGCAATCACACGGCCAAGACCGCCGGTTGCCACAACATAGCAGTCCGGATCATGCAGTTCTTCCTTCATCCGTTTCAGAATGTATTCCACAGCACCAATATAGCCATAGACGACACCTGCCTGCATGCCTGTGATCGTATTGGAGCCAAGCACAGAAGCAGGCTTCTTGATCTCAATTTCCGGCAGCTTTGCCGTCTGGGATGTCAATGCATTTGCAGAAATGCCAAGGCCCGGGGCAATAACTGTATAGCGGAATTCACCGGCAGAAGAAACATAGTCAAAGGTTGTCGCTGTGCCAAAATCAACTACGATGCAGGATCTTTGAAACGTATGATACGCATAGGCACAGTCTACGATCCGATCCGCCCCAACTGCCTTGGGATTGTCTGCTTTCAGAACAATGCCGCAATCCATCTGCGGTGTAATCACAATCGGTGTTTTGCCAATGTATTTCTTCATGCATGAAGTCAGCGTATACATCAGTTTTGGTACAACAGATGAAATCACAACTGCCTCAATATCTTCTGTACCAATGCCTGCCCGTTCCAGCAGATCATAGACAATCACGCCAAGTTCATCACTTGTTCTTTCTGTTCTGGTAATCAGACGGAAGGAAGCACGGATCTTTTCATCCTCCATGATGCCCATGGAGATGTTTGTATTGCCAACATCAACAGCCAGTAACATGTCTTTCTCCCTTCAGGCAGTATTTCAGGATTTCCTCAGCCGTATCATCCTTGCTTAACAAGCCAAGCTGTTCCTGATGATCTTTGGAAAGGATCGTCACTTTGTTGGTATCCACGCCAAAGCCGGCACCCTTGTCACGCAGTGAATTGGCGGCAATAAAGTCAGCGTTCTTCTCTACCAGTTTCTTCTGTGCATTGGCATACAGATTCTCTGTCTCCATGGCAAAGCCGATCAGCACCTGATCCTCATGTTTACGCCTGCCAAGTTCCTTGAGAATATCCGTTGTCCGGCAAAGATCAATCTGTAAACCGCCTTCTTCTTTCTTGATCTTCTCATCTGCAGTTTTTACAGGCGTATAGTCTGCCACAGCCGCTGCCATGATGATCGCGTCCATGCCATCACTGACAGACAGCACGGCATCCGCCATATCCTTTGCCGAAACAACCGGGACCATATGAACACCATAGGGAGCAGGAAGATCCGTCCTGCCTGAGACAAGTGTCACGGCTGCACCGGCATTGCGGGCTGCCCTTGCCAGGGCATAGCCCATTCTGCCGGTGGAATGATTGGTAATGCAGCGGACCGGATCAATGGCTTCCTGGGTGCCTCCGGCGGTAATCAATACCTGCTTTCCTGCCAGAAACTTATCCGTATACAGCAGTGCGGAAAGTGCATCCGCAATCTCTGCAGGCTCAGGCATCCTGCCCTTGCCCACATCACCGCACGCAAGATAGCCGGCATCACTTTCCATGATATGAATGCCATACTTTTTCAGTCTGCGCAGATTATCCTGGGTGGCAGGATTTGCCAGCATGTGCGTATTCATTGCCGGCACTACAAGTTTGGGGCAGTATGCCGCCAGAAAGGTTGTTGTTAACATATCATCCGCAATACCATTGGCTGCTTTGGCAATGAAATCTGCGGTTGCCGGTGCCACCACAAAGGCATCTGCCTTTTTAGCCAGTGAAACATGATGCACATCCGGCTCATAATCCACCGAAAACATATCCGTGATGACCCGATTGGCTGACAATGTCTGAAAGGTCAGCGGTGTAACAAATTCCTGGGCGCTTTTTGTCATCAGAACATGAACATCATGGCCTGCCTTCTTTAACATGGACACCAGTGCACAGGCTTTATATGCGGCAATACCGCCGGTAACACCGACGATGACACACTTTTTCTCCATAATATTTCTCCCGTTGGTACCTCACAATTATATGTTCGCATGGTACGATTTACAAACGAGGCGGCATGTACCGCCAGGGAAAGGTAACGGTATGAACAAACAGAACTGGCTTGTTGTTTCAGATATTCACGGTGCCCTCTCAGGGGCAGAAGCGATGGCAGAGGCATATGCGTATCATCAGGCATCAATGATTCTCTGCCTTGGCGATATTCTCTATCACGGCCCGCGCAATGACCTGCCATCAGACTATGCGCCAAAGAAGGTCATCCCGATCATGAATCGTTTCAAGGAAAAGATCATTGCGGTCCGCGGCAATTGTGAAGCAGAAGTTGACCAAATGGTGCTGGATTTTCCGTGCATGAGCGACTATTGTGCCATGCCATTCAATGGCCATAAGCTCTTTATGAGCCATGGCCACATCTATGGACCGGATCATCTGCCAGTATTAGAAGAAGGGGATCTCTTTCTCTCTGGCCATACACATATTCCTGCCGCAGGCCAGAAAGACGGCATCTGGCTGTTAAACCCGGGATCTATATCCCTGCCCAAACAGAACCACCCCCGCAGCTATGGCATTCTGAATGAAGATGGCTTTACAGTATACACACTGAACCATCAGCCGTACATGCAGGCAAAGTTCTGAAATGCACAAAACGAAAGTAAGCGTCAAAGTAACACCGTCTTTCAATAAATAGCAGGATATCCGATACTGTATGCAGTAAAGGAGATCCTGTTTTATGAATGAAGAAGAATGGAAATTGCTCTGGAATCAGTTTGAATTATCGGATGAGTCTGTCAAAGAGTTCTGCAGTCGTAACGGGATGAAGCCACGGGCTTTTTACTACTTTAAGAATAAATACCAGGATGATAGCACCTGTCAGTTATGCCCTGTTGTTATCAGTCATTCTACTGAGACGGCAGTAAGTTTCAATGGCATTCCGGTTTCTTATGATGATGGCATTTCTGATCTGGAACTGCAGAGAATCATTCGTCTCTGCAGAGATCTATGATGCCCTTTGAAAAGATCGGTAAGCTCTATCTTGTGACCGGTGTTACTGATCTGAGAAAAGGGATTGATGGCTATGCCGCATTGATTCAGTCACAGCTGCACCAGAGCCCAATGGACCATTCGATGTATCTTTTCTGTAATCGTGACAGAACGAAGCTGAAGTGTCTTTACTTTGACGGCACAGGATTCTGGCTGTTATATAAACGTCTGGAGAAAGGCCATTTCAAGTGGAAAAAGGATGATGCCAACCACTCTGTCATGATCAGTGAGCAGCAGCTCGGATGGCTTTTGGATGGGCTGAAGATTGAGCAGAAAAGTGCTTTTCAGCCTGTCAAAAAAGATTATATATGAGGCTTTAATGATGTTGCACAAATGCATGCATGAATGTATACTATAATCAATGATAGACGAGAAAGAATTCAAAAAGAATCTCGATAATATGAGCCACGATGCCCTGGTATCATTTGCGTATTCCCTGGCTGTTAAGAACTCTGCACTTGAAGAAAACTATCAAGCTTTGAGACGCAGAGTTTTTGGCATTAAGCACAATGAACACAATTCGCATGTTTCACCAGATCAGCTGTCATTGTTTAACGAAGCAGAAGCGATTGACGATACTGCTTCTGTTGATCAGAAGAAAGAGCCATCTGGAGATGATATTATCGTTAAGCCGGGCAAAAAACACAGGCATGGCAAGAATGCAAAGCTGAAGAATGTCCGCATCATTGATGAACCGGATATTGAACTTGAGGACAGAAACTATCCAAAATGCAGTAAACCAATGGGAGAACTGGCTCCTACTGTTTTTGAATGGCTTGAGCATATCCCGGAGGAGTATGTTCTGCACCGTGTAAGAATCCATAACTATACATGTCATTCATGCAATAACCAGAATATGAACTGCGTGACATATCATGGCAATACAGACTGTCTGCCTGTAAAGCCGATTCAGAGTTCATTGGCCTCAGCTTCTGTAATCAGCCATATTGCGTATGAGAAATATCTGGTCGCCGTTCCCATCTATCGTTTGTCTAAAGATCTCAGGACCAGAGGAATTGAAATCAGTCGCCAGGTAATGTGCAGCTGGCTGATGAAGTGTGCAGAGCTATATCTGGATCCCATCGTCAAACGAATGACTGAGGATCTGAGAAAATGTAAAGTTCTCAATATGGATGAAACATCGCTTGAGGTTCTGGAAGATATCCGTAACGGATCCAGAGAAAAGAGCTATACGTGGCTTGCCATGAGCGGAAAACACGAGACAAAGCAGATGGCTTTGTACTTTTATAATGTCTCAAGGGCATACAGCTTTATCTATGAGATCCTGGGCCATGATTTTCATGGTGTCATTCAGTCAGATGGCTATCAGGCATATGACAAATATGAGGCTGCCAGAGCTCATGCCGGGTGCAGCGCACACTGCCGCAGAAAATTTGAAGAAGCAGCGGAAGCCTATACTGATCTCTATGCAAAGTATAGCAGCCTGAAAGATAAAGAAGAGATCAAACAGCTTCTTGATAACAATCCGTCCTTCGGCATCATCATTCGCTTTCTGGATGAATACTCAAACCTTTATGGTATAGAGAAACAGTTGAATGAAACCAAGGCATCACCGGAGACTATTCTCAGGATCAGGCAGGAAAAAGAGAAGCCAATATGGGAAGAGCTCAGGAATCAGCTGGATTACATGGATGAGAAACTCATGACCAGCGGAAAGCTTGGAAAAGCGATTACATACGCAAAGAATCAGTGGGACAAGCTGATGTATTATCTGAGCGACTGGCAGGTTGGACTGGATAATAATCTGGCTGAGCGTGAAGGAATAAAACCTTTTGTCCTGGCGAGAAAAAATTTCCTGTTCGCTGATACAAAGCATGGAGCGAAATACTCCTGCATGTACTTCTCGATCTTAATATCAGCCAGAATGAATTCCCTGAACTCAGAGAAATATCTTGCCTGGCTGATTGATCAGATGGCAAGAGCTTCAGTCAATGGAGGCATTCAGGAAGAAGATATCCAGAGATGCCTGCCATACGCAGCTGATCTGCCACAAGATCTTCAAATTTCAAAGAACTGCTCTGAATCCTGATACACATACAAGATACTCAGAACAGTCCTTATTTTCTATACGTGGCTATATTGACGCTTACAAACGAAAAGATGGCAGGTTCCTGCACAGCACAGGTTCTGCCATCTTTTTTACGTTATCTCTGCTTATTGTCATCCAGACGCGGATTGAGATGCTTGTCATCACCAGTATGATCCGCTGTCATCTTCATCATACTGCGGGCAATGTTGCAGCAGTGGTCGCCCATTCTTTCCAGATTCGACAGAATGTCACAGTATACCGAAGAAGCCACTGGTGCCGTGCAGATTTTCTTTGCCATACGCTCAAAGTGAGATTCTCTGGCATTGTATTCCAGCAGGTCCATCTCATCTTCCAGTTTCAACAGCTCATTATACGAAGCCTGACTGTGATTCTTAGCGATCTCCAGCAGCTTGGCAAACATCTCATCAAACTGGTTGTACATGCGGTTGATTTCATAGACCGCACTTGGCGACAAGCCCTTCTGGTCTTCATGAATCATCTGGAAGAATTCCTTCAGGTTCATGGCAATATCACCTATACGCTCCAGGTTCTTGACATTGTCCAAATCGGTGCGCTGCTCCAATGTATCCGAAGGAGACAGGTCGCCTGCCATACTGATTTCCAGAAGATACGCTGTAATCTTCTTGTCATAGTCATTGACCACGGATTCGCCCTGATCAATCATCTGCAGCTCCTCTTCGCCGCCCTTGCCATTGAGATAATCACGTGTATTGTGCACATTCTCCACAACGGCATCAGACATGGAATGAATCGCTTCCTCGGCAGCAGTTAACGCAGCTGCCGGCAGCCGTCTGGCAAGAGAAGGATCCAGATGATCCACATCCACCTGCAGGCGTTTCGGTTCTTCGCCCGGAATGATCTTGCGTACCAGAGCACACATCTGTTTCAGCAGCGGGAAGAAGATCAAAGTAGCCAGCGCATTGAACATGATATGGGCAAGAGCTACCTGCATCATCTTGTTCATGCCAAGGGATGCGGAAACATTAAGAATGACAGCACTCAGCGGTTTGAGCAGGATCATGCCCATGACAGAGCCAACGATATTAAACAATGTATGCAGACCGGCTGTCCGCTTGGCCGCGGTACTGCCGCCGGCACTTGCCAGGATGCCAGTCACCGTGGTGCCGATGTTAGCACCAAAGACAAACGGCAGCACAGCCTGAAAGCTCAGGGCACCTGCCTGATACATCTTCTGCACAACACCGATCGTAGCAGCCGATGCCTGCACGGCACCAGTCATGATTGTACCGGCAAGCAGTGACAGCAGCGGATTCTCGCTCAGCTTCAATGCAACATTCGTAAAGGCAGGAATGTCCTTGATGACACTGAGTGCTTCACCCATGGAATCCAGGCCATAGAAGACCATGCCAAACCCCATCAGAATATTGCCAAGACACTTGATTTTACGCCGTGAAGAGAAACATGAAAGCATGGCACCTGCAAAGATGACATACAGGATATATTTGCCAATATCCAAAGAGATCAGGAAGGAGGTGATGGTTGTGCCGATGTTGGCTCCCATGATGATGCCTGCTGCCTGTTCCAGTGTCATCAATCCGGCTCTGACCATGCCAATGGTAATGGCAGTGGATGCAGAGGATGACTGCATGACAACCGTAATCACAATACCAATCAGAAAAGCGCTGAACGGATTCGAAGTATAGCGGTCAATATATTCCCGCAGTTTATCGCCGGCAAACTCCTTGAGCGCATCGCCCATGAAGTTAATGCCAAACATGAACAGGCCGAAGCCGCCCAGAATGACATCCCAGCGCATATCAGACAAACCCATGGATAACCTCCATCCCTTGTACTGTATTAAGCATAGCAAAACATGGATGCCGTATGCATTATTTTTCTGATTTTTTTCACGGTTTTTACTTATTTCTTGCTGACTTGCACAAGTTTGCGTGCATCATACAGACTGATATCTGCCTCATCCGCAATCCTGGCCAGATCTTCATATTCTAGCTTTGCACGTTTCGTACCATAACCGGCCGCCGTTTTCTCATGCACCATCCCATATGGGGTCTGCCATTCATTCATGGTGCGCTTCATGACATAACGCTTGGAAGTATAAGAACGGATTCCCAGTGTAGAAAGATGCTTGAGCATCAGTGCAATCATCCTTTGTTCATCACGTTTCAGGCACATGCATGTAAACAATGTTCCGGGCCGGTTTTTCTTCATATAGATCGGTGTGGTGTACACATCCAGTGCGCCTGCCGCCATCAGCTTGTTTGCAGCAAAGCCGATTTCTTCACCCGTCATATCATCCATGGATGCCGCCAGCTCCACAACATCCCCGTCATCATTTATCTCACCAAGATATGCCCGCAGCACATCCGGTTCCTGATAGGTACGTGACCCAACCCCAACACCCTGTTTGTCCAGGATCATGCGGGGCGGGTTGTCATAGCTGTCTGTAAAGTGCTTCAGCAGTGCAGCCCCAGTCGGTGTTAACAGTTCGCCATCAACATCTCCCTTTTCAAACGGCATGCCTTCCAGCAGTGCAGCCACTGCCGGTGCCGGCACTGGCAGAATGCCATGCGCACAGTGCACCGTCCCGCTGCCTGTACGCAAAGATCCCGTGTACACACGGTCCGGCGCAATCATCTCCATCAGTACACAGCATCCGGCAATATCCGCAATGGCATCCTTCATTCCCACTTCATGCAGGTGAATCTCAGATACCGGCATGCGGTGAGCCTTGCTTTCAGCCTCAGCCAGCAGCTGATAGACTGCCTTTGTCTTTTGACGGACATGTTCTGACAACTGCAGGGAATCAATCGTATCCATGATTTCAGCCATAGTGTGATGTTCATGATGGTGATGATGTGACTGCGGCTCTTCTTCGGTGTGACCGTCTATCAGCACTTCTACATGGCTGCCGGATACACCGCCATTTTCTTTCACGGATGCCTGGAAATGAATGCCTTCTAAACCGCAGTGATTCATGATTTCCAGATATTTGCGCTGATCCACAAGTTCACTTAACGCACTGTTGAGCAGATCGCCGGATGCGCCCATATGACAGTCCAGATACAGTATCTTCATAATCTCTTACATAAAAGGCGGCTTTATGCCGCCAGTTCCTTTCGTTAATGTTCCAGATCCTGGGCCGCTCTTTCCAGCCAGGAAGTGATGTGAATGTGCTGCGGGCAGGCATCTTCACACTGCAGGCAGTGAATGCAGTCACTTGCTTTGCCATGTTCTCCTGCCACCGCACGCTCATAGCTCTTTTCTGCCGTATCCTTCTGTCCATAGATCAGGTTCAGATTCATGGCACTGAAGATATCCGGAATCTGAATGTGCTGCGGACATCCACCCGTGCAATAGTGGCAGCCTGTGCACGGAATCTGCTCAATCGAAGACAGAATCTGCTGCACCTTGGCAACAGCAGCCTGTTCCTCCTCATTCAGCGGCTTGAAATCCTTCATGTAGGACAGATTGTCTTCCATCTGGCCAAGCGTGCTCATGCCGGAAAGAACTACCATGACCTGGTCCAGGCTGGCCGCATAGCGCACTGCCCAGCTGGCCACGGACATATCCGGATCCACTGATGTGAAGACATCTTTGACAGCCTGAGGAGGATTGGCCAGCGTACCGCCCTTGATCGGCTCCATGACCACCACCGGCTTATTGTGCTTCACGCATACTTCGTAGTTTTCACGTGAACATACACTGGGGTTGTTCCAGTCACCATAGTTGATCTGCAACTGGACAAACTCTACCTCAGGATGCTTGTTCAAAACATCCTCCAGCACATCCGGCATATCATGGAAGGAGAAACCGATATGACGGATCAATCCCTTTTCCTTCGCCTCTTTGACAAAGTCCCAGATACCATACTTCTCATAATTATCGATGTTGCCCTTGCTTAAGGCATGCAGAAGGTAGAAGTCAAAATAGCCGGCACCGGTTCTTTCCAGCGACGTGGCCAGCTCTGCCTTTGCCTCTTCTGCATTCTTAGCAGCCCAGCTGCCCGCATTCAGCTTGGAAGTCAGATAGAAGCTGTCACGCGGATGTCTTTCCACCAGGAACTTCCGGGCTGCTTCTTCAGAACCTTCGTAGACGTACGCTGTATCGAAATACTTCATGCCAGCTGCCAGAAAGGCATCGGTCATCTGCTCACACTGGGCAATGTCAATGGTCTTGCCATCCGCAAGACGCGGCAGACGCATCAGGCCAAAGCCAAGACGGGGCATATTCAATCCAAAGAAATCCTTCATTTCCATATCCTCCTGCCACTATTTTAATACAGGCGTCAATTTTTCAGAAAGCTTTTGAAGAACGCACATTCATCATCGTTGCATCTGGCCGCATCTGCTGTTTTCACATTGCAGTGGAATACATGCGGCAGCGGTTCGTTTTTGCCTTTGTAAAAATGGAATGCAAACGGCACATTCTCCTCCAGCAGCGTATTGGCCAGCTCACCAGCCTGTTTCTTCAGGAAGTCACCATCTGCCGTCATCAGAAATACCGGCGGATAGGCAGCCGTAATCCAATGATGCACATTCATGCGTTCCAGCAGTTCATGGCTGCACTCCGGCAGAAATATCTTCATGATCTGCATATCCAGACTGTTTGGATCATTTTCATCCATTCCGTAGGCACCGCAGTTTAAAGCAATGGCTGTGAAATGAAAGTCCTTTGGTGCAAACGGATAGAAGCGTGCATAGTCAGGATTGCTCAGAATGCAGGCAAACAGCCCAAGGCCATTGCCGCCGGCCGAATCACCAACGCCAAAGACATGATCCAGATCAAAGCCGTATTCTTCACTGTGTGCCTGCATCCATTTGATCACCAGAGCACAGTCTTCCAATGGTGCCGGGTATTTGAATTCCGGGGCAAGACGGTATGTGTAGTTGATTACGGCAAAGCCGCGCTGGGCAAGAGACATGCAGTACCACTGGTAGACTTCCTTGGTGCCATATACCCAGCCGCCGCCATGATAGCTGATGATCACCGGCAGCTTACCGGCATGATTCTTCGGCCGGTACACATCCAGAATCTGCCACTTGGGATCGCTGCCATAAAGAATATTGTCATGACGTTCTACATCCGCCGGCGTTGTATTGCCGGCATCCCGGATGGCATCCCCCTTTCCGAACTGTTCACGAATTGTTTCTGCGATATCACTCATCATCATTGCCTCCTTTTGATATCAGACAGCCCTGTACGAGCTGTTCCTGCTTCATTTCATGGCGGATCGCATTGAGCACATGACGCTTGTCCAGTGCCCACATAGGTCCTATCAGCATCTCATGCACCGGGTCGCCTGTCAGCCGGTGAATCACGATCGAAGGATCCAGATGCCCCAGACACTGACAGACAAGATGCACATAGTCCGCTTCACCAAGATGCCATAAGCCCGGCACATCATCCTCATACATCATGCCAAGGGCAGTATTTTTAAGATACTGCAGCAGCTGCAGTTTGACGCCATCCACGTGCATTTCATTCATATGTGCGATGGTCTGCAGAACCATGTCTTCATTTTCATGGGGCAGGCCAAGGATCAGATGCACAATCACCGGAATATGCAATGCATGCATGTTTTTGACCGCCTCATCAAATACAGGTAAGGAATAGCCCCGGTGGATGAAGGCAGCCGTATCATCATGCATCGTCTGCAGGCCAAGCTCGATCCAGATAAACTTATCGGGATACTTGTGCTTCAGATGCCCAAGAAGTGCGCATACATCATCGCCAAGGCAGTCCGGCCGTGTTCCAATCGAAATCCCGGCAAACAGCGAATCTGAAAGTGCACCTTCAAACAGTTTCTGCAGTTTGTCAACAGGCCCATACGTACTTGTATAGGCCTGAAAATAGCCAATGTAATTTCCGGCACCGGCATTTTGATGATTATAGGAAAGATCGTCCTCTTTAAGCAAACTGCCATCATAGTGAATGGCAAAATCACCTGAACCGCCTTCATCACAGAAGATACAGCCGCCGGTGTTCAGTGTGCCGTCCCGGTTAGGACAGGAAAAACCGCCGTCCAGCGGTACTCTGAAGAGCTTATGTCCAAACGTTTCCTGGCAGTATGTGCCAAGGTCATGCCAGCGTTCCATCAATGTGCAGGATGGTCCATGGCATAAACCAGTTCTTCTTCTCTGTCCTGCAGTTCTTTCTGCAGGCGGCTGACTTCCTGAATTGCATGGTTAACCTGACCGCGGGCATCGGAAATCTTACCCTGGACAAAGAGGTCGGTGAAGCCATTGTCAAAGAAGTAGTCCGCAAATGCCGTAAAATCATCCAGATGCAGATTCAGATTCATGTTCCGCACATCATCCAGTTCCCGGTTGAACATTTCCAGGGCACGCTGCGCTGCTTCCATCTGCTCTCTTGCCTCACTCATTTTGCGCTGTTTCAGGAACGTGATGAACATGCCGCCGCCAAGGATATCCAGAATACCCATGGTAGAAGCACTGCCAAGAATTTCCTTTGCCCGGTACAGATGATCCAGAGCATTGTTGGCAGCACTCAGTGCTTCTTCTACTTCCTTCAGTTCATATTCTTCATTCATCAAAGGTGTCCTCCGCCATTACATTGTTTTGTTCACCATATGCCATTAAATACCTGGTGCGGTGAAATACCTGCACCGGATGAAAGCCGCAGCTTTCAAACAGGGAATATGTCTGCAGATCGCCGGTAAAGACATATACGCGCACATTGCCGCCGGTATCCTTGACACACTGGTTGATCACAGCCGTGCCGATCCCCTTGTTCTGCCACTGCGGAAAGACGAGCAGATCCCGGATCTCATAGACACCATTAACCGGTGTAATAAACAGATAACCGGCTTTGTGGCCATCAGCCAGGATGACACTGAAGGCATCAATGTTTTCGGCAATGGACAGATGCGTCCATCCCAGTGCCTTCTCCCGGTTGATCCGGCTGAAATCCTCATAGCGGCGGATCACATCATCAGAAAGCCGGCAGATCTCGTCAACATCTTCCTTCTGTGCCTGTCTGTAAGAAATTACCATCTCTGCCGTACCTCCTCTAACTTCTATTTCAGGCCTCTGAACGAATCAGACGGTCATTCTGTTCCTGCATCAGCTGGCCATGCCAGATATAGCGGCGGGTTACCCGGCCGGAAATCAGACAGATCACTTCGTAAGGAATGGTATGCAGATCTGCAGCCATTTCTTCCAAAGAAATATGCGGGCCGAAGATCTCAACCTTAGTACCCATCGGGACTTCATGATCCAGCCGGATCATCACCTGATCCATGCATACTCTGCCGACAATCGTGCCATACTGGCCATCCACATAGACCTTTCTGCCCTGGTTGGCACGGATCAGTCCATCCGCATAGCCGATCGGTGCTGTACCGATGATCTCATCACCTGTTGTTGTATAGGTTGCTCCATAGCCAATGGTCTCTCCGGCTGGTACATGCTTGCACATATAGACAGCAGAATACAGAGAGATCGGATGGGCAAAGTCATTCCGGTATGGCGATATGCCATACAGCGTGATGCCGACCCGGCAGGCATTGCTCAAAGGATCATGATGGAACAGTGTCGCATCTGAATTGTCGCAATGAATCCATTCAAATGGATAATGCATTGCGTTGACCGCTTCATCAAATGCCGCAAACTGGCGATCTGTAATGACATGATCCGGAATATCCGAACAGTAAAAGTGTGTAAAGATGCCTTCCACAATCACACCGGCATCCAGCATCTTCTGCAGCGCCGCTCTCATTTCATCAAGGTCCTTGAAACCGATCCGATTCATACCGGTATCCACTGCCAGATGCACTTTTAATCCACGGGCATCATGTTTCAAAACCTCATCCACCCAGGCAGAAGAATACGCTGCTGTTGCCGCATCTGCCTTCTTCAAATCTTCCACATCATCCGGATCAGACATGCCAAGAATCAGCAGCTTGCCAGTATAGCCCTCATTGCGCAGAATCATTGCCTCATCCAGTGAAGATACGGCAACCATCTGTGCACCGGCTTCCTCACAAGCCCGGCATACCTGAATATCACCACAGCCATAGGCATCAGCCTTCAGAACAGCAATGACCTTCTTATGACAGATATCCCCTATTTTTCTGACATTTTCTGCAATCTGATCCAGATTGATCTCCATCCATGTTCTCCGATACATACAGCCTCCTAAAATATTCTCGATGTCCGATATGCGGTCACAACAGTCAACACACGAAATACAAGCCCCAGAATCGCCCATAACGAGCCAAAACGCATCATGGCCAGCATTCTCCAGGCAGATACACTGCCAAGAGCTGCCCATACCTGATTGCCAAATACTGACACAAAGTCACCTGTCACAATACAGATGATGGCAAGGACTGCCCCAAGCACAGAATACTTCATGGTCACGCCATGGCCAAGTTTCTGTAACATTTCACCAATCAGATAGCCAAGAAAGATATATACATACTCAATCTCAATGTGGATGACACTCTGCACGGCCCCATACACAATGCCAAGGCCGATACTTGCCGCAAGGCCCAGGAAAATGCAGAGGATAAACCGGCTGTTTCGGTCAAGATTTCCGCCGTTGTAAATAATCATAAACACCTCATATTCCTGTTCATTATATTACGGACCACTGTGATTTACTAATCCGGAAATGCGGAGTCCTGGCAGGAACGCAAAAAAGTCCTGACAAGAATCAACCCTGCCAGGACCACAAATTCATATTATTTCAGTGCTGAGGCAATGGCATTGCCGGCAATCCTGCCAAAGACAAAGCTGTCACCAATACCGGAGCCATCAATTCTCTGCGTGCCATGGAAGCCGCCAGTTACCTCGCCTGCAGCATACAGGCCTGCAATCGGCTGTTCCTGTTCATTGAGAACATGTGTATTCTCATCAATCAGAATACCACCCATAAAATAGTGGGCACCAACACCATACTTGAAGCCATAGACCTTGCCGCTGGCATCTACTGCGGTTGGATTCTGTCTGCCATACGCATCATCAGTGCCATCCGCAATATCATCATTGTAAGCAGAAACTGTCTTTGCCAGCGTATCGCCATCAATGCCAAGCTTCTCACCAAGCTCTGACAGGGAATCTGCCTCCTGTACATAGCCTGCGCTCATGATCTGTTTTATATCATCGTTGAGATCATTTTTGCCAAAGATCATATAAGCATTGCCATTGGGCTGCTGCAGAATTGCATCTCCCGCTTCAAACTGCTCAGCTGTAAATCTTTCCGCATTGTCATTGACAATGACTGCGCCATCCAGGCTCATGCCGCCTGGCAGCTTATTTGGTGTGCACATACCATAGCCGGAAATGACAACCGGGAAAGTCTGAATGGCATCCAGATCCACAGCCTTGGCACCCACAGCCTGGGCCATGAGCAGTCCTTCACCCGTCGTCGGCGCAATTTCATCCGTTGTCGCATTAGCAAGCTTTGGATTCACTTTTGCAAGCAGTTCCTGATTGTGGCCAAAACCGCCTGTTGCCAGCAATACAGCCTTGCCGGTAAACTCTCTTTCCTGACCATCATCACAATCTGCCTTGATGCCAGTCACCTGATCATCCTGGGTGATCAGACTTATGGCATCGGTATTTTTATATACGGTCACATCCCGCTTGGATAATGCGGTTTCCATCGCATTTGTCAGTGTAATACCTGTAGAACCATCCGCATCTGCCTGCAGCATATAGTAATTCTGAACAGCATTGCGCGGATCTTCCTGGATATCCACCTTGAAATCAACGCCAAGATCACTGTTCATCCAGTCAATCACACTGCCGCTGTTTTCCGCAAATGCATCCACGAGATTCTTACGTGCTTCTGTATTCTGTGACTGCAGATTCTCCAGTCCTTCTACCGAAGCGCCTGCATCCTTGTACTGCTGATCATTCAGCTGTACCTGGGAATCTGCCGCATTAATCCCATTGGCAGCAGCCGGTGTATTGCCGCCAAGGTTGTCACTCTTTTCCAGCAGGATGACACTGTCTCCCTGGTCCGCCAGGGTCACGGCTGCTGTCATGCCGGCTGCACCGCCGCCGACAATAATCACATCCGCATCAGTTGTGCTGTAATCATTGCCTTCTGCAGATACGGCGGCAGTCGCTGCGGTGCCGCCAGCCTGGGCAATCGCATCCTTCAACGCCGTCACATAGGCATTGCTGGAAATGGTTGCCCCGCTGACCATGTCGGCAGGCACAGCCTGATTATCAATTGTCTCCTGAATCAAGGTATCAATGGCTGCTGTCCCAATGCCCTGCGTCTCCTGATTTTCCGTTGTGATCTTTTCAATATTGTCAGAAGTAAAGGTGACATGCAGTGTCACATCACCATTTCTTCCCGCAGCTGTGGCAGTGTACTCACCTGCCTTATACTTAGCTGCAGATGGGCCAGAGCCGCATCCTGACAGCAGTAAGGCAATACACCCGACTGCCGACGCAAATCTTCTTGTCTTCATGTTTTTTCTTTCCCTCTTTCGGGATTATTGTAAATTTCACAAAGGACGGAAGGAATTGCCGGATTGTTGCCGCAATGGTAACCTATAGTTACCATGAATACAGAACAGTTGAAAACATTTCTGCTCACTGCCGACAAAAGCAGTTTTTCCAAGGCAGAGCAGGACAGTCACCTGAGCAAGCAGGCCATGATGAAGCAGATTGACAGCCTTGAAAAAGAGATCGGTGTCCCACTGTTTCTGCGTTCTCATACCGGTCTGAAACTGACCGATGCCGGCAGGATCTTTTATGATGGTGCAAAAGAAATTCTGCAGAAAGAAGAAAAACTGATGGCAGCCTGCAGAAACACAATCGGAGAAAACAGCATCCGTATAGGAGCACTTCAGCACCAGATTCTTCTTGATCCTGTCAATGAAATCTTTGCCAGGAAATACCCTGACATACAGCTGATCAGGGTAGTCCATCCCAATCATTCCGGTGAATGGAAAGTTGCTAATCATATTCAGGACATTGCGGAAAGCTTCATTACAGACGCGCCTGCGTTTGATGACTGCACATTCGTTCGGCTCACCACACAGCCATACTATGCTGCCATGGACCAGAACCATCCATTGGCCGGACACACCAGAATCAATCTGCAGCAGATGACCGTTTATCAGGTTTCCATCTTCGGGCTGATGGTCATGAAGGATTACATTGCCGAAATGAAAAAGGCATTCTGCCATCACCCGGAAAACCTGATCATCCGCAGCGATGTTGACAATCAGGTGGAAGCAGCCTTTTCACTGCATGGTACGCACCATATCATCATTGGCGCCAATCCGTTTATCCGCAAAATTGACGGGATCAAAACGATTCCTCTGGATACAGGCTGGCAGAGAACCTATGGCATTCTCTATAAAAGCCCTGCCTCTGCTGCCCTGCAGAAGTATATTGATACAGCAATTGATGTGTATGCCGCCCAAAACAAAAAATCCGCCTGAGCGGATCTATCTAAGCGAGTGATGAGAATCGAACTCACGTATGCAGCTTGGAAGGCTGCCGTTCTACCATTGAACTACACTCGCATACAATCAGAGGTGTCTCGGAAGGGAATCGAACCCTCGACCCACTGATTAAAAGTCAGTTGCTCTACCACCTGAGCTACCGAGACAGCAGTGGAATAAAACAAGGCTGGGGCAGCGAGGTTCGAACTCACGAATGAGGGAGTCAAAGTCCCTTGCCTTACCGCTTGGCTATGCCCCAATCTGCCCTATATCTATATATCACACATAACAGTGTGTCAGAATCAAAACGTGGAGACGGGTGGTTTCGAACCACCGAACCCAGAGGGAGCAGATTTACAGTCTGCCGCGTTTAGCCACTTCGCTACGTCTCCAGAGTGCCGACAATAGGAATCGAACCTACAACCTACTGATTACAAATCAGTTGCTCTGCCAATTGAGCTATGTCGGCAAACAATGGTGGAGGTTAACGGGCTCGAACCGCTGACCCTCTGCTTGTAAGGCAGATGCTCTCCCAGCTGAGCTAAACCTCCATTACCTTTTATCAAGGTGCTGGATTAATATACCACAGCTGTATTCCTGCGTCAACACACTTTTTTGCCAGCATGCCCTCTCAGGGCAGAACAATCTTCTGTGATTCTGAAAAGAACGTCACATACCCCTGCAGCGATTCCGCCTTCTTCTTCAGACTGCGTGCACCGGCATACACATAAATTCTGGCTTTGCCCTTGCCATTGCGTGCTTCCTGGATCAGATTCTCGCCCGCTGAATTGCCATCAAACGCAATCACAACCGATGGTCTTCTTTCAAAGATCTCATAGTTAAAGCTCTTATACAGGGCTGCTCCGATCGTCTCTGGTGAAATCCGGATCTTCACATGATGTTCCCGCAGATGATGAATCTGGCCTTCTTTCAGACGTGATGGCACAAAAGCATATACCTCACAGCCATGGGCATGTTCAACAGCGTATTTTTCATAGGCGGACAGTGTGTGGCCGACCACCAGAAAATGGCGGGCAGAATCCAGCCGGCTCAATGCATCCTGTAACAGATGCTGGGCTTCCGGCTGCACTCTGGTCTTTCTTTCTTCGGTATTAAAGCTGCCTCCGGCAATGATCACCGGGATTCTGTCCAAAGGCAGTGCATGAATCTGTTCTTTCAGCATCATACTGCTGTCCTGCAGGCCATCCTGTATCAGGTGTACATCTGCCACCGGCAGTGACATCCGCTGCATAAAGTATTCCTGCAGGCTCATGTTCTGCAGCAGTTTCTTCTGCACATCCATCTTTCTTGCAAAGCAGGCAAGCTGCTTTGTCATCACATGTTCTTCTGCCATGCGCATCTGTCTCATTTCATCATGACTCAAATGCAGCAGTCTTGCCAAGGCAAGCTGTTCATCCATGCTGTTGGTGCCATAGATGCCCGCACCATCGGTCCCCTGTACGCAGGCAATGCCATTTGCCAGATAGGTGCGCAGCGGATGACGGGAAATGGTTGTCAGGTTGTTCAGACGGACATTGCTGGTGATCTGAAACTCCAGCACAATGTGATTGTCAGCCAGATCTTTCAGCAGCTTCTTTCCCCGTTCACTGTTCAAAGCAACGGTATACAGACCATGGCCAAGACGCATCTCAGGCATCTTCTGGCCTGGAGCCAGACAGTCTTTGACACAGGCAATCGCATGGCTCATGTTCACCTTCAGAGAATCATTCTCACCGGCATGAATACGGATGACAAACCCATCTTCCCTTGCAGCAATCTGATCAATAGCCTTGAATAACGGTTTCAGTGTCTGGATATCATTGATTTCTTCCCCGACAAAGTCACACCCGGCCACATAGGGATCAGATGCCACTGCTGAAAGAACAGACAGATTCTGGATGAGATAGTTCTTTGGCATCTGCTCAATGCCCTGCAGAGGAATCCGGCGCATGGCAGCCAGGAAGCGGATTGTTACGCCGGTTTCCTGCATGATCGCAGGCATAGCCTCATGAACTTCTTTAAGCATGTCAAAAGCAACCGGATTTTTGACCAGGGTTGTATCACTGATTTCGGCGTAGGTCACACCCTGTTTCTGATAGGTGCGGCCAATCCATAACAATTTGCTTTGAAACAAGGAGAAATGCGCATAGCGGGGATCTTTCTGATCCTTGCGCATCTGCAGCACATTGTCCCGCACATCTCTGTCCGGAATCTTTTCACAGTCATGCAGCACAATCTTTTTCTCACACGGGACACCCTTGGCAAAGACATAGCGGTATTGATAGACCTTCTCCAGATTGGTGAAGACGGCCTGGCCATCCTTCAGAATAGACAATGAGATCCGGATTTTGACAATGTTAGCCTCGGCATGATCGAGATTGTTCAGGATCAGGTCTGCAAAGTTCAGATAGGTCATATCCTCTGCCTGACGGGCTGTTCTGCCCGCTTTATTTCTGGCGAAGGTATCCAGCAGATACTTCATCTGTGCATCATTGACTTCCAGATTCAGCTTGCGGATCAGATACAGCGGATAGCGGATCTGATGGGCAATGCCAAGGGCAATCAGGGTATCCGGACTCAGATTGGCATTCATATGCGTATGCAGATCACTGTGGAACTTGCAGTCCGCAAATACATACGTCTTGAAGATCGTCTCATAGGCTCCGTATTTATACTGCTTGGTCTGTGACATCAGTGTCTTGGCAATGGCCGGCACCGTGGCTTTGCATTCAATATGGCCATCCGGGTAGATATTGGCAATCTTGGTATCAGCCAGACGCAGCACATAGACAAGTTCATTATTGCCATCCACGTAACATGGCACTTCCCCGCGCATCACCTGCAGGCCGATGGTGTTTTCGTAAAGATCCGCCTTGCACAAATGGGCAAAGTTCCTGATCAGATTGCCCGTGTGATGATTAGGCGTAGAAAGCTCATAGTACAGCCTGCCATCCTCTGCCATCTGCAGAGAGACAATCATATCTTTTTCCTGATCCAGAAAGAAATAGCCAAAGTCCTGCATATTCACCTCTGCTGCATCTTCTTTGATTCCTGCTGCAGATAGTCATTCAGTTCCTGCACATACAAAGTTCCCATCTTGGACAGCGTGTTGTCCTTGCGGGTAATATAGCCGATCTCCATCGTACTGTTGGGATTGTTGGCATCCTCATAGGGAACTGCCACATAGTCATCCCCATTGAGCTCTTCACATATGATGCCCGAGCACAATGTATAGCCATTGAGGCCGACCATCAGATTCAGCATCGTCGCACGGTCATTGGTACGGATGATGCGCGGGTATTCATTGGTCGAAAGAATCTCTTCCGAGAAGTAAAAGGAAACGTTATCGCCCTGGTCAAAGCTCAGGCAGGGATATTTCTGCAGCTGCTCAAAGGAAATGGACTTCTGCTTAGCAAGCGGATGATTGCGGCAGATATACACATAGGCTCTGGCATCAATCAGATGATGAAAGACCAGATTGTTGGTCCGCAGCAATTTGGTAATTACCGGCCGGTTGAAATCAGACAGATACAGAATGCCGATCTCACTCTTGACACTGGCCACATCAGAGATCACTTCCCTGGTCTTTGTCTCCATGATGGCAAACTCATACTTGGACAGATCAAACTTCTTCACCATCTCGACAAAAGCTTTATCCGCAAAAGAATAATGCTGGGTGGAGACAGAAAACTTGATTTTGATATTGGAAGTGTCCTCATAGCGCTCCAGAAGGTCTGTATACTGCTGATAGACCTGGCGTGCATACTGCAGGAACTCCCGGCCGTCATTGGTCAGCGTCACGCCTTTGCCAGTACGGTTGAAAATCGTAATATGCAAAGACTTCTCCAGCTCCTGCAGGGCACTGGTCAAAGAAGGCTGTGACACATAGAGCTGCTCCGCGGCCTTGTTCAAAGATCCCGTTTCTGAGATCACGATTGCATAATGTATCTGCTGTATCGTCATGTACTATCCCTCTTTATGAAAACAGGAAAGGTTTCCCCTTCCTGTCAGAATGATGCTTCAATCTCCCTGGCTGCTTCGATGCCATCATGAATGGCTGCTGCCACCGTCTTTGGTCCAAGATAGGCATCCCCGCACACATAAACCCGCTCATGATCACTGAGGTGGCTGGCAGTCGTATGCAGACCATCCAATGGCGCAAAATCAACCTTCTGACCGATCGCAGGTACAACAAGATCACATACAATCTCATAATCACTGCCAACGGTCTCAATCGGTCTTGCCCGGCCGCTGTCATCCGGCTCTCCCAGATGCATCTTCACGGCATGAACACCAGTCACTCTGCCCTGCTCATCCAGAGACAACGACTTGATATTCTCCAGGAAAGCAAACTTCACGCCTTCCTTTTTCGCATCTTCAATCTCATCATGGTTTGCCGGCATCTCCTTCTCAGAGCGGCGGTAGACCACCGTCACATCATCCATCAGCCGAATCAGGCTGCGGGCACAGTCCATTGCCACATTGCCGCCGCCCCAGACAACCGCATGGCGATACTTCGTATGGTATTCTTCCTGCAGATGCAGAACATTCAGATCATACAGCAGCGAAAGGCCAGCTTTGCAGCCATCACCCTGCAGGCCATACGTATTCTCCGACTGGGCACCAATGCCAGCCAGAATACGGTCATACTCCTTCAAAAGCTCCTCTAAAGACACATCTCTGCCAACCATCGTACCAAAGTGGAACTTCACACCTGCTCTGGCAAGGTCATTGTAGATTTCCTGCAGATACGACTTGTCAAAACGATAGGAAGGAATCCCGCTGAAAATGGCGCCGCCGATCTCATCCAGCGCTTCATAAACTTCCACTTGGAAGCCTCTGCGCACCAGATACTTTGCGGCCGCAAGATTGGCAGGACCGGCACCGATCATCGCAATGCGATGCCAATTGGCAGTGCCGCTGACTGTCTCATCAAAGCCGGAATCACTGATGGCCATTTCCAGCGAATGAATCTCCACCGGGACCGAACGGATTGCCCGCACGCAGTGTCCCTGACACTGTCTTGCATAATCACAAAGACGGCATGTCAGCTGCGGAAATGGATTCACGCCATACAGGATTTCTCTGGCCCTGGCCATGTCATCTTCCTTGACGGCCTTGATATAGTCCCGGATATGATTATGCACCGGGCATCCTGTTTCACAGCGCGGCACCGGGCAGGACAAACAGTACGCCGCCAGTTCTTTTGTATGTTCTTCAATCATGCTTTTTCCTCTTTGTATTCAGACTCCTGTGCACGGTGATATCCAGCTTTGCCAGTTCCTCATTCACTTTCTGCCCATAGGCAAGAATCTCTTCGGCATGGGAATTGTCTGACAGCGCATCCATCAAAGCAGCCTGATAATCCCGCTTGTGAGCATCATTCAGCTTATGCCAGGGAATATCCGACATATAGGAAATGATGCGGCGGTCCATCGGCAGCTTCCCCTGCATCAGAAGCACCGCAATCACCGGATAGCCAGGATATCCCTGCCAGTAGGTTGCCGGATCAGAAGAAGCATATGCCTCATCCTGCCAGCGCACTGTATACTCTCTGGCATCATCACTGGAATCCACCTTTGCCTCGTGATCCCCCATTGTCACACGCTCATCCGCAATCGCCGTAAAGGCCTCAAACACCTTCTGTGCCGGCGGCATCTTCTTCAGCATCCCACATCACCTCACTTACGGCTATTATACACTGAATGCGATTATCCCTCAAAAGCACGGTTCAGCCATCTGCCCCTGCCAAGCCGGATCAAAAAGATCAGCCCTCTGAAAGTAAGCTCTACTGCCATCCCGATCCATACACCGTGCAGGCCGTACTGTTTTGACAGCACCATGGCCAGCGGAATGCGCACACCCCAGATACTGACAAGATTCATGATGCCCGGCACCAGTGTATCCGCTGCCCCGCGCATCACACCCGAAGCGGCAATCGATGCCGCAAACCACGGCTCTGCCAGCAGCTCAATCCGCAATACCGAAGCCCCCAGCCTGCGTACATCTTCCACTGGTGTCAGAAAGGCAAAGACAAATGGGCAGAGGAAATACATGGCAAAACCAGTCATGGCCATGATTGCCATTGCCATCAGCGTACTCAGCCAGCCAAAGCTTTTGGCAAGCTCTTTTCTTCTGGCACCAACAGCCTGACCCACCAGCGTTGTCGCGGCACTCTGGATGCCATAACCAGGCATATAGCAGATGGATTCTGCAGTCACAGCAAAGGAATTGGCCGCAATGGCATTGGTGCCAAGCGGTGCCACAATCCGGGTGGAAAACACCTGGGCACTGGTCATCGCTGCCTGCTCCAGTGCCATCGGCACACCGATTACCGCCGCCTCATGCAATGTATCATGATGCAGCTTCCAGCTGCCTGCTTTCAAAAGAGACAGCGTGGAAGAATGCATAATGGCAATAAAGACACCGATCGCCGCACACACAAACGAGAAGGCCGTACCAAGTGCCGCACCCATCACACCAAGACCCGCACCAGGCATGACAACAGAAGCGCCAAAAAGAGAAACCTGGCGGGCAGGAAAGATCAGCAGGTAATTGAAGAACACATCCAGTACACACATGATGGCCGACAAAAAGCCCGGGATCTTCATACTGCCGGTGCTCTGCAACGCACTCTGGCCAAGATAGAACATCATCCTTACCGGCACAAACAAGGCAAAGACAAGAAAGTATGCCGTGGCATCATGCCACAAAGATGTATCTGCGCCAAGCCAGGCAGGCAGATGGAAAGAAACAAAAGAGCCCAGCCCCGCCAGCACCAGTGAAATCAGCAATGATACCAGGATGCCCTGGCGCAGGATATCACGTGCTTTTGCCTCCTGCTTTGCACCAGACGCATGGGCAATCTGCACACAGAAGCCAGCCGCCGTTCCCATGACAAGGCCGCCAACCAGCCAGGTCGAACTTGCCACAAGACCAATGGCAGCACTGGCAGAAGCACCAAGACTGCCTACCATCGCCGCATCAATATACTGCATGGCAATCTCTGAAATCTGGGCAAGAATGCCAGGCAGAGAGAGTTTCCATACCACTTCCATCTTTGCGCCAAGAGGCAGCGGATGATCCGCATCCATTGCCTTGCGCAATACATCTTTATCTGTATCTGTCATAACAGTTATTATAATACCCATACACCAAAAAGCAGTATGGAAGAACTATGCAGTCTGCACACAGCACATTATCAAAAAGGTTCATCCCGGAACCTGGAGATATTTCGATCAGCTGTGCAGGAATTTCATTCGAATAAAAAAAGCAATGCACAATCATGTGCACTACTTTGACATATCAGTTTGTATGAATTTCTCCTGCCTTCTGCAGTGCTGTCTTGGTTGCGATCGGACCAACGATCTCATAGACAAGTGTTGCGGACAGGATGACAGTCAGGATCTGAGAGCCATACTGCGGCAGCTGTGTCACAGCCAGGGTTGCCATACCAATGGCGACACCAGCCTGCGGCATCAAAGCCCAGCCAATGCCATCTTTGACAACCTTCGGGCACTTGCGGATAGTCGCACCAAGCCAGGAACCGAGCCACTTGCCGGAGAAACGAGTGATGATGTAGATCACGCCAAGCAGGCCAACCTTTGGCAGTGAGAACAGATCGAGCTGGGCACCTGAAATAACGAAGAACAGCATGAACAGCGGATATGTCCAGTCATCCACAGAATTCAGGATACGCTCCGCATCACTGCGCAGGTTGACATACACAGCACCAAGCATCATGCACATCAGCAGTGAGCTCAATCCGAAGTGATCAGCAATGGCAACGGCACAGAATACCGCAGCGATGCAGATGGACATCCGGTTGGTATGAGAGTGGAACCAGCGGTGGCTCAATGCAACAAGGAAGCCAAGACCAGCACCAATGGCCAGAGCCAGAATGATTTCCAGCAGCGGTACCAGAAGTGTATTGACAATGGAGAATGCCTCACCATTGGCAATGCCCTGGGCAATGGAAATGGAAATGGAGTAGGCAATCAGACCCGTCGCATCATCGGCTGCGACAACCGGCAGTAAGACACTTGTCAATGGACCGGATGCTTTATACTGACGCACAACCAGCAGGGTTGCGGCCGGTGCAGTAGAGCCTGCCAATGCACCAAGCACAAGGCACTCAGCCGGCGGGAAGCCACAGACAAGGGTAACAATATCGACAAGAATAACAGCGCCGACTGACTCAAACAGCGTGACAACCAGCACGGTTGTACCAAGCTTCTTCATATCTTCCAGACGGAACTGATCACCAATGGAGAAGGCAATGAAGCCAAGTGCCACTGAGGTAATCAGGCCGAGTGAAGAAACTGTGTCTTTGCTTAATAAATGCAGGACACACGGGCCGATCAATACACCGGCGATCAAGTATGCTGTGACATTAGGCAGATGAACAAGCCGCGTCAGTCTTGTCATCAGCAGGCCGGCACACATGGCCAGGCCAAGATATAACAGGACCGTCATGCTCAGTGACTGTCTGTTCCTTCACAGCGGCTCACAGGCAGCACGAACATGACGCCGGTATTCGGCAACCTGAGATCTCCTGACACCTGATGCACAATATCAATCGCCTGCTGAACCTGATTATCTTCCAGCAATACAAGAATCATCTTGTTCTGAGGACGCTCTGGATTCAGAAACTGGCGCAGACCGCCAAAAATAGCAGGGGCATTGACACTGTCCGCATTGACAGCCGCAAGCATGCCTTCACAAGTAACAATGGAAGCACCATGAATACCGGCAGCCATCATCTTATCCATGATGGGTGTAACCGTCTCTTCATGATTTGTAATATGAACTAACAGTTCCATCTTCTATCCCTCTTTCCGATGCCCATTATAGGCTTGTACAACAATTCTGACAAACAAAAAAGGAAGGCCTGCACCCAATGTCATTAAGTTAGGGCTTGATGATTGAAACGCTTTGTATTTTGTAAGAATACAAGGCATTTTTTTTGATGGCCAAAAGGGGCCGTATTTTTTTGGATGATTTTCTAAAAAACACTTGACAGCCAAAAATCAGCCTTTTTTACACAATCCGAAGGAAATTGTAGGAGGAAAAATTCACTATGATTTCCATTGATTCTGTTAAGTGCGTAGATGACATTTTAGCCAAGGCCATTGATATGGTCGAGCAAAATATAAGCTGCTATTGTACGCAGCCAGGTGTTGACTTCACTCGGATACGTGCACTGCCCGCTGGTATTCTGATTCGCTTCCTTATCCAGAAACAGGCCAAGGCATTAAACCAGGAACTCTCTGATTTCTTTGTTTCCAAAGTCCCGCCGTCTGCTTCAGCTTTCTGCCAGCAGCGTTCAAAGCTCGATCCCGAAGCTCTTGAAAGAGTAATGCACTTAATGACTGAAAACATTCCTGGAACCAGATTCTTCAAAGGCTATCGTGTATTCGCTTGTGATGGATCAGATGTACGTATCCCTTATAACCCTGATGATCCAGAGACATTTCTGAAGAATGATGAGAACAGCCAGGGCTATAATCAGCTTCATCTCAATGCTCTGTATGACGTTCTGAATCGCGTATATACAGACGCTATGATAGATACGAAACAGAAGTCTCATGAGAAAGGCGCTCTGCTTGATATGCTTAAAGCCCATGATCTGCCAGCCAAAACGATTATTACTGCTGACCGCGGCTACGAAAGCTATGAGCTGCTTGCCTATATGCTTGAAAACAGCATTCACTTCGCCATTCGTATAAAGGATATATTCAGCAGCGGGATCTTATCTGCCATTGATCTGCCAGATGAAGAATTCGATCGAGATATCACTCGTATATTGACAAGAAGCCAGACGAAAGAGATCAAGCAAAACAAGCAGAAATACGTATTCCTGCCATCAAACGTAAATTTCAGTTATCTGGATTTTGATCATCCGTTCTACAATATGACTTTCCGTGTCGCCCGTTTCAAAATCACGGACGGTACTTATGAGTGCCTGGTTACGAATCTGCCCAAAGATGAATTTTCCATCACTGAGCTTAAGGAACTTTACCATATGCGCTGGGAGATTGAAGGTGCATTCCGCCACTTGAAATACGATACAAACATGGTTTACTTCAATTCAGTCAAGCAGAAAAACGCAAGACAGGAAATCTATGCCGCTCTCATCATGTACAACTACACCCAGCTTCTGATCAATGCTGTGCCGGTAGAAAAGGATGGCAGAAAATGGACGTATCAGATTGCTTTTAAACCTGCCGTTACGAATGCGCGATTATTCCTGAAGAAGCTTATTACGACAAAAGCATTCATAGACAGAATAAAAAACTTCCTGAGTCCCGTACGACCAGGAAGAAAGTTCAAGCGCAATATAAAGTCACAACCAGCAAGACTGTCACTCTATAGAGCTGCCTAAGCAACTTCATTATACGAGGTCAGCCTTTGGATTCAATGATAAAGTGACAGATTGCTCAAAAGATGTTTTCGTCATGCCTTCTTTTTGAGAACCTCTGGATTGTCCTCTAAGAGCTGATCAAAAAAGAAGCTGAGTCCTGAAGAATAACATTATTATTCTTCATCCAGCTTCTTAACTTAACGGGTCAAAATCTCAATATCACTTTCATGAGCTTATCTTAATGACATTGGGCCTGCACCTTCCTTACTGTCATCAGTCATCAAGCTTGGACTTGAGATCCTCAATATCCTTCTTCATGTTCTCAATGATGTTCTTCTTCTGCGCAGCTCTGCGGTTGAGATCCTGCTCTTCCTCAAAGTCATCCGTCTCATAAACTCTCTCTTCCAGACGGTTCACCTGCTCACGCATATTGCGGATCTGCTCATCCTTACGGTCAATCAAAGACTTGAAACGGGCCTGAGACGCATCATGCTTGCCATTCCAGAACACATCCTTGGCAGCCTTGAACTCATCCCACAGACGGTCATTCTCATCCTTGCCGGAATAGCCAAGCTTCTTCCACTCAACATCCAGCTGCTTCATCTCATCTGTTGTCTCACGGCTATAATCATTTCTAGCCGCAATTTCCTTAGCCTTCTCAATCAGAGCACGCTTGGCATCAATCGACTCCTTGCGCTGTGCATCACGCTCCTCATAGAACGCTCTGCGCTTTGTAAAGAACTCCTGACGGGCTGCAGAGAACTCCTTCCACAGAGCCTCATCTGTCTCATGGCCGGCACTCTTGACAGCCTTCCAACTGTCCATCAGAGAATTCATCAGATCGCCGGTTGCCTTATAGCTCTTGATATCCTTGACGGCATCCTGTGCCTTGGCAACAAGCTCTTCCTTCTTGGCCTTGTTTTCAGCACGCATCTTATCCAGATTGTCAAAGTATTCATCCTTGGCAGCGAAGAACTTTCTTCTGGCATCACGGAATGCTGTATGCAGCGCACTGTCAGCAGCACCGGCGCTTCCCAGCTCATCCCACTTATCCTCAAGCTCTCTCAGCTTTGCCTGGCCAGCCTTCCACTCCTGGGCATCAGCCAGCTTGGCAGCCTCATCCACGAGCTCCTGCTTTGCCTTGGTATTCTCGGCAATCACATTCTTGTTCTTCTCAAACTCATCGGCCTTGCGGTTGAACCACTCATTATACTCGGCATCCTTGGCTGTTCCCCAGTCCTCAACACCAGCATATGCCTGCTTCAGCTCATCCACCCTGGCTGCATTCTCTTCACTAGGCTGCAGATCATTGATCTCCTTGCACAGTGCCTGCTTCTTGGCAAGATCCGCTTCCATATCCTCAAGGGCATGATCACCATGGCTGGTGCCATACTCAACTTCACCACCCTCGGATGCTGGATGCTTCAGAGTGAACATGACGTATCCTTTCTCATTTTCGATACCGAACCACTCTCCGTGTCCGTCATCCTTGCCAGCGACCGGTACAGCCGCATTTCCGTTTTCATCCTTGGCGCCATACAATACGTCAATGACCTTTCCGCCAAATGACTTGCGCTCCTTAATGGAAATGTTGGCATACTTCTCGTCGTAACCAGGCAGTGTTTTCCAATCCATACTTTTTCCTCCCTCGCGAATATGGAACTGTTGTCAGTTCGAAACTAATCGGGCTCTGCCGCCCGAATCCACCCGCTTATTTTACATGAATCCCGTAGTAATGGGAAGAAAAACCGGTTTTTTCCGCAAAAATCATCACCTGTGACAAACCTGCACGTGGTCCAGAACAAGCTTTTCCAGATCCATCGGCAGATGGCGCAGACTGCGCGGAGCCCGCAGGCCGATACTCTTCAGAAAGGTAAGGTCAATCTGGCCGCGCCGATACCGCTGCACCACATGAAGCACCATCTGTTTTGCATCCACTGCAATCACATCAAACTGGTAGAGAATACAGCCATATGGCTTTGCATAGTACAGATACACACGGTCATGCAAAAGCACATTTCCATCCTTGTGCCAGGTGATCTCATCACAGTTTTCCAGCGCACCAATCACATCAAACTGCTTTGGATTGGCGGGCAGCAGCCATGCATGGCATGCAGGACCGCCGGAAAGATCACTTGCGTTCTCTAATAAAGAGAGGATGCGTGCATCACTGATCGCATCATTCAGCTCCAGAGATACCCAGCGCTGCTGGTTCATATGCCACGCCCGGCCAAACCCCTTCTCTTTCAGCAGATTCTCTTTCTCATCCGTGCGGAATACCAGAATCTCAGTCTGCGTATCACCGCCTCCGGGAAACACTTTGGATCGGATAACAGGAGAAATAAACGCAAACCATCTGCCGTCTTCATGATGGAAAACGCCAATGGAAGGATGTTTGGCAAACAGATGATCAATGGATATCTTCAGATGATCCTGCACAAGAGCAATGATGCGTCCTGTCTGGGCAAGCTGATAGCCGCCCTGTATACAGCAGGCATTGCGGATCAAAAGCAGTGCAGACAGAAAGGCTTTGCGTACCTGATCAACATACGTGCCCTTTGTACCAGGTACATACAATGGCACAAAACGCTCTTTGCTTTCCGCATCGATGCAGTCTGCCCGCAGCCGGCTGCCATCCGCCTTCATCCTGATCAAAAGACCGCTGCCAAGATCCTTTTCATACACAAAGGTCTGATCGCTTTTTACAAAGCCAAATGCCACAGCTTTCTTTGGATCGATCTGCCATCCTTCCAGCAGATCCCATCCGGGAAACGTATTCATGCCATCTCCTGCACACTGGCAAACTGTGCTTCATACAGCTGTTTGTAGAAGCCGTTTTCAGCCAGCAGCTGCTCATGCGTGCCTATTTCCATGATCATGCCGTCCTTCATGACCAGAATCAGATCCGCATGGCGGATCGTAGAAAGACGATGGGCAACCACAAAGGTTGTACGGCCTGCCATCAGCCTGTCAAAGGCATCCTGAATCTGGATCTCGGTACGGGTATCAATCGAAGAAGTTGCCTCATCCAGGATCAGCATCTGCGGCAGGGCCAGCATTACTCTGGTAATGCACAGCATCTGTTTCTGACCTGCAGACAGTGTATCTTCGGTAATCTGTGTATCCAGGC
This sequence comes from Lactimicrobium massiliense, assembly GCF_900343155.1. GTDB lineage: Bacteria > Bacillota_I > Bacilli_A > Erysipelotrichales > Erysipelotrichaceae > Bulleidia > Bulleidia massiliensis. Next base: position 553,102 of record NZ_OUNG01000001.1, read on the forward strand.
CATCTGACAGCTGCGAGATAAAGCTCCAGGAATGGGCTTCTTTGCATGCTGCGATCATCTGCTCTTCACTGGCATCAGGATCAGCCAAAGCCAGATTCTCCCGCACTGTGCCATTCTTCAGCCAGGTATCCTGCAGCACCATGCCCCACTGCTGGCGCAGAGAATGCCTTGTTACATCCTGGATATTCTTTCCATCCACCAGAATCTCGCCGCGGTTGACATCATAGAAGCGCATTAACAGATTGATCAGCGTCGTCTTGCCGCAGCCCGTCGGCCCAACCAGCGCAATATGCATGCCCGGCTTTGCTTCCATCGTAAAATCACGGATCAAAGGCTTAGATGGATCATACTGGAAGTACACATGATTCAGCTGCACATGGCCTTTGACATCGGATAATACAGCATCTTTCTCTGCCGGTTCCGGTTCTGTCTCAATCAAAGCAAAGATCCGGTCTGCACATGACAAGGCATTCTGCATCTCGGTAATCACACTGGAAATATCATTGAACGGCTTCATGTACTGATTGGCATAAGCCAGCAGCACGCTCAGACCGCCGACGGTCAGTCTTCCCTTCAGAATTAGAAAACTGCCGGCAAGTGCCACAATAGCATAGATCAAGGAATTCACGGCCCGTGTGCACGGATTGGTCAATGAGGAGAAGAAGATTGCTTTCTGTGCGTAATCCTGCAGCTCTTCATTCACCTTCCGGAAACGCTTTGATGCTCTTTCCTGATAGCCAAAGGCCTGCACCACCCGCATGGAGCCGACCATCTCATTCAGATAGGCTGTCTGATCCCCTCTGGTCTTGTTTGCTTTCCGGAACATGCCATAGGCACCGGAGGCAATAAACTTTGCGACAAGAAATGACAGCGGTGTCAGAATCACTACCAGCAAAGAGACCTCAACGGATCTGGAAAACATGAAATACAGAGTGGCAATGATCATAATGATGCCGGAGAACAACTGGGTCATGCCATTGAGCAGGCCATCGGAAAGGGCATCCGCATCACCGGTCACCCGCTGCACAATATCACCGGAACTGTGGCTGTCCAATACGCTTAACGGCAGCTTCTGGATCTGCCGCATGGCCCTGGCCCGGATCTCCTTTACAGTCTGATACACAACCCGGTTATTGATGATATTCATAATGCCGGTCAAAGCAGCACTTGCCGCAATGACAAGAACCGTCTGTTTCATCATGATGGCAATACGGCCAAAATTAACATTGCCTTTGCCCACGATCTCATCAATGGCCTTTCCAAACAGAACCGGCACATACAGCTGGCCAATGACGCTTAATCCTGCCAGTACAAGAGATGCGAAAAGCAGGAAGCGGTATCGGCCGATATACTGCATGACTTTGGCAAATGTTTTCCTTGAAGAATCCCTGTTCATGCGGCTGCCTCCTTCCGGTTCTGCGATGCTTCAATCTCCTGATATACCGTACAGTCTTTCATCAACTGTTCGTGACTGCCAAGGCCGACCGGCTTTCCCTGATCCAATACAAGAATCGCATCGGCCTGGCGCACCGCACTGATGCGCTGCGAAATAATCAGAGTCGTTGCCTTCACACTGCGCAATGCCTGCCGCAGGCGGGCATCCGTGGCATAGTCCAAAGCACTGGCAGAATCATCCAGGATCAGCAGTTTTGGCTGTTTGACAAGCGCTCTGGCAATGGTCAGGCGCTGCTTCTGTCCACCCGAAAGATTGCGGCCATTCTGCTCAACCATACTGTCAAGCCCACCAATCTTTCCTTGCACAACATCCTTTGCCTGGGCCCTCTCCAGTGCGTTCCAAAGCAGGTCATCATCCGCACCTTCATTGCCAAGCTTCAGATTGTCACGGATCGTACCGGCAAACAATTCTGCTTTCTGCGGCACCACACCGATCATCTGTTCCAGCTGTGCCTGGGGATAGCTGCGCACATCCTCACCTTCCACTTTGACAGATCCAGCGCTGACATCATAGAAGCGGGCTGCCAGATTCACCAGCGTACTCTTGCCGGCACCAGTACCGCCGATGACGCCAAGCGTACCGCCCCGCTTCAATGTAAATGACACATCATGCAGTGCCTCTGCCCCGCCGCCTTCATACACAAAGCTGACATGATCAAAGGCAAGTACGGTATCCGGATCAGACGGCTGAACCGGTGCTGCCGGATACTGCATGCCAGGCTGGATAGCCAGCACATCTTCGACGCGGTGTGCACAGGCAAGTGCCTTATTGATGGAAATGATCAGATTGGCAAGCTTGATCAGCTCCACCACAATCTGGGCCATGTAGTTATACAAAGCAACCACATCACCCTGGGCAAGAGAGCCAAGATTTACCTGAATGGCACCGCTTTGCAGCAGCACAACCGTTGCCAGATTGATCAGAATATAGGTAGCCGGATTCATCATTGCACTCAGATTGCCGGCTTTCTCATTCAGCCTGGTCAGATGATCATTGGCGGCATCAAATGCCTGTACCTCTTCCTGTTCACGGCAGAATGCACGAATGACACGCACACCCAGCAGATTCTCACGCACAAGAGACAATACCCTGTCCAGTGCTTTCTGTGCTCTGGCAAACAGCGGCATGGACGCATACATGATGCCAAAGACAACCATGGCCAGCAGTGGGATGACAACGGCAAAGATGATGGCACACTTCACATTGATCGTGAAGGCCATGATCATGGCACCAAAGACAATGAACGGACTGCGCAGCAATAACCGCAGGGCAAGATTGTAGCCAGTCTGCACCTGGTTGATATCCGCGGTCAGCCGGGTGATCAGCGTATCGCTGCCCTGTTTGTCAAGATCGCTGTAAGACAGTGTTTCGATATGATCAAACAGTGCCTGGCGCAGATCTGTGGCAAAGCCGACACTTGCTTTCGCTGCAAAGTACTGGGCTGTGATACTGAACCCAAGTCCCACCGCTGCCAGCACCAGCAGAAGAATAAAGCAGCGGATCAGGAAGCTGGCGTCATGAGCGCCGATGCCGCGGTTGATCATCGCCGCCACAACCAGCGGCACAAACAGATCCAGCAGCGCTTCCAGCAGCTTGAACAGCGGTGTCAGGATACTGGCCGTACGATACCTGGCCAGATATTTTCTCAAGTTAACCATCGTATTCCCCTCTTCTTCTGTGCCATGGTACCATTGATCTCTTATAGCAAAGATATTATTATCATTCAAAGCTATATTATTTTTATATAGGAGGCACCATGGAACTGAAACAACTGTATTACTTTGTGACCATTGCTGAAGAAGGATCTGTATCCGGGGCGGCCAGAAAGATCCACATGTCACAGCCGCCTTTGAGCACACAGATCAAAAATCTGGAAGAAGAGCTGCACACCACATTATTGATCCGTCAGGGCCGGGGTATTCGTCTCACCAAAGATGGCGAGATACTGTACCAGTATGCAAAGAAGATGCTGGCGATGGACAGTGATATCCATCAGCGTCTGAAGCAGCACTCGCATGCACCAGAGCCGATCTCCATGGGCGTGATCTCTTCCTATGAATGCGATGCCTTCTACAAGGGACTCGATCAATTTCACCAGCAGTATCCCCACATTCCATTGATCCTGCATGAAGCCAATACATACGATCTGCTTGATCAGCTCCATGAAGGCATCATCTCCCTGGCCTTGATCCGCACACCTTATCCGGATCAGGACCTGGATGCCATTGAAATCAGCACCAGCCGCATTCATGCCGTCTGTCAGAAGAAGATAGACATCGAGACATCGCTGACTCTGCAGGATCTGTCTCACTATCCCCTCATCCTGTACCGGCGCTGGGAGAACCCGATCCGGGAAGCCTGCAACAATGCCTTCATCACCATTCATCCCATCATGGTATGCGACGATGCAAGAACATGCCTGCAGTTTGCCAGGCACATGGATGCCATTGCCCTGGTGCCGGATACCTTGCCGATTCCCTATCCTGAACTTGGCAGCAATCACATACCGGATCTCAGGCTGACCAGCAGCCTGCGGCTTGTCCACCGCAAAGGCAGGCTGGATCAGAATGCGCAGCGCTTCTGGCAGTGTTTTCAGAAAATCAAAGCAAAAACAGCGCAGGCAAGTCAAAAATTGTAAGCGCTATCACTTGTAAATAGATTCGCAAAGTCTCATAATGAAGCCAAAGGATTCAAAAACAGAGAAAGTCTGAAAAAGGCACAATCAGGCAGATCATTCGCCTGTTGACAATAGCAGCAGCCAAAGAAAGGGGAAAAACATTATGGTTTGGTGGCTCATTTTTCTGCTTGTGGCAATTCTGACACTTTGCTACATATTCTACAATTACAACAACATCCGGAAACTCCCGGAAGGCACAAAGGACATGGCCGACATGGCCGCGATCATTCGATCCGGTGCCAACACATTCATTCGCACCGAGTTCCGCTCCATCGGCATCGTCACGCTGATTATGGCCGTTGTCTTCACACTGTTCATTGAAAAGACATCCGGTCTGACCTTCCTGCTTGGTGCCCTGATGAGCTCAGCAGTATGTATCATCGGCATGAAGTCGGCAACCTACGCCAATGTGCGCACTGCCAACAAAGCAAAAGAGACCCTGTCAATCGGTGCCACGGTCAAAGTTGCCCTGATGGGCGGCTCCATCTCCGGCCTTTCCGTACAGGCCTTTGGTACGATGGGACTATTACTGGTACTGATGATCTTCAACGGTGTCAGCCATACATCCGTTGGCCAGGGCCTATTGCTGTCAGTACCGTGCAATGCCAGTGTCATGCGCATCACGACCTATTCCCTTGGCTGCTCGCTGGTAGCGATGTTCAACCGTGTCGCCGGCGGCAACTATACCAAGGCCGCAGATATCTCCAGCGACATTCTCGGCAAGATCCGCCACGATCTGCCTGAGGATGATGCCCGCGTGCCAAACACCATCGCCGATTTCATCGGTGACAATGTCAATGATATTGCCGGCAACTGCTCGGATCTGTTGGAATCGTATGTTGCCTCCATCGCAGCCGGACTGATGATCTCAGTCACCAGCTATGAAACAGCCGTCATTCTCAAAGAGACAAACATCACCGAGGCAACTTTCAATGCCACGACCCTGTTCCCAGTGACACTGGCAGGTGTGGGACTGTTCTCCTGCCTGCTGTCCATCATGTTTACATCACTTCGCAATATGAAGGATGATCCCGAACATGAACTGGATCTGTCCAACTGGATCGCCGCCGGTCTGACCGTCGCCCTGTCATTCTGCACCTGCATGTTCCTGTTCAAGGATGTCCCGCTCTATGATGAATTCCGTCTTGGCTGGATCTCACCATGGATCTCTGCCCTGCTTGGCATTGCGTCCGGTGTTGCCATCGGTTCCATCACGGAATATTACACAAGCACAGATTACAAGCCGGCAAGACAGCTGGCTGAAATTGCCACCGAAGGAGAAGCCTTCGTCATTACCAAGGGTGATGCCCTCGGCTCAAGAAGCTGCCTGCTGCCGATTCTGATCATCGGTATCTCTCTGTTCTTATCCGGCGTACTTTGCGGTACATACGGCATTGCCATTTCCGCATTGGGCATGCTGTCATTCGTAGGCGCAACCGTCTCCATCGATGCCTTTGGCCCGATCGCCGACAATGCCGGCGGCTTTGCAGAAAGCTGCCACCTGGATCCGGAAGTACGTGCCATCACGGATAAGCTGGATGCCGTTGGCAATACCACCGCTGCCATCGGCAAAGGCTTCGCCATTGGCTCTGCTGCCTTTGCGGCTGTATCATTGATCGTTGCCTATGTTGCCAACTACACCGCAGCCGATCAGGTACCGGTCCTCAACATTGCCAGCTATATCGTCATCTCCGGCGGTATCATCGGCGGTGCCCTGATCGAATACTTCTCTGCCATCCTGACCGACAATACGATTGAATCTGCCCGCCTGATGGCCGATGAAGGAGACCGCCAGCTCTCTGTCAAAGGTGTGCTGGAAGGCACGGTAAGACCGGAATACAACAAGATGATTGAGATGGCTGCCAACCAGGCATTAAAGAAAATGATGATGCCGGCTATTCTCGCCATCATCATCCCGATCATCGGCGGCTTCCTTGCCGGTGCTGAATTTGTCGGCGGCCTGCTGATCGGTGCCACGATCACTGCCATTCCAAAAGCCCTGTTCATGGGCAACTCCGGCGGTGCCTTCGACAATGCGAAAAAGTTCATTGAAGCCGGCGGCATCAAAGGATGCGGCAAAGGCTCCCCTGCCCACAAGGCAGCCGTCACCGGTGATACCGTTGGTGATACAAGAAAAGACGTCGTCGGTGTTGCCCTGGATATCTTCATCAAGATGATGTCCACCGTGGCAAACACACTCGCCGTCGTCTTCAATACCGTACATCTGATCCACTAAGCCAAAGGGGCTGTAACAGTTGAATAAGCTGTTGCAGCTCATTTTTTTGCGCTTGCACATATTTTCGCTGTATATCTATCAGTGCAAACCAAAAGCCGATTTATTCATGTGAAAAATATGCAAAATATCCATATATTATCATTGATATATTATATGCGTGCATGTATAATATGAGTATGAAAAATGCTGATCTCGTTTTTGCAGGACACGATCAGCGCTCTTATTATAACGCTGTTCAACTGGCCCTGCCACTTAGCACAATGATTCGTGTACCTCATTCTGATATGCTGTTCTCTTTTCTGGATGCGGTGAAGGAAGTTAATTTCAGTCGCTTTGTTAAACCGATCCGTTCAAATAACACGCATAGTCACTCCCGAGGAATGCTCGTCAAAGTTCTTCTGTTTGCTTACATGAACCGTATTTTTTCCCTGACTGATATTGTCCAGCACTGCCGTACGGATATCAGATTTATCTATCTGTCCAATTGGGAAGCACCAAGCAAAATGGCGTTCTCACGTGTTATGAATCAGCTGACGGTATCTATTGATGATCTTATGAAAGAGTTGAATCTGAAGCTGATTGATCAGACAGGTATTGATCCAAACACGCAGTTTGTGGATGGAACAAAGATTGAGGCAAATGCTCATAAAAATTCTTTTGTGTACAAGCGGAGAATTCTGAATGCACGCAACAATCTGTACAGAGACCTTTCCAAGGCGATCAGCTCTTTGAATCTGTCTTACAAATACCAATATGAGATAAAAGACCGTTATAACGCATTAGAAATCTGGAATATTGTTCAGAAGCTGATGGATGTGATGGTTGCCGATAACATTGAACTCCAGTATGGAAAGGGTCATCGCAAATCCGATATTCAAAAGCGGTATGATGTGCTTCTGGACTATGCGATTCGTCTTACCACATATGAGTACTGGCTGTCTGTCATGGGCAGCAGGAACAGTTGCTCAAAGACTGACCATGATGCGACATTTATGGCTACCAAGTGGGATTACTACAATCGCTCCGGTATAACAAGACCATGCTATAACTGCCAGATTGCTGTATCTGGTGGATTGATCATTAACAGTGATATTTATCAGACACCGGGTGATACCGTCACCTGGATCCCGTTCATGGAGAGATTCCATACGCTGTATGGATTCTACCCGAAGAAACCAGCCGCTGATGCTGGATCTGGTGGATATGACAACTACCTGTATAACATCAGCCACGGCATCGATCTCGTCCAGAAATTTAACATGTATGGAAACGAGCTCGACAAAGTTTTTCAATATAGAAATCCGTACAATCTTGTTAATTGGAAAAAGAACGAACATGGGTACCGGATCTGCCCGAATGGGAGAACATTTGACCAATATGAAGGGGACATCTATGCCTCTACCCGGGCAGGCAATCTATCCATAACGCAGAAATATACAGAGCCAAAACATTGCGAAGGATGTCCGCTGAAAGAAAAATGCCTCATGAAAACAAACAAGAAAGGCTACAAGGAAGTAGGACTTAATGTCGTTGGAGAAGAGCTGAAAGCAGAAGCCAGAAAACAACTGGATACAGAACATGGTATAAAGCTGAAGGTAATGCGCAGCGAACAGGCAGAAGGAGCTTTTGCGGCAATCAAAGAAGATATGGGATTTGACCGTTTCCACAGAAGAGGATTGAAAACCGTGAAAATGGAATTTCTTATGGTATGTCTGGGATATAATCTGCGTAAATACCATAGCTGGAGACTCCGACGAATGGCTGCAGTTCCTCACAATATGATGAGCTGATCAGAAAATAGAGCAAAAAATGATCTGAAATATAAGAAAAGGCAAAGAACTGTTTTAATAATGCTTTGATATAAACCATTCATGCATAGAAATGACTCTGTTGAATAAGTCTTGGTAAAGATAATACAAAAGAAAACAAAAAGGCCCATAACAGAGCTAATTCATTAGCAACTGTTACAGGCCCTTTTCATGAAAAAAAGAAGATCATCGATCTTCTCAAAGGGCGTTGTAGAAACCTGCGGCAATGTTTGCCACATTGTTCAAACCAGCAGAACGCTCGAAGTTCACCCGGAAGTATGTACCTGCATCAGCAGCACCCTGGGCATCATCCGAGAAACTGTTCATGGTGGAGATCATGCCGCTGCCCATCTCTGAAACCATGAAGGCAACCTGGCCATCCACACTGCTGGAAGAATATCCATTGGCAGCACAGAACGCAGACAGGTTGGAAACTCTGGATCCTCCCCACTGGCACAGGCCGTAGTAGCTGGATCCTGCATTGGGATTGAAGCTGGACTCAATCTGCATATTGGCCAGAATGCCGGCCGCGGCCGCCTTGGTAAAACCATAGGAACCTGTCAGCAGGCTGTAAATGCTGGACGCATTGGCACCGGTATTGACAGATGCGGCTGCCGTTACCGTACTGCCGGAACCAGCAGATGAAGCAGCGGAAGCTGTTGTGACAACGACCTTCGGCTTGGCTTTTACGGTTACGGCAACAGAGGCATCCGATGCATTGCCATGATTATCAACCGCATGCACTGTCACCTCATACGTACCGGCTGTATTGGTATCCACATTGGAACTTACAGTATACCAGCCGTTTTCATACAGTCTGCCCTGGGCATCATTGACCAGCTGGGCAGGCTCTTCCTCAACCTGCGTCAAAGCACCATCGGCTGGATCCGCCACCGCAGCAACAACCGAATTGGCATCAAAGCTGTCACCTTCTGTCAGCTTTACAGAATCATTGGCAAGGGAAATCTCCGGTGCTCTTGTATCCTGCACCGTATAGGTGCGCTTCACACTCACTCTGGCTGTCTGACCATAGATATCAGAATCAGAAAGCTCATAATTGACTAGTGTATCGCCAACCTTGGAAAGATCCAGGCTGGAAGCACTTGTTTTCAATGTGCCAGTATGGGCAGCGACCAGATCACTGACTGCCTTCTGGGCAGCCGGCTCATATTCAAAGACACTTGTCTCATTGCCGCTCTCATCGGTATCAAAGCTGATATTCAATGCGTCCATCATCTGCGTGTAGGACAGATCCCGTTTGCGTACCTGTGCCTGATGATAGGCATTGGCAGCTACACCGGCAGCCGCAATCGCACAGGCACCGGACAGCAGCACCGGCATACTCAGAGTATGCGTCAGGCTCTGGCTGCGCTCCTGTTCCTGCGGAACAGCTGCATCCGCAGCCTCGGCATAATCCATTGCCAGCCTTGCCGGCACAGCCTTTGCCTTGACCGCATTGATCAATGGTGACGTCACCTCAGACACCGTCGGCTTATCCAGCTCTGCCTGGGCAGCCATGATCTCGCTTCTCTTCAATGTCCGGGTATAAGTATTGCGGATATCCTCACGGCGAGTATTCTCACTGAGAACCTGAACCAGATTCAGCTCAAAAAGATCCGGATCAATATCCTCATGGTGATAGAACACTTCCGCAAAGGTCTTGCGGACAACAAACTCGGCCTGCTTGGCAGAAGCAATCGTATTGCGTGCCATTGCAAACAGATCATCATGCAGAAGACGGTACATCCGCATCATGCAGTCACGGTCGCCAATCCGGATTCTTTCAGCAAGCTCCGGAATCGTCAGGCTTTCAATCTGTAAGCCCCCGTTCATTGTCAGCACATTCTCACTCATGCGGATCATCCCTCCTTTGCGTATACTGCTTATCAGTCTAGCACAAAATCACTGCTAGCACAAATCAGCCCGAAATCAAGCACGGATTATGGTAAAATCATACTATTCCCATACGTTTGAAGGAGACTGCATGATTGCCAATATTCCTGTATTTGATTTACTGCGCTACTTCCTCATCTATTCCTTCCTTGGCTGGTGTCTGGAAGTATTGTGGCATGCCATCGTCCAGCATAAGATCGTCAACCGCGGCTTCCTCAACGGTCCGGTCTGCCCGATCTACGGCTTTGGCATGTGCGGCCTGCTGCTATTGTCAAATGTCCTCTCCCAGGCAGCCAGCAACAGCAGCGGCAGTCCGTCTATCCTTGCCACCTTTCTTTCCGGCATGATCTTATGCACAATCATTGAACTGATTGCCGGATGGCTGCTGGAGAAATGTTTCCACGCCAGATGGTGGGACTATTCCAAAGAACCGCTGAACTTTCATGGCTATATCTGCCTGCGGTTCTCATTGGTCTGGGGCGTATTGACCGTTGTCATCATCCGCTTCATTCACCCTTTGATGCCGCATTCTGATCCTGTGCTGATCCATCCGCTGTGGCAGTGGATCATCCTGGCAGTCCTGTATGGTGCCTATCTTGCAGATTTCATTGTTACCGTGGCCGCAACCAGAGGCTTGGCCAAGCGGCTTGCCAGCCTGAATGAGACAAGAGACCGCATGCGGCTGCTGTCTGACCAGCTTGCCATTGTCCTGGGTGATGCGGGCCTCAGTGCTGCCTGTGAAGCCGAAAAGGTCCAGCAGAAACAGCAGTATGAAAAGATGGAAGCCGCTGATCATTTGGAGATGGAAAAAGAAGAATATGCCGTTAAAGTGGAGCAGCTGAAAGAAAAGCATGCTGCTGCAGAAAAAGAATACCGTCAGAAGCTGGAAGAACTTGCCAGAGAAATTCATGCAAAGCCCATGCATACGGCCGGAAGAATCTACCGTGCCTTCCCGTCTCTCCATTCCACTGCCCATGAATCCCTGTGGCAGGAAGTACAGCAGAAGCTGCATGAAATCCAGCGCGAAAACTGAGACAGACATTTCCCACATTTTGTGATGCTTTTCTGCATCAAAAAAGCCTATACTGAAAGTAAGGAAACGGAGGTATATCTCATGGAATTTACAGATGGATTCAAGAAACTGATGCTCGCTGGTGTAGGCGCTGCTGCCTTCACCGCTGAAAAAGCAAGCGACGTTGTTGACACACTTGTCAAGAAGGGTGAATTAACCGTTGAACAGGGCAAGGCACTCAACACAGAACTCAAGCACAAGGCTGAGGAAGTGAAGAAGGAAAAGGAAGAAAAGCCGGAAGAGAAAAAAGATTTTGCTTCGATGGTAGACGGCCTTTCCGATGATGAGCTTGCCAGCCTGAAGGCAGCGATCTCTGCCCATGATGAAAAGAAGGATGCCTGAGCCGCATGGCAGACGGCAGTCCTGAAAAAGCGCTGAATACTCAAAACGATGGCGGGTCTCGCTTAAAGCAGATCCGCCAGGTTTTGGTGCGCAACCATATCACCCGCGGCATTACCCCGGAGAAGCTGCGCATCATTCTGGAAGAACTTGGTCCTACCTTCATCAAGCTCGGCCAGATCATGTCACTGCACAGTGACATCCTGCCCAAAGCCTATTGCGAAGAGCTGATGAAGCTCAACAGTGATGTCACCCCGATGCCATTTGAAACCGTAGAAGAAATCATCAACGAATCCTGCGGTGCCCAATGGGCTTCCTTTTTCAAGTCCATTGACACCAAGCCATTAGGATCCGCCTCGATTGCCCAGGTTCACAAAGCCGTGCTGAAAGATGGCAGCGATGTCATCATCAAAGTACAACGCAAAGGAATCTATGAAACCATGTCCCGGGATATCTCCCTGCTGCACCGGCTTGTCAAACTCATGCCGCCGGTCGGGGATCTCAAGAACATCGTTGACCTTGACATGATTTTGAATGAAATGTGGTCCGTTGCCCAGCAGGAAATGGATTTTCTCAAGGAAGCCAGCAACCTGGAAGAATTTGCGCATAATAACAAGAACATCAACTATATCCGCTGTCCAAAGCTGTATCGGGAATATTCCACATCCAAGGTTCTGGTCATGGAATATATCGGTGGATTTGGCATTGATGATGTCAAGGATCTGAAAGCAAACGGCTATGACCTGCATGAAATCGGCGTCAAATTTGTAAACAACTACATCAAACAGGTCATGGATGATGGGTTCTTCCATGCCGATCCCCATCCTGGCAACGTCAAGATTATGGATGGCAAAATTGTCTGGATCGATATGGGCATGATGGGCAGACTGTCTGATCATGACCGCAGAGTTATGGTCAAGGGTGTGCGCGGCATCGGCTTGCATGATGTCACAATGGTGGAAAATGCCGTTCTGGAAATCGGCGATTTCCGCGGCAAGCCAGACCGCGGCCAGCTCTATCAGGATCTCAAAGGGTTCCTGGATGAATATGGCAATGCTTCGCTTGGTGATATCAACCTCGCTGACAGCATGTCTGAGATCATGGAAATCATGAAGAAAAATGAGATTTCCATGCCCCATGGCATGACGATGCTGTGCCGGGGATTAACTGTCATGCAGGGTGTCCTGTCAGAAATTGCACCGGAAATATCTATGTCACAGATTGCCTCCAACAGAGTCATGGAAGAGACTCTGGACAACATGGACTGGAAGAGTGAAATCCGTAAAGATATTCATGCCGCATGGCGCATCAGTAAAAAAGGTGCAGAAGTTCCTTCTCTGACAGCCGATGCCCTCAAAGAATATCTGGCTGGTCAGGCAGGTATTAACATTTCTCTGCATTCTTCCAAGAACTTCAACGACATTGTCCATTCTGCTGTGCGCAACTTCGTCATCGGCCTGTGCCTGGCGGCCCTGCTGATCTCATCTTCCATTATCTGCACCACCGATATGACCCCAAAGATCATGGGTCTTCCCTTCCTGGGCTTCATCGGCTACTTCGCCGCCATTGCCGTTGGCACAGCACTTTGTATCCGGTATCTCTGGAAAAAGTACAAACGAAAGTAATGTTCAGAAAAAGTTCACCACAATTCTTCCTGTTTGCAGTACATTAGTGCAGTAACGGGAGGAAACTATGTTTGCATTCTTGAAGCATAAGAAGAAAGAGAAAAAAGAAAAGAAACAGGAACCAGAACAGCTTGCCGATCATCCCCAGACAGCCAAAGATGGTTTATACCGCGGCATGTACTGCCCTGCCTGCGGCTATATGGAAGTCAACCAGAACTCCAGTGCCCTGCCTCTGGAAGGCTTTGCGATGTGTCCCAACTGCGGTGCACCATTAAAAACAGCTGACTTCATCCAGACAAAGGATGGCTTTGCCCTGGCAGCCCATGCCGTAGCTGTCAAAAAGAAGATTCAGACAGGCGGTCATTACCGGGTCAGAAAAGCAGGTCCCAACCGGACCAAAGCAAAAGCCGGCCGGCCGATCAGAAACCACAGATGAGCGTATCCGAGTGATACGTTCTTTTCTTTTCCATGCTACACTGAAGGCAGAAAACGGAGACACGACATGATTCAGGCAATCTTCTTTGATATTGACGGCACCCTTGTCAGCTTCAAGACACATACCATTCCTTCCTCAGCAATCCATGCATTACAGCAGCTGCAGAAAAAAGGCATTCTGCTGTTCATTGCGACCGGCCGTGGAAAAGATGGGCTGGGCTGTCTGGGAGACTTCCCATTTGATGGCTATATCACCCTCAATGGCCAGTACTGCTTTGAAAAGGATGGCAGAGTCGTCTATGAAAACACAATTCATGCAGAAGATCTGCAGACCCTTGTCAACTATGAAGCAAAGCATCATTTTCCCTGCGGCTATGTCCTGCCCGAAGGAAAAATCTACAATTACCGGGATGAAAGATGTGATGAAGTCAATGCCATTACCCACAATGACAATCAGCCAGCTGGTGATGTTTCCAACATTGCCGCAAAAAAAGTCTATCAGGTCATGACATTCCTGAACGAAGATGAAGAAAAAGAATTGATGACATATCTTCCAGACTGCACCAGTGCCCGCTGGTATCCCACCTTCTGTGATATTTCACCAAAAGGAGGCACCAAGGTCAAAGGCATGGATGTCTTTGCCAAAGTATTCCACTTTGACATGGAGCACACCATGGCCTTTGGCGATGGCGGCAATGATATCCCCATGTTAAGACATGCCGGCATCTCCATTGCTATGGCCAACGCCGCCGACAGCACAAAAGCTGTCAGCACCTACATCACAGATGATCCGGATCATGACGGCATCCTGCATGCCTGCCAGCATTTCCATCTCATATAACCAGAATCAATACATTCCATCTCATAACAAAGGATAGCTGCAATCCAACAGCTATCCCTTTTTCGCTTCATTACTCTTCTAACAGAATATCCGCACTGTACTTTTCAGAATAAGTTTCATTCCCGGCAGTAACAATATATGTCCAGGTAACAAGGGCTTCCTGATGATTTTGGAAGTATTCAGTATTGGTAATCTCGCCCATTTCAGCAGAGTCCCAACCAGATTCAACCATTAATGACTCTGGCTGAATATCATAAATATACCGTTTAGTATAGTTGCTTGGATCATAATTCATCTTAAGCGAAAACACTGCTTTTATGCTGTATCCCTCATATATTGCCTGCCATGCTGGAACGATCACAGTATAAGTCTGATTCTTCTTGTCATATGTACCATCACCATGCCATAACGGTGCATCCGCACTTGCTGTTGGAGAAGCAGATGGTAAGCTGGATGATGCAGCTGCACTTTCTGATCCACATCCTGCCATCGATACCGCAAGCATGATTGCTATGGATCCTTTTAAGATTTTTACATTCAACATAGTAGTCTTTGTATTATGTGTTTGAATCATCTGACTGCCATCATCCACCAAGCTTTGACTGGAATCATGGCACAGAATGCCTTCTGCATTTTCGCTGCAGAACGCATCGAATGATAAAGCGCGGAATCTCATAAAGCATGATTCCAATCCATAAAAACCTTAACAAATGCCGTTCTTATAACGGGCGGGATCGTAAGTTAACATACAGATTTCCTCCCATCTTTCTTCAAGAACACAATAGACTGATCATCAAGAAAATTCAAGTATGCAAACGGTGTTTTTTTCGATCATGATGGATTGTTTTTTTGTTGATCGCTATTTTCAAATAAATAGTTGATGTACCCGAACAAGTACATCAAGTTAATATCTATAACTTATCATGACTTCAGTTGAGGTGATGATATGCTCGTTAATCAGAATTTCCTGAATTCTTTATCTCCTGTCGAAATTGAATTCATTCGTGTTGGTTTAGAAAAGCTATTCAGAGAGAAAGTAAACTGTACGACAACAAATTACGAGAATCTCTCTTTGCATGTTGAGAAATGTCCTCATTGTGGTTCAACTCACTTTGTTAAGAATGGCTTTAACCCACATAATCGTCAGAAATACAGATGTAAAAAATGCAAATCTGTTTTTATGGCAACAACAGGTACGATGTTTACTCATTCCAGAACAAGCTTTGATATCTGGACTACTTTTATCTCTGGCGAGCTTAACGGAATGACTCTGACTCAGCAGAGTGTAGCTACAGGCTTATCAGTTACTACCTGCTTCAACATGCGTCACAAGTTATATCAGGCTGCAGCAAAGATTCAGAATAATGTGGTCTTAAGTGGAAATGTTGAATTGGATCCTACTTATACCAAAATCAACCTGAAAGGGACCAGGAAGGATAAAATGCCAAGATTCAGCAAACAGCGTGGAAAGCATCGCCGTCATTCAACCAAGCGTGCTTTACCTGGCACCAGCCATCACAAGATCTGCCTGGTAACAGCTATTGATGAGCATGACAATATTCTCTTTAAAATTGGAGGATTAGGCAGAGAGAGTGCAGAAATTCTGAATCAATACAGCTCTCACTTCGCAGCGCATTCAACAATTATCAGTGATGACAGCCATAGCATTCAAACTTTCGTGGGCGATAATCACTTCAACAGTGACATTATTCCATCTAACGGTTATTTAACACCAAAGGGCAATACAGTATCTGAAGTAAACGAGCTTCACTCTGAGCTAAAAAACATGATCAGGCAGAAACATGGTATCAGCACAAGACATCTCCAGGGTTATTTGAATTGGATCGTCATGAAGAAATATTTAAAGTACAGGCTGGACATGCGCAAATGGAAATCAGAAGCATACATGGAAACAATGTTTGAACAGATTCCATTTACCTGTGCGGAGATCCCAAAGCTTAAAATGCCAATTAACCTCTATGAGGCATATAGCTCATGATATTTTGGTGTTTACAGCCTCATCAACTAAATCTTTGAAAATAGCGTTGTTGATCAGAGCGTGCCATTGGACCTGTGTTGATCAGCCGGAGGATGTCCGCCGCTTTCAGTTTTCTGCACGTTATGCATGTTTCATTTTCAACAATTACTATTTATCTTTTGTTTATACAGCTCCACAGAAAAGATATTAGAAAGATCGCTTTACATTGCTCAATCAAATACATAACAAAAACGTATAGCATCTGCCATACGCTTCGTTTATCTCTATTGTGATTATGCAGCCTGTGATGTTTCCGGCACAGCATAGACAACACCGGACGGATACATGCTGGACCACTGTGACCAGGTGTAGTATTTGTTTTCATTGACCTGACCTGTAGATCCCCATGCCTCAGATACCCACAGACCATTGTCATCAACCTTTTCAACAAAAGCTGTGTGTCCGCTTGGATCACTGCCGACACCGGAGAAGATTGCGCCGGGTGCAGGTGAATTGGAAATGTAGAAATGTACACTCCAGGAGGATGATGCAGCTACGATGCCCCATGCCTGATCACGGCCGTTGCCATTGATCTTACCGGTCATAAAGCCATAATGCTGGGCGAAGCGGTAATGCATATAGCCAACGCACTGCAGCTTGCCTTCCCATGTAAAGCCAACCCATTGTTTCAGCAGGGATACGTAGGAATCGCCATTGTAATACGTACCGGTTACCGGCGTATCAGATACAGAACCGGAAGAAGCTCCACCGCTGTGATCATACGCAGACAACTGGCTCTGCAAAGCAGCGGCCTGGGAGACATTCATGCCATTAGAGCTGGCAAGCTCTTCCGCCTGTGCCTCTGCCTGAGCAGCTTCCTCTTCACTTCTGGTAACCTCAGCCGGCTTGCGGACATTCACAAGATAAGAAATCTTGGTTGTATCGCCGCTGTCATCCACAAAGGTAAGCCAGCATGTATATGTTCCTTCCGTATTCATATCGACATTATCTGTCTCTTTGATGACCGGCAGCTTGCCTACCGTCGAGGAAACATAACCAATGTTGTCGCCATACTTGAATTCTGAGCCAAGATCCACTGTTACTTCGCTCTGTTTCAGAATGACCTGCGGACCCTCTGAAGCAATCAGCTTAACAGCCGCATTTTCTGAGAAGGAATAGACAACACTGTCTGCGCTGTCATCCTTACGTACAATCTGGATACTGACCGTAATATTCTGAATGCCGCTCTTAGTTCGGTTAAATGCCGAAGTATGAATTGTCGATTTGTCAAAATCAACCTCATTCAGGTTGATCGCTGCATCATAATCCGCTCGTTCCCTGATCGCCTGTTCTTTCAGCGTAGCAAGCGGATTCTGGTTATTCATATCAATCTCAAAGACTCTGACTTTGCTTGTTTCATCTGGTTTATGCTCATCCGCAAATACCGGTGATATCGGTGCTGCAATCACTGCAGCCAGTAAAAGCGATGTCAGAAATCTTGCTTTTCTTTTTCCGTACATGTTTTTAATTTAGCCTGAAACAAGTGTTAAATCAAGGCTAGCTGTCCTCACAGCGCCGTTTTCGTGCAGATTTCACACGTTCTTCACAAATTTATAAAAATAATTTGTCTATATCAGAGCATTATTTGTCACATGCAAAGAGAGTCAGAAAAAAGGCTTTCCGGAAGTTTCCAGAAAGCCAGTGGGCTATGGAGCTGGCGGGAGTCGAACCCGTGTCCAGGAATCGTCCCACATTCAGACCTCTACAGTTTAGTCCGCTGTTAGTAAGACAGCAGGTATGTCAGCGGTCTTACCGCCTGCTGAATGTGCCTGTAAGATTGTCGGGATCGGCCTCCAGGCTAAGCCTCACCGTATCTGTTCATTTACGCTCTGTCCGTCAAACAGCAAAGAACGGTCAGAGGATGCTGCATCGCGTAAAGCGAACTCAGGCAGCAAATGCGTAACTATTGTTGTTAGCGTTTATTTTTGTTTTGGTGATAAGGTCACCGCTCCACTGCAGTCCGAATCAAACTAAAAACCTGTCGAAACCATGACAGCCCCTGGATTGCCTTGCGGCAGAAAGAATATAGCACGCCGAAACTTTACATTCAAGCCCTGCTGTGTACGTCCAGCCAGCGGTTGGCATACTGCTCTACAGCAGCCATCTTTTCCTTTGTATCCGGCAGCTTGAAATCAAAGCGGTGAATCATGCGGCTGATATAACCCTTTTCCTTCAGCATTGCCAGGCCTCTTGGAAAGTTATAATCAAAGATCAATGCTGTTGCCGCAATCCATGTGTCTGCCGGCGTACGGCCAGGCTTTGCCAGAATGCTGTGCTCCTGGAAGAATTCTTCATACAGTTCCGGTGTTACCGTTGAATTTTCCATCTGCTCTCTGGTAAAGGTCTGCACATCCAGCAGAGGATCTTCTGTTCTGACCCGGAAGATATCTGTCTTATCCGCATCACGGATGATCTGACAATGCAGCAATGTTCTTTCATCCAGTCCATCCGGCAGTCTGTATTTATTGTGCAGTTGCACCGCTGTAATGATCAGATCATACAGACTCTGATCATCTATGAAGCGTTCCAGCAGTCCTTCTTTGAGCAATTGGGCGCCAAAATCACCATGGTCAATGGTCAGAAAATCACGGAAGTCACCATATCGCCTGATCTGCTCAAAGCGGCCGATATCATGCAATAAGCCAATGAGTTCAGCCAGCTGGATATCCTCCCTGGATACGTGCAGACTTTCGGCAATGTTCCGGGAAATGGCCGCCACATGCTCCGTATGCACAATCTTCAGACGCACCTTGCCATCCTGCGGATTATAGTTTTTCACATAAGACGCAAAGGCCGCATATGCTCTGGGAAGATCAATCATTTCTCGCTTCCTTTGTTCAGATCATGCTTGATCTGGGTTGTGGAAATCTCCGGTGTGCGCGGGAAATAGACAACCTCAACGCCCTCTTTTTCCAGATAGTCGAACTTGCCTTTCCAGTCATCACCCATGCAGAACACATCAATGTGATATTCATGCATGTCATTGATCTTCTGATCCCAGCTTTCCTCCGGAATCACCAGATCCACGTAGCGGATGGCCTCTACCAGTGCCTTTCTTTTCTCATAGGAAAAATAGCACTTCTTGTGTTTCTGGTTCCAGTTGAACTCATCCGTCGATACACCGACAATCAGATAGTCACCAAGTGACTTTGCCCTTTTTAACAGATTGATGTGCCCATAATGAAGCAGATCAAATGTTCCATATGTAATGACACGTCTCATACCATTATCCTTTACGCTTTAATGCTTTTGCCATTTCCCGGCTGGCATCCCGGATCTTCTCTGTCTGCCTCTTGTCATA
This sequence comes from Lactimicrobium massiliense, assembly GCF_900343155.1. GTDB lineage: Bacteria > Bacillota_I > Bacilli_A > Erysipelotrichales > Erysipelotrichaceae > Bulleidia > Bulleidia massiliensis. Next base: position 572,823 of record NZ_OUNG01000001.1, read on the forward strand.
CAGATCCTTACCCTTGGCAAGTGCGATCTCCAGCTTTGCTCTGCCGTTTTTCAGATACATCCGCACCGGCACAAGCGTGTAGCCTTTGGTGCGCACCTTACTGTCAAGCTTAGCAATTTCATCCTTATGCAGCAGCAGCTTCCGGTCCCGTTCCTCATCCACATTGGCAAAGGAGCCATACTTATAGGCACTGATATGCATGCCTTTGATCCAGGCTTCCCCACGGAAGATCGAAACATAGGCATCCTTGAACTGCACATGGCCTTCCCGGATTGATTTGATCTCTGTACCGGTCAGTACCAGGCCGCACTCATAGAAATCTTCCAGGAAGTAGTCATGCTTTGCTTTCCGGTTATAGGCAATTTCTTTTGTTTTACCTTCTGCCACGATTATCTCTCCTGCGCTTCCTGTAGCCATTTCTGCCGCCATTATTGCGGTCATTGCGCTGCGGTGCTGCCTTCATGCCATCAATGCCAAAGTCAATCTGACGGGTATCATGGGATGCTGCAAGGCAGACAACCTTGACCGTCTGGCCCAGCTGATATACATGCTTGAAATGAGAACCCTTGAGTTCCATGCGGTCCTCATCATATGTGTAGTAATCATCATTGAGATGAGAGATATGCACAAGACCTTCCACGGTATTGGGCAGCTCTACATAGAAGCCAAACGATGTCACACCGGTAATCAGGCCTTCGCCCTTTTCACCAATATGTTTCTCCATGAACTGTGCCTTCTTCATATCATCGCATTCATACTCAGCATCCTGACTTGCACGTTCACGGATTGATGACTGATCGGCAAACTCCTGCATGGAGCCTGTATCCTTTGCAATCTGATCCGGATCCTTGCACTGATTGAACACATACTTTGTCAGCATTCTGTGCACAATCAGGTCCGGATAACGGCGGATCGGTGATGTGAAATGCAGATAGTCCTCTTCCGCAAGACCAAAGTGTCCAACAGGTCTTGCATCATAGCGTGCCTTCTGCATGCACCGCAGCAGCATCATGCTCAATACAGGGAACTCTGGTGAATCCTTGACACTCTCCAGATACTGCTGCACTTCCTTCGGCCTAGCTACACTGTGTTCAGGGCGGAACTTATGACCCAGCAGGAACGATGTATCCACAAAGCTCTTGAGCTTCTTGGCTTCCGGTGCTTCATGAATACGATAGACACACGGCACATCTGCCAGCTTCATCTGGTTGGCCACACAGACATTGGCCGCAATCATACAGTCCTCAACCATGCATTCCGCATGGCCTCTCTGGCGGAGCGTGATACTGATCGGCACGCCGTTTTCATCACACTTGATCTCAGCTTCATCTGTATCAAAGTCAATTGCACCTTTGTCATGGCGATGGGCACGAATCGCATCGGCACAGTCACGCAGATCTGTAAACAATGTGCCAAGGTGTGCATAGCGTGCACACAGTTCCTGATCGCCATCCAGGATCAGATTGACATTGTGGTATGTCATACGTTCCGTAGAACGCATCACGGCCGGATAAGTCTTGTAGCTGATGATATGGCCGTCATGGGCAATCTTCATCTCACATGTATTGACAAGACGGACAACATGCGGATTCAAAGAGCAGATGCCATTTGACAGCTGATGCGGCAGCATCGGCACCACCCGATCTGTCACATACGTAGAACAGCCGCGCTTCAGTGCTTCTTTGTCCAGCGCAGAATTCTCTTTGACATAGTGCTGTACATCCGCAATGGATACCTTCAAGAGCCAGCCATCTCCATCTTTGACAACACTGACAGCGTCATCAAAGTCCTTGGAATCATCACCATCGATTGTGACCGTAATATCATTGCGCAGATCCACTCTGCCTGCCATCTCTTCTTCGGATACTTCCTGAGGAATCTGATTAACCTCTGCCATGACTTCATCCGGGAAAGCCGGCTCAATGTCGTGATCGAGAAGAACAGAAAGGATATCCACACCCGGATCATCCTTATGACCGATGGCCCTGTCAATCCGCACCCGCAGATAGCGGTTGCCATATTCCACAATGGTTCCCTGAACCTTCAGGCCTTCAATGATGTTGAACTTGTCGGCACCTTCTACCTTGAGCACCTTGTTCTGCAGTTTGCGGTCATCCAGCACAAGTTTTGGCTTATAGGCACCCTCATACGTACCAATCACCTTGACATGGGCACGCTGCAGAACCTTGATGACATGGCCATATGCCTGACCAGGCCCTGCCTGATAGGCAACCACATCGCCATTGAGCGCATCAAGCTGATCACGGGCGTCAAAGCGCACCGTTGTGCCATCTTCTTTGTCGACAAAGCCAAGTCCCTTGGTATTGACACAAAGTGTGCCGGTATACAGATTGACAACCGATGCCAGATCCCATGTGCCATTGATGTTATGGACAATCTGACACTGGTCTTCCATCTGGTTCAATGCTGTGCTGACAGAGGCGAAATTGCCCCCTTTGCCAAGGTGAAGCCCAGCCACAATCGCCCCGGTATCAAGACTGCTCTTTTTGCTATTTGCTAACAGGTCCAGTATCTTTTGTTGTAAATCTTCCATTTCTTTCCTCAATTTTTCCTCAGATATTAAGAAAGCGTTGGCAGTTATACCAACGCTGATTGTTACAAGAATCTTACAGAACTCTGATCAGTATCACAAGCACAAAGAACAGAATTCCAAGGACAAGAGTCAGATTGGAAATAACTTTCTCAGATCCTCTCTCCTTGACATTGGCAAACAGGTTCAAGCCGCCGTTTCCTGTAAAAGCACCGGAAATGCCATCTGACTTGCCGCCCTGCAGCAGAGTCAGAATAATCAGCAGTGCTGAATCAATCATTAATAACGCGTTAAGCATGGATCGCTCCTTTCGCTGCAGTCAACATTATATCATCAGCTTTTCCACGTATGCAATGCATTCCTGCTAAGCCTGACCACAAACAGCCCTTTTCAGCAGTCTGGCGATGCCTTAACGGCACATCCTTCCGCATTGCCCTCATCCTGGAACGTCTTTACCTGCGAAAGCAGAGACGAAAGACGCTCATGCAGAGCACTGATCTTTTCATCTGTCCAGTAATCAGCTGGAGAAATCTCATCAGAATCCAGATCACATGTCTCATCATCAAAACCGATGATCTCGCCATCATGCAGGAAAACCACCAGTGGCATATAGATGACCTTCTTGCCATCATTGTCATAGTGCGTGATCTCACTGTCCTTTTCATCCAGCAGATCCGCAATGCTGTCATACCAGGTGCGGTCAGCAGTCTTATCAACATAGATGTTGTAGTACTTCACATTGACACCGGCTGTCAAAGCATCCTCATTGAGCATCGGCACATAGTACTGGCACCACGGGCACTCTGGAAAGCCAAAGAACAAAACACCTGTGCCATGATTGAGCATATCTTCCACATCCTGATGATCACGCAGCAGTGTATAGGCATTGTCAGCAGGCAGACTGGAATACTCTTCCGTCAGTGATGTACTTTCTGCAGAAGCAGCACTGGCGGATGGTGATGCGGCAGGTGATGTGGATACAGTTGCAGCAGTACTGCCGCATCCTGCCAGCATCATCGCAAGCATGGCAGAGAGCATTGTCTTTTTATTCATTTTGTTTCCTCCTGTCTCCCCATCGATTCTCCCTTGATCCAGTCATAGCCTTCCTGCACAGTTCTGGCAAACAGCAGATTGTCCATTGGCTCCATAAAACCATTGGAAACCATATCATCAAACTGCTTCTTTAAAGGCGCATAATAGCCATTTAAGCTGAGCAGTGCAATTCTGCCCTGCACAAGATGCAGGCGGCTGTCAGAGATGATTTCTGAGATTTCATCCAGTGTGCCGGGACCTCCCGGCAGTGCAATATAGCCATCTGCCAGTTCCTTCATCTGATTGCGGCGCTCACTCATCGTCTTACAGACGATCAGTTCATTCAGATCATTTCTCTGCTTGTTTACATCAATCATGAAGCGCGGCATGACACCGATGACGGCAGCACCATGATCCAAAGCACTCTGTGCCAGCTCATTCATCAGTCCTACCGATGCACCGCCATAGACCAGCGTATCCCCATGTTCCCCGATCAAACGGCCAAGCTGCTTTGCCCCATCCGCAAAGAGGCTCTGGCTGCCATAAGACGAGCCTAGATATACCGCAATCTTCATGCCATTCCCTTCAGTCTGTTCATCAAAGCATGATATGCCTGAATATACAGGCGGGCAGGCATCAGGAACGGCTGCGATTTCACGTTGATCATGAAGCCGCCGATGGATGGATTTTCTTCCAGAATCTCTGCCATACGGGTAAAGTCAACCGGCAGGAATGCCTGTGTCTTTGCCTTTTCTGGTGACCATGCGGCTAATTGCTTCACGCTTGTAAAAGCAGGAAAATACGGCTTGCCAGAGCCATCCTTGATAATCGAAAAGGATACTTTGACACCCATGGCAGGTCCTTCTTCCTTCTGGACACCAGGCACCAGCAGCACTGCACTGGTTAAAGCCTGCAGTATCAATGCCACATTCTTCTGTGAGCGGTCATGATAATATGCCGCAATGGCATTCTGTACAGGCAGATTCATTGCCTCTGCCCGGGCAATCTGGGCCCGATCAATCTTTTCCTGTTTCTGATCCATACTTTACCTCCGACATGACTTCTGCATTATAACCCAATCATTTCTTCTTTGCCTCAAATAGGGTAGAGTGAGCCGCGTTAGCGGCTCGACCCTCCCGTTGCACCGTACGTACGGTTTTCCGTATACGGCGCTACGTTTGTATTTACTTACGATTATTGAGGTAGTATTCCAACGGGTTGACCAGTCCTGGTCGACCTGTTTTCCTACTTGGCAGGGCCAGTACTTTCGGGCTGAGAGCGTAATTTACCACATCCATTCCACTCCTCCGATACCATCCTAGGCGTGAGTTGGCTACCTTGTATGTATCTTCATCGGTGAAATTACAATGGAACATAGCGTTAAGCCTTTGGAGATTTGTGTCTATACGCTTCGGTTTCTTCCATTGCTTGATGATGATGACTCTGACTTTGTGCCGCATCCACTGTCCATATTCATCGAGGAAAGCCTTCATATCTCCGATGATGAAATAATTGATCCATCCTCTGACGATCTGATTCAGTTTTGTGAATGTGACGGCCAGAGGTCTGGATATTGCTTCCTTGCGTTGCAGGACAGCCTTGGTTTTCGCCATCAGCCGTTTCTTTCTGTCATCACTCGGTTTGCAGTGCCATCCGTCTTTTGCCTTCCAGTACGTAAAGCCTAGGAACTCGCTGTGTGTTGGCCTGACCACCTTTGTCTTGGTTGGACTGACCTTCAGAAACAGCTTTCGTTCCAGCCATGAGGCTACCGACTTCATCACTCTGTCTGCCGCCATTTCGCTCTTCACGAAGATGTCGCAGTCATCTGCGTACCGCACAAAATGCAGTCCTCTGCTCTCCAGTTCTTTGTCAAATTTATCGAGATAAATAAGGCTAAGTATCGGACTGAGGGGTCCGCCTTGCGGAACGCCTAGTTCAGTTGGTGATACGAGTCCGTTCACCATGACGCCAGCCTTCAGAAAGGACCGGATCAGGTGTAACGTTCTCTTGTCGTTTACCTTTTCTCTCAAAATGGAGATTAATTTGTCATGATTCACCGTATCGAAATACTTTTCGATGTCGAGATCAATCACCCAGTCGTATCCGCTGTTCAGATTATTCAGGACATCCTTCATCGCATCATGTGCGCTTCTGTTTGGCCTGAATCCATAACTATGGTCACTGAATGTGCTGTCGTAGATGCCGCTGAGTACCTGGGCTGCTGCCTGCTGTACCACCCGGTCTGCGACTGACGGAATACCTAATGGCCTTTGCTTGCCATTGGGCTTGGGTATATAGACCCTGCGGACTGGTTTCGGTCTGTACTGCATGTTCCGGATCTGCTGTTTGATTATTTCTTTATGTTTAGAGAAATACTCATCCAGCTCACTGGTTTTCATGCCGTCCACGCCGGCCGCGCCACGGTTTCTCTTAACCCTTCTGATCGCTTCTTCCAAGTTTTCGTCACTCAGAATCACTTCAATTAATTCCATACCGCTGTGCCATTCCTTTCTATCTGTAGATTATTCAGAATCATCCCGGGGCCCTTTGCCGTCAGAGGTTACGATCCTCTGCTGTAGGCTTATCCTCCCTTTCGGACTATCCGAACATTGCGTATAGTGGGGCACACTATACAAACATTAGGTCCTTCGCTCCACTTCCGTTACAGAAGCTTCATCACTACTATGACCTCAGCTGACTTCCTGCGATAGACCTTTATCCGACCAGATGATAACGATAGCTGTTTAAAAGCGTCTCGGTTTCCCTGTGTTTAGGTTCATCTGTCCGCAGGATCTCTCGGGGTAAGACACACATCTGTAATTTCCATAGCTTCCTGATTTACCGGTCGGCTTTACGTTTGTCTTTTGGACTTCAGCTTGCATAGCAGCCTTATCCGCCTTATGGCCTCAATCAGGTTTCTGTACGTAAGCTCAGAAATATGCTAGCTACTGCTTTCGCTCTGGGTTATTCACCCTCGGCTGGTAGTTCACTTCGCTTGGCGACAAATACCCGCGGCCTGCCTCTATTGCAGGCTAGATGTGTGCCATGCCCGACACACTACAGCAAAAAGGGAAGCACATGAGCTTCCCTTTTATGAATCAGATGATCAATGATGCTTACTTGGAGAGTTCCTTGACGTTGTAGAAAGCCTTCTTGCCACGGTATTCAGCAACATCACCGAGTTCTTCCTCAATTCTCATCAGCTCGTTGTACTTGGCAATACGGTCAGTACGGCTCATGGAACCTGTCTTGATCTGGCCGGCATTTGTAGCAACAACGAGGTCTGCAATTGTGGTGTCCTCGGACTCACCGGAACGGTGGGAAACAACAGCTGTCCAGCCAGCTTCCTTAGCCATTTCGATAGCGTTCAGTGTCTCTGTCAGAGTACCGATCTGGTTCAGCTTGATCAGAACGGCATTGGCTGCATGCAGGTCAATACCCTTCTTGATGAACTTAGTGTTGGTAACGAACAGGTCATCACCAACCAGCTGGATCTTGTCGCCGAGTCTCTCTCTCAGCTTCACCCAGCCATCCCAGTCGTTCTCAGCAAGGCCATCTTCCAGAGAGATCAGCGGATACTTCTCAACCCACTTCTCATACATCTCGATCATCTCTTCAGATGTCTTCTCGCCTTCGCCGGATCTCTTCAGCTCATACTTGCCAGTCTCTTCGTTGTAGAACTCAGAAGAAGCCGGATCCATAGCAAAGCAGATATCTTCACCCAGCTTGTAGCCAGTAGCCTCAACAGCTTCCTTCATCAGAGCCAGAGGGCCTTCATTGCCCAAAGTCTCCAGCGGACCATTGCCGCCCTTGATGGAATCCGGTGCATAGCCGCCTTCATCACCAACACCTGTGTTGTAGCCATACTTCTTGAGGACCTTCTTCAGCTCATGGAATACTTCAGCACCCATGCGGACAGCCTCATGAACGTTCTTGGCACCAACCGGCATGATCATGTACTCCTGGCAGTCAGCAGCAGAATCAGCATGCTTGCCGCCATTGAGGACATTCATCATCGGAACAGGCAGAACCTTGCCATTTGTACCACCGATGTACTTGTACAGCGGCAGACCGCAGGAATCAGCACCTGCATGAGCAGCAGCCAGAGAAACAGCCAGAGTAGCATTTGCACCCAGGTTGCTCTTGAACTCTGTGCCATCGAGATCCAGCATGGTCTTATCAATCAGCGGCTGATCGAAGACATTCAGGCCAATGACAGCCGGTGCAATCTTCTCGTTAACGTTAGCAACAGCCTTCAGAACGCCCTTGCCACCGAAACGGGACTTATCGCCATCACGAAGCTCCAGAGCTTCTCTTTCACCAGTAGAAGCACCGGAAGGTACAATCGCACGGCCAAATGCACCAGACTCAGTTGTAATCTCGCACTCAACAGTAGGGTTGCCGCGGGAATCAAGAACCTCACGTGCATGAACTTCAGCAATCGGATCAATAAAATTAGGCATCTAGATATTTCCTCCTTAATCAGTACCTATTGTTTCCAGGAAAGAATCCTGTAGAAACCTTACTTAGTCGCATCAACGAGCTGCTTGAAGGAATCAACCTTCAAAGAAGCACCGCCGATCAATGCGCCATCGATATCAGCGCAGGCCATATACTCACGGATGTTGTTCGGCTTGACGGATCCACCATACTGGATGCGGACAGCCTCACCAGTAGCCTCATCATACAGGCCCTTGACCGTATCACGGACAAGCTTGCAGCAGGACTCAGCTGTATTGACATCAGCGCTCTTGCCAGTGCCAATCGCCCAGATCGGCTCATACGCAATGACCATTCTGCTGACTTCATCAGCACTCAGACCAGCCAGGCTCTCTGTCAGCTCAGTCTTGAGAACTTCAGCAGTCTTGCCGGCATCATACTCAGCCTCGGTCTCACCAACGCACAGGATCGGGGTAATATCAGCCTCGAACAGTCTCTTTGCCTTGGCAGCACAGTGTGCACTTGTCTCAGCATAGTATGTACGTCTCTCAGAATGACCGATGATGCAGTATGTAATGCCAACTTCCTTCAGCATCGGCACACTGACCTCACCTGTATAGGCACCGCTGTCCTTCTCATTGCAGTTTTCTGCAGCAACCTTGATGGCACCTGCATTCTTAACAGCAACGTCCAGATCAACAAACGGAGCACCGATACCATACTCGGCAGCTTCATTGCCTGTTACATAACCTTCCATGCCCTTGAAGAACTCAAGTGCTTCAGAAGGTGTCTTATTCATCTTCCAGTTACCAAAGATAATAGGTCTTCTTGCCATATCCTTACTTCTCAGGAATCACAGCGACTCCCGGGAGCTCCTTTCCTTCCATGAATTCAAGCGAAGCACCGCCGCCAGTGGAAATGTGGGAGAACTTGTCCGCAAATCCAAGGTTCTTGGCTGCAGAAGCAGAATCGCCGCCGCCGATGATGGTTGTAGCGCCTTCCAGGCCAGCCAGTGTCTCACAGACAGCTTCTGTGCCCTTTGCAAATGCAGGCTTCTCAAACACACCCATCGGACCATTCCAGAATACGGTCTTGGCACCAGCCAGTTCCTTCTGGAACAGCTTTACTGTCTCAGGGCCGATATCCAGTCCCATGTAGCCATCCGGGATCTCACCAGCCTTGACAGTCTTGACATCAGTCGGATTGTCGAAGTCATTGGCAACAACCGTATCTACCGGCAGGAACAGCTTGCCCTTGCCCTTTTCCATGAATTCCTTTGCAAGATCTTCCTTGTCAGCTTCCAGCAGAGAAGTACCAACCTTGCCGCCCTGGGCAGCAGAGAATGTATAGGACATACCGCCGCCGATGATGACCTTGTCAGCAATCTTCAGCAGGTTCTCAATGACACCGATCTTGTCGGAAACCTTGGCACCGCCCAGAATTGCAACAAACGGACGGGCCGGATCATTCAGAGCCTTGCCCAGAACATTGAGCTCCTTCTCAACCAGGAAGCCTACAGCACTGCAGTCCTTCGGCAGATTGCTCGGGATGCCAACAGTGGAAGCGTGTGCTCTGTGTACAGAACCAAAAGCATCCTCAACGAACAGATCGCCCAGGGAAGCCCAGTACTTGCCAAGCTCCGGATCATTCTTTGTCTCACCCTTCTCATAACGGGTATTCTGCATCAGAACGATCGTACCCTCAGCCTGCTCCTTGACAGCATTCTCCAGTTCAGGTCCTCTTGTCGCATTGACAAACTTCACCGGAGCACTCTGCAGCTTAGCCAGGCAGTCAGCGACGATGGACATGTCATTCTTGGCCTTGTCCTCTTCCGTCTTAATCTTGCCCAGATGGCTCAGCAGCAGAACCTTTGCACCATTCTCAGTCAGATATTGAATCGTAGGCAGAGCTGCACGGACACGATTGTCATCCGTAATGACGCTGCCCTTGTGCGGAACGTTGAAGTCAACACGTACAATGACATGCTTGCCTCTTACGTCCAGATCTTTCACAGTAACCTTAGACATTGTAAAGAAACTCCTCCTTCTTAGCGTTTTTATTATATCACCTGCCCATGCCGGCGGTAAATGCCAGCATGTCATCTTGCGAAAACAATCCCATCCAAAAAACAGGGGCCCCCCCCTGTTCCTGTTCAATCAATTGTCAGGCCAGTTGCAGATGGTGTAATACAGTTCCTCGTAAATATCTGCGCTCTTGTCCCAGCTGGCATCATAATTCATCGCATGCTCAACCAGGCCCTTCCAGCCCGCTTCATTGTGATAATACTGATCCACTGCCCAGCGCAGCGTATAGACCATATCATCCGCATTGGCCGCATAGAACGAGAAGCCATTGCCCTCGCCCGTATACTGGTTGTACGGCTGCACAGTATCCTTCAGACCACCGGTCTCACGCACCAACGGGAGAGTGCCATAATGCAAGGCAATCAGCTGGCTCAATCCGCACGGTTCATACAAAGACGGCATCAGATACAGATCAGCACTTGCATAAATGCGGTGTGCCAGCTCCTCATTATAGCCGCAGTAGTAAACTGCCCTGCCTTTGTTGGTATCTTCCATCCAGCGGAAAGCATTCTCAGCATTCTGCTCACCCGTGCCAAGCACGACAAACTGGATATCCAGGCCCATGATCTCCTGAATCCGGTCTGTGATCAGATAGACACCCTTCTGGTTGGTCAGACGGGAAACAATGCCAACCAGGCATGTGTCCGGCTTGACCTTCAGACCAAGTTCTTTCTGCAATGCCGCCTTGTTGGCTTTCTTGCCGCTCTTCCATGACTTGATGTCATAGTTCTTTGTCAAAGCTTTATCAGTCTTTGGATTCCAGAGCGTATAGTCAATGCCATTGACGATACCCCAGAGATCTTCTCTGCGATAGCGCAGGATCGCATCCATGCGCTCACCATATGTCTGGGTCAGAATCTCATTGGCATAAGTCGGCGAAACGGTTGTGACCTTGTCCGCATAGACGATGCCGGCTTTCATGAAGGAAATGCCGGAATCAAACTTGATCGAGCCATTGTCAAAATAGCTGTAATCCAGGCCCAGGCAGCTCGGCAACATATCGACGCCGAAGTTGCCCTGGAAAGCCAGGTTATGAATCGTAAAGACATGGCGGATATTCTGATAGCGGTAATCATCCGCATAGCATGCATGGCACAGCAGCGGAATCATGCCGCACTGCCAGTCATTGCTGTGAATGATGTTCGGCCACCAGTTGATGAAATAAATCATATCCAGAGCAGCACGCTGGAAGAAGGCAAAACGCTCACCATCATCCTGATAGCCATACAGGCCGTCACGCTCAAAGTAGTACTGGTGCTCAATGAAGTAGTAGATGACACCGTCTACTTCTGCCTTGTAGTAAGTCGCAGGCTGATTGATCCAGCCGGAATGCACCTGAATGGTACCCAGTCTTTCCAGCTCATCATAGTGCTTCTCAATAATCTTCTTGTACAGAGGCAGGACAACACGCACATCATGACCGCGCTTGGCAAGTGCCTTCGGCAAAGAGCCGATGACATCTGCCAGACCGCCGGTCTTGACAAACGGTAATCCTTCCGAAGCCGCAAACAATATTGATCTTCCCATGAATTACGCCTCCCTGTCAGATTCTGTCACGCCGCTTGACGTAGACCAGATCATCATCTGTTCCTTTGAGTGCCTTGACATGATGAATGATGGCATACTTGTCCACCACAACATGATCAAGCTTGGCGCCTTCGCCAATATATGCGCCAGGCAGAATAATGGAATCCTTGACAATGGCGCCATGGCAGATGCGGACATTACGGCTGATGATGGAATCCTGTACTGTACCGTCAATGACACAGCCGTTGGCAACCACACTGCCTTTGACCTCGGCATCATCCGTAAACTTTGTCGGCGCAGAATCTGATGTCTGCGTATAGATCGGCCAGCCCGGCTTGAACAGTCCGCTGGCAGTGGACGGATCACGCAGCGCCATCATCCATCTGTAGTACTCCGGCAGAGAGTTAATGCATGCCACAAAACCGCGCACGCTGTATCCCTGCACACGCAGCTCGCCAAGGGAATCCTTGAGAATATCCTTGAACCAGTACAGAGAAGAAGTCGCTGCTGCTTTCTTGACCAGCTCAATGAACAGCGCCTTGCTCAGTACATATGCCTCCAGACAGATGGTATTGGCTTTTTTCGCACCGCGGTTTGTATCCACGCCAATGACACGCTTTTCCTTGTCCATGGTCAGCGTGTCACAGCCAAGGTAAGCACGCTTGGCATCATTGGTATTGGTATAAAGCACGGTCACATCAGCACCGGAATCCTTGTGGGCCTGCAGTACTTCATTGAAATCCAGTGAATAGATGAAATAGCTCGGTGCCAGGACCACATATGGATTCGGATCGTCTTCGATATACTCCATGTTGAGCATATAGTTGGCAACATCATGGTTGTATACCGGTGAAGAGAATGTCTTTTCACCATAGAGTACACGCAGCTTGCCGCGCTTTGAATTGATATTGTAATGCTGGCCGCTGCCCAGATGCTCAATCAGATTGCGGGGCTTCTCCTTGCAGTATACCTGCACATTGTTGATGCCCGAATTGGTCATATCGCTGAGGATGAAATCAATGACACGGTATCTTCCCATAAAGGCCATTGCCGGCACCGGCCGATAATCACCAAGACCTTCGACATTGACCGAATTGCCTTCAAAGTAAATAATTCCAAGTGCGTTCATCAGTCTTCCTCCTCACTCCACATATTTCTTTGCGACAAGGCTGATATGCTCACTGTCCGCACTGCCGACAACGGCACCCGGTGCAATTTCCACATTATCTGCCACAATGCACCGGGTCACTTTGGCACCTTCACCAATGACAGCACCCGGCTGAATCACAGAATCAACCACTTCTGCACCCTTGCCGATCCGGCAGTTTGTGCTGACCACAGAGTTGCGCACTGTGCCAAGCACAACTGCACCCTGGGTAATATAGGCATTCTTGATCTCGGCATCTTCACCAATGAACTGCGGCAGAGCATTGACATCCTCTGTATAGATCTTCCAGGACGGATCTTCCAGATCCAGCTCACTGTTCTTCTTCAGCAGATCCATGTTGCTTTCCCACAGGGAATCCACGGTGCCGACATCCTTCCAGTAACCGGAGAAACGATAGGCAGCCAAGCGGCGGCCGTCTTTCAGATATGCCGGAATGATATCCTTGCCAAAGTCATGATTGGAATTGGGATCCTTGTCATCTGCACTGAGATACTTGCGCAGCAGTTTATAGTTGAAGATGTAGATACCCATGGAAGCCAGGTTGCTCTTGGGATGGGCAGGCTTTTCTTCAAACTCTTCGACCATGTCGTTTTCATCACAGTTCATGATGCCAAAGCGGGTTGCTTCTTTCAAAGAAACCTGCAGAACGGCAATCGTCGCATCTGCCTGCTTTTCCTGATGATAGGCAAGCATCTTGGCATAATTCATCTTGTAAATATGATCACCGGAAAGGATCAATACATATTCCGGTGCCACCTGATCCAGAAAATCCAGATTGGCAGTGATGGCATCTGCGGTGCCTCTGTAAACTTCAAGGCCCTTGTCATCACGCTCACGCGGGGTCAGCACATAGACACCGCCATCATTGGTATCCAGGCCCCAGAACTGGTCCTTGGCAACATAGGAGTTGAGTACAACCGACTCATATTGTGTTAATACTCCTACTGTTGAAATTCCCGAATTGGCACAATTGCTCAGCGGAAAATCAATAATACGGTACTTTCCGCCGAAGTGAACTGCTGGCTTTGCGACTTTTTTGGTGAGATCCAGAAGACGTGAACCTCTTCCCCCGGCCAGGATCATCGCTGCCATTGTATTAGCTCTCATGATTTGCCTCCTGAATTAAACTTGATTGCGCTTTCATTATATCCTATCCTGATCATTTTTTGGCTGAAAACAATGCAATTGAGAGTGGAAACTCACAGCTGCTCTTCAGGTTCCGTTTTCCAACCGGTAAAGCGTGGCCGGCGATGGTAGGAAGTGTGCAGAAGATGCTCGCTGATCTCACTGCCTGGTTTTCCAAGAAAGGCAGAATACAATTGCTGAATCTGCGGATTATCACAGGACACCCGCACCGGTGCATAGCGGTCTTCTTCATACAGTGCCTTCATGCGCAGATCCTTATAGGAATAACCAAGACGTCCATGCTTTGCCCTGGCACTGACAATCGGCTGGCCGCCGCCATTGATACAGCCGCCCGGACAGCCCATGATCTCGATGAATGCATACTTGCTTGTTCCCGTGCGAACATCTTCAATCAGCGGCTTTGCACAGGACATCGAACTTGCCATGGCAACCCAGTACTTTTTGCCCAGAAGTTCCACCTGTGCTTCCTTGACACCAGCCATGCCGCGGCATTCTCCAAAATCAACCCGCTCCAGCTTTTTGCCTTCTGTTTCCTGCTTCAATGTACGCAGCGCTGCTTCCATCACACCGCCGCCGGCCCCAAAGATCACCCCGGCACCCGAAGCAGTCCCAAGAAAATCCTGGTCATAGTCCTCTTCCTGCAGCGCATCCAGATCATCCATGCCATACATCTTGATCAGCCTGGCGGCCTCCCTTGTTGTTAACACCGCATCCACGTCCGGATAATCCCCGGTCTGATTTTCTTCCTTGTGAATCTCAGACTTCTTGGCAATACATGGCATGATGGAAACTACATAGATCCGGGACGGATCAATATTGTGCTGCTTTGCCCAGTAGGTCTTGCAGATGGCACCAAACATCATATGCGGTGACTTACACGTAGAAAGATGATCCAGCAATTGCGGATATTCATATTCCATGTAACGCACCCAGCCTGGTGAGCATGATGTAAACATCGGCAGAACGCCATGTCCATTTATTCTCTCTAACAGCTCATGGCCTTCTTCCATAATTGTCAGATCAGCACCAAAGTCGGTATCATACACCCGGTCAAAACCGCACCGTTTCAGGGCAGCCACCATCTTGTGAGTTACCCGCGTGCCGATCGGCAGGCCAAATTCCTCCCCCAGCGCAGCCCTTACCGCCGGCGCGGTCTGACAGATGACAACCTTGTCAGGATCGTTGATCGCCAGAATGACATCATGAATATTTTCCTTCTCACTCAAAGCACCAACCGGACAGGCAATGACGCACTGACCGCACTGCATGCAGTCCACATCATTGAAGGAACCATTGCCGATTGGTCCGCAAATTGTTGAAAAACCACGTTTCTGCAAAGACAGAATGCCAAGCCCCTGCACATTGCGGCAGACGCCAATGCATCTTTCACAAAGCACACATTTGCTTGTATCCCGGACGATGCCCCAGCTTGCCTGCTCCAGGGTGGCTGGCGAATGTTCACCTTCAAAGCGATTTTCCCGGATGCCAAGCTCAGCACACAGCCGCTGCAGCTCACAGTTCTGGTTCCGTTTGCAGGAAAGACAATTCTTATTGTGATTTGACATCATCAGCTCGACCGTTGTCTTGCGGCCTCTGATCGCCCGCTCCGAGTTGGTCAATACTTCCATGCCTTCCGAAACCGGCGTTGTGCAGGCAGAAAGCAGTGCTCTTGCTCCTTTGACTTCCACCAGACATACCCGGCAGGCACCAGAGCGAATCACATTTTTCAGATAACACAGGGTAGGAATCTGAATGCCGGCCCGGTTGGCTGCCTGCAGAATCGTATCGCCGCTTTCGGCAGTCACAAACTGATGATTGATCTTGATATGCACTTCACTCATGATTTCTCACCTCACAGTCTTTCCACCGCATGGAAGCGGCAGTTATTCAGACAGCTGCCGCACTTGATGCACTTGTCCTGATCGATATGGTATGGCTTGCGGCCCGGCTCACCAGAGATCGCCTGCACCGGACAATTGCGGGCACACAAAGAACATGCCCGGCACGCCGATTCGTCAATCTCATAGCGCAATAAACGCTTGCATACATGGGCACGGCACTTGTGATCCACCACATGCTCCACATATTCATCATGGAATTTATGCAGGGAAGAAAGGATTGGATTCGGTGCTGTCTGGCCAAGGCCGCACAAAGCAGTATCCTTGATCTCATGGCACAGATCTTCCATCTCATCCAGCATGGCAAGGGTTCCGCGCCCCTCCGCAATGGCATCCAGCATCTCCAGAAGACGCTTGGTGCCAACCCGGCATGGCGTACATTTGCCGCAGCTTTCATCACAGATAAATGACATATAGAAACGTGCCACATCGACCATGCAGCTGTCCTCATCCAGCACAATCATGCCGCCAGAGCCCATCATCGAGCCTGCTGCTGTCAATGTTTCATAGTCAATTGGCGTATCCAGCTCTTTTTCCGTCAGACAGCCGCCGGAAGGCCCGCCGGTCTGCACTGCCTTGAAGCGCTTGCCATCTGGACAGCCGCCGCCAATGTCATAAATGATTTCACGCAGCGTGGTGCCCATCGGCACCTCCACAAGGCCTGTGTTGACAATCTTGCCGCCCAGGGCAAAGACCTTGGTCCCCTTGGAACCGGCAGTACCGATCGAACTGTACCAGTCTGCCCCCTTAGTCAGAATGATCGGGACATTGGCCAGTGTTTCCACATTGTTGATGCTGGTCGGCTTTCCCCAGACACCCGAAACCGCCGGAAACGGCGGCTTGGGTGATGGCATGCCGCGCCTGCCTTCAATTGAGGCGATCAATGCCGTCTCTTCGCCGCACACAAAGGCACCGGCACCAAGTCGGATCTCCAGGTCAAAGTCAAAGCCGGAAGAAAGAATATTGCGGCCAAGCAAACCGTATTCCCGTGCTTCCCGCAGGGCAATCTCCAGACGGTGCACAGCAATGGGATACTCCGCCCGGATGTAAATATAGCCATGATGCGCACCTACGGCATATGCCATGCAGGCAAGACCTTCGATAACACTGTGAGGATCGCCTTCCAGGATGGAGCGGTCCATGAACGCACCGGGATCGCCTTCATCCGCATTGCAGATGACGTACTTCTCATTGCCCGGCTGATCCTTTTCAAACTGCCACTTTTTTCCGGTCGGAAAACCAGCACCGCCCCTGCCTCTTAAACCAGATGCCTTGATGATATCAATGACATCCTGAGGTGATTTCTCACGCAGACACATGGCCAGCGCCTGATAGCCGTCCACTGCAATATACTCATTAATGTCTTCCGGATTGATGCGGCCACAGTGGCGCAGCGCAATCCGCATCTGCTTCTGATAGAAGCGGATCCGGTCCAGATCATAGACTGTCTGCCCGGTAGATGGATCCACGTCGCACAGCTGCTTCTTTCTGAGCGGACGACGGCCGACAACATGCTCAAAGAAAATCCTGTCCACATCCTCCGGATGCACATGCGTATAGAAGACCTGATCAGGATAAATTGCCACAATTGGTCCCTTCTGGCACAGGCCGAAGCAGCCGGTGCGGATGACTTCCACATTGTCCTGCAGATGATTTTCATCAATCAGCTGTTCAAACCTGCGGATGTTTTCTTCTGACTCCCCGGCAGTACAGCCCGTGCCCGCACAGCACAGAATATTCATATGCACATTATCCGCTTCAAAGACCGGATGACTGTCTTCCATGCGGACAAGCACATTGTCGCGATAGGCATCACGAATCGCATTGAGCTGATCAATGGAATGAATGATATTATCCATGGTCCGCCTCCTGTGCCCTGATCTCTTCAATGCGCCTGATGGCATTGCCGGACACAAGCGCATTGCCATAGACTTTGCCATCAATAATGCATACCGGTGCAAGTCCGCACGCGCCAAGACACCTTGTCGCATCCAGTGAAAACAGCCCGTCCCTGCTTGTCTCATTGATGCCAGCTCCTGTCTTTTCCGCAAGCAGATCTGCCAGTTTCTGACTGCCATTGACATAGCAGGCCGTACCTAAACATACATTGATGACATGCTTTCCTTTCGGCTGGGTCGTAAACTGGGCATAGAACGTTACAACCCCATACACCTGGGCAGGACTTGTCCCTGCAGCTTCCGCAATTTTCTCCATTGCCTCAAAAGGTATATACCCCAGAGAATTCTGCACCTCATGGAGCATCTCAATAACCGGGCCCGGCTGATTCCGGTGTTTTGCAACAATGGTATCAATTTCTGTAAGTGCGGAAGGACTCAGTTTTTCCATAAACTGACCTCCAAATTCAATCTATATCTGTATTCTATCAGGTCTCAGATTTGAAAAACAGGGAAAATTCTAAGCGCTTACATTTATTCATCTGATTGATTAGAAAAAGACTGTTCCCACCATGAGAACAGTCATGTCTGATCACAATTGCTTAAAGATCCGGAATCTGCCAGTTGATTGGTTCACGGCCATGTTCTTTCAAAAACGCATTTGCCCTGCTGAAATGGCGGCAGCCAAAAAAGCCATAGTGCGCACTGAGCGGCGAAGGATGCGGTGCTTCCAGAACAAGATGGCGGCTGCGGTCAATCATGGATGCCTTACTGCGGGCATTGCGGCCCCACAGCAGAAACACAACCGGTTCCTGTTTCTCATTGATTCTGGCAATGGCATGATCCGTGAAGGTTTCCCACCCTTTTCCTTTATGGGAAAGGGGATGGGAATCCTCGACTGTCATGATCGTGTTGAGCAGAAACACACCCTGCTTTGCCCATGGCATCAGATAGCCATTGTTAGGGATGTAGCAGCCCAGATCATCCTGAAGTTCCTTGAAGATATTCTGCAGAGACGGCGGAATGGGAACGCCAGGATTAACCGAAAAGCACATGCCATGCGCCTGTCCTTTCTGATGATAGGGATCCTGTCCCAATATCACAACTTTGATATCCGGATAATCGCAGTTTTCAAAGGCAGCAAATACCTGCTGACGGGGCGGATAAATGTTTCCATGGGAATATGCTTCATGCAGAAAGGCAGATAATTGCCTGAAATACGGCTGCTGCCATTCTTCCTGCAGCCATGGCCACCAGGTATTATGCACCATACTTACTTTGCCAGTCCCTTCCTGTTATGCTTTTTCTTCAGTACAGCAAAGACAATGATTACCACTGCGCCAGCCGCAATTGCCGCACCATAGACCGGGGCAGATGATGAAGATGCAGATTTCTTTGTCTTATTTTCAGACTTCATCGTGCCGCCATTGGCTTCTACCCAGGCAGACACATCATCCTCAACAGAATCCAGCGTTCTGGGTCCATTGTCGAGAATCACCCTGTTAAAGTCTTCCAGCTTGAAATCATCGCCAAGTGCTTCCCGTGCTTCCTTCTCCAGCGTCATCAATCTTGCCAGGCCATAGCCATAGCTGTTATAGTCCGCCGGATAAATCAGGCACTGCTCATAAAGGCTGGATGCCGCCTGTGTGTTGAGACCGACAGTGCGCAGGTAATCAGACAGGTCATCCTCGTCCCAGCCCATGCCATTGACACCGATATCAGCCAGTGCACACAGTGCATAGTTCAATTCGGCCATCACCTGCTGGTAAGCAGCATCAGAATCACTGAGCACATTCCAGCTGTAAGCATGCACCTCTGCATACATTGCCCATCCTTCCGTATAGCCAAGGAAGCTGCAGGCTTCCCGGATCAGATTTGGCTTTGTCGCAAGGTAATACACATGCTGGTAAAGATGGCCCGGATACCCCTCATGGGCAAGGGTGCCATACAGTTCATTCAGATCGGAAATATTGGCATCATTGATCTTGATGATATTGCTGGTGTAATCATCGACTGGTGAAGAAACATAATAGGCAAGCACATTGCCAGACACAACACTTGGATCAAGGCTTGTAGCAGTATATGTCACATCCGGAATTGCCGGGAAACCATAGTTTGTTTCTTCGGAGGAAAGATAGCTGAGAATCCTGTCGGCATCAGTGAAATTCACGGTGCCGCTGCCGGCATTGGCACCAAGCGATGCCAGCTGACTCACCGCATCCTGAATAAAGCTGTCCAGCTCATCAAACTGATCATCCAGAGACTTGGACGTACTGGCTGTATTCTGTTCATCCAGCGTGTAGTAATCCAGGCCGCCATCCATATCATAATAGCCGGTCTGACCGCCCTTTCCCTTGTAGCTGTTCAGCGTATCGGCAATCGTCTGGCAGGAAGGAATGATCTGATTGATGACAATATCACTGACCTGGGTCTTCAGATCCACCCTTTCTCCATCCGTCAGAAGCTGTGAGGCATCCGCATCATCATTGAAGTCGGCAATGATCGGATTATCCTGCGTCTTTGCAACAAAAGAAGAAATCTGTGATTCTGTTTCTTCCAGCGCTTTATCTGACATAAAATAGCCAGCTTCAGCCTGTTCTTCCGTAAAGCTGAGACATGCCTGCAAATAAGACGGCACCGACTGCAGCAGCGTGATGTAATCGTCAAAGTCACTTCTTGTATAGAAGACAAACTCGGTCAGGTTGGTAGACAGATTGGTCACCAGATTATTGCCCGGTGTAAACAGCCAGCTATAATTCTCATCTGAGCGGTTCAGCTGATCTTCATAAGCATATACAAGGGCATCATAGTCATGCTGCTGAGTTGTACTCAGACTGTCATAATCAAAGGCCCTGAGTTTGGCAAGCATATCTTCGGCTTCGCTTCTGGCTTCACTGAGCTCTGTGCGGGGATCCCTGCCAACCTGCACAGCAGGTTTGACAATACCAAGGCTGTCAGGATCTTTCACAGTAAAATGCATAGTGAGATAATCCTGTTCCATCGTATTGATAAAATCCTGCTGCAGCAGGGCATCAAAATCAGCATTGCGCTCTTCGCTGTCATCGGCATGTACAGAAACAACTGCTGCCGGTACACACAGCAGGGCTGCACACATGATGCAAATGGCTTTCTTCAAACGGTCTGTCATAGATACTCCTTTTACTTTTGCTCATTATACTATAAATCGCCCCGACTGCCCCCCGCATACACAGGTCAGATGTTGATTTTGTACTTCTGGAATCCCATATTCGCAGCACTCACAAGTACATTTTTACGCACCGCATATATGCTTTCGCTGTTCAGATCAGCATTGTGTGTATCTGCCAGCTTTTGTCAAATACGCACTGGCTTTCAAATGGCTGTTCAAACCTCTGACTGTCTTTTTTCCATATCACATGCCCTGTTTTCACAACTTGTTCTTTCCGGCCGCAATGGCCTCCATACGATTTTCCATGCGCCAGATCAGGAAGTGACGAAAGGCTTTCACATGCAATCCCTGATACTGTTCCAAAAGAAAATCATATCTGGTGTGGATATGACTTCCTTATTATCTGTTGTAACCTTACTGATCCGGATTATTCTTCACTGCCACAATCACAGATAAGCCAGGCACGTAAATCACGGAGCTCTTCTGCGCCTGCGGATTGCCATCGTGGTCAAAGATCACCTGCCACTCATCCGCACTGCCATATTCCCGATTGTCATAGGATGGATTGTAAAGGATCCTCACATCTGTACATGCATGCTCAGGATCAGGACAGTGAATATCGCAGACAACTACATTGCCATCCATCACGGATACATGCACATTGTCGCAGACTTCCTTCTGGGTAGCATAATGAAACGCTTTGTATTCCCTGCGCAGGGCAATTGCCCGGCGTGTATATGCGACGATCTCCTGATTCTGAATTGCTCTGTCCCAGTCCATCTGATTGATGCCATCACCCGCATTGTAGGAATTCGATACATTGTTCTTGGTACCGCAGAATTCCTGACCTGCATGCAGGAATGGAACACCAATCGAGAAAAGTGTCGATGCCAGCAGCATCTTCTGCCGCAGCAGACGGGTGTCATGATTCTCACTCGAGCAGCAGGCACGCATCTTGTCCCAACTGGTCGCATTATCATGGGTCTCGGTGCCATTGATGGTCTTGCATGGTGAATCAAAGCGATAGAAATACGGATCACCGATCACATTGCCAGTCACTGCCGAACACATGCCAAATGCCATGCCCAGATCACCAGTAATATATCCTTGGGCATACTTCTGATCATCTGAAGTCCTGCCCTTTACCGTATCACGGAAATAATCGTTGAAATGGCCGATATCCGGCATCCGGTTCTGATTGACAATACATGCTTTGTCTTCCGGTGCCAGCATGGTCGGCATATCCCAGCCTTCTCCATATAATAAGGCATCCGGCTTTCTGGCTTTAACCGCATCATGAATCGCATTCATCGTATCCACATCCAGGACACCCATCAGATCAAAACGGAAGCCGTCCACATCATACAGATCCATCAGCTTCGTGCAGACATCCACAAAGTACTTCCGCACCATCGGCTGGGTGGAAGACAGGTCATTTCCGCAATAGGAACCGTTTGACAGGTAGCCGGAATCATTGTAGCGGAACCAGTAATACGGGGTCAGACACTGGAACGGACTGGAATCCACATCGTACATATGATTGAACACCACATCCAGCGTTACCCGCATATCATGCCTGTGGAAGGTATCCACCAGCATGCGCAGTTCCTTCATGCGTGCATACGGATCATCCGGATCCGAAGAATAGCTGCCTTCAACCGTCAGATACTGGGCCGGATCATAACCCCAGTTATAGTTGCGGGATGGATGTTCCTCATCCACGGTCACAAAATCCAGCACCGGCATCAACTGTACATGCGTTACGCCAAGAGAGGCCAGATAGCTCATCCCGGTCGGATGCCCCTTCCAGGATGTATTTTCTTCACGCAAGGCATCAAAAGTGCCATGCGTGCTTGTACCGCTGTGAGCCGAACTTGTCATATCCCGCACCGAGCACTCATAGATGATGGCATCCACAGCAGAATTGATCTTTGTACTGCAGGAAATATGGGTATGCGGCACCAGATTTGGATCAATGACAGCTGAGGCATGTCCATTGGCTGTTGAGGACAAAGCATACGGGTCGAGCGTTTCCCTGACCTCTCCATTGCGGTTGACAAGATACGTATAGGTCGCATGGCGCAGATCACCATTCACTCTTGCCCGCCACACACCATGATCTGTTCTGGTCATCGGATGAGCAGTGCGCGAGCCGCGGTTATCCAGTTTCAGAATCACACTGACAGCGGTTGGTGCCCATACGGAAAACAGTGTATACAGCGGATGGTATATTGGTCCCAGATCATTGCCATCATACATGAATTCTTTGGCAAAGAACGGCTTCTGGCAGATCAGCCGCATTTCCACCGGCACCGAAAGACCATGAGATTCATGCAGGCGGTAGTCAATGCCAAACGGCAGATCCGCCGGCGTTGTCAGCAGATATTTCACAGCATCGGGATGATCCTCCACACTTTTGATAATCAGATCCATGTACAGACCCTGCTGGGATGTCAGATAGAAATAATCTGAACGGCCTCCATAAAAGCTGCTCTTCATCCAGATGGTAATCACGCCAAAATCATCCGCATATGCATGCATAGCCGGCATAACTGTTTCCTCTCTTTCCTGTTAGAAGTGAAGTTTTTGCAGATCCCAGATATCGTGGGCATACTCTTCAATCGTACGGTCGGAAGAGAAGTAGCCACTCCTGGCAATATTGACAAGGCAGCTGCGGGCCCAGGTATTACGGCTGGCATATCGTCTGGCAATCTCTTCCTGAGCTTTGACATATGCATCAAAATCGGCCAGGACAAAGTAGGTATCATTGCGGGTAATCAGCTCATCATAAATAATTCTGAACTCATCCGCACTGCCATTCCAGAAGCCATTGATCAGCGTATCCAGCACATCATGAATACGGCCGTCCTGCTGATAATAGTCATAGGCATTGTAATGGTATTGCAGCGTATTGAGCTCCTCCACTGTATGGCCGAAGATCACATCATTGTCACGGCCGACCAGACTGTCAATCTCCACATTGGCACCATCCAGTGTTCCCAATGTAATTGCACCGTTCATCATGAACTTCATATTGCCTGTGCCGGAAGCTTCCTTGCCAGCCGTACTGATCTGCTCAGACACATCAGAACCCGGCACAAGTGTCTCAGCCATCGTCACACAATAGTTTGGCAGAAAGACAACCTTGAGCACATCCCTCGTGTCTGGATCATTGTTTATTTTAGCGGCAACGCAGTTGATCAGCTTGATCACACTCTTTGCAAATGTATAGCTGGAAGCTGCCTTGGCTGCAAAGAGATATGTATGCGGCGCAATCCGGAATGAAGGATCACGCTTCATGCGCTGATACAGATAGATCACCTGCATGATATTCAGCAGCTGCCGCTTATAGGCATGAAGGCGCTTGGCCTGGGTATCAATCATCGAAGAAGGATCAATAATCTCACCGGTGAGATCCCTGACACATGCAGCAAGCTTTTCCTTGCGCACCTGCTTGACATCCAGGAAAGCTTCCTGCACAGAAGGATCATCCACATGTTTCAAAAGATCTTCAAAATGATGATAGTCCTTCTCCCATGCTGTACCGATCGTATCATCCAGCAATTTCCTCAGCTCTGGGTTGCAGTACATCAGCCACCGGCGTGGGGTAACACCATTGGTCTTGTTCTGGATCAGATGGGGATACAGACGCATCTGATCGCGGAACAGATCATTCTTCAGAATTTCCGTATGGATGCCAGCCACACCATTGACCGCATGAGAGCCAATCAGTGCCAGTGCAGCCATATGCAGCGTGCCGTCACGCAGAGGACGGGTGCGGCTGACAAGATCCGGATCATCAGGGCACTGCTGCCAGGCCCAGGCACAATAGCGCCGGTCTATTTCAGAAATAATCATGGCAATGCGCGGCAGCAGATTCTCAATATACTGCATTGGCCATTTTTCCAAAGCTTCGGCCATAACCGTATGATTGGTATAGGAAACCGTTTCCTTCACAATTTGCCATGCCTTGTCCCAGGCGTAACTGTATTCATCCATCAATACCCGCATCAGCTCCGGAATCACCAGCACCGGATGTGTATCGTTGAGCTGGATGGCAACCTTCTCGCCAAGATTATCCAGAGAAGGATGGTTCTTCAGATGGGTTTCCACAATGGAATGCACACCGGCACAGACAAAGAAATATTCCTGTTTCAGGCGCAGATACTTTCCTTCCTCGGTGGAGTCATCCGGATAAACATTCAGACAGATCGCTTCCACATCAGAAAGATACTGGCGGTAATCCCTGTCACGCGGCGCAACATCCGCCGGTTCTGCACTCCACAGACGCAGTGTATTCACCGTCTTTGTATGGGCACCGATCATCGGCATGTCATATGGCACAGCAAGTACATGGCTGGCGTGGCGATGCCTGAAATGCATATCACCATTTTCATCATAACTGACCTCAATCTGGCCATAGAACTTCACATCCACGGCATGCTTGAGTTTGCGGATCTCCCACGGATTGCCAATCCGCATCCACATATCCGGCATTTCTACCTGCTCACCATATTTATTGATAAACTGACGGAATAACCCTGCCCGGTAGCGGATGCAGTTGCCATTTACCACATAGTTCTCACTGGCAGCAGAGTCCATAAAGCATGCCGCCAGACGGCCAAGACCGCCATTGCCAAGACCCGGATCATTCTCCTGATCTGCAATTTCCTGATAGGAAATACCAAGCTCCTGCAGTCCCTCTGTCACTATGTCATAAATGCCAAGATTCTTCAGATTGCTTGTCAGCATCCTGCCCAGCAGAAACTCCATCGAAAAGTAATACACCTGCTTGAGATCCTGAGAAGCTGTTTCATTTTTGGTATCCTTCCAGTAATTTGACGCATAATCGCGCACCATTGTACCCAGGGTCAGGTATTTCTCAGCCGGACTGGTCTGCTCCATCTCACAGCCATACGCCTCCACCAGTCTGCGATGAAACTCCGCCTTGAACTCTCTCTTATTCCTGAACATGCAATCCTTCTTTCTAATCTATTTCTGCCGCAGCCACAAACATGCATACGGCATCAGAACAATATTTGTAACCTTATCCTTTATATATACCTGGCAGTTATTCCGGCCCCCGTATTCCTTCGCCTCAGAATCAAGCAGCACTTCAGCACCTGTTCCGGGAATCTCTGTTTCCTGCTTTTGATCACTGGTATTCAGCAGGCAGACAAGATTTCCACGCACAAAGCCAAAGACACCATGCTCGCCCTTTAAGAACCAGTGGAAAAGCACAGGATCATCCTCATGCACAAACAGGGCACTTTCCTGCTGGTACAGCTCATTCAGCCTGGCAAAGTATTTCTGAAAGCTTGCATGAGAGGGATAGTCCAGCAGATTCCAGTCCAGCGCCCGGCTTTCATCAAACTCCCGGAACATGGCAATCTCATTACCCATGAAGTTCAGCTTTTTGCCAGGATGGGCAAACATATAGCCATACAGGGCACGCAGCTGAGCGAACCTGTCGTCATAGCGGCCATACATCTTTCCCATCACCGTATGCTTGCCATGCACATTTTCATCATGAGACAGAGGCAGCACAAAGTGTTCACGATAAAAATACTGCATGGAAAACAGCAAAGACTGCGGATGCGTGATCCGCACTTCAGGGGATGTGCCAAAGTAATCCAGAGTATCATGCATCCAGCCAAGGTCCCATTTGCCATCAAAGCCAAGGCCGCCATTCTGTACGGATGTGGTCACTCCCGGGTAAGCCGTGCTGTCCTCCGCGCACATCCATACTTTGGGATAGTACTGATGCATGTAATAGTTCAGACGCTTGATAAAGTCAATGCCCCCCTGGTTGATGCCCCTGTCCTTATTGCCGCCCCAATAGATGATGTTGCTGATGGCATCCAGGCGCAGTCCATCAATATGATAAGTTTCACACCAGAAGGCACAGGCACTCATCAGAAAAGATCGCACTTCTTCCCTGCCAAGATCAAAATTCAAAGTACCCCACTCACTCCATGCATCCTCAGGACGTGAATACTCATACAGTGCTTCCCCGTCAAAGCGGGCAAGGCCAAAGGCATCTGCACAGAAATGCACCGGCACCATGTCCAGAATGACACCGATGCCCTGCCGGTGGCAGGCATTGACAAAAGAGGCAAACTCATACGGATTTCCATACCGTGATGTCAGTGCATAGCAGCCGGAAACCTGATAGCCCCAGGAACCATCAAACGGATGTTCCTGCAGAGGCATCAGTTCAATATGCGTGAAGCCCATCTTCCGGACATACGGAATCAGGTTTTTTTCCAACATGGCATATGTATATGGATTGTTGCCGTTCTTCTTCCAGCCTCCGGCATAAACTTCATAGATACTGACAGGACGGTTATCAAAGGAAGAAGGACGGCTCTGCCAGATCTCATCCGACCATGTCAGACGGCGTAAATCCACAACTTTGGAAGCTGTTTCCGGCCTTGTTTCCGCATAAAAGGCAAACGGATCCGCCTTGTCAATCCAGTCACCGCGGTTTGTTTCAATCCGATATTTATAACTGTCCCATTCATACACATTGGGTACAAACACCTGCCAGACACCGGTAAAGCCGGTGCGGATCATACGGATGGGATGATCCTCCCAGTTGGTGAAAGAGCCGATGACAAAGACATTGCGGGCATGCGGGGCATAGACGGCAAAGCCGACGCCTTCACAGTTGTTCATGCGGCAGCGGTGCGCACCAAAAAGCTTCCAGGCATCAATGCACTGGCCGGCATGGTACTGCGCCATCCGCATCTCATCATCCATGATGTGTTCCCCACTTTCTAATACAGCTCTCTGACTGCTCAATTTTAATGGATTATAAGCCCGGTGTGAAGTGATCGCAGAAAAAAAAGACACAGATGGAAACCCATCTGTGTCCCAATGACTCAGGATAATAACGGTTTGACAGCCGCAGCAAGATCGTCCTTCTCTTTCTGCGCCTCGGCCAGGGTTGTCCCCCTGGTTGTAAAGTAAGTCTTGATCTTTGGCTCTGTGCCTGAAGGTCTCACGATTACAACCGCACCATCATCCAGATCATAACGCAGGACATTGGCCTTCGGCAGACCTGTTGCTTCACTGTCTTCATAGTCCGTAACTTTGACAACTTTATGTCCGGCAAAGGAAACCGGCGCATTTGTGCGCAGACCGGACATGATGCCAGCCATCTTCTCCATGCCGGAAAGGCCGTCAAACTCAAAGGCATCCACCTTGTTCAGATAGCGGCCATACTGAGCATAGATCTCTTCCAGACGCTGCTTGATGGAAGAACCCTTGGAACGATAGTAGGCAGCCATCTCACAGATCAGCATGGAACCTACAATGGCATCCTTGTCACGGACATAGGAGCCAGCCAGATAACCATAAGATTCCTCAAAACCAAAGATGAATCTCTTTTCTTCCCCTTTTGCCTCAAGCTGGGCAATCTGATCACCGATCCACTTGAAGCCTGTCAGTGTATGACGCAGCTCAACGCCATAGTGCTGCGCTACTGCTTCAGCAAGCGGTGTGGAAACAATGGATTCCACTGCCACCGGATGTTCAGGCATCGTACCCTTTTCAATACGCCCGGCACAAATGTAATCCAGCAGCAGAACACCCATCTCATTGCCGCTGACAAGCTCATAGGATCCATCCGGACACTTCATGGCAATACCGACACGGTCCGCATCCGGATCCGTTGCCAGCATCAGATCAGCGCCCTCCTTCTTTGCCAGTTCCAGGCCAAGCTTCAGGGCATCAAAGATCTCCGGATTCGGATAGGAACATGTTGTGAAATAGCCGTTTGGATATTCCTGCTCCGGCACAATCGTGATATCCGTAATGCCCATATCCTGCAGAACATGCGTCACCGGCACAAGACCCGTGCCATTCAGCGGTGAATACACAAGCTTCAGGCCTGCCTTTGCACAAAGGCCAGGCCTTACCTGACATGCCTCAATAGCTGCATACAGCGCCTTCTTGCACTCATCAGAGACAAACTGAATCAGTCCCTTCTGTACACCCTGTGCAAAGCTCATATACGCCGCGCCAGTCAGAACATCCGTCTTCTGAATCGACGCATAAACAACCGCGGCCGCATCATCTGTCATCTGGCAGCCATCCGGTCCATACGCCTTATACCCATTATATTTTGCCGGATTGTGCGAAGCCGTGATCATAATGCCTGCATTGCAATGATAATAGCGGGTTGCAAAGCTCAGTGCCGGTACCGGCATCAGCTCATCATAGATCACAACATGAATGCCATTGGCAGCCAGTACACCAGCCGCATCACGGGCAAAGTTCCATCCCTTCAGACGGGAATCATAGGAAATGGCAACGGTCTGTGTACCGCCCTGCGTCTTCACCCAGTCCGCAACACCCTGGGTAGCCTGACGCACCACCCAGATATTCATCCTGTTGGTACCAGCACCAAGCACCCCTCTTAAACCTGCTGTACCAAACTTCAAAGCAACGGCAAAACGATCCTTGATCGCCTCATCATCATCCGCAATCTGATGCAGCTCATGCTTCAGATCAAAATCCACCAGATCCGCCTGCAGCCAACGATTATACTCTTCCCTGTAATCCATTATCTATTACTCCTTTTTCCTGAAAAAAAGGGATTGGCGCATATGGCCAGATCCCTTCTTTATACCTCACTTCAGGCAATGACTTTCTGCGCGCGCAGCACGTCTTCGATTGTCTTGACGGCAACATCCTCATCCTCACCATCGCATGTGACAGTGATTTCAGACTGTGTCGGAATACCAAGAGACATCACACCCATGATGGACTTCATATTCACGGTACGTCCCTTGTAGGATACCTTTACTTCACTCTTGAACTTGCTGGCAGCATTTACGGCAACCGTAGCAGGACGTGCATGCAGTCCCACCGGGTCAACGACTGTAACTGAAATCTGTTTCATTTCTATCATTCCTCCTGAATTTCATTGACTGGTATTATTTTAACCCACCATGTGCCAGTTTACAAGCGGTTACAAATACTGTGAAAAAGATTGTCTAAATTGCACAACTCACTGCAGCAGATCCATTGCACTGAATTGATGGGAATCAGGATGATGATTTATGGTCGGATATAGCACGAAAGAATCATGAGGAACTTTCACGATGTCTAACAAAAAGAACTATACAAGGGTTGATCTTTGATCTAGCTGGCAGTGCGGCAGTACAGCTTCATGTTTTCTTTCAGCCATGCAGCAAGTGCGGCATCAAAGGCACCCGTTTTGGCACGCCAGCACCAGTTGTGAGTGCCGCCATACGGATTGTTCGTGCGTTCCGTGCCGGCCAGACGAAGAATGTCCTGGGCCTGGACAATGGCAAGATCACAGGGAGATCCCCAGACACATTTCAGCATGACCTGCCAGAGTTCCTTCTTTGTACAGCCAAAGTATGCGCATGCCCGCTGCGCCCTTTCCGGCTCATCTTTGATCCACCCCATCAGCGTATTGTTATCATGGGTGCCCGTATACACGCAGGCATTGCGCAGAGCATACTGAAATGGCATATACCAGGAACCGGGATCCTTTTCATCAAAGGCATACTCAAGGATGCGCATGCCCATGAAGCCAGATGCTTTGACCTGGGCTTTGAATGTATCATCCAGCTCACCAAGATCCTCCACCAGCATTTCCTTTCTGCCATTGGCCTGTTCCAGTCTGTCAAACAGATCCTGACCCGGTCCCTGACACCACTGGCCTTCTCTGGTATTGGGATCAATGGCATAGTAGCGGAAAAATCCCTGAAAGTGATCAATCCGTAACATGTCACAGAAGCGGTATTGAAACATGGCACGCCGGATCCACCAGGCATAGCCATCCTGCTGCATTCTTTCCCAGTTGAACAGCGGATTTCCCCATACCTGACCCGGCATGCCGGCACAGGCAGAAAGACTGCCGTCAGGATTCAGAGAAAACTGTTCTGGATGCGCCCAGACGTCAATGGAATCTGGTGCCATATAGAATGGCAGATCTCCAATGATCTGCACATCTTTTTGTTTTGCATATTCCCGCAGTTCTTCATACTGCCTGAAAAAGAGATACTGCACACGCTGATAAAAAACAGCACTGTCATGATGCTTTGCAATCACTTCACCTACAGCTTCGCTCTGCCGGGTGCGCAGATCCTGCGGCCACTGCTGCCATGATCTGCCCTGCTGGCTGTCTTTGACAGCCATGAATTCCGCATAGTCCTTCAGCCATGACTGCTCTTCCTTTACAAAGGACAGATAGTCATCCGGATTTACTTCCGGCATTCTTGCACATGCCTTTTTCAGCAGGGCAATGCGCTGTTTATACAGCCTTCCATAGTCAATCCAGTCCTCTTCTTCCATAGCAGGCAGTTCCTCTTTTTTCAGATAGTGGTGCTCCGCAAGCCAGTCAAGATCAATCAGATAAGGATTGCCGGCAAAAGATGACAGGGGCTGATAGGGTGAATTGCCATAGCCCGTAGGACCAAGTGGCAATATCTGCCAGTAACGGATACTGGACGCTGCCAGAAAGTCAATGAACTGCTTTGCACTTTTGCCGATAGAGCCGATGCCATAGCTGCCGGGCAAGGATGGTACCGGCATCAGAATGCCACTGCTTCGCTGCATGATAATTCCCTCATTTCTTTTCCATTATTTATGATACGGTTCGTGATGCAGAATCCGAAAACACCGATAGATCTGTTCCAGAGTGAGAATCCGGCAGATCTGATGGGGAAAGGTATTGGCCGAAAGCTTCCAGCGGTAATCACTGCGGGCAATGACATCCTTGGACAGTCCCAGCGATCCCCCAATCACAAAATCAATTTTACTGTGTCCGGAAGTATACAGCTTATCCAGATAGTCTGCCATCTGGGGTGAGGTCCACTCTTTGCCGGCCAGATCCAGCAGAATCACATACTCATCCGGATGAATCTGTTTGAGCAGGCGTTCCCCTTCTTTCTGCTTCACAAGTTCATTTTCGGCATCACTGTTTGTTTCCGGTGCTCTTTCATCAGCCACTTCCACAAGCTCAATCTTTTCATACGGACGGATGCGTTTGACATATTCCTGTGTGCCGTCCCGCATCCAGGCTTCTTTCATCTTTCCACAGGCAATGATGCGGATCATTCGGCAATCACACTCACATCCATCTGACTGCCATCCCGGATGATGGTCAGAGAAAGCTCCTGGCCGCTTGCACAATCGTACAGCACAGATCGCAGTTCCTTGAGATTGTCTGTACGTGTTCCATTCACCGCAGCAATCACATCATTGGTCTGCAGAATATCCTGTGCACTGCCGCCAGCACTATTCACAAGAATCCCCTTGGAAGAGTCCAGATTCAATCCACGTTCACTCTTCTGATACTGGCGCAGATCCGAAAGGTTGATGCCTGTTATCGGCAGGCATCCTCTGCTCACACTGCCGTCCTTTAAGATTTCATCATAAGCTTTCTGTACATCTGAAACACCGATTGCATAGCTGCGGCTTGTTTCACCGTTTTCCACACTGTCCAGCATCATGCCAAGCAGTGCTCCGCCGCCATCACACAGCGGTCCGCCAATGGCAGAATTGGCCAGACGGATATCCGTTTCAATCAGCTGCGCATGCCACAAGGTTGAGGATGTGACTCTGCCCATACCGGCATCAGAAGCTGTGCCAAAGGCAACTCCCATCCTGCCGGTATCCGGATTGCGGCCGGAAAGAGAGCTGACATACTCACCAGCGGACACACTGTCGGAATCACCTTTGGTAAAGACAGTTACCGCGAAAGAAACCGGCACTTTGATCACGGCAATACCCGTGCCATCATCTCTGCCGATGACCGTACCGTCAATTTCCACTCCCGAATCAAAATAAACGGATGCAGCATCATTGTCATTGACAATGCTCTTGCATGTTACGATGTACGCATTGCCCTCATCTGAGCCAAAGATCACGCCAGACCCTCTTGTTGAGGAGACAACCTGGACAACCGAAGCGCGCACATTGGCAACCATTGCGGACAGATCAGATGTGTAGTCAGTCAGTGTATATTCACTCTGTTCCTGGGCTGTATCTTTCTTTTCAGATGTTGTTTTTCTGGTCAGGACATAGGTCAGTCCCGCATTCCATGCCAACAGCACGATAAACAGTCCCGTAATCCATTTCTTCATCCGTATCCCCCCTGGTCAGTATTTCGAACTGACCGGCAGCTGCTACCACCAGACGGCGGTTCAGGTCATGATGATGCGCCAGCAGTAAATCACTGCTGACAGCAAGTGCCTTCTCTCTTGTATTGCCCTCCTGTGACAGATGAGCGAGAAAAATCGTTTTTGTATTTTCAGTAGTGACCGCATCCAGTACAGCCGCACAGTCCTCATTGCACAGATGTCCTTCATCAGAATAGATGCGGGCTTTGACATACTGCGGCCTTCTTGTCCTCATCAGCATGCCCACATCATGATTGCTTTCCATTATGACAGTATCCGCCCCCTTCATCAAGGCGAAATACCGTTCGGAAACGTATCCTGTATCGGTCACATACACAAGCTTTTCACTGCCATTTTCAAAGATATAGCCGGTTGTATGCGGAGCATCATGGCTCAGAGCAATCGGTGTAATCTTCAGTGTTTCAATCACGAAAGGCTTCATTGCCTGCACATGCAGCGTCTCAATGTCCGGAATCTCCACAGGTGAATAGATCGTATGATCCGCAAAATGGCGGATCTGTGATACATGATCCGCATGATCATGTGTAATCAATACCGCATCAATCTCATCTGGATCTGCACCAACCTTTGCCAGAGCAGAAAACAAATATTTCTTTGTTGAGCCACAGTCAATCAAGATACAGGTTGTGCCATCCCGCACCAGGCAGGCATTGCCTTTTGAACCACTTGCCAGTAAATCAATTCTCATATACATACCCCGTACAGTCCAGATAGCCGTCGCATGGATTCTGCGCATTGTCCGGCTGCTGGACACTGATATAAAAGCTTAATGCCGGTGCAGTGGCATTGCCGCTGGTACCGATCTGACCGATCACTTCGCCGCGCTGTACGGTGCTGCCCGCAGGAAGAGAAGATGCCTCGTTGAGATGGCCATAGCAAGAATACAGACCATTGCCATGGTCAATCACGAGATAATTGCCACGATTCTGGTCATAGCCATTGGCTTCGACAATGCCGGCATCAGCAGCCCTGACATCGCCATAGCAGTTGTACACATTGATGATATCCAATGCTTTATGGCCGCTGTAGTCATCCCAGCCGCAGGCAATCGCCGCATTGTCCACCGGCCAGATGAAATTGCCTGTGCCAAGTTTTCCTGCCTCTCCCGGCGCCACAGCTACGACCTCATCCACAGCCTGCCTGTCATCACGTTCTGAAACATAGCTGCCCTTGATCAGAACACCGTTGGTCCACGTCTCCTGATAGAGAACGCTGCGCTCACCGCTAACTCCTTCCTGCAGCACTTTCCGGCTTCCGGGTGCTACGGTTTCATCCTCTATATAATGCGTCGCAAAAGGAACCTCTTCCTTCACCAGCCGCGCCTTTGTTACCGTCACTGTCAACGCAGAAGAAAGATAGGTCACATTCAGCTTCTGCCCCGGTGTCAGATACTGATGAGGATCCGATATCGCATCCTTATTGAGCATCATGACCTGACGGGCAGAAAGCCCTCCATTCTTTGCCCCAACGCCGGCAAGACTGTCTCCCTCTTCTACCGTATAATACGTTTTCTCCGGGGCCGGTCCATATTCCAGCCAGTTCAATACCTCATCCGTGCTGGTCATGACTTCATCCACCGGTGCAGCAGCCTTGGCATAGGTGATCTTCTGACCAATGGCAATACCCGTTGTCTGTTCGCCTGGCTCACTGAGCGCGGGCAGAGTCTGCCCCCTTTCCAAGCGGTCCAGATCATCACTGCTGACAAACAATTCCAGAAAAGAATGCAGTGCCTGAAGGAACAGCTCTCTGTCAGTGACATAGATCTGGCCACTGATGCTATCATCACCGCTCATGGTAACCTTCACAGCACCGATCGAAAAAAGATGATTCTCCTTCAGATAGGAAAAGATATCCTCATCCGCATTGCGGTAGGAAAAGTAAGACTGCTCCCGCGTGAGATAGAGATCCTTTCCCAGAGACAAAGACGTATCCGGAAAAGATTCTGCATAACCATGCTCATATTCCTTTTGCAGAAAATGATCGAGCTTTTCCCGGGAAGAAAGAACACCGATCCGGGTAGCACCGTCATAGAGAACATACTGTGTGGATGGATGCAGATGAATGGCTGTGACAGACTGCGAAAAAAGACCGGTGGAAGCCAGATTCACATTTGCACCAATGGATGGAGACAGCAAAGAAGAGACCATCACAATGCCAATTGCTGCCAGCAGGCAGGCTGTCACAGACCAGAAGTGCTTCATTGTTCTTCCGGCTCCGTCTGCCCGCTGATATTGAACAGGGCATTGGTATTCGCCTGGAAGGCAAGCATGATCTTCCTGGTAGCACCATTTCTGTGCTTGGCAATATTAATCTCCAGCTGCTCGCTGTTATTCTTTTCCGCCTCTTCCTTGGCTGCCTCATTGTAATAAGAATCACGGTACAGCATCATGACCACATCGGCATCCTGTTCAATTGCACCGGATTCACGCAGGTCAGAAAGCATCGGTCGCTTGTTCTCACGCTGTTCAACCGTACGGCTCAGCTGTGACAAAGCAATCACCGGGACCTGCAGCTCACGGGCAACATTCTTCAGACCGCGCGAAATATCAGAAACTTCCTGCTGCCTGTTTTCACCCGCATTGCGCCTGTCCCCGGTAATCAGCTGAATATAGTCAATCATAATCAGGGAAAGCCCGCCCTTGTGCTCTGCCTGCAGACGTCTTGCCTTAGATGCAATGTCCGCCACCTTGGTCATCGGATTGTCATCAATGTAAATATGTGCGCTGCGCAACTCACCTGCTGCCTCATTGACCCGGTTCCAGTCATCATCACTCAGCTGGCCGGTCTTGAGATTATCAGCCTTGATGCCGCTTTTGGCACTGAGCATACGCATGCCAAGGGACTCAGCCCCCATTTCCAGCGAAAACAGCGCCACTGCCGCATCCGGCTGGTACATTGCCACATTCATCGCCACATTCAGCGCCACCGCCGTTTTTCCCATGGAAGGACGCGCCGCAATAATGATCAGATCTCCGCGCTGAAAGCCATGCAATGTATTATCCAATGCTTCAAACCCAGTCTTCATGCCGGTCACATTGCTGTGAGCCTCTGCCATCTTGTGAATATTGGCCAGCACATCATTCATGACCACCTGGGAAGACTTGAACTCACCTGCCCGGCGATTATGAGATACTTCCAGAATCTGCTTTTCAGCTGCATCCAGATAGTCATCTACACTGGTCTGACCTTCCATGCCATCTTCGGCAATCCTGGCCGCCGTTTCAATCATGCGGCGCATCAAAGCCTTGTCTTTGATCAGATTGATGTAGTTCTTCGTGTTATAGCTGGTAACAGAGGCATCTACCAGCTGGGTCAGATACGCAATGCCGCCGCTTTTCTCCAGCACATTCTGATCTGAAAGACGTGTTGATACCGTTGCCAGATCAATCGGACTGCCTTCCTGATACAGCTGACTGGCCGCAATAAAAATATTCCGATTGGCTTCCAGGAAAAAATCATCCCCGGACAGTCCCTCTTCCATTGCCAGTCTGGCCGCATTGGGATAGACCATCATGGTGCCAAGCAGACTCGCTTCTGCTTCCGGCGCCGATGGCAGCACTTTTGCCATTATTGCTCACTCCCGAACAGATGGACATTGATCGTACCGATCACACCCCTGTAAAGCTCCACTCTGACCTTGGTTACGCCAAGCGAAGAAATCGGATATGTATCCAGGATCTTATGCTTATCGATACTAATGCCCTGACGGCGCAGCTGCTCCACAATCTGTTTGGTAGAAACAGAGCCGAACACTCTGCCTTCCGTGCCAGCCTTTACCTGAAAGCGCAGCTCCATCTTTTCCAGCTTCTTTGCCGTCTCTTCAGCCTCAGCCTTCTTTGCTGCCTCCAGCTCAGCTTCCTTTTCCTTCTGTTCATGCAGCACTTCCATGCTGTGGGCCGTCTGCGGCACTGCAAGACCTCTTGCCATCAGAAAGTTTCTGGCATATCCATCGGCGACATCCACAATCTCGCCTCTTTTTCCGACTTTTTTAACATCTTGCTTAAGAATTACCTTCATCGTCACTTTCCTCCTCTTTCTGATATTCGCCCAGCGCCATTTCCAGCTCTTTTTCAAGCACTGCAACTGAAGTATTCCTGCGCTGGACGGCAGCCGCGGTCATATGGC
Source organism: Lactimicrobium massiliense (assembly GCF_900343155.1). Classification (GTDB taxonomy): domain Bacteria; phylum Bacillota_I; class Bacilli_A; order Erysipelotrichales; family Erysipelotrichaceae; genus Bulleidia; species Bulleidia massiliensis. The sequence goes on from NZ_OUNG01000001.1 coordinate 610,019, forward strand.
CGCCGCCATTCATCTTCTCCATGATCAGCTGTACATTGATCTTACCTGCACTGCGGGCCGAAATGCATGTCTGGCCATGGTCATCATCCGCCACCACAAAGGCAGCCTGTACACCCTGAATCTCCAGCAGAGAATCTGCTGCCTGGCTCATCAGAGAACGCGTCATTTTCTGACTGTCATATGCGGCAATCAGAATCCCCGGTTCGTACTGCTTTGCACAGGCAATCACACTGCTCTTCAGAGCAAACTCACTGTATGTGTCCTTCAGCCATTCATTGGACATCTGCGGATCAGCCCCATATTTGCGCAAAGCACTGGCTGCATCAAACGTTCTCGCCCCGGTGCGCACATGCCAGTGATCCGTATCAATCGTCATACCCGTTAACATAAACGTTGCATCCAGCTCAGACAGATCCGTCTTGGTAGATACATACGGAATCATCTCTGTCACCAGCTCACTGGCACTGGAAGCACCAGCCTCAATATACACAAGCACCGGTTTGACACCCATGTCCGTAGAACGCCGGTGATGATCAATGACCACAACCTTTTTCGCTGCCTCCTCTACCCTGGCACCATTGGACTGAGAAACGTTATGATGATCCGTCATGATGACCAGAGTGTCATTGCGCAATTGATTCAGTGCCTCTGATTCAGTCACAAAGCTGACTTCATCCTGCAATTCCTGCTTATGGGCAAGCATGGCTGCCCCAAGTTTTTCCTCAATCCCGCCGGTTTTGGCAATGATGCATACCGGTTTGCGCAGTGCCTGCACCATGCGGCTTAAGGCAAGCGCACTGCCCATGCAGTCAAAGTCCGCATTCTTGTGACAGGCAATGATGACATTGGAAGAATTCATAATCAAACCGCGCAGGGTATTGCTCATAACGCGCACCCGCACCCGGCTGCGCTTTTCGGCTGCCTCACTGGACCCGCCAAAATAATGCACTTCACCGCCGCTGGACTGCACTGCCACCTGATCACCGCCTCTTGTCTGCGCCAGATCCATCAAAGTGGAAGTCATATTGTCAAGTTCCTCAAAGTCCGCAGTTCCTCTGGCAAAAGCCATTGACAGCGTAATGGATACTTCCTGCTTCTGGGCAGCCTTGCGCACTTTTGCAAGGACGCTGAAATGATCACCCGCCACTTCCTGAAAGATCTTCTCATTCAGAACAAGCAGATAGCGGCTGTTGGTCACCCGCTTCATCAGGATGCCATGTGCCTGGCAGTATTCCATCAGTGGTGTTCGTACCGCTACATTGATGTTGGCTGCCTCCGCTTCATCCGCAAACTGAATACTTTCATCATAGTTGTCAAACGACGCCATGCCAATGACAACCTGTTCCTGCTCGCAGCGCGTCTTGTACGCTGTAATCTCAGTGATATCACGGAAAAGCATGATCGGCGCATCCTCTTTGCGCCTGATCTCATAGACTCTTTGATCCAGAACAACCATACATGTATCCTGATCGCCGGACAGCAGATTGCCAACTTCCGGCACCCAGGCAGTAAGTCTGTCACCAACGCGGTCAATGCCGCGCTGCTGAAACAGATCGCTCATCCAGGTGATACGATACTGATCATCATAAATGACAAGACCAATCCCACCGGTCAGGAACGCTTCCTGGGAACTGGAGCCCAGGATTGAGCGCACCCCGGATGATTGCTCTTCATAGATGTCTTCAAAGCTGTCAAACAGATAATAGACAAAGGCGCCCTCTGTGATCAGAATGATCAGAGCTCCTACAATATTCTGCTCTAACACAAAGGCAAGCAGTAGTAAGATACCCAGCTGCACAGCCACTACGATGGCCATCAGCCGTTTCAGCCGCACCAGTTTCTCTCTCATGACTGATTCCTCCCCGCCAGCATGCTCTGATGCATATCCGTTGAAATATAGACAAAGCCAAACATAGCTCCCAGCATACTCATGATCATCACCAGCATAACAATCGGCAGTGCAATCCATTTAGAGATATGCGGATTGCGGGCTCTTGCCCAGACTGTCAGACCAATCACGGCAAACAGATCCAGATAGTAATAGCCCGCCAGGCCAAGGCCCATGCACACGGCCTGCACAGTTTCGCTTATGCCCGTACTGCGCATGGCATAAAAATAGGCAAGCACACCGACAAGCGCCACATAACCGGTCCATTTGGGCGGATAATAATCGCGCAGCGGTGTAGAAGGCGGCAGCGGATAATGCAGCCGCTTTAACATGATCCGGGAAAGCATGTGGGTCACAAATCCTTCCAGCACACCTGACAGCACAGCCGCCAATATAAAGATTTCTCTGGCCAGGCTGTCCAAATTCATGATGTCATTGAAGGAAACCCCCATCTGCGTGCCAACCTGATTGAATACATCTTTGATCTGGGCAAGCGAACCGGCCATATCATAGCCAAAGAAGGAAGCAAACACAACCATTGAAAGCGTGTCTGCAATTGCCCCCAGGGCCATCGTCCGCATCAGCAGGCAGCTTGTACCAGTGCCCCGTCTGATGCCATCGCCATAGACCATGCCGATGAAGGACTCCGAAGCCATGTAAAACAATGACTGCGGTGTGCCCAGCACGATGCACAGAATGCAGATCGCAGCCAATACCGCCCAGCTGTCTCTGATGCCATAGCGGGCAGCATAGAATACCATCGGCAATGGCAGCAGAAACACTGCGGTGCCTTCAAAGAAACCGCCGGTCCAGCGGTCAATGAGAATAAGTACGCCAAGGATAGCTGCCATCATGGCGCCGTCTGTCAGTTTTCTAACGTTATGATTCATATGAATTCAAATCCAGAAGCCAGGAAACACATCCCTCTGGCTGTCAGTTATTATAGCACGGCTGCTCACTGCCCTTATATCAATGCGCATTATGGCCACAATGCCGCCACAAGGATGGCCGGCAGAATATTTGCCACCCGGATTTTGCTGTCAAAGACAAGGTTCACCCCCACACAGAAGATCAGTACGGAACCAACATAGGATATGTTATTCAAGGCAGCGGTGGTGATCAGCGGCGCAATCAGCTTTGCCAGCAGAGTAACGCTGCCCTGCAGGATGACAACCGGAATAAACGAGAACAGACACCCTTTGCCAAGAGAAGCAGACATGACCATGACAATGATCAGATCCAGGACAGCCTTGGCAAACAGAACGGAATGATTGCCATCGATGCCATCCGCAATGGCACCGACAATGGCCATGGCACCGATGCACACCGTCAAAGAAGCACTGACAAACCCCTCAATGAAATGACTGTCACTGCCATTGCCCGTCTTTTTCTGCAGACAGACGCCAAACCGGTGCATCCAGCCATCCAGATCCAGCAGTTCTCCCACAACTGTCCCGATGGCCAGAGAACCGATCATCATCATGCTGCCCTGCGTATTAACAACACCATCTTTGATCGTAAGCATCTTGCTCATAACACCGCCGATGCCGATAAAAAGCACCGCTGTCCCATTGACTTTCAACAGCGTTTCCTGCATGCGCTCCGGTATCTTTTTGCCAAACACCATGCCAATGATGCCGCCGGCAATGATCGCCAGAGCATTGATCAAGGTACCAAGTCCTGCCATATGCACTCTCCTTCTGCCAGAAAACAAAAAACCTTGATTTCTCAAGGCTTTTCAAATCATTAGTCCTCTACGTAAGGCAGCAGAGCCATCTGACGTGCACGCTTGATTGCAACAGCCAGCTGGCGCTGATACTTGGCGCGGGTTCCTGTTACACGGCGCGGTGTAATCTTGCCGTTGGAAGAGATGAATCTCTTCAGGAGCTCAACATCCTTGTAATCAATATACTTGATGTTATTCTTTGTGAAATAACATACCTTTCTGCGGCCCATTCTCTGCTTTCTGAATGCCATTATGCTTTCTCCTTTAGAATGGCAGATCATCACTGGAAATCACCAGTGAATCCCCGTTCTTGAAATCGTCACCGGAAGCAGAATCATTCTGCTTTGCCGGCTCATTGAAGGACGGCTGTGCGTTGTTGTTATAACTTCCATAAGACGGAGTACTGCTCTGCTGATAGGAACCGGCAGCCTCACGGCTCTTCCTGCTCTCCAGCAGCTGTACATTGTCACAGACAACCTCGGTCACATAGACCTTTTTGCCATCCTTGTCATCATAGTTTCTGGTCTGAATGCGGCCCTCTACGCCAACCAGATTTCCTTTTCTCGCATAAGAGCCAAGGAAATCGGCACTTTGACGCCAGGCAACACACGGCACAAAATCCGCGCTCTGCTGACCATTGCTGTCACGCGACATCCGACGATCAACCGCTACCGTAAACTGTGCAACAGAAAGACCGGAATTCGTCTTGCGGACCTCAACATCCTTGGTCAGCCTGCCAACCAGAACCACTCTGTTAATCATTATCTGGCCTCCGCGGCAATGTCGCGTGTGATCAGGTAACGAACGACATTCGGGTTAATGCGCATCAGACGGTCAAATTCTTTCACGCAGGCATTGTCAGCTTCAAAAGCGGAAACGACATAATAACCCTTTGTCATATCATCAATACGGTATGCGAAATCGCGCATGCCCCATTCATCTGTCTTGACGACCTTGCCGCCCTGATTTGTAATGATCTTATTCAGATCACTGATCAGTGCAGATCTCTTGTCTTCCTCTACAGATGCATTGATGATGTACATGACTTCATACTTTTTCATTGTGTACACCTCCTTCTGGACTAAACGGCCATTTCTGGCAAGGAGCGGAAAACCCACTCGCCGGAATATATTACCATTTGCAGGCAGGCATGTCCACTGTTTTTTCAGGAGATCTGAATGCGGTCATCGCCCTCTTCTTCAAACTCCATGGCGATGCCGTCCACCTTGTACTTCTTCAAAAGGAAACATGTCACGGTGGACTGTACACCATCAATCGGCGCCAGTCTCTGGCCGACAAACTCTGCCACCTGGCGCATTGTACGGTTGGTCACCATGACCAGGAATTCACTCTTGCCCGAGACAAGATAAAGATCCGTAACTTCCGGCAGCCGGGCAATCTTCTCAGCAATACGGTCATATCCGCGTCCCCGTTCCGGCTTTGCCGCAACCTCAATGATCGCTTCCGTATGTTCCTCATCGGTTTTATCCCAGTTGATGACCGTATGATAGCCACAGATCACCTTTTCCTTCTCAAGGCGTGCCTTTTCACCGGCAACATCCTCAGGCTTTTCATTGAGAATATCCGCCAGATCCGTGACGGAAGCAGCCGGATCATTCTCCAGGCAGTGCAGCAGCTGTAATGTATCCATTAGTTTGTCCTCTCTTTCCTGTGATCATCCAAAAAGCATGCAATACGCTTCATTGCCTCCTGCAGGTGGCGCAGACTGTAGGCATACGAAATACGCGCATATCCCTCACCGCATGAGCCAAAGGCAGTGCCCGGAATAATGGCCACCTTCTGCTCCTTCAGCAGTCTTTCACAGAATTCTTCTGAGCACATGCCCGAAGAAGAAATATCCGGGAATACATAGAATGCGCCTTCCGGCTCAAACGTCTTCAGCCCCATCTCATTCAGCTTGCGCACACAGTACTGACGACGCCGGTCATATTCATTATGCATGGTCTGCACTTCATCATCGCAGTCAAACAAGGCTGTCAGAGCCGCATTCTGCGATGTTGTCGGCGCACACATGATGCATGACTGATGAATCTTTGTCATCACGCTGATCAAAGGCTTCGGCCCACAGGCATAACCAAGCCGCCAACCCGTCATCGACCATGTCTTGGAGAAGCCATTGACATAAATCGTTCTTTCCTGCATTCCCGGAATATGTGCAATCGATTCATGCTTTGTCCCATAGGTCAGTTCTGAGTAAATCTCATCGGCGAGCACAATCACATCGGTATCCTTCAGCACATCCGCAATTGCCACCAGATCCTCATGCCTTAATACGGCACCGGTTGGATTATTTGGATAGGACAGCACCAGTAATCTTGTACGCGGGGTCAGAGCATCCCTGATCTGCTGCGCACTTACCCGGAAAGAATTCTCTACCGTTGTCTGAATATGCACCGGTACCCCGCCAGTCAGCGTAGTGATCGGCTCATAGGAAACATAGCACGGTTCCGGAATGATCACCTCATCCCCGGTGCCACCAGAGCCCGGATTGCCAGATCGATAGCCTCTGATCCTCCTACCGTAATCAGGAAATCCTCAGGGGGATAATGCAGATCATAATGCCGGGCAAGCCAGCTGCTCAGCCCCTCCCGCAGCTCCTTCAGACCGGCATTGGACGTGTACTTGGTATGACCTGCCTCCAGAGAATCAATGGCAGCTGCCCGGATATTCCATGGCGTCTGAAAATCAGGCTCACCGACACCAAGCGACATACAGTCCGGCATATCAGCAGCCAGATCAAAGAATCTGCGAATCCCACTCGGCCGCATATTCTTTGCCCGGTCGCAGATAATCTTATCGTAATCCATCCTTACTCATCACTCCTCTGCTTTTATCTCAAACAGCATATCACGAAGTTCTGCTGCCCGCTCAAAATCAAGTGATCTGGCAGCCTCCTTCATCTCTTTCTCCAGATCCGCAATCATTGTCTTGCGGTCCTTTTTGTTCACCTTGGCATGATGTGACAGATACTTCGCTGCCATCTCCTTAGTCTCCACGCCGCGGATTGCCTCACTGACAGGCTTTCTGACCGTATGGGGCACAATGCCATGTTCCTGGTTGTAGGCTTCCTGAATCGAGCGGCGCCGGTTTGTCTCACTGATTGCCTCTGACATTGACTCTGTCACCGTATCAGCATACATGATCACTTCGCCATTCTCATTTCTGGCAGCCCGGCCAATCGTCTGAATCAGCGACCGTTTGGAACGCAGGAATCCTTCCTTGTCCGCATCCAGAATGCATACAAGCGAAACCTCCGGAATATCCAGTCCTTCACGCAGCAGATTGATACCAACAATCACATCAATCTTGCCAAGCCGCAATTGCCGGATCGTCTCGGTACGCTCCAGGGTCTTGGTTTCATGATGCAGATAAGATACCTTGTAATTTCTCTCTTTGAGATAAGACGTCAGGTCCTCCGCCATGCGCACCGTCAGTGTTGTAATCAATACACGCTCATTGCGCTGGATGCGCTTATCCAGCTCCAGGCAGATATCATCCACCTGGCCATGGGTCGGCCGTACACTGATCTTAGGATCCAGCAGACCAGTCGGCCGGATAATCTGTTCAACAACCTGATTATCTGTCTCCGCCAGCTCATAATCACCCGGTGTTGCCGAGCAGTAAATGACCTGGGGACGGATCTTTTCAAACTCATCAAAGCGCATCGGCCTGTTTTCCAGAGCACTTGGCAGCCGGAATCCATACTCCACAAGCGTTTCCTTGCGCTGACGGTCGCCATTGTACATACCACGGATCTGCGGCAGAGACACATGGCTTTCATCCACAAACATCATATAGTCATCCGGGAAGTAATCAAACAGATTCCATGGCCGCTGGCCCGGCTTCCTGCCATCAATATGCATCGAATAGTTCTCGATACCCGAGCAGTAGCCATTCTCCCGCAGCGCTTCCAGATCAAACCGGGTGCGCTGCTCCAGACGTTCCTTCTCCAGCATCTTGCCCTTGTCATCAAAATATTTCAGACGATCTTCCAGTTCTGCCTCAATCTCATCACAGGCCCGCAGCATCTGGCTCTTGGAGCGGGCATAGCCGCTTGCCGGGAAGATATTATAGAAAGAATAGGCTTTCTGAATATGTCCGGTCAGGGGATCAATCTCCGTGATGCGGTCAATCTCATCGCCGAACATTTCAATACGGATGCAGAACTGATCCGTCCATGACGGGGTCAGATCGATCGTATCTCCGCGCACCCGCATGGTACCGCGGGAGGGCTCCACGTCATTGCGGGTATACTGCAGCTCCACAAGCTTGCGGAGCAGAGCATCACGCGGCCAGGATTCTCCTGTCCGGATCGTCATGAACATATCCTTGTACTGCTTTGGATCAGAGGCAGCATAAATGCAGGCAACCGAAGCAACCACAATCGTGTCATGCCTCTCCAGCAATGAATTCAGGGCTGATTCACGGAACATGTCCAGCTCATCATTGACCGAAGCCGTCTTTTCAATATACATATCCGTCTTTGGCATGTACGCCTCAGGCTGATAGTAATCAAAGTTTGAGACAAAAAATTCCACCCGGTTATGGGGAAACAGTTCCTTGAACTCACCATACAGCTGACCAGCCAGCGTCTTGTTGTGGGAAAACACAAGCGTAGGACGGTCCATCCGTTCAATGATATTGGCCATCGTAAAGGTCTTGCCGGTCCCGGTGGCACCTTCCAGCACCTGTTCCTGTTTTCCTTCCTTCAGGCCTTTGCAAAGGGCATCAATGGCTTCGGGCTGATCACCAGTCGGCCTGAATGATGACACAAGCTCAAAATGATGTGAATTATCCATGCAGCGCCTCCTTTGCGGCCGCCAGCTGACTGTCATGGGCAGTGCTGGTTGCCCAGTCATAAGTCACCTCAGCCAGCGCATTCATATAGCCTGTATAATCAATCACATCACTTTGCTGCATACCATGATCATTTTCAAAGGCATGCCATGCTTCCAGCGTATCCTGCGAGAAATAGCCATCTGTTCTGCCCGGATCATAGCCAAAGTACTTCAGCACTGTCTGTACAGCCTTCACAACATCCGAAACAGAATCCACCCCATAGCTGTCACCATCGTTCATGGATGGATACGTCATGGTCAGCGCCTCATCCAGATCCACATCCTGATCCGGTGTAATGCCGATGCCGTTGATCCAGGTGCCATCGGGAGACAGCCAGCGGCTGTTGGTATACTTCAGGGCAGAGCCATCCTGGAATTCGGTTGTTGTCTGCACCGTGCCCTTGCCATAGGTTGTCTTGCCAATAACTGTCACATCATCCCGGTTCTGCTTCAGGGCCAGCGTGCATACTTCCGCCGCGGATGCCGTGCCGCTGTCGACCAGAATCACAATATGATGAATCTGCTCATACTTACCTTTGTCAGCCGTAATGGAAGTCGAAGTGCCATCGGTGAATTCCTGCTTCATGATGACATCACCCTCATTCAGGAAGAGTGATGCCAGTGCCTGTACAGAGTTCAGATAGCCGCCGCCATTGCCGCGCAGATCCAGAATCATCGAGACACTGTCTTGATCTCCAATTAAAGAATCCAGGTCATTCTTAACATCCTGGGCGGTAGAATCCCCAAACTGATACAGCTGCAGGTACAGCATATTGTCATCAAGCATTCTGGCATAAGCGGTTGCCGAAACAGCCCCGCGGGTGATCGTAATATCCTGACTCTGTCCATCCCGGACAATGCCAAGCACAACCTGGCTGCCTTCTTCCCCCTGAATCGCTTCCTTGATGGCGGAACTGTCAGCGCCAGTCATACTTTTGCCATCGGCCGCAGCGATGATATCCCCTGCCTGTAAACCAGCCTGCTCCGCCGGGGAGCCATTGAATACCTTTGTAACCATAGCCCGGGAAGAATACATGATGAACTGGGCACCAATGCCGACATAATTGCGGTTGATCGACTGCACAAAGTCAGCCTCTTCTTCCTTCGACATATATTCCGTATGGGTATCCTCGTCATTGTCCGTCATGCCCCTGATCGCCTGATCAGTCAGGCGATCATCCAGATCTGAAATATCCTTGCTACAATACCAGGAATTCTCCATGATATCCCGCACTTCATCCACCTTGTTCTCAGAAGAAAGACCAAAAGCACTCTGAATCATATAACGCAGGCTCACGGTCTTTGGCAGCGGCAGCAAAGAACCTCCAAACCAGCCGCCCGCAAGAAACACCACACTCAGAACAATACAGAGCTTTTTCAGCTTCTTTGTCTTCTTCTTTTCCTTCTTTAATGCAGCTTCATCCGGCCACAGATGCCGTTTCAGCGGGATCGTCACAACCAGATCATCCTGGTCAGCCCCGCCGCCTTCTGCCGGCGTATTTTCCGCCTGCTTTTGCTGTATATCCCTGTTATCCTGATTTTCACTCATGCAATTACCTCTATATCCGAAAAAACCCGGATGCACCGGGTCTTATCGTTTCCATTTCAGATAGCGCGTCACGGACAGATAGGAGCCGATCAGACCAACCAGTATGCCAATGACAAGCAGTACCACAGACAGATACAGTGTAAATGGCATCGGCGGAACCAGATGGAACATATTCGAGATCAGATAGCCGCCGGTCAGCTTCCAGGCATAGCGGTATCCCCAAACTGTCAGGGCAATCGGAATCAGAGCACCAATAGCACCAATAATGATACCCTCAACCACAAACGGAGAACGGATGAAGCGGTTGGTCGCACCAACATTACGCTCAATCGTAATCTCATCCTGACGGGCATAGATGGTCAGCTTGATCGTATTCTGAATCAGGAAGATCGCCAGCACGGTCAGAGCCACAACCAGAATTGTGCCGCCCTTGCGGACTGTATTCATGGCCGCAACCATATTCATAGTAGAAGAGCCGCCATAGTTGACACTGGCAACCCCATCCATCGCTTTGATCCTGTCAGCGATGGAAGCAATATCATCACCATCCATCACTTCCACATAGAAGGCATCATGCATCGGATTGTCCTGTACAAGCGACTCCACTGCCTTCTTTGTCTCTTCATCATCAAACTGATCAATATAATACTGCAGCTCTTCATCCTTGGATGAAAAACGCACACTCTTGATGCCGTCCAGCGACTGAATCTGTGCCTTCAGAGCATCCTCATCTGCCTGGGATTCATGGTCCCAGTCAATCATGACTGAGATTTCCATCCCCTGTTCCACATTGGTCGTAAACTGACGCACATTGACCATGAACAGCATAAACAGAGAAATAATAATCAGGGTAATAGTAACAGCAATGGAGCTGGACAGCGCCATTGCCCAGTGTCTGCCAACACCGCGGACACCTTCTTTAATCGGTCTACTGATCATGCTGGACATAGCCTCCTTCCGCAAGATCGGCCACAATATGGCCATGCTCCAGAACAACCGTACGTCTTCTGTACTTGTTGACGATTGTCAGATCATGCGTCACCATCATCACTGTCGTGCCATATTCATCATGAATTTTCTCAAGCAGCTCCATGATCTCCTCACTCTTGGCCGGATCCAGGTTGCCGGTCGGCTCATCCGCAATCAGCACCTTCGGCCGGTTGGCAATCGCCCGGGCAATGGCCACACGCTGCTGCTGACCGCCGGAAAGCTCGCGCGGAAAAGCATTTGCCTTCTCACTCAGTCCAACAACTTCCAGCACCTCTGCCACTCTCTTTTTAATCATCTTCTTTTTCAGATTGATGACCTCAAGGGCATAGGCCACATTCTCTGCCACTGTTTTCTGCGGCAAAAGCTTATAGTCCTGGAAAACGACACCGATATTGCGGCGGTAAATCGGCACCTGACGGTTCTTCAGATGGCCGACATCAATGCCGACAACCTTGACTGTACCCTTGGTAGGCACAATCTCGCCATCCAGAATACGGATCAATGTAGATTTTCCTGACCCGGTCGGGCCAATGACATAGATAAACTCTCCCTGGGCAATGGAAAGATTGATATCATACAGAGCATTGGTCCCGGTTTTATATCTTTTATATACATGTGAACACTCAATCATAGCAACCTCCGGTAATGCTAAGGTATTCTACCATAACAGCTACATTCTGGCGGAAGGAGATGGGAATGTAAAGCCTTCTCCGTGCATATCACTCGCATCTGTCGTAATGATAAAGGCACGCTTGTCCACCTCATGCACAATCTGCAGCAGACGGCTGTACTGCCGCTGCGACACAACACATAGCAGCACCGGCCTCTGTCTGCCGGAATAACCGCCCTGGGCCTGCAGAATTGTCGCCCCGCGTTCCAGTTCATTGCGGATGCGCTCATTGACCGTCTCCCACTGATCCGAAATAATCTGTACGCTCTTGGAACTGTTCTGGCCGGCATAGAGAACCCGGTTAATGGCAAATGAGGATGCAAATACGGACAGCAGTCCGATCAGAGCTGCTGACAGATCATAGGCAATCACGCCCAGCAGCACCGTACAGCCATCCAGAATCATTGCCATCGTACCGATCTTCTGATGGAACACCTTGGCCAGGATCATGGTTGGAATATCCACACCGCCGGTGGAAGCACCGGTGCTCATGACAATACCGACGCCAATCCCGCCTAACAGACCTGCATACAATGAGGCAACTGCCGGGGAGATATCCAGCGGCACAGCAAAGTGGGCCAGAACCGTTGTAAAAACCGGATAGCTGATCGATGAAAGCACCGAATCCAGAATGAATTTTCTGCCCAGCGTGAAGCGGCCCAATACCAGAAACGCTACTGTCAGGATATTGGCAAACAATGTTTCATTAAAATGGAAGAATGGTTCCAGGGCAACGGCAATGCCTGCCACACCGCCGGAAAGAATACTGAAAGGAAGAATAAACTCCTCCACCGACAGAGCAAGCAGAAATGTACCCAGAAGAATTCTGAAAATTTCATTGATTTTTTTTGCCATGGATCCAATTATAGCATGATGGGAAGGACTCTGATATCATGGCAGAGATGAAAACACAAACTAGAAACAACAAATGGATGTGGATCATCGTTGCCATCTATCTGTTTCTGATATGGCACAACTCCATGGAAACCGGCACCGCTTCCGGCTCTTTGTCCAGATCCATCACCCTGGCCATCCTGCCCTGGGTAGAAAAGACAGGCTTCACTGTTCCCTTTGACACACTGCATTTCTATGTGCGCAAACTCGCCCATTTCTCAGAATATTTTGTACTTGCCCTGCTTGTGTATCCCGCCGGCAGGTTCAATCACAAAAGCTGGCCAAAGTGGGTACTCTGGCCAGCTTCCAGCATCATAGACGAATCCATCCAGCACTTTGTCCCGGGCCGTTATGGCTGCATACGGGATGTGTGCATCGATATGACCGGTTATATCACCGGCATCTTCATTGCATATCTTGTCCGACTGATGATCAATGATCTTAAGAACGGCTGATATCCGCCGTAATGCCATCCGTAATCCGGATCAGATCTGACGGGGCTATCTCTACCTGTGTGCCAATCCTGCCGCCTGATACAAGCACCGTATCAAACAGCACAATCGTCTCATCATAGACGGTTGTGTATTTTTTCTTCATGCCGATGGGCGAACAGCCGCCCCGGATATAACCCGTTGTCTTCAGCAGATCCCTGACATGAATCATCTCTACGCTTTTCACGCCGACACTGCGCGCACACGCCTTCAGATCCAGCTCATTCTCCACCGGCACCACAAAAACATAAAAGTTTTTATCATTGCCTTGTGTCACCAGTGTCTTGAAAACCTGCTCAGGATCCTCGCCGCACTTTCTGGCAACAGCAAGACCATCAATCTGACCGTCAGATGTATCATACGTATGCAGAACATAGTTCACATGGGCGCTGTCCAGCATCCGCATTGCATTTGTTTTCGCTTCCTTTGCCATCCTTCTGCCTCCCGGTACAACATTGTACACGCTTATGACAAAAGAATCCGGTCATTATCCAGATCTTCACCGGCATCCTGATGAAACTTGGCAAGCAGATCCTCTACCGACAGACCAGTCTTATCCTGAATATCCGATACAATACGTCCGTCCTTCATCATCAGAATCCGATTGCCACTCGTCAGCGCCTGATGCATGTTATGCGTCACCATCAGGCACGTCGTCCCATTCTTCTTCACAATTGCCTCCGTCAGTGCCATGACTTTCTCGGCAGCAGCAGGATCCAGAGCAGCCGTATGCTCATCCAGCAGCAGCAGCTTAGGCGGAACAATTGTCGCCATCAGCAGGGTCAGCGCCTGCCTCTGTCCACCCGACAATGTGCCTACCGGCACATCCATCCGATCCTCCAGACCCATATCCAGCTTTTTCAAAGCATCGCGAAAACGCTCCCTGTCCGCTCTGGAAATGCGGGATAACGGATTGGTATGCGTGCCTGCCCGCAGATAGGCAAGCGCCAGATTCTCCTCAATGGTCATATGCGGTGCTGTCCCCTTCAAAGGATCCTGAAACAGCCTGCCAATATATTTTGCCCGCTTATACTCCGGCACATAGGCAATATTCTTCCCATCCAGCATAATCCTGCCGGAATCAATCCGGTACGTTCCGGAAATAGCCTGAAACAGAGTCGATTTGCCAGCTCCATTGGATCCAAGCACGGTCACAAAGTCGCCGTCATTGATCTTCAGGCTGACATCCACAAGTGCCTTCTTCTCATTCACCGTTCCCGGTGCAAACGTCTTACTGACATGTTCAATCTCAAGCATCACTCATCCCTCCCGGTGCGCTCTGGTGCGATAGGCAAGCGCTTCTTTCATTGCCGGAGCACCGATGGCAATGGCTACGATGATCGCTGTCATCAGTTTCAGCGATTCCACCGGAATCAGGCCAGTGCGCAGAATTACCGCATAAATAAAGCGATAAATGATATTGCCGACAAGCACGGCAATGATATTCCTGGTCAGCGACTTCTGACCATGGATCACCGTTTCGCCAATGATCAGGCACGCCAGGCCAATCACAACAATGCTGTTGCCAGAATTGATATCCGCAGCCCGCTGAAACTGCCCGGCCAGAGCTCCGGAAAGCCCGGTCATCATGTTGGATATCACCAGGCCGACCGTAATGGTATAGCGGCTGTCAATGGAAGATGCAGCTACCATATCCCTGTTGTCACCGGTGGCACGGATGGACAGACCAAGCCGGGTAGAAAGAAACAGCCGCATCCCCACCATGCACAGGCCGACAATGACAGCAGACAGCACCAGCGGATACCATGAACCACCGATGCCTGTCTTCTTGAATAAGGAGAAGATCGTCTCCTTCTTAAGAAGAGAGATATTGGAACTCCAGCCCATTGCCATCAGATTGATGGTATACAGACCAGTGTTGGTAATAATGCCAGCCAGAATGTCCGGCACTCCCATGCGGGTATTCAGAAAGGCCGTCACAAAGCCGGCACATCCTCCGGCCAGCATACCCATGACAACACCGATGCAGGGATGTCCCTTGGCAGCAAACGATACCGATACCGCCGCGCCAAGGACAAAGCAGCCATCGGTGGTCAGATCGGCAATGTTCAGAATCCGGAAACTCAGAAACAGTGCCAGTGAAACAAGCGCATAGATCGTGCCCAGCTCCAGCGCCGTCTGTGCAATGTATACCATTCATCCACCTTCTTTACACACATAAGCTCCTGCCGCAGCAGGAGCATGCAATCATTCAATTGTACTGCACTTTCCGAAAGACATTTATTCCTCTGTCGTGCTTACTTCCGTCACATCACCGAACTGACTGAAGGAACTGTCATCAAAGCCGCCCTTTTCAGCCGTCTCAGAGTTTACTGTTACTACCGTTCCCTTGATTACATAGTAGTTGTCAGTCTTCTGTGCACCATCAATCGTATCATCGCCAAGAGAATCAAAGCCCTGGCTCATAACCTGGTAGGCAAGATCCGCAGTCTTTTTGCCAAGTTCTGTATAGTTGACTCCACAGGTAGCGAAGGCACCGTTTCTGACAAAGGAATCAGCACCGGCATAGTGAGGAATCTTCGCTTCTGCAAGCGTATCCGCAATAGAGAGTTCCGCACTTGCGACCACATTATCGGTTGGCGTAAATACCGCATCCACCTTCTGGGAAACAAGATTGGAAACTGCCGTCTGGATCTCATCCGTTGTATTTCCGGTTGCCTCAACATAAGATATGCCCTTCTTGTCAAGATATGCCTTGGCTTCCGCAATCGGCTTCTGGCTGTTTGTCTCACTTGTCGAATACAGCAGGCCTACCGTTTTGACATCCGGATTCTGAGCAAGCATCATATCCAGAATACGCTCCGTATCCAGTGCATCACTTGTTCCGGTCACATTGTCAAAACCGGTCAGATCTGCACTTTCCGGATCAGAGATTGCCGCAAAGACAACCGGAGTGCCGGAATCCTGGGCAGCCGCTGCCATGGTCTGGGCAGCCAGCGTTGCAATCGGAATGATGCAGTCAACATCGTCATTGACAACCTGTGAGCCAATCGTTGTCAGCTGCGACTGGTCATTCTGACCGTCATACACATCCCCGTATTCAATCGTGACACCCTCCTTTTCCGCAATCGCATCCAGCTCTGCGGTAATCGCATTGGCAATCTCATCCAGAGACGCATGCTGCAGCTGCTTGACAACCGCAACCTTATAAACCTTACCCGAAGAAGTACCCGCTGCAGAAGCTGAAGCAGATGCTGTGCCGGATGCACCGCATCCTGCCAGAGAAGCCGCCAGAACGGCACTGAGAACCATTGATCCAAACTTTTTCATGTGATTTTTCCTCCTCTTTCTTCTCTGCATTTCCGGATACCTGTAAAAACAAAAACGTCCGTCCAATGAAGGACAGACGTTATCATCTGCGGTACCACCTTACCTGACTATTTCCTGATGAAATAATCCACTCTAACGAAAATGCAATCACATTTCCTGTCCTGTAACGCTGACACTGCGTACTGAGTACTCGCACAAGCTTTCATCAGTCCCTCATGGGTCCATTTGCATACCGCTGACATCGCCGGTTTCCATCCTCCCGGCTCTCTGTTGACCGCTGTGTATGTTTGATCTCCCAATCACTGGTTTGTGATTTCAGTTTACTGCAGATCCAGTCATTGTCAACACGAAATGTAAAACTTTGATTTCTGTGAAACAATTTACATTATTTTTCCTTTGCCCGGCATTGATTGAATTTTACGCCTGTCACTTCTACAATAAATGCTATGAGTACAAACACACTGAACACAAAGATCATCAGTCTGATCCTGGAAGCCGGGGTTGCCATGGAAAGCCGCCACCTCACCATTGAAACATGGGGCAACATTTCCATGCGTGATCCGGAAACAGGTCTGCTGTACATCACGCCTTCCGGCATGCCCTACAACAAACTGGTGCCGGAAGATATCGTCGCCTTGAACCCGGACGGATCCGTATACAAAGGACGCCGGGTGCCGTCTGTCGAAGCAGGACTGCATGCAAAGATCTATGCTGCACGCAAAGATATCAATGCCATCCTGCATACCCATCCGGTCAGTTCCACCGTCTTTGGCGTCCTGCACATGTCCATCCCGGTTGTGACCGATGAGCTTGCCCAGGCAGTCGGTCAGGAAGTCAGATGTGCAGACTACGCCCTGCCCGGTTCTGTGGAACTGGCTGACAACTGCGTAAAGGCCCTGGGCAATGGACAGGCAGTACTGCTGGCCAATCACGGCGCCGTTTGTGCCGGAAAGGATCTGAAAGAATGCTTCAAAGTAGCAGAGGTACTGGAAACAAGCGCTGAAATCTATTACAAAGCACTGACGATCGGCAAACCATGCATCATTCCCAAAGACAAAGTGGAATGGATGCGTGATTTTGCCGTAAACAAATACGGAAAACAGAACAGAGAGGAATAATATGCAAGAAAGACTGAATGTCGTCCGTCTGTCCGAAGATGAAAAGAGTGTTGTCATTCTGGACCAGACGAAGCTGCCAAATCATGAGGAATATCTGGATCTGCAAGATGCAGAAAGCATGTGGAATGCCATCAAACTGCTGCAGGTAAGAGGTGCCCCCGCCATTGGCGTATTTGCCGGCTATGCCCTTGCTGTACTGGCCGGACAGATCGCCGATCTGCCCCGTAAAGAGTTTCTGGAAATGCTGCAGAAACAGGCGGATTATCTCAACTCTTCCCGGCCGACTGCCGTCAATCTGTCCTGGGCACTGAAAAGACAGATGGAAAAAGCTGAAAAATGCAAAGAAAACGACTGTCATGAAATTGCCCGCACCCTGATCCAGGAAGCAAAGCGCATTGATGCAGAAAATCTTGAAATGAACAGAAAGATTGCTGAATACGGCGTCACTCTGATCAAGGATGGTGATGGCATTCTGACCCACTGCAATGCCGGCTATCTGGCCTGCCTTGGCTATGGCACCGCCACCGCACCAATGTACATGGCCCAGGAAAAAGGCATGCATATCCATGTATATTCCGATGAAACAAGACCGCTGCTGCAGGGAGCCAGACTGACATCCTTCGAACTGGCAAAGAGCGGTGTGCCTGTCACCTCTATCTGTGACAACATGGCTTCCCTGGTCATGAAAGAAGGCAAGATTCAGGCCGTCATGGTCGGCTGTGACCGCATTGCTGCCAACGGCGACTTTGCCAACAAGATCGGCACATCCGGTGTTGCCATTCTGGCAAAGTATTACCACATCCCGTTCTATACCCTCGGCCCTTCCAGCACAATTGACTTCAGCACAAAGACCGGCAGCGACATTCATATCGAACAGAGAGACCCGGATGAAATCCGTTCCATGTGGTACAAAGAGCCAATGATCCTCAGGGAAGTTGACTGCTACAACCCGTCCTTTGATGTGACCGACCACAGCTTATTAACAGCCATTGTTACCGAGCGGGGCATTGTCTATCCCCCGTTTGAAGAGAATCTGAAGAAACTGTTCCAGAAATAAAAGGAGAAGAAAATGGAAAACAAAGAATCGATTTCCGCAAGTATTGTTCAGAAGGCAGAAATTGCCAAAGTTGTATTGATGCCGGGTGATCCGCTGCGCGCCAAGGCAGTTGCCGACAAGTACATGTCCGATGTCGTACTGTTCAATGATACCCGGAACATGCTGGGCTTCACCGGCACCTACAAAGGAAAGCGCATTTCCGTCATGGGACACGGCATGGGCGTGCCTTCCATCGGCATCTATACCCAGGAACTCTACAGCCAGTTCGGTGTGGAGGCCATCATCCGCATCGGCTCTGCCGGCGGTCTGGATATGTCCGTCAATGCCCGCGATGTTGTTATTGCCGAGGCCGCTTCCACCAATTCCAACTACGGAAACGCCTATGGCATCCCTGGTCAGCTGGCTGCCTGTGCCGACTTTGACATGCTGGAAAAAGCCGTCAGTGTCGCCAGAGAAAAGAAGGTCAATGCCAGAGTCGGCAAAGTCTATACATCCGACTTCTTCTATTACCCCCAGAAGGGTCTGAATGAAAAGCTCAGAGACTTCGGCCACCTGTGTGTGGAAATGGAAACAGCCGGCCTGTACTGGACCGCATGTGCCAACCACAAGAAAGCACTTTCCATCCTGTCGATCTCTGACCATCTGTTCAAGCCGGTTGCCCTCACCGCTGAAGAAAGACAGAACAGCTTCACCGACATGATGGAGATTGCCCTGGATACAGCCATAGCCTTCGCCGACTGACAGGCGCAACAATATCAGGCAGAAAAAATGGCTCAATCCCAAAACCTGTTGATATGACGCCATGTGGGACGGAGATATAGTACGAATATAAAAATGGATCTCGTATAATTGTGTGTACCCAAACATACAAGATAGGAGATCCATATGAATGTTAACACACAGCCGCTTATTCAGGAAGAATTACTTGATACCAGATCAGACGATCTGCGCTCCGATGCACATGATCTGATTGATTCAATTTCTGATGTGCAACTCCAGAGTGGCATTTTAACATTCTCATCAGGTCTGCCATCCTTTACCCAGGTTGGTATGCCGGAAACGGCCGTTAAAGAGATCTCTGTAGGCACATCATCCAGACCTGCCAGGCGCAGTGTCACTGAATATTTCTTTAAGGGAAAGCTGAATCGTCTGAACGGACAGCCGATTTACTGCAGCTGCTGTGGTCAGGAAATGGTGTATAACGGCACAACTGAGGTTGACTTGAAACACATTCCTATGGGAGGTATCTATACTCATATCGTTGTATCCAAGCAGAGAGCACTCTGCCAGAATAAGAACTGTCCGGTCAGTACTTATACAGAACCACTAGATTTCAAGGCTCAGGGACATCTGATTACAGCTGCTCTTGAGAACTATACACGCGATCTGCTTCGCTTTGGACTGACAATGAAGGAAATATCCATCATTACCGGTTTAAGCAAGAATACAGTCAAGGAGATCGATAAGAAGCGCCTTCAGGAGCTGTATACCGTTAATGGTGAAGGCAAGGAACTGAAGAAGCCTGCAGAATGCCTGGAGTATCTTGGCATTGATGAATTTCTTCTTCATAAAGGCCATAAATACGCTACGTTGATCATGGACCTGAAGAGCGGACATGTGCTGTACCTTGCCTATGGCAAGAAGAAACAGACTGTATATGACTTTATTGACTGGGTCGGCATCGACTGGATGAAGAACGTGAAGGCTGTGGCCTGTGATATGAACAGTGACTTTGAAGAAGCCTTTAAAGATCGCTGTGAATGGCTGGATATTGTCTATGACCATTTCCATCTGGTCAAAAACTTCAATGACAAGGTGGTATCAGAAGTCCGTAAAGAGGAACAGAAGCGCCTGATAGAAGAAGGCAATACAGAAGCTGCCAAAGCTCTCAAAGGCTCTAAGTATGTTCTGATGACAAGTGCTGAAACAAGAAAGCAGAAAGAAAAAGATGCCAAAGCGGGCAAAACCATTGCCCGTGGAAGCGATCTGTTCAAGAAGCCGGAGGTGAAGCAGAAAGCAGGCGTTGAAGAAGAATACAAGAAGCTATTGGATGAAAACAAGCTGTTCTTCACCATGGATCTGGTAAAGGAACAGCTTGATAAAGCATACAAAGCAAATAGCGAAAGAGGCATGAAGATTCATATTAAACGGATCATACGCACCTGCAAAGCAACAGAGAACAAGCATTTCATATGGTTTGCCAAGCTGCTGGAGGAACACATGAAAGGAATTATCTCTCATGCAAGAGTCCATATCTCATCCGGCAAAGTTGAAGGAACCAACCAGATGATAAAAACATTGAGACGCAAAGGATACGGCTATCCAGATGATGAATATTTCTTCCTGAAGATCATTGATGCCAGCAGGAAATTCTCATGACCTCTGGGTACATCTATCAACAGGAATTAGGACTGAACCGAAAAAATACCAGAATGCCCGCCTCTGTGGCGGGATTTTCTGTTTTCGGGAATACTTCCCTTCATAGATTCCAGAACATAACTTTCGTCACCTTCGATGGTTCCTGTCATCAGTTCCTTTTCTTTCCCGAAAATCTCTTCCAGAAGGCTGAGAAGCTTATAACGATTGTTGAAGACGCACTGAACAGAGACATCAAGCCGTTCTGCCCTCTTCCGGATAGGTACCATATTGAGTGTATCCATGCAGATCTGCACAAATATATCTCTTTCAATGTTCAGATTGGAAGTGATTGTATGCGAATCATCAGTGAACTTATGTTTGCATTTGCTGCAGCACCATCCGCGCTTTTTGCCTTGAATGCCGCAGCGATAAAATCTGACGTGCTCTGCACCACACACATGGCACACACCTCAGGCACGCATGCGTTCAGATTATCATTCATCTGGATCATGTCCATGACTGTTTTACGGATTGTCTCTTCTGGCTGTCAGTTCATTTTGGCAAATTCTTTTAGCACTTCACGCAGTCTCATATTGATAAACACGATCACTGAAGCTGCTATACATGTTCTTGTACAACTGTCCAAATGGGTAAAATACAATTATATTATATGTGTAAATATAATAACAGGCTTTTTTTGACAGCTTTTTCCACTATGTTGTTAATAGAAATCATATTAAAAGGAGGATCCAATATGCTTCTATATTATCCTGCCAGGTATAAAAATGGAGACTAAGTGTTTCAGAAAGTCAGCTTTTATAAAACACGATTATCAAATACGATTATTTTATTAGTACCATGCTATGAAAAAGAAAAAATTACTCTGGGTAATCATTCTGATCATCCTGTTTACACTGGCTCTGACCGTCAATATGCATGCCGTCAATGAGACATTCAAAGATATTCTGGTTTATACACTGGGACCGGCATCCCTCATTCTCATGCTGTGGTATGCACGCATTGACAAAGAAAGCATGCTGGCAGAGGAGAAAGCGCAGCGCATCATACAGATTGCATATTCCTGCAGTATGATCCTTTTGATCCTGCTGGCTGTGTCTTATTATTCTTAACTTTCCGACTTCCATTTCTGTAAAGGCATGCGATCCGCAGATCAGGCAGATTGTCTGATCTGCTTTTTCATGTCCTCAGCATAAAATCTATCATCACGATCGGGTTCAGCGGATATCCCTGATCATCGGATGATCTTTGTTCCCGGTGTCAAACACACGGATTTCGCAATTATGCGGTTTAGGCCGCCACATGATGCCTTTGGGGCTGTGCCTGAGATAGCCGCATAATGTACGCATAATGCCGCCATGGCAGACAACCAGCACATTGTCATAGTCTTTCTGTTCAAGATCCTGCAGGAAGGAGGAACTGCGGGCAATCATAGAGGAAAGCGGCTCTACAGTTGCAGGTGACGGCAGAAATTCCGGCAGAAGCCAGTAGAATGTCATCTTTGGTCCAAGCAGCTCATACCGGTGCAGTTCATATCTGCCAAAATCCACCTCAATCAGGCGTTCATCCACAATGATTTCATCCTCCGGGACATTGCCAATAATACTGGCCGTCTTTTTCGCTCTCTGCAAAGGACTGGCATAAACAGCATCAAAATGCATATCGCCAATCTTTGCCCTGGCCTCTTCGGCCTGCTGAATCCCTCTTTCATTCAGCGGCGCATCCGTTCTGCCCTGCATCAGATGTTTTTTATTAAAGTCTGTCTGACCGTGTCGTGTAATCCAGATCTTCATATCTCCTTCTCCTGCGTCTATTTCATGATACTACAGCTTTTGTGCTATCATTGCCAAAAGAAAATGAGGTGCTGACGATGATCAAACTGCGTGGCTGTCAGGCTGAGGATCTCAGTGAAATGGCAATGATCTGGAATGAAGTTGTTGAGGAAGGAGGCTCCTTCCCATTTGAAGAGAAGTGGACGCCGGCACAGCTGTCTTCTTTTCTTTCAGGCAGGACGGTACGCTGTGCCGTGAGAGAAGATAACAGTGTTGCCGGCTTTTATCTGCTTCATGAAAATATCTTAGGACGCTGCTCCTCTGGTGCCAATGCGACCTATCTTGTGCGCAGGGATCTGCGCGGCAGGCACATTGGCGGAATGCTTGTCAACGACAGCATCCTTCAGGCCAGAGCACAGGGATTCCGCTACATGCAGTTTAACGGGGTTGTGGACACAAACATCCATGCCCTTCATCTCTACCAGAGATGCGGCTTCAGGGAAGTCGGCGTGATTCCAAAGGGATTCCGGATCAAAGACGGCTCCTATCAGGATATGCACATCATGTATCTGAGTCTGGAATGATCAGAAGCGATGATAGGCATAGATCCAGAAGCCATACTGCAGAACAAGCGTGATTGCCCAGGACAGCGGAAAGCAGAAATACAGTACGTCCAGGGTCGGCATCGCCTGAAAGATCGTGGCGATATACAGCAGTCTGATGCCGACAATGCCGGCAAGCATGATCACTGTTGGCAGTGTGCCATATCCCATCCCCCGCAGTGAACTGGCCGGCACATCCAGCAAACCATTGAGAAACAGCCAGAAAACCACAAACTGCATTCTGACCATGCCAGCCCTGATTACTGCTTCATCATTGGTATACAGACGCAGGCAGTACCTGCCTGTCAGGGTCAGGACAGCGCCAATGCCAAAAGACACTACAAACATCATGACACTCAGCACGATCAGCAGACGTCTGATCTGCTTTTTTTCACCGGCGCCTGCATTCTGCGATGTGAAGGTAATGGCAGCCTGGGAGAAGGCTTCCATGCCAATGTACACAAAGCTTTCAATAGACTGGGCGGCGCTGTTGCCGGCCACAACAACAGAGCCAAACGTATTCAGAGATGACTGTACGGCAATGTTGGAAATTGCCCACATCATGGACTGCAGACCAGCCGGGATGCCAACCTTCAGAATCTGCAGCGTTTCTTCCCTGTGGAAGCGGATCAAAGCAGGCACAAGCTTTGTTTCATCCGCTTCACGAACCAATGACCAGGAAACAAGTACCGCTGAAACGGCCTCAGAAATCACGGTTGCCATCGCTACGCCATCCACAGAATGATGCAGAACAATGACAAAGAAGAGATTCAGCACAACATTCAGCACACCGCTGATGCACAGATAGATGGTTGGATGCAGCGTGTCTCCCCTGGCTCTGAGTGCAGCCGAGCCAAAGTCATATATCAGCAAAGGAATGGCACCAAGGAAATAGATGCGCAGATACAGCACGCTGAGAGAAATGATGTCATCGGGTGTTCCCATGGCTTTTAACAGCATAGGTGACAGCAGCATGCCAAAGATAGTCAGCAGAATACCACTAACAATCGAAAGCCAGTATCCCGTATTGACACCAATTGAGATCTCTTCCCGGTCACCTTTGCCGATAGCCCTGGCAATGACGATGTTGGCACCTATGGCAAGACCGGCAAACAATGACACAATCAGATTGATGATCGGTGCTGTTGCCCCGACCGCTGCCAGTGCCCTCTGTCCGGAGAACTTTCCAACCACGATCGTATCCGCTGCATTAAACGCCATCTGCAGCAGGTTGGCTGCCATTAAAGGTAATGAAAACAAGACAAGATTCCGGTACAAAGGACCGTGAACCATGTCCATCTCAATGGTACGCTGTTTCCTCATTTCTTCTCATCATCCAGGATATATTCCATCCGCATTTCCTGAACTTTCAGTCCCATCTTCTGATAGAACGCAATGGCACTGTCATTGCCCTGCCATACATTCAGCGTCACCTCATAGCAGCCAAGCTTCCTGGCCTCCTGCTTGACATGTTCAAACAGCCTCTGACCGACATGCATGCCGCGTGCCCGTGCATCCACGCACAGATCATCAATAAACAAAGAAGTAAACTGCACCATGTTATGGCTGAACGGCCTGCTTTCCTTACAGCAGAAAGCATAGCCAAGCACTTCATCACCATCATCCACAGCCACATAAATCAGATCATTCTCATCCGCAAACATCTTCTTCAATTCTTCCGGCGTATACTTCGTCGTTCCGGCAATAAAGATATCCGGACGAATACCTGCATGAATCTCCAGCACCTCATTCAGCAGCTTTTCAACAGCCGGAATATCTTTTTCTTCTGCTCTTCTGATCTTCATCTTACAATCTCCTCCTCCAGCTCACGCGATGACATACGCTTTGCTCCTGCTGCCAGCACAGCATTCTGAATCAGTCCGTCGCTCGTCACCACCGTCATATCATACTTTCCCTTCAGCCCTGCAATCGTCTTTTCAATCCATGCATCTGCTGTCTGATCTGTCCGTGTATATACAATCGTCATTCCCCTGCGATTCTCAACAGAACCGGCATTGTCCTTCCGCTTATATCCATCAAACACGAGCACAATCGGTGCCTTGTAATACGCCTGCCATGCATAGATGATATCAATCAGCTTCTCTCTTGCAACCGAAAGATCTCCATGCTGATATGGCTCCATGCTCTTCCAGCTGTACAGACAGTTGTATCCGTCAATAATCATCTGCCGCTCCTTCAAAGAAGCAGGCCTGATATCCACATGCGTGCGTTCATCATCCTTCTTCTTTACAGGGGCTTCTTTCTTCTTCAGATTGCGGTTATTTCCCGCGGCATTGGCAAGAATCCGGGAAAGATCCTGTTCAGCGACCTTGATTGTTTCATGCCGGTATCCCGCACTGTTTCCTTCCTGATGCAGATCAATATGCATATGCTTTTCCACATCCGTCCATGGCACAAAATAACCTGCCCCATTGGCACAGAAGACAGAACCCGTCGGATTGCGCAGATCACTGTCAGGATCATAGTTCTTTTCCGCGATGACAGCATCCTGGTTCTTCACCTTCTCATACCCCGACACACTGGCATACAGCCGTCCAAGACCATGCGTATTTGCCGTCAGATCCTTCTGATAATCCATCATCGTGCGTACCGGTCCACTGCCGGCAACAATACTTGTACCGCCAGTATCCTCCTGAATGGAAAAGGTGCAGTCCCTCTTTTCCAGATCAAAGAGCACACGGGAAAGAGATGAAGAAGGCACACTGATCTGAAAGTCTTCATATGGTTCCAGCAGGATGCTTTCTGCTTTCATCAGACCCTGGCGTACTGCCCTGCGTGCAGCCTGGCGCATATCACCGCCGCTGGTGTGCTTGAGTGAGCCTTTGCCTGCTATTAAAACAATGCGTACATCATCCAGCGGTGACCCCGTCAGAACGCCACGGTGCTCATGGCGCAAAGCAGAAAGAAGGGAGCGCTCAAACACCCCTGATAGCATCCCGGCAGGAATGCGCGATTCTACCTGGACACCGCTGCCCAATGGCAGTGGTTCCAGTTGTACAACCGCTTCTGCATAATGGCGCAATGGCTCAAAGTGGCCAACTCCAATCACCTTGTCTGCAATCGTTTCATGATAGACAATCCCGCCATGGCCAAAGCCAACCTGGATACCGCTGCGCGCAAAGATCTTCTTCTGAAGCACTTCCATCTGCATTGCCCCCATGATGCGCACATGGATGGAATGATGATCCGCATCCAGATCCACCTGCAATGTTGGATCCTCTGCCGCTAACTGTGAACAGACATCACGAAGAGCAAGCACATCCGCGCCCTGGGGCAGAATGAGTTTGTAATCCATGAAGGCATTCAATAATGGACGGGCAAGATCCTGTTCAAAGCCAAGACCGTCACCTGCCTCGATCGCATTCAGGCCCTTCAATGTACAGATCATCCCCGGATACGCATCCTGCACCATTTCATAATTCTGACCGGTATATAACCGGATCTGATCGACCTTCTCATCCTGTGACACATTCATCTTGGCCGACAATACACCGCCGGTGACTCGCACATGACAAAGACGCTCACCCTTGGGATCGGTGGAAACAGCATACACACGAGCGCCAAAAGTGTCGGGATACTGCTTTTCCATAGGCAAGGATACAATTGTATCCAGCAGTTCATGAATGCCTTCCTGATGCAGGGCACTGCCAAAAAGAACCGGGAAAAACTGCCGGCGGGTAAAGGCATCCTGCAAAAGGGACGATGATAAGTGACCATCTGAAAGATACGCATTCATGAGATCCTCTGATGCCATGGCCGCATTTTCATCACGGGAAGAAGACTGCCAGTCAATGCACATATCACTGCATTCTTTCTGCAGATCCTTTAACAATTCTTCTTTTGTATGATGGGCAATGTCCATCTTGTTTACAAAGATGATGGCCGGAACACCATAGTATTCCAGGCATTTCCAGATGGTTTTGGTATGGGACTGCACACCATCCTGACCATTGATGACAATGACAGCAAGATCCACCACTGACAAAGACCGCTCCATTTCAGCAGAAAAGTCGACATGGCCTGGCGTATCAATGACAAACACACGCTCATTCTGCCAGTCCAGCCAGGCATCCTTGGCATAGATCGTAATGCCATGGGCACGTTCCTGTTCATCATAGTCAAGTACTGTATCACGATGATCCACCCGGCCGGCTTTTCTGATCCGGCCAGCTTCATACAGCATCGCCTCAATACAGGTTGTCTTGCCCGCATCCACATGCGCCACAATTCCAACGCTCAGATATCTTTTCTTCTGTCCCTCATTCATCCGTCATCCTCACAATACAGCGGTTATATCATGGATGAAAGAATTAGAAAAGAGACTTCAGTACATCTGTAACTTACCTCTGTCAACTACCCACGGCCTAAAGGCACGTGGGCTTGCAGCTGGCTCCTCCAGTACTAGCGTAGCCAGATAACCGGCTCTCCTGGATTCAAATAGCAGGGGATACACCCTCTGTGCCGCTGCATCGCCGGGTGGCTGACTGCACCCGTTTGATAGCGTTCCGGTATACCGAAACCTTAGCTTATTTATGCTGCCTCACTTGGCTCTTGCAGAGCGAAGTGAGGTTTTTCTTCACCTGTCACCCAAAGAGTGCCAAGCAGGTAAATATTCATGGCGCCCACTCTGTCGTCATTAGAAGAAAATCCGCACTTTCTGCATGTGTAAACATGCCTGTCGTGATCTCTGCTCTCTTTGACGATAGCCCCACAATGCGGGCATCTCTGTGATGTATAGTGCGGATCAACCTTCAGCACACGTCCACCCGTTTCCTTTGCTTTATAGGACAGCTTTGTTTCCAGATCGTAAAACGACCAGTTGCGCAGATCGTGCGTCTGCTTTCTGCCATGCTGATTCTCTTCTTCAAAAGATACACCTGTCAGGTCTTCCAGCACATAAAGCGTATTTGGTCCATACTTCCGAACGAGTGTCTTACTGATGCAGTGATTTACGTCACTCATCCAACGGTTCTCTCGTCCAGAAATACGCTTCAGTGCTCTTTTGGCTGACTTTGTACCTTTCGACTGCAGTTCTGCACGCACGGCATCAAACTTGTTGCGCTTTTTGATAATCTTCTTTCCGCTGAAGAAATCAGTATTCTGCTTGTCATCATAAGTTGCAGCCAAAAAGCGCAGTCCTCTGTCAATTCCTACTACATGTTGTATATCCTCCCTTTGCGTTTCTTGTACTTCCCTGGTGGCAGAGATATGGAAATACCATCTGCCTTTCATGCAAACAAGCTTACCTGTTCCAAACTGCCAGCCGCCATTGAGAAACTTCTGCTCAAAATAATCTGAATGTGCAAACGGCAGTCTGGCTCGTCCTGCAAGTGTATTTAAAGAAAGAAGAAGTTCTCCTGTTTCTTTATCTTCTACAAAGCTGAAATCACGGCTCCGTACCAGATCAGCCTGCGGCCTCCGGAATGCAATTGGTTTCTGCAGCCAGGTGATATCTCTTCTGAAGGTGTAATATTTTCCGTCACACTTGAACTTGTGCGGCTGATTCTTCATTTGAGTATCAACCGTCTGGTAGCGTGCTGTTACCGTCCTGATAGCAGATTGTGACATTTGTGACTTCAGCCCAAACTTAGAGCGGATATCACTGTACAGTGCAGTGCTCAATCTGACAGAGTTTGTGCAGAAGTCATGGCTGAAAACATAGTCTGACACGAAGTTGCAGGCTTTCATGTACCAATAACTAAGCTCGCTGAAAGCAAGCTCCTGTTCAGCAGTTGGATACAGTCTAAGTTTTATCGTTTCAGCCAATTGCATGTGTGATACCACCTCAATACAATTATTATAAATGGAAAAAAACTATTGAACTCAAGTGACGACAGATATTATTGTCATAACCGCCGCAAGTATATGCTGAAAGTGTATCTTGTGCTTGTCACCAAGTATAGAAGGAAGTTTCTGCTGGACTACGACACGACAGAGTGCGTCTGCGGCATTGTCAAAAGTATCAAGCAGATGACAACTTATAAGGTATGGCAGAAATACAGCAGTGTGCTATGCAAAACGTATTACAAGAAGCAGGTCTTCTGGTCAGATGGTTATTTTGCCTGCAGCATTGGAGAAGTCTCTGTCTCTACGATCCACCATTATATAGAGAACCAGGGATAGCGATATATCGGTGGCTCCTCCCACCATCTAAAGGTAGCAGGTTTCCGCCACCAATAATTTTTATGAAATCTTAAGAATTTCTTAAACACAATCATAGCCTTATTTATACATATGGAAAACCGCATAAATTCAGGCTTCGAATTAATTGCAGAATTGCCGATCTGATCTCAGAAATTTAGATGGACGAGAATTACCAGGGGGAATCATTCCACTTCTGCTGCACAGGTGGGAAGCTGTATCTCTGCTTTGAACAAGTCACCATCAATTGTGATATGGAAGGTGCCATGCATGAGTCCGATCAGAGATCTGGCAATGGAAAGACCCAGACCGCTGCCCTCACTGTTCCGCGATACATCCCCTCTGACAAATCGTTCCATCAGTTCTTCTGCACTCACATTCAGTGGTGCCCGTGATACATTGGCAACACAGATCATCACGTCATCCTTCTCCTGCCAGGTATGAATATAGACACGGGAAGAAGGCAGAGAATACTTCAGGGCATTATCAAGCAGATTGTTCACTGCCCGCCACAACAGTCTTCCATCCGCAGTTACACACAGATCAGGATCTGTTTCATCAACATGCAGAGTCAGTCCGGCTTTTTCAAAGCGTTCCCGGTATTCTCCCTCAGCCTGGGCAAGCAGTTCCCTGACATGAATCTGTTCAGAATGCACCGGAATGGCACCATTTTCTGCTTTGGCCGCAGCCATGACATCCTCACTCAGTCTTTTCAGACGTTCACTCTGGCGGGCAAGAACCGCCAGATACTCTGTTTCCTGGTCCGGCGTATGCTCTTTCTGCAGTATGTCAACATAGCTGATGATCGCTGTCAAGGGAGTACGAATATCATGGGACACATTGGCAATCAGCTGGGCTTGCAGCCGCTGTGCCCGTGTCCTTTCGGAAACAGCATTCTCCAGAGAATCTCCCAGGCCATTCATCCTGATGGCAAGATCATATGCGGCGCCGTGCACATTGCCGAGCGTAGCTTCATCAATGCGCCAGTCTGTTTTTCCATTCTGCATTTCATCGGCTGCCTTTGTACACACTTTAAGGCCATGATGCAGAATCAGATTATCCAGCAGCGGAACCAGAACTGCCAGAGAAAACAGCAGCTTTTCAATCTTGCCGCCAGACCACAGAAGATAAATCACCCATGCGGCAAGTACAGTTCCATAGACAATGCCGCGAAACACAGGATGCGAAAGAATATGACTGTCAAGATGACTGAAAGCATATCCGATCATACTGTCACAGGCAAAGGTATGGGTCTGCAGCAGATGCAGGAAGATCCGCAGGATCTGCACACAGACAAGAAAAAAGGCAAGAAGATACAGCAGGGAAAGCAGGAAATTGACAGGGCTTCCAGTTGTAATCAGGCTCCGATAGGAATAGGCATGCAGGAATGAGCGCATCAGCAGGCCCATCAAAAGGGCAATAACCGCAAATACATCCAGACTGTATCGTTGAAAGGAATGCCTGCCGGAAAAGGCAAGCCAGAGGGCCAGTGCAGCTGCTGCCATCGTCACCAGTACAAAGACATAGCGGTGAGAATGAAGCCAATTTTCATAATCACAGGAGAGCTTCAGCCTCCAGTAAACATCATGAGCCGTCAATACAGAGGGCAGGCTCATCCGCACCTGGTAGATCTCACTGCCTGCTCTGGGCAGATTCGCATCTGTGTACCAGGTCGAATTTGTATACAGATCATGCAGGATATTTACCCGGTAAGCAGTGACACTGTTATTTGCCTTGCCGATTGCCAATTTCCAGCTGCCGGTGTCCTGCTCATATGTGTACAGGCTGATCTGTAGATTCGAATCCACGGTATTCCACTGTCTGAGATCAGATTGATTCCCCCAGCCCGTCGCATATGCAAGGGCATCCTGACGCATTTGTTCCTTCATGAGGCTGTTTGCATCGCCATTGGTGCTGTTCCATGCATGCAGTCCCATGGCCGATACCGCCGCCAGCAGAAACATCATAATCATCAGGATCGTAGCCGTACACCTCTGCCATTTATGCTGCATCATGATAATCCTCCATTCTGTATCCCCGTCCCCATTCCACCTTCAGATATTCCGGATGGGAAGGATCCGTCTCAATCTTTTCCCGCAGATGACGGATATGAACAGCAATCGTATTATCTCCCATGACTGGTTCATCATCCCAGCAGCCCCGATAAATAGCAGAGCTGGAATATGTGATGCCGGGATGCTGCATGAAAAACAGAAGAATCCTGTATTCCGTACGGGTCAGATGGATAGGATTCCCATCGACACTCACTTCATTTGTTTTCTGATTCAGCATGATGCCGCCGTTGACCAGAACATTGTCATCGTCAGTCTGACCGCCAAGATGCTGATATCGCCGCAGTTGGGAGGCAACTCTCGCCCTGACTTCACTGGCATGAAACGGTTTGGTGATATAATCATCCGCCCCTGCTTCCAGACCCGCAATCTTATCCTCTTCCTCACCTTTTGCACTAAGAAAGATCACCGGCACATTACAGAAGGAACGAATCTCACGAACGGTCTGAATGCCATCCATCTCCGGCATCATGATATCCAGCAATATCAGATCTATCTTTCGTTCCCGCAGTATCTGCAAGGCCTGTCTGCCATTTTCCGCAAGCAGGATCTCATATCCCTGCGGCAAAAGATAAATCCGCAGAGCAAGCAAAATATCCCGCTCATCATCGACCAATAGAATTGTTGACATGTCCCCCGCTCCTTTTCAGACTCATTATAGCCAGTGCCAGACAGGATACTTTAAGGAATTATTAAGAAGAGCGCTGCAAAAGAAAAAAGTATCAGGACATCACACAAGAGTGTCTGATGTCCCGATACAGCGCATGCTGTGCCACAAGACTTTTTCCGGATATTCTTCCTTCCTCTTACTTATTGGTCAGATCTGCCCCGAAATACTTCTCTGACAGCTGAGCCAGAGTACCATCATCTCTCATTTCCTGCAGTGCCTTATCCACAGCTTCCTTCAGGGAATCAGATCCTTTCTTCATCGGAATGGCATATTCTGTCACATCATCTGACTGGACTGCCACCTTCAGATTGGTCTCCCCGGTGGTATGCAGATAATCCTGTACGGATGTATCCGCATTGATCGTGGCATCAACCGTACCATTAAGCACCAGGGTCATCGTCTCTGCCAGTGTCGGAACATTGGATACCTCAGCCCCATACTGCTCTCCCATTTCCGCATAGGTGGAACCCGTGGAGTTAGCAGTCTTTTTGCCTTTCAGATCATCAAAGCTTGTGATATCGGTATTGTCCTTCAACGTGACAAGATCAATGTGGTCATAGGCATAGGGATCCGAGAAATCAAAGGTATTCTCACGCTCCTTGGTCACATCAACGCCATTGACGACAATGTCATACACCCCCGTGGAAAGCCCTGTCAGAAGGCCATCCCATGGCGCTTCCGTAATCTTCGCCTCTACGCCAAGCTTTTCGGCAACACCTTTGGCAACTTCAACATCATAGCCAACCAGATCATCATTTTCATCATGATAGGAAAAAGGCTGCCAGTCCCCTTCCAGACCAATATTGATCACACCGGCATCCTGAATCTTCTTCAGTGAATCATCTCCTGCGGATTTTCCGCATCCTGCCAGTGTCAAAGCCAGCACCCCGGCTAATACAGCACTGATTTGTTTCTTCATCATCTTTCCTCCCTGTCTTCCATACGCAGGAATTCCCTTGTTCTATCCTTCTGAGGACGCGCAAAGAAGTCCTGCGTACTGCCTTCTTCCACAATCACCCCATGTTCCATAAAGATTGTATGCGTGCTGACATCCCTGGCAAATGACATTTCATGCGTCACCACAATCATCGTTCTGCCCTCTCTGGCCAGATCCCGCATCACCTTCAGCACCTCACCAATCAATTCCGGATCCAGCGCACTTGTCGGCTCATCGAAATAGAGGATCTCAGGATCAATGGCAAGGGCTCTGGCAATAGCAGCACGCTGCTGCTGACCGCCGGAAAGCTGAGAAGGATAATAGTCTGCTCTTTCCGCCATGCCAACCTTTCTCAGCATTGCCATGGCAATCTCTTCCGCCTGCTTCACCGGCATCTTCCGTGCCACTGTCAGCCCAAGCATCACATTCTTCAGCACGTTCAGATTGGCAAACAGGTTGTAATTCTGAAACACAAAACCAGTATGTTTCCGGACTTCTTCAATATCCTTTTTTCCGATATGGGCAAGATCATAGTCTTTCCCATCAAACACAATCGTACCCCCATCCGCTTTCTCCAGAAAATTCAGACAGCGCAGCAGCGTTGTCTTGCCAGAGCCAGATGGGCCAAGAATGGCTACGACATCACCCTTGTTTACCTGCAGGGATACATCCTGCAGAACATCCAGCGTACCGAATGATTTGCGGATATGATCTGCTTTTAATACCTGCTGCATCACTTTGCCTCCTGACTCTGATAGCGGTTGAGTCTTTTTTCAATGGCTCTTTGAACAAGGGTAATCAAGGAACAAAACAGCAGATAAACCACCGCCACTTCAATGTACAATGGCATGAACTGATATGTTCTGCCGGCAATCCGCTGGGTTGTCATAAACATATCCACAACCGTAATATTGGCAGCCAGGGAGGTATCCTTGACAAGTGAAATCAGCGAGTTGGATAAAGCCGGAAAAGCCGTACGGAATGCCTGCGGCAGGACAATATGATGCATGATCTGAAAGAAATTCAGGCCGATGCAGTATCCTGCCTCGCTCTGCCCTTTGTCTACTGCTTCCAGACTGCCGCGCAGCGTCTCCGCCATATATGCCCCTTCACAGAAAGACAGACCAACTGCAGCTGCCGCAAAGGCATCCACATGAATGCCAATGACAGGCAGTCCATAGAAGATAATCGCCAGCTGCACAAGCAGCGGCGTACCCCGGATCAGCCAGATATAGAATCTGGCAATCTGCTTCAGCACCGGCACCCTTGCATACTGCACAAGAGCAGTCACCAGCGCAATCAGCAGACCAGCCAGAAAAGCCACTATAGTCAGCGGAATCGTCACTCTGATCCCTGCTGCAAGTATTTTCCAGAAGGAATCATACAGGATTCCCCACAATCCATCTGTCATCTCTCTTCTCTCTCCTGTCTGTGCATTTTAGACATGCTTTCCATAACCATCAAGCAAAATGCATCATACCATTATGCAAATTCTGCATAATCAGTTATTCTTCGCCTGCCGCAAAAAAGGCATCTGCCATCTGACAGATACCCATTCTGATATGCATCAGGATGCCGGTGAAGGCGATGGCGAAGCATTCGCCGTTTCCGGAACAACATAGTAATTCAAAGCATATGACAGCATCCTATGCGTCTTGGAAGCACTCAGCACGCCCACCTCAATACTGCTGCCAGCCTTTGGCATCTCACCTTTCACCTTCAATGTATT
Source organism: Lactimicrobium massiliense (assembly GCF_900343155.1). GTDB lineage: Bacteria > Bacillota_I > Bacilli_A > Erysipelotrichales > Erysipelotrichaceae > Bulleidia > Bulleidia massiliensis. Next base: position 644,872 of record NZ_OUNG01000001.1, read on the forward strand.
GATATCCACAAACTCAGTATCCACAGCATCGCCATCCACCACAGCCCGGCATGCCTGTGTAAAGTTCCTTCCCTTGATCAGATATCCATCCGCCACAGGAACAATCCCGGTCATGACAATACGTTTGATGCCAAGATGATAATTGGGATCCGGCTGATACGGATCATCGCCGCCATACACATACTGCTTTCCATACAGCAGATCATACTGCAGCGTCTGCATTTCATTGAAGAAATTCTCCTCCTGCCCGGTATGTGCCTGCTGAAAGCGGAACATAGTCCCTGTATGAATATCAAGAGCATTCATAATCGTTGCAATCGCACGGTACGATGTCAGATCCTGATCCGGCATATCAAGGCCGAAATTATTCCAGATCATATAATTGGTCTGATACAGATTGCCGCCAGACAGATCCTGCTGGGTCAGATTCATCGTAGGCAGATGATCGCCATAGAACAGAATAATACTCTTTTCATCACGCTGATTGACAGAATCAATCAGATCCCTGATGAACTGATCCTCTTCATGAATCTCGTTCACATAGTATTCCCATGCACAGCGCTGTGCCTCACTCATATTGCCGGACACCGTAATTTCCGGATCCTCCAGCACTTCTTCTGTCGGATAGGCACCATGAGGCTGCACAGAAACTGTAAAGATGTAATCCTTGCCAGGAGTGGCATCCATAGCATCATTGATCGGCCTGATCAGATTGCGGTCACGCATCCACCCATTGTGATTGACATCATCCTGATTCTGCATATATTCCTTGGACGTAAAAGTATCAAAGCCAAGATTCTTATACACTTTCTTGCGCGAATAGAAGTTTGCCTCATTGTCATGCAGGGCACTGGCCGCATAGCCAAGCGTCTTCAGATCATAGGCACTGCTCTCGCACGGTTCCTGGGACAGAATGCTCTTGAACGGATATTCACCGGCGCCAAAGAAGCGCAGCGACATGCCGGTCAGCGTCTCAAACTCCGTATTGGCCGTGCCGGCGCCGATGGTCGGCACCGTATAGTAGCCATTTGTGCAGCTGCTCTCCAATTCATGCCAGTTGGGAATGGGATCCTGGGAGCACTGCAGATAATTCACACGCGAAGGATCAAAGAACGATTCCAGCTGTACGACAATAATATTAGGAAGATCATCGGTATCCGCCGTTGTCGTACCTGCCTTTTCATCCTCACTTGTAATCGTTTGTACAAGAGCAGGTGAATAGTTGTTAGGCTCCCTGATCCCGGTATCCAGTACCGTTACCGTAAAGCAGTAAGGAAAGCCATAATCCTGATAGGCAAAGGCAATATTGCCGAAGTATGTGGAAAGAATGCGGGCATTGACGCAGAGTTTTGTCAGGCCGAAGAAGCCGGCAAATGCAGCCGCAAGACCAACGATCACAACCGGATAGTGCATCTTTCCACGATACCGCGGAGAACGGAAGAGATAGATCACCACAAGGATAATAGCCGTTACGACAAGAGCATAGAGCAGGAATATCCTGAAACTGGACAGATACTTGCCCATGACTGCCTTGCCTTCCGTAAAGTTCTTAAAATCCGGGCCGGTGAACGGCGTTACCCTCTTGGAAAGGATAATGCCATTGGCTACACCAAGGGCAATCCAGAGACCAAAGACAAGCACCCGCAGAAAACGCCGCTTCCGGAACAGAAAAATCGGCAATGAAGTCACAAAGACAAGCACACAGTTATACAGAAATGCCTTGGTACTGCTGTGCACAAACGCCAGTCCTGCCATCAGGCTGTGCCGGGAGACCGCCTCGATGATCAGACAGGTCAGCACTGATAAGCCAAACTGGGCAAGCAGTGCCTGCCAGTTATTCATCTGCCGGGGTGCTTCCCGCTCCCGCAGCAGCTCTTTCAGAAAGTGAAACACTTTACTCCATATCTCTTTCATACGCTTCATATTTCCACCTGTTTGAATTCCGGCCACTATGATAGTCCTTTTTCACGATTTTTACACATTTTCATCATTAAAATTATCTTAAGATTGCATGGGCATCTTCCTTTTCTTTTTTCCAGAGACAAGGCATCATACAGATATCGAGAGGTAACTTCATATGACAGATCTATTTATTATCGGTGCCGGTACAGCCGGCCTATCTGCCGCTATCTATGCGGTCCGGGCAGGAAAATCCGTCATTGTAGCAGAAAGCAGCACCTATGGCGGACAGATCGTCAATACGCCCGATATCGAAAACTATCCTGGCTTTGCCCATATCTCCGGATATGAATTTGCCACAAATCTGTATACACAGGCCACCGGCCTGGGCGTCAAAGTCATTTTTGAAAAGGTAACCGGCATCCTTGACGGGCATCCTTTCCATATCAGAACAGATCACAATGACTATGAAGCAGGAGCTCTGATCATCGCTACCGGTGCCAGGAACAGACATCTTGGCCTGGAGAATGAAGAGCGTCTGACTGGAAGAGGCATATCCTTCTGTGCAACCTGCGACGGCATGTTCTTCAAGGGAAAGAATGTTGCCGTCAATGGCGGCGGCAACACCGCCCTTTCCGATGCCCTGTATCTGGCAGGCATCTGCAGTCATGTCACCCTGATTCACCGGCGTGATTCCTTCCGCGGCGACAAGGCAGACCTTGACAAGCTGAACAAATGTGACAACGTAACCTTCATGCTTGACAGCAATGTCACCTCACTGCACGGAAAAGACCATCTGGAAAGTATTGACGTTACCAATGTCAAAACCGGACAGACCGTGCAGGTACCCGTCAGCGCCCTGTTTGTGGCCATTGGCCAGGAGCCGGACAATCAGATCTTTTCTGATATTGTTGAACTGGATGAAAAAGGCTATATCAAAGCCGGAGCAGACTGTAAAACAAGCCATCCAGGCATTTATGCCGCAGGAGATTGCCGGACAACATCCCTGCGTCAGCTGACCACTGCCGCGGCCGATGGCGCCATTGCCGCAACCGCTGCCTGCACCTATCTGGACAGAAATTGAGAAATGCAGGCAGAACCGCTAAAATGGCGGTATGAATGAGAAAATTGATCTGAAAAAAGAAGCAGAGAGAAAATGGAAGGATCCCAGTGTATCCCTGGAGGATAAACTGTCAGACACAGCATTTGCCAGCGATACCTTTGAAGCCATCTCTGCTTTTCTAATGTCAAACAGCCAGGAATAATGCAGGCATGATCAAAGAGCGAAGAGTCACACAGGATAGAAGAGAAGATCTGCAGTTTTTCTCTCAGATCCACAGAATTCTATACTACTTCCCGTCGTATACGAGGCGAGGCTTAGGTTCCATGAAAGCAGCTTTTATATATGGGACCTGATCTTTCTCAAACAGCCCAAGGCTGCGGACGGTACGGTGCCTGACCTTTCCGTTCCTGTCACGATAAGACTCGGTGAGGTAGATGAAGAAAGTATCCTTCCTACCTTTGTTATTAGGTACTACTTTGACAAACATAAGAGCCTCCTTCCTATACTACAATTATATAGAAACATAGCTTATTAAATCATTTGAAATTATATTATCTTATACTACATTTGAGCTGTATTTAAAGCTTCAATATGAGAAAGCTGGTGACATAAAGATAAAAAAATAGCGTAAACCGTTAAATTTAGGTTTACGCCATTGGGAGCCTTGCAAAAACCCCTTATCGTAAATTCAGTGCAGCAGAGTCCCAAGCACTCTGGCTACTGTCCTGCCATCCGTCTTTCCTTTATACTCTGCCATCATGGCCTTCATTACCTGCCCCTGACTCTTCTTTGTATGATCCAGCCCCTTTTCAGCAATGATCTTTTCCAGAGCCTCTCTGATTTCATCATCACTCATCTGCTTCGGCAGATAGCTCTCAATGATGGCAATCTTCTGCTGTGCCTTTTCCTTCAGCTCAGGACGGGAATCCGGAATGCTCTCCAGTTCTTCCTTTGTCTGCTTCAGTTCCTTCTGCACAAAGACAAGCTCCTCATCCTTCTCCAGAACCTTCCCACTTTCCTTTTCAGCCAGTGCAATCGCACTAATCAGCAAAGAACATACACCCTTCCTAACTTCATCCTTTTCCTTCATAGCCTGCATGTTGTCATGCCGGATCTGCTTCAACAGCTCTCCCATAATACCTCCTGTTATTTCTCTTCCTTAATCTGCTTCTGATATTCCTTCGACAGCTTCAGAAGCTCCTGATACCATGCTCTGAAATACGGACGGATATCTTCATCATCAATACGTCCTGCATTCTGATCAAGAACCACTTCCTCGCGGCTCGAATCAAAAATCGGAAGCCTGTTTTCTATCTTATAGTCAATCACGTCGCGCACAGCCGCAAATCTCTGTGTAAACAAATCTGCCATCTGTGCATCAATAGCATCAATACGCCGGCGTGCATCCATCAGTTTATTTTCACTCATCACTGTCTCCCCACTGATATTTTTCATTATAGACCGCTTTTAATGCACCTGCCCAACAAAATAAAATACAGATCGTAACGGTGGTGTATAATCACTCCAAGAAAGGACGGACGTCAATGATGCGAAACTTTGTCTTTATATCGCCAAACTTTCCAAAGACATATTATCAGTTTCCCAAGGCGTGGAAACAGATAGGGGGAACGTCTTTGTGCATCGGTGAGGATCCTTATGATTCCCTTTCCCAGGAAATGAAGGATTCCATGGATGAATATTATCAGGTTTCCTCAATGAAAGACTATGACCAGATGTACCGGGCAGTTGCCTGGTTTGCTCACAAGCATGGCAGAATTGACTGGTTGGAAAGCAATAACGAATTCTGGCTGGAGCAGGATGCCCATCTGCGTGAAGACTTCAACATCAATACCGGTGACAAAACGAAGGATGTCATGCGCTACAAGCTGAAATCCAACATGAAGAAATACTATCAGGAAGCCGGTGTGCCATGTGCCCGCTGGCACCTGGTATCAACCCCTGAGGCAGGAAAAAACTTCATCAAAGAAGTCGGCTATCCGGTGATTGTCAAGCCAGATGACGGTGTCGGTGCCAATGGCACATGGAAGATCAGCAGTGATAAGGAACTGGAAGACTTCTACCGTCAGAACCTGAAAGTACAGTACATCATGGAAGAGTACGTACCGGGCTATATTGTTTCCTTTGACGGAATTACTGACCAGGATGGCAATATTATCTTCAAAACATCCCATACCTTCCCGGAACCGATCATGGATGTAGTCAACGAAAGTGATGAGTGCTGCTACTGGAGTGAAAGAGTCATTCCGGATGATCTGGATGACATGGGGACCAGGGTCATCAAAGCATTTAAAATCAGAGGCAGATTCTTCCATACGGAATATTTCCGTCTGACGGAAGACAAGCCAGGTCTTGGCAAAAAAGGAGGCCTTGTCGGCCTGGAAGTGAACATGAGACCGCCGGGAGGATATACACCTGACATGATGAACTTTGCCAATGACATCAATGTCTATAACATTTATGCCAACATGTGCATGTACAACCATGGCCTGTATCAGACTGACCGTCCGTATTACTGCGTCTATGTAGGCAAGCGCGACCGTCTGAGATATGCCAATTCCGATGCAGCGGTTTTCCGCCGCTATGGCTCCAATATCTGCATGCATGAACGGATGCCGGGCATCCTTGGCTCAGCAATGGGAGATGATATGTATATTGCCCGCTTCAAGACGATTGATGACGTGAAGAAATTCATCAGCTTTGTCTATGAAAAAGTCAGACCGGAACAGGCAGAAACAGAGGCGGCAGAATGAAGACAGAATATTTCAGGGAATATTCCCGTAATCTTGGCCGTGACATGGAATTCAAGGTGTATGGCCATGCCGGCAAGCCGGTACTTGTCTTTCCAAGCCAGGACGGACGTTTCTTTGACTATGAGAACAATGGCATGATCGCTGCGGCTGCACCATATATTGATGCCGGCAGAATTCAGATGTTCTGCTGCGATTCCAATGATGTCAACAGCTGGTCGCTGAAGACATGGGACAATCGTCTGCGCATTGAGAATCAGGAAGCTTATTATCGCTATATCACGGATGAACTCGTGCCACGTATCAGAGAAATCAGCACAAATGCCAACCAGGGCAACAGTTATGATGGGATCCTGACAACCGGATGCTCAATGGGCGGTACACATGCATTGAACTTTCTGTTAAGAAGACCGGATCTTTTCTCCGGATGCATTGCGCTGTCCGGTGCCTACAATGCCAGACTGTTCTTCCCGGACTACATGGATGACCTTGTGTATACCAACTCGCCAGTTGACTACATTGAAGGCATGTCTTATGACCATCCCTATGTGGAGATGTACCGTCACCGGGATATTATTATCTGCTGCGGCAGAGGTGCCTGGGAACATCCGATGCAGGAAGATGCAGCAAGAATGAAAGAACTGTTTGCTTACAAGAATATACCTGCATGGGTAGACTTCTGGGGTGCCGATGTGGCCCATGACTGGCCATGGTGGCGCCGTCAGCTTCCTTACTATCTCAACTTTGTCTGCTGAAACTTGCCAACCGAAACATCGGCATACTATAATATGTTCCACGCGGTTATGGTGGAACTGGCAGACACGATAGATTTAGGATCTATTGGGGCAACCCGTACAGGTTCAAGTCCTGCTAACCGCATAAAAACCCATTGTCATTTCCGGCAATGGGTTTTTCTTTTTACCTGCCTGCCAGCATATCATAGAACGCCTTGATGGAGCTGTGATCCTCATCTCCCAGGCCATGGCTGTGCAGCCATTGCATGATTTCCTTCACCTGTGCTGTCATTGGCACTGGTGAACCAGCCTGGTGGGCTGCCATCAGGGCATTATTGAGATCCTTGATATGCAGATCTATGCGGAATCCGGCATCATATCTTTTATCAATCATCATCTGTGCTTTTGCATGCATCACAGCAGAATCAGCCAGACCGCCCTGCAGCGCTTCAATCATCACAGCAGGATCCAGACCAGTCTGCTGGGCAAGCGTAATGCCTTCTGCCAGCGCCATCAGATTTCCTGCCACAATGATCTGATTGCAGAGCTTGGCGGTATTGCCGGCACCAATCTCTCCTATCCTGACGGCTGAAGAACCCATAGCCAGCAATATCGGCTTGTATCTGTCGAAGACTTCCTGCCGGCCACCGACCATAAAGCTTAAAGTCCCCTCAACAGCCGCTGGTTCTCCCCCAGATACCGGTGCATCCAGCATCTCGATGCTACGCTTTTCAAGCTGCCCATTCACCTCTTTGGAAACAGCCGGATCAATGGAACTCATATCGATCAAAACAGAACCGGGCTTCATGATTTCTGCCAGCTGGTCATCTTCCAGCATTACCGACTTTACCTGCTTTGAATCCGGCAGCATCAGCAGCACAACATCACAGCATTCACCAATTTCCTTTTTGGAAACAACCGGAATGCCAAATGAAGCAAAATAATCATTCATATTTCTGCGGTGCGGTGCCACGCACACATCATATCCTGCCCGGTGCAGATTCAGTGCCATCGGCCGTCCCATAACGCCAAGGCCTATCATGCCAAGTTTCATTTATATCACCACCTGCTATTAGTATATGCCGGATAAGAGCATAACAAAAAGCAGGATTTCTCCTGCTTGTCTGTTACTTGGAAGTATCCTTGTCCAGATGCCAGATATCCTCATTATACTGGGCAATGGTACGGTCACTGGAGAAGAAGCCTGCATTGGCTGTATTCATCAGCATCTTTCTGCTCCAGCTCTCACGATCCTCATAATCTGCCAGCATTCTGGCCTTGGTTTCACAATAATCCTCAAAATCAGGGAACGTCATGAACCAGTCCTTGGACAGCAGCTCGTGGCTCAGTCTGCCAAGATTTTCCGGATCTCCTCCATTCTGCATCATCAGATCGCCTGTCAGGAAATCAACGGCCTTTCTCAGCTTCGGATCCCTCTCATAGTACTCTCTGGATACATAGTCCGCTTTCTTATAGTGGGCAATCACTTCATCCGAAGACTGTCCAAATGTATAGATGTTATCCGGTCCAACCAGCTCTGCAATCTCAACATTGGCACCGTCCATCGTACCAAGAGTAACCGCACCGTTGAGCATGAACTTCATATTGCCAGTGCCGCTTGCTTCCTTGGAAGCCAGTGAAATCTGCTCGGAGATATCCGCAGCCGGAATCAGCTTCTCTGCCAGAGAAACATTGTAGTTCTCCAGCATAACAACCTTCAGCCACTTCGATGCATCAGGATCCGCATCCAGCACCTTGGAGAATGTCAGGATGGCATGAATGATATCCTTGGCAATGATATAGGCTGGAGCAGCCTTGGCGCCGAAGAAGACCGTAATCGGCCGGGTCGGGAACTTTCCTTCCACCATATCATTGTAGACAGAGATTGCCCACAGCAGGTTCAGCTGCTGGCGCTTGTATTCATGCAGACGCTTGGACTGCACGTCAAACACAGACGTCGGATCCACTTCAATACCGCGATAATTCTTCAGATAGTCCGTAAAGTTCTGCTTGTTTTCCTGCTTGACTGCAAGAATCTTCTTCAGGAAATCAGGATCATCCTTCTTATCTTCCAGCTTCTTCAGATCATCCGCATGACGGATCCAGTCATTGCCAATCGTCTCATTGATCAGAGAAGTCAGAGCCGGATCACACATGACACCCCAGCGGCGGAATGTAATGCCATTGGTCTTGTTATTGAACTTCTCCGGATAAATCTGATAGAACGGTGCCAGCTCCGTATTCTTGAGAATCTCGGTATGCAGCTTGGCAACGCCATTTACAGAATGAGAGAAGTGAATGTCAATGTTGGCCATATGCACATTGTCATTGCCATCAATGATCTGTACAAACGGTTCCTGATAGCGCTCTGCCACATATGCCTGCAGCTTCTCAATCACCGGCAGCAGCTGCGGAACAGCCTTCTGCAGATATGCACGCGGCCATGTCTCAAGTGCCTCTGCCAGAATTGTATGGTTGGTATAACCGCATACAGCTCTGACAATCTCAATGCTTTCCTCAAAAGAAATACCCTTCTGTGTCAGCCTGCGGATCAGTTCCGGAATCACCATGGTCGGATGCGTATCATTGATCTGGATCGCTGCATAATCAGCCAGATCATGCAGATTGCTTCCCTTTGCCTGTGCTTCTTCCAGAATCAGCTGGGCAGCATTGGCAACCATGAAATATTCCTGATAGACACGCAGGATGCGGCCATCCTCATCCGAATCATCCGGATACAGGAACAGGGTCAGATTCTTCGCGATCTGCTTCTTGTCAAAGCTGATCTGATCGCGGATCACACGCTCATCAAGCGTATCCACATCAAACAGCCGAAGTTTGCCGCACTTGGATCCATAACCTGTCACACCAATTTCATACATTGTTGAGGTCAAAGAGAAACCGCCAAAGTCAACTGTATAATGCTTTCCGGTTGACCGCATCCAGCTTTCATGTCCCCACTGCAGCCATCTGTCCGGTGTCTCAGACTGTTTGTTGTTTTCAAAGTTCTGTTTGAACAGACCGCAATGATATGCCAGACCGACACCATCTGCCGGCAGGCCAAGCGTTGCCAGCGAGTCAACAAAGCATGCTGCCAGACGGCCCAGACCGCCATTGCCAAGGGAAGGCTCATACTCGAACTCTTCCAGATCAGCCAGGCTTCTGCCCGCATCCTCAAGCTGCTTCTTGACATCCTGGTACAGACCAAGATTGATCAGATCGTTGGAAAGCAGCTTGCCAATCAGGAATTCAGCCGAAATATAATACAGTTTCTTCTTGCCGGTATTGTATCCTTTCTCTTTTTCTGCATCATTGACCAGATTCAGGACACCGTTGAACAGTTCCAGCTCAGTACATTCCTGCAGCGGCTTGCCTGTATAGTCAGTAATCAATCGTGTCATAACGACCTCCATCTACAAATTTCTCTTGTATTATAATAATTTCACAATGGTTTTATCTTGCACTATAACGTTTACAATTTGTACAATAGCACCATGGATACGCAATTCAATACACCTCAGAAAGCATTTTCCCATTCATTCTCATTCCGCATGCAGTTATGCACCATACCGGATGATTTTGATGCTGTCAGCCTCCATTGGCACAGCCAGATGGAAGTCATACTCGTACGCAGCGGCAGCGGCACCATCACTGTCTCCAACCGGGAAATATCCATCTGTCAGGGCAGCCTTCTCCCAATCATGCCCGGAGAAATGCATGCCATCGCCAGAACATCCGGTAATCCTCTGGTCTATGAAGACTTTCTGTTCTCCCTGGAATTTCTTGATGCAAGCGATCCGGATGACTGGTGCCGCACACATGTTCTGCAGCGTCTGGTAAACCATGAACTTTTTCTGCCCAGACCCATCCTGCAGACCAGTCCCATGCACCAGGAGCTTGCCTACTTTCTGCATAGGGCAAATGAAGCCAGCACTGCCAGAGAAGGCGGCTACTCCATGCAGATCAAAGCATATTTATTATTGTTTCTGCAGTGTCTGTATGCCCACCGCATCAAGGCAGCAGCTCCAAGCGAATCCGGCCATGAAGATATTGTGAGAAATACGATTTCCTTTGTCAAAGCCAATTACCGCCACAGCATCTCGATTGATGAAGCTGCAGCAGCCGCAGGCTTCTCCCGCAACCACTTCATGCGTGTCTTTCATCAGGAAACCGGTGAAACATTCATCACCTATCTCAACCGCTACCGTCTGGAAGTCGCTGCCAACCTGCTGCGCAGCACAAACAGCTCCGTCAACGACATCGCCGTTGAATCCGGCTTCGACAACTTCTCCTACTTTATCCGCCTGTTTAAAAAGCAGTACCATACCTCACCAGGCAGATACCGCCGCTCCATCTTCCGTTAGCGCACAAACCCATCCAGGTTTGGAATCTCTTTGCAAGGTTTTCTATTCTGCATGCCATTCACCGCCTGCATGAAATGATCCAACAGAATATTCATCTGGGCGCTGTCACTTCCGGAGGTGCCATGTGCCCTCGTCACAATCGTCATATCTGCCAGTGCAAACAGATCTTCAATCAGCCGGCACGCTTCTTTGACAGATCCCATCCGTGCCAGACCAATGCATGCAGCAGGCACATAATGCCAGCCTTCACTGTGACTGTAGAACAGCCGCTTCAGAAAGCGCACCGCCTGCTCATCCGGCTGCTCATACAGCACATCAAACAGCACCAGCATGCCATCCCACATACACGCATTGCACTGATTCACCGCATCATCCATGATGCACACACGCCGGCGGATACACTTTCCACATCCAATGCACCCGGCTATATCATCCCTGCCCAGGGAACATATTTCCACCGTGACATCATTGCTGCCGATTGTCTTTTTCACATATGTCAGCGCTTCATCCGCAGCACCGCCAAGATGCCTTGACGCATCTATCACCAGTACCTTCTCTGCCATCTTCAGCCCTTTTCATGCCTACCATTTTACACAGTGTTAGCCTGCAAAGCGATACAGGCTTTACATCACCCTGCTAATCTGACCGCAGGAAAGGAAAAATCAAGACACAAAAAAGCGCCGCAGCAATGCGGCACATTCTTACAGTGGAGCTGATGGGACTCGAACCCACTACCTCATCCATGCCATGGATGCGCTCTCCCGGGTGAGCTACAACCCCAGTGATTCATAGTTTAGCATAAAATCCCAGTTGAGCAAAGTATCATCTTCCCCACTGACAATGGAATTCTGATGCAGTCAATGCCTCATTGAACAGAAGATACAAAGCTTAAAAGTCTACAAATTCCTCTACGAATCAGTAGAGAGTACAGAAAAAGCCGCTATTTATGCGGCTTTCCGAAGATGATTCAGTGAGCGATAAGGGACTCGAACCCATGACCCCTTCCACGTCAAGGAAGTGCTCTCCCAGCTGAGCTAATCACTCAAGTAAGATGATTCTAGCACAGCCAGGCAAAAAAAGAAACATAAAAATCATGAGACCGTCTGATCTCATGATTTTGTCTTATTCATCCGATGCCTGAATGTCTGCTTCTTTCTTACCTTCCGGAAGGCGTTCATACAGACCGGTCATATGTCTGAGCTTCTTGGACAATGCAAAGGTAAAATCGTCTTTCTTTGCACGCCATACCCAGTTATTACCGGTGGTGGAAGGTACATTGAAGCGTGCTTCATCACCAAGGCCAAGCAGATCCTGGAACTGCATGACCGCCAGATCGGCAACGCTCATATAGGCAGCTCTGATAAAGCCCCAGTTATAGCCTTCTTTTTCATCCAAGTGCAGATAATCAATTGCATGCTCACTGAAGGATCTTGGTGAGTTCTCCATCCATCCCATGACGGTTTCATTATCATGTGTGCCTGTATAGACAACACAGTTGTTAATGAACTTGTGCGGCAGATAGCCGGAGCCTGTATCTCTTGGATCGAAGGCAAATTCAAGCACTTTCATGCCTGGATAACCTGTATCCTTGACCATCTGAATGACTCCCGGCGTCAGGAAGCCAAGATCTTCAGCAATAATATTCAGATGTCCAAGCTTCTTCTCAATGGTGCGGAAGAAATCAATGCCGGGACCTTTGCGCCACCTTCCGCCACGTGCCGTAACAGCTCCGTAGGGAATCGCAAAATAAGACTCAAAACCGCGGAAATGATCAATGCGCAGCACATCTACCAGTTCAAACTGATAGGAAATGCGCTTTGTCCACCAGGCATATCCATCCTTCTTCATGTCTTCCCAGTTATACAAAGGATTGCCCCAGAGCTGGCCATCAGCAGAGAATCCATCCGGTGGGCAGCCCGCCACTTCCGTCGGCCTGCCATCCTTGTCCAGCTGGAACAGCTGTGGATTGGCCCAGAGGTCACTGGAATCCGGAGATACATAGATCGGTACATCACCGATCAGAGAAATCCCGTGGTCCAGTGCATACGTCCGCATCAAAGCCCACTGCTGGAAGAAGAAGTACTGAATTCCCTTGTAGAAGGCAATCTCCTCCTTCAATCCTACTCTGGCAGAAGCCAGTGCCTTTTCATCCCGTTTGCGCAGATCATCTTCCCACAACATGAAGCTCTTGCCCTGGTGGGCATCCTTCAATGCCATAAACAAAGCATAATCATCCAGCCAGAACGCGTTCTTTTTTGCAAACGCCTCATAATCATCCGGAACATCTGCCAACAGACGCTTTACTGCCTTGCGCAGTACATCAAAACGCTTTTTATACAGCGTTCCATAATCCGTACGGCCGGGATCATCTCCCCAATGAATCTCACTGTACTCTTCTTTTTTCAGCCATCCATCTCTGGCCAGCAAATCCAGATCTATAAAATATGGGTTACCGGCAAAGGCAGAAAATGACTGATAGGGAGAATCCCCATATCCGGTTGGTCCAATTGGAAGTATCTGCCAGTATGACTGACCGGCCGCTTCCAGAAAATCGATGAATTCGTAAGCCGCTTCCCCCAGCGTGCCAATCCCATACCGGGAAGGCAGGGCGCTGATCGGCATCAGAATTCCTGCACTTCTTCTCATAAATACCTCAATTCTAAAATCATCCTTTGACAGCACCTGCTGCTACACCCTTGATAATATACTTCTGGCAGCTCAGATAGAAGATAATTACCGGAATCACTGCAAGAATCAGTGCAGCCATAATGGCACCCATATCAACAGAACCATAGGAGCCCTTCATATACTGAATAACAATGGAAATCGTCTTGTATTTCTTGATATCCAGTACCAGATACGGCAGAAGGAAGTCGTTCCAGATCCACATTGTTTCCAGAATGCCTACTGAAATATAGGTCGGTTTCATGATCGGCATGACAACCTTGAAGAATGTCTGCAGCGGTGTGCAGCCATCGATCATGGCAGCTTCCTCAATCTCAATCGGAATAGAGCGGACAAAGCCTGTAAACATAAACACAGCCAGTCCTGCTCCAAAGCCAAGATACACAATAATGATCCCCCACGGATTGGTCAGATGCAGCATATTGGCGACCAGAGACAATGTGAACATGACCATCTGGAAGGGTACAACCATGGAGAATATGCACAGCATATAGATGATCTTAGACCACTTTGAATTGACTCTGGTAATGTACCAGCCGGTCATCGAGCAAAACAGCAGGATAGCCGCAACGGAGAATACGGTAATAAATACGGTCCAGCCAACAGAGTTTAACAGCCCATACTTGTTGATGGCCTGTGCATAGTTTTCAGCACCGATGAAAGTCTCATGCGTCGGCAGCTTGAATGGCTGCAGATTGATCGCATTCTTGTCTTTAAATGAATTCCAGAGCACAACCAGTACCGGCATAATCCAGAAGACACAAAGGAATGTCAGGAATGTTGTGCCATACCATTTACCTTTTTGATTCATATTACTGCTGTACCTCCTTGGACCTTGTCAGTTTCTGCTGAATGCCGGCAATGACGACAACCAGGATGAAGAACAAAACTGCCTTTGCCTGGCCGACGCCTTCAAAGCCGACACGGCCGAAGAATGTGTTGTAAATGTTCAATGCCATCATCTCCGTCTGCTTCATTGGCGCGCCTCCGGTCAAAGCCAGGTTCTGATCAAACAGCTTGAATCCATTGGTAATTGTCAGGAATGTGCAGATTGTAATGCTTGGCATCATCATCGGAATAATGACTTTAAACAGCATCTGACGGCTGTTGGCACCATCGATTTCGGCAGCTTCCAGCACATCGCCCGGAATTGCCTGGAAACCAGCAATATAGATAATCATCATATAGCCGATCTGCTGCCAGCAGACCAGAATGACCAGTCCCCAGAAGCCAAGCTTTGTATTCAGGTTCAGGGCAGTGCCAAAATGAACCAGAATGCCAGAGAAGATCAGCTGCCAGATATAGCCAAGCACAATGCCGCCGATCAGGTTCGGCATGAAGTAAATCGTGCGGAAGATATTCGTACCATGGCGTTCCTTGGTCAGTGCCATTGCCAGTGCAAAGGCGATGACATTGATCAAAACCAGCGTCACGACTGCAAAGGCAGCTGTGAACCAGAAAGAATGAACGAAAGTGGTATCTTTGAATGCCGTAATGTAATTGGATATACCAACCCATCTGGCATCCTTGACCGTTGTGAACTTGGTAAAGGAGAGATAGATACCAAGAATAAACGGAATCAGGAAACCGATGGCAAAAGCAGCCATCGTTGGCACTGTGAAGACAGGCCAGTATTTTTTGATATTTTTCTGCATATCTTATATTGCCTCGCTCAGTGTGAAGAAAGACAGGTCAGCAGAGAGATTCTGCCGGCCTGTCTGCGTTGTGAATCAATTAAACTCAGTTATTGGAAGCAGCAAGCTTCTTTTCAGCTGCCCAGTTATCAACGAATGCACTCTTGACCTGATCCCAGTTGGCATCACTCTGGTCAGCCGCATAAACTGTCAGAGCCTGGCCAAGTGTCTTCTTCCACTCCTCAGAAGGCATTGTTGTGAAGTTCCAGGATACCGGTGTACCTGTATTCGCATTTGCCAAGTTGAACAGAACATTGGAAGATTCAGGGTTGGACTTGAACGGAATGTTGAAGCCCATCTTGTCGCCGCTTGTCATAGCCTTGACACCCTCATCAGATGTAACGCACCAGTTCATGAAATCCAGAGTAGCCTTGATGTCTTCCTCAGAAGCCTGGCTGTTTACGCACCAGTAGTTCTCAGTACCCATGCAGAGACCCTCATTGGCATCATCAACACCGAAGTAGATCGGCAGGAAAGCCAGATTGTCATCGCCGACTGCCTTTACCTTGTCATACTCCCATGTACCATTCTGGAAGAAGACAGCCTGCTGATTAACGAATTCAGCCTCAGACTGATCGCCAGTCGCAGTAGAAAGCTGAGAAGGATCAACCGTGGAATTATTGATGTAGAGATCCCAGATGTTCTTATAGTTCGGCAGATATGTACCCTTCAGCTCTTCCTCATCATCGACTCCTGCATCCTTGTACTCATAGTAGATCGGCAGGTTGGCCAGATGTGTCTTGAAGCGCCAGTCACTGGAAGAATGCATGCCTGCAGAAGTGAATGCTGCAAATCCAAGCTCATCCTTGCGAGCTGTGATATCCTCAGCAACCTTCTTCAGATCATCGAAGCTCTTGATATCATCAACAGAATAGCCAGCCATCTCAAGCAGTGCCTTGTTGGTGATCAGACCATAAGCCTCCGTAACATATGCAATGCCTGCGACCTTGTCGCCATCCTTGAGCTCATATGCCTTGTTTGACAACTGACCCTCAATATCAGATCCGCTCAGATCATAGCAGTAGTCCTTCCAGGAAGCCAGACCAACAGGACCATTCACCTGGAACAGTGTCGGCTTTTCAGACTTAGCCATTTCAGACTTCAGGGTGCTCTCATACTCACCGGAAGCAGCTGTCAGAACAGTGACCTTAACACCAGTCTCCTTGGTGTATTCACTTGCCAGATCCTGCCAGTACTCATCCGCTTCAGGCTTGAAGTTCAGATAATAGACGCTTCCCTTACCGGAATCTGCAGATGCTGCAGCAGCAGAAGAACCTCCACAGCCAGCCAGCATAGCAGCAGATAATGCCAATGCTACAAAACCTTTCTTGTTCATGTTTTCCTCCTGATTTTTCAATCATGGTTGTACGTTCCTTCATTTCCCTCCGGATGGAAACGTTACTGGAATCGTTTACAACTTACACCTTTATGATATGTAATCGTTTACAAAAAATCAAGCGAAATCTTAAAATTCTTTTGAATTTTTATTTACGCCCATGAAGGCAAAAATTTTGTCACGTTCCATAAGACCATCTACGCAAAGATCAGCAGTTTCTTCCATCAGGGGCCAGTCAGATCGGGACCAGATATCGCGGACGGCAATTACCCTGTATCCGGCCTTCTTCGCCGTCCTTACCGGCAACAGTGTATCCTCAAACACATAAGTATTGAAAGCAGCCGTGTGCATGACAGTTTCACTCCGCACATACAGATCCGGCCCGGACTTGTCCGTATTCTCCTTTCCCGGCGTAATCACAGCTTCGAAAAAGGATGAGATGCCAAGTCTTTGAAAGCACATCTCCAATAGCAACTGATCGCTGGTTGATGCCACGCACATCACAATGCCCTTTTCCTGCAGACCGGAAAGCAATGCCAGAACGCCTGGCTTCAGCGTGATCTGCTCTGCATATGCTTGCCGAATCATTGCAGTAATTTCCTGTCGGATATCCTCTGTTGATCGTTCTGACAGATACTGCTGATGCAGATAGGCACAACTCTCTGGCAATGACATATCTGCCAGTACTTTGCTGATGTCTGCCGGGGCCGCAATCTGCCGGCTTTCCAGGAAACGCTGCGGCAGAGCCTGCCAGAATCCCATCGAATCCAGCAAAGTTCCATCCGCGTCAAAGATACAGCCAATTCTTCTGTTTTCATTGCTTGTATTCATACCTGTCATGATAGCGCATTTCATAATAGAAAAAAGGGGCCCGACGGGCCCCGCTGTACTCATGAAAAGATGTGATGAACTGCTTATGCCTGCTTGCCAAAGAACAGTTTGAGATCATCATCGACTGTGCCGATGCCGGCAATGCCGAAATTCTCCACAAGAACCTTGGCCACATTAGGAGACAGGAAGGCAGGAAGTGTCGGACCAAGATGGATATTCTTGACACCAAGGGACAGCAGAGCCAGCAGAACGATGACAGCCTTCTGCTCATACCAGGCAATATTGAAAGCCAGCGGCAGATCATTGATATCTGCCAGATTGAAAATCTCCTTGAGCTTCAAGGCAATCAGAGCCAGAGAGTAGGAGTCATTGCACTGGCCGGCATCCAGAACCCGCGGAATACCATTGATATCGCCAAGATCCAGCTTGTTGTACTTATACTTTGCACATCCCGCGGTCAGTATCACAACATCCTTCGGCAGTCTCTTTGCAAACTCAGTATAGTATTCACGTGACTTCATGCGGCCATCGCAGCCAGCCATGACAACAAACTTGCGGATCGCACCGCTCTTGACAGCCTCAACAATTTTATCTGCCAGGGCGAATACCTGAGCATGGGCAAAGCCGCCAACAATCGAACCAGATTCGATTTCTTTCGGGGGCTGACATGTCTTTGCCTGCGCAATCAGAGCAGAGAAATCCTTGACCGTACCATAGGCACCATCAATATGACGGCAGCCCGGATAGCCGGCTGCACCGGTTGTCCACAGTCTGTCCTTATACGAATCTGACGGCGGCACAATGCAGTTGGTTGTCATCAGAATCGGACCATTGAAGGACGCAAACTCTTCCTTCTGCTTCCACCATGCATTGCCATAATTGCCGGCAAAGTTAGGATACTTCTTGAAGGCAGGATAATAATGCGCCGGCAGCATCTCAGAATGCGTATACACATCCACACCTGTACCCTGGGTCTGTTCCAGCAGCTGTTCCAGATCCTTCAGATCATGACCCGAAACCAGAATGCCCGGATTTGTTCTGACCCCGATATCAACAGAAGTGATTTCCGGATTTCCGTAGGTGCCTGTATTAGCCTCGTCCAACAGAGCCATACCCTTGACGCCATACTCACCAGTTTTCAGCGTCAATGCCGTCAAGGCATCCACGTCCATGTCGTCATCCAGCAGCTTAGCCAGATCTTCCTGCAGAAAGGCATCAATTTCTTCATTCTCATAACCAAGGGCATTGGCATGTTTCATATAGGCAGCCAGTCCCTTGAGACCATAGGTAATCAGCTCGCGCAAAGAGCGAATATCCTCATTTCTGGTGGCCAGAACACCAACCTCTCCAGAATGCGCCTTAGCATCAAAAGATGCCTCATCCCCGTTCCATACGGCCGCGTCATGCAGACCCTCCTTGCTGTCAAGCTGGCCAAGCAGTTCCTCCTTGACAGCCAGAGTCCTCACAATTCTGTCAATGATGGCATTCTTGTCAAAATTGGCATTGGTAATCGTAGTAAACAGATTGACAGTCACCAGATGATTCACATCCCTGCTTACAGCCTTGCCTTCCTGGCGCAGCCTTGTTGTGACCTGGGACAGTCCCTTGCTTGCATAGATCAGCAGATCCTGCATCGCTGCTACATCCGGCTGCTTGCCGCAGACTCCGGCATACACACATCCCTTGCCGCCAGCAGTCTCCTGGCACTGATAACAAAACATCTTTGCGTCCATTTTATTCTCCTTCTTCATCTACTTCTGCAGAGTTAATAACAATCCCATCTTGAAGCGCTGATCTGCCTGCACAGCATGCAGACCACCCTTGGCAAAATGAAAATTCTCACCTGCGTGAATGACATGCGGTACGCCTTCATACGTAATGGTTGCCTCCCCATCCAGGGCAAAGATCAGCGCCTCACCCGGCGCCGCATGCTCACTAAGACCGGTACCTTCATCGAAAGCCATGACCACAAATTTCATGCTGTCATTGTGAACAATATCCATATTGACGATCTTTCCGTCCTGATAAGGAACCAGATCGGCAAATCTGAATACTTTTCCTGCTTGAATAGCCTGATTCATAACATCCTCCTGCTGGACTGCCAGCTCTGTATAAACCGTATCTTCATCTGTGCGGAAACCAACCGCCTGATGAATCTTCGTCAGAACACCTTCACCTGCTTTGACATGCTCGCTGCTGCCATCACTGCCATAGACTTCCACGCTGCCCTGCAGCACCATCACAAGCTTGTGATAGGGATGAATCTCAGCACTGATATCTGTATGGGCTCCCAGTGAGAAAACCGTCAGCGGATTACGGCCGGCAATGATCTGACCGGAAACCGTGCATCCGGGAACCGGGGCATTCTCATTGCGGATTGAAAACACTTTACCTGCATCTGCCTTCATGTTCTTATTTCCTTTCAATGATGCCATGAGCACCATCCGGCATTCCGGCCTTAAAGCTGCCAGCTGCCAGCATGCCGTTCATAACGGCCAGGCGCAGTTTCTGATACATGCCAGCATTTTCATGCCAGTAAGTACTGTGTACATCCGCTGTGATCTCCCATGTTAATGAAGCCGAAGAACTGTCACTCACCCGATTGACATGATCGCAGGGCATCCCATCCAGGAAGAAATCCTCAAAGGCACGGAAAACTTCTTCCGGTGTATCCACAGTAACGGGGTGCTTTTTGCCAAATCCCTGCGCACAGTTGGCTAGATCCGCAGGATCCACATGCATTTTTAAAAGATCCTGCACAAGGTCTGCATACCGCTTTTCCGCATCATCGATGGCTGCCTGCAGAGAACCGTGGATATTCATGGGATCAATGATCTCTTCAAGTGGCGGCAGATTTCTGGTATAGCGATTTACAGCCAGTGACATTCCCTGTTCCCTTGCCCCCTCAGCAAGAAACTTTGTCAATTCCTCCTGATTGGAAATCTTGCCATACAGCCAGTAATGAATGGGCCCGAGCGTCATGCTCATATCAGGCATTCTCCTGCAGAGCAATAGACTCATTCAGCATATTGACGATCACCATAGAAGGCAGGCCGTGCATTGCACAGGCATCCTCAAGGGATTCACCAGAAGCAGCAGCACACTCCAGACAGTGCATGCCGGCATCCATCAGAATCTCCACACAAGCCGGATACTTTGCCACAATCTCACCAATCAGCGTTTCACCATTGACATATTTTTCCATCTTACCGGTCCTCCTGTTGACCTTACGCGAACAGGATACTATGCTATACACAACATATATGTTGTTATGACAACAAATGGAGAATATTATGAATGAAATGTTTCTGACCAACACCAATCTGTTCCACGGCATCCGGAAAGAGGAAATCACCCATCTGCTTTCCTGCCTGGATGCCCATGAACAGTCTTATGACAAGAATGAGACGATCCTGCGGGCAGGCAGCACCATCCAGGAACTTGGTCTGGTTGAGTCCGGCGGTGTCAATATCATCGTCAACTTCTACTGGGGGACCAGCCGCATCTTCGGCCATGCCAGTCAGGGCGAAATCTTCGGGGAAAACTATGCAGCAATCCCCGGCAAAGAACTGCTCTGCGATGTCGTTGCCTGTGAGCCAAGCACGATCCTGTTCATCAATTTGAATAAGCTGTTGACAACCTGCCAGCATGGATGTGCCTTCCACAACCGGCTGATCCACAATCTGCTGTCCATTCAGGCAAAAAAAAGCCTGAATCTGTCTCAGCGGATGATGCATACAGCGCCAAGATCCTTACGTGAAAAGCTGCTTTCCTATCTGTCTGAGCAGGCCATGATCCATGGCAGCGCTCATTTTGTCATTCCTTTTGACCGCCAGCAGCTTGCGGATTATCTTGGGGTTGACCGCAGTGCCATGTCTGCTGAGCTTTCCAAAATGAAAAAAGACGGTCTGATTTCCTGCCGGAAGAATGAATTCATCCTGCATGAAATGCCAGACCATCTGTAACTCTGATTTATTTTGCACTGCGGGCAAAGTGCTCTTTTGCAAACTCCATGTCCTGCACAAGTTCCATCGTGCCAACATAATTGCCCTCATGATCGCGCACAGCCATATAACTGACCAGTACGGATCTGCCGTTCTTGTTCATCCAGATCTGTACCTTGTCCTGGCCTCCGGATCTGAAATCATCGATGATCGCACGCACCATCGGTTCAATCTTGGGGGGATGGCAGGTAAATACCTCACGGTCAATCGCCATGGCCGGACGTTTGAACAGCTTTGGTCCTTCATTGAAGTAACGATTGATATTCCCATCATCCACAAAGCTGATTTCCATCGGAATCGTATTCAGCATGGCCGTCAGCTGGGCAGCACTCATGTGACCGCCTCCAAGCTGAATATCATCCGTATGATCCGAAGAATGGGCAGCTTTTTTCTGCTCACCAGGCAGCCATGTCTCATTGTTTACGCCAAAGCATGATGCATAGTCCCTGCTGCCCTGATAAACACCGATCCAGTCCTCCACGGAAAACTTTTCTGCTGCAATCGGGAACAGAATATTCTGCTCCTTGTAGATCATTTCCCGGATTCTGGTCAGTACCGCATCAACACGCTTGTTCCAGGCATCATCATGATTGTCAATCCGGCAAAGAGCACCAAGCTCATCCCTGATTTCATCATCCACAGTCCACATGACATCAGAAGGACCTGTCACGTCATACTTCACCTTCAGATGCGGATAGAGCAGATCCCCTTTCTTTGCATAGTGGATGGAAACATCCCGGATCTTTGCCAGAACGGCAGCATCATGATCCTTGTCATAAGCATTCAGCAATGTTTCCAACGCATTATTTTCCTTTGTGAAAGTATAGAGGGGATGTCCTGGAACTGCCTCAAGAGCAGCCGCCTTTGCCTTGCGGTCCATCCCATCCGAAACCAGGGAAGACCGCACAGCATTTTCCGCATTTGCAATCTTCTCTTCTCTGGTTGCCCCATGAAACAGCGCAGAATGCACATCACACAACTTCTGCACCTGATTCAGCGGCGTGCCTTCCCTGATCAGCTCCTGCTCCGCCTTCATGATTTCAGACGCATCCACATCCTTGAAATTCTCCACAAAATCCTTGCGTACACTTTCCAGCTCCTCACCGCTGGCCAGCCTCTGCAGATAGGATTTCAACAAGGACATCCGGTTTTCGCTGTTTTTTTCTTCCACACTTTCAGCATTGCCTGCTTCGTTCTTCTTTGCAGACTGTACCACCCCAACATCCGGCATCTCACCAGCCAGAGTAAAACCATTCTGCATCAGCACAGCGACAACCTTTGCCATATCGATCCCCTTCATAGAGGCACCCTTCGGAATTGTCATCAGCCTGCCCGCAGAATTGCGCACCATAGGATTGACAATCTCTGAAAAACCAAGCTGCGCCATAATATCAATCAGCTCCGGATATTCATTTGTCAGCTCATATACCGACTTTGTCAGATCTATTTCTTTTGCCATATTCATGACTCCTTCACTTTTTACATCATCATGATAGGAGTTTGGCATGGCTAATTATGTTGTTTGGACAACAAAATTAAAATCCTCAAAAAAACTGCTCTGCATATTCTGCAGGCAGCAGAATGCAAAGCAGTTTGTCTCATTCTGAAATAATGCCGTCTCAGGCAGCTTCATATGCGGGCTTCCATACAGCAAACCCCGCCAGTGCTTCTTCTGTTCTGGTATAGTAGCGGACACCCTTGTTCAGCCTGGCAATCTGTGCCATTTCCTCATCTGTCAGTCTGAAATCCAGAATGTGAAGCTCCCCGCCTAAGCCTACGCCACTTTGTGCAAACATTGAGGTTTTGGTTATAGACAGGGTATGCGCGGCGCATCAATCAAGCCTCTGCTTTCATCTGTCCCTGTTTTCTATCCTTTGCTCACAGGCGGAAATAATCTGAAGATGGCCGGAACAGACATTCACGGGTAATTTCATCCAGTCTGGAAACACCGCACATCTTCATCGTATCCACGAGTTCTCTGCCAATCTTTTCGGTATATAAAGCCACCCCATCTTTGCCGCCGCCATAGACCGCAGTCACAAATGGTCTTGCGATCAGAACACCATTTGCTCCCAAAGCAATGGCTTTGAAAACATCTGTGCCGGAACGAATGCCGCCATCCACAAGTATTGTCATTTCTTTGCCTGCGGCATCCCTGATCTGTGCAAGCACTTCCGCCGTGGCAGGTGTCTGATCAAGCACCCTGCCGCCATGATTGGATACCACAATCGCAGATGCGCCTGCCTCTTTGGCCGCAAGAGCGCCTCTGACCGTCATGATTCCCTTGATGATAAACGGCCGGCCTGCACGTTCTGCAATCTGGCGAAGCTGGGAAATGGTCTTTGGCCCGGCCGGGGGATTCTTGCCCTGCAGAAACGGCAGACCTGCCGCATCCACATCCATTGCCATGGCAAAAGCACCTGACTCTTCCACCAGCGCCATTTTTTCTTCAATCGTCTCCATATCCCACGGTTTCACCGTCGGAATGCCGATTCCACCGGCATTGCGGATCGCCTGGGCAGCCGCTTCCATGACCTTTGGATCCGTGCCATCACCGGTAAATGCCGCAATGCCCGCATCCCGGCATGCACAGACAAGAATATCGTTATAGGAAACATCATTCAGACTGTCGCCATAATGCAGATTAACTGCCCCGACCGGCCCTGCCAGAATGGGATATTTCAGCTTATGGCCAAACAGTGTCAGTGATGGATCAGGCTCCCTGCCCTCACCGATTGTATTCATATTGATTCTGATATTCTGCCATGCCTGAAAATTACGCACAGCTGTATCACCCATGCCTTTGGCTCCCGGACCCGGGATCTGACTTCCGCATGCCCTGCCGTCGCAGACCGGGCATGCATGGCAGTATGGCCCGACTTTCTTCCGTGCTTCTGCAAGCAACTCCTGATATGTCATCTGTTCAATCCTCCGTCTGCTGTTAGCATAGCACAAACAGCAATTGTTTTTACGGGGTCTGATTTGCGTGCTATCATCGTATGGCGATGAAAAACACTTACAGATTTGCACATATCTGCCTGTTTCTTCTGCTGGCAATTGTACTGCTGCTGGCGGGACGGTGGGCAGTTGTCAGAATACAGCATCACAAAGCTTACCGGGAGGCCAAAAACAGCATGATACTCCGTATTGATCAGTCAAAGCTGATCGTTGAAGCAGGAGATTCTGTTTCACTGTATGATGCTGTTACGGCATCCGGAGGAACGCTGTCTGTCTCCGGAAGTGTCAATACAGCCAAGACAGGAAGCTATCCGGTTGTTTATTCCCTGCGCACCAGTGACCGTTATGGGCGTGAAATACTGAAGAAGCGCAGCGTAATCTTCACTGTCGAAGATACTGCAGCCCCGGTCATTACACTGAAAACTGATAATCTGCAGATTGCCCAGGGAGCAGACTTTAATCCTGCCGGGAATGTTGCCGGGATCACAGATGCTGTTGATGGCCCAATTGATCAGAGCCACTGGCAGATCACATCCGATGTCAATGCCAGTCAGCCCGGTACCTATCAGGTCACTCTGGAAGCATCTGATGCCAGCGGCAATACCGCCTCAACTTCCTATCAGGTCACTGTTGTCACGCCTGCCTCTGATGATCATCCTTACCTGATCAGAGTCAACCGGGCGGCCAATACCGTCACAGTATATGCCCGGGATGCACAGGGAAATTATTCTCTGCCCTATAAAGCATTTATCTGTTCTACCGGTCCTGCTACACCGCTTGGCACATATCAGACCTATGGCCAGTCCAGATGGAGAGCCTTGTTTGACAATGCCAGCGGCCAGTATGTGACGGATATCGTTGATGACATCCTGTTTCATTCCGTGCCCTACTTCTCAGAAAGCCCGGATGATCTGGAGTATGAGGAATACAACAAGCTGGGAACAAGTGCTTCTCTTGGCTGTGTGCGGCTGCAGGCTGCCAGTGCCAGGTGGATCTATGTTAACTGTCCTCTGGGCACTACGGTGGAATTCTATGATGATGCCGGCAATCCAGGCCCTTTTGGCAAGCCTGACTTCCAAAAGATTGATGTCAGCAATGCCAGCCGCGGATGGGATCCTACCGATCCGGATCCGGCCAATCCATGGTTAAAATGAAAGACGCCCTGCGCAGGCGTCTTTTTCTTCTGGCCTTTAATCCTCTTTCTTTCACGTATCCGGGACAAGATCCTCTGGAATGCGGAACGATGATACCCTGCCTACCAGCCAGGAAGACAAGGTAACCGTCACGAATGAAAACAGAATGTTTGTCCGCGGCAGATAGCTCAATGAAAGCAGCAGTACCACAGCATCCGCCAGAAAGTAACATCTGCCCAGCGGCAGCCGGAGCTTTCTGTGCAGCAGCAGTGCCAGTACATCATCCCCGCCGCAGGCACCTCCGATTCTGACAACCATGCCGCATCCGAAGCCGACAAACAAAGCGCCAAGAACTGCAGCTGCCAATGGCATGTCAGACAGATCCGGCAATACCGGTCCCACCCATTCCCACAGACGGTAGCTCAGTGAGAAAGAGGCAGTAGAGAGAAAAGCATTGCGTACAAAGCCGCGGCCAAGCACAAAGGCACCGAGAAGATACAGCACTGTATCAAAGATGGCTGATGTCAGAGACGGTGATATGCCGAACCAATGGTTCAGCAGCAGCTCTGTTCCCAGTTCTCCGCCCTCGGTAATGCCACTTTGCTGATGGACATTGAACAGGCCAAAAGACAGAATGCAGGCACCTGCAATCATGATCAGATCATTTTTCCATCTCTTCATTTCCATATCCGCATTCTAGCAGATATTCGCGTAATATTCAAATTTGCGACTTTTGCGAGTTTTGGTAGACTGCAGACAAAAAAAGATCTGGAACTGAATATTCCAGAATCCTGCTGCAGCGTAATGATCACTGTATTTACAGCATTTCCCGCAGGCTGTCAAAATCCTGGGGCATGCCTTTTGCGTCCTGAAGACGCTGATCCAGAAGTTTCATCATGCCCAGAACACTGCTTTCTTCTGTCCCCTCTGCCATAGCGCCATCCATGCGCAGCCTGCGGTTGAGTCCAGCTGTATCACACAGTGCTGACACGCACTGCGCCACTCTGTCAGCGATCTTCACCAACCGTACGGCTTCATGCTTCTTTCCCAGCAGACAGAAACGGCAGCCATCCAGATGTGCCGCAATGATCCCGGGATCATCAACATCTGAAAGTATTCCCACCGCAGCTTCTGTAATACGGTCAACGAATTCCTGTCCATAGAATCTGATCAGGCGCTGTTCATCATGCAGCGCAATGACAGCACAGAAGAAATTCTCATGAGACAGGCGATAGGAACGAACCATATTTTCACCTGCCAGCATGGTTCCATATATATTGAATAATCCCGTTTTTTCATCCTTCAGGAATACTTCGCAGCTATCTTCAGCACATGTGTGTACCACCCCTGCCACACCGGCGATCTGATTGCCGCGGTACCAGGGAAATTCTGTCACTGCCCGCCGGCGCAGGCTGCCCGGCAGATGCAGCAAACTGCCGCCGTTTCTTGTCCTGCCATCCTGCAGAATATCCTTTTCCAGCTTCTCGGGACTGTCGGGATCCACCATGATGCCAAGCTCTCTGACCGTCCTGCCTTCTATCTGCTGCCAGCTCAGTCCGCCAAGACGGTCAAGGGTAAGATCATTGACGCCCCGGTAGCGCAGCTGCCTGTCCTTCCAGAAAAATGGAATTCCGGCATTCTTCAGAAAAGAATGAAAGACAGACAGCTCTTCCCGTTCCTGTTGTGACATATCTGTACTGACTGCCGGCAGTTCTGGTTCCATGGAACGGGAAAAATCCGGCAGAAGTTCCTTCCGGCTGCTGTGATGTTCCCAGAGATCGACCGCTTCACAGATCAGAATATCCGTTCTGCCATCACGGACAGTCTGAACCGCTTTGAACACTGTCCAGAGATAGTTTCCAGTATTATCCTTCACCCGAAACAAATCCTGCACATATCCCTGCGAAGAGTCATGCAGCTTGCTGTTCAGCGATGACAGATCCATGAAAGAAAGGAAACGCTGCTGATCACAGGCATGCACAAGTTCATGGCAAAAGCGCTGTGCCAACGCACTGATCCCACTGATATGGGATTCCGGATGAATCTGCAGATGATGCGTGAACATCACCTCCACTTCATCATCTTCCGTATCAATGCAGCAGATACTGTCATACAGCAGAACCAGATTGCGGAACACAGCATCATACCCTCTGCTCCAGGCTCCCTGACGGTCGTCACTGATATTGATGATCTGAAGACTGCCTGCCCAGAAGTCGCTGACACCCGCTGCCATCGATGCCTGCAGACGGATATACTGATCCTGAAGCACAACCGTAACAGCCTTCTCCTCACCGCCATCAAGCACGCTTTCAAGATAATGATGCAGTTTTTTCTGCACGGAGACACTGGCAGAGATGAGAGACTGATTCAGGGCATTCAGGCTGTTCAGGCCGATATTTTCCAATTCACGCATAAAGGCATGGTTTGCTGCAAAAACATGTACATAGCCATGATCCACCAGAAAAAGACCGGCAGAATTCTGTGCGATGATATCCATCAGTCCGATTGCCCCGTAAACTGCGCCTTCCAGTTCCTTTTCCAGACGCAGATGCCCTGCCGCAAGCGTTTTGGGAATCAGGGCCACAGGCACCGGCCTGCTGAAGTAGTATCCCTGAATCAGCTCACAGCCAATCTGTCTGAGAAAAGCCAGCTGGTCACGTGTTTCAACCCCTTCTGCCAGAGTATGCATGCCAAGCCGCTTGGCCATGGTTACAATGCTTGTAATAATATCCCTGCTGCGCTGGTCAAAGTTGCGGAAGAACTCCATATCCAGCTTGATCAGATCAAATGAATAACTGTGCAGGGCATTCAGTGAGGAATACGCAGAGCCAAAATCATCCAGCCAGACATCATATCCGGCTTCATGAAAACGATTGATCGCCGTCTCCATCTGTTCCCTGCTCTTGGCCACAACTCTCTCTGTAATCTCAATATGAAGCAGATGCCGGGGAACCTGATAGCGCATCGTCAGCGCATTGAGCTCATCCAGCGGCGACATCAGCTGAAAATCCATCTGGGACAGATTCAGAGAAACCGGCACAACCTGACTGCCATCCAAAAGCTTCTCATGCAGATCCTTTACAACCTGTGTCATCACATAACGGTCCAGTTTCTCAATTTTGCCCGCCTGTTCCAGAATCGGCACAAATATTCCGGGAGAAATCATCCCTCTGACAGGATCCTGCCATCTTGCAAGAGCCTCAAAAGAGCTTACCGTACGGAAATATGTATGAACAACCGGCTGGTACCAGATCTGAATCCAGCCGGAAGACATTGCCTGCTCCAGATGGTCCAGAATATACGTCCTGGTATCAAGCATCTCCTGCATTTTCTCATCATATACCGCAGTATTGCGGGAACTGCCGTTTTTAATGGCAGCACATGCATGCACTGCCCTGCCAAAACCGGAAATGACTGCTTTCACAGATACATGGGGATGCAGATACACAATTCCTGCCTTGAGCGAAGCAATATGCGTACCCATGCGCTCATTGACAAGCGCACAAACCTCTTCCACCTTTTTCTCTGCATCATCAGGCGGCAGAACAACATGGAACTGATCCGCATTCACCCTGCACATCAGCCCATCCGGAATGACATCTTTCAATACCGAAGCCACCAGCACAAGACAGCGGTTGCCGGCATCCGTACCATACCGCTGATTGTACCCACGGAAATTGGCGATATCAAAATGCACAAGTGCCCACGGTTTCTCTGCACCTGTGCCACCTGTGCCAAACAAGTCATTCACCCTTCTCTGGTATACTGCCAGGCTGACAAAACCTGTGAGGTCATCATGATCATGCAGAGAAGCATCCACCTGCGGACACCACATCTGCAGCAGAAAGCAGCTGCCTGTTTCTGCAGGCAGCCGGCTGATCACGGCATAGGCACAGCGGCTGCTTCCCTTTTTGCCAGTAAAATGCATCTGCAGGTGAAGCGACTGATCAGGCCCGATATGGTCCAGCCCGGCGAAGTCATCTGCAGACATTCCTGTCCATGTGCCATGCACCAGTTCATGAAATTCATCCCAGGATGAACACTCATACATTTCCAGAACGGACTGATTGGCAAAAAGCACCTCTTCCTGATCATCTGCACTGATCACACAAATACCAGCCTGCAGCAGATCATAACAACGGTGCTTTTCTCCAAGCCACTGCGCAAAAGCATCATCCCGCATCATTACCGTATCACCTCATCCGGCACAGCTATACAGCTGTATTGTCCCTGATTTCACATAGATGCTATTGTATCCGCTTTCAATCTGTTGTCAATCTCACTCACACTTACACAAAAAGAGGGTATACTACCCGTATTACGCCTCAATTGCTTTTATCAGTTTTGGCAGAATCTGCATCTTCCCTGACAGAATATCCTTCTGCAGTGTGTATGGTCCATCCGTATCCGGATGCACATGACCTATCACCTATACCGGTTCTTTCTCTTCCATCTATTATCCCTCCTGCTCCATCGCTCACTGCACAATGCCATTTTCAAGCAGATGGCGCTGCAGGGTTGCATATGCAATACCAAGCACCGCAGCCATTTCCTTCTTGGTAATCTCTTTATTTACAAGCTGCTCGCACAACTGAGCAAACAATGCCATATCCAGCTCCTTGCTCTTGCGGCCGCGCTTTTTCTCTTCCTTTGGCTGACTGGCACCCCTGCCCTGAGCAAACAGGAAAGGAACGCCACGCTCACGCAGCTTCCCCAGCAGATCACGCATCTCCTCTGGAGAAAGACCACTGCAGTCATAGCCCTGCATCATCAGGGTATCAGACCACGACAAAAGGGAAAGCATCTGCTCCATCTGTTGCCGTGATGACCCCACATCAACAAAAAGGCGGTCAAGATCAACTACTTTTGAAAAAAACAATTTCTTCGAAGTCTCAAAAACTTCATCATCATCTAAAACAGCATATCCGTATCTCATTGTGTATTCTGTCCGCGTATCTGTGTCTTTATCTTAATACAGAAAGTGCCACCAGCAAAAGGTTTTTTGCATGAAACCGGTGTCAGAGGCAGTCTTTGGAAGTCTGCCATGAAAAGAATGCCGTGCAGGTGTATCATTAGGCGGTACCAAGCACGGAGGAATTCACATGAAAAAAGTCCCATTTGTCGCCGTCTGTGCCTGCCTTTTGATTCTGACAGGCTGCGGCGATCATAAAACTGATATTGAAAAGCCAACCATAGCGGCAAGTCCCACCCCGAGTGCAACACCGACACCAGCCCCAACTGAGCTGACCTATGTTCAGAAAATGGAGATGCTGGAAATCATCAACACTGATCTCAACGCTTCCTATGGCACCAAGGCACAGGTCTATGCTGATATGACTGCCACAGAATTCAGTCTGTCCGGCAGTACAGCATCCGCCAAAGGCTCCTACAAGTATCCCTCAACAGCAAAGACAGCCAACCAGAGTTTCTCCTATACGTTTGAAATCCTGGAAGATGGCGACGTGGAGAAGAAAGATGCCGATGTTGTTGCAGCAACGCCAACACCAACAGCAAGTTCTTCATCATCATCTTCTTCTGCCGGCAAAAAGGCAGACTATACGCCAACTGAGAAGTTTGACTTTACCTGCACATCCTCCATTACCGTCTATGGAAAGATGGAGGGCAGCGGCACTTACCGCGCAGATGTCGTAGACAGTGATGGCAAAATCGTCGCCAACGTCTTTCATGAGTCAACCCCGTTTGATACCACTAAGACGGTGGATCTGCCGGATGGTTCCTATTCTTTGTGGATCCTGCTGGACAATGCCGGCAACTGGGATCTCAACTACACAGTAAGCTGAATGTGTCACGCAAAACAGCGGTCTTTTCCATCACAGGAAGAAGCCGCTGTTTTATTTTGGTCCCTACACAGACAGATGATGAGTGCGCCGGATATACAGATCATAAAACAGGCTGCCGGTTCTGCCCTCAGCCGGATAGTCAGAGCCGCTCAGAACCAGCGGATAGCGGCCGCAGGCATTGATCAGCTTCGTACCGGCCGGATGGATGATCTCACGCTGGAACGGTGCGCCATAGCTGGCATGCACATGGCCATACACCATGTACTTTGGCCCCCATCTTGTCAGCAGATCATTGAAGCAGGCAAAACCACGGTGGGCAGGATCCTTTCCATCCCCAAAGCCAAGACATGGGGCGTGGCTCACAAACAGATCAAAGCCTCCTGTAAACCTGAGCATGCCTTCCAGATGCCGGATGCGCTTATGCATCTGCCTTTCCGTATACATATCTTTGCCGTCATGATAGCGCATGGATCCGCCCAGTCCCAGAATACGCAGGCCATGAAAGTTATAAACTGTATCATCAATATCAATACAGCCCAGCGGCGGATGATGATCATAGAGAGAATCGTGATTGCCGCGCACATACAGCAGCGGAATATTGGCTACGGTGGTAAGAAACTCCAGATAATCCGGTGAAAGATCACCGCAGGACACAATCAGATCATAGCCTGCTGTTTTCTCCGGTTCCCAATAGTCCCACAGCCCCCTGTCCTCAATATCTGCCAGCAGAAGCAGTTTCATTGTGCCTCCATCCGGCGTATCTCCGCCGCCGTCTCTTCATCAAATTCATGCATATCAGGCATCTTTCCCTCAACATTCTCATACAGCCAGTCCATTTCCAGAATCTGCTTTGCGTCCAGCATTCCTGTGCTGTTTCTGACATTGCCTTCCTGGTCCTTCAGCAAACCGCTGAAGATCGCAAAATCATCCCGGCGCAGACTGCAGCGCAGCGCATCCACCAGCCGGAA
The DNA here is from genome assembly GCF_900343155.1 of Lactimicrobium massiliense. Classification (GTDB taxonomy): domain Bacteria; phylum Bacillota_I; class Bacilli_A; order Erysipelotrichales; family Erysipelotrichaceae; genus Bulleidia; species Bulleidia massiliensis. The sequence goes on from NZ_OUNG01000001.1 coordinate 677,110, forward strand.
AGAAGCAGGAGGCAGCTGATCAGAACAATGCAGATCAAGCACACCGGACCTGATACCCCACCACTGACTGTTGCGTCCGGGCTTTTCGCCCGCCAGAATGCCGCGGATCAGCTTTTCATAGAAAGCACCCCAGTTGCGCACAGGCGCGGCCAGATGAATCACTTTGCCGCCCTCTCTGCGGCAGAGCCCATATGCCGGTTCATCATTATCAGGATAAATCAGATCCCTGGCTGCATAGATTGAAATATGTTCCCGGGCAAGCAGGGCATTGCTGTCCGCATCCCTGCGGTCTGCCCAGATGGCCATGACAGACGCATCCGGCCTGATCATCTGGGCACCGATGGCAAACGCATTGAGCTCTGCAGCTGTACCATAGACAGGCGAAGGCACAACATAGCCGATACGGCCTGATTCACTCAGCTGCCCAGCCAGCGCCCCCATCAGAAATTTCACTTCAAAATCACGGGTAGCATATGAATGCAGCGTATGATTCTCCAGAAACAAGGAACAGTTGTATACCTGGATTTCCGGATGCAGAATCGCCTGGCGAAGAGCAGCTGTCCGCTGCAGAATACTGGTTGTAAAGATCACCTGTGCTCCCTTTCCTGCCGCATCCGCAAAGGCCGCCTCCGTTAGTTCATCACTGCTGCAGCCGTCATACACCATCGTTCTGACAATGCCCTCAAACACATTTTCAACATATATTCTGCCGATTTCATGATCAGATACCGCGCTGTCATTCTGCCGGACAGGATAGATAAAAGCTGCCCGCAGAGGATTTCTCTCACTGTAAACCGGGCTGAAATTCAGCAGGCTGAAACGCTTCTGTCTGGGATCTTCCGGCATCATCTGCACGCCGGCATCCGCTTCTGAGCGCAGAATCAGTTCTTTCTGCATGCCAATGATCCGGCGGGCAACAGAAGAACGGGAATAATCCAGAAGACTGTCAAACTGGTAGGTCAGAAGATAGAGAAGAAAGGCATCACTGGCACAGAGAGAAACCTTGTCGCTCCTGATTTCCTGATAGACACTCTCAAAGCGGAAAAAGCCGCCCTGCACAGTATGAATCAGATCATCCGGCCAGGGCGTCACAAGATCCCTGTCCAGCAGAGCCGCCAGACGCTTATAGCTGCCGGCCTTTGTAAACTGGATATTGTAGATCGGACAGACCCTGTAGAAGGACAGAAACTCTTCATAGACCGCCGGCATGTGATCGCTCATCACCCTGGTGACATCCGCCATGATGGAAGGATTGCCAAGATACTTCATCACCGACACACGCTTGTTGCCCTCCTGCACATAGAAGCGGCCAAGATATTCTCTGACCTGAACGGGATCGTCAATGCCATCTTCCGTCTGCACCTGATACACATTCATCCATTTGCGGGCGAATTCAGTACTTTCCGCCATAACTGGCATATAATTGTCCGCAAATGAAACTGTCCGCATAGCCGTTACGGTTCCCGCTACCAGTGACAGCGGAATTTCCATTACGCCAAGCGGCACCTGCCGGCAGGTGCCATGCACCAGTTCATCCAGTACCGGCAGCCCATGTCCGTGCCGAAGAGCCCGTTCTCCTTCCCGGCGGGCTTTCTGATACTCCTGCAGCGCATCGCTCATCTCTTTCCCCTCCTTGCACAGTCAATTATAAGAAAACAAAAAGATGGCTGTACACCATCTTTCCGCCAATGCATCTTTCTTCTTCAGGCTTTCTGATTATCCTGCGAAGCAACACTGTTCTTCGAAATCAGAGTCACATCCGCCGTTACTTCCTGACCATCACGCTTCAAAGTCAGTGTTACCGTATCACCAACATCCTTGCCGGCGATATATTCTGCCAGTGCGCTGACACCAGTGACCTCCGTATTGTCCGCTTTGACAATGCGGTCGCCAACCTTGACGCCGGCATCTGCCGCATTGGATCCATCGGCAATCGATACAACGTAAACACCGCCTTCCTGATCATCTGAAGCCTGTACCTGCTGCACCGTAATGCCAAGAGCAGCCTGAGACGCAAACGGATTGTCAGAATCATCCTCATCGCCATCCGCACCCTGGGTACTCTGTGCCGGGGCCTTGTCAGAACCATCATCCCATTGCTCAGGCAGCTGGCCAAATATCTTCTCCAGATCATCCCGGTCAGAAGAAGCTGTCTGCTTCTGCGCATGGCCAGGGCCTATATAATTGGCAGTCACACCGCCCAGAAAGCCACAGCCAAAGCACAGCACGCAGATACCGGCAATCTGCCAGATCTTCCTGTGGCTGCCTTTCTTCTTTGCAGGTTTTGCAGGCTGCGGCGATTCCGCCTTCACATCATCCGGCTTTGATTCCGCTTGATCTTTCCTGTTTTCCTGGTCAGCCTGCTTCTGCTGCTCTGCTATTTCTGTATTCTGCGGTGCAGCACTTTTCTTTTCCGATGCCGCAGGTGATGAAACTTCTTTTTCAGCAGATGACGCATCCCTGCTTTCTTCACCTGCATTGTTCTTTTCGTTGTCTTTGCTTTCTGACATGTCACTCACTCCTTCCATGTTTGCATACCCATGGTAACCCCTCTTTGTGAACTCTGTCTGAACAGCAGCGGAAACAATGGCGATATCCGCATCTTACTGCAGCTTCATATCACCGTCTTTGATCCAGCCGAAATGCTCTTCCAGGCGGCAGAACACCACAGACAGCAGTGCCGGCAGAACAAAGCAGATCAATGCCATTCCCAGCCAGTCCATGCCGGTAATGCCGGTCTTTGCGCCATTGGCAATATCACTGACCCAGCCGGAATAGATGCCGATCTGCCCGACAAAGCCGCAGGTACCCATGCCGGAAGAAACTGCCGGTCCATTATTCTGCAGATGGAACACGCATGTGGCCAGTGGGCCAGTGATGGCACTGGCAAGGATCGGAGGCAGCCAGATCCGCGGGTTTTTGATGATATTGGGCATCTGCAGCATGCTTGTGCCAATGCCCTGGGATACCAGTCCGCCCACGCCGTTTTCACGGAAAGACATCACGGCAAAGCCGATCATCTGTGCACAGCATCCGGCAACTGCGGCACCTCCGGCAAGCCCGGTCAGAGAAAGCGCAGCACAGATCGCTGCAGAAGAGATCGGCAGGGTTAAAGCAATGCCGGTTATTACTGCTACAATCATGCCCATAACAAATGGCTGCTGTTCCGTTGCCCACATGATGATGGAGCCAAGTGAGGAAGCAGCAGCACCGATTGCCGGTGCCCAAAGCATGCTGAGGCCGGCACCGACAATCAGAGTGACTGCCGGCGTAACCAGAATGTCAATTTTTGTTTCACCAGAGACAAGCTTGCCGCATTCTGTTGCAATAATAGCAATGATATAGACAGCCAGAGGACCGCCGGCGCCGCCCAGCTTATTGGCTGCTGCACCAACGCCCACCATCGTAAACAGAACAAGCTGCGGCGCATGCAGTGCAAACGCAATCGAAGCAGCCATGGCCGCCCCGGCAGCCCCTGAAGCATAGGCGCCAATATCCGAAAGAAAACCAAGATGGAGCTGTGTTCCTGCCGTAGACAGAATCGTACCAATCAGCAGGGAAGCAAACAATCCTTTCGCCATAGCACCCATCGCATCAATCAGATAGCGATCCGCTGAGAACACAATATCCTTGCTGGCAAGATATTCCCTTACTTTTTCCATATATCCCTCTCCTTTTCAGCATGTTCCGTTATACAACCTGCTCATGCATTTGTATAGTCATCATGACTATTATTTATTGTCATCATGACTATATCTTTGAAAAGGGATTCATTTTCCAAGCTCAGCCATGCTCTTCCCTATGCCAGGCCCAAAAAATCATTCTGAAAATTCTGCACTGGCTTTCATCAAAAAAAGAAAAAAGCATGCAGATGTGCAAAGCATCATCATGCTTTGACAGGCACCCTGCTGCTCATGAAAAGTACAATCGTCCCGCCTGTCACGCACAGCACAAAGCAAAGCAGAACAAGCAGGTGCGGTCCGAAAGCATCCAGAACCATGCCTCCGCTGACATTGGCAATAATGCCGGAAGCCGTCATCATGACCGTAAACATAGACTGCCCTTTGACCGCCTCTCCCGCTTTCATCCTTTCACCGGTGTACTGTACAATAGCCGGATAAAACAGTCCGTAAGCAATAAATGACAGTGCCTGTGATACATAAACAAGCGCAACATTACCGGCAGCCAGCACAAGCAGTGACTTCAGCATGAAGCCAGCCATCGAAATCTGCAGGGCACGGGCAGATGAAACCTTCTTCCGCAGCCAGTCAAAGCTCACCATTGCAGGAATCTCCATGGCAGCGCCAAGTGCAAACAGATTGCCCATATCCTTTACAGTACCTCCAAGAGGCGTAATGATCTGCAGCATAAATGATCCGATAATATAGTTGTAGTAATACATGATCATGATGCCGATATTCAGAACAAGGAATGCCTTGTTGTTTCTGATGAAATCCCTGAGGGTGATGCGTTCTTCCTCCTTTTTCTCAACCGTTTTGCTGCCATGCAGAAAACCCATGTGGTGCCTGAGCAGAAACAGGCTGGCAAGCAAAAGGGCAAGCGAGAAAATGGTAGAGCCGGGAATGGAATTGATGCCCATACGCTCTGTCACCACCCCAAGTGCGGCAGTCATAATGGCATACAGAAGAGAGCCCGCCGCCCGGCACAGGCCAAAATTCAGATGAATGCCGTAGCCTTCAATCTGAAAGACGAGGGCATTGACAAGCGGCGGCATCACCAGATCAAAGACAAGGGCAAGCATATAGCAGACAAACAATGCCACAGTGTGACCGCGCAGCACCATCAGAATGATGCACATCAGACCAGTCAGAAAAGAAAAAAGAGAGATCAGCTGGGTCAGTGTAATCTTTTTTGTCCTGTCAGCGAAATCGGCAAGCCCCGGTGAAAACAGAACCGTTAACAGATTTGCCCCGGACATAACCAGGCCAACCTCCGTATTGGAAAAGCCATTGGCCAGCAGAAACACCGAAATAAAAGCACCGATGCCGGCATACATTGTCGAATAGAATCCCTGTACTCCGGCATAGTCAATCGTAAGCAATGCTTTCAGCTTCTTTGCATTCATTCTGTACCCCCCTTTATCATCGCTGACTTATCGTATCACACGCCGCAGACGCGTGTAATACATGTGTCAGTGCTTCTGCACATCCCCATAGCATTCAGAATAACGTGCCATAAAAGAAGGCTGTTCACCATGCACATACAAATGAGAAATGTCCCCGAACTTGCTGATCCGGAACGATGCCGTTCCCTGTTCGCGTTCCTCCGTCCATACTTCCGTCACACTCGTTGGCGCAGCACAAAAGCCATGCCACAGAACCATCGGTGAAACATTCAGCAAATGGCTGAGCAGAACACACTCCAGCCCAAAATGGCAGAACAGTGCAATCGTCTCATGACTGCTGTCAACAGCATCATAAAGATAGCCGTCCCGCCGATAGCCATGCTTTTCCAGAAGCGCATCAAAACATGCAATCACATGATCATACTTTTCCTTCAGATCAGCCTGCTCAAAAGCAGGGTTCTGCGTCCAGCATTCCTTGTCAAAGAAGCGCTCATCCTTCACCCATACCGATGGGATCCAGTCCCACGGACGGGTTGGTACCGTATCGCCCGTATGAATCACCGGTACCTGAAATTCCCGCAGCCAGTCCAGCGTTTCCGCTTCACGATTCATTGCCTGCAATGTACAGGAAGCTGTCTGCTGTGCCCTGCCCATCGGTGACACATAGAACCAGTCAATCTGTTCCTTCGCAAGCCGTTTGGCCAGATACTGTGCCTCACGCCATCCCTTTTCTGTCAGACAATCATGTGCATAATCCGGTTCCCCATGACGAATGATCAGTATTCGCATTTCTTTTCCTCCCTTTCACGTTGAAAACAACATTCTCCTCGATTATAATATCAAAGCTGTCACTTGCCGACTTAGCTCAGTTGGTAGAGCAACTCATTCGTAATGAGTAGGTCGTTGGTTCGATTCCGATAGTCGGCACCTCACAAAGCCCTTGTCTCAGGGCTTTTCTTTTTTCTGCCCATCCAATTTGTTTGATGCTTCATTTTGTTTTACTTATACTAATGATATGGATATTGACCATGAATGCCCCTATCGGGCAAAAAAAGAGTACTGCACACATTCCATCCGGCTGTTTCAGAAGCTGCCAGAAGAAGATCAGGCATTTCTGGTTGAAAATGCCAGGCATATACAGCGTCCCAAAGGGACCATTCTGGCAGAAGAGAACAGTGAAATCAATGCCATTCTGATCATCCGCAGCGGTAAAGTCAAAACGAGACGGATTGACACAAACGGTGAAGAGCATATTCTTGATGTCCTTCATGACGGTCAGGCAATCTGGCATGGCATGTTTCTGGAAGATCACATCTATCACTACGATGTCGTTGCTCTCACCGATGTCTCTCTCTGTCTGATCCAGCGCGAAGATTTCCTGTCAACGCTGGCCGCACACCCCACCACAGCATTGTATCTGATAGAGATGCTGTCAACTGAACTGCAGGATGCCAATGAGAAGGCATACCTGCTGTCCCTGCATGCCATGGATGACAGGGTAGGACAGTTTCTGCTGTTCCGGGATGCCCGCTGCATTGGCAAAGAGATTGAACTCAAGCTGGAAGATATTGCCGCCTCCATCAGTCTGCGTCCAGAAACTGTATCCCGCGTGATTGCAAAGTTTGAAAAAGCAGGTGCTGTGAAACGGCTGGGGCGCGGAAAACTGCTCGTCAGTGACCGTGAAAAGCTGCGCGCGCTTGCCCACGCTTAGAGACCCTGATAATAGTTCTTTGCTGTCACTATGCCATCCTGCATCATGATCTTTCCTCTGGCAATCACACTGTCAAGAGAAAGATCATCTTTTAATATGACAAGATCTGCATCTGCATCCGCATTGATGCATCCCTTGTGCGGATAAAAGCCAAGTGCCCCGGCAACTGTGCTGGTAATTGGCTTCAGGGCTTCAGAAAGAGGAAGATGCTCATCATTGACCAGATGACGTATTGTATCAAACAGCGTTTCCATCTTTCCTATGCCCATGCCAATCAGCTTCTTGTCCTCACTCCAAACCGGAAAACTGCCATTGGAATCAGAAGAAAGCGTAACCCTGTCCCATGGCACCTTCTCACGCGCCTGTGCCATCAGATGGGCAGTGCCGGCAGTATCATTGCCGCTGGTAAAGTCAATATAGCCGCCCTCACTGGCAAACTGCAGGGCATCCTGGTAAGCATTGGCCACATGTGTTGGCCGAAACTGACTGATCGGAATATCCGTATGATGAACAATGTCCAGCACATCACTGTATCCCTTCTTCCCACGTCCCGTATGCATATGCACAATACCCGGCTTCTTTGCCAGCAGGCCCGCCGTTCGTGCCTGTGAAGCCAGACGGGCAAGCTCTTCCCTGCTGACATTGGAAGAACGATGGTCACTGATGGCGATCTTGACACCTATGATCTCACTGACAAATGCAATGTCCTTTGCGACCGATCCGGTAAGTGTCGTACTGGGATATGCATAGGAGCCAGTCAGGCACCATGCGCTCATACCCTCTTCCCGCAGTGCCTTTGTCCTGGCGACAAGTTCCTGTACACTTTTGGCATTGCTGTCAGTGCCAAGCAGGCCGACAACAGATGTCACCCCATAGCGGATGCAGTCCGTCATCTGCAGCGGCGGAATCAAAGACGCAAAACCATCTTCCCCGCCGCCTCCGATAATATGCACATGCTGATCAATAAAGCCAGGCACAAGCAGCTTCCCACGTCCGTCAATCACGATCAGAACATCTCTGTCCCAGGAAAAATCAATCTGCCTGTCCACTCTGACAATCCGGTCATTGCATACCAAAACATCCTGTATGCCGCAGTCCTCCGGTGCCAGAACATGGATCTTTTCAATCTTGATAAACATTACTTTGCCTCCAGACAAAAAAGTTCCTTCAGGAAAGGAACGAACCAAGAACACCATAGGACACCAGTGACATGATCACCGCTGCCAGAAAGACGCCAAGCAGAATGGAAAGACTTGCCTTCTTCATATCCATGTCAAAAACAGACGCAACCAGAGAACCCGTCCATGCACCTGTGCCAGGCAGCGGAATGCCGACAAACAGCATCAGTCCCCAGAAGCCATACTTATCAATTTTCGGCTTGTTTTTGGCAGCCTTGGCTTCCAGCCAGTCTGCCAGCCTTCCCATATGGTGATCCGCCATAAAATGAAGAAGTTTCTTCAGCAGAAGAAGAATAAAAGGAATTGGCAGAATATTGCCAGCCACGCAGAAGATTACTGCCTTCCAGAGCGGAATATTCAGCAGTCTGGCAACAATCAGCCCGCCGCGCTCCTCCACCAGTGGAAACATCGACACAAGAAAGACTGACCATTCCGCTGAAATATGCTGTCCAACCGTGGACATGAACCAGTTAATAAAGCTGTTCATACATCCTCCTGAATGGGTATTACTCTACCACAATCGTCATGCCCTCTCAACCGCATGCATGCCTGTCACGGTCCTGACAGATCCTGGACACTTCCAGCAAAAGACAATCCTGCAGAGAAAAAGTGGCCCAGTAAAATTCGTGAAAATTATTATTGACAGAATATGCAGTCATTGGTATTATAGATAAGCATTCGATGAGATATGGGCCTGTAGCTCAGGTGGTTAGAGCGCACCCCTGATAAGGGTGAGGTCGTTGGTTCAAGTCCATTCAGGCCCACTTCATCGTATGGGGTTATAGCTCAGCTGGGAGAGCACCTGCTTTGCAAGCAGGGGGTCAGGAGTTCGATCCTCCTTAGCTCCACTGCAAGCGGATGAGTAATCATCCGCTTTTTTCTTACAATTTTTTTCTTACAACGCTATTTTCAAAGATTTAGTTGATGAGGCTGTAAACACCAAAATATCATGAGCTATATGCCTCATAGAGGTTAATTGGCATTTTAAGCTTTGGGATCTCCGCACAGGTAAATGGAATCTGTTCAAACATTGTTTCCATGTATGCTTCTGATTTCCATTTGCGCATGTCCAGCCTGTACTTTAAATATTTCTTCATGACGATCCAATTCAAATAACCCTGGAGATGTCTTGTGCTGATACCATGTTTCTGCCTGATCATGTTTTTTAGCTCAGAGTGAAGCTCGTTTACTTCAGATACTGTATTGCCCTTTGGTGTTAAATAACCGTTAGATGGAATAATGTCACTGTTGAAGTGATTATCGCCCACGAAAGTTTGAATGCTATGGCTGTCATCACTGATAATTGTTGAATGCGCTGCGAAGTGAGAGCTATATTGATTCAGAATTTCTGCACTCTCTCTGCCTAATCCTCCAATTTTAAAGAGAATATTGTCATGCTCATCAATAGCTGTTACCAGGCAGATCTTGTGATGGCTGGTGCCAGGTAAAGCACGCTTGGTTGAATGACGGCGATGCTTTCCACGCTGTTTGCTGAATCTTGGCATTTTATCCTTCCCGGTCCCTTTCAGGTTGATTTTGGTATAAGTAGGATCCAATTCAACATTTCCACTTAAGACCACATTATTCTGAATCTTTGCTGCAGCCTGATATAACTTGTGACGCATGTTGAAGCAGGTAGTAACTGATAAGCCTGTAGCTACACTCTGCTGAGTCAGAGTCATTCCGTTAAGCTCGCCAGAGATAAAAGTAGTCCAGATATCAAAGCTTGTTCTGGAATGAGTAAACATCGTACCTGTTGTTGCCATAAAAACAGATTTGCATTTTTTACATCTGTATTTCTGACGATTATGTGGGTTAAAGCCATTCTTAACAAAGTGAGTTGAACCACAATGAGGACATTTCTCAACATGCAAAGAGAGATTCTCGTAATTTGTTGTCGTACAGTTTACTTTCTCTCTGAATAGCTTTTCTAAACCAACACGAATGAATTCAATTTCGACAGGAGATAAAGAATTCAGGAAATTCTGATTAACGAGCATATCATCACCTCAACTGAAGTCATGATAAGTTATAGATATTAACTTGATGTACTTGTTCGGGTACATCAACTATTTATTTGAAAATAGCGTCTTACAAAAAAGGACTCTGGCATTCTCTCAGAATCCTTCTTAGCTCCATCATGGCGCGTAAAGTCGAACACTAACAGCATTGTGATGTTGTTCCGGTTCACTGAACCTTCAAAAACCCGCATGAATAAAGGCTGGTTCAAGCAGTACCTGCAGTTCTGGGTACTTTTTGTCAGAAAATAAGGGCTGCAACGCCAAGATTCATTGACTTAACTATGTCAAATCATCTTATTCGTTACAGCCCCTTCTTCATTAAGAATTAGTACCAAGCTATAGTTCCTTCTGTCTTCCCTGCAGGTATTCCATGAATAGCATGAATAGCATAAATATGGAATAGATCATTGTCAGATAGTGATAATAATTCAATCTTCCCAGAATCTGAAATAGAAATTTTACCAGGCTTAGTTAGGTTTCCTTCTGGATAATATTCATAAACATATGTCCCATTTGATCCTTCAAGTAATTTATAGGTTAGCATAGTCATTACTCTTTCTTAACTTTATTTAAGTACTGTAGTAGTGCTTCGCTATAATTATATTTCTGTTCGGCTATTTTATGTGCTTTTTCATAATACATTGACGGATCTGAATTCATAATGTTTGCTTCTGTTAGAGCCGGGCGGAATGGGCCCGCTGGAGTGTTAGCAACTGATACAAACAAAAGAAATAAACTTACTTTTGCGTCAAATTAATTAAACTGCTTTAGTTTCCAAAAAGTATCAGAAGGAAAATATACCGTCTCTTATTTTCCTTTTTCAAGCATTTGGAAAATAACAGCTCTATCAAAACTCTAATTAATAAGAAATTATGACAAAAAGAAAAAATTCATGGAGTCCTGAATCCAACTGTAATCTATGCCCGCTACTCATCCAGTGGCCAGCGGGAAGAATCCATCAGCTCCACTGCAAGCGGATGAGTAATCATCCGCTTTTTTCTTGTAACGCTATTTTCAAAGATTTAGTTGATGAGGCTGTAAACACCAAAATATCATGAGCTATATGCCTCATAGAGGTTAATTGGCATTTTAAGCTTTGGGATCTCCGCACAGGTAAATGGAATCTGTTCAAACATTGTTTCCATGTATGCTTCTGATTTCCATTTGCGCATGTCCAGCCTGTACTTTAAATATTTCTTCATGACGATCCAATTCAAATAACCCTGGAGATGTCTTGTGCTGATACCATGTTTCTGCCTGATCATGTTTTTTAGCTCAGAGTGAAGCTCGTTTACTTCAGATACTGTATTGCCCTTTGGTGTTAAATAACCGTTAGATGGAATAATGTCACTGTTGAAGTGATTATCGCCCACGAAAGTTTGAATGCTATGGCTGTCATCACTGATAATTGTTGAATGCGCTGCGAAGTGAGAGCTATATTGATTCAGAATTTCTGCACTCTCTCTGCCTAATCCTCCAATTTTAAAGAGAATATTGTCATGCTCATCAATAGCTGTTACCAGGCAGATCTTGTGATGGCTGGTGCCAGGTAAAGCACGCTTGGTTGAATGACGGCGATGCTTTCCACGCTGTTTGCTGAATCTTGGCATTTTATCCTTCCCGGTCCCTTTCAGGTTGATTTTGGTATAAGTAGGATCCAATTCAACATTTCCACTTAAGACCACATTATTCTGAATCTTTGCTGCAGCCTGATATAACTTGTGACGCATGTTGAAGCAGGTAGTAACTGATAAGCCTGTAGCTACACTCTGCTGAGTCAGAGTCATTCCGTTAAGCTCGCCAGAGATAAAAGTAGTCCAGATATCAAAGCTTGTTCTGGAATGAGTAAACATCGTACCTGTTGTTGCCATAAAAACAGATTTGCATTTTTTACATCTGTATTTCTGACGATTATGTGGGTTAAAGCCATTCTTAACAAAGTGAGTTGAACCACAATGAGGACATTTCTCAACATGCAAAGAGAGATTCTCGTAATTTGTTGTCGTACAGTTTACTTTCTCTCTGAATAGCTTTTCTAAACCAACACGAATGAATTCAATTTCGACAGGAGATAAAGAATTCAGGAAATTCTGATTAACGAGCATATCATCACCTCAACTGAAGTCATGATAAGTTATAGATATTAACTTGATGTACTTGTTCGGGTACATCAACTATTTATTTGAAAATAGCGTCTTGTAAAAAAGGACTCTGGCATTTTCTCAGAGTCCTTCTGCTTATTTCTGCGGAATCAGGGATGCATTCATCCCCTGAAAACGTGGTCTGCGCGCCTTGCTCAGACGGAACAGCCCGCTTACCGTAATACTGATCTCAGGCAGTCTTCCCGGATAGCGCTCCACATCATTCTTGCGCAGATATGCTCTGCCCTGCACCATAACGCGGTCCCCTGCCTCAAGCTCATAGGCTTCATCTGCACGCCAGTTTCTGGCTGTAAAACTGATCACATCCACAGATCCTTCTTCATCATGAATATGGTAATAAACCCTGCTGTTTGTCTCCTTCAGCAGCGTACTGATCTTACGGTCCTGATTATGCAGCGTAATCCTGCCGAACGCCATCTTTTCATCCTTGTCCGGACCCATATCCCCCCGCAGATGCACAGCACCGTCTTCCTCAATGGTTCCGATTGCGGTCACATAGTAGCAAACCACATTGTGTTCATGATCACGAATTGTTTCAAATGTAAAATAATCTCTTGGTCCCATCATTGTCTATTTTTCTTCCCAAATATGGCTCTATTCAGATAATCAATGGCTTTATACCACAAAAACAGGCATTGTGCTACCATGAATCCAGAAAAAACGGAGGTTTTCATGACTACAGTACTGAAATCAATTGAAATCACAGATATTGCAGGATTTTCCATCGGTCAGTGTGAGGATGAAAAAAAGGCAACTGGGGTCACCGTTATTCTGACTGGAGAAAAAGGTGCAGTATGCGGCGCTGATGTACGGGGAGGCGGTCCGGCCAGCCGGGAAAATGCGCTGCTCAATCCGCTGGCAGCCAATGATGCAGTGCATGCCGTTGTTCTTTCAGGCGGTTCTGCTTTCGGACTGGAAAGCAGCTGCGGCGCCATGCGGTGGCTAAAAGAAAAAGGCATCGGGTTCGCAACTGCGTATGGACCCGTGCCGATTGTTGTCAGTTCCTGCATCTTTGACCTTGGCATCGGTGATCCTGATGCATATCCAGATGCGGCCATGGGCTATCAGGCATGCCAGAATGCCGGGAATTTCCGCCAGGGAAATTACGGTGCCGGCATGGGTGCAACTGTTGGCAAAGCACACGGTATGGAACATGCGATGAAAGCAGGCATCGGCGCTGCTGCTTACCAGTTGGGCAGCCTGCAGGTAGGGGCGATTGCCGTGGTTAATGCCTTTGGCGATATCTATGATCCCGATACCGGCAGGAAACTTGCCGGCCTGCGGGATGAGTCGGGAACCATGGAACCAGCCTGCGAAGAAGCACTTTACCAGATGGCACCACAGTCATCCAATACCAATACAACCATTGCGGCGATTCTGACCAACGGCATCTTTGACAAGACTGAGCTGACCAAAATTGCCGGCATGGGTCATGACGGCTATGCCCGCTCAATCAATCCGGTTCATACCATGTTTGACGGAGACACTCTGTATGCCCTGAGCCATCCGCAGGTCAAAGCTGATATCAATGTGGCTGGCACGCTTGCTGCAAGAACCGTTGCCAAAGCTATCGATGCAGCTGTTCTCCATGCCACTTCTGTCTTTGGACTGCCTTGTGCAAATGATATGAAATAATCAGAAGCAGTACATTCACAGCACCCGTGTGAAGCTCCCCACCTAAGTCCTCGCTTACGTTCGGACTATAGATGGGGCTTCCAAAAGCTTGTGTGCTTTCAGACTTTCGCCTCCTTCAGATACGGTTGCAGCACAGTATAGCTTGCTGACGCTTGCTATACCCATCTGTACTAACTTTTGGGAGACTTATGTGCAGAACAATCAGCTGACTGCTGTACCTATTGCAGTGTTTAACTGCCATAGATCAGCTAATGTTCTGGAGCTTCCACTGCCCAGATCAGGAACTTCTGCCTGTATCTGGGGTAATGCTTTCAACAGTTCGCGAATAAAATATCGTGCTCCAATGTTGTATGACGCATTGAGATCACAATTGTACAGCTTTCCATTCATGAACTGACAAATGTCATAAGGAACTCTTTCTTCCATCCTGCCTTTATAGATGGAATGACGAATCATGGATTCTGTTTTTTCAGAACGCGGTACATCGCTGCCGCGTTTTACAATGCCAGAACCATCATACGCAAGCTTACTTGTATTCCATGCACAGACGCGCGATATCCGCATACCATAACGATGCGCTAAGCGTTCAGCCGTATTCTGCACATCACGATGTTTCCACATGACAAGCTTCTGTTTCTTTGAGCCTTTCTTCTTACCTGCCGTGTCCAGATGCTCAAATACAATTGTGTGGCATTCATTTGCCATGGCATACTCCACAATTGCATTGGCAATCAGGCGGGCATGGTTCAGGTTTCTTCGCTTTGCCAGATTCCAGAGTCTGCCGCTGTCATGAGATCCGTGATAGCGCTGGAAATCAGATACGCGGTGCAGCGCATTGGATACAGAGTCTTTTTCTCTGCCAAAGTTAATAAACTCCCTTGACAGGACAGTTCCCTTAGAATCCAATACACTGCACACGGCATCTGTACCAATGCCAAGATCTACCGCACATATCTTCTGTTCAAAGATCGGCGTATGATGCAGTCTGACATTCTCCTGAATCGTAAAGCGAAGCTGATAGTGTCCATGTTTCTTTTCAATGACGGGTGCGGACAGCTTTGCGTTATGCAGACGCTTTCTGCTGTTCAGATACCTGATATCTGTCTTGGAAAGACGGATTTCTCTCCATACCCAGTCATTGTTAACATAAACCTTTACCTGAGCAGTGCGGCCAAGCTGATCCCAGGCAAACATATTGCCATTAAAGAAACACGGCATGAGATGGTCACACGTATCGATCTGCGGCATAACGCCTTCACATTCATTTTTTATCCATAACTCGAAAAGTTTGAAATACGCGGCTACTTTGCCAATGGCATCCGCAATCGCAGCTCTTCTCAGATAAACGGGGAACTTATAAAACCGGTCATCGAAGTTATACACTGCCCGATTGCTCTTATTGCTGTGGATCAGGCATTCAATAAGGCGCACTCTGCCTTTGCTATAAGAGATCGGTTCAACAGCGTCCCAGTTTACGCGGACTACAGGTATCAGATATTTAACGGCAGAAGCGTAATACGCGCTTGTGTTCTTAATTGCTGATTCACTGCCTTTGAAATGTAATCCGTAACTTGACGTCAGTATCATATGTTCCTCCATAGATATTATAACATATTCAGTGGTACAACATTCATAGAGGTGAAACGATATGCAATATAGTAATGGATATTACACAATTCGGCATGCGGTATACAGATTGCAGTATCACTTAGTGGTTTATACAAAATACAGCCATCCTGTATGAGTAGATGGCATTAAGGACAGGCTCATCCAAATCAGCTATGCCATTATTGAGAATAGCTGGAAGTCTGAGATACTGGAGATTCACACGGATACGGATCATGTTCATATCCTGTTTGAAGCCATATTTCTGGTCTGACACATATTTCATCAGCACCGTATCAGATACAACAGAGCAGATGATCCGTAAGTATATTCAGGAACAAGGCCAAAAGAAAAATGACGCCGCTAACCCCGCCTAAGCCTACGCTACTTTGTGCAAACATTGAGGTTTTGGCTATAGACAGGGTATGCGCGACGTCATCAATCAATAAAAGACGCCTGGAACAGAGCTAAACCATCAGCACCTGTTACAGCCTCTTTTACTTTGCTGCAGCCATGAGCTTTTCTCTCTGGCGGACGGCACGTTTCAGCCAGCCGCCCTGGAAGTAATACAGGAAAAACATGATTGATGTTGCGATCCAGCTGATCGGATAACAAACGAGAGTATCAAACAGACGGGAGGCAGGGAAAAACAGGATCCACAGGATTCTGAAGGCCCCTACGCCAATCGCAGTCATGGCCATAGGGACAATCGAGTCACCGCATGCACGCATGGATGATGATAGAATCTCAACACCACAGAATGTCACCCAGAACGGACACATGTACCACAGCATCTGCATGCCAATATTGATAACACCTGCATCCGGTGTAAACAGCCGGTAGATCCAGCGGCCCAGCAGCATGCATCCCAGAGAAATTGCCCCGGCACCAATGACATACATCAGCAGTCCTCTGTGAATTCCCTTCTTTACCCGGTCAATCTTGCCTGCCCCAAAGTTCTGGCCACAGAATGTCAGCACAGCCTGGCCAAGTGCCGCAGAAGAATTCCAGAACAAAGCATCAATCTTGCCAAAGGCAGTGAATGCTGCCACCGTATCCGTGCCATAGCCATTGACGCTGGACTGAATGAACAGATTGGCGATGGAATACAGGCAGGACTGAATGCCAACCGGAAAACCGATGACAATCACACTCGCCAGCACCTTCCAGTCCACGGACAGATCGCGCATCTTAAAAGCATAGATATCTTCCGTTCTGGCAAGCACCCACAGTGTCAGAGCACAGGAAACAACTTCCGAAAGCACCGTAGCGATGGCGGCTCCGGCAACGGACCAGTGAAAGCCAACGACAAACAGGATATCAAGTATAATATTGGTGAGACAGGATGCTACCAGAAAATACAAAGGGCGTTTGGAATCACCAACGGCACGCAGAATACCGGCTCCGTTGTTATAGATCAGTGAGGGTACCATACCGGCCAGATACAGGCGCATATAGATCAGAGAATAGCCATAAATGGAATCCGGCACTTTCAGCAGATGCAGGATGGAAGGTGCCAGCAGAATACCGCCAATAGTAAAAACAATGCCCAGGATGAGTGACAGGTACATGGAACTGTCTACTGCTTTGCGCACGCCTTCCTCCTGGCGGCTGCCATAATACTGGGCAATGACAACTGTCGCACCGGAACTCAGGCCGACAACAAAGCCCACCAGAAGATTGATGACAGTACCGGTAGAGCCCCCTACTGCACCAAGAGCTTCCTTGCCGACAAAGTTTCCGACAACGATCGCATCGACTGTGTTGTAAAGCTGCTGGAACAGAGATCCAAACATAATAGGAAAGAAAAAAAGAAGGATCTGTCTTCCAATCTTTCCTTCAAGCATATCATTTTTCGTATTCATACCCAATCCTCCTTTACACTGGCGGCAGTCCGCCCTCTATTTGCGATGAAACAGAGATCCCTGCGACGCCTTCTGACGGAACATCCTCCATCTGATTTCTGCTGTTTCCAGATCCGGAAACTTCTGATGAAAAGTATGATACAGACGGTGAGGCGAAAGCAGCGGTACAGGACATGAAGCCAGCCTGACCTGCACAAACAGTGCCAGTCCCGTCACCAATGCCCCAAAGGACAATGGCACCATGATACCACCATCCTGCTATGAATAAAGCAATTCCCATGAAAAAGGCGGTCAGAATTGCAGAATATTGCAAATTATTTTTCCATTTTTTCAGAATAAAACCATGAATATCATTCTTTTCCGGATTTTCGCAGAATGATGCCTCTTTACTCTACCGCCTTGAGCGACTCTGCCATATTGATCCTGCGGATCACGCGCCGCATCAGCACATTGACAACCATGGCAAAAAGCATCGTCACAGCAAACGAAAGCACGTATGAACGCAGAGATACATGAACATCAAACGACATTGCATCAACCACAATGCGTGCCATTACAGCATGGACAAACAGAGTGCCTGCCGGCAAGCCAAGCAGGCCGGCAAGAACAGAAAGAATGATATTTTCACGCAGTACATAACTGTACGTCTCACCGGGATAGAAGCCAAGCACTTCAACGGTTGCAATCTCCCGGCTTCTTTCAGCGATATTGATACTGGTCAGATTGCAGATGACAACAAAGGCAAGGGCACCGGAGAGAACCACAATCAAAGCAATGATATAGTGCAGGCAGGACAAAGCTCTGTCCACCGTATGCCTTGTCTGCTGCAGCCTTTCCAGTCCGGTAACTCCACTGATGGATGTCAGTTCCTTTGCAAAGTCATCCGAACTGTCACTGCATTTCAGAAGGAATATATTCGTCTGCCATGTACTTCCATCCATGACAGCATCACTGTTCATGATGACAAAACTTCCGATGTAACTGTCAAAAACACCTGCGACTTTCACCGTCAGCCGGTTATGATCACTGTCTGTCATAACAAGTGCATCCCCCTTCTGCAGATGAAGACGGCGGGAGATCGAACTGCTGATAACCGCTTCTCCTTCCGGCGGATACGAAACCGGTTTGCCATCCTGCATCAGATGCCAGTATGAACCAAAATCATCCCCATCGGCAAACTGGTACAGATGCACCCCGTTCATCTGCACATCACTGCCTGCCGTGACAATCGTTTCCCTGCCCGCCAGCATACCATTGATATGTTCTTTCTGCTGCAGTCCGCTTTCCACCTGATCCTGTTTCCCACTGGCAAAAGACAATGCCATGTCATACGTCTGAATCCCGTCAAACTGCAAAGAAGAAATCCCAATCATGGAATCCCTGACGCCAAAGCCGGTTACCAGCAGTCCCGTGCAGCAGGCAATGCCTGTCACAAACATGACCAGACGCTGCGGATAGCGGAAAGCATTGCGCAGGGAAATCTTCTGCAGGAAGGAAAGACGCTGCCAGATTGAAAAACGTTCCAGGAACAGATGACGGCCATGGCGTGCCGGCAGCGGTCTGATCAAAGCAGCAGGAGTACTTTTCAGCTCATGATGGCAGCTGTACCACGTACAGGCAAGCATTCCTGCCATTGTCACCGCCAGTGTTCCTCCTGCAAGAGAACCAGAAAACACATACGGCATCCGGGCAAAATGATAGCTGACCTGATAGGCTTTCCAGAAAATCTGCGGCAGTGCCCATGTACCGCCGAAAAAGCCAATGATCCATCCTAGCAGGGAGGCACTGCCTGCATACAGCAGATACTTTGCCGTGATGGCACCGTCAGAAAAACCAAGTGCCTTCAGTGTGCCAATCATGCCGCGTTCCTCTTCCACCATGCGGGTCATTGTCGTCACGCATACAAGCATCGCAATCAGTACGAAGAATACCGGAAACAGGCTGGCAATACCGCTGACAATCGATGCATCGTTCTGAAAGCTCACATAGCCGGCATTATCTTTCCGCGTCAGTACATATGTCTTTGGTGAAACGATGCCGGCAGCCTCACCAGACCATTCCGTCAGAAAATGATCTGCCAGCAGTGTATGATAACGTTCATCGGACACCTGAACACACTTTTTCTCCACCTCATCCTGAAATTCCGATACAAGATCATCATATGCCTGACTGTACGCATCTGCCTTTTCCAGCAGGGTCAGATCCACCTCTGTACAGGCATCACCAAAAACATCATCCATCACATAGACAAATGCCTGAACAGAGCCCGTCCCGATCGATGCTGTACCACGATCATTGCCAATATACAGCGGCGAAGAACAAAGTCCGGAAATCGTATATTCCTTTCTTTTCAGATCATCTGTTTCCAGTGTAACAGTCTTGCCAAGATCTTGTTTGTCAAAGAAATTGTCATCCCCCAGGCACTCGGATGAATCTGCCGGCATGCGGCCGGCAGTCAGCGCCGGCACATTGATCTTTTCCGGCAGAGCAAAACCGTATATACATCTCTGCGTCCTGAGAATGCACCCATGGAAGCAAGACTCTTCTGTCCTTCCGCCTGTCCGATACCATCCAGATCCGCAAGTGCACTGACCTCCTTATCCGTAAAGCCAAGGGAAGAATACAGCCGGTAATCATACAGATTCTGCTGTGAGAAGTAATTCTGGGCAAGCGTCCCCATGGCATGACGGGTAATACGCAGGCCAGAGAAGAAACCGGCACCAAGCATCACAATCAGCACCAGGGCAAGCCAGCGCCCCGGAAAGCTGAGAATAGACCGTCTGGTCAGCTTACCAATCCCTTTCATGATCCTCACCAGACAATCTCATCCACATTCTGGATATGCCCATTCCTGACATCATCCAGAATTCTGCCGCTCTGCATGTGAATGATGCGGTCTGCCATCGGCGCAATCGCCTGATTGTGCGTGATGATGACAACCGTTGTACCCCTCTGTCTGCTCAGCTCATACAGCATCTTCAGCACTGCCTTGCCAGTTTTATAGTCAAGGGCACCCGTAGGTTCATCACACAGCAGCAATGATGGATTCTTTGCCAAAGCACGGGCAATGGCCGTGCGCTGCTGCTCCCCGCCGGACAGCTCAGAAGGAAAATTATGCATACGGTCCTGCAGCCCAACCATTTCCAGAGCCTGCCTGGCAGGAATGGGATGGTCACAAAGCTGCGCTGCAATCTCCACATTCTCCAGAGCTGTCAGATTCGGAATCAGATTATAGAACTGAAAGACAAAGCCAACATCATGGCGGCGGTACTCTGTCAGTTCTTTATCTGTGAAGGCACTGATCTCTTTATTCTGCAGATAAATATGCCCCGATGTCAGCCGGTCCATGCCCCCGAGCATATTCAGCAGGGTCGTCTTGCCAGCCCCGGAAGAACCAAGAATCACACAGAATTCTCCCTGATCAATCGTAAAGCTGGCACCATCCAGAGCATGCACTGCAGTACTGGAGCTGCCATAGATTCTGACTGCATTCTCAAACCGGATATAACCCTGTGCTCGTTCCATATATGAAACCCCTTTCATATAGCATTGTAATCCTGCAAAAGAAAAACAGCCAGACATTATCCGGCTGTCCGATGGTGATGGAAACGGCTGCTCATATAGATTACCGTCCAGATGATACTCATGCCCAGAGCAATGGCAATGGCAAATTCCATCATGACAAAAAACTGTTGCTGAAACTCTTCCATGCGGTTCTGCACTGCCGCCAGCATACCGTAATACAGATAGGATCCTGGAATCAACGGGATCGCAGAAGGAATGACAAACAGCGTTGCCGGCGCATGCAGCAGGCGGGCAAGAACTTCTGCATAGCCTGCCGCAAATGCAGATGCTGCCAGGCAGGGCGCAAAGACATGATGCGTGATATGAAACAAAAACAGATAGATGCTCCAGGTAAACAGGCCGCCAAGGCTGGCCGGCAGAAGCAGCTTCCCCCGTACCCGGAACATGATGGAAAAGCCAAGCGATCCAAAGAAAGCCGCGGCCAGCTGAATCAGAACTGTCTGCATCTTAAAGCCTCCCTGCTGCCATGATGGCAAGCATAAAGCCAGCCGCAATCACCGCTGCCCGCACCATGCTTTCCGTCAGGCGCAGCGTACCGCTGATCGTATCCCCGACCAGTACATCCCGAATGGAATTCGTCATTGGAATACCGGGAATCAGCAGCATGATATCACCAATCATAATCATATCTGCATGCAGGCCTGGAATGGCACGGCCAAGGAGACAAATGCCAAATCCGCACAGGAAACTTGTCAGAAGATTAAATGATACGGCATTGGGGCAGTATGGCTCCAGATAGCTCACAAGCAGAGAGACAAACAGTCCCATCAGGCCGGAGGCAATACCATCCACAAGCGTTCCCCCAAAGAAGATGGCAAAAGCCGCAGCTCCCATCACACTGCCAAAATACAGCCAGAATATTTTCTCTTTCTGGTTCCGGATCTCTTCAATCCGCTCATGAAGCACTGCCGCAGTGCACGGCCTGCTGCAGAAGGAACGGCTCAGCTGATTCAGCTGCTCCAGACGACGGAAATGATTCGCAGTACTCATCAGAACACGTTTTGTCTCTGTATATTCACAACCGTCAGGATCTTCCATCGTCACAACAATACTGCTGGTAATGACAAAGACATTCATCCTGGCAGCGCCAGACGCCACACCCATGCGGGTAATCGTATCCTCTACCCGTTTCACCTCACCGCCGCTGACTAACATCAGCTCACCAAGATCCATCAAAGCATGCAGCAATTCCCTGCGCTCCATATCTTTCATCCTTCACACAATCTTTCAGTCGCCATTGTAGCAAAACCAGAAAAACAAGCCAAAGAAAATAAGAGCCAAATATAAATATCCTTTTCCCGTGTCAATTCTCATATCTGTACACACTGTTATATGTACTCTTGCCCAGAAGCTTTTCTGGTATCCGAAAATTGTCTCTGCATGAAAGCACAAAAAAACCTGAAGAACTCTCTCCAGGTTTTCCAAGCCATACTCTGATTAACGCTTGCTGAACTGCGGTGCACGACGAGCAGCTTTCAGACCGTACTTCTTACGTTCCTTCATACGGGAATCACGTGTGAGGAATCCAGCCTTCTTCAGTGCAGGTCTGTAATCTGCACTGGCTTCCAGCAGAGCACGGGAGATGCCATGACGCATAGCACCAGCCTGGCCAGCATAACCGCCGCCATAAACATTGATCTTGATGTCAAACTGACCCTTTGTCTCAGTCAGTACAAGCGGAGCATTGACCTCCATACGCAGAGTAGCCTGCGGGAGATACTCTTCCAGAGTGCGTCCATTAACTGTGATCACACCTGTACCCGGAGTCATAAAGACACGGGCAACGGACTGCTTGCGGCGTCCTGTTCCGATGTAAGTAACTTTCTTCTTACCTGCCATTGTCCTTATCCTCCTTACTTAATCTTCAGCTCAACAGGCTTCTGAGCTGCATGAGGATGTTCAGCACCCTCATAAACGAATACATGCTTGCGCATCTGATCACCGAGCTTGTTATGCGGCAGCATACCAGTGATCGCCTTTGTGACCCACTCAACTGTATACTGTTCACGCATCACCTTTGTGCTTCTGACACGCAGACCATTCGGATACTGGGAATGAGAGAAGTAGAACTTCTTGAAATCCTGATCACCAGTGATACGAACCTTATCTGCATTAATGACGATCACATAATCGCCGCAGTCAACATTAGGTGTGTAAATCGGCTTGTTCTTGCCCTTTAATACTGTTGCGACCTGAGAAGCAAGACGTCCCAGGACACAGTCAGTGGCGTCTACCACATACCACTGACGCTTGACTTCGTTTGGCTTAGCCATCGTTGTCTGACGCATATTTCATCCTCCATATGTAGTTTCCGGGGCTACATTTGGCATGAGATGCCGACTTTTATTTTACGTCCAGCCATTCTTCCAGTCAACCATTATTTATAGCTGAAAGCACTGAAAAACAGGAATTTCCAGGTGCTCTGCCGCCAAGATAAAAAGCTCTGGCAGCCCAGAGCTTTGAGAGTTACATGGAAACGATGTTAATCCAGGTCAGCACCGTTGGACGCAATAACCTTCTTGTACCAGTAGAACGAATCCTTGCGGCTGCGGTTAAGTGTACCCTTTCCTTCGTCATCCATATCAACATAGATGAAGCCATAGCGCTTTCTCATTTCACCAGTTCCGGCTGAGACAACGTCAATGCATCCCCATGTCGTATAGCCAATCAGATCAACGCCGTTCTCAATTGCCCTGTCCATCGCCTGAATATGCGGGCGCAGATAATCAATCCGGTACTGATCATGGATACTGCCATCCGGCTCAACCTTGTCATATGCACCAAGACCATTCTCCACTACCATCAGAGGCAGACGATAACGGTCATAGATCTTCTCAAGGAAGTATTCAAGACCAGTCGGGTCCAGTGACCATCCCCAGTCAGAATACTGCAGATAAGGATTTCTGGCCCCATTGGAGAAGTTGCCTCCAACCTTTTCATCAACTTTATGTGTTGTCACAACACCGGATGAATAATAGCTGAATGTATACATGTCAACGGTGCCGGCTTCCAGATCGGCAAGATCCTGTTCCGTAATGTCGAGATGAACATCATGAATGCGCCACAGTCTCTGTGCAAACGGAGAATATCTTCCAAAGACATGGACATCTCCGCAGTAGTACGTCGCATTCTCCCAGTTATGTTCATTAGCAAGGACATCATTCGGATCGCATGTACCCGGATAAGAGCAGGAAGTGGAAAGCATGCAGCCGATCATGTTGTCAGGATCGATGGCATGGCCAATCTGTACAGCCTTGGCACTGGCCACAAGCTGATAGTGCAGCTGCTGGTATGCTTCCTGATATTCGGCATCTTCCTGTGCCTTATCCATATGAAGCATTTCTTTTTTCATCGGAATAAATGCACAAGTATTATTAATCTCATTGAATGTCAGCCAGTAATGAACAAGGCCTTTATATTCAGTGAAGCAGGTTGTCGCAAAGCGGACATAGAAATCAATCAGCTGACGATTGTTCCAGCCGTCATAGTTCTGTTCCAGATACAAAGGTGTATCAAAGTGCCAGATCGTAACCAGCGGTTCAATATTGTACTTGTGCAGCTCCTCAAACACCTTGCGGTAATGTTCAATGCCAGCCGGATTTGGTGTCTTTTCGTCACCACGTGGATAGAGACGGCTCCAGGAAATGGACATTCTGTATACCTTGAATCCCATCTCAGCAAAAAGCGCAATATCTTCCTTATAACGGTCATATTCATCAACAGCATTATGATTCGGATAATGAACGCCATCCAGCACAGCATAATGTGCACCTTCCGGCAGATGCGCAAACTGATTCATCTTTCCTGGTTTGCCATCCTTGTCAATGTACGTGATATAACGAGGTTCTTTATAGGAGCCTCCCGTCGTTACATCCGTTTTTGCAGGACCTCTGCCATCTTTGTCCCATCCACCTTCTACCTGGTTGGCTGCCGTAGCACCGCCCCAGAGAAAACCATCTCGAAAATGAGCCATATATTCCTCCTTATGATATATAAATGATAGCGCATTCAGATGAAAGGAATATGATTTTTTAGTTATCTTTCATCAGTCCCGGAAATCCCTGTATTTTCTGGACTCATCATGTCAGCGTAACTGCCGTTTTAACAGGCAGGATTATCGAGTACTTAGTAAGCGCTCGATAATCCGTACCTATGATAAAAACCATTTCCAGGTACACTTAACGGTGTCAATGGGAATGGTTTTACATACCAAGCTTTTGATGGACTTCTTCTGACCATGGCAGAAGTCTATC